>NZ_JBTXKX010000003.1:2495000-5412220 GCF_054817925.1 Methylobacterium sp. CM6247
GGGGCCTCCTCGCCGAAGACCAGGCGATCCACATCCAACAGAAGTGCGGGTTCGTGATAAGCCGCGCGGCCCATCATCACGCCGTCGACCGCATTCAGTTGGTTCAGCGTCTTCTCGATCGTGGCGATGCCGCCATTGATGGCGATCGGCAGGGAAGGACGGTTCCGTTTCAGCCGTGCCACACGCTCGTAATCGAGGGGGGGGACATCACGGTTCTCCTTTGGCGACAAACCTTGCAGCCACGCCTTGCGGGCGTGAACGATGAGCCCATCGACACCCGCGCGTTCCACGGCATCGACCAGGGAATCGAGCGCGACCTCGGTATCCTGATCGTCCACCCCAATCCGGCATTTCACCGTGACCGGCACCGAAACCGCGGCCTTCATTGTGGCCACGCATTCCCCCACGAGAGTCGGATCCCGCATCAGGCAAGCGCCGAAGCGTCCATCCTGGACCCGATCCGACGGGCAGCCGACATTCAGGTTGATCTCATCGTAGCCGAAGCTTTCCGCGATACGGGCCGCCGCAGCGAGATCCGCAGGCACCGAACCGCCAAGCTGGACCGCTACAGGATGTTCCGCATCCGAGAATCCGAGCAGACGCTCCCTATCTCCGTGCAAAACGGCGTTGCTCGTTACCATTTCGGTATAGAGACGTGCACGGCGCGACAGGACGCGGTGGAACGACCGGCAGTATCTGTCGGTCCAATCCATCATCGGCGCGACCGAGAAACGGATATCGTCAGGTTTCATCATGTCCGCATCAAAGAGACTGGCTCCGGCTTTGCCGGAGTGACGTCTGCCTCGGCTGTTCCAATCAATGATCGTGCTTGCAATCCGGCCCATGCACATGAGCGTGGCCGTCATTCCCATGATCATGAGCGTGCGCGTGCCCGTGATCTGCATGGTCAAGACCATGATCGTGCGCATGCGAATGATCGTGCGCATGAGAATGATCGTGATGGTGATCGTGCCCGCACCGGCTATGGTCGTGGGCCTCGCGCTCGGGCTTGAAAGCCCGTGAGACCGGGTTCGCGGCGCAGCCCTGGCCACGGACGAGTTCCGCATTCGCCGGAGTCGCGGGAATATAGAGCACGTCGGCGCCGATCTCCGCCGGGACGTGACTGCCGCCGAGCTGCCAGGAAAGCCGCATCAAGCGTGCCGGATTCTCGGCACGTACTTCGAGCAAAGGTTCGGCTGCGGCGCGAACCGTCACCAAGCGTCCATCTTCGAGACGAAAGGCATCGCCGTCCTCGACGGGCGCCGGCTTCGACAAGGCCAGGGTGAAGCTCAAGCCTCCCGCGCCGTTGAGGATCGCAGCCGCCCCCTGGCGACCATCGTGATCGAGCGTGACGCTATCGGCAACGGAATCGGGGCGGATGGCGGCTTTGCGGACGATGGCGGTGGCTCGCAGCATGGCTTCCTCGAACGGTTTAAACTCATCTGGGCATCCGGCGAGGGCGGCCCAAGGTGTCTGGCGTGCATCACTAACGGGTTTTTCGCCGGAACGGAAAGCTTGGCCGGAACCGTTCTCCCATCACGTGCATTCCACGAAAGGAATGGCTAAGCTACGTTGCGCAAGGTCACCACGGCGATAAGCCGGGCCAGAAAACGCACAAGGGAGTCTCGGGACCATGAAGAAGCTCATTGCCGCTACCCTCGCCGGGGCTCTCGCCCTCTCCCTCGGCGCCTGCAATACGCCGCAGGATCGTGCACTCGGCGGCGCCGGCCTCGGCGCTTTGGCCGGTGCTGCCATCGGCGGTGCAGCCACCGGTCGGGCTGGCGGCGCTCTTGCCGGTGCGGCCATCGGTGGCGCCAGCGGCGCGATCATCGGCGCCGGCACGGCCCCGCGCTGCCCCTACGGCACCTATCGCGACGCCTACGGCGACGTGTACTGCCGCTGAGATCTTTCCATACGGGAAGAACATCGGGGTCGAGGCGCATGCCTCGGCCCTTTTTCATGACGTGGAGACAAGACGGGCCGGGGGCATTTGCCGTATGCGGGTCTGCGCCGGCGAATGACCGGCCGACGATCCTCTGCGATGCCGATGCTGTCTCACGCTTTTCTCGTTTCGCCCCTCGAATGCGCCCTCCACGCCCATCAAGGCGGTTCCGCATGACCGTCGGGATCTGGGGCAAGCTCGGCGGCGCCGGAATCGGACTGGCCATCGGTGGACCGATCGGCGGTCTGGTCGGCGGGGTCGCCGGTCACTTCCTGGTGGATCGGGAGGGTGCGATCTTCGGCGCGACGCCGAGGGATGTCGTCTTCACCACCGGCCTCGTGGCGCTGGCCGCCAAGATGGCGAAATCGGACGGCGTTGTGACGCCTTCCGAGGTCGAGGCCTTCGCCAAGGTCATCCAGGTCAGCGAGCGGGAGCGGCCCGGCGTCCAACGGCTGTTCGACCTCGCCAAGGGCACCTCGGCCGGGTTCGAGGCCTATGCGCGACAGATGGCGACGGCGTTTCGCGACGAACCGGCTTTGCTGGAGGATGTCCTCGACGGCCTGTTCCACATCGCGAAGGCCGATGGTGCGATCCATGAAGCAGAGGAGCGCTACCTGCGTGCCGTGGCCGAGACCTTCGGCTTCGACGATGTCGCCTTCCGACGGATCGCCGCGCGGCATGTACGGCTCGCCGACGATCCGTATCTGGTCCTCGATCTAGACCACGAGGCGAGCGACGCCGAGGTAAAGGCCCGGCATCGCGCCCTGGTGATGGAGAACCATCCCGATCGCGCCATCGCTCGAGGCGTCCCCCCCGAAGCCGTGACTATCGCGACCGAAAGGCTCGCGGCGATCAATGCCGCCTATGACCGGATCGCCGCCGAACGACGTTTGCGTTGAGGCGGAACGGAGGAACTGCCGCATGAAGCCCAAACCGGAAAGCCCGGTGGCGACCAGTGTGATGCCATCGCCCAACCATGGGGAGCGCCGCGACGGGCCGCCGACCATGCTGATCCTGCACTATACCGGAATGGAGAGTGCGGCCGCCGCATTGCAGCGCCTCGCTAACCCGATCTCCGAGGTCTCGGCGCATTACGTGGTGCTGGAAGATGGCCGGGTGATCCAGATGGTGCCGGAATCACGCCGCGCCTGGCACGCTGGGGCCGGTACATGGGGCCGCGCCACAACGGGAATCGAGCGAGACATCAACTCGCGCTCCATCGGCATAGAGATCGTCAATGGCGGGCATGTCGGCGGATTACCCCCCTATCCGCCAGAGCAGATCGACGCGGTGATCGCATTGTCCCAGGATCTCGTTACCCGTTGGCACATCGCGCCGTGGCATGTTCTCGGCCATTCGGACGTGGCGCCGGAACGCAAGGAAGATCCAGGCGAGCATTTTCCCTGGCACCGACTGGCCGCGGCCGGAATCGGACATCACGTGCCGGCGTCACCCATCCGCGACGGGCGCTTCTTCGCAGAGGGCGATACCGGACAGCCGATCGAAGCGCTCCAGGCCATGTTCGCCCTCTACGGCTACGACATACCCGTGACCGGAGTTTTCGATCGTCGAACCAAGGCGGTCGTCACGGCATTTCAGCGCAGATTTCGTCAGGCGCGCGTGGATGGAGTCGCCGATGCCTCGACGATCACGACCTTGCGCGACTTGCTGGCCGCATTACCGTCGCGGTGATTGCTCGACGCCGCATCCGTCGCTGCACGTGAGCGGTCCGGCCCCATAGTTTGAAGACGGGTCGACTTCGCAGTCATCGATGACGTCACCGGCACAGGCGCCGGTGACGGAATTCAGGACCACTCTCAGGCGCGTTGCGACACGGCGTCCCTGTTCTCGTCCTTCGCTGCATCTTTGGCTGCGTCCCGCGTGCGCCACAGGCTGTAAGCGACGCCGCCCGCCAGCAGCACCAGCGTCACGACAAGCGACACCCATGGCGGCACATGAACGAGGTCGAACGTGTCGGCCACGACGATCTTCGTCCCGATGAAGATGAGGATGAAGGCAAGCGCGGTCTTCAGATAGGCGAAGCGATCGACCATGGCCGCCAGAGCGAAGTAGAGCGCACGTAGGCCCAGGATCGCAAAGATGTTGGAGGTGTAGACGACGAACGTATCGGTGGTGATCGCGAAAATCGCCGGGACACTGTCGACGGCGAAGATCACGTCCGCGCCGTTCACGAGGATCAGGCCGAGCGCCAGGGGGGTGAACCAGAGGACGGACTTGCCGCTCTGCGGATCCGGCTTCCGAACGACGAAACGTTGGCCGTGCATCTCGGGCGTGATGCGCATCACCTTGCGCAGCATCCGAACCATGGCGTTGTCCTGAATGTCGCCGGCCTCTTCCTCCTTGCCGAACAGCATCTTCAGCCCGGCGAAAATCAGAAAAGCAGCGAAGATCGACAAGACCCAGGCGGCTTGGTGCACGAGCGCGGCGCCGAGCCCGATCATCAACCCGCGCAGGACCACCGCGGCGAGAATGCCCCAGACGAGAACGCGGTGCTGAGCCGCGCGGGGAATTCCCAGGGAGGTGAGAATGACCGCAATGACGAAGACGTTGTCCATGGACAGCGACTTCTCGACCACGAGGCCGGCCACGTATTCCTGGGCGGGCTGTGCCCCGAAATACCACCAGATCCAACCGCCGAAGGCGAGGCCGAGGCTGAAATAGAACGCGGTGAGAAGGAGGCTCTCCTTCACCCCGATCTCGTGGTCCTTGTCCCGATGTAGCAGCCCGAGGTCGAAGGCGAGCAGCCCGGCGACCAGGGCGTGGAACCCGAGCCACATCCAGACAGGCTTACCGAGCCATTCGATGAAAAGAAAGTCGACCATGTGGGACCGTCGATGCTTTGCGAGACGCAGGAAAGCATCGGCTCCGACATCACGGAAGGCGTCAACGCGCATCCGCCAGAGGGGCCCGCAGCCGATTGCCGTTAGCTGGGAACCGCCGGGACGGTAATCAAGAGACGGCATGGCGGCGCCGTCGCGTTCACGCCGAGCGCAGGTTCCGAGAGCTCTACCGGTGTGGCCAACCGGCCGCAGAACGGGGCAAACCGCTCGTCGCCATCGATCGCTTCCTTGTTTTGCTGCACCGCGACGCCCCACAATGGCGTGCGGTTCGGAGCCGGGCGGTGTGAGGGTTCAGCACGTGAGGATCGGACGCATCCTTGGATGGGCGAACTTCGCGCTGGTCCTGGCCGGTTCGGCGCAGGCCGAGGCGACGCGCTTCGTCGCCCCTGAATGCCGGGCAGGGTCGACGCGACAGGATGCGCTCACGGGAGTCGGCGAGCGCGGCGAGTTGATCCTGGCATCGGGCAGTCGCGCGATTCTGGGCGGCATTCGCTGGCCGGTGGAAGATGATGGCGCGGCCCGTGCCTGGCTTCTCCGGCATCGGGACCGTCCGCTGGAGCTCGTGCCGCGCGGCGAGGCCGACCGTTGGGGACGCACGCAGGTCGATGCGGCCGTTCTCGACGAGGCGGTGGACCTTGCCGGTGGGCTGATCGCGGAGGGACTTGCCTATGTGGATGCCGGCGAACGCGACACGCTGTGCAGACCGGCGCTGCTGAGCCTCGAAACCGAGGCTCGCGGAGCGGCGAGGGGGCTTTGGCGCACGGGCGTGCGTGAAGGCCGGGAGGGTGGCGCGTTGCGCGAAGCGACCGGTCGTTTCATCGTGGCGCAAGGGAGGGTCGTGAATGTCGGCGAGCGGTCGGCCCGGACCTACGTGGATTTCGCCAAGCGGGGTGAAGACGGCTTGACGGTCACCGTGTCGAAGCGCACTTGGCGCCAGTTGCGTGAACGTGGTCTGAGTGCGGCGACGCTACGCGGGCGCCTCGTCCGCGTTCGCGGTGTCGTCGAGTCTTGGCGCGGACCCACCCTCGACATCGCAAGCGCAGACATGATCGAAGTTTTGGATGAGGAGCGGGCGCTTCGGCGCTGAACCGAATGAGCGGGGGGCACACTCGACATCGCGGATTCTGGGCTGGCCGAAGCGGCCTGCTCATATCGACGCTCATCCTGCCGCTGTTGGTGGGCTGCGGCGCCGACCAGACCGGCGCCCTGTTGCAGCCGGCCGCGATCAAGGTCCCGGTGGAGGCTCCCCGCACCACGGGCCGGGAGCGGACCGCGTCGGATGCCGACCATGCCAAGCTCGTGGCTTCCTTCGGGGGGGAATACCGTTCGCCGGCGGCTCTGCGCCTGCTGACGGAGGTGACCGACCGTCTGGTGAAGGCCACCGACCGTCCGGAGGAGACCTACGCGGTCACGCTTCTCGACTCGCCGGTCATCAACGCCTTCGCCCTGCCCAATGGCCGCCTCTACGTGACCAGGGGGTTGCTGGCGCTGGCCAGCGATACGTCCGAGATCGCCGCCGTGCTGGCGCATGAGATCGCCCACGTCACCCTGCGCCATGCCACGGCGCGCACCGAACTGGCCTTGCGCTCGCAGTTGGTAAGCCGGGTCGTCGCCGACGTGCTCAACGATCCAGCCACCGGCGCCCAATTGCAGAACCAGTCGAAATTCGCCCTGGCCCGGTTCTCCCGCGATCAGGAGCTCGAGGCGGACGGGATCGGTGTCCGGACCCTGGCGCGGGCCGGCTACGATCCGTTCGGTGCGGGCCGGTTCCTCAACTCGCTCAATCGCACCACCAACATGAAGACCGGGACGGGCATGGCCGGCGAGCCCGACATGCTCGCCACCCACCCCGGTACCAGCGAGCGGATCAACCTCGTCACCCGTGCCGCCCGCCTGATCGGCGCGCCCGGCCTCGGCGTCGATGAGCGTGCCCGCTACCTCGCGGCCATCGACGGCATCGCCTATGGCGACAATCCGGGCGACGGGATCGTCAAGGGCCGCCGCTTCCTCCATCCCAGCCTCGGCATCGCCTTCGAGGTACCGGAGGGATTCACGATCGAGAACACGCGGAACGCCGTCCTCGGCGCCACCGGGGAGGGGAGCCGTCGCCTTTTGTTCGATCAGGTCGAAAGCCATGTCGGCCAGAGCCTGGAGGAGGTGCTGCGCGCAACCTGGAGCGACAGCATCGAGGCGAGTTCGGTGGAGAATCGGATGATCGCCGGCAACTCGGCGGTCACGGCGATGTCGCGCGGCAAGGACTGGACCTTCCGCCTCGCCGCTGTCCGGGTCGGGGAGACCACCTTCCGCATGATCATGGCTGCCAAGGGCAGCACGGATCCCGACGGCGCGTTCCGTCGCTGGACCGAGAGCCTGTCCGGCGTCGGCCCCGACGAAGTGAAGTCCCTGCGCCCGCTGCGCATCCAGGTCGTCGTCGCCGGGCCGGCCGATACGGCCGACGAGATGGCGCGCAGGATGGTGGTGCCCGATCGTCCGCTGGACCGCTTCCTCGTCCTCAACGAGCTGGAGCGGGGTGCCGTCATCCGGGCGGGCCAAAGCTACAAGCTCGTCGTCGAGTAGCGAAACACGGTTGCGGTCTGGCAGTTCGATGCCGGACCACGTTGTGGTGATTCCCGATTCCACCCGGGTCGTTCAGGCTGATCGTCAGGCCCGCCGCGACGCTCGGGGAACGCCAACGGTTCGACCGGTGGCGGCGAACGTGGCCATCATGGGCATCCTAACCGAGTCTCATCCGAACGGAGTCGTCGATGCACCATCCAGCGTCCGCTGTCCGTATTCTCATCGTGGAGGACGAGGTGATGCTTCTCGACGTCATCACCGCCCATCTCGAAGAGGTCGGATATGACGTGATCCCGGCGGTCACCGCAGAAATCGCCCTCGATATTCTGCAGCGTGGCGACCCGGTGGACATCCTGTTCACGGACATCCGTCTGCCGGGTGCGATGGATGGATGGCAACTCGCCGAAGCCGCGCGGGACATCCGTCCGGCCCTGCCGGTGATCTACGCCACCGGCTTCTCTCACACCCCGCCCCGGATGGTAGGCGGCGCGGTCTTCTTCCAGAAGCCCTATCGCGCGGTGGCGGTTATCCGCGCGATCAAAGGGTTCGGTGTGTCGCCACCCGCCTGATCGGTCAGGCGGCGGCGAGCGCCATCGACATCGATTCCTTCTTCATCAACTCGCGGTAGAACCCATCGAGATGCGTGAGCTTGTCCGGCGAGCCGTCCTGGATGACGCGCCCGCCTTCGAGCACCACGATCCGGTCGAAATCCTTCAGCGTCGAGAGACGGTGCGCGATTGCGATGACGGTCCGCCCCTTCATCAGATTGGCCAGGGCGTGCCGGATCGCCTCCTCGGAATCGGCGTCCAGCGCCGAGGTCGCCTCGTCGAGCAGAAGGATCGGGGAATCCTTCAGGATGGCGCGGGCTATGGCGATGCGCTGGCGCTGACCGCCGGACAGCTTCACACCCCGGTCGCCCACGATCGTGTCGAAGCCCTCCGGCAACGCCTCGATGAAGTCGGTGCAATGCGCCGCCGCAGCGGCCTTCCAGACATCCTCGTCCGACGCGTCCGGCCGGCCGTAGCGGATGTTCTCGCGCAGCGTCCGGTGGAACATCGACACGTCCTGGGGCACCACCGTGATGGCTTCGCGCAGGGAATCCTGCGTCACCCGGTTGATGTCCTGACCATTGAGCAGGATCTTCCCGCTCTGGACCTCGTAGAAGCGCTGGAGCAGCGAGAAGAGGGTCGATTTGCCCCCACCCGACTTGCCCACGAGACCGATGCGCTGCCCCGCCTCGATCTTGACGTTGAAATCCGTGAAGACCGCGCGACCGTCGGGATACGAGAAGGCGACGTGATCGAACTCGATCTCGGCGCCGGTGCCCGAAAGCGGCATCGCTTCGGGATGGTCGATCAGGTCGTGCGGCTGAAGCAGGGTATGCAGGGCCTCCGACAGCCGGGCCGTATGCTGGGTCGCATCCACTAAGGCGACGGCGAGGTCGCGCGTGGCGGCGAGGATACGGATGCCGAGGGTGCAGACGAGGACCACCTGTCCGTTCGTGGCTTGGCCCGCTTCCCACATGGTGATGGCCCAATAGAGCAGGCCGAGCACCGCGAAGACCGTGAGGATCGCGTGAACGATCCGAAGCTTCTCGAGGTAGAGCAGCGAGGAGCGGCGCGACCGCATCTCGACGCCGATGGTACCGTCGAAGCGCTTGTATTCCCGCTTGAACGCCGAGAAGGCGCGGACCAGCGGCATGTTGCCGACGAGATCCACCATCTCGCCATCCACGCTCGCGGCTTTGGCCGCGAAGTCGTGGTGGAGCGGCTTTCCCGCAGCCGCCATCTTGAACATCAGGATGACGACGGCGGCGAAGATGCCGGCCAGGACGCCCGCCATGGTGAGGTTGACGGTGCCGATATAGACGATCGACAGGAAGGCCGCGACGCAGGGCGGCATCACGTTGAACACGAACATGTTCTCGACCGTGAAGATCGCGTTCGAGGTTGCGGTGATGCGCGAGGCGAGAGTTCCGGGCTGCCGGTCGGCGAAGAAGGACGGCGAATGCCCGGTCATGTGCCGGAACAGGTCGCGGCGGATATCACCCGTGACACCGACGAAAGTGAAGGATCCGACGAGGCTCGCCACGCGCCAGAGCATGTTGTCGGCGGCGATGAAGGCGATGAGGACGGCCAGTGCGCCCCAGATCAGGCCTGCATCCGGCCCCTTGCTCAGGGCATCGACGACGCCCTTCAGCGCGTAATCCGTGCTCACGGAGAAAGCGACGGCTCCGAGGACAGCGCAGAGGATGACCAGATGGGGAAGGGCCCGCCGCTTCAGGTAACGGGAGACGAAGGCGAAGGGCCTGTCGGCATAGACGCAGAGGTCTTCCATATGGGTGACCATCCCGGTGCTCATTCTTAACTGTCGGATTCTGACGTGACCCTGCAAGCAGGCAGCACGGAACCGTGAACCTATAGGTCGCAACGCAAATCTCGTCCAAGCGTTGCAGGCTGCCGTCAAGCTTGCGCTCTTATACCGAGGAAACCTGAACGGGTCTTGAGCGGCAAGCGAATTCGATGCCGTACCCCCATCAGGTCGCCTCCACCTGACGGGTCTCCGGCATGATCAGGGCGAGGAGGGCGAAGCCCGCCAGACCCACGATGGCGAGGCCAAGGAAGGCGCTGTGGCTGCCGAGGTGATCGGCCATGATTCCGGCCAGCGACGTCGACAGGGCGGCGCCGATCCCCATGGCGGTTCCGACCGCACCGAGGGCGAGGTTGAACCGGCCGGTGCCGCGCGTGACATCAGAGACCACGAGGGGAACCATGACCCCGAACACCGCCGCCGAGACGCCGTCGAAGACCTGGATCGCCACGAGGAGTTCCGGGCTGTCGGTGTAGGCGAAGAGCAGGCCGCGGATCGGGAGGGCGGCAAAGCCGATGAGAAGGAGCGGGCGGCGGCCCCATTTCTCGGCGGCCCGCCCGACCGCCGGGCCGGAAATCGCCAGGACGACCTGGGGCACCACGATGCAGGCTGCGATGAGCGCCGTGGCGGTTTCGCTGGCCCGCAGGGTCAACATGCTGCCCACGAGAGGCAGCATGGCCGCGTTGGCCAGGAAGAAAAGGGTCATGCAGGCGGCAAAGCACAGGAGGGGGCGATTGGTGACGATGGCCTTCAGCGCGCTTTCCTTCGGCCCCGACTCCACCGCCTCGGCTTGGCGGGCCTGCAGCGGTGCCGCGCCCGGACGGATGAACGAGAGCGCGATCAGGGTCGGGATCATGAGGAAGGCGGTGAGGTAGAACACAGCGTCGTTCGACAGGTAGTAGCCGCAGGCTCCCATCAACGCCGCCGCGACCGCATTGCCGAGCGCCGAGAAGCTCGCGTTGCGCCCCAGCCGTTCACCGGCACGTTTATGACCTACCAATCCGATGCTGATGGCCGCGATGGCCGGCGTCAGGATGCAGCTCGCGGCCGAATGGGCCGCCATGGCGAGCAGAACGATAAGGAAGCTCGGCCACATGGCGAGGGCGAAGGCGCTGAGCGAGATCGCCACGACCGAGAGCCCCGCCGCGAAGCGTCGCGAACGAACCGCATCGACGAAAGCACCGCCCGGCACCTGACCGAGCAGGCTGACGAGGCTGCCCACCGTGAGGGCGAAACCGATGTCGGATTGCGTCCATTGCGCCTGCGTGAAGTACACGGCGAGGAACGGACCGAACCCGGTCTGGAGGTTCGCGACGAAGAACGCGAAGGCGTCGAGCCCGCGGCTGCTTCTCACCGAAACGGCCTGCATGTCGGTCGAAGCCTCTCCGGGCATCTCGGCATAGGCGTCACGCCGGGGAACCCCTCGCGGTCGAAATTCCGACCGGGGCACTTCGCGGGGTTTGATGACGCGTCGATTCTGCGAGCGGGATGCCGTCATTTGTCCGGCGATTTCTCAGCCGGCTTATCTGGCATGGGAGTGGCCGCAGGGGTCGACGGCGGCGTGACGGGAGCCTGGACCGGAGCCGCCGGAGTCGGTGCGGCGGGGGGCTGAACCGCAGGGAGCTGCGCTGCCGGGACTGGCGCTGCCGGGCCTTGCGCTGCCGGAACTTGCGCGGGAGCGACTTGTGCAGGAGCCACCTGAGCGGGCGGAGGCGCTTGGCCGGCCGCCGCGTCGCCGTCGGGCGGAACGCTCGGGCTCGCCGGGCCGAGGACGACGATGGGATCGCCCGGCTTGTATTCCGGCGAGACGCGAACCTGGTTCCGGCTCAGCTGAAGGACGAGGCGGCTCGGCTTGCCATCCGGCGAGAAACGCATGGCGCGCCAGTCCACCGCGATCTTGCGCGAGCCTACGCCGAGAAAGCCGCCGAAATCGATGATGGCGGCGCGTGGCCGACCATCCTTGTCGAGGATGATGTCGATGATCCGACCCATATCCTCGCCGGTGGAACTGCGCACGGCTTTGCCGAGCACACCCTCGTAATCCTGGGTATCCAGAACAGTCGCGGGTGTCCCTGTGGCCGGTACGGGCGGGGCAGCCGCCGGCTGTGCCGGCGCGGTGATCTGCGGTGGCGGCACCGGCGGCGAGACAGGGGTTGCGGGTGCCGCGGGCGCGGCCGGAGACGCGTCGCTCGCCGCGCCGGTAGCCGGAGCGGTTCCCTCTGCTGCGGCTCCTGCGGCCCAAAGGGTGATCGACGCGGCGGCAACCAGCCGGACAGTTCTGAACACGTGCGTTCCCCGAAGAAGCATGTCGCCGGCTCCCGCTCGACCTCGGCCATCCCGAGACGTTCTCGCCTGGCATGGAGTGGGAAGGCGTATGAGAGCGGACCAAGGCGAAGTTGTGGATGACGGCGAACCGATCGGCAGAGGAGCGGCTCGTCCCGATCACGGATTGGCAAGAACCGGACCGTGGCGGTCATGGTGGCGTGCAGCGCGGAAGCTGTCCAGGCGAACCGGCGCCCGCCGACACGGAATTTTTCCCTTTCCGCCGCGTGAGGTATGACGAAAGCCCTGTGATCGTCTGGTTTTCGCCTTTTGTGCATCGTAGAGATGCGCGCAAGCGTGCCGAACCACCCGCGCGAACTGAGGTGGAATACTTTTGAGGAACTCGTCGATGCGTATCCCGTCGAAAGCCTGCGCTCTGGCGCTTCTTGCAGCGTCTTTGGGCGGTTGCCAGGCATTGTCCGGCGGCGGTGGCGTCATGCCTGAGAGCGAAGTCGGTCCTCCGCCCTCCATGCGCGGTGCCGTGCCCGGCGCTCAGCGCGCACGGGCGGCCGAGGTCGATCCCGATGGGGCGCCGCTCCAGACGGCTCCGACGCGGCGCCTGGACCTGCCGAAATCGGCCGGCGGCCAGACCCGCTCCCAGGCGGAGGCGGAGGCGGAGCGCCGGATTCGCCGTGAGGACATCGAGGGCGAAACGACCAGCCGTTCGAGCTCCGGCGGGCTCGCCCCGCAGATGGGGTCGGGCGGCAGTGTCGGCCTCGGCGGGAAGTTCTAGAACCGCGCGACGCGACTGACGGATTCTAAAAGCGCCGCCGATGGAGCCCCCATCGGCGGCGTTGTCGTATGTGCTGGCAACGATGCCGGTCACACGAGATCGGCACCACGCGTGTCGGTGTCGACCCGACCTTCGGCGGCAACGAGTCCCGTCAGGCCAGCGAGGAGCGCGCCGGAAGCGACGAGGGCGAGGGCAATGGCTGCGATGAACATACCCTCAGTGTTCCTCATCGCGCTTAAGGGATCGTTCTCTGTCGGGTCTGGGCGGTGTTCCGAGATCGCGCAGATGCGGCGATTCCGGGGGAGGAACGAAAAAAGATTGCACGCTCCCGCGATGCGGCGTCGTCCGGCGACGTACCGTCCTGCCACCCGGCGCAGACCCGATCCTCTCCTTACCACTGGATCATGCGGCGCTTCTCTCGCGAACCGCACAGCGAAGGCCTCGAAACGACTCGGTTGTCTTCCTAACGCATTGTCGGACGACAGGTTTTTCGGACGATGCCCGTCTCGATGCCGCCGGGCCGCTCTGTCGTCCCAGATGACGATCATAGAGGGAGCGGCCGTCATGCGGATCGGATCGCGTCGGGACGGAAGTCCGTGCTCCCGCCTTCGTGGGCTTGCAATATCCCCGCTATCCCCGTCCCTTCTGTGGATGGGCGGTGGGTGTACGTGATTCCCTCTTGGAACGCTCTCAGCACCGCTTAGTTGTTGCAGCTATGCGCTCCGAGGCCCTTGGCCGTGGGCGTGACGGCGCTCAAAGCCAAAAACCGGAGGAACTCATGGCAACCAAGACCACCACCAAGGCAGCCGACAAGCCGGCCGCTGCCAAGAAGACCGCTGCTCCGAAGGCTGAAGGCGCCGCTAAGCCCAACGCGCTGCAGCAGCCGCTGAAGCCCTCCGAGGAACTCGCGGCCGTCGTCGGCTCCGCAGCGCTTCCGCGCGGTGAGGTCGTCAGCAAGGTTTGGGAATACATCAAGAAGCACAATCTCCAGAATCCCGAGAACAAGCGCGAGATCCTGGCCGACGACAAGCTGAAGAAGGTCTTCGGCAAAGACAAATGCACGATGTTCGAGATGAACAAGCACCTCGCTGCCCATCTCAAGTCGGCCTGATGCCGGTGCGGCCCGGCGCTCGAGTGGCGCCGGGCAGGCTCTTTCTCCAGTTTCGGTACGTCCGCTAGCGACCCGAGAGCGTTGCGCTCAGGCGATGTGACGGATCACTCCCCCATCGACGCGTAGGGCCGCACCGCTGGTGGCGCTGGCGGCCGGACTGCAGATGTAGGCGACCATGCTGGCGACCTCCTCGACCGTCGCCAAGCGACGAATGAGCGAGGTCGAGCGGTGCTCGGCGACGAAGTCCCGTCCCAGCTTGTCGAGATCGACCTCGCCGGTATCCTTCGCCATTTTCGCCATGAAGTCGGCGACACCCTCCGACAGGGTCGGCCCGGGCAGTACGCTGTTCACGGTCACTCCGCTTCCGGCCACCGTCTCGGCGAGGCCCCGTGACACGGCGAGCTGCGCCGTCTTCGTCATGCCGTAATGGACCATCTCGACCGGGATGTTCAGGCCCGACTCGCTGGAAATGAAGACGACCCGCCCCCATCCGGCCTCGACCATACCCGGCGTGTAGGCCCGCGAGAGGCGTATGCCGCTCATCACGTTGGTCTCGAAGAAGCGAAGCCAATCGTCGTCTTGTATCTCGAAGAACGGCTTCGGTTCGAAGATGCCGGTGTTGTTCACCAGGATATCGACCTCCGGCAAACCCTTCACTACCGCATCCGCGCCGCTCGCCGTGGCGATATCGCCGGGGGCCGCGATGAACGCCGTCGTGCCGGTCTCCTCCGTCAAGCGCCCGATCGCCGCCCGGACCCGGTCCGGTGTGCGCCCGTTGACGGCGACGGTGGCGCCCATTCCGGCGAGGGCCTTTGCGATGCCGTAGCCGATGCCGCCGGTCGAGCCGGTCACCAGGGCACGTCGCCCCTTCAGATTCATGTCCATGAATGTCCTCCTCCGTTGGCAGCCTCGTCGATCAACGCCTCAGGCGATGGGTGGCTGCGTTCGGGGGATCAGCCCGTCGGCTGGCGCCGCATGATGCTGGAGACGGCACCGGCCGCTGACAGGGCGCAGGCGCACCAGAGCGCTGCCCCGATGGAGACGGCCGTTCCGCTGGCATGGGTCAGCCCGAAGATGACGGCGACGAGGGCCGCGCCGAGCGATTGCCCCGTCAGCCGCGCCGTCGATTGCATGCCGCTGGCTCCACCGCTGCGCGAACGCGGCGCGCTCGTGACGATCACCTTGTTGTTCGGTGCCTGGAACAATCCGAAGCCGATGCCGCAGACGGTCAGCCGCCAAGCGATATCCACCAGCGTTGGGGCGGCGGGGAGCAAAGCCAGCGTCGCGATGCCGCCGGCCATGAGCGCCAAGCCGATTCCGCCGAGAACACCCGGCGCGTACCGGTCGGCGAGGCGGCCGGAGATCGGCGCCGTGATCGCGATGGCGATGGGCCAGGGCGTCATCAGGAAACCGGTCTCGGTGGCGGAGAGGTGCAACGCGTCCTGGAAATAGAAGGGCAGGGCGACATAGGCCATCATCTGCGCCCCGAACGAGGCGATGGAGGTCACCATCGACAGGGCGAAGGCGGGAATGCGCAGCAGGTCCACCGGCAGTAGCGGTGTCGCGAGCCGGGCCTGATACAGGACGAAGACGGTGCCGACCGCGAGCCCGGCGGCGATCTCGGCAAGGGCGAGCCAGCGCCCGTTCGCTTCGCCGATTCCATCGAGTCCGATGATGAGTAGGCCGAAGGTGAGGGCGTTGAGGAGCGCGCTCGGGACGTCGAACCGGGCCCCGCTCACCGGCGTCACCGGCAAGGTTCGCGCGGCCACCGCCAGGGCCACGAGGCCGACGGGCAGGTTGACCAGGAACAGCCAGGGCCAGGTCGCCACCGAGAGGATCGCGGCGGCCACGGTGGGGCCAGTGGCGGAGGCCATGGCGACGATGAGAGCGACGTTGCCGACGCCCCGGCCGATCATGCGATGCGGATAGATGAAGCGCACCAGGGCGATGTTCACACTCATGATGCCGGCCGCACCGAGCCCCTGGGCGATCCGGGCGACGATGAGCCCGGGCAGGGATGTCGACAGCGCACAGGCCAGGGAGGCCGCGACGAACACGACGAGTCCGGCGAGATAGACCTTCCGATAGCCCAGGATGTCGCCGAGGGAGGCAAGTGGCAGCAGCGACGCGGTCACGGCGATCTGAAAGGCGTTGACCACGAAGATCGCGGAAGCGGGGCTGACCCCGAGATCCTTCGCCATGGCCGGCAGCGCCACGTTGACGATGGCCCCGTCCAGTACCGCCATGGTCATGGCGAGTCCGATGGCGAGAAGCGCAAGCATGCGCTCTCGCACCGGCAGACCATCCATGGGTTTCGCGCCGGGCCGCGGTACGGCTCCACCGTTATTGAGAGGGTCTGCCTCGTGCGTCATCGCACAGAGCCGTGAACGATCCCTGCTCGCTTCGGCAAGTGCCCTATGTCACCCATCGATCGCAAAGACATCATCGAGGCGTTCCACCGGGGATCACATGCGTCTGGCGACCTTCCTGCTCGGCTTCCTTCTCGCGGTCACGCCCTCTCTCACGAGGGCCGACGATGCCGGGCCTCTGGGGATTGGCCTGGAGGGCTTTGCCTATCCCCACCCCGTCTGGTTTCTCGACCTGACGCGGGACAACGAGCGGCAGCGCCTCGCCTACATGGACGTCACACCGACCGGGACACCGAACGGACGTACCGTTCTGCTGCTGCACGGCCGTAATTTCCCGTCGAGTTACTGGGAGCCGGTGATCGGTGCCCTGGCGGGGGCGGGCTACCGCGTGGTCGTTCCCGACCAGCTCGGCTTCGGCAAATCGTCGAAACCGGTGGGACCGTTCAGCTTCGACGTGATGGCGGCGGAAACCGTATCGCTTCTCGATGCGCTCAATCTCCCGCGCGTCGATGTCGTCGCGCATTCCATGGGCGGTATGCTGGCCACCAGACTTGCCCGAAACGCGCCGAACCGGGTGAACAGCCTCGTCCTCGAAGCGCCGATCGGTCTCGAGGATTATCGCTTCACCGTCCCGCCCGTTTCCAACGACACGCTTCTCCGCATCGAAGGCGGTGTCACCGCGGACGTCTACCGGCGCCAGCTGATGACGAATTACGCGCTGTCGCTTCCCTCCACGGCGATCGAGCCCTTCGTGGCGATCCGCGAGCGCGTGAAGGGTTCGGGCGAATATCCGCGCTGGCTCCAATCCTTCGTCAATTCCTACCAGATCATCTGGGGCCAGCCGGTGGTGCACGAAATCCCGCTGATCACCGCGCCGACCCTGTTCATCATGGGCGCAAACGATCGTAACGCACCGGGCAAGCCCTTCGCACCCGAGAACCTGCGTGCCGCCATGGGCGACAATGCCGGCCATGCCAAGAGCCTGGCGGCCCGGATGCCGGACGGGCGTGCGGTCGTCTTCGAGGGCGTCGGCCACCTCGTCCATATGGAAGCGACCGATCGTTTCAACGCCACGACGCTCGAATTTCTCAACGGCCATTGAACCGGGACGAACACAGGGAGCCCTCGGATGGATGTCGGAGTGATCGGGTTGGGCCGGATGGGCCGGGGCATGGTGCAGAGCCTTGTCCGGGGCGGTCATCGGGTGAGAGTCTGGAACCGGACGGCATCCGCCGCCGACGGTCTCGACGGGGTGACGGTCGCGCATAGCGCGGCGGACGCCTTCACCGGGGACGCGGCGATCACCATGCTCGCCGACGATGCGGCCCTGCGTTCGGTGATCGTGGAGGGCGGACTGCTCGATTCCGGCACGCGGCCCGGCCTGCATCTCAGCATGAGCACGATCTCGGTGGCGCTCGCGCAGGAGCTCACCGCGATCCACGAGCGGGCCGGCGTGCCCTATATCGCCGCCCCCGTCTTCGGCAGGCCGGACGTGGCGCAGAACGGTGCCCTGAACATCGTCGTCGCCGGAGACCCGGCCGTCATCGCGACGGCGCAACCGCTGCTCGACACCCTCGGCAGGAAGACCTGGCCCTTCGGAACCGAGCCGTATCGGGCCAATGCGGTGAAGCTCGCGGGCAACTTCATGCTGATCGCGGCCATCGAGGCCATGGGCGAAGCCGCCGCCTTCGCCGAGGGACATGGCGTCGCCGGTGCCGAACTCCTCGACCTTCTCACCAACACGCTGTTCGCCTCCCCGGTCTACAAGGGCTACGGCGCATCCATCGCCGCCGGGCGTTACGAGCCGCCGGGCTTCGGTCTGAGGCTCGGGCTCAAGGATATCGGCCTCGCCCTCGCGGCATCGGGTCAGGCCGGCGTACCGATGCCTTTCGCCAGCGTGCTGCGCGACAACCTCATCGACGCCGTCAGCCACGGCGACGGCGACAAGGATCTCGCCGCCCTGGCGCTGGTCTCGGCGCGGCGAAGCGGGCGGTAGGCCGATCCCGGGGGCGGCCGGGTTACAAGACCGGGGCAGCTTCCTGCTTGGTTAAAGCGCCCCCTCCCGCACCGCGCCAGGATCGGCGAGCGAGTGAAGCAGCCGCGCGGCGGAATGAGCGAAGCGCAGTGTCACCGCCTTGCGGCGGGCGCCGCTCAGCACATGGTCGACCGGGTCGCGCAGGATCGCGGCGCTGTAGCCGTCGGCGATGATCAGCCCGGCCTCGTCGGGCGTCAGTCCTTCGGGGAGGGAATCGGGAACGGCGAAATAGAAGCGGTCGCAATAGTCCCGGTAATCCGGCCACTTCTTGTCGGCGCGGAAGTCGGCGACGCTGGACTTGATCTCCACGATGGTCAGCCGGCCGGCCGGGCACAGGGCGATGATGTCCGCCCGTCTGCCATTGGCGAGGGAGAATTCCGGGATCGTCACATGGCCGAGGTCGGCGAACAGCCGGCGGACCCCGCGCTGGACCTGGAGCGCGGTCGCCGATTGCCGGCGGTCCGGCGGCAGGACGAGATGGGCGAGGGCTGCTGACATTGCTTCGCTTGGGAATGGCTTCGCTTGGGAATGGCTTCGCTTGGGAATGGCTTCGCTTGGGGATGGCGTCGCTTGGGGAGAGTGCGGTCTCGAATCGACTGGTCCGCCAGGGAATCAGGTCGGCCCGCCCTTGTCACCTGCGGCAGCCTGCCCGCTCGCCAGTGCGGCGCGGATCGCGTCGAACCCGTCGGTCAGCGCTGCCGGCCCGGGCTGCAGGATCAGAGGCGACTTGATCTCGTGGATACGCCCCGCCGCCACGGCCGGGATCGCATCCCAGCCCGGCCGCTCGCGGATCCGCGCCCTGTTCACCCGCTTGCCGCACCAAGAGGCGAGGATGACGTTCGGCTGCGCGGCGATCACCTGTTCGGATGTGACGATCCTGTCCTTGGCCGCCGGCTGGCGGGCAAAATCGGGAAAGACGTCGTCGCCGCCGGCATAGCCGATGAGTTCGGAGACCCAGCCGATCCCCGAGATCATCGGCTCGTCCCATTCCTCGAAATAGACCTTCAGCCGGGGCGGGCCGGCATTGTCGAGGGCGGCGGCGCCGAGGCGGTGGGCGTAACCCTGGGCCAGCGCGTCGGCCTTCTCGCTGGCCCCGACCAGAGCGCCCACGGTGCGGATCATGGCGAGGCAGCCGGCGACGTCGCGCTGGTTGAAGAGATGGACCGAGATTCCGGCGCGGGCGAGGTCGGCGACGATCTCGGCCTGCATGTCGGAAAAGGCGAGGACGAGATCCGGCTGCAGGGCGAGGATCTTGGGCAGGTCGGCGCTGGTGAAGGCCGAGACACGCGGCTTCTCCTTGCGGACGCGGGCAGGCCGCACGGCATAGCCGGACACGCCGACGATCCTGTCCTCCTCACCCAGCAGATAGAGGGTCTCGACGGTTTCCTCGGTCAGGCAGACGATGCGTTCGGGCGGGAACCGGCGCATGCGGCGTCAGGAGTTGAAGAAGCTGATGACGCCCGCGCCCGGCGCGAGCCAGACGAAGGCCCAGACGAAGGCCGAACTCCAATTGGCCAGCTGGAACGGCAGGCGCGGTACCTCGAACATCCCGGCGATGAGCGGCACCACCGCGCGGGCCGGGCCGATGAACCGGCCGATGACGATGCCCCAGGCGCCGTAGCGCCGGCAGAAATCCTCGCCCTTGGCGACCATCTGCGGATAGCGGCTCATTGGCCAGATCGACTTGGCGCCGTGCTGGAAGTAGCGGCCGATCTCGTAGGACACCCAATCCCCGAGCCCGGCGCCGATACCGCCCGCGATCACCATCGGCCAGAACGGGATGCCGCTCGCACCGATCAGCGCGCCGATGGCCACCAGCAGCACCGTGGCGGGGACCAGGATCGATAGGAAGGCCAGCGATTCGCAGAAGGCGAGCACCGCGATGATGAGGGGTGCCCATTCCTTATGCGTCTCCACGAAGGTCAGGATCGTGGTCTTCAGCGCTTCGAAATCCATGGATGCCCCTGCTCGTCGCGCCCGATGTGCGGGAAGGCCGCGATTCCGGCAAGGGTCGATCTCGTCACGAGGGGGGCCTCACGTCGGTTGTGAATGCACCGTGGGACAAAACCGGCTACGACGCAGCCCGTCGCGCTCGCACCCGTCGAAGCAAGGCCGAATACGCCGATGAGAATTCTATCGATCCAGTCGCACGTCGCCTTCGGCCATGTGGGCAATGCCTCGGCGGTGTTCCCGATGCAGCGGCTCGGCGTCGAGGTCTGGCCGATCCATACCGTGCAGTTCTCCAACCATACCGGTTATGGCGCCTGGCGCGGCCGTGTGTTCGACGGGCCGATGATCGAGGACCTCGTGCTCGGCATCGCGGAGCGCGGCATGCTCGGGCAATGCGACGGCGTCCTGTCCGGCTATATGGGCTCGGCCGATATCGGCACCGCCATCGTGCGGGCCGTGGCGGCGGTGCGGAGCGCCAACCCGAAGGCGCTGTATTGCTGCGATCCGGTGATGGGCGATACCGGGCGAGGCATCTATGTCCGCCCCGGCATCCCTGAATTCCTGCGGGATCAGGCCCTGCCCGCCGCCGATATCGTCACTCCGAACCAGTTCGAGCTGAACTTCCTGTCGGGCCTGCCTACCGGCACACTCGGCGAGGCCAAGGCCGCGGTGGCGGCGATCCAGGCTTTGGGGCCGCGCGTCGTGCTGGTGACGTCCCTGGTCACCGAGGACACCCCGTCCGAGTCCATCGACCTGATGGCGGGGGAGGGCGGCCTGTTCTGGCGCCTGCGCACGCCGCGCCTCGCCCTCGACGTGAACGGAGCGGGCGACGCCATCGCGGCCCTGTTTCTCGTCCATTACGCCCGCACCGGCTCGGCGGCTTTGGCTTTGGGCATGGCCGGTGCTTCGGTCTACGGCCTCCTGCGCCGCACGGCGGAGGCAGGCTCGCGCGAGATCCTCACCGTCGACGCGCAGGACGAGTTCGTGGCACCCAGCGAGACGTTTCCCGTAGAGCCGATCTGATGGTCAACGAAAAGGAAAAGCCGATGAGCCGCCGCTTCGTCACCCTCGACGTCTTCACCGACACGCCCTTTGCCGGGAATCCGCTGGCCGTGGTGCTGGATTCGGAATGGCTCGACGACGCGGCGATGCAGAGGATCGCGGGTGAGTTCAACCTGTCCGAGACGGTGTTCGTGCTGCCGCCGACGGAGGCACGCCACAAGGCCCGCCTCCGCATCTTCACGCCCACGCGCGAGCTTCCGTTCGCCGGCCACCCGACGCTCGGGGCGGCGATCCTGCTGGCATTGCACGATGCGAAATCCGGCCTCACCGACGCCACCGCCTTCGGTCTCGAAGAGACGATCGGCACCGTGGCCTGCGTCGTCGAAGCGGGCGAGGGGCGCGGCCGTGGTCGCTTCAAGCTCCCGATCCTGCCGCAATACGATGGCGAGGGACCGGACGCGACGCTCCTCGCGCAGATGATCGGGTTGGAGACGCAGGATATCGGCTTCGGGCGCCACGTGCCGAGCCGGCACACGGCAGGGCCGGCTTTCCTGTTCGTGCCGGTCAATACGCGGGCGAAACTCGACGCGGCGCGTATGGACCTCGCCGCCTTCTCCACCCTGGATCCTCAGACGGCGCTCTACCTCTACGCCGTGGACCCGGAGGGCCTCGGCCTCCGCTTCCAGACCCGGATGTTCGCGCCGCATCTCGGCGTGATGGAGGACCCGGCGACGGGGTCCGCCGCCGCGGCCTTCGCCGGCGTGATGATGGAGTTCGAGCCTCTCGGTGACGGCGAGCACGATGTCCTGATCCGTCAGGGGGTCGCCATGGGCCGACCGAGCGAGATCGCGCTTCAGCTGGTCATCGAATCCGGAGCCCTCCAATCCGTCGAGATCGGTGGTTCGGCCGTGGTGATGAGCGAGGGGAACTTGCTTGTCTGACGGCTTCACCCTCACGCGGATCGAGGGGGTGACGGCGCGTCTGGTGCCGTTCGCATGGGAATGGGCGCAGGCCAACGCGGCTCTCATCTCCGAGAACTGGCGTCGCCGCTGCGCCGCGCGGTCCGGGCTGTTCGACGGACGCGTCCTCCTCGCGAGGTCGTGCCGGCTCGAAGGGGCATCCTGTTCCGTCGAACTGTTCGAGACGTCCTACGCGAGCTTCATCACCCACAAGGATCTCGGCTCGCCCGACCCGACCGTTCTGAACGCCTTCGCGGCCATTGCCCCTCACGGGTCGGATGGCGCCGTGCTTCTCGGTGTCATGGGCGCTCACACGGCCAATGCCGGGCAGGCTTATTTCCCCTGCGGCACGCCGGATCTCGACGACGTGCGTGACGGCGATACGGTCGATCTGGCCGGCAGCGCGGAGCGCGAGTTCGTCGAGGAGACCGGCATGGCACTCCCGGCCGATGCGCCGAACCGATGGCTTCTGCTTCGCGGAAAGAGTCAGGCGGCATTTCTGCGGCCCGTGACGTTCCCCGATCAGGCAAATACGCTGCGGCAGGACATGGAGCGCCATCGCCTCGCCGAGATCGAGCCGGAACTGGCTGGTTTCATCACGGTCGCGTCCAGCGACGAGATCGACCCCGGGTCGATGCCCGACTTCGTCCAGGCTTACCTTCGATACGCATTCCCGCCGCCGAGCGCGTCCGCATCCTCGAACGACTGACGCAAAGCCAGGGCTGGAGTCGATATCGCGCGGGCCGCCCTATCGCACCGGGCGCAGGACCAGCCGGTCGCCCCGCACCTCGTAGGAGCCGAGCCTGTCGAGAAAGCTCATCCCGAGGAGGTTGCCCGACAATGCGCCGCGGCGGCTCACCAGGGCCGAGACGCGCCGTTCGGTGATCGTGCCCACGGTGAGGCTGTCGAGATAGACGGGGGCGGCCATCGCGGTGCCGTTCGCGGTCGACACTCGGATCGAGAAGTCGGAGTCCGGCGGCGCGATCCCGATGGCGGCCGCGTTCTCCGCCGTGAGCACGACGGAACTCGCGCCCGTATCGAACTGGAAGACCTGGGCGCGGCCGTTCACCTCTGCCCGCACGGAGAAGGCCCCGTCCACCCGGCGGTTGATCGTGACGCTTCCATCGCCGGATGTGACGGCGCTGCCGGGCCGCAGCGTCCCGACAAGGCGATTGCCGACATCCCCGGCCTCCTCCTTGTAGGCGTAGCCCGCGACCAGGGCGACGGTGAGGGCGGCCCAGAACAGCAGCGCCTTCAGGTTGGTGCCGATCTGTTGGCTGAACCGATGCCAGAACCCGGCGAGGAAGATCGTCAGCAGGGTTCCACTGAAGGCGAGGCGTGCGAGCTGGTCCTTGTCCAGCCCGGCCACCGTGCTCTCACCATCCGAGAGGACGAGAAAGGCGACGATGCCGAGAAGGATCGCGAGGGCGGCGTAGATCATGGCACGGCCACGGCCTTCCCACGCAGGGGATAAGCGGAGCGGAGGCGATGTCCGAGGGTCGCCATGATGGCTTGCCGCTTCGTCTCCGACAGCGAGCCCCACATCCCGATCTCTTCGCGCGTGCGTCCGCAGCCCTCGCAGAGCCCGGTCGCCGCGTCGAGAATGCAGAGCTTCGTGCAGGGGCTCGAAGCCCTCGGGGCGACAGGCTGGGTCATGGCCGTTCCATGCCCTCAGGCGTGGGTCGCGATCAAGCGCCAAAGTGCCATGGTCAGCGCGGGACCGTCGCCACTAGGCCGAGAAGCGCCGCGATCTCCGCCACCTGCTGGCAGGCTCCGATGACGTCGCCGGTCTGGCCGCCGATCTTGGCGCGGGCCAGGGCGGTGAGGCCGAGGGATGCTCCCAGCGCCAGGGCGGGCATCAGCACCATGCCGAGGACAGGCAAGCCGGCGATCCAGCCAATCGCGACGAAGACGAGGGTGAGGGACACGACGATTGCGATGGTCCGGCGATCGGGCACGCCCACCGACGCGCCCGCCCCGCCGGGACGGGCGGGGCCGAGCAGCACCATCGGCGAGAGCGCGGCGCTGCGCGAAAGGGACGCGGCCAGCAGGAGAGCCATCGCCGCCATGGCCCCGGTGCGATCGAGAAGGGTCGCGAATGCGCCGATCCTCAGGGCGAGGGTCAGCACGAGGGCGACGCCGCCATAGGCGCCGATCCGGCTGTCGCGCATGATCTCGATGCGGCGCTCGCGCGTCGTGCCGCCGCCGAACCCGTCCGCCACGTCCGCGAGACCGTCCTCGTGCAGCGCCCCCGTCACCAGCGTCCCCGCCGCCACGGCGAGGGTCGCCGCCAGGAACGGCCCGAGATCCAGCCCCCAGGCGACGAGCAGGATCAGCGCGGAGGGCAGGGCGAGGATGAGACCCGCCACGGGCAGCAGCCGCGGCAGGGTGCGGAAGTCGGGCAAGCGATGCGGGTCGCCCTCGCCGGGAAGGCGCGGCACCGGTAGCCTCGAATAGAACCGCAGGCACATAGCGAGATCGTAGGCCAACGAAGCGCCGGGAAACGTCTCGTCCGGTTCCAGATCCCGGCCTTGTGTCATGGAGGCCTGCCTTCACCGCTCGCGCCCCGTTGGTTATAGCTCGCCCCACAGGCAGGCCGCCATACCGGACGCGCCGAGACCCAAGGCAAGTTTCGCGCGATGACCCAGACACCCCCGACCCACGAACATTCCGACCAGACGCCGTTCTCCGACATCCGCCGCCTGATCGCCTCCGTGCCGGGCGCGGACCGGGATGCCGTCGCGATGGTGCGCGAGCGGGATGCGCTGCTGACGAAGCCGGCCGGTGCGCTGGGTCGCCTCGAGAACCTCGTCGAATGGCTCGCGGCTTGGCAGGGCAAGGGCCAGCCCAGCCTCGACCGCCCTCTCGTCTGCGTCTTCGCCGCCAGTCACGGAGTCACCAAGCGTGGCGTCTCCGCCTTCCCGGCGGAGGTGAACCGCCAGATGCTCGACAATTTCGCGGCGGGCGGCGGCGCGATCAATCAGCTCTGTGCCGCCTACGGCCTCGGCTTCAAGGTCTTCGATCTCGCCATCGACCTTCCTACCGGCGACATCTGCGAAGGCCCGGCCTTCACCGAGAAGGAATGCGTCGCCACCATGGCCTTCGGGATGGAGGCCATCGCCGCAGGCACGGATTGCCTCGGCCTCGGCGAGATGGGGATCGGCAACACCACCATCGCGGCGGCCATCTACGCGGCGCTTTACGGTGGCGAGGCGGCGCATTGGGTCGGGCGTGGCACCGGCGTCGATGCGGCTGGGATCGAGCGCAAGGTCGCGGCCGTGGAGGCCGCCTTGGCCTTCCATGCCGGCCATCTCGACGACCCGCTTCAGGTGCTGTCGCGCCTCGGAGGCCGCGAGATCGCCGCGATGGCCGGCGCCATCCTGGCGGCGCGGATGCAACGCATCCCCGTGGTCATCGACGGCTATGTGGCGACGTCGGCCGCAGCGATCCTCCACGCCATCGATCCCACGATGCTGGACCATTGCCTCGCCGGCCATGTCTCGGCGGAGGGGGCCCATGCGGAGGTTCTGGAACGCCTCGGACTGGTGCCGCTGCTGGCTCTCGGCATGCGGCTTGGCGAAGCGTCGGGCGCCGCCCTCGCCATCGGTCTCCTGAAAGGCGCGCTCGCCTGCCACCGCGACATGGCGACCTTCGCCCAGGCGGGGGTATCGGGGCGCAGCGAGTCATAAACCGGCGCGACCCGCCGCGCGGATCTCGACTTCGCGCGGCTCCAGCCCGGTTCAGGCTGCGCGGGCCGCGCTTCGGCGACCGCGCAGGGTCGTCCCTGAATCCGCTTCCTCGGGGAGGTTGAGGGCGGGCAGCGTGTCCATGACGCGGCTCGCGGGGAAGATCACCACGACTTCCGTTCCCTCGCGCGGCTTCGACTTCAGGTGGAAGTTGCCGCCATGCAGGTCGACCAGCCCCTTCACGATGGGCAGGCCGAGACCCGACCCCTGTTCGGCCGTCTTGATCGCCAGGGAGCCGCGACCGAACGACGACATGACCGTGCCGAGTTCGTCCTCGGGAATGCCCGGCCCGCTATCCTTCACGCTGACATATTGCCCGCCCGACGCGGTCCACCCGACCTTGATCGTGATGTCGCCGCCCGGCGGCGTGAATTTCACCGCGTTGGACAGGAGGTTGAGCACGATCTGGCGCAAGGCCCTCTCGTCCGCCCAGATGCGGGGGAGGGCGGGATCGATGAATTCGTGGAAGGCTTGGCCCTTTCCACGGGCCCGCAAGGCGACCATGTGACGGCACTCGTCCACCGCATGGGCGAGCTGGATCGCCTCCTCGTTGAGCTCGTAGCGCCCTGCCTCGATGCGCGACAGGTCGAGGATCTCGTTGATGAGGTTGAGCAGGTGCATCCCGCTATCGTGGATGTCGCCGGCATATTCCTTGTACGACGGAGCCACGTGGGCGCCGAAAACCTCGTTCTTCATCACCTCCGAGAACCCCAGGATGGCGTTCAGCGGCGTCCGCAATTCGTGGCTCATGGTCGCGAGAAAGCGCGACTTGGCGAGATTGGCCTCCTCCGCGCGTCGCCGCGCCTCGTCGGAATTGCCCTTCGCCTGTTCCAGTTCGATGAAGATGGCGTCCTTTTCCGCCTGCGATTTCAGCGCCCCCACGGCCGACGCGTAGACGCGGCGGGCGAGCCCCAGGAAGAAGATCTGCGATCCGACCACCATGGTGACGAGCAGGATCGTGTCCATGTCCTGCGAGAACGCCAGCAGGGAGAGCGCCGCCAGGATCAGCGGAAGCAGCGCGGCGGCGGCGGCGGCGGGCAGGGTCGCCGCCAGCATCGCGGCCACCGCGGCGGCGATGACGAGGCCGAACAGAACGAAAATGCGGGCGCTGGGCGCGGCTACGAGGATCATCAAGGCCCATGCCGAACTCTGGACGATCTCGCTCAGCATGAAGGCGCTGCGCCAGCGTCTCACCGAGACTGTGTCCGCCGATTGCCGGAGGAAATGATTGGTCAATCCCATCGAGAGGCCGACGCCGCAGATCAGGCAGACGGCCCAGGACAGGGCGACGGGAATCGGCACCCACAGGGAGGACGCCCCGGCGATGACGAGGCCCAGAACGGCATGGGTCAGCCCGGCCCCCGAGCGGTACTCGGCGTAGATCCGGAGCAGCTCGTAATCGAAGGCGCGTTCGAGCCCGTTCGTCGAGGTCAGCCGCTCGCGTGCCGAACGGATGTCGCGGGCCACCTTGCGGCGGCGAACGGATTCCGGTGCCGAAGGACCGCGTCCACGCTGAACCATCTCCGCTGTCAGGTCCGACATCACCGTCTTGGGGATCTTGCGAGGGAAAACGGAGGTCGAAAGGACCTCGGCCTGTCGGTGCAGCGACAAGGCCAAGGTGCGCCAGATACGTTAAGAACGGCCTGCCGCGATCCGAACACTTGTCTCTAAATCGCGTGGCTTCACTCCGCTGACACCCATGCAGGCCCCGCTCCAGCCGCCCGCCTGGTGTGCGAAAGCGCACATTTCCCAGATCGATTCAGTATTTAGAAGTAGTCGAACTTAAAGTCGGAGAGATGTCATGCTGAAGCTGAATGTCGACGGTGCGTCGCATGAAGTCGATGCCGATCCCGACATGCCGCTCCTCTGGGCGTTGCGCGATCATCTGGGCAAGACCGGTACGAAATATGGGTGCGGCATCGCTCAATGCGGCGCCTGCACGGTGCATCTCGACGGTCAGCCCGTCCGCTCCTGCCAGACCCGCATCGGCGATGTGGGCGAGGCGAAGATCACGACGATCCAGGGTGTGTCCGGGCGGGTGGCGGAGGCGGTCCAGACCGCGTGGCGCGGCCTCGATGTGGTCCAGTGCGGTTATTGCCAATCGGGTCAGATCATGTCGGCCATCGGTCTGCTTTCGACCACGCCGAAGCCGAGCGACGCCGAGATCGACAGTGCCATGGATGGCAACATCTGCCGCTGCGGCACCTATCAGCGTGTCCGCGCCGCGATCCACGAGGCCGCGCGCTCTCTCGCCTGATCCGCACCGAAGGCCGGCCCCCAAGGGCCGGCCCTCTCCTGAACCCATGCAATGCCCGCCGTCGTCGCCCTGGAGGAAGCCATGCTGAAGGTCCGTCAGACCAAATCCGAGGCGGCCGCCCCCCGTCCGTCGCGCCGCGCCTTCCTCGGCGGAGCCGGCGTCGCGGCCGGCGCCCTGGTGATCGGCTTCACCCTCGACCCCGCCAAGCCGGTGCGCGCGGCGGCCGGGCCCGATCTCTCCTCCGCCCCGGCTCAACCGAACGCCTTCGTGCGGATCGCCGCCGACGACACCGTCACCGTACTGATCAAGCATCTGGATATGGGTCAGGGCAATACGACGGGTCTCGCCACCATCCTGGCCGACGAACTCGATGCCGACTGGTCGCGCGTGCGCGTGGCCTTCGCTCCCGCCGATGCGAAGCTCTACAACAACCTGCTGATGGGGCCGATCCAGGGGACCGGCGGTTCGACCGCGGTGGCCAATTCCTGGTTCCAGCTTCGCAAGGCCGGTGCCGCCGCCCGCGCGATGCTCGTCACCGCGGCGGCCGAGAAATGGTCCGTCCCGGCCTCCGAGATCACGGTCTCCAACGGCACGGTCAGCCATCTCGCCTCGAAGCGCGAGGAGCGGTTCGGCGCCCTGGCGGAAGCCGCCGCGGCGGTGCCCGTGCCACAGCAGCCGAAGCTGAAGGACCCGAGCCAATGGGTTCATATCGGCAAGAAGCGTCCGCGCCTCGACTCCGCTGCCAAGACCGACGGCACCGCGATCTATTCCATGGACATCCGCCGGCCGGGCCAGGTGACGGCGGTGGTGGCACATGCCCCGCGTTTCGGCGGCATTGTGGCGAAGGTCGACGACAAGGCCGCGCGTGCGGTGCCGGGCGTCATCGACGTGGTGACGATCCCAACAGGCGTCGCCGTTCTCGCCAAGGATACGTGGTCGGCCATGAAGGGCCGCGACGCTCTCTCGGTCACCTGGGATGAGAGCGCTGCGGAGAAGCGCTCCTCGGACACGATCCTCGCCGAGTATCGCGAGACGGCCAAGCGCCCCGGAATCGTCGCGTCGGAGAAGGGCGATCCCGCCGCCGCTCTCGCCGGTTCGGCCAAGGTCATCGAGGCGGAATTCACTTTCCCCTACCTCGCCCACGCGGCCATGGAGCCGCTGAACGCCACGATCGAGCGCGCGTCCGACGGCAGCTACGACATCTATGCCGGCCTGCAGTTCCAGACGATCGAACAGGCGGTCGCCGCCGCGACCCTCGGCGTGACGGCCGACAAGGTCAGGCTGCACACCCAATGGGCCGGCGGATCGTTCGGGCGACGGGCGACGCCGACGGCCGATTACATCGCCGAGGCGGCCTCCATCATGAAGGCGACCGGCGGCAAGGCACCGGTCCATCTGGTCTGGACCCGCGAGGACGACATGGCGGGCGGCTATTACCGCCCGATGGTGCTCCACACCCTCAAGGCCGGGATCGACGCCAAGGGCGCCGTCACCGGCTGGCAGCACCGGATGGTGGGCAAATCGATCATGATCGGCTCGCCCTTCGAGGCGATGCTGGTCAAGAACGGCGTCGATTCCACCACCGTCGAGGGCGCATCGGACACGCCCTACGCCATCCCGGCCTACCGGTTCGAGGTCCATAACGCCCGTGAGGGCGTCCCCGTCCTGTGGTGGCGCTCGGTGGGCCACACCCATACGGCGCAGGCGATGGAGGTGTTCATCGACGAGCTGGCCCATGCCGCAGGGGCCGACCCGCTGGCTTACCGCCTCGGGATGCTCGGCGGCGCGCCGCGCCTCTCCGCCGTTCTGAAGCTCGCCGCCGAGAAGGCGGATTGGTCCAAGCGCAGTAGCGGCAAGGGGCGGGGCCTCGGCATCTCGGCGCACGAATCCTTCGGCTCCTACGTGGCGATGGTGGCCGACATCACGGCGGATGGGAGCCATGTGAAGGTCAACCGCATCGTCGCGGCGGTGGATGTGGGCATCGCCGTCAATCCCGACGTGATCCGCGCCCAGGTGGAGGGATCAGTGGGCTTCGCGCTCTCGTCCGTGCTGCGCAACAGGATCACGCTGACGGACGGGGTGGTGCAGGAGAAGAACTTCGACGCCTACGAGCCGACGCGCATGAGCGAGATGCCGGTGGTGGAGGTCCATATCGTGGCCTCCGACGTTGCCCCGACCGGCATCGGCGAGCCGGGCGTGCCCGTCATCGCCCCGGCGATCTCGAACGCGATCTTTGCCGCGACGGGCCAGAGGCTGCGCTCGCTGCCCCTCGACCTGAGCGGGTTGAAGGGGGTCTGAGCCCGATCGGGAGCGCGCCTCCGCCAGTCGCGGCGGCGTCAGCGCCTCAGGAAGTCGATGAGGTCCGTCGTCAGACGCTCGTGATGGGTGAGCGGGATCGCGTGCGGAGCCCCCTCGTAGATTTCGAATTCCGCGCTCGGCACGGCTGAGGCCGCGACCTTTCCGGTGACGTCGATCGGCACCGTCTGGTCGGCATCGCCATGGATGATCAGGCAGGGCACCGTCACCTTCGTCATGTCGGGACGGAAATCGGTTTCGGAGAAGGCCTTCACGCAGGCGATGGTGGCCTTGGGCGAGGCCAGCATGGCGACCTGACCGGCCCAGGCGATCATCTCGGGCGATGCCGGCGAGGTGAACATGCCGGCACCGAAGAAGCCCTTGTTGAAATTGGCGAGGAAAGACGGCCGGTCCATCCTCAGCCCGTCGATGATCTCCTCGAACACGCTGGCATCCACGCCATCGGGATGGTCCGGGGTCTTCAGCATCATCGGCGTCACCGCCGAGATCAGGACCACCTGTGAGATCCGGGCGCTGCCGTGCCGCGACAGGTAGCGCACCACCTCTCCGCCCCCCATGGAAAATCCGACCAGGGTCACGTCGGTGAGGTCGAGTGCGTCCAGCACCGCTTTCAGGTCGTCGGCGAACGTATCGTAATCGTAGCCCTGCCACGGCTGCTCCGAGCGGCCAAACCCACGGCGGTCATACGCGATGGTCCGGAAGCCCGCCTCGGCCACGGGTACCATCTGATATTCCCACATATCCGCGTCGAGGGGCCAACCGTGAAGGAACACGACGGGCCGCCCGTGACCCCAATCCTTGTAGTAGAGGCTGGTGCCGTCCTGCGCGGTGATGAAGGCCATGGGGTACTCCCTGTGTTCCTCGGTAGGGCGTGCTCGCGGGGGAGGCCGGCGTCGTGGGCTCCTCCGACGATTCAAGCGCGGGGTGCGGCCTCTCGTTCCCACGTCCCGTACTCCCAGGATCCCCTGTTCACACTACCTGTCACGACGTATGACCTCGTTCGAATCGACCGCCGCGTCCCTCCGCGCCTGCCGCCTGTGCCGCGATGCGCCGCTCTATGGCGCGCCCCTGCCGCAGGAGCCCAAACCCATCGTCCAGGGCTCGAGTTCGGCGCGTCTCTGCATCGCCAGCCAGGCTCCGGGGAACCGGGCGCACAAGAGCGGTGTCCCGTTCATGGATCCGTCCGGCATCCGCCTGAGGTCATGGCTCGGCCTGTCCGAGCCGGATTTCTACGACGCCAGCCGGCTGGCCATCGTGCCCATGGGCGCGTGTTTCCCTGGCCTCGACGCGAAGGGGGGCGATAAGCCGCCGCGTCGTGAATGCGCCGAACGCTGGCGGGACACGCTGTTCGAGGGCCTGCCCGAGATGGAGCTCATCCTGGTCATCGGCCAATACGCGCAAGCCTGGCATCTCGGCCGGGTCGAGGGTGGTCTCACCGCCATGGTGCGCAACTGGCGAACCATTCTCGATGAGCCGCGCCGGCCGCGCGTGCTTCCCTTGCCGCACCCGTCCTGGCGGAACAACGGCTGGCTCCGGACCAATCCGTGGTTCGAAGCCGAATTGCTGCCGGTGCTGAAGGAGGAGGTTTCCCGGGTGATGACGCGTGGGTGACAGGGCCGCCCGCGTTGACATGGAGCGCCGTGACGGCGATCCGTCACCCGATCCCCCGGAGCCTTCCATGTCCCACGCCGCCTTCGACCCGCGAGACCGCCTCATCGTCGCCCTCGACCTGCCGAGCGTGGCCGAGGCCGAGGCGCTGGTGGACCGCATCGGCGATGCCGCGACCTTCTACAAGATCGGGTACCGGCTGGCCTATTCCGGCGGCCTTCCCCTGGTGCAACGGCTTTCCAGAGCGGGCCTGAAGGTCTTCATCGACCTGAAGCTGCACGATATCGGGAATACCGTGGAAGACGGCGTCCGGGCCCTGTCCGACCTCGGCGCGACCTTCCTCACCGTCCATGCCTATCCGCAGACCATGCGCGCCGCCGTTCGGGGTGCCGGCCGGGGCGGGCCGACGATCCTCGCCGTCACCGTGCTCACCTCCTACGATCAGGCCGATGCGGACGAGGCGGGCTATGCCATGCCCATCGCGGATCTGGTGGCTCTGCGTGCGAGGCAAGCGGCCGAGGCCGGGATCGGCGGCATCGTCTGCAGTGCCGTCGAAGCAGCCTCCGTAAGGTCCGCCATCGGCCCGTCGCGGCTGATCGTGACGCCCGGCATCCGCCCGGCGGGTGACGATCTCGGCGACCAGAAGCGCGTGCTGACGCCGGCGGCCGCCATGGCGGTGGGGATCGATCACATCGTCGTCGGCCGGCCGATCACCCAGAGCGCCGATCCTCGCGCCGCGGCGCATGCGATCCTCGCCCAGATGGGCTGATGATCTCGGCGCGCTACAGCGGCTCGGCCGGTTCCCTGGCCTTGACCGGGGTGGCGGTGCCGGCCGGTTCGTGGAGCGCCCGCAACAGGAAGGCGATCATCGCATCAATGGGTGGCGCCGGCGCATTGGGGTACTGACTGACCAGAACAGGATGGCAATAGCGCGTGATCGCCACGTGCAGGCACGCAGCGGTGGTCGCTGGATCCTCGACTTGGAACTCGCCGCTGCGGACGCCGTCCGTCACCACCCGTTCCAATGCCGCGCCGATCCGGTCGATATGGTGCCGGCACACCCCCCAACTCTCCGTCATGGCGGCTTCCACCATCTCATGGATGCGCGGGTTGTCCTTGCAGCGTTCGATACAGTCGCGGTGAAGCTCCCGGATGATTTCCGCGACCCGCTGGTCCGCGCTGAGGCCGGGAGCCACGGCGATACCCGCGATCAGTGCCTCGACCTCACGGGTGACGCGTTCGACCACCGCCTCGTTGATGGCTTTCTTCGATTCGAAGAACCGATAGACATTGGCCGGGCTCATCCGGAGCGTCTTGGCGATGTCGGAGACGGTGGTCTTCTGGTAGCCGATCTCGCGAAAGAAACGCTCGGCCGTCGCCAGAATCCTGCATCGTGTCGTGGGGGCCGCGTCTTCCAGGCTCGCCTGCAACGGATCGACAGTGATTGTCATAAACGGACCCTAAATCTCCTGCCTCCAGCCGTCAAAAACACGGCGTTGAACAGTGGATCATCGCACGGAACAGATGAACGGTGCAGGAATGATCCCAGCGCTGAATCGAAGCGGCTCGTCCAAGAAACGGTGAGGTCGGCGGAAGGTCTCATCGGACCATCATGAACGATGGATTTGAGGTGGTGGCCGGCGCACGTCGAGACACCGCGTGGGATGTCCGGAGCCACTCGTGTCTTTACCGCCCAGGGATCGCTGACGGCGACGATCCACGATTGCGGGGCGGCCTACGCGCCGTCAGTGATACGACATTCCGGACAGGAGGCCGGGACCGTCGGCGTTCCCGCGAAGAAATGAGTCGACGAGGACTGCAATAACGGACGTCGGGCTCCCGATACACATTGGCCGTGGCCGAAGCGGATGCTCACAACGCCGACTGCAAGAGGGCGTGCGTTTACGAGCCGAACTGCGAACCGAGCTGTTCCAGATACTCGGCCAGGTCCACGCCGCCGACACGCTTGCCGTAATCGAACCGCATGCCCTGTCGGATATCGACGCTCGTCTGCTTCGTCGTCAGCGTGAAGGGCTTCACGCAGATCCAGGCGCCGTCGCGGCGATGTTCGAAGAAATTCAGGATCTCGTGCTTGGCCATCGCAGCCTCCGGTCGATTCTCCAGATCAACCGCTAAGCCGCGTCAGAGTTCAGGCGTCTCGAACTTATATTCGATCCCCACCTGAGCTTGGCCGTAAAGACAAACCCCCGTGCACTGCAACATCGCCGAAGCAATGCACGGAGGAAGGTCGGTTCAGGCAATAGCCTTCAGGGCGCCGGTCTTCGTATGAAAATCCGGTCCGTTGAAGGTTTTCTCGACATAGCCGGCACGGATGAGGAAGTCGCCAAAGCGCTCGCCAGCCGTCTTGCCCTGCGCATAAGCCGCGAAGAGCGGATCGAGGATGGTCCTGATCTCGGAGCTGCTCACATCCTCGGCGTAGAGCTTGCCGAGGCGCGAACCATCGAAGGCGGCACCGAGATAGAGGTGGTAGCGCTCCGGGCCGCGACCGACGAAGCCGATCTCCGCGATGAACGGCCGGGCGCAGCCATTCGGGCAGCCGGTCATGCGGATCGTGATCTCGTCGTCCTGCAGCCCGTGCGAGGCGAGGCTCTCCTCCAGTTCCGTCATCAGGTCCGGCAGGTAGCGTTCGCTTTCGGCGAGCGCCAATCCGCAGGTCGGCAGGGCGACGCAGGCGATGGAATTGCGACGCAGGGCACTGGCGCCCTTCTGCATCCCGTATTCGTCCACCAGCGCCTCGATCTCCGCACGCTTCTCGGACGGCACGTTGGCGATGATGACATTCTGGTTGCCGGTGAGGCGGAAGTCGCCCTCGTGGATCTCCGCGATCCGGCGCAGGCCCGCCAGAAGCTTCGGCCCGTCGCCCAGATCGTCCTTGATGCGGCCGGACGGGACGTAGAGGGTCAGGTGGTGGCGGCCATCGTCACCCTCGGTCCAGCCGAAGCGGTCGCCGTTGCCCGTGAAGGTGAAGGGTTTCGGGTCGGAGAGGGGCTTGCCGAAGCGCTTCTCCACCTCGGCGCGGAAGGCCGCGAGGCCGTAGCGCTCGATCGTGTATTTCAGACGGGCGTTCTTGCGGTTCTTGCGGTTGCCCCAGTCGCGCTGGACCGTCATCACCGCCTCGGCGACCCGCACCGCCTCGTCCGGCTTGCAGAACAGCATCACATCGGCGGTGCGCGGGAACGTGTCCGGCTCGCCATGGGTCATGCCCATGCCGCCGCCGACCGTGACGTTCCAGCCGGTGACTTTGTTCTTCTTGTCGAGGATCGCGATGAAGCCGAGATCATGGGCGAAGACGTCGACTTCGTTCGACGGCGGCACCGCGATGACGATCTTGAACTTACGCGGCAGGTAGGTCTTGCCGTAGACGGGCTCGAATTCCGGTTCGCCGCCGATCACCTTCTCGCCATCGAGCCAGATCTCGCGCCAGGCATTGGTCTTCGGCAGGAGCGTGTCGGAGATCGCCTTGCCGAGATCGTATGCAGCCTTGTGGGCACCCGATTGGGCCGGATTCGTCGAGGCCATGACGTTGCGGTTCACGTCGCCGCACGCCGCGATGGTATCGAGCAGGGCCGCGTCGATGGCGGCCATGGTCCGCTTGAGGTTCGACTTGATGACGCCGTGATACTGGAAGGTCTGGCGGGTCGTCGCCCGCAACGTGCCGTTGGCGTAGGTGGTGGCGATGTTGTCGAGGACGAGCCATTGCTTGGGCGTGACGACGCCGCCGGCAATGCGCAGGCGGATCATGAAGCTGTAGGCCTTGTCGAGCTTCTTCTTGGTCCGCTCGGGGCGCAGGTCGCGATCGTCCTGCAGGTACATCCCGTGGAACTTCACGAGCTGGCCATCATCCTCGGAGATCGCCCCCGTGGCATGCTTGAGCAGGCCGTCCGCCAGGGTGCCGCGCAGGAAGCCGCTCGCGATCTTGATGTGCTCGTTATGCGCGAGGCCCGCCTCGCGGGCCGCGTCGGCCTCGTCGATCGGACGGGTCGTCGGCGGGGTCTCGTAGGTGCGGGGAGGAGTCAGGTCGTCCATGGCGATGATCCGGTCTTGTTCAATTCATATTTGGGCGCCGCATGCGCATCCCCATTTGAGCGGGGGAGGAACAACGCGCCTTAGTAGACGTCCTGCTGGTAGCGATGGGCCCGCTCCAGCGCCGCCACCGCGGCTTCGGCATCGGTGTCGCTCAGCGATTTGACCTCGGCATAGGCCTGGACGACGGCGTTGCGCACGTCCTTGGCCATGCGGTTCGCGTCGCCGCAGACATAGAAGCTGGCGCCGCCATCGAGCCATTCCACCACTTCCTTGGCGTGCTGGCGGATGCGGTCCTGCACGTAGATCTTCTCTGGCTGGTCGCGCGAGAAGGCGACGTCGATCTTCGTCAACGAGCGGTCTTCCAGGGCGTCCTGCCATTCGAGCTGGTAGAGGAAGTCGTGAGTGAAGTGGCGGTCACCGAAGAAGAGCCACGAGCGACCGGTGGCCTCGATGGCGCGGCGCTCCTGCACGAAGGCGCGGAACGGGGCGACGCCGGTGCCGGGGCCTACCATGATGATGTCGGTGGCCGGGTCCTGCGGCAGGCGGAAATGCCGGTTCGGCTTCAATTTCACCCGCAGCTTGGCGCCGTTCTTGATCCGGTCGGCCACATGGACCGAGGCGACGCCCGACCGGGAGCGGCCATGGCTGTCGTAACGAACGGCGACGATGGCGAGATGGACCTCGTCGCCCACTTCCTTGCGCGAGGAAGCGATGGAATAGGCCCGCGGCGGCAAGGGCCGCGTGATGGTGTTGAGATGCTCGGCCGAGAACGTCGCGGGAAAGGTCTCGATGAGATCGATGAGGTGGCGACCTTCGATCCAGGCTTTCACCTCACCGCTGTCGATGAGCTTCTGCGCCTCGGAATGGCCCGTCGCCTTCACGAATCGCTCCACCGTGGTGGCCGACAACGTGGTGATGTCGCGCTCCGCGAGGAGCGCCTTGCGCAGGCTCTCGTCCCCTGCGAGATTCGTCGCCTTTAGGATCTCCTCCACGAGGGCCGGATCGTTCTCCGGGTAGATTTCGAGCGAATCGCCGGGCTCGTAGGCGGGGGCACCGTCCGGGAATTCGAGCGCGAGGTGGATCGTCTCCTTGTCCGAAAGCGACGAGTTGAGGTTGATGTGATCCACCACCTCGACCACGACCGGTTCGCGGCTCGGCTCGGCATCGTCGTCCTCGACGGCGGCGCGGCCGGCGAAATCGACCGCCACGACGTTGTCGGCGCTCGGCGCGGGCGCCAGAGCCTTCAGGGTGTTCTTGATCCAATCGGCGGCGGGCTTGTCGAAATCGAGATCGAGGTCGGCGCGGTCCACACTACGCTTTCCGCCCAGCGCCTCGAACCGCGCATCGAGCGCCTTCCCGATGGCGCAGAACTCCACATAGGAAGTGTCGCCGAGCGCCAGCACGCCGAAATTCACGCCGTCGAGGCGAGGGGCGCCGTCGCCCATCAATTCGTTATAGGCGCGGGTGGCGCGTGCCGGAGGCTCACCCTCGCCCCAGGTGGCGGCGATGACGATCACGTTCTTCGCGCCGGGCAGCGTCGCGATGTCGAGGTCGGCGAAATCCACGACCTTCGGCTTGAAGCCGCTTTTCTTGGCGAGCTTGGCGACGGTGCCGGCCAGGGCTTCGCAATTGCCGGATTCGCTCGCGTAGATGATCGTCAACGGCTCGGATGCCTTCGGCGGCGCTGAGGGTGCCACGGCATTCTGGCCGCCGGCCGCATCCAACCCAGCGAGAAAGCCCGCGAGCCAGGCGCGTTGGATCGGCGTCGCTCCGCCGAGGACCGAGTCGAGGCTCGCGCGTTCGCTGTCGTTGAACGGGGCGGTTTGGGGAAGGATCGCTTGTCGTGCCATCGGTAAGCCATGTCGTCCTGAGAGGCCGGCTGTCAACGGGATGTCCGTTTTACAGAACGACGTCGGGGTAGAAGGAGCTGCCTATCCTTGCAGCGCAATAGAGAATTTTATTCTCCCGCCACGACCGAGAGGGTTGGCGTGAAACGACCGTTCGAGGGAGCGGCCGGCAGCGGAAGTGCCGTCGTCGACTTCACTTTTTCCATGGCGAAGCGCGACGTCACGTTCTTGAGCGGCAAGGTGGCGATGAGCTGCTTATAGAATGTGTCGTAAGCCTGCATATCAGCGACAACGACCCGCAACATGTAATCCACATCCCCTGCCATGCGGTAGAACTCCAGCACTTCGGGCATGGCTGCGACGGTCGAGGCGAAGCGCTCGAGCCAATCGCGGGAATGGTCCGACGTCTCGATGGACACGAAGACGGTGAGGCCGAGACCCAGCTTGACGGGATCGAGAACCGCGACCCTGCGGTCGATCACGCCATCGGCTTCGAGGCGCTGGATACGCTTCCAGCAGGGCGTCTGAGACAGGCCGACCTTCTCTCCGATCGTCGCGATCGACAGAGTGGCGTCGTTCTGCAGCAGTGCCAGGATCTTCAGATCGATCGCGTCCATATTGACCTCGCTAAGCAGTTCCGATCGGCGGCGCCGAGGTGCGCGGAGGCACGACGTCGACCGGCGAATTGAGAAGGATATTCCTTCGACAGGCAACCAATCCGGTCGCCGCGCCTTTGCAAACCATAGCGGCGTCCGCGTGGGAATGCCGCGCCGCGATGGCCGCTATGCCTTGACAGCGTTCGTTATAGCGAACATTTCAGGCGCCAGACAAGCAGGCATCTTTCAGGCAGTCGTATCGAGCACCGCAGATGAGCAATTCCCTGGAACGAACGGCGCGGGACCTCGCGTCCACGATGGCCGGCCTCGATCTGCGGGGCCGGATCCGCGCGATCGAAGCCGCGATCCCCGGCCGACTGGTCTTCACGACCAGCCTCGGCATCGAGGATCAGGCTCTGACCCACGCCCTCGTTATGGCCAAAGGGCGGACGGAGATCGTCACGCTCGATACCGGACGGCTCTTTCCAGAGACCTACGATGTATGGGCGGAGACCGAATCGGCCTACGGCATCCGCATCCAGGCCTATGCACCTGAGCGGCTCGCCGAAGAGGCGTTCGTCCGCGACGAGGGAATCAACGGCTTTCGCCATTCGGTCGCCGCCCGGCAGGCCTGCTGCGGCTTCCGCAAGGTCGAGCCGCTGGGCCGGGCCCTCGACGGCGCCGCCGGTTGGCTGACGGGCCTGCGGGCTGGCCAATCCGCCAATCGCGCGGATACGCCCCTGGCGGAGGCGGACGAGGCGCGTGGTCTCATCAAGATCAATCCGCTCGCGGATTGGACCAGAGCCGATGTCGACCGCTTCGTGATCGACAATTACATCCCCTACAACGTCCTTCACGATCGCGGCTTCCCCTCGATCGGCTGCGCCCCGTGCACGCGTGCCATCAAGGTCGGCGAATCCGAACGCGCCGGCCGCTGGTGGTGGGAGCAGGAATCCAAGAAGGAATGCGGCCTTCACGTGCGCCAGCCCGAGGCGAACGTTCAGCCGGGCCAGGAAGCCGCCGCTTTCGAATCCATACCCCGCAACAGCAATCTGGAGATGGCCCGATGAGCGCCGCCACCGCCCTGGCCGCCACGCTGCCCGAGCGTCTGACTCACCTGCAGCGTCTCGAAGCCGAGAGCATTCACATCATGCGGGAGACGGTCGCCGAGACCGAGAACCCGGTGATGCTCTATTCGATCGGCAAGGATTCGTCGGTGCTCCTGCATCTGGCGTTGAAGGCCTTCGCGCCGGGCCGTCTGCCGTTCCCGCTGATGCACATCGATACGACGTGGAAGTTCAAGGAGATGATCGCGTTCCGCGATCAGCGCGCCAAGGAGCTCGGCCTCGATCTCATCGTCCACACCAACCAGGACGGCCTGGCCCGGGGCATCGGCCCGATCAGCCATGGTTCCGAAGTCCATACCGACGTGATGAAGACGCAGGGCCTGCGTCAGGCGCTGGACAAGCACAAGTTCGACGCGGCCTTCGGCGGCGCCCGCCGCGACGAGGAGGCGTCCCGCGCCAAGGAGCGCATCTTCTCCCTGCGCACGGCCCAGCATCGCTGGGACCCGAAGCGCCAGCGCGCCGAGCCCTGGCACCTCTACAATCTCAAGAAGAAGCGCGGCGAATCCCTGCGCGTCTTCCCGATCTCGAATTGGACCGAGCTCGATGTCTGGCTCTATATCGAGCAGGAGCAGATCCCGATCGTGCCGCTCTACTTCGCCAAGCCCCGCCCCGTCGTGGAGCGCGACGGCCAGCTGATCCTGGTCGACGACGACCGCCTGCCCCTGAACCCCGGCGAGACCCCGCAGAACCTGTCCGTGCGTTTCCGGACGCTGGGCGACTACCCGCTCACCGGCGCCGTCGAGAGCGATGCCGCGACCCTGCCCGAGATCATCGGCGAGACCCTGGCCGCCCGGACCTCCGAGCGTCAGGGCCGCGTGATCGACAAGGACGGGTCGGGCGCCATGGAGCGCAAGAAGCAGGAGGGGTATTTCTAAGATGACGATCCATCAGTCACCCGAAGCCTTCGGCTATGACAGCTTCCTCGCCGCTCACCAGAGCAAGGAAGTGCTGCGCTTCATCACCTGCGGCTCCGTCGACGACGGCAAGTCGACCCTGATCGGCCGCCTCCTGCACGACACCAAGCAGATCTTCGACGATCAGGTGACGGCGCTGCAGCGCGATTCGCGCAAGCACGGCACCCAGGGCGCCGAGATCGACCTCGCCCTCCTCGTGGACGGTCTCCAGGCCGAGCGCGAGCAGGGCATCACCATTGATGTCGCCTATCGCTTCTTCTCCACCGACAAGCGCTCGTTCATCGTCGCCGACACGCCCGGCCACGAGCAGTACACCCGCAACATGGCGACCGGTGCCTCCACGGCCGACGTCGCTGTGATCCTGGTGGACGCTCGGCAGGGTCTCACCCGCCAGACAAGGCGGCACGCGCTGCTGGTCTCGCTGCTCGGGATCAAGCGCGTCGCCCTCGCGGTGAACAAGATGGATCTGGTCGGCTGGTCGCAGGGCAAGTTCGAGGAGATCACGGCGGCGTTCGACGCGTTCGCCGCGCCCCTCGGCTTCACCGAGATTCGGCCCATCCCGCTTTCCGCCAAGAACGGCGACAACGTCGTCCTGCCCGGCGCCGCCGTGCCCTGGTACACGGGAACGCCGCTCCTCCAGTACCTCGAAGAAGTGCCGGTTCGGGTCGAGGAGCAGGCCGCTCCGTTCCGTCTTCCGGTCCAGTGGGTGAACCGTCCGAACTCCGACTTCCGCGGCTTCTCGGGCCTGATCGCAAGCGGCCGCGTCGCCCCTGGCGACGCGATCATCGTCGAGCCTTCGGGCCGGACCTCCACCATCGCCCGCATCTACACCGCCGATGGCGACCTGCCGCATGCCGTGGAAGGTCAGTCCGTCACCCTGGTCCTCGCCGACGAGATCGACGCTTCGCGCGGTTCGGTGATCGTCACGGCCGATGCCCCGATGCGGGTGAGCGACCGTTTCGACGCCCGTCTCTTCTGGGCGGCCGAGACCGAACTCCTGCCCGGCGCCACCCTGCTCGCCAAGATCGGCACCGTGACGGTGAACGCCACCGTCACGACCATCCATACGCGGATCGATCCCGAGAGCGGCAATCCCGTTCCGGCCGCCCGTCTCGTGGCCAACGACATCGCGGACGTGACCCTGAGCCTGGACCGCGCCGTGGCCATCGATGCCTACGCGGCGAACCGCGATACCGGCGGGTTCATCCTCATCGATCGCGAGACCACCGATACGGCGGCCCTCGGGCTGATCCATGCGGACAAGGCCTCCGCAGCGGAGAAGGACGAGCCGGAGGCGACCCGCGCTGCGAAATCCGGCGGAGGGTTCCTGTCGAAGCTCCGGTGGGTCTTCGGCGGCATCTGAACGGACGCACCACCAGTGAATCGAACCGCCATCCGGCCCGCCAAGAGCGGGGCGGGTGGCGGCTTTGTTTTCAAAGGCGTCTTTCGCCTCGCACGACAGACGGTCCGGTGATCGACGGTCGCGAAACTTACGGGTGACACCGTTCCTCCCACCCATCACCTCATACTGAGGCGCCGGAGCGGAGGCCTCGAAGGAGGGCTCCAGTTGGCGCCGTGGATGCTGGAGCTCTCCTTCGAGGCTGCTTCGCAGCACTTCAGGATGAGGTGGTGAATGGGGGATAGCGACCGTTTCGACCCGCAGGGCGAGATCGAGCCGTTATCGACACAGTACCGTCTGCGACTCAGCCTTGCCGGCTCACAGCTCCGGGATTAGGGTCCGCGCGCTTTTTGAAGAGGCGCGTATCGGCGCCCATCTGACGTGATCGGAGTAGACCATCATGGGCTTTCTCGCCGACGCCCTGTCCAAGGTGAAGCCGTCCGCCACCATCGCGATGACGCAGAAGGCCCGTGAGCTGAAAGCCGGCGGGATGGACGTGATCAGCCTGTCGGTGGGCGAGCCGGATTTCGATACGCCCGACCACATCAAGGAAGCGGCGATCGACGCGATCCGTCGCGGCGAGACCAAGTACACGCCGGTCTCCGGGATCGTGCCCCTGCGCGAAGCGATCGTGCGGAAGTTCAAGCGCGAGAACGGCCTCGATTATAAAGCGGCGCAGACCATCGTCGGCACCGGCGGCAAGCACGTCATCTACAATGCCCTTCTCGCCACGCTGAACCCCGGCGACGAGGTAGTGATCCCACGCCCCTACTGGGTCTCATATCCGGAGATGGTGGTGCTGTGCGGCGGCACGCCGGTCTTCGCCGAGACGGACATGGAGCATGATTTCAAGCTCCAGCCGGAAGAACTGGAGCGGGTGATCACGCCGAAGACCAAGTGGATCATCCTCAACTCGCCGTCGAACCCCTCCGGCGCGGCCTATGCCCGCGACGAGCTGAAGAAGATCACCGACGTCCTCATGCGCCACCCCCATGTCTGGGTGCTCACGGACGATATGTACGAGCACCTCTGCTACGGCGATTTCGAGTTCGTCACGCCGGCCCAGGTCGAGCCCGGCCTCTACGACCGCACGCTGACCATGAACGGCGTCTCGAAAGCCTATGCGATGACCGGCTGGCGCATCGGCTACGCCGCCGGTCCCGAGCACCTCATCAAGGCAATGGATTTCGTCCAGGGCCAGCAGACCTCCGGCGCCTCCTCGATCTCCCAATGGGCGGCGGTGGCGGCCCTCGACGGTACGCAGGAGCATCTCGCCCGTTTCCGCGCCGCTTTCCATGAGCGCCGCGACCTCGTGGTTTCCATGCTGAACCAGACCAAGGGCCTCAAATGCCCGACGCCGGAAGGCGCCTTCTACGTCTACCCGTCCTGCGCGGAGACGATCGGGCGCAAGACGCCTTCGGGCAAAGTCATCGAATCGGACGAGGATTTCGTGCTGGAACTGCTCCAGGCCGAAGGTGTCGCCGCCGTTCACGGCTCGGCTTTCGGGCTCGGACCGAACCTGCGCATCTCCTACGCCACGTCGAACACGGCGCTGGAAGAGGCCTGCACCCGCATCCAGCGCTTCTGCGGCTCGCTGAGCTGAGACGTCGAGCGACGACCAACACCAACCCGGTGCCATGAGGCAGCGCGGTCGAAACCCGCTTCGATCGGAGCGGTGGGAATATCCTCACCGTTCCGACCTGCAATGACACTATCCCCGGCGTGAGCCGGGAATGCCGGCATTGACGAGCCTCGCCGAGGCCGATCCCATCCTGTCCCGTGTTCCGCCAGCGGACGAGCCTGCGGCGGAAGGGCCCTATGCAGCCGGATCGGTTGCCGGCTCGGTGTAGGATGTCTACATCGGCGGTCCCCGCGGCTAATGCGTTCGACGGTTTCGCGAACCCTCTCGGACTTGCGTGGCTGCAGGGCCTGCCGTGACGGGGCGATGCGGACCAGTTCTCTGCGTCGATCCTGTGAGGCCTGGTGGGCCGGGTCGCGTCAGGTGTGTCACGAGTGCGGGGAACAGGAACCGTCGCCGTGGCTGATGGCCCACGCTCATTGCGCGCTCAGCTTGTCGAGCCATTTCAGGACAAGTGCCGGACGAGTGCTTGAGCGGATTGGTTTACCGACTTCACGCACAAGTGAGACGGGCCGGGGAACCGGCCAGGTTCCTCCGCGTAGTCTCGGGCTCCTCCTCATGCGCCGCCTTCTTACCAACGGCACCAAGGCGATCGTCGCCATTGCCGCGCTTTCCACCGCCGCCCATTGGGCCATGCGCCTCCAACGCGAGCCCGCGCTGTCCGCCGTGCCGGTGGCAGCGATGAAGGACCCGGTGGCGACGGGGTCGATCCCCGTGAGAGCCGTCGAATCCCCCGCCGGTGATCGCCTCGTGGACGTCACACGCGGGCTCGACCAGAAGCGTCTCGGCGAGTTGATCTCGGGGGCCGCCGTGACCAAGCCCAAAGTCGAGAAGACCGTCGCCACGCACTGAACGGGCGACGCTCGCCGGAAGCGTCACGCGATGGTCAAAGGCACGTGGTTCGGTGTGGCCGACCCGTTGCAACAGGCTTTCGCATGATGGACCGATCCGCTCTGACCCGCCGCCAGACCATGGCAGGCGCCGCCGCACTGGCGCTGTCGGCCAGTTCCGCCCGGGCGTCGGAGCGTGCGACGGGCATGGTCTACGAGAGTGTCTCCGGCGAACGGATCGGCATCCCGGATGTCGCCGTCTCCAACGGCCGGGACGTGGTCCTCACCGATCGTCAGGGCCGCTACGGCCTCGATGTGTCGGATGGCGACACCGTCTTCGTGGTCAAGCCGTCGGGCTTTGCCCTGCCGCGCGACGAGAACAACATCCCGCGCTTCAGCTACCTCCACCAACCGCAAGGGACGCCCCCCGAATTGCGGCTGCGCTATCGGGGCATCGACCCGACGGGACCGCTTCCCGCCTCCATCGATTTCGCGTTGTCGCGTCAGGCGGAACCGGATGCCTTCGAGTTGATCCTGTTCACTGATCCTCAGCCCGAGAGCCCGGTGGAACTCGGCCATGTCCGCGATACGGCGGTGACGCGCGTCCTGGGGACGAAAGCCGCCTTCGGCATGACCACGGGCGACATCCTGTTCGACGATCTTTCGTTCTACGGCCGCTCGAACCGCATCATGGGGCGCATCGGCATTCCCTGGTTCCATATCGGCGGCAATCACGATCTCAATTTCGAGGCGCCCGACGCACGCTACAGCCGCGAGACCTTCAAGCGGGTCTACGGAGCGCCGTACTACGCCTTCCACCACGGCAAGGCGCTGTTCCTGATGCTGGACACTGTCCATTATCTCGGCGCCGCATCGGGGGCGGGCGATGGGGTAGGGCGCTACGAAGGGCGCATCGGCGAACGCCAGCTCGCCTTCGTGGCCAACATGCTGGCGCAGACGCCCAAGGATCGCCTCGTGGTCATCGCGATGCATATCCCGCTCTACACCGACCTCAACCCGGACGATCCGCGCCAGAACGTGATGGACCGCGAGCGCCTGCTGGACCTTCTGGGTGACCGCCCGGTATTGAGCCTCGCCGGCCATACCCACACGACGGAGCATCATTATCCCCGTGCGGGCGGCGCGGGGAGCCACCATCACCACGTCCTCACCGCTGTCTCGGGCTCGTGGTGGAGCGGCCCCTCTTCCCGCACCGGGATCCCCTCGGCCGACAGCCGCGACGGAACACCGAATGGCTTCCATGTCCTGTCGGTGGACGGCGCCGGTTACACGACCCGCTACCGCCCGGCCCAGGGCGAGCCGGACGAGGGGATGCGGATCGTTCTGGAGAGCCAGTATCGCGGCGGCGCGGGCGAGGTCGTGCGCGATTACCGGCCGATGCAGACCCTGCGGTCGCCGGTGCCGCGAGAGAGCCTCTCCGCCACCAATCTGGTGGTGAACGTCTTCGACGGTGGCCCGCGCACGCGGGTCTCCTATCGGATCGGCAGCGGCCCGGCCGTCGCGATGGTGCGGACGCGACGCCCCGATCCGTTCGTGAACGAGGTCTACCTCCGCTATCCCGAGGCGAAGAAACCCTGGGTGAAGGCGGAGCCCTCGAGCCATATCTGGGTGGCACGTCTCGACGGCGACATCCCGGCCGGCAGTCACCGCATCACCGTGGATGTCGAGGACGAGTACGGTCGTCCGCTCTCCTCCGGCCTGGTGCTCGAAGTCACCGGCGAAGTCGGGTCATCGCGCGGCTGAGTCGGACAGCCCGCCCGTTTCGGGGCGGGCGGAGCGTAAGCCCGGTGTCAGGCGGCCAATTGGCGAGCGCCGTGGTTACCCTCTTGGATCTCTTCGACGATCTTGGCGCAGAACGCGTCGAGGTCGCCCGGATTGCGGCTGGTGACGATCCCCTTGTCGGTCACCACCGCCTCGTCGTGCCACTGGCCGCCGGCATTGATGATGTCCGTCTTGATCGATGAGAATGAGGTCAGGTTCAGGCCCTTCACGGCACCGGCCTCGATCAACAGCCAGGGCGCGTGGCAGATGGCGGCCACGACCTTGCCGGACGTCAGAAAGGCCTTGATGACCTCCAGGGCCTTCGGCTCGAGCCTCAGCTTGTCCGGGTTGATCTGACCGCCGGGGAGGACGAGCGCGTCGAAATCGGCCGGGTCGATGTCTTCGAGATCCTTGTCGACCGCAACGTTCTTGCCCCAATCCGTCTTGTCCCAGCCGCGAATGGATTCCCGCGATTCGCGTGATTTCGGCGATGCGACGACGACGCTCGCTCCGGCCCCCCTGAGATTCTGCAGCGGAACGGTGAGCTCGGTTTCCTCGAAACCGTCTGTCGCGACGATGAGAACCTTCGACTGCTTGATGTCGGCCATGGCAGATCTCCGCATGTGTTCAAAGAGGTAGCGGAAGAACCGGTGGCGGCTGGGGCAGGTTCCTGGGCGGGCCGAGGCGCAATGCAGCCAAGGCGGCAGCACAAGGCTCGAATTCATGCTTTGCTGGAACTGGCGACGATCGGGGCGGGTTGGTCCGACAGACGACCGACTTAACGTCGGAGCGCGATCCACCTAGAAGCGAAGGAGACGCTGAATGGCCAATCCAGGCCTACCGATCCCCGAGCCGCTGCCGGGCGGAATCCCCGGTGACCTGCCACCGCCGCCGCTGCCGCCCGATGAAGGGCCGGATATCGGCCCGACCGGACCACGGACCCCGTATCCTGTCGACGATCCCGGCGTCGACGAGCCGAAGGGGCCGGGCTCCGAGCCCGATTATCTGCCGGGCGGACCGACCGACCCCGGCGTCAGGATGTGATCGAGGGGTCTAGTGATCCCCGTGTGACGCGCGCACGTCCCGGGGCGCACTGAGGATTTCAGAGAGGCTCGTCACCACGTGGCGGGCCTCTTCGTCCGTCAGGCGCAGCTGGAAGGGGGGAAGCGCCCCGGCCTGCAAGGCGACCACGGCCTGTCCCTGCTCGTCGGTGCCGACCTCGATGGCGGACGAGGTGACTTCGAGCATGGCGATATCCTCGTCGCTCAGATCGTCCGGCAGGTCGACATCGTCCGGCTCGTCGATCGCGGTCAGCAGCTGTCCCACCGCACGCACGAGCGCACGGGCCGCCCGCGCATCCATGACGACGGCCGTGGCCTGATCGTCCTTCTGGAATGAGAGCTGGATGTTCGCGCCTTCGAGGGAAACCGAGATGCCCGCCATGAACCGCCTGATTGCGTCGCCTAACTGCCTGGAACAGGTCCCATATATGCATGTCGCGGACCGAAAAACACGGGGTCCGCTCGGAGTCCCTTGAGAGTGCGGCGTGCCGGTGCGGCAGGCAAGATCGAGCCGGGTGCCTTGTTGCCGCCGCACAATCAGCCTACATGGAGGACAGCGGGCATCAGTGAGCCGAACGCAACGTGCATCGCACGTCTCACGACCTGCTGATCCCGTCAAATGTAAAAGAGGACCGGCGCCGGGTATCTCGAGCAGATGCACGTCTTTGGTCAACGAACGATACGAGGTTCTATTCGTGAATACCGGCACTGTTAAGTGGTTCAACGAAACCAAAGGCTACGGCTTCATTCAGCCCGATGACGGCGGCAAGGACGTGTTCGTTCACATCTCCGCCGTCGAGCGCGCGGGAATGCGCAATCTCATTGAAGGTCAGAAGGTCTCCTACGAGATCCAGACCGACAAGCGCAGCGGCAAGGACTCGGCTGGCAACCTCCAGGCGGCTTGACGCCCCCGGCGCCAGCCCTCGGGGCTGGCGTCACCATCGGCCATCGAGCGCCGTGTCCGCCGCCATCCCGACGATCTCCTCTGGGGAGACGAGTTCGCTGAGGATGGCATCCCTCCCACCCTTCAAACCTCTGACTTACGGAACAGGGAGCTAAGCTCGTTGTTCTGCACACCAAGAAAATCTGAAAGATCACAAGAAAACATGTTGTTCGAATACACCCGGCGCCGCGGCGTCCGTTCGCCCATCACCGATGCGGCGACATTCAAGGTAGGAAAGCTGAAGCAGACGACGTCGCGTGATGCGCAGGACATCGATCTCAGCCACCTCATCGACACCTCTTACAACTACCATTCGCCCCGTGAACTGCGCTGGCACCTCGCCGAGCGGCTCGGAGTGGCTCCCGAAGTGGTCGCGGTTCGCGAACACGCCTGATCGGGCTTATCCTGCGTGGAGGGCATCGTCCCCGCGCTGATGGACGTTTCGCGCCGAGTTCCTCACAGGGCTCGGCGTTTGCGTGTCCGGGCCCATCGCGCCGGCATGGGGGCGGGGGAGAATCACCTTCGGTCGTCTCGACCATCGGGTGTCCCGCACGTCGCCGGATGCCCGCGCTTACCAGGGTGAACGCTCGGTCGTTGGCGCCACGGAGCACCGCAACGCGGCCGGATTCGTCGATCGGCCCGGAGACCTCGAAAGCCTCGCCGATGGCGGTCGAAACCCGGCTCGATTCCGGTCGATTTCACCGCCGCATCCACACGCAATCGACGCTTCGCCAGGCTGCGAAGGGAATGACGCGTCGTCGCGATGGCGAACGCTTCAGACCCGCGTCAGGGCGGCAACGACATCGTCGCGCAGGGCGTCCGACATCGCGATCAGGGCCCCGTGGACGGGATCTGGTCTATTGTAGGTCGTGCGATTTCCCCGCAGGTCGCTCACCGATCCTCCCGCCTCGCGCAGGAGCAGGTCGGCCCCGGCGAGGTCCCAGTCGCGCGCGTCGGACGAAACGAGGCCGATATCGATCGATCCCTCCGCGACCCTGGCCACCCGCAAAGCAAGGGACGGCACACGCGGGATGATCTCGAAATCGACCGCTTTTCCGTCAACGGAGCCGCCCCGTGCAAGCTTATCGGCCATCGGTTTCGGTCCTGTCACCCGCGCACCAGCGAGCCCGGCCTGTCGCGAGACCGACAGCGAAACGCCGTTGCACGTCGCGCCAGCACCCGCCACCGCCTCGTAGAACTTGTCGCTGACGGGAGCATGGACGAAGCCGAGAACCGGCTGCCCCTGCGAGAGCAACGCCACCGAAATCGACCAATCGGGATGGCCTGTGAGGAAGGCACGGGTGCCGTCGATGGGATCGACGATCCAGACGAGGTCGGAGCCCAGGCGAATTGGATCGTCGCTCGTTTCCTCCGAAAGCCAGGCGGCTTTTGGCAGCAAAGCACTCAGCCTGATCTTCAGAAACGTATCCACCGCCACATCGGCTTCCGTTACCGGAGAGCCACCGGCCTTCGACCATGTCCGGGCCGTCGTCTGTCCGTCCGCCCGGAAGTAGGGAAGGGCGAGGGAGGCAGCTTCGCGGATCGCCGCCCGCAGATCAGGGACGAGGGCCTTGGCGGCTTCGATCGACATCGTGTCGGACATGCGTCTCCGAATCTTCGGGTTTTCTCGAGAAGGGATGCGAATCGGGCCTTTCCGCGCCCTGCGGCGGGAAGAGACTGATACCGTTGTAGGGCGGGCATCCCATGCCCACAAGGATCGAGAATCCGGAGATGCACCGCGATCCTGAGGAATGAAGCAAGGAAGTGTTGAGCATCCCAATCGCTTCCCCGCCGTCCACGATCGCTTAACTGTGGCTATTAAGGCGGTTTGAGGAGGTTAGACGCAAATCTGCTTGTCATAAGAGACGGCCCGACAGAGGCCGATCACACCAACAGGGCATCGGACCAATGAACACTTTCTCAAACATGAATCCAACCGAGACAAACGTCGGCATCGCCACCGATCACTGCCTGCAGGATGGCGTCGCGCTGAGCTCCGTGGCGTTCACTGCTTCAGTTCTGCCGATCACCGGCGGCGTCGCCGGTGGTACCATGGCCGTCGGTGTCGCCCTGGCCTTCGCCTCCGAGGATTCCGATGCCTGCGACGAGGATCGCTTCGCCCTTTTGCTCGTGGACGAGACCGGCGCCACGCTGGGTCGTCTCGGACCTTATGGCGATGACGATGTGGTCGCGATCTGGCGTGATTGCTCGGCCCGGACCGGCCTGCCGCGGATGATCGTGCGGGAGGACGGCACCCTCGCAACCGTGTCGCGTCAGCTCGGCCGTGTCGCTCTCGGAACGACCCGCACCCGCCGTCGTCACGGCCTGCTCAATGGCCGCCGCCCGCGCTTCCTCGTCCGTCGTAAGACCGGCGTGCTGCCGGTGCGTCCCCTGATCTATCGCGGTGAGAGCGAGATCGTCGGAGGCGCGCTGTCCTGAGGCCGGACCGGCCTCAGAAGAGGGCCTGCCACAGGGCATCGGCCGACAGGCCAGCGAAAAGTATCAACCCGGCATCGCGGTTAGAGCGGAAGAGCAGCAATGCCCCGCGCCCGTCACCGGGTTTCAGACGGAAAACCTGCCATCCGAGATGGGTGGCAAACAAGGCAACGCCGAGAAACCCGACAGGGCCCGCACCAGCCAGTGCCGCAGCTGTGGCAATGGCGGCGGCCGAGACCGCGTAGCACAGGCCGATGGCGGGCTTCAGACCACGGCCGAACAGACGGGCCGACGAGCGGATGCCGGCGATCTCGTCATCCTCGATGTCTTGAACCGCATAGATCGTATCGTAGCCGACGATCCACGCAAACGCGCCGACATAGAGAGCCAAGGCCGGCGCACCGAGAGTGCCGAAGGCGGCGACCCAGCCCATCAGCGCTCCCCACGAGAAGGCGAGGCCGAGCACCGCCTGGGGCATCGACATCACCCGTTTCATGAACGGATAGATCGCCACTGGTAGAAGGGACGCCATGCCGACCCAGATGGCGGTAGGGTTGAATTGCAGTAGCACGGCCAGACCGACCAGCGCCTGCATCACGAGGAAGATGGCGGCGGACCGCGTCTTCACCTGCCCGGAGGGGAGGGGGCGCGAGCGCGTGCGCTCCACCTGCGCGTCGAGATCACGGTCGGCGATGTCGTTGTAGGTCGAGCCCGCCCCTCGCATGGCGATGGCGCCGATCAGGAACAGGAGCAGATGCGCCGGCTCCGGAAACGGCTTGTGACCGGCGAGCGCCGCCAGGGCGGCCGACCACCAGCACGGCAGGAGCAGTAGCCACCAGCCGATCGGCCGGTCGATGCGGGCGAGGCGGAGATAGGGACGGAGGCCGCGCGGGGCGAGACGATCGACCCAGTGGCCGACGACAGCATCCGCGACCTTCCCGTCTGCGCCGTCTGGCGAGGTCACGCCCGCCATGGGCGGGCGCAACCGTGGACCGAAATGGCAGCCAAGGCCTAGAGCGCGCCCTGGGGCATCTTCAAGCTGCCCGTCAGGCCTGGCCCGCCGAGCATGCCACCACCGCTACCGCCGCCGCCGTTCTGGGCCTGCGCCCGCGCCTGGGCTTCCATCTTCGCGGCCTGGGCGGCGACGCCGCAGATCTTGGTGCGGATGCCGGCGACCTTCAGATGGTCGGCCTTGAAGCCTTCGGCGAAGGAATCGGGAATGGAACACCATTCCTTATTGGCGGCGATCCACTTCACGCCTTCGTTGCCGTTGGTCTGCAGCTTGCCGAACAGCGCGCAGGCTTCGGCGGGGGTCATCTTCTTCTTGGAGTTCGACGCGGCATTCGCCTTGGCCACGAGATCCTTACGCGACTGGAGCGTCTTCTGGATCTCACCGCATTCCGCGTTCTGCGCGAAGGCGGGACCAGCGATGAGAACGGAGCCGAATGCAGCTCCGGCGACGGCCGCGATGATCTTCGATGACATGAGTTGGATTTCCCTCTCCCCCAATCTACACCGGTGCCTTGCCGTGGCTGCCGGAGCGATTGCCGAACCTCGTTGACGTCTCGCCATAGGAATGTGGCGTCTTTCAAGACGTAAATGGCCGGTAAGGTTTGCGTTTGGGGAAACTCGACAAAATCCAGCGCTGTTGCCCCGGCGCATCACCCGCAATCGGGCGCCGGCGTTGACAGGCCTGCGGACGCGGGCGACCACGCTGAGCCATGGCAGCATACGACTTTACCGCCCCCCGCCTTTTCGTCGAATCCGACCTTGGTGAAGGCACTGTCCTTCCCCTGGAACGCGCCCAGGCGAACTACCTGCTGAACGTCCTGCGGCGTGGCCCGGACGATCCCGTCCTCGTCTTCAACGGCCGCGACGGCGAATGGCGCACCTGCATCGCCCAGAGCGGGCGCAAAAGCGCAGAACTGATCGCCGTCGAGCAGGTACGGCCTCAATCCGAGCATGCCGACCTGCATTACCTCTTCGCGCCACTGAAGACCGCCCGGCTCGACTATCTGGCGCAGAAGGCCGTGGAGATGGGAGCCGGCACCATCCGGCCGGTCTTCACCCGTTACACGCAAGGCGAGCGTATCAATCTCGATCGCCTGCGCGCCAACGCCATCGAAGCGGCCGAGCAATGCGGCATCCTGGCGATTCCCGATCTTCCCGATGCGGTCCGGCTCCCCGTAGCGCTCGCGGAACTCGCGCCCGAACGCCTCCTCGTCTTCTGCGACGAGGAGGCCGCGGTGGCCGATCCTGTCGCGGCCCTGCGTGGCGCCGCCGACCCGGCGATGCCGCCGCCCCTGGCGGTTCTGATCGGGCCTGAGGGTGGGTTCTCGGCAGAGGAGAGGGAAATGATCGCGGCGCGGCCCAACACGGTCGCGCTATCCCTCGGACCTCGGATACTAAGGGCGGATACGGCGGCCGTGGTGGCTCTCACCTTGGTGCAGTCTGTGCTGGGAGACACACGCTGATGAGCCCCCCACCACGCCGCGTTGTTCATGGCTCGCGGCTGGACTAAGGAGTCGCCATCTTCAAAGGGGCTCCTCCGCTGCGGTCCGGCCTGCCTCTCACCAAACACGACCTTCATCACGAGGCAGCGCATGGCGCGCGATACGTCCGACACGACACCGCTGACGAAGCGGGACGAACTGATCGCGTGGTTCGCCGAGGGCGAAAAACCGCCCGAGCGCTTCGCCGTCGGCACGGAGCACGAGAAGGTTCCGTTCTACCGGAACGGCAACGCACCCGTTCCCTATGCGGGCGAGACTGGAATCCGCGCGCTCCTCGAAGGCGTTGCGCGCGAAACGGGCTGGGAGGCGATCGAGGATGCCGGCAACCTGATCGGCCTCGCCGGAAATGACGGGGGAGCGATTTCGCTCGAACCTGGCGGGCAGTTCGAATTGTCCGGCGCGCCGCTAGCTGATGTCCATGCCACCGAGCGTGAATTGCGCAGCCATCTGGAGGCGACCGCGCGTGCGGCAGACCCACTCGGAATCGGTTTCCTCGATCTCGGCATGAGTCCGAAATGGACCCGCGAGGGAACGCCGGTCATGCCCAAGAGCCGGTACAAGATCATGGCCGGCTACATGCCCAAGGTCGGCTCCCTCGGCCTCGACATGATGCTGCGTACCGCCACGGTGCAGGTGAATCTCGACTTCTCCTCAGAAGCGGACATGGCGACCAAGATGCGGGTCGCCCTGGCGCTGCAACCGGTGGCGACGGCGCTCTTCGCGAACTCCCCCTTCACTGACGGGCGCCCCAACGGCTTCCTCTCGCGCCGCTCCGAGATCTGGCGCGATACCGATGGCGACAGGACTGGCATGCTGCCCCGCGCCTTCGAGGCTGGCTTCGGGTATGAAGCGTATACCGACTGGCTGCTCGACATGCCGATGTATTTCGTCAAGCGCGGGGAGACCTATCACGACGTCAGCGGCTCCTCGTTCCGCGATCTCATGGATGGGCGGCTCGCGGCGCTTCCCGGCGAGAGGGCTACGATGTCGGACTGGGCGAACCATGCCTCCACGGCTTTCCCCGAGGTCAGGCTCAAGCGCTACATCGAGATGCGCGGCTCAGATGTGGGCGGCGCGGACATGATCGTCGCGCAGGCGGCGTTCTGGGTCGGGCTGCTCTACGACGATGCCGGGCTCGCGGCGGCCTGGGACATTGCCAAGGCTTGGAGTACCGCAGAGCGCGAATGCCTTCGCGCCATCGTGCCCCGTCTAGGCCTCGCGACACCGATCGCCGGACGCAGTCTGGGCACTGTGGCAGCGGAAGCCCTCGCCATCGCCCGCAAGGGTCTTGAAGCGCGCGGGCGCCGTGATGCCCACGGACGCGATGAAACTCACTTCCTCCAGCCCCTCGAAGCCATCGTCGCCAGTGGTCATTCGCGGGCTGAGGACAGGTTGGCGGATTACGAGGGTCCATGGCGGCGCTCCGTCGATCCGGCGTTCACGGAATGCGTCTTCTGAAGAGAGGCTATTGACTATAAACCCATATCTTCTTGAAACGACAATTGTGCCGGGGCACACGTTCGGCCGATAGTGCCTCGTCTGTTCCGGAACGGTTCATCAAAGATGGTGTTTTAACGGTGCAGGTACACTCGAATTAGGAGATCGCCCGCATGTCGCGCATCATGTCCCTGGTCCTTGCCGGTTCGACCGCCGTCGGTCTGGCGGCAGCTCCTCTCTCCGGCGCACAAGCCGCCCCGATGCCCGCTCTGACGTCGGCACAGGTCGCTGGCGGCTCTGCCGTGGAGGCCGTTCGCTATGGCCGCTACTACGGCGGCGGCTACGGCTACCGTCGCGGCTATTATGGTGGCGGCTATCGCCGTGGCCCCGGCATCGGTGGAGCCCTTGCGGCGGGTGCCGCTCTGGGCATCATCGGCGGCGCCATCGCGGCGAGCCAGGCTCCCCGCTACGGCTATTACGACCGCGGCTACGCACCAGCCTATGGGTATGCCCCGGCCTATGGCTACGCGCCCGCCTATGGCTACGCCCCGGCCTACGGCTATCCTGCCTACGGCTACTAACATCATCCACGGAGCCTCGTCTTCGGCTCAAGCCCCGCCCGAGGCTCCAGCCTCGGGCGGGGCTTGTCGTATCGTTGGACAGATATGACCGACGCGCCACTCGTCCTCGATCTCAGCGGCCTGAAATGCCCCCTGCCGGTGCTACGCACCCGCAAGGCCATGCGCGGCCTGGAACCGGGGGCGCAGCTGACCATCCTCTGCACCGATCCGGTCTCGGTGATCGACATCCCCCATCTCGTCACCGAGGAGGGCGATCGTCTCGTCGGTCAGGGCCGCGACGACGGCGTCTTCAGCTTCACCATTGAGAAGGGCGGCACCTGAAAACGCGTTCATTCCGCACCGTCTTCGCCTCAATGATGCGGCAACTCGCGGTTAGGTGATCCCGAAGAAGGCCGCGTGACCGCCCGTGGCCGGAAGACGGGAACGACTATATGGCGCCGGTGATCCGTGGCACCCGCATCCTGCACGATGGCTGGAGCCGCTTTCTCGTGGCAGAAGTCACGATGCCGGACGGCACGCGCCTGACCCGCGAGATCGAGGATCACGGTCGCGCGGTCGGGGTGCTGCCCTATGATCCTGAGCGCCGTATGGCGCTTCTGGTAGAGCAGTTCCGGCCACCCACCTTCTTTGCGGCCGGCACCCTGTCGCTTCTCGAGATCCCGGCTGGACTCCTCGACGAATCCGAGCCCGAGGACGGCGCACGCCGCGAGGCCTTCGAGGAGACCGGCGTCCGCCTCGGCACCCTCGAACGCCTGACAACTGGGTGGTCGATGCCCGGAATTTCCACCGAACAGATGGACCTATTTCTGGGTGCCTATAGCGCCGCCGACCGCTCCGGCCCCGGCGGTGGGTTGGCCGAGGAACATGAAAGCATCACCGTCCACGAGATGCCCCTAGCCACCCTCGCCGCCATGAGCGACCGGGGCGAGATCACCGACATGAAAACCCTGGTGCTTCTCTTCGCACTGCGGCTTCGTCGGCCGGATTTGTTCGTCTGAAGCACCAATCCGGTGGGTACGGCGCGCGTCCTGTTCGACCTGATTGCCGGCACCGTCACCCTGTCCACGAACACGGGCGGCGTCTTTACTAACCTCACCGGCTCCATCGAGAAGGTTTCGGCGGACTTCCACCTCATCACCATCACCGCAACCTGCGCCACCACCGCCCTCGTGTCCCGCTTTTGCTTAGGCGACGACGCGAAGGCTCTCGCGTATCTCGGCGGCACGACCAAGAGCATGGACCTTTGGGCGTGCTCCTTCGCTCCGGCGGACTAGCCCCAGCACCCTTCGTTTGACCACCTCATCGCAGTAAACCGCGCCGCCCCGAGGGTGCCACACTGAGGCGATGACTGGGCTGCCCGTCGGCAGAGGGATCTCGAATTACATGAGCCGAAAATCAGAGAGGCCCCCTTCGTCTTCGCCCATTGCCGCCGATCAGCCCCCGCGGTTTATGCATTTCCGTGCAAAGAGCGCCGACCTGCAGGCAATACCTGAAGTTTTGGACAGGCCCGTGCCCTGTTTCAGCGTAATATTTATAGTCGCATAGGCGCTCGCCGCACCTTCGTAGCGGTTAAAGCTTCTGGCCAGTAGCCGGCCCATTCGATAAGCGCGATCGCCAAGGCAATAGCGATCACGGCCAGCGCAATAATCGCCTCGGTCTTCGTCCAACGCCGTCGCGTCCACCGGCTTAAGATGATTGTCAGTCGTAGAAGCTGATCCATCCGGGCAGCTTATCACCGCAAAGCCGGCCGGTCGCCGCACATGCTCAAGCCAGGAGCCAGCGGCCGAGCTGCACGGCGCCAAGGCCCATAAGACCAAGCCCGACTGCTTCCACGGCAACGAGACAAGCCAGGATCGCGTCCTGCGCAAGCCCTTTAGCAAAATGCTCTTCCGGCTCCGGCAAGTGCCCGTTGTCGAAGTGCTGCATTCCAAAATCCGCCCCCGGTCCGGAAAGCCGATCGTAGGAAGATACTTTTGTATTCACTATTCGGGAGACTACGCATGGGCGCGTCCGCCATCATGACGCATCTGAGCCTTGCCGCGCTTAAATCGCGGGAAGGCGTGCAGCTGGAAGCCTAGCTCGACGGCGTCGGGGTGTCGACGAACGGCTACGGCCACACCAGGGGCGTCAAGCTCGGACAGGTCATCACCAGGCCCATGCCGACGCGTTTTTCCTCGGTGACCTCGCCTCGCACGCGCTGCCGATCCTGTCCGCCATCAAGGTCCCGGTGGCCGAACACGAGCGGGAAGCCCTGATCTCCATCGCCTTCAACATCGGCGTGGGCGGCTTTACCGGCTCGACGTTCCTTCACCGCTTGAGCGCCGGCGAACGGAAGGGCTACGCGGAGGCGATCGAGCTGCGGACCAAGAACAAGGAGCTGCCCCCCGACTGCCGAGCGGGACCAGCTCCTGACGCCCTACACCAAGGCGGCGCCGAAGGCCCGTAGCACCGACGCGAAGCCGGTCAGCGCACTGCTCACGGCATCGGTGCCGTTGGACGTTCCACCCGTCGCGCCGGCGCCGGCCGCTTCCTTGATGATCCCGCCGGCTATCCCGCTGCCTTCGCCTGCCGCGAAGCCGCTGACGAACCCACGGTAGTCTCTTAGCCGAGCATGCTGGTCATGTTCCTCAACGGCTTCATCAACAACCAGATGGTGGGTCCGAAGGGGGCCTGCTCCCGAGCCTTCGGCGCGGCGGTGGGCTGCTTCATCGTGGTGCAATTCACGTTCGCGCTGACCTATGACGTTTTCACCGTCGCCCATTCTCCCGCCTCAACATTCCCGTCTTCGGCACGCTTGCAGGGTTCGAGGCCCTGTCGGTCTACATTGCCGTCCTAGAAGGTGTTTCACGCAAGAGCCGGCTTGGTGCGGTTCTCGACAAGCTGGAAAGGGTCGACGGGTAATGGGATGACTGGATTTTCTGGATACCACCATCGCCCGCCAATCGGTTGGATGGTGACCCGCGTGCGGGGCGACAAGGAGCACCTTCCGCCGCCGGTGCCCGCAACGCCGGCCGATGTGCCGGCGCCGTTCCAACAGGTGCAGCGCGAGGTCACCGGCGTGATGGAGGAGATGCGCGACTTCGCCCGGCGGCAGACCGTGGACATCAACAGCATCGCCGAGTGCGTGCGGACCATGCGGGATGAGGCGAAGCAGTACACAAGCTTGCTGGCTGCAATCGAACGAGAGCAGGCCACCGAGAATCGGACGCACGGATGCGATGCGCATGCTTGGCGCGCTCCTCCGTCTCACCTAATCCGACGCGCTACCGCGCCTGTTTGTCGTCCTGAGAGCGCGATATGACCCGCCCGGTGAGAACCAGAGGGATTTTTTTATAACGGATCCGTCGTAACGGCACCAGCCAAGCTGAAACCTTATTGGGATCTCAGTATTTATCTAGCTCGAGCGAAACACTGCTGCCTCGATTTGGATACATCCATGAATAAATTGATCCTTGTTACCACTGCGATTCTGCTTGCTGGTCCTGCTCTCGCGCAGGGCGTTGTCCCAAGCGAGCCAAGCGGGTCAGGAACGGTCATCGAAAACCAGCCGAATACGACCGGCAATGACCGCGACGTGACAGTTTCGCGTGGGGCGACTGGTGCCGAAACGGCTACAAGCGACTCGGCCGCGGGCGGCAATGCCAATCAGCCTTCGCGTGCCGTGCCAAACGGTAGCGCTGGCGGCGGCGGTGGGGGCAACGGCGGGCTCTAATCTCCACTGTGAGAAAGCCGGCTCATAAGCCTCGCAGACATTAACCCGCCCGGCTGACGCCGTGGCGGGTTTTTCGTTCGCGGCCTTGCAACGAGACATCCGGTCACCGTTTCATCCGGCTACTGGCGTAGTTTAACGGTTAGAACGCAAGCCTAAGAAACCTGAACCAGGGGTGCGGCTCCCCTTATCGTTTACATCCTTCTCCTCAAGCCCGACTGCCGTCAGGGCCAAAAAGGCTTTCCTGCGTTTTAGGAGCACGTTCGGCGCAATTTCGCTGCCCTGTAACAGACATGAGCCTGTATTTCGCCCCGAACAGACCTCGCCCGCCCGGGTCGCGCCCCCGCAGGTATTCGGTGAGGTGTGTGCGCCTAAGCACATCAATCATATGCCGGAAATCTTCGTAATCGCGAATTGATTGCCAACTCATTATCGTTGATCCTAACTCCTAGCTTGGCACTGAGCGGGGCATTGAGATGGATCGACATGTCGGCGACGCAAGAAATCGCTTTTGAGCAAGCTCATCGCGTGGGCGAGGGGCGCAGTGCAGAGGTTTTTGCAGACAGATCCGGACGAGTACTCAAACTCTATAAAGCAAAATGGGGCAATCAACTGGCGAAAAAAGAGTTCGTTGCGACATCTTTTGCCCGTTCCCATGGCCTGCGTGTCCCGGCTCCTTTGAGCATAATTGAGCAAGATGGACGAAGTGGTGTTATATTTGAACATATTTACGGCAAAACAGTCCTAGAACATTTTAAAAGTAGTCCGCTCGGAATGTTGGGCGCGTTACGAAAACTTGCCATCATTCAGTATAGCATTCATAAAATTGAAAACCCGCCGCTTCCGGACCAACAAGACGCGATCCGTATTCAGGTATCGAGAGCTCGGGTGCCGTCCTGGTTGAAACAGACAACGCTCGCGGTTCTCGACCGCCTACCGCATGGTGACAGGCTTTGTCATGGGGATCTCCATCCGGAGAACGTTCTCTACACATCCGAGGGCTTGGTCATCATAGACTGGGAGAAGTCAACATCTGGTCATCCGGCGGCAGATGTCGCCCGTACCGACCTCATCATCCGATCCGGACGCGTCGGCGAGACTCGCACGCTAAGAAAAGTGATAGACAGAATTATTTGTAAAGCTTTGGCAGAATTTTATATTCGGCAGTATTGCCAGTTGAGCATGATCAGCAGGCAGGATGTCATGGCTTGGCGTTTGCCGATGCTTGTTGCTCGCCTTTCCGGTCAGGTTGCTGCAAATGAGCATGAAATTCAGGCAGAAGCTTCAGAGCTCGGAACTCAGTTCGCGCATCTCGTATGAAGAATGGTCACATCGCCCCTAGCTGAACTCAAGCGCGGCGAGCGCAAGCGGAGACCAGACTCGTAGGTATTGACAGGCAGGTTTCCCTCCCTGACCTAGAGCGTTTTCGGTTTAATCTGGTTCGTATCCAGCGGCGGCGAAGAAGTTGGCGCACTCGTTCGGTGTGACCGTGTCGATGAGGCGCCCGATGGCAGACCACAGTCCCTCGACGCTGCGTTCGGCCGCTTTGCGCAGCAGCGCCTTCAGCTTCGAGAACGCCACTCGATTGATGGTGTGGATGGCTCCTGCTCCCGGCGTTGCGCTGGGGCATAGGCGGGATGTTGTCGCCTCAAGCTGAGGAGCCACCCATGTCCAAGCTTGTTACGGTCGGTATCGACCTCGCGAAGAGCGTTTTCCAAATCCACGGTGTCGATGAGAGCGGTCGTGTTCTCGTGCGTCGCCAACTCCGTCGAAGCCAGCTGCTCGCGTTTTTCGAGAAGCAGCCGCGATGCCTGATCGGCATGGAAGCTTGCGGAGGCGCTCACGACTGGGGGCGCAGGCTTCAGGGATTGGGGCATGATGTCCGGCTGATGCCGCCGTCTTACGTAAAGCCCTATGTGAAGCGCGGGAAGACGGACGCAGCCGATGCGGCCGCCATCTGTGAAGCGGTCACACGTCCCTCCATGCGGTTTGTCGCCGTGAAGAGCGAAGCTTGCTCTTCGGTCCTGGTTCTCCACCGCACGCGGGATCTTCTGGTCCGCCAGCGCACGCAGATCGGCAACGCGATCCGCGCTCACATGACGGAGTTCGGTGTCATCGCAGCCAAGGGCGCGCAGAATGTCGATCGGCTGCGAACGCAACTGCACCAACTACCGGAAGCGGCCCGATTGCCCGTCAACCTGCTCTTCGAGCAGTTGGTCGACACCGATACGCGGATCGAGCGGTTGACGGACGAGATCGAAGCGACCCACGCCCAAAGTGAGACGAGCCAGCGTCTGGCGACGATCCCGGGCGTCGGCAAGCTTTCGGCGACGATCATCGCAGCGACGACGCCGGACGTCGGCAACTTCGACTGCGCGAGGGACTATGCCGCCTGGCTCGGCCTGACCCCCAAGCCGCACTCCACCGGCGGTAAACAGAGGATCGGGCGGATCTCAAAGATGGGTAACCGGTATATTCGGCGGCTGCTCTATCTGGGCGCCATGTCGCAGATCATGGTGAGATCCAGGTGCGGTCCGAGACAGGACTGGCTGTCCGACCTGCTGGCCAGAAAGAAGACGAAAGTCGCCGCCATCGCGTTGGCACATCGCATGGCAAGAACGATCTTCGCTGTCCTCAGGGACGGCTCACGCTACCAGCCGCAGGCGACCACCGCCTGAACGGCTAAACGAACGGTCAGGGCGACGTGAGGTGATGGCGAACAAACGGAGAGGAAGAACCAGGACACCCCGATCAATCCGAAGCGCTTCAAGCGCGCTCGATTGAATGGGACCTGTTCTCCAAGCGGACTTCATCAGGGCGCGCAGCGATCCCGCTGCAGATCAGACGCCGTATACATGGCCGCAACCGACCAGTTCACCCGAACCGATCCGACATCCTTGACCCGCAGGAGTCATCCATACACGGGTTGAAGTCGCTGCGCGGTCCTTCGGTTCGGGGCTGTAGGGCGGGAGGAACAGCATTCGGGCGCCGACCGCTTCGATCGCCGCCCGCACGGCCGGTCCCTTGTGGCTTCCGAGGTTGTCCATGACGACGATGTCACCGGGGACGAGTTCGGGCACGAGGACGCGATCGACGTAAGCCTGGAAGGCGTCCCGGTTGATCGGCCCATCCAGCACGAACGGGGCGGCGATCCCGGACAGGCGCAGGCCCGCCACGAAGGTCGTGGTCTTCCAGTGGCCATGCGGCACGGGTGAGCGTAGCCGCTCGCCACACGGTGAACGCCCGCGGGTGCGGGCCATGTTGGTCGTGGTCCAGGTTTCGTCGAGGAATACGAGGCGGGTTGGATCGAGATCGGGCTGGCCTGCAAACCAGGCCTCGCGCGCCGCCCTCACATCGGGGCGGTCCTGCTCGGTCGCGTGGGCTGTCTTTTTTTGTACGTGAGGTCGCGCGCGTCGAGGAAGCTCCACAGGGTCCCGAGCCCGACCGTGAGAGCTTGCTCGTCCCGCAGCCGAGCGCGCATCTCTTCCAGGGTGATGTCGTCCTTCTCGTCGATCAGGCCGCGCAGGAAGTCCTCGTGCGGATCGAGCTTCGAGCGGCGCGCCCGCCCTTGTGGACGGGCCGCCACCGTCCCGGTCGTCGTGAGCGCGGCCATCCAGCGGATCGACGTTGCGATGCCGACCCCAAACCGCGCCGCCGCTTGCCGACGCGAAGTCGTTGCGGCGGCCTCCACCACCCGCTCGCGCAGATCCTGGCTGTAGGGTCGGCCCATGCCTCGCTCCTTCTCAAGAGCGACCAGTGAATCAGTCCACCAGCGCCGCGTGAACCCCTCCCGTCCGATTCAGCCCAGCCCGAAAACGCTCTAGAGCCTCCTTGAGGAGGCTGTCATGAAAGATACTTCAGATTATTTTTACGATGTGCAATATGAACCCGGCGGCTGGTCAGTTATCGATCGGGAAACGAAAGATGCGACGCTGGTACAGGGCGTTCGTCAGGTGGGCCGATCCAGAGCGGACGCCGACAACGTCGCTGAGGCTTTAAATGCCATGGAAGCCGAGAAGCCGGGATTATCTGCCACTTCGACGGATAGCCTCAGTGAGGTCCACGCTCCCCAAACTCAGCCGTCAGCGCCCTTACGGTCACCTTCGCCATCTCCACCGCCTCGGCCCGTGTGACGCGCTTGACGCTCTGCCGACGGAAGGGCATGGGACAAAAGGCGCGTGCGTCAAAGGTATTATCGCCTATTCTCCCGCATGCGCCGTCGGCAGTTCCGATACCTGTGTAGCGTGCGCTCCCCATCTCGAACTTAGTCGACCAAGTCCGCTTCTCCTCCAGGCCGGCCCGCGCGCGAACAACAGCGCCGCGTCCGAAGCGCCGATTGCACTCGTCCATCGCGGCCATCAATGGAGCGTTGCGCTTGCGCTTGCGGTCGAGCGGTCCGCTCAGGGTCCGTTGGGTCTCCTTGAGCAGCTTAGGGTCGGTGGTGATGACGCCGGCCTTGCTGTAGCGCCATGGCCGGTCGCCTAGCGCCTCACGCCAAGTACAAGCGACGCCCTCACGCGCCGCCTTGATCAGCGCCAGTGTGCCGTTCGTCGCCTCCGGTAACGTAATCGTCGTCGAGACGGAGCGCGTCGGGTCCCCGCGGTCATGTTCAGACGTGTGGTAGAAAACCGAGACGTGGGTCGTGCGGAGCCCACCCCGGCGCAGCTTATCACCCAATCGAGTCGCGTGAGCGGACACTGCCTGCTCCATCGTTGCGCCGTCCTCGATCCGCCTGGAGAACGACCCATGATGGGACACCCCTTCCATTGGGCCGGTATCACTTCGAGCGGTATAGAGCACACGCGCCCAGGCCATGGATGATACGCTCGCTGACTACCGTCATCGCCTTGCGGACGGGACGCGGGTCGAGGTCCCGCAAGTCGGCGATCGAATCGACGCCCATGGCTCCTAGCTTCGCCGACGAGGCGCGGCCGATGCCCCACACATGACCCTAACGGTAGATTGCCGTTTCTATCAATGGATACTGCTTTATGACAGTCACCAATCTCAGATAGTATAGATGGAAGTGCCGGATGAACCACCGGAAAGTCTTTCATTGGGAAAGCGACGATTTGAACCATTTGCCCCCCAATCGAAGTGTAACGTGATAGAAATATTTCTTGGATCATCTATCTTAACGGGCGAGCACTCAAACATGTTTAAGCGCGTCGATGCTGTTCAACGGCCCGGCGAGGACGAACAGAAGCGCAAGCGTGAAGCCGAGGATCGCGCGCGTCGTGCCCGCTTCGAGGAGCTGCGTACGATCGAAGCCGAGAAGGCAGGCCTGATCGTGTCTTGCGTGGTAGAGGGGCCGGCAGCCATTGGAGGTGCAACGGTTCAGCCCAAGTTAGAGTTCTTAGCTTTTACCCGCAGCATCTGGGGTCGTGGGAGCAGAACATGATCGGACGTTTTGAGTTGAGCCTCATACTCGCGACCGCTGCGGCCAGTGCCGCGATGGCCGCACCGATGTCCGCCGAGGACAAGGCCGCTTTACAGATGCAATGCGCTGGCGACTTCACGACCTTCTGCGCTGGCATGCCTCCCGAGGATGGCCCCGAGACGCAGGCCTGCTTCCAAAAGAACATGTCGAAGCTGTCGCCAGGATGCCAGAGCGCGATCCAGGCCTACAAGAAAAAGGGCTGACTTGGTCGGCAGGATATCCTACGCCTCCTCTATCCGTCCTTCGGAAGCAGGCATCGTTTGATCACCCGCTGATGTTATCCAGGAATGGCACTGAGCTCCGGGCTTCCGCTACTAGGCACGCTTCCTACTCATGCCACCGGGCATGCCCTCGCAGCAGCAGCTGTCCTTCCTGGCCTTCATCCCGCTATGGCCCATCGTTATCGAGCCTTTGCCACACATCGGCGCCTTACCTTTGTCTCCACCACAGCAATCCATCGCCAGCGCTGGGGCCGAGCCCATCACGACCATGGCAACTGCCATCAGTATTAGCTTCTTCACGGAACTCTTCTCCTCGTTGATCCTGGCTTACCAGTCCATGCAGCGTTGGCTGATGTGGCCCATCGCTCCGCCCCGTGGATAAAAATTGCGGATCCGTCGGTTTGGACGCCCAGAATGGTCAGCGAGCAGCAGGCGGCGGTAGGGGCGGCTTTATTTTGCGTGCGCACGCGACGTTGCAGCCGTCACGGTATCCCGTCAACGGCGATAGCGCGGCGCGCAGTCTTGCCTTTCCGGCGGCCCGGGCCGCCGGGCCGTATACCGCCGTGATGGCCGTGCGCACGGGGGCGAGAGCTTTGATCAGGGCAGCCACGGGGGCGTCCAACTTGCCAGCCGCCTCCACGAGATCGCCGGCACGCGCTTCCAGGGCAGTAGCCTCTTTCTCGCGGGCAGCGGTGTCACGGGCGGTGTCGCGCTGGGCCTGTACGGTTACGAGGGCAGCGGTGGCGCGGCCCAGGCTGCCTTCCAAGGCCGAGGCCAATGCCGGTGCATTGGCGAGGGCAGCACGCTCGATCGCGCCGGCCTCCTCGGCGGTCTGGCCGGCTTCGAGCCCCAGCGCCACGGCTCCGTCCTGCGTCTCGATGAGCGAGGCTACCTTGCTTTCGGCGGCGGCGAGTTCAGTGCGGAGCCGGGCGATGTTGCGCTCGCGCGCCAGCACGTCGGCATCCATCTCGGCGATCGGGTCTTTCGAGGCGAAGAGCTTCGGTAGTTTCATCGTTGCACCTGTGTCGGCCGCGTAATGAGGGCAGATCGCGTGCGGCCAGCCCGCAACCTGGAAAGGGCTATCGGCAGGCGCGAGACTGCGCCGGGCGGTTGAGGGCGAGGGCGGCGTCGCGCCACGCGGTGGGCGAGATCAGCACGCCGATGCTGGGGATGATCGCACCACGCTGAAGGGTGATCAGGCCAACGGCTTCGAGCATGCGCAGGCAGCGCCGGTACGCGGCCGGGTCGGGCAGCACGTCGCTGACATGGGCCGGGTCGGCCATGCACAGCCCGGCGATGGCGTAGCGGCGCGCGGCGTCATCGAGCACCATGGTCGCGGCGAGATCGGGCAGGCGCAGCCTATCGAGCCACCGGCTCACCACCTCTTCGCGGCGGCTCACCTCGATTTCGTGGATCGAGCGTCCAGGCTTGCCGGGCCTACCGCTCTCGCCGAGTTCGGCGTTGCCCTTCGTCTCGCGCTGGCTGGCGTGGCGCACGTTGTACGCGCCCAAGTATCGGCGGGGCTGTTTCGCGTGTTCGATCGTGACGGGCATGGCTGACATGGGGGGTACCTCAGATGTAGCGGACTGGTTGGGCGAGGCGATCGCGGGCCGTGATCAGGTCAACATGCTCGCCGAGGAGCATTTTTTGAGCATAGTCGAAGGGGTTGCCAGACGGTCCGATCCTCAGCAGCTCTTTGATGAAGTAAGCCGCTTCCCGCTCGCCACCCTTGGCCTTAACTATCTTGCCCATACGACCCTTCGCCATCGCCCGGGTCATGTAGCCCCCCATGTTTTGCTTATGCAGGGCCTGCACCTTAGACAGCAGTACATCCCAGATGATCGCCCGATAGTTGAGCTCTCCGTCCGAGAGGATGGGCACACCGGCAGCGTTCAACCCGGCCGGGCGGGGCACTTCCGTCTTCGCGGGCTGGGCAGCGGGGGGCGCAGGCGTCGAGGCAGGCTCGGGGGTAGGACGGCTTACCGGCCGCTTGTGGCTGGCACTGTCGGCCTGGGGCGGGCTGGCATACTCGCCGTCGTCGTCGCCGGCCCAGCGTGCCTGATCGCGGTACACCTCATCCGCCGCGTCGATATCGCTGTCATCGGCCGGGGCGGGGGGCGGGGCAGGGGCGATGCCCTGATCGGTGCTCTGCCGACTTTCTTCACTCGAAATACGCTGATCGCCCGTCAGGGAGATCGACGGCGTAGCCGGCGCGTCAGACCCTCTCTCGGCCGACACGGCGTCAGGGCTCTGAGGCGCAGCCGAAGAGTCCTGTACGGGAGGGAAATAAGAAACGTCGTGGGATAATGGCTCTGTCAAATTGACAGATGGACCGTCTGTCAAAGTCGGGGCTTTGCCACGGCAATTTTTGCAGTCAGTCTCGCCGTCAGCGCCCTTGTTTTTGGTGTCTCCGCTGGAACGCGCGGTGCCGTTGAACTGCCTTACCAGCTCCTTCGAGCGAGCACCCGAGAGCTTCACGGGCTGGCATTCCAGCATCAGCAAAATGGCGTCACACAGGCGATGATTGTGTTTCCCGGTGCGCTTCTCGCGGGAGATCAGACCGACATGCTCAAGAAGATCGAGGCGGCGTCCCACGGTCGAAACACTGAGGCCAGTGCGATCCGCAATCGTGCTCTGCTTGCGTTTGGCAACGCCCTGAGTCGCACCGCCGATCAGGTCTTCGAGAATTGCCGCCGACGCGGGATCGAGGCCCTTGTGCGAGCGCTTCCACTTGCCCAGGGCCCTGATGCCGACCGTCTCGCCATCGGTGCTATTGCCCGAGGGGGGGCCGCAACGCGGCTTGTCGTTGTAGGGCTCGGCCGGGCCACGCGACTGCGCCACAGCATCCTGGGCCAGATTGCGGTTCAGATGGCGCAGGCGCGATGCATGGCCGGCAGCGTCGTTGACTTGTGAGCTGTGCGCGACGAAATTATGCAAAGTCACTGGACTGGTCTCCCGTGGCAAGTGTTAAGCCAGAGTGGATGCTGGCTTTTCGAAAACTAAATTACGTGTTTGCCGGGGGAGCTCGGTGAGCATAGACGAAAGGGCCGGTGCGCGGGAGCGTCACCGGCCCTTTTTCTGTCTGGATCAAGCGGCTTTGTGCTCGTAATTGCCACGCAGCTCTGCGGCAGGCAGCTCGGACTTGAAGCGCATGATCTCGGCTTCGCTGATCAGCGTGCGGCCACCGAGTTTCACGGCGCTGATCCTGCCGGTCGCCATGAGCTTGTAGAGCGTCGTCACGCCGATACCGAGGCTGGCCTTAGCATCCTTCACAGTCATCAGACGTGCGTTGCGGCTATCCATGGGTAGTGCCCTCTTCGTCTTACCGGCGTCTTTCGCCAGCACCCGAGATGCACCCTGCCATGTCTCCGTCAGATCACGTCCACAGCCGATCGCGAAAAATCGGTCATCGACTGTGGGTGATTAGGGATGAAGTATCGCGAGCCGAGCTGGCGAGATCGGCCGACGCAGGATCAACCTCACTGAAAGAGTCCAAGTGAATCATGCAACGGCACCGGATTTCCGCGCAGTGACGCTCGACTGAAATTCGTCGGTTGAATCATTCGTTGAAAATAATCTTTGCCCGAATTACGCCAACAGCAGCCAGAGGTATGTTAGATCGACCAAACCGTCAGCTTTCAGGCACTTTCAATCTCATAGCCATGGTTGACAACAAACGAGACGCCGGGGCTTTCGCGATAAAAACAGAATAAAGCATTGCTATCGAGCTAGCCTTGCTTTGCAAAATATTCAAAAACCTTCCGCTGATACTTAAGAACCGCCTCGGGTCTACGAGCCATGGGCGTTGCAAATGAACTCCGAAAGGCGCTCTGCCACCCGTGCAGCGTCTCGCGTATCGCACTCCCAAATGATGAGCACCCGCCAACCCAGAGCCCGAAGCTCACGCTCTTTTCTGGCGTCCCGTTCTACATTTCTATCAAACTTGTCACTCCAAAATTCGGCATTCGCCTTAGGCGTCGAAGCGGATCGGCAGCCTGGATGGCGATGCCAGAAACAACCATGAACGAACACAGCGACCTTGTGCCGTGGTAAAACGAGGTCGGGACTACCGGGCAGGTCGCGGCGATGTAAGCGGAAGCGAAAGCCGAGCGCATGTGCAACGCGGCGAACGACGATCTCCGGCTTAGTGTCGCGCTGCCTCACCTTCTTCATCAGGGCGGTGCGGGCGGGTGTCGGCGGATTGATGAGCAACGGTTTCGTCACCGGGCCGCTCGATCTATGACGTTAATGAGCGACCCGATCGAAGGCGTTGTCCACATGGCTTCGGAACACATCTGCGATGATCTCGCCTAGCCTGACTGGCACCGCGTTACCAATCAGCCGGCCGAGCCGGGAGAAAGAAAGCGGCTCCCCTTCGTCAAGAAAGGCATAGTCTGGTGGAAAAGTTTGCAGGATCGCTGCCTCACGCAATGTGATGGCGCGATCCTGTTCTGGATGGCCAAAACGACCGTTTCCGAAGCCGAAGCACTGGGTTGTCATCGTAGGTGCCGGCTTGTCCCACTCCATCCGGCCATAGACGCTCGGATAGGTGTCGCCCGTCCTTTTGCGATGGCAGGCCGCGCGCAGTTCTTCCGGCCAGTCACGCCAAGTGCCCCCAGGCTTAGAGGCTCGTATACGTTGGAGGTTGAGATCACTCAGCTTGCACGCGACGTGGAGGGGGTCATGGGGGTCCGATTGGCCGGCTTCAAGGCGCGGGAGGTCAGCGATCTTAGATCGCACCGTCTGGACAGGCATATCTGCATCAAGGAGGGTCAGCCTTTGCGGGCTGAGGCGTGATGCAACGAGCACCATCCGCTTGCGCGTCTGCGGAACGCCAATGCGGTGGCAGTCGACCACGGACCAACTGACGTGGTACCCGTCAAGCGAGTTTAGGAAGTTCTTCAATACGCCGTGCAGCAGAAGTTGCGGTACGTTCTCCATAGTGACCAGATCGGGTTTCACCTCGCGGACAAGGCGACCGAAGCTCGCGACGAGCGACCAATCGCCGTCTTCCGCTTCGCCGCCGTTCCGCTTGCGATCACTTCGACTGTATGTGGAGAAAGGTTGGTACGGCGCACATCCAGCCAACAACTTAATCGGCGCATCACCGAATATGTCGATCACCTCGGAGGCTTCGAGACGATTCACGTCGCGCTCGATGAATCGCGATGGAGCGTTATTACGCTCATAGGCGAAGCGGCAAGAGCCATCTAGGTCCACGCCAGCCAGCACGTTAATGCCGCCGCGCCGGAGTCCGTGAGTTAGCCCGCCGACCCCGCAAAAGAGGTCGACCGCGCGTATATCGCTTTGCGGCTCGATCATGGGACCGTTAGATAGAGCTTTTGCTCGACGTAGTTCTGAAATCGGTTCACGACGAGCTGCAAGAATTCAAAGGCTACGTCAGCGATCTCCCGAATCCGGACAAGAGTCAAATCCTCGGCGTCTTCGAAGCTGCGATCGCCGTGTGCCAAGTCATTCCGACGGTCAGCCAGGAACTTTAAGGGACTCTTTCCTCCTAACTCAGGTCGGTTCGCCATCTTCCGATGTAAATCCTCTTCCATCGGTATGTCTATTCCGAACCATTTAGCGAATTCCCCGATCAATTCGTCGTGCCAATTTCCCTTGGGCTTCGCAATATGCTTTGTCTTTGGAGGCGTACCCGCGATCAGTAGTAAAGAAAATCGGTCAACAGTTTTCATCCGATCGTTAATATGTCCTTCGGTCCCAAACGCCCCATGTGCGCGTAGCCATTCTTTGCGAGCCGATGCCGACCAAGAGCTGGGAGGGGCCGCGCCGAAAGCCGTCCCCAGCATTTTCCTAATCTGGCTCATCACAGATTCAACGATATTGTAAAGATGAACCATCAACCCTGACTTCATGGTCAGTAGGTGACGAACCGAAAGCTGAGTACTCCCAATCGATAGCTGCTCACCTCCAACAATTTGGTCTTCTATTGAAAGCGCTAGCGAGTAATGGGTCTCGAATTGCTCGGCCCGTTCGCGCAAGATTGTCATGACAACTGTCATTGATTGACCAATATGTTCTTGACCAGATCGATCCGACCTTCGAGCTTACCCCTCACGTTCGCCCCGTCTGAAACGACCGCTTTGTCGAAGCCAACACGGATCATCTCGGCCTCAATCTCCGCCGGCTGCGCACTAAGCTGCGGGTCCTCCCGTAGAGCGAGAGCCGAGCCGATCGAGATAGCTTCAAAGCGAACGCGGGGTACCGCGCCTTTTGCGCCTCGTTTCTGAAACCCTTGAGGGAACGTCTGCGCCACAAATGTCAGCATCGACAGAAATTCCTGTCGCATAGCATCAATTGTCGCAGGCTGAGCTTCGGCGGCAGCGTTAGCTGACTTAAGATAGTCGTACAAAAACTTCTTTGGTCGGTCCCGGTATCCAGGAAAACGCCCTTCGGGAGTTGAGTTGGTATTGACGTAAGCAAAGAATCTTGTCGCCAACTCTTCTCGTTCCCGCTGATCTATGGCTTACTTAGACAACGGCGTGAGCTTCATGAACGCCGGCTCTTCGGCTAAATCTTTGATTAGATTGGTAACCGGCCCCGGCAACGAGCCACGCCTGATTTCTGCTTCGTTGGCGGAAGTCCCCGCTTTGTTAATACGAGCAAACATCTCTGCGCGCGTTGCCGCGTCCGTGTCGGTATTCAACACGATGGTTCTGATGGTGACGTCCTCGAACTTGTTGCGGCGGTCCTCTGAAAGATCGGTGAACCGAAACCCATTCAACTCGGGAACTAGGATGAGGTCTCTCAGTCGCAGTCCCTCTTTGAGGAACGACCGCATGGCCCGCATACGCTGCGATCCGTCGACGATCTCCATCTTTCCCTGATTAGTTTGGTAGAAAAAAAGGAAAGGAATAGGAAGCCCGACCAGCAATGATTCAATAAACTGCGATTGCTGCTCAGGACTCCATGCTAAGTTTCGCTGATATTCTGGAACAAAATAACGGTCTTCGGTGTCGGTAGAGAAGCGATGTACGTAATAAGAAACGGGATACTCAGCTATAGTGAATTTCACCAAACGAGCTGTTGCCGAGAGTGTCTCTTCGGCGCGCTGTCGATCCTGTTCACTCGGACCTGCGTCTTTCTTTTTCACCATTTGCAAGCTGCCCATTGTGTCAACAAAGCCGTTCGGGCTCAAACCGTGCCGCCTCGCGCACGCACTTCCTACGAATTGCAACTACCATAAAGGGTTTGGGTTACTGAGATGCATAAAAGGAAAGAGACCCACAGGATTCGAATTTTGCGGGGTATAAACGTTCCTCAAATCCACAGGCCGACGGGCTATCACTGCGGTCCCAGTTCGCTTCCGCGATGTTGGCCGGAAGCAGAGTCGATACTCAACCGACTTCCGCTATTCCTCCGAACTCCAGGCGTATCGCGCGATCGATTCGCCAAAAAACTGTGGCGTTTGCGCTGGGCTGAGTTCGAGCGTCCATAATATCGGGAAAAAATTTTACCCCGAACGGATGGCGCGCTCTACGGGGGACGGCCCACGGTTATCGTAGAGTGGCGGCAGCTTCCAAAATGGAGCGGCGGCACAAACCAACAGTAACCGGTATAGCAGGCGTTCTGCGCCCCCAGCGCGCCCCTAGCACACCCATCGGCCATCGGAGGCGAGTCCTCGAAAGCGGCTATGGTTGATTTTGTTGAAGAATTTGGTGCCGCAAGAGGGAGGGGAATCCACACCGCTTCTAGAGCTAAAAACCCCTTAAAAATCAGTGGGCTGGACGGTGCCTAAATGGGTGCCTAAAAGGGGTGTCTAATGCCAGTGTCTAAAAGGGTTCGAGATGGTCGGTCGGAAGGGGGACTATCTTTACCGGAAGCCCGATTCGCAAGTGTGGCGAATCAAGCTACAATACCCGGCGGACATGGGTCGGAAGGTCGAGCGCAGGAGCCTAAGGACCCTCGACCGGGCGGAGGCTGAGATCCTCGCTGTCCCCATAATCGCACAATACAGGCTCGATCTCTGGGAGCATCAGAATCGTCGAAAGAAGCGTTTCTTCGTCGAGTCCGTCGACACAATTTATCCGATCGGTGAGAGCACGCTTCCGGACGGAACGGAGGTCGTGGCGACACGGCTTTCAGCCTACCTGATGAGGCTAGGTGAGCCGGCTGAGAAGGTCGACAACTACCGCCTCAACCTCACGCCGCGTTTCGATCATGACGAAGCGAATCGAAGGGAGGCAGCTCCTCCGAAGGCGCAGGGGGGCGACGCGGATCTTCCCATCCTCGAAGCCTACCTCGCCCTGAAGAAGCGGAACGCATATTACGCGAAGGAGGCCCGAGACACCTGGGCGCTGTTCGGGCGGTTGGTCGACGGCAAGGCCATGAAGGATTGCACCCGCGAGGACGGACGCAAGCTCGTGGCCCATCTCCAGGAACGTGGGGACAAGTCCGCGACGATTGTGAAGAAACTGAATTACCTCGGCGCCGCAGTGAACTACGCGATCGGAGAGGGGCTTCTGACGTCCAACCCGTTTGCGAAAATCGCTCCTCAGATCCACGACGCTAGCCGCCGCGTGCCGTACGATGACGAGGAGATGGCAAAGGTTGCGCTGGCCCTGCCGGGATTCGATCCGCAGTCGCGCCTTCTCTGGTTACTACTGGCTTCCACCGGCATGCGTCTCGGTGAGGCGTTCCACATCAACTCGGAGAAGATTGAGAAGGGCATCCGGTACGTCGAGATCGGGTCGAAGAACGCTCAGTCCAGACGCCGGCTCCCCTTGCCCGATGCGGTCCTGCCGCTTCTGCCGGAGAAGATCACCGGGCAGCTTTTCAAATCGAACTCAAAAAACCTGGGCCGGGTGCTCCAGCGTCTCGTTAGGAAGGCCGGTGCTGATGGAGAAGGCAAGGTGCTCCACTCGCTTCGGCATAGGGCCAAGGACCGTATGCGTGCGGAGGGATGCCCTGTGGAGGTCCAGTACGAGCTGTTCGGCCACGAAGAGAAGACGGTGGCAGCCGGCTACGGGCACGGCAGCCCCATGACCGTCCTGAAACCATGGATCGATAAAATCATACGAGAGGGCGCATGAGCTTCATCAGATCGAACGGTAGGCGCGGCGATGCTGGTTGCCGGCGCGCGTCTGCTCAGTTTTGCGCGAGTGATCGAGCTACTTGAAGGCATCTTCGCCAACACCAGCGGCCCAATGGCAACGGCCACAACCGAATTGCAGCGGAACGAGGCCGCCGGCATCCGCGCTCATATTCGGCGATACAAGCCCGCGTTCTCCACCAGCATGGTCTACGAAACGAACATCTCGGGCGAGACGAAGTGCTTTATTACCGTCGCCGAGGCTGTTGGCCGACTCCGGGTCGCGCTCGTAGGCGCGGGCCACGTCACGTTCCAACCGCGGTGCGCGGTGCATGGTGAGTGTCGGCGCCTGGACGACAAGAATGTGGGGATCGCCGGCAGGACCAAAGCTGGTCTTGTAGTTCGTCCTGTCCTCGCCCTTCTTGGCATAGGGCGAGGACAGGACGAACAACGGGCCGCCGAGGGTGGCGAGACCAGGGCGCAGGGCGCAGGGCGCGAAGGATCTCCTTATCGGGGTTGGCTGCATCCTCGATATGCCAGAACGCGATCTCGTTGCAGACCACCGCTGCCAAGGTCGCACCGCGCACCGTCTTGAAGCTCGCGGGCGTCACGGTGATGTCGATGCGGTTGGTCAACCGGATGGTGTCGCGGGTCGGGGGCTCGGCATAGATAACCAACTCGGCCAAGAACGGAACGTCAGTGAAGATGCCGAGGAGATAATTGGACGCCTCCGTCGCGGTACGGGTGCCGGTCGCCATCACCGGAATGCGGGCGCGCTGTCCGGGAGCGAAATCGCCATCGTAGTTCACGCACCCGGCAAAGTAGGATGCAGCGACCGCGAAGGCGCGGGTCTTCCTGCCGAGCCGGCCGACGACGCCCCAGACTTCATCACAGGGTTCGTCAGGCTCGCGCTCGCGCCCGGTCAGCTCCTTGAACACAACGCGCTCGGCGTCGGTCAGGGGCTCACCCTGAGACGCGATGAGGATGACACGCCAGTTTGCCCAGCTCTCTCCGGGAAGGATCGTCCCGAAGATGTGGGGGCTTTCCAATGCTTCGCGCATCGTCATGAGACGCTTCATGGCCGGTGCTCTCCCTGGCCAATGATTTGGTCACGGACGCTCTTGCGTCCCAGCTTTAGCGGCTGCCCCATCCGGCGGCTCTGACGGTCCATCCGGTCGCAAAGCTGGCCATAAGCTCCAGGGTTCACAGCATTGCCCGCGGCCATGTCTGCCTCGATCAGCTCACGCTGGACGCTCAGCATGGCGAAGGCCCGCACAGCCTGGCGCTCCACCACGCCGAGGGCTTCCGTACCGCCGCGCTCGGCTTCCAAGTCCGCAATGATGTTGGCGAAGCGCCGGGCAACGTCCATGCGGCCATCGACACGGCCGAGGAACAGCTTGCCGTTCGATACGGCAGAGCGCTGGCGGGGTGGTTTGGGCTTCCGGATCAAGGATTGGCCTCGTGGGATTGGTGAAGGTGCGATCATCCCTGGCTTGACCGCTTCATGACGCATGACGCACGACGCGCGCGGGGCAGCGGAGCCAGGGTTTTCGTTATTGGACGGATCGCATCGCCCTCAGGACATCCGGCCCCGCAATCGTTGAAACTTGCACAAGGCCATTCCAAGCACGCTCATATCAAATACTTCTTAAGTAACAGCCCTGTAAATACCCGCGTTACACTGACCACAAGCGTCCACTCCAGATCGCTGCCGTCCAGATACCCATCCGATCGCGACGATATCGTCAGTTGCTCGTTCGCTTTTCGTAGGCTCAAAGGGCAGCTTCGGCATCAGATCCCCGCGCCGAGGAGGCCCAATGTTTCCGATTCCCTGCTTCTGCTCGCCCTAGCGACCGAGAATGCCGAGCTTCGCGCCCAGCTCGCGGAGATTCAGGAGCAGTGCGTCGAGCTGGCAGTGGATGCGGGCGAGCTTCACGCCGAGGTGGAACGGCTACAGTGGCGGCTTGCCGTAGCCGAGCGCGACCGCGACAGGTGGCAGGCGCGGGCCGCGCCCTGCTGAGCCGTTTGGGAAAGGCCGGCTGTCCAACCTACGCTACTTGGGTTGAGCGGCACACGTGATCTGCGCAAGCAGCAGGATGGGGAAGTCGCGCATCTGATGCTGAGAGATATATGAGCAACACCGAGCAGTTGGTTCTTCCAAAGTATAATTAGACAATTTTATCGCGCTTGACGGTTATAAAAAATTAGGGAGTGCTACCGGCTCGGCATGCGAGAGGCCGAAACGATGTGCTTAGGTTGATTGTAAGGAATCATACGGTGGATCAGATCGAAAAGATCATGCGTGATCTCACCAGGGATTTCGAAGTCGAGCGGCAGGCATCCGATACGAAGCAGATTTCTGCGCCTTCACTGGCCGGTATTCTGCGGGTCATTGGCTCGACGGACAGGCAAACCACTGACTCCCCCCCTAATCATCACGCCACCCCACAGGATTGGTCGGACCTGATTGATAGGGTCAGGGACGCTGCGCATCGGGTAAGGGAGGCTGAAGCCGAAACTCAGGAGCAGGAGATCCGCGTTCGTGAGCTTCTAGACCGGGTTCGTGAGGATATGACGGCCGCGCATGAGCGCATCAGAGCAGCCGAGAGCCATGCCAAGGATATTCAAACCCGGTCCGATGCGTTGCTGAAAGCCGCCGATGCGCGCGTTAGAGAAGCGGAAGAGCGGGCTCGCACAGCAGAAGCGTGGCTGTCGAAGATCTCAATGACGATCGCCGAGGAATTCTCTTCCAAAGACGAAAAGCGCCTCACGGCCTAAATTTTATTCGCGTGAGGAACGGATGGCTTTCCTCAGAAGCTGCCAATCAGCATATCCGGTGCATCGGTTCCAGCTTCAGGAACTGTCCGATTGGGACGCAGTAAGTCGGTGACCATGATCCGGAGGTTCGAAAGTTCGAGCCTCCCATGCTCATTGTCGCGGGTTCGTTCGTTGGTATCGGGACCTAGGTCGTGGTGACGATTTAACTATTTGAGCCATATGGCGATGGCAGCGATTTTGACGAAGCCCATGAAGTTGGCGAGAAGTTTGTCGTATCGTGTGGCGACGCGTCGGTACTGTTTGAGTCTGGCGAAGAAGCGTTCGATGCGGTTGCGCTCTTTGTAGAGTTCGACATCGTAGGAGCGCTGGATCTTGCGGTTTCGCTTGGGCGGAATGACGATCTCCGTTCCGGTCTCGGCGAGACCGTTGCAAAGGTGATCGGCGTCGTATCCTTTGTCGGCAATGGTCGCCTTGGCGTCGAAGCCTTCGACGAGGTCATGGGCGACTGTGATGTCGTTGTTCTGTCCGGGAGAGCCAATCAGGCGGACCGGTAGGCCGAGCGCTTCCGTTGCCGCGTGGATCTTGGTGCTCAGTCCGCCTCGAGACCGACCCAGGCCCTGGGCATGCGCCCCCCTTTTTCCTTGCGGGCTCGGGCCGCATGCTGATGAGCCCGCACGATGGTCGAGTCGATCATCAGCCATTCGAGGTCGGCATCCCGCGCCAGCACCGACAGCATCGCGTCGAGGACCCCCATCTCGATCCAGCGATAGTAACGCCGCTTCACCGAGCGATAATCGCCCAGGCGCTCAGGCAGGTCGCGCCAGCGCCCGCCCGAACGCGCCATCCAGAGAAGCGCATCGAGAAACCGCCGATTGTCCGTGCGGGGACCACGCTTGCCACTGGTCCCGCCGGGCACAAAATCCTTGATCCGCTCCCATTGGTCGTCCCGAAGCGCGTCGCAATCCATCGCCGATCTCCAAAATCAGCGTTGAATCCGAATTCAGCCCTGCTGGGAATCCCAAATCCTTAAATCGTCACCACGCCCTAGTTTCCGTCTTCCTCCGCCATCATCGCCTCGACAGCAGCAATCGCATTCTCAAGCTCGGCGATGCGCTTAAGCACGCTATCGGCTGGCATAGTGTCGTGATCCGCAGCCCCAACGTTCAGAACGTGCTGATGGGCCTTCAGACGGTCGAGGAGAGCTACAAGCGTGGACATGACGCAGGCCGTATCCCGCCCCGGCAATCACGACAACAATTTTCACCAGATCGTTGAATTATTGCCCTCACCAAGGCTGTGGCCGCGTCTCCATCTGATCCACACGCATGCGTCGGCCATCAGCTCGCTCGATCCAGATTTCAGCGACGTCGAGGGCGAGTTCTGGACCGTGGGCGTAATCCCATCGCCAGTTCGGGTCTGCGGTCGGCCCCCACCTCAGATCGACGCTTTCCCGGAGGATAAGACGAAGGCGGAATTCTCCCAAACTCTGACGGCGCAATAAGAGTTTGAGTGTCTTAGTAGAAGCATTCCAAGCTTCCAATGCCTGCAAATTTGCGAAGGTACGGGGCGCATAGTCATCAGTCGTGATCTCTCGCCAGGGCGGGCCTTCGTCCGTCATCTGTAGCCTATCGCTTCACAGCCCGGATCGGTCCGGCTCGCTCAGAAGAGCATTTATATCAACAATCAGTTTTGCCGTTCGATGACAAGTCTATTGAAAACGTTTCTAACATTGTCCTATAGGGAACTCACTAGCCCTTAGAGGACAAAAATATGACCGATCAGACACAGGATTTGCAGACCGGATACATCGGGCTCACCGCTGACCTCGTAGCCGCCTACGTCTCCAACAACTCGGTTCCGGTCAGCGCGCTGCCCGAACTGCTGAGCAGTGTGCACGCCGCGATCCGTGGCCTTACCAACGGTGGATCTGATGTATCGGCGGCAGATAGGATCGAGAAGGCGACGCCAGCTCAGATCAAGAAGTCGATCACGCCAGACCACCTCATCAGTTTCGAGGATGGCAAGCCCTACAAGACGCTGCGCAGGCATCTGACGCTCCGCGGGCTTAGCCCTGAAGCATACCGTGCGAAACATGGCCTGCCTGCCGACTACCCAATGACCTCCGCGAGCTACTCGGCCCAGCGCTCCGAGCTTGCCCGGTCGCTAGGCCTTGGGCAGCAGCGAAATGGTGCGTCGAAGGCTGTAGCCGCTCCAGAAAAGCCCGTCGTTGAAGAGACCGCTTCGGCTCCTGAGAAGCGCAGGACGGCCGGTCGGCCGCCAAAAGCTGCCGCTATGGCGTGACCCAAGGCTGTCAGCAGCTCTGAACAAAAGAACGGGCCGGACGCCCGGCGCGAACGCCCGACCCGCTGTCGCCCCGCTTGCTTGTTGTAAGGCGAGCACCCGAGGCGACGCGGCGGCAGTAGCAACTAGGCGATGACGTAGCAACACGCCCCCTGGCCGGACCTTTAAGCCTGCGGGGAGGAGAAAAAGCGGGTCGAGAACTGGAGGGACATCAAATTTCCGACCCGCTATCGCTTGGCCGTTGTCGGAGAACCAGCCAAGTGACCCCGTGATTTAAAAGCAGCTTCCAGCCTTTGTCTTTTACCTGCGTCTAGGGCGCACTGACTTTCCGCCCCTCCCGAGCCAGCCGGTCGCCGCGTTCAGATCCCAAAGCCGGGTCCATACATCGCGGCCATTGCGGCCAGTAGTCCGGCCATCAGGCCTGGAACGAGCGCGGCCAACGCTTCCCCTGTCATCCGCTCCGCCGCTCCCTTACCGGTCCGCCCCTCGCGGATTGTGCCCAGAATTTCTTGGTAACTGGAGAACTGCAATGACCGTCGCTGAAATTCAACGCGCTCTCTTGGCGCGTGGGTATGACCTCGGCCCGGCGGGCGCCGATTGTGACGCCGGAGCGAGCCGGCCATCGTGGTTCGCGGAGCCTCGCGGCCCGGTCATTCGAGGGCTGGGGCGTGGGCCTCAAAGAGCCGGCCCTGGGCTGCATTGCCATGAAGAAGCGCGCGGGTTCGTCCTGGCAGGGCCATACCGGCTTCGTCGTCGGCGCCAACAAGGATCGGTCTTCCTGCTCGGCGGCAACAAATCCGATCAAGTCTCGGTGACTGCGTTCAAGCGCTCAAAGATCGTCGCCTTCCGTTGGCCCGCCGACATGCCGGTTCCGGCGGCATCGAAGCTCCCCACCACCATCACAAGGGCAAGCTTCGGCGTGTCGGAAGCCTGATGAACGACGATCACCGCACAATTTGGCCGCCCGCGCCTCGCAAGGCGAGCCAGCCCCTTCCGCCGGTTCGCTATCCCGACAACCCGTCGCCGTGGGCGCGGCTCAGGCGAGCCATTTTGGCCTACCTCTCGCGCCGCCGCTGACGACATGTGCCCTAGGGCCTGTCGTCGCCTGAACAGATTGGCTGGGCTTGCGTTTTCGTCTCTCTGATGGAGGAGGGACGATGCTGAGCGACGCGCAATGGGCTGATTTGGAGCCTCTGGTTGAAGCCTGCCGGCCCAAGGCCAAAACGCCTCCGCAGGATCTGCAGCGCACGCTCTCGGGCATCCTTTGGCGGCATCAGAACGGGGCCAAGTGGCGGGCCATTCCCGAGGAATTGGGACCCTGGTGGCGGGCCGCCCAGATATTCATCCGCTGGTCGCGTGCCGGCGTCTGGGAGCGGCTTCTTCACCTCGTACAGGAACGCGGCGTCCAACTCGGCATGGTGTTCCTCGACGGCACGAACGTGCGGGCGCACCAAAAGGCGGCGGGAGCCGCCAAAAAGGGGGATCTGCGGCCGAGCGAGACGCTCGTGAAGCTCTTGGCCGCTCGCGTGGCGGCTATGGTACCAAGGCTTGCGTGATCGCCGACGGGCGGGGCCGCGCCATCGCCTTCCGGCTGGCGCCCGGTCAGGCCCATGAACTACCTCACGCTGTTCCCCTGCTCGACCAACTGCCGGGGGTGCCCAAATGGGTCGTGGGGGACCGCGGCTACACCAGCCACGTCTTTCGCGAGCACATCTCGGGTATGGGCGCTCGGCCTGCGATCCCGCCTCAGCGCCACGAAGCGCCCGTGGCCTGCCCGGATTGGATCTACAACAACCGCAATCAGGTCGAGCGCCTCTGGGCCAGGCTCAAAGAGTGGCGCGCCATCGCCACCCGCTACGAGAAGACCGCCGTCAGCTTCATAGGCGTCCTCTTCCTCGCAGCCGCCCTCGATTGGGTCAAGCGATGACACGCCCTAGTCGGACCTGAAGTCCGGCAGAAGTACTTCCATACTTATTCCTCAAACATTCGCCCAATCATCCGCGCTACATACCTTTTGATGGCAACGAAAGCTATAAATATGCACACAATTATAAGTACATGAAGCCATGCGCCAGAAGGTAGGTAAGGCGTGAACTTGGCGACTAAATCTTCCACATCTATCCCGCTGGTTCCTGGAATTATAATTTCACGCTCATATGGCTGACGAATTAAAATGTGAAGCACGAATTCCGTTCTGCGCGACCTTGCCCAAGTTGCCCCCTTCTCGAGCCGGTCAGTCGCCGCGTAGGCTCAAGACATCAGCGCGCGGCCGAGATGCACGGCGCAAAACTGCGTCAGCCCTAGCCAAACGGCCTCTAGGACGACGAAGCCTGCCAGGATCGCGTCCTGCGCATATCCGTTAGCAAAGTGCTCGTCCGGCTCCGGCAAATGCCCGTTATCGAAGTGCATCATCGCGAATTCCGCGCAGGCTCAGTCGAAAAGCATCCCGAAGAGGGACACGGCGCCGAAAATCGTTAGACCCAACCCTGCTGCCTCAATGCTCACCAAGTAGGCCCGAATAGCCCTTGGCGAGAATTCGTCAGGCAACAGATCGTTGTGCTGCATCGGTGCCCCCAAGCGGTGCGAACGGCGACACCGTAGGGTCGCAGCTTTTTCTTAACCACCAGGCAGACTACGCATGACCGCTGCCCTCAACAGGCGAGGTCGCATTCCTCATCAGGCAATTTGCAGTAATGGGAGGTGAGGCAGGCCCGCCACCCCGATCTGATCACGGGGCCGGCGGGGTATTGAAGCGATCGGCACTTACCCCGCGCCGTAGGCACCTTTCTCAATGGTTGGGTGGTTGCTCGAGGAATGGTCGTCATACCCTCCGGTTGAGGGACCCTTATCCGCGGAAGGCTTTACAGAGCGTGGTCCGGTTGGACCGGCATCGGCAAGGCTGGCCGGATCGTTGGCTGCATGAACTTTCGTCAGGTGAGATCGGTTTGCTCTCGGATGCAGAGGACGCCATGGCCGAGAACCCATCGAATTTCGTGCGCGATTGGATCAGCGAGAATGTCCCGAGCGATCTCTCCTTTTCTGGAAACATCGAAGCCCGCGTCGCTGAGCTCGTGACGCGCCTAACGTTGGCCTCCAAAGAGGCAGAGATCCCGCAGGACGATCCGGAGTTGGCACCGGACCTTCTCCGTGATCTGATCAAGGCCGCGATCGAAACGGTCCCTCATCCCGCTCCTGGAGCGACCCAATGACCATCGACATTCCGGCCAGTGCCAAGCCAGGCGACATCGTCACCGACGACGGCAAGATCCTATGCCGCGATCGGGAGGCTCATGACTTCGGGTACTACTCGGTGAGCTACGAGCAGGCGCAGGTGGCACGGGCTCACGGCTGGGGCTGTCGATCCGGCGTGTTCCTCGAAGCAGAGCACTCAGACGAGAAGAGCTGGGCCTACGTTGAGGAGGAACGTCTTTACGCGATAGAGAATGGTGAGGAGCCGCCGCTGGTCAGGATCTACCGCGAGGCGCTTCCGTCATGTGCGATCGATACGCCGCCGTCCTGTCGGCTTCCGTCCAGGTAGGCCGCGGCTCGCCGCTACGGGGCGAGCTTGGGCCTAATCGCCCCCGTCGTCGTCGGTTCGGTCAGGGCAGCGGCGAATGGGTTGAGGCCCTGCCGGTCAGCGACGCTAGCCGAGTACAGGGAACTGGCCGCAAGCAGACTGATCGCCAGAGTGGCTTTCAGGACAGTCCATAGTCGGACTAGGGCGCGTTGCATGGTTTGTCCCTGAGAGAGCCGTCAGGGTGCCCCCTCCTAGTTAGCGGCCCATTAACGGCAGAATGGGAACAACAGCCATCTGTCAGCGGGTGACCGGACCGAGCAACGTGACTGGTTTCACATGTCGCGGTTGACCGTGATGACTATGCGAGACCATGCCGACGAGACCGAGCAAAGCGACGAAATCGAAGAAACGATGCATGCCAGCTAACGCGTAGCGGTCACGCTTGATCCGCGTCGGCTAAGCCGCATCGGGCACGGCTTCGGTCGGTTACCGTGGGTGCTGTCGTGGGTAGCTGGATCAGCCTACCAGCCAAGCCATTGCGCTACATTGATTTTCAGCCCTTATAAAGCGGATGGGATATCCGCCTCGTTTCATTTTCAGGATCACCGGGGGCCTAGAACCGCTCCTTAGGCCATTCCAGATTTTTGATGCCCTCGGGCGGAAGCGTCGCGTACTACCACCGACCACCTGGCACGACGCCTCCTTACGGGGGAGCGCTACTGGATCCCGTTCGGTCAGGCCCAACCAATCCTGATGCAGGGTATTGTCGATCCGGCCACAGCTCGGCTGCGGTGGGATGACGATTTACTTTGCCGCCTCAGACCGGCCACCGGCCATAATGCCTGTCTGGGGCGCTTTGGGGCGCGCCCCCCATTAGGGGCGCGCCTGGCCGAGGTTGACCCGATCGAGAATACGGCCGGAAAGGGCTGTGTTGACCGGGGCGGCAGCCTTCAGCTTGGCGACGATCGCGCCCTGGAGTGCGAGTTCGGCGCTCATGAGGATGCAATCGCTTTCGCGGCCTTGGTGGTCGCTCGGAAGACCCGGGCCTTCACCCGCTTTTTGTACGCGCGGTACAGGGGGTAGAAGAACGGTTGCGCCTTGGCGCCAGGGTTCTGAGTGCCGGCGAACAGGCCGCCGTTGATATGCGGCGCGGTCCCAAATTCCACGAGATGGGCGTGGCATGCATTGGTGTTGCCTGCCGAGATGACGACTGTGAGATCGGGATCGCCAGCGCCGCCGCCTGAACTACTAGTCGGAAATCACTGCTCGTGAATGGAGACTAATCCGCTCTCGCATCAAGCCGGGATCTATGACGAGCGCCGCCATCAGGCCCAAATCCGATAGGGATTGACGAGACTGAAGACCGTAGCGTGGGTCTGGAGGTTGACGGGCTCGAATTGATACTGAGCCAAGAGATTCACCATCACGCGCATGGCCTGCAGGAGCGGCACTGGCGGCGATTTATAGCCGGCCCGGCAATTGGACGCGGATCGCATCCCCTTGGCCGCTCGCGGTAGGCCAGGAAGCATTCTGGACGCATTGAAGCGTGCCGGTTCGATTTAAGTGTTAGGCTGTTGAAGCAAGCGTCCGCTCAACACCGCTCGGGTCATCGTACTTCACAGAGACGACCTCAACGATCGGCGGGTACGGAAGGCGAATGCCGAAATCGAAACGATCGGCAGTGACCTCAAGCGTCTGCAGGCCGATTGACCGCCCTAGCCAGCCGGCAGGGCCGTCGATTGTGGCCTGGGCAGCCTCAACCCAGGCGCTGATTTCTGGTCCCTGTCGTCGCCCTCGTAATAGGTCTGCCGCTTGGCATCCTCCAACGAGATTAGCGGCTCGGGTGGGGTGATGACGGTGACGCTTATCGGGTCTCACTCTCTATGAAGGCGGGAGCACGATGACGCCGACTGACATTCCAGCCGCCGAGCCTCCGTTCAGGTTGATGCCGGCTGTGATCGCCGCGAGATTGAGAAGCTTGTTGTTCTCAACCACGCATTTGATCGAAACGGAGGTTGCGGTGGTCGCGGTGGCCCAGCATTTCGGGACGCTCGTGCCGGTGTAGACGGCCGTCGTGGCTACTTGGACGGGCGTGGCGAGCGTCCCTGGGCCGTCCAGTCGAAGGTGGCGGTGCCATCGGCCGCGAGAGTCAAGGTCTTGCTGCGCGTGATCCGGGGCGCCCTGGCATCGCCCCGGCGGAAGGTGTTGGCCGAGCCGGGAGCGCCGCCGATTGTCTCCGTAGGGGGAACGGCCGTGTCCGGCTGAGGGATGGCGGCCTGCATCGCCGACAGCGTCGACTGCATCTTGGACTAGAGCGGTTTCCGAGCGCATTGCGACGGGTTTGGGGCTGGAGCGTTGACGGGCAAAGAATGTGCCGATGCCGTCACCGTTATCCATGGATCTGCGTGACCATGTCGTGGCCGCTGTGGCCGGGGGTGCGTCCTGCCATCAGGCCGCCGCTCGGTTTGGGGGCAGCGTGTCGAGTGCCAGCCGTTGGTCGGAGCGTTTCCAGCACGAAGGCCAGGTTGCAGCCAAGCCGTTGGGTGGCGACCATGCCTCTCACCGCATTGAAGCGCACGCCGCCCTGATCCTGGGCCTCTACGAGGCGCGGCCGGAGATCTTTCTGCGTGAGTTGCGCGATGCCCTGTCTGGGCACGGCGTGCAGACCAGCACCAGCGGCTTGTGGCGCTTCTTCCGGCGGCATTGGATCACCCGTAAAAAAGGGCGGTTCACGCAGCTGAGCAAGAACGGCCGGATGTGAGAGCGGCCTGGCAGATCTGGTTCGAGGGGCAGCCCGATCTCGATCCGGACCGGTTGGTCTTCCTCGACGAGACGGCCGCCAACACGAAGATGGCCCGCCGCTACGGTCGGGCTCCACGCGGTGCGCGCTGCCGGATGGTCGTACCGCACGGGCATGTGTGGACGCCCCTTCGGGTGCAAGCACAATCTCTGGACGGGCGCGGTGCGTGATCGGGTGCTGCCATGTGTCCGGCCTCTGATGCGGCGGGTCACATGCCGCGGGCCCGTATGGGAGTGCGAGAGTCGGGACCACATCACTACAGCGCGCTCGAAGCGCTCCCCATGCGTCTGGTTCTCCCAACTCCGTCTCACCGACGTTGCGCCATACCTATCCGTCGACCTCCTCACGCCCTCCGACAGCCTCGCGTCCGTCCCGCCTACGCGGTGACGGCCGGAGCTCGGTAAATCCCACCCTTCGTCAGAAGGGCCCATGCGATGCGCGCGTTCTTGTTCGCCCCAGCTACGATGACCAGCATCGGCGGCTTGCGCGCGAGCATTTGGCCAAGCCACGAATCGGCCGGCACGCCCTTGCGCTTGGCCCAGCGCACCACCGCGCTGGCCGCGATGATGAGCAGGCGTCTCAGCGTCCGCTCGCCCATGCGCGAGGTGCGGCCGAGGCGCTCTTTGCCGCCGGTCGAGCGTTGCACCGGTGTCAGCCCGACCCAGGCGGCGAAGTCGCGGCCCGAACGAAACGTCTCAACGGGCGGGGCCAGGGCCTCGATGGCAGTGGCGATCAGCGGGCCGATGCCCGGCACGCTCATAAGCCGCCGAGCCGTATCGTCGGCCTTCGCGCGCGTGGCGATCTCGGCATCGAGGGCTGCGGTCTGCTCCTGCAGATGGCGGAACACACAGACGAGCACGGCAAGGCTGGCGCGGGCGGCTGGAGGAATGTCCGAAGCGGGATCCTCGATCTGCGCGATCAACCGCTCGATATGGGCGGGCCCCTGCGGCGCGATCAGGCCGTACTCGGCAAGATGGCCGCGGATCGCGTTGATGAGCTGGGTGCGCTGGCCGACCAGCACGTCGCGGGTCCGGAAGATCACCGCGGAGGCCTGCTTGGCTTCGCTCTTCACGGCAACGAAGCGCATGGTCGGACGCTGCGCGGCCTCGCAGATCGCCTCGGCATCGGCCGCGTCGTTCTTCTGGCGCTTGACGAAGGGCTTCACGTAGGCAGGCGCGATCAGCTTGACCGTGTGACCGAGCTTGTCGATCTCGCGGCCCCAGTGATGCGCACCGGGGCAGGCCTCCATTGCCACGAGGCAGGGCGGTTGAGCAGCAAAGAAGGCCAGCACCTGCTCCCGCCGCAGCTTCTTGCGGAAGATCGGCGCACCGGCAGCGTTCGCGCCGTGCGCCTGGAAGACGTTCTTGGCCAGATCCAGGCCGATGATGCTAACCTCTGTCACGGACGCCTCCCTCGGGTGGTTCACAACACCACCAATCTGGCACGTCGATGCCGTCGGGGGGCGTCCACCCCATCACTACAAGACCACCATCGTCACCGCCGCCCTGCGCACCAGCGGTCCCACAGCCGTCGCCCTGTTCGATGGGGCGACGAACGGGGCACGCTTCCGCGCCTACGTGACCGACACCCTGGTCCCAGAGCTGAAACAGGGCGACACCGTCATCCTCGACAACCTGAACGTCCACAAGGTGGCCGGTATCCGCGAGGCCATCGAGGCGGCCGGCGCACGGATCCGCTACCTGCCGGCCTACAGCCCTGAACCGAAGGACCGCGTAGCGACTTCAACCCGATCGAGCAGGCCTTCGCCAAGCTGAAGGCCCTCCTGCGCGCCGCCGCTCCACGCACCATCCCAGATCTCCGCAACGAGATCCGGAAGGCCTTCGCTCGCTTCACACCCCAAGAGTGCCGAAACTATCTCGCCGCCGCCGGATACGACCACGACGTAGCCGTCGCTACATGAGCGGAACTCGCTCTAGGTCGGGTAAGCCGAGAGGTCGATGGCGTTCTCACCGCCGGGGCCGGCTGCGCGGGCAGCGAAGGCAATGATGATAAGCGATAGGGTCCAGAGGGCGAAGCGCTTCACAATGACCCCACTCCTTGGTGGTGCGGATCTAAAACTTCGTGCCGAAATTGTACATAACGGCTGTCTATCCGGCGGCGGACTAACAAGGGGTCGTCAATCACCGCGTTATGTGGCAAAAATTTTTGTCAATTTTGCCGTTTCCACCCGATCGCCGTATGACGCATTTCCGATGTCGCACGAAAATTGTGACGCCTATCACATCCGGTTAACAAAGATGATTGATTTTCATAGAATTGCGATTCACTGCCTCGTAATTGCCGATGTGCTTTTTAGCTCAAGACTTTATCAAAGTCTGCTTCCTGATTTTGCCCAACGCATATTGCTATCAACAATATTATTGTTATCCCTTATATATTTTGCAATCGCAGTTATACGCGGCCACGTTTTGCCTGTTATGATAGCCGTTGGAGCGGTTAGCCTCGTAATCGGGCAGATGGTTGTCTTCAGTAACAACTTTAGTACGCAGATTGATTGGAATTTCTCTGCCCAATATATTGTATTCCTATCGTTTTTGCCGATCTTTGTTATGAGCCGTGACGGAATGGCGACGCTTATAGCAAAAGTTATATTGGCATATGCTTTAATATATACACTTGTATATGCAGTTATTGGAATATTGTACAGTGCCGGTTTGCTTCCAGGCGCCTTGTTTACTGCGTTGCTGCTAAATGACGCTGAGCGCGGGGACCGTCTGTTCGCATATGCTGGTGCCCTTGCTTTCGCCTTTTATTATTCCATGGGTGCTTTGCAGAAAAATTTCACTATAAAAAATCTTGCGATAATGATGCTTTGCGTAGCCGCAAACTATTTTACGCTTTCAAGAGTGTATCTCTTGTGTCTCACAATTGTAGCAGTGATGAACATTGTTAAATTGCCGCGTCGTATAATCGCGCTCACAAGCTTTGGCGGTTTCGCTATCGTGTCTGTTGGCCTGCTGTACGGCATGGCTGATCATTCTTGGAATCCATTTTATGCATTTGCCAGTCAAGATACATCTGGTTTTGGGCGTGCGCTAGAATATCAAGTTTTGCAAGATATTTTGCCGTCAAATTTTGTTTTTGGACTAGGTATTCCCGGCGCTCCCGGACTCGGCGCTCAGGTCACCGGACTCTCCTTCTTTGCATCTGGCGACCTTGGAGCGGTGGGCGTATTTTGTGATCTTGGCCTTATTGGTCTCTTGTTTTATATTATCGCTGCGGCAATTTCTTGCAGTGAAATTCATATAATGCAGGAAAGATTTTCAACATGCTTTTTCCAGACTGGTTGTATGATGGTGCTATACGGATCTATTGCGCCTGTATTATTCGCGCCTGGTGGCGTATTTTATTTTAGTGCCATATTAGGCATTTGGCTTGCCCAGGAATTAAGGGTCACCTCGTTGGCGCGAAATAATCTACACGGCCGTGTAACTTAGATCGCCCTCGACGTACAACGCTTGATTGAAATCGCTAATCCGAACATGCATTTGCTGAATGATGTCCACGCCTTGTTAGATTTGGAGTGCGGAGACATAATCGGACCTTACCGACGTGCGTGACATGCCTCGGTACGAGAAACTTAGGGCAGGGCAGTGCAAGCCAATGAAGCGACGCGAGACCCGGTTAGCAATCGTGCAATATGCTGGAGACTTCCTCGAGGCCAGTCAGCGCCTTAATGCTGGAGGGGCTGAGACTTACCGCGGCCAGAGGTATACTGTCGAATTTGTTGAAAAACTTGCAGGTAGATTGAAATCTGTCACGACTATTACAGGCCTAACATCATCTCCTTACGAATCTTTACTTCCAAGTGGCGCGATAGCAGTTGGCGCAGGATTCAAAGATCGTGTTGAAGGTAGTAAAATTGTGCGACTTTTAGCTGAAGCCGATCCAGATATTATTGTTTTGAGAACGCCGCTTAGAGAAGTTTTGATTTGGGCGGCACTTCATCGGCGTAGAACATTGCTTCTTCTCGCCGACTCATTTGATTCAAGGTCGATTAAGAATCGGATTTCGGCATTTATTTTAGCGATTTTTACTAGATTGCCTAATATTGATTGGGTGGCCAATCACGGCATCCGTTCGGCGGAACAGCTCGTGAAACTCGGTGTGCCAGCTCGGAAGGTTTTAGCCTGGGACTACCCAGCTTTTGACACCCCGAGTGAGCGACCGTCGAAAATCAGAGCTAAGGCGCCCTGCAAAATTATGTATGTTGGGCTGATGATTCGTGAAAAGGGCGTAGATTGTCTAATTGAAGCCGTGCGTAATCTTGTCGCGGACGGCCACCTCGTTCAGCTCGATTTAGTTGGAAAACTAGATGACGGGCGGTTAGCGCATCTGATCTCAAGTGCCGGACTTCAAGATTCTGTACGCCAAGTTGGGACTGTAGCGAATGCTCAGATCCTTCCAATGATGCATGATGCTGATATTGTTGTTGTCCCGAGTCTTCACGAATACTCGGAAGGATTGCCGTTGACAATCTACGAAGCCCTTTGCTCTCGAACGCCGCTGATCGTTTCCGACCACCCTATGTTTATTGGGAATATCGAGAATGATAAGACTGGAATTATTGTGTCCGCTGGTAATGCAGAAAATCTGGCTTCAGCAATCAAACGGCTTATTAATGATGAAGATCTCTATAAACGATTGTCGGAACAAAGCCTACCGGCGTGGAATCGTCTCCAGATTCCCTTGAAATGGGGAAATCTCATTGATGATTGGATTGAAAATTCTCCGGCGAGTCGCGCCCGCTTAGAGCAAATGAGTCTTTCAGCCCGAGGCTTATTCAATGTTAGTGATGCTGATGCATAGTTTTACCTACGGATCATTGGAAGCAGCGCAGCGCCACGATCGCGGATCAACTCGTTCGCGACGATGCTAGGATGCAGCCCGTCCCAGGTGCCCAGCCCGCCGGTTGTCAACGCGCCGCTCGCAACGGTCTGTGACACACTGAGTGTGTAGGTGCCGGTTCCGCCCGTCGCCATGATCGTCGCACCGACGTTGACGCCGGAACCGAACAGATTGGCGCCGCGAACGATGGTCCCGCTGGCGACGGCGGATACCGTCAGCGTGTTCCCGGAGGTAGAGCCCGTAAATGCTGCCGTCGTAGCCGCCGTGTCAGCCGGGTTGCGCGTGACCGGCCACTTGCCGGTGCGGTAGGGGTCAACGAAGTCCGAGATGTCCGCGACCAGCTTCACGCCAGCAATACCAGCGCGCACCAGATCGTTGTAGGCAAGAACCTTCACGCCGCCCGATGAGACGGTCTGGTTCGTCGTGGTTGCGAAGCTGTCGGTCGAGGACGTGTTCGGCGTGACAGTGGGCACGATGAAGATGTGGTTCGGGTAGGCCGCGGCCTGAGTCGCGAGGGCGGCGGCGGCCTGCGCTGGCGTCAGGCCACCCGCGTTGAGGTCGTTGATCGTATCGTTCCCCCAGAGGTGGGAGTGATATGCACGCCGGTCGCGATGCCCGAGATGGTGCCGGACGTGATCTGGTCTCGATAGGTCTTCGATGCCGAATGGAAAGCGGTGAGGGTCGAGGAGGCGACGGCAAAGGTTGAGTAGGCGAGCGACGCCCAATGAGGCGCATCGCGACGCCCATGTCGGCGGTGGCGTCCGTGAGGGCATCGGCGATGCCCTGCACGATGCTGGTGCCAGCCACCAGCACAGACGGCTCAGAGGTCTGCGCCAGGATCAGGATCGGGCCATAGCCCTGCTGGCGCGCCCCGGAGCTGTTCGGCGGCGTGCCGCTGACAGTGAAGTCGACACTGAGCGTGCCCGTGCCGAACTGCCAGCCTCCCGTGCTGTAGAGATGGTAGGCGCCGTAACCTGCGAACGGAATGCCGTCTTGGCTGCTCATCTGGTAGTCGACCCAGAACCGCGTGTTGGCGGGGATCGTCAGGCCGGGGAAGGTGGTGACGGCATAGCCGGTGACGAAGGCCACAGAGCCTTCGACGTTGGTGGCCGCTCGCGTACCAAGCGTCAGTTCGATTGCGGCCTTGATGGAGCCGCCCGCAACGTTGGTCTCGACGTTGCCCGTGGAGAGTGATCGGCCCCCACGCGGTGGTCCAAGGGTAAAGTTAGTGCGCGGTAGGCCTGGAGTTGACCCCGTTTGTGGTCCACGGCCTATGCAAGTTCTCGGGCTGTGACAGCTTGGTTGGCGAAGGCTCGGGGCGTCAAGCCGCCCAGAGCCATATGGGGTCGATCGTCGTTGTAGTGGCACCTCCAGTCCTCGATGCGCTCACGGGCATCGGCCAGCGACAGGAACCACGAGGCGTTCAGGCATTCCGCTCGTAGACGGCCGTTGAACGACTCGATGTAAGCGTTGTCGGTCGGCTTGCCGGTCGGGAGAAGTCGATCTCGACCCCGTTCAGGTAGGCCCACTGGTCGAGCATGCGGCCGGCGAACTCCGGCCCATTGTCGACCCGCAGGCTCTTGGGCCGCCCCCTCAGCCGGACCAAGGCATCAAGCGCCTCGGTCACCTGGAAGGCGCGGAAGTTGGCTCTCGGCGTGAGTGAGAGCGCCTCTCGCGTGTGGCAATCGACGACCGTCAGGATCCGGAACGGACGCCCGTCGAAGATGCGGTCGGATACGAAGTCCATCGCCCAGACCTCGTTGGGCCCACCGATCGCTGGTCGCCCCTGGCGGTAGCGCCAGGCCCGCTTGCGCTTGGGCAGCTTGGACCTGATTGACAGTCCCTCGTCGCGGTAGATCCGGTAAGTGCGCTTGTGGTTCACCTTCCAGCCCTCCCGTTGCAACAGGATGTGAAGCCGCCGGTAGCCGTAGCGGACCCGTGCGGCAGCCAGCTCCTTCAGTCGCATCCGCAGCGCGACCTGCGGATCAGAGCGCTTGGTATAGCGCTGGGATGAACGGCCGAAGCCGGTGGCCAGACAGGCCCGACGCTCGCTGATGTCGTAGGCCACCTGCAGGTGACCGGCGACCTCACGGCGAACGGCGGGCCTCACCACTTTTGCTGACGCTGCCCTTCGGGTCGCTTGAGCACGTCCTGCAGCATCGAGCGGTCCAGCGTCAGGTCTGCGACCAACCGCTTGAGCTTGCCGTTCTCGTCCTCCAACTGCTTCAACCGCCGGATCTCAGGCACGCCCATACCGACGAACTGCTTCTTCCAACGGTAAAACGTCGGCTCGGATACACCCATCTTCCGGCAGACCTCGTCCACCGTCGCACCATTCTCCGCCTGCCGCAGGGCAAAGGCGATCTGTTCGTTCGTGAAGCGTTTGCGAGGCATGGCATCCTCCCTCCTTCAGGGTTCAGGATGCCCGAAAAACTTGCGCTCAGCGCGGACCACTTTGCGGCTCTTCGCCAAGTTTGGTGGATTGGGTCGCTGGGGCGGATGCTGGGAGGTAGCTCCTGGCTGAATCGGGCAGGGATTCTCAGATCAGGGCATGACCCTACTCTGTCACATCCCCGGTTGTCGCCTTCTCCACGTCAGGCGTGAGGAGAGCACTGCCCTTCGCATTTCCGCTCAAGCGAAGCGCGATCATGCCCGTTGCCCAGGTTGTCGTACCGTCAGTCGGTCTGTGCATAGTCGCTATCATCGGCGGCCTGCCGACTTGCCAACGAGCGGTCAGGAGGTGCGCCTGAACCTGACGATCCGACGTTTCTACTGCCACGATCCCGCTTGCGCGCGTCGGACCTTCGCCGAGCGACTTCCTCGCCTTCTCGACCGCTACGCTCAGAGGACCCGCAGGCTGGCCGATGCCCAGGTTCGGACCGCGCTGGCGCTCGGTGCCACACCCACCGCCCGACTGCTGCCACACCTGGCGATGCCCACCAGTGCCACGACGCTGCTGCGGGGTATCCGCAAATGTCCGCGGCCGACCGGATCCAAACCGATCATCGTCGGTGTCGACGACTGGGCCCTGCGCAAGGGCTGAACCTATGGCACCATTCTCGTCGACCTCGAACGCCGCCGCCCCATCGATCTGCTGCCGGATCGTTCGGCCTCGACGCTGGCGGCCCGGCTCCGGCGCGCCCCACAGATCCAGGTCGTGGCACGGGACCGCTCGACCGAATATGCGCGTGGGACTGCCATGGGTGCGCCCGATGCCGTTCAGGTCGCGGATCGGTGGCATCTCCTGCTCAATACCCGACAGATGGTTGAGCGCTGGCTCGCCCGCGTCCATCCACGTCTGAAGCTGTTGCCGGCCGTGGCCCCGTCATCGCCATCGATTCGGCGCGTCACGCCCTACCCGCGCGCACCGTCCGAGATGCTCGCGCGGGCCGCGGCCCGCGGTCGATGGGAAGCGGCCTATGACGACGTGCGTTGCCGCCATGCGGAAGGAGACTCGCTTCGGCGCATCAATCGCGAGACCGGCTTGGCCCGAGCCACGGTACGCAAGTACGCCTTCGCCGCGAGCTTCCCCCGGAACGGCATGCGCGAGCCGAAGCCGAGCATGCTCGATCCTTATCTCGGGCATCTGCATGGCCGCTTCGATGAGGGCTGCGAGAACGCTGCGCAGCTCTGGCGCGAACTTCAGGGTATCGGCTTTGCCGGCACCTCGAAGCAGGTGCGTCGCTGGTTGTCCGAGCGGCGCGCGGGCTCGGCCAAAACGTCGATCCAGTCGTCGCCAGCACCGGCTGACATCCGTGTTGCGACCTCGACCACATCACCCCTGGCCTCGTCCAAGCAGCTGTCCTGGTATCTCCTACGGGAGCCCGAAGACCTCGGCCCCGAGGCAGCCGCGGTCGTCTCGCGCGTCCTGCAGGATACCGAGGCGGCTAAGGTCGTCGATCTCGGCCGCCGGTTCTGCCGGATCGTCCGGAGCCGCTGTGGCCAGCAGCCGTCAGGAAAATCAGATGTCACGGCGTTCGATCAATGGCTGGGCGAAGCGCAAACCTGCGGTGTCCGCATCGTTGAGAGCTTCGCTGCTAGCCTCGGTCAGGATGGAGATGCCGTTCGGTCCGCGCTGACACTGCCATGGAGTAATGGGCAAGCCGAAGGACAGATCACGCGTCTCAAGCTCTTGAAGCGCGCCATGTACGGCCGCGCCAATCTCGATCTCCTACGACGACGGTTCCTCCTCGCACCCTAATCCACCGAACTTGGCGAAGAGCCACTTTGCTGGGTCAGGGTCAGGTCAGGCTAGATCTGCCGTTCAGTCAGCGCTGACACTGCAATGGAGCAGCGGGTAGGCCGAAGGGCAGATCACGTGTCTCAAGTTCCTAAAGCGCGCCATGTACAGTCGCGCTAATCTCGGTTTCCTACGACGACGGTTCCTCATTGCAGCCTAAATCCGCGAAATTTGGCGAAGACCCCCTCTCCAGGGGGCAAGGTCAGGAAAAATTTGAGCCATAGCGTGCGCTGGCTCGGGTTACAATATATTGAGCCGGATAAAAGAGTGTTGCCGCCCTGCATAAGTAGTCGAGCTACACAGGGAATGAGAGAGCCCTTGTGCGCCTTGGAGCACTGCGCTAGGGGTTTTGATCAAATTAGGTGCTCGTTTGTTATACCGGTGGGGCGGTCGTGCACGGCCCGAGCACTCCGATGAGATCAATTTAAGTGCAATTGGAGCAGGCTATTTATGGCGCGCTGGACTAGGAAAGATAAGTGGGGCGTGACGTTTCGATTGGGTTCATTCTTTGCTCTGATTCTGCCGATAATTGCCGCTTTCGTTTTGTCCTACATCCCCTCCAAACGATACGAAGGTGTAGTTTGGTTGATTCTCGACGTAAGCCGCGGTTCGCAGACTGTGGCCGGAATTGACGAGCGGCGGTCGGGCAACGAGGTGGTCACTTATGATCAAGTTTTGCGAACCCAGCTGGCAATAGCTGGAAGCGACGATGTTGTTCGCCGTGCCGTTGAGCATATGCGGCCTGCCCGTCTCTATCCCGAGCTTCTGGCGGGAGATGTAAGCGAGGCAGAATTCGATCGGACCGAAGCCGCAGCGGCGCGAGCCAATATGATCCTAAGCTTGGAACCTAATACCTTCGTATTTAAGCTCGCGTTCCGGCATAGGGACCCAGTGCTTGCGGCTCGCTTTGCAAATCTGTTGGCGACAGAATTTCTGGTGCGCCGTTCGTCTCTCTCGAGCAACTCGGGCGACGTCGATTTTTTTAAGGCGCAGGAGGCGCGTTTCAACGACGATCTTCGGGTAGGCTCCACGGCGATGGAGGAGTTCGGCCGACGTTTCTCCATCTATTCCATCACGGAGCAGCGCCGACTGCTACTCGAGCGCCGAGCCTTTGCCGCTAAGGAGGCAAGCGATAACGCTACCCAGGTGGCTAGGGTCGAGAGCGAACTGAACTCGCTGAAGGTTCAGATCACGGCGCTCCGTCGCCAAACAACGCTGCCACCTGAAATCTTCGGCGAACCGACGCAGGCAACGTCTGCCGCGCGAACTACACGCAGCGTAGATATTTTATCTAACGACCCGCCCCTCCTCAATATCAAAATTTATCAGGAGTCGGCTGCCAAGTTGGTATCGGCCAACGCCGAACTCGAAGGCTTAAAGGCAACGCGGGCCCAGCGCGTTGAGGTCTTAAAACAAATCGATGCGGATCTTCAGAAGCTGGGCTCGAACGAGGCAACCTACAACGCATTACGGCGCGCAGTATCACAGGCAGAAGCTGCGATTGAGAACCTCACCAAGCGGGCCGGCGAGGCACGCGTTAACAATGCTTGGCGCTCGAACGAGGCATTTTCCAGCGCCCAAATCCTCCAGGCGGCCAGCGTCCCGAGCGCACCGGTTTCACCGAAGCCAGCGCTCTATATTCCAGCTGGGGTCATCGTGGGGATTTTTGCCTCACTCGTTGTCCTGTTCGCAGGACAACGGCTCGGCTTCTTGTCCCTCGGTTTCGCCCGCATAGGAGTCATCCCCGATGCTATTGCACGCGATCAGGCCCCGGTGGGCCTCGATCCGGTCGAGCCGGTTGGCAGATTTGGCCGTCCGGCGGGTGGGGGGTGAACGCTCTCAGCTTGGCTGGAGCCTTTACCTACTGTTCCGCCGGACTGATCACCCCGGATCCAGGGGGGGCGGCCCGGATAATCTACATCGCGTGGCGATTCGTGTTATAATGACGGGAGACTTCAATTTCAGTTTCTCCATCAACCCAAATGTACTTCTTGATCACACCAAGTTCTTCCATGCTTCGGTGGTGCTTCCCATTGCAGCATCTTACATCAGGGTTATCCTTTTTAAACGGCATGTGATCCTAGTCTTCATCCCGGCGCTCGCTGGCTTCTTTATCATAGGGTAAATGCTACTCTTCGATCCTAATTGGAAAATGTTGCCAAATCAGACGGTAGCCAGTCAGAATTCGGCGATCATGTCATTTGTGACATTTTTCCATTATAAGCAGGAACGGCATGGCAACATACACTGGTATCGTAAGATCGGCGTCAAGATGCGCTTCATTCAGAGCCGTACCAATGGCGTGCTCATCGCCCACGCTTTCTACCGGCGCAACGCGCGATGCTACTTGGTCGCAAGTCCTGCCGACTGACCAGCAAAAGCGGGCCCGACATGGGACGTAAATTCGAAGTAGTTTTCGCGCCGGTAAAGCAGATCAAGCTTCGCAAGCGCTTCGACATCGAAACCATCGACAATCGCTGGGCCGACCGCATCCTGAGCGTCATCGCTAGAAATTGGCCGCTTGATTCACGATCCCTCGGTCTCGCTACGTCTCAGGTGAACACTGATGACGCTTTCAGGTATCCATGTCGTGTGCAGTTACGTCAGATGCAAATGTTCCGGCCGCGGTCAACATCCGGTGCTGTAGAGAGTGATTTAGGCGCAGACCATGGCGTCCGACAGAACTACGTCCCTAGCGGCTCCCGCTGCCTCCGAGCACACAAGCGAATCCTCTTTCGAGATCCGGATGTTCACGACAGATATCTGGTTCGCCATTGGGCCTACGGCCCATGTAATAAGTGGGGTCGCCTACCCTTATTTGTTGTCGACGGGCCCCAAAATATCTTTTGTTCGTCCGGCGATAAGCTCGGTGTCCCTTTATTTAACTACCCCGGCGACCGCATTAAAATCTCAAACAGCGCATTCGCTTTTACATAGTTTACTTGAAACACGACCGCAGCCTAACGGCCCAGCAGCCTGCTGCACTGCCGAAAAATGCTGCAATACCTTGAGGGGAGCCTAAAATTTTATTTCGGTCTAGAAGTAAATAATCATGGTATTCGACTCATCCAAGCTTAGGCGTTGTTTTAACAACCTCAGTCATTTCTGTTCTCAGCGTTGCTAATGGGGATAGGGCACGCTCCACGGCGCGACACACCGCCTTGCATTGCAGTCTCATTAGGTCGTATGGAAGAGCTTTAAAGATGAGAAACGGACAAGTGATCGTGGGCGGAGTATCCGGAGTAGATGAGCCTCATTTATCTGGTGGAAAGCCGTTGAGCACCTCATTTCAAGTCCTGGTACGTGAAAAACTCTGTGTGAAGCTCAGTACTATCTCCATTGATTTCAGCCCCCCGAGGGGCTTACTTTTAGGGGGCGCGGTGGACGCGCTAGCTGTGCCATGAAACCGACATATCAGCCCGAGGGAACAATCGGGATTGTGATTTTGAATTATAACGGATGGCGCGACACGATAGACTGTGTGTTATCTGTCCTGCGGGTGCCCGAGCCGATTTCGATCATCGTCGTCGATAACGCCTCGCCGGACGGCTCTGAGAAGCACATACTGTCATGGGCTACGACGGATCTGCGCAGGCTTAATGAGAAACGGGCGCAAGACGCCCTGCCGCCCATTACATTCGCGCATTTGACCAAGGAAGAGCAACTGTCTGCTTCCCAAGGTGAGGTCGTTGACATCACTTTTATCCAAGCTGGGTATAACGGCGGCTACGCGGCCGGAAACAACATAGGCATCCGATTCATGCTAGCCCGGGGGTGCGAATTCATCTGGCTCCTTAACAACGATACTATCGTTGAGCCAAGCGCGCTGACTTGGCTTCTGGCACGGGCCAGGGAGGATCCGCAGATCGGACTCTGCGGATCGACGCTCGTCTATTATGAACATCCCGACATCATACAGGCCCGTGGGGGAGCACATTTCCGACCTTGGCGCGGGTGGGGCGCTGATATCGGTTGTGGTTCTTCACTCGCTGATCGCGTGAAATCAGAGTTAGTGGAGGCTCAGTTAAGCTACATTAATGGCGCATCAGTGCTGGCCTCTCGCCCCTACTTAGAGGCGGTTGGCCTCTTAGAAGAGAGTTATTTCCTTTACTGGGAGGAGATAGACTGGGCGTTTCGAGCGCGACGCCGGTTTAAGCTGGGCTATGCGCAAAGCTCAGTCGTCCGCCATAAGGTTGGAGCCTCAATTGGCACCCGGCAACATGAGTCGCAATCAATCCTGGCGGACTTCTACTTGCTAAGGGGAGCAGTAGCCTTCTGTATACGCTACTCCCGGATCTCGCTCCCCGGTATCCTACTTGGCGTAGCGCGTCAAATGGTAGGGCTGGCGCTGCGAGGGGATTGGAGTCGGATCGGCCAATTGTTGCGTGCCTTGACAGGGGCTCACTACCCAGCCAACCGTCGGGTTGTTCCAGAGAGGTCGGCCGAGTGATGCGGCTTGACCCTGGATTCTCATAATATGTCCTGATTCGTGATAATTTATCTTAGGTTCGCAATAATGTATCACATTGTTCTCAATCGTCCGACGGACTTAGCTGCCGTGATGGAGGGAGCTGCTGTCGGAAGTAATCCGCGTCATTCTATGGCGGTACTAGCAACCCGTCTCGATGCACGACTGCATGACGGATCGGGGCTAGTGCCGGATTTTCTGGACGGCCTCCTAGGTTTAGTAACGCGCACCACACCATTATGGTGGGCTCTAGCTCGCCGGCTCCGTCGCGAGGCGAAACCGGGGGATGTCGTTTTCTGTACTGGCGAGGACGTCGGTGTCCCTGTGGCGGCGTTGTGCGGAGCCATGCATGATGTTCGCATTGCTATGATGGTACATTATGTTGACAGGCCGAAGGGGCGGCTCGCGTTCTGGCTATTTGGATTAAAGAAGAAAGTTTGGCTCTTCTTTGCCGTATCGAAGCCTCAGGCGCGCTTCCTTACCCAATTTGTTGACAACTGCAATGGACGGGTACGTTTTATACGTGATCAAACGGACACCAACTTCTTTTACCCTGGTCCAATCTCATTAGGTAAGTTGCGGCCGATCATCGCGAGCGTCGGTTTGGAGCAGCGAGATTACTCGACTCTAGCGGCTGCAACCGCGGAGCTCGATGTTGACGTCCGCATCAGCGGCTTTTCAGCAGACACCCGACTATTGTCGCGCGCTTTTCCGCGAATAATTCCGACCAATATGGATCGGCGCTTCTACCCATGGCCGGAACTAGTTCAGCTTTACCGCGACGCCGATGTTATAGTAGTTAGTTTATTTCAAAACAACTATGCAGCTGGTATCCAAGCGTTTATGGAGGCGCTCGCGTGCGGACGGCCGATTGTGGTCACTAGGTCCCAGGGGTTGGAGGGCTACTTGGAAGAGACGGATGCAATGAGAGTTGTCCCGCCTAGCGACCCAGTTGCAATGCGCGACGCAATTGTAGACCTTCTTGCGAAGCCTAAAGAAAGCACTGAGATGGGCGAACGGGCGGCAGAGCTTGCCAGGGAGCGTCATCGCTTAGAGCGGTACGTGGACAATATAGTGGGTGCGCTTCGGGATATGCGTGAGCTATGATTAGGATCAAGAATTTTTCTTAGGATGGCTGTTCAAGTAAATGGTGGCATATCGATAAGATTTTCAATTACGCAGTTTGATGTCGAATTCCTTTGCCTGTCACCTGTTCCTGAAATGGGGTTGACCTGACCGGTATTTCGGACCGAGCCAATTAGAAGGCTACCGCTTGACAGCGGCCTTGGGTAGTAGCCGGAACGCAAAGTCTGGGAAGGTAACGGCCCCAGGCGGCAAATAGTCCAATTATAAATGCGGCCGAACGCGTTTGTCCGTGTTTTGATCGATCCCGATCCCGATCCCGATCTGTACCTTTTCGAGCGTATAGAAAGATTTTTGTTTCATGCATTCGTCTTTGAACTTGTCGCTAAAGCTCCCGCATAGCGATTTTTTTAATCGATGATGTGCGTGTCAACGGATTGTGGGTTCCCCCGTGGATCTCATGCTTTTCATCGAGGTCGACCTAAGATCGCCTCAGGATAATATGCTGAAGGGCACCGAGACCAATCTCACTTACGCGGCCGTGGCATCTGGGGATGCTGGGCACAGGAACGGCTTCGTCCTCGCCTGACCCCTGTCCCCACGGGGACACCATTCCGCGTCGTGCGCGGATCTCGATCGCGGTCGGCTCAGATCGTGGTGAGCCGGCCCTGCGGTTGGAACGCGCTCCTATCACGCCACATCCGATGCAACACGGTTGCAAGGCGACGGGTGAGAGCGACGCGCGCTTTCTGCAGCCCACGGCGCTTGGCGACAGCCAGGGCCCAGTTGCGCAGGGCCGAGGGCTTCGTCGCGTGCACCAGCACGCTGGTGGCCTCCTTGTACAGCGCGTGGCGCATTAGCGCGTCGCCGGTCTTGGTGATCGTGCCCGAGCGATCCGTCTCACCTGATTGATAGCGGCGCGGCGTCAGGCCGAAGTGGGCGCCGACGTCGCGGGGATGAGCGAAGCGCTCGGCCTAATCGACCGTCGCCTGGAAGGCCAGTGCGGTGATCGGGCCGGCACCGAGTACGGTTATTATCCGGCGGCAGACCTTTTCCTCGCGTACAGCCTGTAGAGCCATGCGATGCAGGGCTCTGCGCGGGCTCAGCAGCATGGCCTGTACGAGCAAGACGGGCTCTACCACGCGCAGCAAGCTGGGTCGGTCTACGAGCAAATCGCGTACGCGTCCGGCGAACCCAGCGCGTCCCACGCGTCCCATCACCTAGACGGCACTCCGCTTCGGCGAGGGCTACGCGGCGCGAGTCAGCCAATTTCTGGCGACCTGAACGAGATAGATCGCCAGCGCGGCCCGGCTTGGCGATCAACAATGTCTGCGCGCGGTGGAAGCGAGATGGCCTGACGGTTGAACTGGCACCTTGTGATCCTGGCACAAAATACGGCGTTCTATGCTGTATCTTTTGTAAGGACTAGGGTGTGCGGAACTCCATCCTGGCCGGGGCACGTCCCGGAGACCGAATACGTGGGCGCAGAGCAGTCAGTTCATCTCGCAAAAATCACTTGCAGGCGGGGCGGGCCATACGTTTCTTAAGGTTAGGTCGAAAGCGTTGAGGAAGCGCCACAGCGTCATTAGTCCCACCGTCTGGCCATGCTCCACGTTCAAGGGAGTGCGCATCTCCTCTAGAGTAATGTCGCTGCGCGGTCCTTCGGTTCGTTTTGTCCGTCGATCAAGCCGCGCAGAATCTCCTCGCGCGGATCGAGCTTCGAGGTACGCGTGCAACCGTGCCGGCATGCCGCCACCATCCCATTCCTCTTGACGGCAGCCATCCAGCGAATGGCCGTTGCAATCCGGCATTGATCCGAGACATCTTCGCCGCAACAGTGGCGCCCGAAAGGGTTTGCGCCGTCACGCCGCCGGTAAACATCTGCTCACTGGCCCAGGTAGGGACGATGTAGATGTCGGGCGTTGACGTACACGCCGGCCATGTGAAGGTACCAAATGGTGCGGTCAGGCTCGTGCTGGACGTCGCGGTGTAGCGCTCGACGCGTTTCAGGGTACCAATAGAGCCTACTGGTCCCTGAAGTCCTTGGGGTCCAACCGGACCCTGAGTGCCAGCACTACCGCTTGGGCTAGCAGCACCAGCTGAGCCGGAAGCACCAGCGGGACCTGCAGCCCGCGTAGCGCCACTATTTCCTGCAGGACCGACAGGACCGGCACTGCCAGGATCACCAGGACGACCAACCGCTCCCGCATCGCCCTTTGCTCCCGTCAGTACCCGAAGACCTACGCTTTCAGCAGCGCCAGTATTTCCCTCTGGACCAACTATGCCCAGCAAGGCCAGAGGCAATCGCCCTTGCCACTGGGCGGGCCCTCCTTGGCGTCCCCATGCCCGTCCCATGCCGCGTCTGGTACTGGTGCGGGGAACACCCGCTGGAGGAGATCGAGCGGCGCGTGGCGGTGATCCTCATCCACTACGGCATCAATCCCGCCGAACTAGAGCGTTTTCGGTTTGCGCTGAGTCGATGCGGCGGGTTTCACAGGCGGTGGGCTTATTCACTGATCGCTCTGGGTGAGGAGCGACCGATGGGACGGCCCTACAGTCAAGATCTGCGCGAGCGGGTGGTGGAAGCCGCGGCAACAACCTCGCGCCGGCAGCAGCAGCGCGGTTTGGGGTCGGTGTCGCCACCTCGATCCGCTGGATGGCCGCGCTGACGACGACCGGGACGGTGGCGGCCCGTTCGCAAGGACGCGCGCGCCGCTCGGAGCTCGATCCGCACGAGGCATTCCTGCGCGGCCTGCTCGACGTAAAGGACGACATCACCCTGGAGGAGATGCGGCTCCGGCTTCGGGACGAGCACGCTCAGACGGTCGGGCTCGGCATCCTTTGGACGTTCCTCGACGCGCGCGATCTCACGTACGAAAAAAGACAGCCCACGCCATGGAGCAAGACCGCCCGGATGTGAAGGCCGCCCGCGAGGTGTGGTTCGAAGGTCAGCTGGATCTCGACCCTGCCCGCCTCGCGTTCCTCGATGAAACCTGGACCTCGACCAACATGGCGCGCACCCGCGGGCGTTCACCGCGCGGAGAGTGGCTGCGCTCGCTCGTGCCGCATGGCCATTGGAAGACCACGACCTTCGTGGCGGGCCTACGCCTGTCCGGGATCGCCGCGCCGTTCGTGCTGGATGGGCCGATCAATCGGGACGCCTCCCAGGCCTACGTCGATCGCGTCTTGGCGCCCGAGCTCGTTCCCGGCGACATCGTCGTCATGGACAACCTCGGCAGCCACAAGGCGCCTGCCGTGCGAGCCGCCATCGAGGCCGCGGGCGCACAGCTGTTGTTCCTCCCGCCCAATAGCTCCGAACCGAAGGACCGCGCAGCGATTTCAACCCTATCGAGATGGCCTTCTGGAAGCTGAAGGCGCTGCTGCGCAAAGCCGAGGAACGGACCGTCGGGGGACTGTGGTCGGCCATCGGGCGCCTCGTCAACGCCGTCACACCCGACGAGTGCGCCAACTTCTTCGCCGCAGCAGGATACGAGCCGGACTACTCTAAAACGCTCTAGGTGTTTGATCCCGCGGTGTGGTGATACGGTTGCGCATCATGCTGCGAGGGAAGCGCTATGGACCAAGTTCTCCATGGAAGCGCCACCACGACGGAGGCAGTCCGTCGCGCGATCCAGCTACGTGAAGTGAGCGTAAGGGCGCTGGCCCGGCGCTACAGCGTCAGTCCGACGACGGTGCAGAAGTGGCGCAAACGGGCGACGACGGCGGATGCCCGGATGGGACCCAAGGAGCCGCGCTCCACCGTGCTCACGGTCGAGGAGGAGGCAATCATCGTCGCTTTCCGACGGCACACGCTGCTCCCGCTCGACGATTGCCTCTATGGCCTGCAACCGACGATCCCGCACCTGACCGGGTCCTCGCTGCATCGCTGTCTGGAACGGCACGGCACGGCATCAGCCGACTGCCCGAGATCGACGGCGGCAAACCCAAAAAGCAGCGCTTTGCGAGTTACGCCATCGGCTACGTCCATATCGACATCGCCGAGGTCAGCACCGCTGAGGGCAAGCTCAGGCTGTTCGTGGCCATCGACCGAACCAGCAAATTCGTCTTCGTGCGGCTGGTCGAGAGCGCCGGCAAGATGGAGGCTGCTCAGTTCCTCCGCAACTTCATCGAAGCGGTGCCTTACCGCATCCACACTGTGCTCACGGACAACGGCATTCAGTTCACATCACGCCAGCGGGATATCTACGACAGTCAGCACATCTTCGATCGTGTCTGCGACGAGCATGGCATCGAGCACCGTCTGACCAAGGTGAACCACCCTTGGACCACCGGGCAAGTCGAGCGAATGAACCGTACGATCAAGGACGCGACGGTCAAACGCTACCACTACGACAGCCATGCTCAGCTGAGAACGCATCTGCATCTGTTCGTCGATGCCTACAATCATGCCCGCAGGCTCAAGACCTTGCGCGGTCTGACACCCACCGAGTTCATCCTCAACGCCTGGACGAAAGAGCCCAATCGCTTCAAGATTGACCCGTCACACCTCATCCCGGGACCATACACTCAAGGCAACACAGGGCTTTCAACTGCGCGTAGATCTTCCGTTACATCTTTATCCACTACGACATGCTAGCTCCTAACTGCGTTCAGCTGGAACGCTGGACGCCGTAAATGCTTTTTGCTACTTATCGAGATCTCACCCCGGAGTTGACCATGAGTACGTCGGATGCGAAATGGTAACGGTACCCGCGGGTGCCTGACGGTGCGAACGGGCTCGTTAAACTTAGCATTTTGGCGCTGCAACGCGTTCAAGGATGTACTTCCAGCCCTCGCATACGTCTGACATACCGCCTGGAAGCTTGTCAGCAGGACAATCAGGATTAGTACTTCAACCTGACAGTTAGCGCTTGACCAATTGGATTTCTCATATGATCACGACACGTTCAAGCCGCGACGCATGAAGTGTAATTATATCAAGGATGACGCCGAGATGCAACGATAAAAATGGGGTCGGACAGCAGGTCATCTGGCAACCCGTTTCGACGCTATTCCACGATATTTTCCCGCACCTCAGAGTGATACGGCTAGACGACCTAAGCGGAACGTTTTCGTTTGGAATTCGAGTGGTATAGAAAATGCACGCCATGCATTTCGAGAAGAATGTCGATAGAGATGTGAACTTAGTATATAATCACAAACCAAATTTAGAAAGATTGTTGGTGAAATCCTATGAGCCACACGGAACGTCTAAGCGTGAGTTATGTCCTATTCATATCGCCCGGCGGCCGAACGCAGGGCGGGGGGGTGGGTTCTATGACCCGCCAGATGGAAGCGGGGCTAACAAATATTGGCATAAAGTCTGTTGTGCTTGACCCAAGAGGTGAGGGTAGCTTTTTTAAGAGTTTTTATAATTTTCCAATTGCGATGGCGCGTTTTCTATCATTTTTATTTAAGAATAATAACTGTGTAGTGCATGTTCAAATATCTGAGAGAGTTAGTTTTTTGAGAGAAGGGATTTTCGTTGTTTTAGCAAACTATTTAAATAAGCGCGTCATAATACATCATCACGGCGCAGAATTTAATTTGTTTATAAATAAATCGGGCAAGATTTGGCGGGCAATTGTTCGTATAGTTACTTCTAAGGCTGACAAGAATATTGTTCTAGGGCAGCCTTGGTACGACACCCTAACAGAAAAACTCTCCATACGCTCTGACAGAATTGCAATTGTCAGAAACGCCATAAGCGGGATTCAAGACGTGGAAAGACCCCAAGCGCTCAACGACAGTCCCCGAAAGATAACAACAATATTGTTGCTAGCTAATCTGTCGCCAAGAAAGGGGGTAGGAGAGGCTCTGCGTGCCATGCAGCAATTAGTCAAAGATGGCAAGGATATACAACTTACGTTGGCGGGGGGAGGCATGATATCATATTATACTCAAATGGCAGCATCTCTGCAAATATCTGAGAAATGCAAGTTTTTGGGGTGGGTAGGACGAGATGATGTTGCTGACTTGCTACAGAAGTCAGATATCCTGTTGATGCCCTCCTACAATGAAGGATTTCCAGTTTCCATTCTGGAGGCTTTTTGGGCCGGCGTACCCGTAATCGCAACTCCAGTGGGAGCTATCCCGGAATCGGTAAGTGACAATGTTGAATGCATTCTTGTTCCTGTCGGAGATGTCAATGCGATTGCAGATTCTATCACAAGGTTGATAGAAGATCCCGTTCTTTGTAAGGAACTTGCCAAAAACGCAAGACTAAAAGTCAGAAATGAGCTTAATTTTGATGTGATGTTCTCAAAGCTATTAAAAATATGGGGCGACCACGAGGATGAAGCGATAGCTCGGAAAATTTGATTTCAGTCTTTGGATGCTCCGTTTTGTATTCACAGACACTATCAATGCATGGCTGCAGCCATGTTTTGATTAACATCTGCCTGTGGTGAGCATGCATGAATTACATCAGCGCGTTAAGCAGCATATTGGTGCCAGTTATTTGACAGCTAAGTATATAGCCCCGAAATGTTGCGTAACGGATCAAGCCTGGAGTGTTCGGGCTCTTTCATCCAGTCTGAGTTACGTGCTGGTAGGGCGTAAGATCCCTCAGGGTCTTCAGCCGACAGGCGCATTTGTTGGCATCGGCCAATAGCCTGACGTGAGCTCGGAGCTGTTCACTGGTCTCGTAGTGGTAACGCTTGACCGTCGCGTATGCAATGGTGAGGTCCATTCACTCAACTTGGCCATTATTCGGCAGGATGGCCTCAGTGTCCTTCTGTTCCGCTGATCGTGTGATCCCCGCTATGGTGAGCCCATCCGGGATGTAGGAACCGCGAGCATGTGAGTGCGAGCAGGCCGACCTTTAGATTTTGAACTCATAACGGTGTTTGGATCAGGAGCGGGATTACTGAGCTTTCCTTTTTGGAAAGCGATAGCGATGGCTCGGTTTGGTCTGACGGATGCGGAATGGGCGGAGATCGAGTCGGTCCTGCCAACCGATACACGAGGTATCAAGCCGGTGGACGACCGGCGCGTGCTCAACGGCGTTTTCTGCTGTCTGCGGACGGGCGAGCCCTGGGCGGATATCCCGGCGCGATATGGACCTAAAACGAACAGCGGCAATCGTTTTCGGCGGTGGCGCAATGCTGGAGTGTGGGATCGCCTTCTCAACGCTGTGTCAAAGGCTTACAACGGCGAAGTTAAGATGATCGACGCTACTAACGTGCGGGTGCGACAGCATGACGCCACCGCTAAAAAGAGGCGGCCGATCCCGTGGCATGGGTCGCCTCATCCTCGTCTTAGGCGCTTTTGCTAATCTGCTGGCATCGCGTGAGCGATGCCCGGTCCTGGATGGCCATCCAGGACCGGGCGGCCGTCCGTCGGATCGGCCTCATCGGATCCCGTTCGGGGATCAGGCTCAGCAGGATCGCGGACGGCCCCCTTCATCAGATCTGGATGGTTGCCTGAACAGCCAAGGTTCGTAGACGAGGCAGGATCGACGAGGAGGACAGACGATGCCACGATCATTGCCGGGATAGACACCCGCAAAGCCAAGCTCGACGTCGCCCTTCGCCCCGGCGGCGAGACCGTGCAGGTCGATAATACGCGCGCTGGCCATCGCGATCTCCTGGCCTTCCTGACGCAACACCGGGTCTCAACGGTCGGGATCGAGGCGTCGGGCGGCTACGAGCGGACGGTCTTGGCCGCTCTGTGTGCGGCGGGCTTGCATGTGGTCCCGCTCCAGCCCCGGCAGGTCCGGGCGTTCGCCCAGTACAAGCTGCGACGCGCCAAGAACGACCGGCTCGATGCCGGCCTGATCGCCGAGTGTGTCGCAGGTCTCACAGCCCGTCGGGCGGGGTTCGACCCCCAGCTCGACCTGTCGGGCGAAGCCCTGCGCCGGATCGAGCAGATCGAAGCCGACATCGTGCGGGCCAAGACGCGACGGGAGAGCTTCCACGATGTGCGGCTCCGCAAGGCGCAGACCCGTGAGATCGAGCGGCTGCAGCGCCTCCTCAAGGCCGAGATGAAGCGGCTCGTAGCCGAGGTCGATGCCGCGCCCGCACTGGCCGCTTGACGACCCTTGATCGAGAGCGGCCAGGGCATCGGCCAGCGCACCGCCCTGACCCTGCTGATCGACATGCCGGAGCTGGGGCAGCTCTCACGCGAGCAAGCCGCCTGCTTGGCAGGCCTCGCGCCGTTCGATCACGACTCGGGCACGCACAAGGGCCTGCGCCGCATCGGTGGTGGACGCGCCGGCGTGCGGCGTGCCCTCTACGCGGCAGCGCTGCCGGCCAGCTTCCGCTGGATCGTGGCACTGTGCGAACTCTACCAGGGTCTGGTCGCCGCCGGGAAGCCGCACAAAAAGGCGCTGACCGCCTGCGCCAGGAAGCTGCTCACCTATGCCAACGCCGTCCTCCAGCGCGGGACACCGTGGACTACGACAAAGCCACTTCTTAACGGTTGCTGAGCCTGTCGAAGGACGCCTGGCGGCCTGACCAGCAAGGCTTGCAAGTTCGCCGACGGGCAGGGTCACGCCATCGCCTGTCCGGCTGGCATCGGGGCAGGCTCATGAACTGTCTCAAGCCGTTACTCTGCTTGACCAGCTTCCGGCGTGCGCAAGTGAGTCGTTGGTGACCGTGGCTACACCAGCCACGCTTTCCGAGAGCAGATCTGGACCATCAGGGCGCGGCCTGCGGTCCCAACTCAGCACCAGAAGGCACCCGCGGCCTGTCCGGACTGGATCTACAACAACCGCCACCACGTCGAGCGTCTATGGGCACGCCTGAAAGAATGGCGTGCCATCGCCACTCGCTATGAGAAGACCGCCGTCAGTTTCATGGGCGTCCTCTGCCTCGCCGCAGCCATCGACTGGCTCAAGTCATGACACGCCCTAGGTGTTTGATCCCGCGGTGTGGTGATACGGTTGCGCATCATGCTGCGAGGGAAGCGCTATGGACCAAGTTCTCCATGGAAGCGCCACCACGACGGAGGCAGTCCGTCGCGCGATCCAGCTACGTGAAGTGAGCGTAAGGGCGCTGGCCCGGCGCTACAGCGTCAGTCCGACGACGGTGCAGAAGTGGCGCAAACGGGCGACGACGGCGGATGCCCGGATGGGACCCAAGGAGCCGCGCTCCACCGTGCTCACGGTCGAGGAGGAGGCAATCATCGTCGCTTTCCGACGGCACACGCTGCTCCCGCTCGACGATTGCCTCTATGGCCTGCAACCGACGATCCCGCACCTGACCGGGTCCTCGCTGCATCGCTGTCTGGAACGGCACGGCACGGCATCAGCCGACTGCCCGAGATCGACGGCGGCAAACCCAAAAAGCAGCGCTTTGCGAGTTACGCCATCGGCTACGTCCATATCGACATCGCCGAGGTCAGCACCGCTGAGGGCAAGCTCAGGCTGTTCGTGGCCATCGACCGAACCAGCAAATTCGTCTTCGTGCGGCTGGTCGAGAGCGCCGGCAAGATGGAGGCTGCTCAGTTCCTCCGCAACTTCATCGAAGCGGTGCCTTACCGCATCCACACTGTGCTCACGGACAACGGCATTCAGTTCACATCACGCCAGCGGGATATCTACGACAGTCAGCACATCTTCGATCGTGTCTGCGACGAGCATGGCATCGAGCACCGTCTGACCAAGGTGAACCACCCTTGGACCACCGGGCAAGTCGAGCGAATGAACCGTACGATCAAGGACGCGACGGTCAAACGCTACCACTACGACAGCCATGCTCAGCTGAGAACGCATCTGCATCTGTTCGTCGATGCCTACAATCATGCCCGCAGGCTCAAGACGCTGCGCGGCCTGACACCCACCGAGTTCATCCTCAATGCCTGGACGAAAGAGCCCGAGCGCTTCAGGATCAATCCGTCACACCTCATCCCGGGACCGTACACCTAGTGCACTGACGCGGTCGGAGGATTCAGGCGGGGCGTGATGCATGCGAGTCTGGGCGATGGCTCAGACCGTCTGTGTGCTCCTCGACGACGTCACGAAGTCGGCGCTGTCCGCGATCGCCGGAGATCGATCCCGCCCCCTCAAGCACATCCTGCGGGCGTGCATCGTCCTGCTGTCGTCCGAACGGTTGAGCGTGCAGGACGTGGCGCGGCAGGCTGGCGTCAGCCGACCCGCCGTTTGGCGCTGGCAGCAGCGCTTCGCCGAGGAGGGCGTCGAGGGCCTGCTGCACGATAAGACCCGCCCACCCGGCACCCCGCCGCATTCCATACGCACAGTGGCGAAGGTGCTGGCGCTGACCTGTTCGGAACCGCCGGACGAAGTCACTCACTGGACCGGGCGCGCCGTCGCTGCGCGGACCGGCATCTCACTCCGCTCCGTGCAGCGGATCTGGCAAGAGCACCGCCTGCAGCCGCATCGGGTGCGTACCTTCAAGCGCTCGCACGACCCGGCCTTCGCCGAGAAGGTGGAGGATGTGGTCGGTCTCTACATGGATCCGCCCGCCCACGCCGTCGTGCTGTCCATCGACGAAAAGTCCCAGATCCAGGCTCTGGAGCGAACCCGTCCCGATCGGCTCATCGGTCCCGGACATCCTGCCGCTCAGACGCATGACTACACCCGCCACGGTACGACGACCTTGTTTGCCGCCCTCGACGTCTTGGAAGGCACGGTGCTCGGCCGCTGCATGCAGCGCCATCGCCACGGTGAGTTCATCCGCTTTCTCATTGCCGTCGAGGTTGCGGTCCCTGCGGGCAAGGTGATCCATGTCGTGCTCGACAACTACGGCAGCCACAAGCACCCGAAAGTTCGCGCCTGGCTCACCCGCCACCCGCGATGGACCTTCCACTTCACACCAACCTCAGCGTCCTGGCTCAATGCCGTCGAGGGCTTCTTCTCCACGCTCACGCGCCGCCGCCTTCAGCGGGGCACCTTCACCGGCATCGTCGACCTGCAGGCGGCCATCAAACGCTATATCGCCGAGCACAACCGCAGCGCCCATCCCTTCGTCTGGACAAAGCCCGCCGCCGCCATCTTCGATGCCATCAACCGAGCCCCTGAACCATCCGTCTGAGTCAGTGCACTAGTGGTCACCGACTATCTTGCAGATACCACTCATATGCGTCGAATCGAAAGCTTAGCAGCTCTAAATGGTCGAAAATCGTTGACGTCGACGCATTCACGGTAATACAGAGAGGCGACTTACGAGCGTCACCAATTCTGCCTGTCGGTGCGTGTGTGTTTTAGTGTAGATTGCGCTAAGCTGCGTACGCACAGTAGCGACGCTGATCCCCTGGAACTTACCGGCTTCTGTAGGCGTAGCGCCACCCGTAATCAGGACAGCTAATCTAGCTTCGGCTGGAGTAAGACTAAATATACTTTGAAGCTTTTCTAGGTTTGGCTGCGGTGCTTCCGCGAGGTCGAGCATGATCAGTGCAGTGTGTGCTCCTGTTATTCCGGCTTCAGGGATTCGCATTGCCTGCAATACGAGGGGACGTATGGAGGAACGTTCAATTACGATCCAGTCTTCACTGTCGAGGCGGAAACGTCCATTCGCTCGCGTTAAAAGCAACTTCAACACCGCGCGCCCCTCTCGCGGCAAATTGGCTATCTGCGTATCGTCCAACACTAGTTCCCGCTGCAGAATTTTCCTTGCGTTTGCGTTGATGGTGGCGATTTGGCCATCCGTTGTTAAAACAATACCGCCACAACCAACACGATCTAATGCTTCTAAAAATGGCAGCCCTACGCGCAAATGCCTATCCAAACCTCAACAGCAATTCTCTTATAAGAAATGAAAATGCATGTATTTTCAAGCCCAAGTTCAGAAAACCACATCTCGAACCATAAGTTATTCTACTTACGTATTTACGCGAATTTTACGTAGTACTTAAGCATTTTCTCGCCCATTCGCCGGCATCGGCAAGAGTTTCAAATAGCAATGCATGAGCCGCACAACGGCCAAACCCAAGTTCGAGAAACCAGCCACCATCGGCGGGAACAAGTACGGCAACAAGGAGCTGATTGGCCCAAATAAGCTGGGCCGTCTCGCAGGCCTGCTCCGTGGCGGCGATGACGGTCTGGAACCTCACTTGAATCACGATTAAAAGCCCCGTCCAAAAAACGGCACTGTAAGGGATTCTAAAACTTCGACATCATTCATTATGATGATGCTACATCAAGGGGCCTCTTCCATATGGTTGCGCTTTTGTCTTGCATTGCGAGGCGACGCATGCTGCTTTGCGAGAGGTCGCGTCCCCTGCCTAGTATAGCTGATCAAGTGCTGCCACGATCGCCGGCTTAGGACGTGCGGATCAGTTTGCCAATGTCTAAAGGTTGGCAAGGAGGTCATTGCCGATCGGGGCGATACCTTCCAGGGTTCTAGCCCTATCGTCGCAGCAGGATTTGTAACCCTTGGCGCCCGCAGCGAACAGTTGTATCCTGGGAGGTGATGTCGTTGTAGGGTAGATATCCATAATTGCGGGGTAGGGACAGGTTGTGACAGCCACCCCCGAATCTCAGAAATCCTCGTTGACCAAAGATATGAAAGCGCAATGCGGGCGGATGGAACAGAGCACCGACGCGGATTTTCTGCGAGGAATGAGCGGGTTTTGCGGCTGAGCGCTGTATCAGGGTACAGGTGAGCGGCCTGACCGGAGCAGCCCATGGCGAGTGGAGCGCCAAGCGCCGAGCCGTGAGGTTGAGAGCTTCCCGCACTATGTCACGGACAACGTGCGCCTTGTGCCACGGCGGCACGAACTCGTGCAGAGAGGGCGGCAGCAACCAGCCCCGATCCACATCTCACTTAGGAAACACCTTGACCATGAACCCAGTGAATCACCCCACGGCTACGCCGTCTAGAGGATTACTCGGACAGATGGGGTTATTGGGTCACGCAGTGGGTCCGCTGAAGCCGGCTGCTCCTATCGAGATGTGAGATCGTTGTCGAAGCTGGATCGCCACCGCAGCAGGATGGAGCAGCCATGACGTACTTTACCGGACTGGACATCTCTCTGAAAGAGACCGCGATCTGCGTGGTCGACGAGACGGGACGGCTCCTTAAGGAGATGCGGGCCGCCGGCGAGCCTCCCGCTTTCATCGCTGCCTTGACGAAGCTCGGCCTCCTCCTCGCCTGCCTCCTGAAGAATGGTCCTTTCTGAGGTATGATGGTGTGGAACGGCCCTGCTTGCGGCAGTGCTGATCTGGGTTCTCATTCCGGATCAGTTCTCGAACGCGGAAGATCCGGACATGTCTGAGATACACGTCGTCGGCCTCGATCTGACCAAGCAGATCTTTAAGGTACACGCGATCACCTCTGAAGGAGCCGTGTCGGTTAAACGGCAATTGCGCCGCTCGCAGGTGCTGGCATTCTTCTCCAAGTTGCCATCCTGCCTCGTCGGGATGGAAGCGTGCGGCGGTGCCCACTTCTGGGCGCGTAAGATCGCAAGGCTTGGCCATCAGGTGCGCCTCATGCCGCCGAGCTACGTCAAGCCTTATGTGAAGCGTGGCAAGACTGATGCTGGCGATGCTGAAGCTATCTGTGAAGCGGTGAGCCGTCCAACGATGCGCTTCGTGCCGGTCAAGACAGCCGAGCAGCAGGCCGCCGCCATGGTGTTGAAGACACGTGACCTCCTCGTACGCCAGCGGAACTAAGTGATTAACGCGTTGCGGGCTCACCTGTTGGAATTGGGCATCGTGAGCGGCACGGGGGTCAGCCGGGTGGCGGGTCTGATCGGGATTGTCCGTGACCCTAAAGATGTACGGCTTCCGGTCATCGCGCGGCAGGCGCTTGGGGATCTGGCCGATCACATCGAAGCGTTGAACGAACGCCTTCACCGCTTGGACCGCGAGATCGTGGCCCAGTCACGGGAGGACGCGGACCCCCGGGGGCTGACGGCGGTCCCCGGTGTCGGACCCATCTCGGCAGCTTCGCTGAAGGCCCTCGTCCCCGATCCGAGTAGGTTCGTCTCCGGGCGGCACTTCGCGGCCTGGCTTAGCCTGACACCGCGCGCTCGTTCCAGCGGAGGTAAGGAGCGTCTGGGCCGGATCTCGAAGATGGGCAATCCGACCTTGCGAACCTCGCTGATCCTGGGTGCGACCACGGTACTGCGCCACGCGCGCAATAGCGGAAAAGCTTCGCCGTGGTTGCAGGCGATCCAGTCGCATCGTTCTCCGAAGGTCGCCGCCGTTGCGCTGGCCAACAAGACGGGGCGCATCGTCTGGGCTCTCCTCACAAAGGGTAGCCATTATCGGAATCCTGGTCTCGCTGCAGCGAGCGCAATAGGCGCGTGACGGAAGAGACCAGACAGAGCTGACCGGCGGACCGCTGCCGGGCAGGGTTAAGGTGTGCAACAGCAGCGATGAGACCCGACGGGACGTCACCCCGAAGTGAGACAGGCCTCCAAAGCCAATGCGCTTCCGAGCGCGCAGGTATGATCTACCATTCACCTCGCGGACTACATCGAGGCCAGCGGTCCATGACAGCGCCCAAAGGCCGGACATATGACTGCACCGTTCTCGGTGGGGGATCTGTTGCTGAGCGCTCTTGTCCGCAGGGCCGTTCTACATATGGCTTCGAGCCATGTGGAGGATGTTGTCATGGGACAGAAGAAGCATACGGCTGAAGAGATTGTCGCCAAGCTGCGCCAATTTGATGTTCTGGTCTCGCAAGGTCGTAAGGTTGCCGAAGCAATCCGCTCCATTGAGGTGACTGAGGTCACGTATTACCGCTGGCGCTCCGAATACGGCGGCCTGAAGGGTGACCAGGTCAAGCGGCTGAAGTCGCTGGAGATCGAGAGCCAGCGCCTTCGTCGGGCGATCTCCGACCTGACTTTGGAGAAGCTCATCTTGAAGGAGACAGCTTCGGGACCCAAAGGGCAGCGCCAGCAAAACTTCTGAGCCCGGCTCGCCGCCGGGCGTGTGTCGCTTACGTCGTTGCCGAGCACGGTGTGTCCAAACGTTTCGCCTGCCGTGTCCTGGGGCAGCATCGTTCGACGCAACGCAGGGTCGCCGTCCTCGTCGAGGACGAGGCCGCTCTGACGGCCGCCATCGTCGCTTTGGCTCTCCAGTACGGGCGCTACGGCTACCGTCGGATCCGGCCTTGCTCCGGCGTGACGGCTGGACGGTGAACGTGAAGCGCGTCGAACGGATCTGGCGCCACGAGGGGCTCAAGGTTCCGGCTCGCCAGCCGAAGCGGGCACGCCTTTGGCTCAACGACGGTTCGTGCGTGCGCCCGCGGCCAGAGCATCCTGACCACGTCTGGTCGTACGACTTCGTCGAGCACCGCACGCACAACGGGCGCAAGTACAGGATGTTGAATGTGATCGACGAGTTCACCCGCGAGTGCCTGGCCATCCGGGTCGCCCGTAAGCTCAAGGTGCTGGACGTGATCGACGTGCTCTCGGACCTATTCAGTCTTCGCGGTGTGCCCGGTCATATCCGCTCGGGCAACGGGCCGGAGTTCATGGCCAAGGCCGTACAGGACTGGATCGCGGCGGTTGGATCGACGACTGCCTACATCGAGCCGGGCAGTCCCTGGGAGAACGGCTATTGCGAGAGCTTCAACGCGAAGCTGCGGGACGAACTCCTCAACGGCGAGGTGTTCTACACCCTCAAGGAGGCCAGCGTCGTGATCGAGCAATGGCGGTGGCACTACAACAGCATCCGACCGCACTCGTCGCTCGGCTACCACTCGCCTGCGCCGGAGGTCGTCATTTGGCCAACGGAACCGAACAGCTCAGCGCCGCTCGCTCAACCCGCCATCGTCACGCGACCGACGATGCACTAACTTCGAACCTGGGCCACCGAATGGGGGCAGGCCCGGCGGTTCCATACCCGGCCCAGCTGTGGAGGATGGTCATTCAACGCCTCGGGGCCGTCGCGTCGGTAGGCGTCGTATCAACGGTAGAACGTCGAGCGGGTGATGCCGAGTTTGTCCAGGGTGGCGCGCACCAGCAGATGGGATTGCTCGAGCAGCCGGATGATCTCCAGCTTCTCGCAGGCTGGATACCTCATGCCTCGTCGCCCCCAGCCCCGCTCATACTTTTTTTAAGCAGGCGATTCTCCAGCACGAGATCGGCTACGACCTCCTTCAGAGCCCCCGTCTCGCGGCGCAGATCCCGCACCTCGTCCGCCGTTGCCGCGCGAGCCGTATCGCCGGACAGGCGTTTTTTGCCAGCCTCCAGGAACTCCTTGGACCAGCCGTAGTACATCGAGGCGGCGATCCCCTCGCTCCGGCAAAGCTCGGCGATGCTAACCTTGAGGCGCAAGCCTTCCAACACCACAAGGATCTTCTACTCGGAGGAGAACTGACAACGTGTGGTCCGACGGATGTCCTTGATTACCGCTTCTGCTGGCTTCTTGGTTGATTCGGATGTCTGCTTCATCTTCGCTCCTCAGGAGCTACGATAATTCAGCCATCCTCCGTTCGTGAAGACCCTCAATCTGTCCCACAGGTGCTGATGTCGGACAATCGAGCGGAGCTTCGGCTGGCCCAGCCACTGGGGTGGCCTGAACCGCGAGCGCGCCGGTCGCCTCGTCGTTGCAATTGGTCGTCTCGCCTGCGTTACCAGCCTCATGGCCGCCACCGCTCTCAACAATCCAGCCTAAATTCAAAACCTCACACAGGCTCTTAGCGGGCATGGCGCCACGCGCGGGGCCTCAACGCAGAGTTCGGCTGAAGGAACCCTCACCCCCGCCAAAACATTATCGAAGTAGCAAAGTCAACGGTTGCCGTTGCGCGAATCCTTAGTCGACAACCCCGTGTCCACGAGATAATTGCCTATGTCGACGCAAACAGCGGCGTCCGAATTCGGTTGGTCCTTCTTCTTGGAGCCTACAGGCCGGAGATCCAAATAACGCCCCGGATGGCTTCTCCGTTGGCATCAATCCTGCAAGCTAGTTCGGCAGCGGCGCGCGCGTATAACCTAATATTTTCTGCGTTAGCCTCGACACTTTGATCTTTTGTGCTGGCTATCTCGCCGGGGTAGCGATAATGTTGTCGGGCTGTTCACGGTAAGTGCTTTCTGATAGGTCAAAGATGGCTGATTTATTAATCCAGTCGAGCCAATGTCACTACTTAGCCGCAATACGCTGTTTGTTCCGATCGCTTGCCCCGACCGGGACGACGTCGTTCGGAGCGTCGAGTACCTGGGTCTCCTTCTTCAGTTTCTCCTGGTCCAGGGCGGATGCCGTTCAACTCGGTCGGTTAATCTTTCATGTGGATAGCGGGCTATGCTCGTGAGCGTTGACTTGTGCAGGACAGTGCCGATGCTCAGTGCTTGTGCGGCGTCCGCCGCGGGGCGTATATCCGCCGCGCACTAGCACCCTCCGAAGCCTGCGAAAGGTCTGGTCTGACCATAGAGGTGGATGGCCTCCAGCGGCTAGCTTGCGTTAATGCCAGTCCTTACGTCGATCTCGGGGCGACCCTAAGAAGCATGCATGCTCTCGCTCCAACCTAAACCGAGGTTGTAGCGGCTGATGTTCTGGCAGAGTCACGCGCTCCAAATTCGGGGCAGAAGGCAGAATCCGCAGGCGCGATGGCTTCTGCGGTCAACAGTTTAGGAGAGGGCGTGAAATCAGATATACCGAAAGAGTCAGTCGCGGAGATCTCCGTCGAGGCGGTGGTGCCGTTCGCGCCCGCGTCGCGCTCGGCTGGGTTGGGGCGCCACTTCATTATCAACTCCACGAGCATGGTCGTTGGCCTGATCGTGTCTCTTGTCACTGTCCCTATCTACGTCCACCAGATCGGCGACGCGCGCTACGGCGTTCTTTCGATTGTCTGGCTGTTACTCGGTTATCTCGGCTTCCTTGACCTCGGCCTCTCTCGCGCCGCGACGAACGCACTAGCAAAGCTCGATTCGACGGCAGACGAGGAGCGTTCACGGATCGTTGCGACCTCCATCGTCCTAAATCTGGCGTTCGGAGCGATCGGAGGCTTTATCCTTTACGGCTCGGGCTTTCTTCTCCTCGAGCGCATCGTCTCCGTTCCGGCCGATCTCCATTCCGAAATTGAGGGAAGCCTTCCCTGGGTCGCAGCTCTCCTGCCGCTCGCGCTCGTATCTGGCGTAGCGGTCGGCACGCTGGAGGCGCGCGAGCGATTTGCCGCAGCCAACGTTCTTCAACTCGTAGGCTCAACGACTGGTCAGATAGTTCCCGTGCTCTGCGCGGTCCTAATAGCCCCAGATCTGTCAGTCGTCATTCCCGCTGCCGTCCTGTCGCGCGCATTCGGAGTCCTTCTGATCTTCGGCTATGTCCTATTCCGGAATGGCCCCTGGATGGCGACCAACCTCGACCGTGAAACGGCTGGACGCCTTCTCGGTTATGGCGGCTGGGTGACAGTATCGGGCATCGTCAGCCCCATCCTGCAATCGCTCGACCAGATAGTTATTGGCTCCATACTCGGCGTTGCTTCAGTTACTTACTATGCCGTTCCGATGGGGCTCGTCATACGCAGTCAGCTCTTCGCGGTTGCGCTCGCCCGCTCCCTGTTCCCGCGCATGTCCCGGCTCCAAGCCGAGGAGGGCCGCATCATCTCTGAACAGTCTCTCGTCGTTCTAGCCTATGGCTATGCGGCGATCTGCGCGCCCGCCATCCTGCTGGTAGGCCCCTTCCTTGAATTTTGGATTGGCCCACGGTTTGCGGAGTTGGGTGCGCCCGTCGCGCGCATCCTTCTTATCGGTGGCTGGATGAATGGGCTCGCATTTATCCCCTTCAGTCTCCTGCAGGCACAGGGCCGGCCGGACCTTCCAGCCAAACTCCACCTACTCCAGATCGTACCGTTCGTGCTTGTGCTGTGGACATTGTCGTCCAACCTGGGAATAGTGGGTGCAGCTCTAGCTTGGTCGCTTCGCGTGGTCGCGGATGCAGGTCTACTAATGAATCGTTCTGGAATGAGGGCCAGCGCCCTTCGGCCGCTAATCCCGGCGAGCGGCCTAATGCTCGCCTGCTATGCTACGGCCGAAGCGATCCCGCTGTCAATCGGGCCCGCCTTTGCATTGGGTGTCATAGCCGGGACTGTCCTTGTTGCGTTGGCCTATTTGTTTTCGCCCGTTGTAGCATCAGTTGTTTCGCGCTCGATCGCGTTTGGCATCGGACGCCTACGCCGTATGCTTTGAAAATGGTGGGCCGTTCGGCTGTCATACCGTGGTTAGATTTAGGTCGTGAACTCATAAGGGGATTTGGATCAGGACGACGATCATTGGGTTTTCCTCTTTGGAAGGAGATGCCGATGGCTCGGTTTGATCTGACGGATGCGGAATGGGCGGTGGTCGAGCCGGTCCTGCCGACGGACACACGCGGTGTCGAGCGAGTGGACGACCGGCGCGTGCTCAACGGCATCTTTTGGCGTCTGCGTACGGGCGCGCTCTGGGCCGATATCCCAGTGCGGTATGGACCTCAAACGACCTGCGGCAACCGCTTCCGGCGGTGGCGCAAAGCCGGAGTATGGGATCGACTTCTCGATGCTGTGTCAAAGGCTTACGACGGCGATATCTAGATGATCGACGCCACCAGCGTGCGGGTGCACCAGCATGCTGCCACCGCTAAAAAAAGACCACCGATCCCGTTGCATGGGTCGCCTCATCCTGAGACTCTCGAAGGACGCGCGGCGGCCTGACCAGCAAGATCCATGCCCTGGTGGATGCCGAGGGCCGCCCCATCGCTCTCAAGCTGACCGAGGGGCAGGCCCATGACGGTCGCTCCTCGGACGATATGCTCAGCATGCTCGGTCCGGGGCAGACCCTGCTCGGCGACCGGGCCTACGACAGCGACGAACGCCGAGACCGTCTGGCCCAGCAAGTGGCCTGGGCCAATGTCCGGCCGATGCCCAACCGCAAGGACGTCCCGGCCTTCAGCTCATTCTTGTACCGCTACCGCAACCTCGTCGAACGCTTCTTCAACAAGATCAAGCACCTCAGAGCAGTAGCCACCCTCTACGACAAGGACCCGGCCAACTATCTCGCAAGCGTCAAACTCGCAGCCGTCCGCATCTGGCTCCGATCTTAAGAGTCTACGACCTAGTTCGGCATCTGTACTTCAACGTGTCTCTTCGGCTGAAACGTAGCAGCGGTATCGCTATGGTTGTAATGGTGCTTACGACCGAGAATTTGTCACTTATCTCTGCATTGATGAGGCAGCACGTAACGTGGTGTCGACCCCAGCCATCGCCCCGATGACGGCCATTGACGATGTACGCGGCTTAGCACCCGTACGCGACCTGCCAGCATGCCTCGGCCTCGTATCCCAACCGTATACGACCGGCAGCAAACCGAAGTTTTTTTGGCATTGGCAAGCACGCAACTCCTATCTGTGAGGACTGTTCATCCAGGGATCGCGCTCAGTGCTGGCCTCACCGTCGAAGGTAGCGAACGGGATCGGGAGATGGCTGCGTAGACTGTTGGCGCGTGCGCACTACGATGTCATGGTCGTGGCGCTAGCAGCCGAGCTCGCCGGGATCGCCCGGGGAACGCTGAGAAAAGAGTGAGCTTCCAACGGCGGCTAAGCGGGGTGTCGAAGAAGTGGGCCAACGGGAACGACCGGTGATGAAGGAAATTTCATCTCCGTCGTGGAAGCGGATTCCGCCGCAAAGCGAGCTGTTAGCTTAAAGTTCGGCTGCTCGCGGATGCCGTGGTCGTAGCGTTGAACCGTTGCGGCCGGCGGAATTCAAACCGCAGGAGGACAGTTTCCGCCGCCCGATGGACGTGGAAGCCACCGGGTACATCGATACAGTTCCTGCCAATTCTGCCGGCCACGATGGCGGAGAGTCGCCCATCTGCGACATGCACCACTACTTAAGCATAGATGGCTCGATCCTAACTTAGGCTAGCAATATGCATTTTCGGTCGGCTGCGGCACTCTAAAAGGGCCACTGCCTCGCGTTTAGTCTCGGAGGTGGACTCGCGTCTACTTTTCGTCGTCGAGCACCTTTCCCATCTGTAACGGCGTATCAGGGTGTTCCTAAAATCTTGGGAGGAGCTGAAGTGATCTACGTAAGGCTTCGCCCAGCGGTCTCTCCACGGCTAGGTGGTACGCAACCCCAACGACGGTTGAAACCACGACGAGGAGACAAACTAGTGGTCCTAGTGGCAGCGTCGGTCCGAACCAGCGCGTAAGGATATTAACCGACGCCGATAGGGTGACACCATGGATCAGGTAAATCGCGTAAGATGCTCCCCCGAGGAGGAGCGTGAAGTGAGGAACGGCAAGGCGATTAGCTCTCTCTAATTCGACGGTTCCAAGAATAAAGGCGGCGGAGGATAAGCCGAAGATCATGCGGGCAGCAAGCGAATGATCGTAGATTGTCTTCCCCAACATCATGGTCAGCAGAAACACCAGAGCTCCTCCCACTGCTAGGGTGCCGGGAGCAAGGGTCTTGCGGCGCATCAGCCATAGAGCCGACCCAACTCCGAGCAGGAATTCGAGGTTGAATTCATTGAACAAAATCGTCAGCGGGAACGGTAAGCGCTCGAATGACAGTTGAAGCACCACGATCATCGCTCCCCAGGCCGGCAACATCCAAACCGCCCGCGAGCCGAGGCGGATCAAAAGACCGAAAACGATGTAAAAAATTACCTCGTGCACCAAGGTCCAGGCGACTCCTAGGATTGGATGTTCAGGATACGGAGCGAGCAGTAGGGAAAAAACAAAATTCATCGGGTCGTGCTGGCTCGGCTGGCCCGTGTTGGGGAACAGGAAATAGAGCAGCGAGAGCGGCAGCAGAATGCCCCAATAGGGCGGATAAATGCGCAGGAAACGATTGCGCGCATAAGGCCCAACGCGTCCCTGCCGACCGATATCGCCCCAGTGAACCCAAGCAATGATGAAGCCGCTGAGGACAAAGAAGAAATCCACGCCTGCACCGAACCCCCGCAGAAGTCCGCCGAAGGGCTCGGTTCCGTAGAATCGCGGTTCGGCAATGATGGTGCTAGCATGGCTGAAAACGACTAAGATCGCTGCCACGGCGCGGCCAGCTTGTATGCCGCCGAACTTAGATCGCTGCACCGTGACGGGCTGTAGATACACTTGCATAGCCTCCATTCGCGTGGACCGACTTGACCACCGTCATTCTCATGTCGGCGCAACTTAACGAAACGGTTTATCGCGGATTTTCGTGCGGTTGTCTAAGACAATAAGGCGAACTGGGAATACAGGCTCAGGATGTGCGGTTTGATCTGAAGCAGCTGGGCTCAGTGGACCATAACTTCGCAGATGGCTTCGTAGCGGTGAGGCCACGTAAAGTCTTTAGGTGGCGTATGCGAATTGAGGCGCTGACGAAATCGGTTAGATGAGCGCGGGTTTGCTTGAGGCTGTCGTAGTGTTAATATTTAGCCGTCGTGTGCTTAGCGGCGCGGTTTATTCGCTCGATTCGGCAGAAGCATCTTGGACGAATTGAGCCTGCTATGCTTGGCAACACGCCACCCGTTCTTGATGCTGGAGGCTTAGAGCGCCTAACAGAATCGTCTGGACTGGTCGAGGGTGATGAGGCTTGCCGCGAGGCTTGTGAAAGCCTCGTAGATGTCGGCGCGTCGCTCGTAGCGGACGGGCAGGAGGCGGAAGCGGTTGAACCAGGCGTGGGTACGCTCGACCACCCAGCGGTGGCGACCGAGCTTTTCACTGCTCTCGACCCCACGACGAGCGATGCGGGGGACGATCCCACGCGCCCGGCGCTCCTGACGTCGAGCCCTGGCATCGTAAGCTTTGTCGGCGTGCAGCTTGTCCGGGCGGCGTCGCGGTCGGCCGCGGCGGCCGTTCCGCAGAGGCGGGATGGCATCGAGGGTAGCCGCCATCATGACGGTGTCGTGTCTGTTGGCCCCGCTCAGGCAGAAGCTGAGCGGCGTGCCGCGCGCGTCGGTGACGAGGTGGCGCTTCGTGCCCGGCTTCCCCCGGTCCGTCGGGTTCGGGCCGGTGGCAGGCCCCCTTTTTGAGCCGGGACAGACGCGCTGTCCAGGCAAGCCCGGTTCCAGTCGATCTCACCCGCTGCGTGCAGGCGCTCCAGCAGCACGTGATGCAGGCGGCTCCATACGCCCGCCGCTTGCCAGTCCCGCAGCCGCCGCCAGCAACTCATGCCGGAGCCGCAGCCCATCTCGGCCGGTAGCATCTCCCACGGCAGACCCGAGCGCAGCACGAACAGGATGCCCGTCAGGGCGGCCCGGTTCTAAATCGGACGACACCCGCCCTTCGGACGGGGCCGAGGTGGCGGGAGGAATGGAGCGATCTCATCCCAGAGATCATCGGGGAGAAGCGGTCTGGCCATGCCAAACCAACGCGGAACTTCCAACTCCGTGCCGTTCTGTTAGGCGCTCTTATGCGGGTTCAGTCTCAACCACCTCTTCACCCATCGTTCTCCCCAATCACGTTGCGTATCGCCTTGTATCTTTGATTTGCCCGCTGGAGCGACACCAGTGAGGTTATAGGGTGAGGGTCAGCCCGTGTTTGCCTAGAGGCTGTTATGAACCACGTGCCAGTTAAGCGGCCTGTTTGAGCATGAGGCAGACGAAGGCGACGATGTAGAGAACGGCAAGAGTGCTGGGATAGCGCTCGTCATCCTTGTCGAAGCGGCGGAAGCGCGTCGCCCAGGCGATGGAACGCTCCACGACCCAGCGTCGCGGCAGCAGGACGAAACCGCGCTTGGCCTCCGGGAGTTTGACGACTTCCAGTTCGATGCCGTGTTCGCGGGCGGCCTTGGCTGGCTTTTCCCCGGTATAACCCTGGTCGACATAGGCCAGATCGACGCTGCCCCCAGTGAAGACCTGCACGGCCTCGCCAGATGCCCGACCTGGGCCCGGTCGTCGGCATCGGCGGGGATGACGTGCAGGGCCAGGAGATGGCCCAAGGTGTCGACGGCCAGATGGACCTTCGAGCCCTTCTTACGCTTGACCCCATCGTCGCCGGCCCGCTCGCCGCTCTCGGACGTCGAGCGCATAGTTCGGCTGTCGAGGATGGCCGCGCTCGGCTCAGAAGAACGCCCGCAGGCCAGGCGCAGCAGCGCCTGCAGATCGTCGGCCAGTTGCTCGAAGCAGCCTGCCGCCAGCCAGCGCTGGGCCTGCTGGTAGACGGCCTCCCAGGGTGGGAGGTCGTGGGGCATCCCCCGCCAGGGTGCCCCCGTCTTCACCACGTAGCGTAACCCGTTGAACGCCTCGCGAAGCGAAGACTCACGCTTCCCCGCATCCTCGCGCAGCAGCGTCAGGTAGGGCGCAACCAGCGCCCATTCATCATCGGAAACATCGGACGGATAGGCTTGGCGCGAAGAGGTCATGCTTCCTCCATCTGGAGTCCAGACCGCTCAGGTCCATAACAGCATTTAGGGTTTTGTAAGCCCGTGACAGAGCATGGCGCGCCCCTGACCTTTTTAGTCCCGAACCCGGACAGCCGCTTGGATCAGAGCCCGCATTTGCAAGGTAGGGTCATGGACGAACAACGCGCCGTCTTCATCGGCATCGACGTGTCCAAGGGTCGCCTCGACGTTCACCTCAGACCGTCGGACGAGGCATCCCATGTCCTGCGTAACACAAAGGAGCTGGATACTCTCGCGCGTCGGCTCAGTGGCTTACCTGTAGCCCTCATCGTCCTGGAGGCTACAAATGGCTTCGAGGCAAGCGTGGCTGCAGCTCTGGCCGCTGTCGGACTGCCGCTCTGTATCTTCAACTCGCGCCAGATCCGCGACTTTGCCAGAGCGATGGGCCGATTGGCAAAGACAGACGCGCTCGACGCCGAGGTCATTGCCCTCTTCGCCGAACGCATCAGACCACCGGCCTGGCCCTTGCTGGAGCCGGAGAGACCGCACTTCGCCGCGCTTGTGAGCCGGCGGCGGCAGATCATAGGGATGATCTGTATGGAGACCGACCGTCGCGATCAGGCCGCGGACAAGCAGCTGACCCGGCGGCTGGAGCGACACATCGGCTTTCTGGAGAAAGAACTCGCGGAACTCGACAGCGACATTGGACAAGCCATCAAGGGCTCTCCCGACCGGTGCGACACCGAGGCGCTGCTCAAGTCCGTCCCCGGAATCGGTGACGTCACCGCTCGCGCGCTTCAGGCGCAGTTGCCCGAGTTCGGCACCATCGGGCGCCACTAGATGATTGGTCCCGGCATTTGGCGGAGCGGGTTTGACCGGAAGCGACCGGGCTCGGCGGACCATGCCTTGCAGATGGCCTCGTAGGGCGTGAGACCACGCAGGGTCTTCAGGCGGCGAGCGAAGTTGTAGGCGCTGACGAAGTCGGCCAGATGGTCGCGAAGCTGCGCGTGGCTTTCGTAATGATAGCGTTTGACCGTCGCGTCCTTGATCGTGCGGTTCATCCGCTCGACCTGTCCGTTCGTCCAGGGGTGTCGCGGCTTGGTCAGGCGATGGTCGATATCGTTGCGGGCACAAGCAAGCTCGAAGCTGTGAGCTCGGAAGGTCTCGCCGGCCGCAATCGCCTCCTGGATGATGGAGGCGGCCGAGGCGACGTTGCCGGGTGTGGTGAAGTGGGTGCCGTTGTCGGTGAGCACCGTGTGCACCCGGTAGGGCACGGCCTCGATGAGATGCCGGAGGAAATCGCCCGCGACCCGCCGCGTCGCTCGTCCATGGAGCTCGACGAAGGCGAACTTGGTCGTGCGGTCGATGGCGACGAGCAGGTAGAGCCGCCCTTCCGCCGTGTGAACCTCGGCCAGATCGATGTGGAAGTAGCCGAGCGGGTAAGCCTTGAAGCGCGACCGCTTGGGTTTGTCACCGTCGACCTCCGGCAGTCGGCTGATGCCGTGGCGTTGCAGGCAGCGGTGCAGCGACGAGCGGGTCAGGTGCGGGATCGTGGCCTGCAGCGCGTAAAGGCAGTCGTCGAGCGGCAGGAGCGTGTGGCGACGAAAGGCGACCACGACCGCCTCATCTTCAGGTGAAAGCACCGTCGAACGCGGATCCTTCGGACCCGTGCGCTGGTCGGCGACCGAGGTCCGCTGCCTCCACTTGGCGACGGTCTTCTGGTTGATCCCGTAGCGTTTCGAGAGAGCCCTCAGGCTCGCTTGATGGTGTGGACAGCCCCTGCACCCGGCGTCAGCGCTTGGTACAGTGTTGCCGCTGTCCACCTCGGCAAGGAGTTTATGCAATGAGCAGCATCACAATCGGGCTCGATCTCGCCAAGAACGTCTTCCAGGTCCACGGCGTCGATGCCGGCGGGTGCGTCGTGTTCAGGAAAAAGCATCGTCGATCGGAGGTCCTCCGGTTCTTCGAAGACCTGTCGCCTTGCCTCATCGGGATGGAGGCTTGTGCCACGGCGCATTACTGAGGCCGCACCTTGTCCGCACTCGGGCACCAGGTCCGGCTGATCCCGCCAGCCTACGTGAAGGCCTATGTTCGTCGTCAGAAGAACGACGCGGCCGACGCTCAGGCAATCTGTGAAGCTGTCTCACGACCGACCATGCGATTCGTTCCGATCAAGACCGCAGAGCGTCAGAGCGTGCTGGTGCTGCATCGCAGCCGAGACCTCTTGGTCCGCCAGCGCACCATGCTCATCAACGCCGTGCGCAGCCACTGCGCCGAGTTCGGGCTCATCGCTCCGCAGGGTGCGCTGCGCCTAGCCGACCTCGTCGTACAGATCCGCTCAGCCGATGAGGCGCGCCTCCCGCCGATCGTAGCGTCCGCGATGCTGTTGATGGTGGCACAGATCGAGGCCCTCATGACCCAGATCAACCAACTTGGGCGAGTGCTGCTCGTGTGGCATCGGCAGGACGAGGCGAGCCAGCGCCTGGCCAGCATTCCCGGTGTCGGGATCATCACCGCCACGGCCCTGGTAGCCACTGTCAGCAATCCAACCCACTTCCGCTCGGGCCGCGAGTTCGCAGCCTTCCTCGGCTTCGTGCCACGCCAAAACTCGTCGGGCGGCAAGGAGCGGCTAGGCCGTATCTCCAAGATGGGAAACCGCTACCTACGCAAGTTGCTGGTCATGGGGGCGACCTCGGTGATCCGCCGGGCGCGAACGAGCACCCAAGGTGCGGCCGCCTGGATCCGATCCCTCCTTGAGCGTCGTCCAGCTCGCGTTGTGACGGTGGCCATGGCCAACAAGACGGCACGCATCGCTTGGGCGCTGCTGGCACGTGGGGACGTCTATCGCACGGCGAGCCACGCTTAGCTAAATCGCTGCGGTAGCCCCGCAGCTCTGGACTGGAAGGGTGCATGAGGGTTGATGGTGATCGGAACGCGGCCGCAAACCAGGCACACCGCAGCATAGTCCGAGCTTCGCGCTCGCTCGCTTGAACGGACCTGGTCAGCGGACTCCATCAGGGCCAGCGGCCATTAGCGCCGCGCCAACAGGCCGGAAAGATGACTGCACCCGACCGATGGTCAGATTAGCCCAACTTCACCCTTGCAGAGCAGGGGCCGTCCAAAGATGACTATGCTGGATCGCTCGACGGACCGCCTCAGTCGTCGTGGCGCTGCCGTGAAGAACCTGGCCCATAGCGCGTCCTTCCACTCCAACGTGAAGATTGCACCATCAAACCCTGGAATCAAACATCTAGATTGTGGCCCTCGTCGGCATCGCGCCAAGCAACCGCGACTTTGGCCTGATGCGAGGCCGACGATCCATCGCGGGGGGACGAACCCCGGTGTGGGGCATGCTGTACATGGCCGCTCTGACTGCGATCTGGCAAGGCTCTCCCTTTCGGCCCTTCTACGAGCAGCTGACCCAACGAGGCCGGCCGAAGAAGGCGCCCTCGTAGCCATGATGCGAAAGCTCCTGGTGACGCTCAACGCCATCGTCCGCGACCGCACGTCCTGGCGGTCGATCCCCGCTTGACCTCCAACACGGCCGCTTCGTCGTTGTGGCGCTGCCGTGAAGAACCTAGCTGTTTGATCCCGCGGTGTGGTGATACGGTTGCGCATCATGCTGCGAGGGAAGCGCTATGGACCAAGTTCTCCATGGAAGCGCCACCACGACGGAGGCAGTCCGTCGCGCGATCCAGCTACGTGAAGTGAGCGTAAGGGCGCTGGCCCGGCGCTACAGCGTCAGTCCGACGACGGTGCAGAAGTGGCGCAAACGGGCGACGACGGCGGATGCCCGGATGGGACCCAAGGAGCCGCGCTCCACCGTGCTCACGGTCGAGGAGGAGGCAATCATCGTCGCTTTCCGACGGCACACGCTGCTCCCGCTCGACGATTGCCTCTATGGCCTGCAACCGACGATCCCGCACCTGACCGGGTCCTCGCTGCATCGCTGTCTGGAACGGCACGGCACGGCATCAGCCGACTGCCCGAGATCGACGGCGGCAAACCCAAAAAGCAGCGCTTTGCGAGTTACGCCATCGGCTACGTCCATATCGACATCGCCGAGGTCAGCACCGCTGAGGGCAAGCTCAGGCTGTTCGTGGCCATCGACCGAACCAGCAAATTCGTCTTCGTGCGGCTGGTCGAGAGCGCCGGCAAGATGGAGGCTGCTCAGTTCCTCCGCAACTTCATCGAAGCGGTGCCTTACCGCATCCACACTGTGCTCACGGACAACGGCATTCAGTTCACATCACGCCAGCGGGATATCTACGACAGTCAGCACATCTTCGATCGTGTCTGCGACGAGCATGGCATCGAGCACCGTCTGACCAAGGTGAACCACCCTTGGACCACCGGGCAAGTCGAGCGAATGAACCGTACGATCAAGGACGCGACGGTCAAACGCTACCACTACGACAGCCATGCTCAGCTGAGAACGCATCTGCATCTGTTCGTCGATGCCTACAATCATGCCCGCAGACTCAAGACGCTGCGCGGCCTGACGCCCACCGAGTTCATCCTCAATGCCTGGACGAAAGAGCCCGAGCGCTTCAGGATCAATCCGTCACACCTCATCCCGGGACCGTACACCTAGCCTATAGCGCGTCCCTCCACTCCGATGTGAAGATTGCACCTCATACCCCGGGATCAAACATCTAGCGGTGGTTCAGATCCCTTCGCCGAGGGCGCAGAATGAAGCCAATAAGCCAGATAATGGCCGTTCGGCCAAGAAGCACTCCTGCGATTGCGCCGGCGCTGCTAGCGGCGAAGTCAATGATCTGCGATGTCCGGCCCGGCACCCACAACTGACCCGTCTCTAGAACACCAGCCAGCGCAACAAACGCTGCGATCAGGCGCCAGCGGTGTGCGTCCTGATAGGCGAACGCAAAGATCGCAGCGGCGCTGCAATAGGCGATCGCATGCTCGATCTGTCCGGGAAGGCCCGTTCTCGCTTCCAGCTCACGCGGGATCCAGGATAGCATTATGAGAACGCCGATGCACAGCCAACCAGCGATGCGGAGCATTCTAAGGGCGGTGAGAACAAACTTAAGAGTCATGGCAGGCCGTGTAACATCCCAAGCTCTGCAAGTCTTGTGACTCCTATCGCAAACCCAAGTACGTCGGCGTTCACAGGTCGTCAGGCATACCTGCCAGCTGGCCGCTCCGCGTTGGAGCCGGCCCCTAATCCTGTCCGTAAACACCGCGAAGCGGGAACGGCGCGCCAAGGTTGATATCTAAAGTCGGCACCAAGAGGCAACGCTCAAATGACCGCCAATATCAAAATCGTGACAAACCAATAGAATTATTTGTACCACGGACAAGTAGGTACGCCTATAACATATTGCGAAATTTTTAATAAAAATGACAACGCTAGAAAAGAAAAAATTTAAGTTGTCATTTTTATATTCATCCGCAAACAACTTTGAGGAAGCAATATCCTATTGATTTTTTACACCAGCTCGCATTGGAAGCGTTGTGGAGAAATTTCGTCTTTGTTGCCATCATGATTGAACGTAAAATATGGGCCCAACGTGAATAGAAAGTATATTATATGTTGATTTCAGTATTTTTATTTGTGGTGGGCGCAATATGCGGAACATACTATAAATATTGGATTGTATTATGCGCATCAATTTTTATTTTTTTTGGATTTTTTGGTATCTGGCATCTAAGGGGGGAAATCTTTCTTTTAAAATTTGTTATAATATTTGCATATTTAACGGTATTGCAAGCGGGATATTTAGTAGGGATCTATATAAAATATGGGCGCGATCAACAATGAGTTTGGCATTCTTTTTACCAAAGCCAAATGATTTTCCCAGTAAATAGGTATATTAATGCCCAAGGCAAAACAGCCAGAAAGCATATAAAAGTGACCACAAATAGCGGTGGCTTTCGTTCAAAGAATCGTGACCATGTCATAATATGGGGCATGATTATCTCGAAATGGGACATTAAGGTTGTATCCATGAATCTATCCGCACAATCTGGGCCGAGCCGGAGGAAACCGTTTTTTAGGCGGCAGCTGTCGTCGTACAGGCTCAGGATGGTGACGTGGTGGGTCAGCCGGTCGAGCAATGCGCCGGCAAGCCGCTCCAAGCCCAGGACCAAGGAGCAATCCTCGAACGGCAGGTTCGAGGTCACCACGGTGGAGCCGCGCGCGTAGCTCTGCTAGATGGTCTCGAACAGCAACTCGGCTCCCGTCGGCGAGAGCGGCACGTAGCCGAGTTCGTCAACAATCAGGAGCTTCACGCAAACAAGTTCGCGTTGCAGACGACGCTTGTCACGGGCCTCCAAAAGCTGGTTGACCAGAGAGGGTGCAGTGGTGAACGCGACCTAGAGCGGTGTCCGATCGGCTTGAATCGACCGGGGTTTCGGGGGCGGCGCAGATGTGATTCGATGCGCGGCTTTCCGAGGAGGAGAGCCGGATGCCCTCAGCCCTGTCAGTCGATCTGCGTGAACGGGTCGTGATGGCGATCGAGGCAGGAGCCTCGCGCCGGGAAGCCGCCAGACGGTTCGAGGTTAGTCCGGCTAGCGCCGTGCGCTGGCACGAGGCCTTCATGCGGGAAGGACGCACATGGGCCAAGCCGATGGGCGGCGATCAGCGCTCGCACGCCATCGAGGCCCAGGCTGGCCTGATCCGGCGGACCTATGAGGCCAAACCGGAACTGTTCCTGCGGGAGCTACGCACCCATCTGGCCGAACGCGGCCTGCGGGTCGGGGTCAGCAGCCTGTCCCGCTTCTTCAAGCGCCACGGCATCACGCGTAAAAAAACACCGGCCACGCCGCAGAGCAGGATCGAGAGGACGTGAAGGCCGCGCGCCTGGCCTGGTTCGAGGGCCAGCTCGACCTCGATCCAGACCGGCTCGTGTTCCTGGACGAGACCGCAACCAACACGAAAATGACGCGTCGCTACGGATGGGCGCCGCGTGGCAAGCGCTGCCGGGTGGCCGTGCCGTTCGGTCACTGGAAAACCATCACGGTCACAGCGGGACTGCGGGCCAGCGGCCTGACGGCGACCGCGCTCTTCGACGGCCCCATGACCGGGGTCCGCTTCCGCCGCTATGTCGATGAGACCCTGGCGCCGACTCTGAAGCAGGGTGACACAGTCGTGCTCGACAACCTGCCCGCCCACAAAGTCAGCGGCATCCGCGAACGCATCGAGGCGGCCGGTGCCCGCCTGCTCTACCTGCCGGCCTACTCGCCCGACTTCAATCCGATCGAACTGGCCTTTGCCAAGCTCAAGGCCTGTTTGCGAGCCCAGGGCGCCCGCACGGTTGTGGAACTCTGCGACACCATCAAGCAGGCCTTCAGGCGCTTCACACCGAATGAGTGCCGCAACTACCTCGTGGCCGCAGGCTACGATGCTTTCGATCCAACCTGATCGGATGCCGCTCTAGAAGCCCTTCTGGCAAGCCGCCAAGCCGAGAGCCAAGGCGATTTGGGTCTTGCTGGTGCCGGAGTTGCCGAGTGTGATGCCGTTCTCCCGACCGAGGATGTAGCCGCAGCGCGCCAGCTCATACACAATCATGTTGTTCAGGCTCGTTATCGCGGTGAAGTCGAAGGTGTCTAGGCTCTTCACCGCCGAAAAGCGTGCCGACCGGATCCGGCGTTCGACCATGCGCTGTTCGCGTTCGATGAGTTCCAGTTCGACAAGCCGGAGTAGGTAGCGCGGGTGGTCGATGCCGCCCTGGATGTCAATCGTCGTCCAATCTGAGCTTTGACTCACTCTCGCTGATGCCGACAACGTTGAGGTTGCTGATATCCACGACGGAGCCGTAGCATGCGCCCTCGCTTCCGGTCATCGAGCCTCGTACCCACTGGATTGATCGTCGATCATCTCGACGTCGGCGCCGACCGGATCGGTCGGGTCGTGAGATCGGAAGCCGCGGCGACGGCCTGCCCAAACTGCCGGACCCATTCGCGTCGCATTCAAAGCCACTACCAGCGTCGTGCCGTCGACCTGCCTCTCGGTAGCCGGCGCGTCGAGCTCCAGGTTGTCGTACGACGCTTCCTGTGCGACGCGGCGACTTTCGAGTGGAAGATCTTCGCCGAGCGCTTTCCCGACGAGTTCCTGCCCGCCTTCGCGCGACGCACCTCGCGGCTGGAGCAGATCGTCTATCACCTCGGTCTCGCCCTTGGTGGTCGGCCCGGTGCGGGTCTCGCCCAGCGCCTCATGCTGCTAGTCAGTCGCCACACGCTCCTGCGGGTCATCCGCCGTCGGGCGGCTACATGGTCTGATCCACTCGCCGTCATCGGAATCGACGACTGCGCTTGGCGACGCAATCACCGCTACGGCACCTTGGTCTCCGATCTCAAACGCCGCCGCATCGTGGCGCTCCTACCAGATCGCGAACAGGCCACCGCGCAGACTTGGCTGAACGAGAACACCTCGATCCAGATCGTCGCCCACGACCGTGGCAGTGGATATGGTGAGGACATCGCCCGTGCCTTGCCGCAAGCTATCCAGGTCGCCGACCGCTGGCACCTCATGGAGAACGCCAGCTGCCGCTTCCTCTACGCCGTGCGCAAGGTTCGCGAGGTCGTCGGCGCCACCACCCTTGATCCGGGGCTCCTCACCGCGGCTGAGCGCATCCATCACGAGGGCTACCTGCGGAGAGAAGAGGCGGATGCGGCCATCCGCGCGCTCGCGGAAGCAGGCATTCCGATTCGCCGGTTCGGCCAGCGTTTGGGCCACAGCCGCAAGGTGGTGCGTGCGGTCCCGCGCGGCGAGCGCTCGGACGTCTTCCGGGTCCGCCAAAGCTCGCTCGACACCTATCTGCCCTGGCTCGACGCCCAGTAGGACGCAGGCAGCCGCAATGCCGCCGAACTCTAACGAATGGCGAAGGCGCAGGGCTTTCGAGGATCACTCAGCGTGATTGGGGAATGGGCGACGCGCCGCTGGCGCGCCGAGTAGGCCAACATCGAGCGGCTCCAGCGTGTGCCGTCAATGCGAACCTTGGCGCGGCTGCTAACGACGGGTCGCGACCGGTTGACCAGGGCGGAGACGCTGACCGTGGCCACTGTCGAGGGAGGGGTACCGGCGCTGGTTGAGACACGCGAGGTGGTCAGCGCCTTCCGGACGATAGTGCAAGGAAACAAGCCCGGCCGGCTCGGAGGATGGCTCAGGCGGGCCGAGGCAAGTCTCGTCGCCTCCTTCGCGCGGCTTTCGGTCAGGACCGATCCGCAGTTCAGGCCGCGATCACACTGCCATGGTCGAACGGCCAGACCGTAGGACAGGTCACAAAGCTCAAGCTCGTCAAGCGCCAGATGTACGGCCGCGGCAACATCGACCTGCTGCAAGCTCGCTTGATCGGGCTCACGCCTTGATCATCAGCGGAAGTGCGTTGGAGCCAAAGTTGCACGCCGAAACACAGCTAGGACGGGCTGCCGGGTGACCATGTCGTACTCGCGCAGCACCGTAGGAAGCTTCAGCTGCTTGAGGTGATGGGCGAGCAGGATCCCCTGCGTGCCACCGGTGGTGCCGCCCGGCATCGTCTCGTCACGCGCCGCGCTCATACCGCCACCTCCGGCACCAGCACCGTGTAGTCGGCGGCTACGGCCGTCCTCACCATGTTCCTGGGAAAATGCGGGTAGGCCGCCAAATGGAGGCGGGGCGGTCGGCGTTCGAGCCGCGCCAGCGCGATCAGTTTAACCGCGTCGAAACCGATCGCCCCGAGTCGGATCGTGTCGGTGAAGGCCGAGGCAAAGACGTCCTTGGGCATCGCCTCCATCAGGCGCAGCACTTGGATGAACTTGTGCTTGCTGCGGTTACCCATGCGTGCCTCCAGGAGGTCGCATAGATGCTGAAACGCCTCGGGCAGATCCCAGCCCTGGAGCGCGGCCGCCTAATCGAGGGCGTTCGGTTTGGTCTCGATCAGCGCGAGGTCATGCAGCGGATCCACGGCGTCGATGCCGGCGGGTGCGTCGTGTTCAGGAAAAAGCATCGTCGATCGGAGGTCCTCCGCTACTTTGAAGACCTGTCGCCTTGTCTGGTCGGGATGGAGTCTTGTGCCACGGCGCATTACTGGGGCCGCACCTTGTTCGCACTCGGGCACCGGGTCCGGCTGATCCCGCCGGCCTACGTGAAGGCCTATGTTCGTCGTCAGAAGAACGACGCGGCCGACGCTCAGGCAATCTGTGAAGCCGTCTCGCGACCGACCAGCCATAGACGACTGCGCGACCGATGCTTCCGTGGGACCTTGAGCCCCTCACGACGCCAGATGCACTGGACCTGGTCCTTGCCCACCTGCCGCCCGCCTGCCTGCAGCAGCGCGGTAACGCGGCGATAGCCCTAGCGTCCGTACTTGGATGCAAGGGCTACAATGGCGCGCGTCAGTTCATCCTCGTCAGCCGGGACCGTGGGCACGTAGCGTTGCGTGCCCCGGTGCTCGCCGACGATCCGGCAGGCGTGGCGCTCCGAGAGACCGTAGTTCTCCTGGATCGCTTTGACCGCCTGCCGGCGTCGCTCGGGGGCTACAAGTTTTGCTGGCGCTGGCGTTCGGCTCCCGAGGCGATGTCCACCAGCACCTTCTTCTCTAAGGACAAATCAGCCACGATCCGCCGCAATCGAGCGTTCTCGCGCTATAGATCCTTCATCCGACGGGCCTGGTCGATCTGCAGGCCGCCGTGTTCCTTGCGCCAGCGATAGAAGCTTAGCTCGGAGATCTCAGCTTCCTTGCAAGCTAGGGCCAAACTCTTGCCTTGTGCCGTCTGAACCTCAATCTGGCGCAGCTTCAGCACCACCCGCTCCGCACCCGTCTTCTGACCTCGCCGCATGTCCAGCGCCTTCGGTCCTGGCTGATCCTCTCAATCAGCACGGGGTGAAGCCAGCGGGTCAGTTCACATCTAGAGCGGCATCCGATCAGGTCGCGTCGTAGCCTGCAGCGGCGAGATAGTTGCGGCATTCGGTTGGCTGGAAGCGTGTCAGCGCGCGTTTGATGGCGTCCCAGAGGTCCGGGATGGTGCGAGCCGCCTCGGTGCGTAATAGGGCCTTGAGCTTGGCAAAGGCCTGCTCAATCGGATTGAAGTCTGGGCTGTAGGGCGGCAGGTAGAGCACCCGCGCGCCAGCCGCTTCGATGCGCTCGCGGATGCCGCCGACCTTGTGGGCCGGCAGGTTGTCGAGCACGACCGTGTCGCCGGGCTTAAGGTCGGGTACGAGCACGGCCTCGACGTAGGTACGGAACGCGGAGCCGTTCATCGCCCCATCGAGCAACCAGGGTGCGGTGATACCGCTGGCGCGCAGCCCCGCCGTAACGGTTGTGGTTTTCCAATGGCCCTGGGGCACGCTCATGCGGCAGCGTTCGCCCCGCGGGGCTCGTCCATAGCGCCGAGCCATGGCGGTGGTGGCTGCAGTCTCGTCGATGAACACGAGGCGGTCCGGATCGAGATCGGGTTGGCCCTCGAACCAGGCCTCCCGGGCCGCCTTCACGTCCGGGAGGCCTGGTTCGAGGCACGGCCGGTGCTTTTTTTCGCGTGATGCCGTGGCGCTTGAAGAAACGCGACAGGCTGCTCTGGGCGATGTGGAGACCATGCTCGGCCAGAGCGGCCTTCAGTTCATGCAAGAAGATGCCCGGCCGTCGCTCATAGAGCTCCAGGATCTGGTCGGCATGGGCTTCGACCCGATGCGAGCGCTGATCTCCACCCATGGGCTTAGGTGCGACATGCCCCTGACGCGCAAGCAGCCCGCACCAGCGGCTCGCGCTGGCAAAGCTAACCCCGAAGCGTACGGCTGCTTGATGCCGCGAGGCCCCGGCTGCAACGGCCCCGACAACACGTTTACGCAAATCGACGGACAGAGCTGAGGATATCGGCGCTCTCCTTCACCGACCAACCCTTCAGCCCGATATCCGTTTCAAGCCGCTCGGATCATGCTCTAGTCGTCGAAACCCTGGGCCATCTCCTGGGCCCTGCACGTCATCCCCGCCGATACCGACGACCGGGCCCAGGTCGGGCATCTGGCGAGGCCGTGCAGGTCGTCACTGGGGGCAGCGTCGATCTGGCCTATGTCGACCAGGGTTATACCGGGGAAAAGCCAGCCAAGGCCGCCCGCGAACACGGCATCGAACTGGAAGTCGTCAAACTCCCGGAGGCCAAGCGCGGTTTCGTCCTGCTGCCGCGACGCTGGGTCGTGGAGCGTTCCATCGCCTGGGCGACGCGCTTCCGCCGCTTCGACAAGGATGACGAGCGCTATCCCAGCACTCTTGCCGTTCTCTACATCGTCGCCTTCGTCTGCCTCATGCTCAAACAGGCCGCTTAACTGGCACGTGGTTCATAACAGCCTCTATCCTAGTCACCGCGCGAGACTTTGAGATGCATAGTTAAAAATTTACTAACTCCATTTGATAAAAACCTCCCATTTGTTTGGCTCGATTTCAAGGCGGACACAATATCAGAGGTCCAAACAAACGGGGGCAAAACATGGAACTTGGCATCAATCTTTCAGGCGCGGCTTACGGCTTATTATCGACAACGGCGAGTGTCGACTACTTCGCCGCACAGGGATTTTCAACGATCCGCCTGCCACTCGACTGGGAGCAGCTACAGCCAAGACTCGGCGGCCAACTCGACAACATGTTAATTGCCAAACTGCACAGCTTCGTGTCATACGCTGAGTCACAAGGAATGCACGTAATCCTCGACCTGCACAATTATGGCGCCTACCAAGACCAAATGATCGGCAGCGCTTCAACGCCGGTATCTGCATTCGCAGATTTCTGGGGCAAGCTTGCCGGCGAGTTCGCGACGGACTCAGGCGTCTCTTTTGGCCTAATGAACGAGCCACAACTTGCGACGGCTGGTGAATGGCTGACTGCCGTCAATGCTGGGATCGCTGCCATCCGGGATGTGGGCGCAACCTCGCAGCGAATCCTCGTGTCAGGCACCTATTGGGATGGCGCTTGGAGCTGGATGCAGACGGACAATGCCGCCGTGCTAGGCAGGCCAGGAGCGATTGTCGACTCGTCCAACAACCATATCTTTGAGGTGCATCAGTATCTTGACGACACGTCGGGCCAGCACGACTGGGTAGTGTCTCAAACGATTGGAGTCGAACGCCTAACAGCCATTACAAACTGGGCGCGCGAGACAGGCGCGAAGCTCTATCTTGGTGAATTCGGAGTCGCAGCCAACGCCTTATCCCTTACTGCTCTCACCAACATGCTTAATTTTGTCGAACAGAATGCCGACGTGTGGCAAGGCGCAGCATACTGGGCCGCGGGTCTTGGATGGCACGATTACATGTATTCTATCGAGCCCAACCTAGGCATTCTCGATCTGCCGCAGATGGCAGTTCTTAAAAACTACACTACGTCGCACATCTCCTCTTCCATTTCGTCTAACGGCACCATCGAAGTCAACACCTTTGTGAAAGGTCGCGAAACCGCCAGCATCAAGGATGTTTTAAGTAATAACGGCGAGATTCTTTCGCGTACCATCCTCGACGCCGACGGACATGTGACCCGCTGCGTGACGAAGGATGCTGCTGGGCACCTGAATGTTGCGATCTATTCCGGATCGTCGTCACAGCCTTCTACAATGGAGATCTATGACGTAAGCTATACACTTCTCAGCCGCGCGGCCGTAGCGGCCGACGGTTCTAAAGTCGTGACGTTCTACGGCGGCAACGAGTGGACGCTCACTGGCACGGAGAGTTATTCTGCCGCGGGGCTCCTGACGGCTAAACAGCAAGTCGTAGCTGACGGAGGCCACGTCCTTACGGACTTTACAAACGGCATCATCACGAAGGTTGAAACGTATGACGCGGCCTGGCATTTCGTTTCTCGGGCGAGCTACGATGACGCCGGCCGCCTTACGACCTTCCAGAGCACTAGTGCCACCGGCGAGAATACGTTGGCATATTACAATAGCGCTGGGACGCATCTGACGTCTTCCTACATCTATAACGCCTCCTGGCAGCAGACTTTCGCCAAAACCTACGATGCGGCTGGCCTTCTGCAGTCGGTGCAAGCTGTTCTGGCCGGTGGGGGACACCAGATCGACACGTACCAAGCGGGCAGCAAAATTATCAAGAGTGTCATCTACGATACAGCGTGGACGCTTCTATCTTCCAATGTCGAGAATGCGGATGGCTCTCATTCGGTGACGACCTACAAGGGGGCGGCCGTATCCCAGCTTGAGGTCTACGACGCGAGCTGGCATCTCGTCAGCCGCACGTCATATGACGCTCAGGGGAAGGTGGCCGCTGTCCTGCACGAGGTGCAGGGAGGAGGCCATCAGGTCGCGACCTACGCGTCGGCTGGCGACGCCCACCCATCGACGATTGATACCTACGATGCATCTTGGCACATTATCTCACGGGCGCAAATGGACGCGTCTGGCCATGTGAGGGCGATCGACCACATCAATGCGGATGGATCGCACACGGTTGACGCGTTTGAACCGGGCGCGACGCTGGCCGCTACGCGCGAAACATACGATAGCAGTTGGCATCTCATCAGCCGCACGTCATATGACGCTCAGGGCAAGGTGGCCGCTGTCCTGCACGAGGTGCAGGGAGGAGGCCATCAGGTCGCGACCTACGCGTCGGCTGGCGACGCCCACCCATCGACGATTGATACCTACGACGCATCCTGGCACATTACCTCACGGGCGCAAGTGGACGCGTCTGGCCATGTGAGGGCGATCGACCACATCAATGCGGATGGATCGCACACGGTTGACGCGTTTGAACCGGGCGCGACGCTGGCCGCTACGCGCGAGTTCTACGATGGAGACGGGTGCCTCCAAAGTCGGACCACGTATGATGGCGCGGGCCTCATCACGAGCGTCTTGCACGAAGAAGCGAACGGCACGCATGTGGTCGCGACCTACGCGATCGCTGGCGCGCTGCACCCCGCAATTATCGATAATTTCGACACGAACTGGGACATTATAGATCGGCTCTATCTCGATGAGAGTGGAGCTATTATATCGATTGACCACGTTAACAAGGACGGCACTCATCAGGTAGATCTGTTCGCATCAGGTTCGAACAAATCCTTCCAGACCGATACGTTCGATTTTAATCGGACGCTCATCAAATCTGACTCCGGTATTGTAAACTCCCTGTCCAACACCGCGACCAGTCTCCTATCTGAGTTCAATCAGAGCCATGATTCAATCCACGCCCACGAATCGAGCGCGATTTACATGATTCAGGATCATAGCGCGTATAGTCATGCGCTTGCCGACGTATTCTATGCTAGCTGGACGATTGAATAAACAATGAAGTCACCATGACCCTCGTAGGGCTTATGGGATTAGGCATTGACCTTTCAGCCGCGGAACGAATATCGACTAGCTCTTCAAATCAGGTGGTGGCTGGAAATTGTGAACATATAATGCATTTCTACGTCCTGCTGTCCGAGTCTCTTCCACCAATGCATTGGCCGAGCTCTAGTAACCATCGGCTTCTAACACAAAGATAGTCTTTTAGAAGACGCCTTATCTAAAACCGCAATAGCGACGATTGCACCTATATCAAATCAAGTTAGGCCAATCGTCCCTCGTAGTTGGATATTTTGCACTTAGATGATCCAGATTAAAACAATATCAACTCTAAGACAAAATTCATCTTGCTTTCAACGTTCAAAAGTGCTGTAATAGTGAGTACTTATGAGTTAAAATTTTACCCGAATCCTCAAATAATATCCATTTACTAGGATTGTGCTGGAGGGACTATTCACGGGCCCTCTGTTGGACCATATTGCAAATCTGATCGTTCATAAAGCAGTGCGAGTATATGCCGAAACTCTGTCTCGTTTCCAAGGTCTGGCGCTCTGGCACTGGCTGGTATGCCCAGCTTCTTGCTGCCGCGATTGCAGAGGCGGGTGGTCAGGTTACATTCATTTCGCCGGCCGCAGAGCCAACCAGTCGGGAGCCTGTTCATCCAAACCTTAAGCGCATTCTCGTTGCCCGCGAGATTACCGGCCCGGCTTCGCGCTGGCGTCGGGCTAGGGCCTCATTTCGTCGATCACTCACGAGCATTCTCCGGACCCTCGCTGAGCGGCGGGCGACGCGAGTTTTCGTGTTCACAATTCCAGAACCGTTTCCTTTCAGCTTGCCTCTTTTTTTCGCTCTCCGTCTATCTGGTGCTCGGATCGTCTTCATTGTTCATGATCCCATACCCCACGCCTGGAATTTTCCAGATCGGTTTCGAGGTACGGAACAGGCGATTCATTCCCTATCTTACCGACTCGCGCATCACATTGTGGTCCTCGCGCCCGCTGGGCGTGATGCGTTGGCGAGAAACTTTAATATTCCAGCCTCCAAAGTAAGTGTGATCCCACATGGCCCTTTATCGGTAGGCGTCCTCCCGCCAATCCCTTGGAATGGCCGGCTCCTCGCGTTCGGTACGATTAGGAGCAACAAAAACGTCTTAGAGACAATTCGAGGCGTGAAACTTGCCCGCACCCGAGGGCATAATGTTCAACTTTTGATCCTCGGCGAGCCTCACCCAAAAGAGACGAATTACTGGATGCAGTGCTTATCCGAGATCGCCGAGGATCCTTACGGGTTCGAGATCGAGCAGCGATTCGTTGCCGATGAGGACCTACCTGGTTTTTTTGCAGAGGTGGATGCCTTCGTCCTTGCCTATGACCGCTTTGATTCGCAGAGCGGCGTAGCGGTTGTCGCCGCCCTCAGCTGTCGGCCGGTAATTGGGACCTATGCAGGAGGGATTGCGGATCTGTTCGCGGAAGGCATGGCGGGCGAGATGATCGTCGGAGAGGTGACGGCGGAGTCAATTGCGGCGGCGATCGCGTCCTTCCGTGCGGTCTCGGTCAAGACGTGGCAAGACCGTGCAGAAGCCGGAGTCGTCAGCGTTTCAGATGCTATTGGGTGGCACCGAATTGGCTGCCTATTCGTGACTTTGGTGAGCCGTTTAGAGATTCCAAATAAACGATAGACTCTTCAAAACTGGCAACAGGGAATCATTTCGAATTTTTACTTTAAAGGTGGAGAGAATTTGGCGGCTATACCTTGGGCTAACAGAAATTTTGTTTGCAAACCGCCACAGCGGATTGTTTGCTAGTTTCAGGTAGTGTAACACAAAGCTCTGCAGATCCTACGGGAAATTCTGGACAGATTGCTGGTTGAGGTTGGTCCCAAGACGGCCATAGACGCCAATGGTCTGCCCGACGATTTTGGGGAAAGCACTGACCGAGCGGGCGCGCAACGCCGAGATAAATCATTAATGGGCGAGCGAAGAGGCATATAATACCCAGGGCAAGGTCGCCCCGCACCCTATCGCTTTCCACCGTTTTTCTAACACCAGTCGTATCAAATTTCTTAGTGCCTGTTTGAGCTTTTTTTAAGCTGGGTTGTTGAGTGCATTGGCGGCCATAAAGCTGGCGGCACAGGCGAGACGCCCAGTTGCGACGTCGATGCGGCCAGCGCGCTCGCGCTGCAGGTCCCCCCCAATGGGTGAGCCAGCCGAAGGTTCTCTCCACGACCCAGCGCCGCTCCAGAACGACGAAGCCTTTCTGGTCAAGCCACTTTTCGACGGCTCGGTGGCGCATGCCGTGGAGGTTGCACCACTCCTGGCAATGCTGAGCCGTGAAGGCACCGTCGAGGAGGGCCAGACGTTAAGCTGGGCCAGTTCTCCTTGCCCGCGTCCAGCGCCGGCAGCGTGTCGCGATCCTGCACGTTGGCCGGCAGGACGGCCAGCGCCAGCACGTGCCCCTCGGCGTCGACCAACGCGACGCGTTTGCGCCCGACCAGCTTCTTGGCTCCGTCGTAGCCACGCGGTCCCCGCACCCCGATGCACTTGACGCTTTGCGTGTCGATGATCGCCAGCCTCGGATCGGGCCGACGTCCGCAGCGCCGCCGCTGGCGACGGGCCAGACCCCGCATCAGGCTCTCGAACAGTCCCTTCTCAATCCAGCGCCGGAACCGGCCGTAGACCGTGCGCCAGGGCGGAAAGCCCGCAGGCAGCGCCCGCCACCCTCCGCCCGTCCGCAGGTGCCAGGCGATCCCCGCCAACACGTGGCGCGCCGCTGTCGCGTCCGGTCGGATCGGCGGATCGGCTCGTTCCAGGAAACCGGCCACCTCGTCCAGGCCTGCCTGCAGCACCATGTCCTTTAGGCGCGCCTCATGGCGTGTCTGATGTCGGTCCGTCCACATCTGCTCTCCACTCCGCCCCGCCAGGCGGAATTTGTGTTTGCACAGGAAACAGATGGGGACGGCCCGCGGAGGACCTCAAACAGGCTCTTTGTCTGAGAAAGTCGCGGTTCCGTGGGTTTGGCCCGCTCCCTTCTTGAGAGATCAATTCATACCATGCGCATCTTGGTCACGGGCGGATGCGGCTTCATCGGCTCGGCGCTGGTCCTGCACCTCGTCGAGGATCTCGGCCGTGAGGTCGCGACACTCGATGCACTGACCTACGCGGCCAACCCGATCTCGCTGGCGTCCCTCGACGGCAATCCGCGTCGTCCCATCTATCGCTCCTCCTATAGAGCGATCAGTGAATCAGCCCGTGACCTCTTCGTGAACCCCACACCATCGATTCAGCACACACCGAAAACTCTCTAGGGCGGGAGGTAAAGCACCCGTGCGCCCACCGCCTCGATGGCCTCGCGCACCCCGGCGACTTTGTGGGCGTTCAGATTGTCGAGGACGACGGTGTCGCCGGGTTTGAGCACCGGAGCCAGGGTGTCGGTGACGTAGGCCCGGAACCGCATACCATTCGTCGCTCCGTCGAAGACGGTCTTGGTGATCAGTCCCGTGGCCCGCAGGGCGGCGGTGATGGTGGTGGTCTTGTATTGCCCGTGAGGCACGGCGATCTGGCAACGCTGGCCGCGTGGCGCGCGACTGTCGCGGCGAGCCATTTTGGTCGTTGCGGCCGTTTCGTCGAGGAAGACGAGGCGATCCGGAACGAGATCGGGTTGGCGCTCGAACCAGTCCTCGCGTGCGGCCTTTCCATCCGGCCGCTCCTGCTCGGCCGCGTGGACAGGCCCTTTTTAAGGGTGATCCCATGCCGGGCGAAGAAGCGTGACAGCCCGCTCGTGCTTGCCCGAACGCCGTGGTCCCGGCCCCCGTCGCAGAGTTCCCGCAGGAAGGAGAACGGATGCTCTTCGTAGGTCCGAAGGATCACGGCAGCCTGCGCTTACAGGCGCTGCGAGTTGCGTTCGCCGCCCATCGGCTTGGGCGCGATCCGTCCTTACTGCCGAAAACGCTCGTGCCAGCGGATCGCGCTGGCCACGCCGACGCCGAAGCTTTTGGCCGCCTGACGCCGCGATGCGCATGCTTCAATCGCGGCCACGACAGCTTGCGCAAATCGACCGACAGGGCTGAAGGCATGGCGATCTTCCCTCTTAAGCCCGTCCGGTGAATCACACATGATTCAAATCGCCTGCCCCAAACGATTCAACCCGCTAGGGCACAGCTCTAGTCCATTTGGATGATGCGCTGCAGCACGTAAATGAGTTAACGAAAACGAAACGCGGGCGAAGGGCTGGTATCATGGAAGCACTCGGGAGCGAAACAGTTGAGAGCTCACAGGCGAGCATACTCTCGGTTGAGAGATGCTTCAGCAGTCGATCCTTAATGATCACCTCGGCGCTCGACGCCGGGCTAGCTGCTGCCGCCTTGTTGATGCTCCTGCCGTTGTTGGTGATAGTTGCCATATTGATTCGCCTTGACAGTAAGGGGGCGGTACTATTTTGCCAGACCCGGACGGGTCTGAATGGAAAGCAGTTTCGTATCTACAAGTTTCGCACTATGCAGGTACACAAGGATTGCGCTATAGTGAGACAGGCAACTAGAGGAGATCCTCGGGTGACCCGCGTTGGTTATTACCTGCGCATAGCTAGCTTAGATGAATTACCTCAGCTTATAAATGTTCTTCGGGGCGAAATGGCGCTTGTTGGGCCGCGCCCCCATGCTGTAGCGCATGACGCACTTTACGGCGCGAAAATTCAAATTTACAATAACCGTTTTTCAGTCAAGCCGGGCATTACAGGATGGGCTCAGGTAAACGGCTCGCGCGGGCCAACTCCAACCGTCGCAGACATGCAGCGTCGGGCAGAACTGGATTTATATTACATTAAAAACCGAAGTGTAGGGCTAAACATGCTAATCATCGCGCGGACGATTTTTGCAGAAATCACTCGCCGCACGGACGCATTTTAAGATTAACCGGAGACGTTATTTTTGGTTGCCACCTCCTCATCGTTGTTTTTGTTATCTGCTCAAGGGGGCAACCAAACACATCAACCTTAGGTTCGTTCGGATTAGCATTAAGATCACCTTGCTAGGGAGCGATTCAAAATCGATTCGCAAATCGCGTATCAGATTGGGTTCATCGGCATACAAAGAGACCTTAGATTAGTTGTATTTTGTAAGTTAATCAACATTCGCTACGTTAATTCACAGGGACAACTACCAATGGCGCTCGCTTACAATAATGTTTCTGAGATGTGTCGTCTACTAGAAGGTATGAATCTCGTCAATGATTATAAAAGCATGTCAGATTTGATTGGCAAGATATCGTCGCCGTCAGGGCCTACCGTGGTGTCGTTTATTAATCATCACGCTTTTAACATTGCTTGGTCGAACTGGAATGCTAGAAACCATCTAAAGGCATCGGATTTTTTGCTCCGAGATGGTATTGGGATGGAGCTTATGTTCCGATCGCTTAGGCGTGATCCTGGAATGAATTGCAATGGAACCGACCTTATACCAGAAATATTAAAGTACTCAAAAGGGAGATCTATAGCGTTATTTGGCACATCCGATCACTGGCTTTCCATCGCGAAGAAAAACACAGAGCTGTCTGGACATGTTGTATGTTCTACTCTGCATGGGTTTGCAGCGGATAGTGAATATCTTGAGGTCTTGTTTAAGTCAAAGCCAGGCATCATTATACTGGGAATGGGAATGCCACGTCAGGAGGCCCTGTCCCACCTAATCAAATCTCACATCGATTGGCCATGTTTGATTATCAACGGTGGAGCAATTATAGACTTCATCGCGGGACGTTTCGTTCGAGCGCCTAAGGTAGTAAGGTCTGTGCGGCTCGAGTGGCTTTTTCGATTGATGATGGAGCCTAGAAGACTATTCAGAAGGTATGTTGTTGGCGGCATGCTCTTTATTGGTCGCGCTTTCTTAATAATGTCGGCTTTAAAAGCATCGAATAAAAGGTCAGTTTCGATTAAAATTTTATGACCCCAGCGAGCTTGCCCTTCCCAATAGACGGGAATTCAAACGCTGACGGACTTGAGTATGGTGGCGAAGGGGCTGCCGCCGCGGAGAAGCGTGGTATCATCAACAGTGCGAATATCAGTTTTGCCGTTGGCCGGCTACAGCGCGCTGTAGCCGCTGGTCATCATCCGCTGGACGGCATACGGACGCAGCAGCCTTTGGAATCACCAGTTAACGGCGAGGCGCTGACGCTGCATCTTTCGCTGCGCCACAGTGAGCGATTTGATCCGCTCGAAGACGCTGACGACCCCGGCGACAAGATTTTCGTCCAGCTGCCGTTGTTTCACGAGCAGCGGTCGAGATGCTGCTCGCGAAATGACGGCCGTATCATCCCCTAATCATGCCGTAGGCCTTCACGGCTCGCTCGCGTCCTTCATCGTAGTCCGTCGCCGGCAGCATTGAAGATGTGCGCAAATTTTTTTTACGGACGCTGCAGTCCCAATACCTGTTCGATCAGCTCCTCGCGGCTAAACCGCTTAGGAGCGCGCGTCAGAACCGTCCGATCTGGGTTAGAGTTGTGAGACTTGCGGCGAGGCTGATGAAGGCCGGGGACATGTCGCTGCTCTGCTGGTAGCGGATTGGCAGGCGGCGGAAAGGGTGAATAAGGCACGCGTTCGTTCCATGACGCAACAGTGGGGACCGACGCTCTGGCTATTTGCAATGCCGCATAAGTAAAATTGCGGCAAACGGTCAAGCTGATCTTCGAACGTTTGCATGACAAGCAGGGCTATGCTGGCGGCTACACTGTAGTGAAGGACAACGTCGAAGGCGCACGCGCAAGCGGGCAAGATGCCTTCTTGCCGTCAGCGCTCCCGACCCGGCCACGCGTAGTTAGACTTCGGCGAAGCGGTCGCCACCACCGGCGGCGTAAACAACCGAATCCTAGAGCTACATGCGACGATGTTAGGTTGGAACAAAACTCTAGCCCCTTGTTTTGGCGCGCTCTTTTCGCCGAACCGACATCCACTTCGGCGGCGAGCAGTTTAGCACTACTCTGGCAGACAGAGGGAAAACGGCCAGTTTTCGAAGATTCGCTTGCTATTGCAATGGTCATGGGTGATCGCGATGTTGACGGCTTCGGAATGACGTGACGATCCAGATCAGTGGCTGCAGCCGTTCCTGTTGGGGCTTTTGCATCCGGCACGCCGGGCGATGTGCTCGCTCTACGTTGCCGGGATCATCGGCCTGGGTGATCGCAAGAGCGTCCGACCGACGGCGGCGCGAGCCGATGGGCTCCCTTACTACCGACTGCACCATCTTATGCAGCCGGGATCTGGGACGAGGCGCCGCTGCAGCAGGCGTTTTTCCGCGAGGTCGATCGCCTGGTCCGCGGATAGGATGCGATCCTCTTCGTCGATGATACCGCCTTGCCGAAGGAGGGAAACCGCTCGGACGGGGTCGCGAGGCAATACGCCACGACGTTAGAAAAGATCGCCAACTGCCAGACGCTGGTGTCGCTCACGCTGGCGGGCGGGTTCTAGGTTCAGAATTCGCACTCGCCTGTGTCACGCTTTTCGAGCACCAGTAAGACGGCTTCCCCGGTCGGGTGCTGTTTGCCTTGTGTGCTGATCCGCTTCATCGGGCCATCAGCCGTTCGGACACGCAGCACACAGAACCAAGCCCGCAGCCGTCCCCCGCAGCCGTCCCCCGGTGCCGTGCCGCCAAGTCGCGGATCTGCTGGTCATATGCGCCAGGATATTCTTGGCCTCGATCGAGACCTGATTCGGCACATGCCCCTGGCGCCGCCGCCTACGCCCCGCGACAGGGAAGATCAGCGCCACATGGGCTGGGTCGACCTTATTGCTCCCCGTGATTCCGCCAGTCCACCTTAGAGCGACTAACAGAACGGCACGAAGCTGGAAGTTCAGCGTTGGTTTGGCATGGCCAGACCGCTTCTCCCCGATGATCTCTGGGATGAGATCGCTCCTCTCCTCCCGCCACCTCGGCCCCGTCCGAAGGGCGGGCGTCGTCCGATTGAGAACCGGGCCGCCCTGACGGGCATCCTGTTCGTGCTGCGCTCGGGTCTGCCGTGGGAGATGCTACCGGCCGAGATGGGCTGCGGCTCCGGCATGAGTTGCTGGCGGCGGCTGCGGGACTGGCAAGCGGCGGGCGTATGGAGCCGCCTGCATCACGTGCTGCTGGAGCGCCTGCACGCAGCGGGTGAGATCGACTGGAACCGGGCTTGCCTGGACAGCGCGTCTGTCCCGGCTAAAAAAGGGGGCCTGCCACCGGCCCGAACCCGACGGACCGGGGGAAGCCGGGTACGAAGCGCCACCTCGTCACCGACGCGCGCGGCACGCCGCTCGGCTTCTGCCTGAGCGGGGCCAACAGACACGACACCGTCATGATGGCGGCCACCCTCGATGCCATTCCGCCTCTGCGGAGTGGTCGACGAGGGCGACCGCGACGCCGTCCGGACAAGCTGCACGCCGACAAGGCCTACGATGCCCGACCCCGCCGCCAGGAGTGCCGGGCGCGGGGCATCGTCCCGCGCATCGCGCGGAAGGGTATCGAAAGCAGCGAGAAACTTGGTCGGCATCGTTGGGTCGTCGAGCGTACCCACGCGTGGTTCAACCGCTTCCGCCGCCTGCCCATCCGCTACGAGCGACGTGCAGACATCTACGAGGCCTTCACGAGCCTCGCGACCAGCCTCATCACTCTCAACCAGATCAAACGGTTCTGTTAGGCGCTCTTAGGCTGCGTTCGTTGAGGGCCTTCTGGAACGGCTCAGAGCAGCATTAACCGGCATCAGTAAGCTCGCAGCCGAAGCGTACGTCACCCTCTCGGATGCGATCGATCTCCGCGACCGCGATCTCGAGCTTGGTCCGGGCCGCGCTGATCCTTAAACGTCAGCCCTGACCAGTCGGTCCGGGGCGCCCGTCCAGCTCTCGGGTAAGAACAACGTCAGGCCGAGTCTTACGGGCAACTAGCTGCGCGCCAATGCGACCCTCAAGCAGCTCGCCACCACGACCAAGGTCCGCTGGATCTGCGAACGGGCCCACCAGTAGATGAAGGGGGAACTCGGATTCGACCACTCAGAGCGCCGCTCTTGGACTGGACTGCCTCGGGACGCGCTGATGACGATCATGGCCTACCCCTTCCTCCACTCCCAGCGCCTCTCAGTGGCCTGGCGGAGGAAAAGAATTGCCTGCCCACCATCGCAGCCCCCGATGCCCGCGATCCGGAATACCATCCTGGATCACCTTAGCCGGCCACCACCGCGGCGATAATCGCGCTGTGGGGTCGCCTTCTACCCGCCGCTGTTAGATTAGTCTGCCAAAGTAGTGCTGGGGCGACGGTCCGACAGCCCGTTACGAAACGGGGTCTCACAACCTAGAAACGCGTAATGCACATCTGTAAAAAGCGCTGGGGGGCGACTCCAACCATAACTGATGACGCGAAGTTAGCGCCCATATGGTTTCATCTTTTGCTCGGCAAATGTTAAGGAAGAAAAGAGGTCGGCCACCACGGTCGGCAGGTAGCCATGTGGCGCCACGGTAACGGGATTGAATTGTGAACGTTCCATTTAGCATTACCCGAACGTTTAGCAACATGCGCATCGAAAAGATGGCAGTTGAGCAACCCGGTCGCAACAATTTTGATTATATACGACTTTTTGCTGCTACGCAGGTAGTTATTTTTCACGTCCTGCATCATCTACAACTCGAAGCCCCAGCCTGGACTACCCTTTTCGCACCATTCTCTGGTGTGCCGATCTTCTTTGTCGTCAGCGGCTTCCTTATTACGTCTTCCTACGAGAGAAGTTCCTCTATCGGGTCATACATTGAAAAGCGGGCGCGCCGTATCATGCCGGGGCTGTGGTTATGTCTTATTGTTACGAGTGCGCTGCTGCTTTCTCTAGGGTATCCTCTCCTCTCGCTTCAGGGCGCAACTTGGTTTTTTAGTCAACTTGGAGGTTTAATCTACACGCCCGTTTTTTTACAATCTTTCGGCTTCGGTTCATATAATGGTAGTCTATGGACAATACCGGTTGAGTTGCAGTTTTATGCGACTGTACCGCTCTTATCTTTTATGATACATCGCACTCGCAATAAGAGCATATGCTTAGTCGTTCTGCTGATTATTTGTGTTTTTATTGCTATAGCAATTAGGATTTGGGTGCCTTCTATAATCAAAGAGCAGGAAAGTCCCGAGTTATTTTTTGAAAAAATATGGAGATACTTATTCATTACTCATTATTTCCAATTTTTACTTGGAGCTGTCGCTTACTATCTGTTTCCAAAAGTTAAAAATTTATTATGTGGCAGGGCAATATATTGGCTAGCGCTAGTCGTTCTTATGTACAATGTTTTGCCTTACTCCGCATTTACTGTTGTATTAAGTCAAGCTGCACTTGGGGTATTAACTTTGTCCACTGCGTATACATGGGTCCGCGTTAGTTGGCTTCATGGTTATGATATATCTTACGGCGTATATCTTTTTCATGGTCTCATAGTGAACATTTTGGTAGTCGCCGGATTCACGATGTCGTTTTATTGGCTATATTTCGTTTTGTTAGCCTCCTATGCTATCGGATTTGTTTCGTGGACACTAGTCGAGTCAAAATTTGTAAAGCGTATCAAGAGAAGTGTTTAACGAGATTTATTATATGGGTGATCGGGTGCCAATGTTGTAGGGGTTGGTGTGGTTAGGACATCTTTTCAAGAGCCTGCGTGACGTTTTGATTTCAGGCTCGATTGTTGGGAGCGTTGGCGGCCATGAGGCTGGCGACGCAGGCGAGACGACCTTTTGCAATGTCGAGTCGACCGACGCGCTCGCTGTTTAGGTCACCCCCGTGGCTGAGCCAGCCGAAGCTCCGCTCGACAACCCAGCGCCACTGCAGCAAACCGAAGCCCTTCTGATCCAACTGTTTCTCGACGACGCGGTGGCGCATGCGGTGAATGTTGCACCACTTCTGGCAGCGCTGGGCCGTAAAGGTATCGTCGCGGAAGGGCCAGACGTAGGCTGGACCATTTCACCTTGCCGTCATCGACGGCTGGGAGCGCATCGCGATCCTTCACGTAGGTCGGTACCACCGCCAAAGCCAGGAAGCGCCCCTCGGCGTCGACGAGCGCCACGTGCTTGCGGCCGACCCGTTTCTTGGCCCCATCGTAGCCGTGCGGCCCGCGCACGCCGACGCAATTGACGCTTTGCGTGTCAATGATCGCCAACCGCGGCTCCGTGCAGCGTCCGCGACACCATCGCTGGCGGCGGGCCGGCGCCCGCGTCTGGGTCTCGAACAGCCCTTTCCCAATCCAGCGCCGGAACCAGCCTTAGACCGTGCGCCAGGGTGGGAAGCCTGCTAGAGCGTTTTCGGGCTGAGCTGAATCGGTCAGCTGGGGTTCACGCGAAGCTGTTTGGCTGACTCACTGATCGCTTTGAGAAGGAGCGAAGCATGGGCCGACCCTACAGCCAGGACCTACGCCAGCGCGGGGTGAAGGCCGCGGCAACGACCTCGCGCCGCCAGGCGGCCGCGCGGTTTGGCGTCGGCATCGCGACCTCGATCCGCTGGATGGCCGCGCTCATGACGACCGGGACGGTGGCCGCTCGTCCGCCAGGGCGGGCGCGCCGCTCGAAGCTCGATCCGTACGAGGCGTTACTGCGCGGACTGATCGACGAGAAGGACGACATCACCCTGGAAGAGATGCGCGCCCGACTGCGGGACGAGCACGACCTAAAGGTCGGGCTTGGCACGCTGTGGAGCTTCCTCGACGCACGCTATCTCACCTACAAAAAAAGACAGCTCACGTCGCCGAGCAAGAACGCCCGGATGTGAAGGCCGCGCGCGAGGCGTGGTTTGAGGGCCAACTCGATCTCGACCCTGCGCGCCTGGTTTTCCTCGACGAGACCTGGACCTCCAGCAACATGGCTCGCACCCGTGGGCGTTCACCGCGCGGCGAGCGGCTGCGCTCGCCCATCCCGCACGGTCATGTGTGGACGCCCCTTCGGGTGCAAGCAAAATCTCTGGACGGGTGCGGTGCGTGATCGGGTGCTGCCATGTGTCCGGCCTCTGATGCGGCGGGTCACATGCCGCGGGCCCGTATGGGAGTGCGAGAGTCGGGACCACATCACTACAGCGCGCTCGAAGCGCTCCCCGTGCGCCTGGTTCTCCCAACTCCGTCTCACCGACGTTGCGCCATACCTGTCCGTCGACCTCCTCACGCCCTCCGACAGCCTCGCGTCCGTCCCGCCTACGCGGTGACGGCCGGAGCTCGGTAGATCCCACCCTTCGTCAGAAGGGCCCATGCGATGCGCGCGTTCTTGTTCGCCACAGCTACGATGACCAGCATCGGCGGCTTGCGCGCGAGCATTTGGCCGAGCCATGAGTCGGCCGGCACGCCCTTGCGCTTGGCCCAGCGTACCACCGCGCTGGCCGCGATGATGAGCAGGCGTCGCAGCGTCCGCTCGCCCATGCGCGAGGTGCGGCCGAGGCGCTCCTTGCCGCCGGTCGAGCGTTGCACCGGTGTCAGCCCGACCCAGGCGGCGAAGTCGCGCCCCGAACGGAACGTCTCTACGGGCGGGGCCAGGGCCTCGATGGCAGTGGCGATCAGCGGGCCGATGCCCGGCACGCTCATAAGCCGCCGAGCCGTATCGTCGGCCTTCGCGCGCGTGGCGATCTCGGCATCGAGGGCTGCGGTCTGTTCCTGCAGGTGGCGGAACGCACAGACGAGCACGGCAAGGCTGGCGCGGGCGGCTGGAGGAATGTCCGAAGCGGGATCCTCGATCTGCGCGATCAACCGCTCGATATGGGCGGGCCCCTGCGGCGCGATCAGGCCGTACTCGGCAAGATGGCCGCGGATCGCGTTGATGAGCTGGGTGCGCTGGCCGACCAGCACGTCGCGGGTCGACGATTGGGAGTTCGCGCTCGAATACGGGCGGGTTAAAATGGGTAGTCCATGCTGCGGTCGGTGAGAGACCCCATCAGCCAGAACACGAACTCCAGGGCCGCGTAGGGGTTCGGCGACAGGTTAAGAGCCAGAGCCGTTAGGGCGGCCGCGAGGCTCGAGAGGGCGCCACCAGCCAGGATCAGCCCGAGCGTGGTGCCACCGCGGGCAGCGACGAGGTTGAGGGCGTGCGCCGCCAAGGCGGCCCCGGCGATCCCGCCGAGCGGGAGGGCGAAGCTGAGCCAAGCCGCGAATCCCCCATAGAACACAATCACGGCCCTGAGGGCCGCAGCCGATGAGATGCCGAGTATGCCGGGATCGGCGAGCGGGTTGCGCAGGTAGCCCTACATCGCCGTTCTGGTCAGCCCCAGGCTGAAGCCGACGAGGGCCCCCGCAAGGCGCGAGGCAACTGTATCTCGCAGAGGACAAGCGCGGACAAGCTTTCAGCCGCACGCCTTCGCGCGATTTACGCGCGGCAAGGCCGAACGGCGTCATGGGGGCAGACGCGGCCGTGGCTGTTCACCAGACTGGTTAATTAATTGCTACCGCCCTACTTCTGTTCAATCACTTCGCCTGAGGCAGCACCGGTGAATCACTTCGACAACGAACATTCGCCGGAGCCCGAGGAGAGCTTCCGCGACAAAGTGGCGGGCGTATCTGGTTGCGTTATCTGGGTTTCGATTGAGGCGTCGATCCTAGCAGCGATAGCGTTCGGCATTCTACGGTTCGGCCGTTGGCTATTTGGCTAGCGCTGCGCGGCGACCGGCCGGCTTGGGGGGCGTTGACCGCCTCAGTATTAGATTGCTTCTGCCACCGCGTCGCCTCGGACGCTCCTCTCACAACACGCATGCGGGGCGTCAGCGGGTCGGATGTTCGCGCAGGGCGTCCGGCCCGTTTTGGTGAATGCTTCCCTGCCGCCGACCTTAGGGGCCGAATGGGGGCGGTTCCCAGCTGCGCCGCCTTCAGCCCGTCCTCTTCGGTACAGAGAGCGGCCCAAGAGTCATTCCTGCGCGGCGCCACGAGCGAACGCCTCAGGGCAACTTTGTTGGCCGCCTCGATCCGTGCCAATTTCTCAGCCGACACGTCCTCTAACGCCTCGCCATTCCGGCGCTGGCCGATCTCACCAACGTTGGTCTGCATGAGGGGGAAGCCCTCATTGGTGCTGATGGTCACGTAGTTCTCCGAGTTCGGATCGGGATCGAGTTCATCGATGAAGATGACTATCTTGTCTTCATTGCGGGTGCGATACTGCTTCAACGCCATGGCTGATCGCCAAGCACGAGAGACGAAGGTGACGGATCGACGATGTCCGTATGGATCGTCGCTCGGCATTTGGCGGGGGTGCCGTTGGCTGTCATGATCCGATGGTAGATCCACTACGGGTTCATTACTGGGAGGCCGCCAAGTTGAATGCACAAAATGGCTCCTTGGTGTACACCGGTTTGGGCGGCCCGATGAAGATCGGAAACGTGTTCGGCGCGACCATCTGCACACCGGCACCAGCCTTGGCTGAATAGACGCTGATGCAGAGTGACGAGATGGGATCGGTCAGACGGTCGACGATTAGGGGCTGGTACAAGAAGTTGATTCCCTTGCCGATCTCGATACCGGCGTCTCCGATAACGGTCAGATCAATATCAGAGAGTTCGGCCACGGGGTGTGCCGGGGTGCCGCCGCGTTGCTCGTTGAGCAGCGCCACATGCGGGCGAGACCAATCGCTGCCGACGTTGGCGCCGGGCGCACGCCACAACTTAAGAGCGTGGGTCATGTCCTCGAAAAGGCGCGTGGTGTAGGTGTAGCCGGCCGACCTCTCAATCTCGGTGTTGAAGCCGTTGAGCTTGTGAACACGTGTCACGCGCACGTTCAGCCGGACCTCAATGTTCGGATGGTCGAAGACATCGACCATGGCCTGCCGGAACATGCCGGGGGGTAGTTGATGCGGCGCTTCGAAACGCCATAGGCGGCGTTCCACCCGCAATTGGTCTTACGAGGGTTCTGCCCGGAAACGTTGTCAAGGTAATAGCTCGGCGAAGCGCGATCGTCCCAGCCCGGATTGGCCGCCTTCCAGAGGTCAGTGATCCGGCCCCATATCTCCTAGGGTCCGGACTCAATCAGCACCCGAAGGCGATTACTGCGGCGAGCGCGACGGCACATGCATAGTTGCGGGCCAGCTTGTCGTATCGAGTGGCGATACGACGGAAGTCTTTGAGGGGGCAGAAGGTGGCCTCGACGCGCCAGCGCTCGCGATAGCGGCGCTTGTCGTGGCGGATCTTCCGTTTGCGGCTACGTTTACCGGGAATGATGGGGGTGATGCACTTCTCCCGCAGATCGGCGCGCAGCCAGTCGGCGTCGTAGCCCTTGTCGGCTGTCAGGCGGCGGATACAGCCTGGGGCTTCGGCCAGCACGTCCGGGGCTGTGAGGACGTCGCTGGCGTTGCCGGATGTCAGCAGGAGGACGCCGGGGCGTCCGAGGACAGCGGTGAGGACGTGGATCTTGGTCGTCTGACCACCACGCGACGGGCCGATGGCCTGCGCTTTGCCCCCCCTTTACCGCCGTGGGCGGAGCGATGCGCTTTGACGTAAGTGCTGTCGATGGCTGCCGCTTCGCCCGACCACCCGGCCTTGGCCAAGGCGGCCAGCATTGCCCGCCAGAAGCCACGCTGAGACCACCGGTTGAAGAGATTGTAGACCGTGGTGCGTGGACCGTACTCCGCCGGGCAATCCCGCCAGCGGCAGCCTGAGGTGAGCACATGCAGGATGCCCGAGATGATCTTCCAGTCGTCCTTGCGATCGGGGCATAGTTGGTTGACCGGCATGCTTTTTTGTAGGTGAGATCGCGCGTGTCGAGGAAGCGCCACAGCATGCCCAGACCCACCGTCAGGCCCTGCTCCGTGTCCAGGCGAGCGTGCATCCCCTCCAGGGTGATGTCGCTGCGCGGTCCTTTGGTTCGTGTTGTCCGTCGAGCAGGCCGCGCAGGAATGCCTCGTGCGGATCGAGCTTCGAGGTGCGCGGGCGACCCTGCGGCCGGGCCGCCACCGTGCCGTTCGTCTCGACGGCAGCCATCCGGCGAATGACCGTGGCGATCCCGACGTTGAAGCGCGCCGCGGCCTGACGCCGTGAGGTCGCCGCCGCGACATCCGAAACCCGCTCGCGCAGATTCAGGCTGTAGGGTCAGGATCATCGGCACGTCATACCCAGGGCCGGTGACGCGCGGAGCGCACAGCAGCGCGGCTTTCGTCGCACGTGCTTTCGAAAAGCTACTGCGATGGGGCAAGCTAGCCCCTGCGCATGCGAACCAAGCCGTTGGTGAGCAACTTGTGATCTAGGCCATCATGGACCCACCAGGGCAGCTTACAGGCAGCATTGGCTAAAGCAGCCGGCGCGACGGGGTCAGGGCCTCTAGCGCGACCTTGAACAAGCCGTCGGCCGTGTCGCCCCACTGGGTCGGGAGGACGGTCGGCGAGGGCATAGCGACCTGCGCGAACGCGACAGAGATGGCACAGGCGAACGCCATTGCCGCGAGCAGAAGCATGCGGGTCATGGTATGATCTTTCACGGGTGAGATACGCCGGTACCGCCGGGGCTTGGAATCATGGGAGGGCCTGCAATGACCCCTGGGGGCGTTTGGTGGACGCGTCAGATCTTCGTACGTGAAGCTCTATGTCCTGTTCGTAGTGGTCGCTGGCCTGCTGGTTCTGGGCTACTTCGGGCGAGGCTTGGCCATCTGACGGCAGGCTCCAACCTCGATCAGGGGGCTTCCCTCAGCACCGCGGCAGCCAGTCGAACAGCGAGCGACCTAGCCGGGCCCATGGCAACGGATTGTCGGGATAGCGAACAGGCGGAAGCGGCTGGGTGACCGCAGCGGGCTCAGGCAGAGGCTTCGGAGCCGGCGGGGCCACCGAAGCGGCCGGGACCAACACGACTGGCGGCGCGTCCAGCGGCACCAGCATGGACAGCGGTGCGCCAGCCGGCTTCGCATCGGTACTCCGAACCTTCGGCGCCACGTTGGTGTAGGGCGACATGAATTGATCGCGCTCGGCAGTGCGCTGTGAGATCAGATCCTTAGTCTTCTTCCACGACATGATCGCGGTGGCGCAGCCCTTTCGGTCACCCGTGTTGAACAGGTGCTGGAAGGTCGATCCTTTGAACCCACCCAAGCCGATGTTGAAGGCAATGGAGATCAGGGCGTCCCACTCGTGGTCAGCGAGCGGAACCTTGATAGCCGATAGGATCGGCTGCGCGTGTCAGGCGAGGTCTTCGAGGAAGAAGGCATCGGCCTAGGCCTGCGTGATGATCTGCCCGAGCTTGACGCCCATGGTGTGGCCGTAGCCAATCGTCGGAACGCCGACGCTGCCTAAGTAGGCTTTCAGCTGGCGCCTTCCCACGATTTAGAGCGCCTAACAGAACGGCACGGAGTTGGAAGTTCAGCGTTAGTTTGGCATGGCCAGACCGCTTCTCCCCGATGATCTCTGGAATGAGATCGCTCTGCTCCTCCCGCCGCCTCGGCCGCGTCCGAAGGGCGGGCGCCGTCCTATCGAGAACCGGGCTGCTTTAACGGGCATCCTGTTCGTGCTGCGCTCGGGGCTGCCGTGGGAGATATTGCCGGCCGAGATGAGCTGCGGCTCCGGCATGAGTTGCTGCGGCGACTGCGGGATTGGCAGGCGGCGAGCGTGTAGAACCGCCTGCATACGTGTTGCTGGAGCGTGTGCACACGGCGGGTGAGATCGACTGGAGCCGGGCTTGCCTGGACAGCGCGTCTGTCCCGGCCAAAACGTATGGCCCTCCCGTTCCGCAAGTGGCTTATGATCCGCTGGTCCGAGCAGTCTGCATAAACGTATCCGGCCTTCCGGCGCTGCCGTTGGCCAAGATGGAGATCCGCGCGCCCTGGTCCTCATAAAGGGGTCGGCGTCGAGCACCATTTTACGCCAGAGGGTTCCAGAACACCGATCGACTGTCAGGCCATCTTCCTCTCACCGCTCGCAGACATCGAAAGGCCGACGAAGGCTTCGCCGACCAAGCTCAATTTAGGCAGCTGCCGCTGCCGGCTCATAGACGCGTTCGTGGCGCAGCAGCGCCCAGACGGTCTGGGCCATTTTAGCCGCCAGTGCCATAACGGCGGTGTTGACGTGCGCCCGCACCAACAGGGCCCGTAGCCACAGGCCGATCCGCGTCTCGCTCTTGTGGAGGATCGGCATCGCGGCCCGTGCACCTTGGATCAGCATCTTGCGCAGGTACTTACTGCCGCGTTTCGTGATCCCGAGGAGGCGTGGTCGTCCACCAGTGGTGACCTGACGCGGGACGAGGCCGAGCCAGGCCGCCAGATCACGTCCGCGGGCGAAAGTGCCGATATCGCCGATCGCTGCGACCAGCGCTGTAGCATTGAGTGCGCCGATGCCTGGGATGGTGGTGAGCCGGCGAGCGTTTTCGTCGGTCCGGACATATTCGGCGAACTCCGTGTCGAGTGCTGCGATGCGCGCGTCGAGGAACTGCCAGCGTTCTCGGACGTCCGCCACGAGGATGCGCATGCGTGGCGTGATATCCAAGTCGCTGTCGGAATCGAGCAAGTCGTTCAGGCAGGCCGCGAGCTTGGCGCGTCCCTGCGGGACGATGTGGCCACGCTCCAGCAGGACGGCGCGGATCTGGTTCATCAGGGCTGTGCGTTCGCCGAAGAGTTGGTCGCGCACCCGGTGCAAGGTCTGCATGTCGAACTGTGCCTCTGACTTAAGCGCGACGAACCGCATGGTCGGACGGGTGGCGGCCTCCGCGATCGCCTCGGCGTCGCGGTCGTCATTCTTCTGGGCTTTGACGTAGGGCCGCACATACTCGGGAGAAATCAGTCGGACGGTGTGGCCTTGAGCAGTGAGCGCCTGGCCCATGTGATGCGCGCTGCAGCACGCCTCCATGGCGACGATGTAGGACGACCGGACCGGTCGCATCCTGCCCTACCACACTGCAGCTTTTCTTACCCAGATCGATCCCCAGTATCGCGATGGTCATCGTACTGCTCCGTCCCCGATGTGAGCCGAACTGCAAACGTAGCAGCGAGGCACGGTGAGGGGCGGGCCATCCATAAAAGGGGGGCTGCCATCGGCGCGAACCCAACAGTCCGGGGCAAACCGGGCACGAAGCGCCACCTCGTCACCGACGCGCGTGGCACCCCGCTCGGCTTCTGACTGAGCGGGGCCAACCGGCACGACAGCGTCACGATGGTGGCCGCCTTCGATGCCGTCCCGCCTCTGCGGAGCGGCCGGCGCGGGCGACCGCGACGCCGCCCGGACAAGCTGCACGCCGACAAGGCGTACGATGCCAGACCCCGTCGGCACGAATGCCCGGCGCGGGGGATCGTGTGGCGCGTCGCGCGAAAAGGCATCGAGAGCAGCGAGAAACTTGGTCGTTACCGTTGGGTGGTCGAGCGTACCCACGCCTGGTTCAACCGCTTCCCGCGCCTGCCCATCCGCTACAAGCGACGCGCCGAACCGAAGGACCGCGAAGCGACATCTACGAGACCTTCACAAGCCTCGCGGCCAGCCTCATCACCCTCAACCAGTACAGATAGTTCTGTTAGGCGCTCTTAAGCGCGGCGAGGCCAAGCGGTGTAATGATGGAGGACACGGCCATGCGTAGTCTCCCGCATAGTGAATGCAAAATTAACTGCCTACGGTTGGCCTTCCTGACCGAGGCAGATTTTGGGATGCAGCATTTCGACAATGGGCACCTGCCAGAGCCGGAAGAGCATTTTGCTGATCGTTTTGCGCAGGACGCGATCTTGTGTTGCCTCGTTGCCGTGGAAGCAGTCGGGCTTGGTCTTACGATCTTTGGCATCGTGCATCTCAGCCGCTGGCTGTTGGCTTGACCGGGGCTTTTCGTACGGAAGCTCGCGAATGACGGGGCCCGGTCGGCGGTAATGGCCGAAGACGACGGGGTACGGCCGATGCGAGGCCACGCGGACGATGGAGCTATCTTTCGAGACCAACGACCTCTATTACAATGTGCTGGATCACGGCAGCGCCGCGCTGTCGTTCAAAGTCGGCAACGCCGCTTCGTAGCGTTACCAGACCGACCCCCCCAAGTTCATCCTCGGCAATGGCGAGCGCCGGCCGGTAGGGATCAACGTCGACGTCATGCTGAGCGTGCCCTACCGGGCCGTCTTCAACGACGTCGATGGATGCACTCTCAAAATCATGAGGGCGGTGACCTAATGAAGACGGTTCGCATCGTGCCGTCGAGGTTCAGCATCTCCTCGAAGGTGTAGGACTTCGCGTCGGTGCCGTTTTTGAGAACGTCCGTGGCCCAAGTGCCGAAAAGAGCACCCTCTAGCATGTCGTCGAGATTGCCGTAGTTCAGTCCAAAATTGTACGCGCCATAGACGTCCTGCCCAAGTTGGAACTCGTCACGGAGGTTGCGAACCGACTAGATCTTGTCGGAGGTGTCAGTGGTCTCGCGCACCGTCTCCCGGCCGAAGACGCGACGACAGTAAGAGGCGGCCTGCTGCGAGGCCTGGTCGATCCAGCTGAGATGTTGCGCGTCGGACGGCGCTCCGGCAGACAGGCCGAGATCCCCGCGCACGTTCGCAGGTGTGGTGAGCTGCTTCTGCTTGGCGGGCGTGATCACGGTGACGCTCATCGGGTCTCACTTTCTACGAGGGCGGGAGCACGATGACCCCGATGGGCATACCAGCCGCCGAGCCGCCGTTCAGGTTGATGCCGGCCGTGATCGCTGCGAGCTTGAGAAGCGTGTTGTTCTCGACCACGCACTTGATCGAAACTGAGGTGGCGACTATGGCCGTGGTTTAGCATTTTACAAAGCCGGTGCCAGTGTAGAACGCGATGGTGGCTGCCTGAACCGGAACGCTCAAGGCACCCTAAGCCGTTCAATCGAAGGTGGCCGCCCTGTTCACGTCGAGAACGACGGTCTTGCTCCGAGTTATACGGGGCTGACGCGCATCGGCCGGACGGTAGGTGCCAGGGCTGCCGACGGCGTACCCGGTCATCTCCGCAGGTGGAACCGTCGAGGCCGGTTTTGGCATGGCAGACTGGATGGTCGCCAAAGTATCCTGCATATCCGCTTTGGTCGGATAGGCAGACATGTCGATGGCGTTTTCACCACCGGGGCCCGCCGCCTCTGTGGCAGAAGCAACGACTCAGATTGACGGCGTCCATAGTGCGAAGCGCTTCATGGCAACCTTATCGTGAAATTACCAAATCCCTGCCCAATTTCGGCCAGCCAATTGCAATTTATCGTCCATCGAAACGCGGAGGGCGGTGAAGTGTCAGTTGCTGAAACACGTAATGTTCAGGTTCGAGAAACCCAACGAAGTTTCGACCTGGCCATGATCGCTGGGCTCGCGATCGGAGGCATGGTTACCGTGGCCTGGAGCGGAGCCATTGCGTGGTCCGGTTACTGGCTCTTGTCGCAAGTCTTTTGATCGGGCGAAGCAGCGACGTCACTCATTAGCCGCGCAGGAACGCCATCTGCGGCGCGTCCTGCCCGTCAACAGGATCAAGATTGTACCAACGGCGGCTGGGGTCGGCACAGAATCCAAGGGACGACCACCAGCAGTAGCCGACCCAAACTGGAGACGCACTCATCAAAGCGAGCATGCTGCGCATCTCACCAAGTGAAGGCACATCCAACCCGCAGGCGGTTTCTCCGAGCAGGAGGCGCCGACCTGTCTTCGCGGCCCAGGCCGTCACGGTCGCAAGACGCTTGCTCGATCCGACTTGCGCCGGCCTGTATGGTGACGCTCCTGAGCCCCAGTCGTCGAGGTATTGATGTACCTCGACGATGCTGTTGTTAATCGGCGGGATACGATCGTGAAGCACGTCGTTGCCGGACTTGAGCCAGCGCTCGCCACAGCACCAATCGTTGCCGGGGATCAAGATGGCGTTGTTGTCACCGTAAGCTCGACGAAGCGCTTCGGCCAACGCGCCAAGGCTGCGGGCGAGGTTATAAGAGTCAACATCGTGCGGCTCGTTCATCAAGCCGAACCAGACTTGGCGATTGTCGGCGAAGGGCTTGGCGAGCTTCAGCCAGAACTCGATGAGGTGACCAACCGTGACATCACTCTGACCGATGATCTTACCATCTCGGCGCATGTAGTTGTGCACGTCGAGGATGGCGGTGCCGCCGGCCTTCGTCACCGCTTGAACGAACCGGGTCAAGCGCGACATGTATGTCAGATCAAGCGGACCGTTGAGTTCTGGCTGAAACCGCTCCCAGTCCAGCGCGCACCGAAAAAGTCGGAACCCACACGCTCCATAGTACGGCACCACCCCTTCGTTGGGCCATTGCCCTGGGTAGTCGCCCCAAACGCCGAAGGGGGTCATGCAGATGCCGCGTTCCATCTGCATCTATTTCCACAGAAGTTTCATAAAGGCCATGCCTTAAGCAACCTCTCGTCGCTGAGACCAGGAGCGAAGTAGGTATCTACGAGCGCGAGAGCGGTACCGAGATCAGCAGCCGGGAGCCAGAAGACGAAGCGGATCATCTGAGCCTTCGTTGTGACCCATGCCAAAGCAGAGAAGATGAATAACCGGCAGCGTAACCGATCCGAAAGTGACAACGAAATATGCTTCGTCCGCTGCTCGTCCGCAAGAGGGAATTTGAACATGCGTATAACAAGCCCCGTTGTGATGAGCCTTGTCATCAGTCTCGTCGCAACAGGGTCACTCTCAGCCGAAGTGACCGCGACCGGCAGCATCCAGCCGCGTAGGATCGGCGGCATGGCGCTAACGAAGTCGCAAAGTGCACGTCTCAGCAATTCCGTAGAGGTCGAACTGCCGGAACTTACCGTGTCCGCAGAGTTCGTTGGGTTCCGGTATCAACCGAAGAGGAAGTCGGCCTGGGATCCTCGCGTATGCACAGGTTGCTAATGGTGCTTCTGAGCGGCGCTCCTTAAGAATTGTCGATTATATTATTCGCGCATACAGCCCGAGCTGAAGCAGCCATAAGCGACTTGGTGGGCGCAGTCATTGACGTACGAAAAATACGGCCTTATGAAGCCAATCTACTCAGGGGAAGCGTTGCCTGAGCATCAAAAGACTTGGATAGCGCAACCTAGAGCCGTGCCCTGGCGGGTTGAATCGCTTGGGGTAGGCGATCTGGCTGGCGTGTGATTCACTGGACGGGCTTATGAGGGAGGATTGCCATGCCGTCAGCCCTGTCGGTCGATCTGCGCGAGCGTGTGGTCGCCGCGATTGAAGCAGGTGCATCGCGGCGTCAGGCTGCCAAACGCTTCGGGGTCGGGGCAGCCAGCGCGATCCGTTGGCACGAGCGCTTTCGGCAGGACGGGCGGATCGCGCCCAGGCCCATGGGCGGCGACCGCAACTCGCAGCGCCTGGAAGCGCAGGCGACCCTGATCCTTCGGATCTACGAAGAGCACCCGCTCTCTTTCCTGCGGGAACTGCGCGACAGGCTCTCGGAACGGGGCGTCCGGGCAAGCACGAGCAGCCTGTCACGCTTCTTCGCCCGGCATGGGATCACCCGTAAAAAGGGGCTGTCCACGCGGCCGAGCAGGAGCGGCCGGATGTGAAGGCCGCACGCGAGGACTGGTTCGAGCGCCAACCCGATCTCGATCCGGATCGCTTGGTCTTCCTCGACGAGACGGCCGCCACGACCAAGATGGCCCGCCGCTATGGTCGTGCTCCGCGCGGCGAACGCTGCCGGATCGCCGTGCCTCACGGGCACTACAAGACCACTACCATCACCGCCGCCCTGCGCGCCACGGGACTGATCGCCAGAACCGTCTTCGATGGAGCCACGAATGGTATGCGCTTCCGGGCCTACGTCACCGACACCCTGGCTCCGGTGCTCAAGCCCGGCGATACCGTCATCCTCGACAACCTGAACGCCCACAAGGTCGCTGGGGTGCGCGAGGCCATCGAGGCGGTCGGCGCACGAGTTCTCTACCTCCCGCCCTACAGTCCCGAGTTCAATCCCATCGAGCAAGTCTTTGCCAAGGTCAAAGCCCTCCTTCGGACCGCCGCAGCGCGAACCGCCGACGACCTGACCATCGCCATTCGAGAGGCTTTCTCTGCCTTCCGGCCGAACGAGTGCCGCAACTATCTCACCGCCGCTGGATACGATGCCTATGATCCAAGCTGAGCGGGCACGGCTCTAGCAGGTCGCTGAAGAAGTCGGTGGTCGGCATGTCCTGAAGATGATTCACTCTGTCCGGGGTAAGAGTGGGGTAGGGCGATGCGCGGGCGTGAGGATTGGTCGGAGAGCCTGTTCAGCTACGTCCGCCTGGAGGAACGCGTTCCGGCCGATCATCCCTTGCGGCCGATCCGGGCGCTGGCGGACGAGGTTCTGGCCGGACTGAACGAGCGTTTCGAGGCGCTGTATTCGAGGACGGGGCGGCCCTCGATCCCGCCGGAGATGTTGCTGCGGGCGACGCTGCTGCAGGCCTTCTTCTCCGTGCGGTCCGAGCGGATGCTGATGGAGCAGATCGACTATAATCTGCTGTTCCGGTGGTTCGTCGGGTTGGAGATGGACGCCGCCGTCTGGCATCCGACGGTGTTCACGCACAACCGCGACCGGCTGCTGGAGGCGGATGTCGCCCGCGTCTTCCTGTCGGGCCTGATGGCCCTGAAGCCCGTCAAGCGGCTCCTGTCGAGCGACCACTTTTCCGTCGATGGCACGCTGATCGAGGCCTGGGCGAGCATGAAGAGCTTCCGGCCCAAGGACGGCTCGGGCGAACCGCCGGGACCGGGCCGCAACGGCGAACGCGACTTCCGCAAGGAGACGCGCTCGAACGAGACCCATGCCTCGACCACCGATCCGGATGCCCGGCTCTATCGCAAGAGCGCCGGCCAGGAGAGCCGGCTGTGCTTCATGGGCCATGCCCTCATGGAGAACCGCAACGGGCTCGTGGTGGACGCGACGCTGACCCATGCCACGGGGACCGCCGAGCGCGAGGCGGCGCTGACGATGCTCGACCGGCGTCCGCGCCGGCATCGGATCACCCTGGGGACGGACAAGGCCTACGATGTCCGGGCCTTCGTCGGCGACCTGCGGGCGCGCCGCGTCACGCCCCACATCGCCATCAACGGGGCGGTGTCCAAATCCGGCAAGCCGCGCAAAACGGCCATCGGTGGTCGCACAACGCACCATCCCGGCTACGCGATCAGCCTGCGTTGCCGCAAGCGCGTGGAGGAGGTCCTCGGCTGGATCAAGGTCCAGGCGGGGTTGGCCAAGGTGAAGGTCCGGTCGAAGCTCAAGGTCGAGGCGGTCTTCACCTTCGCGGCCGTCGCCTACAACCTCGTGCGCCTGCCCAGGCTACTGGCCAAGGCGACGGGATGAGGGGAAAGCCCGGGGGCCGGGGCCCACCTCCTGAAACGGAGAGGCCGCCGAAGGTGACGACCCCCCCCTCGAAGGCGCCGGTCGCCGCCAAAACAGCCGACATCATCCACGACAAGATCCAAATCAGACTTCTTCAGCGGCCTGCTAGAGACCGATCACGCCGGGAACAAGTTCCCTGACGGTGGTATCCAGACCCATACCATGCGGGGCGACTACGCGAATGACCAATGAGCAATCGATCGCCCCGATCCGAGCTGATACGAAAGCAATTCAGTAGATCAATGATCGGCTCGTGATCCAGTTTGATGGCTATTTCGACTTGATTTTGCTTACGTTTATATAAACAAAAAGTGTCATAACACATAGTACTACATAGTACTACCTAAAGGGTAACTATGTCGTACTATGTGTTCCGCCTTCGGCAACAACTACCTTTCGCGAGCTTCGCCCGCTCTCAACTACGTCAGGTCTCGGAGCACTCGACCAATAAGGAGATTCCTCGGCAATTCGCTCGGCGCTCGACCCTACGTCGCTCTTGGCTTTGCCTCGACCAACTGCGGATCTGACTCAAAGTTGAAACTACTCGAACAAACGAGAGGTCGAATTCGTGACAGCGAGGGGTCGATCGCCGGCTCGAGAGAAAAGGGTGCGGTCTGGATCGTTGCCCCGATGATCAAGGCATCGGGCGCGTTGCATATCAGCGCCCGCCTCTTCGAGCGACCAGCATCAAGCCGCGTCCATCAGGTCCTCGAAGGGATCCGGCAGGCCTTCGTCGAGCAGATCACCGTGGCCCTCGAGGCCATACAGGCGCAGGAAGTGAACTAGGCGTTTCGTGATCTCTGCGCGGCCCGAGCCGCCGTATCGCAGGATGCCATGGCTCTGGAGCTTCGCCCGGATCGCCAACAGGGTGTCATGAGCCGGCACGTCGTTGCTCTGCGAGCGAACCTGCTCGATCAGCCAACGGCCGTCGCTGAGGCTGCGCAGCACGATCACCGCGGTCTGGCCGGGCCGCGTCCACTCGAAGACGAGGTGCGTTCCCAGCGCGAGATAGCTCGCATAGGAAGCAGCGCAATTCTTGAAGCGCCGCCCGAGTTCAGCGAGCTTGGCCGGCGTGATCAGCTGCAGGTCGGGGTCTTCTATGGGAAAGGGTGACGTCATCGGCACGATCTCGGCCTTGCTCAGCCAGGTGCCGACCCATTCGGACAGATCGCGATCCTTGGGCGAGAGACCATCGAGAGAGGCGTGTAGCGCTTCATCGGTCACAGCCGGGTGAAGCTGCCGGATTAGATCAGCGGCCATGTTCAGGCTCTCGGCTGAGAACTCGCTGCGGATGCGCTCGAATACCTGCTGATGGACCAGCACGGGCGAGAGGACCGTGGCCACTCGTAGGTGCTTAGCAGAAATCTGTCCGGCCTTCTGCCGCAGCAGCTTGGCCCGCGCCTTATTGACCGGATCTGCGAAGAGATGGAAAGCGAGCCGGTAATCGGCCGGGTCAGGCAGCGGATCGTCACCGATGCGACCGAGCATGCCGAGGAAACCCTCCGGCACCGAACCGAACGCTGCACGCGCGATGTTGCGCGGGTAGAGCGCGAGCAGCCCGCGGGCGATCTGCGTAACCGGATCAAGGCTGGGGCAGCAAGCATCCGGTGCCAAGGCACGGAGACGAGCCACCATCAGCTCGGGCTGGGAGAAGTCGATCTCGGGGTAGGCGGCGAACTGGATCGACCGCTTCAGGGTCGAGGCGTGCAGCACGCGATTGAGGTAGCCAGGGCAGGCGATGTCGAGTTTGCTGGCGACTTCGAGGTAGAAGCCACCGAAGGGGCGGGGCTGGGACGTGTGCAGAAGTGTGAGTTCCAATCGCATCTCCGTAAGTGCCTGAGTCAGTCAGAATCTCACAGCACAGCTCGCTTTGCAGCACCATTCAGCCGCAATAAGTATTCTTCCGCAGCTTAGGCGCATAGGGAGGTAGTTCTTGCCCTTCCCTTGCGCCTTGTCATGAGATCGGTGCTGTTACGGTCCGAGTGATGTCGTGTTAGCTAGATGTTCGGTCCCAGCATGTGGTGTGACGGATCGAGCCTGAAGCGTTCGGGCTCTATCGTCCAGGTCTGGCAGATGAACTCGTAGGGCGTGAGACCGCGCAGGGTCTTGAGCCGGCGGCCGTAGTTGTAGGCGTTGACGAACAGCTGCAGGGCGGCCGGAGCTGGTCATGGCTGTCGTAATGGTAGCGCTTGACCGTCGCCTCCTTGATGGTGCGGTTCATGCGCTCGACTTGACCGTTCGTCCACGGGCAGCGCGACTTGGTTAGGCGATGCTCGATCTTGGTCTGCTCGCACGCCCAATCGAACGAGTGCCAGCGGTAGATGCGCGGCTCGTCGCGCTCTGCCCAATCGGCGGCCGCCTTGGCCTCGGCTTCCTCGTCCACCGGATGGTTGTCAGCGAGCTGGATGCTGGATGCCATTATCCGTCAGCACGGTGTGGATCGTGTACGGCACGGCAGCGACCAGATCGTGTAGAAAGGCTGCCGCAATCCGTTGCGTCGCCTTCTCGTGCAGTTGAACGAAGGCGAACTTGCTCGTGCGTCGATGGCCACGAACAGGTTCGGCTTGCCCTGTTCGGGGCTGACCTGCGCGATGTCGATGTGGAAGTAGCCGATCGGGTAGGCTTTTGAAGCGCGAGCGCTTGGGCTTGTCGCCGTCGACATCCGGCAGGCGGCCGATGCCGTGACGCTGCAGGCGGCGATGCAGCGACGAGCGGGTCAGATGCGGCAGGCTCGGCTGCAACGCGTAGAGGCAGTCGTCCAGCGGCAGCAGCGTATGCCGCCGGAAGGCGACGATGACCGCCTCGTCCGCCAGGCTGAGCGTACGCCTCCGGTGAGGGCCACGGTCGAGGCCATCGCGCTCTGCGCTGAAGCCTGACCTTAATGCTGGCGTTAAGGTCGGCGGGTCGGGATGATGCGGGTCGAGCTCCTGGAGAATGCCGAACGGCGGCGACGCTGGTCGTTCGACGACAAGGCGCGGATCGTCGAAGCCTCGTTTGAGACAGGCGTGTCGGTGTGTTCGGTGGCGCGCCGGTACGGGATCGCCCAAGGCCTGCTGTTCACTTGGCGGCGTCAGGCGCGGGAGGGCCGTTTGGGCGGGGACGCGCAGGCCCGGTCCTCGTGCCCGTCGCGATCGCCCCGGAGCCTTCACTTCCTATTCCCGCTGCACAGTCGGATGATCCGCGTGCTCCAGCGCCGCCGCGCCGGCTTCGTCGCAAGAGCGGCGTCATCGAGATCGATCTCGGCGGCGGTCGGCGTCTCACGGTCGACCGGGACGTCGACGCCGGAGCTCTGCGTCGGGTGCTCGATGCCCTGGAGGGCCGATGATCCCGCTGCCGGCCAACGTGCGGGTCTGGCTGGCGACCGGCCACACCGACATGCGCAAGGGCTTTTCCAGCTTGGGGATGATCGTCCAGGAGACGCTGAAGCGCGATCCCCATTCCGGGCACCTGTTCGTGTTCCGCGGCCGGCGCGGCGACCTGATCAAGGTGATCTGGCACGATGGCCAGGGCGCGTGCCTGTACACCAAGCGGCTCGACCGCGGCCGTTTCCTGTGGCCGTCCGCGGCCGACGGTGCCGTGACGATCTCGACGGCGCAGCTCGGCTACCTGCTCTCGGGCATCGACTGGCGGATGCCGAGGACAAGCTGGCGTCCGAGCGCCGTCGGCGGAGGATAACGCGTTACAAAGCCTGAGCAATATGCTCTTCTCTCGGGCGTGCCGAACGCGTCCGAGCCCCCGCCGCTTCCCACCGATCTCACTGCCACCCACGCTATGATCCGAGCCGAGCGGGCGGCGCGGCTTGTGTCCGAGATCGCGGTCGAACGGCTGAAGCTGGAGGTTGCCCGGCTGCGACGGGAGCGCTTCGGGGCCTCCTCGGAACGCAGCGCCCGGATCGACCAGCTCGAACTGACGCTGTAGGATCTGGAGGAGACGCTGGCCGAGACGGACGCGCAGGCGGTTGTCGAGCCCGATGCGCTCCCCGGTGTAGCTTCCTCGCGGCGCAAGCCCGCTCGTCGACCTCTCCCCGAGCACCTGCCGCGCGAGCGCGTCGTCCATCCCGGCCCGACGACCTGCGCCTGTTGCGGCGGGGCACGCCTACGCCACCTCGGCGAGGACGTCACCGAGACCATGGAGCGGATCCCGGCGCGCTGGGTCGTGATCCAGCACGTGCGCGAGCGCTTCTTCTGCAGCGACTGCGAGACCATCGCGCAGACCCCGGCTCCCTTCCACCCGATCCCGCGGGGCCGGGCCGGCCCAAACCTCCTGGCCGAGGTGATGATGGCCAAGTTCGGCCTGCACCTGCCGCTGCATCGCCAGAGCCAGCGCTTCGCCCATGAGGGCATGCCGATCGACGTCTCGACCCTGGCTGGCTGGGTCGGGGCCGTCACCACCGCCCTGTCGCCTTTGGTCTCCCGGATCGAGGCCCATGTTCGGGGAGCCGACCGCCTCCATCTCGACGACACGCCGGAGCCGGTTCTGGCCAAGGGTAAGACCCGCACGGGCCGGCTCTGGACGGTGGTGCGCGACGACCGCCCCTTCGGTGGACCCGAGCCGCCGGCGGCGGCCTACTTCTACTCTCCCGACCGCTCCGGCGCGCATGCCGAGACCTGGCTCGGCGACTTCCACGGCATCGTGCAGGCGGACGCCTTCTCTGGGTTCGTCCGGCTGTACGACCCCGGCCGCAAGCCGGGCCCAATCCGCGAGGCGGCCTGCTGGGCCCATGCCCGACGCAAGTTCTTCGAGCTGGTCGATCTAAAGAAGTCTCCGATCGCCATCGAGGCGGTGACGCGGATCGATGCGATCTTCGCCATCGAGCGCGCCGCCAATGGTCTTGCCCCCGATGAACGCTGCGCGCACCGCCGCGCCTGCTCGGCTGCTCTCGTCGCCGACCTGGAGACGTGGCTGCGGGAGAACCGCGCCAGACTCTCGGCCAAAGCGCCCACGGCAGTAGCGATCGATTATCTGCTCAAGCGCTGGACCGCCTTTACCCGGTTCCTCGACGACGGGCGCATCTGCCTCTCGAACAACGCCGCCGAACGCTCAATCCGTCCCATCGCGGTGGGCCGCCGCAATTGGACCTTCGCCGGCTCGGATGCGGGCGGGCATCGCACGGCTGCCCTCTACACGCTGATCGAGACCGCCAAGCTCAATCGCATCGATCCGCAGGCCTGGCTCGCCGATGTGCTCAGGCGTCTGCCCGACCATCCGGCCCGGCGTATCGACGACCTTCTGCCGTGGAACTGGACCCAGCCTCAGACCCGGCAGATCGCAGCCTGATACCCCGTCGGAAGCACAACCGCGGCCTTCACCGTAGGCGTACGGCTGAGCACGCTGGAGCGGAGCTCCTTCGGCCTCATACGCGCATCGGTGCAGGTCTGGCGTGAGCGCCACTTCTGCACCGTCGTGGCACTGATGCCGTAGCGCTTGGAGGCCGCCCTTACGCTCTCTTGACGAGCTTGGATTGCCCGACGGACCGTCTCAGTCGTTGTGGCGCTGACGTAGAGAACCTGTCCCATAGTGCGTCCCTCCATGTGGTATCAGTTGTACCACCACACAGCGGGACCAAACATCTAGCGCGCCACGATGAAGCAGATGTAGCCGGTCGTCAAAAGCTGCTGAAGACACTGCTGATGTATGCGACGGCCACGTGACTGAAGCGGGCCAGGCGCCGAAGCCGCCCACCCTGGGCAAGCGGGTTGTTGAATCCCCATTCAGGTAGATCAAGCAGGCCCGAAGCTTCCAACAGATCCTGCTACGTGGCCTCCAACAGGTCCGAGACGAGTGGGCGATGATCTACACCGCCCACCACCTTCATCACGTCTGCGAAAACCGGGCGTCGAGCTTGAAACCTACGCTCAAATCTGCCCCGATCAAAGCGCTGTTCCTACCGCACAAATTCGTTGCATGAACATTGACCTAAACGTCGTCCCGCCTATTGATAAGGCGGCACGGAACCACGTATTCAGTTCAAAGGCCTGCTTAAGAGATATTAACTAAAATAAAAACGAGCGTGAAAGATTTATAAGTCTCGGACTTGCTTAGCAAGGGCAAAAATAGTTGGTTAATCGGCTACATATGCGGAATTTCTTAAAGTGAAAGTAGATAAAAATCTGATTTTATGTGATCAAAAAGTCATGGTAATTTAATGTCACTTTTGTATCAACAATGGCGAATAGTATCGCTTTCGCTGCCCCGTTTCCGTCAGCATCATAGTACAATTCGCCCGTCCCATGATTGTAGAGGATGCGGTCTGACGTATCCACCGCGCCCGATGCAATATCCTTGAATGCGCTGGCTGCAAGATCGCCGAGTGTCAGCGCCTTGAACACACCTTGCGCAAGCTCAAAGGTATCGCCAGTGGCTGCGTAGTCGCTGATGTGATCAACGTTTGCACTGCCCAACTTGGTCGAAAACACGAACGTATCTGCCCCGGCTCCACCGGTCAGCATGTCCTTGCCCGTACCACCATCGAGCCGGTTCGCGCCGGCATTGCCGATGAGCGCGTTTGCCTTCTCATTGCCCGTTAGGGTGATGCTGGCCTTTCCAGTTGCCGCCTGGAGTGTTTCAATCGCTTGCCCAGCTGCCAGAGCATAACTTACACCGCTGATGACCTTATCGTTGCCCTGCGAAGCAGCTTCACTGACCTGATCTTTGGCATTGTCGACGTAGTATACATCGTTCCCAGCACCACCGCGCATGGTATCGATGCCGCCCTTACCATCGAGAATGTTGCTACCGGCATTCCCGGTCAGAGTATTGGCGAGTTCATTGCCATATCCATTGAGGCCGCTAGCACCAGTCAGCGTCAAGTTCTCGACGTTGGCTCCAAGCGTGAACGACACAGAAGATTTGACCAGATCAATTCCCTGCTTAGCCGCTTCGATAGCCTGATCCAGAACGTTATCGACAACGAACGTATCATTGCCGAGGCCACCGGTCATCCTATCCACACCTGCACCGCCATCAAGGAGGTCGTCGCCGCGCCCTCCAGTGAGCGTGTCGTCGCCACCCTTGCCTAGGATCGTATCGGATCCACTCTGCCCCTTTAGGATATTTGCCGAGTTGTTACCCACGACGCGGATTGGGTCGTCGTCAATGATTGTGAATGTCACTGAGGCGACAGGAGCTACGCCGAAACCAGGATCTGCTGCGGATGTATAAAATTTGACGGCAAATCTTTCATCTAGCTCCGGGAGTAGGTCAGGGTTTATTTTAAACGTCAGATGACCGGTACTTGTAAATCCCCCAAGATTGTACCAATTGCCAGGCTCTCCATCGATAAAATTGCCACCGGAATGTGCCCAAAAATCGCTAAAGCTGCCGGTAATTGGAGAAATTTCCCAATAAAAAAAACTGTATACTGGATGAACCTGTTCAATGTGAAACGATACGTTCACCCCATTCATTCCGGCGGGGCTGCTGCCCTCAATGATTTCTTTGCCTAAGTTGCTAGAAACAACGTATTTACTATTTTTAAATACAGTAATCACTTTTTCATCCAATCTTGCGTTTGTTCGAATTTTGGGATCGATTTTACGAGGGTACTCGTTGAGAAAGCAAACTTCTCAAACGGAGGTATAACTAAATGGTGGTTATTCCATTAAGTCGTTACAAAAAAGTAACCTCAGGCGCGTTCTCGGGGCGATTGCTATCTATCGCGAATGCTTTCGAGATCGGCGTTTTGCTATTCGAGTTCCTTAGCACGCACTGTGACTGAGGGATCCGTAGATGTGCCGTTGTGTTGGCGAAACATCACTTCGTTTGGTATAAGTAATTTACAAGCACTTGTGACATAAATGTGATACTAATGATTGAGACGCATGACATGAATTTCGCGTGGTTTTGTCTAATATTATTAAAGATGGCATCATGATAGAAACGAGGAAGGTGTAGTAGTTGCATACCCATGAAGTCTAGCTTTGGCGCGCTGTTTCAGCTTCGCAACAAAGAGCGATAAGATTATGGGCGACATTTTAAACCTGAGGGTACAATAAAGCCTCCTTGTCGATTTAGGGTGGACATCTCGCGTTTGCACAAGTCTCTTAGGTGCGGCTCCTAAGGTTGAGTATTCCTGCGTTGACTCCAGGACCTATTCTGCTTTTATTGCAGTTAAGCGGTTTCATTTCTTCGTGCACGGTCAAGCCTGCCTGCACAGCGACGCTGTGGAGGGATGCCACCATGGCGTCCATTTGTTCATCGGCGTCAGTTTGCTCATCCAGTTGGATATGGCTATGCCATCCACAACCACGCTCACGTGCGATGTGAATCGCGGCAAGAGCTGCGCACAGACTTGCTCCAAAAGGCACAGCGATGATGGCTAACGCCGGGCTTAACGGCACCACAATCAACGCAGTTACCCCCCCCCCGCCAATCGCGGCGAGCATCAATGAGAACACGAAGAGCCCTTTCGAATATGACTGTAAATGCGAACGTGAACCCTTGTTTCCACGTTGTACAGAAATATTTTAACATTTATATAATATGGCGTGGAATACATGTGCCTATTCCGCACAGTTTGATTGAAAAGTGTCTGTACAACCGAGGGGATGCAGGATAACTCGTGGTGTATTATAACGGGTGTTCCAATTCTGGACCGCTGCGGCGGAGTAAGACTGCGCCAGTGGCAGCCTGCGGCTTGAACAATCAATGGGGTTGATCTGGCCCCCTCGTTGTTCGTTGCCGACTATGTGGCTCAGACTGGCTTAATCTGGTTCATGTCGAGATCGTGACGATCGACCGTGGTCTAGTAGCATTGACCGATTGAGGCTCTCAATGTAAACGGATCGCCCTTTTCTAGGGCGTCTCTGCAAAGTCATGTGAGCCAGAGCATGGTCATGCCGAGTGTGACCATGGCGAGGTAGTTGGCCGCGCGCCTCTCGTAGCGGGTGGCGATGCGACGATACTGCTTGAGGCGTCCGATCAGCCGCTCGACCCTGTTGCGCTCCCGGTACGCGGCCTTGTCGAAGCTGGGCTGCCGCGGTTGATCTTTGCGGGTCGGAATGACTGGCTCGATCCAATGGCGTCTGAAGCGACGACGGGCCGGCGGACTGGAGTAGCCCCGATCCCCGGCCGTTCGGCGGGGACGCAGGCGCGGTCGGCCTAAGCCAGAGCGCGGCACGACGCCTTTGTCCATCAGCGCGTCCAGGGCGAACTGCTCGTGGCGCTCGCCTGCCGTCAGCACCGCCGCGATCGGTTTACCGCCGCCCTCGGCGCGCAGATTCAGCTTGGTCGATCCTTCGACAAGCTCGGGATGAGGACCCGCCCTGGCTGCGCCCGAGCGCTTCACCGACCCTCTCCGCCGTCCCCTCCCCCGATGGCGCCGGACCGGCGTGCAGCGGCGGCGTGCTGGTGGGCGCGCACCACCGTGGCGTCCACGAAGTGCAGGTTCCAGTCGAGATCGCCTCGGGCATCGGCTTGCGCCTGCACGCGCGGCAGCACCCGGTCGAACACATTGGTCTGCCGCCAGCGATAAAACCGGCTCGACACGGTCCCGACAGCACCGTAGCGGGCCGGCAGATCGGCCCAGGGCGCACCCCCGCGAAGGATCCAAAGCATACCGTTCAGGACCTGGCGATGATCCTCCGATGGCCGGCCCGTGCGCGGCTTCTGCGGAGGCAGCAACGGGGCGATCTGCTCCCACTGCGCATCAGTCAGTTCGTAGCGTCGCATCCCCACAACATGGGGACCGTCACCCAGCGTGTGAACCCTTTGCAGAGACACCCTAGTCCGATGTTTCGCTCGCGTGAGTGACGCGCTTCTATTCGCAGTCGGCGCGGAGCCGCCGCATAATGCGGCCGGGAGAACGAAGCGTCTTAATCTGTTTCACGACTGAGCCTGCTGTAACGAACCGGTTCGGGGCTATCAATAAGATCGCCTCACCCATCGTCCTCACGGAAACGATCCGGGTCACCCTCGCGAGTGAAGTCTGGCCTACCGGCATTCCGTTCGACCGGTTAGGCGTGTCTGGGTCAGGCGGCGCCCGCGATGGCCGGCGCCTTGCCGAAGCGGCTGACTTGCCCTGGATGTCGGTCTCGCTCGACTGGTATCCGCTGCCGCGATTCGAATGACAGATGAGGCTGGCACTCGGTCTTTGCCGTTGGCTAGCCATCATCAGGGCGACCGACGTCAGCTGAGTCCGCATGTGATCGCGCATGGACCTGCCGACGATCTTGCGGGTGGCGAGATCGAGGACGGCAGCCAGGTGAAGCCAGCCCTCTCCCGTCGGCAGCTAGGTGACATCCCTACGCGGTCGTTCGGTTCCGCCAGCCAGACCGTATTGAGCAGTGCGGCTGAGAAGTGCTGCATCAGTAGGTTGGGCGCAATCGGCAGATCGTGGCAGGTGACGGTGGTGCAGGGTCGGAATCGACGCCCTGCCAGGGCCCGGATGCCATGGCGGCGCATGAGACGCTCCACACATCTGCGACTAGTGCACTGACTCAGACGGATGGTTCAGGGGCTCGGTTGATGGCATCGAAGATGGCGGCGGCGGGCTTTGTCCAGACGAAGGGATGGGCGCTGCGGTTGTGCTCGGCGATATAGCGTTTGATGGCCGCCTGCAGGTCGACGATGCCGGTGAAGGTGCCCCGCTGAAGGCGGCGGCGCGTGAGCGTGGAGAAGAAGCCCTCGACGGCATTGAGCCAGGACGCTGAGGTTGGTGTGAAGTGGAAGGTCCATCGCGGGTGGCGGGTGAGCCAGGCGCGAACTTTCGGGTGCTTGTGGCTGCCGTAGTTGTCGAGCACGACATGGATCACCTTGCCCGCAGGGACCGCAACCTCGACGGCAATGAGAAAGCGGATGAACTCACCGTGGCGATGGCGCTGCATGCAGCGGCCGAGCACCGTGCCTTCCAAGACGTCGAGGGCGGCAAACAAGGTCGTCGTACCGTGGCGGGTGTAGTCATGCGTCTGAGCGGCAGGATGTCCGGGACCGATGAGCCGATCGGGACGGGTTCGCTCCAGAGCCTGGATCTGGGACTTTTCGTCGATGGACAGCACGACGGCGTGGGCGGGCGGATCCATGTAGAGACCGACCACATCCTCCACCTTCTCGGCGAAGGCCGGGTCGTGCGAGCGCTTGAAGGTACGCACCCGATGCGGCTGCAGGCGGTGCTCTTGCCAGATCCGCTGCACGGAGCGGAGTGAGATGCCGGTCCGCGCAGCGACGGCGCGCCCGGTCCAGTGAGTGACTTCGTCCGGCGGTTCCGAACAGGTCAGCGCCAGCACCTTCGCCACTGTGCGTATGGAATGCGGCGGGGTGCCGGGTGGGCGGGTCTTATCGTGCAGCAGGCCCTCGACGCCCTCCTCGGCGAAGCGCTGCTGCCAGCGCCAAACGGCGGGTCGGCTGACGCCAGCCTGCCGCGCCACGTCTTGCACGCTCAACCGTTCGGACGACAGCAGGACGATGCACGCCCGCAGGATGTGCTTGAGGGGGCGGGATCGATCTCCGGCGATCGCGGACAGCGCCGACTTCGTGACGTCGTCGAGGAGCACACAGACGGTCTGAGCCATCGCCCAGACTCGCATGCATCACGCCCCGCCTGAATCCTCCGACCGCGTCAGTGCACTAGGTGCAGCTTGCTTTCTGCTGGAGCCACGTGCGCCGGGGCTTCTACGACTTGGACGGACCGATCGCGATGGAGGTGCTGGCGCGCATTGCCGGCCTCTACCGGATCGAGGCCGAGACCCGCGGCCGCCCTGCTGACGAGCGGTGCGCCGTGCGTCGGGCCCGCAGCCGTCCGATCCTGGCGGTGAGGGAGCCGTGGCTGCAGGAGCGGCTCGAGCCGATCAGCCAGAAGAGTAAGTTGGCTGAGGCGATCCGCTACGGGCTGACCCGCTAGGCGGGCCCGAGCCTGTTCCTTGATGACGGGCGGATCGAAATCGACTCACACAGTGCTGCGTCTCCAACATGACCCCAAGCCGCCAACGTCAGCTCACTGCGAACGGAGAGAATCGCGGCCGCCGCAATCACGTGGAGCGAGCAGGATCCGGAGACGGCGTAGTGCGCTGGCGCCGCAGTTCGCGGCCCTGATACGTGGCCGCCATGCCGGTGAATGGCAGACGGCTTTCAGGTCCCCCCACGGCAGCGCCACATATAGCTCGACGGCGCATCCCAATGCCGCATCGAGGCACAGAACAGTCCTGCAGCCGGCATCTGTGCTTCATAGCCTGATGGGAAAGAGGCTTTGTGTGCGCATGCCTTCGTCCCGCGCCGATGCAGGCGAATGAGGCCCACCATGCTGCCAGTTTGAGGCCGCAGTAGCTCATATGCATCGGAACTGTTCAGGGCCATCGATAGAATCTGCACAGTGAATCCACATAATCGCATCAAGCATTCCAAGATTCAGCTATAACTTTCAGGCATGTATGAAGATTCATGGCTCTGAATCCACCCTATAGCGATCGGCGTGGTACGCCATCTCCCGCAAAGATTCAGACATATATCGATTAATCTTGAAAAAGTTGTAGACACTACCTGAGACACCCTGTACAAGTTATCGGGTTCATTGGATGCCGTTGTTTTTAACGGCAAGAATTTAGATTCATAGAGAGAGATATTGTATTATGAGCGACGATTCACACATGGTCTTTGGTATGTGCCCGTACGATGACCTCGTACAAATGGCCCACCGTATCTCTCAGTTCCAGGCTAGGCCGTTGGGTATGCGCATCAATGAGTACTACGACTACATTGATGAGCTTGGCGATTGGGTCAACGTTGAAGTCGGTGACGGCGAAGATGCCTTCAAGTGGGGCAGGGGCAGTCCCAAAGAGGCCTTGCGTGACATCGAAACAGATGTCGGACTTGAAAGCATCCCGACGTACTTCAGAACGAAGAGGTTCTGATGTCGTGCTCAATGAGCGTTCAGCCCAATAAGCTTATGCGAGAGGAACCGAGCTCAATACCCGACCCGCGCACCCTGTGGATCGTTCGCATCGCCAACGAGGACTGCCAGCATCTGAACGACGTAGAGGTGTTCTCGACGCGCAAGGAAGCGGAGGTCTACTTTCGTGAAACCCTGATCTGGCATCTGACCATCCTCATGGCAGGTGACGACAGTAGGGAGGAGAGCGCCATACAGATGCAGCTCGAAGCAAAGTCAACTGATGAGCTGATCGAGCTCTTCATCGCGGACTCTGATACGGTCATGTTCGCGGTCGATGTCGTAGAACGCATCCTCGATCCAGGAGTCGAAGTAAGAACGGCGTGATCGTTCGGGCTACGGCTGATCGTACCACATAAGGAGGACAAGCATGAAGATCTGGCAGGTCTACTTCAGCAATGACGGCGACGGCTGGAGCACCTTCCATGCCACTCAGCAGAGCGCGCAACTCTGCTACTCAGAGCAGATGATTTCCGACATCCTCAACGTTGATGAGCATGCGGGTGAGGTGGATCTGCGGGGCCTGTCTGAGGATGCTTTACATGAGCATTACGAGGAAGCGACTGGGCACGGCGGGTGGTATGAGGAAGTGGACGTGCACACGTTCACGACCGCGGAGGGAGCGAAGGCTGGCGTGACATGATCCGTTGCGTCGCGCTGCGGCGCACTTCTCGCGCCCTTCGGAACGCAGTCGCAACGTTTCTGGCCGTCCATGATTATGAATAGAATCAATATCCATTTTGCATCCACTCAGCTTGCATTTATATTTATAATTGCTTTTTATCTCATTGCTTACGAAAAATTTTCTAATGCCCAATTTCATTACGAACCGGCTAATCCTTTCCGGACGCGCCGAAGAGATCAGGCGATTCCATAATACTTGTATACGGCAGCAGGCCGATGCATATTCGGATGAGGTGTGCCTGGACTTCGATGCCATCATTCCAATGCCCACCGAGATCTTGACCACAATGGGCAACTACACGGACGCTGCTCGCGCACACATAGCGCCGAGCCATGGCGGTGGTGGCTGCAGTCTCGTCGATGAACACGAGGCGGTCCGGATCGAGATCGGGTTGGCCCTCGAACCAGGCCTCCCGGGCCGCCTTCACGTCCGGGAGGCCTGGTTCGAGGCACGGCCGGTGCTTTTTTTCGCGTGATGCCGTGGCGCTTGAAGAAACGCGACAGGCTGCTCTGGGCGATGTGGAGACCATGCTCGGCCAGAGCGGCCTTCAGTTCATGCAAGAAGATGCCCGGCCGTCGCTCATAGAGCTCCAGGATCTGGTCGGCACGGGCTTCGACCCGATGCGAGCGCTGATCTCCACCCATGGGCTTGGGTGCAACATGCCCCTGACGCGCAAGCAGCCCGCACCAGCGGCTCGCGCTGGCAAGGCTAACCCCGAAGCGTACGGCTGCTTGATGCCGCGAGGCCCCGGCTGCAACGGCCCCGACAACACGTTTACGCAAATCGACGGACAGAGCTGAGGATATCGGCGCTCTCCTTCACCGACCAACCCTTCAGCCCGATATCCGTTTCAAGCCGCTCGGACCATGCTCTAAGGCCGAGGTGGAGCGCCAGATCGCCGAGCGGACCGACGCGTACTTCCGGGATGAAGCGGAAGGTTGTCTCTATGCTCTTGATCCCGTTGTCTGCGAATAGATGCTGACCGCGTGGTTCGTCAGCCATCAGTATCGGGTGAGGGCGGTCCAATGACCGAATCTCCGCCCGCAGCGGTCATCGACCGTCTCAATAAGTACCACCGCGGGCTGGCCGAGAGCGAGGCCTGCCTTGCGAGATCCCTCTTGGATCAGGCCGATATCGAGGCCCATCGTGTTCTTCCCGTTGGCGACGATTACGGCCAGGGCCTGAGGTTCGCCTCGGACAAGAACCGCGTCCGCTCCAACCGGTCCGACGTCAAGGTGAAGTGCTTGTCCCTGCTTCATGACCTCGCCTATCCACGGGCCCCGGGACGCTTGCACCCGAACCGCCCCACGAACGTCTTTACGCGCCACATGCGATCTGTAGACGAGTCGCCGAAGCTTCGTCTTCCGCCGTGACCCGACCGGCACCGCGACCGCCCGATCCGCCCGTCCCATCAATTCGATTTCGTCGGGAGGCCGGTGGCCGTTCCTGGAACGGTAGAGTCATGTCTTCGCTCAACTCACGATCCGGTGGCACTAGCCGAGGTCAGACAGATACGGTAAGGCCGGTGCACCGTATCGCCGGCCTTCCGCACCAACGCGTCAACGCCCTGCGTCTGCCGGATAAAAGGGGCCGGCTTCGACGTCGTCACCTTCCGCCGGATCTTCGCCCTTCGGAAGAAGGATCAGGCTGAGCGGCAAGAGGAGCCGGCAATCGTCCACTCCAAAGCAAAGCTTTGAGTCTTTAATGCCCGCTGCCAAGGACCAGGATCGCCCAGTTCCGGCCCCGCCGCCGCCGCGCGAAACCCCATCTCGCGAGTTTGTGAAGGCCGTCCTGCGTGCCTTCCCCGGCTCCTACATCGTGGACGTCCGGGACAAGCGCGATGGCTGAACCAGTCGCGGTGACTGGCCTCCAGCACGTCATCGGCACGTTGCCGTATCCGCCGAGCGCGAGCCGGATGTGGAGACACGTCGGCCGTAAGGTGCTGCGCTCGGCGGAATACGAGAAGTGGCCGAAGGCCGCTGTCGACCTCATTCATGCTGAGACGAAGGGGAGGGGCATCGCCAGCCCTTACGGTCTCAAGCTCCACATCGGTCGACCAGATCGGCGACGGCGCTGACCTCGACAATTTGATCCAGCCGCTGAACGACGCACTCGTCCTCGCCGGGGCGGTCGCCGACGATAGCAACTGCCAACGGATCGATGCGGCGTGGACGACCTGCGTCGAGGGCGCTTGTGTCATGGTTCTCGATTCGAAAAAAGTGGAGCCACGACCGAGGCCCAGCCAGTCCTGCGAGGTCTCCTGACGCCGGGGCTGACCACTCCAGACTCGGTGCTCGCGCATCGCCTCGGCGTCTCTTGGCCTGGCATGGCGCGCTTTGCCGGCACCGGCCCCGATGATCGAACCTGCGGTGGATGCTTGTATTGGGGCAAAAGTAAGCGGCTCCGGTGACGCAAGGGCCAGCTTCTGCCGCGTCGGTGCGTCCAGTTCAGCCGGCTCATGCAAGGCGCCGCCGGAGCCGGTCTCCCCCACGATACGCCCTCGTGCCGCCGCTGGGTCGAGCGCTCAAACATGACATCAGTAAAAAAATAATTCTATGCTCCCCTCTCTCTTCCGGATGTAGCCGATAGCGCTGTTTTTTTATGATTAAGCCGTGCCTGTACTGATCCTGCACTTGGAAGGCAACGATTAATTTACTTCCCGACGATACACCGTTTTCCGAGAAATTCAAGTATAGCCAATATGCTACACTTGACTACCCGAAGTTTTGGCGCCTAGATAATGCGCATCCAGGCAGAGACCTAGTGAACTCAGATGAACATCCAAGGAATCTTCAATAAATGGCCGTCCTATAATGTCCTGGCAGCGGACATGGGGCTTCGGCGGAAAGAGCATGTATCCGGTTTCGTGTGGCGCAATTCGACCCCGGTTCACCACTGGGACAGGTTGATCTCAGCCGCTGACCAGCGCGGGATCACCAGTCTGAACTACGAGACCTTGGTCTCGGCGCACATGACGGGAGCGAGCAATCGATGATCCCGTATTCCGAAGTAGACGTGGACGAGGTGAATTTCCTCATCCGCTGGCACGAGCAGCGCGCGAAGGCAGACGCCACCATGGCGAAGTCATGCGCTTCACAAGGCTGGCCCGAGGCGGTGAAGAGAAACCTCAAGCGGGCGAAGGCCCATCGCCTCACCGCAGAGCATCTCCGCCGCCTCGTCCCAAAGGAACCGGCGGCGGCACCTCGCGGGCCTCAGAGGGTATTCGTACGACCGCGCGATCGGATCGCCGAAGCGCCCAGGCTCCGACCGCCCACGTGATCTGAAGGCGCCCCGCGCCGGACCTGTCCGCCTATCCTCATCAACGTGATCATCGGGAGGCCTAGAGGCCGTTCCCGGAACGGTGCCCTATGGCCGAACCATACTCAGGCGAAGACGACGAAGGCCGAGGTTACCTCCTCGAAGCGGACTGCGTGCCTGCCTGTCATACGGGCGATGGCTGGGTGAACTATCTCCGCTGGTTGATCGCAGTGATGGACGCGGCCGACAAGGACCTTGGCTTCATCGCGAGCCTGCTCTCACACGTGGCCGAGAAGGGCGGGCTAATCGAGAAGCAGGGGAAATACGCCACCCGCACCGTCGATCGAGTCCGCGCTCAGTGGATGTCCGGCTCGCTGGATTGTCAGCAAGCCCCCGTGCCTCCGGAAACTCTCGGCTTCGCGTCGATGACCCCGGAGGGCAACGCATGAGCGTGGCATCCACCGTGTACGCCGAGGCGCCCCGGTTCAGGACGCGGCTTTCTACCAACCCAACCATCGCACTTATCGCTCGGAAGCGCCGGCAGGAGATCACCGCGCTCCTTCGGGACAGGTTCGGCAACGGTCCCTGCTTCGCCGATGATGCGACGGTCTGGCTGGACGAGATCCTGCCACTCATCCGGCTCACCACGTCCACAAAGTCGTTTACCTTCGTCGCCGCGGACTGGGTCCGGCTAAATACGCCGGGCCTCACCGAGGACGACATCGAGGACGCTTGCGCTCGCATTCTGCCGGCGCCGCCGCGCTACGATTCGGCTTCCATCGGTGCACGCCTGAACGTCACCGAGGGCGAGCGTGACCGCCTCGGGCTCACGCACATCACGCCGGTCGGATGCAACAAGCGGAAGCGTGCCGCTAAGGCCCGGAAGCGCAAGGCTCTTGCCCTAAAAGCAAAGCGCCACGCCGCCGGCACGTCACTGATGCCATGCGAGTTGTCAATCGAGCGGCTGGCCCCCTGGATCGGGCTCGGGATCTCCCGCTCGACCTTCAAACGGATGCCGAAAGAGAAGCGGGCCACGCACATCGCGCACGCTCGGAATCTGGCTCTCCACGGTACCCCGCCGGACCGTGAACCAGGAATGTCGCCCGTACTCTTTCTATCTCTCACCGACATTTCTGGCTCAGCCGAAAAACCTAGCCGTGAAGATGGGGTGGGATGCCCTCCCGAGGATGGACAACCCCCTCGGTCGAAGAAGGCCGACCGATCTCAAAGCCTCGAACACGGCTTGGATCTGGACGACTGCGCCGCTCCGACTTGAAAAACGAAAGCACTAGACCACCGAGGCATCTCACTCGCCCGGACGCAACCAGGACCGCCACCCTCTCCAGACTCGGATCGCCCCTATGAGCCGGCCCCTTTTCCAGCATCAGATCGATACGATTGCCGCTCTCCGAGCCTCCCTCAAACACGGGAAGAGCCGGCCCATGCTCCACCTCCCAACCGGAGCGGGGAAGACCGTCCTCGCGGCGAACCTCGTCCTGGGCGCGTTGCAGAAGAGCCGGCGGCTGACGTTCGTGGTTCCGGCGCTCTCCCTCATCGACCAGACGGTTCGCACGTTCGAAGCGGAGGGCATCCCCTGCAGCGACATCGGCGTGATCCAGTCCCGTCACCCTCGGACGAACGTTCTTGCACCGATCCAGGTCGCGACGATCCAGACCCTCCACCAGAAGGGCCGTATCCAGCCAACCGACATCGTGGTGATCGACGAGGCGCACCGTTGGTACGACCTGACCGGCGAATGGATGGATGACGCGGACTGGACCTCGGTGCCGTTCATCGGGTTGTCGGCGACCCCGTGGACCAAGGGCCTCGGCAGATTCTACGATGACCTGATCTCCGTGACCTCGACGGCCGAACTGATCGAGAAGCGATTCCTCTCGCCCTTCCGGGTGTTCGCCCCGGCCACACCTGACCTGAGCAGCGTCCGGACGGTGGCTGGCGACTTCCACGAGGGCGATCTCTCAAAGGCGATGGATCAGCCGAAACTCGTCGCTGATATCGTCGAGACGTGGCTCTCCCGCGCACAAGATCGCCCCACGTTCGTTTTTGCGGTCGACCGTGCACACGCCCTGCACCTTCAGGCTGAATTTACCCAAGCGGGCGTTCACTGCGGATACATCGACGCCCACACAAAATCGGCCGATCGGGAGGCGCTATTCCGGCAGTTCACCGCCGGGGGGATCCGCGTGATCGCCAGCGTCGGCTGCCTCACCACGGGCGTCGACCTGGACGTTCGCTGCATCGTCCTCGCCCGCCCGACCAAATCCGAGATGCTCTACGTCCAGATCATCGGACGCGGGCTCCGGACAGCGAAGGGTAAAGACGACCTTCTCATCCTCGATCATAGCGACACGACCGCCCGCATCGGTTTCGTAGACCACATCCGCCACGACAAACTCGACGATGGCCAGCAGCGGAAGAGCAGCACACGAAAGGACGAGGAGCGGGAAGAAGCTCTCCCGAAGCTGTGCGCCTCCCCCGCGTGTGACTTCCTGAAGCCCCCGAGGATGCCGATCTGTCCGGCATGCGGGTTCAAGGCCACCCGGCAGACCGACATCCGCTGCGACGACGGCGAGTTGATGGAACTGACAAAGCGGACCGCCGTCCATGCGAAGGCCGACGCTGCAAAGCGGATCTCGTTCCTCGGTCAGCTCCAGGCGTACGCCAAGTGCTACGGCCACAAGCCCGGATACGCCGCACAGAAGTTTAAGGCGAAATATGGCGAATGGCCGGATCGCCGCGTCGTCGCGCCGGACCTCACCCCGACGCCGCAGATCCTGAACTGGATCAAGTCCCAGAACATCCGCGCAGCCAAATCACGTCAGAAGAATCAGGGAGGCCGTGATGTATCAGCCGCTATCTGAGCGCATGCTTGGCCGCTGGACCGGCTTCCTGACCGCCCTGGGAGTCCCTGGGCACCTCCTTACAGGGAAGCAGGGATCCTGCCCGATGTGCGTCGGGAAGACCAAGTTCCGATTCGACAACCTTCAAGGGCGCGGGACCTGGATCTGCAACGACTGCGGCGCCGGTGACGGCGCCGAACTGGCGATGCGTGTCACTGGCCTCAGATTCCGGGAACTCGCCGAACTGGTCGAGCCGATGCTCGGGACGATCACCGCGATGCCGGTGGCCCCCGCGCGACCGGAAGGCGATCTCTACGCCTACCTCAGGAAGCTCTGGCGCTCGGTCGGGTCGGTCGAGGAGGGAGATCCTGCCGCTCTTCGATGGCTGAGGTATCGCCGCGTCTACACCGACCCTGCGCCTCGCTGCCTCCGGGCGATCTCCTGTCTCGCTTATAGCCACGAGGTTTCGACGCCGAGTTTCCATCCCGCGATGCTTGCTCAGGTTCTGGATCACGCCGGCAATCCCGTAGCGATCCACCGAACGTACCTTACGGCCGAGGGTAAGAAGGCGGATGTCCCCAAGGCCCGGCTGTCGCTCGGTCCGCTTCCGGATGGATCGGCCGTCCGCCTGTCCAGGGCAGGGCCAACGCTGGGCATCGCGGAGGGGATCGAGACCGCGCTGGCTGCGAGCCGCATCTTCGAGATTCCGGTCTGGGCGGCACTGAACGCAGGGCGGCTCGCGGCGTGGTCCCCACCACCCAACGTCGAGCACGTGGTCATCCTCGGCGACAACGACAAAAGCTTCACCGGTCAGTTCGCTGCCTTTACCCTAGCACATCGGTTGGCGCGGCCGAAGACGGGCCTCCGCGTCGCGGTCGAGATCCCGCCCACCACCGGAACCGACTGGGCCGATGTGCTTGTTAAGCGTTTCGATACATCCACGGCAGCCGCTTAAAACAGAGACCGGGAGCCGGCTATGAGCGCATCAAACTTGTCGGACCCGACTGTCTGGCTGATGCCTCCCTTCACGGGAGCGCTGCTGCCGCCGCCCGATCCACTGACGCACACGGTCGTGATCTCGGCCGCTCAGCAGATCGTCTACAGCATGGTAGCCTACGGCGACCAGCGAGCCTTCGCCAATGTCGGGGTCCCCATCCGGGCCTGCTTCGGGCAAAATGCTCACGACTTCAGATCGTGGTGGGCGGAGCGAGGCCGCTACTTCGGTTCGACGCAGTTCGATCACCGCTTTCACCTTTCTCACGACGACGCGTTCGCTTTCCGGATGCGCTGGCTTTGATGGGTCGGTAGGTCACCGACTTCGACGCGAGCTACACCGTGGAGATCCTCGTCAAGCAGGGATTTTTCATCTTCGCGATGGTCCCCTTTGGCGATCCGAGGGGCATCTTCGTTAACCACGTCGCGTTCAAATCCCTCGGTAGGGCCGGAGACTCGAAACAATTTCGGGATTGGTGGTCGTCCCGAGGCTACCCTCTGATCGCCGAAAAGACGCTCAAGTACCGCCTAGACGTGGACGCCACGGTCGGCTTCCAGTTCCGGCTCCGGTGGATGTAGAGGAAGCCCGAACGACCGAATTGGATCTGCAGGGGTGCCTAAAGACGGTGCCTAAACGAGGTCACGGAGGGCAAAAAAGCGTTTAAAAACAACGTTGGTGCCGCAAGAGGGATTCGAACCCCCGACCCCCTCATTACGAATGAGGTGCTCTACCAGCTGAGCTATTGCGGCGAGATCCGTAGTGCGACGGCTGGTGTCGCTTCGGATCGTTGCGGCTTCATATCCGCACGCTCGACCGATGGCAAGGCGGCCCGCGTCGTCTTCGTGATGCAACTGTGCCACGGACGGTGCATCACTGTCCCGCGATGCGCCATGCTGCCTTGACGCGGAGCGATGCGGCTTCGAAGGCTCGCGGCACGTTTCAGGAAAAGCCATGTCCCTCATTGCCCGCTTGCGAGCCTATGCTGCCGACGCGTTCGGCCTGTCCGCGAGCCCGGACGATTCGGAAGCTGTAGATGAGCGCTTGGCGGCGATTGCTCTTCTCGTCCATGTGGCACGGGTGGATGGCGTTCTCGACGGGGCCGAGTCGGAGCGGCTCTGCCGCTTAGTCGAGGGACGCTATGCCGGCAACCGAGAAGAGGCCGAAGCGCTGATCGCTCGCGCAGCCGGTGTCGATGCCCAGACCCGCGACATGGCGCTGCTCGTGGAAATGATGGGCCACGAGTTCGGCGAGACGGAGCGCGCGCGGCTGCTCTCCATGGCATGGTCGGTGGCCGGCGCCGATGGCACGGTTCATGAGTTCGAAGAGGCGTTGGTCTGGCGGCTCGGTCGCCTGCTCCGGTTCGATGACACGGCGATCCGTCTCGCCAGGGCCGGCGCAGAATCGGGGGCGGTCTCCTAGCGGCAGCTCGGCAGACGATCCTCGGCTTCGCCGGGCTGGATCAGGCCGGAAGAAAGAATCGCGACGCGATGATCGTCAGCTTCACCCTGATCCTCCTGGCCCAACTCGTCGGAGAGGTGCTCGCACGTGCCACGGCCCTCTCAGTCCCGGGACCGGTCATCGGGATGGCACTGCTTCTCCTGTTCATGATGCTGCGCGACCGCTGGTCCGGCATTGCCTCACGCGTCCTCGCTGCGCCCCTCGTGGACGGCACCCTCGAGCGTTCCGGGAAAGGGCTGCTCGCCCATCTGTCGCTGATGTTCATCCCGGCCGGCGCCGGTATCGTCGGACGGCTCGACGTGCTCGAAGCTCATGGCCTGGCGCTGGCCTGCGTCGTTGTCGTCTCGACATTGGCGACCCTCACGGCGACGGCGCTCACCTTCGTCGCCGTCAAGCGTTGGGTCGCCCCGGTGAGGGATCCATGACCGGCGATTTCGCGCTCTGGGTCTATCTCTCGCGCACGCCCCTGCTGTGGCTGACCGTGACTCTGATGGTCTATGCCTTGGCCGACCGCGTCGCCACGGCAACGCACAGGCATCCCCTGGCGAATCCCGTAGTCGTCGCCATCATCCTGATGGCCGGCGTGCTTAAGCTGACCGGAACGCCCTACGCGACTTATTTCGACGGTGCCCAATTCGTTCACTTCCTGCTCGGTCCCGCCACCGTGGCCCTGGCGATCCCGCTCTACGAATACCGCGCCACCGTGCTCCGCTCGCTGGCGCCAATGCTGGCAGCTCTCCTCGTGGGCTCCGTCGTAGCTCTCATCTCTGCCATGACGTTGAGCACGGCCTTCGGCATCCCGCACGACGTCATCATCGCCCTCGTCCCGAAATCGGTGACGACCGGTGTCGCGATGGGGATTGCCCAGAATCTCGGCGGCGATCCGACCCTGGCGGCTGTACTAGTGATGTTGACAGGTATGACCGGCGGAATCCTGGTAACGCCGCTCATGAACCTACTCCGCATTCAGGACATGCGGGCACGAGGCTTCGCCGCGGGTCTCGCCGCGCACGGTGTCGGCACCGCACGGGCCTTTCAGGTGAACGAGGTGGCGGGTGCTTTCGCGGGAATCGCACTCGGTCTCAACGCCTTCATCACGGCGATCCTCGCACCGCTCGCCGTGACGTTTTTGCGCTGACGTCACCTCCTATTTGGCGAGCGCAGCTTCAGGCATTTCCGTCGGGATGAAGCGGCCGTCCTGGCCCGGTTTCATGTCGATGCGCGTGTCGTGAAGGGCGTGCAGCGTCGAGCGATGGCCGATGGAAACGATGGTCGTCCCCGGCAACCGCTCGCGCAGCATGCGGTAGATGCCGGCTTCGCTCGGCTCGTCGAGGGCGGCGGTGGATTCGTCGAGGAAAAGCCAGGCGGGCTTCGCCAGCACGGCGCGGGCAATGGCCAAACGCTGCTGTTCACCGCCGGACAGTCGCTGGTCCCAGGCATCGATCTCGTCGAGACGGTCGGCGAGCTGCGGCAGTTGCGCGGCAATCAAGGCTTCGCGGATCGCCTCGTCGGAGAATTGGTCGGTGGTGCTGGGATAGACCACCGCGCCACGCAAGGTTCCGAGTGGAATATACGGCCGCTGCGGCAGCACCAGCGCCGACTGACCTTCGGGCACGTCGATCCGGCCCTTGCCGAACGGCCAGATCCCGGCGATCGCCCGGAACAGGGTCGACTTGCCCGATCCAGACGGGCCGGTGACGAGAGTGGCGGCACCCTTGGTGAGGGTAAACGACTTGGCGGAGACAATCTCGCGACCATCGGGCAGCGCCAGGGTCATGCCGGACGCCGTCACGGCCGGGCCCGGTCCACTGCCCTGCACCAAGCCGTATCCGGCACCGGACAGGGCCTCCGCCTTCGTCATCGCCCGCTTGAACGACGTCAGACGGTTGGTATTGGCGCGGTACGACGCGATGGTGGTGTAGGAATCGATGAAGAAGGACAGGGAACCCTGGACGCTGCTGAAGGCATTCGCCGTCTGCTGGAACTGGCCGAGGGTGATTTTCTTCAGGAAGTAGGATGGAGCAGCGAGGATGTAGGGAAACACCACGCTGATCTGGTTGTAGGACAGGGTGAAGCTGCCGATCTTGATCCGTCGGTAGATGATGGCGAGGTAGTTCTCGATGATCTCCCGGAACAGCTCGCGCAGTCGCAAGGTCTCCGACCGCTCACCGCGCAGCAGGGCAATCTGCTCGGAATAGATCCTGGTCCGCGCGAGTGAGAAGCGAAAATCGGCCTCCACCTTCTCCTGCCGGAAGTCGAGGCCGATGAGCGGACGGCCGATGAGATGGGTCAGCCAAGTTCCGACCACCGCGTAGACGATGACCAGCCACACCAGGAAGCCGGGCACTACCATGTCGGTGAAGGGAAGAACGAAATCCCGCGACAGCCCCCAAAGGATAACCATAAAGGAAACCAGGGTAGCGGCCTGGGACAGGAGCCGGATCGACAGGCTCGTCGTCTGCTGGATGAAGAGGTTGACGTCGCTCTGGATGCGCTGATCCGGGTTGTCGGCCGGTTCGTCGGTGAAGGGTATGCGGTAATGCGTGCCCCCATCGAGCCAGCGGCTGTAGAGGCTGCGTGCGAGCCAAGTGCGCCAGCGGATATGCAGCGAAGCATCGACGAAAGTGTCGAACATGCCGATGATGACCCAGATCGTCGCAAGAGGCACGAAGATCCAGACGAGCTGATACCAGAATGCGTCGGCGTTATACTCTTGCAGCGCGTTGAAGAGGTCGCGGTACCAGAAGTTCAGGCGCAGTTGTAGCGCAACCTGCGCAAAGGTGATGAAGATCGAAAGCGCAACGAGGCGCCGTGCGACGCGGCCTTCGGTACCGCCGAAGAAACGGAACGGTCGGATTTCCCGGTTCGGCTCCTCGCGTGCGGCGAAGAACGGATCGGCGATGCGGGTGATCGCGCGGATGGGTTCGAGATGGGAAATTCCGAACACGATGCCTGCGAAGACCACCGCGCCCGTGGCCGCGAAGGCAGGTGGCAGCAGTGCCGCCAGCGTCTCCGGCAGAAAACCGGATGCTGCCAGTTGCTTGGCACCGGCTAGGAACAAATACCCGATACCGTAGACGGAAACGAATACCTTGAGATAATCTGAGAGCTTGGCGGAGGCAAAAAGGATCACCACCATCGCGAAGCCGCTGAGGCTGACGTAGAGCGGTGTCGAGGTGCCCGGCAGGATCAGAAGAACGAGGGCAAAGAGCGCCGTTATGGCGGCCTGCAGGCCGAGGCCTGTCCTGAGTACGGCCACGCGCGTCTCCTCAACTCGGTAAATTCAAATGTGCGAATGGGTCTTCGCCCGCGGGATTAGCACCCGGTCGTGACGGCGGCAGTGACGGCCGGTCGTGGCGAGATCGTGGCGAGGGCTTCACCCGCCGGATGCGTCAGATCGGATCAGGGCCAATCCCAGTCGCCGTAATCGGGCTCGCGACAGCGGTACCCCACGGGGCATTCCAGATTATCGCGGGTCGGGACGAAACGCAGCTCGGCGATTTCCGTCAGGCCGCAAAGGCTGCGATCGCTGACGAAGCGTTCCGTCTTTACCGGCTGCTCCCCCCTGCCGGACCTATCCGCCTTGCCCACGGACCAGGACAGGACCGCCGATCCGTCGCGCTTCACGAGCGCCATCGCGTCCGCGCAGGACATCCGCGGAGTGGAGGGAGGCGTCTGAGCGCCGGCCGAGGTGGCGATGACGACGCAGACGGCGATGGCGAGGCGTCTCGTCACGATGGATCTGCGCGCTGGTATGTTTCTCACAAGCTTGAGCATGGCAGTTTTGGCAAGCGACGGGAAGGCCTTGCCGTTCGCTCGCCCTATTCCCGGAGTCTATCCACCGCTATCAAACGCACCGAGACAGAATAATCACACACCTGTCCTGACGAGAGCCAACTTTGAGAATGATAACGGCCTGCATGTCGGACGGGGTGGGGGATCGAATGTCGCGGAATAGTGAGGTGGTGGGTGCCGCCGAGAAATTGGCGCGCACGGGATTGGCTCGGCCTCAGGGTCGGGCTTGACGGGAGACAACGATGGCCGCCGGCATCGAAAGCGAGGATATGAGAAACGAGGACGGCACGCCGTCAGTGACGGTGACCGGACCGTCGGGAGGGTCGCGCCGTGCCTTGATACTCCCAGTATCCCTCGCTATGGGCTGGGGCGTTCTCCTCGGCTACAGCACAGTTCTGTTGACGAACGATACCCCTGTCCGCCCTGAGACCGGCACGGGACAGGCTGCCTTGAACGAGCCGGGTCCGTTCGAGAACACGGCGGCATCCTCACGCCTGCCCCGTGCCAATGCGCCCTGGTCGGATGTGGGGCTTGGCTCTGCTCACGCTGGAGCGCCTGCCCGGGACAGGCTCGCTGCATCCCCTGCCCAGCCGGGCATCCGGCCGGTCGCGCTCAAGCAGGATACGGAAGTGACGCCCCGCGCCGATGCCCCCGCTGCCGCTTCTCCACCGATCGAGGCGGCGGCTTATGTCGGCGTCTGGGGGCCGAACGAGGTGGCATGCCGCCGCGGCGCGCGGCGCCGTGGATACATTCCGGCGCGGATCACCGAGAATGGCGCGCGGGCGGGAAATACCGTCTGTACCTTCCGCGACGGGCGGCGCATGGGCGCGAGTTGGAGCGTGGCGGCATCCTGCAGCGATGGCGGCCGGCGCTGGACATCCCAAGTGAAGCTGATCGTCGAAGGCGACCGTCTGACATGGTCGAGCGCCAAGGGCGACGCCTCTTACGTCCGGTGCAATCGCCGCGCCGGGTAAATACCGCCGATACTGAAGTCTCGCCGGCTCTCTGCCGTGACGGGCTGAAATGTCGGGCGAAGGTTTCACGGATTCAATTCGGCCAAATCCGTCCGCGCGACGACATTTAACCGCCCAGCGCCCGGTCTTGTCCGATCATCCGTAACGAAAAGAGGGTCGTCTTGCGACGACCCTCTCCGCTCTCGCGGCGGTAACCGCGAGAGCATCCATTCCACGTGACGATAGGGACTTTTTAGAAGTCCATGCCGCCCATGCCGCCGCCGCCCGGCATCTGGGGAGCGCCGCTGTCCTTCTTCGGAGCATCGGCGATCATGGCCTCGGTGGTGACGAGGAGGCCGGCGATCGAGGAGGCGTCCTGCAGAGCGGTGCGCACGACCTTGGCCGGGTCGACGATGCCGGCCTGGATCATGTCGACATACTCTTCGGTCTGGGCGTTGAAGCCGTAGGTGATCGAAGAGGTGTTGTCGGTGATCTTGCCGACCACGATCGAGCCTTCGACGCCCGAGTTGGCGGCGATCTGGCGGATCGGGGCCTCAAGGGCCTTCAGCACGATCTTGATGCCGGCCTGGACGTCCGGGTTGTCGCTCTGGAGAGCGCGGACGGCCTCACGGGCACGGAGGAGGGCGGTGCCGCCGCCGGGGACGATGCCTTCTTCCACCGCAGCGCGGGTGGCGTTGAGCGCGTCGTCGACGCGGTCCTTCTTCTCCTTGACCTCGACCTCGGTCGCGCCGCCGACGCGGATGACCGCGACGCCGCCGGCGAGCTTGGCCAGGCGCTCCTGGAGCTTCTCACGGTCGTAGTCCGAGGTGGTCTCCTCGATCTGCGCCTTGATCTGGCCGACGCGGGCTTCGATGTCCGCCTTCTCGCCGAGACCGTCGATGATCGTGGTGGTCTCCTTCTCGATGCGGATGCGCTTGGCGCGGCCGAGCATCGGGAGGGTGACGTTCTCGAGCTTGATGCCGAGGTCCTCGGCGATCATCTGACCCTGGGTCAGGATCGCGATGTCCTCGAGCATGGCCTTGCGGCGATCGCCGAAGCCCGGAGCCTTGACGGCAGCGACCTTGAGGCCACCGCGCAGCTTGTTCACGACGAGCGTGGCGAGAGCCTCACCCTCGATGTCCTCGGCGATGATGACGAGCGGCTTGCCGGTCTGCACCACGGCCTCGAGAACCGGCAGCATCGCCTGGAGCGACGAGAGCTTCTTCTCGTGGATGAGGATGTAGGGGTCCTCGAGCTCGGCGACCATCTTCTCCGCGTTCGTGATGAAGTACGGGGAGAGGTAGCCGCGGTCGAACTGCATGCCCTCGACGACGTCGAGCTCGGTCTCGGCGGTCTTGGCTTCCTCGACGGTGATGACACCCTCGTTGCCGACCTTCTGCATGGCGTGGGCGATCATCTCGCCGATTTCCTTGTCGCCATTGGCCGAGATGGTGCCGACCTGGGCAACTTCCTCGGACGAGGCGACCTTCTTGGCGCGGCTCGTGATGTCCTTCACGGCGGCGGTGGTGGCGAGGTCGATGCCGCGCTTCAGGTCCATCGGGTTCATGCCGGCGGCCACGTACTTGGCGCCTTCACGGACGATGGCCTGGGCCAGGACGGTGGCGGTGGTGGTGCCGTCGCCAGCGATGTCGTTGGTCTTCGAGGCCACTTCGCGCACCATCTGGGCGCCCATGTTCTCGAACTTGTCGGCGAGCTCGATCTCCTTGGCGACGGTGACGCCGTCCTTGGTGATGCGCGGAGCGCCGAAGGACTTCTCGATGACGACGTTACGGCCCTTGGGGCCGAGGGTCACCTTGACGGCATCCGCGAGGATGTCGACGCCGCGGAGCATCTTCTCGCGGGCATCTGAGCCGAAGCGTACTTCTTTCGCTGCCATGTATAGATCCTCATCAGGTTGAGAGCCTTGAGGCGCTCACCGAAGGGCGCGCTCGAAAGGCTCGAATGGAAGAAGGAAGAGGGCCGGGTCGCTTTAGGCGACGACGCCCATGATGTCGGATTCCTTCATGATCAGGAGGTCCTGACCGTCGATCTTGACTTCGGTGCCGGACCACTTGCCGAACAGGACGCGGTCACCGGCCTTGACGTCGAGCGGGTTCACGCGACCGGCCTCGTCACGGGCGCCAGGGCCGACGGCGACGATCTCGCCCTCTTGCGGCTTCTCCTTGGCGGTATCGGGGATGATGATGCCCCCCTTGGTCTTCTCTTCGCCTTCGATACGGCGGACGACGACACGGTCGTGCAGCGGACGGAACTTCATGAGCTGCCCTCTTGCTTCAAATTCATGGATGGCGTTGATGCGGCCGAAGGGCTCGCCCAACCCAGGCTGTTAGCACTCCCGAGCGAAGAGTGCCAAAGCAAGGGCGGAGGTAGGCTCAAGCTCCTTGCGAGTCAAGACGCGGACGACGCGTCATGCCGCGTTTGCGCAGCATGTTCTGCTCTCCTGTCGCTGACAGACGGATGACAATCACCCCATGATCAGCCTCCAGGGACCGCAGGGCGCGGTCGAGCATTCCGGCGCAGCCAATGGCGGCGGCGTGCCGAGCCATGCGATCTGGATCGACCTCAACGATCCGAGCGCCGAGGAGGCCGAGCATATCGAGGCCGCCACCGGCCTGCGCGTCCCCTCGCGAAAGGCTCTGAGCGAGGTCGAGAATTCGAGCCGCCTGCGCCGGCTCAAGAACGGTCTTTCGCTCTCCACACCGATGATCACCTTCGACAAGGTGGATTCGCAGCTGACCCCGCTCGGCTTCGTCCTGACCCGGGACCGGCTCATCACCGTCAGGTTCAACGAACTGCGCGCCTTCGAGGAGGTCAAGAAGCGCATCGGCGACGGTGACGGCGCTTGCCAGACCGGCACCGAGATCTTCCTCCTCTTGGTGGAGGAACTGGTGGACAGCCTCGCCGACGCTCTGGAGGAGATGGGTGCCGATCTCGACGCGCTCTCGACCCGGATCTTCGATTTCGACGTGAGGGCAGGGGGCGTCGCCGGCGATTCCGGCAAGACCCCGCGCCGCCGCGACCTCGCGCTGCGCCGCATCCTCCGCAGCGTCGGTCGGCGGGGCAAGGCGCTCGGCAAGATCCGCTCGAGCCTGCTCGGCCTTGAGCGCATCCTCCCGTTCGTCGCCGGCGAGTGCGAACACCTGCTCGGCGCGGCCGAGATGCCGCGCTTCGAGACCCTACGCCGGGACATCGCCTCCCTCGACGAGTTCGAGATCCGCTTGTCGGAAAACGTCCAGTTCCTGCTCGACGCCACTCTCGGCCTCATCAACATCGAGCAGAACAACACGTTTCGCGTGCTCACCGTCGTCTCGGTAGTGGGCGTGCCGCCGACCCTGATCGCGTCGATGTACGGCATGAACTTCAAGCACATGCCGGAACTCGACTGGGCCTATGGCTATCCCTATGGTCTATCGCTGATCGTCATCAGCGCGATCATCCCCATCGTCTTCTTCAAGCTGCGCGGCTGGTTCTGACGCGCGTTCGATCGAGCGTTTTCGGGGTTTAGGGAAATCTTTTCGGCCCAGCGCGCAAGGATTGGGAGCATCGCCGGCAATCCGGCGACCAGAGTCGACCGCATGGCCGTAATCGTCGCCTTCATCCTGAATGCCGGGCTCAATTTCGGCCTCGGCCTCCTTCTGGCCAAGCTCATGGGGCCGGCGGATTTCGGCCTGTTCGGCCTCGCCACCACGGGTGCCGTGGTGCTCAACACCCTGGTCTTCGAGTGGCTGCGGCTGTCGGCGACACGGTTCTATTCCAATCGCGTCCGGCGCGAGGAACCTTGGATCCGCCATGGGCTGGACCGGGCCTACGCCATCCTGGCCGTCCTCCTCCTGGTCGCATCGGCTCTCTGCGCCGTCGTCGGCGCGACTGTGGAAATGAACACGGAGGGCCGTTTCGCCATCGCGGCGGGGGCTGGGCTCGCCGCCTTCGGCATCGGCCTGTTCGATTATCACGCAGCCCTCACTCGCGCGCGATTCGACGGCGGCCTCTATCTCAAGCTCACCCTCATCAAGAACGGCCTGTCATTCCTGCTCATGGCGGGCGCAGCCTGGCTGTTTCCGCAGCCGCTCTGGGTGCTGGTCGCTTGCGGGCTCAGCCAGTTTCTACCCGTCGTGATGCTGCGCAAGCCGCTGCTCGATCCGCCCGTGCCGATCGTGCGCGTTCGGATGGGGGAGACCTGGCGGCTGTTTCGCGCCTACGGGCTTCCGCTGATCGTGGCGAACGCGATCTACCAGATCACGCCGTTCCTCAACCGTAGCGCCATCGCCATGTCGTTCGGCTTGGCGGAGGCCGGTTATTTCACCCTTGCGGCGGATGTCGCCTCGCGCAGCCTCAGCATGATCGGCACGGCCTTGGACCTTATCCTGTTCCAGCTCGCCGTGCGGGTGGACGAGCACGAGGGCCATGTGGCGGCCGAGGCCCAGATCGGCCGAAATGCGGCCATCGTGGTGGCGCTCATGGTGCCTTGCGCCGGCGGACTCTGGGCTGTGCTTCCAGCACTCCAAGGGCTCGTCGTGCCGGAGGCTTATCGCGGCCCCTTCGCCCTCTATGCGCTGATCCTTATCCCCGGCCTGCTCTGCGGCACATTGCTCAATTTCGGGCTCAACCCGATCTTCCAGATCCGGCGCAAGACGGTGCCAGTCATCGCCGCCGCCCTTGTCGGCCTTGCCGTGAATGCCATCTGCCTGGTCGTCCTGCCCTCGCATTTCGGGGCGCCCGGCATCGCCATGGCGCAGAGCGCCGGCCTCGTCGCCTCGACGCTCTGGCTCGCAGTCCGGGCCCTCGCGGGTCCGGAGCGCCTGCGGATCGACTGGTGGGAGATCTTTGCCGCCTGTACCGCCACCCTGGCGATGATGGCCTGCCTGGCACCGTTCAGGCACATGGATCCGACCATGGCACTCGCCATCTGCCTGCCTCTCGGTGTGCTGGTCTATGCCCTGCTCGTTGCGGTGTTTGACATCGCCGGATTACGCGGCCTCGTGACGACCTATCTGCGGCAGCGCGCCGTCACCCCGGCGGCGTGAGACAGAACGCACCGCTTGAAAGCGGGGCATCCCTTCACGCATATGGTCGCCTGAAGATGCCGTCGAGCATCGCAGCGGGCAGGAAACGATGCGGTCATACGAGCCTCAGGACGAGGGCGAGGCACAAGCCATCGTCGCCGACGCCGCCGGCCGGTCCGAGCCGATGCGGCTCGTTGGTGGGGGAACCAAGGCCGCGATCGGCCGCCCCGCCCAGGACGAAGCCACCCTCTCTTCCCTTCGTCTGACTGGGATCACCCTCTACGAGCCGGCCGAGATGGTGGTCGCCGCCCGGGCCGGAACTCCCCTCGCGCAGGTCCAGGCCTTGCTGGCGGAACGCGGCCAGATGCTGCCCTTCGAGCCGATGGACCATCGCATCCTGATGGGCTCGGCCGGGGAGCCGACCTTCGGTGCCGTGGCAGCGACCAACAATGCGGGACCGCGCCGGATCAATGCGGGAGCGGCCCGCGACAGCCTGATCGGCGTCCGCTTCGTCAACGGGCGGGGCGAGGCCATCAAGTCCGGCGGCCGGGTGATGAAGAATGTCACCGGCCTCGACCTCGTCAAGCTGATGGCCGGCTCGTGGGGCACCCTCGGCCTTCTCACCGAGGTGACTTTCAAGGTTCTGCCGGTGCAGGAACGGACGGCGACCCTGGCCTTTTCCGGCCTGGACGACGCCACGGCGGTGGCGGCCCTCAGCGCCGCCCTCGGATCGCCGTTCGAACTCACCGGCGCCGCTCACCTCCCGAGCGGCCTCGACGGGCCGAGCCCCCGCACCCTGATGCGCCTGGAGGGATTCTCGGATTCCCTCGATTACCGCCTGGGCGAGTTGCGCAAGCTCCTGCGGCGCTTCGGCGAGCCGGAGATCATCGAGGACGGAATCGGCGCCGTCCTCTGGGCCGCGATCCGCGACGTGATCCCGCTGACGGAGCCGCGCAATGCCGCTGTGTGGCGGATCTCCACCACGCCCACCAAAGGCCCTGCCGTCACCGCCGCCATCGCGGAGCGGCGCCCGGCGCGCTGGTTCTACGATTGGGGCGGCGGCCTCGTCTGGCTCGCCACCTCGGCCGAGGGCGATGCCGGCGCCGAGACCATCCGCGACGTCCTGCGCACCACCGGCGGGCACGCCACCCTGGTGCGGGCGCCGGACGCGGTCCGCGCGGCCAACGCCGTGTTCGAGCCCCTGTCCGATCCGCTGCTGCGGATGACGGCCGGGATCAAGGCGGCCCATGATCCAAAGGGAGTGTTCAACCCCGGCCGGATGTATGCGGGGATTTGAGATGATAAAAAAAGACGAACTCATTGACGCTGTTTTAGATGGAATTATAGGCGCAAACGACTTCTATGAGAAGATTACCAAAGGTTTTTCTATAAATGATTCCGGCGTCGAAGGTATTTTACAGACAAAAATTGCCGAGTCGATCTATGATTCCCTGCTCAAAGATAATGAGGGAAATTTGGACGAAGAATTTATTGTAATGGAGTATCCATTTAAAAAAATATTTGAACAATCCGGTGCCAATAAAATACGAGGCGCAATTCCACAACTAGTTGATGGCGCAAAACGTGTAGACATAGTGATATTTGATAAGAAAGAAAGACCGATCATTCCGATTGAAGTTAAAAGAAACGCAGCCACCGTAGGGTTTGCTAAGGACGCAAAGCGTATTCTTGGTGTCTTAAAGCGTTCTGACACCCTATCGAGCGGGTCAGTCAAATATGGCTTGATATGTGGATTTATATTCGGAAAAGGTAGCACAAGAGAAAAATGCTTGGAGAATATCAAATCAAAGAAAGATCAATGCATCGAGTATCTACACGATGAAGCAGATATCGACGTCGTCGATTTCTTTTATCTTGACGACGAGCCAAAAAGCTTTGAAGAACCCTCTTGGTGGGTCGGCGGAGCCGTTTGCGTCTATTTGAGAAGAAGCGATCGAAATAACTAGTTTGCGATGTAATGGATTTACTAATGACTTCATACCCCGATGGCAGCCTCCAAATTATGCAGAGAAATGAGATTTGTCGCGAGTTGTCATGGATAGCCCAAGATCCCTCTTTTATTTCTTGACTAAGATCTACCAGTTCTCGCGCGCATAACCGATTTTAGCGTTTCTCGGAAATATCGCCATCATGATCGTCGAGGGCTGGCTCGCTGGCTGACAGCGTTGGCGTCGACGGGCTTGGCATTGGGTTCGCTATCTGCATCCGCGACAAATCCTTACACTCAACGCGCTTCATTCCGACGCACGCCTCCCGAATTAACAGGGTGCGGCAGGCTGCCGCTTAGAGCCGTTCCAAGCCTCGGCTTCTGACCAAATTCCCTCTAAGCTGCGGGAAACAGCGCCGGGCGGCGGAAGATCGCCGGGCGGGCTGACGTATCGGGACCCTGAGGAAACGCCGTGCAGACCAATTTTAGCCTGACGCAGCTTGCCGACCCGGCGATGGCCGCTTCGGAAAAGATCCTGCGTACTTGCGTGCATTGCGGATTCTGCACTGCGACCTGCCCGACCTATCTCCTCCTCGGCGACGAACTCGATTCCCCGCGAGGTCGCATCTACCTCATCAAGGACATGCTGGAAGGCGGCAAACCGGCCACGCCGGAAGTGGTCAAGCATGTCGACCGCTGCCTGTCCTGCCTGTCCTGCATGACGACCTGTCCGTCCGGTGTGCATTACATGCACCTCGTGGATCATGCCCGCACGCATATCGAGGAGACCTATCGCCGGCCCTTGAGCGACAGGCTCCTGCGCAGCGTGCTCGCCTTCGTGCTGCCCTATCCGAACCGCTTCCGCCTCGCGCTTCTGACCGCCAAGATCGGCTCGCCGTTCCGGCCCCTCGTCGCCCAGTTGCCCCGTGTCGGCAACCGCCTCGCGGCGATGCTCGACCTCGCCCCCGCGCTCCTGCCGAACCGCACCGTCAACGACCGGCCCGGCACCTTCCCGGCCGACAACCGAGCGCGGGAAGCGAGCGCCCTGCTCCAGGGCGAGGCCGCCCCCGCCCGCGCCGGCCGGGTCGCCCTCCTGCGCGGCTGTGCCCAGAGCGTGTTGCGGCCGGATTTCAACGAGGCGGCGGTCCGGCTTCTCACCCGCCACGGCGTCGAGGTGGTGCAGGCGAAGGGGGAGGGGTGCTGCGGCGCGCTCACCCACCATATGGGCAAGTCCGAAACCTCCCACGCCCAGGCCAAGCGCACCATCGATGCCTGGATCGCCGAGATGGACGGCGGCGGTCTCGACGCGATCATCGTCACGGCCTCGGGCTGCGGCACGACGATCAAGGATTACGGCTTCATGTTCCGCGACGACCCAGCCTATGCCGACAAGGCGGCGCGGGTCTCGGGCCTCGCCAAGGACGTCACCGAATATGTGGCGAGCCTCGGCCTGATGCCGCCTCTGTTCGAGAGCGATCTCGTGGTGGCCTACCATTCCGCCTGCTCGATGCAGCATGGCCAGGGCATCCGCTCCGAGCCGAAGAACCTGCTCAAGAAGGCCGGCTTCACCGTGAAGGACGTGCCCGAGGGCCATATCTGCTGCGGCTCGGCCGGCACCTACAACATCCTCCAGCCCGAGATCGCCGGGCGGCTCCGCGACCGGAAGGTGGCGAATATCGAGCGCATGCGCCCCGACCTCATCGCCACCGGCAATATCGGCTGCGCCACTCAGATCGGGAACGGCACGAGCATCCCCATCGTGCACACGGTGGAACTGCTGGACTGGGCGACGGGCGGGCCGAAGCCGGCGGTGCTCGAGGGATTGGGCGGGACGCGGGTGCTGGAGGCGGCGGAGTAAGCCCGAAGCGACGCCAAGACCTGACCATTTCCCCAAGATCTGCGCATTTCCTGTCGATGGCTCGGATCGGCAGCGGACGGACGGGAAGACGGGGTTCAAGGGGTTCCTGATCCGGTCAGCGGAATCCAGCGATAGCCTGTCCCTCGCGGTTCGACATGGCCGAGCGAGGGGAACGCCGTGTGATAGGCCGCGACCAGCAGCCTCTCGGTGGCGGCCAGCGCGTAGATTGCCCGACGGGTAGCGATGCCCTGATCCTTGTCGAGATCGAACAACGCGTGCCATTCGGGGTGGCTCAGGGACGCCACCTCGTGATGGGCGCAATCGCCCCACACGAGCATTCGCTGCCCCTCGCTCTCGCAATGGAAGGCAAGGTGCCCCGGCGTGTGCCCGAAGGCGGCCAAAACGTCGATGCCGGGCGCGACCGTGTCGCCGGGTCTGACGAAGCGGATGCGTTCGCGCAGCGGGACGAGATGGCTGCGCACCACTGCGGCCGATCGGTAGGTGTTGCTGTCCGCCGGCGCCGACAGGCGCTCCTCCGGGGTCCAGAAGCGGTATTCCGCCTCTCCCACGACGTAGGCCGCGTTGGGAAATTGCGGAATGCCGCCCTCCAGGAGGCCGCCGATATGGTCCGTATGGCAATGCGTGATCACCACGAGGTCGATCGTCTCCGGCGCAATTCCGGCGCGCCGTAGCGCCTGACCCAGCCTACCTCCCTCCGGCCTGGGGATGAAGCCGACCTCGCCGTTTCCGGTATCGAAGAGGATGCGCTGTGTGCCGGTCTCGATCAGCGTCGGGGTGAAGCCCGGCGTGAACCGGTCCGGCGAAAGCCGGTTCTCCCGCATCAGCGCTTGCACCTCCTCTCTCGGCCGGTCCTCACCGACGATCGGCCATGGCCCGTCGATGGTCTCGTCCGCATCGAGCAAGCTGGTGATGGTGAAGGCGCCGAGCCGGATGCGTCGCGATGCAGGTGCCTCGGCGAGGGCAGCCGCCCCGGCCAGGGCCGGCCTCGCGCCGGAAAGAGCGAAGCCCGCGAGGGCGCCCGTGACAAGGCGGCGGCTCAATGTGATCATCGTGACAGGATCTCCGGCTGACCCAACCGCGCCGGTGGGCCGCGAGGCGGGGATCACCGGCCTAGCGCGTGGGGAGGGGGCACCGCTTGAACGAACGTGCTGGCCCAGCGCTCGGCCCCCTTTGGCACGTCGAGGGCGGGCACACCTTCTTTGCCGGACCGCTCGGCTACAACGCTAGCCACCAGCATGGTGCGCCGGTCTATCTGGCCGGCCTGTATGGATCTTTCCGCATCCGGTTCAGGCCTGGTCCGTGGATCGCCTGCCGCACGGCCTTCGTCCCGGCCGGGATGCGGCACGAACTCGATTGCGCCGGCGATCCCTTGGGCGTCCTCTATCTCGAGCCGGAGGCCGGAGCGCGGGCTCTCCTGGGCCTGATCGCCGCCGGCGAGGACATCGACGGCGCACGCGTCGCCATGCGGGGTGAGATCGAGCCGCTTCGTTCGCTCTACGAATGCCGGCGCGCCACGGTCTGGGCGGGGCAGGCCATCGCCGATCTCGCCGGCTTCGCAATGCGTCGGAACGAACCGACGCTCGATGGGCGCATCACTCGAATCATGGCCGGCCTCGGCACCCGCCAGGACGCGAGCATGTCGGCGCCGCGCCTCGCGGCATCCGTTGGGCTGTCCTCCTCGCGGATGCAGCACCTGTTCACCCGCGAGGTGGGAGTTCCATTCCGGCGCTATCGCTCGTGGCTGCGCATGCGGCGGGCGATCGACGCCGTCATTCGGGGTGAAACCTTCACGGTCGCGGCCCACGACGCGGCCTTCGCCGATCAGGCCCATTTCGCCAACGCGTTCCGGCAGACATTCGGTGCACCCGCCTCGGCGAGCCTCGTCGGTATCCGGCGGCCATAGACGCCAGTGGCCTCAGTTCGGCCGGCGCACTTCAGCCAGCACGAACACCCGGATCGCCGAGGACAGATTCTGCGCGCCCCGCGCCTCGTCGATCTCGCCGATCAGCACCTGCACCGACTGCTCGCGGGCGGCGGCGATCTCGCGCAAAGCCTCCCAGAACGGCGTCTCCAACGACACGCTGGTCCGGTGGCCGGCGATCATGACTGAGCGTTTGGTGGTGCCGGTGGTCATCGAGCGCGCATCCCTCCCCCCTCTGCGGGGGAGGGTGCCTGCGGAGCAGGCGGGAGAGGGGACGACCTCTCCGGAGATGGCGCTCCCCTCTCCCGACCCTCGCTCATGCGAGGGCCACCCTCCCCCGCAGAGGGGGGAGGGGAGACTTGCGAGCGCTTTAGGGTCGTCACCCGTCCGAATCCGGTCCCACGAGCTTGTGGCCTTCGTGGCGCGAGAACTCGATGGCCTTCTTGGCCTCGGCCAGGGTCTTGGCCTTCTTCGGCCGGCCGAAGGCGATGCGGTTGTCCTCCGCCTTCGCCTCCTTCTCGGCCCGCGCCTTGCCCTTGCGGACCGAGCGCAGGTTGATGATCTCGGCCATATCGAACCTCGTCAGTCGACGCTCGGTGCCAGCATGGTCTCGGGGCGCACGACCCGATCGAACTCCTCCTCCGTGACGTAGCCGAGGCGCAGGGCCTCTTCCTTCAGGGTGGTGCCGCGCTTGTGCGCAGTCTTGGCGATCTCGGCAGCCTTGTCGTAGCCGATGGAGGGGGCCAGCGCCGTCACCAGCATGAGCGAGCGGCTCATCAGGTCGGCGATCTTGTCCTCGTTGGCCTTGATGCCGACGACGCAATTGTCGGCGAAGCTCACGGCGGCATCGGCGAGGATGCGGATCGATTGCAGCACCGCATTGGCGATGACCGGCTTGAACACGTTGAGCTCGAAATTGCCCTGGGAGCCGGCGAAGCTCACCGTGGTGCCGTTGCCGATCACCTGGGCACAGACCATGGTCAGCGCCTCGCACTGCGTCGGGTTGACCTTGCCCGGCATGATCGAGGAGCCCGGCTCGTTCTCCGGCAAGGAGAGTTCGCCGAGGCCCGAGCGCGGGCCGGAGCCGAGGAAGCGGATGTCCTGGGCGATCTTGAATAGGCCCGCCGCCAGGGCCGAGAGCGCACCTTGCGTGAAGACGAGGGCATCGTGGGTTGCCAGCGCCTCGAACTTGTTGGCGGCCGAGGTGAAGGGCAGGCCGGTCAGCTCGGCGACCTTGGCCGCAAACTTCTCCGCGAATTCCGGATGGGCGTTGAGGCCGGTGCCGACCGCCGTGCCGCCCTGTGCGAGAGCCAGCACACCCGGAAGCGTCGCCTTCACGCGCTCGGTGCCCAACGCCACCTGCGCGACGTAGCCGGAAAATTCCTGGCCGAGGGAGACGGGAGTCGCGTCCTGCAAATGGGTGCGGCCGATCTTGACGATGGACGAGAACGCCTCGGACTTCGCCTGGAGCGCGTCGTGCAAGTGCTTCAGGGAGGGCAGCAGCCGGTCGTTGATCTCGCGCGAGACCGCGATGTGCATCGCCGTGGGGAACACGTCGTTGGAGGATTGGCCGCGATTGACGTGATCGTTGGGATGGACCGGTGACTTGCCGCCCCGCTTTCCGCCGAGCAGCTCGTTGGCGAGGCTGGCGATGACCTCGTTGGCGTTCATGTTCGACTGGGTGCCCGACCCCGTCTGCCACACCACGAGGGGGAATTCGTGGTCGTGCTCACCGGACACCACCTCGGCGGCGGAGGCGGCGACGGCCTGAGCCACCTTCGGGTCGAGGGCGCCGAGATCCTGGTTCACCAGGGCGGCGGCCTGCTTCACCATCCCGAGGGCATGGACCAGGGGGGCCGGCATCTTCTCGGTGCCGATCTTGAAATTCTGGATCGAGCGCTGGGTCTGCGCGCCCCAGTAGCGATGGGCCGGAACCTCGATGGGGCCGAACGTGTCGGACTCGGTCCGGGTGGCGGACGTTTCGGTGGGGCTTTCGAGCGGCGACATCGTGGCCTCTTAGATGGCGGAGTATGCGGCCCTACTTAGACGGTGCGGGGCCAAACCGCGATGGTGCTTTTACCAAAGGCGTCACAGGTCCGTGCCGGAGTCAGGCACCGCCCCCGCGTCGAATCCAACGAGGATACATGCCGATGCCCGTGGACGCAGCGACCATGGAGCCCGATGCCCGACCGCGTTTCCGTCCTTCCGTTCCCCGCCCGCTTCGCGAACAGCCGGGGCTGTTCGCCTTCCTAAAGGCGGTGCGCGCCAATCCGATCACCACGTGGCTCGAAGAGCATTTCGTTGAGCCGGTCGTGGCGCGAGAGGGTGCGATGGGCCGCGTGACCGTGGTCAGTGACCCTGCCCTGATCCGCTACCTGTTCGTCGAGAACGCTGCCAATTACCGCAAGGACGACCTGCAGCGCCGGGTTCTCGCGCCGGGCCTCGGCAACGGCCTTCTCACGGCGGAGGGCGAGGAGTGGAAACTGCAGAGGCGGACCCTCGCGCCGATTTTTTCGGCCCGCCACGTCCTCGGTTTTGCCGCTCCCATGAATGAGGCCGGGGCGAAAATCGGCCGTCGCCTCGCCCGACGCGATGGCACCACCGTCGACGTGGCGCTGGAAACGACCCGGGTCACCCTCGACGTGCTCGAACGAACCATCTTCACCGAGGGGCTCTCCAGCGATCCCGACGCTCTCGGCCGCGCCATCACGCGCTTCCTCGAATCGGTCGGGCCGGTGGACCCGATGGACGTATTCGGTGTCCCCGCCTTCGTGCCGCGTATCGGCCGCCTTCGGGCGAGGCCCGCGATCCGCTTCTTCGAGGAGGTCGTGAACGCGCTCATCGAGCGCCGGCGCGCGCAACTCGATGGTGGAACGGCGCCTTCCGATCTTCTGACGTTGCTGCTTCAGGCTCAGGACCCTGAAACCGGCAAAGGTCTCAGCGACTTCGAAGTCCGCGCCAACATCGTCACCTTCATCGCCGCCGGTCATGAGACGACGGCGAATGCGCTGACCTGGGCTCTCTATTGTCTGTCGCAGGACCCCGATACCCGAGCTCACGTGGAGCGTGAAGTCGATGCGGTGCAGGGTGATGTATTCGATGCCGACGCACTCCCCTACACCAAGGCGGTGATGGAGGAGACGATGCGGCTGTTCCCGCCCGTTCCGTTCATGAGCCGGCAGGCCATCGCGGAGGATCGGATCGGCCGGATCAAGATCCCGCAGGGATCACTGATCATGGTGGCACCCTACGTGCTCCACCGCCACCGGACGTTATGGGACGAGCCCGAGACGTTCATGCCTGAACGTTTCCTGCCGGAGAACAGAGCGGCGGTGCAGCGATTTTCGTACCTGCCGTTCGGAGCCGGACCGCGCGTCTGTATCGGCCAGAGCTTCTCGCTCCAGGAAGCCGTCATCGTGCTGGCGCATATGATCCGTCGAGTACGCTTCACATTGCCGGCGGATCATGCCCCGGTGACGCCGTTGCAGCGCGTAACGCTCCGACCAGAACATGGCTTACGGATGCGAGTGGAGCGGCGGGCCTGACCTGACCCGCGGCACCATTATGGGATAAGCGAAGCGCGCTTCGGCTCAGTTCTTCTTGCGGAACGCATCAAGGCTCACGACTTCGGCGCCGGCCTCACCACCCTCGGGCTTCTTGGCCGCTGGCCGGGCCGGCTTTCCGTCCGCGCCATCCTCGGTCTTGTCGAGGTTCTGGCTCGCACCCTGCGCGGGCAGAAGTTTGGGAACGCTTGCGCCGATCGCCGCGACGGCATTGCCTTTCGGCATGATCTCGCTCGGCTCCGATGCGGCGCCACGCGGCGCGTTCTTCGAGCCCGGGACCTGTGGAGCATCGTCCGAAGCGTCATCCTCAGCCGTCTCGTTCAAGTCGAACTTCAGGCCGAACTGCACGGAGGGATCGAAAAACCCGCTCAGAGCATCGAACGGTACGAGCAGACGCTCTGGTACTCCCGAGAAGGACAGACCGACCTCGAACGCATGTTCGGTGACGCCGAGGTCCCAGAACTGATGCTGGAGGACGATGGTCATGTCCTGAGGGTATTTCTCCCGCAACCGCTGGGACATCCGCACCCCCGGCGCCTCTGTCCGGAACGATACGTAGAAATGATGCTCCCCCGCGAGGCCTTCGCGGGCCGCGTCGGTCAATACCTTGCGCACGACGCCGCGAAGGGCATCCTGAACCAGAAGGTCGTAACGGATCAGATCGTCTGCCATCGCTTGTCGCTTTGCCCGGTACCTGCCGGAATATCGCGCTGGTGGCGCACCGGGTCGGTGAATTGACGTGAAGGCTTGCCGGACTCGGGCCCAGGTTTCAATCGCGCCGTTGCCGCCGTGGTGGCCACGGGGGGCGGTGAATTGACACCGTATCCAAGTACCCAGAATTCTGCTGAAAACGCCTGGGTCCATCGGCTTTCACCGAAGTCTGTCAGGCGCCTAGCCCGGCCTCTCGACCGAGCGGATTGAATATAGAGGGAGAGGCGTCGCTTTTGAAGCCCGATCCTGTCGTGGAGATGTCCGCGGAGCGGGCAATCGCTGAAATGGCTCGCCATGAAGGCGACGGGCGGTCGAGGCGCTCGTCGTTCCATCTGGCCGCGACCGCGTTTCGGGATGCCATCGGCCTCGTCCTGGTAACGCTGTCCATCATGGTCGTCGCGGCCATCGCCGCGATGCTCATCGTTCGAGTCGGCGCAGACATCCTGCAGGGTATCGATCCGCTGGCCAGCGACGTCCGCCGACCCCGGCTCTATCCGCAACAGATGGTCCTACGGGAGGTGGCGAGCGACATCCTGCGACAATGCCTGATCGTCACCATCGTCATCGGTACGGCGATCTGGTCCGCGGGCAAGGCTTGGCGCGCCAAGCTCGCGCTCAGTCCGGTCGACGCACCCGGCCTCGCTCCTTCGAGGCTTCTCGCCATCATCCTGTTCTGGCCCTTCCTCCATATTCTGTGGGTGATCGCGACCGCGGATGCCTTTCACATGGCGTTCGGACGCAATGTCGGCCTGTCGCCCCTGCTCAGCAGGACGGGCGCGGTCGCTTGGCTCGCCTTCACGATCGTCCTGGCTCCCGTGGCGGAGGAGCTGCTGATGCGCGGGGCCATGTTCGAGAGGGCATCGCGCTTCCTCAAGCCGTGGGGAGCCATCCTCTCCACCTCGGCGCTGTTCGTGCTGCTTCATCTCCAGGTCGGCAGCATCGCCCGTCCGGTCTCCCTAGTCCCCCTGGCCCTGATGCTAGGCTGGCTGCGTTGGCGGACCGGGCGGCTATGGCCATGCATCCTGCTCCACGTCTGGAGCAATCTCGCCGTCGTCGCCTACTTGCTGTGGCCGGCGTCCGCCTGACGCTCGCCTCCCGACCCGCTTCGCGGTATCGCAGGAGACAAGAATGGGATCCCGATGCACGCCTATCATCAGCTCATCGAACGCATCCTCTCCGAGGGGACGCGCAAGGACGACCGAACCGGCACAGGCACGCTCTCGGTCTTCGGCCACCAGATGCGCTTCGACCTGGCGCAGGGCTTCCCGCTTGTGACGACGAAGCAGTTGCATCTGCGCTCCATCATTCACGAGCTGCTCTGGTTTCTCACCGGTGACACCAACGTGCGGGCGCTCCAGGCCAACGGCGTCACGATCTGGGACGAATGGGCCGACGCCAACGGCGATCTCGGTCCGGTCTATGGCCGGCAATGGCGTTCCTGGGCTAAGCCCGACGGCGGTGCGGTGGACCAAATTTCCTGGCTCGTGGACGAAATCAGGCGGAACCCCGATTCCCGTCGCCTGATCGTTTCGGCCTGGAACCCGGCCGACCTCGATAGGATGGCGCTGGCGCCCTGCCATTGCCTGTTCCAGTTTTATGTCGCCGACGGACGGCTCTCGTGCCAGCTCTATCAGCGCTCGGCCGACGTGTTTCTCGGCGTGCCCTTCAACATCGCGTCCTACGCGCTGCTCACTGCCATGATCGCGCAGGTGACCGGTCTCAGGCCCGGCGATTTCATCCATACCCTGGGCGACGCCCATCTCTACGTGAACCATCTCGACCAGGCGCGGTTACAGCTGACTCGTGAGCAGCGCCCGCTGCCACGCCTCGTTCTCAATCCGGAAGTCCGCTCGCTGTTTGAATTTCGGTTCGAAGACATCGCCATCGAAGGCTACGCGCCGCATCCCGCCATCCGTGCGCAGGTGGCGGTCTGATGTCTGTCTCCTCCCGCCCCCTCATCAGCCTCGTCGTCGCCATGGCCCGCAATGGCGTCATCGGCCGCGACAACGGCCTGATCTGGCGCCTCGGCAGCGACCTGCGCCGCTTCAAGGCACTCACCATGGGCAAGCCGCTCCTGATGGGCCGGAAGACCTACGAATCCATCGGACGACCATTACCCGGCCGACGCATCATCGTTCTCACCCGCGATCAGTCACTCTCGATTGCGGACGTCAATGTCGTGCACGATTGGGAAGGGGCCATCGCGGCGGCCGGCGATGCGGAGGATCTGATGGTGGCCGGTGGGGGGGAGATCTATGCCCTGGCGCTACCGCATGCCGACCGCATCTACATGACGGAAGTCGACATTTCTCCTGAGGGAGACACCGTCTTCCCCAGCTTCGACAGAGGTACCTTCCGCGAGACATCCCGGGTCGCACACCCGTCCGGCGATCGGGATGAATGCGCCTTCGCATTCGTTGATATGGAACGGGTCCGGTAACTCTACGCCGCGACGCATTGTGCAAGAGCGCCCGGCGCTGTTGCCTTTCCCCTTCATGATGCCCACTTGCCAGCCTTGACAGGACGGAGTGGCGACACTCAGTACCGTGAGACGGATCGGCCCGAAGCGGCAACGCGCCGGTCCGAACTCGAACGTCACTGCCTCAGCGGGAGATATCGGCGAGCATGCCTTGGAGCAATCAAAGCGGCGGCGGTGGCGGCAACGGGGGAGGGCCCTGGGGCCGTGGCGGCGGCGGCAATGGAGGCGGGGGCGGCCCGTGGGGTAGCGGCGGTGGAGGCGGCGGCGGTAAAACGCCCCCCGACCTCGAAGAGATCCTCCGTCGTGGCCAGGACCGTCTGCGTGGCATCATCCCCGGCGGTTCCATGGGCGGCGGCAAGGGTGTCGCTGTGGCCGGCGGCATCGTGCTGTTCATCTGGCTCGCCACCGGCATCTACACGGTCGCGCCGCAGCAGGTCGGTATCGAGACGATCTTCGGCCGCTACACGAACACCACCGGCCAGGGGCCGCATTACAACTTTCCCTATCCGATCGGCGCAGTCACAAAGCCGAATGTCGGTCAGGTCAACAGCGTCCAGATCGGCTACCGCGCAGGCGCCGGGTCCCAGTCGCGGGGCCGCGACATGCCTGAGGAAAGCCTGATGCTCACGGGCGACGAGAACATCGTCGACCTCGATTTCGAGGTGCAGTGGCGCATCAATCCGCTGAAGGCGTCGGACTTCGTCTTCAACCTCGAGAATCCCGAAGGGACGATCAAGGCAATTTCCGAGAGCGCCATGCGCGAAGTGATCGGTCGCCGGAATATCCAGGCGATCCTGACCAACGAGCAGTCCAGCGTGGCCCAGGAGGTCAAGGAGATCACCCAGAAGGCTCTCGACGAGTACGGCGCCGGTGTCCGCATCGAAGTCGTCCAGCTCGTGGCCGTCAACCCGCCGCCGGATGTTCGGCCCGCCTTCATCGACGTGAACGCGGCTCAGCAGGATGCGGAACGCGCTCAGAACGAAGCCCGCACCTATGCGAGCCGCGAGGTTCCGCAGGCTCGCGGTAAAGCCTCGCAGATCGTCCAGGCCGCGGAAGCCTACAAGACCCAGGCGACAGCGGACGCTACTGGTCAGGCGGCCCGCTTCCAGCAGGTCTACGAATCCTACAAGCTCGCACCGGCTGTCAGCCGTGAGCGCATCTTCCTCGAAACGATGGAGCGGGTCCTGGGCTCGGTCAACAAGGTCATCATCGACCAGAACGGAACCGGCGTTGCCGGTGGAGCAACGGGCGCAGGCGTCGTTCCGGTGCTTCCGCTGACCGAATTCGGCAATCGCAACACCAATACGGGGGCTGGACGATGAACAATCCCGCTCTTCGCACCGGCGTCCTCTTCCTCCTCGCAGTGCTCGCCGTCGCGCTCTATGCTTCGGTCTTCACCGTCGGACAGATGCAGCAGGCCCTGGTGATCCAGTTCGGCCGGGTCCGCACGGTCCTCAATCAGACCGGCACCGAGAAGCCGGGCCTGTACTTCAAGGTTCCGCTGATCGAGAACGTGGTGCTCTTCGACAAGCGCGTCCTCGATCTCGATCTTCCGGTTCAGACGCTTCTGACTGCCGACCGGCAGAATCTGGAAGTCGATGCGTTCGCCCGCTACCGCATCGTCGATCCGCTGCGCTTCTATCAGTCCGCAAATAACGTCCTGCGCGCCAACACGCTTCTGGCGAGCTTCACCAACTCGGCCCTGCGTAACGTGCTCGCCCGTTCGACCCGCGACGCCATCGTGCGGACCGAGCGTTCGCATCTGATGAACGTCATCCAGGGTGATGTGAACAATCAGGCGAAAGAGCTGGGCGTGGAAATCGTCGACCTGCGCATGACCCGAGTCGATCTTCCGGCGCAGAACTCGACCGCCGTCTACAAGCGGATGATCACCGAGCGTAACCGTGAGGCCGCCGATATCCGCGCGAACGGCGATCAGATCTCTGCGACGATCAAGGCGAAAGCGGACCGCGACGTCACCGTCGTCCTGTCGGAGGCCAACCAGACTGCTGAAACCCTGCGAGGCCAGGGCGACGGCGACAGGAACCGGATTCTCGTGGAGGCTTTCGGCAAGGACCCTGATTTCTTCGCCTTCTATCGGTCGATGCAGGCTTACGAAACTGGTCTGAAGGGGCCCGAGACACGCCTCGTCATCAACCCGAACTCGGATTTCTTCCGTTATTTCAACGATCCGCAGGGGCGTGCTCCGGCAACTGCACCGCGCGCATCGGGTTCGGCGGATGCGGCTCCGACGACCGGGACCGTCCGCTGAAACGGGCGTCCACTGACTGACCTACCCTTGATCGTCCGCTTCGGCGGACGATCTAAGCCTCGTCTCAACAAGAGGTCGACCATGATTTCCGCCGCGAGCGCCAGAACGGCGCGACGTCCCCGAGCGTTCCACCAGACGGCACGCTCGGCCTTCGCCGCCGTGTCGTTCGCCACCGCGGTGGCGTTCACGGGCCTCGCGACTCCGGCCCTGGCGAAGGGACCTGAATCCCTTGCCGATCTTGCCGAAAAGGTGACCGACGCCGTCGTCAACATCTCGGCCTCTACCACTGTGGAGTCGAAGACGCCTGGCCGGACGATGCCGCAGCTGCCTCAGGGCACACCATTCGAAGATCTTTTCGAAGAGTTCTTCAGCAAGCGTGGTCAGCGCGGTGACGGGGATTCACCGCGTCCGCAATCGCGCAAGTCGAACTCCCTCGGCTCGGGATTCATCATCGACGCGTCGGGCATCGTAGTAACGAACAACCACGTCATCGGAGACGCCAACGACATCCAGGTGATCCTGCACAACGGCACCAAGCTGAAGGCAGAGATCATCGGCAAGGATCCCAAGATCGATCTTGCCGTTCTGCGGGTGAAGCCAGAGGCCGACAAGCCGCTGAAAGCTGTGCCCTTCGGCGATTCAGAGAAGATGCGCCCCGGCGACTGGGTCATCGCCATCGGCAACCCGTTCGGTCTCGGCGGCTCGGTCTCAGCCGGCATCGTGTCCGCACGGGGCCGCAACATCGAGTCCGGCCCCTACGACAACTACATTCAGACCGATGCGGCCATCAACAAGGGCAATTCCGGTGGCCCACTGTTCAACATGGATGGCGAAGTCATCGGCATCAATACGGCGATCCTGTCGCCGACGGGTGGCTCGGTCGGCATTGGATTCGCCGTTCCTTCCGCTACGGCCTCGCAGGTCATCGACCAGCTTCGTGAGTTCGGCGAGGTTCGTCGTGGCTGGCTCGGCGTACGCATCCAGAACGTCGATGACGCCACCGCCGACGCCCTTGGCCTCAAGGGCGGCGCCAAGGGCGCGCTGATCGCGGGCGTCGACGAGAAGGGCCCTGCAAAGACGTCCGGACTCGAAGTCGGTGACGTCATCACCAAGTTCAACGGAACGACGGTGAAATCGTCCAGCGACCTTCCCCGCATCGTCGCATCGACGCCGGTCGGCAAGGTGGTCGAGGTCATCGTGGTCCGGAAGGGTACCGAGACAACCAAATCGGTCACCCTTGGCCGCCTGGACGATCCTGAGAAGCCGCAACTCGCCAATGCCAAGCAGCCTGAGGCGGAGCCCGCGATTCGGCAGGCCCTCGGACTCAACCTGTCCGGGATCACAGACGAGCTGCGCCGCCGCTTCAGCATCAAGGACAGCGTCAAGGGCGTCGTCGTCACGCGCGTCGACCCCAATTCCACCGCCGCCGATAAGCAGATCAAGCCGGGTGAGGTGATCGTGGAGGTTGGTCAGGAATCGGTCTCGTCTCCCGCCGACGTGACGAAGCGGGTGGATCAGCTGAAGAAGGAGAACCGCAAATCGGTTCTCCTCCTCGTGGCGGCCGCATCGGGTGATGTGCGCTTCGTGGCGATTGGACTGGAATAGGCGCTGTCTCCATCGACAATATCGGCCCGTCCCGTGCGCGGGATGGGCCTAGCTATGCCGCCCGGCCGGGACATTCGGCTTGTGCGACTCGGCGGCCGGCGCGTAGGCTCATCTTCACGATGAGACGAGACAACCGATGACGGCGGTCGCCTTCGACACCTTGAAATTCGCCCGCTCCCTTTGCGAGAAGGCGAAGCTGTCGTCCGAACAGGCCGAGGGCCTCGCGGACGCATTCACCGAACTGTTTCAGGGCGACATCGCCACGAAGTCCGATATCGGATCGGTGAAAGTCGATATCGAAGCTCTTCACTTGTCGACACGAGTGGATATTGAAGCTCTTCGGCTGTCCACGAGATCAGACCTTCGCGAAGCCCTGGCACGGCTGGAAGCCAAGATCGAAGCCACGAAGGCCGATATCATCAAGTGGATGTTCGGCACGATCGGCTTTCAGACCCTGATCATCCTCGGCGCCGTCATTGCCCTGGCACGGATCGTCCGCTGACGGCGTAGTCCTACGCGACGAACTCGTTCGCCCCGTAACCCTGCAGGTAGAGAAGCGCGGTCAGGTCGCCGTGGTCGATGCGGACATCCGCCGCCGCCGCGACCTTGGGCTTGGCCCGAAACGCCACGCCGAGCCCGGCCTCGCCGAGCATGTCGAGATCGTTTGCCCCGTCGCCCACCGCCAGCGTGTCCTCACGGTCGAGGCCGAAGCGCGAGCGCAGGGCGATCAGCGTCGCGCGCTTGGTCTCCTTGCCGACGATCGGCTCCAGCACCTCGCCGGTGAGATGACCATCCTTCACCCCGAGGGTGGTGGCGTGAGCCTCGTCGAAACCTATCGTCGCCGCAATCGGTCCCGTGAACAGGGTGAACCCGCCGGAGACCAAGCAGGTATGGGCGCCGTTGGCCTTCAGCGTCCGGACGAGGACGCGGCCCCCCGGTGTGAGGGTGATGCGGTCCCGGATGAGATCGTCCACCACGCCGACCGGCAGATCGCGCAACAGGGCGACACGCTCGCGCAGGGCCGGCTCGAAGGCGATTTCGCCGCGCATGGCCCGCTCGGTGATGGCGGCGACGCGGTCCTTCAGGCCGATCGTGTCGGCGAGCTCGTCGATGCATTCCTGCTCGATCATGGTCGAATCCATGTCGGCCAGGAACAGTCGCTTGCGGCGGTGGGAGCCGGCCACCTGCACGGCGACGTCGAACGGTTCGGCGGCGAAGGCCGCCCGTAGCCGCCGCGCCATCGCGGAAACCTCTTCACCGGAGCCGGGAAACAGGATCTCGGCCGCCACCTCGCCATGGAGGATGCGCGGTTGATGATCGGTCCGCAGCACGGAACGGGCTTCCGCGAGAACCGCATCGGTGATGGCGGGCCGGCTCTCGTTTGCTATCAGGGTCGCGACGAGGGTCATCGGGGAGTGTCCACGCCTTGCCGCCGGTCACGGACGGATCACACAGACAGGCGCCCCCGGCGGCGATCCTCATCGCAGGGCCTACCGCCTCGGGCAAGTCCGGGCTCGCGACGGAACTCGCGCGCCGTCACCACGGCGTGGTCATCAACACCGATTCCATGCAGGTCTATGCCGACCTGCGACGGTTGTCGGCGAGACCGAGCGTCGAGGAGGAGGCGCTGGCGCCTCACCGGCTCTACGGCGAAGTGGATGGCGCGGTGAATTACTCGGCCGGGCACTTCGCCCGCGATGCCGCGAACCTCCTCGACAACCTGAACGGCCGGCTTCCGATCTTCGTCGGCGGCACCGGCCTATATTTTCGTGCCCTGGAAGAGGGGTTGTCGGACCTGCCGCCGGTCCCCGATGAGATCCGAACCGCGCTTCGCTCACGGGCCGAGGACCGGGCCACCGACCTGCTCCATGCCGACCTCGCGGAGGTAGATCCCGCTGGAGCGGCGACCCTGCGCCCCACCGACCGCGCCCGGATCATGCGAGCGCTCGAAATCTTCGCCGCCACCGGGAGACCGATCTCGGCGTTTCATGGCGAGCGCGTCGCCGGGCCGCTGGCGGGCAAACGTCTGCTCAAGCTGTTCCTCGCCCCCGAACGCGAGACCCTGCGCGCCCGGATCGACCGACGTTTCGTGGCGATGATCGAGGAGGGCGCCCTCGACGAGGTCTCGGCCCTGCGGGAGCGCCGCCTCGATCCGCTCCTGCCAATCATGCGCGCCCACGGCGTTCCGGGCCTCATCGCCCATCTCGACGGGACGATCCCCCTCGCCGAGGCGATCCAGCGCGGCCAGGGCGATACAAGGCGCTACGCCAAGCGGCAATTCACCTGGTTCCGCCACCAGATGGGCGAGGACTGGGCCTGGACCGATCCCGACGCGGCCCTCGCCGTGGCGACCAGCCTCATTTTTCCAGGCGGGCGATGAGGCTCGACGTATCCCAGCGGTTGCCACCCATGGCCTGCACGTCGGCATAGAACTGGTCGACGAGGGCGGTGACCGGGAGCTTGGCGCCGTTGCGCCGGGCTTCGAGGAGGAGAATGCCGAGATCCTTGCGCATCCAGTCGACGGCGAAGCCGAAATCGAATTTTTCGGCATTCATCGTCCGGCCGCGATTCTCCATCTGCCAGGAGCCGGCCGCGCCTTTCGAGATCACGTCGAGCACCGCATCCACGTCGAGCTCGGCACGCTTGGCGAAGTGGATCGCCTCCGACAGGCCCTGGACGATGCCGGCGATGCAGATCTGGTTGACCATCTTGGTGAGCTGGCCGGAGCCCGCCGGTCCCATCAGGCGTGAGGCCTTGGCGAAGCTGAGGATCGCGGGCTCGACCTTGGCGTAGGTGGCCTCGTCCCCGCCGCACATCACAGTGAGCGCCGCGTTCTCGGCGCCGGCCTGTCCGCCGGAAACGGGAGCGTCGATGAAGCCAAGGCCGAGTTCGGACGCGGCCTGGGACAGTTCGCGCGCGACCTCGGCCGAGGCCGTGGTGTGATCGACGAAGATCGCGCCCTCCTCCATTCCGGCGAAGGCACCGTCCTCACCCAGCGTCACGCCGCGCAGGTCGTCGTCGTTGCCGACGCAGGCGAAGACGATTTCCTGTCCGGCAGCCGCCTCGCGCGGGGTCTTAGCGAAGGCGCCCCCATTGGCCTTCACCCAGGCTTCCGCTTTGGCGGTGGTCCGGTTGTAGACGGTGACGTCGTAGCCATTCTTGGCGAGATGACCCGCCATCGGGCCGCCCATCACACCCAGGCCCAGGAACGCGACCTTCGCCATCATCCGTCTCCATCCGTCACTACGTTTGCGACGGGTCTAGATTCGATGGCCGTAGGGGTCAAACGCGAGACGGACTCAGCCGCCGGTGACGTTCATATGGCGCGGCACGGCGGCCGGACGGGCGCGCTCGATGACGAAGTCATGGCCCTTGGGCTTTCGCGCGATCGCATCGATCACGGCTTGAGTGACGAGGGCGTCGTCCGCTGAGGCGCGCAGGGCCTCACGCAGGTCGACCGCGTCTTCCTGGCCGAGACACATGTAGAGCTTCCCCGTGCAGGTCAGGCGGACACGGTTGCAGCTCTCGCAGAAATTATGGGTCAGAGGCGTGATGAAGCCCAGCCGCCCCCCGGTCTCGGCAATGCGGACATAGCGGGCAGGGCCACCGGTGCGGTCCGGCAGCGGAATCATGGTGTATCGCTGTTCGAGACGTGCCCGGGCAACAGACAGTGGCAGGAACTGGTCGGTGCGGTCACCATCCACTTCACCGAGGGGCATCACCTCGATGAGGGTCATGTCCATGCCATCGCCATGGGCCCAGGCGATCATGTCGGCGATCTCGTCTTCGTTCACGCCCTTCAGCGCCACGGCGTTGATCTTGACCTTGATCCCGGCCTTGCGGGCCTTCTCGATGCCGTCGAGCACGACCTTGAGGTCGCCGCGCCGCGTCACGGCGCGGAACTTGTCCGGGTCAAGCGTGTCGAGAGACACGTTCACGCGCTTGATGCCGAGTTCGGCGAGTTCCGATGCGAAGCGACCGAGCTGCGTGCCGTTCGTCGTCATCGTCAGCTCTTCCAGGGCGCCGGTGCCCAGATGGCGCGACAGACGACGGAAGAGATGCATGATGTCGCGGCGAACGAGCGGCTCGCCGCCGGTGATCCTGAGCTTGCGCACGCCCCGGTCGATGAACACGCCACAGAGCCGGTCGAGTTCCTCTAGCGTGAGCAGATCACGCTTGGGCAGGAACGTCATGTCATCCGACATGCAATAGACGCATCGCAGGTCGCAGCGATCGGTCACGGAGATGCGAAGATAGGTGATAGCCCGCTGGAACGGGTCTATCAGGGGCGCTTGCGCTTTCGAAGCTACGGGTTCGGCATAGGCAACACCCATGGGAGACTCGTGGCTCTTGGCTGGGGAGATTTCTGAAGCGTGGTCGCGCGAGGAACCTAGCATCACTGGCATATGAGGCGTTGGTGGCCAGGGAGCAAGCGCATGCCGACGCATGCCCCGTACGCTCTACACATATATTGCATCCGAGACTGTTACAGGCATGAGAGTTCCAGTATGAGCCAGCATCACGCCGATCCCCTCCCCACCGGACAGCAGGTCGCCGCACCGGAGCGGTGGCCCACCGAGATCCGCCTGTCAGGCGACAAGCGGACGCTGAACGTCTCCTTCGAGGATGGCGGCAAGTTCGCGCTGCCAGCGGAATATCTGCGCGTCTCGAGCCCCTCGGCCGAGGTTCAGGGACATTCCCCCGCCGAGCGCAAGGTCATCGGCGGAAAGCGAGACGTGGCGATCCTCTCGGTGGAGCCGGTGGGCAATTACGCGGTGAAGCTGACCTTCGACGACATGCACGATACCGGGCTGTTCGGCTGGGGCTATCTCTACGACCTCGGCCGTGAGTACCGGAACCGGTGGGCGACGTACCTGTCCGAGCTCGAAGAGCGCGGCCTCGTGCGCGATGCCGCCCGGCGTCCGGCCACCAATCCGGCAAAGGGCGAGCCTCCGAAGAGCGAAGGAAGCTGCGGAAGCGGGTGCGGATGTCACTGACCGCCACCGCGGACCCGAACGGTATCGCGACCCCGACTCCCGCCACCAGCCGCCGCATCCTGGCGCTGGCCCTGCCGATGACGCTCGCCAACGTCACCACCCCGCTCCTCGGTTTCGTCGGGGCGGCGGTGATCGGGCGACTCGGCGATGCCGCTCTCCTCGGCGCCATGGCGCTGGGCGCGGTGGTGTTCGATGCGATCTTCTGGTCCTTCGGCTCGCTTCGCATGGCGACGGCGGGGCTCACGGCTCAGGCGGCAGGTGCCCGCGACTCGGCCGAGATCGACCGGATCCTGGCCCGCTCGCTTGCGGCCGGAATCCTGGTGGGGCTCGTCATTGTCGCCGCTCAGGTGCCGATCGCGACCGGGGCCTTCGCGCTCAGCGGCGCGAGCCCGGCAGTAATCGCGGGTCTCGCCACCTATTTCCACATCCGCATCTTCGCGGCCCCATTCACGCTGGCGAACTATGCCATCCTCGGCTCGGTGCTCGGTCGTGGGCGGACCGATCTCGGACTTCTGCTTCAGGTGGCGATCAACCTCGTCAACATCGTCCTGACCCTCATCCTCGTGCTCTGGGCGGATCTCAGCGTCGCGGGAGCCGGCATGGCCACGCTCGTCGCCGAAACCGCCGGAACCGGCATCGGGCTCGTCCTGCTGGCCCGGCTCGGCTCGCGTCCGTTCGCGGTACCGTTCGCCGTCATTCGCGATCCCCTGGCATTGGCGCGCATGCTCAGCGTCAATGCCGACGTCATGATCCGCACCCTGCTGCTGGTCGGTGCCATCGCCCTGTTTTCCGCGCTCGGTGCGCGCTCGGGCGACGTGATCCTGGCGGCGAATGCCGTCCTGTGGAATCTCTTCCTCATCGGAGGGTTTTTCCTCGACGGATTCGCCACCGCGGCCGAGACGCTGTGCGGGCAGGCGGTCGGCGCGCGTGACGAAGCCGGTTTCCGCCGCGCGGCCCGCCTTAGCGTAATCTGGTGCGTTGCCTTCGGCCTAGCGGTGGCGACACTGTTCCTGGCCTTCGGCGCGGCCTTCATCGATACGGTCACGACGAGCCCGGAGGTGCGCGAAACGGCGCGTGCGTATCTGGCGCCCGCCGCACTCGCACCTCTCGTTGCCTCCGTGCCGTTCGCCTTCGATGGAATCTACATCGGCTCCACGTGGACACGGGCCATGCGCAATCTGATGATCGCGGCCACCGGCGTTTACGCCGTGGCGATCGGCATCGCTCACACCGCAGGCTTCGGGAATATGGGTCTGTGGCTCTCGTTCCTGATTCTGCTGGCGGCACGCGGCGCCAGTCAGGCCCTGGCCTATCCGGGGCTCGCCCGCCGGACCTTCGATACTGCGCCTATAGCAAGGGAGGTGGGCACGCCCTGACCGTCGCCGTCCGAGCCGGATTGGTGCCGTTCAGCTTCGATCGATACACTGAGCACGTCTCACCTGCCGGGGATCGGCGCCGGTATCCATCCGCGCCGCCTCATCGGAGTCCTCCGTGCCCTATACCACCCTCTCCGACGTCGCCCCCGCCATCGATACGTCGCCGCGCTTCGCTTCCTCGGTTCCCGACACCGTCATCGCGATCCCGGTCTACAACGAGGCCGAGCGGATCGAGGCCTGCCTCCGCGCCATCGACGCGCAGGAGGGCGTGCGTCCCGGCAGCCTCGGGCTTTATCTGTTCCTGAACAATTGCAGCGACGGCACGGATCGGATCGTTGCCGAACTCGTACAGGACATGTCGATCCCGGTCCGGGTCAGGATGGTGACCTTCGACGGCGCCCATGCCGGATGGGCGCGCCGCGCGGCCATGGAAGCCGCTGCCGAATGGATCGGCCCGGACGGCACCGCCGGAACGATCCTGACCTCGGATGCCGACAGCCGGGTGCCGTCGGATTGGGTTGCGCGCAACCTCGCAGCCTTGGATGCCGGGGCCGATGCCGTAGCGGGGCGCATCCAGATCGATGAGGACGAATGGGCGGCACTGCCCAAGTCGCTTCGCGCACGGGGCAAGCTCGAAGATGCCTACAGCGATCTCCTGACCGAGTTGGAAGCACGGATCGATCACGATCCGCACGATCCCTGGCCGTGCCACCGGACGACGATCGGCGCCACGCTCGCCGTCCGCCTCTCGGCCTACCGTAAGGTGGGGGGCATGCCGATGATCGCTCTCGGCGAGGACGGCGCTTTCGTAGCAGCCCTGCTGCAGCACGGGCTGCGGGTCCGGCACGCCAAGGACGTCGTCGTCACCGTTTCCGGCCGCCTGGTCGGCCGCGCGCCCGGTGGCGTCGCCGATACGATACGCGCGCGCTGCGAGGTGCCTGACAGCCTCTGCGATGCACGTATGGAGGCGGTTCCCCGCGCGCTCTACCGCTATCTGTGGCGACGCCGCCTTCGTCGGCTCCACGCCTCGAGCGCCTTGGCGACCACCACGGCCTGGGCACGCAAACTGTCGATCCCCGAGGCGGATGCCGTGCGGATCGCCAAGCAGCCTCTCGTCGGACTCGCGGTCGCCGAGATCGAGCGTGTCAGCCCCAAACTAGTCTACCGCCCGCTCGGCCCTCGGCAACTGCCCCGCCATATCCGCCTGGCAACGGTCGTCCTTACATTCCTACGCGCTGCTTCGGCCCTGAACCGCAAACTGCCGTCCCCCGAACTGCCTGAAGCCAAGACACTGCCTGAAGCCAAGACAATGGCGGTCGATCCCGCCTCTCGCTGAGCCTCGCGCTTCGACAAAGACGACGCCTTCAGATCGGCTTGCCTGCGATCCCCAGGCCGACTTTCTCGCCTCTCACCGAAAGGATGCCTCGCTTCAAGATGGCGTCTTCGAGTTCGTCGAAGGTTTTCGTGAGATGGGTCTTGGCCGTCAGGATGGTCGTGGCGCGCGGACGGGGCTGCTCCATCATCAGGCCGACAAGGTCGTCCGTACTTTCCAGGACGATGCGGTGAAGCGAGTGGATCGTAGGGTCGGGTTCGATGAACCGCATCGCACTATCGGTCCACCGCCTCAACTCGCCAGATAAATCCTCACCCACGGAAGCATAAGCTTCGATCTTCATGCGAACGTTCACGAAACTCGTCGCGATGTCTTTGTGCAGCTGCGTCATGACAATAAGGTCGGTCGGGGTTGGACTTCATAGGCCGTGAGGATAGTCTCTGTTCGTCAACAAAATATGGCATGCAAAATCGTGCGCAAAGTCGCACCGATCAGCCATGATTGGTGCTGGCCGGATATCGCGCGGCGTTCATGCGAACCACACGTTGTGCCGTCGTGACGGAGAGGGCCTGGAAGGCCGCCGTCATGCCATGCATCGCTTCGGGCGCCGTCGCGCGCTCCGATTGCGAGGTCGTGAACAGCTTGAGGATTTCCCGGCCGAACCGTACGGAGCGGACGAGATGATGTCTCCGGCCAAGCCCCCCAGCCAGCGCATCCCATTGTTCACGGATTGGTCGCGCGTCCGTTAACGCCCGGCCGTCGCCCGCCGCGAACCGACCATCCGGCGTGGGATGAGCCGCAACGGTATCGAAGGTGCCTTAGAAAATTCCCGATGATGGGTGATTCCCGCCATCGGGCTGAAAAACCGACGCCAGCCCTGTCCGTCAGGGTAAGGCCGGGCGAACACCCTGGCTTCCTATAGGCGCAACACATTGGAAGTATTCTGATATATGGTTTTTCTCAAGAACCGGCTTTGCTTCCGACGATCGCTGGGCTACGCGCTAGCGACAATGCGCAAGATCACTCACTCCGCACTGATTTCCGCCTCCCTGCTGGCCTTCGCGGCCCTGGGCACCGGCTTCGCCTCGGCCAAGGAGACGCCGATCGGCCCTCCCATGCTCAAGGACGGACTGGAAGTGACGGCGGTCTATCTTCAGCCGATCGAGATGGACCCGCCGGACATGATGCGCGCCGCCGCGCAATCCGACATCCACCTCGAAGCCGATATCCGCGCGGCCAAGGACAACCGTAACGGGTTCGCCGAGGGCGACTGGCTGCCCTCCCTCGACGTGAGCTTCGAACTGACGAAGCTGGAGGGCGAGGCCGCCACGGGTCCGAAGGTGAGCGGCTCGCTGATGCCGATGGTCGCCAATGACGGCCCGCATTACGGCGACAACGTCAAGCTGAGCGGCCCCGGCCGCTACCGGCTCAAGCTCACGGTGGCGCCTCCCGGCAAGAACCAGCATTTCGGCCGCCACGTGGACAAGGAGACGGGTGTCGCCGAATGGTTCAAGCCCTTCGACCTGATCCAAGACTTCACCTTCGCCGGCACCGGCAAGAAGGGCGCGTATTGAGCACCGTGATGCAGCACGTCCGCAGCCTTGCACTCGCCTGCGCCTTCATGGCAGCCGGCATCGGCTTTGCATCGGCCAATGACATGCCGGTGATCAAGGTCGAGATGAAGGATGGCGTGATCATCCCCGAGATCATCGAGGTGCCGGCCAATACCCGCTTCAAGCTGGAGATCACCAATACCGGCACCTCGCCGGTGGAGTTCGAGAGCATGGAACTGAAGCGCGAGAAGGCCCTGGCCGCCGGCTCGACCTCGGGAATCGTCTTCCGCACCCTCGACCCCGGCACCTACGACGTGTTCGACGACTTCCACCCAGAAGCCAAAGCCAAGCTGGTGGCGAAGTAGTCCGATGGCGGCGAGCGTCTCGACGGACCTGCGTGAAGCCTGGATCGACCAGCGCCTCGCGGAACTCGGCCATTGGCTCCAGCGCCACGGCGGGATCATCCGCAGCGTGCAATGGGCTGTGGTCGCGGTCTACCTCGTCCTCGTGGCCGTGCCGGCCTTCCTGCCCCTGCCGGACCGGACAGCCCATCTCTGGAACAACCTGACCGTCCTCGCGCAGTTCGCGTTCTGGGGCATCTGGTGGCCCTTCGTCCTCGTGAGCATGGTCCTCGTCGGCCGGGCCTGGTGCGGGGTGCTGTGCCCAGAGGGCACGCTCACGGAATTCGCCAGCCGCTGGAGCCTCGGCCGCGCGGTGCCGCGCTGGATCACCTGGGGCGGATGGCCCTTCATCGCGTTCGCCGGAACCACGGTCTACGGGCAGATGGTCAGCGTCTACGGCTACCCGAAGCCAGTGCTCGCCGTCCTCGGCGGCTCCACCGTGGCGGCGATCGCGGTGGGCCTCGTCTATGGCCGCAACAAGCGCGTCTGGTGCCGCTATCTCTGCCCCGTGAACGGGGTCTTCGCGGTGCTGGCCAAGCTCGCGCCAGTGAGCTTCCAGGTCGACCGCCCCGCCTGGGCTGCCTCCGACAAGCCGCAGGGCTCGACTTTCAATTGCGCGCCCCTGGTGCCGGTGAAGACCATGCGCGGGGCCGGCTCCTGCCATATGTGCGGGCGCTGCAGCGGCTATCGCGGCGCGGTCCGCCTCGCCCGGCGCTCCCCCGCCTACGAGATCGTCCATGTGGCCGGCACCGAACCGAGCCTCGAACAGACGATCCTGATCCTGTTCGGCATGATGGGCCTCGCGGCCGGTGCCTTCCAATGGTCGTCGAGCCCCTGGTTCATCGACGCCAAGCAATGGCTCGCCACCTGGTTCATCGAACACGGGATGGTCTGGCCGCTGGAGACCACCCTGCCGTGGTTCGTGCTCACCAACTACCCCGAGCACAACGACGTCATGACCCTGCTCGATGGCGGCCTGCTGCTGGCCTATATCGGCGCCGCGACGATCATCCTCGGATTCGGCCTCTCCGCCCTCGTGGCCCTCGGCACTCGCTTTCTCGGCCCCTGGTCGTCGTCGCGTTTCCACCACCTGACGCAGACGCTGATCCCCATCGCGGGATGTGGCGTTTTCCTCGGCCTCTCGGCCCTCACCGTCACCTTCCTGCGCGGGGAGGGGCTCCCGCTTCCCTACGTCGCCGAGATGCGGGCCGGGCTGCTCATCGGCGCGAGCCTGTGGAGCGCGTGGCTCGCCTGGCAGGTGGCGGGGCTCACTACCGGCGGATGGCGCCGGGCGGGCACGACGGCCTGCATCGCCGCCGCCGCCTCCCTGTCGGTTTCCGGCTGGGTGCTTCTGTTCTGGATCTGGTAGGGCGCTCACACAGCCCGCCCGCGACATCGAAGGAAATCTCCGCATGATCGGAGCATTCGTCATCGCCTTCCGCGAGGTCATCGAAGCCGGCCTCATCATCGGCATCGTGCTGGCGGCCACGCGCGGCATCGCCGGGCGCGGCCGCTGGATCGGCCTCGGCGTGGTCGGCGGGCTTGCCGGAGCCTGCCTCGTGGCGCTCTTCGCCGAAGGGATCTCCGACGCGTTCGAGGGCGCGGGACAGGACATCCTCAACGCGGCGGTCCTCGCCACTGCCGTTGTCATGCTGATCTGGCACAACACCTGGATGAGCCGCCACGGGCGCGAGCTCGCGGGCGAATTGAAGGCCGCCGGAGAATCCGTGCGCAGGGGCGAGACCACATCCGCCGCCCTGGCCTTCGTAGTCGGCGCGGCGATCCTGCGCGAGGGCGCGGAGCTCGTCCTCTTCCTCTACGGCCTCGTCGCCTCGGGCACGTCCGGCCCCGACCTGCAGATCGGGGCGCTGGCCGGAGTCGGCGTGGGCATCCTGATCTCGGCGGTGAGCTATTTCGGCCTGGCCGCGATCCCGACCCGCTACGTCTTCTCGGTGACCAGCGCGCTCATCATCTTCCTCGCCGCCGGTCTCGCGGCGCAGGCGGCACAGTTCCTCACCAATGCCGGGCTCATCACCGTGCTCGACCGGCCGCTCTGGAACACCGCCAACATCCTGTCAGAGGGCAGCATGTTCGGCCGCGTGCTCCACGCCCTCGTCGGCTATACCGACCGCCCGACGGGGCTGCAGGTCATCGTCTATCTCGGCACGATCCTGGTCATGGTCGCCCTCATGCAATGGTCGTCGGCGGACAAGCGTCGGCGGACACTGCGGACGGCGTGAAGCGGAGACACAGGCCGTGCATGTGACTCACGATTCGGCGGCCCCGGCGGCCGCCCCGATCAGCTTCGACGAGTTCCTCGCCGTCGACATCCGGATCGGCACGGTGGTCTCCGCCGAGCCTTTCCCTGAAGCGCGGAAACCTGCAATCAAGCTCGTCATCGATTTCGGTCCGGCCATCGGCACCAAGCGCTCCAGCGCCCAGATCACCGAACATTACCGGCCGGAGGATCTGGTCGGCCGGCAGGTCGCCGCGGTGGTGAACTTCCCCCCGCGCCAGATCGGCAAGTTCCTCTCGGAGGTCCTGACGCTGGGCTTCGCCGATACGAACGGTGCCGTCGTACTGTTCCGCCCCGACCATGCCGTGCCGGACGGAAGCCGCCTGTTCTGAATGTAGACTCACCGCCGGCGGGGAGCGGTCGCTATCCAGGCGTCCACTCGCGCGGCCATCCCGACCGGATCTCCGCTGAGCGCGAGGATTTTCTGCCTCGAGGACTCGCCCGCCGCGATCCGGATCTCGGATCGTCGCAGTGACAGGGCCACCGCCAAGGCAGCGATAAGAGCCGTATTGGCGGCGCCCTCCACCGGCGGCGCGGCGACCCGCATCTGTACCCAGACCCGTCCATCGGCGGTCTCGACCAGCCCGTCGAGGCCCGTCCGGCTCGCACGCGGCGTCAGGCGCACCGCGAGCCGAATCCCCTCCGACGTCGAAGTATAGGGGCGCGCTTCGGTCATGGCATGGCCGAAGCGTGGCAGAGGCCGTGCGCAGACGGCAAGATGATTCCAGTTAGGCGCATCATCTGAACCCGTTCCTCAGCGCGATCTCGGCGCGAGGCAAAAGCGGAGCATCGGCGAAACTCTTCTCTCCGGATTTCTCCCAAGAGACCTATGCGGCGGTCTTCGGCACGCATGGCCGCTTGTCAATCGCGCGTCATCGGTGCGCATTTTATATCCGGAGGGCTGTCGCGGCAGCCGTGTTGCACTAAGCTGCACCGCATCGTCACTGGAATGCGTTCATGTCCGATCTTCGCCTGCGCCGCAGCGTCCTTTACATGCCCGGCTCGAACCAAAGAGCCCTCGACAAGGCGAAGACCCTGCAGGCGGACGCTCTGATCCTGGACCTCGAAGACGCGGTCGGGCCGGACGAGAAGGAACTGGCCCGGGATCAGGTCTGCGCGGCCGTGAAGGGTGGCGGGTATGGCAGCCGCGAGCTCGTGATCCGCGTCAATGCTCCCCAGACTCCCTGGGGCGAGGCGGATTTGAAGGCCGCGATCCAGGCCTGTCCCGACGCCATCCTGATGCCGAAAGTGTCCTCGCCGGCGGTTCTCGAGAGCATCGCCAACCATCTCGAAGCCCTCGACGCCCCCGAGAGCATCGATGTCTGGGCGATGATCGAGACCCCGGCGGCGATCCTCAACATCCAGGAGATCGCCAAGGCCCGGCGCGACCGGCGCACCCGGCTCACCTGCTTCGTGCTCGGGACGAACGATCTCGCCAAGGATACCTGGGCCCAGCTCGTGCCGGGCCGGGTGCCGATGCTGCCCTGGATGATGTTCACCCTCGCCGCCGCCCGCGCCGAAGGACTCACCATCCTCGACGGCGTGTGGAACGATATCGGCGATGTGGAGGGCTGCCGCACCGAGTGCCGGCAGGCCCGGGACCTCGGCTTCGACGGCAAGACGCTGATCCATCCCAACCAGCTCGAACCGGCCAACACCTCCTTCGCCCCGACCGAGGAGGAAGTCCGCCGCGCTACCTTGGTGATCGAGGCCTTCGACAAGCCGGAGAATGCCAAGCGGGGTGCCATCAAGGTCGAGGGCCGCATGTACGAGCGCCAGCATATCAGCATGGCGCGCCGCGCGGTGAACTGGTCGGACTCTATTGCCGCCAAAGGGTATTGAGGGCGGGCCTGCGTCGCGAAGGCTCGGCCGGGCGGGGAACAAGGCGTGGTGAAGCGGGCTTTCCCGCTCATCCCGCTTCACCCCGGTCCTTCGCCGTCGCGTTACCGCCCACGGACGGGTCGGGATGGTTCGGGCAGATCGGGTGAGGTCGGCACCGGAGGGCGCCACCGCCTTCCGCCGACGTCTTGCCCCAAGGATTCTTGCCCCTCATGAGCCCGATCCTCGAACCTTTCACCCTCGGCGACCTCACCCTCAAGAACCGCGTCGTCATGGCTCCGCTGACCCGGAGCCGGTCCTCCGACGAGGGCATCCCCCCGGATTTCGCGGTCGACTACTACGCTCAGCGGGCCAATGCCGGTCTCATCATCTCGGAGGCGACCAACATCTCGCCTCAGGCGGTCGGCTACGCCCTGACGCCGGGCATCTGGACCAATGCGCAGGTAGAGGGATGGAAGCCCGTGACCGCGGCGGTTCACGCCAGTGACGGCCGCATCTTCCTGCAGCTCTGGCATACGGGGCGCATCTCGCATCCCGACGTGCAGCCCAACGGCCGGTCGCCGGTGGCGCCCTCGGCCCTGAAGCCCGAGGGTATGGCTTTCACCAAATCCGGCATGAAGCCGCATGAGACGCCCCGTGCGCTTGAGACGGACGAGATCCCAGGAATCGTCGAGGATTATCGCAAGGCCGCCGAGAACGCGAAGCGCGCGGGATTCGACGGTGTCGAGATCCATTCGGCCAACAATTACCTGCTCGAACAATTCGTGCGCGATTCCACCAACAAGCGGACGGACCGGTATGGCGGCTCCATCGAGAACCGCCTGCGCTTCCCCCTTGCCGTGGTGAAGGCGGTGACGGAGGTCTGGGGCGGCAAGCGCGTCGGCATCCGTCTTTCGCCCGCCACCACGGAGCCGGGCAAGACGCCTCTCGACAGCGATCCGAAGGCAACGTTCGGCACCTATATCGACGCGCTGAACGCGTTCGATCTGCTCTACGTCCACACGATCGAGGGCGTGACACAACAGACCCGCGACGTGCCGGACGAGGTCGATTTCAGTCAGATCCGCGAGCGTTTCCAGGGCGCCTATATCGGCAACAATCAATACACGCTCGAACTTGCCGAGAAGGACCTCGCCGAGGGGAGGGCGGACCTGTTCAGCTTCGGCCGGCCCTATATCGCCAATCCCGATCTCGTGGAGCGGCTGCGCACCGGCGCACCGCTCGCCGAGGCTCCGAAGGCGTATTGGTATGGCGGGGGCGCCAACGGCTATTCCGACTGGCCGGGCATGAACGGCCCCATCGCGTTCCGGCGCTGAGGCTTTGTCCTGAAAGGCGGGCCTCAGCCCTTCGGTGAGGGCGGGGGCTCGCTGGCCTTGGCCTCGACCTGCGCGCCATCGGCGTTGGCCGGTTGGGGCACGGACACTTCCGGGTAGCGCTTACGATACTCTTTGAGGAAGGCCTGCAGCGTATCCGCCTTGGTGGCTCGCTGCGCGATATCCCGGAAGGCCTGGCTCCGCACGGCATTCGGCTGGGTGAGCAGGGCGAAGGTGCGCGCGTCCATGCTGTCGGCCATGGGGCCGGCGAACTTCGCCCGCAGGCGCTCGAGCCCGAGCACCTCGTTCGACAAGCCGTAGGCAATGGCGGCGCGGATGATGTCGGAGCGCATGGCATCGTCGAGGGGTTTGCGCATGCGCCAAGCCTCGCCGACCATGGCCTCATGCGCCTCGCCGGCCTCGCGCCAGCGGCGACCACTCCAGAGAATGTCCGCACGCAGCCGGTCCGCGTCGGGGCCTGACTCCGCTTCGATGGTCTCCAAAGCCAGATCCGTGCGTGACAGGTCGGACAGGGCGCGGGCGCGGATGAGGGCGCGGGCGCGGCGCAGATCCTCGGGAAGCTCGGGCTGGTAGGTAGCGTCGATGACCTGAAGCGCCTGAAGGGGCTTCTCGTCCATCATCCTGATGGTCGCCAACCGCGCAGCGACACTGGCGCGGGCCGGCCCGGACAGCCGGTGGTCGACCTGATGTTGGAGCAGTTCACCGGCTGAATCGAGGAGATCGAGTTCGACCAGCTTGTCCGCGAGGCGGCGCACGATCTCGTCGCCGCGGCGACCGATCGGGGCGAAATCCTTGAAGTCGAAATACAGCGCCAGCGCCTCCACGCCGGACATCTTCGCGCCCTTCTCGGTCAGGAAGAGGTCATCGAACAATTCCTGAGCGCTGTCGTGGAGCTCGCGGCTGATCGGTGATCCCGGCGCCAGCGCATCCGCCTTGCGTGACGCGGCAAAAGCCTGCCGCCAGCGCCCGGCTTCCATGTTGAGCTTGGCGAGTGCTGCGATCGTCCTCTGCTCGATCTCGTCGCCATGCCAGGTGAGGAGGAGGGTTTCCAGCCGCTCGATCGCCTCAGCCACCGGCATCTTGTCGAGGGCATGGGCCAGGATCGCGGCGCGAAGGGTCGCCACCGCCGCGATGGGCCGGTCCGCCGTGTCCGAGAGCCGCGTGTAGGTGTCGAGGGCAGCACTGGTCTGGCCCGTCACCTCGTCGATGCGTGCGCGCAGGAAGGCGAGCCTGTCGGTGACGGAGCGATCCGCCGCGCGCGCCAGCGCCGTCGTGATCTGCCGGCCCGCAGCGGCCCAATCGCCGTTCTCGATGGCAGCCTCCGCTGCCGCCGCGCGAAGCAGTCCCTGCAAGTCGTCGGGATAGCGCTCGATGATGCCGGCCGTATCGCGAAAGGCCGTATCGGCGGCCGGCCAGCGACCCGCCATGGCATCGAGGTAGCCTTTCCAAAGCCGTGCTTCCGGGTCCGCCCGGAGGAACTCGTTCTCCAGCGCCTTTCGCGCATCGGCGTAGCGCGCCATCTGGATGTTTGCCACGGCGGTGAGGATGGCGAGCTCGCGTTGTCCGGCCAGAACCGGATCCTCGCTGGCCGCCACCTGAAGGACACCGAGGGCTTCCACGTCGAGCCCGTTGGCGAGCATACCCCTCGCGAGGATCAGTCGCAGCGGCCCACGCGCCGGCCGTGGGGCATCCACCACGTCGTTCAGTTGCTGGCGCAGGTTCTCGCCGATATTGCCGCTCCTCGCCGCATCCCAGGGCGTGCGCTCTATGGCGAGATCGCTCACGGCGGTGAGTGCCGGCTCGGCAGGACGCGCGACGCCGGAAACCGACATGCCGCCCTCGCGGCCGATCACGACGCCGTCCATATCCGGCCGCACCAGCAGGTCATCGGCTTTCGCAAGGACGGCGACGCCCTGACGACTGGGCAGCAGCTCGAAATCCACGAACGCCTGGCGTTTGGGGATCCCGGCGGGCTTGGGCCCATAACCGGTCACGACACCGATCCGCTCGCCGTTCCGCTCGATCCATGTCGCCCCGCCCGGATGCGGCAGGCGTATACCGATGCCGATCCGGCCGCTGGCTTCCGGGTTGCGGATCGCCGAAAGCGGTTCGCTAGCCGACAGATTCTCACCGGCGACGAGTTCCCACCCGGTCGGTGCGTCGGCATCGCCAATCGGCACGAGATCGAGAAGGCGCTCGCGGGGAACCCTGAAACTCAGAACGATGAAGGCACCCTGCCGCCGTGGCTGGCTGACGGTCTCGAAGACCGAATCGCCAGCGGGCACGACGACGGTTTCGGCGGTCTCGAAGACGAGGGTAGCGATGCCTGCGCGTTCGAACAAAGCCGCCGCCGGCTGTCGGCTGAACGGGAAAGCGAGGCCTGGGCCGGCTGGCCGCAGGATGATGGTTTTCTGCGGGGCCGTCACCTGCGGGGCACCCACCTGCTTCTGCATCGTTGCGGTGAGCGGCGAGGCGGGTTTCGACGCAGGTTCGGCCTTCGCATCCGCGGCCTTGCCGTCGGTGGAGGACTTACTGTCAGGGGAGGGTTTGCCATCGACGGGCACGGCCTTGGCGTCCGATGGCACAGCTTTGCGGAGAATATCCAGCGTGACGCCGTCATCGTCCCGTCCGGTCCGGATCTCGTAGCCGGCGGCGGGACTCACCATGAGACGGGCGCCGTCCGCGTCGTTCTCGACCGTCAGAGTCTCGATGGCAGGCTTCGTCCGTCCGCGGGGAGCGCCGTCGTCGATGCGCCAGGCACCGGGAATCGTCAGCCGCGTTCCCGATCCGGTCTCGTCGAAGCGAGCGACCGTATCCGGCGGGAGCCGTAAGCTGAGGCGTGTCAGCGTTGGGAGACGCGAGAGTTCGAGGGCGAGTCGCCTCGGTTCCACGATGGGCGTGGCCGCCTTCATGGCAGCTTCTGCCAATTGCGCCCGACGGACGAGGTCGGCCACGATCTCCGGTGGCAGGGGAGGGGGAAGCCCGGACCAATCCTCAGGTAGTAGATCGATGAAAACATGCTCGCCCGCCGCCTGGACGTTCAGGCGATACGGCTTCTGCAAGGCGATACGCATGCCGGTCCCGTCAGGGTCCCGCCGCACCATCGAGACGAATTCGGGGATATCACTGACGATCTTTTCCGGCGCAGGAGTGGTGGGCTCGCCGAAATTCACCAGGAGGACGAGGCCGGACATCCTGGCCTTCACCGGAACCGCCGAATTGAAGGTCATGGCGATTCGGGCGTAACGCCCGACCTGATTGGCCTTCACCGTCAGGAGCCGCGCGGCTTCCGCCTCGCTGGCCCAGACGAACGTCCCCGCCACGATCGAGGTCGCCATGAAGCCGGCCATGAGGTGGCGCCGACGTCTCGCGATTCCGGCCCCCATTCCCATTGCAGTTTACGCCACACCCGGTTGCGCGGAGAGCCGAAGACAAGCCGCCGCGAAACGATACACCGTCGGCGACTCTCCCCCTTCGAGGCTAACGCCCGCCTAACGGCCGCCTGGCGCGCTGTCTCAAAACTGCGCGTCGCTCGAGCGATACTGGCGCGTGCATTCTTTCGAAGCGCGATATCGTCGGATCCGCGCTATCTCGCCCTCCGAACAAAAAAAAAGCCCCGCTCGGCTTTCGCCAAACGGGGCAGTGTTCAGAAGGACATTCCTTGGGAGGAATGACCCTTCATATCATGTGAGATCCCACATTTACCACATCGACCCCAAACATCTCCCCGGCTTTCGAGGCTGGGCTACCCTGACGCTCGAGCATATGTCGGCGTTGCCCAGGGCGGACGGGACAGATCCGGTCGATGATGGGCGTTACAGACCGCCGTTTCCGCCGCTGCCACCGCCAGCGCTTCCGCCCCCGGACCGACGTGAGGGCTGGCTGGAATTGCCGCCCGCCGCCGAGCTGTCGCGACCGCTGCGGCCACCAGTATTGTTCGACATGCTGGGGGTGCCAAGGCCGCGCTTGGAGTAGCGCGAGCGCGCATCGGCGGACGTCGTCATCTGAGCGAGCGCGAGAGAGGAAACGGCGAGCGCACAAAATGTGATGGCTAAGGTCTTCATAGGTGCTCCTGCGAATGCCCGGAGGTAACGCGGGAGCGAGCGGAAATATCCATACTGGACAACGGAGATCGCGATAGTAAAAGCCCCGCCCGGCATAGGCCAGACGGGGCGAAGTCGTCATATCCCCCTCGGGGCCGAGGGTATGGGTTAGACGCTTCACGGCACCGGAATCATCCCGGAAAGACTGCGACTGCGCAGATGTCGCACCTCCCCGGCGCGTTACCGCCCTAGATGACGCAGGCTATCGATGGGTTCGGCAACCGATGTGGTATCTGTACGGCCTCGTACTGCTCGCTGGCGTCGCGAACGCTGTGCAGGCGGGACAGAACGGTGCATTGGCGAAAAGCTTCGGCGGCTCGCTGAGTGCGGGCCTCGTCGTGGCAGCGGGAACGGCCACTTGCGTGCTTCTCGTAGGGCTTGCATCGGGCAAGCTCACGCTGCCGACCACGGCTCAGGTGCTCGAGGCCCCCTGGTGGGCATGGTTCGGCGGAGTGCTGGGCGGCGGCATCGTTGTCGCGCAGCTTATGGTGGCGCGTCAGATCGGGGCGGCTCCCTTCCTCGGCATGCTCGTGACGGCGGGCGTCGTCGCTTCGATCATGCTCGATCATTTCGGATGGGTCGGCTTCGAACGCCATCCGGCGACCCTGTGGCGCATCGTCGGCGGCCTACTGATGATCGGAGGCGTAGCCCTGGTGGCAAGCTCCTAGCCCATCGGGCCGAACCCTTACAGCGCCGCCCGTCTCCCGCCGGGCCGGTCACTCTCACATTTCGTCCTTAGGAACACCGATGCACCGCTACTTTCCCGTTCTGATCGCCGTCTTCGCCCTACTTGCGGCAGGAATTCTATATGCGTTCGTCCGAAACGGAGACACGGCACATACCGCGCCCGTCCAGCAGACGGCGCCGCGCTGATGCGTCGCCTCATGCCCATGGTGCTGCTGGGTCTGGCTGCGATCCTTGCGGTGATCTGGGTCGGCGTATGGAATTTCGAATCGCTTCGCACGGAGAGGGTCGAGAACGGCGGAGCCCCCGCTGTTCCCGCCTGCGATCCGGACAACAAGGTTGGCAAGGCAATCCTGCCGAACTGCCCGGATGCGTCGATCAAAGCGACGTCCAAACCCTGACACGTACGCCGACGACCGAACTTTGACCCATCCGGGACCGACGACGGTCCCGGATCGACGGTCTGTACAAACGGATCGGGCGGATACCCGATCCGGTCACTGCTTCACGACGAGGCCCGGAAGGGTTTTGCCGTTCGCGCCGAAATTCTCCAGCGCCTTGGCGCAGTTGGCCGGAACGTCCTGCGAATAGACGTCGGCATAGGCCTTCACGCGCAGAATGAGTTCGCCGCCCGCCAAGGCATCGGGCTCGAGACCGAGGCTCCTCACCACCGTCTTGAAGGTCTCGTAATTCGGTTTCGCCTCGGGGCAGGACGCCGAGACGAACTGCAACAGCCCGGCGAGCTTTGCGGCAGTGTTCTTCTGGCGCTCCTCCTTGGTGTCCGGGGGCGCTGGCGCATCCGGGGCGGGCTGCGCGGCGAGCGGGAGCGTCAGGCTTCCTAACAGGAGCGAGGCGAGCAAGATCTGCTTCATGGGTGGCGTTTTCCTACCTGTCTGTCGCATCGCCTGACTGTTTGCCGTCAGTGCGAGAGCGCGCTGGCCCGGGCGAGGGCGGCACCGAAGCCGTTGAGCGGCACGGTGATCGTCGTGGGTTCGGTGGCGTCCTGCTTCGGTGCGAGAATGAGCAGGTTCTTCGCGGTCTTCATCGTATCGGTGGCGAGGGTGGGCAGGCTCACCGGGACGAGGCACCCTTCGGAACTGCAGGTGTAATAGGGGGCGCCCTTGCCGAGGACCGCCTCGTCGATCTTGAAGCTCAACCCCGCCTCGATCTGGAACCCGAACGGCATCAGGATCAGTCCATCGGTGCGGTCGTTCGCCGGCGGCTTGAGCTCGATGGCGAATTCGCGGCGATTGTCGCGCTTCGATCCCTGGGCCTGGACCACCGAGCAGATCGTCGCCTGATTCTCGCGGGAACAATTGATGCTCCAATCGCCATAGCTCTCGCTCAGCGCGCTGGCTCCTTCCGGCCACGTCGCCTTTGCGGGGGCGGTGGGCGCAGGCACGGCTGTGGCGGCAGCGGCCGGTTTCGGTGCGGGCTTGGGTTTCGGTTTGGGTTTGGGCTTCGGCGACGACTCGGCGGCCGGTGTGTCCTGCTCCGGCGCGGCCTCCTGGGCGTAAGCGGCGTTCCAGGCATCCCCGATCGCGGCAAGCGAGATCACGCCGACCAGGGGTAAAACATGTCTCCAACGCATCAAGCGGGCATCCGGCGTTCGAACGAAGTCACGCCTGCCGCCTAGCCCTCCCTGCCTCCGAGCGCAATGCACCGGTTGGCATCGCGATTTATCGCCCACCGGCAATCCGACCCGTTCGCCTTGCCTGATCTACCCGCCGGGTTCAACGCCGCTTGTCCTGGCCGGTGCCCTGGTCGATGGCCGGCAATTCGTTGGGGCCAAGGCCCATGACGACGGGCTGCTGCGTCGGTGTCTGGCCACGCGCGCGGTTGGCCAGGGCCACGGTCAGCTTCTCGGCGGGCTCCGATTGCATCAGGGCCAGGACGTCGGCCATCTTACGCGGGTTCATCGCCAGGACGATGGGCACCAGCACGTCGAGTGCAAGACGGTCGAAGACGCGGGCGGCATCCTTCGGCTTCATCGTCTCGTACATCGTGACGATGTTCTTCAGGGCCGCCCTCTCGGCCTCGGCCTGTTGGGCGCCGGCCCCGTCGGGCCTCTCTTCGTTGCGTTTGAGATCCTTCACGCCCTCTTCGAGCTTGCGTTCGGCGGTGCCGAGCATCTGCTCACGCAGGCTCAGGGTCTCGTCACGCTGCTTGAGCGCGTCGCGCCGAGCAGACAATTTTTCGAGGATGGCGCGCTCGCTGGCCGGCATCGGCTCCGCGGGCGGCGGTGGCCGTGGAGCAGGCGGCTCCGGCTCGGCCGCCGGCTTCTCCGGCTCTTTCGGTGTCACCGAACCCGTGGTCTGCGGGTCGGCCAGTTCGTAATTGGTCCGCGCCTTGGCGAGGACCCTGGCGAAGTCCGGCAATTGCCCGCCCGCCGAGGCCGCGCTCGGCCCCATGTCGTCGACGACGATGGCGCCGAGCTTGAGCACGAGCAGTCCGACGGCCGCCATCGTCACGGCATCGATGAGGCGCAGCTTGTAGGGCCGAACCTGGCCGGGACCTTTACGGCCCGGCCGCAGCTTTCCGAGGTGGTTCTGCCCCGCGCGGACGAGGAAGCCGGACTTCTTCATGCGGCGCGGCTCCGCAGGCGTCCAAGGGCGCGCTCGGACATGGCGAGCGCGGCGGCGGCGGCGGCTCCGAGACGCTCGCCGTTAGGGCTCGATGCCGCGACCGGCGCCTGCTCGGGCTGGGTCCGGCTGGCGCGGAGCTCCGTCGGGCGGATGTCGGAGGGGCGGATTTCGACGGGCGGCACCGCGGCTAACTGCGACGGCTGGGAATGCGCGACGATGGCCGAGATGCGGGCGATCACGGTCTGGCCGGCCTGGACATGGGCAGAGAGATCGGCGGCATAGCGCTCCGCCGTGCCGAGACGGTCGGCCAGGGTGCGGTCGCATTCGTCGAGGGTGGCGCGCAAGCCGATGATCGCCCGCTCGGCGGTGGAACTCGCCACGACGAGATCGCCGATCGTCTGGCGCAGGGCCGCTTCATCGGCCTTCATCCGGGTGATGCGCCGGCTCAGGCTCACCGACGAAACGATGCTGGCGACGAGCAGCACGGCAACGAGGATATCGGCGGCGAGGGTGACGAGGAGGCTCATGGCGCGGTCACCCGTCGTTGCGGTTGTTGATAGAAGCCTCGAAGGCCTGGAACGTGGTGCGCGAGCGCCGCAGCGGCCGCGTGAGTTGCACCGAGATGTTGTCGTCGACCCGGCCGATGCGCCCCTGCGTCAGGGCCCAGTCGCCACAGCGCACGGAGATCAGGTCCGTGGGCTTGGTATCGAACATCAGCGTGTCTCCGACCTTGAGCGACAGCACCTTCTTCAGCGGCAGCATCATCTCGTGGAGGACCGCGTCCATCGTCGCATCGGCCTGCCAGATCTCGGTGGCGAGGTGGCTCTCCCAGACATGATCGCGGCCGAGCTTCTCGCCCATGAAGCTCTGCATGAGCAGTTCACGGATGGGCTCGATCGTGGCGTAGGGGAACAGGATCTGGAGCTGGCCGCCGCGGCCGTCCATGTCGAGCTTCAGGGTGATCAGGATGGCGGCGTTGGCCGGCCGGGTGATCGTGGCGAAGCGTGGGTTGGTCTCGATCCGGTCGATGCCGAAGCGCACCGGGGAGAGGGGCTGGAACGAGAGTTCGAGATCGCTGAGGATGATCTCCACGAGGCGCCGCACCAGCTGCATCTCGATGGTCGTGAACGGACGCCCGTCGAGTCGGGTCGCCGAGCCGCCGCGCTTGCCGCCGAGCAGCAGGTCGAGGGTCGAGTAGGCGAGGTTCGATTCCACCGTGACGAGGCCGGAATTCTCCCAGGCATCGGCCCGGAAGACCCCGAGCAGTGTCGGCAGCGGAATGGCGTTGAGATAATCGCCGAAGCGGACAGAGGTGATGTTGTCGAGGGTCACCTCGACGTTGTCCTGGAAGAAGTTGCGCAGGCTGGTCGACAACAACCGGATCATCCGGTCGAAGACGATTTCCAGCATCGGAAGGCGTTCGTACTGGACGACGCCAGAATCGACGATGGCGCGGACACCGCCGGCGCCCGATGCCGACAATTCGCGAAGGCTGAAGCCGAGGACGCCGTCGATCTCATCCTGGTTCAGGATGCGGTCGTTGCCGGCGAGTTCGGGGAGATTGTCGGTCTCCCCGTCCTCGATCATCGTCGCCCATTCGGCGGCGACGTCGCTGGCATGCGTGCTCGTGCCCTGCTCGGCGAGAGCGGCGCCCCACTCGTCGGCGAGCGAGGTTTCGCCGCCTTCGGCGTTCTGCGCGATTAGGGCCGCTGCCCAATCGTCCTCTTCGAGCTCGTCTTCGGGACCTGCCATGACCGTCTCGATACCGGTTGAGGGGGATTACTGGACGATCACGTCCTTGAAGAGCACGGCCTCGGCCCGTGCCGGATGGATCGCGACATTGACGCGCCGCAGCAGTTCCTCGCGGAGCCGGTAGAGGCCGGCCGAGCCGGCGAGATCGCTGGCGCGCAGCTCACGCATGTAGACTTGGAACGTGTCCTCGATGCGCGGCATCAGCGGCTTGACCTCATTCTCTACCTTGGCGTCCTTCAGTTCGAGGGACACCTTGACCTTGGCCACGCGCGGCTTTTCCTGGCCGGGGTCGTTGGCGAGGTTGATCGTCATCTCGCGCACGTCGAGGAAGACGAGGGGCTTCTTCACCTCGACGGCGGCGTGATCGTCGCCGCCCTTCTTCTTCATCATAAAATATCCACCACCACCGCCGGCCAGCAGCAGCACGGCCGCACCGATGATGATGATCTTCTTCTTTCCACCCTTCGGGGCTTCGCCTTCGGCGTCTTCCCCGTCGGCGGAAGGGGTCTTCGTCGGCTTCTTGGCCATGGCGCGCCCCCTTCGGATCTCGTCTCAGGGTGCGTTCGGCGATGTGTGCCCGCGACCCCTTGGAGGGATATATCTGTGGCTACGGTTAACACCTCGTTAAGGAGGCAAATTCTGCCGGGCGGTTCTTGCCGTGGGGAGAGGAAGATCAGCGAACGGGAGCAAGCCGGACTCGCACCAAGCAATTGATACTCATCATCAAATCAATTTTTTGGCGGATGGCACGGGCCGTGCGGACATGATTAACGTCGTCGCAGCCCAAGGCCTTTCGATCCATGCAGAACGCGCTGTTTGTCGGAGTTTCCAGTCAGGTCGCCCTGCAGCGTGAACTCGACGTGATCGCCAACAACATGGCGAACGTCTCCACCACGGGCTTCAAGGGCCGCAGCTCACGGTTCCAGGAATACCTGATGCCGGTGGCGAGCGCCGACTCGTTCCAGCGGCAGGATCGGCGCGTCTCCTACGTCATCGATCAGGGCACGGCCCTCGACCTCGCCCAGGGGCCGATCGAGCAGACCGGCAATCCTCTGCATGTGGCCGTGCGCGGCGAGGCGTTCCTCGTGGTCCGCACTCCGACCGGCGACCGCTACACCCGCAACGGTGCGTTCGAGACCGACCCTCAGGGCAACCTCGTCACCAGCGACGGCTATGCCGTCCAGGGCGAGGGTGGGCCGATCCAGATCAACCCCCAGGAAACCGGCATCGCCATCGGTCCGGACGGAACGGTCTCCACCAATCTCGGCATCCGTGGTCGCGTGCGGATGGTGACCTTCCCCAACCCGCAGGCCCTCACCAACGAAGGCGCCAACCTCTACTCGTCCCAGGCGGCTCCGGTAGCCGCCGGTGTGAACGGCCGCCTCGAATCGGGTGCCCTCGAACGCTCCAACGTCAAGCCCGTCATCGAGATGACCCGGCTGATGGACGTGAACCGCACCTACACCATGGTCTCGGGCGTGATCTCGCGCCTGGACGAATTGCGGGGCACGGCGATCCGCCGCCTCGCCGACGTCGCGTAAGGAACCCAGGCGATGCGCGCCCTCTACGCTGCCGCCACCGGCATGGCGGCCCAGGAACTCAACGTCCAGGTCATCTCGAACAACATCGCGAACCTGCGGACCACCGGCTACAAGCGCCAGACCGCCCATTTCCAGGATCTGCTCTACCAGAACCTGCGCCGGGCCGGTTCGTCGACCTCGGACCAGAATACCCAGCTTCCCGCCGGCCTCGCCATCGGCTCGGGCGTTAAGACGACCTCCACCGCCCGGACGATGTCGCAGGGTCCGCTGGCATCCACGGAGAAGGAATACGACGTCGCCATCCGCGGCGAGGGTCTGTTCCGGGTCACGATGCCCGATGGCCGCATCGCCTTCACCCGCGACGGCTCGTTCGACCTCTCCGCACAGGGACAGCTGGTGACCCGCGACGGCTACCCCGTCGATCCGGGCATCACCGTCCCCAACAATGCGACCAGCGTGACGATCAGCGCGCAGGGTTCGATCCAGGCCACGGTGCCGGGTCAGACCGCGCCGCAGAATCTCGGCCAGTTCCAGCTATCCCGCTTCGTCAACAAGGTCGGTCTCGAATCCATCGGCGACAACCTGTTCGTCGAGACCGCCGCCTCCGGCCCCCCCATCAACGGTCTGCCGGGTGCCGAGGGCTTCGGCAACCTGCAGCAGAGCTACCTCGAAGAGGCGAACGTGAACGCCGTCAACGAGATCTCGTCCCTGATCGCCGCGCAGCGCGCCTACGAGATGAACTCGAAGGTCGTCACGGCGGCCGACCAGATGCTCTCGACAACGTCGCAGATGTTCCGCGCCTGACGGTGCGGGCGCTTCACTCCCCTGACGTCCCGGCCTCGTCCTTCCATTTTACCCCGCCTCCGAAAGCGTCATGCCATGTACGCCCTGAGACAGATCCCCACCGCCGAGTCACGGCGCGCCGCCACGCTCACCCCCGGCATCGTGGTGCGCGCCCTCTTCGCCCTGGCGGCCCTCTGCTTCATGACCGTGCAGGTTCTCGCGGAGAACAACGGCCAGCGGCTCCGCCTCCGCGGCGACGTCACCGCACGCGGCGACATCCTGACCCTCGGTGATCTCGTGGAAGGTGCGCCGGCGGATCTCGCTCAGCGCGCGCTGTTCCGCGCGCCGGCGCTCGGGGCGTCCGGCACGATCCAGGCTCGCCGCATCGCCGACGCGATCGCGCCCCTCGGGCTCGGCGAGATCGAGACAGGCGGGCGGGCTCAGGTCTCGGTGCAGCGCGCTGCCCGGCGCGTTGGCCCGACCGAGATCGAGGCCGCGATCAAGCGCGTGCTGGAGACGTCCTACGGGCTCGATCCGCGCAACCTCGCGATCCGCGTCGATGGGGAGAACACCGTTCTCCTCGCCCCCCTCGATCTCGACGGACAGGCGACGGCCCTCGACGTCACCTACGATCCGCGCCTGAAGCGGGTCGCTGCCCTCATCACCCTGGGCGAGCGTCAGGCATCCCTGCGCGTCGCCGGACTCGTGCAGGAAATCCGCGAGGTCCAGATTCTCTCCCGCACACTCAATCGCGGCGACACAGTGAGCGCCGCCGACGTCACCATCGAGCGCCGCCCCCGGGAGGCGACGCCCACCGACGCCCAGGCCGGGTCGGTCGTCTCCATCGGCCAGGTCGCACAGCGCAGCCTGAGTGCCGGCTCCATTCTCCGATCCGGCGACGTCGCACCGGCGGATATGGTCCAGCGTGGCGAGGCCGTGACCATCGTGTTCGATGCCCCCGGCCTCAACCTCTCCCTACGCGGCCAGGCCAACGAGAACGGCCGCCTCGGTGCCGCGATCACCGTCACCAATCCCGTCTCCAAGAAATCCCTCGCCGCCACCGTGATCGGCCCCGGCCGCGTCTCGGTCAGCTCGCCCGCCAGCCTCGGCCGCCAGGCCAGCGCGGCGTTCGACGCCGCCCGCTGATCCCACCCGATCGCCTCTAGGAAAAAAGCTGGCTCCCATGACCAACCGCACCACCCGCCTCACCTTCAAGCCGCTCTCGCTTGCCGCTGCCGTGCTGGTCTCGTCGGCCCTTGGCGCTTGCAATACGGTCGATCGGCTGTCGCAGGTCGGCGCCACGCCTACGCTCTCGGCCATCGAGGACCCGACTTCGCAGCCGGGCTACCGCCCGGTGCGCCTGCCGATGCCGGACGTCCAGCCGGTCTCCTACGCACCGAACTCCCTGTGGCGGACGGGATCGCGCGCCTTCTTCAAGGATCAGCGCGCCGCCCGGATCGGCGATCTCGTGACGATCAAGGTGAACGTCACCGACCGCGCCAACCTGAACAACGAGACGAAGCGCTCCCGCTCCAATGCGGAAGGAATGGGCCTTCCCAACGCTTTCGGCCTGGAGAGCAGCGCCGCCGTCGCCGCCGCCGGGATCAGCCCCGACAAGCTGATCGCCGGGACATCGACCTCATCGAGCGATGGTTCGGGGTCGGTCCAGCGCAACGAGACGGTGACGACCAACATCGCGGCGATCGTCAACCAGGTCCTGCCCAACGGCAACCTCGTCGTGGAGGGCAAGCAGGAAATCCGCATCAATTTCGAGGTGCGCGAACTCATCGTCGCCGGCGTGGTCCGGCCGGAGGACATCGAATCCGACAATACGATCGATTCCTCGAAGATCGCCCAGGCCCGCATCGCCTATGGCGGTCGCGGTCAGATCACCGATGTGCAGCAGCCCCGTTACGGCCAGCAACTCGTCGACATCCTGCTTCCGTTCTAAGCCGGAAGAGGCCGGTCAATGGTCGGTGCCGGGCCGGTTCGGGCGCGGCGCGGTGCCGTGATTGTCGACGAAGGCGGAGCGTTCGGGATCTTTCTTGAGCGCGGCGACACGGCGGCGCTGCCACATCGCCACCCCGATCACGAGAGCGAAGGTGGCGAGCGCAAGCACCAGGATCAGAACTTCATTGTCCATTTCGGGATCCTTGATCGACGCGAAGTCGTATCAGTAATCACGAGATGAGCGCGAAGGTTCCGGCGCAGAAAGTCAATGCCCTGCCAAGCTTACGCCGGATATCGGGCCTCGACAATCGGATCGAAAGCTCGGGCTCCGGTGTCCGCAATGCTTGATCACCGATGCCAGCCCCGATAGAGCCGGTTGATGACGTGAGGTTGGTGCTACTCGTCCCGATAGACACGCTCGCGCCGCTCGTGGCGCTCCTGCGCTTCCAGGGAGAGGGTGGCGATGGGCCGGGCATCGAGCCGCTTCAACGAGATCGGCTCGCCGGTTTCCTCGCAAAATCCGTAGCTTCCGTCCTCGAGACGGGCGAGCGCCGCGTCGATCTTGCCGGTGAGCTTGCGCTGCCGATCCCGCGCCCGCAACTCGATGGCCCTATCGGTTTCGGACGACGCGCGATCGGCGAGATCGGGATGGTTCTCGTTCTCGGTCTGAAGTGCGACGAGTGTATCCTGCGCCTCGCGCAGGATATCGGCCTTCCAACCCACCAGCTTGCGGCGGAAATACTCACGCTGCCGATCGTTCATGAACGGCTCGTTCTCAGACGGAACATATCCGTCTTCGATCTTGACTGTCGCCATCCTCGCCCCTTCGCAAGTCCGTCACAGCCGGTACGCGGCGATGTTTCGCGTGCCTATACTTGAGGGCGCCCCACACTACAACGCACCCGACGTCCCGAACCTCATCTGATTTCATGATGCGTATACCATGCGACAAACACGCAACGGGTGCATCCTCCCGGCGGGGGGCGTCGGTGGCGGTTCTACCCGGTCGCCGAGGATTATCGGGGTCGGGTGACGGCGCGTCAGATTGGGCCATAGCGGTGGCAATCGAGACCGTACGCAGTCGGACAGGTTGCGCGAATGGCTGTCGCCGGAGCGGTACGGCCGGTATGCGGCTGGACCGTCGTGACCTATACCTGTCTCGTTCGCGCTGGTCCGGTGACCGACGGCTCGATCTCGCCTTAAGCGTGCAACCGAGGCCCTGAGAGTGCCGGAAAGCCGATCTTTGCCGAAGCCGATCAAAGAACATTCGGAGATCTTCGTAGGCGGCAGCGAGATGGCGGCCCTGATGCGGGCCAAGGACTGGTCACTGACCCCTCTCGGCTCGCCGGAAGGCTGGCCGGAGGCGCTGAAGGTCGCCTTGCGGATCCTGCTGACCTCGAGATTCGAGATGTGGCTCGGCTGGGGGCCGGACATCGCGTTTTTCTACAACGATGCCTACCGCCCGACCCTCGGCCTCAAGCACCCGGATTCCCTGGCCAAACCCACCCGGATCCTCTGGGCCGAGATCTGGGACGACATCGAGGAACGGATCCGCAGCGTCTACGATCACGGCGAAGCGACCTGGGACCGTGGGTTGCTGCTTCTTCTGGAGCGCAACGGCTATCCCGAGGAGACCTATCACACCTTCTCGTACAGCCCCGTCATCGACGATGACGGATCGGTGGGCGGCCTGTTCTGCGCGGTCAGCGAAGAGACCGACCGGGTCATCAGCGAGCGCCGGCTCGGTATCCTACGCCTTCTGGGAGAGAGCCTCGCGCGTGCGGAATCCCGCCCCGACGTCCTCAGTGCGGTCGAGGCCAGTTTAGGCGTGGCGCGTCGAGATCTTCCCTTCAGTGCCATCCATCTCTTCGAGGGGGGCAACCTCGCCCATCTCGCCTCCACCACCGGAATATCCCGGGACCATCCCGCATTGCCGGGTGTGATCGATCCTGCGGGCCCCCTCGCCGAATGGTTCGGCGGCACCCAAGGCGAGAGGATCATCGATCTCGATCAGGCGCAGAACTGGCCCACGGGCGATTGGTCGAGGCCGCCGGCGAGGGCAGTGACGCTGCCCCTCGTCGGACAGGGTGGAAGCGCACCGCTGGGCATCGTCACGGTCGGCCTCAATCCGCACCGGCCCTTCGATGCGGATTATCTCAGCTTCCTCAAGCTTCTCGCCGGCCAGATCTCGTCGAGCCTCGCCAGCGTTTCCGCCTACGAGGCCGAGCGGCGGCGCAACGCCGTCCTGGCCGAAGCCGTCCGCATGCGGCAGGAGGCGGCCGAAGCCCTGAGGCAGGCCAACGACGCCCTTCTTTCCGAGGTGCGGCAGCGGACGGCCGAGCGCGACCGCATGCGGTCTCTGTTCAAGGACGCGCCCGGCTTCATGTGCGTCCTGAGCGGCCCGACGCACGTTTTCGAGTATACGAACGAGGCCTATCTTCAGCTCATCGGCCATCGCGACATCATCGGGATCGCCGTCCGTGAGGCATTGCCCGAGGTCGAGGGCCAGGGCTTCTTCGAGCTCCTCGACGAGGTCTATGCGACGGGCAGGCCCTTCATCGGGCGTAACATGACCGTGACGGTTCAGTTCGGACGGGAGGGCGGCCTCGAACAGCGCGTCGTCAACCTCGTCTATCAGCCGATCACGGAAGCCGACGGAACGGTCAGCGGCATCTTCGCCGAGGGTCACGACGTCACCGACAGGGCCCAGGCGGAAGATGCCCTGAGACGCCTCAACGAGACACTGGAACAGCAGGTCCAGGCCCGCACGAAGGAGGTGCAGGAGCGGACCGAGGAGCGCGACCGGGCCTGGCGCTTGTCACAGGACCTGTTGATGGTCACCGAAGCCGACAGCCGGATCGCGGCGGTGAACACGGCGTGGACGACGCTTCTCGGCTGGACTTCCGACGCTCTCACCGGACGGTCCTTCGCGGAACTCGCCCATCCCGAAGACCGCGATGCCGTCTGCTCGACCTTCTCGGCCATTGTCGCCGAACCGCTCACCGCTCCTTTCGACCTCCGTCTGCGCCATGCCGACGGCAGCTATCGCTGGTTCGCCTGGACGGGGGCGTTCGAGGACGGACGGATCTATGCCAGCGGGCGCAACACCACGGCGGAGCGCGAACAGGCCGCTGCCCTGGAACTCGCCGAGGATGCCCTGCGCCAAGCCCAGAAGATGGAGGCCGTGGGCCAGCTCACCGGGGGCATCGCCCACGATTTCAACAACCTCCTGACCGGGATCGTCGGCTCCCTCGACATGATGCAGACCCGCCTGTCGCAGGGGCGGATGGAGAATATCGAGCGCTACGCCAAGGCGGCGATGTCCTCGGCCAACCGGGCAGCCGCACTGACCCACCGGCTTCTCGCCTTCGCAAGGCGCCAGCCGCTCGATCCGAAACTAGTGGATGCCAACGCGCTCATCGCGTCGCTCGAAGATCTCCTGCGCCGGACAATGGGCGAGACGATCGCTCTCGACATCGCCATGGGGAAGGGGCTCTGGCCGACCTTGTGCGATCCGCACCAGCTCGAGAACGCCATCCTCAATCTGGCGATCAACGCCCGCGATGCGATGCCGGATGGAGGCCGGCTCCGCATCGAGACCAGCAACACCGAACTCGACCGAGCCTATGCCCGCCTGCATCCGGGGGTGGAGCCGGGCCCATATGTCTGCATCGTCGTGTCGGATACCGGCACCGGCATGCCGGCCGATGTCATTGCCCGTGCTTTCGACCCGTTCTTCACGACGAAGCCCCTGGGGCAGGGGACCGGCCTCGGCCTGTCGATGATCTACGGCTTTGCCCGACAATCCGACGGGCATGCCAAGATCGATTCCCAAGTGGGGAGCGGCACGGCAGTGAAGCTCTACCTGCCCCGCTCCATCGAAGCGGTCGTGGAGGTGGACGCGGTCGGCGCCGTCGCGGAACTTGCTCGCCTCGGCGCCGGGGAAACGGTTCTCGTCGTCGAAGACGAGACTGTGGTCCGGGACCTCATCGTCGATGTGCTGGAAGACCTCGGCTACCGTGCGATCTCCGCCGCTGACGGTTTGTCCGGCCTCAAGATTCTCACGACCCAGGAGCGCGTCGACCTGCTCGTGACCGATGTCGGCCTCCCCGGCCTCAACGGTCGCCAACTCGCCGATCAGGCGCGTGAAACCCGGCCCGGCCTCAAGGTGCTGTTCATCACGGGGTATGCCGAGAACGCCATCTTCGGCAACGGCCAGCTCGATCCGGGCATGCAGATGATCACCAAGCCGTTCCCCGTGGAGATCCTGGCCGGGCGTATTCGCGAGATGATGGAAAACTGATCGGAGGGCGCGTCGTCGGGCGCTCGTAACCCCTCAGCTGTCCTGGGCCGATTGCAGTTTGGCGAGTTCCACCGCCGCACGCAGCTCGATATCGGCGATGAGCCCATCTAGGCGCGGATCACCGCTCGTTCCCGCACGTTCCGAGAGACGACTCGCGATGGACTGAAGTTCACGTGTCGACACCTGCCCCATCACCAGCGACGCCTTGAGCCGGTCGAGACCGTCCAGAAGGTCGTGGCCGCGCCTGGCGAAACGACGGCGACGCTCGCCGGGCTGCTCGTCCTGGCCCTGGAGGGTCAAGATCGCGTCGAGCCCCGCCAGAGACGTGGTCGATGCGGTGGAGGCGGCGGTGGAAGTCGCCGCGGTATCATGGCCCAGCATGAAGGATGGCGACGCATCCGCCTTGCGAACGGTCGGCGAGGCAGCGGCCGAAGCCTGCGAGACGAGGCGGTTATCGACGCGCATGGGCCGTCTCCGAAAATCAGGGCGTCGTTTCGCGCATCGGCACGACGATCGTTCCGGCCAGCAGATTCCGCCCTCGATGGTTAATCATCGGTAAACAAGCCGGCAGAACCTGCCGGGTCGGCAGGGAAGGCCGCCCCTTCCATGCCTCGACATCGCCAGAAAGAATCAATAAAATCAATTATTATCAGTCACTTATAAGACCAGATCTGTTGGCACGGTCCTGGCAGACATACCTGCATGTCCGACTTGACCGACATGCCCCGTCGACCAGCAAAGCGACTCATGCCACTCGCGATCGCCCGGCCCAAACGTTCCGCTCTCCTTGCCTGCGCAGCCGCGCTGCTGACGCTGGTCTTCGCCATGAACGGGCAGGCTTCCGCCCTGTCACGCGTGAAGGATCTCGCGAGCATCGAGGGAGTCCGACAGAACCAGCTGGTCGGCTATGGGATTGTCGTCGGTCTCAACGGTACCGGCGACACGCTCAACAACATCCCGTTCACCCGGCAATCGCTTCAGGCGATGCTGGAACGCCTCGGCGTGAATACGCGGGGCGCCACCATGCGAACCCAGAACCTCGCGGCCGTGATGGTCACGGCGAGCTTGCCGCCCTTCGCCACGCAGGGAAACCGCATCGACATCACGGTGTCGTCGCTGGGCGACGCCAAGTCGCTCCAAGGCGGCACGCTCCTGGTCACGCCCCTGCTCGGTGCCGATGGCGAGGTCTACGCCTTGGCGCAGGGATCGGTGGCCATTGCGGGCTTCTCGGCCGAAGGCGATGCCGCGAAGATCACCCGCGGCGTTCCGACCAATGGGCGCGTCCCCAACGGGGCGATGATCGAGCGCGAGACGGCGTTCAAGATGAACGACATGCGCTCCCTGCGCCTCTCCCTGCGCAACCCGGACTTCACCACCTCGAAGCGGATCGCGGCCGCGATCAACGACTTCATGGGCGCCGACACCGCCGAGCCCACCGATCCGGCCACCGTGACCCTGCAGATTCCCGCCAAATACAACGGCAACATGATCCGCCTCGTCACCGAGATCGAGCAGCTGAAGATCGAGCCTGACCAGACGGCGCGGGTCGTCGTCGACGAGCGCTCGGGCATCATCGTGATGGGCCGCGACGTGCGCGTCTCCACCGTCGCCATCGCGCAGGGCAACCTCACCGTCACCATCACCGAGCAGCCGCAGGTGAGCCAGCCCGCACCCCTCTCGAACGGCACCACCACCGTCGTGCCTCGCACGGGGGTCAAGGTCGATACCGGCGACGGCAACAAGCTCGCCATGGTCAAGGAAGGCGTCACCCTGCGCGAGCTGGTGGATGGCCTCAACGCGCTGGGGGTCGGCCCCCGCGACCTGATCTCGATCCTCCAGGCCATCAAGGCCGCCGGCGCCCTCCAGGCCGATATCGAGGTGATGTGATGCAACCCCTTTCCTTCCTCCCACCCAAGAGGCGCTGACCATGCTGTTCGCCCCCCTCGCCGCCAAGGCCGCCATTGGCGTCGGCCGCGCGCTCATCGGCGACATCGCCAAGACCGTCGGCAACGGCCTGAAGGAAGACGCGGCCAAGGAAAGCGCCAAATCCGCATCGACGTCAGCGACTGCCAGACTGTCGGCGACGGCCGCCAAAACCCCGGCGGAGGTCAAGGCCCGGAAAGCGTCCAACGAGTTCGAGACGATGTTCCTGGAACAGACCCTGGAGCGACTCACCACCTCGGAGGGAACCGACGGTCCGCTAGGCGATAACGGCACCGGCGGAGCGGTCTACCGCTCGATGCTGACCAAAGAATATGCGGGCCAGATGGTGAAGAGCGGCGGAATCGGCATTGCCGATCAGGTTTACCGTGAGATGATCAAGATGCAGGAGGCCGGCAATGCACCCCGGATCTGAGACCAGAACGCTACGGATCGTCGACAAGGCCGGCGCGGACGCGCTGATCGCCCATATCATGGAGACGATGCAGTCGCTGGAGGCCATCCTCGTCGAAGAGGGTAGCCACGTAAGGGCCGGTCGGCTGCGCCAGGGGCTGTCGGACACGGAGCGGAAGACCGCTCTTGGTGCGTCCTATATGCAGGGTCTCGAAGTCGCGAAGGCCAATGCCATCGCGCTGGCGCGCTTTGCCCCGGACTCGATCGAGGGACTTAAATCCGCGCACCAGCGCTTCGCTCAGGTGGTCGAGACCAGCCAGATCGTCCTGGCGACGGCGCGCACGGTGTCGGAAAGCCTGGTCAAGTCCCTGGCCGAGGATATGAGCCGGTCGAGGACGGCGACCGTCTACGGCCGTCCCTCGCAGCCGCCTTCGCCATACGGCAGGGGCGCGGCTACCCGGAGCCAGCCGCTGGTTCTGTCCCGCAGCCTCTGACGGCTCAACGCCCGCCCGCGTCGATCCTCACATAGGTGCGGACCGGACCGTAATCCGTGTCCACGCGCGTATCGACGGCCAGTCGGCCGCCGGTGATCGGCCGCGAGGCGGGACCGTCTTCGCGAGAGCGGAGAGCGAGGCCCGTCGTCGCCCGACCACCAATGCGAATGCACGTGTCCGAGCCGGGAATACGAATGAAGCCGGAGCCGTGGCGGGGGCAGGGTTTCGCCGCTTGCTGGGGCTCGGGGCGGAGTGGCTCGAGCGCGAGAGCGGGCGCGGCCGACGCCAGGACCATACCGAAGAGCAGGCCATAGGTCGCGATCGTCCTCGCCATGCCTCTCCCTCGCCGCCATTCCCGAGCGATCATGCTGGATAGCTCAGCTTTAACGATGGGTCGATGCCACCTCGCCACAGCGAGACGGTAACCTTTCGGTAAACAAACGTCCTTAATGCTTTCTGACACAGTCAAACGGGAAGCATGGGTCATGGCGGATAAGGTCATCGGGGCGGCGGCGTCCGATCGGTCGCCGGAAGCGCTGTTGAAACAGGCCGTGAGCGGCGCCAAGACGCGGCCGGCGCCGGTACCGGAGGCACGCAAGCGCCTGCCGGCCATCGATCCGCTTCTCGCCGGTGTCGCCGCGGCGGCTCTCGTTCTCGGCCTCGCCATGGGTGCGGGCGCGATGAGCCTTGCCTCCCCGAACGGTAACCTTTCCTCGGAATCCCTGACGCAGATTCAATCCCGTCTCGATGCCCGCCACGCGGATTTCGGTCGTCTGCAGACCGACATCGAGAAACTCGGCAGGGTCCTCGCTCAGGTGCAGGATGCGACCGAATCGGTTCGCAGCGAAGCGAAGAACCGCTCCGCGACGCTCAACGACCGGATCGGAAAATCGGAACAGGCCATCGTGACAAAAATCACGAGCCTCGGCGATCGCCAGGACCAGACCGAGCGCGACCAGACGGCGAAGATCGCGGCCCTAACGGCTCAGATCGAAAAGCGCGCCGTGGCACCCGCTCCGGCCGCACCGGTGGTGGCGCCGCAAGCCGCAAAACCTCATCAGGCTGAGCCGACTGAAACCGGCTCGATCCCGGATAAACCGAAGGTCGCCGCCCCGGCCGTGATCGAAACCTGGGCCGTGCGGGAGGTCTATAACGGGGTTGCCGTCATCGAAGACCGCCGCCATCGTCTGGTGGAAGTCGGTCCGGGCGATACGATTCCCGGTATCGGCAAGGTCGATGCGGTGGAACGGCGCGGTCGTGGCTGGACCGTTGTGACGAAGCAAGGGCTAATCACGAACCAGACGTGGTGATGGGAACGAAATGAGCACGAGGGTGCGACTTCAGGAAACCTGAACCTCGATTTCCGGATCACGCAGGGAATGCGGAAAGCGCGGCTCGATGGTCATGGGATGGACCATCGCGCTGGCGCGCGTGATGCGGGTCCGACCATGCGTCAGCGCACGGTCCTGGCTTTCCAGTGTCGGGAACAGGATTGCCGCGAGAAGGGCTTGGCCTTCGAGATCGGCGTCGAGATTCTTGGCTTCGAACACTGGCATTGCGGTCACCGGACCTTGAGCCGTGCGGATTCGCAGGGGTCGTTGGGCTCGTATAAGCGAATAATGGGGATTGCGGCAACAAGTTCCCGATCACCCTGATTATTTACGCTTAATTTGCTTTTGCACTGCCACGAAGTTTTCGCAGTGCGAAAGCGCACCGGATCAAAGCTCTAACTGCGACGACCCAGGGTTTTTGTCATTCGAAAATCTTATCTGAGTAAAGCTATCGCTTCTTTGGCAAGTCTCCAATGCAGACCGCCCCCTGGTCGTGAACACGGAACCGTCATCCGGTCGAAATCTACGATTAAAGACAAGTATTCTTCTGCTCATTGCGTCAGGAACCGTACGTCCCGGCATCCCAGACATGACCGTGACTTGATAACACGTCGAATAAAACAGAATCGACGCTGGGCACCCCTATATTCGTACCTCGAATTCAAGCATTGGGCATGGTCACCGCAATGGTTCGAGCAAGCTCGGCGGCTCGTTGGGGATCACGGCGACGATCCTGGGAAAGGTCGCCCTGTCGAGATCGGGACGTCGCCTCCTCTGGGTAATCGACACGAAAAAGGGCGCTCTCGCGCCCTTGATCGACGTCTCCATTCGGACTTCGCTGGTGTCAGGCGACTGCGGTCGCCTTCACCGGGATGCCCTTCTCCGTCAGGAACTGCTGCAATTCGCCGGACTGGAACATCTCGCGGGTGATATCGCATCCGCCGACGAACTCGCCCTTCACGTAGATCTGCGGAATGGTCGGCCAGTTCGAGAACGCCTTGATGCCGTCGCGGATCGCCATGTCGTCGAGGACATTCACGCCCTTGAACGGCACTTCCAGGTAATTGAGGATCTGCACGACCTGGCCGGAAAAGCCGCACATGGGGAATTGCGGCGTGCCTTTCATGAACACGACCACGTCCTGGGAGTCGATTTCGGTCTTGATGGCGGTGTTGGCGTCGGTCATTGCGATGTTCCTTGTTACTGGCCTGATCTAGTGATGGTCGGGCGCCGGTTTCAATACGGCTGCAAGACGCTCGAGGCCGCGGTCCATATCGAAGTCGAGCGAGGTGAGTTCCTCGGGCGTGAAAGGCATGATGTCCGGGAGGCCGCCGGGCAGGGATTCTCCAAACACGTTGAGCGACGCGTCGGCGAGCTTTACCGATATGCTCCACAAGCGTTGCCAGTCGATCCGCTGACGCATCGAGGGCCTGTAGTTGCGCGCAGCCGACGCATGCCAAACGATGACCTCCTTGCGCCATGACCGGGTCGATTGAGCCGTAGGCGCAGAGACGTACTTCAAAATGTGAATGAGCACCTGGGAAAGCGCGCTCTCGACACGATCGATCTCGGATCGCCCGGCGCTCTCGATCTCCTCGACTACATTATGCCAATCGAGAACATTCGATAATTCCGGGCGCTGTCCAACCGCGCGCAGAGCTACAGCCTGTTCCATTGCCCAGGCCACGGCATCGTCGTCGTAAAGGCTCGGCTGGTCCATGGGGACGCCTCGTTGATCGCCCTTAATCCTGAGGGACGCCCGTCGTGAGCGCAAGGGCGTGGAGCACGCCCCCCATCCGCCCCTGGAGCGCCCCGTAGACGAGCTGGTGCTGCGCCACGCGAGTCTTGCCCTTGAAAGCCGAGGATATGACCGTCGCGGCGTAGTGGTCGCCGTCGCCGGCAAGGTCCTTGATCTCGATCGTGGCGTCGGGCAGCGCCTCGCGGATCATGGCCTCGATATCGCGCGCATCCATCGGCATCGGACTTAATCCCTTTCGAGTGACGTTCAGACCGCGGCAGGCCGGGTCGCCATGTAGGTCGGCAGCCAGCCTTCATGCGCCTCGCGGAGATCCGCGACGGATATGGTTTCACCCGCGGGCAAGGTCAAATCCTGCCCCCCGGTGAGGCCGATGACAGCGGCCGGGATGCCTTGCGCGTTCGCGCTGTAGAGAAGGTCCGGCACGTTTTCGGGATCCACGCTGAGGAGATAGCGGGCCTGGTCTTCTCCGAAGAGATAAGCATGCGCAGGTAGACCGGCCGGCGCTTCCGGTAGCGTCGCGCCGATGTCACCGGCGATGGCCATCTCGGCCAAGGCCACGGCAAGGCCGCCATCTGACAGGTCGTGCACCGTGTCGACGAGCCCGGAGACGATGAGGCTGCGGACGAAATCGCCATTGCGTCGCTCGACCGCGAGGTCGACCGGCGGCGGCGCACCGTCTTCGCGGCCGGAGACTACCGAGAGATAGACCGACTGGCCGAGCCAGCCCTCCGTCGCGCCGACCAGGACCAGCATGTCGCCGTCGCGCTTCAGCGAGAGCGTTGCATGCTTCGTCACGTCGTCGAGGAGGCCGACGCCGCCGATCGTCGGGGTCGGCAGGATGCCGACGCCGTTGGTCTCGTTGTAGAGCGAGACGTTGCCGGAGACGACGGGGAAGTCGAGGGCGAGGCAGGCCTCGCCGATGCCCTTGAGGCAGCCGACCAGCTGACCCATCACTTCCGGCTTCTCCGGGTTGCCGAAATTCAGGTTGTCGGTGATGGCGAGAGGCTTCGCGCCCACCGCCGTGATGTTGCGCCAAGCTTCCGCCACGGCCTGCCGACCGCCCTGGACCGGATCGGCCTCGCAATAGCGCGGCGTGACGTCGGCGGTGAGGGCGAGTCCCTTGGGGCCGTCCTCGACGCGCACGATGGCGGCGTCGCCACCGGGCTTCTGCACGGTGTTGCCACCGATGAAGTGGTCGTATTGCTCGTAGACCCAGCGCTTCGACGACAGGTCGGGGGAGCCGACCAGCTTCTTCAGGGCCTCGGCATTGCCGATCGGCGCGGGCACGTCGGCAGCGGCGATGACCGGCTGGTGCGTATTGGCGATATGAGGGCGGTCGTAGAGCGGGGCTTCGTCACCGAGTTCCTTGATCGGCAGGTCGGCCATGGTCACGCCGTCATGCTTCACCACGAAGCGCAGCGTATCGGTGGTGTGCCCGATGATCGCGAAATCGAGGCCCCATTTCACGAAAATGGCCTCGGCTTCCGCTTCCATACCGGGCTTGAGCACCATGAGCATGCGCTCCTGGCTCTCCGAGAGCATCATCTCGTAGGCGCTCATATTCTCTTCGCGGGCCGGCACCTTCTCGATGTGGAGTTCCACGCCGAGATCGCCCTTGGCGCCCATCTCGACGGCCGAGCAGGTGAGGCCGGCCGCACCCATGTCCTGGATCGCGATGACGGCCCCCGTCGCCATCAGTTCGAGGCAGGCTTCGAGCAGCAGCTTCTCGGCGAAGGGATCACCGACCTGCACCGTGGGCCGCTTCGATTCAGAGGCGTCGTCGAACTCGGCCGAAGCCATGCTGGCGCCGTGGATGCCGTCGCGGCCGGTCTTCGAGCCGAGATAGACGATCGGATTCCCGACGCCCGTGGCCGCCGCGTAGAAGATCGCATCGGTGCGGGCGAGGCCCACCGCCATGGCATTGACGAGGATGTTGCCGTCGTAGCGCGGGTGGAAGCCGACGGCGCCGCCCACGGTGGGAACGCCGAAGGAATTGCCGTAGCCGCCGATGCCCGCCACCACGCCGGAGACGAGGTGGCGTGTGCGGGGATGGTCCGGCGAGCCGAAGCGGAGCGCGTTCAGCGCCGCGATGGGCCGGGCGCCCATGGTGAACACGTCACGCAGAATGCCGCCGACCCCGGTCGCCGCGCCCTGGTAGGGCTCGATGAAGCTCGGGTGGTTGTGGCTTTCCATCTTGAAGACGCAGGCCAGACCGTCTCCGATATCGATGATACCCGCATTCTCGCCCGGCCCCTGAATCACCCACGGCGCCGAGGTCGGCAGCCCGCGCAGATGCTTGCGGGAGGACTTGTAGGAGCAGTGCTCGTTCCACATGGCCGAGACGATGCCGAGTTCGGTCAGCGTCGGGTCGCGGTCGATGAGGCCACGAAAACGCTCATACTCGTCCGGCGTCAGTCCATGCTGGCGCACCAGTTCAGGGGTGATCGGAACATCGTTGCGGAACATGCGAGCCCTCTCGACCGCTCAGGCTCCACTCGGGCGGCCTCCCATGGACGGAAGTCGCGCGAGGTGAACCTAGTTGGGTCGGCTCTAGAGTGTAAGCGCCTGTGCTGGCAACACGTCATCGCGGCGTCCGGCCATGCGCTCTCGTGGAAAAGCGCCGTCAGGCCGCTTTGGACGGGGGCAGGACACCCGCTCCGCGACAGCGGTCGATGATGCTGTGGATAGGCTCCGGCCCGGCGACGAAGGCGACGTAATCGAACGCCTCCGGGTTCAGGCTCGACATCAGAAGCTGGAAATGCATGCGGAACAGGTTCCACTTGCGCCGGGCGATGATCTTGCGCTCGATCAGATCGGTGATGCGGACATGGATCTCCACCGGCTGGTGCCCGGCAAGCGACGGGACACCGGAGGCGGTGAGCACGTCGCGATCGTGGACCGAGAGCCAGTCCCATTTCGCGCGCACATCGATCCAGCGAATCGCCGGTGCCGCCGCCACCCGGGAGAGCGCTGCGCGCATCTCTTTGGCCGGCGCATCGAGGGTGATCCAGGGGATCACGCTGCCGATGCTGACGAAGGAGACGGGCGTGCCGCGCAAGCCGAAATCCGGATCGCGGGTGAGGATCCGGTCGAGGGCCTCAATGCCGAGAAAGCTCGACGAGGAATGGCCGATGACGACGATCTCGGAGGCATGGCCCTCGGCGGCCTGGATCTCGGTCGCGAAGGCGTCGAGGCGCGCGCGCATCCGGGTCTCGGCGCCGCTGGCATGGTCGTAGGTGAAGGCGGTATCGTCCACCAGATGGGCGACGTAGAACGGCTTGCCCCGTGTCACCGCCATCAGGCCGAGATGAATCCCGTAGGCGAGAATGGGGATCGCCGCGAGGCTCCAGGGTCGCCATTGCTCCGGTCCGAGCCAGGCCGGCAAAGCCGCGAGGACGAGGGAGAGGACCACCAGGGCGGCATAGATCGCGTGGACGCCGATGATCACGCGGGCGAAGCGCTTCGCCTCGCGACGGAATCGCTTCGGGTAGCCGTCCCGTAAGAGCCGCCACCAGAGTGCGGGCACCTCGACGAGCCGGCGCAGGGTCGAACGTGGAAACCGGGCGCGGACGATGTCGTCCCAGCGCAGCAGGGTGTAGCGCGTCGGCGCGCCATCCGCCTCCACGCGCCAGTCGAGACGCAATCCGTCGGCGGACCGTTCCGGATCGCTCACGGTGATGGTCATGCCGCGCCGGACGGCGGTCAGCCGGCTCTCCCGCCGGAAGAGGCCCCAATAGGTCTCGGGTTCACGCGGGTCGAAACCCGGCATGTAGAAGACCTGGCGAGGCAAGGTGTCGGGGGCCGGCGGTTCGGAGGCGATGGGGCTGGTATCCGTGACTGTGTGGAAGACAGGCGCGAGCGGGGCGCCGAATCCGCTGCCTACACGAACTGGCCGGCACGATACGAGTGCGAAACCGCATCAGGCTGTGTCGGTCGAGAACGCTCTCCGCCGAAGTGGATGCCGGTTCGGCGGAAAAGAGCGCGGCACAACAAGGGGCTGGAGCTTTGTCCCGGCCCAACATGCTCGGGTCCAGCGCTAGCCGTGCGCAAGGTATTCCGCGATGGCGGTGACGAAGCGGTCGCCATAGGCGTCGCGCTTGCGCTCACCGACTCCGTGCACCGTCCGCAAGGCGTAGAGGTCGACGGGCTTGGCCTTGGCCATCTCGATCAGCGTGCGGTCGGGAAAGACCATGAAGGCGGCGATGCCTTCGCCGCGGGCGATGGTGGCACGCAGGCCCCTGAGATGCTGGAACAAAGCTTCCGTCGCCGGATCGAGATCGAGGGTCGCATCTTCGCGCGCCGCGCCGCTGCGCTTGCGGTCACGCGGCTCGGCCACCTTCGGCTCCGGGTCCGGCCGCATCTGGATCGCTTCACGGCCGAACAGGATGGCTTCGCCCTTCTCGGTCAGGGAGAGCCCGCCGAACCCGTCGTCGTTCTCCGCCACGGCCCCGGCTGCAAAGAGCTGGCGCAGCATTGCCCGCCATGCCGGGAGCGGCTTGTCGGCACCGACGCCGAAGGTCTTCAGCGCCGTGTGGCCGTTGCGCCGAATCGTGTCGGTTTCCTTGCCGTGGACGACGTCGCAGACATAGGCGGCGCCGAAACGCTGCCCCGTACGGACGATGGCCGAGAGCAGCTTCTGCGCCGGCACGGTGGCGTCGATGAGCGAGATGCCACTGCGGCAGAGGTCGCAACGCCCGCAGGGCTCGCTCGCCTCCCCGAAATAGCCGAGCAAGGATTGCCGCCGGCAAGTTGCGCCCTCGCAAAGCGCGATCATCGCCTCCAGCTTGCGCCGCTCGACCCGGCGGCGCTCGTCCGGAACGTCCTTCTCGTCGATCTGCCGGCGGCGGAGCGACATGTCGTCGAGGCCGTAGATCGTGAGCGTGTCGGCGGGCAGGCCGTCGCGGCCGGCGCGGCCGATCTCCTGATAGTAGCCCTCGACATTGGAGGGCATGTCGGCGTGGCAGACGAAGCGCACGTCCGGCTTGTTGATGCCCATGCCGAAGGCGACGGTGGCGGTCATCACCACCCCATCCTCCTGCAGGAACGTGTCCTGGTTCTTCATGCGCGTGCCCTGGTCGAGGCCGGCATGGTAGGGGAGGGCGTTGAACCCATCCTTGGCGAGCACCTCCGCGAGCTGCTCCGTGCGCTTCCTCGACGAGCAGTAAATGATCCCACTCTCGGAGCGGCGGTGGCGCAGGAAGCGCTCGATCTGGCGGGTTGGGTTGTCCTTCGGCGTGAAAGTCAGCCGGATGTTCGGCCGGTCGAAGGAATGCACGAAGGCCTTCAGGTCGCGGCCGGCCGGAAACAGCCGCTCGGTGATATCGGCCCGCGTCGCCTTGTCGGCGGTGGCGGTGAGCGCCACGGTCTGGACATTCCCCAATGCCTCGCGCGCCTTGGAGAGGTCGCGGTATTCCGGGCGGAAATCATGGCCCCATTGCGAGACGCAATGAGCCTCGTCCACGGCCAGCCGCCGGACGCCCGCCCCGCGCAGGGCATCCATCAGCCCTTCCATCATCAGCCGCTCAGGCGAGACGAAGAGGAGCCGTAGATCGCCGCTGCGGATCTTTCGCCAGGTCTCCCGCGACGTCGCCTCCGCCACCGATGAGTTCAGGGTCGCTGCTTCGACGCCGAAACCGATCATCTGCTGGACCTGATCGTGCATCAGGGCGATCAGCGGCGACACGACCACCGTGAGTGAGGATTCGACCAGGGCCGGCAGCTGATAGGTCATCGACTTGCCCGAGCCCGTCGGCATCACCGCGAACACGTCTGTCCCATCGAGGACGGCACCGATCACCTCGTCCTGTCCGGGCCGGAAATCGTCGTAGCCGAAGGTCTTCTTGAGGGCGCGTCGAGCTTCGTCGAGGCGGTCGGTCATGCAGGGCCCGTCATCGCGGTCAGGGAAGGGCGGCAGGCGGACTTCGCGCCGGCCATCCTCGGCACGGCAATGCCGCCGTCGCGGCCGTCATTTGCCAGGATGGTGGCTTTGACGGCCTCGGGCTCCAAGGTCAATCGTCGGGATCGCCGCCTCGCCTCGATCGCGAACGTGTCAGCGGGATGCGATCGCGACGGCGGCACCGGCCATGACCGTTCCGGCTCCACGGTTGAGCAGTCGCTGCGCCCTGGCAGAGGTCATCACGCGCCGGGCTCGTTCGGCCGCCAGGACGTAACCGGAGAGGACGATGCCGAGGACGAGAACGATGGTGACACCAAGCTCCGCCAGCCCCAGAGCATCGATCCGGCCGAGATCGACCACGGTCGGCAGCAGGGCCAGGAAGAACAGGATCACCTTCGGGTTGCCCAGGGTGATGGCGAGGCCGCCCGCGAACAGACGCAATGCACCCTCGTCACGAAGAGGCACCGCGTCGATCACGCCGACCCGGGATGTCCAGGCTTTGAACGCCAGGACAGCGAGATAGACCGCGCCGGCATATTTCAGGGCGACGAGAAGCGGCGCGAAGGTCTGCGCCACCAGGGCGAATCCACCCGCCGCCACGGCGAACCATATCAGGTCACCGACAATGAAGCCCGCGACGAAGGCACCGATGCCGCGGGTGCCCTCGGCGAGGACACGCGCCACCAGGGCTGCGATGCCGGGGCCGGGGGAGGCTACGGCGGCGGCATAGATGGCGGCAAAGACGACAAGATGCGCGATGGGAATGACGCCTGCTCCGGTCGACAGTTGCAATACAGGGCATACAAAGACTTCACATCTTAAGTCACCCGAAAGGAGATGTCTGCTCAGATTGGGCAAGGGTCAGCGGGTCGTCATCGCGGGCCGATGAAAGACCGGCGAGTTTATCCCATGATGGTCCTTCCCTTCCTCGGTTTCGCTGGCGCCACGGGGGCGGCGATCGCCGGGAGACGCGGCCTGGCCTTGCTGCTCTGGGGCCTGTCCCTGGGCGTGCTGCTGGCATTGTTCCGCGAGCACGCCACCGACGCCCTGCCGCTCGTCTTCTGAAGGCCCCGGAATGTCCGCATCGTCCCTCGCCCGCGCGCTGAACGCAGCGGGACTCCTCGGCTGCAGCCTCATCCTTCTCGTGGCGTTCTGGTTTCAGATCGTCCTCGGAGAATTGCCGTGCCCGCTCTGCGTGCTCCAGCGCGCCGCTTTCACGGCAGTCGGGCTGGGGCTCGTCCTCAACATCTGCGACCGGCCGAGACCGTCACATTATGCCATCGTCATCCTGAGCGCCGTGGTGGGAGGCGCGGTCTCCGCCCGTCAGACGGCTTTGCACATCATCCCCGGAACCGGGACCTATGGCTCGGACCTGTTCGGCTTCCATTTCTATGTCTGGGCGCTCATCGCCTTCACCGGCATCATCGTCGCCGTCGCGATCCTGTGCCTGTGGGATCGGCAGTTCACTCCTGAGGCCGCCGTGTCGCGCTCGGAGACGGTCTCGGTCCTCGGGCAGCCCACCGGAACGGCGCCGACAGTTCTTCCCGGCACCCGGGCCGGGGCGCTCGGCCTATCCGTCGTCCTGCTGTTCCTCGTCGTGGCGCTGGCCAATGCCGGTTCGACCTTCGCAGAATGCGGGTTCGGCCTGTGTCCCGACAATCCGGTAAATTACGAGATGTTCGAGCGGCTGATCGCGCGGTGATTCAGGCAGGCACGATACGCCCGTCGGACACCGAAACCATGTCAGCCCGGCCGTCCAGCTCGGCGAACAACGCCGGATCGGCGCCGGTCATCCAGACCTGACCCTGCAGGGCGGCCAAGGCATCGAACAGGCCCGCCCGCCGCCGCGGATCGAGATGCGCCGCGACCTCGTCGAGCAGGATGACGGGAGCGATGCCGCACATGGCCTGAACCAGGCGCGCATGGGCCAGGACGAGGCCGATGAGCAGCGCCTTCTGCTCACCAGTCGAAGCGGTCGCGGCGGCCACGTCCTTCGGTCCGTGGCGGACTACGAGATCGGTGGCCTGCGGGCCGACCAGGGTGCGCCCGGCGGCGCGGTCGCGGTTGCGGCCCTGACGCAGGGCGGCGCGGAACCGGTCCTCCGCCTCCAGGGCCGGCCAGACGGCCACGAGGTCGTCGAGGTCGCCTTCCAGCCTCAGCCCCGCCCATGGAAAGGGCTGCGCGTCGTCGCGGGTCTCGGCGATGAGACGATCCAGCCGCTCGGCGGTCTCGCGCCGCGCCAACGCCACAGCGACGCCGAGTTCGGCGACTTCGCGCTCGATCGCATCGAGCCATTGCCCGTCGCTGGGCCGTTCTTCGAGCAGGCGGTTGCGGGATCGAAGTGCCCGCTCCAGCGCGTTCACCCTGGCGCCGTGCGTCGCGTCGACGGCAAGGACCAGGCGGTCGAGGAAGCGGCGTCGGTCGCCGGCGGGGCCGCGAAACAACCCGTCGAGATCCGGCGTCAGCCAGACCACCCTCAGAAACTCGGAGAAGGCAACGGGGGAACCTACCGTCTCGCCGTCGATCCGGCACAGACGCGTGGCCCGCCCGTCGCCCACGGCGGGCTCGAAGCCCGTACCGATGCGATGTTCCTCCTTACCCTGTTTGAGCGCGAGGGAGACCGCGAACCCGCCGGAGCCGGCATTGCGCGCCATGCTCGACAGGTCCGCGCGCCGCAGGCCACGGCCGGGGGAGAAGAGCGAAATCGATTCGAGGAGGTTGGTCTTCCCCGCCCCGTTCTCTCCGACGAGCGCGACGAAGCGGCTCCCGACCGCGAGGTCGAGATCGGCATGGTTGCGGAAGTCGCGGCAGATGACACGGGTGAGGCGCAGACCGACGACGGACGGTTCGTCGGTGGATGGATCCACGATGCCCGAACTTTCTGGGGTAATCGGCGAAACGACCTCGATCACACCCGCATCGGCATCAGCACATACAGCGCCGAGGCGCCCTCGCGGTCCTGGATCAGGGTCGGCGAGCCGGGATCGGCGAGCTTGAACAGAGCCGTGTCGCCCTCGAGCTGGCTCGTGATGTCGAGAAGGTAGCGAGCGTTGAAGCCGATATCGAGGGCGGAGGCCTCGTAATCGACGTCGAGCTCTTCCGTGGCGCTGCCGGAATCCGGGTTGTTGACGGAGAGGGCGAGGCGGCCCTCCTGCACGGCGAGCTTCACCGCGCGGCCGCGCTCGGACGAGATCGTCGAGACACGGTCGACCGCACGGGCGAACTCGTCGCGCTGCACCGTGAGAAACTTGTCGTTCCCCGACGGGATCACCCGCTGGTAGTCGGGGAAGGTGCCGTCGATGAGCTTGGAGATCAGCGTCACGCCGCTGGCGAAGCGGAAGCGGATCTTGGCCGGTGACAGGTCGATCTCGACGGTCTCGCCGCCATCCTCCACCAGCTTCTGAATCTCCGCCACGGCCTTACGCGGCACGATGATGCCCGGCATGCCACGGCTGCCCTCGGGAGCGTCGATCTCGACGCGGGCGAGGCGATGGCCATCGGTGGCGACCGCACGCATCTTGAGGGCGCCGTCGACATCGATCGTGTGGAGGTAGATCCCGTTGAGATAGTACCGCGTCTCTTCCGTGGAGATGGCGAACTGGGTCTTCTCGATGAGACGCTTGAGGTCGCTCGCGCCGATGGCGAAGCTGGTACCGAGTTCGCCGGCGGCGAGATCGGGGAAGTCGCCCTCGGGCAGGGCACCGAGCGAGAAGCGCGAGCGGCCGGAGCGGATCGTCATCTGACCGGTCTCGCCGCTGGTCTCCAGGGAGACCTGCGCCCCGTCGGGGAGCTTGCGTACGATGTCGTAGATCACATGGGCGGGCACCGTGGTGGCGCCCGGATCGACGATGTCGGCCGGCACGGATTCCGTCACCTCGATGTCGAGATCGGTCGCCTTCAACTCCAATCCGTCGGTTCCGCTGCGCAGGAGCACATTGGAGAGGATCGGAATCGTATTGCGCCGCTCAACCACACGATGCACGTGGCCGAGCGATCGAAGGAGGGCCGCGCGCTCGACAGTGACTTTCATCGCAACAACTCGTGGTCAGTCGGAAAAACGTCGCCGACCCCGAAAACGATGACGGATGGAGCCGGCGGCTTGGCCGGTGAACTTGGCGAAGGCCCTGTCCGAACGCAAGAGCGCGAAACGCTCTATCCAGGGCAATGCGGAAGAGACGTCCTCCAGGGCAACCGCTCCGAGCGCTTGCCCCGGCTTTCTTCGACGCCCTCGGTCGGCAATGCCGGTCACCGCGAACCGGAGCTTTCGCTCGAGCTCGAGGCGAAGCTGCTCATGCGGCTTCGCCTCGTCCAGGCTTTCAGTCCTGCAGCATCCGCTTGAGGAGCTCGACCTCGTCGTTCAGCACATTGTCCTCGCCGATCAGCTTATCGATCTTGCGGACCGCGTGGAGCACGGTGGTGTGGTCGCGCCCCCCAAAGCGGCGGCCGATCTCGGGCAGCGACCGCAGGGTCAGCACCTTGGAGAGGTACATCGCGATCTGGCGCGGCTTGACCACGGCGGCGGTCCGCCGCTCCGACAGGATGTCCGAACGCGAGACGTTGTAGCGCGAGGCGACCAGTTTCTGGATGTCCTCGATCTTGATGCGCTTCGGCTCGCGGTTCTTCACGAGGTCGCGGATCGCGGTCTCGGCCGTCTCCATGGTCACGGCGGTACCGGTGAGCGTGGCATGGGCGAGAAGCCGGTTCACAGCGCCCTCGAGATCGCGGCCATTGGCGGTGATCGCACGGGCGACATAGGTGGCGACGGTGGGCGACACCTCGAAATTCGGATGCGCTACCCGCACGGCAGCGAGCCGCGCCGACAGGATCGACATGCGTAGCTGCTCGTCCAGCGTGCCGATCTCGACCACGAGGCCGCCGGCCAGGCGCGACCGCACCCGCTCTTCCAGGGCTTCGAGTTCGGTGGGAGGACGATCCGAGGCCACGACGACCTGACGGCCCGCATCGATGAGCGAGTTGATCGTGTGCCCGAACTCAGCCTGGATCGACTTGCCCTGAATGAACTGGACGTCATCGAGGATCAGGAGATCGATGGCGCGCAGCTTCTCCTTGAAGGCCAGCGCACTTTGCGTCTTCAGCGCGTTGACGAAGCCGTACATGAAGCGGTCTGCGGTGAGGTAGATTACCCGGCGGCCGGATTCGCGCGCGGCGTGGCCGATGCCGTGGAGAAGGTGGGTCTTACCCAGGCCGACGCCGGCATGGAAATAGAGCGGATTGTAGAGGGCACCCTGGCCGTCATGACGGGCCACGCGCTCGGCTGCGGCGTGTGCCAGGGCATTGGATCGCCCGACGACGAAGCTCGCGAAGGTGAGGCGATTGTCGAGGGGCGCGCCGTTGAGGTCGCCGGAGGCTTCGCCGCGCGCCTGAGAGGAGGATTCCGCCTCGGCCGGGAAGCTCATCTCGCCGGATGACGGCTGCACGTTGCTGGCGGCCTGGAGACGGGCGAGGGGACTCGCGGGAGCCGAGGACTTGACCGCACCCGAAACGACGCGTGGGGGAGCACCGGCCCCGCGAACGCCCACCTCAATGAGCGAGACGCTCTCTACTTCACTGCGGAACGTGGCCAGGACACGGTCGAGATAATGGGATTCGATCCAGCTCTTGAGGAACCGGGTCGGCACGCTGAGGCGGGCGGTCCCGGAGACCACCTCCACCAATTCGAGACGCGCGAACCAGCTGGCAAAGACGTCTTCGCCCAGTTCCGCCCGCAGGCGCCGCTTCACGCGCGCCCAGGCAGCAACCGTGTCCGATCCCCCTGCGCCACTCATGCCGGTCTCGGCGTTACCCGCCACGCTACCGTCGACATGCATCATCGCTCTCCTCGCGCCGAGGGCGGAAGCCGCCGCCCGGAACGTACGCACACTGGACTGACTTCACGCCCCGCAAGGAATTCGCGGAACCCATAGAGATCCGGCGGAGTCAACACCTCCACCGCAGGCTTTTGCCGATGAGAAGACCCTATCAACAATAAGCTACGGTTCTCCTAACAACGGGGGTTGCGGGGAAAGCAGTGTGAGGTGCCCTGAGAGTCTCGCTGATCCGCACCGAGTCCTGAGCCGCCCGAAACCTTGCGGACGATTCGGATAGGTTTGAATTAAGTGTGAATTTTCCCGCTTTTGGCGAGACATCATTAATCTACACAGCCCTCCTAGACTCCGCAACACGGCAGATTCGCAAGTAGGGTTAACGGTTCGACTCGGATTGGAGCGACCAACAGCCCACCGGACAGTCCGGGATGGCAATGACCCGCGACGAAACATCCGGCGGGCTCGCACGGCGGAAGCATTGGGACAGAGGCGGGAAAACACGGCCTGAAACGAAAGAAGCCCGGCACTGAGGCCGGGCTTCTTTCGCGTCATCCGAGGAAGGAAGGGATCAGGCTGCGAGAGCCTTGACCCGCGCCGCGAGGCGCGAAACCTTCCGGGAGGCGTTGTTCTTATGAACGATGCCGTGCTGAGCGGCCCGCATGATCTCGGGCTCGGCTGCCCGCAGGGCGGTCAGCGCAACGGACTGGTCGCCGCCGGAAATCGCCTCTTCGACCTTGCGGAGGAAGGTACGCATACGGCTGCGGCGCGAGCGGTTCACAGCGGTCCGCTTCGCGATCTTGCGGGTCATTTTCTTGGCCGACACGGTGTTGGCCATGGGGCATCCTCGTTCATGTAGGGCGATGCCGACGAGCCCGCGGGCTTGGTGTGTCGGTCTACGCGCGAAGGTTGTTCGGGCAATGGCGAAGCCGACGGGCTGCGTGAGTGCGGCCTGTCGGCGAAGCGCGCTCTATAGACACGCCCCGGCATTCCGTCAACGCGACAGGCGCGAATGTCCGTACCGCCGATGCTGCCGAACCCTCGGTCGGGCCATCGACATTCCGCACTGAATGACGCCGACCGAACAAAACAATCGGCTGACAGCAAGTAATGTATCGGACTACGAACAGGTTATCCGCAGCCTCGACAGTTGAACGGGGCACCCCGACACAGCCCTCTCGTTCCCGACACGATCATCCGGCGACTGTCTTTTTTCGCTCGACGATGAGACGACGTTTGACCGGGACCGGGCTTCGGAGAAAGTGGCCTTCCACGATTCGCACGCGAAACGGAATAGATGACCTCCGACATCACGCTCTATCATTCACCCAACACGCGCTCGTCCGGCGTCCGAATCCTGCTGGACGAGCTCCAGGTGCCCTATCGCCTGCACGTCCTCAACATGAGGGCAGGGGAGCATCGCGAGCCCGCCTATCTGGCGATCAATCCCCTGGGCAAGGTCCCCGCCATCCGGCACGGGGATGCGGTCATCACCGAGCAGGCCGCGATCTATCTCTATCTCGCCGACGAATTCGCCGAGAAAGGCCTCGCGCCGCCGGTCGGGGACCCGCTGCGCGGTCCCTATCTTCGTTGGATGATCCTTTACGGGTCGTGCTTCGAGCCGGCGGTGATCGACCGCGCGCTCGAAAGAGAACCGGGCCCGATGGCGATGTCGCCCTATGGCAGCTTCGACGCGGTTCTCGACAGCATCGTCGCGGGCCTGTCGAAGGGGCCGTATCTTCTGGGCGAGCGATTCAGCGCCGCCGACATCCTTTGGGGTGCCGCACTCGGCTGGATGACCGCTTTCAAACTCGTCCCGGAAGAACCCGTGATCGTCGCCTACGTGGCCCGGATCAAGGATCGCCCCTCCTTCCGCAAGATCACGGCCGACGAATCCGCCCTCGCGGCCAAGCAGCAGGAAGCGGACTGATCACTGTTCGCGACCCACCATGCCCATCGGAATCATGAAAAGGAGCCACAGACATGCGGATGATCTTCGTCAATCTGCCGGTGAAAGATCTCGAAGCCTCGAAGACCTTCTTCGGCGCCCTGGGCTTCACGTTCAATCCGGCGTTCACCGATGAGAATGCGGCCTGCATGGTGGTGTCGGACAGCATTTTCGTGATGCTGCTGACGGAAGCGCGCTTCCGTGACTTCATCACCGGCGACATCTGCGATGCATCGAAGGCCACCGAAGTGCTGACTTGTCTCTCCTGCGAATCACGTCAGGAGGTCGACGATACCCTGGCCAAGGCGCTGGCGGCCGGGGCCAAGCCTTGGAAGCCGAACATGGATTACGGCTTCATGTATGGCTGCTCGTTCCAAGATCCGGATGGCCACGTCTGGGAGCTGATGCATATGGATCCGGCAGCCATTCCGCCGCAATCCTGAGACGTGCATCCGGCCGCCGGGCTCAGCCCGGCGGTATCGCCGTGCCGGTCGAGCGCGTCATCATCGTCGAAGGAAGCGAGGAGGGGGCGAAGGCCGCCACCAGATGCATGCCGATGACGGGTGCGAAGACCAGGGTCATCATCACGAGAAGGATCAACGCCACGCTGTTGTCGCGGGAGGGCGAAGCGGCGCGCGAGCGGGCACGGCGGAAAGCAAGGGTCTGGAAGGTCATGGGCTCACCTCGTTCGACCGGCCGTCAGGGCCGATCGCGGGTGAACCCGATCAAGCGATCAGGCGCTCAACACGCTGTCGGCCGAAGTCGGCGCGGTCCATCGACTACTGTCGCTGGGCATTGGGTTCGAAAGTTCCTGTGATCCACCGAGCCGAGCATATGCCGGGCAACGGCGGTTGCGCCCACATGATGCGGTGCGAAGGGTTCGTCAAGCCTTAACGTGGCATCCGCGGGATTGATCCGCATCACGATGCGAGCCGCGCGGCGAAGCGCTCCACCAGCCGTCGCCCGACCTCGTCCTTGTCGAGGGTCGGCCATGTCTCCAGACCACCCTCCCGGTCGAGCAGATGGATGGTGTTGGCGGTGCCGCCCATGACACCGCCCTCGGCGGAGACATCGTTGGCGACGAGCAGGTCGCAGCCCTTGCGGGCGATCTTCGCCCGGGCATGAGCGATCACCGAATCTGTTTCGGCGGCAAAGCCGACCACCAGCCTCGGGCGTCCTTCACTGCGCTGGGCGATGGTGGCGAGAATGTCCGGATTCTCCACAAGCGAGAGGGGCGGTACGGCCGCCCCGTCCTTCTTGATCTTGGACGCGTGATCCTGCGCCGGGCGCCAGTCCCCCACTGCAGCGGCGAAGATGGCGAGGTCGGCGGGTAGGGCGGCCTCTACCGCCGCCAGCATCTCCCGCGCGGTCTCCACACGCACCATCGTGACGCCCTTCGGATCGGCGATGGAAACGGGACCGGAGATCAGCGTGACCTCCGCGCCCGCTTCTGCGGCAGCGGCGGCGATGGCGTGGCCCTGTCGCCCCGACGAGCGGTTGGCGAGGTAGCGCACCGGGTCGATCGGTTCATGCGTCGGGCCGGACGTCACGAGCACGCGCCGGCCCGCGAGAGGCTTCTGCGGCGAACGACCGGCCAGAAATCCAAATCCCCCGGTCGCCGCCGAGGATGCCCTCGAGATTTCACCGAGCATGGCCTCGACCGCGTCGGCGATCTCCAAGGGTTCCGCGAGGCGGCCCGGACCGAACTCAGCTTCCGCCATGGCGCCGTCATTGGGTCCGACCACCCGGACACCGTCGCCCTTCAGGGTCGCGAGATTCCGACGCGTCGCCGGATGCTGCCACATGCGGACATTCATCGCCGGAGCGATCAGGATCGGGAGGGTCGTCGCCAGGAGAACCGTGGAGGCGAGATCCGAGGCGTCGCCGCTCGCCATCCGTGCCATCAGGTTAGCGGTGGCGGGCGCGACCACAATGGCATCCGCATCGCGTGCCAGCTTGATATGGCCGATATCGGCCTCCTCCGCCCGGTCGAACAGGTCGGTATGGGCACGCTCCCCGGCGAGGGCGGCAGCGGCGAGGGGGGTCACGAATTCCTGTGCCCCCGACGTGAGCAGCGGACGCACCCGCGCCCCGCGCTCGCGGAGGCGGCGGATCAGGTCCAGCGACTTGTAGGCGGCGATACCGCCGCCGATGACGAGCAGGATGCGTCGGTTCTGGAGGGGGAGGGTCATGATGAAGGGCTACTCCCGCTCTTCGTGATCGTCCACAGCGAACGGATTTGGCATGGCGGCCACGAACAGCGGTGTCCGCGCCATCCCGTTCACCCGGCCCTTACCGGAACGCCATCACCAGCGCGCCTACCGCGATGGCCCAGAGCGCCGCCGTGGACCACAGCGCCCGGCGACGCTCCTGGCGGGCGATGCTCTCCAGAGCCTTGCGGTCGCCGGTTCCGCTCTCGTCGAGACGCACGAGAATCCGGCGCAGGCGCTGGGCGAGATCGGGCAGGTCGGTGACGACGTCGGACAATGTCAGGACCGCACGTCCCGCACCCTCGATTCGCCCGAGAGGTCCGAGATTACGCGCGATCCACGAGCGGACCACCGGCTCCGCCCCGGTCCACATGTCGAGCTGCGGGTCGAGGGAGCGGGCGACGCCCTCCACCACCACCATGGTCTTCTGCAGCATCACCAGTTCGGTGCGCGTGCTCATGTCGAACAGGGCAGTGATGTCGAAGAGAAGGGTCAGCACCTTGGCCATCGAGATCTCGTCGGCCCGTCGCTGGTGGATCGGCTCGCCGATGGCGCGGATGGCCTGGGCGAAATCCTCCACGGAATGGTGGGCCGGCACGTAGCCCGCCTCGAAATGCACCTGCGCCACGCGCTTGTAGTCGCGCAGGATGAAGCCGAGCAGGATCTCGGCGAGGAAGCGCCGCTCCATGATCCCGAGCCGGCCCATGATGCCGAAATCGACCGCCACGAGCGTGCCGCTCGCATCGACGAACAGATTTCCGGGATGCATGTCGGCGTGGAAGAAACCGTCGCGGATCGCCTGCCGCAGGAACGACTGGATGACCGCGAGGCCGAGCGCCTTGGGGTCGCGGCCGGCGGCGACGATGGCGGCGCGATCATTGAGCCGGATGCCCTCGATCCACTCGCTCGACAGCACGTCCCGCGCGGTCAGCTCCCATTCGGGCTTCGGCACGCGGAAATCGGCATCGTCCTTGGTGTTCTGCGCCAGCTCGGACATGGCTGCGGCTTCGAGCCGGAAATCCATCTCCATCATCACCGAGCGGGCCAGGATCTCGACCACGTCGCGCGGACGCAGGCGCTCGGCCTTCGGCGACAGGGCATGGACCACGCGGGCCATGAACCGCATCACCTGGAGATCGCGCTGGAACCGCTCCCGCACGCCCGGCCGCATGATCTTCACAGCCAGCACCCGCTCGACGCCGTTCGCGTCGAGAATGTGGGCCTTGTGGACCTGGGCGATGGACGCGGCGGCCACGGGCTCGCTGAAGGACAGGAACAGTTCGCGGACCGGCTTGCCGAAGGCGGCCTCGACCACGCGGATCGCCTGCTCCTGTGGGAAAGGCGGAACCCGGTCCTGCAGCTTCTCGAGATCGAGGGCGGCGTTCATGCCGACGATGTCGGGCCGCGTCGCCAGGAACTGGCCGAACTTGACGTAGGAGGGGCCGAGCCGTGTCAGAGCGCGCTGCAGCGGCCCCGCCCCTGCGCCGAGGCCCGGCCGTTCCAGCATCCGCCCGAGCTTTAGGGCGAAGCGAAGATGCGGCGGCAGCTCGGTGGGGTCGATGAACGACAGCCCGCCTTCGCGCGCCAGAACGAAGCCGACCCCGGCACCACGGATGAGATAGACGATGGCGCCTAGCATGGGATGCTTTCAGGGCGGATGGTCGGCTCGGATCGGCGCTTCATCCCACCCATGACCCTCATCCTGAGGTGGTGTATCGAGGTTGCGCCGATCTGAGACAATCGCTCTGACGTCACGAGATCTTCCAGCCGGAATGGATCGCCACGATCCCGCCGGACAGGGGCCGGTGGGTGACGTGCTTGAACCCGGCTTCCTCGATCATGCCGGCAAATCGACCGGGGGTCGGGAATTTGCGGATGGATTCCACGAGGTACCGGTAGGAATCCGCGTCGCCGGCCACGCTCGCGCCCAGGCGCGGAATCACGTGGAACGAATAGGCGTCGTAGATCCGGTCGAGGACCGGTAGATCGACCTTGGAGAATTCGAGGCACAAGAAGCGCCCGCCGGGCTTCAGGACGCGGCGCGCCTCGGCCAGGGCAAGGTCGATCCGGGGCACGTTCCGAATGCCGAACGCGATGGTGTAGGCGTCGAACGCCTCGTTCGGCAGGGGAAGCGACTCGGCATTCGCGGTGACGAAATCGATCCGCCCGTCATAGCGGTGGCCGGCGCGCTCGGCGCCGACCCGCAGCATCGCCTCGTTGATGTCGAGCACTGTGACATGGGTCTCGGGGCCCCCCGCCTCCAGGCAGCGGAAGGCGATGTCGGCGGTGCCGCCGGCCACATCGAGATGGTGGAAAGGCCGGTTGCGTGGTGGCCGCAGCATCGAGATGAGATGCGACTTCCAGGCGCGGTGGAGCCCGCCCGACATCAGGTCGTTCATCAGGTCGTAGCGTTTCGCCACGGAGCGGAACACGTCGTCGACACGCCCCTGCTTCTCGTCGAGCGCAACCTGCTCGAACCCGAAATGCGTGCTGGTCTCGTCCTTCGAACGCTCGGCCGAACTCATGTCACCATCCTCTTGCGCGAGCGTCATAGCGAAAGCCGGCAAGGATCGCCATGTGCCGGGTTAGACAGGTGCATGACGATCGGTGGCAAATGCCGGCCCTCGCCATGTCGGCGCCGTCCCCCGATCCAGAGCCTCGCCCCCCTCCATGCCAGAACTGCCCGAAGTCGAAACCGTCCGTCGCGGGCTCTCCCCCGCCATGGTGGGTGCACGCTTCTCCCGCGTGACCCTGCGCCGACCGAACCTGCGGTTTCCCTTCCCCGAGCGCTTCGCCCAGCGGCTCGAGGGCGCCACGGTGACCGATCTGGCGCGACGGGCGAAATACCTTACCGCCGGTCTCGATACCGGGGAAACGCTGATCCTGCATCTCGGCATGAGCGGGCGCTTCGACGTGGCCTTGCCGGACGGGAGAAACGTCTCGCCGGGAGATTTCTATCTCGAAGGGGCGCTCGGCAACGCCAAGCACGACCATGTGGTGATGGCGATGTCGAACGGCGCCACCGTCACTTACAACGACGCGCGCCGTTTCGGCTTCATGGATCTCGTACCGACCCTGGACCTCGCCGGCTGTAAGCATTTCGCCGCGATGGGGATCGAGCCACTGAGCGAGGCCATGAGCTCGGAGAGCCTGGCGCTCCTCTTCCGCAACAAGATCACGCCGCTGAAGGCCGCTCTCCTCGATCAGCGGCTGATTGCCGGTCTCGGCAACATCTATGTCTGCGAAGCGCTTCACCGCGCCGGGCTGCATCCCGAATTGCCGGCGGGAATCCTGGCGAAAGACGATGGGCGCCCGACGACGAAAGCACGGTTGCTCGCACGGATGATCCGCGACGTGCTCACCGAGGCCGTCGCCGCCGGCGGGTCCACCCTGCGCGACTACGCCCATACCGATGGCGGGTCGGGCTCGTTCCAGCATGCGTTCCGGGTCTACGACCGCACCGGCGAACCCTGCACGGCGAAAGGCTGCGGCGGCACCATAGCGCGGATCGTGCAATCGGGACGCTCGACCTTCTACTGTGCCACCTGCCAGCCTGCGAAGCCCGGCAAACCCGCTGTTCGCCGGGCCTGACTCGGTATTACCAGCCGCGACGCTCCTCCGGATCCGGCTTACGCCCCTGCGGGGTCAGTCCGTCGATGACGCCCGGTAGCGCCTGGGCAAGCTGTGACAGCAGCTCGTCGCGGGAGAGGCCGGTGCGGCTCTGCAGCGTGTTCACCGTGTCCGAACCGAGGGCGTCCGCGAGCCGGTTCGGCTCGACGGGCTGGTTCTGTCCATGCCCGATCCAGGAACCGATGGCGTCGCCGAGACCGCCCCGCTGGAGCCGGTCGATCAACCCGTCGAACCCACCGAGATCGTCGCCCTGCTCCTGGTCGAGGCGGCTGTAAGGCCCCGCGCCGGAGGAATGGCCCTGATCGCGAGAGCCCTGATAGCCCTGGCCGCCGCCGGGTCCGTCGAGCATCCCCGACAGGTCGCTGAAATCGCCTTCCGGCGACGATCCGCGTGATCCGCCACCATAGCCGCCACGGTCTCGGCCCTCATTGTACGGGTCCTGGTTGAAGCCGCCCTGGTCACCGTCGTCATAGGGCTCGGGCGGCCCGCGCCGGCCCTGCTCCATTTCCGGCTGGCCTCCCCGACCGCCGCCGAGGATGTCGCTCAACCCGCCGCCGCCCTTCTGCAGGAGCAGCATCAGCAAAGCCTGCACGATGGGCGACAGGGAGCCACCGAGCGCTCCGCCACCGGAACCGCCGCCTTGCTGGTGATCGCTGCCCCGGCCACCGCCGAGGACGTTGCCGAGCACACCGCTGATGACCTGATCGAGTAATCCCATGGTCGTTCCTCCTGAGCAGCGAGCCTTGACGGCGAATTCTATTCCCGGCGTCCGCCGGTCCCGGCGCGGTCGCGCGCGGGCAGATGATCGAGCGGGTTGGTCCGAGACGACTTGCCGTCATCCTCGGTCACAGCCGTCGTGGGGCGGATGGCGCTCGGCGGCTTCACGTCGCCGATGGGCTTCGAACCGGATGTCTCGCCGGATCGGGTTTCCGACGGCACGTCGGCGGCCGTCGGTTGGTCGCGGCGATCGGAGATTGCCTGGGCAGGCGCGGTCTGCACCAGGAAGATGCCGGCAGCGAGGAGCAGGTTCGCCCGGATGAGAGGTTCCTTGCGCATGGGATTGCTCCGTCGGTTCGAGGCACGGGGGCGCCCGGGTTCGGGCGCCGTCACATGCTTCTCCAAGCCCGAGCCTAGGCCGGGGGTTCCGACGCCGGTGCGGGTTTCAGTCGCGCTTGCGCCCGCCGCCGCCCTTGTATTTCGGCTTCTGGCCGCCGAGCCCCTGGGTCGAGCGCGCCTTCGGGCGCTCGGCCCAGAGCGGCGCTTCGCCTCCCACGGGTAATTCGCGGTCGGTGCCCGGGCCCATATTGTCGAGGCTCGGCTTCGAGATACGACTCCGCTTCGCGCCGTACTTTCCGGCATCGCGCTCCACGTCACCCTGGCGCGCCATAGGGTCGTCGGAAAGCAGAAGCTCCGTCGCCTGGAGGCGCTTCAGCTCGTCGCGCAGGCGCGCCGCTTCCTCGAAATCGAGATCGGCGGCGGCCGTGCGCATGCGCTTCTCGAGGTCGGCCATGACGGCCTTGAAGTTGTGGCCGATCGTGGCCGCGTTCTTGGCCAGACCGGTATCGACCTGGACGTGGTCGCCCTCGAACACGCTGCTGAGAATGTCGGAGATGCCGCGCTTCACGCTCTGCGGCGTGATGCCGTGCTCCTCGTTATAGGCGAGTTGCTTCTGGCGGCGGCGCTCGGTCTCCGCCATGGCCCGTTCCATCGAGCCGGTGATGTTGTCCGCGTAGAGAATGCAGCGAGCGTCGGCATTACGCGCGGCGCGGCCGATGGTCTGGATCAGCGAGGTCTCGGAACGCAGAAAGCCTTCCTTGTCGGCGTCGAGGATCGCCACGAGGGCGCATTCGGGGATGTCGAGGCCCTCGCGCAGCAGGTTGATGCCGATGAGCACGTCGAACGCGCCGAGCCGCAGGTCACGGATGATCTCGATCCGTTCCAGCGTGTCGATGTCCGAGTGCATGTAGCGCACGCGGACGCTGTTCTCGTGTAGATACTCGGTGAGATCCTCGGCCATGCGCTTGGTCAGCGTCGTCACCAGCGTGCGGTAGCCGGCCTGAGCCACCTCGCGCACTTCGCCCAGCAGATCGTCGACCTGCGAACGGGCAGGGCGAATCTCGATCACCGGATCGACGAGGCCGGTGGGGCGGATGACCTGCTCGGCGAAGACGCCGCCGGTCTGCTCCATCTCCCATTTTGCCGGTGTCGCCGAGACGTGGACCGATTGCGGTCGCATGGCGTCCCATTCCTCGAAACGGAGCGGGCGGTTGTCGAGGCAGGAGGGCAGGCGGAAACCGTATTCGGCCAGCGTCGCCTTGCGGCGAAAGTCGCCCTTGTACATGCCGCCGATCTGCGGAACCGTGACGTGGCTCTCGTCGGTGAAGACGATGGCATTGTCGGGCAGGTATTCGAACAGCGTCGGCGGCGGCTCGCCGGGCTTGCGGCCGGTGAGGTAGCGCGAATAGTTCTCGATGCCGTTGCAGGCGCCCGTCGCCTCGATCATCTCGATATCGAAGGTGCAGCGCTGCTCGATCCGCTGCGCCTCGATGAGCCGGCCCATCTTGGTCAGCTCGTCGACACGCAGCTTCAGCTCGGTCTTGATGCCCTTGATCGCCTGCTGGAGGGTCGGACGCGGCGTGACGTAGTGCGAGTTGGCGTAGACCTTCACGAATTTCAGGTCATTGATCTTCTTCCCGGTAAGCGGATCGAATTCGGTGATCGACTCGATCTCGTCGCCGAACAGGCCGATGCGCCAGCCGCGATCCTCCAAGTGGGCGGGCCAGAGTTCGATCACGTCGCCGCGCACCCGGAAGGTGCCGCGGGCGAAATCGGACTGGATGCGCTTGTATTGGAGCGCCACGAGGTCGGCGACCAGTTGGCGCTGCTCGATCCGCTCGTTCAGCGACACCGTGAACGACATGGCGGTGTAGGTCTCCACCGAGCCGATACCGTAGATGCACGAGACCGAGGCGACGATGATGACGTCGTCGCGCTCGAGCAGAGCGCGGGTGGCCGAGTGGCGCATCCGGTCGATCTGCTCGTTGATCGAGGATTCCTTCTCGATGAACGTGTCGGAGCGCGGCACGTAGGCCTCGGGCTGGTAGTAATCGTAGTAGGAGACGAAATACTCCACCGCGTTGTCGGGGAAGAAGCTCTTGAACTCGCCGTAGAGCTGCGCCGCCAGGGTCTTGTTCGGTGCCAGGATCAGGGCGGGGCGCTGCGTCGCCTCGATGATCTTGGCCATGGTGAAGGTCTTGCCGGAGCCGGTGACGCCGAGCAGCACCTGATCGCGCTCGTTCTTGTTCACCCCCTCCACCAGTTCGGCGATGGCGCGCGGCTGGTCGCCCGCCGGTTCGAACTCGGATTTCAACGTGAAGGCGAGGCCGCCCTCGGATTTCTTCGGCCGCTCCGGGCGATGCGGCGCCCAGGTCTTGCCGTCCCGGAACAGCGGGTTGCCCTCGGTGAGGAGGCGCGAGAGGGCATCCACCGTGGCGGATACGCCGTCGGTGGCCAGCGACCCCTCATCCTCGTTCGCCAGCGCCTCGGGTGCCGGACCGTCTTCCGGCGGCGTGATCCCCAGCGCTTGGGCGAGGCGTGGGTCGACCTCGGCCGCGTCGCCGAGGGTGAACCCGGCCTGCGGCGCTTCACCGAAACCGCCGGGCGGCGATGCGGCTTTCTTGGGCCTGCCGGGCTTCTTCGGCGGAGCCGACGGCGCAGGATTCTCGACGGCGGGCAGCCGGTTACGGTTGAGCGCGGGGCTCAGCAGGGCCGCCAGGTGCTCGTCGAGCGGTTTCAGCTCGGGCTTCGAAGCCTTCGCCGAGGAGACGCGGGGTTTGTTCGCAGGAGGCATGGGTGGAATATGGCCCCGCGGAACGAAAGGGGAAAGGGCGGCCCATCGCTTCGCGCCAATCAGGAGCGAGACCCATCATGACGACGACGTCGAACCCGATCCATCCGCAGGCGCGGATCGGCCATGTCCATCTCAAGGTCGCCGATCTCGACCGGGCTCTTGCCTTCTATTGCGGCGTGCTCGGATTCTCCCTCAAGGCTCGCTACGGCACCCAGGCCGCCTTCATCGCGGCGGGGGATTACCACCACCATATCGGGCTCAACACCTGGGAGAGCGAAGGCGGCAGCCCGCCGCCGCCCGGTACGACCGGCCTGTTCCACCTCGCAATCCTCTATCCGACCCGCGCCTCCCTCGCCGATGCCCTGCAGCGTCTCGACGCGGCCGGCATCGCCCTCGACGGGGCCAGCGACCACGGTGTGAGCGAGGCACTGTACCTGCGCGACCCGGACATGAACGGGGTCGAACTGTACAGGGACAGGCCGGAAGCGGAATGGCCGCGCGATGCCGAGGGTGGCCTCACCATGTTCACCCGCCGCCTCGACCTCGCCGATCTCCGGGCCGCCCTGGATGAAACCTGAGGAGCACCAAAACGTTAGGTGGCAACCTTTCCGTGTGCTAACCAGTGACGAGACGATACCGCTCTCGAACGGGAGCGGCCGAGGCGGGCATGGCGGCACCAGATCGTCGCCGCCTCGACGCCACCCGCTCGCTCGAGGCCCACGGTCTCGGGCGCAGGGCGGCGGCGGGTGGAGACGAGCCGCGCCCCCCTTTGCCCGATGCGAGCGACCCCATGAAAATCCGGACCGGCTACACGATCGGCTACGACACGTTCGGCCCGACGCCGATCACCCTGATGCTCAACGTCCACCCATCCAGGGCCGGTGATCTGCTGACGCCGGAAACGATGACGATCGAGCCGCCGGTGGAGGCCCACAGCTACCTCGATCCGTTCGGCAACGTCTGCACCCGCATCCTCGCCCCCTGTGGCCGGATCACGGTGTCGGCCGATTTCTTGATCGAGGATTCCGGCGAGCTCGACGAACTCGTGCCCGATGCGAAACAGTATCCGGTGCAGGATCTCCCGGACGACGTCATGCCGTTCCTGCTCGGCAGCCGCTATTGTGAGACCGACAAGCTCTCGAACATCGCCTGGGGTCTCTTCGGCACCACACCCGAGGGTTGGGCACGGGTCCAGGCGATCCACGATTTCGTGCACCGGCACATCAAGTTCGATTACCAGCAGGCGGACGCCACCCGCACGGCTTTCGAAGCCTATACGCAAAAGATCGGCGTCTGCCGCGATTTCACGCATCTCGCCGTCGCCTTCTGCCGATGCATGAACATCCCGGCCCGCTACTGCACCGGCTATCTCGGCGATATCGGCGTGCCCGTGGTGCCGCCGGGCGACTTCTCGGCCTGGCTCGAAGTCTATCTCGACGGGCGCTGGTTCACCTTCGACGCCCGCAACAACAAGCGCCGCATCGGCCGCATCCTCATCGCGCGAGGCCGCGACGCCACCGACGTGGCGATCTCCACGAGCTTCAGCACGGCCCTGCTCGCCAGCTTTGACGTGCATACCGACGAGATCAGCGAGACCGGCGAGTTGACGCCCATCGCCTGAAGCGGATCCGCGCCGGATCGACATCCGGCCTCCCGCGTTCCGATAGACACATTCCCTCCTCGGCCGGTCCCTCCATCGGATGGGCCGAGGAGGAATGCATCTCTATTGGAGACAGCATGTCGGACAGGATCAAGGGTACGGCGCTCATCGCCGGTGCGAGCGGCATCGTCGGCAACAACCTCGCCCGTCACCTCGTCGCCGAGGGCTGGAACGTACTGGGCCTGGCGCGCCGGCCCGTGGATATCGAGGGCGTGACCCCGGTGACGGCGGACCTGACCGATCCCGCCTCCCTGCGGGCGGCCTTGTCGGACCTGGCGCCGACACATGTCTTCATCACCACCTGGATGCGACAGGCGACCGAAGCCGAGAATTGCCGCGTCAATGGCGCCATGGTGCGCAACCTCCTCGACGCGCTGCAAGCGGCTCCGTTGCGCCACGTGGCCCTGGTGACCGGCCTCAAGCATTATCTCGGGCCCTTCGAAGCTTACGGGAAGGGCACGCTGCCGCAGACGCCGTTCCGCGAGGACCAGGACCGCCTGCCGGTGGAGAATTTCTACTACGTACAGGAGGATGAGGTTTTCGCTGCCGCCAAGCGCCAGGGTTTTGGCTGGAGCGTGCACCGTCCGCACACCATCGTCGGCTATGCCCTCGGCAACGCCATGAACATGGGCGTGACGCTGGCCGTCTACGCCTCCCTCTGTCGAGAGACCGGACGCCCGTTCCTGTTCCCGGGCTCACCGCAGCAATGGAACGGCCTGACCGACGTCACCGACGCGCGGCTGCTGGCCCGTCATCTCGCCTGGGCCTCTACCGATCCCGCCGCGGCGAACACCGCGTTCAATGTGGTCAACGGCGACGTCTTCCGCTGGTCGTGGATGTGGGGCCGCATCGCGGAATGGTTCGGCCTGGAGCCGGCGCCCTATCCGGGTGCGGCGACGCCCCTCGAAGAGCAGATGGCCAAGGACGGGCCGGTCTGGAGGGATCTGGCTCAACGCCACGGGTTGGTCGAGTCCGACCTCGACCGTCTCGCCTCCGCATGGCACACCGATGCGGATCTCGGCCGACCGATCGAGGTGGTCACCGACATGGCGCGCAGCCGCCGGCTCGGCTTCCTCGATTATCAGCCCAGCGACGACAGTTTCCTCGACCTGTTCGGCCGGTTGCGGACCGAAAAAGTCATTCCCTGACACAGCATTCACTGAGACAGAAAGTGACGATGCAATCCGAAACGCCGGCTTCGCCCAACCCTGCGCTTCCCGAACTCGACTCGGAGACCCTGGCCTTCGCGGGCCGGGTCTTCCAATATGCGCGGGCAGGGCATGTGGACGAGCTCGAAGAGCTGTTCGCTCAGGGACTCCCGGCGAACCTCCTCAATGACAAGGGCGACAGCCTGCTGATGCTGGCCGCCTATAACGGGCAGGTCGAGACCACGCGCCTCATCCTCGACAACGGTGGCGACCCCGAGCTCTCCAACGACCGGGGGCAGACGCCGCTCGCCGGCGCCGCCTTCAAGGGCGACATGGCCATCGTCGAGCTACTGCTGGAGAAGGGCGCCACTATCGACGGTACCGGAACCGGCACGCGCACCGCGCTGATGACGGCGGCCATGTTCAACCGCACCGAGATGGTGGAACTCCTGCTGGCGCGGGGTGCCGACCCGGCCAGGCGCGACGGCAACGGGCAGAATGCCGCGGATCTCGCCCGTTCCATGAACGCCGCCGACACGCCGTTCCAGCTCGAGGCGGCCATCCGGCTCGCCCGGCTGAGCGTCGACTGAAGCCAACCGATCGATGGATGGGGCGTGACGGGATGATCAAGTCATTGGCGATGGTCCGCCGCTCCGTCTTTCCGCTGATGGTAGGCGCCCTGGCAATCTCCCCGGGAGCGCGTGCCGAGGAATGGCCGATGTTCGGCCGCGACCATACCAACCGGCATTTCTCGCCGCTGACAGTCATAGACCGGGGCAACGTCGCCAAGCTGCGCCCGGCCTGGATCTTCCAGACCGGGATCACCGGCTACTTCCAGGCCGAGCCGGTGGTGGTGGACGGCGTGATGTACGTCTCCACCACGCAGAACCACGTCGCCGCCCTGGAGGCGAAGACCGGGCGGGTGATCTGGACCTACACCCACAAGGCCCGGACGGAGAAGATTTTCGGGCCGCCCTCGAATCGCGGTGTCGCGGTCTCGGGCGGCAAGGTCTTCGAGGCGACCATGGACGGGCGGGTCATCGCCCTCGACGCCAAGACCGGCAAGGTCCTGTGGGACCACGAGGCCGTCCGCCCTGAGGAGGGCGAGTCGGAGACCGCCTCTGATCTTGCGGGAACGCTGGGCGCGGGCGCGATCCAGGGTTCGAGCCGGCTCGGTTTCAAGATGCCGCCCCTAGTGGCCGACGGACTGGTCATCGTCGGCGTGGCCGGTGCCGGCTACGGCCTCCACGTGGAGGACGAAAAGGGCGGGCTCGACGGCGGCGCTGTGGTCGGGATCGAGGGCGGATACGGCCGGCGCGGCTGGCTCGCCGCCTACGATGCCGCCACCGGCGAGGAGCGCTGGCGCTGGTACGTCACCAAGGAGGACGGTTGGGAAGGCGGCTTCGTCGAGAAGACCGCCGATGGGGTGCCGCTCAATCGCGACATCGCCGCCGAGAAGGCGGCCGCGCCCCGGCACAGGGAGGCCTGGAAGGTCGGCGGCGGCTCGCTCTGGATGACCCCGGCCTACGATGCCGATCTCGGCCTGATCTATGTCGGCACCGGCAACCCCGCGCCGCAGAATTTCGGCCTCTCGCGGCCGGGCGACAACCTCTACACGATGAGCCTCGTGGCACTCGATGTGAAGACCGGAAAGCTGCGCTGGTATTCCCAGCAGGTCCCCCATGACGAATGGGGCTACGACGTCGCGAGCCCGCCCTTCCTGCTCGATTACGCGACGCCCCAAGGTCCGGTGAAGGCGGTCGCCGAAGCAAGCAAAACCGGCTGGCTGTACGTCCACGACCGGGCGACCGGCGCGCTCCTCGGCAAGTCCGCGCCGCTCACTACGCAGAAGAACCTCTACGCACCGCCCACCGAGACCGGAACCGTCGTCAGCCCCGGCCCCCTCGGGGCGATCTCCTGGCATCCGGTCGCCTTCGATCCGACGACGAGCATGGCCTATGCCCAAGTCCGTCACGGCGCGACGACCTACACGGTGAGGACTGTTCCCGCCGCGGCCGGCAGGCCGCAGATCCGTTTCACCGAAACGAGCGAGGCGAAGGGAGAGCCGTCCTTCAGCACACTCACGGCCATCGACCTCGCCAAGGGCGGCGCGATCAAATGGTCGGTGAAGGCGGGAAGCCGCCTTTCGGGCGGCACGCTCGCCACCGCCAGCGGTCTGGTCTTCTCCGGCGAGGAGGACGGCCATCTCGACGCCCATGACGCAGCGACGGGCACGATGCTGTGGCGGTTCCAGTGCGGTGCCGGGATCGGCGGGCCGCCGATCACTTATTCGCTGGACGGCCGGCAATACGTGGCCGTGGCGGCCGGCGGAGCCTCGTTCACCAAGGGCTCGGGTTTCGGCACCGGCGACGCGCTCGTCGTGTTCGCCCTGCCGGACTGACGATATCTCGTCACTTCGCATGTCCGCCTCGACGGGCCGAGGAGCGCCTCCGTCATCGACTCCCTGCCGGACATGCTCCCCCCCACAAACTTGGCCAGCACGATGGTTGACCGTCGTGATAGGGGGTCGAGGATCGCTATCATCGCGTAGACGGCGTGCGAGTAGCGTGCTGTCGTCGATAGCGGGGCCAATCGTATTTGCCCGGCGGCAGGAAGTGACGGCATGAACCCGAACACCCGGCGATGGGTCATCAGTAGCGTCTTCGGCCTGTTCGTGGGCTGGGCGATCGGCGGGGTGATCTTTCCCGCCCTGACGGCCCTCATCGGTATGATGGTCCGGCCCAACCCGGGCATGCGGGATGCCGCCATAACCTGGCCGGGACCGGCGGTAGACATGCTGCCCTTCCTTTCCATCGGTCTTCAGGCCAGCGTGGTGATCGCCGTGACGCTTCTCCTTGCCCGCGTGGGCGACGAGCGTCGACGCATAGGCTGGGGCTGCCTCGCCGTCGGGGGCGCCATCCTCCTGAACGGCATCGTCCTCCTGGCGGTCACGGGCGTCCTGGGCTGGCTTCTCGACCGAAATTCCGGTGGTGCCAGTGGTGGCGAGGCGAGTGCCGGGTTCTTCCTACTGCTGTTGGGCCTGCCCTACGCCCTGCTCTGCATCGCGCTGCTGGCGGGCGGGGCGGTGATGCTGCGCAGGCGCCCGCCTTCGCCGCCGCCGGGAGGAACGGGACGGTCCGGACTGTGATGAAGGCGTGACGACCGCCGTCACCCTTCAAGCGTGTCACCTGTTCGCGCCCGGCCGGATGTGACAGGACGACACAGGCGGCGCGCCGCTTGCATTGGCAGAACCGAGATCACAAGAGACCGCACCACCCCATGTCGACCGATGTTTCCGAGCCACGACAGCCCACCGACCGCGGCTCCCCCGTGGTCCGCACGATCGCGATGCCCGCGGACACCAATCCGGCCGGGGATATTTTCGGCGGATGGCTGATGGGGCAGATGGATCTGGCAGCGGGTAACGTCGCCGCGCGGCGAGCGCGGGGCCGCTGCGCCACGATCTCCGTGGATGCCATGACCTTCCATCGCCCGGTCATCGTCGGCGACGAGGTCAGCATCTATGCCTGGATCGTGAAGGTCGGCCGCACCTCGCTTCGCATCCAGGTCGAGGTCTGGCGCCGCGAACGCGAGAGCGAGACTACGATGAAGGTGACGGAAGGCCTGTTCACCTTCGTCGCCATCGGCAGCGACCGCCGCCCGAGGCCGATCCCGCCTGAGGTGGAAGAGACCTGGGAGGTCTGAGTTTCGATCCCACCCTGTTCGAGTGGGAAAGTCTCACCACCACGACGTGCCGCGTCCCAATTCGCCGACGTCGAGATGTCGGGCGATGGAGGCGCCGATATCCGCGAAGGTCTCCCTACGCCCGAGTGACCGGGCGCCGAGACCGGGACCGAAGGCCAGGACCGGCACCTGCTCGCGGGTATGCTCCGTCCCCGACCATGTCGGGTCGTTGCCGTGGTCGGCGGTGACGATGCAGACATCACCCGCCTCGAGCACCGCATGGATCTCGGGCACACGCGCATCGAAACGCTCCAGCTCGGTGGCGTAGCCGGGCACATCGCGGCGGTGGCCGTATTCCGTGTCGAAATCGACCAGGTTCAGGAAGACCAGCCCGCCCTCGGGGAGGGTGCGGAACGCGGCCAGCGCCGCATCGAGGCAGGCAACGTTGCCGGCGGCCTTGATCTCGCGGCCCGTGGCGCGGTGGGCGAAGATGTCGCCGATCTTGCCGACGCTGACCACAGGGCGTCCCCGCTCGCTCAGGCGGTCGAGGAGGGTTTCGCCCGGCGGCTGCGTGGCGAAATCCTTGCGGTTCGGGGTACGCCGGAAACCGCTCTCCTCCGAGCCGAGGAAGGGGCGGGCGATGACCCGGCCGATCCGGTAGGGGTCGCAGATCTCGCGGGCGATCCGACAAAGCTCGTAGAGCCGGTCCAGCCCGAACGTCTCCTCGTGAGCGGCGATCTGGAAGACGCTGTCGGCCGAAGTGTAGCAGATCGGCTTGCCCGTCCGGACGTGCTCTGCCCCGAGACGCTCGACGATCGGGATGCCGGCGGCGTGGCAATCGCCGAGGATACCGGGGAGTTCGCCCCGTTCGATCAGCGTTTGGGTGAGGGCGGCGGGGAAGGCCGGCACCCTGTCGGGGAAGTAGCCCCATTCCTCGGTGACGGGGGCGCCCGCGATCTCCCAATGGCCGGAGGGTGTGTCCTTGCCGGGCGCGGTCTCGACGGCATGTCCGTAGGCCCCATCGACCGGACCGGATGGCTCGAGCCCGGGCGGGATGCGGCCGCTCGCCCCCTCGGCGGCGAGACCGAGGCCGAGACGCGTCAGGTTCGGCAGAGCGAGGGGGCCGGCTCGCAGGCCCGCGCGATCGCCCGCCCCGGCGGCGCAGGATTCCGCGATATGGCCGAGCGTGTCCGAGCCCTCGTCGCCGTAGCGGGCAGCGTCCGGCCCTCCGCCGATGCCGACCGAATCGAGGACGATGAGAAAGACGCGCGCCATGGGTCTCGTCGTGTTCAGGCCGGGACCACGTCTTCGGTGGTGGCGCTGTTGAGATCGAAGGCGGCAGCGAACAGGGCCTTCGTGTACTCGGTCTGCGGCCGGGCGAAGATGGCCTCCGCCGGGCCTTCCTCCACGACCTTGCCGTTCTGCATCACCAGCACGTAGTTCGCCAGCGCGCGCACGACCTTGAGATCGTGACTGATGAAGAGGTAGGCGAGCTTGCGCTCCTTCTGCAGGTCGCGGAGCAGGGTGACGATCTGAGCCTGAACCGACCGATCGAGGGCCGAGGTCGGTTCGTCGAGGACGACGAAGCGCGGTTTCAGCACCATGGCGCGGGCGATGGCGATGCGCTGGCGCTGGCCGCCGGAAAATTCGTGCGGGTAGCGATCCATCGTCGCCGGATCGAGACCGACATCGGTCAGTGCCTTGGCGACCACGGCGCGCCGCTCGGTGCGCGACGTCACCGCCCCCTGCACGACGAGGCCCTCGGCGACGATGTCGGCCACCGTCATGCGCGGCGAGAGCGAGCCGTAAGGGTCCTGGAAGACCACCTGCATGTCGCGCCGGAACGGTCGCATCGGTCCGGGGCCGAGCCCGGCAATGGATTGGCCGAGGAAGACGATAGGACCCTCGCTGCCGGTGAGGCGCAGCAGGGCGAGCCCCAGAGTGGTCTTACCCGATCCGGATTCCCCGACGATCCCGATCGTCTCTCCCTCGCGGACGGCGAGGGACACGCCATCCACCGCCTTCACATGGAAGGTCGTGCGCCGGAGAAGCCCCTCGCGGACCGGGAACCACACCTTGAGCGGGCCGGCTTCCAACAGGCGCGGAGCGTCGTCCGCCACCGGGTTGGCGCGCCCCTTCGGCTCGGAGGCGAGCAGGCGCTGGGTATATTCGTGTTTGGGCTTGGCGAAGATCTCGTCCACCGGCCCCGCTTCGACGATGCGGCCGGCGAGCATCACGCAGACCCGCGAGGCGATGCGCTGCACGATGCCGAGATCGTGGGTGATGAACAGCATCGACATGCCGAGGCGCTTCTGCAGATCGGCCAGGAGCGTGAGGATCTGCGCCTGAACGGTGACGTCGAGGGCGGTGGTCGGCTCGTCCGCCACCAGAAGGTCCGGCTCGCAGGCGAGCGCCATGGCGATCATGACGCGCTGGCGCTGGCCGCCGGACAATTCGTGCGGATAGGCGCCCATGCGCCGCTCGGCGTCGCGGACGCCGACGAGTTCGAGCAATTCGAGGATGCGGGCGCGGGCCTTGCGGCCGGACAGGCCGCGATGGATCTCCAGAACCTCGCCGATCTGCCGCTGGATCGTGTGCAGAGGATTGAGCGAGGTCATCGGCTCCTGGAACACCATGGTGATGTCGGCACCACGGATCTTGCGCAGCTCCGGCTCCGGCAAGGCCAGAATGTCCCGTCCCTTGAACAGGATGCGACCGCCGGGATGGACGGCGCTGCCATCGAGGAGACGCAGGATCGACAGGGCCGTCACCGACTTGCCCGACCCGGACTCGCCCACCAGGGCCACCGTCTCGCCCCTGTGGATCGTGAAGCTCACGCGATCCACCGCCAGCGTCTCACGCTCACGCGAGCGAAAGGCGACCGACAGGTCTTGGACGTCGAGCAGCGTGTCAGTCATCGAGGGAAGGGCACCGGGTCCGCGGATTGGGAAAGCCGAGGTTCTTATAGCGCGGCGCGATGAGATCGGCGAACGGCGATTGATCCGGCGCCAGACCGCATTACAAACGCCCCGTGACATCCCTCCGCAGCCTGATCCTCGCCTGTTGTTTCCTCGCCGCCGCGCCGGCCTCGGCCGAGGTGGCGACGGAAACCGTGGAGCAGGCGCTCTGCCGCCTGATCGAGGATTCGGCCAGGGTGCGCGGCCTGCCCGTGCCGTTCCTGACGCGGCTGATCTGGCGGGAAAGCAGTTTTCGCGTCACGGCCGTGAGCCCGGTCGGTGCGCAGGGCGTCGCGCAGTTCATGCCGGGAACGGCACGTGAGCGCGGACTGACCGACCCGTTCGATCCCGAACAGGCGATCCCCCACGCCGCCCATCTCCTCGCCGATCTCAATCGCCAGTTCGGCAATCTCGGCCTCGCGGCTGCGGCCTATAATGGCGGCGCGGGCCGGGTCTCGGGCTGGCTCGCCGGAACGGGCGGCCTGCCTGCCGAGACGCGCGCCTACGTGATGGCGATCACCGGCGCGCCGGCCGAGGATTGGCGCGGAGGCGCGGCCGTCAACGGAGCCGACGGAGAGTCTGATGCCCCCAAGAAGGAAGCATCGATGGCCGAAGCGCCGAAGACCTGCCTGCAGGTCACCGCCGCTTTGCGGATTCCCTCACGCGGCGATCGCTTCGCCCTCGGCGGCAACGAGGGGCCGGCTGCCCCGTGGGGCATTCAGCTCGCCGGGAATTTCTCGAAATCCCTCGCCCTCCAGAGCTTCTCCCGCACCCGGAAGCTCTATGCCGGGGTGATCGGCGAGGTGCGGCCGATGATCATCGGGACGCGCCTGCGCAGTCGCGGCACGCGTGCCTTCTACCGGATCCGCATCCCGGCCGAGAGCCGGGCGGCGGGCGATATCCTGTGCGGCCGCATCCGGAAGGTCGGGGGCGCCTGCATCGTGCTGCGCACCTGAATCCGAAAAACCCTTTTTCCGGTCATGAATCCGCCGTGCGGCACGTGTCATTCGGGTCTTCGTTTCCCCGTTTGAGAGATGCATGACCCGCGCCTTCGCCGCCTTCGCCACTCTCGCCTGCCTCGCACTGGCCGCCTTCGGGGTCACGGCCTGTTCGCCCCTCGCCCTCTTCGATGCCATTGGTCCGCGCGACCAGGGCGGCCGGCTCGCCCAGAAGAGCGTCGCCTTCGGCACCCATCCGCGGCAACGCCTCGATGTCTTCACGCCCGTCGGCGGCGCGGCGGATGCGACGGTGCTGGTCTTCTTCTATGGCGGCTCGTGGAAATCGGGCGCGAAGGACGATTACGAATTCGTCGGTCAGGCCCTGGCGGCCCAGGGTTTCGTCACCGTCATCCCCGATTACCGGGTCTATCCGGAAGTGCGGTTCCCCGACTTCCTCGATGACGGCGCCGCCGCCATCGCCTGGGTTCGCGACAACATCGCCGAATATGGCGGCGACCCGCGCCGCATCGTTCTCGCGGGCCATTCGGCCGGGGCCTACAATGCCCTGATGCTCGGGCTCGATCCGCGCTACCTGCGCAAGGCGGGCGTCGACCCGAAGGTGATCCGGGCCGTGGCCGGTCTGTCCGGCCCCTATGACTTCCATCCTTTCGACCAGGACACCTCACGGGACGTGTTCGGACAGGCCCCCGACCCCGCGGCGACGCAGCCGATCACCTTCGCCAGTCCTCATTCACCGCCCGCATTCCTGGCCACGGGCGGCAACGACACCATCGTCCGTCCGCAGAATACCCAGAGCCTCGCGGCGCGACTGCGCGCGGTGCGGGTGCCGGTTCAGGAGCGGATCTATCCCGGCCTCGACCATGCCGACACGCTTCTGGCCCTCTCGGTCACCTTCCGCTCGAAAGCGCCGGAACTGTCGGAAATGACGACATTCCTCAAGCAATATGCCGGCACTCAACAGCACGTTCGCTCGGTCTCGCGGTGGGACCGTTAGGCGAGCGCCGGAAGACAGGGGGACAAGCCATGCGCGACGACGACACGGACCGGCCGAAGCGCACGGTCTCCCATACGATCGGCGAGAGCCTCGACACACTCTCCCTCGACGAGATCGCCGAGCGGATCGCCCTGCTGCGCGCCGAGATCGAGCGGCTGGAATCGGCCCGAACCGGCAAGAAATCCGCGCTGGACCGGGCATCATCGATCTTCAAACTGTAGGCGCGGACTCCCCGGGCGGGGCCGCGCCCTCCCGCCTCATGGCATCCTCTTCCTCGCCCAGCCGGGCGATGTCGTCGGCCACGACCGCCTCGAGTCCACGCGCGATCTTCAGCGCCCGCGTCGGCTCGCCGACCCGCATCACCAGGACGATGGTCTCGCGATCGGCGCAGCCGGGCTCGCCACAGGCGATTTCGTTGACGGCGAGGACGTCATCCTCGCCGAGCCCGAGACCCAGGCGAAGCGCGCCCTTGAGCCTCGCCGCATCGGCCGACCGTGCGGCCGAGCGGGCGCGGGCATCCTTGAGGGAAAAGAACGCCATCAGGCGGCACGCTGCCAGGCGGGAAACGGATCGGGCAGGGCGCGGTAGGGCGCCGGATCGAACCGAGTCACCTCCTCGGAACCGACCAGACAGGCGTCGAGTGCGGCGGTGATCGCTGCCTGGTCGAGACCCGTCCCGATGAAGACGAGTTCCTGGCGGCGGTCGCCCCAGGGCTCGCTCCAGTTCCGGGACAGATGCCTACGCCACTCCGCATCCTCCGGCCAGCGGGCCTTCGGTACGCAGGCCCACCACGCCCCCATCGGCGAAACCCGCGCGATGGAACCCGCGAGGGAGAATTCGCCGACCCAGTCCGGCCGCGTCGCCAGCCAGAAATGCCCCTTCGCGCGGATGAGGCCCGGCCATGTCACCTTGGTGAAGGCATCGAAGGCCTCGGGGGCGAAGGGACGGCGAGCCCGGTAGACGAAGGAGCCGATCCCGTATTCCTCGGTTTCGGGCACGTGATCGGCGGCGCCGTAGAGCTCCTTGAACCAGAGCGGATGTTCCTGCGCCTTCTCCTCGCTGAACAGGCCGGTATCCAGAACCTGGTCGAGGGGGACGCGGCCATAGGAGGCCTCGACGATGCGGGCATCGGCATTGAGCCCACGTATCACCGAGCGGACCAGAGCGAGCTGATCCGCCCCGACATCACCGGCCTTGTTGAGGACGACCACATCGGCGAACTCGATCTGCTCCACGAGAAGGTCGACAAGGGTCCGGGCATCCTCCTCGCCCGCACTCTCGCCCCGGTCGCGCAGGAACGCCGTCGAACCGTAATCGCGCAGGAGACTCACCGCGTCGACCACGGTGACCATGGTGTCGAGGCGGGCGACGTCGCTCAGCGCAGCCCCGTCTTCGTCGCGGAACGAGAAGGTGCTCGCCACCGGTAGCGGCTCGGCGATGCCGGTGCCTTCGATCAGGAGGTAATCGAACCGCCCTTCCTCCGCGAGCGTCCGGACTTCGGCCAGGAGGTCGTCTCGCAGCGTGCAGCAGATGCAGCCATTGGTCATCTCCACCAGGCGTTCGTCGGTGCGGGAGAGGTTGGCGCTGCCCTCACGGATCAGGGCCGCGTCGATGTTCACCTCACTCATGTCGTTGACGATCACGGCGACGCGTCGTCCCTCGCGGTTGTTGAGAATGTGGTTCAACAGCGTGGTCTTGCCGGCACCGAGGAAGCCGGAAAGGACGGTGACGGGGAGACGGTGATCGCGCTGGCTCATCGGAAATCCACTATGTAATGTAATACTATTACAATTCGTGGGATCGTCCCTGTCAATCCCGTTTGAAAATCTCTGTCCACGGGTAGGCAGAGGAGGGTCGAAAAGCGCGCTCCGCGTGTTAGGGGAGGGCCATCCCGGCAGAGTCGCGGCAAAGGTGCAGCCGCTGGCCGGCGATCGCCCGAGGATGGAATCCAGTGCGACCCTGGCGAGAAGGACCGGGAGACCGGCGCAGCTACCATCACGGCAACCTCAAAGAGGCGCTGATCGAAGCGGCGCGCCGGTTCATCGCCGAACGCGGCGTGGGCGGTTTCACCCTGGTCGATGCGGCACGCCTCGTCGGAGTGACTCCGGCCGCGCTCTATCGTCATTTCCGGGGTCGCGAAGCTCTGCTGGAGGAGGTGGCCGGCCGTGGCTTCACCGACCTCGCCGAGCGTCTGGCACGCTCCCTCACCTCACGCGGAACACCTCTCGAGCGCTTCACCCGAATGGGCGAGGCCTATCTCGCCTTCGCCGAGGAAGAGCCCGGCTATTATGCCGCTATCTTCGAGACGCGTGGCGCACCGATGGCAGCGGATTCTGCAGCCTCCGACGTCCCGCCCAGGCCCAGCCCCTTCGACCTTCTGCTCGAAGCGCTGAAATCGACGTTTCCGGATGGATTCGGCGGAGTCGAGCCTCGTTTCGTCGCCCTGGAAGTCTGGGCCCTCTCGCACGGGCTCGCCACGCTCGCGGCTTCCGGCCATCTGCCGAAGGGGCCGGGAATGCCAGACAAATACGAGTTGCTACGCGCCGGCGTGCTGGCCCTCGTCCATGGCGCGGGACGCCCCCGACCCTCGGCCTGACACTCTCCTGAAAACGACCCTTGAAACCGCCACGTCGCATTCGCAAGTAAATGTGGTTCACATTAACATCGGAGCTGTGAGCCGTGAGCTTTTCCTCGACCTCTCCCTGGGCCACCGGCAAAGCCTGCCGCAGCGGTCCGTTTCCCCGCCGCTCTTTCGAGATCGGCGCCGTCGTCGTCGCGTTCTTCTATTGGTGGCCGTTGGCGGCGGCCTACATCGCCTGGAAGGTGGCGGGTTACCCGGCATTGTCCGAACTGCGCGGCATGATCGGCCGCGGATCCGATTGGCAGGCGGGCATGCGCAAGTCGCGCTTCGCCCAGGCGTTCGAGGCCGCAGACCTGCGCGGCACCGGCAACCTTGCCTTCGACGATTACCGCCGCGCCGAACTCGACCGGCTCAATGCCCAGCGCAAGGCGCTGCAGGAGGAGAGCCGCGCCTTCGCCGAGTTCGTGGAAGAACTGAAGCGCGCCAAGGACCGCGAGCAGTTCGACGCCTTCATGGCCAAGCGCAACAATAGCGGCCCGACGCAGAGCGTCTGACCGATCCCCCATTCGGGGCAAGGAGGGCTTCCGGCAGCGATGCCGGGAGCCCTTTTTCGTTTGTCCGGCGGCGAGATCAATCCTGCAGTTTCTTCAGGTGATGCAGGGCGATGAAGTGCAGGCAGAAGCCGAGGATGAGGGCCGTCACGCTCACCGCACCCGGCTCGGTCTAGAAGAACCGTAGCGAGACGCTCCACGCCTCGGAGCGGGACAGGCGGTGGTCAAACCCTTCGTAGAGCCGCATCCCCGGCAGGAAGAAGCCGACCATCACCAGGGACGCCCCGAGCGTATTGAGGAACGTGGCGCGATAGCGGACCCTGTCGTTACGGGCGGACTTGCTCATGGGCGTACTGTTTCGGATAAGTTTCATCGACGACCCGGACCACCCTGTTTGCATCGCTCCGACGACCGGGACGCGCCCCTCACCGCGTCATGGCCGAGCTTCTTTATCGGATTTTCATGCCCCGGGGGGCCATAAGGGCGGGAGCTCAAGAGAGCGTGGGGTCGGTCCGGTGCCGCTCGTGGCACGGTGGGCCGGTTCTCGGGGGAGTGAAGGCGATGGCGAATACGGACGGTCCCGGCGCGGAGATCCGCGCGACGGTCACGGTGGTCGACCATCCCCTGGTCCAGCACAAGCTGACCCTCCTCCGCCAGAAGGAGCGCTCGACCAAGGGCTTCCGCCAGATCCTCAACGAGATCGGGATGCTCCTCGCCTATGAGGTCACCCGCGACCTTCCCCTGGAGCGGGTGACGATCGAGACGCCGATCCAGGCGATGGAGGCACCGCAGATCGCCGGAAAGAAGCTGGTTCTCGCCCCAATCCTGCGCGCGGGCGTCGGCTTCCTCGACGGCATGCTGTCGCTGGTGCCCTCCGCGCGCGTCGCCCATGTCGGGCTCTATCGCGACCCGGAGACGCTGGAGGCGGTGGAATATTACTTCAAGGCGCCGTCCGACCTCGCCGACCGCACCGTCCTCGTCCTCGACCCGATGCTCGCCACGGCCAATTCGGCCATCGCGGCCATCGACCTCTTGAAGCAGCGCGGCGCTCGCGACCTGCGCTTCGTCTGCCTCCTCGCCGCGCCGGAAGGCGTCGCCAAGCTCCAGGCGACGCATCCCGACGTGCCGGTCTGGACCGCCTCCATCGACAGCCACCTCAACGACCACGGCTATATCGTGCCAGGCCTCGGCGATGCCGGCGACCGGATGTACGGCACCCGCTGAGACATTCCTCGCTTACCAACTGCGCCCTTGCCAACCCGCCCTCCGGCCGCACATGACGGGTCACGCCAACCGGAGATGTGATGCGATGACGTCAAGCCCAGACCTGCCCGAGACCATGCGCCAGATCCGGTTCGCGGGAGCAGGTGGGCCGGACGTCCTGACGCTTGAGACGGTGCCGCTGCCCCAGCCCGGTCCCGGCCAGGTGCTCATCGAGGTCGTGTCGGCCGGCGTGAACCGGCCCGACATCCAGCAGCGCGAAGGCAAGTATCCGCCGCCGAAAGGGGCGACCGAGATCCCGGGCCTCGAAGTCGCCGGCCGGATCGCGGCCCTCGGCGAGGGGGCGGAGGGTTTCGCCATCGGCGACGAGGTCTGCGCCCTCACCATCAGCGGCGGTTACGCCGAATTCGCCGTGGCCGAAACCGGACAATGCCTGCCGCGCCCGGCGCCGCTCTCGCTGATCGAGGCCGCCGGACTGCCGGAGACCTATTTCACCGTCTACAGCAACGTCATCGAGCGCGGGCGGCTGAAGTCGGGCGAAAGCTTCCTCGTCCATGGCGGATCGAGCGGCATCGGCTCCACGGCGATCCAGATGGCGAAGCTCCACGGCGCGCGGGTCTTCGCCACCGCCGGATCCGCCGAGAAATGCGCCTTCTGCAAGGAGCTCGGCGCCGACGAGGCGATCAATTACCGGGAGGCGGATTTCGCCGAGGAGATCAAGCGCCTCACCGAGGGCAAGGGCGTCGATGTCATCCTCGACATGGTGGGCGCACCTTACCTCGCCCGCAACTTGGCCTCCCTGGCGATCGAGGGACGTCTCGTGCAGATCGCCTTCATGCAGGGCTACAAGGTCGAGAGCTTCAGCATGACGCCGATCATGATGAAGCGGCTCACCTTCACCGGTGCGACCCTGCGGGCGCGTCCCAAAGCGGAGAAGGCGGCCATCGCCGAGGGCCTGCGCCGGGACATCTGGCCCCTCCTCGCCGATGGCCGGATGAAGCCCATCATCCATGCCACCTTCCCCTTGGAGAAGGCGTCCGAGGCCCATGCGCTCATGGAATCCAGTGCGCATCTCGGCAAGATCATGCTGACGACCGGGAGGTGACGCAGGGCTTAACCTGGATGTAGCTGCGGCTTTTGCGTCATATGCCGCGAGCAGGGCCAATCGACTCGGAACAGGGAGCTCGGCCGTCGCGTTCAATCCACCAAATGGGACATCCGCGTCTCAGGTTGAACATGACGGCCGTCCCCGGCCGAGCTTCGAAAGGTATCCCATGGCAGAACGACTCGACGGCCAGGACGCGCGTCAGGGCAAGAAGGGCAAGCCGGTCCTCTACGTCCTGATCGGCAGCCTCGTCCTCCTCGCCATCGCCATCACCGGTCTGATGACCTGGCAGGGTGCGAACTCTCCGAAAGACTACGCCTCGCAGAGCCAGGACGCCTCCCGTGGTCAGGTCACCGGCTCCGTGAACGGGTCCGGAAACGGAACCTCGTCGGCGAATACCGGCAACGTTCCCGCTGGCAACCCAGCCTACCCGGCGCCGGCCCAACCTTCGGCCAATGGCGGCCAGAAATAATCCAGACATCATGTCGGTCCCAGCGACCGGCAATGACGACAGCGCGCTACGGCATTGCGGCGGACCTATCCGCTTCGAAGCCGTAGCGTCTTCTTTAAGAAGCATCGTTGATCCGGTGGGACCTCTCGCAAGAGGTCTTTGCTTGAAGAGCTACGACCGCAACTCGGGACCTAAGCCTTCGCGTTCCGCCTACTCTCAGCGGGTCGGAACCGGGACTTCTCCACGATAATCGTAGAAGCCGCGCTTCGTCTTCCGGCCGAGCCAGCCGGCCTCGACATATTTCACCAGAAGCGGGCAGGGGCGGTACTTCGAATCCGCCAGTCCTTCGTAGAGCACCTGCATCACCGACAGGCAGGTATCGAGGCCGATGAAATCGGCCAGCTGCAGCGGTCCCATCGGATGGTTGGCACCGAGCTTCATCGCGGTGTCGATGGCCTCCACGGAGCCGACGCCCTCATAGAGCGTATAGATCGCCTCGTTGATCATCGGCAGCAGGATGCGGTTGACGATGAAGGCCGGGAAATCCTCCGACATGGTGGAGGTCTTGCCGAGCTTGGCGATGAAGGCCTTGGCCGAAACGTAGGTCGGGTCCGCCGTCGCGATGCCCCGGATCAGCTCAACGAGCTGCATGACGGGGACCGGATTCATGAAATGGATGCCGATGAACCGCTCCGGCCGGTCGGTCGCGGCGGCGAGGCGGGTGATCGAAATCGACGACGTGTTCGTCGCCACGATGGCGTCGGGGTTCAGAGAGGGGCACAGGGCGGTGAAGATCTGGCGCTTGGTCGCCTCGTCCTCCGTCGCCGCCTCGATGACGAGATCGCAGGGGGCGAGGTCGTCATAGCTCTCGGCGGCCTGAATACGGGCGACGCCGCTGCGCCTCTGCTCGTCGGTGATCGTACCCTTGGAGACCTGTCGCGCCAGATTGCCGTCGATCGTCGCGAGCCCGCTATGGATACGGGCGGTGTCGCGGTCGTTCAGCCGCACGTCCAGTCCGGCCATGGCGCAGACATGGGCGATGCCGCTTCCCATCTGGCCGGCGCCGATGATTCCGACGGTCTTGATCTCGATGGCCATCGCTTGAACTCGCACCCCTGAGGCGCGGCCGGTTCGGCCGCAGAACGCCCGCCTAGCGATCGAGGCGTTGGCGCCGCAATTGAAATGCGGCGCACAAAATTCCTAGATCATTTTCTCGCTGAGGTGCAGCCCGGGCAAGCGCTTAAATGGGAAAAGAACTCCGCCGCGGATGGCTGCGGCGGAGTTCCATCGTTCTGATCCGGTCCGGATCAACCTTTGGCTTTGGCGATCTCGGCCTGAAGCTCGGGGACGATCTGGAACAGGTCGCCGACGAGGCCGTAATCCGCCACCTGGAAGATCGGCGCATCCTCGTCCTTGTTGATGGCGACGATGACCTTCGAATCCTTCATGCCGGCCAGATGCTGGATCGCGCCGGAGATGCCCACCGCCACGTAGAGGTCCGGCGCCACGACCTTGCCGGTCTGGCCGACCTGCCAGTCGTTCGGAGCGTAGCCCGCGTCGACGGCGGCACGCGAGGCACCCACGGCCGCGCCGAGAGCGTCCGCCAGCGGCTCGATGAGCTCCTTGAACTTGTCCGAGGAGCCGAGCGAGCGGCCACCCGAGACGATGATCTTGGCGGCGGCCAGTTCGGGCCGGTCGGACTGGGCGATCTCCTCGCCCTTGAAGGTAGATTTGGACGAAGCGGGCGCGCTCACTGTGACGGGCTCCACCGGAGCCGTCGATCCCCCGGCGGCAGCGCCCTTGAACGCCGCCATGCGGACCGTGATGACCTTCTTGCCCTCGGCGGCCTGGACGGTCTGGATCGCGTTGCCGGCATAGATCGGCCGGTCGAACGTGTCGGGCGAGATCACGCTCATGATGTCGGAGATCTGCGCCACGTCGAGAAGGGCGGCTACGCGCGGCAGCACGTTCTTTCCGGTGGTGGAGGCGGCGGCGATGATCACGTCGTAATCGCCAGCGAGAGAGACGATCAGCGCCGCCGTCGGTTCGGCCAGAGCGTGGTCGTAGGCGGCATCCTCGGCCAGCAGCACCTTCTCGACACCGTCGAGGGCGGCGGCGGCATCGGCTGCCGGGCGGCTCGCCGCACCGGCGACCAGGGCGTGGATCGGTCCGCCGATTTCCTTGGCGGCGGAGAGCGCCTTCAGGCTGGCGTCGCGCACGGCGCCGTTATCGTGCTCGATGAGGAGGAGAATGGCCATGCTATGCGTCGAACCTCATATGCGGTGCGGCCTGGCATCCGTCGCGGCGTCGCGCCGGATTGCGGCCGAGGATAAGGATTGTGGGCCGGCGCCGGCCATCCTGCGACGGCCGGAGCGTGGACGGAGCCTGAAGCTCAGATGACCGAGGCTTCGCCCTTCAGCTTCTGGACCAGTTCGGCCGCGGAGCCGACCTTGATGCCCGCCTTGCGTCCGGCCGGCTCGACGGTCTTCAGCACCTTGACCCGCGGCGTCACGTCGACGCCGAGCGCATCGGGGCTCAGCTCCTCGAGGGGCTTCTTCTTCGCCTTCATGATGTTGGGCAGCGACGCGTAGCGCGGCTCGTTCAGGCGCAGATCCGTGGTCACGATCGCCGGCAGGGCGAGGGTGACGGTCTGCAGGCCGCCATCGACCTCACGGGTGACGTCGATCGAACCCTCGCCGAATTCGAGCTTGAACGCGAATGTGCCCTGCGGCCAATCGAGCAGGGCGGCGAGCATCTGCCCGGTCTGGTTGGAATCGTCGTCGATGGCCTGCTTGCCGAGGATGACGAGGCCGGGGGCCTCCTTCTCCACGACGGCCTTCAGGATCTTGGCCACCGCCAGCGGCTCCACGAGCCCGTCCGTCTTCACCAAGATCGCCCGGTCGGCGCCCATGGCGAGAGCCGTGCGCAAGGTCTCCTGCGCCTGCTGCGGACCGATGGACACGGCGACGATTTCGGTCGCCTTGCCCTTCTCCTTCAGACGGATCGCCTCTTCGACGGCGATCTCGTCGAACGGGTTCATCGACATCTTGACGTTGGCGAGTTCAACGCCCGAACCGTCGGCCTTGACGCGGATCTTGACGTTGTAGTCGACGACCCGCTTGACGGGCACCAGAACCTTCATGGCGGTCACAATCCTCCAATGATTTTCTTGGCAAGGGCCGGCGCAGCGCGCGAGGGGCCTTCGACGCGGTCGAAGGTCCGGGCACCCTCTTGGAATGAAGCGGCGGACCGTAACGGGGGGATTTCAGACTTGTCAACGCGTGCGACAGTCTAGCCCCGCGTCGAACACATGCGATCCGTAATTTACGCTCGCTTGTATGCGGTCTACCAGATTTCCCGCTTCAGCGGTTCTTGCCTGGAACCCAGAGCACGTCGTCGGCTCCATTGGCATTGGCCGTGCGGCTCGCCACGAAAAGGAAGTCCGACAGGCGGTTGAGGTATTGCAGCGCCTCGGGCGAAACGCGCTCGCCCTCCACCGCGGCGAGGGCCACCGTCAGGCGTTCGGCCCGGCGGCAGATCGTACGGGCGAGATGGAGCGCGGCTGAGGCCGCGGAACCGCCGGGCAATACGAAGGATTTCAGCGGCGACAGCTCGGCGTTGAGCACGTCGATATCCGCCTCGATCCGCTTCACCTGGCTGGCGATGATACGCAGAGGCTCGTAGGCCGGCGGCTCGTCGCTTTCCGGGGTCGCGAGATCGGCCCCGAGGTCGAACAGATCGTTCTGGATACGGCCGAGCATCGCGTCGAGGACGATATCGGCGTGGAGACGGACGAGACCGATACAGGCATTGGTCTCATCGACCGTCCCGTAGGCCTCGACCCGCAGATCCGCCTTGGAGCGACGTTCGCCATTGGCGAGCGCCGTGGAGCCCTTGTCGCCGGTGCGCGTGTAGATGCGGTTCAGGGTGACCAAGGGTTATCCGATCTCAGATCCGGGCATCGGGCTCAGAACGTGTAGCCGATCTTGCCGCCGAAATTCGTCAGGCCGCGATTCTCGTGGCACAGGCCGGCATTCGACATGTGCTCGACGGTGGCCATGATGCTCCAATGCTCGGTCAGACGATAGCCGAGCGCCGCCGCTTCGCGGAAGAGCGGGTTGCAGCCCAGGGCGTTGAAGCCCGCCGGTGCGTTGGCCTTCAGGCCGGTATAACCGTTATGCGCGCCCGCGCCGAAGAAACCTTCGAGGAAGACCCGGTTGTTCAGGGTCTGCGGGAAGAGGTCCACCGTCCAGGTCGCGCCGATATAGGCGAAGCTGGTGCGACCATCGAAATTGTAGCTGCCGCCCACGGTCGGGCGCGGCACGAAGGCCTGCCAGAACGGATCGAGGCTCACCACCGGCTTGGAGAACAGGATCTCGCCGTTGATGGCGTTGGTGTTCTTCTCGGCGCTGCCGGGATCCTGCACGGCCCCGCCGATACGCACTTCGGACACGATGCTCAGCGGCTGGACAGGCGTGACGTAGGCCGCGGCGGGAGGCGGCGATCCGAGATCGGCGGCCTGGGCGGAACACACGACGGGCAGGGCGAGAATGCCGGCGACCAGGCGAGAGCAGATGGCTTGCATCGATGACGGATCCAAAGTGAACCCGACCTTCCTACCACGCAGGAATACGCTGGTGTCAGCCCGGACGATCAGTAATCCCGTCCCGATATCGTCTTAGACGAGAGGTGAGACCCAGCCGCCACACTCACCGAGATGTGATGATTGCTCAGGCGGAGCGCCACCAGACGACGCCCATGATGAAAATGATCGCCAAGAACTGGAGCAGTACGCGGAGGCGCATCAGCCGCTGAGACAGGTTGGCGCTGCCCCCGCGCATCATGTTGATGAGACCGAGAAACAGCACGACGGCCACGGCGAGGCAGGCGACGAGGACCAGGGTGTTGGATGACATGGAGGCTCGCGCTCGGAACGGGGGGACGGAGCCCATATGGCTCCGCCGATCCCCTAGCCCATAGGGCAGGGGATCGCACCCGCGGAACGGGTGCGACCATCAGTTTCGCCGGAGCAGGCGCTCGAAATAGTCGAGCTCTTCCCTGGGCCGGCTCGGATCGCCGAGCTTGCGCCGCAACTCCTCCATGATCCGGCGCGTGCGCTGAACCGCGGATTCGTCGGCGGTCGGGACCTTGCCACGGCCGTCGGAAAGGTCGCGGCCCTTGGTCGGACGGCCGAGCGGATCGTCGTCACGATTGCCGGCCTGCCCCTGCTGGCTCGGGTTCTCGCCACCCTCCTGCTCGCCCTCGCCTTCACCCTCGCCCTGGGCCATCTCCTCCATCTGCTTCTGCATGCCGTCCGCGCCGCGCTTGAGCCCATCGAGGGCGCGGCCCTGAGCGTCGACGGCATCGCCTTCCTTGCCCTCGCCGAGGGCGCCTTCGGCGTCGCGCATCGCCTCTTCGGCATCGGCGAGGCCTTCCTCGCCCTGCATCCCGAGCTCCTTCATCCGCTTCTGCAGATCTTCGAGACGCTGGCGCAAAGCCTGCTGGCGTTCGCCGGCGCCACCCTGGCCCTGCTCGCCCTTCTGGCCTTTCTGACCCTGTTGCCCTTGCTGGCCCTGCTCTCCGCCCTGCTGGCCCTGGTCGCCATTCTGCTGCTGCCCCTGCTGGCCGCGCTGGGGCTTCTGGCCCTGCTTCTGCCCGGGCTGCTGGCCGCGCTTGTTCTGGCCGTCCTTGAAGGTCTCGTCGCGGAGCGCCTGCTGCTCGCGGGACATCTTGTCGAGTTCCTCGGCCTGCTTGCTCATCTCACGGCCATTCGGGTCGGATTTGGCTCCCGGCTCGGCGGTCTGGAGGTTCTCGAGGATGCTGCGCAGCTGTTCGAGCAGGCGTTGCGCCTCGGCGGTGTCGCCGCGCTTCATCGCCTCTTCCATGTCCTTCAGCATCTTGTTCAGATCGTCCGGGGTGACGGTCTTGGCGTTCTGCTGCGACTTGCCCTTCTCGCCCTGCTGCTGAGGCTGCTTCTGCTGGCGCTCGGCCATCTGCTTCATGAACTTGTCGAGGGCCTGTTTCAGGTCCTCCGTCAGCTTCTTGATTTCCTCGTCCGGCGCGTTGCGGTCGATGGCGTCCTTCAGCCTGTCCTGGGCAGCGCGCAGGCTCTTCTCCGCATCGGAGAGGTCGCCATCCTCGATCTTGAGCGCCATCTCCCACAGCAGGTCGGCCACCTCGATCAGGTTTTCGTCGGTCCGTGCCGCCTTGAGCCGGCGGGACGCGGTGCGCAACCCGAGGAAGATCGAGGGTTGCGGCGTGAACTGGTCCGGTGCGATCATCAGCGCGTCGAGGGCGGTCTGCACCCGGCGCCGGCTTTCGTCGGGAGCGGTGACGAGGCGTCGACGCTCCTCGGCCAGGGCGCGCGCCAGGGGCTCGCGGAACGGCCGGGCCGGCAGCGTGATCTCCGCCGTCTCGGTCCGCCCCTCCTGACCGGCCTCGTCCTTCACCACGATGGTCAGCCGGATCCGCGCGCCCGACCAGGGATTGTCGGTGAGGTCCACGAGGGTCTTCGTATCGGTCTCGCCGCTCGCGTCCGAGGGCAAAGCGAGGGGCATCTTCGGAAGGGGCACCAGGGAGCGACCGCCTGTCAGGGGCTCGACGATCCCGTCGGCCGAAGCGATGCCGTAATCGTCCTTGGCGCGGTAGCTCAGATTGAAGGTGCCGCGCGCATTCACCTCCAGGGCGCCGACGCGCCGGACTTCCGGGGCGAGGTCCGGGATGGTCTCGACGATGAGATGCTGCTTGGGCGCCGAGCCCGCGGCGATGATGAGATCGGCGGTGCCGCCGACGAGCTGGAAACGGTCCTCACGAAGGTCGGGACGCGCTTCCTTGCCGGGGAGAGGCTTGAAACCCGCATTCGGCGTCAGCACGACATCGCCCTGGCCGGCGATCCGGACGATCAGCGTCGAGTTGACCGGTGCGCGCAGGCGCTGCTCGGTCCCGCTCATCGTGACGACGAGGGGCGGAAGCCTCGTATAGAGCGGCGGATCGATCCAGCCATCGACGCGAAAGTTCGGTCCCGGGCCGGCGGCCTCGTGCCAGTCGAACGCGCTCCCGATGCGCTGGCGCCATTCCGGGCCTGCGACGAACAGGCTGGCCAACGCCGCCACGACGAGGCCGGCGCGAAGGGCGAAGGGGTCGCGGCGCGGCATGCCCGGACGGGGCAGGCCGACGCTCAAACGGGAGACGGCCTCGGCTGCGCGGCGCTGATGCAGCGCCCAAAGCGCCTGCGTCGCCGGGTCCGTCGTTCCGACGGCGAGCGTGTCCTCGATGGCCGAGGCCGGATTGTGGGACGAAGCGCCGTCGGCGGCGTCACGGTCGAGGCGGGCCAGTGCCTCGCGGCGGCTCGGGCGCGATAGGCGGACCAGCGGCACCAGAGCGGCGAGAAAGGCGAGGGCGAAGGCGGCGAGGCCGGCGATACGCCAGAACGGCGACAGATCGAGCCAGAGCCCGAGCCACGAGGCCGCGAGGAAAGCCAGGACCACGGCAAGCGCCCGCCAGACGAGCGGCCAGGCACGTTCCCACAATCCGGCGGCCTGCGATTGCGACACGAGCCGATCGAGCCGGCTTCGGGCTGCCGGCGTCTTCGGCGCCGTCATCTGGGTCGCTTTGGAGGTCGTCGCGTCGGCCTCGTCCATTCTGTTTGGGCTCCCGAGGCGGGGAATGCTCCAGGCATCCCGCCATGTCAGCCTAGCATGGTGGCGGCGCGCGGCGATCGGGTCAAATCGGCCCACCCGCATCGCGGCTGCGCGGCCAAGCAGGTTCGCATTGGCGAGCCAACGCTTCACCTCGCTTAGGCCTTTGAAGTGTCGCAGGTTTCGGAACGCAAAACCGGTGACCACTTTTACTAAACCTGCTTAGTCCGACCGCAGCCAGTCGGGCACGCGGTCGAGGCCGATGAGGTCGTCGTAGCTCTGACGCGGCCGGACGATGGCGGCGCGGTCGCCGCTCACCAGAACCTCTGGCACGAGGCGGCGCGTATTGTAGGTTCCGGCCTGGACAGCCCCGTAGGCGCCCGCGGTCATCACGGCGACGAGGTCGCCCGGTGCGACATCGGGGATATCCCGGGCCAGCGCGATATAGTCGCCGCTCTCGCAGACCGGCCCGACCACGTCGGCGATGAGGCGGGGCGTGTCGGCACCGGGCTCGATGACCGGGCGAAGGGCGTGGTAGGCCTCGTAGAGTGTCGGGCGGATCAGATCGTTCATTGCCGCGTCGACGATGACGAAGGTCCGGCCCTCCGTGCGTTTCACGTAGAGGACGCGGGTCACGAGGATGCCGGCATTGCCCGCGATCATGCGGCCGATCTCGAAGACCGGGCGCAGGCCGAGGGGCCGGAAATGCGGGCGCAGGATATCCGCCAGGGCGGCGGGCTCCGGGGGAGGGGCGTTGTCCTCGCGATAGGGAATGCCGAGACCGCCGCCGAAATCGATGTGATGCAGGGGGTGACCCTGCGCCATCAGGCTGCGCGCCAATTCGGCCAGGAGCCCGGCCGCATGGGCGAAGGGTGCGAGATCGGTGATCTGACTGCCGATATGCATGTCGACGCCGGACACGGCGATCCCCGGCAGGGAGGCGGCGCGGGCATAGACCTCGGCCGCGCGTCCGATGGGGATACCGAACTTGTTCTCGGATTTTCCGGTGGAGATCTTGGCATGGGTCCCGGCATCCACGTCCGGGTTGACCCGGACGGAGACCGGAGCGGTCGCCCCGAGAGAAGAGGCCACCTCGGACAGGGTTTCGAGCTCCGGCTCGCTCTCCACGTTGAAGCAGTAGATGCCGGCATGCAGGGCCGCCGCCATCTCCTCGCGGGTCTTGCCCACGCCGGAGAACACGATCCGCTGCGGATCGACGCCAGCGGCAAGCGCCCGCCGCAACTCTCCCTCGGAGACGATGTCCATCCCCGCCCCGAGACGGGCCAGGGTGGTGAGTACCGCCTGGTTGGAATTCGCCTTCATCGCATAGCAAACGAGGGCGTCGTCTCCCGCGAAGGCTTCGGCGAAGACGCGGTAATGCCGCTCGAGCGTCGCCGTGGAGTAGCAATAGAACGGCGTGCCGACTTCGGCCGCGAGGCCGGTCAGGTCGACATCCTCGGCGGCCAGCCGGCCGTCACGATACTGGAAATGGTGCATGGCGGGCCTTGGGACGCGAATCCCGAAACGCGAACCTGACAGAAGACGGCACGCCCGACATAGCCCCGTCGGGACGGACGTCAGGCCCGCGTCAATCTAGAGGAGCGGATCGAGAATGAAGGGCTGTTTGGGGACGGTATAGCCGCGCTTGACGCCCCTCGAGGTCTGTACGGGAGCCTCGAAGATCGCCTGGGGCGTACCGGAAATCGCAGTCGGGTCGAGGTCGTCGCCATCGGCCACCGCGGTCGCATCCGCCACCGGCGACGCTCCGAGGCCGATCCCGGAGGATTGCACCGGTGCTCGCGTATCAGGGGCCTGCAGGGCACCGCGCCGGCCGCAGCCGGAACCGGCGAGGGCCACGCAGCCCACAGCGAGGAGCAACGTCAGTCGGGAACGAAACAACATCAACGCGGGTCCGGCACCTCAGGCGGCGGCATCATAGCCGCTGCCGCTCGCCGATGCGAGCGCAACGGCCACGCTTTGTGCAGCCTGAGGCCCGGAGGCCTCAGGGAAGGGGATCAAACCTTCGTGTCAGCCGGGCTGGTCAGCCCTTCTTGCCGCCCGTCTTCTCGTAGGCGTCGATCGCGCGGCGGCAATTCTCGGACAGCTTGGTCCAGTTGGTCTGGAAGCACTTGTCCACCGCCGGATCATCGGGAGAGAGGTTCCCGCAATAGGTGAGGTAATCGCCGGTGCAATACTTCTTCAACGTCTCGTTGCCCCGCTTCGTCTGGGGAGCGGCTTGAGCGAAAGCCGCCGCCGACGAGAACATGGCCATGGTGGCGAGAGCGAGGGCAAGCGAAGTCGACTTGAATGCCATAGGGAACGAGATCCGTCTCAGACAGTGGAGATGTGACGAACCCGATGATGCCTATGCATGGTCGAAACAAGGCACGCCGGTGGTCATCCCATGAACAACGCGGCTTCTACGCCACAGCTTCCATGACCTGCAACAAGCCTGTCAGGCTTCGGCGGCTGATCAGACCCGTTCGGCCTGTTTCAAGGGAACAGGGCCGGCCTGCGCGCCGGGCATGGGAAAAACATCGACGGACGGAAGCCGGTTCTGCCTCAGCAGCGAATCCGCCACCTCGACGATACGCTGGCGAAGAACGGCGATCTCTTGGTCTTGCTGCACGTTGGCCTGCGGCACCTTTGCCGCTCGCAGCGCCTCGCATTCCTCCAGAAGCGCTACGTAGCGGGCTTGGAGATCCGGCGCGGGTTCGTCGCTGGCGGTGTCTCCTTCCACGGTCTCCGACGATGCCACTGGGCTGCGTAGCGCATGGAGATCGTCGATGAGATCGCGATGGGCGTTCTCCAGGACTTCGAGCGTGGCGAGGCTGAGGGTTCCTTCCGCGCGCGCGGTGGCGAGGTCGCGTTCGACGCCGTCGAGGGTCGCTCTCGTGGATGCGAGGGTGGCATCCCGCTCCTCCACATTTCGAGCCAGGGCGGCGATCTCGAGGGTCCGCGCTCCGATGGCAGCCATATCCGAATGGCGGCTCGCGCGTGCGGCTTCCACCTTCCGTTCAAGACGACGCTGGGTGACGGCGAAACGCGCGCGCAGGAAATCCTTTTCGGCGGCGATCTCGGAGGCGGAGAGGGGGACGAGCCCTTCGAGCCGACGCTTGGAGAGACGGATCGCCCGGGCGTTCACGGCCGGCAGGACCATGAGGGCGCAGAGGCTCGCCGCAAGGAAGCCGAGCGCGAAGATCATCACGGTTTCGATCACGCGGGGATGCTCTTCCTAAGCAGGTTTCGCAAAAGTGGTCACCGGTTCTGCGCTTTGAAACCTGCGAGATTTCAACGGTCTAAGCAGGCTCGCGTTGGCACGCCGCCGCAGGCTTGCATAGGCCAGATTCGCGAGCCGACAGACCTCAGCATGAACGTCTTTAAACCATTTCCCCCGTGCGAGACCAATCCTTTGAACGGCTTGGAATAAGCCGCCGCCGACCGAGCCGGGCGAACCGGATCAGAACGGGTTCCAAGTCGGCTTCGACGTGAACTTCAGGTAGCCGACATTGATCCCGAGGCGCGCGCCGACACCGGTCCGGATCGGCACCACCACCATCCCGTCATTCGTGACGGCGGTCATCCCGAACCCGCCGATGAAATAGGCCGAGCCGTCGACCCCGGCAAAGCGCCGGTAGAGGCCGGAGACCGAGGGCATGTTGTAGAGGAGCATCATCGTGCGGTCGCCGTCGCCGCCGACATCGAACCCGATGGACGGTCCCTGCCAGTAGATCCGGCGCTGCCCGGCATTGCGGGTATAGAGTGTGCCTTCGCCGTAGCGGACGCCGCCGACGATGGCGCCGGAGGCTTCCTGCCCGAGGATGTAGCCGTTGGGCTCGCCCCAGCGGCGGGTCGCTTCCTCGACGGTGAGGGCGAGGCCGCGCGACATTGAGCCGAAGAACTTATGCCCGTTATCCACGATCTCGGCCGGACGAAAACGGCCGGGGGGCGGCTCGTCGAAGGCCAGAGCCGGGGCGACGGACGCGGCGATCGACAGCGCGGCGGCTGCCACGCCGAGGCTCAGAACGCGCCGACGGGTGATGAGCGGCGAGGGCTCGGCGGATGCGGAGAGGGGATTCGAAGGATCTGTCATCCGGAGCTCCATGTTCGCCCATCAATGGTTCGACATCCGTCCCGATCACCCACATTCTGCCGAATGGGTCTATCCGGTCCGGGACGAGCGGAGAGACGAGCTTGCGTCGCGCCGAGTCGAGCATGAAGTACCGCATGATAGGGTTAACGCGGCGTAACTTCGGAGGGGTCGCGTTGGCGTCGTGCCTCGCCGCACCTCGAAGCGCCTCGGCGGGGCAGGGGCTGATCGCCCTCAACGGTTTCGACGCGGTGAGCTACTTCCTCGACCCCGAAGGCCAGCCGGTCGCCGGCAAAGCCACCTACGAATGGGTCTGGAAGAACCGGACCTGGCGCTTTTCGAAGGCGAGCAATCTCGCGGCGTTCCGGGATGCGCCGTCGGTCTACGCACCGCGTCTCGGCGGCTACGATCCGATCGGGATCGTCGATGGCCGGATCGTCGATACGGACCCGCTGGTCTTCGCGATCCTGCCCGGTCCGACGGGGGATGCGCTCTACCTGTTCCGCAACTCTGAACATCGCGCGAAGGTCGTGGCGTCTCCCGCCATCATAGGGGTGGCGGAAGAGACGTGGCCGAGCCTGAAGTCGCTCACGGAGGACGGCGTGACCCGCTGACACGGGCGCCCCGGTCAGGGCCGCGCGGTGTGCCCTTCCCGGATCGTATTCAGGTTGGGCCCCCGATCGGGCAGTCCGAGACGGCTGGTATAGCTTGGATCCCCAAGGGCTGCGAAAGGGCCGTTACGGTAGAAGATGCGGTAATGGCCGTAGGTGATCTCGCGCCCGGAGGGCACGACGACCCTGCCGCCGGCCGTGGTCAGCACATGATCTCCGGCGGCCGTGTCCCACTCCATGGTCGGGCCGCAGCGGACATAGATATCGGCCTCGCCCGAGGCGATGAGGCAAAATTTCAGGGCCGAGGCCACGCCCCGCCTCTGACCGATGGGAAGGCCGGCGAGACAGGCCTCCGTCTCGGTGTCGCCGTGGCGGCGGCTGACCAGGGCCACGAGCCCGTCCTCCGGTACTTTCCTGACCCGGATCGCATTCCGACCCGTCGGTCGCCCGCGATGGATCACCGCCTCGAACGCGGTGACGCCGGCCCCCCAGACGCGGCCGATACCCGGACCGGCCACGGCCGAGGCCACCGGCCTGTTTCCTTCGATCAGGCAGATATTGACGCTGTAATCCGGGTTTCCCGCGAGAAAATCGCGCGTGCCGTCCAATGGATCGACCAGAAAGAACAGGTCGGCCGGCGGCAGGTCGTGAGTGGACTCCTCGGAAACGATCGGGATCGTCGGATAACGCTGCTTCAGCGCTTCGATGATCAGCTTTTCGGAGGCGATATCGGCGACGCTCGAAGGGGTCCCGTCCGGCTTGATCACGTGTGCGCAATCGCCACCATGATGTCGTCGGAGGATGTCGCCCGCTTCGCAGGCGATGTCGGTCAATGTCGTCGCGATGCTGTCGCGCATCCGCGGATCGAGGGGCATGGGAAAGTCTTGCCTTGCGAGCCGCGCCTTGTCGACTCTAGAGTTGGCTTCAAAGCGTCCTACGCACTCGTCGCGTCGCTTTTCAAAGCATGCTGTGCCGTCTATCGGTGCCGCACCCAGTCGGTTTCATCTCTCGGAGCCGACGGACCGGCCGCATCGGCGGCCCATTCATTGCCCTGTGCGGAGAGCACGATGACCCCCGTCGATCTCGATTCCCTCGATCTCTCCGCGCTGCTGTGCTCGCGCGTCTGCCACGATGTGATCAGCCCCGTCGGCGCCATCGTGAACGGGCTCGAAGTCCTGGAGGACGAGAGCGACACCTCGATGCGGGAATTCGCCCTCGAACTCATCAGCAAGAGCGCGAAACAGGCCTCGGCGCGGCTGCAATTCGCCCGCATCGCCTTCGGCGCCGCCGGATCGGCGGGCGCCTCGATCGACCTCGCCGATGCCGAGAAGGTCTCCCGCGGGATGTTCGGCGACGAGAAGACCCAGCTGACCTGGAGCGCGCCGCAGGCGCTCTATCCGAAGAACAAGGTCAAGCTCCTGCTCAACCTCGTGATGATCGCCACCACCACGATCCCGCGCGGCGGCCGCATCGACGTCGTCGTGAGCGGCGACGGCGAGGCTCCCTCCATCGTCATCAGGTCGAAGGGGTCGCATGCCCGCATCCCGGCGCATGTGGAGGATCTGATCGCGGGAACGCCGGAGAACGGCGCGGTGGACGCACACAGCATCCTGCCGTTCTATGCGGGCCTCGTCGCCCGCGTCGCCGCGATGAACGTGCGCTTCGGGATCGAAGGCGACGAAGTGACGATCAGCGCGGAGCCCGTGGCAGCCGCCGTCGCGCCGGCCTCGCCCCCCGCCGCTGCCCCGGTCGAGGATACCCGCCCCTCCGACAGCGAGCCCCCCGAAACCTCGCTCGCCTGATCACGGGCCCGACTGTCGCGGCAGGACTCAATCAAATCCTGCCGCGACTTGTGGATTTGTCTCTCTCTCGAAACTCTTCACTAACCTGTCGGCCTCAAGGTGGACTTCGCACAAACCTAGTGCGCGTCTGGACCGAGTGCCTCTAATGGATGACTTGCTGCGTGAGTTTCTGACCGAGAGCGCAGAGCATCTCGACACGGTGGACGCCGAACTCGTCCGCTTCGAGCAGGACCCCAACAACCAGACGATCCTGCGGAACATTTTCCGCCTCGTCCACACGATCAAGGGCACGTGCGGCTTCCTCGGCCTTCCGCGCCTGGAAGCGCTGGCGCATGCAGCCGAGACGCTGATGGGCCAGTTCCGCGACGGAATGCCGGTGAGCAGCCCCGCCGTCAGCCTGATCCTCGTGACGCTGGACCGGCTCAAGCAGATCCTCGGCGATCTCGAGATCGCCGGCACCGAGCCGGCCGGAAACGACGACGACCTGATCAATGCCCTCGACGCCATGTCGGCCGCCCCGTTCGTGGCGCCGGCCGCCGTGGTCGAGACAAAGCTCCCCGACCCCGTCGTGCGTGAGCTCAAGCCCGGCGAAGTCTCCCTCGACGATCTGGAGCGCGCCTTCCTCGAAGCCGAAGGCCCCGACCTGTCGGAGCCGCTCCCCCTCGAGCCGGCCCCCGTCGCCATGGCCGAACCGAAGCAGCCCGAATTCACCGCTCCCGAGTTCGAACCTGCGTCGCTGGCCGAGGATTCGTCCTCGAAGGGCGCCAACCGGAAGAACGGGTCGGACGCTCCCTCCGGGGAATCCGAGGGCGGAGCCTCGAAGGTCCAGAGCATCCGCGTCAACGTGGACACGCTCGAACACCTCATGACGATGGTGTCCGAGCTGGTGCTGACCCGCAACCAGCTCCTCGAGATCGCCCGTCGCCACGACGATTCCACCTACAAGGTTCCCCTGCAGCGCCTCAGCCATGTGACGGCCGAGCTGCAGGAAGGCGTCATGAAGACGCGCATGCAGCCGATCGGCAATGCCTGGCAGAAGCTGCCGCGCGTGGTTCGCGACCTGTCGTCGGAACTCGGCAAGCAGATCGAGCTCATCATGAGCGGCGCCGAGACCGAACTCGACCGTCAGGTGCTCGAGGTCATCAAGGACCCGCTCACCCACATGGTGCGCAATTCGGCCGACCACGGGATCGAATCCACCGCCGACCGGAAAGCGGCGGGCAAGCCGGCCCGTGGCACGATCCGCCTCGCCGCCTATCACGAGGGCGGAACGATCACGATCGAGATCGCCGATGACGGCAAGGGCCTCGATCTCGCCGCCATCCGCCGCAAGGCCGTGGAGCGCAACGTCGCGAGCCAGTCCGAGATCGACAAGATGACCGACGCCCAGGTGGCGAAGTTCATCTTCCATCCCGGCTTCTCGACGGCGAAGGCGGTCACCTCGGTGTCCGGCCGCGGCGTCGGCATGGATGTGGTGAAGACCAATATCGAGCTGATCGGCGGCGTCATCGACATCAACACGCAGCTCGGCCGCGGCACTACCTTCACCATCAAGATCCCGCTCACGCTGGCGATCATCGCCGCCCTCATCGTCAAGGCCGGCGACCTTCGCTACGCCGTGCCGCAGGTTGCGGTGCTGGAACTCGTGCGCGTCGACAAGGCCACGGCCCAGAAGGTCGAGCGCATCAACGGCTCGCCAGTGCTGCGCCTGCGCGAGCGCCTTCTCCCGATCGTCACCCTGACCGGGGTGCTCGGGCAGCAGGAGAACGCCGATAGCATCGATTCCGGCTTCGTCGTCGTCGCCCAGGTCGGACGCCAGCGTTTCGGCATCCTCGTGGACGAGGTCTTCCACACGGAAGAAATCGTCGTGAAGCCGATGTCGTCGAAGCTGCGCCATCTGCCGCTCTTCGCCGGCAACACCATTCTCGGTGACGGTGCCGTGGTCCTGATCGTCGATCCGAACGGCATCGCCCGCCAGGTCAGCCAGGGCACGCAAACCGGCGTCATCCCGGTGGATGCCGAGCCGGAGGAGACCGATGCCGCCGACGCAAAGGCGACGCTGCTGGTATTCAAGGGCGGCGGAGGCAGCTTCAAGGCGGTGCCGCTCTCGCTCGTGACACGGCTCGAGGAGATCGAAGCCAACAAGATCGAGTGGGTCGGCGGACGCCCGCTCATCCAGTACCGTGGCCGGCTCATGCCGCTGGTCCCGGCCGATCAATCGATCGAGATCAGGAGCGAAGGCACGCAGGCGCTGGTGGTGTTCTCGGACGGCGAACGGGCCATGGGCCTGGTCGTGGACGAGATCATCGACATCGTCGAGGAGCGCCTCGACGTGGAGATCGCGGCCGAGCGTTCGGACCTCATCGGTTCGGCGGTCCTGCGCGGCCGCGCCACCGAAATCATCAACATCGCCCACTTCCTGCCGCTCGCCTATGACGACTGGGCGCGGGGCGCGCACAAGCCGGAGAAGCGCAGCGCGACGCTGCTCCTGGTCGACGATTCCGCCTTCTTCCGCGACATGCTGAGCCCGGTCCTCAAGGCCGCCGGCTACAACGTGATCACCGCCGGAAGCGCGGAAGCCGCTCTCACCACCCTGGTGAACAACAGCCGGATCGACGTGGTGGTGTGCGACCTGGAAATGCCGGGCCGCAACGGCTTCGACCTGGTCGCCGCCATGCGGAAGGGCGACGAGCGGGTCTCGCAGCTCCCGGTCATCGGCCTCTCCGGCACGGTGGGCGTCGATGCCATCGAGCGCGCCCGGTCGCTTTCGATCCTCGATCTGGTGGCGAAGTTCGACCGCAGCGGGCTGATCTCGGCCCTGAGCGAAATCGACATCGTCAGCCTTCCCAAAGCCGCCTGAACACGGCCTTCGAACAGAATCGGAGAATCTGAGCCATGATGCAGGCCGCCAACAGCAACAAAGGCGTCGATTCCGGCGCCACCACCGACTTCATCACGGTCTTCGTCGCCGACACAATGTTCGGCCTCGCGATCGACCGGGTCCACGACGTCTTCATTCCCGCCGGCGTGACGCCCGTCCCGCTGGCGCCAATGGAGATCGTCGGCCTCCTCAACCTGCGCGGACGCGTGGTCACGGCCCTGTGCCTGCGCCGCCGTCTCGGTCTCGCCGACCGTGCCGACGACAGCCAGAAGATGGCGATCGGCCTCGAACAGGGTGGCGAAACCTTCGCCCTCGTGGTCGATGGTGTCGGCGAAGTGCTGAAGCTCGGAGCGGAGACGCATGAGCCGGTGCCGATCAACCTCGATTCCCGCTGGCGCAATCTCTCCCTCGGGGTGCACCGGCTCGATGGAAGACTTCTCGTCATCCTCGATGTCGACGCGCTGCTCGCCTTCGGAACGAAACTCGACGTCGCCGGTGCCGCTTGACCATCCAGATCGAGGACAGCCCCATGAAGAACTGCCTCATCGTCGATGATTCCGCCGTCATCCGGAAAGTCGCGCGGCGTATCCTCGAGTCCATGAACTTCAAGGTCGGGGAGGCCGAGGACGGCGCCAAGGCCCTGACGGCCTGCGTCGAAGCGATGCCCGACGTGATCCTGCTCGACTGGAACATGCCGACCATGGACGGCTACGAGTTCCTCCGGGTCCTGCGCCAGACACCCGGAGGCCTGGCGCCGAAGGTGCTGTTCTGCACCACCGAGAACGACGTCGGTGCCATCGCACGGGCACTGCATGCCGGCGCCGACGAGTACATCATGAAGCCGTTCGACCGCGACATCGTCACGGCCAAGCTCGAACAGGTTGGATTCGGCCAGCAGGCCGACGCCGCCTAACCCGGAGACAGGGGGGTTCCAGTCCCGCCCCATCGTCGCTGAGGTTTTCCCGTCGTCCCGACGAAGCGTAGAGTTCCATGGCCGCTGCCGCCTCCGCCCCCGCCTTCGCTCCGCATACCGGGGGCGCCGCGAGCAACGCCGCTCGCGTGCGGGTCATGATCGCCGATGATTCCGCCGTGGTTCGCGGCCTCGTGGCCCGGTGGATCGGCGAAGCCGGGTTCGAGGTGGTGGCGACGGCCTCGAATGGCCGGATCGCGCTGGAATCCATGTCGCGCACCGATCCCGATGTCGTGCTTCTCGACATCGACATGCCGGAACTCGACGGGACGCAGGCCCTGCCTCTGATTCTCGCCAAGAGTCCTGGTGTCCAGGTCGTGATGATGTCGACGCTGACGACGCGCAACGCCGACATCTCCCTGCGATGCCTCGCCCTCGGCGCCGTCGATTACCTCGCCAAGCCGGAAAGCAATCGCGGCGTCACCACCTCGGATACGTTCCGCGCCGAATTGATCGAGCGGGTCCGCGTGTTCGGAGCGGCCCGCGCCCGGCGGCGGCCCCATGCCGCGCCAGCCCCTGTCGGAGCGGTCCAGAGTGCCCCGGCACCGGCCCAACGGCCGGCGACGCCCTTCGTCCTGCGCCCGAAAACCCGAACGGGAATCCCGCCGCGCTGCCTGCTCATCGGCTCGTCCACCGGCGGCCCGCGCGCCGTCGGCGAGGTGCTCGAGAAGATCGGAACCGCGACCCTGCGGCAGTTTCCGGTCCTGATCGTCCAGCACATGCCACCGGTCTTCACGGCGGTCTTCGCCGAGCATCTCGGTGCCAGGACCGGTATTCCGGCGGCGGAGGGCAAGCCCGACGAGCGTATCGTGCCGGGCCGAATCTACGTCGCCCCGGGCGGCCGCCATATGGGCCTGCAGGGCAGCCGGAACGACCTCTCCATCCGCCTCGACGATGGGCCGGTGGTGAATTTCTGCCGCCCGGCGGTGGACGTGCTGTTCCACGACGCCGCGGCCCTCTACGGATCGGCGGCCCTCGCGGTGATCCTCACCGGAATGGGGTCCGACGGCACCAACGGCTCTCGCTCGCTGACGGAGGCGGGGGCGGCCGTGCTCGCCCAGGACGAGGCGACCAGCACCGTCTGGGGCATGCCGGGCAGCGTCGCCAAGGCCGGCCTCGCCCAGGCCGTGCTACCGCTCGGCGAGATCGGCCCGGCACTCCGCAACCTCCTGACGGGGCATGGCGCATGACCGATCTCGAATTCGACTTCCTGCGCAACTACCTGAAGACGCGGTCGGGCCTCGCTCTCAGTGCCGAGAAGCGCTACCTCATCGAGAGCCGGCTCACGCCCGTCTGCCGGCGCTTCACCCTCGCGACCCTCCACGATCTGGTCAACGCGCTGAAGTCCCCGCGTGACCCGAGCCTGGAACGCGCGGTGGTCGAGGCGATGACCACCAACGAGACCTTCTTCTTCCGGGACCGCGTGCCCTTCGATCTGTTCCGGGACGTGCTGTTGCCGGAAGCCCTGGTTCGGCGCGCGAGCCAGCGCCGCCTTCGGATCTGGTGCGCGGCGGCGTCCACGGGCCAGGAGCCGTATTCCCTGGCCATGCTGATCCAGGACGCGGCACCGCGCCTTGCCGGCTGGCAGGTGGATATCGTCGCCACCGACCTCTCGACCGAGGTGCTGGATAAGGCCAAGGCCGGCCTCTACAGCCATTTCGAGGTGCAGCGCGGCCTGCCGGTACAATCCCTGCTCAAGCATTTCGAGCAGGTGGGCGATCAGTGGCGCATCTCCGCCAGCCTGCGCCAGATGGTGGATTACCGCCCGCTGAACCTGCTGCATCCGTTCGAATCGCTCGGAGCGTTCGACATCATCTACTGCCGCAACGTGCTGATCTATTTCGACGCGCCGACGAAGGGCGACGTTTTGGGACGTCTCAGCTCCAGCCTGACCCCGGACGGCGTCGTCCTTCTCGGCGCGGCCGAAACCGTGATCGGGCTCACCGACCGGCTCGTGCCGCACCCGCAGCATCGCGGGCTCTATGGCCAGGCGCCAAGCGCGGCACGGCCGGGCTTGGCCACGCAGCCTCAGCCGATGCTGCGCAAGGTCGTGGGATTGTAGTTCACGATCTGTGCCGCCCGGGCCGCGGCCGCGCGTCGATCGACCGGCTATGATGGACCGATGGCGATGGAAAACCAGGTGAGGAGGCATGACCTCTTCGCGCCAAGCCTACTCGTCCTTCGTTTCCGTTGATGAATGGTCGCGGGTCGCGTCCTATCTGACGCTGCTGAGTGAGGATGCGCGACCGCGTGAGTCTTCGCGTCGCGCGGCATTCGATGGACTGCGCTCAATCGTTGAGACAGGCGCGTCGTGGCGGTGGATGCCCCATGCTCTCCCTCCCTGGAGTCCCGCCTACGGCAGGCCCAGCACAGATTGTCTGGCCTCCGGGCGTTCTCCTGAGCCGAGCGCGGCGATCCTCGACGGTCGGACCCTTCGCTCGACGCCCGAGAGCGGTGAGCGGGCCGGCTACGACGGCACCAAGCGCAAAGAGGGCCCGAAAGTTCATCGGACCGTCGACACCCTAGGCCACCTCCCGGCCCCGCACGTCACCCCCGCCGTGCGGACGACCGTACCCGGGTCGGGCATTTGGCCGAGGCCGTGCAGACCGTCGCCGGGGACAGCGTCACCCTGGCCTATGTCGCCCAGGGCTACACCGGCGAGAAGCCGGCAAAGACCGCGCACGCACGGCATCGACTTGGAGGTCGTCAAACTCCCGGAGACCAAGCACGGCTTCGTTCTTTCGCCGCGACGCCGGGTCGTGGAGCGCTCCTTCGCCTGGGCGACGCGCTTCCGCCGCCTCGTCAGGGATCACGAGCGCTATCCCGGCATGTCCGCCGATCTCAACGTCGTCGCCTTCGTCTGCCGCATGCTCAAACAGGCAGCTCGACTGAGAGGCGGCTCATGAAGACATCTGAGATAATCGTACCCTCGTGGCACTCTTTCGAGAGCCATGAGGATACGAAGATCGATATTCAGATTGGTGCAAGCCGATGGATCGTCGGGTCAAGCAGCTCGCACGGTTGATAGGAAGCGCTGAACCTCTGCCGAGAGATATTCGGACTGACGGGACAGCTCGGAGGCCGAGCCGAGCACCTGGTTGGCAGCGGCCTTCGCTTCCTGAGAGGCTTGTGCCACGCCGGAAATGTTGCTCGTCACTTCGGACGTACCGGTCGAGGCCTCTGCCACGTTGCGAACGATCTCCTGCGTGGCCGCGCCCTGCTGTTCCACCGCGGAGGCGATGGTCGTTGCCACCATGTTGATCTCTTTGATGCGCGTCGTGATCGAGCCAATGGCATCGACGGCCTGCCCCGTAGCCCCCTGTATCCGACTGATCTGCTCGCTGATCTCGCTGGTGGCGCGGGCGGTCTGGTTGGCCAGCTCCTTCACCTCCGACGCCACCACGGCGAAGCCGCGCCCGGCCTCGCCGGCCCGGGCCGCCTCGATGGTGGCGTTCAGGGCGAGCAGATTGGTCTGGCCCGCGATGGTCGAGATCAGCTGCACCACATCGCCGATCCGCGCCACGGCATCGCTCAATTCCTGAACGAGCGCGGCGGTTCGGTCGGCCTCGCCCACCGTCCGCTGGGCGAGGTCGGACGAACCCGAGACCTGACGGCTGATCTCCTGCACCGACACGCCCAGCTCCTCGGCCGCCGACGCGACAGTGTTCACGTTGGCCGCCGCCTCCTCGGCCGCAGCCGCCACGGTGGCCGACTGGCCGGCCGTCTGAGAGGCCGTCGAGGTCAATTGCTGCGCCGTCGCCTGCAACTCCGTCGCAGAGGACGACACCGAGCCGATGATGCCGCCGACGGCCGTCTCGAAGGCATCGGCCATCTGGCGCATGCCGGTCTTGCGCTGCTCCTCGGCGGCCAGGCGCGCATGCGCCGTCTCCGCTTCGAGTTGGCGGGTGCGGAGGAGATTGTCCCGTGACGCCTCGACCGCGGCTGCGATGGCACCGATCTCGTTCTTCCGGCCGAGATAGGGGATCTGGGTCTCCAGGTCGCCATCGGCGAGCGTGCGCATCCGGCCAATCAATCCGGTGATGGGTTTGGTGACGCCGCCGATGACGAAGACGATCGCGCCGAGACCGCAGAGGAGGACGGCGATGCAGAGCAAGCTGCTCACCCAAAGGGCTTGACGGTAAGTCCTGCCTGCTTCGGTCTGCGCCTTGTTGCCGCCCTGCGTGTTGAGTTCGCTGTTCTGGTCGATGGCGCCCAGGGCTTTCTCGAATGGCACCCGAGAAGCGGAGAAATTCTGGATCAGCGGAGCCTGCTCCCGGCCTGCGACCAGGGCCACGAGATTCGCGCGCATCGTCAAATAGGTCGACCAATTCGACTTGAACGTCTCATAGAGCGCTTTTTCATCCGCGCTGGTGATGAAAGGCTCATAGCTCCTGGCGGCGACCTCGACGTCTTTCAGACGCTTGACGGACAGGGCATCCAACTCGGACGTGGGTTCCAGCAAGGACACGTACCGTGCATCGAGCAGGCGAAGGCGGGTGATCCTATATTTGATGTCCCCCAGTCCGCGCACGCTCGGCAGCCAACTTTCGGCCAGATCGACCGCATTCGCGTTCACGGTCTGCAATTGCATGAGCGCCATGCCGCCCTGGCCCGCAATGGCGACCATCAGGAGTGTGATTAAACCGACCAGCAGATGTTTGACTTGGATACCCATGACAGCCTCGGTTGGGAGTAAGCAGTCTATTCAAGCCCCGAAAACACTAAAATAAGGAAAATTTCTCTCCCATTAGACGAATAAATCATTGAATAAGGCGTCGTACCCGCCTATATTAAGCACAATATGCCATGCGATTATTTGCATAGATGAGGTAATATCCGAACAAGGATCACATAATTGTGAAGGCTATATATAATATTGATTAATTCACTTATAAGTAAATCTTATAGCATCAATTTATAATATAATACGTTGTTTTAGTCTCTAAACTTGATTGCCGCGACGTGCCTTTGTCTTGAGCGAATAATACCGTTGAGGCATTTTTATGTCGACTGCATTGGATCGATATCGCTTACCGCTTCCACTGGGTTTCCAGCGATGCCATGCTTCTTCAAGCCGGGCTGCGCTATCGCGAGCGCGAAGGCGAACATTCGAACAGAGAGGCTGTGATGGACCTCTGGCGATGGAGAACCAGGTGAGGCGGCATGACCTCTTCGCGCCCAGCCTACTCGTCCTTCGTTTCCGTTGATGAATGGTCGCGGGTCGCGCCCTACCTGACGCTACTGCGAGAGGATGCGCGACCGCGTGAGTCTTCGCGTCGCGCGGCATTCGACGGACTGCCAACGGACCGCGCTCAATCGTCGAGACAGGCGCGTCGTGGCGGTGGTTGCCCCATGCTCTCCCTCCCCGGGAGTCCGCCTACCGGCAGGCCCAGCACAGATTGTCTGGCCTCCGGGCGTTCTCCTGAGCCGAGCGCGGCGACCCTCCACGGTCGGACCCTGCGCTCGACGCCCGGGAGCGGTGAGCGGGCCGGCTACGATGGGGCCAAGCGCAAGAAGGGCTCGAAAGTCCATCGGGCCGTCGACATCCTGGGCCACCTCCCGGCCCTGCACGTCACCCCCGCCGTGCGGACGACCGTGCCCGGGTCGGGCATTTGGCCGAGGCCGTGCAGGCCATCGCCGGGGACAGCGTCGCCCTGGAGGCCGTCAAACTCCGGAGGCCAAGCGCGGCTTCGTTCTCCCGCCGCGACGCCGGGTCGTGGAGCGTTCCTTCGCCTGGGCGACGCGCTTCCGCCGCCTCGCCAGGGATCACGAACGCTATTTCGGCACGCCCGCCGATCTCAACGCCGTCGCCTTCGTCCGCATCGTGCTTAAAACAAGCCGCTCGACTGGCAGGTGACTCATAAATGCCTCTCGAACGCCGTTTCCCGAAAGCCTCCCCCACCGCCCGGCGCCCGAGCCGCCAGGCGCCGGGATCGATCGCGCATACAGGGTGATTCTCGGCAGCCGCGATGCCCAAGGGATCGCCCGAGCCTCGGGTATTCTGCTGATCGGCGTAAGTGCCGCCACTTTCAGTCCCTGTCGTAGGCAGGGCGCGCCGCTGGCGTTTGTCCTTGCCGAACCGATACGAACAGGGGGGAGGGGCGCCCTCCGTATCGAGGCCCAGCTCACCCGAACGCGTGCCGAACCAGCTCTGGAATCGCCCGCTTCTCGACTCGCTGGACCATGGCCCAACAAAAAAGCCCCGCTCACGCGAGGCCTTTTTTTCCGAGTTCCGAAGCGAGGGGGATCAGACGGCGATCCGCTCTTCGCCTTCGTTCGGCTCGCGAAGGACGTAGCCGCGTCCCCAGACGGTCTCGATGTAGTTCTTGCCGGAGGAGGCGTTGGCCAGCTTCTTACGCAGCTTGCAGATGAAGACGTCGATGATCTTGAGCTCGGGCTCGTCCATGCCGCCGTAGAGATGGTTGAGGAACATCTCTTTCGTGAGGGTCGTGCCCTTCCGCAGCGAGAGAAGCTCCAGCATCTGATATTCTTTGCCGGTGAGATGGACCCGGCTGCCGGTGACCTCGACGGTCTTCTGATCGAGATTCACGATCAGGTCGCCGGTGGTGATGACCGACTGGGCATGGCCCTTCGAGCGGCGGACGATCGCATGGATGCGGGCGACCAGCTCGTCCTTGTGGAAGGGCTTGGTGAGGTAATCGTCAGCTCCGAAGCCAAGGCCCTTCACCTTGTCCTCGATGCCGGCCATGCCGGAGAGGATCAGGATCGGCGTCTTGACCTTCGCCACACGCAGATTGCGCAGCACCTCGTAACCCGACATGTCGGGGAGGTTCAGGTCGAGAAGAATGATGTCGTAGTCGTAGAGCTTGCCGAGGTCGATACCTTCCTCGCCGAGATCCGTCGTGTAGGTGTTGAAGCTCTCCGACTTGAGCATCAGTTCGATGCTCTGCGCGGTCGCGCTGTCGTCTTCGATCAGAAGTACCCGCATCGTCGGTCCCCAGCCCAGCCGGCCGTATTCAGCGTTCGGGCAAGCCCCCGCCATTCGTCCACCACCGGCCCGTGGCAGACGCTCCCTCGTCATAGACGTGAAACGCTAATGGTTAATCGTTAACAAAACCTGATTCTCGGTGGCAAGCACAGAATTGAACGTTTCCGAAAATGATGCTGCGACCGATCGGCGATCCGGCCCCGAGAGGTGAGGGGCCGGCGGAAGCATTACACGAAAACATTCAGCTAAGCACTTGATAGATTTGCCTTCGTCGGCAGATGTATCTCAACTGACACGCCCAAGCGATGCATCGCAGCCTGAACGAACGAAAGTCCGTTCATGAATGACGACGGACCGCTTCAAGCCCGATGTACGCAGTGTTAAGGAGGGAGGTAAATGAATCGTTGAGAGACGCGCATATGACGGACCGACCCCGCGTTTCTCCCACGCTGAATCTCGCTGCGGCCCAGGCTGCGCTCGCGGGCATCCAGACCCTGGAGACCTTCGGTCGCGTCGTGGCGATCAAGGGCCTGCTGGTGGAGGTCGCCGGGCCGGTCGCTGCCATGCGGCTCGGCGGGCGCCTGGACATCATGGTGGAGCATGGCGGCGGCGCCGTCCCCTGCGAGATCATCGGGTTTCAGGGCGACCGGGCGCTGGCCATGCCGTTCGGCTCGCTCGAAGGCGTTCGGCGCGGCTGTCCGGCCATGGTGCGCGACGAGGCCGCCGGCGCGATCCGCCCCTCCGCCGGCTGGCTCGGGCGGACCATCGACGCCCTCGGACGTCCCGTGGACGGGCTCGGCCCGCTGCCGCCCGGCCCGGCCATCTACCCCCTTCGCGCCGATCCGCCGCCGGCCCATGCAAGGCGGAGAGTCGGCCCGCCGCTGGATCTCGGCATCCGCTGCATCAACACCTTCATCACCATGTGCGCCGGCCAGCGCATGGGCATCTTCGCCGGCTCCGGGGTCGGCAAGTCCGTCCTCCTCTCCATGCTCGCCCGCTACACGGCGGCGGATGTGGCGGTGATCGGCCTCGTGGGCGAGCGCGGGCGCGAGGTGCAGGAATTCCTCCAGGACGATCTCGGCCCCGCCGGCCTCGCCCGTTCGGTGGTGGTGGTGGCGACGTCGGACGAGCCGGCCCTCATGCGGCGCAACGCGGCCTACGTCACCCTGGCCATGGCCGAGTACTTTCGCGATCAGGGCGCGCAGGTTCTCTGCATGATCGATTCGATCACCCGATTCGCCATGGCCCAGCGCGATATCGGCCTCGCCGCGGGCGAGCCGCCCACCGCCAAGGGCTACACGCCGACGGTGTTCAGCGAATTGCCGCGCCTGCTGGAGCGGGCCGGACCCGGCACGGGGCAGGGCGCGATCTCGGGCCTCTTCACCGTGCTGGTGGAGGGCGACGACCATAACGAGCCCGTTGCCGATGCGGTGCGCGGCATCCTCGACGGGCATATCGTGATGGAGCGCGGCATCGCCGAGCGGGGGCGCTATCCGGCCATCAACGTCCTGCGCTCCGTCTCGCGGACCATGCCGCGCTCCTGCGACCCTGCCCATCTGCCGACCGTGAGGCGCGCCCGGCGCATCCTTTCCACCTATGCCGACATGGAGGAACTCATCAGACTCGGTGCCTACAGGGCCGGCGCGTCGGCGGAAGTGGACGAAGCCGTCGGGTTGATGCCAAGTATCGAGGCTTTTCTGGGTCAGAGTAAGGAAGAAGCAACCTCGATAGGCGAGGGTTACCAACGGTTGGCAGCGATCGTCGGCGGCGCCTGAGTGACGTCCGGAACGTCTTCTCTCTCGTCTCCGGCGCCGACGGCGCCGGCCTTTCGTGCGTGGCGTGGAATGGGACCCTCAATATGAAATCGCGTGACACGTTGATCCGGCTGCGCCGCTTCCAGGTCGACGAGAAGCGTCGGCGGGTGACGCAAATCGAGATGATGATGGCCGATTTCAACCGGATGGCGTCCGAGCTCGACCGCGAGGTCGCCTACGAGGAAGGCCGCGCCGGCATCACCGACACCGGCCATTTCGCCTATCCGACCTATGCCCGCGCCGCCGCGACCCGCCGGGACAACATGCGCCAATCCGCGCTCGCCCTGGAAGGCCAGCTCACGGACGCCAAGGCCGAGCTCGGCGAGGCGTTCGAGGAGCTCAAGAAGATCGAGATCCTCGAGGATCGCGAGCGCACGGCGGAACGCGTCGCCGAGGCGGCCCGCGATCAGGCGGCCATGGACAGTATCGGCCTCTCCCGCATCCGCGCCTGAACGAGAGGCGCGGCGGGCGGCACGAAGTCGTCATGTTCACATGACATCTGTCCGGGTAATGCCTGGGCCGGCCGTCTCGCTTGCGATGCTCCTCGCGGTCGTGCAGGTAGGCTGGGCTGTGGGGGCATGACCGGTTCGTGATGAAGACAATCAAGGATTTCGCCTGGCCGCTCATCGGCATCCTGGCGATCGCCATCTCCGGTTACTTTCTCTACCAGGAGCTGAAGACGACCTCGATGGCGGCGGTATGGGCGGCCATCGTCGCCATTCCGCCGCATCGCATGGTGCTGGCCGGGCTTTCCACCCTCGTCGCCTATGCGGCCCTGGCCTGGTACGATCGGATCGCGCTGCTGCATCTGGGGGTGCGCGGCATCTCTTGGTTCTTCGTGGCGGTGTGCTCGTTCACCACCTACGCGCTGTCCCATAATATCGGTGCCTCGGTCTTCTCCGGCGCCCTGGTCCGCTACCGGGCCTATACGGCCAAGGGCCTTTCGGCCGCCCAGGTGGCGGTGCTGGTGGCTCTCTGCTCCTTCACCTTCTTCCTCGGAACGGTGCTCCTCGGCGGTGTCGTCCTGGTGGTCGAGCCGCAGCTGCTCTCGCGGCTCAAGGGCATCCTGCCGGGCTTCCTCACCGACCCGAAGACCGCCCTCATCGTCGGAATCGGCCTTCTGGCCTTCGTCGCGCTCTACGTCGCCGGGTCGATCCTGCGCCTTCCGCCGCTCCACATCCGCAAGTTCAAGCTCGAATATCCGCGCCCGGCGATCATGGGACGCCAGCTCCTGGCGGCCCCCCTCGAACTGCTCGGCGCCGCCGGCATCCTGTATTTCGCCTTGCCGGAAGCGGTGAATCCCGGCCCGATCGCGGTCATCGCCATCTTCCTCGCCTCGTTCTCCGTCGCCCTGGTCTCGAACGCCCCGGGCGGGCTCGGCGTCTTCGAACTCGTCTTCATCACGGCGATGCAGATCACCGATCCCGGCCAGAAGGACGCGATCATCGCGGCCGTCATCGTGTTCCGGGTGTTCTATTTCTGGATCCCGGCGCTCATCTCGGTGGTGGTCGTCCTGCTCTACGAGCGCTCACGCCTGGCCGACCTCGCGAAAGCGCCGCCGGCCTCCGCCGTGCCCGCTCCCCCCGTCGTCGCTCCGGGCATCGATCCGAACAGGATCGAGAAGCGGCTGGAGAAGAAGCCGCTCTGAGAATCCGGTCGTTCGGATGTCCCATCGGGTACCTGTGCCAAGGTCCATCATCCAATCAGCTCACCTCGTCATGAGGTGACGAAGCGCAGCGAAGGCCTCGAAGGAGACCTCCAGTGGTCGCGCGATCTCTGGACGTCTCCTTCGAGGCCGCTACGCGGCACCTCAGGATGAGGCAGAGCTTTGGGAAAACGGCTCAAGGAGCCTTTAGAGCGCCGCGATACGGTCAGGCGGACCCTCACCGTGATTCCGGATCCCGGCCTTAGACCGACCCCACCGTCCGCAGCCGGGCGCGCGGGTGGATCTCCGCCTGGCTCATGACGGCCGTCTCGCGGCGGAAGCGTTCGATGATCGAGCGCACGAAAGGCCGAGCCTGAGCCGAGGTGACGAGGACAGGCATCTCGCCCATCCGCGCGGCCTGTTCGAAGCGGTCGCGCACCGTGTTGACGAATTCCGACAGCTTGGAGGGCTGCATCGCGAGGTAGCGCTCGTCGCGCTCCCCGGCGATGGATTCGAGGAACGTCTGCTCCCAGAGCGGCGAGAGGGTGATGATGGGCAGCATGCCGTCATGCCCCTGGTACTGCGCGCAGATCTGGCGGCCGAGACGGGCGCGGACATGCTCGACGATGTCGCGCGGATTCTTCACATGGCCCGCCACCTCGGCGATGCCTTCCACGATGGAGCCGAGATCGCGGATCGAGACCCGCTCGGCGAGGAGGTATTGCAGCACGCGCTGGATGCCCGTGGTGCCGATCTGCGAGGGCACCACCTCCTTGACGAGGTCGGCGTGGTCCTTCGAGAGCTCCTTCAGCAGCTTCTGCACCTCCACATGGTTGAGAAGCTCGGAGACATGCGCCTTGATGATCTCGGTGAGATGGGTCGAGACCACGGTGGCCGCATCCACCACGGTGTAGCCCTTGAGCTGCGCCTGATCGCGCAGGGAGGCGTCGATCCAGGTGGCGGGCAGGCCGAAAGTCGGCTCCAGCATGTGTTGCCCGGGCAGCTGCACCTGTCCGCCCATCGGGTCCATCGCCATGAACTGACCGGGGAAGATCTGACCCGTGCCGGCCTCGATCTCCTTCACCCGGACCACATAGGCGTTGGAATCGAGCTGGACGTTGTCGAGGATGCGGACCGAGGGCATGACGAAGCCGAGTTCCGCCGCGAGCTGGCGGCGCAGGGCCTTGATCTGGTCCGTCAGGCGGTCCTGGCCCTCCTGCCCGTTGACGAGGGCGAGGAGCGCGTAGCCCATTTCCAGTTTCAGATCGTCGAGCTTGAGGAGATCGGTCACCGTCTCCTCCTTGGCGGCCTGGGCGGCGGCCACGGCGGTGGCGTCCATCGGTGCACCGTCGGAATCGAGGGGCGGGGCCTCGCGGGCGACCTTGGCGAAGTGCCATGCGGCGTAGCCCGAAGCGCCGGCGAGGGCGAGGAAGGGCAGCATCGGCATGCCCGGCAGCAGCGAGAGCAGAACCATCACGCCCGACGACATGCCGAGCGCCTTCGGGTAGTTGGCGAGCTGCTTGCCGAGCGCCTTGTCGGCCGATCCCTTCACGCCCGCCTTCGAGACGAGGATACCGGCCGCCGTCGAGACGATGAGGGCCGGAACCTGGCTGGCGAGGCCGTCACCGATGGTGAGCAGCGTGTAGGTCTTCGCGGCGGCACCGAAGGGCATGCCCTGCTGGGCCACGCCGATGATGATGCCGCCGATGACGTTGATGAAGGTGATGAGCAGCGCGGCGATGGCGTCTCCGCGCACGAATTTCGAGGCACCGTCCATGGCACCGAAGAAGGAGGATTCTTCCTCCAGCGCGGCGCGCCGGGCCTTCGCCACCTTCTCGTCGATGAGACCGGCCGAGAGATCGGCATCGATCGCCATCTGCTTGCCGGGCATCGCGTCGAGGGTGAAGCGGGCCGCGACTTCCGCGATACGGCCCGAACCCTTGGTGATGACGACGAAGTTCACGATGATGAGAATCGCGAACACGATGATGCCGATGACGAAGTTGCCGCCCATCACGAAGTTGCCGAAGGCTTCGATGACGTGGCCTGCAGCCGCCGTTCCCTCGTGGCCATGGCCGAGGATGAGGCGCGTCGAGGCGAGGTTCAGGGCCAGCCGCAACAGGGTCGCGACGAGGAGCAGGGTCGGGAAGACGGTGAATTCGAGCGGGTTGTCGATGAACAGGCCCGTCATCATGATGATGACCGAGATGATGATCGAGACGGCCAGCAGCAGGTCGAGCAGGAACGCCGGCAGCGGGAAGATGAGCACCGTGAGGATGCCCATCACCGCCGTGGCGAAGAACAGGTCGGTGCGCTTCGACAGAGCGGTGAGGTTGGCGCGGTTGGGCATCGCGAAACTCGCGAACTGCCCCAGACCCGGCCCCTGAGCCGGCGCGGCGGCGCCCGTCTCGCTCATACTCGACACCCTTCACGTCCCACGTGGACCCGGCAAGAATTGCCGGGCTCAGGGTTAGCGAAGAGTTAATTTTTGAGGACTGCCACCACCAAATCCGGCTCGTTGGCGACCGAACCGGCTTGAGGGGAGGGGCGCTAGGAGGGGAGGGAGGCTCGCTTCCAGAAGAGAGCGCTCTCGGCCGCCTCTAATACGGCGCCGAAAGCATCGATTGCCGGGCGCGGAGTGATCCGCCGAGAGATGCGCCCGACCACGTCGGGCCGGGGCACATCTCCAGGCCTTCCTCGTGCCGCGCTCTTTTTCGCCGAACCGGAACCCGCTTCGGCGCGGAGCGCTCCGGCTAGAACGAGGCAGGGGCAGATCAGCGATCGCGGGTCTTGGTGGTCCGGCTATCCTGCGTCTTGTTGCCATCGGCTGCCGGGGAGCCACCGGGGACTCCGGTATTTCCCGATCCGCCGCCGCGCTCGCCGCCCGTCATCTCCTTGCCGGTCTCTACCTTCTGACCTTCGGCCCCCGTAGGAGCCCCGCTGGCGCCCGGCGATCCTGTGCCCTGCTGGGCTGTTGCGGTCCCGACCGGGACCATGCCGAGTAGAGCGACGAGTGCGAGCAAGCGAATGTTCGACATAGGCATTCTCCGTTACTGACGGCGGTCAATAATTACTCATCCTCCATGTTCCAAATCTAATGAATACTAAGCACAATTTAAGGATTTGCGCGGAAATACATACACCTATGTTTATCATGGTGCCAAAGTGTCATTCATGACCTGCGAGAAACGACGGGGCTTCCGTGATGCTTTCACCCCGCAGATCGAAGCCTCCGGAGGCCCGGCCCATGGACCCGTCCAAAGCCATCCCCGACTCTTCTCATGCTCGGCGCATTCGGGCGAAGCCGGAAACCCGCCGCAGCCTGAGCCGGGCGGGTCGACGGCTCGGGACGGAGCCGTCCGGTGGGGCGGGGATCTCGCGGCCAGTCTCGCCGTCACGCACCAAAGAGGAACAGGTCGTCCTGGGCCATTTTGAGGTCCGCGACGTGGACGTCGTGCAGGATGATCTTGTTGCTGCTCTCGACGCCGCGGAACGTCACCAGCGTATCCTGCCCGCCATTCATCGAACGGAACATGAGATCGCCGGACTCCACACCCGCGATGGCCACAGCGATGCGATCGTTCTCGACATCGAGGCCATAGAGGTTGTCGCGGCCAAAGCCGGCGGTGAAGACGAACAGGTCCTCTCCCGAATTGGCGAACAGCTTGTCGGCATCCGCGCCGCCCCCGATCGTCGCTCCACCCGCACCGGCCTTGATGCGATCGTTGCCGGAATCGCCGTGTAGTGCGCTCGATGCCACGGAGCTTCCGACAAGTACGTCATCGCCTTCGCCCCCGGTTGCGTAGCCGCCCCGCATGCCGAGGGTGATGACATCGTTCCCACCCTCTCCGGCGAAGCTGGGCAATCCGGTCGTCCCTTTGAGAACATCGTCGCCGTCGCCGCCCCTGATAGAGACGTATCCACCACCTGCGATGATCGTGTCGGCATCCTGAGTGCCGACGATCGTGCCGGGAGTTCCGATCTTGCTGGTCTGGATGATGGTCACGCCCGCCGTGACGGCGGAGAGGTCCAATTCGGAGCCCGCACCGAGATGAATGATCTCGACATTCTGCAGCGTATCGTCAGTGAAGACGAAACTGTCTCCTCCCTGCAGGAACAGTTTGTCCATGCCGGCATCGCCGTGAACGCTCGCGCCCGCCTCCCTTACGACGAGGCGGTCGTCGCCGTCACCGCCCCAGAAGGTGTCGGCACCGCCCATGCCGCGTATCGTGTCGTCGCCCGCACCACCGCGAAGAATGTCGTCTCCCACGCCGCCCTGAATGATGTCATCGAAATCATGCCCATTCAGCGTCACATTTCCAGTAGTATCGGAGAAATTTATGTTGAAACTGACTTTATATTGTTCAAGGATATAATCTTCCGACAGATTGTTGATGCCATTATAGAGCTGGGCAATCACATTGCCATACGGATCGTTGTTGATCTGCCCGCGAAATTTGTACTTTGCGCCGTCATCGTCATAGATCGCGTTCGATATCGATATCGCAAGGCTCGCGTTAGGATCGAATTCAACGCCGTACGTATACTTGATAGAAGGCATGTCCCGCTCCTCGCTGCATCGCAACGTTCAGGTCGATGCATGACGAAAACTCGCCATGATCTCGTCGCAATCTGCCGTTTCTAGAAACCAGATGCGAAGTGATGCTGCAATTGCATAAAAAGTACTAGAAACCGGAGAGCTACTATCCAACTAGTCTATCTGGGAAGGCATCTTACAGGCCGACGCGCCCGTCCATGGAATGCTCGGTAAACCACGCCCCTCGAGCCTTAGCTGGACGGGCAAACCGGAACGGACCTTCAACGGAAGGGACATCAGCAAACGGCAGGACACGGTCTGTTCATCCGGGCCTGCCGAAGCGCGCCGACGACCGAACGAACCGCTCGGTCTTATCCCCGCGCTCGACAATGGAACCGGCAATGACAGGCCACGCTCGAGCCCCCGCGATGCGCCATGCGCCTAATCGCGCAAAACCCGCCGCATGGCGGTCTAAGCCCCCCTCGCGTGGCGGTCCAAGCCCCCCTCGCATGGCGCAACGCATGCCGCGTTCCGATGCGCCCGCCCGGTGCCATTGAGACACAGGTACACCGGAGCAATCGCGAAATCGGACGTTTCCTCACCCGATCGGTGCTCTGGTCCCTTGCACGCCGAGAACGCGGCTTGTACAGCACGCCACTCGCGCATCGCCGCCGCCTCTTTGGCTGGCATCGACGTGTGAGACTGGAGGGGTGGCCGAGTGGTTGAAGGCGCACGCCTGGAAAGTGTGTATACCGGAAACGGTATCGCGGGTTCGAATCCCGCTCCCTCCGCCATTTGACCAAGCCAAATCATTGCAATCGCTGCGGAATTTGGCTTGACGACGAGCGACCACCCCCAATTCACCCCACATTTTGTATCGGCTTGTGTCGGCTAAAGCTGGATCTTGCTGGACTTCGCCTCGCGCACGCGAGGCCGAGCGCTTGAAGAGCGTGGCAGCGTTATTGCGGGTAAGCCGTAGGGCCGCATGGCCGCTCTGCCTTTGGGGGCATGAACCCTGACACATGCTGATTCCCTCGGCACCGAGGCTCAGCACGTCGAGTTGAGCCAACGCAACCGTGTCTTTCCACGAGCGGGACGCAGCCCCTAGATGCCATGCGACGGTGAGTCTGAAGGCAAGGACACGGTAGCGGTGATGCACCCCCTCGACAGCATTGCTTCTGTGCTGGAGAGCACAGGCGAATACCGCGTGCTTAGGAGGGTCGGACCGTTCGTCAATTGCACCGATCAGCCGACCGAGCCTACGTTCATTGGCCTGATCCTCGATACCGAAACAACCGGGGTCGATCACACGCACGACGAGGTGATCGAGCTTGGCATGATCAAGTTCGAGTACGGCGCGAGCGGCCGCATCTACCGGGTGCTCCAGGTCTTCAACCAACTCCAAGAGCCGCAGAAGCCGATTCCGCCAGAGATCACGCGACTGACCGGCATCACGGACGCTGACGTGGCCGGTCAACGGATTAATGACGCGGCGGTACAAGCGATGGCTGGCGATGCCGTCGTGGTGATCGCCCATAACGCAAGCTTCGACCGCCAGTTTTGTGAGAGCCGCTGGCCGATCTTCGTTGAGAAGAACTGGGCTTGCTCTTGCCATCAAGTGCCATGGCGTGACGAAGGCCACGAGGGCATGAAGCTCGGCTACCTGCTGACCGATTACGGTTTCTTCCATAAGGGCCACCGTGCCATCGACGATTGCCATGCCCTTCGTGCACTGCTGGCAGCCCCCCTGAAGACCTCCGGTCGGCTTGCGCTGGCGTGCCTGCTCGAAACCGCGCGCAAGCCCAGTCTTCGCATTTGGGCCGCTGGCTCACCCATCGTAACGAAGGACGTCCTGAAAGCTCGTAGCTATCGCTGGAGCAGTCGGAGGCGGTGCTGGTATATCGACATCGAAGAAGAGCGGTCCGACATTGAGCGCTCTTTCCTAAGCCAGGAAATATTTCAGGGGGAAGTGATCGACCTCCCCACCGAACGCATCACGGCGCGTGATCGGTTTTCCATAAGGGTAAACCCCGAAGCATCGGACTAACTGCCTGAGCTGAGCCAACGCAAACTAGAGCTCCATCGCGTGGCTCGCAGTCAACGATACGTGGCGAAACCGTTGGCGTTTTCCATTTCGAAGCGTCGGTGCCGGCGACCTGAGCTATCGATTTGCCTATCCTCATCCACTACGGCGAAGCCCCGAGCTTTGTAGAACTGCACGGCAGAAACATTCTGCGCGAAGACGTGAAGCCAAAGGATCTGGTGACGATCTTGTGCCGCCTGCAGGAGGGCCGATGCCACACCCCGGCTGACATGTGGGAGGTCTACGTACAATGCTGAAATGTAATCTCCATCATCCACGGTAATGAAGGCAATCACGGAGCTATCCATCTCTGCAATCAGGGTTTCCGGGCGGCTCAGCATAAGTGCGAGATGCTGGCGAGCCTTTATTTGCTCGCTGCTATCTAAGAATGAATGGGAAATGTGGAAGGTCCGTTCGAAGACCGCGAGCACAGTAGCCTGGTCATCTCCGCACCTGTAGGGTCGTATGTGCATTTATTTCTTGCCCCCTATTCATTGTACAACCCTATAGACTGAACCGATGAGAAATCTTCAGCTGTACTAGAAACGTTTCTGGTGCTGGCAATTTGTGCCTGTGGCCCGCTTCAAATTCGGTGCCGCCGGGAAGGTCTGCCGCCCGGACCCATCGTTCCCATGGCTGGCCTCGCAAGCGCCTTGAGCCTTACACAGGCACATGCTTCACCAATGGAACGCATTTCAACGGCGTTGAGGTTTTGGGAGGGATTCACGAGATGAAAGTCACGGTTGAGGTGGATTGTACTCCGGAAGAGGCGAGGCAGTTTATGGGGCTTCCAGATGTCAAGCCAATGCAGGCGGCCATTATGGCTGAGATGGAAAAACGGGTTCTAGACGAAATGAACCGCTTTTCACCTGAGGCGCTCCTGAAAAGCTGGATGACGCTGATTCCTCAAAGCCCGGAGCAAATGCAGGCTGCCTTCACGAAGTTGTTTCCGCAAGGCTCAGCAGGCAGCAAGCCACGTGCAAAGTAGGAGCATCAACGCAGGGCTTTTCATAGTTCGCGTTTCCGCGGGACGCGAGAAGCTGCAAAGGGCTCGCTATCGACGATGAGTTCAAGGGGCGCTTGTGTCGTATCATGGCCTGCCTGATTTCTCACCCATCACAGATTCCGTTCAATGTGATTGGGTGCGGGCAAACATACTGCAACGGGGCTCGTTAGCACTCTCGCTGATTAAGTGCTAAGCCTCGGCCGCGGGGTAAGCTGTGGAATCTCGGACAGCTGCCTCCCTTGCGATACCGCGCCCTACTGGCGACGGTTGTTCGCTAGGAAACCGGATCCAAAACATGAAGTTTCGCCCTCTGCACGACCGTGTCGTCGTCCGCCGCATCGAAGGTGAGGAGAAGACCAAGGGCGGTATCATCATCCCGGATACCGTAAAGGAGAAGCCGCAAGAGGGCGAGGTCATCGCGGTCGGGCCCGGCGCTCGGGACGAATCAGGGCGCATCAACGCTCCCGACGTGAAAGCCGGTGACCGCGTGCTGTTCGGCAAGTGGTCCGGCACCGAGGTCAAGATCGACGGTCAGGACCTTCTGATCATGAAGGAATCCGACATCATGGGCGTCGTCGCCTAGGTCGGGTGCGTCGCTCGCAAACCCGATGACCTGCCCTTTCGAGGCGGCCGCTGTGGCGTGCCTCAGGGCCTTACATCACTGAAGAGATCACCCCCATGGCTGCCAAAGACGTTCGTTTCTCCGTCGATGCCCGCGAGAAAATGTTGCGCGGTGTCGAGCTTCTTGCCAGCGCCGTGAAGGTCACGCTGGGGCCCAAGGGTCGCAACGTCGTCATCGAGAAGAGCTACGGCGCGCCCCGCATCACCAAGGACGGCGTCACCGTCGCCAAGGAGATCGAACTCGCCGATAAGTTCGAAAACATGGGCGCTCAGATGGTGCGCGAAGTGGCTTCGAAGTCGAGCGACATCGCCGGTGACGGCACCACAACGGCAACCGTGCTGGCTGCCTCCATCGTCCGCGAGGGCGTGAAGTACGTGGCCGCCGGCATGAACCCAATGGACCTGAAGCGTGGCATCGACCTCGCTGTTGCGGCGGTCGTGAAGGACATCGGCGAGCGTGCCCGCAAGGTGGCCTCCTCCGAGGAGATCGCCCAGGTAGGCACGATCTCTGCCAATGGCGACAAGGAAATCGGCGAGATGATCGCTCACGCCATGGAGAAGGTTGGCAAGGAGGGCGTCATCACCGTAGAGGAAGCCAAGACCGCCGAGACCGAGCTCGACGTCGTCGAGGGTATGCAGTTCGACCGTGGCTATCTCTCGCCGTACTTCGTGACGAACCCCGAGAAGATGATGGCGGATCTCGAGGATCCCTACATCCTCATCCACGAAAAGAAGCTCGGTTCGCTACAGGCCTTACTGCCGATCCTCGAAGCTGTGGTGCAGACCGGCAAGCCGCTGCTCATCATCGCCGAGGACATCGAGGGCGAAGCGCTTGCCACGCTCGTCGTGAACAAGCTGCGCGGCGGCCTCAAGGTCGCGGCTGTGAAGGCTCCGGGCTTCGGTGACCGTCGCAAGGCCATGCTCGAAGACATTGCCCTGTTGACCAAGGGCCAGATGATCGCCGAGGATCTCGGAATCAAACTCGAGAACGTCACCCTCGAGATGCTTGGACACGCCAAGCGGGTGCGCATCGACAAAGAGACCACCACGATCATCGACGGTGCCGGCGACAAGGCCGACATCGAAGCACGTGTGGCGCAGATCAAGGCGCAGATCGAGGACACCACCTCGGACTACGACCGTGAGAAGCTCCAGGAGCGGCAGGCCAAGCTCGCCGGCGGCGTTGCCGTCATTCGCGTCGGCGGCTCGACCGAGGTCGAGGTCAAGGAGAAGAAGGACCGTGTTGATGATGCGCTTCATGCAACGCGTGCGGCGGTCGAGGAAGGTATCGTGCCCGGCGGCGGCGTAGCGCTCCTTCGCGCCAAGGCCGCGGCTCAGGGCCTTACCAACGACAATCCTGACGTTCAGGCCGGCATCAAGATCGTGCTGAAGGCGCTCGAAGCCCCGATCCGTCAGATCGCCCAGAACTCGGGCGTCGAAGGCTCGATTGTGGTCGGGAAGATCCTTGCCAACTCCTCAGCGACTTATGGCTTCAACGCTCAGACCGAGGAGTACGTTGACATGCTCCAGGCCGGTATCGTTGATCCCGCAAAGGTCGTGCGTGCAGCACTACAAGGTGCAGCGTCAGTCGCTGGGCTCCTGGTCACCACTGAAGCCATGATTTCGGATGCTCCGAGGCAGGAAGCGCCGGCGATGCCGGGTGGCGGCGGCGGTATGGGCGGCATGGGCGGCATGGATTTCTGATCCGCGTAAAAACCCAAGTTATCTGTTTTGATAGGGCCGCCTTCTGGGGCGGCCCTTTTCAATTTGGCATGCCACTCAATCGGCTACGAAGCCTATTTCGGCATGCTGCCTGTACGAACTCCCCGCAGTCCGGTTTCGGGATCGCGGGTGCGGGGGAGCATGATGATTCGGCTCAGGGAGGGGAAGGGGCTGCGCGGATGGCAATCAGCAGGATAGACATCGGGGGCGCGGGCTCGCCGGAGGCGCTCGTCAAACGCATTCTACAGGCCGAACCGAACCTGCCGGTGCCCGTGCCGATCCATGAGATGTGTGCACGCCTCGGGATCTTCAGGATCGAGGACCTGGACAGTGACGAGTTCGAGGGCGGCCTCGTCACCAACGTGAAGCGGTCCGAAGGAACCATCCTCGCCAAGCGCGGGGGCGAACCGCGTCGCCGCTTCACCATCGCGCACGAACTCGGCCACTTCCTGATGGCGCACCACGTCCCGGATCAGCCCGGGCGGTTCCTTTGCAAGAGTTCTGACCTAGTGCGCCTCACAGCGAAGGAGGGCGACGTACGCCAGCTTAGGGAAGTCGAGGCCAACCGCTTCGCCGCACTCGTGCTGATGCCACCGCACTTGCTGAGGGAGGCCATGGCTGCCTTTCGCGAGCCGGACCTGCAGCACGTACTTGCGCTCGCGCGCGACTTTGCGGTCGGTAAGGAGGCGGCGGCGCGAGCCTACGTGCAGTACCACCCGGAGCGGATCGCCATTGTCGTGGCGGGCAACGGCCGGGTGCAGCGGTGCTACCGCAGCCTCTCCTTTCCCACCATCATCTGCGCGGTTGGCAGCCCGGTCCCAACACGCTCGCGCTATCACAGCAGTTCGCATCGGCCGAATATCGCGGGCGACATCGCCGCGTGCAGTCCCGATCTTTGGATCGATGTGAAGCGCGACCTCCGCGCGCCGGCCCTCTACGAGCAGGTGTATCTCCAGCAGAACGGCTTCGCGATGATCCTGCTGAGGCTAGAACTACCCCCGGAGGAGAGCGCGGATGAGCGCAGGCTGGAGGAGGGCTGGCGCTACCGCTTCCACTCGGGGCGACGGTAGGCATCACCGATGCCGAATTGGATAGGGCAGTGAACTAATTTCTACCCATCCCGCGTAGCATCTGCGGCCTACGGTGCCGTTGCGCCTGCTCGACCCCGCAAATGACTTGGCATTCCGAAATCGCTCACAGCGGGCTTCCTCAACGGTGCTAGATATGGGGAACTATTTGCGAGTGAGGTTCGCCATTTCGATCTCGTTCGTGAGTCGTTGTATATTCCGCGCCGGATAGCCGGCCCCCGAACCGTTATCCTTCACCCTCTCCCCGCCGGCTCCGCGTCCCCCGCGTGGCCTCGTAGGAGCACCAGTTGCAGTAGCCCTTCGCCTCGACCTTCGGAGCGTTCCGTTGAGAGCACCTTGGGCAAATCAGTAACGCAACCTTTAAGCCCAACATGCGGCCCAGCCCACGTCCCTTGAAGGTGACGTCCATCGGGGCTTGAGGTGGCATGAGGGGGGCATCTGGCATCAGCACTCCTGGCATGCGGGTGAGCATGACTGCTGGGTCAACGGGCGTGGGCAACGCAGGTTCACCACCGCATGATGGGAATATGTTACCAAGCACCGACGACCCTCACCGCCGTGTCATACCCCGCGGCTCCGCTTTAACCCGATCAAGGGTAGCGGCACGATAGCATCACCGAACGGTATCCCGCCTCCTGCGGCTATAGGGATTGGGCACATCACCCCCGCCAAGGAGTACAAGCCGCCCCGGGGAGCCCATTCAAAGGCCACGGGCAATGCCACGGTACTTCATCGACATCCACGACGGAGCCACCCACGTGCAGGATACGGTTGGTTTCGATTTCCCGGACTCCGACGCCGCGCGGGAAAAGCTCGTGCAAATCATGCGCAGGGTGGCCGAAGGGTTCGACCCTGCTCACGACCGCCACGACTACCTCGCGGTGGTGCGAGACGATGCGCGTAGGGTTGTCTACCGGGCCCATCTCTCGCTCGACATCGAGGCACTCGGATGAGAGGTCCGGGCAGGCGCGAGGATACGGCCGGCCTACTGTGCGCGGGTTCGCTTGCGCTTGGATAGCTCGCGATTTAGCTGCCGGATCGCATGGCCCGACCCGTTGACCTGTTCACCACTCGATAGGTGGGCATAGGCTGCCCCGAATGGGAAGCCGATGTCAGCGGGCCTTTCGAAATAAGCTATCATCCCCTCTCTCGCACCGAGCCTACGAGGCATTGTGCCGTCGTCAGCAAAGTAGGGGCGACCGACAGTCACCCGCTGTGTCGTATCCTTGAGGGTCAATCCGACCTCATTGACCACGATAGGGAAGGAGCTTCGGTTCAACACCTCGATGCTGAAGCCTTGCCCTCCGGTCGTTGTCATGGCGAAGGCGGGAGTGACCTTCACGCGCAGGCGGCGGGCTCTGATGTTGCTCCAAGTGTTAAAGATGCCGAGCAGGACACCGAGGATGGCCAGGGAGAGAGTAAGCCAGTCAAGCCAACTGGGCGCGTGGTCGATGCCGGGCACTTTCACTCCTGAGGCTATTACTTCGTGGCAACGGCTAAGTTGCGCCTAAGTTCGCAGACCACGGCATCCATCGCCTCACCTCCGCCGGAACCGCAGCCCGCCCCCGAGTCGAAGTGCCTTTGTCCGGTGGTGGCGAACAGCGATTGGTGCGGCCTCCTCACGCCCGAGATGGCCGCTGCCGAGTAAGCGGGGAGCGGCATCTAGCCGACTAAGAGGCCAGCCTTATGGTTGGCCTCTTGGTCGGCGTTGGCGGCAGTGATAAATCCCACCGCCTTATTCCTCAGTTACTTAGCCTTCCTCGCCCTCGGTTGGCTTCGCGCCGGCCGGGGGCTTTTCGTCAGCTGTTATACCGTTCGCACATACGCAAACGGCATAGCTTAATGTCGATTGCGCCCTAGCTACCTCAGTTGCAGGCTGACGCCTGTCAAAGAAGCCTCTTGAGGAAACGCTAGATGTTCAAGACGATCATTCCCGCCGTGGCGCTTGCCGCCGTCGCGATCACGCCTGCTCTCGCGCTGGAGGTAACGAAGACCGCGATGGTCGCCGCTTCGCCGGACGCAGTGTGGAAGACAATCGGCGGCTTCTGCGGCATCGGCGATTGGCACCCCGTCATTGAGAAGTGCGTGCTGTCCAAAAACGGCAGCAAGGAGGGGCGTACGTTATCGTTGAAGGGCGGCGGCACCATCGTCGAGCAGGAGCAGGCCCGCGACGACAAGAAGATGAGCTACACCTACACGATCCTCTCAGGACCGCTTCCGGTCGAGGACTACAAGTCCACGATCATGGTCGAGAAGGATGGTAGCGGCTCTAAGGTCACTTGGACTGGCAGTTTCAAAGCCAAGGGCGCGCCCGACGATAAGGCCAAGGAAGCTATTGCTGGCGTCTACGATGGCGGTCTGAAGGGCATCGCCGACAAATCCAAGTAGGACATCTTATCGAAGCGGGGGCGCTACGATTGCCCCTGCTTCGGCTTCGCAATCCGCTTCAACGCCGCATCGACGTCCGCCTCGTCCTCGCTGGATCCGGCCTCGCGTGCGGCTTCGATGAACCGGCGCTTCTGCTCCTCGGGCGTCAGCTTCTCCGCGCCGAGCTTGGAGGGACGCTTGGGTTCAGCCTCAGGCTCCTTCAACATCGCCCTCGTCTCTTCGATCACCGCTTTGGATTTAGCGACAGACTGTCGGGCGTCAGCAGCCGATTCCATGATGAAGCCGAGGAACTCCGCGTCACCGACTTGCATGGCCTGTGCTGGCGTCAGCGGGTGCGCTGTCCGCCCTGGCTTTGGGGGTGTTTCGGCGGTCATGGGGCAACCTCACGCTGCTTTGACGAAGCTCAGGAAACGTTCGCGGCTTGCCTCAATAGGCACGACATTTGAGACGTCACTGAGCATTGCGCCATTGCGGCCAAGCCCGTCGAGCGAGTCAACAACCGAATTCAGGGACGGCGGATCACTCACTTTCCCTATGTCGGAAAACCTCAAGAACTGGCTGGCAATCGCATTTGTGTTCTGGCTTACGACTCCAATATTGCCTTGCGCCCTTTTATTATTACTACGCTATGAGCATCCCAGGCTGCATCTTTCCCATCTACTGCTGCGGTTTTTGCACCATAGGAGGCGCACAGGGCGCAGCAATAAAGGCTGCCGTTTATCGATAACCCAAAGGATAGCGTTTAGTATTTGGGACTTTCAGGAGCCGTTTCCGGGCGGCCGGGCTTGAGGTAGGCGAGAGGGCGGCCGGGGGTAGGCATGAGGCCTGCTCCCGGCTGCCGCAAGGTCTGGTCCTTGGAATGTGTCTTCTTAAACTCTTTGATCGTATTGAAGTTTACAAAGACGCGACGAGCGGGAGCGGCAAATGTCGAAGGAGGGCTCCGATCCACTTTTAGGCCAAATGGTGCGCAGCGAGGAGCGCAACCGTACCAGTTGGATTGCTACCGTCCGCCTACCTGATGGCTCCGAGCTCGCCTGCACCGTGAAGGATGTTTCGAAGTCCGGTGCGCGGTTAGGCATCCCGTCCAATCAGGCTCTGCCCGAAGCCTTCCTTCTTCGCATCGTTGGTCGCGAGTTTATCTGCAGGGTGAGGATTGCATGGAGACGGGGCGATTATACAGGCGTCAGGATAGAACACGTCAGCAAAGCGGTTAGGGTGCCAAAGCGGGGCGCGGCAGGCGTAGCCCCGTCGTTGATAGCATCTGAGAAGCCCGAAACTGCTGCTGAGGGTGGTGGCGTTGGCGTACCCTCTCGCCGAGCCATCTCATCGTTACTCTGATACCGCTTCGCGTCTCGCAGGGACCGTCATTAACCCAGCGAACCGAGTTCTGTCTCACGTATGACTACCGGGGGCTGTTCCAGAACTCGAAGCGGAAGATGGAAGAGTAGACCGGCAGCCGAAGGCAGCCAGAAAAGCTGCGGGTCGCCGCCGGATCGTTTTGTGCACCGCAAGCGTTAACTTAGGTGCGTGACAGCTTGAGGATGCCGCGATGCCGTCGTTGCTTGAAGCTGCCGAAGAGGAGTTGACTGCCATGGCGCAGGCCGCTCGGGAGGCTATCGACCTCCGCTTGCAGATGTTTCCAGGCGCGGACGGAGTCAGCTTCTGGGCTGCCGTCGCCAAGCTCTATGCCCGTGGTCTAGCAGAGCCCGTAGCGGTCCCTGAGGAGTGCGCCAAGTAACCATGGGCTATGACAGCCCGTATTGAGTGAGAAGTGCCGCCTTCTTGGCCCGCATCTGCATGGCCTCGATGGCGTGATGACGGCTCGCTTGGAGCAGAGATTCCTCCCCTTCACTCTGCCCATCGCCCATTGCGCGTGCCAAGCGGCCTAGCCCAGCCGCAGCATTTTCCTCTGCCGCGATCCCACTATCGAGCGTATTGAGAACGCCTTGGACCATTGGGATGAGCTGAGCGTAACCAACGTTCGTTCTCAAGTGGTCCTCCTTTTCGGCCCTCGCATCACGGGCGGCGAGGTCCGATTAGTAACGTTCTGTCAGTCGGGTAATGATGCACCCGAAGGGGAGCGACAATTATGCGGACGGTCGAGGGTTTCAAGAGCGAGACCCACCCGGATGCTGTGGAAATAATGGGCGAGGCAGTTGAGTGGACCTAGTTAGCCTCGCAGCGCAAAGTGTCGCCGTTTGTGAGACGATTGGGCGCGGCCCTGGCCATACCGTAAGATAGGTGATTTCTTTTGCTTCAGGCGCGGTGCCGGTGGTGTCGGGTGACATCAGGGTATACCCCAACGTGACGTAACATGGCGGACATCAGTCATCGTAACATCTGGGTTGACACCGGCTATTTGTGACAAGTTAGCCTCGGGCCTAAAGCTTGAGGTTACAAACCATGGCCCGCATCGGTTACGCCCGCGTCAGCACCCTTGATCAGGATCTTGAAGGGCAGGTTGCCCGGCTGAAGGCCGAAGGCTGCTGGGTCATCCGTTCTGAGAAAGTCTCGGGCGGAAGCCGCGACAGCCGAACTGAATTGGCGACCGTGCTCGAGTTCCTACGGCCCGGCGACGAACTCGTGGTCACGCGCCTCGACCGGCTTGGCCGCGATACCCGAGACGTCCTGAACCTCATTCACGAGGCCGAGCAGCGCGGCGCCCACGTCACGGTACTCGACCCCCACGTCTCGACACGAGGGGAAATGGGCCACGTCGTTATGACGGTACTCGGCATGGTCGCGCAGATGGAGCGACGGTTCATCAAGGAGCGCCAGCGCGAAGGCATCGAGCGCGCGAAGGGCAGTGGCGCTTACGCCGGCGGTAAGCGCCGTCTCGACCGCGAGCGGATCAAGGTGATGGCTTCGGCAGGCGATGGGGCCGCGGCGATTGCCGCCGCTTTGGGCTGCTCCCGTATGCAGGTGTATCGGGTGATCAGAGAGGCCTAACTGACAGCCTGTATTAAGGGTGCCGATGTCCTAAATGGGTGGGGAGCAGACTGGCAGCTTCTAGTTCCGTGGTCTCCTTAAGCGGACATGGCAGCGTTTCGTTGAGTGCTCGATGATATATGCTTCGCTGTCGCCTAACCAAGACTTAGAATGCCGAGCTTACTGAGCGACGGCTCGAGCGTTAGAGGGCTTGCAGGGACCACTCCCGGCCGGGTGTCACACTTGGTCCCTGAACGAGCTCTCGTATTTATACGCCGTGGTGTGCGAACGATACTGCATACGGTCGGCATGCTCATCGTTCAGGGCGTGAAGCTGCGTCGGCGAACCGGCGTTACGCGTGCCACACCGTCAGGATCAATGCTGTGCAGGCTCTGCAGCCTTAAGGCTGAGAATGTAGTCGATGACGGCATCCACCTCGTCCCGGTCGAGCCTCACGCTCGGCATGGTTCGATGGTGGCTTTGCAGCAGGATGTTCAGGGACATGCCGGTGGTGGAAGGCATCGCGGCCAGGGCCGAGAACGCAGGACCGATATATCCCCCCTTCCTGCAGGCCGCCGACGACGTGGCACCCACCACAGTTCTCCGCGACTATGTTCCAGCCTCGGATGCGGTGGTTCCTGACCGGCTCCGCCACTGCGGGCTGGGCATCGGCAAGCGACAGGACGGCGACGATACCCAAACCCCATCCCTGAACCACGGTTCCGGTCATGGCTTCCTCGCTGGAGCGCTGGCGTCGGGGGGAGACGTCATCGCGCATTGACCTCGGCGATGATGCAGCCTGGGTCGACCAAGTCGCCTGCGGGCGCCATGATCGATACGGTGCCATCCGCGCACGAGACGATGTCGTGCAGGGCGTCACCGATGCGCACGGCCGCCACGGCCTCGCCGACGCGTACCCTGGCCCCGTCCTCAACGAGCCAACGCTCCAAGATGCCCTCGGGCAGCATGCCCGTGGACCACAGATCCTCGGATACGCGAACGTCGGTCATCGTTTCCTCCCATAGTCCATCGCTCCGGCTTCCCGGCGTCGACGAGCGGTGAAGCCATTGAGGCCATCGCCTCAGAGTGTGTCTTGATCTGGATCACAGTCAGGCCTGGATCGGGCCTGAATCACGTTGGGGTATCTCGGGCAGGCGGGCCTCTGCCGTGAAGACGACGCCGTCCGGCCGATAGTCGATTTCCGCGCAACCCCGGAGTTCGTCCGCCAAGGCACGCTCGATCATGCGCGATCCGAAGCCACGGCGTGTCGGCGCGCTGACCGGAGGGCCATCGAATTCCTGCCATGTCAGACGCAGCGTTGGGGGATGTGAACCGCTGAGGATATCCCAGTCGAGGAGGATGCGGCCGGTCTCATTCGTCAGCGCTCCGTACTTCACGGCGTTTGTCGCGAGCTCGTGGAAGGCCATGGAGAAGGCCAGCGTCAGCCGGGGCGTCAGCATGACCTCCGGTCCCCTGATCTTGATGCGGTGTTCGCCCTCGGCTCGGAACGGGGCCAAGGCGGTCGTTGCAACCTGGGTCAGGATCGCCCCGTCCCAGCTCTCGCGGGTGAGCACGTCGCTCGCCGCCGCAAGGGAATGGATGCGGCCTTGGATGATTTCCCGGGTCTCGTCATGGCTCAGGTTCGCCCTGAGGGTCTGGACCACGATAGCCTGGACGGTGGCCAGGGTGTTCTTGACGCGGTGATTGAGCTCGTTGGAGAGCAGCGTACGATGCGCCTCGGAGATCTTGCGTTCCGTCACGTCGAGGGCGATGCCGGCCAACCGCAGGGGAACGCCGTCGTCGCCATAGAATGGCTTGCCACGGATCTTGAACCACCGAACCGTTCCGGCTGGGGTGTTGACGCGGTACTCGATGTCGTAGTCGCCATGTCCAGCGATGCAGGCGGCGACACTGTCGTCGTGCCGAATCCGGTCATCCTCGTGGATCAGGCCCACGTATTCTGCGTGACTCATTGGGGCGTTCGGGTCTCGCCCTAGTGCGATCTTGAAGGTCTCGGATGCGACGAAGTCCATGTCGGCGAGTTCCAGGGTCCACGAACCCAACCGTCCGGCCTGGAGCACGAACCGCAGGCGTTCCTCGCTCTCGGTCAGGTCGCGGGTCCGACGCTCGACCTCACGCTCCAGCGCCTCCCTGTCGGTCAACAGACGGTCGAGGCGGGCCTTCTCCGACGTGGCGTCGGACTGGGAGCCGACCCAGAACGCCAGGGTCTCGCCCTGGAACACCGGGGACACGAAGAGCCTGTTCCAGAACAAGCTTCCGTCCTTGCGGCGATTGACGAGCCGAGCCTCGACCGGGACGCCACCCTTGATGGCTTCGCGCACGCGAATGATCTCGGTTTGGTCTGTATTTGCCTCCTGCAGGAAGCGGCAGTTCCGACCCAAGACCTCATCGCGGGGGAAGCCCGTCAGGACGCAGAAGGCGTCGTTAGCGAAGACTATGGGGTTATCGGCCTGGAGGGGATCGGTGATCACCATCGCCATTTGCGAGGCGCGGACCGCGGCAGCGAACGGGTCGACGCTGCCAACCCTGCGCGCCAGTTCGGCAACGATGCGGTCATGCTCGCGAAGCACACCCAGGCCTGACAAGCCAAGGACAGCCTCGATGGCATAGGCGGATGGCGTCTCGTACCCGTCTGTGGCGGGTGGTCCCCTCGCCAGGGAAAAGCCGGAGGGTGGGTCGACGAGCGAGCCGGGGGTCATCCGATTTCCGGCGGGGCGCCGGACGGGATGCCGAGAGGTTCGTTGGAGGGAGGCATCTCGTCCGGGCCATAGTCGGGTACGCCGCGCGGCTCGAGCAGAGGGTTCTGTTCGGGCTGCGGCGGGTGCGCCGGCGACGGGTCGGGAAACGTCGGATTGGGCTGCTCGGGAGACATCGGGTTGGTCATGGACGGGTCCGCATGGCAGGTGGAAGGGAAACCGGCATTCGGCGGCATCAGCCCACGAAGTGCCAGGCCGCCTCTGTTTGGGTCCGGATCTCCGACGCCATGCCATCTGGCCGTACAGCGAGTTCCTCGATCCGGGCTCTGTCGGAATGGTCGATGGCGAGGTCCCGCTCCTTGACGGCGGCGGCGTGCTCGCCCCTCGCAAGATGCCTGGCGGAATGCCTGTAATGGGCCGCGGCCCGGTCGTGCTGGTGCGCGGCTTCCTCGCAGGACCGGGCCATCATGCTCGTCGTCATCGGTGTTCTCCTTCAAGGATAGGGTCGGAAGCGGCGTCCGACCGATGTCAGCCGCGAAGCTGGGTCTGCGCCATGTCGCGCTCCCATGTGGTCCGGGCCGCCTCGCGCGCGGCCTTTGCGGCGTTCGATGCGGCCGTCGCGGCCCTGACAATGGCGGCCCGCGCACCCGACGCGGCCCGCCGGACGGATGCCACGTTCGAGCTGACCGAGGCCTCGGCGGCCTCCTTGGACTTCCGCATCGCCGCCTGCGTCGCCTCAACGGACTTCCGCGCCGAATCCGTCGCCCTCAGCATTGAGACGTTGGCTGCGACCCCTGCCGCCCGGTTGGCAGCAGCGATCTTGGTCTCCGCGCGTGTAGCGGCCTCCGCGGCGTCGGTGGCGAGCTTCCCGATCATGTCAGCGGACCGTTTCGGGCCCTCCTTCACCGCCACCTTCGACGCCTGCAGCGCAAGACGGGTAGCCTCAAGCGCCGCATCCGCTGCCTGGCTTGCCTCGCGTCCCGCCTCCCGCATCGTCGCGGCCGCATCCCCGGAAGGTGGCACCGGCGACTGCGCCTGGGCGGCATTCATCATCGACAGGCTGAGGAACATCACCGTCAGTGCCGTCAGCGTTCTCATGGTCAAATCCATTCATGGGTTCCGGGATGCCAAGCGTCCAAAGACTGTTCGCTTGGCTAGCCCCTGGGTTTGACGCGTCCATCCCATCGATACTTTGTCCTGGATCAAGGCCGACGGTGGGATGTCCGTGCTTGACCGGGGACCCCATCCCGAAGCCTCAAGGTACGGAGCACCCTCATGAACTTGGCCAGCATCATGGTCTCCGTCGATCTCGGCGCGGCCGCGGCGGATCGGGTCCAACTCGCGACCAGCCTGGCCAAGCGGTTCGAGTCCCGGCTTATCGGCGTGGCCTCACGGCAGGTGTACCCGCCATCCGGGAGCCGCGACATCCTCTCGGCCGTCCAGGTGTCGGACGTCGCGATGGCGCGGGCTAACCGGGACCTGGAACAAGCCAGCCTGCTCTTCGAGCGTAGCACCGAGGGCTTTGGACGGGCTTCCTGGCGGTCCGACCTGGCGCACCCGACACGCTACCTGATGCAACAGGCAAGGGCCGCCGACGTGGTCGTGGTCGGGAGGTGGGGCGCCGAAGATCCGGATCCTGGCCCCCTCGTCGTCCTACCCGGTCCCTTCGTCGTAGAGGCCGGCCGCCCTGTCCTCGTCGCCCCGCCCGGCATTGAGGAGCTCCGGATCGGTCGGGTCGTCATCGCCTGGAAGGATGGCCTTGAGGCCCGGCGGGCCGTCTTACACAGCCTACCGTTCCTGGAACGGGCTGACACCGTCCACGTCGTCTCCGTGAGCCCCAAGCTGGATGACGGCGGATCGCAGGATGTCGCCGAATACCTCGCGCGCCACGGGGCAGCCGTCACCACCCACCTGCTGCGCGGGGACGACCTCATTGCCGCCGCGGCGATCCTTGGGTTCGTTGACCGCGAGGGTGCGGACCTACTGGTGATGGACGCCTACGGCCACTCCCGGCTCCAGGAGTGGGTCTTCGGCGACGTCACCTGGGACATCCTGCGGAATACGCCAGTCTGCTGCCTGATGAGCAACTGACCGCTTCTCAACCCATGCATTGATGCTTGCGGGCGGGCGCCGCCCACGAAAGGCGCATGACGGGATCGAGACGATTAAACCGGGACGCGGACGTCCGAGGTGCTCGTCTCAATGGGTTGAAGCACCCCTGCAAGTTCGTGGATGCTTTCCGTGATGTGCGTCAGCACCACCCGGATGCGCGGGGTATCGCGGTTGTCCTTATGGACCAGGAGCAGGATGTCCGCGCACGGAGGATCGGCCGGTACCCACAGACGCGTAAGCCTTGCTTCCCCATCGGCGCGAAAGCGCGCGAGGCACGCCAATCCCCCTCCGTTCGCGGCGGCCAGCACGGCGGCCTCGTGGCTGCTCGTCTGAAGGACGACCGTCGCGCGCGAGGCCAGGTCGGTGAGCCAGTTGGACTGGGTCATCTCCTGGGTGTCGTCGAGCTGAGTGATGAGGCGATGCCCAGCGCATCCGTCGTCGAAATCCAACGGGCCCAGGTCCCGGAGGTAGTCCGGCGTCGCGTAGATGCCGAAGGCGATGCCGCCGATGCGCCGCACGACGAGGTCGTGCTGCTCGGGCTGCCGCATGCGCAGGGAGATGTCGGCCTCGCGCATCGCAAGGCTCAGTTCCCGCGGGTTCGGGATGAGCTCGATCATGATGTCGGGATGGGTTGCGTGAAGCTTGGCGAAGCTTGGCGCCAGGACATGTGCGGCGAGCGTCTCGGCGCAGGTGACGCGGACAAGGCCGCGCATTCGGGCGTCGCGGCCGGTGACGTCGCGTTCCAGCGACAGTGCCTCCGCCTCCAGCCGTTCGGCCTTCCGGCGCACCTCCTGGCCGGCCAAGGTCGGAACGTAGCCCTCGGGTGTGCGGTTCAGGAGCCGCACCGCGAGCGTCGCCTCCAGCGAGTTCAGGCGCCGCCCAACCGTCGATTGCGAGACATGCAGCACCTTGGCGGCAGCCGAGAGCGTGCCATGCCGCGCTAGGGCGAGGAAAAACCTTAGGTCGTCCCAGTCAAGCATCCGTCACCTGCCACCCAATTCTGCATCTCCCATCGTCGACTTTGGGTGCCGACTTTTGTTTTTCTGCAACCTATACTCAGGCGGGCAGAATAAGCAGGGCCGAAATATCTTCATGAATTGAGATGCTGCGCGCCGGTTATACGTACGAAAGGAAAGTGGCATGGCACGGCTACCAGCGGGTTCCGACGGAGGGGCTCCGGCGCCCATCGGCAGGCGTCGACTGGAAGCAGTCATCGCAGAGGGCAAGGCCAACCCGACGGCCGTTCGCACCCTGCGGTGCCGGACTGTAGCACAGGGGCGGATCAGCCAGTTGAACTACATCCGGGACCTGCCGCCGAAGCCGGTGATGGAGGACGAGCCCGTGGGCCGGTTGCACGACAGCACCGCGCCGAACGCCTCGGAGGCGTTGCTCGCCGCCCTTGGGTCTTGCCTCTCCATCGGCATCCACGCCAACGCCCTGGCACAGGGCATCCAAATCCGGTCGCTAGAGCTCAGCGTCGAGGCCGACATCAACATGACTCCCGTCTGGGGCAGCGGCGACCTCCATCCGAAGACCTCTGGTTCGAGAGACATCCGGGTCTCAGTGGCGATGGATGCGGACGCCTCGCGCAAGGCCCTGGCGGCGCTCATCAAGCACACGCTGGTGTGGTCGCCGGTGGCGAACACCTTGCACAACCCGGTCCACCTCGACGTGGCCCTCGCGAGATCCTCCGTCGCGGCCTGACTGGCCACGGCACCGCATCCGCCGTTTTGACGAGACCGCTCCAACAGGAAGGACGAGCCCCATGTCGCTCCATTCGTTGCAGGTCCGCCCGACGACCTATCCGAGCCTCACCGCCGTGCCGGCGCATCGAGGCGATGGGCTCGGCAAGGTCCGCCTCGTCAGCCTGTCCACGGACCTGCCACTGGCTGAACGCGGCACGCTGGAGCCGTTGAGCCGGCGCGTGTCACTCGACCAGAAGCAGACCCTTTACGTGCAGGACGAGCCTGCCGGCTCCGTGTTCAACGTCATTTCTGGTGCGCTCAGTCTGTATCGCATCCTACCGGATGGACGCCGGCAGGTCACAGGCTTCGCCTTCCCGAGCGACTTCCTCGGGTTGTCGATGCTCGACCGTTACATGGTGTCGGCGGACGCGCTTGCGCCGGTAATCGCATGCAGGTTCGAGCGGCTGGCTTTTCGGAACCTGGTATGCCGGCAGCCGGGCCTGATGATGCACCTGCACGAGATCACCGGACAGGAATTGTCCCGGGCCAAGGACATGATGATGCTTCTTGGCCGACGTACGGCAGAGGAGAAGATCGCGACCTTCCTGGTGGGGCTGCAGGCGCGCTACGCCCGGATCGGGCTGTCCTCGGTCACCCTCGAACTTCCAATGGGACGCCTCGACATCGCCGACCATCTCGGCCTGACTATCGAGACGGTGAGCCGAACCCTGTCGCGCCTGGACCGGGACGGTTGCATACTCATCGTGCCAGGCGGCGTGCGCCTCATTGACCAGATACGCCTCGACCGGATGTCGGCCCACTGACGGTCCGGACTGCCGGGTAACGGTAGACTTCACGGCCACGTTCCATGAGGGCGACCGCCGAGGGGACGGCGCCCCCCGTCGCCAGGGCGGTCGTCCTTGCTGCGTCGAACCAGGCCCGCGCCTCCTGCAGCGCCGGTCGCAGTTCAGAGGAGTCGAGGAAGTAGGCAGGCTCGCCGATGCGCCGCGTAGGGGCCTTGCCGCCGTACAGAAGCTCTGTCGAGAATGTCATGAAATGCTACTCTCACAACGACGGGGGACGGACTGGCGGGCGCTTCATGTCCTGCCAGCTTGACCGGTTACCGGACGATGCGCGACCTGGCATGCGGCCTGTCGCGGCGGGCTCCTGAGGCCTGATCTCGCTCGGCACGATGTCCCGGGAGCGCGGCATGTTCGGTCCGTGGGAACGGGCTTGGCGGCCGTCATCAGAAGCAGCGTGGGCAGTGGCCGCGGCCGCGAGCACGCCGAGCACCGCGAGCGTCATCATCAATCGAGCCATGCGTGCTTAGCCCTTCGCGGTGGACCCCGATACGAGTGGGGCAGGTTCGAACGGCATCATGCTCTCGGCCTTCGCGACCGGCTTTGCGCTGGATCAAGGATTACCGCGGGGCCGGGACTAGGGTTCGTCCAACCGAAACGAGGGACGTATCCATGCCGGCACTCAAGGACATCAAGAACGTGCTCGTGGGCCTGACCGAGGAGGGCCAGCAGGGCGAGACGAGCAATGCCATCGGCTACGGCCTGTCGCTGTCAGTCGCCGCTGGGGCGCACCTCACCGTCCAGGCGGCCTCGCGGCGGCTCGTCATGAACAGCGCCCTTGCTGGCGGTTTCGGACGAGCGCTCGTGACCGAGGAGAACGGGCGGACCGCCGGCCTCAGCCAGGCGGTGGCCGAAAAGGTTCGAGGCGACGCCGCCAGCGCCGGCGTCGGATGCACCGTCGAAAGCCCGCAACTGACGCATCCGGACATTCTCGCCACGTTCGCGGCCAAGGCTCGGCTGCACGACCTCACCATCCTGGATGCCGAGGAGCGCACCATAGACCTTGACCGCGAGCTGATCGAAGCGGCGCTGTTCGGAAGCGGTCGCCCTGTCATCGTCGTCCCAGCCGGCCACAACGCCTTCGCCGGCCGGCGCATCGTCATCGCCTGGGACGGCGGCGGGCATGCAGCCCGGGCCGTGAACGACGCACTGCCGTTCTTGAGGGCGGCCGAGGCCGTCGAGATCATCTCGGTGGTCGGCGAGAAGGATCTGTCGAGCTCGGTCGCGGGGGCCGAGCTCGCTCCACATCTGGCCCGCCACGGCATCGCCGTGACTGTGGACGACGTACCGCTGCGTCCGGACGGCGACATTGCCGAGACCTTGCGCGATGCGGCCAGTCGCTACCGCGCGGACATGCTGGTCATGGGTGCCTACCGCCACGGTCCCATCCGGCAGTGGATCTTTGGCGGGCTTACCCAGTCGTTGATGACGGCGTGCCCGACCCCCCTCTTTCTCGCGCACTGATTGCGGACGAACCCGGTCGACCAAAGGGTCGATCACCAGGACAGGAAACCCAATCATGACCAAGCACGATCACGAGCATAGCCATTCCATGGCAAGTCCGGAAACCGATACCGAAAGCCATCGCATCGGAGAATCGACCGAGGAGGTATTTTCGCAGACCCAGGACGCCGTCCGCGCCGTCGCCGACCAAGCCACGCATTTGGCGCAGGACACCCTGGAACGCGGGCACGCCGCCATCCGGCAAGCGGACCAGGCAACCCGGGGTGGGATTTCGGATGGGGATCGTCGACGCGGGACGACAGCGTTGGCCACCGCTATTGCCGTCGGTGCAATGGGTTATGCCATCGCCACTCTGATCCGGGGAGCCGCGCGGAAGCGTGCTCCCGCTCCAAGGAACGCGTTGCAGGACAAGGTTCTGCCTGAGTCGTAGCCGCCGCGACGCATCCCCTCCGCCTTTGGACATCAAGGACACGATCCATGCGACCCGAGACGATGCCGACAGAAGCCGAGATCCGCGGCCGCGCCCTCGAACTCTGGGAGACTCGGGGTCGGCCGGAAGGCTACGAGGAAGAGTTCTGGCTCCAGGCCGAACGGCAACTCCGCGGCGAGACGACCGGCCAGCCGGTCCTTCCGGACGGGGGCTTCGTCACTAGCGGAACGGGGTCCGATTGCTGCCGCTGATCCGCGGACGTGACTGCAGTCATGGGCGCTTACGCGAGGACGTCCTTGGCGGTGTCAGCCGTGATATCCTGCGGTACTTCCCACTCTACAGCTTTCTGAGCCACTGATGGGCGAGCACGTCTTGTCGGGCCGCGCTACCCCCATCGTCGACCGTGCCAAGGCGGACGACGCCGGAAGGCCGCTCGTTGACGCCGCGGTCACCCAGCTCGCCCACCAGTTGATGGAGGCGGGACTTGAGGGCCTTTCGGAACGCGAGCGGCGGGTGATCCTCCACATCGCCAAGCGGCGACACGTGTCCCAGGACGTGAACCGCGTCCTGGTGGAGAACCAGGCGTTCGGCGAGCGCCTCGCGGATCGCGTCGCCCAGTTGGGTGGCTCGTGGGGCTTCATCCTGGTCTTCACGGGAATGCTCGTCGCATGGGTCCTCGTGAACACCGTCGTCTTGGCGCGCTCCGGTGCTTTCGACCCCTACCCCTACTTTTTCCTGAACCTCATCCTGTCGATGGTCGCCGCCCTGCAGGCGCCAGTGATCCTTATGTCTCAGAACCGCCAGGCGGCGCGGGATCGGATGGCGGCCGGCCTCGACTATGAGATCAACCTGAAGGCCGAGGTCGAGATCATGGCCCTGCACGACAAGCTCGACCACATCCGGATGGAGCGTCTCGAAGGCATGCTGGCCACGCAGTCGACGCAGATCGAGGCTATCGCCAAGGCTGTCGGCATCGGCCCAGCATAGTCTTTAACGGGGCGGTCTCGAACTTCCGCTACGGTCAGCGCTCCAAAGACTTCAAGTAGGCCACCACGTCGGTGATCTGGTCGGGTCCGAGCTGGAACTCCGGCATGGTCGGATGCCCGGTGGTGATGCCTTCCGCCAAGGCCTCACCAAGGTCCTCGACCGGATAATTCATATGGAGGTCCCGAAATGCAGGCGCGATGGCCAGCGGGCTTGCCCCGATCCGTCCGACGGCGTGGCAAGTCGCGCAGTTCGCGCCAACGAAGATCTTGCCACGCTGGATTTGTCCGTCCGTGGCAGCTTCGGCGGTCTGCAGGAGGCTGGTGAGGATAAGCAGCCAGTAGGCGAGACGCTTGGACATAGGTCGGATCCGATCCAGGGGGTAAGCGGTGCCCGCGAGGGGCGAAGGGATGCGGCCGGCGGGACGCAATGGTCACCGAGCCAGCAAACGGGGCTGCGACGCCTAGAGCGTCCGGCCGTCAGGCCCGGTTTCGTATTCAACGACGTCCCTCACCATTTGCAGGTCGAACCCAGCCTTGGCAGTCCGCGTACCACTAAGGGCGGACGCATCCGCCCAGGCCCAGTCACGGACATGTGGGAGGTCTTCCCCAGTGCGGCAGACGTGCTCGCGGTGCAAAGCCAGCAGGTCGCGGAGCTCTTCCTCAGCATGCTGCACGGCTGACCCGAGCCCGGATGACCACCGCAGAGCCGCCAGCGCGAGATGGTAGCGGTCGAGGCCGTTGAGCACCGCCATGTCGAAGGGGGTGGTGGTCGTCCCCTCCTCGACGAAGCCGTGGACATGGATGTGGGCATGGTTGGTGCGCTGGTAGGTCAGGCGATGGATCAGCCACGGATAGCCGTGGTAGGCGAACACCACCGGCCGGTCGCGCGTGAACAGGCTGTCGAAGGTGGCGTGGTCGAGCCCGTGCGGGTGCATGTCGGGCGAGGGCAGCGTCATCAGGTCGACGACGTTCACCACCCGGATTCGGATTTCCGGAATGCGGGTGCGGAGCCACTCGACGGCCGCCAGGGTCTCCATGGTCGGCACGTCCCCAGCGCAGGCCATGACCACGTCCGGCTCGGCTCCGCCGTCGTTCGAGGCCCATTCCCACACGCCGATGCCGGCCGAGCAGTGCCGCGCCGCCTCGTCGGCGCCGAGCCACTGCAGGGCGGGCTGCTTGCCGGCGACGACGACGTTGATGCGGTCGTGCGTGCGCAGGCAATGGTCCATCACCCAGAGCAGGCAGTTGGCGTCCGGCGGCAGGTAAACCCGCGCCGTGTCGCCCTTCTTATTAGCCATGAAGTCGATGAAGCCTGGGTCCTGGTGGCTGAACCCGTTCTGGTCCTGGCGCCAGACATGCGAGGTCAGCAGGATGTTAAGCGAGGGTACCGGCTTGCGCCACGCTAGCGCCCGGGAGGCCTTGAGCCACTTCGCGTGCTGGTTCACCATCGAATCGACGATGTGGATGAAGGCCTCGTAACAGGCGAAGACGCCGTGCCGACCAGTGAGTAGGTAGCCTTCGAGCCAACCCTCGCAGAGGTGCTCGGACAGCACCTCCATCACCCGGCCCTGCCGGGCCATGTGCTCGTCGGTCGGCACGATTGCGTCGCGCCAGACGCGGTCGGTGACGTCGAACACAGCATCAAGGCGGTTGGACAGGGTCTCGTCCGGACCCATGACTCGGAAGTTCCGGGCCTCGGCGTTGAGGGCGAGCACGTCGCGAAGGTAGCGACCGAGCACGCGCGTCCCCTCAACGACCACCGTCCCGTGGGACGGCATCGCGATAGCGTGCTCGGCGAGATCGGGCAGCCGCAGCGCCCGTGGATCGCGTCCACCGTTGGCGTGGGAGTTGGAGCTCAGGCGCCGCTCGCCGTGGGGATGCAGGGCAGTCAGCGCCGGCACGAAGCGGCCCGCGTCGTCGAAAAGCTCCTCGGGCCGGTAGGAGCGCATCCAGCGCTCCAGGATCGCGAGGTGGTCCGGGTTCTCGCGCAGGGTCGCCACCGGGACCTGGTGCGACCGCCATGTCCCTTCGACAGGCTTACCGTCGACGACCTTCGGGCCGGTCCATCCCTTTGGGCTGCGTAGCACGATCATCGGCCAGTTCGGACGACCTACATCGCGACGTGGCGCTGCCTCGCGGATCTCCGCGATCCGGTCGAGCGCGTAGTCCAGGGCGGTCGCCATGGCCTGGTGCATCAGGCCGGGCTCTTCGCCCTCAACGAACAGCGGCTCGTAGCCGTAGCCGATGAGGAGGCTGCGCAGTTCCGCCCCCGGCATCCGCGCCAGCACGGTCGGGTTGGCGATCTTGTATCCGTTGAGGTGGAGGATCGGCAGGACGGTACCGTCACCGACAGGGTCGAGGAACTTCGAGGCGTGCCAGGAGGCCGCGAGCGGTCCAGTCTCGGCCTCGCCGTCCCCAATTACGCAAGCGACGATCAGGCCCGGATTGTCGAGGGCGGCACCGAAGGCGTGGATCAGCGAGTAGCCGAGCTCACCCCCCTCGTGGATAGAGCCGGGCAGTTCGGGTGAGGCATGGCTCGGGATGCCACCGGGGAACGAGAACTGGCGGAATAGGCGGCGCATCCCCTCCGTGTCGGAGCCGACATCAGGGTAGACCTCGCCGTAGGTTCCTTCCAAGTAGGCGTTGGCCACTAGCCCGGGGGCACCGTGGCCCGGCCCCCAGACGGCCATCATGTCGAGGTCGCGCAGGACGATGGTCCGGTTGAGGTGCGCGTAGATGAAATTGAGGCCGGGCGTAGTGCCCCAATGGCCGAGCAGTCGCGGCTTCACGTGTCCGAGGGACAGGGGCTCACGCAGCAGCGGGTTGTCGAGCAGGTAGATCTGGCCGACCGAGAGGTAGTTTGCTGCCCGCCAGTAGGCATCGATGGCAGCGAGGCCTGTCGGTCCCAGCGGCCCGGGCACGAAGTCGAGGCGGGACGGCTTCCCTCCGTGATCCTGGACGACGGCAGGCTTCGGATCGCTCGCGACAGGCATTTCGGGTTCCCGGGCATTGCGGGACGATCCTGCGCCCCATGAAGCCGGTCGTCGCATTCCCCGGGTGGCGGTTCTTTGATCTGGATCACGTCACGCTCGGCTAGGCCGTGCCACTGAGGGTCATGCCTGGGGATGCGCGTGATCCTAGTCCTCAATGCCGGCTCGTCCAGTCTGCGCTGCGCCCTGTTCAGGGAAGGCCAGGACGCTGCAGCTTGGCGCGTGCACGTCGCCGGGATCGGCGGTTCCCCGCGCTTGACGGTGACGGGGGACCTCGAGCTCGGAGGGGATGTGCCGCCGGCGGGCGATCTCGCCCTCGTGGTGAAATGGCTCCTCACTTGCCTTCAGCGACTGCCGGATCTCCGCCTTCGAGTGGTCGGGCACCGCATCGTCCATGGCGGCGCCCGCCATGCTGGCCCGGCCCGCATCGACGAACCCCTGGTCGCCGAGTTGGAAACTCTGGTGCCCTTGGCCCCCGGCCATCAACCGCAGGGGCTCGCCTGCATCGCTGCCGTCGAAGAGGCGTGGCCCAGCCTGCCGCAGGTCGCTTGCTTCGATACGGCCTTCCACCGGACCCAGGACCGGTTAGCCCAGATCGAGGCAATCCCGCGCGCGCTGACCGAGGACGGCCTTCTGCGCTTCGGCTTCCATGGCCTCTCATACGCCCACATCGCCGGGGTGCTGCCCCGGCTCATCGGCGAGAGGGCGAAGGGGCGTATCATCGTCGCACATCTCGGCCACGGCGCCAGCCTCTGCGCCCTGGACGGGGGACGCAGCATCGCGACCACGATGGGGCTGACTACTCTCGGGGGCCTGATGATGGGCACCCGTTCTGGCACTGTCGATCCGGGCCTCGTACTCCACATGATCCAGTCGCGCGGTATGGCAGCGTCCGAGGTAGCCGACCTGCTCGGCCGGCGCTCCGGCCTGCTCGGCGTGTCCGGCATCAGCGACGACGTCCGGGTTCTTCAAAAAAGCGAGGCTTTGGAGGCCCGTGAGGCCCTCGATCTCTTCGCCTACCGCGTCGTTCGGGAGGCCGGCTCCCTCGTCGCCGCCCTGGGCGGCCTCGATGCCTTCGTCTTCACCGGCGGCATCGGCGAGAACGCGGCGACAATCCGAAGCGATGTCTGCGGGAAGCTCGCGTTCCTCGGCCTGGACATCGAGCCCGAACACAACGCCCAAGGGTGGTCGAGTATCGGGCGCGTTGGTGCAGCTGTCCCGGTCCTCGTCATCCCGGCCGACGAGGAGCGTGAAATCGCCGAGGAGGCAGGATGTCTCCTCGGGATCTCCTTGCATGGCCACCCGGACTAGCCACCCCGTCGAAGCCGAGCCCGCCCCGGTTTGACATGTTCGATCACGATGAACGGCGCGAAGGCTCCCGGCCCGATCATGCCAGCACTAGGCGGTCGACGACCGCTCGCACGCCCGGTGCGGACCAAGCCGCCCGTTCAGCGACCTCACGCTCGTGCCAGGCGTTCACGAAGCCTTCCAGCGTGACCTCATCATCGACGACGGTGACCTGGATCGCGTCGCCATCCAGCTTGGCGTTCCGCTTCAGGGCCGCGAGGATCTTGGCCTTTACATGAACCGCCTCGGCCGGGGGACGCACGGCGAGCAAGTTGAGCACGTCGGTCACGCCGGACAGCCTCCGGACGTCGGAAGCGGCGGCGACGCTCTGGAAATAGTACGGAACCGTCCCGTTGAGCGTGACGGCGCCCTTTTCGACCTTGACCTGGATGCCGTGATCCTGGATGCGCGAGTCCCAGGCGAGGACGTTCAGGACGCGTCCGGCGATCTCGACGTCGCCGGTCCTCTCCGTGTCCGGCCCGCGGACTTCGAGCGACTCGGTGATGGCGCGCACGCCGCGGACCCTTTGAACGACCTTCTCGGCTGCGATCCTCTCGGCATAGGTCCCGACGCATCCGGAAAGACTGACAACGCCCCCGTCGACGGCGACGCCGATATGCGCCGAGCCGACGCTCGGGTCGAAGTCGAGTTCGTCGAGGATGTGCTGTCGAAGCAGGGTATCGTCCATGATGGTGCTCCCAGGTCGGGCGCAGGCCGATCCGACCGCTGACCTTCGTGAACGCGATGGTGCCCTGGGTCTTTGCGCAGGATCAAAACGGGATGGAGGCTTAGGCCGTGGCCACCCCAGCGAGTAGGACGCTCCTGCGACGCAAGCGCTGGAGCCAGCCTGGAAGTAGAGCTGTTCCATCCAAGCTATCTGGCACGGTGAAACCACACGATAGTCACGCGCAATGGACATCGCTGGCCTCATCGAACAGCGCTGCGCTTGCCAGCTTTCGGGTTAAGGCCAAGGCCCTCGCTACGTTGAGGTAGGGTCGTCAGGAGCCATCCGCCCTACATCTTTCGAAGGATCGAGGCTTTGATCATCCGGTGTTCGATCTCGTCGATGTGGCCATTGGTGCGGAGATGGGCGAGACGTCCGAGCTCTCGCACCGCATCGGCGGGTGACAAGGCGGGCCGCGCGTGTCCGCCCCCATCCCCCTGAGGGGCCGCTACGAGGGCGACCTGCCGGGTGTCGTTGACGAACAGGTTCAGCCCCGATTCACCGCACTGCGAGGCGCTGGGCTGATCCGGCCAATGTATCGCGTGAAGTGCCCACACTAATACTACGACCCAGCCAATGAGCGTCCCGCCGAACAGCCCGTTGACCGCCAGAATGACCCAGCGTTTGGGATGGTGGCGATGGAAGGCGATGATCGAGGGTAGGCCGTAGATCGCCACGCAAACGGTGAGCGCGACCAGCACCCAGGCCGTGTCGTCGTTCACGCGCCGCGCGCCTGCGACAGGGCTTGCGCCTTCAGCACCTCGAACTCGGCCTCCGACAGGCTGCCGCCGGCGCGAAGCTGCGCCAGCCGCTCGATCTCGGCGATGACGTCACGCGGCGGGGCGACAGGTGCAGCCGAGGTGGGTGTCGAAGGTACGGTGCCAATTGAGGCGGGTACGACACCGGCTACCGGGGGCGGCCCGAACCGGTTAAGCCCGGTCGTCCCGGCGAAGCAGGCAAAGACCAGCGCGACGGGACTGAGCAACAACCACCACCCCGAGTGGTCGGTGTCGTGCATTCGGCGAATGCCCGCCGCCACCTGCGGCAGGAGGTGAACAAGGTGAGTGAGGCCGATGAACAGGCCACCATCCTTGTTACCGGTGGCAAAGGCGGCATCGAGCGCCAGCGCGATCAGCGCGATGCCGAAGTACATAAGAATGAAGCGCCAGTAGTCGCCGCGCGAGGTCCGGCCGGAAAAGTCGCGATAGCTCCGCATCGCACTGAGGTACGAGTTCATGTTCGAGATCCTGATGATGGGGTGGTGATAAGCGCGGCGTCGTGGCTGGGGTCACGCGCAACGCCGTTTGGGCGGGTGCGCCGGCTGGGAAGCTGGCAGGCACGGCTATCGGTGTCGGAGGCTCAGTATTCCTGAGCCAGCATGATGGTAAGCACGCGCACCGTCACCGCCGCGTCGGCCGGGTCAGGCGAGTGCCCGACCATGGCGCGGTCATAAGTGTCGATCTTCCGAAAACATCGGTGCCCGGCGAGATCGAAGGCTCCGAAATCGTGCTCGCCATACGGGTCGTCGGCGACGCTGAAGGCCGCGAACGATTGCACCGCTGCCTCGGCCTCGCGGCGGCGCTCTACGGGCAGGGTGGCGATCCCGCGTGACAGCATCACATGGCCGCCGGCAAAGCTCCGGCGGAAGGCATCGTTGAGGGCACGCACCCGAGGGGTGCGGGTGGTCGAGGCGGGATCCGCCTCAACGCTGTTATGGGCGAGCCGACTCATGAACCTTGCTTCGTGCCGTGAACCGCGCCGGGCGGGAGCAAGCCAAGCTCGCTGCGGTGCCGGGTGATCAACGGATTGTCCGGCCAGTCGCGCCACTGAAGCTCAAATGCGTCGTCGGCTTTTGTGTACATGATGATCGCCTCGAACCAGCCCTCCTGCGGGCCTTCGCACGCGAGTACGAGGGAGCCGCGTTCGATCTCGTGCCAATCGGTCGGTGCCTTGAAGCGGCCGCCAGGGCCTCCGGCGCCCGAAGCGCTACTCGCCCCGCCCCCTGATGCCGGAGGGGCGCTGGCGGCCTTGCCTGAAGCCCTAACGGGCACGGCAACATCGGGCAGGCCCGCTGCGGCAACCAGACGCTCGAACACCTCGGCTTTGACGAACGGCACAAAAGCCTTGCCGCTCTCAAACAGGCGGCCCTGCGGTAGGCCGGCGGCAAGGCGGCGATAGGTGTCGTCGCTGATTTCAAGTACATGCATGCCCATCAGTCCAGCGGCGCGCTCGGCATTGGCCTTGTCCCCGGCGGCAAAGCGCGAAGCGTGAGGGCGCTGTCGTTCGTCGCGGCCGAACAGGATTAGGCCGGGCGGCATGATGGCGGCTGTGCTGGTTGTGGTGGTCATGGTCATGAATGGGCTCCAGAAACGACGAAGGCGGCCCGGAGGCCGCCTTGCGTTGAGTGTGAGGGGGAGGATGCACCAGCCTGCTGCCGGTCGGGCTCGGGCGGTGGCAGGCGTCGCAACAGCAGGGGCATCGGGGGCATCGGGGGCATCCGGTTAGCTGCGAAACAGCCCGCAGCGAACTTCACATTATAAGATTATCGTCCTAATGTCAAGCTTAGGTTGATTTAATGCTCGATAATCTTTGGTTGAGTTAAGCGGTTGATCGCCTCAATCAGAGTGGTGCGGTGGCGGCAGTGGGTGAAAGTTGCCCATCCAGAATAAACTTTCTGGGTGATGATCTGCTACAACTCAGGCGCTCGCGTCCGGTAGATAATTGGCGCATAAGAAACCATCACTGGCTTCGGTCCCGGCCGCCAGTGCCTGAGAGTCGCGAGCGCTCCCGCCCTGATCTCGCGGAGCACGACTTTGTCTGATAACAGGCCTTTAGCTATCCTCATCGCAGAGACTGATCCGCTCGTCCGTATGGTCACCGCCGACATGCTAACGGATCTCGGTTATCAGGCCTTAGAGGTCCGCACCGCCACCGAGGCATTGGTGGTGCTTCAAGGACCAGCCACCGTGTGCATGCTGATCACGGGGCGCAGGATTGTGGGTGATGGTGTTGCCCTCGCTCACCTTGTTCGCCACCGTTGGCCAAATGTTGCCATCATTGTCACCTCGGGAGCTGGAGCTGAGCTTCAGCACGAGTTACCGCAGGGCGCGCGCTTGCTCCGTAAGCCATACAAGTTTGCGGACCTTGTCCATGCGGTGGAAGCCGACCTCGTACCGGTTCGGGACGAAGCCTCGGCCGCTCCCGTACTGCCGAGTGCCGTGCCGCCCCACAGGGGATTGGACCTGGGCCATGGCGTGGGAGCCATTGCCGCTCCCTCGACCGAGCCAGACAAGACGTAATCTCTGTCTCCACGACGGCCAGTCCATTACCCAAGCCGTTGGCATGTATCCAGGGCGCTCAGGGGCCTGATCGATAGGCTCAAGGCCTGAGAACCCGCTATTGGTGGGGAGCGGACCCTAACCCTTCGCCCTGAAGCGGACGTTCTGCATCCGACCCGAACCAGCCGTACAATTGTGGCTTCGAGGCTCCCAAAAGCGGACTTACATCCCATCACCGCTCCGGCAGAGATACGCCCCTCGCGCCTCTGATCTCAGCCGAGAGCGGTTCGATCAGCCCCGATTAAGCGACGCACCAAGGTGATCCATGATCGCCCGGACCTTCGCAGACGGTTTCGGACCCGCCGGGAAGACCGCGTAGACCTCGGCAGGATCGAGCCGATAGGGCTCAAGCACCTGGATAAGCTGGCCGGCGCGCAGTTCATCCCCGGCCATGACGCGGGTCGCCAGCGCCATGCCCATGCCCGCCACCGCAGCAGCTAGGATCCCCGGCGCCGAGTTGATCCAGAGGCGCGCGGGGGCATCGACTGAGGTAACGGTCCCGTCGCGCGTGAAGCGCCAGCTCTCGCGACCGAACAGGCCGTGCTGCACGATGCAATCGTGCTGGGCGAGTTCGGCCGGGTTAACGGGTGTGCCGCGGGATGAGAGATAGGCCGGCGCCGCGACCACCAGACGTTCGACCGCCGCAAGCCTGCGGGCACCGAAGGTGGAGTCCGCCAATGGGCCGACGCCCAGGCGGATGGCGATGTCGACCCCGTCCGTGACGAGGTTCTGGCGCGCGTCGCTCATGGTGATCTCGATCCGGAGGCCCGGATGCTGGGCCAGGAACGTCGCGAGCGCGGGGACGACGGCCCGGGAGCCGTAGAGCACCGGCATCGCGAGACGGATCACGCCCTGCAGCGAGTCCACTCCCCGGGCCGCCTGCTCGGCCTCCTCGACCTCCGCGAGGAGGGATCGCGCGCGGTCCAGATACAGGCTGCCGGCTTCCGTCAGGGAGATGCTGCGGGTGGTGCGCAGCAGCAGCGTCGTGCCCAGCCGCGCCTCCAGCGCGCCGACGATGCGCGACACCGAAGGTTGCGAGAGCATCAGTTCGCGTCCAGCGCGCGACAAGCTGCCGGTCTCCGCTACGCGGACGAACACGGCCATCTCCTGCCAACGGTCACTCATTCGTAATCCGGATAGATGATGTCCGCATGGAATGGATACATCGACTTTTCCGGATGAGCTACCTCCCCTTCAGTGCGCCGTCGCGACGGCAGTCCAATCATCCAGACCTTCACCCAACAGGAGAAAGGTCCCGCAATGACCATCAAGATCTACGGCGACCCCGGTTCCGGCAGCCGGCGCCGCGTTACGGCGGCGGCAGCGGCTATGGGCGTGAACATTGAGGTCGTGGATATCGATCTCTTTAACGGGGAGAGCCACACGCCCGAGTTCTTGGCGTTGAACCCACACGGATTGTCGCCAGTGATGGTGGACGGCGACCTCATCCTCTACGAGTCCGCGGCCATCAACCTTTATCTCGCCGAGAAGGCGGGAAGCGACTTGACGGGTCGAACGACGCGGGAGCGGTTCGAGATCCTCCAGTGGATGTTCTGGTCGGGCGAGCAGTGGCGCGTGTTCGCGACCCTCACCTTCGACGAGGTGCTCGCCAAGCGCTTCATGGGCCAGCCCGCAGAGGAGGCCATCGTCAAACTGGCGGCCAACAAGATCCGCGCTGCAGCCGGCGTGCTAGACGCGCATCTCGCTAAGCACAGCCACATCGTCGGCGACCGGCTAAACCCTGGCCGACTTCGACGTCGCGGGCCCGTTCTCACAGAATGAGCGCACAAAGATCCCGCTAAACGAGTTCCCCAACCTCGTGGCCTGGCAGCAGCGACTGCTGGAGGCGGTACCTGGTTGGGCGGCGACGAAGAGGGAAGTCGACACGCGTATCGACGGTGCTCTCGAAGCAGCCGGTATCCAACTATGAAGAATAGCGCCGGTGCTCTCACGGGCGACCGGCGCCGTACTTTTGCGAAGATCGTGAGCGGGCGCAGTGGCGACGTCCGCTTCGTCTCTTAGCCGTCCGAAAGCTGACCAGCGGATATCCACCCATCCCGGACGTAGGTCATCCTCCACCAAGCTGCCGCGATGCGGACATTCCGAGGGTCTGTGAAGGGTCGAAAGCGGATGCGACAGCATTTGCGTGGGGTCAGGCAGCCAGGCTTGCGCAGACGAGGGACTGGTGCACGGAAACGCCCGCCGTCACACCCCAGGAGGGGCAGATCTAACCGCCTGCGATCACAACGAGGCGCTGGACTTCGCCTCGTAGGTACGCCTGCAGGAACTTGTCGTAATCCTTGAACGAAACGCAGCCATTCGAGGCACCGCTCGCACCGAGCATGTAGGTATGAGCCAAGAGGCCAACCCGACCATGCACGGCCTCAGGTCCACCAAGGGGATTGAGGCGAAGGGCACGAACTCCATGGAACGGCTTCTCCCGCTCGCTGATGTCGTAGGTCCCCACCGGAGTTGGCCCCTTCATTCGGACATGCACGTGACCCGGATCGTCCATGCTCTCGCCTAACCCCGAATGCGCCTCGAGCTTCTCTCCATTCGGAAGCGTAACAACCTTGGCGCGGATATCGTAAATCGCGACTCCGCCTGTGCCACCATCCGGTACCACATTCAGCGCTCTGCGAAAGACGTTGTCGATGGGTTTCGTCTCCAGGGCGGCATAGGCGAGCCGCGGTGGCTCAGGGCTCTCGATGCCGAATAGTTTGTCGATGAAGGACCTTGTGTCCTCCTTTGGAGCTGATGCAACGGCGAAATCGCGGCGCACTGCGACACGCGGCGCCGAGGATCGTGCCCTGCTCGGCCGAAACTCGGGCGGACGTGGCACAGGAAGCGGTACAAGTCGCGACGCAAGAGGTGCCGTAGCTGGCCCGGTGATCGAAGGGGCGGGAAGGTCGTCCGGCGTCGAAGGAATGATCGCGGCCGCGTAGGTAGTGGGTTGCTGGGACTGCGCAGGCACCTCGCCTTCCTCGACTGTCGGAGGCTTTCTAGGTGCTGCTGTGACGATTGCCGCCTCATCCTCGGCGCCGGACGCTTTTGGCACAGCCGGCAATGTCGCCATCACTTTAAGCTGTGAGGAAGACGAAAAGGGAAGCCAGTATCCAGCGTTGATCAGGCTGCCACCAAGGAGACCTACCATCGGCAGGACGCTTATGAGGGCAAAACCCTTCCGCATCCTCGTGAAACGCTTTGTCTCTTCCGCCATGGTCAGGCACATCCGCTACCCTGCATTGGCTGAGATGCCAGTCCTTCGTCCCACGCTGTCAGATGCGCAGGCGACGGACCGAGAAGTTTTGAGCCGCCAGGATCTTCATCTCAATCGCGCGAATCGGCATTTCTGCGGCAAGATTGCGGCCCAATGCAGCAGCAGTTTGGCGTGTTGGGGCGAAACCGGGCTCGACCCCTCATGAGCACTTGGAACGTCTGCTTACTGGCAGTCTGATGGGCCTCGCACGGCTTGATAGGGCCCAAAGCGGCATAGCTGCTTCAGCGCAAATCATGCCGAGAGGCGAACGTGGGCGCGTCGTTCGGCGGCCATATTGTGTCGTCCGGTCGCTGGCATTCGTTGACGAGTAGACGGATGCTGAACCGACCCGGGGGAAAGGCGTTGTTTGGCCAGAGGAGCAAGCGATGTCAAAGCTGACCACCGAAGACCGCAAGTCCCTTCCAAAAAAGGATTTTGCCCTCCCCGACGAGAAGCGCTTCCCAATCGAAGACAAGGCGCATGCGCGGAACGCTAAGGCTCGAGCTGCGCAATCCGAGAAGGCCGGCAACTTATCCAAATCCGACAAGGCAAAGGTCGATGCCAAAGCCGACAAGGTGCTCGGCAGAGACTGATCCCCATACTGTCACCTGTTCCAGAGCAAGCACGAAATCATATGCCCGATCTGTTGCGACGCGCCGGCCCGCCCGAGCCTGTTCCGCATGTTGATCCGCCGCGCGGGTACGACCCACGCTTCACCGAGGTGGTGCCTCACCACGCCCTCTTGGTTTCGCTCTACGATCAAGCGAACTTCAGCGAGGGGCCGACATGGTGGCCTGCCCGGGACATCCTGGTGTGGTCGGATATCGAAGGACGTCGCGTCCTTGGCTGGCATCCTGATGCCTCCGTTCGGGTTGTGATCGACGCCACGCCGTTCATCAACGGTAATACTATCGACCGTGACGGCAACTTGGTTCATTGCGAGCATGGCAACCGCCGCCTGTCCAGGACGACACCTAGCGGGCGCTACGAGGTGGTGGTCGAGACCTACGAGGGGAACCGCTTCAACTCGCCGAACGACGTAGTCTGCGCTGCCGATGGCGCCCTATGGTTCACCGATCCCGCCTACGGCTTGCGGCAGCCTAAACAGGGGGTATTGGCCGAGCCCTACCTCGACCATCACAGCGTCTACCGTTTCGATCCGGCAAATGGTGAGGTGGGACGCATGGCTGACCTTGGCCAACCAAACGGCCTTGCATTCGCGCCGGACGGTCGCACCCTCTACGTCAGCGACACCTCCCGAACAGAGGGCGACAAGGGGCACACGATCTACGCCTTCCCCGTCCGCGATGACGCCACTCTAGGAGAACGCCGCGTCTTCGCCGAGGTCGAGCCCGGCGTACCAGACGGTTTTCGCGCAGACCACCGTGGCTGGATTTGGACAAGTTCTGAGGCCGGAGTCCAAGTGTTCTCCGCCAAGGGGTACCGGCTTGGGCTAATACCGACGCCGCAGGTTTGTACCAACCTCTGCTTCTCGCCAGACAAGCGGCGTCTGTTCATCACCTCGAAGCAGCATCTTTACGCACTCGATCTCGCTTGCCCGGCAGACTGAGTGAGCTAGCGCGCGGCGGGGAGAAGCCGATGCGACCGATTTTCGAGGGTTAGGGGCACCCATATCGGCGTCATGCCCCTGGAGGCGTCACAGGCGTCACAGGCAGCCCACGACGGCCATCTAAGACTTATGGGCAGGGGGTTGGACGCCGATAGAGGCTCTCAACCCCATTGGCAGCTGCCGGTTCGCACCGTAACGTTGCAGGACGGAGATGCGGTCAGCCGCCGTGCCGAGTCGCACGACCGCCTTCACGCCGGCGCCGCGTGCCCGCAGCGCCTTGGCGATCCGCAGCCCGAGGCCACCGGTTGCGCCCCCCAGCAATACCTCTGTTGGGCCGGTCACGTCCCGGTCTTTAAGGTCAATCCGCTCACGCCCGCTGCCATCGGCCAGTGGAAATGGACGCCGCTCGCAAGCGTTCCTGGTCTCGGACGTGCCCAGCGAACTTATCACGTTCTGTAAGGAGCGCTTGCCTCAGTGAGACATCAGGCAGCAGATCGGACAGTGATCGAGCAAGGCCCGGGTGACCCCGCCGAAGAACCATTCGCGAACACGGTTGTGGCCGTATGCTCCGCTGATGATCAGGTCAGCATCGAAGTCGTTCGCCGCCCGCTGCAGCGCCTCAGCGACACCGACTCCCGACGATGCCCAACGGAACGGCAATGCATTGACGTCGTGCAACCCGAGGAACTGAACGACGTCCGCAAGGTCCTCCTTGTCGTCTTCGGCCGCAATCCTGACGACCCGGACCTGCTCAGCCCGTTTCAGGAGAGGCATCGCATCCGAGATGGCCCGACGGCTCTGAAGTGTATTTTTCCAACCGACGACGACACGCTTGGCCGACAGGTGGTTGACCTCCGGTGGCACCACTAGGACGGGGCGGCCGAGAGCCATCAGAGCTACGCCAGCATCAAGTGACATTCTGTAATCGAGCGGATCCTTATCCCCGGTTCGACCGATCACGACGAGATCGGCTGCACGTGACTGTTCTTCCAAAAAGACCCCAGGGTCCGCTACGGCAGACCGCCATTCGACGCTTCGGCCCTCGCCTGCGACCTCGCGAAAAGCATCCTCGGCCGCAACTAGGTCATCCGTGGCAAATCGTCGGATTTCATCCATGCCGGATTCGCTCAGCACCGAGATCTCGCCATATCGGCCAGCGTAATCGGGCCGCCTTGCCGCGACGCCGATAAGCCGGGCTTGGAACGTCTCAGCCAGGTGCGTGGCGAGTTTGGTCCGACCTCGGGACCCATCACCGAGATCCAGCCCGACCATGATGCTCGTGTAGGTCATCTGATGTCTTCCGGTTCAAGCAAGCTCCGAACTGATGACCCTGCGCAGGGTCCGCATGGATCACCGTTCCCCCGGATGCTGCGAATGCGGAAATTAGGATCTGAATGGCGTCGGCCCGCGCCGCCGCGGCGATGCTCCGCCGCGGCGCGATGATCTCGGCGATGCCGTGGTACGAAGATCCTATCTCAGTCCGGTGACGACCAAATTCGCGATCCAGGCCAAGATGATGAACCACAGGACGTTCAGGGAGAGGGCAGCCGCGAACGGCCCCTGTCCCTTGACGACAAATGTCCAAAATCCAGAAAGTGAGTTCGCACCGCCGTGGGAACTACGATGCGTATATTTCCATAGCATCTCTTCCTCCCGTTTTTACTCTAATGTGAAGGTATCACAAATATTCAGATACAGAGGAAATTTTTGGAATGATTTTTTTGGCTGATCGAATGGCCTAAGGCTTGGCAGTACAGAGTAAAATAGCCTTGGTTTCAAAAAAACCGGACTGAGACGGTCGCAGCGACGCGTAAGGGCTGCGCGGTTACCCGGAGCTCTTCCCAGCGGGTCGAGGACCTTCTTGCGATGGAGCAGGCGGTAGCGGCGCATGCGACCCAACTGGGTGAAAAGCTCCGCCGGGAACGGCTCGGCACCGACGACATGACGGTGTTTTTCCATATCTCAGAGCATGACACCGGCAACCCCCAACGATCTGCCTCGACCGTTGTCACCCTGCCCGAAGCGACGTCCGATACCCTGGTGCTAATCAAGGCGGCGACGGCGGGCGTGCGGCGGATCTGGAAGGCCGGCTATCGATACTCGAAGGCCGGGGTGATGACCGTCGATCTCGTCCCCCCTGGCGGCCTCAAAGCGTGGGCTGTTCGACGGTCTCGGCCGCGAGCGGGGTTCGGCACCGATGGACGCTCTCGACGCCTGTAACCGCCGCTAGGGGCGAGGGTCGGTGGTGCCAGGCAAGGCGGGTTTCCAGGCGCAGTAAAACCGGTTCACGCGGTTCGACATGTGCTCGCTGCGCTACGCGACCCAGATCGCCGACATCGCGGTCGTCGGTACCGCTTAGGCCAGGGAGCGCAGTCGTGGCCTCACGGTCTCCCAGCCGCCTCAAAATGATGCGTCAGGACGATTCAGGGTCAACCAAATCGAGCTTCACGCAGTAGACGCGGCCATCACTGCAGATCGCTCTGGGTGTCTTAATCGTCAGCTTGGGCTTTCGGCCACTTTCCGTTCGTGCTTGTCCGATATCCCGTAACGCCCGCATCAGCGCCTCATACCGCGGGAACGCTTCCTGAAAGCGGCGCGCGGGGATCATCAGTTCGGTACCGCCCTCGCTTTGTCGCAAGATGCCGGCGGTAGCCTCGAAGGCAACCTTTGATAGCGGAGCCTGCAACGTGCTGACATCGACCACATGCGTCCGATGCTTTTCAAAATAAGTTTGGATCTGCTGGATGGGCGGGACCGACGCGCTTAGGCTGCGGAAATTCTGATTGCCAGCAGTCTCTCGTGCAACGGCATAGACCGCCGTCGCCGGGCATCCCCAAGCTCGCGGCATGATTTTCCAATGGCGCGCAAGCAACCCCGCTAGGGCGACGAGCGCAAAGCATTTCCGAACCCGCTCCTTGTCGATGTCAGCGCTCACTGCCGCACGTTCGCGATCTAGGACGCGCTTGAGTGCCCCTCGGAAGGCCTGCTCGTCGCGGTCAATCTGGCCTTGCATTCGTTTGATGAATGCCGTGCCCGCAGCGCCCCAATGCGCATTGCTGGCGGCACGCAATGCTTCGACTGCCGCTGCTGAATCGCTGTAGCCAGATGGCACATGATCAAGCACACCGTAGGGTCGTTCGGGAGCTATGAGTATCGTCACCATGCGTTCGGTAAGGGCACCACGCTCAGCCTCGGAGCCTTCGATGAGTTCGCTCAGGCGTCGGTTGCTGGTGCTGAGAACAGCCAAGTGCGCGTGGGGCTTGGTTAGCTGGTCGCCGCTGCGCTGCCTTTGCCCTGTGTTCGTGAGCCCGAACACGGCTTGGTGGATCAGTTGCTTTCGCGCTTCTTTCGAGGCTCCGGCCAGATTGGCTTCGTCGAGCAGCAAGAGCATGTGCCGATGAGCCAGCTTCGTTTCGTCAAAACGGCCCGGCGTCAGATTCCAAGTTTCGCCCCCACCACAGGTGCTATCACGATCACCGGCCCAAACAGACGCCGCGACCATGCCGAGCGTCGATTTTCCGCAGCCCGGATCACCAACGAATTCAAATAGGGGACTGAGATAGTCCGGCGGGACGAACGGCAAAAGAGGTCCGACGAAAGCAACGGACAGGGCGAACAGGGCCAAGGGCTGCCGGGCCACAATCGGTTCGATCCCTGCCTGCCACTCGGCCAAGCTGCCGCACGCCGCAAACTTGGAGCTTCGCGGAAAGGTGACAATGACTTCGCGGGGATTGTGCGGTGGCTGCAAAACGCCCCCGTCGCCCAGCACGAAATGGCCCTCGATCCACCCCGGAGTACCTGCGACAAGGGCCGACCTGTAGGTCTCAACCTTTGCGACTTCGCTACGAAGCGCCCGCTGCGCGGCCGGCTCGATGAGGCTTGGATCGATATTGGCGAGCCCTGAGAAGACATCGGTTCGGGCGAACTCTGATACCCTGATCCAAAGCGCTCGAGTGGGTGTCCCAAAGCGGACCCAACTGACGTCTTCTTGGTCGGTCACCCTATCGAGGATGCACGGCTTGGCCCAGGCAACGCTTGGCTTGATCCACCCTCTTGCCGATGCGGCGCCACTCCCCCCATGGGAGTGCCTCGGCGAGTTGGATTTGGCGTTGGGCTTCCGAACTGGCGCGGACATCGTGACCTCTTTCTGAAACGTTAGGATCGATAGTCAGGCTGGGAGTGCTTCCCACCTTCCCACCCTTCCCACCCTGCTGAAGGGGCACCCGATAATTGGCCGGTGGGGTATCGCAGTGTTGTCACCCCCCACCCCGGCACCCCGGCGCTTAACCGCACCAACAGGCCCCTACAGGGCACCGTCAGCCAGTTAGATGCCCCCGTGGGCCAATCTATTGCCCCGCCTCACCCACCACCCTGCGCCAGTAAATACAGCCGCCGCATCGCCGGGGTGCCCCCTTTCCGGGGAGACCAGCACCCGTTCATCACAATGAGATCGGCCAGCCGTTGCCGGTCGAGCCACAGCAGAACTTGCGTTCCGAACGGTTCAGGGATGCGCCGGTAGCCGTGAACACGCTTGGGGACACCGTTGATCAGGACCACTGGCTTTCCGGGCCAGAATGCTTTCGCGAGGTAGGTGAACTGTCGGATACGATTGCCGACCAGCGAGCAACGGACCGGGCGAGCCCCGGTGGCGGTCTTGGTATACCCCTTCACAACCTTCGGCAGACGTAGCAGAGCCACCGCCTTCGCTTTGGTCGTGATGATGTGGAAGTGCAGTTGGAAGACACCGCTTGATGCTTCGAACTCACCATGGAGCATCGCGAACAGCGGCCCTGGTATGGCCGTCACCCCCGCTCGGATCAGGTGCTGGGTGAACTGCGCCTTGATCTGGGACGCCGTAACCCCGTCGAGGGTCGCGGGCGTGTAGGCCCACCCCGAGTAGATCACGGTCACAGTCCGAAGATCATTATCGTGGTACTCGGCGAAGGCATCGAGCTTGGCACGGCCCAGTGCCATTCGGATCGCTCGCATCCGAAGTGCCGAGGCAAGGGTCAGGGCCGGCTGGCCAGTCGCGACCCCGCTAACCAGCTTGCTGATTAGGGCCTCGATGGCGTTGCCATCCAGTTTGGTCGCGAACACCCCGCTGGATTGCTGCTTCGCCAGCCAAACCCGGTCATTGAGGTTCACCCAGTTCGTCGGTCCCGGACGATTCAAGACGCGCCGCGCATGCCGAGCGCGAAGCCGATCCTCTTGGACCATTGCCGCTTCCGTTTCGAAGTTGTCCGGCAGGGCAGCGTCAGAGCCCTTTGCCGGGTCGCCGGTGGCGCAACCCAGCGGTGGCGGCTGAGCAGGCTCCACAGCCACCCGTGAGGGGGCGTGAGGGGCTGCCATGATCTTCGCCGCCAGAACCGCCGGCGAAATGTTGAGCGTTGCCATGTGAGGCCTCCTTCCTGTCCTGTGACGACTTCAGCGGCGGCTCGCGTTGCGGGCAGCCACCAGCAACGCGGTACCGTTCGGGACACAGCTGAATCGGAGCTCGGCCGGCTGGCCGTTCGCCATAAAGTTTACGGTGGCGCTTTCGCACTGGAGCGGCACTTCGAGGTTGAGGTGGAGCCCAGGGCTGGTCCCCTGAGCGTCGGCGTTGGCATGGGCCTCATGACCCGAGACCTGAACGCGGTCAGGCTTCACAGCGAGGGGCTTGGCTCGAGCGCGGGATCGCTGAGCCGGCTGCTTCTCCCGGTCGTTCTCGTTGGGCACCTGCGTACCGGTTGCCTCAGCCCACCAGGCCTCCGTCGCCACCGCCACGGCATCGGGCAGGTCGAACTGCCAGCCGCGTTGGATCAGCCGCTGCAGGCCGTTAACGGCCCGGTTCAGGACCCCCGGCATCTCTGTCGCCCTGATGCGCGGGAACAGGCCATAATCGACCTCGTCCTTGCCGAACTGCCGGTCGAACGGGAGAACCACAAGGCGACGCCGAAAGCCGGCCGAGCGGTCGCGGAGGATCGGAACGTTGTTGCCGAGCAGCAGCGGGACTGCGGTCATTGCGAACGTCACCGGGTCGCGGAACTTCCGCTCAGCCGTCACCGTCGTGCCTTCGCTCATCTTCTTGAGCATTCCGTCGGGCAAGCGCGCGCCTGACGCCATGTCGTCGTCAACGAACAAGTGCTTGCCGGCGAGGTCGCCCATAACGAACCGGCTGCCCTGAAGGTCTTCGACCGGCATCGACGCGCTACGGCCATGGCTGAGCTGGTGCATGAGCAGTTCGGCCAGGGCGCTCTTGCCGTCGCGGCCCTTACCCCAGCCGACAACGATCAGCGGCTCGTGTCGCTGGGGCTGAAGGATGTACCCGCTGAACTCGTGCCAGAAGGCTGTCAGCCGGTTGCCATCGCCCGAGGCCGAGAAGATCCTGGTGATGGCCGCATCGAACTGCGGGCAGGTTGCCTGGGGATCGTAGGCAACATTGAGGCAGTCGCGGTGACCTGAACCCGGATCGTGAGGGCGCAGGCAGACGGCACCATCGACTTCGAACCAGAGCTCGCCGTTCGCGACATTGATGATGGGCGCCGCCGCTTCGCGACGCCCGTGGTCGCCAGGCACGGCCGTCGCATGCCGCAAGCCGGTGATCACGTCGCGGATCAAGCTTGGGGTGCGCTGACGCCCCGTGGCTTCGGCTACCGCTGCGTGCGACCAGACGATGCGGCCGAGCTCGTCCTCCGAGAGCTCGGCCCAATGGGTACCGTTGAAATGCCGGAACCCGCCATCCGAGTAGCTGAGGTAGTGACCCCCTTCGAAGCTGTCTGCCAGAATGGCATGCACAACCTCGCGGAGGCCGAGCCCGTACGAGCCGGGTTTGGTGGTGGTCGTCATCACACCACCTCCAACTCATTGCGTGAGGCGCTGCCGGGCTCGACGGCAGTGACAGCGATCTCGTCCACTTCGGCGGCCGGTGCACTGCTCACCTGTGCCTGCTCCTTCCGCTCTTCTGCGCCAAGAATCTCCAACAGATCCGCAGCACCAGCCTCGGCAACGAGTTCCATCCACTTGGCCAAGTCGCTGCCCAAACGAACCTCGAGGAGTTCCATCGCGGCCGAGCGAGCCTTCTCACGGCGCTCCCGCTTGGCGTCGCGCAACGCCTCATCACGCGCCTCGCGCTTCGCTTTCTCTGCTTCGCGCTTCTCCAGCTTGGCAGTTGCCTCGGGACCGCGCTTGGCCAGCGCCTTGGCCCGCTTCACCGTTTCGCGGTTCTTTTTAATGACCGCTTGGAGCTCGCGCCGAACGTTTTCGCCCGCAACCACGCGGGGGGCGAAGGTTTTGAAGATCTCCGCCGGCACCGACCTTGCCGAGAGAAGGTACACCAGGCTCAGGCACGGCAAATGCGAACCAGGTTCGTTTTTGATCAACGGACCAAACATCTCAGCTGCCCTCATGTACTTCTCGGCCGTACGCTTGCTGTAGCCGAGTTCCTTCTCGCACCACGGACCAAACTCGCCGTGTTCCAAAAGCTTCTTCGCTTTCAGCAAGTCGCGGCCATTTTCGAGCCACTGGTTCTGAGTAAAAGCGGCGAAAGCTTTGGTGCTTGCAGTCACCTGTTGATCACGTTGCTTGATTCGGCCTGCGATGGCTTGCAGTTCATCAGGTGCAGCCGCAGACAGTGGCATAGAACTGTTATAGTGTTTGGGAAGCTTCATCTTACTTTCCTTTAGGGCGGGATCCTTGGCAAAAGCTGCCCTGCCGGCCGCGAGGCCGGTTGCTTTGGTGGCGGGTCATTTTCGTGGGGAAGGGGAGAGAGTTGCTGGCAGGTTTCGGATTGCCAGCGTGCTCGATGTTGCCTTTGCCGAGCAGGTTTAAGCGGTGGCGGGGCGGACTACTCCGCTGCCACCTTGCTGGCCTCGCGGGCCGCGCGCTCGTAGTCGAGGATATCCTGCACGCTGAACCGCATCGCTCGCGCGCCGATGCGCACGGGAGCCGGCAGCCGGTTCTGCTGGATCCAAAGGTGCATCGTGCTGTTGCTGATTTGCAGGCGCGCCTTTACCTGCGCGTAGGTACAGTACCCCTCGGTCGGGAACGCGATGGGCTCGGGCTTGGACTTCGGCTTCACCGGCTTGTGCGGGGCGAAGCCCTCCTTCACGGCCTTCAACGGTGCCGTGACGACCCTCGCCGGCTCGTAGACAACGTAGCTGTCGGGCAAGAAGCCTGGGGTATTGGGGTTTTCGGACTTGGCGTTGTGATCCATCGGACCCTCCAGTTTATTGGACAGGGTCGGACATCAATCACCACGTTCAGCCTACTGCGAGCGAATCCCAGGACACGATTGACAATGATTTTGATGCCTCATCGTGTCTTCGTTCAGCGTTATGGCCGCTCCTTCCCCTCACCACGCGCTTCTGCTTGTTCCTTCTTTTACGCGAACCACGCCCTCAAACCCGTTCGAATTAAAGAATCTCCAAAGTCGGATCGATGGCCTGCATTGCCGCTTGAACAAACAGGGCATCTAACGCCGAAAATTCGGTCTTTCCAGTCGTAAACTTGCTGCTTGCACCTCGTTGGGTCGACTCATAACTGCGCAAGAAAGGTTTTCTTAAAATTCGTTCACGAACCCCGACTAGAGTTCCGCAAGCATTGCGTATTGATGCTTGCGTTATCTTTGATGCTTTGCGGCTTACGAGTAGATCGATACTCGTTTGAATATCTTTTACCGCAAGTAAGGCATCATTGAATGATCGCGGGGATAATGGCCGCTTCAGCATCTCACTGACTATTTTGCCGCTAAGCCCTCTTCGGGCAGCGGGCGAGAGGCTTTCCATCCCTTGGACCAAGGCATCTGCATGTGCTTTGAGCTTGCCAAGCTCAGCTTTGATGGAGCCGGCAGCTGCCCTGTCATCATGCTCATTGTCAGACCAATAGCGCGCCGATGTATGACATAAACCCTGTAGGGTCAGCTGACGATTTTCTCGCCATATGTCCTTGGCGACTGCAGGACTTTCATAGCTGACAAAACTTCGAAGAACGAAGTAAGCCCGACGCGTGCTAGCCTTTTCCGCGCCCCTGTCGCGAAAGAGCTTGATGCCTAAATTCGGCTGTAGATCAGGGAACGCATCGCTAAGCTGTTTTTTGTTGGTCATGAGAGATCGTAGCGCCAGCTATGTATGCCGCCCAAGCTTCCATCATCTCGCGTCGTTTCGCCAGCAGATCGCTTCGTCGGTAGGCCGCCTCCACTCGGTTCTCAACGGCATGCGCCAGTGCCATCTCCGCGACCTCGCGCGGCAGGTTCGTCGCCTCGGCTGCCCAGTCGCGAAACGACGACCGGAACCCATGGGCCGTGATCGGCACCCCCATGCGGCGCAGGGCCATCAAGAAAACCATGTTCGATAGCGGCTTGGTTCCCGAACGACCCGGGAAGATGAGGGCACTGCCGCTGCCCAGGGCTTTCGCTCGTGTCAGCACCTCAACTGCTCTGTCACTGAGGGGGACCCGGTGCTCTCGCCCCGCCTTCATGCGGGTTGCTGGCACCGTCCATATCGCATCGCCGTCATTGACCTCAGACCAGCCGGCGCCAAGCACTTCGCTGGTACGAGCCGCCGTCAGAATCAAAAACTCGAAGGCGAGTCGGGCAATTTCACCCTGTTCGCTGGACCCACGCAAGCGAGCGACGAAAGCAGGAACCTCTGCATAGGGAAGCGCCGCGTGATGCTCTTCGCGCTCACCCTGCTTCGGTAGCCCTCGGCTCACCCCGTCAATCGGATTGTCACCGCTACGATAGCCGGCGGCCTTCGCCCAATCGAGGACGGTGCCAATCCGCTGGCGTACCCGCCGCGCTGTCTCCGGCTTCGTCAGCCAGATCGGCGACAGGGCGCGAAGCACATCGGGTGTTTCGACCTGATCGACGCGCCGGCTCCCGAAAAACGGATTCGCGTAGGTTTCGAGGGTGGTCTTCCACTGCGCGGCGTGCTTCGCGTTGTTCCACGAGGGCTTGTTGTCCTCGAAGACCCGAATGACCGCTTCGGCGAAGGTTGGGATCGTCTCGACAGGCTTTCGCCGTTCGGCGAGGGGGTCACCGCCGTCCCGAGCCGTTTTACGATAAGCGAGTGCTTCTTCCCGGGCTTCGGCTAACGTGACAAGGCTGGCCCCGCCTAATCCGATGTCGCGTCGTGTGCCCTGGATGACGATGCGCAGAAGCCAGCGTTTTGAACCTGATGGCTCGACAACAAGGTAGAGGCCATGGCCATCTGCGTACCTGCCTGGAGCCTTAAGCGCCCGAACCTGCACGGCGGTGAGCGCTCTTTCAGGATGGCGGCCTTTTCGCTTTCCTGTAGTGTCCGTCGAACTCATAGCGCCCACATTTTCGACCACACTTTAAGTGGGGTATAGGCGGATTGCAATGGACAAGCTCGAACAAGGCGCATAAGCTAAGCCATTGTCACGGCATAGGTTTTAGAACTATGTTGGCTAGTGCTGCACATCAATGGGGCTGACGCTCCCTCCGCCATCAACCATTAAACCCCTGTCAAACTACAGCTTTCTGGCCGTGTCCTATCCCCGCGTCGCGGTTGTGCACGTGGTGGGCCGAGGCTGATATCATGCGCCCGAGCTTGCACCGTCAGGCTTGGCTTGCCCAATGAAGAATGCCGCCGCACTGAGTGCGCTAATGGTTGCCGGGAAAGCGGCGCGGCTCTACCATTCGGAATGACCGAAAAGCTGACGACAGCCGCCCTGTGCGACCTGAATTTGATTTCCCAAGAGGAAGTGGCGGCTGCCGTCGAAGTGTTTCTTGCAAATTCGATGGCGCCGCCTTTCGTTTTCAAGGAAGGCTACCGTCTCGATCTGGGAAAAGCCGTGCGACGGCATCCCGGCGCGAATGATTTCGTGAACCGGGGCAATGCCGGCCCCCTGATGAAGCGCCCCTTCGTGCTGGCTGCCATCCTGCAAGCCCGCCCCATGCGGGGCTGACCCTATTTTCCGGCCTCGGCGCCAGCTGTTTCGTGGAAAATGGGAGTCACGCGGCCTCTGTGTGCGGCCTGACCCAGCATCGGCTCATGCCGTTGCCCGTGTTCTAAGATTTTCGCTGTGAGTCCCTGGCGGCCCGATCACAATGCGGGCGGAGACGACGAAACTCTAACCGCCGCGGCCTTCAGTACCGGCAGAGCCGCCTTTCCCCCCGATAGGCCGAGAGCGACGTCCTCAGACAGGGCGCGCTCCACAGCGACGCATCTTGACGCTTCTCTTTGGCAAAATATATGTTACTCATCATTTTATTGGTGATGAGTCGCCGACGGGGAAATGCGTAATGGATGCGAGGATTGCGCTCGGGATGATCGGGCTTGCCCTGACGGCATGCTCGCCGGCCGAGACCGCCGTGTCACCTCAGCCGCCCTTGGTCCAGACCGTGGAGGTCGTGCGCACCGGCAGCGGGATGGCCCGCTACACGGGGGTGATCCGGGCTCGCACCGAGAGCAATCTCGGCTTCCGCGTCGGAGGTAAGATCTTCGAACGTCTCGTCGATCCGGGTGACCGGGTGACGCGCGGCCAGCCTCTGATGCGCCTGGACCGGACCGATTTCAGCCTCGCGCTCAACGCCGCCCGCGCCTCCGTCGAGGCTGCCCGCGCTCAGATGATCAAGGCCAAAGCCGACGAGGAGCGCAGCCGAAAACTCGTCTCAGACGGCTGGACCTCGAAACAGACCTACGATCAGAACAAAGGCGCGGCCGACGCCGCCATCGCGCAATTCGCCAATGCCGAAGCCCAAGCGAGCCAGATCGCCAACCAGGCCGGCTATGCCGAGTTGCAGGCCGATGCCGACGGGGTCGTGATGGAGGTCCCCTCGGAGCCCGGTCAGGTGGTCGCCGCCGGGCAGACGGTGGTGAAACTGGCACGCGATGGCGCGCGCGAGGCAGAAGTGTTCCTGCCGGAGGGCAGCCGGCGTGCCGCGCAAGGCGAAGCCTCGGCCACCCTCTACGCCGAAGGCGAGAGCACCTATCCCGCGCGGCTACGTGAACTCTCGGCAACCGCCGACCCCGCCACGCGCACCTACCGCGCGCGCTACATTCTGTCGGGCGGCGGCGAGACCGCGCCACTCGGCGCGACCGTGACCCTGCTGCTCAAGACCTTGAGTGCCGGCCGTGCCGCCGCGGTGGAAGTTCCGCTTGGCGCGCTATTCGACCAAGGCCAAGGTACCTCCGTCTGGCGCTACGACGCAGCCACCGAAACAGTGCGGCCTCAAGTCGTGAAGGTCGCTCGTATGGGCGAGGAGCGCGCGGACATCGTCGCGGGCCTGAGTGCGGGTGACCGCATCGTGGCGCTGGGTGCTCATCTTCTGAAGCCCGACCAGAAGGTCAGGCCGGCCCCGGCGAGCATGCCGGGAGTCGTGCGGTGAGCGGCTTCAACCTTTCAGCACTTGCGGTCCGAGAACGAGCGGTCACGCTCTTTCTCCTCATTGCTCTAACGGGTGCCGGCTTCTTCGCGTTCGAAAAGCTCGGGCGCGGAGAAGATCCGGCTTTCACCGTCAAGGTGATGACGGTTTCGGCGGCCTGGCCCGGCGCCACCGCCGAGGAAATGCAGCGTCAGGTCGCCGACCCGCTCGAAAAGCGCCTGCAGGAACTCGTCTACTACGATCGCGCCGAGACGACAGTCCGGCCCGGCCTGATGATGACCAAGGTCATTTTCAAGGACAACATGCCGCCGGCCAAGCTCCAATCGGAGTTCTATCAGGCCAGGAAGAAGCTTTCCGATCAGGCCTCCAGCCTGCCACGTGGCGTGCTTGGGCCGCTGTTCAACGACGAATTCTCCGACATCTATTTCGCCCTCTACGCGGTGCAGGCAAAGGGTCTTCCACACCGGCAGCTGGTGCTACGGGCCGAGGATATGCGCCAGCGCCTGCTGCGCGTCCCCGGCGTCGAGAAGATCAATATCCTTGGCGAGCAGGCCCAGAAGATCTTCGTCGAAATCTCGTATCAGCGCCTCGCCACCCTCGGAATCACCGGCCAGCAAGTGCTGGCGGCGCTGGCCAATCAGAACGACGTCACACCGGCAGGCTTCGTCGAGGCGGTGGGTCCACGCGTCTACCTGCGCCTGGACGGCGCCATCGACGGACTCGACGCGATCCGAAACCTCCCCGTTGCGGCCGGGGACCGCAGTCTCAAGCTCGGCGATATCGCCGAGGTCAAGCGCGGCTACGAAGACCCGAAGACCTTCGAGATCCGCAACGACGGCGAACCGGCGCTCATGCTCGGCCTCGTGATGAAGCCTGGCTTCAATGGCCTGAACCTCGGCGCGGCCCTCAATGCCGAGGAGGTGGCGATCCATCACGAGACGCCGGTGGGCATCACATTCACCAAGATCACCGACCAGGCCAAGGTCATCGACGACGCCATCCATGAATTCATGGTCAAGTTCTTCACGGCCCTCGGCGTGGTGATCTTCGTCTCCCTTGTGGCGCTCGGCTTCCGGGTCGGCATCGTCGTGGCGCTCGCCGTGCCGCTCACCCTCTCGGCGGTGTTCGTCGTCATGATGGTGACGGGCCGCGACTTCGACCGCATCACACTGGGCGCCCTCATCATTTCGCTCGGGCTACTCGTCGATGACGCCATCATCGCCATCGAGATGATGGTGGTGCGCATGGAGGAAGGCGCCGACCGGATCGAGGCCGCGACCTATGCCTGGAGCGCCACCGCCGCGCCGATGCTGACGGGCACGCTTGTCACCATCGCGGGCTTCCTGCCGGTGGGCTTCGCCGCTTCCACCGCCGGGGAGTATGCCGGTAACATCTTCTGGGTCGTAGCATTCTCGCTGATCATTTCCTGGATCGTCGCCGTGACTTTCACGCCGTATCTCGGCGTCAAGCTTCTGCCGAACATCAAGAAAGTGGAAGGCGGCCACGAGGCCATCTACGCCACGAAAAACTACCAGCGCCTACGCCGCGTCGTGCGGATGTCGGTCGACCACAAATGGATGGCAGCCGGCATCACGGTAGGTCTGTTCGCGCTCGCGGTGGTCGCCATGGGGAAGGTCGAACAGCAGTTCTTTCCGAATTCCGAGCGCCCCGAACTCATCGTCGAGGTGACCCTGCCGGCGGGATCGGCTTTCGCCACCACCGAGGCCAGCGTCAAGCGGATCGAAGCGGCCGTACGCGAACTGTCTGAGGCTGGGGAGATCACGAGCTATATCGGCCAGGGCATGCCCCGCTTCGTGCTCTCTTTCGATCCCGAACTGCCAGATCCGGCCTTCGCCCAAATCGTGGTGCAGACCGCCGATGCGGCGACCCGCGACGTCCTACGCGGCAGAGTCCGCAAACTTGTGGAAGAGGGCCGCTTCCCCGAGGCGCGGGTGCGCGTGCTGCAGATCGTGTTCGGCCCCCCCATCCGCTTCCCCGTGGCCTTCCGGGTCGTCGGTCCTGATCTCGACGTGATCCGTGGCATCGCAGCCGAGATCCGAGAGGTCATGGCGGCCAACCCGAACCTGCGCCTGGTTCATCTGGACTGGGGCGACAAGACCCCCAATCTGAGGCTCGCCTTCGACCAGGAGCGACTGCGCCTGATCGGGCTGACCCCGAAGGAGGCAGGCCAGCAGCTGCAGAATTATCTCAACGGCACCCCCGCCACGCAGGTGCGCGAGAACCTGCGCTCGGTCGATGTGCTGCTGCGCAGCCCCGGCCCGGAGCGGCGCTCACTCGGCGAGATCGGTGACCTGACGCTGGCAACGAAGGACGGCCACCAAGTGCCCGTGTCCCAAGTCGCCCGGCTCGAGAGCACCAGCGAGGATGCAGTCCTGAAGCGCTACAATCGCGAGACCTATATCCGCGTCCAGGGCGACGTGATCGACGGAAAGCAGCCACCGGACATCCACGCTCAGGTCGCGCCCCTGCTCGATCCGATCAAGGCCAAGCTACCCCCGGGCTACCGCATCGACACAGCCGGCGCGGTCGAGGAAAGCGCGAAGGCGATGATGTCGCTCGTGGCGGTTTTCCCGATCATGTTGATCGTGACCCTCACGGTCATCATGATTCAGGTGCGTTCGTTCGCGGCCATGTTCATGGTTTTCGCCACCGCCCCGCTGGGCTTGGTCGGTGCGGCGCCGACTCTGCTGATTTTTCACCAGCCCTTCGGCTTCAACGCCATCCTGGGGTTGATCGCCCTGTCCGGCATCCTGATGCGCAATACGCTCATTCTGGTGGACCAGATTCACCACGACCGTGAAGCCGGCCTGTCGGATTACGATGCCATCGTCGAATCGACGGTGCGGCGCGCCCGCCCCGTCATCCTGACCGCAGCCGCCGCCATGCTCGCTTTCATCCCGCTCACCCATTCGGTGTTCTGGGGGGCGCTGGCTTACGTCCTCATCGGAGGCGTCGGTGTCGGGACGCTTCTGACCCTGCTGTTCCTCCCCGCGCTCTATGCCCTCTGGTTCCGCGTGAAGCGAGTTCCGGACAAGGACCGGACGACTGTTGGCGCGACCTCGATGGCTCACCCGGCCGCATCGTAGCAGGACACATCAATCATGCCCGGCCGCTTCGGGCATGCCGACATCGCGCATTCACCCGGTGAATGCGCGGTACATCGACCGGCTCGCGATGGTGCCCTCCTCGCGCGGGCCGGTCGATCGTCTGATAACTGGTCTACGGTCGATTAAGCGGAGCGGCTTCCGCCCAAATGCAAATACCGGATTGCGTGAATGCCATACAGGCCACGAATTCATCACACCCGTAGCGTTATAATTTTCATTACTCGAATGAATAAAATCTAATGTTGAGCTGATATTATCGTATAAGCCAAGTCATATCCGCCGATATAATGCCCTCGTTCCACGAAAGCCCGAATCTATACCGTCGGTACGAGCAACTGACTAGCACTAATACGGTTGTGTGAGTACGTCCAAAGCGCGGTCTATCGTCCGCCACCACCGCCCGTGTTGGGGATCGCGACTTCAGGCTTGTTGGCGTTGCCCGCAGCACCCGAGTTATTCGAACGGCTTTCTGCGCCTACGGCACCATACGCCTCGGTTCCAATAGAGCCTGGACCGCCGTTATCGATGCCCCCCGGCTTCACCACCGGTGCGCCGGTGGTCCCTGGCGTTGTCATACGTGCCGGGCCGGGTTGCTTGATTTCCGCCGGCCCTGTCGATTGCGCCAAGGCGGGAGCGGACGCAGTCAGCATCACCGCAAAGAAGGAAGTGGCGATCTTCGTCATGAAACGTCCCAGAATTCACAAGTGAATCTCTGAGACGTCAACCTACGTGAGGGCGATCAGTTTCATGCTTTGCAGCCTATCACACTCGCCACAGCTCAAGACCTATGTAGGCAGCCGGCTATGAACCCGGCAAGATGGCGGGTCGAGCAAGCTCCTTACGTTCGGTCGCATGGCTATATCCAGGTTCCGCCTGCGGTATCCGTTCGCTTGGCGTTCCACCCTGAAGCCCATCCTCTCTCGAAGGAGGCATCTCATCGGGCTCGTCCGGAAAAGGAGGCCAGATTGGACGATCGGGTTGCACCAGCTTCACCATCGAGCGACCTCCCAGCAATCGGCGTCAGAGACACATACTGGGATATAATATGCCAACGCAATTTGCAAAGCGGCTTGCAGGACCCATTCGGATTAGGTCGCTGCGGCCATGCTAGTCAGGAAGGAGTTCGGCCGTTCGTGGAAGGGCTAAGGCGTCAACCATGATGCCATATATCCCATCGGCCGAAGCCAATTGGGGAGGCCCGCCCCCACGTCACGTTCCGGCGATACGGTCTTAGCGGCGGTCCGGCGTTCAACCAGGACCGGCCGCTATCCGAGTGCGGAACCGAAGAAAACCGAGCTTATCGCTCGCCAAAGCCCGATAGGAGCTTCTCGATCTGAGCGAGACCGTTCTCGCGGGCCTTGGCCTCGCTGGTCAGGCTTCGGTCCGAGCGCTGAACCAGCTTGCCACCCTTGCGAATGGCCCATTGGTAGGTCGCGCCCTCGGTGCGGGGGCTGAGGATTTCCAGGGTGTAGGGGTATGTCGATGTTTCGGTCATGTCCCCTATATGGCGCAAGCCTTGCGCGCCTTCCACCCTTTATTGGCCATATCGCTTACTGACGGAACAAACCCCGCGGGCGCTCTGGGTCGGAGCAACATGCGAAGAGGTGGCGCTATCCCCGCTCCGGTCCCGCCTGGCTCGTCACATGGTCGGCGATGGCTCCAGCGGTGGTGAGCCAGATTTCGTCGCGGTGGGAGGCGATGTGGGCAAGCGCCGCCCGAAGCGGCCGCAGCCGATGCGGCTGACCGACGATATAGGGGTGCAGGGCAATCCCCATGACAAGCGGGGCTCGCTCCGATTGCAGCAGCATCTCGTCGAAGCCATCGACGATCATATCGGCGAAGTCCCGCGCGGAATCTTTCCTCGCCACGATAGCGGGGATGTCATTGAGTTCCTGGGGATACGGCACCGAGAGGATGCGCCCGCCTCCGCGTGTGGAGAACCAGATCGGCTGGTCGTCATGGGCCCAATCGAGAAGATAGCGGTATCCCGCCTCGGCCAGGAGGTCCGGCGTCACGCGAGATTGCGAGATCCAGGGACCGAGCCATCCGGTGGGGGCCTTGCCTTCCTCCCGAGTCAGGATGGACGTGGCTTCGGCGATGAGGGCGCGTTCGGCATCCTCGTCGAGGCTGCCCTGTCGCTCTGCATTGGTGCGGCCATGCCCGACGATCTCGTCGCCGCGTGCCCGGAAAGCCTCGATCAGACCGGGGCAATCCTCGTAGATCCGGCTGTTGGCGAGGACGCTGGCGGGAAGGCAAAGCTCGTCGAACAGCGCTTTCATCCGCCAGGCGCCGACGCGATTGCCCCAGTCGCGCCAGGCATAGTTCAGCACGTCCGGCTGGGGACCGCCGGGGGCCAGTTCGGCGCCGAGGCCCGATCCGAAATCGAAAGTCTCGAGATTGAGCGCGACATAGACCGCGAGGCGCTTCCCCCCCGGCCAGTCGTAGACGGGACGATCGGGCAGGGCGCTATAGCGGTAGCGGCCGTGGTGTTTCGGTGCATCCGTCAATGCATCGCGCTCCATGATCGATCTCATTCCCTCGAATTGTCAGGCGGCACCGAGATAAGCCGCGGCAAGGGTCCCATCGGCGGAGAGTTCCGCCGCCGAGCCCGAGGCGACGACGCGGCCCTGTTCCAGCACGTAGCCGCGATCCGCCACGGTCAAGGCCAGTGCGGCCATCTGGTCGACGATGAGGATGGTCACGCCCTGGTCGCGCAACTCGGCCACGACGGCGTAGAGGGCGTTGATCATGGACGGGGCGAGCCCGAGCGAGGGTTCGTCGAGGAGGAGGATGCGCGGCTGCGCCATAATTCCGCGAGCGATGGCCAGCATCTGCTGTTCGCCGCCCGAAAGTAGCCCGGCCCGGCTCGTTGCCCGGTCGCGAAGGCGGGGAAACCGGCCGAGCAGGGCCTCGATCTCACTCGGATCGATCGGGGCCTTGCGTCCATGCGCGCCGAGCCGGAGGTTCTCCATCACGGAGAGTTCCGGGAAGACCTGCCTGCCTTCAGGCACGAGGGCGAGGCCGAGGCGGGCAATGGCATGGGCCGGTAGGCCGGCGATGGCACGGTCCTCCAGGATCACCGCGCCCTCTACCGGGCGGAGGAGACCGCTCAACGCACGCATGGCGGTGGATTTTCCCGCCCCGTTCGCGCCGAGGAGCGCGACGGTCTCGCCGGGACGGACATCCAGCGACAGCCGGTCCAGGACCGGTGCGGCGCCATAACCCGCGGTCAGGTCGAGAGCCGAGAGAACCGCGTCGGCGGGACCTTTCCAAGGGGACGGGCGCGGCCGGGCAGGGGTATCGGCACCACCGAGATAGGCCCGCAGGACGGCGGGATCGGCCCGTACCGCGGCGGCGTCCCCCCGCGCGATGGGCCGGCCGGCATCCATGACGAGGATATGGTCCGAGATGCCCATGACGAGGGGCATGTCGTGCTCGACGAGAACCACCACGATACCGCAATCGGCGATGCGGCGCAGGAGACCACCCAAACGGTCGGTATCGGCGCGAGTGAGGCCCGCTGCCGGCTCGTCGAGCAGAAGGACGCGCGGCTGACCGGCCAGCGCCCGCGCGATTTCGACGAGGCGGCGATCCACATGGGGCAACTCGGCGGCGGGCCGGTGGAGGGACCCGGTATAGCCGACGAAGGCGAGGAGGGCGGTAGAGGCGGCGACATCGCTTCTCGCGCCTGCTCGGAACAGACGCCCGGGGGCAATGGCGAGGGCCACGTTGTCGATGACCGACAGTGAACCGAACAGCCGCGTGGTCTGGTAGGTCCGGGCAATGCCGGCGCGGGCGATACGGTGGGCCGGCAGACCGGCGAGATCTTTGCCGACGGGATCTTGGCCCGGGAGATCTTCATTTGGGCGATCTTGCCCCATCAGCCGGATCGCCCCGGCACCGGGACGATAGAAGCCCGAGACCATGTTGAGCACGGTGGTCTTGCCGGCGCCGTTCGGGCCGATAATGCTCGTGACGGCGCCAGGGGCGGCGTTCACCGAGACGCCCTCCGCAGCCTTGATGCCGCCGAAGCTGATGCCGATCCCCTCCACCGAGAGCGCTTCGGGCGACCGCTGCGCGAGATAGGTGGCAACGTCTCCCCCGACGCGTGGCACTGTCTCGGAAACGCGGCGCGGCAGGAGCCGGGCGAGGCTCCCGACGATGCCGGCCGGCACCAGCCACAGGACCACCAGCGTCGCGAGGCCGAAGAACAGCAGGCGGTATTCGGCGAGAGCCGAGAGGGTCTCCGGCAGGAGCACGGTGACGAGGGCACCGAAGAGCGGCCCCAGCACCGTGCCGGCACCGCCCACCACCACCGAGAGCACGAACAGGATCGACTGGGTGAACGGGAACGAACTCGGCGCGATGAACAGCATCAACGGCGGCAGCACCGCCCCGGCGAGACCGGTCAGTGCCGCCGAGATCATGAAGGCCAGGGTCTTCACCCGCACCGGATCGAAGCCGAGGGAGGCGGCGGCGACATCCGCGTCCCGCACCGCCCGCATGGCGAGGCCGAGGCGGCTGCGCGCGAGGCGATGGAAGCCGTAGAGGGCGAGGCCGGCACCGAGTATCGACAGGATCGCGAGTTCGCGCTCGAGGAACGGCAATCCGAACAGCGTCGGGCCCGTGGCGATGACGAGGCCGTTCTGGCCGCCGGTGAGCGCACCGCCCTCGATCAGGCCATGCTCGACGATGAAGCCGAAGGCGATCGTCACCATGGCGAGGTAGGGGCCCTTGACCCGCATGGCGGGGATCGCGAGCACGCCGCCGAGAACCCCGGAGAGCAGGCCGGCGGCGGGGAGCGCCAGCCAGAAGCTCACCCCGGAAAGGGTCAGGATGGCGCTCGCATAGGCGCCGATCGCGTAGAAACCGGCATGGCCGAAGGAGATCAGGCCGGTAAGGCCGAGGAGGACGTTCAGCCCCGTTCCGGCCAGCGTCGTCAACGCCAAGAGGGCGATGATGAAATGGCTGTAGCCGTCGGTGGCGGCCACGAGGCCGATCCCCGCGACGGTGAGGGCGAGAATGGCGAGGGGCAGGGCGGAGCTTCCGGCGCGCATCGGCTCAGACCTTGTTCACGGCGGCCCGGCCGAGAAGGCCGTCGGGGCGCAAAGCCAGCGCGAGGATGATCACCGAAAACACCACGATCTGGGTGTAGCCGGAGCCGAGATATCCGGTGACCAGAGCCTCGACCACGCCGTAGAGCAGACCGGCCAGGACCACGCCGGTGGCGGAGCCGATCCCGCCGAGAATGGCGACGGCGAAGGCCTTGATGCCGAACAGGGTGCCCATCTCGGCCGAGACCGAGAACAGCGGGGCGATGAGGAGGCCAGCCGCGCCAGCGAGCAGGGCGGAGAGCGCGAAGGCGCAGGCCACCGTGCGACGCACGTCGATGCCCATCAGCCGCGCGGCGTCGGCATTCTGCGCCACCGCAAGCAGAACGCGGCCGAGATCTGTCCGGCGGAACACCGTGTGGATGGCGAAGGCGACGGCGAGTCCGACAACCGGGATCACGATCTGCAGTGGGTAGATCCCGGTGCCGAAGAAATCGACCGGGTTGCGCGCGAGCGGGGAGGGCAGGCTGCGCGGCTCCTTGCCAAAGGTGAACAGAATGACGTTGTCGAGCACCACGCCCCCGGCCACCGTGGCAAGGAGCCAGGCATCCGAGTTCCGCTCGACGAAGGGGCGCACCAGGATGCGCTCGACCACGATGCCGAGAAACGCGCAGCCGGCCAGGGCTGCGGCCACCGCCAACGGCATCGGCCAGCCCAATGTAACGCCGAGCATGTAGCCCAGCACCGCGCCGAGGGTGACGGCGCTTCCTTGCGCGAAATTCACCGTACCGGAGACGGCGTAGGTCACGTGGAAGCCGAGGGCGATGAGCCCGTACATGCTCCCGAGACCGAGGCCGCTCACAAGGGAGCCGGTCAACATGGAACTCTCACTTTCACCGTATCATGTGGTCCATCCCACCCAGCCACCTCATCCTGAGGCGCCGCAGCGAAGCGGAGGCCTCGAAGGAGGCGTCCGGTTCGCACAGTGAGTTCTGGAGACCTCCTTCGAGGCCGCTTCGCGGCGCCTCAGGATGAGGTCGCGGGTGGGATGAACAGCGATGGCCGCTCCCTTAGTTCGCCACGGCGACGATCTCGCCGTCCTTGAACCGCGTGAACACGTAATCCTGTGGGCCGAGCGCGTCGTGACGGTCCGGGGCGAAGGGCTTGTCGTAGGTTTTGATCAGGCCGGGATAGGTGGCGATCTTGTAGAAGCCGTCGCGCACGTCCGGCCCCTTTGTGGACTTGGCCTCGCCAATCGCGAGGGCCAGGAGATGCGTCGCGTCGTACGCGTTGGCGATGCCCACGGCCGGGGTCACGTCGGCCATGGACTTGATCGCCGGATACTTGGCCTTCAGGGCATCGAGCACGGCCATCGCCTTTGGCGATGAATTGCCAGCGAAGGTAAAGGTTTGAATGAAATGCACCTTGGCGGCGCTCGGGCCGGCAAGCTCATCGAAGCGACCGCCGGCAGGCCCCCAATGCGACACGACGGGTACGCTCCACCCCATCCGGTCGAGGGATTTCACGACCTGGGCCGAGGGCCCGACATTGCCGACCAGGAACAGAGTGTCAGCGCCGGCCTCTTTCAGCCGCGTCAGCTGGGGCACCATGTCGACATCGGACGCCTCGTATTTCTCGATGCCGGCGGCAGGAAGACCGGCTGTCTTCAAGGCCGCCGTCAGACCCTGCTGGTTCGACTCGCCCCATGCATTGTTGACGAGGATCATGCCGGGCTTCTTCGCCTGATGGGTCTTGATCGCATAGGCGACGAGAGCCTCGTCCACGAGGGCATCCACCGCCGAGACGCGGAAGGCGTAGTTGTCGGCGGCACCGTTGCGCGTGATGCCGGTGCCCGCCGCCCAGGGGCCGAGGAAAGGCACTTTCATCTGGTTGGCGATGGGCACGATCGCCATCGAGACCGGGGTATCGAGACCGCCGACCAGGGCGACGACGCCGACGCGCTGGATCAGCTCCCGGGCGGCCAGCACGCCCTTCGACGGGTTGGCCTCGTCATCCCGCGCCACGAGCTCCAGAGGCCGCCCTAGAACGCCGCCGGCAGCGTTGACCTCGTCGATGGCGAGACCGATGCCTCGCGAGATCGCCTCGCCGGACTTGGCGGATTGGCCAGACAAAGCGGTTACGAGGCCGATCTTGATTGTCTCCGCCGCCTGCACCGGCGCGACGAACGCGAGACCGACCAACGCGGTCGCCCCGAGGGCGAGGCGGCGGGTCAGCGATGATGGGCTGTGCTTGCGCATGGACGGCTCTCCGGAGGAATCGGACCCATTACCGCAACCACCGTGCCATTTGTCAAAGCGTTGATATCTTTTATCTAATTCCAAAAGCGCGGATTGCGATGCCTGCTTTCACGCCAAACTGCATACACTTATTGCATGCACTTTTTGCGAGCTCGGAGCAGTGTCGGGATCGAACGGAGACCAGAGCATGACCCAAGCGACCGAGGCAGAAACCACCACCGACACCGATGCGGCCATCGTCACCGCCTATCTGGAAGCCTCCATGGTGCCCGACCCAGAAACCGCCGCGGGCTATATGGCGCCGGGGATCGAGATCGTCTTCACCGGCGCCCGGGTCTTCCGGCATCCCCGCGAGGTGACGGCCTTCAACGCGAGCCGCTATGCCTGGGTGAAGAAGCGCATGGAGCGTCTGGACGTGGTGCCGGGAGAGGGAGTCACCACGGTCTACAGCCTCGGCACCCTTTACGGCGAATGGCCGGATGGAACGCCGTTCGAAGGCAATCGCTACGTCGACCGCTTCACGGTACGTGACGGTCTGATCGTGACGATGGAAGTATGGAACGACAGTGCCGAACGACTGCTCACGAAGCACGGCGTCTCGGCTTAGGCGCCCCCCTCAGGCGTCGGCTCCGGCGAGCCGCCGCGTGTCGACGAAGGTGCGGCCATCCGGAAAGCGATAGCTGATGCTCTCGGACAGTCGTCCGTTGGCACGGATCAGGATCGCGGAGGGCCGGGTGAGATCGTCGATCCGCGTCAGCGCCTCGGCCACCGTCATCGGCACGTCGCGGCCACCGCCGAGCTGACGCCACCATTGCACTGCCTTCTCCCGGGGGTAACCGGCCTGCTCCAAGGCGATCCGCACCCGGTGACTCGACCCGTCATCGGTCTGGAACTCGACGTCGAGGCTGCCGGATGAAGCATGGCGGCCGAGCCGCCACCGGGAGACGCCGCGCCAGACCGGTACCGCGCGGGAGAGGATCGGATGCTCGTCGTCGGCCGCGGCCTCATGGTTCGGCCCATCCTCGTCGGTCTCGTCCGGCTCGACCCAGCACGCCTCGCAGGTGCTGGCATTGAGAGCGATGAGCGCGCCGCAGCCGGGGCAGGGCTTGGCCCGGATCTCTCCCTCTCGGCCCTTGATCGCGGCGGCACTGCGCGCGGTGACGATATCCACCGGCCCGTGCATCCGTACCAGGCCGGCATAGTCGAGGATCAGCGCATCGGACTTGCCCGGCGCGGTCCGCAGCGCACGGCCCACCTGCTGGACGTAGAGGCCCGTGCTCTGGGTCGGCCGCAGCAGAGCGATGAGGTCCACGCGCGGCACGTTGAATCCAGTCGAGAGGACGCCGACCGAGGTCAGGCAGCGTAGCCTTCCGGCGGTGAAATCGCGCACGATCCGGTCGCGATCGCGTTTGCCGGTCTCACCCGTCACCATCTCGCAGCTGAAGCCTTCCGCCCGCACCGCATCGCGCACCGCCTCCGCATGGGCCACACCGGCGCAGAAGGCGAGCCAGGCCCGGCGGTCGCGGCCGAAACCGGCCATTTCCTCCACCGCCGCGCGGGTGATCCAATCCTGGTTCACCGCCGCCTCGAGGGCGCTCGGGATGTAGTCGCCGCCGCGCTTGGCCACGCCCGACACGTCGAGCGCCGTGGCGGTGGCCTTGCAGATCAGGGGGGCGAGGTAGCCCTGGTGGATCAGGTCGCCGACATTGGCCTCGTAGACGATGCGTTCGAACAGGCGGCCCTCACCTTCGTCGAGGCGACCGCTATCGAGGCGGTACGGAGTCGCGGTGAGGCCAACGACGCTCAGCTCCGGTCGGGCGGCACGCAGGGCCGCGAGGAACCGGCCGTAGCGAGTCTCCGCGTCGCGAGGAATCAGATGGGCTTCATCGACCACCACGACATCGAAGGCACCGATGGCGTCGAAGCGGTTCCAGACCGATTGGATGCCGCAGAACAGGATCTGCGTCGCGGTTTCGCGTCGGTTCAAGCCGGCCGAGTAGATACCGGCCGGCGCAGCCGGCCAGTAGGTCATGAGCTCACGATGATTCTGGGCGATGAGCTCGCGGGTATGGGTGACGATGGCAATCCGCGCGCCGGGACGCTCGGCGATCACCTCCCGCACCAGGGCGGCGATGACGAAGGCCTTGCCCGCCCCCGTGGGCAGGACGATGAGCCCGTCGCCGGTCTCGTTGCGCCACGAGGCATAGAGGGCGTCGAGGCTGGCGCGCTGGTAGGGTCTCAGGTCCATCGCCGGCTCTGTAAGGCCGTTCGCGCCGAACCGGAACACTGCCCGGCGGGATGCGGCCTCACCGAATGGTCAAGCCCCTTCGCCGACCACCTCATCGCGCATCACCCGCGCGATGCGCTCCACCATTCCCTGCGACAGACGAACGAACTGCCCGGTGCCATGCCCGCGCCCATCGAGCAACTCGGCGAAGAGGGGCTTCGCGGGCTCGCAGACCAGGGCCGCCACCGGCCTCGTATTACGCCGCTTGGCCCGCAGCCGCTCGGCCAGCGCATCGGGAACGAACGGTTCACGCAAGGCGAGCTTCTCCTGTCAGGGCCGACGGTCCGAGGAGAGGGGCCTAGGCTTTCAGGGTTGCCGAGAGATTAAAGCCGCCGGATTGACTGCGTCACGCGGTGCCGCCTCCAAGCCATGAAAATCGCGTCGAGGCGGCAAACGAGCGTATCGCCGATAGATACAAGAGCTTGACGAAATGTATCATCCACAGATACATTCATTATGGATGAACGTTGGTGACGCAGTGGCTATCTTGAGCTTTGCCGACGACGCAACGGAGGCGGTCTTTCACGGTCGCCAGCCGAAGGGCATCCCATCGTCGATCCTGAGTGCCGCCCGCCGCAAGCTTCGCTACTTGGATGCCGCGAGCACGCTGGACGACCTGAAGCAGCCGCCGGGCAACAAACTACACCCGCTGCTTCGTGATCGCGCCGGTACACCGCTATCTGGATCAACGGAGCCTATCGTGTGTGTTTCCAGTGGACCGAGGCAGGACCGGCCGAGGTGGAGATCATCGATTACCACTGAGACGACCACCAGCAATGTGGGACACCACCGCCATGCCACTCGATGACCAAACCGACATGGTTCTCCCGCCCATGCATCCGGGGGAGGTTCTCCGCGAAGAGTTCATGCTCCCCCTCGGTCTCAGCGCCGGCAGGGTCGCCAGAGCCTGCGGGGTGCCACGAACCCGGATCGAACGCATCGCCGCCGAGGAAATCGGCATCTCCACCGACACCGCACTGCGGCTGGGGCGGTTCTTCAAGACCAGTCCCGACCTTTGGATCAATCTGCAGAAGCGGTTCGAGATCGAGTCCCTCTCCCGGGAGATCGGCGCCGATATCGAGAGGATCATGCCGTTCGAGCAGGAGGCCGCCTGACAGTCGGAGCAGCGCCCTCTATCAACTAGCCCGGCGTCGCAAAGTACTCTTCTCGGTGACGTAGGGCGCCAGGACCCGGCTGAGGTCCCGCTCGCGCGGCGGTTCAGCGACGATATGCGCCCGCACGGCCACGGCATCGAGGTGATGATCCATCAGATGGGTCGCACGATCGACGTCGCCGGCCATGAGCGCCGCCACGATCTCGCGATGCTCGTTGACGGCGCAATCCGAGGAGTGCGGACGGCTGTACAGCGAGAGGGTCAGCGCGCAGCGATAGCCGAGCTCGGCCACGTAGCGGACGAGGACGGGGCTGCCGGTCATTCGCGCCAGCAGGAGGTGAAACTCGGTGGCGAGCCGGATCGATGGGGCTTCCGGTCCGCCACGGACCGCGTCCTCCTCGTCGATATGTGCGAGCAGAATCGCTTCCTGCTCGGCGGTGAGGCGACCGGCCAGTCGCTGGACCACGAGGCGCTCCAGGGAGATGCGGACCTCGAACGTGTCGCGTGCCTCTTCCCAGCTCGGCGTCGCCACGATGGCGATCCGGTTGCGGCGGAGTTCCACCAGCCCTTCACCGGCGAGTTGCCCCAGCACCTGCCGCGCGATGGTGCGGCTCACGCCGAAACGGTCGCCAAGGGCATCTTCCGGCAGGCGATCACCGGGCGCCAGCGCGCGCTCGACGATGGCGCGGCGCAGGGATTGGCACATCATTCCCACGCGATCCTTGGCCACCTGCGTCTCAATTCCCGCCATCGCCCACTCGCATCCCTTTTCGCAGCGTTTCGGCCACGGGCGTGTCTCCGGCACGCTTGTCATCGTCGTCCACCGGTGACGCAACCGCCATGCATGAGCGAGACCAAAGCTGAGCGGGAATCGAAAACTCTCGCAGAAGTTGCAAGGCCGCAGCACCAGCGCCACCGTGATGTGCTGGACGCTTCCCGACGTTCCTGGCATCACCTCGACTGTTCGTCGAGCGGCCCGAGACACGCTTGTGACACCCGCTCCCGACGGCGCTTCCTGGAACAAGCCGCCGGCTCTCCCTTTCATCGTGCCCCAGCGAGCCACCCGATGACGATGCTCTCGCTCCTGTCCCTCCGCGCCCGTATCGAGGCGGGAACGCTCACCCCCGCACAGGCCATCGTGCGGACCCGGGACGCGATAGCGGAGCACGAACCGTCGGTCCGTGCCTTCGTGGCGGCCGATGCAACCCCGCAGGTGTCCGATACGGGCCCGCTCGCCGGCATCGCGGTTGGCTTCAAGGACATCATCGACACCGCGCACCTCCCGACGCAGATGGGATCGTCGATCTATGCCGGTTGGCAGCCGCGCGCCGATGCGCCGATCGTGGCGCGTCTGAAGCGCCTCGGCGCCGTGCCCCTGGCCAAGACCACGACGACCGCCTTCGCCTTCGTCGATCCCACGGAGACACGAAATCCCCGCGCGCCGGGCCGGACCCCGGGTGGATCGTCCGCAGGTTCGGCAGCGGCGGTGGCCGCCGGGATGCTGCCGCTGGCACTGGGAACACAGACAGGCGGCTCGGTGATCCGGCCAGCGGCCTTTTGCGGCGTGGTGGGCGTGAAACCCTCGTTCCGGCTGCTGCCGACGGTCGGCGTGAAGTGCTTCTCCTGGACCCTCGACACACTCGGCCTGTTCGCCGCGAGCGCAGCCGACGCCGCCCATGCCCTCGCCCTCATCGCCGGCCGGCCGGAGATCGACGGGACGGGGCCGATTCCAAGGATCGGCCTCCTCGTTCCCGAGTATTGCGAGGCCGCCGAACCCGACGCGCTGCAGGCTCTCGACCGGGCGCGGGTGATGGCGGAAGCGGCAGGTGCCGACATCCGCGACTTCGCGTTGCCCGACGAGTTCCGCCATGCCTTCAATGCGCACGCGACGATCCAGGATTTCGAATCGGCGCAAGCCCTCGCCTGGGAATACGAAACCCACCGCGATTCGCTGCCGCCGCTCCTGCGCGGCCATCTCGACACCGCCCGGACCATCGAGGCCGCTACCTACGATGCCGCCCGGCGGGTGGCTCATCATGCGAGGCGCAGCATGCGGGACATCCTGCGCGATTCCGATCTCGACGTCCTTCTGACGGTCTCGGCCCCGGGCCGGGCGCCGGAGGGGTACGCCTCCACCGGGGATTCCCGCTTCAACCGGCTCTGGACGCTGATGGGAGTGCCCTGCGTCACCATCCCCGTGCCGGGGGAGGGGGCCCCGCTCGGCGTGCAGATCATCGCCCGTTTCGGGGACGATGCTCGTGCGCTCTCGGCCGCGAAGTTCCTGGAAAAGGCTTTCGCCAAGCAGTCATGACGCCAGCCCGGTTGCCAGGCTGCCGTCGCAAGTCTGCGAATCGGATGATCGAAGCTCAGGCCAGCGCGAAACCTCTATTGATCGTGCGTCATGAAAAGGCCGGCGTCTTAGAGAAGAGACAAGCGCGGCGGCTTCGCTTCGCCTGGGTCATCCAGACTTCTCCGCTGAACGGTGAGCCACGTTTCCATGCGCCTGCTTCAGCTTCTCTCGATCCTCATGCTCTTGGCATTGTCCTCGACGGCTCGGGCGGTTGAGGCGCCGCCGGTGAGCGGCGCAACCGCGCCAGCCCCGGCAGTGACCATCGTGCCGGCCGCCGGCCGGGAAATCGTCGAGCAGGCCGTGGTCACCGGCACGCTCGTCCCGCGCGACGAGATCTTGGTGGCGCCTGAAATCGAGGGCTACCGCATCACCGAATTGCTGGTGGAGGAAGGGGCAGAGGTCACGAAGGGCCAGGTCCTGGCCCGGCTCTCGTTGGAGATGATCGCCACGCAGGAGGCGGCCAACGCCGCCGCCATCGCCAAGGCGCAGGCGGCCATCGTTCAGGCCCGTAGCCAGATCGTCCAATCCGAGGCCGCGCAGATCGAGGCCAACCTCGCGCTGGAACGCGCCCGCTCCCTCATCAAGACCGGGAACGCCACGGCGGCGGTGCTGGAGCAGCGGGTCTCGGCAGCCCAAGGCGGCGAAGGCCGGCTCGCCGCGGCGAAGGGCGGCTTGCAACTCGCCGAGGCCGATCTCTCGGCGGCGCGGGCGCAGAGCAACGAGATCGCGCTCAAGCGCGCGCGCACCGACATCAAGGCACCCGACGGAGGCATCGTCAGCCGCCGCACCGCCCGGATCGGCGCGGCGGCGACGTCCACGGGCGAACCGTTGTTCCGGCTTATCGCGCGCGGCGAGATCGAACTCGAAGGCGAAGTGCCGGAAACCTGGATGCCCCGGATCAAGCGCGGCAACATCGTGCGCCTCGAAGCGGATCAGGGGAGGATCGTGACGGGCAAGGTCCGACGGATCGACCCCGAGATCGACCGGCTGACGCGCCTCGGCAAGATCCGTATCAGCCTCGACCGCGACCCGGCCCTGCGCATCGGCGCCTTCGCGCGCGGCAAGGTCGAGGTGGCGCGGCGCGATTCCGTGGCCGTCCCCCTTTCCGCCGTACTCTACGGGATCGACGGCTCGGCCCTCGTCTACGTGGTGAATGACGGCACGGTGGAGGCCCGCAAGGTCGTCTCCGGCCTCGCGGCGGACGGGTTCATGGAAATCCGCGAGGGGTTGAAATCCGGCGAGGCCGTCGTCGCGCGGGCCAGCAGCTTCCTTCGCCATGGCGACCGGGTCAGACCGGTGCAGCCGAAAGCCGAAGCCGCCGCCTCCGTGACGTCGCGCTGAGAATCGGACCCGTCAGCCCATGCGCCTCAACATCTCAGCCTGGGCGATCCGCAAGCCGATCACCTCGATCGTGCTGTTCCTCGTCCTGATGATCCTCGGGCTCGTCAGCTTCCGCTCGCTGCCGATCACGCAATTCCCGAACATCGACATCCCGATCGTGGCGATCCAGGTCACCCAGGCCGGCGCGGCTCCCTCCGAGCTGCAGACCCAGGTGACGAAGGTGGTGGAGGATGCGGTCGCCGGGGTGAAGGGCGTCAAGCACATCATCTCGACGATCTCGGAGGGCGTCTCGGCCACCACCATCGAGTTCCGCCTCGAAGTGAACGTGGACCGCGCCGTCAACGACGTGAAGGACGCCATCGCCAAAGTGCGGGTGACGCTTCCACGCACCATCGACGAGCCGATCATCAGCCGCGTCGAGATCGCCGGGCTGCCGATCATGGTCTACGGCGCCTCGGCGCCGGCGATGACGCCGGAAGACTTGTCCTGGCTCATCGACGACGTGATCGCCCGGCAGGTCCAGGGGGTGAAGGGCGTCGGCGGCGTCGAGCGTCTGGGCGGCGTCGCCCGCGAGATCCGCGTGACGCTGAAGCCCGACCGCCTTTTGGCACTCGGCATCACCGCGGCGGACGTGAACCGCCAGCTCCGCCTCACCTCGGCCGACATGGCGGGCGGGCGCGGCGAACTCGGCGGCCAGGAACAGTCGATCCGGACGCTGGCCGGTGCCGCCAGCCTCGATACCCTGGCCCAGACCTCGATCGTCGTGCCGGGCAACCGCAAGGTCCGCCTGGACGAGTTGGCGACGCTGGTGGACGGATCGGAGGAGCCGCGCACCTTCGCGCGCTTCAACGGCGAGCCGGTGGTGGCTTTCGCGATCTCGCGCGCGACAGGCGCCAGCGATGCCGAGGTCGCCAGCGCGGTGGCTCGCAAGATCGCCGATCTCGGCACGAAGAATCCCGGTGTCCGGTTCGACCTGATCGACACCTCCGTCATCAACACGGTGGGCAACTACCATTCGGCGATGCTGAGCCTCATCGAAGGCGCGGCGCTGGCCGTCATCGTCGTGTTCCTGTTCCTGCGGGACTGGCGGGCGACGCTCATCGCCTCCATCGCGCTGCCGCTCTCGGTGCTGCCGACCTTCTGGGTGATGAGTACCCTCGGCTTCTCGCTCAATGCCGTCAGCCTGCTGGCCATCACCCTCGTGACGGGCATTCTGGTGGACGATGCCATCGTGGAGATCGAGAACATCGTCCGCCACATGCGGATGGGTAAATCCGCCTACCGGGCGGCCCTCGAAGCCGCCGACGAGATCGGCCTCGCGGTCATCGCGATCACCGCCACGATCATCGCGATCTTCGCACCCGTCTCCTTCATGAGCGGCATCGCCGGTCAGTATTTCAAACAGTTCGGCCTCACCATCGCGGCGGCCGTGTTCATGTCCCTGCTGGTGGCGCGCCTCATCACGCCGCTGCTCGCCGCCTATTTCTTGCGCGATCACGGTCCCGACCACGAGCGCGAGGGGCCTGTGATGCGGGCCTATACCCGCGTGGTCGCGTGGTCCGTCAGGCATAAATACGTCACGCTGGTCGTCGGCCTCGCGTGCTTTGCCGGGTCGATCATGTCCACCGGGCTGCTGCCCGCCGGCTTCCTTCCCGCAGAGGATGCGGCACGAACGATCTTCGTCGTGGAATTGCCGCCCGGTGCCCGCCACGCCGACACCACCCGCGTCACGGACGGCATCGTCGACAAGATCAGGGCGCTGCCTGAAGTCCGCAGCGTATTCGTGGATGGCGGCCGCCAGTTGCCGGCCAAGAAGGAGGTGCGGCTCGCGAGCTTCACCATCAACCTGACGCCGAAGAACGCCCGTCATCGCACGCAGAAGCAGCTCGACCGGATCATCGGTGCGATTCTGCGAGAGGAGCCGGACATCCGGTTCTGGTCGCTGCGAGACAGCGGGCAGCGCGATCTCGCGCTCATCATTTCGGGGCCGGACCTGCGCCTCGTCTCGGAGACGGCGGCGCAGTTGCAGCGTGAGGCGGCCACCGTGCCCCACCTCGTCAACGTACTCTCCACCGCCCCGCTCGACCGTACCGAGATCCGCATCCGCCCCAAAGCTGGCGTCGCCGCCGATCTCGGTGTCTCCACGGATCTCATCGCCGAGACCGTGCGGGTGGGGACGATCGGCGATATCGGCGCCAACCTCGCCAAGTTCAACGCCGTCGACCGGCAGGTGCCGATACGAGTGCAGCTGCCCCTCGCCCTGCGCGGAGACCTGTCCCAGTTGGAGAGCCTGAAAGTCCCGGTGAAGGGGGCGCCTCCGTTCCGCTCTCCACGGTGGCCGATCTCAGCCTCGGGCGTGGTCCCACGGCGATCGACCGTTACGACCGCTCGATCCGCGTGGCCCTGGAGGCCGACATGGAGGGCTCGGACGCGCTGGGCACCCTGATCGAAGCCGTGATGGCGCTGCCGACCGCGCAGAACCTGCCGCCGGGCGTGAGCATCAGCCAGACCGGCGATGCGGAAATCATGGGGGAGGTGTTCGAAGGCTTCGCCCTCGCCATGGGCGCGGGCCTGATGATGGTGTTCGGCGTTCTGGTGCTGCTGTTCGGAAACTTCCTTCAGCCGCTCACCATCCTGTTCTCGCTACCCCTCTCCATCGGCGGTGCGATCCTCGGTCTCCTGATCTTCCACATGCCGATCTCGATGCCGGTGGTCATCGGCATCCTGATGCTCATGGGCGTGGTCACCAAGAACGCGATCATGCTGGTGGATTTCGCCATCGAGGAAATGGCGCGGGGCGTGGATCGCGCCACCGCGATCATCGATGCGGGGCGCAAACGCGCCCGCCCCATCGTCATGACCACCATCGCCATGGCGGCGGGCATGGTGCCGTCGGCCATGGCGCTCGGCATCGGTGGCGAATTCCGCGCGCCGATGGCCGTCGCGGTCATCGGCGGCCTCATCGTCTCGACCGGCCTGTCGCTGATCTTCGTGCCGGCCATCTTCGTCCTGGTCGACGACCTGTCTCGCCTTTTCGTCCGACTCTTCGGCCGTTTCATCGGGCGGAAGGACGAACCCACCGAGGGGACATTCGCCCTGCCGGCCACACTGGCCAATGACGGAAAGGGCTTTCCGTCACGCTCTGCGGCCGAGTAGGCGCTGGTCTCAGCCCTTCCTGTCGAGGGAACGCCCCAGCAGCCGCGCGAACTCGGCCTCGATCTCCTCCACGGAGAAAGGATTCTGGGCGGCGGGAGTGGCACGACGCGGGGCCAGCGGCTCCTTGCTCGCCGGTTCCCGAGCGGCTGGGAGAGGAGGAGGTGGTGCCGGCAAGGATACTTCCGGTTCGCTTTTGTCCTGACCGTCGGGAGCAGGCTCACTCGTAACGGGCTCGTCCTGGCTCGGCTTCACCGTCGATGGATCGGGCTTGGGAAGCACGGCGGCCTGCGGCGGTTCGGCATCTGCGGGCTCGGCCATGGCGGCCGCAATCGGATCGACAGGCCGATCAGGGGCGGACTTCTCTGTCTTCATCGGATCGAGAACCGGCTCAGGCCTCGGCTCAGGCTTGGGCTCCGCCAGCGGCGTGGATGCCTTCGGCGGCACGGCCTGCGGCGACGGAGAAATCGCGGCGGATGGCCGGCGAAGAGCCTCTTCGAGCTGCCTTGCCATGTCGGACAGGATCGCCGCGTCCACCGGACGGGAACTCGTCGGCCGCGCCAGCGGCGGCGGAACGGCGGGAACCTGTTCGACCATCGGGGCGGGTTTCGCCGTGGGTTGTGGACGCATCGGCGGCTCGGTGCGCACAGGCTCGGTCACCGGTGGCGCGACTGGGGCCGGGGGGGCTTCAACGACCTCATGGGCATTCGGCGTTGCCGCGGAGGACACCGGTTCATTGGCCGCATCCGAGCGTGTCTCCGTGGGGCGCTGACGGTCGGGGGCTTCGGCCTTGAGGTTCGCGAGCGGCGGCGGATTCCGACGGGCCGCCTTTGCGGCGATGATGTCGGCTTTGCTGGGCTTTGGAGCGGTCTTCGGCTCTTCGGGAGCATCGCCGCGCGGCTTGGGCATTGCCGCCAGTTCCGGCGCCGCTGCCGGTGAACTCGGCTCGCTGTAGGCCGGAGCTTTCGAGACTTGAGATTGGGGGGCCGGCGGCTGCAGATCCGGCACTTGAAAGACCGGCGCCTGGAACACCGGAGGCTCCGCTGACCGTGCAGGCTCGAAGGCCGACTCCTCCTGAAGCGGCTCGACCTTGGCCGACTCGTCGACAGGGAGGCGGGCGCCAGCGCCGCGATGGATGTTGCGTTCCACGATGACGTCGTTAGGGCCACCGACGAGAAGCAGATGCTCGACATTGTCCCGGCGCAGCAGGATCAGTTGCCGCTGCCTATCGAGTTCGTAGATATCGACGATACCGAGGCGGGGCTGTCGTCCGCGAGGGCCGGATTTGGCCAACGCCATGCCCCTTCCCGAGAATCGCCGGAAGACCAGCACGATCGCAGCCAGCACGGCGAAGATGACGGCGAAGATGATCAGGAACTGGAGCGGAAACGAGCCGTCCGAATTAAAGAACGCTGACAAGATCGGGCTCTTTCGGGTTTCTGGCCGAGGCCATACGCACAGGTTGTCCTGATATCACGCTTGGGGCGGTCACAGGCAATAACGTTAAGATTTCGTTTACGGTAACTCGTTGATTTGGTTAACGCACGTTCCCCTGCTCGCTGAAATTGCAGGAATGCCGTTGCCCACAGAAAAAGCCCGGCACGCGATAACCGCGGTAGGGCCAAGAGCAACCGGGACCGCCAGCGACCAGTGTTATTTGACGTGTATGACCGAGCTTATAGAAATGCTTGGTCACCCAAGAAGCGAGCGATCGCACGAGCTCAAGCAGCTGAGCGGCAACACGCCAGTGATCGCGTGCTTGGCCAGCATATTGTTAAGGTCGATGGAATTATTGTGCCCATCTAGCCAGTCGTCGATGACCGGTGAGGCGTTCATCTGAAACAAAAAGCCCGCCGCGGCATGAGCCGGGCGGGCGAAGTCCGTTCAGGGGAGGAACACGAGGTCATGCCCAGGAGGCCGTACTAGTTCCGACTTGGTGCGATCCTGTACAGAGGAGAAATCAGCTCAGAGAGGTCTGTAGGTCGATCGCGCACCCCGCTACCGGCAAGCCGCCGCCTCACGGAACTCGTCCAGCCCCACAGTGACGTGTCGGCCGTTTTCGACGATGCCGGGATGTGCCGCCCGCCTAGAACATGGGAGTGCCCCCTGTCACCGGCACCAACGCGCCGGACATGTAGCTGCCCTCGCGCGAAGCCAGAAGGACATAGGCCGGCGCGAGCTCGGCGGGCTGACCCGCTCGGCCAAGTGGGGTGTCCTCTCCGAGCTTCTCGATCTGCTCCGGGCTTTTCACGATGGGTTGGATGGGTGTCCAGATCGGGCCGGGCGCCACGCAATTCACCCGAATACCCTTGGGGGCGAGCAAGTTCGACAAGCCAATGGTGAGGCTCGCGATGGCGCCCTTTGTCGCTGCGTAGATCAGCATCGTCTTATCGGCGATTTTGGCCTGCTGACTGGTCGAATTGACGATCGCGGAGCCGGGTTTCATGTGAGGTACCGCCGCTTGGCAGAGGTAGTACATGGCGAACACATTGGCTCTGAACGACCCTTCGAGATCCTCCGACGTCACGTCGTCGAGCTCTTCGTTGACCGTCTGCGCAGCTGCGTTGTTCACCAGGATGTCGATGCCACCCAGCGCTTCGACGGTGCGAGCGACGAGTTCACGGCAATGCGCCTCGTCGCGTAGATCGCCCGGCAGCAACAGAGCACGCCGGTCGGCCTTCTCGATCCACCGAGCGGTCTCCTCCGCATCGGACTGCTCAACCGGCAGGTAGGAGATTGCGACATCCGCTCCTTCACGGGCATAGGCGATCGCCACCGCGCGACCAATTCCGCTGTCGCCACCCGTGATCAAGGCGACCTTGCCGATCAACAACCCCTTGCCGACATAACTCTCCTCACCATGGTCCGGCACGGGTGTCATCTTCGAGGTCAAGCCAGGTCGTTCCTGCTGCTGGTCTCCGGGGAAAGGCGGGCGGGGGCCGGCGGTGCGTGGGTCTGAGGTCATCGTCTGTCCTTCCGAGGGCCTCGGCTAACGTGACAGAAGGCCGTTCGTAGCTGCGGCAGAATGGTGCTGGAATGTGCAATCTCTACAGCCTCATCACCTCGCAGGCAGATATCCGTGAGGCATTCGGCGTTGCGGAGGATCGCGCCGGAAACCTCCCGAGGATGCCGGGCATCTTCCCCGACCAGATGGCGCCCATCGTGCGGATCGAGGATGGCAGGCAGGCCCTCGAGATGTTTCGATGGGGCATCCCAGGTCCGAAGCAGTACGGCGAGCATCCGGTCACAAACGTCCGGAACGTGAAGAGCCCGCACTGGCGGCCCTGGCTGAAGCCGGAATACCGCTGTCTCGTCCCGGTCTCCTCTTTCAGCGAGTACGCGGACACCAAGCCGAAGAAGACGCCCACGTGGTTCGCCCTCGATGACGACCGTCCGCTCTTCGCCTTCGCCGGCATCTGGCGTCCCTGGACCGGCGTGCGCGGTACCAAGGCCGAGAACCCCGACCGAGAGGAGGCCGAGCACCGGCTGTTCTCGTTCCTCACGACAGAGGCCAATGGGATCGTCGGCCCGGTTCACCCGAAGGCCATGCCGGTCCTGTTGACGACACCGGAGGAGTGGCGGGCGTGGCTCGAGGCGCCGACCGAGATCGCCCTCGAGCTACAGCGCCCGCTGCCCGACACCATGATGAAGGTTGTGGCGGCTGGAGCCCGGCGCGATCCGGCGGAATGACTATCGCGTGCCGGTCGTCTCGGTGCTGAAAACAGATCCGTCGCGATAATAATCTAAACGAGCCTGCACATTGCATGCACAGGTTGAGATGCGAGAGACAGCCGGAGCGAGCCGACCTATTTGTGGGGGAACTTGGCTAGGAACGCGTCCTCGGGCCTTGCGTCGTGAGCCTATTGACCGCCGATTCTGCGGCAAGACCTATCAGAGCGCCTGTCAACACATCTGCGGGGAAATGCGCCCCGCGTAGAACTTGAGCTGCGACAACCCCGGCAGCGGTGACATACGCGGCACCCTTGACCTCAGGATAGACTCGAGCGGCGGCACAAGCGACCGCAGTACTCAGGGCGGAATGGCCCGAGGGGAAGGATTGCCATGGTCCGTTGCCGGTTCCGGGCCACCCTCGCGCGTAAATCCCCTCATCCATGAGGACGTTTGGGCGCGTTCGATGCACCGTCCTTTTCAAGCTCGTTTTCACGACGCTCGCCAAGATACCGGCCTGGAGCATGTGTCGGCCTGCCTGTGCGAGGCGACGATCGCGCTTCACGATGCCCAAGGCCAAAGCACCAGCCGACAGAGCGAGCAGCGACTTCCAACTCCCGATTTCGCTCGCTAGCCCTAGCGCTCGAACGGCCGGATGATCCTTGGCGCCTGCGAGCGTCAGCCCCGCCGTGACGTCTCCAGCCTCGAAACGATCGGCGATAGCCGTTGCCCTGGAATGAGACTGTCGAAGGGGCGATCGCGCAAGCATGGCCTTAAACGCCCGCCATCGGGAATCGTTCGCCGCTGCCTTGATGGACAGAAGCTCCTACACCGCTTCGGACTGATTGGATGATGCCGTTGGGCCGTCACCTGTGATGCATCGGGCATAGCGCCTCCGCCCCGCGCCCCCTATTCCGTCCGGCCCATCACAACTGCCGGGCCCCATGTCTGCATCACCCGCCTTCAAGATCGAACCGGGCAGCCCCCAATCGTGGCGTGAAGCCTTCCTCAGCATGAAGCCTAATGTGGTCCCTTGCCCTGGGCTGACGGTACAGAATTGGCAGGGCGTCCATGCCGCGGCCCTGGACTTCCTCGACAAGTACGCCGACGAGGCTGGCCGGCTCGGCTGGACGACGCTGGGCTTGTTCGGCGTGCACCCCGAACTGGGCGTGATCCGCTCCGATTTCTGCGGAGCCCTCGTTCTGAGTAGCGATCTCGTGTCGAAGGTCGAGCCGGACTTCATCCGTTTCGAGCGGACGCGATACTTCCGGGCTGTGCCGGGGCGACCGCACGGTGCCGTGCCGATCTGGGCGGTGAAGCGTTAGACGCACCCGATGACCGTTCGAGCCGCGAGTCCGTTGTCGAGATATCTGCCTCGTCGCGTGCTGCAAACGCACGGTGCTGCGGCACTCGTACCGGGTTCACGTGGCGAACCTAGCGAGGGTGCGTGACGTTGTGGGTTTATGACAAATACGCCTCACACCCCGACCTCGGACAAGATCGCGGATGCGAACCGCCGGGAAATCGCGATAGAGCATCTGCTGTTTGGCACGATTCGGTTCGTAGCCCAGCGCCACCCAGACTTACTGGACGAACTCGACCGCAGCGTGGATCATCTTTGGGACAAGGCTCATGACGACACCCGAGATGATGAGGCTGTGCGCGAGATAGCGAGGCGTTTCATCAACAGCCTTCGTGCTTCGGATTAGGCCGAGGGGTTAAGGCCCGCGGATTGGTCGCCACGACGGATCTGTCTTTCGACCATGCGCGCTGGGTAATTCCGCATCTGTGCCGTGAAGCGCGGGCTGAACATCTCGAACATCGTCGACCGGGTCCGCTTCTTCTGCAGGCCGGCTTGAGCCGGCACGACGGCCTCACGTTCGGGGCGACGATTGCACTCGTCCTTCGCGACCATCGAAGGAGCGCTGCGTTTGCGATTGAACTGGCCGATAAGGCCCGCTGGGTTTCCTCGATCAGCTGTCGAAGCCTAAGGTTCGAGTAAGCCGGCTCAGCCCTGCGGGTGGCTTGAGGGAAGGGGACCGCGATGGCGTTCAAAGCGAAATCAGCCTCGGAGACGAAGGCCGCCGATCTGGCGCTGGCCCTCGCTCGGATCGCCGACCGCGAAGGAGCGCCGGTGAGCATCGGCGTCGAGCAGTTGCGACGCGGCAACCCCCGGTTGACCCCCCTGGCGATCGGCCAGATGTACCGAAAGCACCGCGACATCCTCGAAGCGGATTTGGCTGAGCGCGGGTACGTTCTGGTCGATTATACCGACCAGGGTCCCGGGCGGGGGATGGAATTCGAGGTTGGGGCTGCCTGACCCGTTGAGCGATGAGCGAAATGCCCCGCGTGGCCGGAGCCATGCGGGGCAGGGTTCGCAACACGCAGAGGGTCAAGCGAGATCGTTCTGCTCCTCGGGATCATCAGACAGCCGCTCCGCCGGATCGACGGTTTCCTGCGTATGGCTGCCTTCGATCTTCGAGGTTTTCGTGATGACCTGATCCATTGGTACGTTCAGCGGATCCTGAGGGTCCGGCGCAGCCATTGGGCCTGCCTCATCGGTTTGGGGCGTTTTCTTCTCGGTCATGGTGTCCTCGCTGGCGTCTTGAACGAGACCAACGACTGGGCGAGACGGATGTTCGAGCAGGATCTTGTCTCACGTCATCTGTGCGAGCGCGCAGATATTAACGGTGAAGCTCGAACTGCCTGGATGGGCAGGACTTGGGGGCCAAGAGCAATGGTGCCGACACAATCTCGATATGTCGTAAGGCCCCTCAAGGGCATCGCGGGCCTCATACTCTTATGGCTGAGCTATCAGATATGGTTTGGGCTGATCACGTACCTACCGCGTGATAGCGCGTTGGGCTGGAGCGCAGCGACGGCACTTGGCGCGCTAGGGATCCGCTGGATATTCCGCTGCTTCAAATCCAATTCGGAAATCGAAAGGCCGGCTGTAGCATCAGCCTAGCGTATTCGCGGGCATATCTAGTCAGACTACGGGCTTTCATTCTCACGCGGCCTTGCGGAGTAGATGTATCAAGTAAGGACGCCAGAAACCTATCGCATCTTGTCCGAAAGATGGGATCTTACGTAGGGGTTCCCGTCGCCTCGTTCGACAAAGCAAAGTTTCGATCCGCCTTACTCCGCACTTCCATAACCGGCTGAGGCGTTCCACCGATATGCATCTGACTAAGCAAAGCAGGAACTCTTACGGTAGCGGCAATCATGTTTACGTGAGATTCTAACGTGTTATGTACCACTACAGCAGAAAAATTTTATTATCCTACAATATTTATGCGGTATGACGGCTTTTCTTTCGCGACTTTGTTTTGTCGCCATTGAGTTTTAGAAGAACCATCTCTGCATTTCTAATTAAATCATATTTAGGTGAACTCATCATTGTTTCTTTTTCAATGATCCGCTCCATTCTGGCGATCTCAGTTTCTATTATTCGCAGCTTTCGACCCGGCCAAGCAGATAATACGACGCCGGAGATATTGTTTATAAGGCGGCCAACTGACTTTTTCATTGGATCGTGAATTATACAACTACAGATTTCATTTACCTATAGTCTTGTATGGGCTACCATACGTTTGTGCAAGGCTGAAACAGCATTATCGTGCAGAATGCACCGAACCGTCTGATGGATGACCAAGTTGGACAAGCTGTGAGAACAGGAAGCGGGAGACTTGGAAGGGGCATTAAGCAATGAGCCCTTATGTCGCGGTTATCATGGCCTCGACCGCCATCGGCTACTTTGGCCTGCTGATCTTGGCGCTTCTCTACGATCTGCCATTCCTGCTTGCGATGCTGGCGCTCCTGGCCGTCTATGGATTCACGCCTCGTCGCTGGTTCGATTGAAAACCAGAATCCGCTGTGGTGTGAACCGGGCTGGTGAAGGGTGACTGGCCCTCATGCCGCATTCATCGAGTTGGCGTATAAGTTCCTTGATGCGACGGCTTGGGCTCATCGATATGCCCAGCCTAAGGTTGGTTTTGGAGGAAAACGATGACGTTCAAAATGCTCTCTGCGATTGCGATCGTGGCCAGCGCCATTGGCTTCGGCAGTGCCGCACAGGCAGCCCCATTCGCCGCTGCACCGGCTGCGGGCGCGTTGGAGGACGGTCTTGTGACCAAGGCGGCGGGATATTGCGGCCTCGGCTATTACCCTGACCGCTTCACCGGGCGCTGCCGCGGCAACGGCTCCATCAATCACGGCCCGCGCCGCTTCTATGGCCCTGGCTATGCGAGGCCTTACGCCCGCCCCTATTACCGGCCCTACGGTCGCCCGGTTTATCGCGGTTACTGATCAGCAGACACCGCTGCGCAAAGACGCGTTAAGGAAACCCCGCTCCGGTTTTCACCGGGCGGGGCAATGTCGCGCTCTCGGGAGGACCGAACGTCGCGATGCGCAGCGTCGGGTCCAGTAGGCTGGAAGGGCGCGCTGAACATATGCGTCGCGTCTGTGCATTCGGCACTCGATTGCTCGCTCTCACACGATTGCGGTCAGTAACTCGCTGTGAGGCTCCCGCTGGTCACGGATGACCCGGACGGTCTTTGCGATCCGGTTAGTGACCTCGGTCTGCCGGGTGACGAGGTCACGGAACTCCTTCAACACGTCGACTACCGCGCGCGCGGCACCTGTAGGAACGGCGGCACGTCGGCCACCGTTACGGGAGCCGGCGGCGGTCAGTGTTCCCTTTCGCCTCGCGCTCCCGTCACCATCCATCCAATGAGCAGCGTCGTATTCCCGCTGAGGAACACCCGCATGACCTCTTGGCCGGCAACGGCGTCCTTCAAAAGTCCAGCCGGCCCATCACCCGGCGACCTGTTCTAACGTGTCGGGAGCCGCACCCATTCGGCTCTTGCGCCAGACGCCGTCAGGACGGCAAGGTAGACCGGCAGCGTCGCGAACTGTGTGGGCGTATCAAAGAGCGGGATCTTGAACCGACCGTCGCAACTTACCTTCGGCCTGCTGCTCACCGGGCTGGCGGGCTACATCGATGCCATCGGGTTCATTCAGCTCACCGGGCTCTACACATCGTTCATGAGTGGCAACACCACACAGATGGGGGTGTCGATCTCTCACGGTGCGGTGGACGGCATCGTAAAACCGGCAGTCCTGATCGCCACGTTCCTGCTCGGGTCGACCATTGCCAGCGGCCTGTCGATCGTCACGCCCGCGCCTTGGAAGACGACGATCGTTTTGACCTACGAGGCCATCCTGGTCTTCGGAGCGTTCGCCCTCGGGCTGCAACTGCCTGATTTAGGTCTGGTGTCGTTCTTCCTGGCTCTCGCCATGGGCGCACAGAACGCGGTTCTCGGCTCGGTGCAGGGCTTCCGAGCGGGAACGACGTTCATCACTGGGGCGCTGTTCAGCCTGGGTCAAAAGATCGCCGCTGCCTTCACGAAGACGGGACCGCCGCTGGGCTGGATTGGTGATGCCGCAGTTTGGTTGGCCCTGCTGATCGGAGCCATTGGCGGTGCCGCCGTCTACAGCGCGATCGGTATCTTCGCCTTGATCTTCCCGGCGGGATTGACGGCCTGCCTCGCGGCTCTGGCCGCGCTCTTCGCAAGGACGCATCGGGTTCGAGCCTGAAGGACGGCTGAGAGAGGCCGAAGGTCAATCTGATTGCCGACCCATCACTGTCCGACACCGTACGCGGAACCAGCCGGGGGTATTGCAGGATTGATCCTCAAAGAAGGAGCACGCGATGTGGATCTTGCAATGGGGCGACAGCACCAACCGAGCCGGCGGGCAATGGAATCACGAGGAGCATGAAAGCTCCGAGAAGGCCCTGGCAGCCGCCAAAACGAAACTTCAAATGGGTTTATTCGCGCATGCCATTCATTCTCCCGCAGGGGTGCAATGGATGACGGGAGACGAGATAACCAACGCGGTCGAGCAGGATGAAGCCGTACCGAACCCCTGATCAGCGTCCGGCTGTCGCGTCCTCGCAACTGTCAGCGTGAAAGTGATCCGTGATGCCCAAAGCGAGACGACTTACCCCAGCAATATGGGTGGTGACTACGACTGCTTCACTCGCACAATCCGTAGACCAACCACATACCGAAGCGGGTCGGACCCAACCGGCCCCCAGCCCAGCGGGCAGCCATTACCCGGATATGGGATGGCTATGGTTTAGCATCCCGATTCTGCTTGTCATGGCTGCCATTTATTTCATTGCGAAATGGCGCTCTTCGTCCTCGCCTGAACGGAGAGACTAAATCTGTTGATCAGCGAATACATTATGCCCAGCCGAAACGAGAACTCTAATGGCGCAAGCAAAATCCAGCTAGCCTGTTAATCGGTAAACATGTGAATTTATATTATCCGCCTCCATCTTGTCATCTGGTATAATCCGCTCTGCAGAGGCGGGGGATGTCCGATGGTCCTGGTAAAGCTCAGCCATGTGCTGAAGGAGGAGCGAAAACAGACCCGTCATCGTTTTACGAACGGCACATCAGGCCGTATCGAAGCTATCTGCTAACTCGGTTTGATTGGGCGGCGCGTGCGGGAGCCGATATCCCGGTCAGCCTTTGGTCAGGCATTCTTCCTTAAGACTTCGTTAACACAAAATTTCCGCCCCGAACGCCGGTCGCGTCCAGGAATGTTCTTAACCGAACATTAACCATGGAGGCGGCAGATTTTGCCCAGCGCTCCGGGAGATTCCGGCGGCGCCGAGGGGCTTCGAGCACCGTGTCCGTCACCGACCTTCCCATCCTGTCCATGCTCCGCACCCGGATGCAATGGCACCAGACGCGCCAGAAGCTGCTCTCGGAGAACGTCGCCAACGCCGACATGCCGGGCTTCAAACCGCGTGATCTCGCGAGCCCGCGCTTCGGCAACGGAGCCGGCGACCTCGCTCAGCCGGCAGGCTCCATGGGCGGCAACTCGGGCCTCGCGGTCACCAGCCCGGCCCACATCGCCCTGAACGGCGGTCCCGAAGGACCGGGTGCCGATCCCCGCCGGTTCAATGGCTTCGAGATCAGGCCGAGCGGGAACGGAGTGAATCTGGAGGAGGAGATGATGAAGGCGGGTGACAACCAGGCCGAATATCAATTCGCCGCGACGATGTACCAGAAGAGCCTCGACAAATTGAAGATCGCCATCGGCAAGCGCTGATCGTCCCGCCCTCTGAGCTTGCGGAGAACCTGCCGTGGACTTCCTCAAATCCCTGACCATCGCCGCATCCGGTCTCAAGGCCCAGTCGGGCCGGATGCGGATCATCGCCGAAAACATCGCCAATGCGGATTCGGCCCCGAGCGCGGTCGGCGCCGAACCCTATCGGCGCAAGATTCCGACTTTCACCCAGCACATCGACCGGGAGACCGGCGCGTCGATGCTGGAGGCCGGGCGGGTCAGGCGCGATCCCTCGCCGTTCCGCACCAAATACGATCCCGGCAATCCCAGCGCCGATGCGCGCGGTGAAGTGCGGATGCCCAACGTCAACGGGCTGATCGAGAACATGGACATGCGCGAGGCACAGCGCTCCTACGAGGCCAATCTGAACATGGTCACCGCGACCCGCAAGATGATCAACGCCACCCTCGCCATCCTCAAGGCCTGACGCTCCTCTCCCTCCGAAAGTCCGCCGCCATGCCGACCAACGCCTTCGCCGCAGGAGCCTACGCCGCCGTCCAGAATATCGGCGGCATGAAGGGCGGCGCGCCCAAGATCGCCCCGACTTCGGCAGCGGATGGCGGCTTCACGTCGCTTCTTTCCTCGGCCCTGGACAAGATCGGCGAGAGCGGCGCCAAGGCCGATGCGCAAACCCTGGCAGTGGCGGGCGGCAAGGCCAACGTCGTCGATGTGGTGACCGCCGTGGCGGAGAGCGAGACGGCACTCCAGACCCTGGTCGCCGTCCGGGACCGCGTGATCTCCGCCTATGAGGAAATCATGCGGATGCAGATTTAGTCGCCACCGCCTTTCGTTGCCCTCCTACCCGCCTCCTCATCATAAGGTGCCCGCGTCAGCGAGCTTCGAAGGAGCCCTCCAGAGCCCGGCGAGCGAACTGGAGCCCTCCTTCGAGACCTCCGCTCTGCTCCGGCACCTCAGGATGAGGGCGCAGATGAGATGCCGGCCGACATTGCCGCCGCCCCGAAACAATCCGCGAGCTCACTTCCATGACCGGCCTTGCCATCCTCGACGTCTCCCGGGACGGGATCTTCGTCTTTCTCAAGGTCGCAGGACCGCTGATGATCGTCGCCTTGGTCGTCGGTCTCGTGGTCTCGCTGCTCCAGGCGCTGACGCAGATCCAGGAACAGACGCTCATCTACGTGCCCAAGATCGTCGCGGTCTTCGCAGCGCTTCTCTTCATGCTGCCCTTCATGGGTGATGCGCTCGCCGGCTACATGACCCGCATCGCCGCCCGCATCGTGTCCGGCGGGTGACGCGCCGGGCCGGGCGCTGCTATGCAGGGTCATGAACCTGCTTCTGCCCGGCATCGCAGCGGCCTACCTGCTCACCTTCGCGCGTATCGGCACGCTGATGATGCTGCTGCCGGGGCTCGGAGAACAATCCGTCTCGCCGCGGATCCGCCTCGCCTTCGCATTGCTGGTCTCGCTGATCCTGTTCCCGATGGTGCGCCCGCTCCTGCCGATGCAGGGCGCCACCCTCGCGGCCCCCGGATTGATCTCGCTTCTTATCGGCGAATTGCTGATCGGGCTCGTTCTCGGCCTCACCGTCCGCATGGTGCTGGCCGCATTGCAGACCACGGGCGTCATCGTCTCGCAGCAATTGGGCCTGTCCTACGCGATGACCGTGGACCCGACGCAGGGCGGCCAACAGGCGGCGCTCGGCAATTTCCTGATGATGCTCGGCATCACCCTCATCCTCGCTACGGATCTGCACCACGTGGCTCTCGACGCCATCGGGCGAAGTTACGTGATGCTGCCGCCCGGCGGTGTGCTGGCCATGGGGGAGGCGGCCCAGCTCGCCCTTCGGGCGATGGCGCGGGGCTTCCTCCTGGCGGTCCAGATCTCGGCGCCGTTCATCGCGTTCGGCATCCTGTTCAATGTCGGGCTCGGTGTGCTCTCGCGCCTGATGCCGCAGATGCAGGTCTTCTTCATCGCCGTGCCGGCCTCCGTCCTCATCGGCATGCTGATCCTGTTCGGCAGCCTCGGCATCATGATGGGTGTCTTCCTCGACGACATCGGCCGCTATCTCGGCGAGTTGACCGGGCGGTGACGGCAGTGTCGAAAGGACCTGTGAGACAGCGGACAGGGGAGCGCTGAGCCATGTCCGACGACAGCGATCAGGAAGACAAGACAGAAGAGCCGACTCAGCGGCGCATCGAGAAAGCGATCGAGCAGGGCAACGTCGCCAACAGCATCGAGGTCAACACCTTCTTCATCCTGTCCGCCTTCATGATGGCGCTGCTGCTGGCATCGGGAACGATCGCCAAGGACCTCCTCGTCAGCTTGCGCGCCTTCCTGATGAACGCGCATCAGGTCCCCTCCGACCCCACCGCCTATACCGAGATGGGGATGCGAACGCTGCTGATCTGCGGCCAGGCGCTCCTGATTCCCGTCAGCCTCGTGGTCATTGCAGGCCTCGCCGGCGGTTTGGTCCAGCACCCCCTGGTCTTCTCCACCGATGCCCTGATGCCGAAATTCGATCGCATCTCGCCGATGGCCGGCGTCAAGCGCATCTTCGGCGTGGAGGCCATGGTCCAGTTCATCAAGGGCTTGGCCAAGCTGATGCTGGTGGGGGTCGTCGCCAGCACCATCCTGTGGAACGAGCGCGACCGGCTCGAGGTCTTCGCCCGGCTCGACCCCGCGGCGATGCTGCCTGCCATCCTGGGCATCGCCCTCAAGCTTCTCGGCGGCATGCTCGCCATGTTCGTGGTCATCGCCATGGGCGACGCCTTCTATCAGCGCTTCCGCTGGCGCTCGAAGCTGCGCATGACCAAGGAGGAGATGAAACAGGAGCACAAGGAGAGCGAGGGCAATCCGGAAGTGAAGGGGCGCATGAGGCAGATCCGCGCCTCGCGGGGCAACAAGCGCATGATGGCCGACGTCCCGACCGCCACGGTCATTCTCACCAACCCCACCCACTATGCCGTCGCCCTGCGCTACGAGGCCGGGATGGCGGCTCCGATCTGCGTTGCCAAAGGCGTCGATTCCCTCGCGCTGCGCATCCGGGCCGTGGCCAAGGAGCACGATGTTCCCATCATGGAGAACCCGCCGCTGGCCCGGGCGCTCCATGCCACGGTGGAGATCGATTCCGAGATTCCGGCCGAACATTACCGCGCGGTGGCGGAGGTGATCGGCTTCGTCATGCGGCTGAAGCGCCGCGCGGCGTGAAAACGCCACGCTTTATGCACCTTTTTTGACGAGACTGGTCCGTGACGTCCTGAGGATACCCTTGCTGCCGACGCGGCCCGGGCGCTAACCGGGATCGGTCGAGGGTGGAATGGCGCCGAAATGGCTGAGGTGAGCGGACAAACGAAACCGGTGTCGAGCGCCATCGACCGGTCGGAGAGGCCTGGGCGGGTCGGACTGCTCCTCGTTCTCGCCGGACTTCTCGTGGGCGCGGCGGTAGGCTTGTCCTTCGTCGCGAACGAACAGGCGCAGCCGCTGATCCTCGGCCTCCTCGCGCTGCTGGCCATGGCGGGCGTGTTCTGCCTGTTCGCCCTGGCGATCGGCGCACTACAGCTCTCGGGACAGACCGGGCGCGACGACATCACCAAGGCCATTGTCGACGCGTCGCCCGAAGGCGCCATCGTGGTGGAGGATGGCGGCCGCCTGATCTACGCCAACGAAGCCTATCTCCGTATTTCCGGCGGGGAGACCTTCTCCAACCTGAGGCCGGTGGAGCGCGTCTTCGTCGGCTCGCCCGATGTGTCGGAGGCCGTCTACCGCCTCGCCCAGGCAGCCCATGACGGGCGCGGCCACGTGGAGGAAATCCGCATGGCGCCCCCGCCTCAGGGCGAGACCGAGCGCGCCTTCGCCTGGTTCCGCATCGCCGTGCGCGCGGTGGAGAGGCCGAGACTCCCGGCGACCCTGTGGACGGTCACCGACATCACGCACGAGCGCGAGCGCCAGGAGAACGTCTTCCAGGAGCTTCAGCACGCGATCGATTATCTGGACCATGCGCCGGCCGGCTTCCTGTCCATCGATCCGGCAGGCTCCATCGTCTACATGAACGCGACGCTGGCCTTCTGGCTCGGCTACGACCTCGCGACCGTGGGGTCCGGCGGCCTGCGCTTGCCTGATATCGCACCCAGCGCCGACGTGCTCACCGCCACCGAGGGATTGCCCGGCGAGGTGCGCACCGACCGGTTCGACCTCGACCTGCGGCGCCGCAACGGCCAGCCGTTGCCGACCCGGCTCTACCATCGCGTCGCCTTCGGCCAGGACGGCAAGCCGGGCCCGTCGCGCACCTTCGTGCTCAACCGCTCGGCCGGCGCCGAGAGCGACGAGCCGCAGCGCGCCGCCGAGGTGCGGCTCGCCCGCTTCCTCAACAACAGCCCCATCGCCATCGCGACCCTCGACCGGACCGGGCGCATCGCCCGCGCCAACGCGTCCTTCGCCCGGTTGTTCGGCGGCACCCCACGCCAGGCCGTGCCGGATGGGCGTGGCGAGCTCGGCACCGAGCCGACGATGTGGGAAGCCCTGCTCGACCGCGACAGGGCCGTCCTCGAGGGCGCCCTGGTGAAGGCCGCCGACGGGACCGTGGAGGTGCAACCGATCGAAGTGGCGCTGGCGGGGCCGGGAAACCGTTCCGCGCGGGTCTGGCTCAGCCCTGCCGGCGGCGACACCTCGGCGGCAGCGGATGCGGCCACGCCGGCCGACCGCGAGCGCGTGATCCTCTATGCCCTCGACACCACGGCGCAGCGCCAGCTCGAACAGCAGATCGCCCAGACCCAGAAGATGGACACGGTGGGCCAGCTCGCCGGCGGCATCGCGCACGATTTCAACAATGTCCTCCAGGCCATCATCGGATATTCGGACCTTCTGCTGGCCAGCCACAGGCCGACCGATCCGGCCTTCCAGGACATCATGCAGATCAAGCAGAACGCCAACCGGGCCGCGAGCCTGGTGCGGCAGCTGCTGGCTTTCTCGCGGCGTCAGACCCTGCGCCCGGAAGTGATGAATGTCGGCGAAGCCCTGTCCGATCTGACGCTGCTGCTGAAGCGCCTGCTCGGCGAGCGTGTCGATCTCGACCTCAAGCACGGGCGCGACATCTGGCCGATCAAGGCCGACGTGAACCAGTTCGAGCAGGTCATCGTCAATCTTGCGGTGAATGCCCGTGACGCGATGCCGAATGGCGGCCAGCTGCTCATCCGCACCGCCAACATCCTCGAAGGCCATGAGACTAACGAGCGCCAACCCGGCGCACCGGCGGGCGACCATGTCCTGATCGAGGTGCTCGATACCGGTGAGGGCATCCCGCCCGACGTGATGGAGAAGATCTTCGAGCCCTTCTTCACCACGAAGGATATCGGCAAGGGGACCGGCCTCGGCCTGTCCACCGTCTTCGGCATCATCAAGCAGAGCGGCGGCACCATCGACGTGCAATCGACCGTTGGCAGCGGCACCGCCTTCCGGATCTACCTACCGCGCCACGAGCCTGCGGCCGAGCCCGTTCCGGAAATCGCCGTCGCCGTTGCCCCGCAGAGCAACGCGGAGATCGCCGCCAGCCGGCTCAGGGGAGCGCGTGACCTCGAAAAGCCCGGCAGTGGCGGACAATCCGCCCCGCGCAAACCCTCTCCCGATCATACCGGGCAAGGCGTGATCCTGCTGGTGGAAGACGAGGACCCGGTCCGCGCGGTCAACAGCCGGGCCCTGTCGGCACGGGGCTACACAGTGCTGGAGGCGGCCTCGGGCCTCGACGCCCTGGCCCTCATCAGCGATGTCGACCAAACCATCGACCTCGTCGTCTCCGACGTGGTGATGCCGGAGATGGACGGCCCGACACTGCTGCGTGAACTGCGCAAGCACCGTCCTGATCTGAAGGTCATTTTCGTATCCGGCTATGCCGAGGACGCGTTCCGCAAGAACCTGCCCGACGGCGAGGATTTCAACTTCCTGCCCAAGCCCTTCAGCCTCAAGCAGCTCGTGGAAACGGTGAAGGAGACGATCGCCCGTTAGGGCGACGTTCTCCCGCCGAATGATGCGAAATCAGCACCCGGCACCTTGCAAAAAGAGAACAAAACAAGTACATCATTCGCATCCGAGGCACATTGAGCCTTGAGCTCTCCCCATGCATAAGGATGCCGACGAATGGCTCAGCCCGCGCTGAAAGTTGTGGATTCCCCGATGGTGGACAAGGACAAGGCGAAGGCGATCGATGCCGCGCTGTCCCAGATCGAGCGTGCTTTCGGCAAGGGCTCGATCATGCGACTCGGCAAGAACGATAAGGTAGCGGAGGTCGAGACCGTCTCCACCGGTTCGCTCGGCCTCGACATCGCGCTCGGCGTCGGCGGCTTGCCGCGTGGCCGGGTGATCGAGATCTACGGCCCCGAATCATCAGGCAAGACCACCCTTGCCCTTCACACCATCGCCGAGGCCCAGAAGAAGGGCGGCGTCTGCGCCTTCGTGGATGCGGAGCACGCTCTCGATCCGGTCTATGCGCGCAAGCTCGGCGTGCAGCTCGACGATCTCCTGATCTCGCAGCCCGATACCGGCGAGCAGGCCCTGGAGATCACCGACACCCTGGTGCGCTCGGGCGCTATCGACGTGCTCGTGGTCGATTCGGTGGCGGCGCTCACGCCCCGCGCCGAGATCGAGGGCGAGATGGGCGACAGCCAGCCCGGCCTTCAGGCCCGCCTGATGAGCCAGGCCCTGCGCAAGCTCACGGGCTCGATTTCGCGCTCGAAATGCATGGTCATCTTCATCAACCAGATCCGGATGAAGATCGGCGTCATGTATGGCAGCCCGGAGACGACCACCGGCGGCAATGCACTGAAGTTCTACGCGTCGGTGCGCCTCGATATCCGTCGTATCTCGACCCTCAAGGATCGTGACGAGGCCATCGGCAACCAGGTCCGCGTCAAGGTCGTCAAGAACAAGGTCGCGCCGCCCTTCAAGCAGGTCGAGTTCGACATCATGTTCGGCGAGGGCGTCTCGAAGGTCGGTGAGTTGATCGACCTCGGGGTGAAGGCCGGGATCGTGGAGAAGTCCGGCGCGTGGTTCTCCTATGCGAGCCAGCGCCTCGGCCAGGGCCGCGAGAACTCGAAGGGGTTCCTGCGCGACAATCCGGACATCGCCAACAAGATCGAAGCCGCGATCCGGCAGAATTCGGGATTGCTGGCCGACAAGATCCTCGAGACCGCCAAGCCCACGGCGGACGATCTGGACGAAGGCGAGGCCTGATCGCCTCGTAAGTCATGAAAGAGGCCGTCGCGGACCATCGCGGCGGCCTCTTTCATGTTCGGACTATCCTATCGGTGCGAATCGGCCCGATGCTCGCTCTTTGGTCGATCGCCAAGTCCAGAGACGAGCGCCGTCGAGCGTTCGAAGGGTGCAGCGTTAAGAAACAGGAACGCACGATCGCGGAGCGGGCGTGACTCGACGGTCCGGCCTCCTTATGAGGGCGCAAGCCACGAAGAAGCCTCGGGTTGTCGTCTCGACCGCCCCAAGCGCACGACAGAGTCATTTCACGATGAGCGGCGTCAACGAGATCCGGTCGGCCTTCCTCGACTATTTCGCCAAGGCGGACCACGCCGTGGTGCCGTCGTCGTCCCTCGTTCCCCGTAACGACCCGACCTTGATGTTCACCAATGCGGGGATGGTGCAGTTCAAGAACGTCTTCACCGGCGTCGAGAAGCGGCCCTACAACCGTGCCACCACGGCGCAGAAATGCGTCCGTGCCGGCGGCAAGCACAACGACCTGGACAATGTCGGTTATACCGCGCGCCACCACACCTTCTTCGAGATGCTCGGCAATTTCTCCTTCGGCGATTATTTCAAGCCGCAGGCGATCGAACTGGCCTGGAGCCTGATCACGAAGGAGTTCGGCCTGTCGAAGGACCGGCTCCTCGTCACCGTCTACGCGGATGACGAGGATGCGGCCGGGCTCTGGCGCAAGATCGCCGGCTTCTCCGACGACCGGATCATCCGCATCGGCACCTCGGATAATTTCTGGCAGATGGGCGATACCGGCCCATGCGGTCCCTGCTCGGAGATCTTCATCGATCAGGGCCCCGGATTGCAGGGCGGTCCTCCCGGTTCGCCCGACGAGGATGGCGACCGGTTCCTCGAATTCTGGAACCTCGTCTTCATGCAGTACGAGCAGATCGAGCCGGGCAACCGCCTCGCTCTGCCGCGCCCTTCCATCGATACCGGCATGGGGCTGGAGCGCATGGCGGCGATCCTCCAGGGCGCCACCAGCAATTACGACACCGACCTGTTCAAGGCACTGATCGATTCGGTGAGCCACGCCGTCGGCCGTCCCCCCGAGGCAGGAAACGTCGCCTCCTACCGCGTCATCGCCGATCACCTGCGCTCGGTCTCGTTCCTCATCGCCGACGGTGTGCTGCCGTCGAACGAGGGCCGCGGCTACGTCCTGCGCCGCATCATGCGCCGGGCCATGCGCCACCTCGAACTCCTCGGCTCCCGCGCGCCGGTGATGTTCCGCCTGGTCCCCACCCTGGTCCGCGAGATGGGTCAGGCCTATCCCGAACTCACCCGCGCCGAGAGCCTGATCTCGGAAACCCTCCGCCTTGAGGAGACCCGCTTCCGCCGTACCCTCGAGCGTGGCCTCGCCATCCTCGATTCGGAAAGCCGTTCGCTGGTTCAGGGCCAGAACCTGTCCGGTGAGACCGCCTTCACCCTCTACGACACCTACGGCTTCCCTCTCGACCTGACGCAGGACGCCCTGAAAGCGCGCGGCATCGGCGTGGACACGGAGGCGTTCGGCCAGGCGATGGAGCGCCAGCGCCAAGCGGCACGAGCGGCCTGGACCGGCTCCGGGGAATCCGCCACCGAGACGGTCTGGTACAGCATCAAGGAGCGCGTCGGCGCCAGCGAGTTCCTGGGCTACGAGACCGAGAGCGCCGAAGGCATCGTCACCGCGATCCTGCGTGAAGGCAGCGAAGTGGACGGCCTGTCGGCGGGCGAGACCGGCCTCGTCCTCGTCAACCAGACACCCTTCTACGCCGAATCCGGCGGTCAGGTCGGCGATACCGGCCTACTCTCTGCCACCGGCCTCAAGGCGCGCGTCACCGCCACTGAGAAAAAGCTCGGCGATCTTTTCGTCCACCACGTCACCGTGGACGAAGGTCGGCTCGCCATGGGCCAGCCGGTGGAGCTTGCCGTCGATCATGCCCGACGCTCGGCCATCCGGGCCAACCATTCGGCGACGCATCTGTTGCACGAAGCTTTGCGTCAGGTGCTTGGCGACCACGTGGCCCAGAAGGGCTCGCTGGTCTCCCCCGAGCGGCTGCGCTTCGATTTCAGCCACCCCAAACCGCTGGACGAGGCCGAACTTCGCGCCGTCGAGGACATCGCCAACGCCGTGCTGCTGCAGAACACGCCGGTGGTGACCAAGCTCATGGCCCAGGACGAGGCCGTCGCCTCCGGCGCCCGCGCCCTGTTCGGTGAGAAATACGGCGACGAGGTTCGCGTCGTCTCCATGGGGCGTCCGGTCGACAACCAGGGTGAACTCGCGGAAGCGGGCCGGCTTCCGGCCTTCTCCATCGAGCTTTGCGGCGGCACCCATGCGGCCCGTACGGGCGAGATCGGCCAGATCACCGTGCTCGGCGAGAGCGCGGTCGGTGCCGGCGTACGCCGGATCGAGGCTCTGACGGCGGGAACCGCCCGGCGTCACCGCGCCGAGGAAAGCCGCACCCTGAGCCAGATCGCAGGCCTGCTGAAGTCCCAGAGCGCCGACGTGCCCGAGCGACTGAGCGCCCTCATCGAGGATCGCCGTCGCCTGGAACGCGAATTGTCCGAAGCCAAGAAGAAGCTGGCGATGGGCGGCACGTCGGGGGGCGATGACGGCGTCACCGAGATCGCCGGCATCAAGGTGATGGCCAAGGTCGTGGAAGGCGTGGAGACCCGCGACCTCAAGAGCCTGGTGGATGCTGGCAAGAGCCGTATCGGGTCCGGGATCGTCGCTCTGGTCGGGCTGTCGGCCGACGGAAAAGCCGGTCTCGTGGTCGGGGTGACCGCGGATCTCACCGACCGCTACGACGCGGTCGCCCTCGTCAGGGCGGGCGCCGGGCATCTGGGCGGTAAGGGCGGCGGCGGTCGCCGCGACATGGCACAGGCCGGCGGACCGGAGGGATCGGGCGCCCAGGCCGCCATCGACGCAATCCGCGAAGCGCTGTCGGTCAGTTGACGCGTTTCCAGGTCTGCCGCTTGCAGAACACGCTCATCACGCAGCCGGCGACCTCGACGACGTTCGGCCCCTTCACGGTGAGACTTCCCGAATAGGTCTTGCCGTCATTGGGGTTGTAGAGCGAGCCGTCATAGCCGTCGCCCGACGGGGTGCCCGCATTCATGATCTGGACGCCGATGAGGCTACGGGACTTCAGCGACGCATCGGGGTTCTTGGAATCCAGCCCCGGACCGGGAACGCTGACGAGCGTACCGCAATAGCCGCTTCCGCAGCGCGCGATCCGCACCTTCGAATCACCGTTCTCCGTCAACCACACCCCGCTCGGGTCGATGCCCTTCTGGGCGAAGGCCGCCCCGGTCATGGCCAGCGCGATCAAAAGCGCAGCGGTGGGCCGTGAGGTGACTTGCCTCGACGTCATGATGATCCTTTCTGCTCTCGAATGGTCACGGCGGCCGTCGGATCGGCCCGGCTCTGAAGGAGGCGGGAGTTACCCCTCCGGTACGGGGGGAGCAAGTCGATCGAGGGCAGGGGCATCCCTTGACAGGAAAGCCGTCCACGCGCCTACAGGCACGGTCTGGCGAGGGTTGTATCCAGCGATGCGTGTGATCGAAGCACAGATTCCCGCGGTGAAACGCGTCGTTCCCAATCGTTTCGGCGATGACAGGGGCTGGTTCTCGGAGACCTTCCGGGCGGACATCCTGGCCGAGGCCGGCATCGACGTCGCCTTCGTGCAGGACAACCAATCCTTTTCGGCGCAGACCGGAACCGTGCGCGGCCTGCATTTCCAGCTCGAACCCGCAGGGCAGGCCAAGCTCGTCCGCGTGCTTTCCGGGTCCATCCTCGATGTCGCCGTCGATCTGAGGCATGGGTCCGAGACCTATGGCCGGCATGTCGCCGTCCGGCTCGACGCGGCCGAGGGGGAGCAGCTTTACGTTCCCGTCGGGTTCGCCCACGGGTTCTGCACCCTCGAACCCGACACCATGGTCGCCTACAAGGTGTCGTCCTATTACAGCCGGGCGCATGATCGGAACCTGGCCTGGAACGATCCGGATCTGGCGATCTCCTGGCCGGTCAGCGCGGAAGCAGCAATCTTGTCCGACAAGGACCGGGTGGCGCCGTCCCTCGCCCAATTGGGCACGGTCTTCTGATCGGCGGCCCTTCCACAATTTCAGCGAACGCAGCTTCAGCGACAGGATACGAGCCCGCTGATGCGCGACCACCAGGATTTGTCGACATGGCCAAACCCCAACGCATCCTGGTCACGGGCGGATGCGGCTTCATCGGATCGGCGATGGTCCTGCACCTCGTCGAGGATCTCGGCCGTGAGGTCGCGACACTCGACGCACTGACCTACGCGGCCAACCCGATCTCGCTGGCGTCCCTCGACGGCAATCCGCGTCACCGGCTCGTCACGGGAGACATCTGTGATCCCGCCGCCGTCCATGCCCTCTACGCCGAGTTCCGGCCCGACGCGGTGATGCATCTCGCCGCCGAGAGCCATGTGGACCGCTCGATCACCGATCCGGGCGCTTTCATCCGCACCAACGTCGTGGGCACGCAAGTGATGCTCGATGGCGCCCGCACCTATTGGGAAAGCCTCGACGGCGAGGCGAGGGCGGCATTCCGGTTCCTCCACGTCTCCACCGACGAGGTCTACGGCTCGCTCCCGCCGGACGGGTTCTTCACCGAGGACAGCCGCTACGACCCGCGCTCGCCCTATTCGGCTTCCAAGGCCGCCTCCGACCATCTGGCGCGGGCCTGGGGAGAGACCTACGGCCTGCCGGTTCTGATCACGAACTGCTCGAACAATTACGGCCCCCGGCATTTCCCGGAGAAGCTGATCCCCCTGATGATCCTCAACGCCCTCGAAGGCCGTCCGCTACCGGTCTATGGCGACGGGCTCAACGAGCGCGACTGGATCCACGTGGAGGATCACGCTCGCGGCCTCGTCGCGGTGCTGGAACGTGGGTCGCTGGGGGAGACCTACCTTCTCGGTGGCCGGTCGGTGCGCAACAACCTCGCGGTGGTGAAGGCTCTCTGCGCCGCCTTCGACCGATTGCGGCCCGAGCATGGCCCGCATGAGCGCCTGATCTCGTTCGTCGCCGACCGTCCGGGCCATGACCGGCGCTACGCCATCGACCCTGGCAAGGCCGAGCGGGAAATCGGCTGGACCCCAACCAAATCCTTCGAGTACGCGCTCGAGGACACCGTACGCTGGTATCTCGACAACGAAGCCTGGTGGCGTCCGATCCGCGAGGGCCGCTATACCGGCGAGCGCCTCGGCCTCGGCACACCTGCCGCGAAGGCCTGAGATGAATATCCTGATCCTCGGCGGGGCGGGCCAGGTCGGCACCGAACTGCAGGCCTCTCGGCATTGGGGCACGGGCATGACCCTCGTCGCCCCGACCCGTACCGAACTCGACATCACGGACGCTGCGGCCGTGGCGCGGATCTTTACCGAGCGCACGATCGGGGCGGTGGTGAACGCCGCCGCCTACACAGCCGTGGACAAGGCCGAGTCAGAGGTGGTGGAGGCCTGGCGCTTGAACGCCCTGGCTCCCGCCATCCTGGCGGCCGAGACGGCGCGGCGGGGCATCCCCCTCGTCCACGTCTCCACCGATTACGTCTTCGACGGCACCGGTTCGGGCGCCTACACGTCCGACGCGCCGATCGGCCCGACGAGCGTCTACGGCGCCAGCAAGGCCGCTGGGGAGATGGCGGTCCGCACCGCCAATCCGCGTCATGCGATCCTGCGCACGGCCTGGGTCGTGAGCCCGCACCGGGGCAACTTTGTGAAGACGATGCTGAGGCTCGCCGCCGAGCGGGATGCGCTGAATGTCGTGAACGACCAGCGCGGCTGCCCGACCTCCGCCGCCGATCTCGCCGACGCCCTCGCGGATATCGCCCTGCGTCTTTCCGCCGACAGCGACGCGCCCACGGGCACGCACCATTTCGTCAATGCGGGTGCCACCACCTGGCACGGTTTCGCGCAAGCCATCGTCGCCGGTTCGGTCGCGCGCGGGGGCCGGAACGTTCCGGTCAACGGCATCCCCACGAGCGCCTATCCGACGCCGGCGCGGCGGCCCGCCAACTCGGAATTGTCGACGGAGAGCCTGACGAAAGCCTACGGGCTGACTCCGCGCCCTTGGCAGGCCGCCCTGGACGACATTCTCGACCGGCTGATCGGCCCCGCGCCTCACTTAGCAGAGACCAGATCATGAAGGGTATCGTTCTCGCCGGCGGGTCCGGCACGCGGCTCCATCCGGCGACCTTGTCGATCAACAAGCAGCTTCTGCCCGTCTACGACAAGCCGATGATCTATTATCCGGTCTCGGTGCTGATGCTCGCCGGCATCCGCGAGATCCTCATCATTTCGAGCCCCGAGCATCTCGGCAATTACGAACGCCTGTTCGGCACCGGCGAACAGTTCGGTCTCTCCTTCAGCTACGCGGTCCAGCCCCGTCCGGAAGGCCTCGCCCAGGCCTTCACCATCGGTCGCGACTTTGTCGGCTCGGACGATGTCGCCCTGGTTCTGGGGGATAATCTGTTCTTCGGCTCGGGCATGAGCGCCATGCTGAAACAGGCGCGCGAACGCGAGACCGGCGCGACGATCTTCGCCTATCACGTGGATCACCCGGAAGCTTACGGCGTGGTCACCCTCGACCGCGACGGGCGGCCGCTGCGCATCGTGGAGAAGCCATCGGTGCCGGAAAGCCCCTGGGCGGTGACTGGCCTCTACTTCTACGACAACCGCGTGCTCGACATCGCCGCCGCCGTGAAGCCCTCGGCGCGCGGCGAATTGGAGATCACATCCGTCAACCAGGCCTATCTCGATCTCGGCGAACTCCATGTGCAGCGCATGTCGCGCGGCTATGCCTGGCTCGATACGGGGACGCATGACAGCCTGCTGGAAGCGGGCGAGTTCGTGCGCACGCTGCAGAACCGGCAGGGCCTGCAGGTCGCGTGCCTGGAGGAGATCGCCTATCTCCAGGGCTTCATCGACAAGGCGCAGCTGATCGCGCGCGGCGAACTCTTCGCCAAGACCGCCTACGGCCAGAACCTGCTGAAACTGTCGAAGCTCGACCCGGAATCCCGCCTCGACGAGTGAGCGGCTAGGCGTCGCCGATTGCCAGGATGGCGCCCGTATAGGTCTCGCTGACTTCGCAGATCGGGCGTCCGGATCGATCCGACAGGATCGCCTCGATGGCGAAGACCTGCTCGGACGGGCCGGGAACACCCGCATCCTGGGGCCATAAACGAAGCAGTCGCAGGTTTCGCCGTCTGGGGAACAGGGTGTGGACCACCCGGCCGAAGGGAATCTCGGTCTCGTCGAGGAGCAGGTTCATCTCTCTCGTCAGACGAGCCGGGACGTACCAGTTCTCGGCCTGGGAGAGGACATGGCCTCCCCAGCTCAGCCGGACGTGCCGGTACCGGACCACCTCCCCGTCGGAGAGGTCGAGCCTTTGACTCTGAACGGGGGTCGGCTGTCGTTCGGGACCCACGACCCGCGTCGCCACCAGATGGGCGCTTGAGGCGAGCCGACGCTCCCGGCACCAGCCTTCCAGCACGGATGTCGCACTGTCGCCGCCGAGGAGCCGCGCGCTCAGGGTCTCGATCAGCGCCTCGGCCGTTTCCGCGGAGCAGGAGGCGAGGGGGGCATGCGGTCCGGCGGGAAGGGTCATGGCTTCGACCTATCATGCAGCCGAAACCGACACACGCCATGATCGAGCGCGTGTCACCGCTGAGAAGGCGGGCGAGTAGGGCGAGACCAGTGTCTCGGTATCCTTGGCGGGATGGAAGGGAGGGCCTGCTGCTCGGGGCGGGAAGCGCCTTGGTGTGGGATCGTCACATGCCGCCCGCGCCGATGAGCGTGAGACCCGTGATCTGCGAACACCACCGATCGACAGAAATCGCCAGAGGCGCTGATCCACGTTTTATTTAACTGAATTTGATCTCATCGTTCGATAACAGTTTATATCCGCATAGTGACACGAATCCATAACTCAAAGTTTTATCAAACCAGAGAGACTCAAATGGCGGTGGTGAACCTGACTCCAAACTTCGACGTCTACCTCAACCCGCTCGGGCGAAGTGACACGATCAACGGTCTAGCCGGTGAAGATATCATCTCGGGTCGGGACGGGAACGACCGGATCGACGGTGGGGCAAGTTTCGACATCGCCAACTACATGGATGATTACGCGGCCGGGGGCATCAAGGGCGTCATCGTCAATTTCGCCACCGGCAAGGCCATCGACGGGTTCGGCAATAGCGATACGCTGATCAGCATCGAGGCGATCATGGGATCGCGACTCGCCGACCGGTTCACGGGAGGCAATAAAGCCCTGGATAACAGCGGAGAGCATTTCTATGGGCTCGCCGGCAACGACATCATCGATGGCCGCAGCGGCTTCGACGAGGTTCGGTACGATCGGGACGCCGGGTTCGGCGGCACGAAGGGCGTCACCGTCAACCTCACGACCGGCAAGGCCATCGACGGGTTCGGAACCGTCGATACGCTGCGCAACATCGAATCGGTGCGGGGCACTGCCTTTGCCGACCGGCTTTCGGGAGGGGACACCGATCCCGTCGGTCCGAACAACTTTTTCCTCGGTCTCGACGGGAATGACGTCATCGATGGCGGTTCGGGCTACGACGAGGTACGCTACGACAAGGACGTCAATTTCGGTGGCACGCGTGGGGTCATCGTGGACCTCGCCGCGGGAAAAGCCACCGACGGGTTCGGAGCGACCGACACGCTCCGCAGCATCGAAGGCGTACGCGGCACGCAATACGCCGACTCCCTGCACGGTAACGATTCGAACGACCGGAGCTTCGATAGCCTGATCGGCCTCGGCGGCGGCGACACGCTCGACGGCGGCGGCGGCAACGATGCGGTCCGCTACGACAGGGATGCGAGTTTCGGGGGCGCCCAGGGCGTCACGGTCGATCTCGCCAAGGGCTTCGCGACGGATGGGTTCGGCTATCGCGATACGCTCATCAGCATCGAGGTCGTGCGAGGCACGCAGTTCGCGGACATGCTGACGGGCGGCAATACGGCGAGTGCCGCCTACGAAGGCTTCTACGGACTTGGGGGTAACGACACGATCGCCGGCGGTAGGGGGTTCGACGAAATCCGCTACGACCGGGACGTGGATAATGGCGGCACCCGGGGCGTCGTCGTGAACCTCGCCACCGGCACGGCGACGGACGGTTTCGGCAATACCGATACGCTATCGGGGATCGAGGCAGTCGCGGGCACGGCTTCCGCCGACCGTCTGACCGGCGACGGGCTGGCGAACCGCTTCACGGCGCAAGGCGGCGACGATGTCCTGGATGGCGGAGCCGGGCTCGACACGATCGATTTCCGAAACGACGATCTCGCCGGGGCGACCCACGGCGCGGTGGTGGATCTCGGTGCCGGCACGGCCACCGACACCTATGGCGGCAGCGATAGCCTGATCTCGATCGAATCGGTTTCAGGATCGGTCTTCGCCGACACGATGACCGGTAGCAAGGTGGCGAACACGCTCGTGGGCAATGCCGGCGGCGACCGCCTCGACGGAATGCTGGGTAAGGATATCCTGACCGGAGGGGCGGGAAGCGACACGTTCCGTTTCAGCACCGCCTTCGCCGCGGCCAATCTCGACCACATCACGGATTTCGCAACCGCCGATACGATCGAGATCGCGCGGACGATCGTGCCGGTACTGCCCATCGGGACATTGGCCGCCGCCGCGTTCAAGGACCTGTCCACCGGCGCGGTGAATGCCGACGACCGCATCCTCTACGACCGGACCACCGGGACCGTGTCCTACGACAAGGATGGCAACGGCAGCGCCCTGGCGGTGACCTTCGCCGTCCTCGATCAGCCGATCGCGCTCACCAATCTCGATTTCCACATCGTCTGAACGGACGTATCATTCCTGCCGGGCGCGTCGTCCTACACGGCGCGGCCGGTATGCCGATATCCCAGATGAGCTTGAGGGATGTCGTACTTCGTACGCTCGCGGCGCATGAGGCCGGACTATCGAAGGAAGCGAATGGTGGAGCCTAACGGGATCGAACCGATGACCTCTTCCATGCCATGGAAGCGCTCTCCCAGCTGAGCTAAGGCCCCACATTCCGAAACAATCGTGACATCGTCTCACGATCGTCGTCATCATCGGTGAACACCACCGAGATCTGCTGTTTTCCGGCTCGTCGAAGGCCGCATCTCGCGACCACATCGACGACTCGGACGAAAAGAAATGGTGGAGCCTAACGGGATCGAACCGATGACCTCTTCCATGCCATGGAAGCGCTCTCCCAGCTGAGCTAAGGCCCCACTTCTGGGACCACCGCAAAATGTCTCGCGGTGGTCGTTCCGCCAACCTGCCTTGCGGCGTCCGGCGGAGGCGGTTCTATATTCGGGCGCTTGCCCGGACTCAAGCCCCTATTCGCATTCACCGCCGAGAATTTTACGCGGCATAGGATTTTGCTGCGATCGCTCTCGGGGACGCAAAGGGTGCCGAGGTCGGGCCTCAGCTTTCCTCGTCGTTCTCGATATCGCCGTCGATGAGGTCGGCCACGTCGTCGTCGCCGGTATCTTCCTCCTCGAGGAAGGTGTCGTCGGCATCGGTCGAATCGGCATCGTCATCGCCGGTCGTGGTATCCGCCTCGTCCTCGGCAGCCTCGACCTCGTCGAGGGAGACGATCTCGGGACCGCCCTTCTCGGCATCCGTATCCTCGTCGTCGTCAGCCGGCACGGCTGCGGAGCGGGAGGCGAGCGCGGGAGCGGCCATGCGCGACGTGGCGGCGGCCTGATAGATGGTCCCGCATTTCGGGCAGGTCGCCGGATCTTTGTCGAGATCGTAGAATTTCGCGCCGCAGCTCATGCATTGACGCTTCAAGCCGAGTTCCGGTCTGGCCACGGGCGAACCTCTGATAGGGTTTTGGGAGAGGCGCCCCGTTAGTCGGGTGAAACCGTCCTGTCAAATACTCTCGTCAGGACACCCCGACTACCTGGGCCTCCGGTTTATCCGGATTCAACCGCCCGGAGGCCTCTCCGGGTCGGATGACGCCGCCCCGCCTGCGTGGTAACCGGCGCTACGATGTTCGCCGGCTGCATGGCCGGCCCCAGACGGCGCGACCGCGCCAGAAGCCGAAAAGTTGTCGATCCCGTGTCGCATCACTCCGAACCGCAGCCCCTGACCGCTTCCGCCGGCGCGCCCTTGCGCGGCGCGCTGCGGCCTCCGGGGGACAAGTCGATCTCCCACCGGGCGATGATCCTCGGCCTCCTCAGCATCGGCGAGACCCGTATCGAGGGATTGCTCGAAGGCGACGACGTGCTGCGCACGGCCGACGCCGCCAGAGCCCTCGGTGCGGGCATCGATCGCCTCGGGCAGGGCAGCTGGGCGGTGCGCGGCGTCGGCATCGGCGGGATGATGGACCCGGCCGGCGTGCTCGACTTCGGCAATGCCGGCACCGGCTCGCGCCTGATGATGGGCGTCGTCGGCGGGCAGGACGTCACCGCGACCTTCGACGGCGACGCCTCCCTGCGCAAGCGCCCCATGCGCCGCATCCTCGATCCGCTGATCCGCATGGGCACCCAGGTGCTGAGCGAAGAGGAGGGCGGCCGCGTGCCGTTGACGCTTCGCGGGCCGAAGGAAGCCATTCCGATCACCTACGAGACCCCGGTCGCCTCGGCGCAGATCAAATCGGCGGTGCTCCTCGCCGGCCTGAACGCGCCCGGAACCACGACGGTGATCGAGGCGGCGGCGACCCGGGACCATAGCGAGCGGATGCTTCGCCTGTTCGGCGCCGAGGTCGCGGTGAGTCCGCACGGCCCGGGCGGCCACGGCCGCTCCATCGCCCTCACGGGCCAGCCGATCCTGCGCGGCACCGACGTGATCGTGCCGGCCGATCCGTCCTCCGCGGCCTTCCCGCTGGTGGCGGCGCTCATCGTCCCCGGCTCGGAGGTGACGATCGAGGGCGTGATGATGAACCCCCTGCGCATCGGCCTCATCACGACGCTGCTGGAGATGGGCGCCGATATCGAGCGTCGTAACGAGCGCGACGAGGGCGGCGAGACCGTGGCCGATCTCCATGTCCGCGCCAGCCGGCTCAAGGGCGTCGATGTGCCGGCCGAGCGGGCCCCGGCGATGATCGACGAATATCCCGTTCTCGCCGTCGCCGCCGCCTTCGCCGAGGGCGTCACCCGGATGAACGGGCTGCACGAGCTGACGGTGAAGGAATCCGACCGCCTCGCCGCCGTGGCGGATGGTTTGCGCGAGAACGGCGTGACCTACCGGATCGAGGGTGAGGATCTCATCGTCGAGGGCGACGGCTCCGCCGCGCGTGGCGGCGGCACCGTCGCCACGCATCTCGACCACCGCATCGCCATGGCCTTCCTGGTGATGGGCCTCGCGACGAAGCAATCCGTGACCGTCGATGACGGTGCCATGATCGCCACCAGTTTCCCGAGCTTCCTGCCGACGATGCGGGCGCTCGGCGGCCGCATCGCGGAGTAGGTCCCATGCCGATGGTCATCGCGATCGACGGACCCGCTGCCTCGGGCAAGGGAACCCTGGCCAAGCGCCTCGCCGCGCATTACGGCCTGCCGCATCTCGATACGGGTCTGCTCTACCGGGCCGTGGCCCTCAGCGTGATCGATGCCGGGCGCAACCTCGACGACCATGCCGCCGCGGCTCGAGCCGCCGCGACGCTGATCGCCGACCGCCTCGCGGATCCGCGCCTCCGGGAGCGGGCAATGGGAGACGCGGCCTCCCGCATCTCGTCGATCCCGGCCGTGCGCGCGGCTTTGCTCGCATGGCAGCAGCGCTTTGCCGGTGGCGCCAGCGGTGCCGTCCTCGACGGGCGCGATATCGGTACCGTGGTTTGCCCGCAGGCGCAGGTAAAGCTGTTCATCACCGCCGCCGCCGAGGAGCGCGCCCGGCGTAGGCATCTGGAACTCCTTCGACGGGGAGAGCCGGCGAGCCTCGGGGCGATCCTGTCCGACATCGTCGCCCGCGATGCACGCGACGCGCAACGCTCGACGGCCCCTCTCAAGGCCGCTCCCGACGCCGTTCTTCTCGACACCACCGATCTCGATGCGGACGAAGCCTTCGAGGCGGCGCGCGCGGTGGTGGACCGTGCGCGGGTGCATTGACGAGGCTCAGTGCTCCGGCTCGAGCCCGTAGCGGTTCGGGCCCACCATGCCCGCCAGCCCCACGGTCTCGATGAGGAACCAGAGATTGAACCCGGTCATCGCCAGGGTGGCGACGATCACCGCCACCGGATAGGCGTCGGCGAGGGTCTCGATCGGGGCGAAACCCGCGACGGTCACGAAGGCGTTGGGGAGCAGCCACCATCCGGTCCGCCCCCGGTCGTGCAGACGCCGGACCGTGGCGACCGTCACGAAAGCCCCGGCCCCGATGGTGCCTGCTGCCACTACGATCAGCGCCGCGGACCGCGCCTCCATCGACGCGACCAGGATGGCGATGCTGCCCGACACGACGACAAGCAGCAGCGTGCCGATCAATTGACGGTGATAGGCTCGGCGGGACAGGCGGCCTCGCGGATCGAAATGCGCCGCAGGCCAAGGAAAGCCCGTCATCGAGAAAAGCCCGTCATCATGTCCCCCTCGGCTTCACCCGCCGGGTCGGCGGCTCGGTCAGCGGATCGTCCGGCCAGGGATGGCGCGGGTAGCGTCCGCGCATCTCTGCGCGCACGGCGGTCCAGGAGCCGCGCCAGAAGCCGGGCAGGTCCTTGGTGATCTGGATCGGACGCGAGGCCGGAGACAACAGGTGGAGGACCAAGGGCACACGACCGCCCGCGATGGCGGGATGGCGGTCGAGGCCGAACAATTCCTGCACCCGGACGGCCAGGACCGGCCCGCCCTCGGCATCGTAGTCGATGGGGATGCGCGATCCCGTCGGCACCTCGAAATGGGTCGGGGCCTCTGTATCGAGGCGATGACGCATCTCCCAGGGTAGAAGCGCGCCGAGCGCGCGGCCGAGATCGTCTGCCGTGATGGAATCGAGGCTCACGCGGCCCTCGATTTCCGGCGCGAGCCAGTCTTCCACCGACGCGCCTAATGACTCATCCGAGAGATCGGGCCAGGTCTCGCCCTCGGCAGCGCGGAGGAACGCCAACCGGGACCGCCACTGGGCGAGGGCGGGCGTCCAGGGCAGATTGTCGAGGCCGAGCCCGACGATGCCCCGCGCCAGGATCGCGGCCGAGGAGGCATCCGGTTTCACCGGCAGGATCCGCTCGCCGAGGGTTGCCGCGCCGAGACGGCGGGAGGCGCGTGCCCGCAGGGACCGGGCTCCCTTGTCGAACACGACCTGGGTGACCGATTCGATCCGCTCTGCGAACAGCGTCTCGATCTCCTCCAGCGTGATCGCGGCGGCGGCGAGGATGCGCCCGGCAGCCGCCGTCCCGGCGATATCGGCCACCACGAGGAAAGGTTCGCGCGCGAGCGCCGAGGCCGGATCGAGCCGTCCGGCGCGGCCATTCGCCATCACGAACTCGCCGTCGCGGCCTCGCGAGCGGGCAACGCGGTCGGGATAGGCAAGGGCGAGGAGCGGCCCGGCCCCGAAGACATCCACGTTCCTGACTGCGCGAACGAATCCCCCGGCCTGCTCGGCCCAGCCTCGCGCCAAACGCCGCATGTCGGAGGCACGGGTTCCCCGGTCGCGGGCGAACCGATCGGCCCGGATAGAGAGATCGGCATCGTCGCCGCCGAGCCCGCGCTCCACGAGGATCGCGGCGAGGTCGGCAGCCTCCCGCGCCCGGCCGAATTCGGCCGCAGCGACCACCATTCTCGCCAGGCGTGGGGGGAGGGGGATGGCACGCAAGGCCCGTCCCGTCTCGGTGAGGCGTCCATCGGCATCGAGGGCGGCGAGGTCGCGCAGCATCGAGCGCGCTTCCGCCAGAGCAGGGGCCGGCGGGGTATCGAGGAACGAGAGGGTTGTGGGATCGGAGACGCCCCAGGCGGCGCAGTCGAGCAACAAGCCGGAGAGGTCGGCGGCCAGGATCTCCGGCCGCGTGAAGGGTTCGAGGGCGCTGGTCGCCGCCTCCGACCACAGTCGATAGCAGATCCCCGGCTCTGTCCGCCCCGCGCGGCCGCGCCGCTGGTCCACCGAGGCGCGGGAGGCGCGGGCGGTGACGAGGCGGGTCAGGCCGATGCCGGGCTCGTAGAGCGGCACCCGCGACAGACCGGAATCGACAACGATCCGAACCCCCTCGATCGTCAGCGACGTCTCGGCGATGCTGGTCGCCAACACGACCTTCCGGGTTCCGGGCGGAGCGGGCGCCACGGCGCGGTCCTGTTCGGCCGGAGGGAGCGCACCGTAAAGGGGCGCGATTTCGGTGCTCTCGTCGACCCGCTCGGCGAGGAGCGTCGCGACCCGCCGGATCTCGCCCTGACCGGGAAGGAAGGCGAGGACAGAGCCGGGATCGGCCCGCAGGGCGCGAAGGATGGCGTCGGCCATCGCATCCTCGATCCGCCGGTTCGGATCGCGCTCCGTATGGCGTGTCTCCACCGGAAAGGCCCGCCCCTCGGATTCGACGATGCGCGCGTCGCCCATCAGGCGCGAGACCCGCGCACCGTCCAGGGTGGCGGACATGACGAGGATCCGGAGATCGTCGCGGAGACCACCCTGGGCGTCGAGCGCGAGGGCGAGACCGAGATCGGCGTCGAGGGAGCGCTCGTGGAACTCGTCGAAGATCACCGCGCCGATGCCGGACAATTCCGGGTCGTCGAGGATCATGCGGGTGAAGACCCCCTCCGTGACTACCTCGATCCGCGTCGCCCGCGAGATCTTCGAGCCGAGGCGGACGCGCAGCCCCACGGTCTCGCCCACGCGCTGGCCGAGGGTGGCGGCCATGCGCTCGGCCGCGCCGCGGGCAGCCAGGCGCCGTGGTTCGAGGAGGATGATGCGGCCCTCGGCGCCGAGCCATGGCGCATCGAGAAGCGCCAGCGGGACGCGAGTGGTCTTGCCGGCTCCGGGAGGTGCCACGAGCACCGCCGACGGACCGGCTTCGAGCGCCGCGAGAAGGCGCGGCAGGGCCGCATCGATCGGGAGGGCAGCAGAGAAGAAGGGGTTCGTCGCCATCGCGGATGGGGTGGTGCGGGCAAGCGGTGAGATGCGCAACCCCGATTCGGTGCGGCGTGATCGATCACGTGCGGGATACCGGAATCATCCCCTCGTTCCGGCTCATTTACCGGCCTTTCGGTGGACAAACATGCGTTAAAAAAGAATGGGAACGGAGTCCGGGCGAACGACTTATTGCCTCGACGCGCGCGGCGCGATCCTAACGGATGGACTTGATGACCAAGATTGCCCTTGCTCTTGCAGCAGGAACCTTTTTCAGCGCTCTCGGCCTCGGCGCCGCCACTGCCGCCCCGGCCATGCCGAGCGCTCCCGTGATCGCCGGTGAGGCACTGACCACCGAAATCGTCACCCGCGGTCATCACCCGGGCTACGCCAGCCATCGAGGCATGCGCCATCGCCACCACCATCATCGTCACGGCATGCGCCATCGCCGCGCCCCCGCCGCCTACAGCCACGGTGATCCGAATTCCCGCAACCCGCAGCAGCCGGGCTACATGCAGCGCAAGGGCACCACGTCGGGCGGCCCGCGCTACTAAGCTGAGCGGCGGTATTTTCGTCGGAGGGGGCCGGTGCGGAGACGCATCGGCCTTTTTTCGTCGCTCGACGGTTCTCCCCAGATGATGCGGAAGGGAGCGCTGATCCGGTCCGGCCGGCTCTGCTATGATGGGGCATGTCCCAGCGTGCAGTCCGCTCCAGTCCGAAGACCCATGCCACGGCGGAAGAAACCGTGAGCGCCTCGCCCCTCGACATCGCCGGCGCCACGCCGATGATGGCGCAGTATATCGAGATCAAGGCCGCCAATACGGATTGCCTCCTGTTCTACCGGATGGGGGATTTCTACGAGTTGTTCTTCGAGGATGCGGAAATCGCATCCCGCGCGCTCGGCATCGTCCTGACCAAGCGCGGCAAGCATGGCGGGGCGGATATCCCGATGTGCGGTGTGCCGGTGGAGCGCTCCGACGATTACCTCAGCCGCCTCATCGCCCTCGGCCATCGCGTGGCGGTCTGTGCCCAGACCGAAGACCCGGCGGAGGCCAAGAAGCGCGGCCCGAAATCGGTGGTGCGGCGCGAGGTCGTCCGCCTCGTCACCCCCGGTACGATCACCGAGGACCGTCTCCTCGACCCGTCACGGGCGAGCATCCTCCTAGCCCTCGGCCGCCGCAAGTTTTCGGAATCCGGCTACGCCTACGGCATCGCCGCCGTGGACATTTCCACCGGCCGGTTCTCCCTGAGCGAGGTTCCCGAAGGCGAGCTGGGTGCTGCCATCGCCCGGCACGATCCGCGCGAGATCGTGCTTTCCGAGGCGATCCACTCAGATCCGTCGCTGTCCGGGCTCTGGCGCGACGTGAGAGCCCCGGTCACGCCCCTGGCGCAGGCGGAGCTCGAACCCGCCTCGGCGGAGCGGCGGATCAAGGAACAGTTCGGCGTCTCGACCCTCGACGGGTTCGGGCAGTTCGGGCGGGCCGAACTCGCCGCCGCCGGAGCGGCCCTGCTTTACATCGAGCGCACGCAGATCGGCGCGCGGCCCGCTCTGTCGCCGCCGACGCGGGAGACGAGCGGCGCGACGCTGGCCATTGATGCGGCGACACGCGCCAATCTCGAACTCACCCGAACCCTCTCGGGCGAGCGCACCGGCAGCCTGCTCGACGCCATCGACCGCACGGTGTCGGCCATCGGCGCGAGACTGCTGGCCGAGCATCTCGCCGGCCCTCTCACCGACCTCTCGGCCATCATGCGCCGCCACGAGGCAGTGTCGTTCCTAGTGGAAGACGGCGCCCTTCGTCGAACCCTGCGGGACGCCCTGGCGCGGGCGCCCGACATCGCCCGCGCCCTGTCGCGGCTCGGCCTTGGACGTGGCGGCCCACGCGATCTCGCCGCCCTCCGTGACGGCCTCGACGCGGCCTTGGCGATCTCGCAGCGTTGCGGAGAGGTGAAAGCCTTGCCGGAGGATCTCGCCGGCATCGTCCAGCGCCTCGGCACGGTCGATGCCGATCTCGTCGAGCATCTGCGCGCGGCGCTCGCCGACGACCTCCCCCTCAACCGCCGCGACGGCGGCTTCGTGCGCGCCGGCTACGATGCCGAGATCGACGAGGCCCGGCTCCTCGGTCAGGATTCGCGCAAGGTCATCGCCGGGCTGCAGGCGCGCTATGCCGAGGAGACCGGCTGCCGCACCCTGCGGATCAAGCACAACAACATGCTCGGCTACTACATCGAGGTGCCGCAGGCCGTCGGCGAAAGCTGCCTCAAGGGCCTGATGCGCGAGACCTTCATCCACCGCCAGACCATGGTGGATGCCATGCGGTTCTCGAGCGTGGAACTGAACGATCTCGAAAGCCGCATCTCGGGAGCGGCCGACCGGGCGCTGGCTCTCGAGACGGAGGTCTTCGATGCACTGGCCGCTCGGATCATGGCTCAGGCCGAGACCGTCGCCGCCATCGCCGACGCCCTGGCCAGCCTCGACGTCACCGCCTCCCATGCCGAACTGGCGGTGGAGCGGGATTGGCGCAGGCCCTTCGTCGACGACAGTTTCAGCTTCGTGGTCGAGGGTGGCCGTCATCCAGTGGTGGAATCGGCCCTGCGGCGATCCGGCGAGCCGTTCATCGCCAACGATTGCGACCTTTCTGGCAAGGGGCGCGGGCGCATCCGGCTCATCACTGGGCCGAATATGGGCGGCAAGTCGACCTTTCTGCGCCAGAACGCCCTCATCGCCGTCCTCGCCCAGATGGGCGCCTTCGTACCGGCGACCCGCGTGCATCTCGGGGTCGTAGACCGGCTGTTCTCGCGGGTCGGGGCCGCCGACGACCTCGCGCGCGGGCAATCGACCTTCATGGTCGAGATGGTGGAGACGGCCGCGATCCTGAACCAGGCGAGCCGGCATTCCCTCGTCATCCTCGACGAGATCGGCCGGGGCACGGCAACCTTCGACGGTCTCTCCATCGCCTGGGCTTGCCTCGAATACCTGCATGAGCAGAACGGGTGCCGCGCGCTGTTCGCGACCCATTTCCACGAACTCACGGCCCTGAGCCAGCGTCTCACGCGGCTCGACAACGCGACGCTCAAGGTCGCCGAGCACAAGGGCGAAGTGGTGTTCCTGCACGAAGTCGTGCCTGGCGTGGCCGAGCGGTCCTACGGTCTGCAGGTCGCCCGTCTCGCCGGCCTGCCCGCCGGGGTCATCGCCCGGGCCGGCTCGATCCTGAAGAACCTCGAGAAGGCCGAGCGCGACCGTCCGACCCGTCCCCGCATCGACGATCTGCCGCTCTTCGCCAGCCTCGCGCCGCCGCCCATGCCGGAAGTGCAGGTTCCGACGCGCGAAGACCCTTTGCGTCAGGAACTCGATGGGATCGATCCCGACGCATTGACGCCGAGGGAGGCCTTGGAGGTTCTCTACCGCCTAAAGAAAGCGGCGCGCGAAGCATGACGACGAGACCGGAAACGGATCGAGCCTTCGGTCCCGGCGGCGGCCGAGGCGGCTACAACTCGTGGCCCGGTGCACCATGGGTGGCGAGCCGGAACCCATCCAGCCCGTCCGCTTCAGGCTGGCCGCCGGCCCGTAGCGCGGCCACGTAACGCAACGCGCCGGCGACGGCGCGCTCGGAATAGGGCTTGGCGATGACTCCCAAAGCCCCCGCGAAATCCGCCGGAATGCGTTTGTCGTTGGCGGTCATGAACACGACGCTCGTGCGCGGGTCCGAGCTGAGCGTCCTCGCTACATCGATGCCTGTCGGACCGTCGATGAGGTGAATGTCCACCAGGGCGATATCGGGCACGGTGGCACGGCCGAGCTCGATGGCCTCGGAGGAGCTTCCCGCCACGCCGACCGTGACATAGCCGAGGTCGTCGAGCAGACATTCGAGTTCGAGGGCGATGAGCGCCTCGTCCTCGACGACGAGAATGCGCAATCCGGGTACGTGGCTCACCCTGCCTGTCCCATCGCAGCTTCGCGCGGTGGGGCTGCGGTCGGCTTCCTGATCTCGTGCTGCAAGGGGATGACGATCTCGACGCGCGTCCCCGTTCCGGGCTCGTGCCAGGTGATGACGCCGCGCAACTGTTTCACCACCATCTCGACCAGGGAACAGCCGAACCCGGCTGGATTCGACACGCCCGCTGTCCGACCGACACCGTCATCCTCGATCAGGAGACGCAAGCCAGTCTCGCATTGGCGGGCGGAGATGGAGACGCGCCCCTCCCGGTCATTGGGGAAAGCGTGGCGCACGGCGTTCGTAGCGAGTTCGTGGAGCATGAGCGCCAAAGGCGCCGCGATGGCGGCCGGCAACGAGATCGGATCGATTTCGGCCGTGACCGCGGTGCGCGCCGGATCGATGCTGGCGGTGAGGTCGGACAGGAAGTCGTCGGCGAACTCTTCCAGGTTGAACCGTGTCACGTCGCCGGCCGAATAGAGCATGCGATGGACCATGGAGAGCGCCCCGATCCGCTCGGCCATGCCCTGAAGAGCGTCCCGCGCCTCGCCCTGCGGCGTTCGCCGCGCCTTCAGCAGCACCAGGGACGAGATGACCTGCAGGTTGTTCTTGACCCGGTGATCGACCTCGTGAAGCAGCGCGGTCTTCTCGTCCAGGGCGGCCCTCAGGTCGGCGGTCTGTTCGTTGACCTGCCGTTCGAGTTCGTCGTTCGTCCCCTTCATGGCGAGTTCGAGCACGTGTTTCTCGGTCATGTCGGCCTGGGCGGCGTAGTAATAGACGAGCTCCTCCGCATCGTTGCGGACCGGCGTGATCGTCATGGCGTTCCAGAAGGAGGTTCCGTCCTTGCGGTAGTTCTGAAGCTCCACCTCGATGGGTACCTGCCGACGCACGGCATCCCGAATGCGATCGATCGCCCGAGGGTCGGTATCGGGTCCCTGGAGCATCCGACAATTATGGCCCTGCAACTCCTGCCGGGTATAACCGGTGAGATTCAGAAAGGCGTCGTTGACCCAGACGATGGGGTTGTCGGCGAGGCGGGGGTCGGTCACCACCATGGGCGTGGGACTGGCAGCGAAGGCCATGGCGAACATCTTGGCATCCATGAGGGCATTGCCCACCGGACGGAGTTCGGCCGAAACCGGGTTGTTGCTGCTGTCCATCATCCTGACATCACGCCTACGCCGCCGCTCGAACGATGACAGCACTTCGACGGTACTGACCGACCCGACCGCCCCAAGAGATAAATCGAGGCCGATCTGCCCCGTCACTTCGACTCGTCAGGTCGAAATATGTCCCATTGCAAGCCAATAGCTACCTACAAAGACCATGCACTCTTTAAGTTCCTGGTGACCATTCTTCATCCCTGTCACACGGGGCCGTTGTCGCCGCGACGCATCGTGGCAACCCACCGGACGATCCACCCACCGACGAGCATGGCAGCCGACCTTCAAGGGTCATAAGCCTTCAGGAGTTCCACGAATGGCTCAAAGTGCAGCGGTAGCGGGGAAGGCACGCTCCAAGCTCGCCATGCGGGATATCTTTGAAGATCCCCGCATCATCCTGATGCTGGCCCTCGGCTTCTCGTCCGGCCTGCCGCTGCTGCTCGTGCTCGGCACATTCTCGACGCGGCTCGCCTATTCGGACGTGGACATCAAGGCGATCGGCCTCTTCAGCTATCTGGCGCTCCCCTACACCCTGAAATTCCTCTGGGCGCCGCTCATCGACCGTTTCGACGTGCCGGTCCTCAGCGCACGCATCGGCCGCAGGCGCTCGTGGATGATCGCGACGCAGGTCGCCGTCGCCCTCTCGCTCTCGCTCATGGCCACGGCCAACCCGGCGAGCAGCCTCGTCCTCCTCGGCCTCGGCGCCTTCCTCGTTGCGATCTGCGCCGCGACCCAGGACGTCGTCATCGACGGATGGCGCATCGATGCCGCCGGCACCGATCTGCAGGGCGTCATGGCGGCGACCTCGAACCTGGGCTACCGCCTGGCGCTGATGTGCGCCGGGGCGGGGGCCCTGTTCATCGCCGACTGGGCGGGATGGTCGGTCGCCTATTTCAGCATGGCCGCGCTCATGGGTGTGGGCATGATCGCCGCTCTCCTGGCCCCCGCCTTCGACAGACAGCATGACGAGGATCCGGAGGCCAAACCGGCACGGCCCGATGGTGCACCGGCGAAGGTCTGGTCCTTCCGTGGCGCGGTGCTCGAACCCCTGACCGAACTCCATACCCGCCTCGGCCCGAGCCTGTGGGCGATCCTCATCCTGGTCGCGTTCTATCGCATGCCGGATTTCATCTCCGGCGTCATGGCGAGCCCGCTCTATCGGCAGATCGGCTTCACCCTCACCGAGATCGGCGCGGTGTCGAAGCTCTACGGCATCTGGGTCGGCATTGCCGGCGCCTTCGTCGGGGGCTGGGCGATGACCCGGCTCGGCCTGTTCCCCACCCTCGTCATCGGGGCGTTCCTCGGGGCGGCGTCGAACCTGTCCTTTTCCTGGCTCTCCTATGGCGGGCCTGAAGTGTGGCGGCTGACGGCGGCGATCTCCATCGACAATTTCTGCGGTTCCTTCGCCGGAATGGCGCTCATCGCCTACATGTCGAGCCTGACGGCACCGGGCTTCGCGGCGACGCAATACGCGCTGTTCTCGTCGCTCTACGCGCTCCCGGGCAAGCTCGTGGCCGGCACGTCGGGCTTCATCGTCGCCAGCTACGGCTATCCCGTCTTCTTCGCCTTCACCGCGGCCGTGGGCATTCCGGTGGTGATCCTGTGCTTCTTCGTCGGACGCGCCGGCGAGCTCAGCGCGGCCCGCGCCGCCGCCGAGACCGCTGCCCTGGGCGACACCGAGAGCGTGAGCGGGAACCATTCTGCGGGCCTCACGCTTGCTTCCGGCGATCGGCCCGGCGCGCCGGCACCCGAAACACGGATGAGACCCCAGTCGTGAGCAACATCTCTCTCGTCGACGATACCCGCTCCACCCCGGCGGAGACCGCCACCGGTTCGAACCTCAGTGATGCCGACCGTGCGGCCCTCGTCGGAGCCGTCCGCACCCTGGAGACGCCGGGCCTCGCCGCGCGGCTGTCCTCGGTGGCCGGAGCGCCCCTCGACATGATCAGCCGCAGCCTTCCGGCTCCCGTGACGGAAGCGGTCTCACGCGCCACCGAGGGGGCGATGCGCACGGCCCTGCGCGTGGCCCTCGCGACCCTGCCCGAGGCGGAGAAGACGATCGTCCCGGCAGCGGCCGCCGGAGCGACCGGCTCCTCCGTGGTCGACGACCTCCCCACCCCAGCAGCCTCCACGGCGGGCGAGCGTTTCGCGCGCTTCCTGCCCACCGGGGATTTCGGGCACAAGGCGATGGCGGCCCTGTCCGGCGCAGTCGGCGGCGCGTTCGGCATCGCGACGCTGCCGCTGGAACTGCCGGTCTCGACGACCTTGATGCTGCGCTCCATCGCGGAGATCGCCCGCGAGGAGGGCGAAGACCTGTCGGACCCTGAAAACGCGCTGGCCTGCGTCCAGGTCTTCGCGCTCGGCGGACGCAGCGGTGCCGAGACGGCGCTGACGGAGAGCGGGTATTTCGCGGTGCGCGCGGCTTTGGCCAAGACCATGTCGGAAGCGGCGCGCTATGCCGGCAACCGCGCCCTTCTCGACGAGGCGGCTCCGGCCCTGATCCGCTTCTCCACGCAGATCGCCGCGCGGTTCGGTCTGGTAGTCTCGCAGAAGGTCGCCGCGCAAGCGGTGCCGATCCTCGGCGCCGTCGGCGGGGCTGCCGTGAACACCGCCTTCATGAACCATTTCCAGGCGATGGCGCGCGCTCATTTCACCGTGCGCCGCCTGGAGCGGACCTATGGCAAGGACGTGGTGCGCGTCGCCTACATTGCCGAGAAGGCACAACTCGCGGCCTGAAGGCGCCCGCTAACGGGCCGGATAATGCTCCTTCAGAAGGGTATAGACGAGGCGGGCGGTCTGGACCTCGCCTCCTTCCGGCCGGCCGGGTTTCGTCGAGGGATTCCAGCCGTACAGGTCGAAATGTACATGCGCCCGCGTCGCCGGCGCGAACCGCCGCAGGAACAGAGCCGCAGTGATCGCGCCGGCGAAGGGTCCGCCGGACACGTTGTTCAGATCAGCCACCTTGGAATCGAGCAGGCTCGCGTAGGGCTTGTGGAGCGGCAGCCGCCAGACCGGGTCGACGGCCTCGTCACCCGCCTTCGACACGGCCGTGGCCAGTGCGTCATCCTCCGTGAAGAAGGCCGGGAGATCGGGCCCTAGGGCGACCCGCGCCGCTCCGGTGAGGGTGGCGAAATCGATGATGAGATCGGGCTTGTCCTCATCGGCCAAAGCGAGGGCATCGGCGAGGATCAGGCGCCCCTCGGCATCGGTATTGCCGATCTCCACCGTCAGCCCGGCGCGGCTCCTGAACACGTCGCCCGGCCTGAAGGCGTTGCCCGCGATGGCGTTCTCCACCGTCGGAATGATGAGGCGCAGGCGCAGGTTCAGACCGGCGGCCATGATCATCGCAGCGGCGGCGAGGGCGGCCGCCGAGCCGCCCATATCCTTCTTCATCAGCAGCATGCCGCTCGACGGCTTGATGTCGAGGCCGCCCGTATCGAACACGACGCCCTTGCCGACGAGGGTCACTTTCGGCGCGTCCGCCTCGCCCCAGCTCATGTCGATGAGGCGGGGTGCGCGGGGGGAGGCCGCGCCGACCGCGTGGACCAGGGGAAATTCGCGGGCGAGATCCGAGCCCTCGGTCACCGAGAACAGTGCGGAGTGTTCCTCTGCCAGCGCCCTGGCGACGGCTTCGATTTCTGCCGGGCCGAGGTCATTGGCGGGAGTGTTGACGAGGTCGCGCCCGAGGGCGACGGCCTGGGAGATCCGATGGATCTCGGCCGCATCGACGCCTTCCGGCGAGACGAGGAGCGGTCCCTTCGGCATCGGCTTGCGGTAGCGCGTGAAGCGATAGCTTCCGAGCAGCCAGGCCAGGGAAGCGGCCTGCATGTCGAGGGAAGCCCTCGGTTCGAGGCGGTAGGTTCCGGGCGGCAGCAGCGAGGGCAGTTTGCCAGCGAGGAAGGGATCGGCCCCGTCGCCGAGGCCGAACAGGATCCGTTCGATTGTCCCATCCTCGGCGGGAAGAAGCGCCACCCGCCCGGCTTTCGGCAGGAAGTCGGTCGCTTTGGCGAAGGCCCTGTGCCTCGGGCCGAGCTCCGCTTCGAAGCCGCTCCACTCGTCGCTCCGGAGGCAGCAGATCGGCAGGGCGGAGGGATCGTCGGCGCTGAGATGGGACAGGATGGATTCTCGGGGGCGTTGCGTGGCGCGGCCGGCTGATCCGCTGAAGCCCTAAAGTCGGGTTAACCGGCGATTAGGGTTAACGGTCTATCACTGCGCCACCGGTGGCGTGAAGCGTCGACCGGCAGGCTCGTGCGGAGCACGTCATGGTGTCGTTGCGTTCAGACCAGCCTCATCCGGGTTCGCCGACTCGCATTCGGTTGCCGCTACGCCTGGCCGGCGTGGCGCTGCTCGGCCTTCTGGCGAGCGCCTGCCAGTCGCGCTCTCCGGAAACCACGGGCTCCATCGGCGGCTTCTCCATCAAGAATTTCGGACGGGGGCCGGACCGCAACGTCGTGAGCCTCGGCGACGTCGACGCGCTCGGTCAGAAATACAATGCCGACCAGAACGATGTCGGCCTCGCCCTGCGCTATGCGCAGGCACTCAGGGCTACGAACCAGAAGCCCCAAGCCGTGGCGGTGCTTCAGCAGACGGCTCTGCGCAACCCGAAGAATTCGGCCGTTCTGGCCGCCTACGGAAAGGTCCTGGGGGAGGTCGGGCGCTTCACCGAAGCCGCCGAAGTGCTCCAGAACGCCCATACCCCGGCGCGGCCGGATTGGCGTGTCCTGTCCGCACAGGGCGCGGTGGCCGACCAGATGGGCGACCATGTCCGCGCGCAAGGCTTCTATGAGGCCGCCCTCAAGATCCAGCCCAACGACCCCACCGTCCTCTCCAATCTCGGACTGTCCTTCGCGCTGGCAAAGCAGCTCGACCAGGCCGAGGCAGTGATGCGCGTCGCCGTGGCCCAGCCGCGCGCGGATGCACGCGTGCGCCAGAACCTCGCTCTGGTCCTCGGATTACGGGGCAAGATCGCGGAGGCGGAAGAGGTCACCCGCGGTGACCTGTCTCCGGAAGATGCGGCGGCCAACGCCGCCTCCCTGCGGGCCATGTCCGCCCCGGTGCGACAGCCCAGAGCCGCGAAATACCCCGGACGCTCGCCGGCCGGCGAGTTCCCGCCGGGCTGAGGGACATCCCGATCGCTCCGAGCAGAGCGGCGGACCACGCTCCCCTGAGACGCGGATACGACCTCAGCGGTAGATCTGGATGATTGCCGGCGTCAGGATGACGACGAACAAAACCGGCAGGAAGAACAGGATCATCGGCACGGTCAGCTTCGGCGGCAGGCCGGCTGCCTTTTTCTCCGCCTCGTTCATGCGCTGGTCCCGGCTCTCCTGGGAGAGCACGCGAAGGGCCTGACCCACGGGCGTGCCATACCGCTCGGCCTGGATCAGCGCGGTCGCAACCGCCTTGACGGCATCGAGGCCCACGCGGTTGGCGAGGTTCTCGAACGCCATGCGCCGATCCGGCAGATAGGACAGTTCCGCTGCCGTGACGGCGAGCTCCTCGGCCAACGCCACCGACTGGGTGACGGTCTCGATACTGACCCGGCGAATGGCGTGCTCCACCGACATGCCCGACTCGACGCAGATCAGCATGAGGTCGAGGGCGTCGGGCCATGCCGCCCGGATCTCGGCCTGGCGCTTCTTGGTGGCGTTGATGAGGTAGAGTTCGGGTGCCTTGATGCCGACCAGCAGGGCGGCGATGACCATCATGAGGCGGACGGTGACGGAGTAATCCAGGATCTTCAAGACGAAGAGATAGACGATCGCCGCGAGCCCGACCGCGATGGGCATGACCATCCGGAAGAACAGGAACCCGGTCTCGGCGCCGGGCGAACGGTATCCCGCCATCACCAGTTGCTGCCGAGCGGTGTCGGTGCCGAGCCAGCGGCTCAGGTTGAACTGGTCCACGACCCGCTTCATGTAGGCTTTCGGTGCCACCCGCAGCGTCGACCTGTTGTTCAACCGGTCCCGCTCGCGCCGGCGCAACTCCTCGCGCTCCTCGCCGATCAGCTTCATGCGCTTGTTGAGCTTGTCGGGCTCCAGAAGCGGCTGCAGCAGGGCGAAGGCCGTCGCGGCGGCCGCCACGCCGGCCAACACCATGCCGATGAAGCGCGGGTCGATGAGCTTTTCGCCGATGATGGACAACATGGGCGTCAGACCTCGAAGCTGATCATCTTCTTCATCACGAAGATCCCGATCGACATCCATATCGCAGAGGCGACGAGGGCCATCTTGCCGGTATTCGTCGTCCAGAGCAGGGCGACGTAATCCGGGCTGGAGAGGTAGGTCAGGACCGCCACGACGAAGGGCAAGGCCGCGATGATGCCGCCCGACGCCTTGGCCTCCATGCTCATGGCCTGGATTTTCCCCTCCATCTTCTTTCGTTCACGCAAGACCCTCGACAGGTTGCCGAGAGCCTCCGACAGATTGCCGCCGGACCGGCCCTGGATGCCGATGACGATGGCGAAGAAGTTGACGTCGGAGACGGGCACCCGCTCGTACATCCGCACCATGGCGTCGCCGAGAGTGAGACCCATGGTCTGGGATTCCACCACCTGGCGGAACTCGCCACGGATCGGCTCCTGAGCTTCCCGGGCGATGATCCGGAAGCAATCGCCCACCGGAATGCCGGAGCGCACGCCGCGGGTGATGATGTCGATGGCGGTGGGTAGTTCGGTGATGAAGGCCTTGATGCGCTTCTTACGCAGGAAACTCAGCAGCCATAGAGGCAGGCCGAAGGCGCCGGCGAAGAGGCCCGCGAGAGTCGCGAGCGTATGCGCGGTGAGGACGAAGACGACGAGGCCGGTGACGACGGCCATGAGTGCGGAGACGGCGTAGAATTTCTGCTTCGACCAATCCAGCCCGGCGCGAGCGATCTTGAGCTCGAGCGAGACCTTCGTCCCGCCACGCTTGGCCTCCACCTCCTTCAGGCTCCTGGCCACCTGCTCACGTCGGCTCGCCGTCGCCACGCGCTGGGCAGGAGACGTCACCACGCTGACGGCCTGCCTGCGCTTGGCCGCGCGGCTCTCGCCCGACAGGAGCGGCGTCAGCACTACATAGGCGACAGCCCCGGCGGCGATTGCCGCGAGCCCGACGGCAAGGGGCATCTGCAGCCCGTTCATGGGGTGACGGCGCCGTCTGAGGCCGCGTCGAGGGCGGCCGCCAGGGCCTTCTCCTCTCCGTAATAGCGCGCGCGCTCCCAGAAGCGCGGACGGCCGATGCCGGTGGAGCGATGGCGTCCGAGAAGCTTGCCGTTCGCGTCCTCGCCCAGCACGTCGTAGACGAAGAGGTCCTGGGTGATGATGACGTCGCCTTCGAGGCCCAGCACCTCGGTGATGTGCGTGATGCGGCGCGAGCCGTCGCGCAGGCGCGTCGCCTGGACGATGATGTCGATGGATCCGACGATCATCTCGCGCAGGGTCCGCGACGGCAGGCTGAAGCCGCCCATCGTGATCATCGATTCGATACGGGCCAGGGCCTCGCGCGGGGAATTGGCGTGGAGCGTGCCCATCGAGCCGTCATGGCCGGTATTCATGGCCTGGAGCAGATCGAACGCCTCCGGGCCGCGCACCTCGCCGACGATGATCCGCTCCGGCCGCATGCGCAGGCAGTTCCTCACGAGGTCGCGCATGGTGACCTGGCCCGACCCCTCCATGTTCGCGGGCCGGGTCTCGAGGCGGACCACGTGGGCCTGCTGCAGCTGCAGCTCGGCCGCGTCCTCGCAGGTGATGATCCGCTCGTCCTCGTCGATATAGCGCGTCAGGCAGTTCAGCAGGGTGGTCTTGCCCGACCCCGTGCCGCCGGAAATGACGACATTGCAGCGGACGCGGCCGATGATCTGCAGGATCCGCGCGCCTTCGGGCGAGATCGCCCCGAAGGTCACGAGCTGGTCGAGGGTGAGCTTGTCCTTCTTGAACTTGCGGATGGTGAGGACCGGCCCGTCGATGGCGAGCGGCGGCGCGATGATGTTGACGCGGGACCCGTCGGGCAGGCGCGCGTCGCAGATCGGCGAGGATTCGTCGACGCGCCGGCCGACCTGGCTGACGATGCGCTGGCAGATGTTCATCAGCTGCTGGTTGTCGCGGAAGCGCACGTTGGTCAGCTGGATCTTGCCACCGACCTCGATGAAGGCCCGGTTGGCGCCGTTGACCATGATGTCGGCGATGTCGTCGCGGGCCAGAAGCGGCTCGAGCGGCCCGTAGCCGAGCACGTCGTTGCAGATGTCGTCGAGGAGTTCCTCCTGCTCGGCGATGGACAGGACGATGTTCTTGAGGCCGATGATCTCCGAGACGATGTCGCGGATCTCCTCGCGCGCCGACTCGACGTCGAGACGCGACAGCTGCGCCAGATCGATGGCCTCGATCAGCGCGCCGAAGATCATGCTCTTGGTGCGGAAATAGTCTTCCGACTTCACCGTCTCCCGGACCGGGACGGGCCGCTCCGCCTGCGGTTTCTTCGCCTCGGCGGCATGGTCGTCGAAGACCGGGATGGAGGCCGATGGCTTGGGTGCCGACGGAACCGCGATAGTGGCCGCGACCGCCGTGCCGGTACTCCTCCTACCGAACATGACAGGGCTCCTCACGGTTCGGGTCCATCAGGACGCCTTGCGTCGGGACAACCGGGACAAGAGGGGCTCGAACAGCTTCCCGCGGGGGCGGCGCGCCTCGGGGCGGCCGATCATGCGTGCGGCGAGCTCGGAAAACACGTCCGACGCCTTGGCGCCGGCCTGGACCTCGGCGATCATCTGGCCGTTATTCGCCGCCGTGCCGAACAGGGCCGGGTCATAGGGAATCGTCGCCGTCAACGTGGCGTCCAAGGCCTTCGCGAACTCGCCGGCCGAGATTTCCGGCCGCTTCGGCACGCCGACGCTGTTGAGGACGATGCGCGGACGGGCGTCGTTCGGCCTGTCCTGCTGCAGCAGGGTCAGCAGGTTCTTGAGGTTGCGCAAGGAGGCGAGTTCTGGCTGGGCGACGACGATGATCTCGTCGGACGAGATCAGCAGGCGCCGGGTCCAGGCCGACCAGGTATGCGGGACATCGAGGACCACACAGGGCACGGCCGCCCGCATCAGGTCGATGAGGTTGTCGAAGGACGTTTCGTTCAGGTCCGTCGTCCGTTCGAGGGTGGCGGGCGCGGAGAGAAGAGAGAGATTGTCGCTGCATTTCGAGAGCAGCCGGTCGAGGAGGTTGGAATCGAGGCGCTCGGGCGCGAAGACCGCTTCGGCGATGCCCTGCGGCGGATCCTGGTTGAAGTTGAGGCTCGCCGACCCGAAAGCGATGTCGAGATCGGCGATGACGGTGGCCATCGCGTGCTCGCGTGCCACGGTCCAGGCCAGGTTGTGGGCGATGGTGGACGAGCCGACGCCGCCCTTGGCGCCTACCACCGCGATGGTGCGCCCCACCGGGCGGGCTCCGGGCGCGGTGAACAGGTCGGACAGGGCCTGGATCAGGACGACCGGCTCCACCGGCGCCATCAGGTACTCGCTCACGCCGCGCTGGATGAACTGGCGGTAGAGCTGCACGTCGTTGACATGGCCGATGACGACGACCTTCGTCCCTTCGTCACAGACTTCCGCCAGGGAATCGAGGATCTCAAGGGGACGCGATTTCGCGCTCTGCGTCTCGATGATGACGACGTTTGGCGTGGGCGCGTGACGGAACGCCTCGACGGCGGCGGGACCGCCGCCCATCTGGATCTTGATCTGCGCCTTCTGCAGCCGCCTGTCGCTCCCGGCCGCCTCGATCGTCGCGGCCGTTTCGCCGGTCTCGCAGAATGCCTGGATCGTGATCCGCGGCACCGGAGCGATGATGCGCTCGGGTGACTCGTTGATATCGGGCATGGGGCGGGGTCCGGTCTCTGGTTGGAAACGAAGGCCGAAGCTCTGGCGAACGACGGAAGGGGAGCGTCGATCAGTTATCGATGGCTGCCTTCACCGACGTCTTCCCATCCTGGCGCCATATGGTTGACGGATCCTTGCCCTCGCGCAGTTTGTTGATGTCCATGGTGCGCTGGACCGCGTCGATGCGCCCCTCCGGGCGACCGCGTACGAGGTCCACCGGATCGGCGATCTGGCTCGCGACATTGGACTGCATGGCGCAGCCGAGGTTCCAATGCGTCTCGTTGCGTGCGGAGAAGGCAGGGCTTCCGGCCCCGAGATCCTGGGGCCACAGGCCGCATTGGTTGCCGACTTTCGCCTCCAGGCGCCGGAAGCTGAGGCGCAGGGGCGAGGCGAGGAATGGGTCCGCCACCGCGTAGCCGGTGACCACCATCTGCCCTCCGCCGACACCGTTTTCTGCGCCCAGCCTGCGGATACCGGCACCGGTCCGCTCCACGGCTGCGCCGAGCGACGGCGAGACGCCGCGCGGCATGTCGAGGATCACGGTGCCGCGCCCGTAGCGGCGGAATTCCAGCAGGAAGGCCTCGATATCGGCGCGCTGTCGCGGATCGATATGACCGGTACCGGTGACGAAGACATCGAGCGAGCGCGTGTCGTCGGCGAGCACGATGGGATGACGGGCCCGGTAATCGGCCGGATAGAGCGAACCGGTGGTCTCGGCGCGGTCGGCGCGGCAGGCACCCAAAGTCGTGGCCAGGGCAATCGAGGCGAGCACGGCGAGAGGGGAGCGGAACGGGATGAGTGACATGGGGGTCGGGTCCTGATGGGGCCGGGGCCGCTTCGTCCTGCAATGTCGTGGCTGCGCGGATCTCGCACGGGGCGTCAGTCGGTGATGAAGCCGACGCGTCCGCGATACGTGGCGCCGAGCGGCGCTGTGCGAGCCGAACCGTAGACCCGGTTCAAGCGTCCGAGCAGGATCGCCTGGCCGTCCTGGGCATCGATGAAGCCGTCATCCGGCCGCGCCACCTGCTTCGCCTCCATCGCCTTGGCGATGTAGGGCGTCACCATGATCATGAGTTCGGTTTCCTGGCGCTGGTAGTCGCGCGAACGGAACAGGGCTCCGAGGATGGGCAGGTTCACGAGGCCGGGCAGACCGCCGACGGAGGCCTTGTTGCGTTGCTGGATCAGGCCGGCGGTCATCATGGTTCCGCCGGAGGCGAGCTCCACCGTGGTCTCGGTCTTGCGCAAGGTGAAACCGGGCACCGAGACCGTGGAATCGCCCTGGGTGAAGGTGAAGGAGTTGGTCTGGTCGATCTCGGAGACCTCCGTCGCGACGCGCACGGAGATGCGGTTCTCGGCCATCACCACCGGCGTGAAGTTCAGGGTCACGCCATAGGTCTTGAACGTGATGCCGGTGGTGCAGACGCCGCCGGTGCAGTTCTGGGTGGCGGGCACGGGAAGCTCGCCGCCGGCCGTGAACTTGGCGGATTCCCCCGAAATGGCGGTGAGCGTCGGCTCCGCGAGAATGCGCGAGACGCCGGCCTGCTCGAAGGCGCGCAAGGTCGCCGAGACGCTCGCCCCGCCGCCTGCGTTGATCGTCGCCCTGATCTCGTTCCCGTTCGGGAATTGCCCGCCATTGAGACCGAAGGGCGCGACGTTCGCGAGGTTGAAACCGGACCAGTTGCCGCTGAGATTGACGCCGAACTGCTTGAGCACCGTCCGTGCGACCTCGACCACGGTGACGCGGAGCATCACCTGATCCTTGCCCCGGATGGTGAGGTTGTTGATGACCGCGCCCTTCGCGCCAGGACCACCGGCACCGCCGCCGGACTGACCAACGAAGGCGGTGGCGATATCCATGGCCTGGGCCGCCTCCGCAGCGGAACCGACCGTGCCGGACAGGATGAGGGAATCCCCCGCGGTCCGGATGTCGAAACGCCCGCCAACGATGCTCTGGAGCAGGATCTGCCGCAGGGTTCCGAGCTTGAGGTCGCGCGCCACGGTGACGTCGAGGGCGGTGATCTGGCGGCCTTCGGCATCCATGATGAAGATCGAGGTCGCTCCGTCCTCCATGCCGATCACGAAGACCTTGCGGGTCGAGCGCACCACGGCGTTGGCCACTTTCGGATTGGCGACGAAGACCTCCTTGGCGTCGCGAGGCAGGTCGATCACGAGGGAGCGTCCGGTCGTCAGCTCGACGCGGCGCGAGGTGCCGGATTCATTGCCCCCGACATCGACGATCGGGGCGGGCGTGAAGCTGTCTCTCGGCGCCGCCACGGCGGGCGGGGCCGGGGATGTCAGCCCCACGAGGGCCGCGAACGCGGCCAGGCTGCCCACGCGGACGCGATGTCTCGTGGTCATCGAAGAATCCTTGAACATCGCGCGGTTCGGCATCTCAGCGACGCGGTTGTTGTCTGGCGACGCCGAAGCGCACGACGGTGATCGCGGAATCCTGCTGCGTCTCGGGTACGGCATCCACGGTTCGGCCGGCATCCACGAGGCTGCGCAGGGAGAGGGAGAGCTGTCCCACCTTCTGCGCCAGGGTGACGGTTTCGGCCTGGGACGGGGTCAAGGCGAGGGTCGCCGTCTCGCCGGTGACGACATTCGTCCCGTTTTTCTCCTGGACGATTTGGCCGACGGCGAGCACGCGGATGTCGGTGAGCAGGGTCTCGGAGATCTGCGCCTCGCCACCGCCGGAGCGCGAAGCATCCTCGTCCCGATAGGTGCGGATGACGTCGACATGGTCGTTGGGGAGGATGAAGCCGCCGGCCGAACTCGAGCCGCGCGTATCGGTGACGATGGCGACGGCACGCATGCCGGAGGGCAGGATCGCCGCCATGAAGCCGCCGTCGGACCGCGCGATCTTCTGCGGGCGGATCGGCTCCCCCGCGAGGAAGGCGCTGCGGGTGATCGAACCGATGATGGTTTCCATGGCGTTGGGCGACACCGTGCGCGTCATGTAGCCGACGGTGATGGCCTGGTCGGGCCAGGGCTGCCAACGCAGGTCGGCTGCCTGGATGTTCTGCCCCATCGGCAGGTCGGCGGCGGCCACCAGCACATCCGTGACCGGGAGCGGGGGAGGGGGCGCCTTGACCACCGGCTGGGCCGGGGGCGGTGCATCGCTGCCGCTCATCAGAAACGCGGCCCCGCCCCCGGCGGCGAGGGCGATGGCGAGAACGGCAAGGCGGGCTGGTTTCATCGCCGTGTTCGAACCTGACAGGACGGCCTCGTGCCGTCGCCATCCCTTGTTCGACGGGATTCCTCAAATTACGGTTAACAAAAAATAACGATGGCCGAGTGCGACTGTCCTGCGACAGGTCTGCTTTTACTGAGGTCAGAACTTTCCAGGCTGCGGAGCAAACTCCGCAAGTTCGACCTGAGCGTGCATCTTACATCACGATGCCATCATTCTTGCCCAGGTCATGGTCTCCGGGATCACGATCAGGGCGCCGAAGGAGAGGGCGATTCCGTAGGGTACGCCCGTTTTCGCATCGTGCAGGTGGAGGGCGAAGGGCAGACGGCCGAGCAGCGGCGGCAGCGGATGCGCCCGCGCCATCAGGATCGCCAGGGAGAGAACGCCTCCAGCGAGCGAGGCGACCGCCAGATACTCCAGCAACCGGTCGAACCCGATCCATACCGCCGTCGCAGCGGCAAGCTTGGCATCGCCTCCGCCGATTTTTCCGAATGCGAAGAGGGTGAAAGTGACGGCGAGCGTCGCTGCCCCGGCGCCGAGATGGCTCAGGAGGTCCCACCCCCATAATCCCGTCGCGAATGCGAACAGAGCGAAGCCTGCCAGCAGGAGAAGGGACACCGTGTTAGGGATCAACATGGTCAACAGGTCGCGGACGGCCGCATAGGCCATCAGGAACGGAAACACGATCAGCAGCGCGACGCTTGCCATGGGAACAGCCTCGATCTCGGCCGGAAAATACGCCCGGTGGGTTCCGGTGATCCGAAACCGGTCAGGTCTTTCTCATCGACGCGGTGAGTAGGACCACGATCACGGGTGTCGGTCTTCGCCACACGATCATTCCAGAAACGGCTGCGCCGGACGATCGGGAAAGATCGTCCGGCGGGGCACTTACGTCACCCAAGCACAGCCGGCTGGATCGTCACTGCCAGAGGAATGGGCGAATGACGGTCCCACGGAGCATGTTGCCATCTTTACTTGGCAAAACCGATGACAATCTTAGTTCCCCGCCGCCGGCGTCGTCGTCCCAGCGATGGTTCTCCCGACGTTACCCAATCCAGTCGAAATATTCGTCGAAAGGGTGGAAAAGGCAGCGACGAGCGCCGCGGAGATGAGCGCAGCGATGAGGCCGTATTCGATAGCCGTCGCGCCGGATTCGTCAGCGGCAAAACGCTTGAAGATGCTCGACATAACAGTATTTCCCGATTGGTTGTCTTGCCAAGTTGCCGTCGAACTTTGCTTTGTCTCGATCGGCGACTGAAAACAACATTGCCCGTTTTCTCTTGAGATTGGGTTAAATCGGCCGCGCAAATAGCGTCGAGAACCTCTCGATTGTCTTTTGGTAAAAGGGAAATGAATGGAAAAGATGTATTTTTATACATTCCGCTGAAAATGAACTCCGCTCTATCTTGCGAAAAACCTACTGCCATGACCGTCGCCATGGCGACATGATGCCAAATCATTTCGTCAAGACGGCACGGACCGATGCGTCGCGAATTGTGCCGAACCGCCTTAGCGCTTCATTCACCACCACGTGCTTAACACTCGCCTGACGAAGAGAGGCTGGCCGTTCCGCATGGCGGGCTCGGCCGGAAACGCGCGGGTTTAGCCGAGAGCATCAGAGCCATGGGCCACCGGTCACTGCCGACACGCTCGCCCCTGACGCGCCACGCTCGAGGGGTTGGAGTCGCCCTCTGCCTCGCCCTCGGCGCGGTGCCCGCCCTGGCGGAGACGGCCCCGGCCACCGTGGCGGTGAGCGTCGACAATGCCAAGGTCATTCGCCTGCCCGAGCGGACGCAGACGGTGATCGTGGGCAACCCTCTGGTGGCGGATGTGGCGCTCCAGCGAAACGGAATCGTCATCCTGACCGGCAAGAGCTTCGGCTCCACCAATCTCATCGCTCTCGACGCGTCCGGCGCGATGCTCGCCGAATCCATCGTCAGCGTCCAAGCCGCTCAAGGCTCGATCGTCACGGTTCAGCGCGGGCTGGACCGGGAATCCTATTCCTGCACCCCCAATTGCATGCCGTCGATGCAGCTCGGCGATGCGACGAAGTATTTCGGCGATGTCAGCGGGCAGGCCGACACCCGCCGCAACCTGGCCACGGGGGGAGGCGGGGGCGGGGGAGGCGGCCCGAAATAGGACGGGCGGCCGGAATTCGACGAGTCTGCTTCAGCACCGGTCGCGCGCCGGGGCAGATCGGAACGATGTCTTCCGATATGTGGGCGAAGGCGATCGAAGTGGAAACATTGCACTTCCGGTCACTTGCGGGTATGCACCACACGCGCCCGCCAGACACCCTTGGAGGCACGGGCGCGTCGTGGATCGGTGAGGGCCGTCCGTTTCGGGCGGCCTTTGGCGTTTCGCGGCTTTTTTCTGTTTTGTTTGAAGGATCACGCCATGAGCGCAGTAAAGCCGCTTGAGGCCGTGGCACGCGACCGGGTCGGCAAGGGGGCCGCCCGGGAAGTTCGTCGCCAGGGCAACGTTCCCGCCGTCATCTATGGTGGTGGCCAGGCTCCGCAATCCATCGCCATCGATCTCGTCCGCACCCGGACCTTGATCTATGCCGGCGGTTTCAAGACCACGCTGTTCGAGATCAACGCCGGCGGCCGCAAGACCCGCGCGATCCCGCGCGACTTCCAGCTCGATCCGGTGACCGGTGTGCCGCTGCATGTCGACTTCCTGCGTGTCGTCGCCGGCCAGAGCCTCACCGTCGAAGTGCCCGTGCACTTCATCAACGAGGATGAGGCCCCCGGCATCAAGAAGAATGGCGGCACCCTGAACGTCGTCCTGCACACACTCTCGCTCGAAGTGCCCGCAGACGCGATCCCCGACGCGGTCGAGGTCGATCTCACCGGTCTCCAGATCGGCGATTCGATCCACATCGAAGCCGTGAAGCTGCCGGCCAACACGACCTTCACTGGCGAGGCCGAGGCCGTCGTCGCCAACGTCGTGCCGCCGACCGTGCTCGGCGCCGAGGTCGAGGCCGAAGAGGCCGCGATCGCCGAGGCGCAGTCGACCGAAGCTGCCGAAGAGAAGGCCGAGGCTGAGGCCGAAGAGGCCGCCGAGGCTGAAGAAGACAAGAAGGAGGATTGAGGCCCTGGGGCTTCGCGCCCCGGTCTCGTCTTTCTCCACGGGTGCTCCGGCCGCGAGGTCGGGGCACCTTTTCGTTTGACGTCGCCCCTTCGTCATCCGTCCTTAGAGCTGCGCCCGCCCACGTTGGGTCGGGCGCAGCTCTAAGCCTTCTGTTTTGCCGCGCTCTTTTTCGCCGAACCGGCATCCACTTCGGCGGAGAGTGCTCTCGTGACGAAATCGTCTTGGAGATGATGCCATGCGCCTGATCGTCGGGCTCGGCAATCCAGGGGCCCGCTATGCGGGCAACCGCCACAATATCGGTTTTCTCGCCCTCGACGAGATGGCGCGCGTCCACCGCGCCGCGCCTTGGCGGCGCAAGTTCCAGGGTGAGGTGACCGAGGCGACGCTCGGCACCGAACGGGTCGTCCTGCTGAAGCCGCAGACCTTCATGAACGAATCCGGCCGCTCGGTCTCGGAAGCCCAGCGCTTCTACAGGATCGCCCTCGCCGACGTCATCGTGCTCCACGACGAACTCGACCTCGCCCCGGCCAAGCTCCGCGTGAAGCTCGGCGGCGGCAATGCCGGGCATAACGGCCTGCGCTCGATCACCGCCCAATGCGGCAACGACTACCGGCGCGTCCGTCTCGGCATCGGTCATCCGGGCGACAAGGCCCTGGTCCATGCCTACGTGCTGAACGATTTCGGCAAGGGCGAGCGGGCCTGGGTCGAGGATCTCTGCCGCGCCGTGGCGGACCACGCTCCACTCCTGGCCCAGGGCGAAGACGCGAGTTTCCAGAACAAGGTCCATCTCGCCATGGCCGGCCGGGGCTGGGACGACGTCAAACAGGTCAACGCGGCGGCCACCGGCCGTGATTGACACGAAAACACGGGAACACGATATCGAAGCTCGGATTCGACGGGTGGGGAGGCTGGTTTGAGGAACGTCACGGTGACGATGGATGAGAGTCTCCTGCAACGCGCTCGCGTCGCCGCGGCGCGTGACGGCAAGAGCCTCTCGAAGTTCATCGCCGAGACGGTCGAACAACGCGTCGGCCGGCCGCTCTCCCAGAGTCAGGCACTAGAGCGTTTCCTGGCGGGGCCACCCCTCCATCTCCTCGATGAGAACGGGCGCGCGCCGACGCGCGATCAGATCTACGATGCCGAGTGACACCGTCCCCGTCACGGGCCGGGTGTTCGTCGACACCAACGTCTTCGTGTATGCCCGCGACGACCGCTTCCCTGAGAAGCAATCCATGGCGCGGCATTGGCTGGAAGCGCTGGCGGATCGCGGCCTGATCGTCGTGAGCCCGCAGGTTCTCGGCGAGTTGCATGCCGTCATCCTGCGCGGTCGGCTCCCGATCGATCCGGAGGATGCGCGGCAGACGACGCTGGCACTGGAGGAATGGTCGGAAGGCGCCACCGATCTCGCCCTCGTCGGCGATGCGTGGTCACTGCGCGAGCAGACCCGGTTTCAGTGGTGGGACTGCGTCATCCTCGGTTCCGCGATCCGGGCCGGATGCCGCTTCCTCCTGTCGGAAGACTATCAGCACGGCCGCGAGGTCGAAGGAACGACAATCGTGAATCCGTTTCGGGCCTTACCGGAATCGATCTTCGCGAACTCTTGAGGAATATCATGGGCTTCAAATGCGGCATCGTCGGCCTGCCGAACGTCGGCAAGTCGACCCTCTTCAACGCGCTGACGCAGACGGCGGCGGCACAGGCGGCGAATTATCCGTTCTGCACGATCGAGCCGAATGTCGGCGAGGTGGCGGTGCCGGACCCGCGCCTCGACGATCTGGCGCGGATCGCCACGTCGAAGGAGATCATCCCGACCCGGCTGACCTTCGTGGACATTGCCGGCCTCGTGCGCGGCGCCTCGAAGGGGGAGGGGCTCGGCAACCAGTTCCTCGCCAATATCCGCGAGGTCGACGCCATCGCCCACGTGGTGCGCTGCTTCACCGATGGTGACGTGACCCATGTGGAGGGCAAGGTCGACCCGAAGGCGGATATCGAGACCATCGAGACCGAGCTGATGCTCGCCGACCTCGACAGCCTCGAGAAGCGCCTCTTCGCTCTGGAGAAGAAGGCCAAGGGCGCCGACAAGGAAGCCAAGGAGATGCTCGACCTCGTCCAGCGGGCGCTGCCGCTGCTGCGCGAGGGCAAGCCCGCCCGTCTGGTCAGCCGCAAGCCGGAAGAGGAGAAGCTGTTCCAGACCCTCGGGCTGATGACGGCGAAACCCGTCCTCTACGTCTGCAACGTGGACGAGGGCGATGCCGACAAGGGCAACGCCTATTCCGAGGCGGTGATTGCCCAGGCCAAGGCCGAGGGGGCGCGCGCGGTGGTGGTCTCGGCCAAGATCGAGAGCGAGATCGCCGTGATGCCGCTCGCCGACCAGGGCGACTTCCTCGAAGCGGTGGGGCTCGTGGAGCCGGGTCTCAACCGGGTCATCCGCGCAGGCTACGAGCTTCTCGGTCTCATCACCTACTTCACAGTGGGTCCGAAGGAAGCGCGCGCCTGGACCATCGAGAAGGGCACCCGCGCGCCTGCCGCCGCCGGCGTGATCCATACGGATTTCGAGAAGGGCTTCATCCGCGCCGAGACCATCGCATTCGCCGATTACACCGCCCTGAAGGGCGAGAGCGGCGCCAAGGAGGCTGGCAAGTTCCGCCTCGAGGGCAAGGACTACGTGGTGCAGGACGGTGACGTACTGCATTTCCGCTTCGCCAATTGAGGAGCTGGACCGGCCTCGGCTGATGCTTACCGCATCTCCGGAAAGAGGGTGCGCATCCCCTCTCCCCGCGCGGGGTTATTGAATCCAGCCATCTGTTGTTTCAGGCAGGACGCGTCCCTCTCCCCCTTGTGGGGAGAGGTTAGGAGTGGGGGTTGTTCCGCCCGACTGTGGACCATGAGGGTCACCCAACCACCCCCATCTCCAACTCCTCCCCACAAGCTCGACGGATCTCGGGCAGGCCCGAGATCCGCTGGGGAGGAGGGTCCCGCGCATCCCGCGGAATGTGTGACTATCGTAGGCGGGCGGAAAGAGGGACCGCCACCATCGCCAGCGCGGCTCCATCCATCGACAAGAGGTTCAATGACCGGCATCACCTTCGAGGACTTCACCCCCGGCGACGTGATCGAGGGCGGCCCGCTCACGGTGACGCGGGAGGCGATCGTCGCCTTCGCGAAGGAGTTCGATCCGCAGCCCTTCCATCTCGATGAGGACGCCGCGAAGGCGACGCTGGCGGGTCGGTTGATCGGCTCCGGCTGGCAGACGGCCGGGTTCGGCATGCGCCTGCTCCAGGCCCATGTCTTTCGCGGCGCCACCTCCATGGGCTCGCCCGGCATCTCGCAATTGCGATGGCTCCGCCCCGTCCTGCCGGGTGACGCGCTGCGGATCGTCACCAAGGTGGAGGAGTGCCGCGCCTCGAACTCGAAGCCGGATCGCGGCTTCGTCCGCTTCACCCTCACGGTCGTGAACGGCCGCGACGAGTCGGTGATGATTCAGGCCTTCACGGTCATGTTCGCCCGGCGCGGGGCCGATCCCCTGCCGCCGCGCGCGGTGACGCTCGGCGACCCGGTCGAGGTGATCGAGGGCGACGACGCGGAGACGCTCCTCTTCCTCAAACAGGCGAAGCTCGGCACGATCCGCAATCTCGGCCGCCACGTCTTCACCCCGGAGGCGATCATCGCCTTCGCGCGGGACTACGACCCGCAGGCCTTCCATCTCGATGCAGACGCCGCCCGAAAGACGCATTTCGGCGCGCTCTGCGCCTCCGGGTGGCACACGGCGGCGGTGTGGATGAAGCGCCTGCACATCACCCGCCAGCGCGACATCGCCCTGACGGAGAGGAACGGCCCGGTGCCGCAGCTCGGCCCCTCTCCGGGGTTTCGCGACATGCGCTGGCTCGCCCCCGTCTATGCCGGCGACACGATCGCCTACGCCTGCACCCTGCTCGACAAGCGCGAATCCGCCTCGCACCCCGGCTGGGGCGTCGCCACCCACCACAACACCGCCCAGAACCAGCGCGGGGAGCGGGTGTTCGAGTTTACGGGGTCTGTGTTCTGGCAGTGGGAAGCGTCGTGACCCGCGAGAGCGCTCTCCGCCGAAGTGGATTCCGGTTCGGCGAAAAAGAGCGCGGCAAGACAATGGCTTAGAGATATGCGCCGACCCAACGTGGTCGGGCGCAGCTCTAAGCCGCCGAGCGCCGCTCCGGATACAGCGCCAACAACCCCTCCGCATCCGCCGAAGCCACGCCGCGCTCGGTGATGATCCCCGTCACCAGGCGGGCCGGGGTCACGTCGAAGGCGGGGTTGGCCACCGGGCTGCCCGGCGACACCACCTCGATCGTGGCGAAGCCGCCATCGGCGAGACGGCCGGTGAGATGGGAGACCTCGCGACCGTCGCGCTCCTCGATCGGGATCTGCGCGACACCGTCGTCCAGGGTCCAGTCGATGGTGGAGAAGGGCAGGGCGGCGTAGAACGGGATGCGGTTGTCGGAGGCCGCCAGCGCCTTCAGATAGGTGCCGATCTTGTTGCAGACGTCGCCCGAGGCCGTGGTGCGGTCCGAGCCGACGATGCAGACGTCGATCTGGCCATGCTGCATCAGGTGGCCGCCGGCATTGTCGGCGATGACGGTGTGCGGCACGCCGTGGGCGTTGAGCTCGAACGCGGTGAGCGCCGCGCCCTGGTTCCGCGGCCGGGTCTCGTCGACATAGACATGGACCGAGATGCCGGCCTCATGCGCTACGTAGATCGGCGCGAGGGCGGTGCCCCAATCCACCGTGGCGAGCCAGCCGGCATTGCAATGGGTGAGCACGTTGAGGCGGCGGCCCTCTTCCTTGTCGTAACCCTTGGCCTTGTGCAGATCGGCCAGGATCGCGGCGCCGTGGCGGCCGATGGCGTGGCAGCTCTCCACATCCTCCTCGGCGATGCGCCCGGCCTCGGCGAAGGCGAAGGCGGCGCGCTCAGGAAGCGCGACCTCGCGCAGCTTGGCGGCGACCCGGTCGAGGGCCCAGCGCAGGTTGATCGCGGTGGGGCGGGTGGCGGCCAGCGTCTCGACGGCATGGTCGATCCCGGCATCCGAGGCGTCCCGGCGCAGGCCCAGGGCCAGGCCGTAGGCCGCCGTGACGCCGATGAGCGGCGCGCCGCGCACGATCATGGTGCGGATGGCAACGGCCGCTTCATCCAGGGTGGCGAGCCGCTTCATCTCGAAGGCGAAGGGCAGGCGGGTCTGGTCGATGACCTCGACGGACGCGCCGTCGGCGGCGGGAAGGATGGTGCGGTAGGGTTTGCCGTCGATGTTCATGCGCGGGCCTCTCGCATGTTCCGGGCGCAAGGGCCAGTCCTTGGGCCATGCGCCCGACCCATTGCAAGGCGCGGAGCGATCAACTCAGCCGCGTCGCTCGCCCAAACGTCCGGTGGTGCACCACGTCATCCCGGGGCCGCGCAGCGGAGCCCGGGATCCAGAAACGCAGGTCGAGCAAGACTATTCGCCGTTGGCGGCTCTGGATCCCGGGCTCGCCTTCGGCGCCCCGGGATGACGGCAGCGTGCCCCCTACGAGAGGGCTACGCGCTCAGAAGCTCACCGGCCGTGCCCGCTTCACCTGCGGGATCGTCTCGATCTCCACCCGTACGCTGTCCGAGATCGGCGCGTCGACGGCGCAGAAGCAGATGGCGTTGCCGCCCTCTTCCTCGCGGCCGAGGTTGAAAGTCGCGACGTTGACGCCGGCCTCGCCCAGGATGGTGCCGAGCCGACCGATGAAGCCTGGCTTGTCGTGGTTGCGCACGTAGAGCATGTGCGGCGCGAAGGCGGCATCGATGGCGATGGAGCGGATCTCGATGATCCGCGGCTTGCCGTCATGGAACACCGTCCCGGCGGCGTCGCGCGGCATATCCTCGGCATCGACCGTGATGCGGATCACGGATTCGTAGTCGCTCGCGCCGCCCTCGCGCTTGATCTCGTCCACCACGATGCCGCGCTCCCGCGCCAGAGCGGGGGCCGACACCATGTTGATGTCCTGCAGGAACGGCCGCAGCGCCCCGGTCACCGCCGCCGCCGTGAGCGCACGGGTGTTCATGCCCGCCACTGCGCCCTCGTAGGTGATGCGGATGCCCTTGATCGGCGCGTCCGTGAGCTGGCCGAGGAACGAGCCGAGCTTTTCGGCGAGCGCCACGAACGGCTTCAACCGGGGAGCCTCGTCCGCGGAAATGGACGGGAAATTGATCGCGTTGGTGATCGCGCCGGTCATCAGGTAGTCGGACATCTGCTCGGCGACCTGCAGCGCCACGTTCTCCTGGGCCTCGTTGGTGGCGGCGCCGAGATGCGGGGTGCAGATGACGTTGGGATGGCCGAAGAGCGGATTCTCGGTCGCCGGCTCGTCGACGAACACGTCGAAGGCTGCCCCGGCCACATGGCCCGAATCGAGGGCCGCGCGGAGTGCCACCTCGTCCACGAGGCCGCCACGGGCGCAATTGACGATCCGCACCCCGGGTTTCGCGCGGGCGAGGTTTTCGGCCGACAGGATGTTGCGGGTCTTGTCGGTCATCGGCACGTGAAGCGTGATGATGTCGGCCCGCGCCAGCAGCACGTCGAGCTCGACCTTCTCGACCCCGATTTCGAGGGCGCGTTCCGGGGAGAGGTAGGGGTCGTAGGCCACGACCTTCAGCCTCAGTCCCACCGCGCGGTCGGCGACGATGGCGCCGATATTGCCGCATCCGATGATGCCGAGCGTCTTGCCGGTCAGCTCCACGCCCATGAAGCGGTTCTTCTCCCACTTGCCGGCCTGGGTCGAGGCATCCGCCTGCGGGATCTGCCGCGCCAGGGCGAACATCATCGCGATGGCGTGTTCGGCGGTGGTGATCGAATTGCCGAAGGGCGTGTTCATCACGATGACGCCGCGCGCCGTGGCGGCGGCGACATCGACGTTGTCGACGCCGATTCCCGCCCGGCCGATGACCTTCAGGCGCGAGGTCTGGGCCAGCACCTTCTCCGTGACCTTGGTGGCCGAGCGGATGGCGAGGCCGTCGTAATGGCCAATGATCGCGGCGAAGCGCTCCTTGTCCTTGCCGAGGTTGGGGAAGAAGTCGACGTCGATTCCGCGGTCGCGAAAGATCTGCACAGCGGCATTGGAGAGGGAATCGGAAATGAGCACCTTGGGAGCAGCCATGATGGCCTCCGGCTCTTGAGGAAGGGAATTATTTCGGAGGTGAGGCGTGAGGGCGCGGCAAGTCTCAACCCTCCCCCCATTGCGGGGGAGAGTGGTCGCGGAGCGACCGGGAGAGGGGACGACCTCTCCGGACGGCGCGCTCCCCTCACCCGACCCGCTGCGCGGGCCACCCTCTCCCGCAGAGGGGAGAGGGGGAGGAGAGCATTGCCTCAGGCAGCCTTGGTGAGCTTCGCCTTCTGGGCGGCATAGGCCCAGTCGAGCCAGGGCATCAGGGCCTCGAGATCCGAGGTCTCCACCGTGCCGCCGCACCAGATGCGCAGGCCGGCCGGCGCATCGCGATAGGCGCCGATATCGAAGGCGATGCCCTCGGAATCGAGCGTGTCGGCGATCCCCTTGGCCACCGACGCCACCGTGGCGTCACCCATCGCGAGGACGTCCGGATCGGTGATGACGAGGCAGACGCCGGTATTCGAATACGTCGCCGGGTCGACGGCGAGGTGTCCGATCCACGGGGTCCGCGCCACCCAGTCGTGAACGACATTGGCATTGGCGTCGGCACGGGCGTGGAGCGCGTCGAGACCGCCGATGCTCTGCGCCCAGCGCAGGGTATCGAGGTAATCCTCGACCGCGAGGAGCGAGGGCGTGTTGATCGTATCGCCCTTGAAGATGCCCTCGATCAGCTTGCCGCCCTTGGCCATCCGGAAGACCTTCGGGATCGGCCAGGCGGGGGTGTTGCTCTCGATGCGCGCGACGGCGCGGGGCGAGAGGATCAACATGCCGTGCGCGGCCTCGCCGCCCATCACCTTCTGCCAGGAGAAGGTGACGACATCGAGCTTGGCCCAGTCGAGCGGCATGGCGAAGGCGGCCGACGTCGCGTCGCAGATGGTCACGCCTTCACGGTCGGCGGCGATCCAGTCGCCATTCGGCACGCGGACGCCGGCGGCGGTGCCGTTCCAGGTGAAGATGACGTCGTTGTGCTTCGTGTCGATGGCCGACAGGTCCGGCAGCACGCCATAGGCGGTCTCGTGGACGATGGGCGAGATCTTCAGTTCCTGCAGCGCATCGGTGACCCATTCGGAGCCGAAGGCTTCCCAGGCGGCGACCTCGACCGTCTTCGGGCCGAGCATCGACCACATGGCCATCTCGACGGCGCCGGTATCCGAGGCGGGGACGATGGCGATGCGGTAATCGGCGGGCACGCGCAGCACGGTGCGGGTCAGCTCGATGGCCTCGACCAGCTTGGCCTTACCGGCGGGCGAGCGGTGCGAGCGGCCGAGAGTGGCGTTCTGAAGGGCCTGGAGGGTCCAGCCGGGACGCTTGGTGCAGGGGCCGGACGAGAAATTCGGCACGCGGGGGCGCGTGGTGGGACGTGTCATGACAAAGTCCATCCTTACAGATGAATGCTCCTCGTTGGGGAGGAGTGGCCCGCCGCTGCCAATGAACCTCACGCGACGAATAAGCAAGATGCGTTGCGGATAAATTCAGTCCCGCCCTCCGGAATGTCATGGTCTTTCGCGGTCAAACCTTGATGGATCAAGGCTTTGTCGAGGACATGCCGGATCGCACAGACAGGTCAGGCCGGCGTTCGCGCGTGATCCGCTCCGCCTCGCCCCGGCGCCAGCGCGCGATGGCGCCATGGTTGCCCCCATTGAGGATCTCGGGAATCGCCCGTCCCTCCCATTCGCGGGGGCGCGTATAATGCGGATATTCGAGGAGGCCGCCCTCGAAGCTCTCCTCCTCTCCCGAGGCGGATTTGCCCATGACTCCCGGCAGAAGCCGGATGCAGGCGTCGAGCACGACCATCGCGGCCATCTCGCCGCCGGACAGGATGTAGTCGCCGATGGAGACCTCTTCGAGGTGCCTCGCCGCGATCACCCGCTCGTCCACCCCTTCGAACCGGCCGCAGACGACGACGAGTCCCGGCCCATCCGCGAGTTCCCGCACGCGCGCCTGCGTCAGGGGGCGTCCGCGCGGGCTCATCAGCAGGCGAGGCCGCGTGTCGCCGGGGGAGGCGGCGGCATCGATGGCCGCACCCAGCACGTCGCAGCGCAGGACCATGCCCGCTCCGCCCCCCGACGGGGTATCGTCCACGGCGCGGTGGCGGCCGATCCCGTGGTCGCGGATCTGCCGGGCTTCGAGCGCCCAGGTTCCGCGCGCGAGCGCATCGCCCGAGAGCGAGATGCCGAGCGGGCCGGGAAACATCTCCGGGTAGAGGGTGAGGATCGTGGCGGTCCAGGGCGCGGGCGTCATGGCGCTTGATGGCGCGTGTGGTGAGGGCGGGTCAACGATCCTCTTCCGGGCTCACACCTCGACCGTCTCCCTCTCCTTCCAGGCAGGGCGATCGCATATGCCGATTTGCCTGTCAGAAACCCGCTGGCACCACCCCGTCATCCCGGGTCCGCGCAGCGGAGCCCGGGATCCAGAAACACAAGTGGTGCAGGACTTTACACTGTCAGCGGCTCTGGATTCCGGGCTCGCCTATGGCGACCCGGAATGACGGCGTGGTGTCATATGCGATTGCCCTGCCTTCCAGGAGTGGGGACCAGCGCTGCCCGCCAGATGTGTGAATGCCGCAGGCAACCGGGGGAGGGCACTTCCGGGCGGGCCGCCTCGTTGTCCCACCATGTCTTCTCGTCTCGCCCTTGCGGCCTTCCTCACCCTCATCGTCCCGGCCTTCGCCGCAGAACCGCTGGCACCTCCTGGCGCCCCTGCCTCCGCCTTTCCCAAACCGGACAGGCCGGTGGCCGAGATCATCGCGCCGCTCTGGGCCTCCGAAGCCCAGCGCGACAAGGTCGACGAGGTGGGCCAGGTGGCGCGGCTGATGGGGATCGCGCCGGGCCAGACCGTGGCCGATATCGGGGCTGGGAGCGGCTATTACACGACGCGTCTCGCGGAACGGGTCGGTCCCCGAGGCCATGTCTTCGCCGAGGACGTGACGCCGCGCTATCTCGCCGACCTCACGGCGCGTCTCGCGCGCGCCAAGCTCGGCAACGTCACCGTGGTGCGGGGGGAGCCGCACGATCCGCGCCTGTCGCCGGGCTCCCTCGACGCGGCGTTGCTGGTCCACATGTACCACGAGATCAGCCAGCCCTACGGCCTCCTGCACAACCTGGCCGCGGCGATGAAACCCGGTGGCCGGGTGGGGATCGTCGATGCCGACGCCATCCCGTCGCGGCACGGTACGCCGCCGGCCCTGCTGCGGTGCGAACTCTCGGCGGCGGGCTATCGCGAGATCGGCTTCTCGGTGCTGGAGGGCGGAGTCGGTTATCTCGCGATCTTCGAGGCTCCGGCCCCTGCGGCACGCCCCGATCCCTCGTCGATCACCCCGTGCACGGATGGGGCGACGCGAACCGGCCAGCGTTGAGCCAGGGCGGATTCACGGTTCGGTAGCGGCGAACGGCTATCATCGTCCCGGCTCGAAGAGCGAGCGGGAGAATACGTGCGTGGTCCTGACGTTTTGGCTCGATCAGCCGGTCTGGTTGATGTTCGTCCTTCTGTCGGCGGTCTTCGCCGTCTTGATGGGCGTCATCAGCATCCTCTCGGTCTGGTCCGCGACCCGCCCGGGCATGCACAAGCTCGGCATCGGCGTCGTCGCCCCCTACTTCAACGCCATCTCGGTGATGTTGGCGCTGCTCACGGGCTTCGTGGCGAACGACGCCTGGGAACGGCAGCGGCAGGCGACGAAGATCGTGCAATCGGAGAAGACCAATCTCCTCGCCGTTCACGATCTGAGCCTCGCCGCGGCCTCCGACATGTCCGCGATCCGCACCAAGCTGCTCGCCTACGCGAACGCGCTGATCGACGACGAATGGCCGAAGATGACACAGGGCGAGTCTTCGGGGACCGCGAACGACGCCCTGGGCGAGTTGATACAATCCGTGGCCGATCCCCGGCACAGCACCGAGGCGGGAGCCGCCGCGCATGGGAGCCTTCTCGATTCGGTGATGAACCTGCGGGCCGAGCGCGGCACGCGCCTCGGCCTCGCCGACGTTCAGGGCGACCAGTCGAAATGGCTGACACTGATGGTACTGGCGCTGCTCACCCTCTTCTCCATCGGGCTGATCCACGTGGACAAGCCGGTGCCGCAGGCCGTCGCGATGATCCTGTTCTCGGCCGCCACGGTGACGACGCTGGGCATGATCGGCCTGCACGAGCGGCCCTTCGACGGGCCGATGCCGGTCACGTCGGCACCGCTGGAGATGGCGCGGACGGCGATGACGAGCCCGAAGCCCTGAGCGACGGGCCGTTCCCGGCGCTCCCGCCTCAGGCGGGCTCGTCGGGTGGCTTCGGCCCGGCGGGCGCGAACAGGTCGTCGGGCGGATCGATCACGATCCGGCCATTGGCCACGTCGAGGGTCGGGACGAAGGCCTTGGTGAAAGGCAGGAGCGCGGTCGCGCCGCCGAGGGCCGGCTTGATCTCCAGGAGATCGCCGCCGCCGTAATTCGGCACGTCGGTGACGGTGCCGAGGACCGCGCCCGACACATCCACCACATCGAGCCCGACGAGGTCGGCCGTGAAGAACTCGTCGTCGTCCTCGACCTGGCCGAGGCGGTCGCGCGGCAGGTAGATGGCGAGGCGGTTCAAGGCTTCCGCGCCGTTGCGGTCGGAGACGCCCTTCACCCGCACCACGAGCAGGTCGGGCGAGGCTCCGCCGGCCCGGCGCACATCGGTGAGCTCGATGCGCTGCCCCCCGGCGCCGATCAGCGCTCCATAGGAGGCGATAGCCTGCGGGTCGCCGGTATAGGATTTCAGGCGGATTTCACCGTTGAGCCCGTGCGCACGGCCGAACTCGCCCATCTGGACGAGGCTCGGATCGGTGGACGGGAGCGGCACCTCCGGCATCGGCCTGGGCCGATGCGCGAAGGTGGCCGAGCCCGAGCCTAAGCGGCTCGGGCGGTCGCGACGGCCGCCATCGCCGGCGGAAGAAGTGCCTCCGGGGCGGCGCGCCATCGCGAGGACGCCTTAGGCTGCGGCGTCTTCGGCCGGGGCGGCGGCCTTCTCGGCGCGCTTGGCGGCGCGTTCCTTGGCCTTCTCGCCCGGCTCGGCCTTCTGCGGGTTGTTGCGCGCGGGGCGCTTGGCGAGGCCGGCGGCATCGAGGAAGCGCAGGACGCGGTCGGTGGGCTGGGCGCCCTTGGCGAGCCAAGCCTGGATCTTCTCGGACTCGAGCACGATGCGGGCCGGATCGTCCTTGGCCTTCATCGGGTCGTACACGCCGACCTTCTCGATGAAGCGGCCATCGCGGGGCGCGCGGGCATCGGCGACGACGATGCGGTAATACGGGCGCTTCTTGGCGCCGCCACGGGTGAGACGGATCTTGAGGGACATGGTGTGCTCCTGGAGGTTGGTAATCTGATCGTTCTTGGCGGATAGCGAGTAGTGAGTAGCGAAGAGAGCCGGCCTGCCGCCCCTTCGCTATTCGCTACTCCCCATTCGCCCCTACTTCTTCTTCCCGAACGGGAAACCGCCGAGGCCCGGCAGACCGCCCGGCCCCTTCGGTCCTCCGAGCCCCGGAAGGCCCGGCATCTTTCCGCCGCCGAAGCCCGGCGGCATGGGCGGCAGCTTGCCGCCCAACTGCTTCTGCATCGCCTCGATCTGCTCGGGCGTCGGCTCGGGCATGCCGGGGGGAAGGCCGGGCATGCCGCCCATCCCGCCACCGCCACCCAGACCGAACATCGAGCCGAGCGCCTGGCCGATGCCGCGCTTGCCCGAGCCCATCGCCTTCATCATGTCGGCCATGGTCCGGTGCATCTTGAGGAGCTTGTTGAGCTCCTCCACCTTCGTCCCCGACCCCGCGGCGATGCGCTTCTTGCGGGAATTCTTGAGGATGTCGGGATTCTTGCGCTCCTGCGCGGTCATCGACGAGATGATGGCGCGCTGGCGCTTGAACATGTTCTCGTCGAGATTGGCGCCCTCGACCTGCTTCTTCATGGCGCCCATGCCGGGCAGCATGCCCATCAGGCCGCCGATGCCCCCCATCTTCTCCATCTGGGCGAGCTGCATCGACAGGTCGTCGAGGTCGAACTTGCCCTTGCGCATCTTCTCCGCGGTGCGGAGCGCCTGCTCATGGTCGATGGTTTCGGCCGCCTTCTCCACGAGGGAGACGATGTCGCCCATGCCGAGGATGCGGTTGGCGACGCGGGAGGGGTGGAACTCCTCGAGCGCGTCCACCTTCTCGCCGGTGCCGACGAGCTTGATCGGCTTGCCGGTGACGGCGCGCATCGAGAGCGCCGCGCCACCGCGTGAATCGCCGTCCATGCGGGTCAGCACGATGCCGGTGACGCCCAGGCGCTCGTCGAAGGCGCGGGCGGTAACCACCGCGTCCTGGCCGGTCAGCGCATCGGCCACCAGCAGGACCTCGTGCGGCTTCGTCGCCGCCTTGACCTCGGCGGCCTCGGCCATCAGCGCCTCGTCGAGGGTGATGCGGCCGGCGGTGTCGAGCATGACCACGTCGAAACCGCCGAGGCGCGCGGCATCCATGGCGCGGCGGGCGATCTGCACCGCCGACTGGCCCTCGACGATGGGCAGGCTGTCGACGCCGACCTGCTTGGCCAGGATCGCCAGCTGCTCCATGGCGGCCGGGCGGCGGGTGTCGAGGGAGGCGAGCAGCACCTTGCGCTTGTCGCGGTTGGTCAGGCGCCGGGCGATCTTGGCCGTGGTGGTGGTCTTGCCCGAGCCCTGGAGGCCGACCATCAGGATGGCGACGGGGGCGGGGGCGTTGAGATCGATGAGGCCGGCCTCGGAGCCGAGCATGGCCACGAGTTCGTCGTTGACGATCTTCACGACCATCTGGCCGGGGGTCACCGACTTGACGACGACGGCGCCGACCGCCTTCTCGCGGACCTTCTCGGTAAAGCCGCGCACCACTTCGAGGGCGACGTCGGCTTCGAGCAGCGCGCGCCGCACCTCGCGGAGGGCCGCGGTGACGTCGGCTTCCGTGAGCGCACCCCGACGGGTGAGCCCCGACAGGATACCGGACAGGCGGTCGGACAGGCCTTCGAACATCGTCTGGCTCTCCGAACCTACTGGAACAGGCCGGCGGACGAGACGCGCCGCACCTGCAGCGCCGCCTCGAAGGCGTTGATCGCCGACGCGAACTTGTCCCGGCAATCGGGATTGCAGAACCCGACGACGGACCCGTTGTAGAGCGTCAGGGAATCGGCCGCGATCGGCTTGCCCGACCAGGGGCAGACGTCGTTGACCGCATCCTCGATGCGAAGGGGTTCATGCGCTTGCGACAGGGCGAGACTCACTCGTCTGGATCGGCGGAGCGACGGCCTGTTTCCAACGCGAAACTCGCCCGAGGGCGCATCGCGCTGTCGGGCGTTGACCTCCAGCCTCACAGGGCCGGTCGGCGTTCGTATTGACGACATGTCGTCGGATATGAGGTTGGCGGACTAGTCCGAGAGCCCACGCAAGTCAAGATCGCGGTGGAAACCAAGGACAAATCCCGCCACGCGATCGCGGCCGGGAGTATGGTGCTTGGCCTCGATATTCCTCCGTCTAACGTCGGGGCGGCTGCGAATCACGTATTCGGCGTCGCCTCCTTCGAGCTTGGCCACGGCGATGCCCGTAATCCCGGCCCGAGAATCGGCCTCAGACTTCGCGGATGACGAAAGAAACACCTGCCCCGCATGCCGGACTTTTATACGCTCTACCTCATCGTGCTGATAGCCGGGCTCTCGCACTGCGTGCTCTGGGCCGCCATCCTCTATCGCTACAGGACGCTGCCGGGGGTGCGCTACTGGCTGGCGGGCAGCATGGCTCATGTGGCGGGCGGCATCCTGCTCACCATCGATGGCGGCGTCGGGAATTTCGCCACTACCGTCGGCGGGAATGCCGTCGCCTGTCTGGCCTTTCACCTGAATACGGTCGGCCTGCGCCGCTTCCACGGGGACAGGCCGCGTTGGGCTCTCCATGCCGGGCTGCTGGCCGCCAGCATCCTGGCCATGGCCCTCACTTGGCGGCCCTGGTGGGGCCAGAACCCACTCTACGTCACGTCGCAATGCATTCCTCTCGTGCTCGCAATTCTCTATCTCGCCCGGCGCCGGACACGGGAGCTCGGCGCACTCATCACGATGAGCGCACTGGCGTCGGCCATCACGGCCCATGGCATCGTCGCCTGCGCGGTGACGGTGAGGCTCAGCGGCATCGCGCCGGATGTCTCCCTGGTCTCCCTCGCGGCCACCGACCTGCTGGTCTTCATCCTGGCGGGCATCATCTGGAATTTCGGCTTCATCGTCTCGGTGGTCGACAGCCTGATGGCGAAAGTGGAGCGGCTCGCCGCCGAGGACGACCTGACCGGCCTGCCCAATCGCCGCCAGTTCATGCAGCAGCTCACCGGGGAATGCGCGCGCAAGACGGGCGAGCCGTTCAGCGTGATGCTGATGGATCTCGACCGGTTCAAGGGGATCAATGACGACCTCGGCCACATGGCCGGCGATGCCGCGCTCAAACACGTGGCGGACGCGGTGCAGCGAATCATCCGTCCCGCCGATGTGTTCGCGCGACTGGGCGGCGACGAATTCGGCATCCTGCTTCGCGGCGTCCAAGGGGATGCGGCCGGTCGGATCGCCGAGCAGGCCAACGCGGCCCTGCGCGCTTCACCCTTCCTCTGGCGTGGCGAACGCATCGGGCTGACGATCAGCATCGGCGTGACCTCGGCCGTCCCCGGCAGACACCACATGCCGGAGGAACTGATCGAATGCGCGGATTCCGCGCTCTACGTCACGAAGGGCCGGAAACGAGACGGCTGGACATTCCTGCCCTTCGCGTCCCGGCCGAACTTCGGCGCAGGTCAGGCGGGCGGGGCGAAAACCGCGCGCCTGCCCGACCGGGCCTCGCGCATCCCGCTGGCAGGCTGAACCGACCGCCTCCGGTCGAGCGCTATGAGAGTCACGCATTTCGCGGGATGCGCGGGACACGGCTCGAGAAAGGCAGGGCGCCTGCATATGGCACCACCCCGTCATTCCGGGTCGCCACCGGCGAGCCCGGAATCTAGAGCCGCAGACGGTGCAAAGTCCTCACCACCTGTGTTTCTGGATCCTGGGCTCCGCTGCGCGGCCCCAGGATGACTGAGGCTACAATTAGGCTTCCGACGAGCAAATCGGCCACTGCAATCTGCTTCTGTTCCCAGGAGAGGAAGCCCGTTGCGCCTCAAGTCGAACCCTCTTGAATAGAGCGAACAGCCGTCGAGTGGATGGATAAATCCGGCAGGCTCGGCCGAGAGCGATCAGAGCGAGGCCCCCGGACTCACCGATCCTCGAATTTCGGCTTCCGCAATTCCGCCTGGAGTTTCAGCACCTCGTCGAGACTCATCGACCGGCTGCTCCAGTTCGTCTCCATGATGTTGATGGCGGTGAAGCTGTAATGGGCCTTGCCGCCATAGGCGTCGAACGCCGTGCCGTCCGGGTCCGGTGCCACCGGCTTGACGTAATCGACCCGGTAGGACGGGTGGCCGCCCTTGCCCGTGACCGCGATGCGGACCGAGGCGTTGCCGTGCCGCTTCTGGCAGAAGCGCATGTTGGTGAGCAGCCGGCTCAAATAGGCGTCGGCCTCCTCCAGGGTGGGGACGACGTCCGCGAGAGTCGCGTCGGAGGGAAGGTGCGTCTTCTTGATCATGTCGGCCCGTGAGGTTGGTGCCGCACCATAGGCACACCGTCCGGGTGAGGCGAGACCCCGCCCGGCGGAGCCGGGATCAGCCCGCGACGAGTTCCCGCGCCGGGGCTGCCCGGATCGGTGCTCCGGCGACATCCGCCAGGATCTCGTAGGAGCGCACACGGGCGGCATGGTCGTGGATGGCGCTAGCCACCATGAGTTCGTCCGCGCCCGTCTCGGCGATCAGGTCTGCGAGCCCCCGGCGCACGGTCTCCGGCGAACCGACGATGGCGCGGGCGAGCATCCCCGAAGCCTGGCGCTTCTCGGAGGGCGACCAATAGGTCTCGATATCGTCGATGGGCGGCGGCAGCAGGCCCCGCGTGCCCCGGAACATGTTGGCGAATTGCTGCTGCGCCGAGGTGAACAGGCGGCGCGCCTCGGCATCGGTCTCGGCCGCCACGACGTTGACGCCGACCATGGCATGGGGCGCCGTCGACTGCTCGGACGGGGTGAAGCGCTCGCGATAGACGGCGAGCGCCTGGATCAGCGCGTCCGGCGCGAAATGCGAGGCGAAGGCGTAGGGCAGGCCGAGCATGGCGGCGAGCTGCGCGCCGAACAAGCTGGAGCCGAGAATCCAGAGCGGCACCTTGGTGCCCGTGCCCGGCACGGCCTGGATCACCTGGCCCGGCTGCGCGTCGCCGAGCAGCGCCTGGAGTTCGAGGACGTCCTGCGGGAACTGGTCCGACGTCTCCGGCGAGCGCCGCAGGGCGCGCAAGGTGCGCTGGTCGGTGCCAGGCGCGCGGCCGAGGCCGAGATCGATCCGGCCCGGATACAGGGTCTCGAGCGTGCCGAACTGCTCGGCGATGACCATGGGCGAGTGGTTCGGCAGCATGACCCCGCCGGCCCCGACGCGGATGCGGCTCGTGCCCGAGGCCACGTGGCCGATGACCACCGAGGTCGCCGCGCTGGCGATGCCCACCATGTTGTGGTGCTCGGCCAGCCAGAACCGCCGGTAGCCGAGGCGCTCGGCCGCCCTCGCGAGGTCGAGGGTGTTCCGCAGGGCGTCCCCGGGCGTCGCGCCATGCGGCACGAAGGCGAGGTCGAGAACGGAAAGAGGGATCATGAATCGCGTGTCCGTTTGCATGAGCGACCGGCTCGCGCCGGCCATGAACGTCCCCACCCGGAAGAGATCGCGACGCCGCCGCCGCTTCGCAACCGGGCCGTCCGGCGCAGGAGCCATGCGTTCCGGCCGACCCCGAAGCGATCCTCTCGTCGTCCGACCCGCGACAGGCTCGACACACGACCTATATGGCTGGGCCTCGACCTCCCGCCCCGAACCCGAGCAACGCCACCGTGTCTCCCGGATACCTGCCCTTCGCGGGCGCCCTCGATCTCCCCGCCTATACCTGTGACAATTGCGGGTTTTGGCAGCGCCATTTCGCGCCGCCGCCCTCATGTCCGATGTGCCTCGACGCACGTCACGTGGTCCCGCAGAAGGGCTGGCAATTCTGGAGCGAACGCGAGGCGCAGGACCGCTTCCCCTGCCATTGGGAAGAGTTGGAGCCCGGAATCTGGCGCTTCTGGAACGATCCCGTCTCGGGCATCGGGCCGAGCGCCTATCTGGTCCAGACGCCCGACGGGAATATGGGGTTCGAGGCCTGCCCGGTCTTCAGCGAGGCGGCGCTCAAGCACATCGCCTCGCTCGGCGGAATGCAGGTCCTGTCCTCGTCGCACCCGCATGCCTACGGGGCGCTGGTGCAGCTGCAGGACCGGTTCGACCCGGAACTCTGCCTGCCGGCCGCCGACTTCATCTGGAGCGCGGCCTTGCAGGTCTCCTGGCCCTACGACGATTTCCTCGAACCGCTCCCCGGCCTCGAACTCCACCGCACGGCGGGGCATTTCGACGGCCACGCAATCCTGTTCGACCGGGCGCGAAAGATCCTGTTCTGCGGCGATGCCTTGAAATTCGAGCTCGACCCGAAGGATTTCCGCCGGGCCGAGACGATCTCGGCGCACAAGGCCTTCGTACGCGGGGTGCCGCTGACCACCAACGAATTGCGCCGCTACCGCGACGTCTTCGCCCAGCTCGACTTCACCCAGACCTGGACCCCGTTCGAACCGGCCGCCAATTGCGGCCGGGCCGAGGTGCTGGCCCTCATCGACGGGATGCTGGCGACCCGCCCGCACGCCGCCCCGGTGAGGCTGGACAGCCTCCGGCGATAGCTCAGCCCCCCTTGCGTCAGTCGCGCTTGGCGGTCTGGCCGAACATCACCTTCTTGGCGTCCTCGCTCATGGTCTTGCCGTGATCGGGGTTGACCTCGGGTGCGCGGGCATAGGCCGCCTTGGTGCCGGGGCGCTCGGCGATGGCCGTGAACCAGCGCTTGAGGTTGGGGAAATCGTCGAGGTTCTGGCCCTGCTTCTCCCAGGGGACGATCCACGGATAGGAGGCCATGTCGGCGATGGAGTAATCGGGCCCGGCGACGAACTCCCGGTCGGCCAGACGACGGTCGAGGACGCCGTAGAGCCGGTTCGTCTCCTTGACGTAGCGCTCGATCGCGTAGGGGATCTTCTCCGGCGCATATTGCGAGAAGTGGTGGTTCTGGCCGAGCATCGGCCCGAGCCCGCCCATCTGCCAGAACAGCCATTGCAGCACCTCGGCGCGGCCGCGCGGGTCGGAGGCGATGAAGCGTCCCGTCTTCTCGGCGAGGTAGAGCAGGATCGCGCCCGATTCGAAGAGCGAGACCGGCTCGCCGCCGCCCTGCGGGTCGTGATCGACGATGGCCGGCATCCGGTTGTTAGGGGCGATGGCCAGGAAATCCGGATTGAACTGCTCGCCCTTACCGATGTTCACCGGCTTGATCGTGTAGGGAAGTCCGACCTCTTCCAGGAACATCGTCACCTTATGGCCATTCGGCGTCGGCCAGTAATGCAGATCGATCATCGAAATCCCTCCAGCGAACCGCGATCACCGGGCGGCGCTGAAAGCCGAGGTGGCGACCGCTGGCACCGAGGTCAAGCCGGCACCGTTCGGTCGAATGCGACGGATTTTTCACCCTATCGCTTTAAGGTTCTCGTGCTTGCATCCCCCTTCACGGGGTAACCCGAGCGGGAGACCGGCAGGATGAGCAGCGCGACGGCGATCAGCAGCGGCGGGATGGTGGCGGCCTCCCAGCGCTTCAGCAATGCGGCGGAACAGATCGCTACGGTCGGCATGACCATGCCCAGCCCGACTCAGGCCGATCAGATCCTCCCCAGCCCGACCCAGGTGGACCTGTCGAGCTCGGCCGTGCAGCTCATGGAGAGCAAGGCGAGCTTCGAACTCAACACAGCCGTGCTGAAATCGACCCTCGACACCGAGAAGCGCGTCCTCGACATTCTCGTGTAGCGTCCCCATCCATCGACGGAGGTGTCTCACCATGACGATCACGGTTTCGCTGAACTCGCTCGGAGTTCTGAAAGCCACCGACGTGGTGGCGAACGCCCGTATCGACGCCCTGCGCAAGCGGGAGACCGAGTCCAACCTCGTCTCCGTCAATGTCGGCGCGCGCACCGAACCGACGTTGAACGCCCGTCCGACAGGTCAGGACCGCGTCGTCGATGTGATCGTCTAGTGCCGTACCGAAGGCCTGAAAATTAACCGGCTGCAATGACAGTCGACATCAGGTTTGATCGGGATCCATGACGTGACCACCAATCGTCGCAGCGCCTCACGCAAAGATGCCTTCCGCATCGGGGCGCTTTCATTCGGGAACGACCGGCCCGATATCGACTGCCTGGTCTGGGACCAGTCCGAAACCGGCGCCCAGATCGAAGTCGAAGTTCCGGAGGCGGTTCCGGACGAGTTCATCCTGGTCATGACGGCCTACGCGAAGCCCCGCGCCTGTACTGTGGTCTGGAGACGGGACCGAAAGCTCGGCGTCGCTTTCTCGCTCTGAACGCCGGCGCCGCCAGGACATCCGCAGGACGGGTGAGGGGCGGGAACGCCAAGTGCCGGGATCGTCGGCACCGCAGGGTCGCGGATACGGGCTCGAACCCTGAAGCCCCAAACGGCGATTCACTCTCCGCGTCCGTGCAACGCCCCGAATCGCCGTTCTGCGAACGGTTGCTCCATCGAGAGCCAGAGGCAGCGAGGGACGTCTCGCTGTCCACCCTGTTCCGTCATGCTCCGTGACGGAGGACGTTTCCGATGCCGAGTTGGGGAAACCGCGTCTTGCACGTCGAAATCGCGGTCTTGGGCTAAGGCGCGAGAGCCCCCATCACGGCCTAATCGCAATGAAGGTACTTCAGGAATGTGTCCGTATCGACGGACCAGCTATTTTCAGCCCCCGTCTGAGGCTCGAGCCAAGCGCGGTAGTGATGACCGCGAAGCAAGCTCAGGCGTGCGTAGTTAAAACGCAGAGCATAGGTCCCATCACTGACGGGAAGGATTTCCGTGACCTTCGTCCCTGGCGGAGACAGGATGAGATGGGATAGCCCCGCGCCATGCGGGGCGACAATATCCTTGGCGGAGAAGGCTATGAAGAACTGCTGCCACAACGGAAGTCCGGCAAACGAGACGATTTGATACCCGCTTTCGGCGAGCTTGCATTCGATCTCCTTCTCGTTCGACATGGGGCGTCTTTTCGCATCACTGCGGGAAATGTAGATTTTGTCGGCAGCCTTCAGCGCCAAAGGCTGTGCCATCGATATCGCGTAGTCTCTGATACGGTCAAAAATCGGCGTGACCTGATCCCAATACACCATGCCCTCGAAGCCTACGCGCGGCACGATCAGTCTCTCAATGTAGGCTGCGTGCCCAACCGGGAAAACGACGTCGCCGAAGCCAACGAGGCTCAACGTTTCCGTCTCGAAGGCCGACCCTTTATCGGACAGGAGAATGGGCAGGCGCCCGTTATCCTCTTCCAGCATCCAGGCAAAGGACGACAGCCGGTCGACCAACCAATGATAGATCCCCCGCGTCTCCTTGATGGCGAACATGGCGACGGAATGGTTCGGAACGTCCGCTCGGCTCACCTGGGAGATCGGCTTACCGGTCGTCTTCAGGATCGCACCGTCTTCGCGCCAAATCTGACCGTGTCGATCAACGAAAACGTCGCGGTACTCACGCAGCTCGGGCCTTTTCGCTCGCGACAAAGTATGGCGAGCGCGCTCCATTGCGAGATCGAAAGCCGCGAGATGCCTCGGCGCCGTACGTGAACCAAGTTCAGCCACCGCGCTGCCAAGCATGGCCGGAGCAGACCCAGAGCCGGGGAAAGCGAACTTTGAAGGGACGGGCTTGATGTCCGCACCACCCTTCAAGGCTTCGGCGATCGCCCGCTTGATCTCACTGCGCAAAAGACTGTCGCGAGAATAAGCGATGACCCGCCGTGCTTGTTTGACGAAAGCCGGGTCTGACGAAAGATCCGGGTTGGCCTGAATGCTCTTCCAGGCCAGATCGCACCGCTGCGATGCCACAAAGCTCCGGGCGAAGGAATAACGATGGATCCTGTCCCAGCGCGGGGACATGACGAGGTCGGCAGCCCTCTCAAGCGCATCCGCCCGCGAGAGTTCGTATGCCGCGGCGATGTAGTGATTGAGGAGATGATGGCTCTGGAGAAGGAAAGCATCGTCGCCACCCCTATCCAGAATTTGCTGCAAGTTCCCATCGGGCACCGCGCGACTTGCATCCGTAGGGGTCACCAAAGAAAATTTACTCACCGCTGCCAAAATACCCCAAGTCTTGCTTTCCGATCTCGATTGCGATGGTTCCCACGAACACGCCTGCAATCCGTTACCATACGGCCTTGGATATAAACTATTGCTAGGGCTTTAACACGGTGGAGCGGTGAATTGTTGTCCTGCCTCGGGCAGTCGGTTTCTCACCGGCTGTAGCGAAGATTCCGAGTTTGATGCCAGCCCTGATGGCGCAGGTAAGCGTCCGTGACCATACTGAGTCCCTTCCATCGCCGCCGACAGGCAGAGTGAAGCGGCATCGGCAGACAGGATGCGGCAAATGCCCCGCGATTTCGGGCGGTCGCATCAAGGCGATGCAGGCCGGGCGAGGGAATTTGGTTTTTCCGATTCGAACTCTGTCGCTATGACGGTTGCAGGTCGGCGGCCCGCCGCGTCGGCTCGGTGCGAGTCGACTCCATCGCTCGAGCAAAAGCCATATCCAATTGCATAGACGGGACAAGACGACATGGCACATTGGAAAGACGACGTGGATCCAGCCCTGTTCGACGCATCGTATCGACCGGGAGACAGAATTGTCGTCCTCGAAGAGATCGTCGCATCAGACGGAGAAAGTGGCCGGTTGATCTTGGAAAAGGGACGACAGTTCGAGGTTAGCATGAGAGGCGGATTTTTGTTCTGCAAGCTCGGCGGCAACAAATACAATGAAGCGGTGATCCTCCCGGAGGACTTCCGCAAGGTTCAGATCGTGTCACAGATGAGCGTGGTGCAGACATAGCGGTCTGCCGCGACGTCCTCCAAACGGGATCGAGCGGAACCGCCCGCCATTGGCGTCCTTAGTGATGTCGGAGGCCGAGGACGTGGATCGGTCGGGATTTCATCGCCAGCGGCTCGGCACGTGAGAGGCTGCTTGCGCCGAAACCGGGCAACCGCTAGAGCGATGGAGCCGTAACGGGCAGTCGGGGTGTAGCGCAGCCTGGTAGCGCATCTGGTTTGGGACCAGAGGGTCGTAGGTTCGAATCCTATCGCCCCGACCAATCTCGTGCTTATCGGCCGTTCCATCCTGCAGGAGCTATCGACCCCACGATGCCGAGTGCCCGGATCTACCAGCCCGCCAAGGATCCCACGCAATCCGGCATGGCCCGCACCAAAGCGTGGGTGCTGGAATTCGACCAGAGCTCTCCGCGCGACACCGACCCCTTGATGGGCTGGACCGGTTCGTCGGACATGCTGCAGCAGGTCAGGCTGTCGTTCGAGACGCAGGAAGAGGCCGTGGCCTACGCGACCCATAACGGCATCACCTACCGCGTCGAGCAGCCCCAGAAGCCCGTGATCCGCAAGGGTCTGTCCTATTCGGATAATTTCAAGTTCAACCGCACGGCGCCCTGGACCCACTGAGGCGACGGCCGAGTTGCAATCCGGGCATTCGGCTCAAAGCTGAATCAGGATCGTGACCACCCCGAAAATCAGGACCGACGCGACCGCGACGGCGAGCAGGATCAGTGCGGCGCGTGATTCGCGCATATCATCATTGGTCATCGAATCGTCGTTACAACAAATACCGGCATAATGGGAGCGGGTCCGGAGGTTGGACTGCGCCCCCACGACCATTGCGTGAGATGGCGCCGTTCCCATCACGAGTGACGGGGCGTCCGCCTGCGATGGACATGCGTCGCGCAGATGCCCCCAGAAACCGCCCGTTGATCGATGGGGCCCTTACAACCGCGCGAGGAGTTCGGCCTTCTTGGTCGAGAACTCGGCCTCGGTCAGCACGCCCTTGCGGTGCAGGTCGGACAGGCGCTCCAAGGTCGAGATGACGTCGCCCGAGGGGGCTCCGGCTTGCGGGAAATCCGGCTCCGGGGCTGGACGCGGGCGGTCTTCGGTGCGGATCGGCGACGGGATCGGATCGGGATGGAACGGCTTCGGCTCGAGGGTGCGATCCGGCGCGGGGGCTACGCTGACCCGTTGGAGCGATTCGAGATCGACATAGCCGTTGCGGCCGCTGAAGCGAAGGCTCTGGGTATCCCCCTGCTGCTGCGACACGCCGGAAATGTCGTAATGCCCGGTATCGTAGAGGACGAGCGTTCCCGAGGTCTCCACGGCGAGCAGCCGGCTATCCGGGAAATAGGCGTAGCGCATGCTGTTCTGCGAGCCGGACGTGGCCGGTCGGCCGAGCTCCGCCGGCCACCAATTCCCGGATGCCGCGCCGTCGTCCCATCCGCCGGGGGGCAGGGATTGGGCCAGATCCGCGCAGAGAGCCGCGACCCGTGACTTGAGATTGGCATCGAACATGTTGCCGATCATGGTCATGCCGCCGGACGACCATTGCCCGAAACCGCCGAGTTCGGGATGGTTGAACTGTGCCATGGTTCCGTTGCCCACCTCCAATGCGCGCATGAGGTGGCGGACGGCGTCGATGCTCACGCCGTGCCGTTCGGCAGCGGCTTGCAGGACGGAGGGTCTATCGGACATGGGCTGTCTCCAAAGACATGAGCTGCCTCCAAAACGGCGAAGATGCCGGGCGCGGCGAAGCGGCCGGATCATAGTACGGCGCCTGCGCGCGAGTCCGTCTCGCAACGCAAAAAGTTTCCACGATCACGGACCTTACGGTCAAGCATCAGCGTTCACTCGGCGGAATTCATGCCGTCGGGCTCCGCGTCACGCAGCGAGCCCACCCTGGAGTGATCATGGTCGCTAAGAACCCCCCGATGCCGCAGGCTGCCGCGCAGACGAAGGCCGTGCGGTCGCGCATCAAAGAGGGATCGCCCTATCCGCTGGGGGCCAACTGGGACGGCCTCGGCGTCAACTTCGCCCTGTTTTCGGCCCATGCCACCAAGGTCGAACTCTGCCTGTTCGACGATGCCGGAGAGCAGGAACTCGAGCGGATCGAGTTGCCCGAATACACCGACGAGATCTGGCACGGCTACCTGCCCGACGCGCGTCCCGGCACGATCTACGGCTACCGGGTCCATGGACCGTACGAGCCCAAGGCCGGGCACCGTTTCAACCCGAACAAGCTGCTGATCGACCCCTACGCCAAGGGCCTCGTCGGCTCCATCACCTGGAACCCGGCCCTGTTCGGCTACCAGATGGAGACCGGCGACGACCTCACCTTCGACGAGCGCGATTCCGCGCCCTTCACCCGCCGCAGCCGCGTCATCGACCCGGCCTTCACCTGGGGACGGGACCGCAAGCCGCACGTGCCGTGGGAGAAGACGATCTTCTACGAGACCCATGTGAAGGGCTTCACCAAGCTGCACCCGGCCGTGCCGGAGAAGCTGCGCGGCACCTATGCCGGCCTCGGCAACCCGGCCGTGCTCGACTACATCAAGAGCCTCGGCGTCACCTCGGTCGAACTCCTGCCCGTCCATGCCTTCGTGCAGGACGATTATCTCCAGGAAAAGAACCTGGTGAATTACTGGGGTTACAACACGATCTCGTTCTTCACGCCCGCCCGGCGCTACGCGGCGGTGCCGGACTTCGCCTTCTCCGAGTTCAAGGAAATGGTGGCGCGCATGCACGGCGCCGGCCTCGAAGTGATCCTCGACGTGGTCTACAACCACACCGCCGAGGGCAACGAGAAGGGCCCGACCCTGTCATTCAAGGGCGTCGACAACGCCTCCTATTACCGGCTCATGCCGGGCGAGGAGCGCTACTACATCAACGATACCGGCACCGGTAACACCTTCAACCTGTCCCACCCGCGCGTCCTGCAGCTGGTGACCGATTCCCTGCGCTACTGGGCGACGGAAATGCGGGTCGACGGCTTCCGCTTCGACCTCGCCACCATCCTGGGGCGTGAGCCGCACGGCTTCGACGAGGGCGGCGGCTTCCTCGACACCTGCCGGCAGGATCCGGTGCTGAACTCGGTCAAGCTCATCGCCGAGCCGTGGGATTGCGGCCCCGGCGGCTATCAGGTCGGCGGCTTCCCGCCGGGCTGGGCGGAATGGAACGACCGGTTCCGCGACGATGTCCGCGGCTACTGGCGCGGAGATTCCGGTCTGCTGCCGAGCCTCGCCTCGCGCATCACCGGATCGGCCGACAAGTTCAACAAGCGCGGGCGTAAGCCCTGGGCCTCGGTGAACTTCCTCACCGCCCATGACGGGTTCACGCTGAACGATACGGTTTCGTACAACGAGAAGCACAACCTCGCCAATGGCGAGGACGGGCGGGACGGGCATTCCCACAACCTCTCCAACAATTACGGCGTCGAAGGCCCCACCGACGACGAGGCGATCAAGGCGGTGCGCACCCGCCAGATGCGCAACATGATGGCGACGCTGTTCCTCTCGCGGGGAACGCCGATGCTGCTTGCCGGCGACGAATTCGCCCGCAGCCAGGGCGGCAACAACAACGCCTATTGCCAGGACAACGAGATCTCCTGGCTCGATTGGGAGGGGATCGACGAGGCGGGCCGCGACCTCGCCGAGTTCACGCAGCGCCTCACCATCCTGCGCGAAGCCTTGCCGATCCTCACCCGCGGGCGCTTCCTCTCCGGCGCCTATGACGAGGATCTCGGCGTCAAGGACGTGACGTGGCTGCGCCCCGACGGCGAGGAAATGTCCACGGAGAACTGGACGGATGGCGGCGCGCATTCCATCGCGGTCCTGCTCGACGGACGCGCGCAGGCCTCGGGCATCCACCGCAGGGGCGGCGATGCGACACTGCTGATCCTCTACAACGCCTATAGCGACCTCGTTTCGTTCACGCTGCCGAGCTCGGTCGGCGGCGTCGGCTGGACCCGGCTCCTCGACACCAACCTGCCCGACAGCCAGGAGGTCGGCACCTGGGAGATCGGCGACCGCTACGAGGTCACCGGACGCTCGATGCTGATGTTCGTGCTGAAGCCCGAGGAGACCGAAGGCGACGAGGCCACCGCGATGGAGCGTTCCTACCAGCACGTGATGCAGGCTTTCGACCGCGCCAATATCGAGAGCGTGCGCTTCGCCCCCTCGGCGACCTGAAGCGCGCACCGACGAAGTGGATGCCGCTTCGGCCACGACGGGCGCGGCGGAACAAAGGCCTGGAGATGCGTCCCGACCCAAGCGGTCGGGCGCGACTCGGGGCCATTTCGATCGATGACGACGCGGGCGCCGTCGGCACCTGCGTCGTCATCGCGGGATTTGTCGAGGGAAACGGATGAAGCGCCAGCCGTTGGGCATTCCTGACCCACATTCATTGCCTGGCAAAACAACCGACCGATGATGACCGAGAGCCCCGAGAAACCGCCTGCAGGTGAACCGCCGCGCGTGAGAACCGGGGCGGTGTCGGAGATCGCCGATCACACCAGCGACATCTTCTTCACCGCTGTCGAGGCGACCCGGATGCCGATGGTGGTCACCGACCCCCGGCAGGACGACAACCCGATCGTCTTCGTCAACAAGGCCTTCCTGGGACTCACAGGCTATGCAACCGAGGAGATCATCGGTCGCAATTGCCGCTTCCTGCAGGGACCGGACACCGACCGGGAAAGCGTGAACGCCCTCCGCGAGGCGATCCAGGCTAGGCGGGAATTCACCACCGAGATCATCAACTACCGCAAGGACGGATCGACCTTCTGGAACGCGCTGTTCGTCGCGCCGATCTACAATGCGGCCGGCGACCTCGTGTATTTCTTCGCCTCGCAGCTCGATGTCTCCCGCCGCCGCACCGTCGAGGAGGCGTTGGGGCAGGCCCAGAAGATGGAGGCGCTCGGCCAGCTGACCGGCGGCATCGCCCACGACTTCAACAACCTTCTCCAGGTCATCGTCGGCTACATCGATATCCTGAGCCACGGTCTCGACCGTCCGGATGCGGACCGTAACCGCCTTCGGCGCGCCACCGACAATATCCGTACCGCCGCCGAACGGGCGACCACCCTGACCCAGCAGCTTCTCGCCTTCGCGCGTAAGCAGCGTCTCGATGGCCGCGCGGTCCATCTCAACGCCCTCGTGAAGGGCATGGAGGATATGGCCGCGCGCAGCCTCGGTGACGCGATCACGCTGCGGCTCGACTTGAGCGAAGACCTCTGGAACTGCCGTGTCGACCCGGCTCAGGCCGAGGTCGCCCTGCTCAACATCCTCATCAACGCTCGCGATGCCATGCCGGAGGGCGGCACCGTCGTCATCTCCACCGAGAACCGGGATATCGGCGCGCAGGATCTGGGCTCACAGGATTTCGGCGGATCGGATTCCCTGGGCGAGGGCCGCTACGTCACCGTGACCATCGCCGATACCGGGGCGGGCATCCCGCCGCCGATCCTGGCACGGGTGATGGAGCCGTTCTTCACGACGAAGGACGAGGGCAAGGGCACGGGGCTCGGCCTGTCGATGGTCTATGGCTTTGCCAGGCAATCCGGGGGCGCGGCGCAGATCGAGTCCGTCGTCGGCAAGGGAACGCGCGTCCGCCTGTCCTTTCCCGCCGCCGCCGAGGACGACCGGGAGCCCAACCGCGCCGTGTCGGGGACGGTCGATCGCCAGGGGACCGAGACCATCCTCATCGTCGATGACCGCGAGGACGTGGCCGAACTGGCGCGGACCATCCTGCGCGATAGCGGCTACACGCTGTTGATGGCCCAGAACGGCCGTGAGGCGCTGGAGATCCTGGATTCGAGCGGTTCGGTGGACCTGCTGTTCACCGACCTCATCATGCCGGGCGGGATGAACGGCATCATGCTCGCCCGCGAGGCCAGGCGGCGGCAACCCCGATTGAAGGTCCTGCTGACCACCGGTTACGCCGAGGCGAGTCTCGAGCGAACCGATGCCGGGGGTTCGGAGTTCGACCTTCTGAACAAGCCCTATCGCCGTACCGATCTCATCCGCCGCGTTCGCGCCATCCTGGACGGTCCGACCGACGACAGCTGAGGCAGCGGCGAGGGGCCCGATACGGGAAACTCGCCATGCCACAGGGTGACAAGTCGAAATACACCGACAAGCAGATCCGCAAGGCCGAACACATCGCGGAATCCTACGAAGAGCGCGGCGTACCGGAGAAAGAGGCCGAGGCCCGTGCCTGGGCGACCGTCAACAAGGACGATGGCGGCGGCAAGCATCCGGGCGGATCGGGGAGGGGCAAGTCGAACTCCCACCCGGCGGCCCACAAGGGCGGAGCCGCCGGCGGAAAGGCCTCGGCCTCCCGCACCGCCGAGCAACGCTCCGCCTCGGCAAAGAAAGCCGCCGCGACCCGCAAGCGCAACGCCGAGGCGGCAAGGCCCTCATCCTAAGCGAACGATGGCCGCGCGTTCCCCTCTCCCCGCACGCGGGGAGAGGGAAGCGGCGACCCCGTCGTCGGCGCGGCGAGGCGGCAGCCGACGGTGAGGGGGCGCGGCCGAAGGAGCCACATGCGGAGCTACCCCCTCACCCTCGCCCTGCCGGGCTCACGTCGCCTCCCGACAAGGGGAGGACGACGTCCTCTCCCCGCCTGGCGGGGAGAGGGGAACCCGCACTTCGCCCTCAGGCCATGGCGGTCTTCAGGTTCGCGTCGACCTTGTCGAGGAAGCCGGTGGTGGAGAGCCACTTCTGCTCTGGGCCGACGAGGAGGGCGAGATCCTTGGTCATGAAGCCGGCTTCCACCGTGTCGACGCAGACCTTCTCCAGCGTGTTGGCGAACTTGGCGAGGTCGCCGTTGTCGTCGAGCTTGGCGCGGTGGGCGAGGCCACGGCTCCAGGCGAAGATCGACGCGATGGAATTGGTGGAGGTCTCCTTGCCCTTCTGATGCTCGCGGTAATGGCGCGTCACCGTGCCGTGCGCGGCTTCCGCCTCGACGGTCTGGCCGTCAGGCGTCATCAGCACCGAGGTCATCAGGCCGAGCGAGCCGAAGCCCTGGGCGGCGGTGTCCGACTGCACGTCGCCATCGTAGTTCTTGCAGGCCCAGACGTAGCCGCCGGACCATTTGAGGCAGGAGGCCACCATGTCGTCGATGAGGCGGTGCTCGTAGGTGATGCCGAGCGCCTGGAACTTCGCCTTGAACTCGGCGTCGAACACTTCCTGGAACAGGTCCTTGAAGCGGCCGTCATAAGCCTTGAGGATGGTGTTCTTGGTCGAGAGGTAGACCGGGTACTTGCGGGCGAGTCCGTAATTCAGCGAGGCGCGGGCGAAATCGCGGATCGACTCGTCGAGATTGTACATCGACATCGCGACGCCGGCGGCCGGGAACTTGAAGACTTCCTTTTCGATGATTGTGCCGTCGTCGCCCTCGAACTTGATGGTCAGGCGGCCCTTGCCGGGCACCTTGAAGTCCGTGGCGCGATACTGGTCGCCGTAGGCGTGGCGGCCGATGACGAAGGGCTGGGTCCAGCCCGGCACGAGGCGCGGCACGTTCTTGCAGATGATCGGCTCGCGGAAGATCACGCCGCCGAGGATGTTGCGGATCGTGCCGTTGGGCGAACGCCACATCTCCTTCAGCTTGAACTCCTCCACCCGCTGCTCGTCGGGGGTGATGGTGGCGCATTTCACGCCGACGCCGTGGCGCTTGATCGCCTCCGCCGCATCGACGGTGACCTTGTCGTTCGTCTCGTCGCGGTGCTCCACGCCGAGGTCGTAATAATCGAGGTCGAGGTCGAGATAGGGATGGATGAGCTTGTTCTTGATCTCGCTCCAGATGATCCGGGTCATCTCGTCGCCGTCGAGTTCGACGACCGGGTTCGCCACCTTGATCTTCGACATGATCCTCAGAACCTTTCTCATCACGCGGCCGGGACCGGCCGCGCTCCCGCTCGCCCGCGGTCATAGCGCGCTGCAACAGGACGCGAAAGCCGTGCCCCTTACAGATCGGGAACTGCGTCGGGGACCGAGATAATTCCCGGCCGGCTCTGGACATCCGCCCTCGGGCCGGGAATCTGCGGCCCATTCCGATTTCTGTGAAGGATATCTCCATGAGCGAACGCATCATCCTGCGGGCCGGCGAGGCCCTGGTCGCCGGCGGGCCGCCCAACACCGCCTCCGAGCCGGAGGTCATCATCGGCGAACTCGACGGGCCGGTCGGCACGGCGCTCGCGACCCTCACGGGCGATCAGGTGGTGGGCCACAGCCGCGTCTTCGCGCTCCTGAACACCGACATCATGGTGCGGCCGGTGACTCTCTGCGTCTCCAAGGTCAGCGTCACCGAGAGCAAATACACCTCCATCCTGATGGGTACGGTGCAGTTCGCCATCGCCAACGGCGTCCTCGACGCGGTGCGCCTCGGCTATATCCCCAAGGAGAAGGCCAACGATCTCGGCATCATCTGCTCGGTCTGGCTCAGCCCCGGCGTGATCGAGGCCGAGACGGTCGATCACAAGGCTTTGTTCGAGATCCAGCGCAAGGGCATGACGGAAGCGATCCGCAAGGCCATGACCAACGAGCCCTCGATCGACTGGCTCCTCGAGAACCAGGACAAGATCATCCACAAATACTACCAGATGGGTCTCGACGGTAAGATCTGAGCGTTTCCACTGCGAACGGGGGAGCCGCGGCGCCGACGGTGCCCGCGGCTCCCCATCCTCCCCAAACGGACTTTCCGTCCGGGCCGACCCGTGGCAGAGGGCGACGATGATCGCCCCCGTCATCATCCTGGTCGAACCGCAGCTGGCCGAGAATATCGGCATGGTCGCCCGCGCCATGGCCAATTTCGGCCTCGCCGAACTCCGCCTCGTGGCGCCGAAGAACGGCTGGCCCAAGAAGGGCGTGCGGGAGGCCGCTTCAGGGGCGACGCATGTCCTCGACGGCGCCACCGTCTTCGCCACGGTGCCGGAGGCCATCGCCGATCTGAACTATCTCCTGGCCACCACGGCCCGCGAGCGCGGGCAGATGAAGCGCGCCTACGGTCCCGACGAGGCGATGACCGACATGGCCTCGCGGACGGGACAGCGCGTCGGCGTGATGTTCGGCCGCGAGCGGATCGGGCTGACCAACGACGAGGTGTCGCTGGCCGACGCCATCGTCACCTTTCCGGTCTCCCCGGACTTTCCGTCCCTCAACCTCGCCCAGGCGGTGCTCCTCGTCGGCTACGAATGGCGCAAGGCCTCGGGCCAGGCCCGGCTCCCCTTCACCGGCGAGATGCAATCCCCGCCCGCTACGCGCGAGGCGATGGCATCCCTCGTCGCCAGCTTGGAAGGCAGCCTCGACGCGGGCGGATTCTACCCGCCCGAAAAGCGGGATGTCATCGCCCGCAACATGCGCGACATGCTGCATCGCATGGCAATGACCGAACAGGATGTCAGGACGTTTCGCGGGGCATTGCGCGCCCTGACCCGAACTAAGCCTCCAGGCTGATAAATGTTATCAATCTAGTTGGTTCTTAACGCCTGCGCGACTTTTGCATGCGAGTGTCGGGCGCCATGTGGAAGCATAGACTCAACGCCATCGGCGGCGAATTCGTCTCGGTCGATCGGGAAAGGGCGTTTCAGGACGAGCGCTTTCCCGAGACCCTGCGCCATGCGCGCCTGATCTTTCTCTGCGCCATTCTCCTCAACACGCTCTTCCTGCTCAGCGACTGGCGCTTCGCCGGTCAGATCCATTTCTGGGTCGCCGTACCCGCCCGTGCCGGTATCATCCTGCTGTCCCTCGCCAGCCTGCTGGCGACCTGGAAAGTCACCGGTTTCGGCAGGCTGCAGTTGGTGATGGTGACATGGGAGATCCTCGTCGCCGGATGCGTCGCGGTCCTGTGCTCGTCGCGATCCGACATCGCGCTCTTCGTGATGCTCCTGCTTCCGGCGATCTACATGATCGTCATGCCGACGCGCTTTCTCTGGAGCCTGACGACGAGCGCGATCGCCTCCACCGCGCTGGTGGCGGGCTATCTCCTGCCGCCGCCGATGCCGTCCACGGCCCTCGGCATCTGTCTCGCGGTCCTGTTGTCCAACGTCGCCACGCTGCTGTTCGTGGTGCGGTCGAACCGCCTGAGGCGTCTGGAATGGACCGCGACCCAGGCGGAGCGGCGCGCCAATGCGGAACTGGCGGAAAGCCGGCGCCTGTTCGAGACGATGTTCAAGGCAGCGCCGATTCCAATCGTGGTGTCGCGCGCCGATGACGGCCAGATCGTCGATGCCAACGACGCCGCGAGCTGTTTCTACGGACTCGACGACGGCGAAAAGCTGACCCGATACACAATACGCGATCTGGTCGACGGGCCGACCCGGCGCGTGATCCAGGCGGAACTCGACCGGAGCGGAACCGCCAGCGAGATCGAGATCGCCACGGGCGTCTCGGGCCGTGTACGCCGGGACGCCCTATTGTCGGCGGTCATCGTGGAGATGGACGGCGCGACCCGTGTAATCTCCAGCCTCGTCGACATGACGAGCCGCAAGGCGGTGGAGGAGCGGATCCGCCTCGCCGCCCAGCGCGACGTCCTCACCGGTCTGCCGAACCGCGCCCTCTTCCAGACGACCCTCGACGCCGCGCTGAGCAAGGCGGAGGCATCCGGCCAGCGCGTCGGCCTCATCCTGATCGATCTCGATGCGTTCAAGGAGGTGAACGACACCCTCGGCCACGACGCGGGCGATGCCCTGCTCAAGGAGGTCGCCCGGCGTCTCGGCAACATCATCGGCGAGCACGATCTCGTCGCCCGGCTCGGCGGCGACGAATTCGTCATCATCGCCCTGTGCGAGAAGGATCGCCATCAGCCGAGCCGGCGCATCCACGCCCTGTCCCGGGCGATCCTCGAAGTCCTGAAACCGTCGATGGCCGTCTCGGGGCGTGTGGTCTCGCCGCGTGCCAGTCTCGGCCTCGCCCTGTTCCCGGAACACGCCGCCAATCCGACCGACCTCTTCACCAATGCCGACCTCGCCCTCTACGCGGCCAAGGCGGCCGGGCGGAACCGGGCGACGCTGTTCGTCCCGGCGCTTCGGGCGGATATCGAGCACCGCGTCTCCGTCGCCCGCGAGATGCGGTCGGCCCTCGAAGTCGGCGGGCTGATTCCGTATTATCAACCGAAGATCGGCCTCGCCACGGGGGAGATCATCGGGTTCGAAGCCCTGGCGCGGTGGCAGCATCCGAGCCGCGGACTCCTGGCGCCCGCCAGCTTCTCGACCGTGTTCGACGATGCGGAGATCGGGGTCGCGGTCGGGACCGTCCTCGCGCGCCAGATCTTCGCCGATCTGGCAAGCTGGATCGCGCAGGGGTACGATCCCGGCCGGGTGTTCCTGAACCTCTCCTCGGCCCAGTTCGCCCAGGAGAACCTCGCCGAGAACCTGATCTCCGATCTGGCCGCCGTGGGCCTCTCCCATGACCGGATCGGCGTGGAGGTGACCGAAACGGTCCTGCTCGGCGGCCATGGCGACCGAGTCTCGGCGGTGCTGGCGAGCCTGCACAGCGCCGGTGTACGCGTTGCGCTCGACGATTTCGGGACCGGCTACGCGTCGCTGACCCACCTCAAGCAATATCCGGTGGACGAGATCAAGATCGACCGCAGCTTCGTGCGCGATCTGGAGCGGGACCCGAACGACGCCGCCATCGTCACGGCGGTGGTTCAACTGGGCCAGAGCCTCGGCCTCAACGTCACCGCCGAGGGCGTGGAGACCGAGGCGCAGGCGACCTTCCTGCGCGAACAGGGCTGCGCCTATGCGCAGGGCTATCTCTACAGCAAGCCCATGCCGCAGAGCCGGGTGCCGTGGTTCCTTAAGCACCACGGCGGCGCTGTCGCGCAGCCGAAGAGCGGAGCCACCACCGAGCTCAAATTCGCCTGATCAGGAATCGACCTGATCCAGCGCCTGGGCGATATCGGCGATCAGATCCTCGGCATTTTCGAGACCGATGGAGAGACGGACGGTCTCGGGGCCGACCAGGGCCGCCGCCTTGTCGGCATCGCTCAGCTGGCGGTGCGTCGTGGTGGCCGGGTGGATCGCCAGGGATTTGATCTCGCCGATATTCACGAGATGCGAGACGAGCTCCAGGCTCATGATGAACTTCACCGCCGCCGGCTGCCCGCCCTTCAGCGCGAAGGTGAAGATCGAGCCCGGCCCTTCCGGCACGTAGCGGGCGGCCAACTCCTCGCCCGTCTGGCCGGGCAGCGCCGGATAGCTCACCCATGCCACCGCCGGGTGGTCCTTGAGGAAGGCGGCGACGGCCTTCGCATTCTCGCAATGCCGCTTCATCCGCAGCGGCAGGGTCTCGATGCCGGTGAGCGTCAGGAAGGCGTTCATCGGCGACAGGCCGGGGCCGAGATCGCGCAGGCCGAAGAGTCGACAGGCGACCGCGAAGCTGAAATCGGGGAAGCGGTCCGAGACGACGAGGCCATCGTAATCGGCCCAGGGCTCGGTGATGAGGTTGTAGCGCCCCTCCGCCGCCGGCCAGTCGAACGTGCCCGCGTCGCAGATGATGCCGCCGATGGTCTGGCCGGACCCGCCGAGGAACTTCGAGGTCGAGTGGAACACGATGTCGGCCCCGTGCTCGATAGGCCGGATCAGGGCCGGGGAGGCGAGGGTGTTGTCCACCACCAGCGGCAGGTTGTGCCGCTTGGCCACTTCGGCGATGCCGGCGATGTCCATCACCGTGGCGCAGGGATTGACGATCGACTCGCAGACGATGGCCTTCGTCTCCGGCGTGATCGCGGCCTCGAAATCGGCGGGCGTCAGGCCCTTGGCGAAGAGCGGCTTGAGGTCGTAGCGGGCGTCGAGCCGGTTCATCAGCCCGAGCGAGCCGCCGAACAGGCGCGGCGAGGCCACATAGGCGTCGCCGCTCTTCATCAACGTCATCAGCACGAGAAGCAGGGCGGACTGGCCCGACGAGACGGCCACGGCGGCCTTGGCGCCTTCCAGGGCGGCGACCCGGCGCTCCAGGGCGGCCACGGTGGGGTTCGAGCCGCGCGAATAGGAGAAGCCGGTGCGCCGCATGGCGAAGATGTCGGCGGCCTGCTCGGTGGATTCGAACACGAATCCGTTGGTGAAGTAGATCGGCTGGACGCGCGCGCCCGTAGCGGGGTCGGGTGCCGCGCCGGCATGGACGGCCTGGGTGGCAAAGCGGAGCGGGCGGGTCTCGGTGGCCATGATGGGCGTCGCGATCTTCGAAAGAGGTGGCGGGGTCAGGCAGCGCGCCTGGCGAAGGCCCGCAATGTCCGGACCAGGGTGTTGGGCGCGTAGGGCTTCGGGATGAAGCGCGCGCCCTCGGGCATGTCGTGCGGGCCGGGCGTGCCCATGCCGGACACGACGAGGACCGGGATGGTCGGCCAGCGATGGGCGACGAGGCGGGCCAGCGCGAACCCGTCCATGGAGCCCTGCGGCATGTCCACGTCGGTCATCAGCAGGTCGATCTCCTCGTTGCGTTCGAGGATGGTGAGCGCCTTGTCGGCCTGCGGCGCTTCGAGGACACGGAACCCCGCATCGACCAGGGTATCGGCCGCCTCCATCAGGAGAAGGCCGTCGTCTTCGACGAGAAGGATGACCGGGGGCTCGCCGGAAGTCTCGAAAGGATCATGCGTCATGCAATGCGAACGATCTCGATGGGGGAATGGTTCGCGGGGTAGTCCCGACGCCGCCGAGGGTCAACCCGGGGGCGTCGGGCCGGGATCGCGCCCAGGCCTGCCAGCAAAATCAAGCGCTTAACGCCGCGTCGAGATCTTCGATCAGATCCGCCGGGTCCTCGATGCCGATGGAGAGCCGCACCACTTCGGGCCCGGCGCCGGCCGCGGATTTCTGTGCGTCGGTGAGCTGGCGGTGGGTGGTGGAGGCCGGGTGGATCACCAGCGAGCGGGTGTCGCCGATATTCGCCACATGGGAGAACAGCTGGAGATTGGCCACCAGCTTCACGCCCGCTTCGTAGCCGCCCTTGAGGCCGATGGTGAAGACCGAGCCGGAGCCGAGCGGCGTGTAGCGCCGGGCGAGCTGGTGATACTTGTCGGTCTCCAGCCCCGGATAGCTCACCCATTCCACCGCCGGATGGGCGTTGAGATGGGTCGCGATCTCGAGCGCGTTGTCGCAATGGCGCTGCATCCGCAGGGGCAGGGTCTCGATGCCGTTGAGGATGAGGAAGGCGTTGAACGGCGAGAGCGCCGGGCCGAGATCGCGCAGGCCCAGCACCCGGATGGCGATGGCGAAGCCGAAATTGCCGAATGTCTCGGAGAGCACCATGCCGGAATATTCGGGGCGCGGCTGCGACAGCATCGGGTAGCGGTCGTCGCCGGCCCAGGCGAAGGTGCCGCCATCGACCACGAGGCCGCCGATGGAATTGCCGTGGCCGCCGAGGAACTTGGTGGCCGAATGCACGACGATGTCGGCCCCGTGCTCGAAGGGGCGGATCAGGTACGGCGTCGCCATGGTGTTGTCGACGATGAGCGGGATCTTGTGGCGCCGGGCGATCACCGAGAGGGCGGCGATATCGGTGATGACCCCGCCCGGATTGGCGATGGATTCACAGAAGATCGCCTTGGTGCGCGGCGTGATGGCCCGCTCGAACGAATCCGGGTCGTCCGTATCGGCCCAGACCACGTTCCAGCCGAAGCTCTTGTAGGAATGGTTGAACTGGTTGATCGAGCCGCCATAGAGCTTGTTGGCCGCGATGAACTCGTCGCCCGGCTGCATCAGCGCGTGCATGGTGAGGAACTCGGCCGCGTGGCCCGAGGCCACCGCCACGGCGGCGGTGCCGCCCTCCAGCGCCGCGATGCGCTCTTCCAGCACCGCGTTGGTGGGGTTGGTGATGCGCGAATAGATGTTGCCGAAGGCCTGCAGCCCGAACAGCGAGGCGGCGTGGTCCACGTCGTCGAACACGAAGGACGTGGTCTGGTAGATCGGCGTGGCCCGCGCACCCGTGGTGGCATCGGGAGCGGCGCCGGCATGGATCGCCAGCGTGTTGAAGCCTGGGATACGGTCGGTCATCACTTACTCCGGGGGCCGGCGGGCACGCACTGGACGTCGTTCTAGCGCCTGTGCCGGGCCAGACGGAAGAGGAGCCACGCCCCCGTTCCGCTTAAACGAACAGAAGTTCTTTATGGCGGACGATGCGCGCGGGTCAAGGGTGGGTGATGTCGCGAGGGGGGGAAGATCACTCCCGTCATCCCGGGGCTGCGCAGCAGAGCCCGGGATCCAGAACCGCGAACCCTTATCCAGCGAAGGCCGTCACCGCGTCTGGATCCTGGGCTCGCCTACGGCGCCCCAGGATGACGGCGCGGGCGCCGACACCTCGTGACCATTCGCCCCTCCGACCCCGAGGAACCCGCCCCGCGCCTCCCGCTTGAATCATTCCCGATGCGACGGAGGCGGATGGTGAGCAAGAACGACCACGACGAGACCTGGCGCGCGTTCAAGGAGGCGGTGAACATGACGCCCACCGCCCTGGAGACATTCCTCGACAGCGAGCAGAGCCGCTCGGTCGGGCAGAAGAAGGACGGCGCGTCCGAATCCACCGGCCACGCCTCCGGCCGCCGCATCGTCGCGATCCTGAAGGCCAAGAAGGCCGATCTCACCGACGACGATTACGCCCATATGCGCAAGGTCACCGGCTACGTGAACCGCCACCTCAAACAGGGTGGCCCGGAGGACAAGGACGCGGTGGAGGACTCGCCCTGGCGTCTCTCGCTGATGAACTGGGGCCACGACCCGCTGAAGACATAAAGGGTGAGTGCTGTCGCGAGGAGCGGGAGCCTCGTGCGAGCGTCCCTCCCCCCTCTGCGGGGGAGGGTGGTCGCGGAGCGACCGGGAGAGGGGGCAACGCGTCCGGATAGGGCGATCCCCTCATCCGACCCGCTGACGCGGGCCACCTTCTCCCGCAGAGGGGAGAAGGAGAACCGCAGGAACGATCCTGCACGAATTCGCATGGCACTCGCCCCCGCCTGCGGTTATAGCGCCGCACATGCTCCAGCCCGCTCCGCCCCCTCCCGTTCCCGCCGCGCGGATCCTCATCGCCAGCTTCGTCGGCACGGCGATCGAGTTCTACGATTTCTACGTCTACGCCACGGCCGCCGCCCTGGTGATCGGGCCGATCTTCTTCTCGGCCGACGATCCCTCGGTGCAGACGCTGGCGGCCTTCGCCACCTTCTCCATCGCCTTCATCGCGCGGCCGCTGGGGGCGGCGTTCTTCGGGCATTTCGGCGACAGGGTCGGGCGCAAGGCGACGCTGGTGGCCTCGCTGATGATCATGGGCCTCTCCACCGTGCTCATCGGCTGCCTTCCGACCTATGCCACCGCCGGATGGTGGGCGCCTTTTGCCCTATGCGTGCTGCGCTTCGGCCAGGGCATCGGCTTTGGCGGCGAATGGGGCGGCGCGGCCCTGCTGGCGGTGGAGAACGCCCCGCCGGGGCGACGCGCCCTCTACGGCATCTTCCCGCAGCTCGGCGCGCCGGTGGGCTTCATCACCGCCAATCTGGGCTTCCTCGGGCTGGCTCTCGCCCTGAGCCCGGCCGATTTCCAGGCCTGGGGCTGGCGCATCCCGTTCCTCGCCTCCGCCGTGCTCGTCGGCGTCGGGCTCTATGTCCGCCTGAAACTCACCGAGACCCCGGTCTTCAAGGCCGCCATGGAGAAGGCCCCGCCCGAGCGCGTGCCGCTCGCCACCATCTTCACGAAATACATCAAGGCGACGCTGCTCGGCACCTTCGCCATGGTGGCCTGCTACGCGGTGTTCTATCTCTCCACCGTCTTTGCCCTGAGCTACGGCGTCTCGAAACTCGGCTTCGACCGGCCGACCTTCCTGCTGTTCGAATGCGTCGCCGTGCTGTTCATGGCCCTCGGCATCCCGCTCTCCGGCTGGGCCGCCGACCGCTACGGCCGCCGCCCCGTCCTCCTCACCGGCCTCGCCTTCACCGCCTCGCTGGGCCTGCTCCTCGGCCCGATGCTGGGAAGCGGGCAGGGCGGCCTGGTGCTCGGCTTCCTGTGTCTGGGCCTCTTCGCCATGGGCTGGCTGTTCGGCCCCATGGGCGCCCTGCTGCCCGAACTCTTCCCCACCCGCGTCCGCTACACCGGCGCCTCGGTGACCTACAACCTCGCCGGCATCCTGGGCGCCTCCGCCGCGCCGTATCTGGCGCAGCGGCTGAGTGACTGGGGCGGGATCGGTTGGGTCGGGTTGTATCTGGCTGTGGCGGCTGGGGTTAGCTTTGTGGCTGTGGCGTTGATGGAGGAGACGGGCGAGCACAAACTTTGAGTTAAAAATGATCAATTTAGCACTTGGATAACTAGACTAATATTGCACTCTCTCTGCCATTATTTATTTTTACTAAATCAGTAGGAGACAGTTATGGCTAAAAAAATTAAGGACCGAACCTCTTTCAGAAAATGGGTAGACGGGATCACCTCACCTGACTGGTCATTAATGCCTCTTACGCATGTCACGAAAGGAATAAATTTAGCTGACATAATGGATGATGGAGAAATACAAGGCGATTATTGCGATAATCTCAAAGATTATCTAAATTTCTTTTCCTATGGTAGACCAGGATATCGCATTTCTGGTGACGGAGTAATTAAAGCGGAAGTTGCTTGTCCGACATGTCTTATATTCAAACCAGAGCTGATACAGGACGCAGAAAAATTTCATGCGTTCGATACAGGCGCGTTCGGCAAACGTATGTTCAGCCATATCTTAGTCGACGAAATGAATATCGATGATTTCTCACTGCAAAAAGATGTCACTAGGCCAAACAAGATAATTAGTGCAGTATTTAAAAGTAAGTTAAACTACTTTAATGCAGACACCTCTAAAGCATTAAAATCTGACGAAGAGGGAGAAGCTTGGCAATTTCATACCAAAGCATATCTTGATTTAATCAACTCAAAAGGCCGCAATGAGCCGGACGATAGAGTCTGCAGTATTGAGATAGTAATAAAAAACGCTGTCAAACTGGAGGGGAAATTGCTTGCGATAGCTGTCCCGCACACTTTTTGGAATGAGACGAAGCAGGCTCCTTGGCTGCTCGAGTCTCATGGCTTGGGAGTAACTATTCTCCCGTATGAATTTATTCCCGGCAAGCACCCTGATCACTACCATTCCTTGTTAGAGGGTGTGATACGTGATTATTATAAATCATCAGGAGTCTTTGATGAGTAGAGCTACTATTGTATACCAACTAGTTGGTTTTATTCCATATGGTCCTAAAGATTTTGGGTTTGCATTGCCGATCTTCTCGACATCCAAGGATAATTCAAAAGTTTTTATTCAATATGTCGACGAAATTAGCGGGCACATATCGGAGTTTCGGCCTATATCTCACAATAAGCCTATTTCAGATATAAATAGTAGAATTATATTAGGCATCGGCGATGAACCAATTCATATTTTTGTAGATAAAGAGGGATCTTTACTTGCTGGCGATATACGCACAATTCGAAGCGGGCTGACCAAATTCATCGATGAAAATAGTCTAGAAACGTCGATAAATTTGCAGATTTATGGCCTTGTTGGCACACAAATTGAACAACGATCAAGCAGAAAAAACTTTCGTAATACAGTTTATGATTCTGGCGATACTCTGGCGGCAAAAGTCTTCATTGAAGGCTCGGTACTCAAAACCGAGTTATGGAAAATACTCTTGCGAGCAGCGCCGTCAGTCGAGTCCGCAAAGCGAATTCTGCTTGCCCGGTCAAATATAACCGTCATTATTGGAGAGAATAATCGTATTCATATAGACGTCAGTCATATTTCACCTGAGGATTATTCCAATATTAGCCTGCATGAAATCGAAAGGCTTATTCAAACCGAATTTGATGAAATCATAAGGCCTGAAACTTCGTCAGAAAATGCAAATGAAGACGAAGGCCGTAAGTATGAAGAAAATATAAGCTTGGAAGTCCGCAAAGTGAAAAGCAAAGGCAGGCAGGAGGAAAGGGTTACACTTCTACTTAAGATTATCCTGGATGACCCCGAGACAGGAACGCAGATACTTCAAGAGTACGGATTGGATCGCGGAAAGTTTGCACTGGATTCTATCAAGATAATGTTATTTTTACTAGTTACAAATAGACCTGTCGGCAGATCTCAGACCGAAATAACTAAGATGGTTGTACGACAAATTTATCGGGTTTGCTTCCCAATGAATCGAGGGGCACTCCTATACTTTTTTGCAAAATATTTTTCGCAATACGAAGATATTAGACCGATAATTGACGAAAAATTTGAGCAGTCAAATTCAGCAGCAGTGAATTATTGGTCTGACGATATTCTAAGGGAATTAGCAGAACTAGACAAAGGCAGCAGCACAGCGGCAAAACAGGTCAATCAGCCATATATACCTGGAATTACGTAGATTATGTCGTAGTTCATCAAATACATATAGATCCGTTTTACCCCCGCTCAATCGTCAGCCGCTGCACCCCCTTACCCCCCAAAACCGGCCGCTTCGAACTCAAGATCCGGGAATTCACCCCGGTCCAACCGATCTCACCCGAGATCCGCCCGTACTCGATCTTGGGGCAGCGGTTCATCACCACGGTGACGCCCGCTCCCTCGGCGCGGGCGGCGGCGTCATCGTCGCGAACGCCGAGCTGCATCCAGACGATCTTCGGCAGCACCGGCAAGGCGAGGGCCTCGTCCACGAGGCCGGCGGCCGCGTCGGAGTTCCGAAAAATTTCGACCATGTCGACCGGGCCGGGGAGGTCGGCGAGGCGCGCGACGACGGGCTTGCCCAGCAGCATCTGCCCGGCGAGGCCGGGATTGACCGGGATCACGTCGTAGCCGCGCGACAGCAGGTATTTCAGCACGATCCAGCTCGGCCGGGCCGGGTTCGCGGACGCGCCCACGAGGGCGATCGACTTCGTCTCCGTGAGGAGCCGGCGGATCAGCGCATCGGGATAGCGGTCATGGCGCGAGGTGTCGGGGTGGGCAGCGTCGGGCTGGGTCATCGGAACTCTTGAAAACGAAGCCCGAGACTTGTCCGCCATCGCGGCGCATGCTGCAAGGCACGTCATGACGACTGCCATGAGCCTTTCCGAGACCATCGCCTTTCTGGAGCGGGACTTCCCGCAGATGAACCATGACGGGCCGGCCTTCCACCTCGAATCGGTGGGTCCGCTCTCCGCGCGGATGCGGCTCGACTATCACGAACGCTTCCTGCGTCCCGGCGGCACCCTCTCCGGCCCGGCCATGATGGCGCTGGCCGATTACGCCCTCTACGCGGCGATCCTCGCCAATATCGGCCCGGTGGGTCTGGCCGTGACGACGAACCTCTCCTTCAACTTCCTGCGCAAACCCGGCCCCACCGGGCTCGTCGCCGAGGCCACCCTCCTCAAGCTCGGCAAGCGCCTCGCGGTGGGGGAGGCGCGCCTCTTCGCCACCGGCTCGGACGACCTCGTCTGCCACGCCACGGGGACGTACTCGATCCCGCCGGAGCGGTGAGCCAGCACCCTTCGCCCTCTGCGGGTCCGGCGTGAGCATCCCCTCTCCCCGCTCGCGGGGAGAGGGACGCGACGACCCCGTCGTCGGCGCGTCGAGGCGGCAGCCGACGGTGAGGGGGCGGTTCCGGGGGAGCCTCTTCCGGCGACGCCCCCTCATCCTCGCTCCGCTCATCACAGGCACGACAAGGTGCCTGTGATCCTCTCCCCGCGTGCGGGGAGAGGGGAAGCCGGTGCCGGATATCTCCAGCCCCGGACAACCGCGCTTCCTCACGCTTCAGCCGATTTCGCTTATCTGACACCGCTTAGCATCCTCGATCCCGCCCAAGAGGCGAGCCGCCACCTCACCCTCCCCCCTCTGCGGGGGAGGGTGCCTGCGGAGCAGGCGGGAGAGGGGGCAGCCTCTCTGGATAGGGCGCTCCCCTCACCCGACCCACTTCGTGGGCCACCCTCTCCCGCAGAGGGGAGAGGGGGAGCCGGTGCTGGATAGTCCAGGCCCGGACAACCGCGCTTCCTCACGCTTCAGCCGGTCTCGCTCACCGATGGCGACGTGCCCAGTCTCGATCCCGCCGAAGCGCCCGGCCATTCCCACCCACCTCATCCTAAGGCGCCGCAGCGAAGCGGAGGCCTCGAAGGAGGGCTCAAGCCAGCGCATGATGGCTGGAGCCCTCCTTCGAGGCCCGCTGGCGCGGGCGCCTCAGGATGCAATCGAGGGTGGGAGGGGAGTGGGAAGGATGCGGTATCCTGATACCTCAACCCGGAAATACCTCGTTTCCTTGAGGTTTTTGCCGATTCCCCTCATCCGAAATGCCTTGACGACTCACCCGTCGCCCCGTATTGCAGCCTCCAACGCCGCTGCGTGTCTCACGTGGCGGCGCATCGTTTTGCAAGACATCATACGGAACGCCACGGGATGAAGACCTTTTCTCTGAAGCCCGCCGACGTCGACAAGAAGTGGATCATCGTCGATGCGGAGGGTCTGGTCGTCGGCCGGCTCGCCACCATCATCGCGATGCGCCTGCGTGGAAAGCACAAGCCTTCCTACACGCCCCACGTCGATTGCGGCGACAACGTCATCGTCATCAACGCCGAGAAGGTGAAGTTCACCGGCCGCAAGCGCGAGCAGAAGGTGTACTACCACCACACCGGCTACCCGGGCGGCATCAAGGAGCGGACCGCGAAGTTCATCCTCGACGGCCGGTTCCCCGAGCGCGTGGTCGAGAAGGCCGTGGAGCGTATGCTCCCCCGTGGACCGCTGTTCCGCCAGATCATGGGCAACCTCCGGGTCTACAAGGGCACCGAGCATCCCCACACCGCCCAGCAGCCGCAGGCGCTCGACGTCGGCAGCCTCAACCGCAAGAACGTGAGCGCTTGATCATGGCGACCCTCCAGTCCCTCTCCGACCTGAACCGCGCCAACGTCGAAGATCCCGAGAACGCGGCCCCCGTCCACGTTCAGAAGCTCGACGCCCAGGGCCGCGCCTATGCCACCGGCAAGCGCAAGGACGCGGTCGCCCGCGTCTGGATCAAGCCCGGCAACGGTACCGTCGTGGTCAACGGCCGCACGGTCGAGACCTACTTCGCCCGCCCCGTGCTGCGCATGATCCTGCGCCAGCCGCTCACCATCGCCAACCGCGTCGACCAGTACGACATCACGGTCACGGTGCATGGCGGCGGTCTCTCCGGCCAGGCCGGCGCCGTCCGTCACGGCCTGTCCAAGGCGCTCACCTATTACGAGCCCGAGCTGCGCGCGCCCCTGAAGCGCGAAGGCTTCCTGACCCGCGACAGCCGCGTGGTCGAGCGCAAGAAGTACGGCCGCAAGAAGGCTCGCCGCAGCTTCCAGTTCTCGAAGCGCTGAGCGTTTCGGTTCTCTCAGGTTTTGGAAAGGGCGGCCTCGTGCCGCCCTTTTCGTTTGTCGCGACACAGTCCGAAGGTCACTCGATGCCCAACGTCTTCCGGCGCGTTCACGCCCCCGTCGTCACCGCGGTCACGCTCTGCCTGTCGAAGGCCGGCGGCGAGGTGAAGGGCGAAGTGAAGCTCGCCGACGGACGCCAGTTCAGCACCACCGGCGTGCTTCCCATCGCCCAGGCCTTCGGCATCGCCGTGCATGTGGCCAACGAGGGCGGCATGGAAATCGTGGTCATCGATCCGCAAAGCGCATGGAAGCCGAGCTGGGGAACGCTCGAGGGTTAGAGATTCGCGCGAAGACCCGTGCGTACCGGTCGAAAGGGGGGTCCGATTCCGCTCGGAAGCCGTCGCCATTCCGGTGGAATCGCCCTAGTTTCGGGACATGATCCAGCCGACGAAACCCTCCTTCGACCCCCGTCCCACCCGCGCCGACCCCGATGACGACCCCCATCTCTGGCTCGAAGAGGTGGAGGGTGCGGAGGCCGTCGCCTGGGTCGAGGCGCGCAACGCCGAGACGCTGGCCCGCTTCACCGACCCTGTCATGGAGCGCGACCGCGAGGCGGTGAAGGCCATTCTCGACCGGCCTGACAAGATCCCTCTCGTGTCACGGCGCGGCCATCTCCTCTACAATATCTGGCGCGATGCCGAGCATCCCCTCGGTCTGTGGCGGCGCACCGACGAAGCCTCCTACCGCGCCGGTACCCCCGCTTGGGAAACCCTCCTCGACATCGACGCCCTGGCGAAAACCGAAGGCGTGGACTGGGTTTGGGGCGGCGCGACGCTCATCCCCGGCACCCATGACCGCGCCCTGCTGAAGCTGAGCCGGGGAGGGGGCGACGCCACCATTCTGCGCGAGTTCGACCTGCCGACGCTCAGCTTCGTCGCCGACGGTTTCACCCTTCCCGAGGCGAAGGGCGGGGCCGATTGGCTCGACCGCGACACGCTGATCCTGTCGAGCGCCCTCGGCGAGGGCATGGCCACCCGCTCCGGCTATTCCCGCACGGTTCGGCTCTGGACGCGCGGCCAGGACCCGCTCGCGGCCACCATCCTGTTCGAGACCGCGCCCGAGAATATGGGCCTGTGGGGCGAGGTCGACCACGCCGCGCCCTCCGAGCGCGTGGTGTTCATGGAGCGCACCGGCTTCTTCGATGGCATCCTGCATATCGGCGACCGAACTGGCCCGACCCACCGCATCGACGCCCCCACCGACGCCGAAATCTCTCTCCACGGCGACCATCTCGTCATCCGGACCCGCTCTGAATGGAGCATCGGCGGCGCGCTCCACGTGCCCGATACGGTCCTCGCCATCGGCCTTCCGGCCTTCCTCGATGGGGATCGCGGCTTCACCGTGTTGTGGACGCCCTCCGACCGCCGGGCGCTGCAGAACGTCTCCTGGGCCGGGCCGCGCCTCATCGTCGACGCCCTTGACGACCTGCGCCCGTCCTACAGCGTGTTCGAACCGGGGGAGGGCGGCTGGAACCGACTCAGCCTTCCGGGCCTGCCGGAGATCGGCAGCGTATCCGTCTGGCCCTTCGATTCCGAGCAGAGCGAGTCGGACGGGTCGCTCCTCGCGATGGTTCAGGATCCGCTGACGCCGCCGACGCTGCTGTCGATCCCCGGCGATCTCTCGGCTCCCACCATCCTGCGCACGACGCCATCGGCCTTTGATACCCAAGGCCTGACGGTCACCCGCCACGAGGCCATCTCGGTGGACGGCGAGCGCATCCCCTACGTCCAGGTCGGGCCGACTGGGGCCAGCGGTGACGCGCCGGTGCATCTGTCAGCCTATGGCGGATTCCAGATCTCGCTGCTTCCCACCTATCAGGCGGTTCTCGGCAAACTCTGGCTGGAGAAGGGCGGCGTCGGCGTCGTCGCCAACATCCGTGGCGGTGGCGAGTTCGGCACCCGCTGGCATCAGGCCGGCCGGCGCGAGGGCAAGGCGCTGGCGCATGACGATTTCGCGGCGGTGGCCGCCGATCTGGTGGCGCGCGGCGTCACGAAGCCCCAGCGCATCGCCGCGCAGGGCGGCTCTAATGGCGGCCTCCTCATCGCCAACATGCTGACCCGCTACCCCGAGCGCTTCGGCGCCCTGTTCTGCACGATCCCGCTCATCGACATGCGGCGCTATTCGAAACTCCTGGCGGGCGCGAGTTGGATCGCCGAATACGGCGATCCCGATGTGGAGGCGGATTGGAGTTTCCTCGGCGCCATCTCGGCCTATCACACAGCGGAAGCGGGCAAGCCCTATCCGCCGATCCTCATCGCCACGACGCGACGCGACGACCGCGTCCATCCGGGGCATGCCCGCAAGATGGCGGAGAAGCTACGCTATCTCGGCTACGACCCGGCCTTCTTCGAGCCGGCGGCCGGCGGCCACGGCTACGGCAAGGACAATTCCGAGACGGCCGCTTTCCTCGCCCTTGGGATGGGATTCCTCCGGCAGTCCATCGGCTGGGTTCCGGAGGAGAGCTAAGAGTCTCAGGCGCCGCGCCGGCGCATACCGTCGCGGATGACGTAGGCGCCACCAGCCGCGGCCATGATGGCGAGCGCGTACCATGTCAGGGCGTAGACGAGGTGGTTGTCGCTGAAGGCCACCACGGTGAGCCCACCAATAGGGTAGATGCCGGGATCAGGCCCGGCCTCGGCATCGATGAAGTAGGGCGCGGTGGCTCCGAGGCCTCGCGAAGCAGCGATGGCTGCGACATCGCGCGAGTACCAACGATCGGCCGCAGGATCGTTGTGGCGCAGAAAGCCGCCGCCGGGCTCAGAGATGCGCAACAGGCCGGAGACTCGGGTTTCGCCTATGGTCCGGCAAAGTTCACGCGATGCGGGATCGCGCTTATCCGCCGGGACGAAGCCGCGGTTGACGAGGATGGTCGTTCCGTCCGCGCCCACCAGCGGCGTCATTACCCAATATCCGCCGCCGAGTTCCGTCACGGCCTGGACGAGGGTTTCCCGATCGTTCGCGAAGGTCCCGGTGGCGTAGACCCGGCGGTAAGCGTCGGTGCCGGCATCGATCGAGGGCCAATCCGGCTGCCGAGGTGTGAGGACCGGAGCGGCATGGATCCGCGCATCGACGCGGGCGATCAGGTCGTGCTTCCACGCGCGGCGCTGGACCTGCCAAGTGCCCAGCGCAAGGAAGGCCGCTACTGTCAGGAGAGTTAGAACACCGACCACAGCGAGGCCAGTGCCCAAGGGCCGGAGGGGTCTATCCGTTCTCATCAGAATGCCGAGACGATAAAATTACGGCCACGCCTCGGATACGTGATCCGAGACGTGGCCGTAGGGTACTGGTCTCGCATCGTTCTTCCCGAAAACCGGCGTCCAGTAATTGCGACGGTGCGCTAGTGGTGCTGATGCAAGCTGGTCGGCGTCATCGGCATCATGTTGGTGTTCAGATGATACATCACCCAGACGGAGCCTGTGAGCGTGATCACCACGAGCGTCAGGGTGAAGATCAGCGCCAGGATCGTCCACCCGCCCTCGGACTTGGTGTTCATGTGGAGGAAGTAGACCATGTGGACAACGATCTGCACCACACCGAAGCCCATGATGACGAGGCCGGTGAGACGCGGGTTTCCGAGCACATCCCCCATGACCAGCCAGAACGGGATCGCGGTCAGGATCACCGACAGCACGAAGCCGGTAACATACCCTTTGAACGAGCCGTGACCGCTATGGTCGCCGTGGCCCTTCACGTCCTCTTCGTGGTCCGCCGCATGGGCGGACTGGCTGGCGGCGCTCATTGCAGCACTCCCATGAGGTAGACGAAGGTGAAGACGCCGATCCAGATCACGTCGAGAAAGTGCCAGAACATCGAAAGGCACTGCAGCCGGCGCTGGTTCTCCGGGATAAGGCCCTTCTGTTCGGTCTGGACCATCAGCACGACGAGCCAGACCAAGCCGAGCGTCACGTGCAGGCCGTGGGTGCCCACCAAGGTGAAGAACGACGACAGGAAGGCGCTGCGCTGCGGCCCGGCGCCTTCATGGATGAGGTGTGCGAACTCGTAGAGCTCCAGGCCGATGAAGGCGAGGCCGAACAGGCCGGTCACGCCGAGCCAGAGCTGCATCCGCCGCTGCTCGCCCTTGGCCATCTCCAGCATGGCGAAGCCATAGGTGATGGACGAGAACAGCAGCATCGACGTGTTCAACGCCACCAGCGGCAGGTCGAACAGGTCCTTGGGAGAAGGACCTGCCGCATAGTTTCGACCGAGAACGGCGTATGTGGCGAACAGGGCCGCGAAGATGAGACAATCGCTCATCAGATAGATCCAGAAGCCCAGCATGGTGCCGCCTTCGGGATGGTGATCCTCCTCCATGTAGAAGGAGGGTGCCTCGCCTTCCTTGGCGAGGGTGGGAGCGTGCGACGCCATGGTTCTCAGACCCGACCTTCGAGCAACCGGGTCCGTTCAGCCTCGGTACCGATCACGGTGTCGGCCGGGATGTGGAAGTCGCGGTTGTAGTTGAACGTATGCCCGATGGCGACGACGGCCATGGCGATGAACGTCAGTGCGGCAAGCCACCAGATGTACCAGATCATGCCGAACGAGAAGCCGATGCTGAGGATGCCGAGGATCATGCCCGTGCCGGTGTTCTTCGGCATGTGGATCGGGCGGAAACCCTGGAGCGGTCGGGCATAGCCACGGCGTTTCATGTCCGACCACGCATCGTGATCGTGAATCACGGGCGTGAAGGCGAAGTTGTAATCCGGCGGCGGCGAGGAGGTCGACCATTCGAGGGTACGGCCGCCCCACGGATCGCCGGTCACGTCACGCAGCTGTTCACGCCGCATGAAGCTCACGACGAGCTGAATGATGAAGGAGAGGATGCCGAGCGCGATCAACCCGGCGCCGAAGGCCGCGATGATGAACCAGATCTGCAGCGACGGATCGTCGAAATGCTGCACGCGGCGCGTCACGCCCATCAGGCCGAGGACGTAGAGCGGCATGAAGGCGAAGTAGAAGCCCGTGAGCCAGAACCAGAACGACATCTTCCCCCAGAACGGATCGAGCTTGAAGCCGAAGGCCTTGGGGAACCAGTAAGTGATGCCGGCCAGCATACCGAACAGCACGCCGCCGATGATGACGTTGTGGAAGTGGGCGATGAGGAACAGGCTGTTGTGGAGAACGAAGTCGGCCGGGGGCACGGCGAGGAGAACGCCGGTCATGCCACCGATGGTGAAGGTCACCATGAAGCCGATGGCCCAGAGCATCGGCTCCTCGAAACGGATGCGGCCCTTGTACATGGTGAAGAGCCAGTTGAAGAGCTTCGCCCCCGTCGGGATCGAGATGATCATCGTCGTGATGCCGAAGAACGAGTTCACGGAGGCACCCGAGCCCATCGTGAAGAAGTGGTGCAGCCAGACGAGGTAGGACAGGATCGTGATGACCACGGTGGCGTAGACCATGGAGGCGTAGCCGAAGAGCCGCTTGCCGGAAAAGGTCGAGACGATCTCCGAGAACACTCCGAAAGCGGGTAGGATGAGGATGTAGACCTCCGGATGACCCCAGATCCAGATGAGGTTCACGTACATCATCGGGTTGCCGCCGAGGTCGTTCGAGAAGAAGTGCGTGCCCACGTAGCGGTCGAGGGAGAGCAGCGCGAGAACGGCCGTGAGGATCGGAAAAGCGGCGACGATAAGGATGTTCGTGCAGAGCGCGGTCCAGGTGAAGATCGGCATCTTCATCATGGTCATGCCAGGCGCGCGCATCTTCACGATGGTGGCGATCAGATTGATGCCGGACAACAGGGTGCCGATGCCGGCGATCTGAAGCCCCCAGATGTAATAATCGACACCGACGCCGGGACTTCCGGCAGGGCCGGAGAGAGGCGGGTAGGCCAGCCATCCGGTACGGGCGAACTCGCCGACGAACAACGACGCCATGATCGTCGCGGCGCCGCTGACGGTCATCCAGAAGCTGAAATTGTTGAGGAACGGGAATGACACGTCGCGTGCACCGATCTGCAGCGGCACGACGAAGTTCATCAGCCCGGTGACCAGAGGCATCGCCACGAAGAAGATCATGATCACGCCGTGTGCAGTGAAGATCTGGTCATAATGATGCGGCGGCAGGTAGCCCTCGTTGGCGCCGAAGGCGATGGCCTGCTGCGAGCGCATGAGGAGCGCATCGGAGAAGCCGCGTAGCAGCATCACAAGCGCGAGAACGACATACATGATGCCGATCTTCTTGTGGTCGACGGAGGTGAACCAGTCGCGCCACAGCGGCCCCCACCAGCGCATGTAGGTGATGAGGCCCAGCAGTCCGACGCCACCAATGGCGACGCCGATGAACGTCACGAGCAGGATCGGCTCGTGATACGGAATGGCTTCGAGAGTCAGTCGCCCGAAGACGAGCTTCTGAAGATCGAGATTGGCAAACATGGGATCGCTTCGTTCCCGGTTGTCGGCGAGGGGACGTACCGATCGATTCGGTACTGGTCTCTCATGGGTTCAATTTAATGGTGCCGCCGCTGTGATGCGCCTGTCCCGAAGGCCGCGCGTCATCGCGTCGGCCTAGCGGTTCAGCTGCGCGGGGGCAGGGTCACTTTGCTTCGTCTCGGACCCGGAATGGTCGTGGTGGTGATCATGCCCCTTGTCCGGGTCGACCTCCTGGCTGCGCGTCTTCTTTTCGGTGGCTGGGAACGTCGCCCCCTGGGCCTCCTCGCCGCGGACGGCATGCCGGTCGTCGTAACGAAGCCGCTCCCGGTTGGCGTGGCTCTCTTTGCCGGCGCCGCCCTTGGAGTCGATGCTCATCATCTCGCCCATGCACATCTTACCCTCGACGACGCACATGTTCAGAATGGCGCTATAGAGCCCCGGCGCGACGCTGGAATAGTAGCCCACCGGCTCACGCTCGCTCGGCTTCTCCAGGGCGATGTAGGCGTCGCGGTTGAGCTCCTTGCCCTCGGCCTTCACCTTGGCGACCCACTGGTCGAAGCCGCCCTGGTCAAGCCCGTGGAACTTGAAGTTCATCCGCGAGAAGCCTTCGCCGCTATAATTGGCGGAGAAACCTTCGTAGACGCCCGCCTTGTTGATGACGGCGTGCAGCTTCGTCTCCATTCCGGCCATGGCGTAGATCTGTCCCGCCAGCGCCGGAATGAAGAAAGAGTTCATCATCGAAGCCGAGGTGATCTTGAAATTGATTGGCACATCCACCGGCGCCGCCAGTTCATTCACCGTGGCGATGCCCTGGTCGGGATAGAAGAACAGCCACTTCCAATCGAGTGCCACGACCTCGACCGTCAACGGCTTCACATCCGCAGTGAGCGGACGGGAAGCGTCGATGCGGCTCAGGGGCCGGTAGGGATCGAGCGTATGTGTGCTGATCCAGGTCAGCGCCCCGAGGGCGATGATGATCACGAGAGGCGCCGACCAGATCAGCACTTCGAGCTGAGTCGAGTGGTGCCAGTCGGGGTCGTACTCGGCCTCGGTGTTCGATTGGCGATAGCGCCAAGCGAAAAAGAGCGTGAAGGCGATCACCGGAAGGATGATCAGCAGCATCAGCCCCGTCGAGGCGACAATGAGGTCACGCTGCCGCGTGGCGATGTCGCCCGCTGGCTGCATGACGACCATGTTGCAGCCCGAGAGAAGGGCCATGAGAGGCAGGAATGCGAGAGCGCGCAAGGATCTGGATGACATCCGACCGGCTGCAGTGAGACGTCCGCGGGCGGAACGTCGGGAGGAAACATTTGGTTTACGAAAAGCGGCGGCTCGTACTGGATCGCTTGCCGCGATGCCGGTTCGATACGGGCTTCTCCTGCGCAGTGCAAAGGCGCCCTGGCAAGTGCGTGCGGCTTTAATCAGCCGGGCGTTGAGAGCATAGCTGATTTCCATCGCCGAAGGCAGTAAGAAGGGAAGCATCACCCGCGGGACATATGCCTGGCTGATCCGCGAAACGTGACGTTGCATCGCTTTGCCGCAGTGCAACAAGCCCTCATAATCGGAACACAGGGATGCGCCAAGTGCGGCGTGTCCTTCCCACCCTTCAAGCAGCGAATGGCCGTCCATGAGCCAAGATTACGCGTTGCAGACCCCGCCGCATCTGAGTGCAGGTGCCAGGGCCGGCGCATCCGAACCCGAAGTTGCCCCCGGCGACATTGCCGTCGGTGTCCTCATCGGCCGGACATCGGAATTCTTCGACTTCTTCGTCTTCGGCATCGCCTCGGTGCTGATTTTCCCGAAGGTCTTCTTTCCGTTCGTCCCGCCCCTGGAAGGCACGCTCTACGCGTTCGCCCTCTTCGCTCTCGCCTTCGTGGCACGGCCCATCGGTTCGGTGATCTTCATGGAGATCGACCGACGGCATGGGCGAGGCGTGAAACTGACGATCGCCCTGTTCCTGCTCGGTGGCTCGACGGTGTCGATCGCGTTCCTGCCGACCTATCACAGCATCGGGATGGCCTCGGTCTGGCTGCTCGCCGCTTTCCGTATAGGGCAGGGGCTCGCGCTGGGCGGCGCGTGGGACGGCCTCGCTTCGCTTCTGTCGATCAAAGCCCCCAGTGACCGCAAGGGCTGGTATGCGATGATCCCGCAGCTCGGAGCGCCCATCGGCTTCGGGCTCGCAAGTGCCCTGTTCTCGTTCTTTCTTGCCAACCTGACCATGGACGACTTCCTCGATTGGGGCTGGCGTTACCCGTTCTACGTGGCATTCGCGGTAAACGTCGTCGCTCTTTTCGCGCGACTTCGCCTCGTGGCAACCGAGGAGTTCACGCAGCTTCTCGAGACGCGCGAACTCGCCCCGACCCCGGTCTGGGAAATGATCCGCGCACAGGGACGAACTGTCCTTATCGGCGCCTTCGTGCCGCTGGCGAGTTTTGCACTGTTCCATCTCGTCAGCATCTTCCCGATCAGCTGGATCACCCTGTTCACGAAGCGCTCGGCCGGCGAGTTCCTGCTCGTACAATTCGTCGGCTCGATCGTCTTCGCTGGCGCGATCGTGATCTCGGGAATCGTCGCGGATCAGGTGGGCCGGCGTCGGCTCGTCGGCATCGCGGCCAGCCTGATCGGCTTGTTCAGCCTCGCCAGTATTCTCGCACCGCTGCTGTTCGGCGATAGCGAAACCGGCCAGACGATCTACGTGCTCGTCGGCTTCGGTCTGCTCGGCCTGTCTTACGGGCAGACATCAGGCTCGGTGACCGAGTATCTCGGCACGCGCTATCGCTATACCGGCGCGGCGCTCACATCCGATCTCGCCTGGCTGATCGGAGCTGGCTTCGCGCCGCTGGTGGCGCTGAGCCTGTCGAGCCGATTCGGCCTTGCTTGGGTGGGCGTCTACCTACTGTCGGGTGCGGTCGCGACCTTGGGCGCGCTCGCCATCAACCGGAAGGTTGCCCCGATCTGACAATTACGGACGTGGTACAATGAGAAAAAGGCCCGCATGCAATGCATGCGGGCCTTTTTCATATCCGTTTCGGCTGAGCCTTATCGGATTGCAGGGCAGAATTCGCCGGATGGACCCAGAGCGAGATCCCCCTGACGAGGAGTGTTCAGAGCAAACGCTCCGGTATCGTCGCGCGGAAAGAAGCTCGGGCCGAGTTCGCGTTCGAAGAACCCATTCCCGACCTCGTAGAAGCAGCGATCCATGACCGCCGTCACGGGAAAGCTGCGCTGAACAACGGGTTGTCCGAAGGGTGCGCCTCGGCGCGGGACGTCGCAATAGCCGGTCACGTCTACCGGAGCCGCCCCATCGAGCCTGATTGTCCTCGACGTGCCGGGGCGAACCGTCACTGCTCCGCCATCCCCTTGGCCCACTACGAGCGTCAATGTCGACCGGTTGGCAACTTTGCGCAGGCAGAACGCCTCGGCTTCGCTGAACCCTGTCAAGAGAACCACGAGGGTCGCGAAGCCGGCCGCGAGCGACGTCAGGCGGATGGGCATGTGAAGGCCTCTCAAAGGTTGGGATTGCGGAGAACGTGACATCAAAACCGGATTGGCGGGATCAGCGGTTGATTCCACCAGGACCGCCGGATGTTCCACCGGTACCCGGGAGGGCGCCGGTCCCAGGGGGGCCACCGACGCCGGTTCCGACGCCCGCACTGGAGGACGGCCCCGATGCCGCACCCGCACCACCGACCGGAGGCTTTCCAACCGGAGACCCGGGAGAAACGGAGTTTGTCGATGGCATGCCAGAGGCGCTCCCTGAGGGTATGCCAGCTTCATCACTCTGCGATGGGGCCGTGCCGATGCCGGCCGGAGCCGGAATGCTCTGAGCAAGTACGGTCCCCGTCAGCAATAGGACGAGACAAGGTGCGAGCACGACGGGTCTGGCGATCATCGAAACGGGTCCTGGAAGAACAGTGATATAGGGCAGAACTCGGCGTGGCTCGCTTCCGTTCAACCACGATGCCAAGGAAGCGTGGGATCTGCCAATCCTCCCACGGTCAGGAGGCATGAAGCGCCTTCTGCAACTCGGCCTTCGACATACTCGAGCGACCGCGGATATTTTCCGATCGGGCCTTCTGCATCAGTTGGGCCTTGGTGGGCCCATCGGAGGCCTTGCGGGACTTGGATCCACCTTTCCGGGCGGAGGCCGCTTTCTCAGCTACGTCCTTCGGCTGACTCGAAAACTGCTTCCCGTTTTTCGTGTCAGCACGCTTCTTTCGGGTCGAGCGGTCGTACTCCTCCTTTGACAAGGAGGAACGTGCTTTCTTTGGAAGATACCGTTCGCCCGTCTCGCTGCTCGGCTCGCCGGATTTCGTATCCCATTCCTCATTGGACCATTGCGTAAGGCTGTTGTCCTTGGACTTCCGTCCCTTGTAACCGCCTCCGGCCTCTTTATAGGCCTTCGTCGCCGCTTGAGCTTTGCGGGCGGACCATTGGCCGGGTTTGCCTCCTTTATCCGAGGAGGTGACCTCGGACTTGATTTTATCCCACAGCTTAGGATCGGACTTCTCTGCGCTGGCGGCCATCGTTCAAGCCTTTGCTTGTTTCCATGCGATCAACATGCGCCGGAAGGGCCAGTTCCCGGGGTGTGACGTGTCATCAATCCGTGTGAAAGCACGACGATACAGGTGCTTCGACCGCGAAGGCTCCGGTACCGCGACATTGACTTGAGAAGCCAGAGCCTTCACCTCGCGAGCGCGCAGGGCGGTTATCCCACGGCGAGACAAACGGAACCTTTCAAATGAGCGAAAGCGGATTGGCGAAGCCCACGGTGTTCATCGATGGGGAGGCCGGCACCACCGGGCTCGGCATTCGCGAACGCCTGGAGCGCGAGGGCCGCGTCTCCCTGAAAAGTATCCCTCATGAGAGCCGCAAAGACATCGCGGTCAAACGGGCGCTGTTGGCTGACGTAGATCTCGTTGTCCTCTGCCTGCCCGACGACGCTGCTAAGGAAACGGTGGCTTTGGCCGATGCTCTTCCGGCTGGCGGTCCCCGCATTCTCGATGCGAGCACCGCCCACCGCGTCAGCCCCGGTTGGGCTTACGGCTTCGCTGAGTTGAACGCCGGCCAATCACAGGTGATCCGCGAGTCGCGGCGCGTCGCCAATCCCGGCTGCTATCCCACCGGGGCGATCGCGTTGGTACGGCCCCTTGTCGACGCTGGATTGCTGCCGTCGGACACGCCGATCAGCGTCAATGCGGTAAGCGGCTACAGCGGTGGCGGCAAGAGCATGATCGAAGCCTATGAGGCCGGCGACGCACCGGCGTTTCAGCTCTACGGCCTCGGCTTTGCACACAAGCACCTGCCGGAGCTTCAAACCTATGGCGGCTTGACCCGTAGGCCAATCTTCATCCCATCCGTGGGAAACTTCCGCCAGGGCATGTTGGTCAGCATTCCGCTTCACCTCGATACTCTGCCGGGGCGTCCGGATGCGGCAGCACTGGAAGCGGCTCTCGCAGCCCATTATGCCGGCAACACCTTGGTGACGGTGATACAGACCAGCCCGAACGACAAGCCGGATGCCGAGGGCCTGAACGATACTGATCGTCTCGAACTAAGGGTCTATGGAACACCGGACCATTCCCAGGCGCTGCTCGTTGCCCGGCTCGATAACCTTGGTAAAGGCGCCTCCGGTGCCGCTGTTCAGAATATTGGCCTCATGCTCGGGCTGGATTAAACGAACGACGCGGACAGGACTCACTACACTATCCGGGCCTGTCCATATTATGGGGCGTGGCTCGGGTATCGCCGGATCGGTCGACTGACGGAAATTGGAACTTGGCGCCGAGACTTCACGCGGCGTCATTCGAACAATGCGTATATGATATTTCTGGCAGCGCATTTCCCATGCGAGAGCGCATCGCCATAGGCTGGCTCGGCCTCGGAACTGCGACAGCCATACGTCGATTCTCGGACATCGAAGCGACCAACGAGTCCAACTTCATCCTCCTTCCTCTCCGACCCGCCAAAGACTATCCCCACGCGCATTAGTTGTATTTTGTTCGTCCCGTTGACGGGACATCCATATTCAGCAAAATTACGGCGGATATTTCACACCGACCTTCACGACTCATCTTAAAAAGAGACCTCTGGAGAATCTGCCTCTCATCGTACCGCTGATGTTCGCAGCAATACGGCGCATACTTTTTGCATGAAGGTGCGATTTTGACTGAATTTACAGGGAACGAATTTCCGTTGGACAGGTTAGCCACCGTCGCCTGCCAATCACGGCGATGAGGAAAGTTTCTTGTCGCTCAATGGACGTCGAAAAACTCACCGTATGCCCCGTCGAAGTAGATGCATGTTTCTAAGAAGCTTTTCCTGATGCGAGAGGAAGGCACAATTCCACGAGCACCTTGAAGATGTCAGACGAGGAGGCCAAAGATCCACCGCTACCGCTGCCGAACTCCTACCTCGAAACGTCATGAGAGGGGAGGTATACGATTGCAAACTCTTAATTTCTACGATTTGCCGGCCTTCCGCACCAGAAGCCGCGACATCTGCTATTCGGCGAAGGTGGAAAAGCACATTCTACTCCAACATCGGGATCACGGCATGTCGTCTGGACAAATAGCCCCACCGACAGGGCTGAATGATGGATCTTCCCGATGCGTGGCAGTGCGCCGTGCAGTTGGATTCGGCTGCCGCAACGACCTTTGAGCTTATGCGAAGTGTCGGGAGCGGACTTACCCCTGGATGGAACTTCGAGGCTGGCCCAGGTGGATTTGCCAGTCGTGATTGTTTTGACCGGCAGACAATCCCACCCACGAAGTTTTCCCCTGCGACCTTTGTCGGGTCTGGTGATGAGCGAGCCGCCGCGAGGCGTTGATGCGCTGAAATGATGGATAAACTCTGCTTGGTGCCACGCCCAAACGTATGGGGATCGCATGATATGGCTCTCGCAGACGGCGAAAACCCGATACACACGAGCGAATGATCCTTAAAACACCGAATTTCCTGCAATAACATCTTGCGATAGGTCAAAACAGAGCTTAGTCTCGTGTACAGTTTCAACAAATTGAATCGATGGTACGAATATCATGAGTGAATCAGACACTGAATCGGCTCGTCTTATCACCTTAGCGGCTGATATCGTTTCCGCTTACGTCAGCAACAATCACGTTCAAAGCGCGGAACTGCCTAAGCTTTTAAGCGATGTGCACGAAGCCATTCGCACTGTGAGCACGAGCAATGCACCGGCGGTGGACACTGGGCCGCCCAAGGCGACGCCGCAGGAGATCCGCCGCTCCGTGACCCCGGATTACTTGGTCAGCTTCGAAGACGGCAAGCAGTATAAGACGCTTCGCCGTCACCTCACGCTACGGGGACTGACCCCTGAGCAATACCGGGCAAAATGGGGTCTGCAGCCCGACTATCCGATGACGTCCGCCGCTTATTCCGAACAACGGTCCGAACTGGCTCGCGCACTCGGTCTCGGCCAGCAGCGTCGTAAGACTGTGACCAAGTCAGCTCCAGAAGAGGTTGTGAGCGAGCCGGTGGAAGAAGCTGTCGCTCCCGCGCCGGAAAAGAAGCGTCGCGGCCCGCGCAAGAAGCAGGCGGCCTGAGTCTTTTCCAAAGACCCGACCTAGTATCATCCGGGTCATCCGACAAAGCCTACTTCCGGCATGCGCCGCGAAGTAGGCTTTTTCGCGGAAAATGCTGAGGTTTGCAGGAAGGTACGGTTTTTATAGGAGCTTTGGGCGAGCCGTGGATCGACGAGGATTGGACGTTATAATTGTTGTCTCAACCGTCGATCACCCTTGGTCGGAACATGCCGCAAACACAGGATCTGCGGTAGAGGAAGCCATGAAAATCCTGCTGCCTTGCAGCGTAGGCCCATCTGGTGCTCTCCACACTTGATCAGCCCAGGCAATCGGCGAGGGCTAATGACAGCCCTCCAGGGCGGTGTTAGGAAAAGCGCGGCGTCCCGACTCCGTAGCTCAGCTGGATAGAGCAGCCGCCTTCTAAGCGGCAGGTCGTTGGTTCGAGCCCAACCGGGGTCGCCATCTCTCCGCCATCACGCGACGGCCCAAATAAGCTCCGCCAGATCGGGCCTTGAACGCCATTCCGTGAAACATGTCGTGCGGTGCAGCCAGTCTCGTGTGACGGTGACCGCGACGCTGGCATTCTGTTGCATTGGTCAGGACTGAATGACCGCGTTCGGGGTGAGCGAGCAATAAAGTTTGCCGCGCTGCGTGGCTGTGGGCTGAAGGGCATCAGCGATCCAGCACGACAGGTCGCCACAAACAGTCGGGGCAGAAGTTCGGATCACATCCGCGAGACCCTCGGAAGATCACGGTAGACAGTGACGCCAGGGCAGCAACGATCGGGATCCTGGTCGTCTCATCGTGGAGGCTATGATTGCCCGAACAGCGCGATTAGGGCGTGGATCACGCTCGCCCCGCCCACTGGTGCAACGAAGAGCAGCACCACATTCAGTCCGACGATCCAGACGACCGCCCGCTCTTGTGCCTTGGTCATCGGGGGCTTGCGTGAAGGCGGCTCCCAAGCCGGTTCTCGCGGCGGCCTCCAACCCTCGTCCACGAACATCGGCGACCTCATCGCCGACTCAAATCGCATCACCGCATGGCCGGCACAGCGATAGTAGAGCGGAGTAAAGAGATGAGGCAATCGCCTGCGTTGCGAGATGGAAGGCGTCAGGGTCGGCCTGAACTCCGCCAGTCGACAAGCTAAGCAGACCTCGAAGGACTCTCGGCACGGACATCGATCCAGATCGTCTCACCCGATGCCTTCCACGCTGGGCTCGGCCTGCCGGATCGTCATTGCCGCCTGTGCCGGAACGTCACAGCTGAATTTTGCGTTTCCTTCAGCGTGCACCGCGCCAGACTCAGGGAGAAACGCATGAAAGCTTTGACGCTTGCCCTCGCCGGGGCATTGCTCCTCGGATCGCCCGCCTTCGCTGCGGAAGGTGGCTCCGGAACCACGAAGTCCGGCACGATGAACAACACCGGGCCGAACGATGCGGGAGCCGGTTCATCGCCGGGAGCCGCCGGGAGCGGCCCCTCCACGGGAGACAAGAGCCGCTCAGGCACGTCGAACAGCACGGGCGCCAATGATGCCGGTTCGGGGTCGTCTCCGGGAGCATCGGGCAAAGGTACCAGCGCGCCGACCCGCTGACGTCACTGAGGGCGGATCAGGCCTGGGTCTCATGCGATCCAGGCCTCTCGTCGCCCGCCTCGCTACCATCGAACGAGGGGGTGCTTCCGGGTCGGCCGGGAGCACCCTTTGTCATTCTCAGAAGCCGAACCGCACGTAGGGGCGGGGTGCGTAAGCGTAGGGCCGAGGAGCATAGGCGTAAGGACGGTAATACGGGCGATAGCCGTAACCATAGCCATAAACCGGCACGGGGCGGGGCGCGTAGTAGCCGAACGCGCGGGATGTGGCCTTGCACCCGAACGCGGAGGGGTAATAGCCGTAACCGCACCCGCCGGCAGCCTCGGCCGTGGTGGTTGTGGCGGCAGACATCGTCAGGCCACCAATGACGGCGGCAAGGAGGCCATAAGTCTTGACGTGCTTCATGACACAAACTCCGGATCGCGTCCCCTCGGGATTAAAGCTTCACCGCGGGGCGTGCTGCATCAAGACACCCGATCGCTGAACAAATTCTGACATTTTCGCCGCCTGCACCTCCCTACGGTACGAGAGGCCTTGAGCGCGCGATTTCGTGATTGAGAAAGGGTGACCGGGGAGCTTTCGCGAGGGCGTACCGTTCCTGCTGGCCAAGGACGGGATTGACGCGGTCCCCGAATGAGGTCTCCTCACCCCAAACCCCGCCGTTGCGATTGCAGACCGGAAGCCAGCCATGACAGACCTCAAGACCCTGCGCGACGTCTCCGGCCTGAGCCCGGTGCCGGCCCGGCTTCGATCCTCCGCCCTGGTGATGATCGATCTGCAGAACACCTATCGCGAAGGCATCATGCGCCTGGAAGAGGTGGAGCCCGCCATCCGCGCGGCACGCGCACTCCTCGATCGCGCACGGGAGGCCGGCATCCCGATCTTTCACATCCAGCACGATGCCGGACCCGGCTCGCCCTACGATATCGCCGCCCCGATCGGCAGGATCAGTGACGAGGTCGCGCCACGAGACGGCGAGAGGGTCATCGTCAAGAACTATCCTAATTCCTTCGTCGGTACGGATCTGCAGAAGCACCTCGAAGCGACGGGTATGAAATCGGTTCTGCTCGCCGGTTTCATGACGCATATGTGCATCAACTCCACGGCGCGCGGCGCTTTCAACCTGGGATTCAGCCCGACGGTCGTGGCCTCCACCACCGCGACCCGCGCCTTGCCCGGTCCCGACGGTCAGGTGGTGCCCGCGAATTCGCTTCAGGCCGCGAGCCTCGCGACGCTCGGGGATCTCTTCGCCGTGATCGCGCCTCGGGTCAGCGATATCGCGGAATGACACGGGTGAGTGACACTCAATGGACCTCGGGAACGTGTGCGGCGCAGCATCGTTCGGGTTCTGAAGCAGGAGCGCGAACCATGAAAATCGATACCGTCGCGGATCTCGTCGTCGAAACCCTCCAGCAGGTGGGGGTACGACGGATCTACGGTGTCGTCGGCGACAGCCTCAACGCCATGACCGAGTCGATCCGGGCGAGGGGCGTCATCGACTGGGTGCATATGCGCCACGAAGAGGTCGGCGCCTTCGCGGCCGGCGCGGAAAGTCAGATCACCGGGGAGTTGGCGGTCTGTGCGGGCTCCTGCGGGCCAGGCCATGTCCATCTCATCAACGGCCTGTTCGATTGCCATCGAACCCGGACTCCCGTCCTGGCCATCGCCGCACATATCCCCTCGGCAGAGATCGGATCCGGCTACTTCCAGGAGACAGACCCGAAGGCCTTGTTCGCCCAGTGCAGCCACTATTGCGAGCTCGTCTCCGATCCGTCCCAGCTCCCGTTCGTCCTGGAGAATGCCATCCGTGCCGCGGTGGGCGAGCGTGGTGTCGCCGTGGTGATCATTCCCGGCGACGTCGCGTTGAAGGATGCGCCGGCCCGCGCCATTGCCCCCAATGCCGGCCTCCTGCCGGCGAAGCCGACGATCCGTCCCGCCGAAGCCGAGCTCAACGCGCTGGCCGAACTCCTCGACGGTTCGTCGAAGATCACGCTACTCTGCGGTCGCGGATGCGCCGGCGCCCATGCCGAATTGCTGCAGCTCGCCGAAGCCCTCAAGAGCCCGATCGTCCATGCCCTCGGTGGCAAGGAATTCGTGGAATACGACAATCCCTACGATGTCGGAATGACCGGCCTCATCGGGTTCTCTTCCGGCTATGCGGCGATGCGAGACTGCGACACGCTGCTGATGCTGGGCACCGACTTTCCCTACAAGCAATTCTATCCCGCGAATGCCAAGGTGGCGCAGGTCGATCTACGGTCGAACCAGCTCGGCCGGCGGACGAAGCTCGATCTCGGTCTCGTCGGCGACGTACGGGATACGATCACGGCGCTCCTGCCGAAGCTCGGCGTCAAGTCCGACCGCACCTGGCTCGATGCCAGCCTGAAACACTACGCCAAGGCGCGCGAGGACCTCGACGATCTCGCCACCGGCGCGCCGACCAAGGGCTGGTTCGGCCTGAAATCGGCCAAGGCCCCGATCCATCCGCAATATCTGACCAAGCTCGTAAGCGAAGCGGCGGCGGATGACACGATCTTCACGGCCGATGTCGGTACGCCGACGATCTGGGCGGCGCGCTACCTGAAGATGAACGGCAAGCGCCGGCTTCTCGGATCGTGGGTGCATGGCTCCATGGCCAACGCCATGGCGCAGGGCATCGGCGCACAGGCGGCCTCTCCCGGCCGGCAGGTCGTTTCCTTGTCGGGCGATGGCGGTTTCTCGATGCTGATGGGCGATCTCCTGACACTGCGGCAGGAGAAGCTGCCGCTGAAGATCGTGATCTACAACAACGGCTCACTCGGCTTCGTCGAAATGGAGATGAAGGCCGCAGGCTATCTCGAAACCGGCGTCGCGCTCGAGAACCCGGATTTCGCCGCGATGGCCCGGGCGGTCGGGCTCCACGCGGTGCGGGTAGAAGACCCGGCCGAACTGGAGGGCGCGATCCGGAACGTGCTCGCCCATGACGGTCCGGCCGTACTCGACGTGGTGGTCAACCGTCAGGAACTCTCGATCCCACCGAAGATCGACGGACAGCAGGTGAAGGGCTTCAGCCTTTACGTGCTGCGTGCGGTGATGAGCGGCCGCGGGGATTCGGTTCTCGATCTCGCCAAGACGAACATCATCCGGTAGCTGAAGCACTGCTTCGAAGGTATCCAGACCGAGCCGTGATGCGGCCTCCGGGCTCAACGGTGGCCGCATCCTCGGACAAAAGATTGGTTTGGCAGCGGGGCCGGGAAGCGCAAGCCGGCCTTAACAACAGGATCCTTGCAGCTGCGGCGGGCGTAATCCTTGCACGGTCTTCCGAAACGGAGGAAGGAGCTTCCATGCGCTACATGCTCGGCTGCAGTCTGTCTTATAACATACTGTCGGACACGACGTTTATCTTCAATATCGAGGTCGCTCGACTGAAGAGCCTTGAGATTCTCAGCGAGACGCTGATTCTCAAGCCCGACCTGAAGCGGGAAATCTACATCTCGCCCGATCTGCAAAACCGCTATCTCGGGGTGAACGTCCCCGCCGGCCAGTTCTCGCTGGAATACAACGCCGAGGTCGAGCTCACCGTCCATCGGGCCGATCCGGCCACGATCAACGAAACGCCGATCTCGCAGCTTCCCCTCGACATCCTGCCGTTCCTGCTGCCCAGCCGCTTCGTCTCGTCCGACCGGCTGACGCCCTTCGCGCAGGCCGAGTTCGGGGCGATGCCCAAGGGGCACCAGCGCGTCAACGCGATCTGCAACTGGATTCACGATCATCTCACCTACCAGCCCGGCACCAGCGACGGCGAGACGACCGCCGATGAGAGCCTGCTCAAGCGCGCCGGCGTGTGCCGCGATTTCGCGCATATCGGGACGGCCTTCTGCCGAGCCCTGGGCATCCCCGCCCGTTTCGTGAGCTGCTACGCCCACGGGCTCGTGCCGAGCGATTTCCACGCTGTGTTCGAGGCCTATCTCGACGGCCGCTGGTGGCTGTTCGACGCCACCCGTCAGGCCGATCTCGACGGTCTCGTCCGCATCGGCGTCGGCCGGGATGCGGCCGAGATCGCCTTCTCGACGCCCTACGGCAACATGCAGCCGGTCAACCAGCAAATCCGTATCGCGCGCTCCGACGGCCTCGGCAGCCCGCCCCAGCGCACGGTCGACGCAATCTCGACGGAATTGCCCGCGCCGCATGCGGGAGCGGCCTGAACGTCCGGGTGACGGGATGCCGTGTCCCGTCGCCCGATTTCGGCACCTACGCGCGTCGTCGGCACATGGGTCGGGCCGACAAAGGCGATCGATTCGGTGCCCTGACCTCATGTCGGGGTGGTTCGTCCACACCTCCGTCTTGGATAAGACCGTCTACCAGACGGCCGATGTATGAGATTTCAGTCTAAGCAAGACTTTACGATCTATGATATGCCTCTTTCGGGATAAGATAGACTATCGAATGAGGCACGATGCCAGCCATCCTTCAGACAAAAGGAATGACATTAGATGCATATCGAATGTCTTTTCGGGCAATGCGCTCGCTTTGGCGCGAAACCGGCACTATGATCGCGATTGCTATCACGCAATTTGTGTTGATCAGTTTTGCAGGCAGATCATTTGACAGTCCTTTCATATCGCTGGGTGGACTATTTTACATAGCTTTCTCAATCATATACATTCCTTATTTATTAGCAATCTATCGCTATTGCTTGGACCTTGAACGCTTAAGCATTAAAAACTCGCTCACTCAGTCGATCCGGGCAAGATATTTTATCGTCTATGAGATAGGATGGCAGCTGATCACATCCCTATGGGGAGAAGCTCAGAAAACCGACTCGCTGCTGCTTATGCTATCGATATTTATCGGCGCGGGTGGCCTCTTGTTATGGCTTAGGATACGCTTGGTCGTCTTGGGACTGATCCTTGCAGTGCCAAACCTGAACGTCACCGCCAAAGACGCATTTCGGGCAACGGAAGGTCGGGCGTGGGACATCTTCTTTATCGCTTTTCGAGCAAGCTTGCCCCTCGTCGTGATCATGGTTGCGGTCATCCTTTCGGTTTCCATCGCAATCGGCCCGCTCTCGGATGAAAATCGATCTCTACAGATCGTCCTTTTTCAGATTGTTTTCTTGCCTATAGGGTTCATCGGCTTGGTTCTGCGCACGGTCGTGGAAGTGCAGATTTTCCAACGGCTCGGACTTCCCAGCCGCCAACATGAGGTAGAATGAACGCCCGGTCGTATGGCTCGATTTTCGCGACGACGATGCAGGAGCGTTAAAAAATGACCTATCGCCACATCGTCGGCCCCAAGACCCATGTCTTTGCCGATCTCGCCGCGCTGATGGCCAAGGCGACGCCGCTGAGATCCGGCGACCGGCTCGCCGGCATCGCTGCGGAATCGGCGGAGGAGGGGATGGCGGCGCGCTGGTGCCTGTCCGAGGTGCCGCTGTCGGAGATCCTGGCGAAACCCATCATTCCCTACGAGGAGGACGACGTCACCCGCCTCATCCTCGACACGCATGATGAAGTGGCCTTCAAGGAGATCGCCCATCTCACCGTCGGCGATTTCCGCGAGTTCCTGATCAAGGCGTCCTCCGAGACCCTGACCCGGATCTCGCCCGGCATCACGCCGGAGATCGCCGCCGCGGTCTCGAAGATCATGCGGCATCAGGACCTAATCCTGGTGGCGCGCAAATGCCGGGTGGTGACGAAGTTCCGCAACACGATTGGCCTACCCGGCCGGCTCTCCGTCCGTCTCCAGCCCAACCATCCCACCGACGATGCCGCCGGCATCACCGCCGCCATCGTCGACGGCCTGTCCTATGGCTGCGGCGATGCGGTGATCGGCCTCAATCCGGCCTCCGATTCCGTCTCCACCCTGAGCGGCCTGCTCCACCTCTTCGACGACCTGATCCAGCGCCTCGCGATCCCCACGCAGGGCTGCATCCTCACCCATGTCACCACCACGCTGGAGGCGATGAACCGCGGCCTGCCGGTGGATCTCGTGTTCCAGTCGATCGCGGGCACGCAGAAGGCCAATGCCAGTTTTGGCGTCACCCTGCCGATCCTGAAGGAGGCGCACGAGGCGGCCCTTGCCCTGAAGCGCGGCACGGTGGGCGACAATTGCATGTATTTCGAGACCGGGCAGGGCTCGGCGCTCTCGGCCAATGCCCATCACGGCATCGACCAGCAGACCCTGGAGGCACGGGCCTACGCCGTCGCGCGTCCGTTCCGGCCGCTCCTCGTCAACACCGTGGTGGGCTTCATCGGGCCGGAATATCTCTATGACGGCCGGGAGATCATCCGGGCCGGATTGGAGGACCATTTCTGCGGCAAGCTCATGGGCCTGCCGCTCGGCTGCGACGTTTGCTACACCAACCATGCCGAAGCCGACCAGAATGACATGGACACGCTCCTAACCTTGCTGGGAGCGGCCGGCTGCACCTTCGTCATGGGCATTCCCGGCGCCGACGACGTCATGCTCAACTACCAATCCACCTCGTTCCACGATTCACTCTACGTGCGCGAGGTGCTCGGCCTGAAACGCGCGCCGGAATTCGAGGCGTGGCTCGAACAGATCGGCCTCACCGACGCCGAGGGCGCACTCCTGCCCGAAGGACCGAGCGCCCGCCTCATAGCGGCGGCTCCCGGCCTGTCCGCCCAGAAGGGGATTGCCGCATGAGCGCCGAGGACACCTCCGAAGATCCGTGGACCAGATTGAGCCGCCTGACGCCGGCGCGGATCGGCCTCGGGCGCGCCGGAACCGGCATGCCCACCATCGAGGTGCTGCGCTTCGGGCTCGCCCATGCACAGGCGCGGGATGCCGTACACACGCCAATGGATGCCGCCGAGGTCGCCTCCGGGATCGAGGCACTCGGCTATCCCACCCTGACCCTCGCCTCGGCGGCGCCGGATCGCGCCACCTATCTGCGTCGCCCCGATCTCGGCCGCACCCTGGGCGAGGAAAGCGCGAAGACCCTCGCTGAGCGGCCCACCGAGCCAGCGGACCTCGCCATCGTCGTGGCGGACGGCCTGTCAGCTAGGGCAGTGCACGAGGGTGCGGCCGGCTTCCTCGCCGCCTTCAAGCCGCATATCGATAAGGCCGGATGGACGCTGGCTCCCATCGTGGTGGCGACGCAGGGGCGCGTCGCCCTCGGCGACGGGATCGGCGCGGCGCTGAAGGCTCGCGCCGTCGCCGTCCTCATCGGCGAGCGGCCGGGCCTGTCCTCGCCCGACAGTCTCGGGATCTATCTGACTCTGGACCCGCGCGTCGGTCGTTCGGATGCCGAGCGCAACTGCATCTCGAACGTCCGCCCCGCCGGGCTCTCCCATGAGCTCGCGGCGTTCAAACTCGACTGGCTTCTGCGCGAGGCGTTCGTGCGCGGAATCACCGGCGTGAACCTCAAGGATGGCAGCGGGCCGGACCTGGAGCCGCCGCCGCGTCAGCAGGCGATCGGGGACGGAAGCGACACCGCATCCGTCGCCTGACGGAGCATTGTTCGAGGTCGACGGTAGTCGAGCCGAGAAGTGTGGAGCCCTGTGACTGGAATGGGCACACCTCAGTCAGACGCGCTTTCAGTCGACCGAATGGAAAAACCTTTCGCTAAAGCGCGATTCTGAGCACATCTCGTGGGCGCGGCCGATGGCGATTGGCTTATACCCTGCCGGGGTGAGGCAAAGAGTAGTTGTCCTCCCTCTCTTACTTCGCGCATGGCCGAGCTTCGACGCTGCGCCGGCTGCGATAGCTATTCGCGAGGGTCGAACGGATCAGCGTGCTCCCACCGGACATTGCTGCCTGCCCCCGGTCCCGGGAAGAAGCGTGGCTGTGGCGGGGTCGCAACACCGCGAAAGCATCCCGACTTCGCCTTGGGAGACGCCCTCATTCGCCGCGATCCCGCCATAAACCGGGACCACCTCAACATCCGCGGTAAACGACAGTTTCCCCAACGCTTTACCGCTGAATTCCGAGACTGCGCTTCACGGTGTCGAACGACGCTTCGCCGGCGTCGCCTGTCATCGCGTTGAGAAACGACAGCCGGGCTTCACCTGTAGCGGCTGAGACGGGGCCGAGAGAGACGATGGACGTGCGTACCACAGACAAGTCGAAGCTTCCGAGCCGTCACGTCACGGAAGGTCCCGAGCGGGCTCCGCACCGGTCGTATCTCTACGCGATGGGTCTCACCAAGGAACAGATTCACCAGCCGCTGGTCGGCGTAGCCTCGTGCTGGAACGAAGCGGCGCCTTGCAACATCTCGCTGATGCGCCAGGCGCAGGCCGTGAAGAAGGGCGTCTCCGCCGCCAACGGCACGCCGCGCGAATTCTGCACCATCACGGTCACCGACGGCATCGCCATGGGCCATGCCGGCATGCGCGCCTCGCTGCCTTCGCGCGAGGTCATCGCCGACTCGGTCGAGCTGACCATGCGCGGCCATGCCTATGACGCCCTCGTGGGCCTTGCCGGCTGCGACAAGTCCCTGCCGGGCATGATGATGGCCATGGTGCGCCTCAACGTGCCGTCGATCTTCATCTATGGCGGCTCGATCCTGCCGGGCTCGTTCCGCGGCAAGCCCGTCACGGTACAGGACCTGTTCGAGGCGGTGGGCAAGCACGCCGTCGGCGACATGAGCCTCGACGATCTCGACGAGCTGGAGCAGGTCGCCTGTCCCTCGGCCGGGGCTTGCGGCGCGCAGTTCACCGCCAACACCATGGCAACGGTCTCCGAGGCCATCGGCCTCGCGCTGCCGTATTCGGCCGGCGCCCCGGCCCCTTACGAAATCCGCGACAGATTCTGCATGACCGCAGGCGAGAAGGTGATGGAGCTCATCGCCAAGAACATCCGCCCGCGCGACATCGTCACCCGCAAGAGCCTGGAGAACGCTGCCGCCGCGGTCGCGGCTTCCGGCGGCTCCACCAACGCGGCCCTGCACCTGCCGGCGATCGCGCATGAATGCGGCATCAAGTTCGACCTGTTCGACGTCGCCGAAATCTTCAAGCGCACGCCCTACATCGCCGACCTGAAGCCGGGCGGGCGCTACGTCGCCAAGGACATGTTCGAGGTCGGCGGCATCCCGCTGCTGATCAAGACGCTCCTCGACCACGGCTTCATCCACGGCGACTGCATGACCGTGACCGGCCGCACGATCGCCGAGAACATGGAGAAGGTCGCTTGGAACCCGGACCAGGACGTGGTCCGGCCCGCCAATGCGCCCATCACCGTCACCGGCGGCGTGGTCGGCCTGCGCGGCAACCTCGCGCCCCAGGGCGCCATCGTGAAGGTCGCCGGCATGTCGGAGGACAAGCAGGTCTTCACCGGCCCGGCCCGCGTGTTCGACGGCGAAGAGGCCTGTTTCGAGGCGGTCCAGAAGCGCACCTACAAGGAGGGCGAGGTTCTCGTCATCCGCTACGAAGGCCCGAAGGGCGGCCCCGGCATGCGCGAGATGCTCTCGACCACCGCCGCGCTCTACGGCCAGGGCATGGGCGACAAGGTCGCCCTTATCACCGACGGACGCTTCTCCGGCGCGACGCGCGGTTTCTGCGTCGGCCATGTCGGCCCGGAAGCCGCCGTGGGCGGGCCGATCGGCCTGATCCGCGATGGCGACATGATCACCCTCGACGCGATCAAGGGCACGCTCGACGTGGCCGTGACCGACGAGGAATTCGCCAAGCGGCGGGCGGAATGGACGCCGCGGACCAACACCGCGACCTCCGGCTATCTCTGGAAATACATGCAGACCGTCGGTCCCGCAGTGGACGGCGCCGTCACCCATCCCGGGGGCGCCGAGGAGATTCAAACCTATGCGGATGTCTAGGACTGACCTTCGCCGGCCCGTGCGGCCGGCAGGGGCCGATCCCGGTCGCGCCGCACGTCGGGTGAGGCGGATGGGAGCGGCCCTCGCGCTGCTCCTCGCCGGCGCCACCTCGGCGCTGGCGTTGGATCCCGCCGCGCGTACGCCCGTGCCTGCCACGGGCGGTTACCGCACGGCGCGCGAAGCCCTGCGCTCGGGCGTTCGCGACTACAATGCCGGCGACAAGGAAGGGGCCGCCCGCGCCCTCGAATACGCCGCCGGCCAGGGCCACGCCCTTGCCCTGTGGAAGCTCGGCCGGATGTATGCCGAGGGCGACGGCGTGCCCCATGACGACCTGAAGGCTTTCGAGTTCTTCTCGCGCATCGCCGACGACAACACCGATGACGGGCCGGACACCCAGAATTCGGGCGTGGTCGCCAGCGCCTTCACGGCGCTCGGCACGTATTTCCTCGACGGGATCAAGGGCACCTACGTGCGCCCGAATCCTGAGCGGGCCTACGACATGTTCAACTACGCGGCGTCGTATTTCGGCGACCCGAACGCCCAGTACAATCTCGCGCGCCTCTACCTCGAGGGGACCGGCGTGGATGCCGACCCGCGTCAGGCCGCGCGCTGGTTCAACCTCGCGGCCGAGAAAGGCCATGCTCCGGCCCAGGCCCTGCTGGGCAACCTGCTGATGAACGGGCAGGGCGTTCCGGCACAGCGGGCCCGTGGCTTGATGTGGCTGTCGCTGGCGCGGGAATCGGCGCAGGGGCGCAAGGACGACTGGATCGTCACCCTGTCCGACAAGGCATGGGCCACCGCTTCGGAAGAAGAGAAGGCCCAGGCTCAGGCCCAGGCCCTCCAGGCTCAGTCGCAGGTCACCGGATCGTCCCGGCGCCGTCGCTAGATCTGCGCCCGACCACGTTGGGTCGGGGCACATCACCAGGCCTTTGTTTTGCCGCGCTCTTTTTCGCCGAACCGGCATCCACTTCGGCGGAGAGCGCTCTAGGCGATCCGGAAAGGAAGCGACAGCCGGCTGCCGGTTGGCTCATTTCGTCCGCGCCGCGATCGCCGTGACGAAGGACGGACGCGACAGCGTCGCGTCGATATAGGCCGCGAGCTTCGGCCAGCGGCCGGCATCGACCGGCTCCTTGGCGAGCCGAAGGTTGTGAAACGTCGTCGCCACCGAGATGTCGGCGATGCTGAACGCGTCACCTACAAGGTACGGGCCGTCGATCTGGCTCTCCAGGTAATCGTAGAGCTTCGGGAACTCGTCCGTCACCGCCTTCACCGCCACGGCCTCGTCGCCGGGCTTACCCATCAGGACCGGCTTCACGACACGCTCGGCGAAGGGCTTGATCAGCACCGCGAACAACTCGGTATCGCCGAACTTGGCGAACCAGACGGCGCGCGCGCGGTCCTTCGGCGCCTGTGGCCACAGGACAGGACTCGGATACTTGGCCTCGATATAGGCCGAGATCGCCGAAGAATCGGCCAGCCGAAAGCCGTCATCCTCGAAAGCCGGAATCTTACCGAGAGGGCTGCAGGCCTGGAACGCCTCGTCCGGCGCGTGGAAGAACACCGGAACGTGCTCGAACGTAATGTTCTTCTCGGCGAGGGTGACGAGAATCTTGCGGACGAAAGGCGAATAGCTCGTGCCGTAGAGAATCATGGGAAGGGAAGGCCTGTTGGATCGGGGAGGGTGAGGCGGGCCGCGATGGCCCGTGCCTCGGATGACCTCAGATAGGGCCCGGATCCCGTTCGATCACCCCATGCACGGCATAGCCGCCGAAACGCTGCGCCACGCGTGCCCGCCGTCGGGAAAGGCGCGCCACATCGGCGAGGGCATCGGCCAGTCCCTGTCTCGGGGTCACGTGGAACCCGGCGAGCCATCGGTTGAGCAGCCACCTCGCCGGCCGCGGCAGACCGACCTGATCTCCGAAATCGACGATGTGCAAGGAGCCGTCCGGAGCGAGGTGGCCGGCCGCCTCGGCGAGGACGGCCCGCCAGGGCGGAATCATCGACAGGGCGTAGGAGATCACGATCCGGTCGAAGACCGCCTCCCCGAACAGGGCAGCCGGATCGAAGGCCGTGGCATCGCCACGGGCGAGGCGAATGCGGTGGGCGAGGCCCGCGCGGGCGGTGGCGCGCCCCGCTGTCGCGAGCATCTCGGCCGAGACATCCAGGCCGAAGCATCGGGCGTCCGGGTAGGTTCGCGCGATGCGCACGAGGTTGCGCCCGGTGCCGCACCCGATCTCCAGCACGCTCCCCCCGGCGGGAAGCCGGAGATCCGCGACCATGCCGTCTCGGCCGAGGAGGTAGAACTTCCGGCTCGCATCGTAAATGTGCCGCTGGTAGCGGTACATCCGATCCATCAGCCGCGCCGCCTCGCTCATGAAGAGGCCAGACGGTAGAGGTGGAACGCCCCATAGATCGACGACCGGTCCTGCTCGCCGAGGCGACGGCTCTCCTCCTCGGCATAGTCCCAGGCGCCGAGGATGGAATCCGGGACCCGGCCGGGCAGCCGACGCTCGTCCGCCGCCGTCCGGAATATCACGCGGGCGCCAGGCCGAGCCGCGCGGGTGATCTGGGTCCACAGGTCGGTGAGGTCGGCATCCGTCATCCAATCCTGCGCGTCGAGAAGGATGACGGCATCGACGCTGGCGGCCGGGCTCTCCCGCAGGAATTCGGTCATCGATTGCTGGCGGAAGCTGAGGCGGCCAGCGCGCTCGCGTAGAGCCGCGTGGTTCCCGGCCTGGAGATAGGGCGGCAGCGATGCGTCGGGCGCGGTGTCGTAGGCGCGGCCGAAGGCTTGCCAGGCGAAATAGTTGGATCGGATCGGGAAGCCGCAGGCGAGCCGCTCCAGGCGATGGCGCAAGACGGCCGCCATTCCACCGGGGCCGTCGCCCGCCAGAGCCACGTATTGCGCGGGCGGGATGCCGAGGCCGTAAAGCGAGGCCGGCTGGCGGATGAGCCAGCGGATGAAGGCCTTCTCGAAGAGCGGGGCCAGTTCCTTCTCGAAGATCGTCCGCTGTTCGGCGAGGTCCCGCGCCTTCAGAACGGCACTGAGATCGCAGCCGTAGCGGCGGGCCAGCCAATGGCCCGCGCCGATGAAACGCCCGAGCAGGCCGTAGCGGTAGAAGCCTCGCTCGAAGGCCGAGATGCGACGCCCGCCATCAAGGCACCGCGTCTCCCAATAGGCCCGGGACGTGGCGTCGAGATGCGGCCGGATGATCTCGTCATAGGCGGCCACGTTCTCGGGCCGGGCGGGGCGGCCGAAGAAGCCGAAGAACGCGGCATGGTCGGGCAGGTGCCGGAGGGCGGCGAGTTTCAGCCTCCCCAGGGCCACATGCGCGCCGTTGAGGTCGACGGCGCTGATCCGTGCCGGGTTGGCCGTGAGGTAGGAGAGCGCGTTGCAGCCCCCCGAGGCGATGGTGACGACGTGGTCCTCCGGCCGCAGCCGAAGCGCCGCCATGTCCACCACCGGGTCTTCCCAGATCTGTGGGTAGACCAACCCGCTGAAGGCCGCCGTGAACAGGCGTTCCGACACTCCCGCCTTCGAGAAGGCCCTGTTGCGATGGACGGCCTGAGTGAGACCCAGATTCGTCTCGCGGCGGATGGCCCGTGCTGCGCGCGTCATGAACGGTCTCACGTCGCTGGTTGGCGTGATCGATTCCAGGGCCGTTACGGCATGTGCATGACCGCCCGGTGACGGAGGATCGTCTCCGAACGGGTCCGATGAGAGATCATTCCTTTACCCGGGGCAGTCGCGCCCGGAACGTCGCTAGCTCAGCCCTCGAACTCGGGCCTCGGATCAGCGCGGTCGCAGCTCGATCGTCACCGGCACGTGGTCGGAGGGCTTTTCCAGGCCGCGCAGATGCTTCTGCACGGAAGCCGAGACCAGACGGTCGGCGGCCTGGGGCGAGAGCAGCAGGTGGTCGATGCGGATACCCTGGTTCCGCTGCCAGCAGCCGGCCTGGTAATCCCAGAACGTGTAGAGGCCCGGCCGAGGGTCGCAGGCGCGCAGGGCCTCGGTGAATCCGTCGGCGAGGAGGGCGCGGAAGGCGGAACGAGTCTCGGGCAGGAACAGCGCGTCGTTCACCCAGGCGCTCGCGTCCGCCGCATCCTCGGGCTCGGGGATCACGTTGTAATCGCCCGCCAGCACCAGGGCCTGCTCGTCGGCCAGGAGCGCGCGCGCATGCAGCCGCAGCCGCTCCATGAAGCCGAGCTTGTAGGTGTATTTCGGTCCCGGCGTCGGATTGCCGTTGGGCAGATAGATCGAGGCCACCCGGACGGGGGCCACATCCTCCCCCGAGATCAGCGCCTCGATGTAGCGGGATTGTTCGTCGGTCTCGTCGCCGGGCAGGCCACGGCGGATCTCGCTCATGGTGTGCGGCGCCCGCACCAGCAGCGCCACGCCGTTATACGCCTTCTGCCCCAGCGTCTCGACGGCGTAGCCCGCAGCCTCGATCTCGGCGCGGGGAAAGCCCTCGTCCTGGCATTTCAGCTCCTGCAGGCAGACCACGTCGGGCTTGGCCTCGTCGAGGAAGCCGACGAGATGGCCGACCCGCTGCTTGATCGAATTGACGTTCCAGGTGGCGATCCGCATGGGCTCTGAAATCCGGTCGGAGAGGGCCGCCCGTCATCGGGCCTTCGCGTCGGGCTGGCAAGGCATGCGCGGGGGAGGAAGACAGGATGTCCGACGGCTGGTTCGCACCGATCCGGGCCTATTGCGAGCGCGGGGATGCGGGCTTCTGGGCCGAGCCGCTGAACGCCACCTCCAACGCGGCCTTCCTCGTCGCCGCGTTCCTGGCTTTTCGCCTCGCCGGCTCCGGCCCCAGACGCGACCGGGCGGCGACGGCGCTGGCCGGGCTCGTCGCCATTGTCGGCATCGGGTCGTTCCTGTTCCACACCCTTGCCGTCCGCTGGGCGATGCTCGCTGACGTCATCCCCATTGCCCTCCTCATCTACGCCTATTTCTTCCTCGCCCTTCGACGGCTCCTCGGGCTCACCCTCGTTCCGGCGATCCTGGCGACCCTCGGCTTTGCCGGCTTCGCTGCCGGGCTGGAACCGGCCCTCGACGCGCTCACGGGCCAATCCGTCGACAGGCTGAGCAATGGCTCCATCGCCTACGCCCCCGCCATCCTGGCCCTCGTCGGCGTCGCCGTCGGCTTGCTGATGCCCCAGACATGCTCCCTCGGCCCGGCACGGAGCCGCGCCGGCCTCTCGCTCCTCGCCATCGCCGCGCTGTTCGCCCTCTCCCTGACCTTCCGCACCCTGGACGCCGCCCTCTGCCCGAGCCTGCCGATCGGCACCCATTTCCTCTGGCATTGCCTCAACGCCGCCGTCCTGTACGGCCTCATCGCCACGGCGTGGCGCTTCGAGGCGAAGGTGAACGATCGGCGTTCCACGCCCTGAGGAGGACGGCTCCGTCGTTCTCCGATCGGCCCGCTCGACGCCGCGTCGCGAAGAGCCACAGGTTTTCTTGCACGCCACAGGGATTCGTTGCAGAAGAGCCGGCCGTTCGAAGGAGCGGCGTCACGCACAGGCTCGAACGACGGGTTGCCCGCGCTCGGCCGAGCGAAGTCAGATACGGATCGCGTCCATGTCACAGAGCCTCCGCCTCGGCGTCGCCGGTCTCGGCACCGTCGGCGCTTCCGTCGTCCGGATGGTGGCTCGCCGCGCCGAAGCCATCACCGCCGCCACGGGCCGCGCGGTGCGTGTCACCGCCGTCTCCTCGCGCGACAAGACTCGCGACCGCGGCCTCGATCTCTCCGGCGTGACCTGGTTCGACGATCCCGTCGCCTTGGCCTCCTCGGGCGAGGTCGATTGCGTGGTGGAGCTCATCGGCGGCTCGGAAGGCCCGGCCAAGGCGACGGTTGAGGCCGCCATCGCGGCCGGCAAGCACGTGGTCACGGCCAACAAAGCGCTGCTGGCCCATCACGGCGCGGCCCTGTCGAAAGCCGCCGAGGCCCAGGGCGTGACCCTGGCCTACGAGGCCTCCGTCGCCGGCGGCATCCCCGTCATCAAGGCTCTGCGCGAGGGGCTCACCGGCAATGCCGTGTCGCGCGTCTACGGAATCATGAACGGCACCTGCAACTACATCCTCACCCGGATGGAGCGGGAAGGCCTGACCTTCGAGGCCTGCCTCAAGGACGCGCAGGCTTTGGGCTACGCCGAGGCCGATCCGACCTTCGACGTCGAGGGGTTCGACACCGCCCATAAGCTCGCCATTCTCGTCAGCCTCGCTTTCGGTGTGGAGATCGACGCCGAGGGCGTCTCGGTGGAGGGCATCTCGGCGATCCAGCCCCTCGACCTGACCATGGCCGAGGAACTCGGCTACCGGATCAAGCTGCTCGGCGTCGCACAGGTGGCCGAGGGCGGTATCGAGCAGCGCGTCCACCCGACCATGGTGCCGAAATCCTCCGCCATCGCCCAGGTGATGGGTGTCACCAACGCCGTGACCATCGGTGCGGATGCGGTGGGCGAGCTGACGCTGATCGGCCCAGGAGCCGGCGGCGAGGCGACCGCTTCCGCAGTGGTGGCGGACATCGCCGACATCGCGGCCGGCGTCGCGCGGCCGACCTTCGGACGCCCCGCCGCGAGCCTCGCGCCGTCCGAGCGGGTGGCGATGCAGCGGCATGAGGGCGGCTACTACATCCGCCTCACCGTGCATGACCGGCCCGGCGTCGCGGCGGGTGTCGCCACGCGGATGGCCGAGCGCGACATCTCCATCGAAAGCATCCTGCAGCGACGCTCGGAGAGCGCCGCCACCAAGGACCCGCATGGCCGCTCCGGCCAGCCGGTGCCCCTGGTGCTGATCACCTACGCGGCCACGGAAGGCACCATCCGCGCGGCGCTCGACGCCATCGCGGCGGATGGACTCCTTGCCGAAGCGCCGCAATTGATCAGGATCGAACGCGAATAAGAAGGCCGCCCATCGCGGCCCAGACACGACAAGGGACGGGACCAGGATGGCGGACGAAACGATTGGGCAGACGGGACATCCGGTCACCCGCACCCTGAGCCTCGAACTGGCGCGCGTGACCGAGCGCGCCGCCATCGCCGCTGCCCGGCTTCGCGGCCAGGGACGCGAGAAGGAGGCCGACCAGGCCGCCGTCGACGCCATGCGGCGCGAGCTCAACCTCCTGCCGATCAACGGCACGGTGGTCATCGGCGAAGGCGAGCGCGACGAGGCGCCGATGCTCTATATCGGCGAGCAACTCGGCACCGGCGCCGGGCCGAAGGTGGACATCGCCGTCGATCCGCTGGAGGGGACGACCCTCTGCGCCAAGGACATGCCCGGCGCCATCGCGGTGATGGCGCTCGCCGAGCACGGGTCGCTGCTCGCCGCGCCCGACGTCTACATGCAGAAGATCGCCATCGGCCCCGGCTATCCCCAGGGCCTCGTCGATCTCGATGCCAGCCCGGCCGACAACATCGCGGCGCTCGCCCGCCACAAGGGCTGCGCCCCCTCCGAAATCACCGCCATCATCCTCGACAGGCCGCGCCATATGGGCCTGGTCGCCGCCGTGCGTGAGACTGGCGCCGGCATCCGCCTGATCTCGGACGGCGACATCGCGGGCATCATCCACACGACGAGCCCGGACGAGACCGGCGCCGACATCTATCTCGGCATCGGCGCGGCACCTGAGGGCGTCATCGCGGCTGGCGTCCTGCGCTGCATCGGCGGGCATATGCAGGGGCGTCTGATCCTCGACAGCCACGACAAGCGCGAGCGCGCGGCCCGGATGGGCATCAGCGATCCGAACCGGAAATACGAGCTCGCCGACATGGCGCGCGGCGACGTGATCGTGGCCGCGACCGGCGTCACCGACGGGGCGCTCCTGCAGGGCGTGCGGTTCAAGACCGGCATGATCGTGACGGAGACGGTGGTCTACCGTTCGTCCACCGGCACCGTCCGCCGCATCGTCGGCGAGCATCGCCGCCCCGAGCGGTTCGAAGCGTGACCGCCGTACCGGGCCTCGCGATCCGCGCCGTCCGGCCCGACGAGCGCGAGGCCTGGGAGGGGTTGTGGTCGGGCTATCTCGACTTCTACCGCGCCTCGATCCCGCCGGAGACCCGCGACCTGACCTGGTCGCGGATCCACGATCCCCTTGTGCCCATCCATGCCCTCGTGGCCGAGGATGAGGGCGTCCTGGTGGGGCTCGTCCATTACGTCTTCCACGCCTCGGCCTGGACCCGTGGACCTTACTGCTACCTGCAGGACCTGTTCACGGTGCCGTCCTCCCGAGGCAAGGGAGTCGCCCGCACCCTGATCGAGGCGGTGATGGTCGAGGCCCGTTACGCCAGGGCCGACCGCGTCCACTGGCTGACGATGGAAGACAACGCACCGGCCCGCGCCCTCTACGAGACGCTCGCCGACCGGTCGGGCTTCATCCAGTACCGGCGGATCTTGCCGCCGGGCTGAACGGACGACGTGATGGTCGAAAGCCGGCATCGGTTTTGCGCCACGACCACCCGAAGCGGAAGGGGAACGGAAGTCCGCTTCGAGAAAGCGGGCGCCCTGTGGGGGCCAGCCCTCGATCCGGCTCCGTCTCGTTCGTCTATGCAGTGCTTCCCAGGGGTTCCGTTGCCTCGGCAAACCGGAGGTTTGCAGGCGTCCGCCAGGCAGCCTCGACAGCGCGTCGCTCAATGCGTTCACCGGTCAACGGGATCGACGTATCGACCACGTCGACGGAGAAATCGGCAGCCCAGACTGCGCCCGCCCCCTTGAGGAAGAAGTCAAAGAATAGGCTCTCCGCATCATCGTCGACGTCGAGCACAACCTTTCGGGAGGTCCAAGGGTTATCGCCAAACAACCAGCCGTCACGGTGGTTCTTCAGGTTGTCATAGGCGAACGTCTCACCGGGTGCGCCGCCAACACTCGCCAAAATCGTTGCCCCATGGCTCACACCTTCGCTGCGAAGCTGAGCGCTGACAGCGAACCTCTTTCCACGATACGGCCGTGCGGACGCAGTCTGCATGTATCCGCCCATAGCCTTCGTGAGATCTATGTAGCGATCCACGGAAATCTCTGGGATCAGCCGAATCAGAGCGGCCGATCCACCCGGCGCTCCGGCTTCCGCATCCGCACCATGGTCGTAAGCATCAGGATACGCTGCCCTGAACTCCCAGACCTTGAGATCCTTCACCTTACGCGTCGCCGATGCAGTCCTGCTTTTGGCTCGGGCCGAGAGAATGTTCCAGTCCTGGCATCCGAGCTGACGGGCGACGATGTCGAGACACTCGCCATGTGAGATATCGACGTTCTTGGCTCGCATAGCCGTTTCCAGGGCTTTTGCCATGGATTTTGCACTGCCGACGGAAGTCATCTTGCTGATCCCTACCGGATCGGCCGCAACGTCAGCGCTCGCATTGCCGACTGGCCGACCCTGCAAAAGGGATGGCAGACCTATTGGAGGATGCATTCACCAAACCCAAAGGGGCGCGAGCGGCCGGCTGCATCAGCCGTTCCCAGCGAAACACCGTGACCGCCGAGTCGTCAAGCTTCCTCGTGGTCGATGAAGGGCCGGATGCGGCCCCGACACGCTGGCCCCATCCGTCCCCTTAGGCCACGCCCGACGCCTATCGCTCGGTGAGCGCCGCCTTGATGCGGTCGAGGTCGAGGGCGCGCCGACCGGTCTGGATCTGCAGGCATTCGCCGCTGAGAGGGCCGATGATGGAACCGCCCGGATAGACGAGGGACGGCCATTCGCAAGCCTTGTCGCGGAACGCGATCCAGGCCCGCTGAGCGTCGCGCAGGGAGAGGTTGGCGCTCTCGCTCATCGCCGCGCCCAAATCCTTGTAGGTGCGGTTGAGGAGCGTATCCCAGGCCGCGATCTCGCGGGCGTAGCACCCGTTCATGCCCATGGTGGACGAGCCCGAACCGTCCGGCGCATCGATGCAGGGTTGGGATACACGCCCGATACAGGACAGGCGCGCGCCGTCGTCCTTGGCGGATCCGACGCAACGCTCGATCGTCGCCAGGTCGGACGAGGCCTGACGGCCCGTATCCGTCTGGGCGAGGGCGACTCCGCCCGACGATAGGGTGAGCATCGCCAAGGCGGCGATGCCGTTCGAGAATCCTCCGCGCATCGTGCGGGCTTCAGTTGAAGAGGGTGCCTACGCCGCCCTGCACACGTCCGAGACCCTGCTTGGCCACGGGATTGCCGGGCTCGAGCTGAGCGGCCCGCTGGTAGCTCTCCATCGCCTCCTTCTTGCGGTTCGACTTCTCGTAAGCGAGACCGCGATAGGCCCAGGAGGTGGCGTCCTTGTTGTTGACGTTGAGGGCCGCGTTGTAATCCTCGATCGCCTTGTCGAACTGGTTCGTGGCGATGAGGCTCTGGCCGCGCGCGGCGTAGGGCGCGGCGACGAAGGGATTGCGGTCGATGGCCGCGTCGAAATCGCCGATGGCCTGGGTGTTCTGGCCCTGGCGCTGACGGACGAGGCCGCGCGCATGGTAGGCCTCGGCCGATTCCGGCGTCAGGCGGATCGCCTGGTTGAGGTCGGAGGTGGCGCCGTCGAGATCGCCCTGGGCGCGCAGAACGTTGGCGCGGCCGATATAGGCCGGGCCGTAGCTCGGATCGGCGGAAATCGCCTTCGAGAAATCGGCCAATGCCGCGTCGTTGCGTCCGGTCTGGCGGTAGGCGAGGGCACGGTTGTTATAGGCCGAGGCCGAATTCGGATCGATCTGGACGGCTTTCGAGAAGTCACCGATGGCGTCGTTGAACTGGCCCGAACGGGCATAGGCCGCGCCGCGGGTGACATAGGCACCGGCATCGTTGGGATTGCGCTGGATCACCTCGGTGAGGGAGGCGATGTTGACGTTGGTGGCACCGGTGGAATCGGTTTCGACCACGGCGAACTGGCGCGTCGCCGCTGCCCCGCCACCGCCATAGGTCTCGCACCCGGCCAAAGCCGCCGCCATCGCCACGGCCCCGATCAGACCCGCCTTCGCGCGCGGCACTACAAACGTCATTGCCCCTCTCCCCTCGGGATCGCCATGCCCCCAAGGCACGCTCCCGTCCGCTGCTATTGATCGTCCCACCCGCCGTCGCGCCTCGAAGCGCTTCGGATGCGGGAAAGACGACGCGTGCCTGCACAATCCCGCGTCGCGGTGAACACGCGCTTAAATTCTGCCGGCTCACCCGCTGAAGCCGCGCGATGTGGCGAAGGTATGGCCCGTTTCCCTGCGGTGCGGTGAAGGCGGTCCGGCGTGTCGCGGCAGGCTTAGGGTGTGTCCGGTAAGACGCAGTTTCGATGCTCTGACAGGTGGTCTCCAGCGTCGTAGGGGAGCAATCGAGCGGTAGACCTGAGACAGGTACCCGATGCCGGAGAACGAGGATTCGCGACGGGTTACCGTATCGTCCGCCAGGCCTCGATTGGGTGGCCAGGCAAGGACGAATGAACATTGCCCCCTTGCGCCCCTCGGGCTCCGGCTGGATGCCGCGCTCGGGACGTCATAGCGGACGAGATCGCGCGGGCCGCCCTCGAAGCGAGACGGCGCTGCACCGACCGGCATTTTTCAGCATTACAGTTGGTTATACGGAACAACGACAAACGAAGCATGGACGGACAAAGGTCGAGCGGGGTGAAGTGGCACTGACGGCCCTTGCTCTGCTCGACCTGGATCAGTTTGTGCCTGATCGCCCGTTAAAGCCTTTAGGCCCTAGCGCACCTTTATTTCCTGCTGGATATCCGTGATCGCCCGCTCCGAATGCTCGGCCAGGATACCTTTGACCGATACCGGTGTTGCCGCCCACGTGACCGCGGCCAGGAATACAACCGCCGCAATCGCGTAGGCAAAAGTCTCCATGATACCGAGCCAGCCCAATAGCAATGGCACGAGGCTGATGACCAATGCAGCCCCAACATTCTTCGATATATATAATATCGATACGAAACAAATTAACGCTAAAGCAAGCGGTTTGACGAATGCGACGATTGTCCGTTCCACGATTCAGCCCCTTGAACAACTGGTACTGGTTGGCGCGCTCATCGGAATGAGCCCTGAAACTCAGCTTTCAGCGGCCACACCAAGACGTTACGACATTTTCTGTTAAATGTCTGTAAAATTCAATGTATTCCCATGCGAACAACCGGATTAACAAAAACAAGTTCCCGGAACATTGCCCCGGCATACCGGTGCAAACATACCAATCCGCCTGCCTCGAACTGAACGCAAAGAATAAATATAAATAGATTCACGACATCATGTGCGAGTCAGCCATGCGCGGTCGCTAGTGTCACGATTTCGAATAGCAATAATGCGAGTAAATATTCTTCAAAACTTAGTTGTGATGTAAAACCATTCCGAATAACCAAGAGATTCCATATTTTACTTTAGTTAGGATATAACTACGTGGATTCTACGTTATTGTTGCACCAAAAGATTGAAAGTAATAAAATTAAACGCGCGCAGGTTCTTTAACGGAACCATTCAGCGGCCTTATTTGCTTCAGCTTTTTACTAATTTACCTAAAACTAGGCGTGAATTCACCTTCGACTATAGCGAAAACGCGATTGCTATCGCACCAGTTCGCTTGACCGCAATTCAGATTGGCGAACGAATAGACTTTCCAGCCCAAGCCGCACCAACGAATAAATTAGCAATGAAATGCAATTTGACACAACAGGCGGTGAGATTACAATATACCACCCACCGCATGTCAGCTATTATATGCTCATCACAATAAATTTGTTCGCATTTATCATATATTATATCAATCTTCACATATGAGCCTCCACATTCTCAATTGATAGAAGGCAATAGAAAGATACCCGCACATAAAAACGCCACTTGAATACATAAATATGATATTTTACATCATATTTTATATCATATAATTCTCAATTGAGAGCATGAATACTAAATTATATAAATCAACACGTGCTATAGCCTCGTCTTTTCAGACAAGTTAGCAAATCACTTTCTCCGCAATACAAGCCTCCAACGCCACGGGTCAATCCACGGAAATTGTCTCTCCGTCCCAAAATACGGTAATTCAGAATACCCCTGGCGTATCGCTCACGATTCCTGCCAGCATGGTTCGAACGGCCTGCGAATTACTGCTTGCGTCGTCATATGCCGATGCGCCAGACGGAAACCAATTGCGCCATCAAGGGTTGTGCGACCGCATCGTTGTCACGCAATCGACTGCGCGCGCAGCATTCGAGAACCGGCATCCGCCCGACCGATTTTACGTGTGTCGTAGGTCGCGGATCGAATCGGACGTTCCCAGGAGTTCCCCGGTGCCTACCCCCTCGAAAGTACTGACGCTGGTTGAAACGACCGAAAACATCGAGCCTTCGCGCACTTTCGATTTCTGGCGGAATACCGCGCTGAAAAATCTCGGCAGAGTCGGCCGGCTAGATCCCCACGGAACGTTCTCGGCGAGCCGTCTGGCCGTTGTGTCCTCGCACACGACCTTGCTTCTGACGGAAAGCAGTCCAGTGAGCGTCGAGGGCGATCTTCGCCATGTTCGGCAAGCCGGCCGTGACGACATCGTCGTCAGCTTCTTCCTCTCGGGACACGGTTATCTCGAACAGGGAAGCTGCGGTCACATCGTGGGTGTCGGTGATATCGGTTTCATTAGGCTCGACCGCCCTTTCGCCGTTGGCGCTCTGACGCCGTATCGGGAGTTACGCTTCAGCGTCCCCCGGTTGGAGTTCGAAGCACAGGTCGGAAGCGCCGATGGCTTGGTCGGCCGCCGTATCCGGGCGAGCCCGTCGACGGAATTACTGATGACGTACATGCACAGTGTCGCGCAATCCGCGACGGGCATGTCGGACGCCGAGGCGGGACTTGCGGTCAAGGGTGCTCTCCACATCGTCCGTGCGCTCGTGAGAGATCGCGACGAGGACAGTGAGGGACAAGCGTCTTCCGACGTGCTGAGATCGCTCGCGCGCGTGCATATCGAACGTTATTCGCATGACCCATCGTATGGGCCCGAGGCCATGGCCGCGGCGCTCAACGTCTCGCGGTCCAAACTCTACCGCGCGTTTGCGGAGGGCGAGGGTATCGCCGCCGAGATCCGCGATGCCCGCCTGGATCGCGTCCGTCGCTGGCTCGAATCACCGGCCAACGATTGCTCATCCATAAAAACCCTCATGCATGCCTGTGGCTTCACCGATGCGCCCACTTTCAGCAAGGCGTTCAGGCGGCGGTTCGACATGTCGGCGAAGGATGTGCGTGCCCTTCGAAGCGATCGATGTTCCGCATCTGCGCGGTTGCCGGAAGGACGTCTGCCATGACCGGATGCGGCCGCTCGGCGGCCTTGCATCACGGTCGCGAAATCGAGACCGGCTTCAAGAGGGTGGACGACCGGGTATGATCGCCGCTCCTACACAACCGGGATCACCCGCGTGACATGGCCCATCTTGCGGCCCGGCCGGGCGTCACCCTTGCCGTAGAGGTGCAGATGCGCGCCGGGTTCGGCGAGGAGAGAGTGCCAGGCGTCGATATCGTCGCCGATCAGGTTCTGCATCTCGACGGAGGCCCCGGCTACGCGCGAGGCATCGCCCAGGGGCCAGCCGCAGACGGCGCGCACATGCTGGGCGAATTGCGACGTCACCGCGCCCTCGATGGTCCAATGTCCGGAATTGTGCACCCGCGGCGCGATCTCGTTGACGATCAGGTGCTCGCCCGCCTCGTCTCGCACCAGGAACATCTCGACGGCGAGGATCCCGACATAGTCCAAAGCCTCGGCGATCCTACGGGCGATCTCCACCGCTTTCCGGGCGGTCTCCTCCGACAGGTTCGGTGCGGGCACGCGTGTGAGCGCCAGGATGTGGTCGCGGTGCTCGTTCTCGCACAGGTCGAAGGCGGCGAAGCTTCCATCGGGGGAACGGGCCGCCACCACCGAGACCTCGCGCTCGAACGGCACGAACCCTTCGAGGATGAGCGGCGCGCCGCCGAACTCGGCGAAAATCGCGTTCCGGTCGCCCTCTTCGGCGGTGCGGATGATGCGCTGGCCTTTGCCGTCATAGCCGAAGCGACGGGTCTTCAGCACCGCCGGCAAGCCGATCGCCTCCAAGGCGCGGGCGAGGTCGTCCGGCGTGTCGATCTGCCGGAACGGCGCGGTGGCGATGCCGAGGCCGTTGATGAAGCTCTTCTCGGACAACCTGTCCTGAGTCGTGGAGAGGGCGTCGGCGCTGGGGCGGAGGGGCGCGTGGCGCGCCAGCAGGTCGGCGGTCTCCCGCGGGATGTTCTCGAACTCGTAGGTCACGACGTCGACGCTCGCCGCGAAGCGGGCGAGGGCGTCGGAATCGTCATAGGCCGCGCAGGTCGTCTCGGCCGCGACATCGAAGGCCGGGCTCGTCGCATCGGGGGCGTAGACATGGACCTTCAGGCCGTAATTGGCCGCGGCCAGCGCGATCATGCGGCCGAGCTGGCCGCCGCCGATGATGCCGAGGGTGGAACCGGGCGTGAGGGACATGTCGGTCACGGAATCTGTGTCTCCGGCCTCTCGGCCACGGATGCGGTCTGCGCGGCTCGCCACGCATCGAGGCGCTCGGCGAGGGCGGTGTCGGTCAGGGCCAGGACGGCGGCAGCGAGGAGGGCCGCGTTGACGGCACCGGCCCGGCCAATGGCGAGGGTGCCCACGGGAATGCCGGCCGGCATCTGCACGATCGAGAGCAGGCTGTCCTGGCCGGACAGGGCCTTCGATTCCACTGGCACGCCGAAGACCGGCAGCGAGGTCATGGCTGCGGTCATGCCGGGGAGATGCGCGGCCCCGCCGGCGCCGGCGATCACGACCTTGTAGCCCGCCTGCTTCGCCCCCTTGGCGAAGGTGACGAGGCGGTCCGGCGTGCGATGGGCGGAGACGATGAACGCCTCGTGCGGCACGCGAAGGGCATCGAGGGTATCGGCGGCGTGCTGCATGGTCGCCCAGTCGGACTGGCTTCCCATGATGATCGCGACCGGGGGCGCTCCCGCCATCGTCGTCACTTCCTTCCCGAGACGATCGCGGCCGCCTGGTCATGCTTGGCCGGGTTCAGGCCATGTCTTCGTGGCGGCGCGATCCCGGGAAGCGATTCTGCACCCGGACCGTGCCGCATACGCGGGCGGGCGACCGCCCGCAAGACGGTGCCCGAGCCAATCCTGTGCTCAAGGCAAACCGGTTCCAGAGCGCTCTCCGCCGACGTGGATGCAGGCTCGGCGAAAAAGAGCGCGGCAGAACAGAAGGCCTGAAGATGTGCCCGACCCGACGTGGTCGGGCGCAGCTCTAGGCGATGATGTCGGGCGTGATCTGGTCTTCCAGATAGGAGATCCGGTCCCGCAGGCCGAGTTTGCGCCGCTTCAGGCGCTGGATCTGCAACTGGTCGCCGGCGACGCTCAGTTCCAAGGCGTCGATGGCCCCGTCGAGGTCGCGGTGCTCCTGGCGAAGTCGCGCCAGCTCTTCGACGAACTCCGCCGTCCCGTCATCCTCGAACTCACCCGCCATCGCACCTGCAGCCCCGACACGCCCCTTGTTGAAACCATGCGGCACACACGCCCCTGCGGCAAGGCGGTGGCCGCAATTCGCTCTGGAAGATGCTTCTTCCATCGGAGCGGGCTTCGCCGGGCACGATTAACTAATGTTGCCCAACACCCGAATCCGGTTTCGACAGCCGGCTCATACTATGCCAATCTACCTGAGTCGGAACGAGACAGGAGAAACGACTCATGTCGCTGCAGACGCATTTGAGCCAACTCGCCCTCAAGCACGAAGCCCTCGAGCGGGAACTTCATTCCGCGATTCAAAGCCCGTCTGAGAACGATCTACGGATCGCAGAATTGAAGCGACGCAAACTTCACCTCAAGGACGAGATCAATCGGCTTCGTGCCGCGACCGACTCGGTGCATTAACGCCCGTTCCAAGCCATTTCGTGACTTCCAGAACGACGCCGCCGCGCTCCACAGCGCGGCGGCTTTCGTTTGTGGTGGTGTCGGCCGTGTCGCCTTGGGCGCGGCTTGAGTTACAATCCCCGATCAAGCCGGCATCCTTCGACCGGCCATCCGGGGACGAACCGCCATGGACGCTGCCGCGACACCTCCCGAATCAGCCGATGCACCGGACGCGTACGGCCCGGTCCATGCCGCCTCCCTCGCCGATCCCGAAGGTTTCTGGCTCAAGGCCGCCGATGCGCTCGACTGGGAGACCGCCCCCTCCCGCGCCTTCGACCCGGAGGCCGGTGCCTATGGACGCTGGTTTCCCGACGCGACGCTGAACGCCTGCCACAATGCCATCGACCGCCATGTGGCCAAAGGCCGGGGCGAGCAGGCGGCGATCCTGTACGATTCCCCCGCCACCGGAACGAAGCGGACGATCAGCTACGCGGCCCTGCGCGACGAAGTGGCGACGCTCGCCGGCATCCTCTCGCTGCTCGGCGTGGAGAAGGGCGACCGGGTCGTCATCTACATGCCGATGATTCCCGAAGCCCTGTTCGGGATGCTAGCCTGCGCACGTCTCGGCGCGGTCCATTCCGTGGTGTTCGGCGGTTTCGCCGCGAACGAACTCGCGATCCGCATCGCCGACGCCGCCCCGAAGGTGGTGCTGGCCGCCTCCTGCGGGATCGAACCGAGCCGGGTCGTGCCCTACAAGCCGCTTCTGGACGCGGCCATTGCCGCCTCGCCGCACAAGCCCGAGGCCTGCCTCATCCTGCAGCGTCCTCAGGCGGAGGCGGGATTGGTGGAGGGACGCGACCGCGACTGGGCCGAGACGGTCTCCCGCGCGAAGGCCGCCGGAATCAGCGCCGATTGCGTCCCCGTAGCGGCGATCGACCCGCTCTACATTCTCTATACCTCGGGCACGACGGGCAAACCCAAGGGCGTGGTGCGGGATACCGGCGGGTATTGCGTGGCACTCTCCTGGTCGATGCCCAACCTCTACGACGTGAAGCCCGGCGAGGTGTATTTCTGCGCCTCCGATATCGGCTGGGTGGTGGGCCATTCCTACATCGTCTACGCCCCGCTGCTGCATGGCTGCACCACCGTCCTCTACGAAGGCAAGCCGGTGGGGACACCCGATGCCGGGGCGCTCTGGCGGGTGGCTGCGGAATACGGCGTCGCCTGCCTGTTCACGGCACCGACGGCCCTACGAGCGATCAAGAAGGACGACCCGCGCGCCGAACTCGTCGCCTCCTACGACCTGTCAGGCTTCCGCTCCCTGTTCCTCGCCGGCGAGCGGGCCGACCCGGATTCGGTCGCCTGGGCCGAGCGGGCCCTCGACCGGCCGGTGATCGACCATTGGTGGCAGACCGAGACCGGCTGGGCCATCGCCGGCAATCCGGTGGGGATCGGCATGCTGCCGGTGAAGCATGGCAGCGCCTGCGTGCCGATGCCGGGCTACGATCTCGCCGTCCTCGACGAGGCCGGCAAGCCGCTGCCGCCCGACACGATGGGCACGATCGCCCTGCGGCTCCCCCTACCGCCCGGCTGCCTGCCGACCCTGTGGGGCTCGGACGAGCGCTTCCGCCAGAGCTATCTCACCACCTATCCCGGCTGGTACGACACCTCGGATGCCGGGATCGTCGACGCGGACGGCTACGTCACCGTGCTCGGACGCACTGACGACATCATCAACGTCGCCGGGCACCGGCTCTCCACCGGGGGCATGGAGGCGGTTCTGGCCGCCCATCCCGACGTCGCCGAATGCGCCGTCATCGGCATTCGCGACGCACTGAAGGGCGAACAGCCCTGCGGCTTCGTGGTGCTGAAATCCGGCGTCTCCCGCGACACCGCCGAGATCGAGCGCGAACTCGTTGCCTCCATCCGCGAGCGCATCGGCCCCGTGGCGGCGTTCAAGCTCGCGCTCACCGTGGCACGGCTTCCAAAAACCCGCTCGGGCAAGATCCTGCGCGGCACCATGAAGAAAATCGCCGACGGCGAAGCCTGGACCACCCCGCCCACCATCGACGACGCGGCCGTGCTGGACGAGATCGGCGAGAGCTTGAAGGGGAGGGGGATCGGGAGCTGAGCGTTCCCTTCCCTGGACTGGTGGAGCTCCAGCGGAACCCGATCCGGCGCCAGTCGAAGAAGAAGCGCAGCGTCAGGCTCCCGGCGACAAGAGGAGCCGCTGACGCTGCACGCCCTGCGCTGACAGCTGTTGGATTCACCCATCTGCTAGATGGCTGTTCCTCTCTCCAAGAGATGGCGACGTGAGGCGCGACGGGCTCACTCTCCTAGAAGGCAGGGCGATCGCATATGCCAATTTGCTTGTCAGAAACCCGCTGGCACCACCCCGTCATCCCGGGTCCGCGTAGCGGAGCCCGGGATCCAGAAACACGAGTGGTGCAGGACTTTACACTGTCAGCGGCTCTAGATTGCACGCCTCTGGCGCGGCCCTCCGGGTCCGGGCTCGCCTGTGGCGACCCGGAATGACGGTGTGGTGTCGTATGCGATCACCCTGCCTGGAAGGAGAGGGAACCCGAGCGGCCCGCGAGATGTGGGAGTATCGCAGACGGAGACGCTTTGGGCGTTCGGGAAACGCAGATGTGGCCCGTCCATCTCTGGCGCGGGGGAGACAGGTGCTCCATCTAGGCTGTCAGCCAAAACCGGATCCCGCGCATGACCGCACGCCTGTTCGAACCTCTGTCCCTCGATGGCCTGACGCTGCCCAACCGCATCATCGTCGCTCCTATGTGCCAGTATTCGGCCCATGCGGGCCAAGCCGGCGACTGGCACCTGATGCATCTGGGGCAGCTCGCCATGTCGGGCGCGGGCCTGCTGACCCTGGAGGCCACCGCGATCTCGCCGGAGGCGCGGATCTCGCCCACCGATCTCGGCCTCTACTCGGACGAGACCGAACTGGCGCTGGGCCGGGTGCTTGATGCGGTGCGGCTCCGTGCGCCGATCCCCATCGCGATCCAGATCAACCATGCCGGTCGCAAGGCCTCGAGCCGCGCCCCCTGGGACGGCGGCTCGCAGATCGAGCCGGAGATGCCGGACGGCTGGCGCACGGAGGCGCCCTCGGCTGTTCCCCATGGCGACGGTGAGGTGCCGCCCCACGCCCTCGACGCGGAGGGGCTGAAGCGCATCCGCGACGGGTTCGTGGAGACGGCGAAGCGCGCGTTACGCATCGGCATCGACGGGTTCGAACTCCACGGCGCCCATGGCTACCTGCTGCACCAGTTCCTCTCGCCGCTCTCCAATAGCCGTACGGATGCCTATGGCGGCAGCCTCGCGAACCGGATGCGCTTTCCGCTGGAATGTTTCGAGGCGGTGCGTGAGGTCGTGCCGGCGGGCAAGCCGGTCTGGATGCGGGTCTCGGCCACCGATTGGGTCGAGGGCGGCTGGACGCTCGACGAGACCGTGGAACTGGCCCATGCGCTGAAGCGGCGCGGTTCGGCGGCGATCCACGTCTCCACCGGCGGCCTCTCCACGCGCCAGGAGATCCCGCTCTCGCCCGGCTATCAGGTTCCCTTCGCCGAGCGGGTGAAGGCCGAGACCGGGCTCACCACCATCGCGGTCGGCCTCATCACCGAGGCGGCCCATGCGGAATCGATCCTGGCCGAGGGCAAGGCCGATGCGGTCTCGCTCGCCCGCGCCATGCTGTACGATCCGCGCTGGCCGTGGCATGCGGCGGCCGAGCTCGGCGCCCAGGTGAGCGCGCCCAAGCAGTACTGGCGCTGCCAGCCGCGCCAGTTCAAGACCCTGTTCCGCGACACCCAGTTCGGGCAACGCTGACCCGATTTCAGGCAAAGACCATGGACGACGACATCACGACGATCACGGTGCAGCGCGTCCGCTACGACGAGGAGAACGGCATCAGCCTGATCTCCGGCGCGGATGACGAGGAGGAGCCGGCCGGCTACTTCATCATCCAGATCGAGAAGGGCGACCCGGACGGGCCGCTCATCGAGATTTTCGGCGAAGACCTCACCCAGTCCGACGGGGTGAGGGCCTTGGAGATCGGCGTGCGCCACCTGCTCTTCAGCTTCGAGCCGACGAGCCTCATCGGGGCGGAGATGCCGATGGTGCGGATCGAATCGATGACGGAGATCGCCGAACTCGCCAAGGCGCGGCTCAGGGTCGCCTTCGGCAAGCGGGCGCGGCTGGCCTGATCCGGCCGCCCTATTTCGCCACCGCCCCCACCAGCGGCCCCAGCGGCCGGCTGATGTCGGAGCGGTTGATGCCCGGCGCGTAGAGGCTGGACACGCTGCCGTCGAGGAACAGCGCGTTGGCGCAGCCGAGCGTGTCCTTGAACAGGCGGGCGAAGGAACCGAAGGTCACGGGGCGCTCGGAAATGGCGAAGATCGCCGTGCGGCCGTCGTCGCGGACGCCGACGCCGTTGCGGATCTTCTGGCTCGGCCCGTCGGTGGAGATCTTCGGATGGATCTTGCCGTCGATCACCAGCATCGGCCCCGATTGGGTGGCGAAATCCGGCTTGATCTTCTGGCGCAGGTAGCGGGCCGTGTCGGCGACGCCGGCGCGCTCGCCCTTCACGTAGAAGATACCATTGGGCTTGAGGTGAAAGTTGCCCGGCCCGTTGGCGGTGGAGACGCCCTTCATCTCGCGGCCCTCCTCCACATAAAGGCCGACCGGCGCCTGGCCCTTGTCGTACATGCCGCCATTCATGGCGAAGCTGAGCTTCGGCCCGATCTTCTCGCCCAGCGTCGACAGCGACGAATAGGGCAGGCCGTCGGTGCCGAGCCAGAACACCCGGACCCGCTCGCGGCGCAGATCCACCGTACAGATCGTGAAGGTCTCGCCCTCCGACTGAACCGCCTTACACGGAGAGGGTGTGGTCGGCGCGGCCCCGGCGGGCAGGGAAGCGAGTCCGGCCACGCCCGCGAGGAGCATGGCTCCGGCAAAGGCTCGGGCAACAGCACGGGCAAGGTTGGGTCGCGTTGACGTCATCGGTGAATCCCGGGGCGAACGAACCGTCCGCCGTCCCATGCGGACGGCGTGGCGCGGGGTGTCCTCGCCCGAAACCGGAGGCGTTTTCAAGGCGTGACGGTCGCCCGTCTCACCGAGCTGTGATCGGCACGGCCGGTGCGGGACAAAATGCGCCATGAACCCTTTGCGGAGCCGGGGCGTTCTGCAACCACTGGGGACAAGAACCTGTCTTTGGAGACAAGACGATGAAACGCATTGTTCTGGCAGCGACCGCGATGGTCGGCGCTCTGGCGATGATCCCGGCGACGGCGGAAGCCCGTGGCTGGGGCGGCCATGGCGGCGGATTCGGCCATGGTGGCGGGTTTGGCCATGGCGGCTTCGGACGCGGTGGATTCGCCCATGGCGGCTTCGGCCGCGGGGGCTTCGGTCACGGTGGCTTCGGCGGCTATCGCGGCGGCTTCCGGAGCGCGGGCTTCGGCTATCGCGGCGGCTGGGGTGGGCATCGCGGCTACGGCTGGCGCGGCGGTTACGGCCGTGGCTACGGCTACGGCCTCGGCGGTCTCGGCCTCGGTGTGGGCCTCGGCCTCGCCGCTGGCGGGCTCTATGGCGGCTACGGTGGCTATGGCGGATACCCGGCCTACGGGTATGGTTACGCCCCGGCCGCTTATGGCGGATACGGCGGTTACGGTGGCGAATGCTACACCGTCCCGCGCACCCGCTGGACTCCCTACGGACCTCGCCGGGTCCTGGTCGAGCGCTGCTACTGAGCCGGTCTCGTTCGAGATGACTTCAATAGGAAAGGGACCGCCTCGGCGGTCCCTTTTTCGTTGCCCCCTCGGCCAACCCATACGCTATCGCCGGCCTCGCTCGTCCTTGCGCATCGGCATGGCATCGATAGTGGAAAACAGGCGGGGGGCCGGGATCGGGGCGGCTTCGACGAGCTTCGCGTCGCCGTCCTTGCCCACCAGCACGACACGGAAGTCCCGCTCCCCAATCCCGAAGCGGTTGCGGATGCTTTTGGCCTCGGCGCCTGTCCCGATCGCCTCCACCACGACGAGGTCGCGCTCCGCGTAATCCGCCCGTCGCGCCCGCGCCTCGCGTCTCTGCTCCTCGATTCGCGGATCTTCACCGTCCGGAGCGACGATGACCAGAACGCGCGATGTCCAGCGATGGGCGGCGAGGGGATCTTCGGCGAGTGCCTGCGACGCAAGGCCGGACATGGCAGCGATACTGGCGAGGAGAAGCGGGCGGGTCATCGGGGTATACCGGTCGAGGTGACGGGCATGTGCCCATGGGCGTCAACGCTGCTCGGCGCGGGCGGTGCCCCGGCCCTGCGACGGGAACACCCCGAGCCAGATCGGCCTTGTCGAAATGTCCCTCGATTCCCGCACGCCCGTTCAGCGGATTCGTCATCACAACCGGAGCGTCAGATCATGGTCGCCGTGAACCGCAGCATCGTCCTCGCCTCCCGTCCGCACGGAGAGCCGACCGCCGCGCATTTCCGGCTCGAGGAGAGCCGCACTCCGACGCCAGGGGAGGGGGAAGTGCTGCTGCGCAACCGCCTCCTCTCCCTCGATCCCTATATGCGCGGACGGATGAGCGCGGCGAAATCCTATGCCGAGCCTGTCGCCATCGGCGCGCCCATGGTCGGGGCCACCGTATCGGAGGTGGTGGCCTCGCGGCATCCGGATTTCCACGAGGGCGACGTGGTGACCGCCTTCGGGGGCTGGCAGGATTTCGCGGTCGCCAAGGGACAGGGCCTGCGCAAGCTCGATCCCGCGGCGGCGCCGGTCAGCACGGCGCTCGGCGTCCTCGGGATGCCGGGCATGACCGCCTATACCGGCCTCCTCACCATCGGGCAGCCGAAGGCGGGCGAGACCGTCGTAGTCGCCGCCGCTGCCGGGCCGGTAGGCTCCCTCGTCGGCCAGATCGCCAAGCTGAAGGGCGCGCGCGCCGTCGGCATCGCGGGCGGTCCTGAGAAATGCGCCTACCTCACCGACGTGCTCGGCTTCGACGCGGCGGTCGATCACCGCACCGACGACCTGCCCGGCGCGCTGGCCGCCGCCTGCCCCGACGGAATCGACGTGTATTTCGAGAATGTCGGCGGCGCGGTCTTCGACGCCGTACTGCCGCTCCTCAACGACTTCGCCCGCATTCCGGTCTGCGGCCTCGTCTCGGGCTACAACCTCACCGAATTGCCACCGGGGCCGGACCGCAGCCCCGTCATCATGCGCGCCATCCTGACCAAGCGCCTGACCCTGCGCGGCTTCATCGTGTGGGATTTCGCCGACCAGGAGGAGGAGTTCCTGAGCGAGGTCGGAACCTGGCTGAGAGAAGGGCGCATCCAGCATCGGGAAGACATCGTCGACGGACTGGAGGCGGCGCCGGAGGCCTTCATCGGGCTGCTGAAGGGCCGGAATTTCGGCAAGATGCTGGTGCGGATCGCGTGACCAGCAGGTGCGCGATCCTTGCGCGCCAAAACGAACAAAGATAGAACATCGACCTGTGATCGATGGGGACAAATTCGCCCTTCCGATTGCGGGCCGCCTGTCCGAAGTTCATGAAGGGCGAACGGGACGGACGGCGTGTGAGGCCCTTCCGTCAGTGAGATCGATCGAGAGGAGAGCGGCATGGCCGGCAGCGTCAACAAGGTGATTTTGGTGGGCAATCTCGGGCGCGACCCCGAGACCCGGCGCCTCGCCTCCGGCGATCCCGTGGTCAACCTGCGCATCGCCACGTCCGAATCCTGGAAGGACAAGGCCTCGGGCGAGCGCAAGGAGAAGACCGAGTGGCACTCGGTGGTGATCTACAACGAGAACCTCGCCCGCGTGGCCGAGCAGTACCTGCGCAAGGGCTCGAAGGTCTATATCGAGGGCCAACTCCAGACCCGGAAATGGGCGGACCAGTCCGGCGTCGAGAAATACACCACCGAGGTGGTGCTCCAGCGCTTCCGTGGTGAGCTCACGCTCCTCGACGGTCGCAGCGGCGGTGGAGAGATGGGCGCCGACGACGAGGGCGGCGGCCAGATCAGCCGTGGCGGCGATTACGGCGGCGGCCGTGGCGGGGATCGCGGAGGAGACCGGGGTGGCGATCGCGGCGGGGAATACGGCGGCGGCCGTTCCTCGGGCGGCGAGCGTCGGCCGGCGGCGAGCACCTCGAAGCCCAATTACGACCTCGACGACGATATCCCGTTCTAGGGATCTGCCGTTCCCGTCAACGGCATCCGACGGACGGGACGCATTACGAGAGTCACACATCTCGCGAGCGGCGCGGGTCCCCTCTCCTGGAAGGAGAGGGACAGGGTGAGGTGTGTGACATTTTCGAAGATGGACCACACCTCGCCCCAACCCTCTCCTTACAGGCAGGGCGATCGCATATGACACCACGCCGTCATTCCGGGTCGCCAAAGGCGAGCCCGGACCCGGAGGGCCGCGCCAGAGGCGTGCAATCCAGAGCCGCCGACAGTGTAAAGTCCTGCACCACTTGTGTTTCTGGATCCCGGGCTCCGCTGCGCGGACCCGGGATGACGGGGTGGTGCCACCGAGTTTCTGACAGGCGAATCGGCATATGCGATGGCCCTGCCTGGAAGGAGAGGGAGCACGTCGCGCCTCATATCGCCTCTCCATGAACAGGGGGGAACAGGCGTCGAGGAGATGGGTGAATCCAGCAGCCGCTGACCGAGCAGACCGGCGGGTGCCCGATCAGGGGGTAAGCATCAGGCGTCGGGTTGCGACGGCCCGAGCCGCACCATCTCCGATGCGAGCTCCAGCAGGGTTTCCCCGGTCAGATCCGGCGCCTCGAGGGCCGGTGAGTACGGCACGCCACGAGCAACATAGCCGGTCATGAGGCCGGCGATCCTGGCGCCGTGGAGGTCCCAGGGGTGGATCGCAATCAACGCCATCTCGCCCGGAGCGATGCCGGCGGCCCGCGCGGCGTGGCGGTAGACCTCGGCGCGCGGCTTCGACAGCTTCACCTCCTCGATGGAGAAAACCCGCTCGACGAGCCCCTCCATACCTGCCGCGGCGAGCAATCCCCTCGTGGTCGCGGCCGCGCCGTTGCTCAGTGCGAAGACCCGGATGCCGGCATCGGCCAGAACCTCGAATGCCCCCTTGGCGTCCTCGTGCGGCGGAAGGGCCTTCATCATGCCGAGCAAAGCCGTCTTGTCCTCCGGCGAGGCGGAGAGGCCGTGCATGGCGAGCACCTCGTCCAGGCACCCCGACAGCACGGACTGGAACGGCGCAAAGGTGCCTGTCGCCGCCAGGGCGAACATGTCCCGCAGGCCGGCGGTGTAGAGGAAGTCCAGGGCGAGGGGCGGCAAGCCCATCGCCACCAGGGCAGGCCGCATCGGCTCCATGCTGAACACGGTGCCGATGATGTCGAAAGCGACGGCTTTCGGGCGAGTGAGCATGACTTTGCCCCTGTCGATGGATGCGGCGGGATCGATGGCGTCAGGCAACCGGCCCAGCGGTCTGTGAGTTCACACGAACCGTGCCTTCGTGCTTCCATGGGCTCGATCGAGCAGGGGAGGCGAATCGATGCGCGTCATGGTTCTGGTCAAGGCGACCGCGGACAGCGAGGCGGGGATCATGCCGTCCCTCGACCTGCTCACCGCCATGGGCGAGTTCAACATGGAACTCGCCAAGGCGGGCATCCTCCTCGCCGGCGAGGGCCTGCACCCCTCCGTCAAGGGCAAGCGGGTCGCCTTCGATGGTGCCTCCCGCACCGTCAGCGACGGCCCCTTCGCCGCGACCGGGGAACTGGTCGCCGGCTTCTGGCTCTGGCAGGTAAAGGACATGGAGGAAGCACTGGACTGGGTGAAGCGCTGTCCCAACCCGATGCCCGGCCCGAGCGAGATCGAGATCCGGCCGCTCTACGAGATGTCCGATTTCGCGGGCGCTGCGGCGGGATGAGGGGCACGACGCTCCGCCCCCACCATTCTAGGCGACCTCTCGGCACTCCCACATGGGCACCGGATCGGGTTCCGCCGAGCCTCCACCCATCCGGGGAAGCGGCCGGGAAACAACCGGCGCTCATGCGCTGAAATCGGCGTCGCAAGCGCTTGCGACGCATGGGGTTTGTCGATGTCGTCGCGACATGTCCGGCGGTGGCGCAGCGGCACCGGATGGCGTATGAAGGACGTCCGAGCCAGGACGTGACGCGGCCGGCCTTTTCGAGGCCACGCGGAACGCCCCGCCCCCCACTTTCCGTAGCGCCCGTCGCTCCACGCGGACCCGGCCCGCCGGGACCGTCACAGGCAGAGATCGAAGACCTTGGCAGAGAAAGACGATACCGGCGCCGGCGCGACGCCGCCCGCCTCGGACATCAAGCCCGTTTCCATCACCGACGAGATGCGCCGCTCCTATCTCGATTATGCGATGAGCGTGATCGTGAGCCGGGCGCTGCCCGATGCGCGGGACGGCCTGAAGCCGGTGCACCGGCGCATCCTCTACTCGGCCTATGAGAGCGGGCACCTGCCCGAGCGGAAATACGTCAAGTCGGCCCGCATCGTCGGCGACGTGATCGGTCTCTACCATCCGCATGGCGACCAATCGATCTACGACGCCTTGGTCCGCATGGCCCAGGACTTCTCGATGCGGCTCATGCTCATCGACGGGCAGGGCAATTTCGGCTCCGTGGACGGCGATCCGCCGGCGGCCATGCGCTACACCGAGTCGCGTCTGGCCAAGCCCGCCAACGCGCTGCTCGCCGATATCGACAAGAACACCGTCGACTTCCAGCCGAACTACGACGAGTCGCGCGAGGAGCCGAAGGTTCTGCCGGCGCGCTTCCCCAACCTCCTCGTCAACGGAGCGGGCGGCATCGCGGTGGGCATGGCCACCAACATCCCGCCGCACAATCTCGGCGAGCTCATCGACGCCTGTATCGCCCTCATCGACGAGCCGGGCCTGACGATCGAGCAGCTGACCGAATACGTCCCGGGTCCAGACTTCCCCACCGGCGGCTCGATCCTCGGCCGCGCCGGCGTGCGGCAGGCCTACGCCACGGGCCGCGGCTCGGTCATCATGCGGGCGAAGTCCCATGTGGAAGAGCTTCGCAAGGAGCGCGAGGCGCTGATCTTCACCGAGATCCCGTATCAGGTGAACAAGGCGACTCTCATGGAGAAGATCGCCGAGCTGGTGAAGGAGAAGCGCGTCGAGGGCATCTCCGACCTGCGCGACGAATCCGACCGCGACGGCATGCGCATCGTCATCGAGATCAAGCGCGATTCGATGGCCGACGTGGTGCTGAACCAGCTCTACCGCTTCACGCCGCTGCAATCCTCGTTCGGCTGCAACATGGTGGCGCTGAATGGCGGCCGCCCCGAATTGATGAACCTGAAGGACCTGCTCACGGCCTTCGTCGATTTTCGCGAAGAAGTCGTGTCCCGTAGGACCAAGTTCCTGCTCGGCAAGGCCCGCGAGCGCGCTCACGTCCTGTGCGGCCTCGCCATCGCGGTGGCCAATATCGACGAGGTCATCCGCCTCATCCGCACCTCGCCCGATCCGAACACCGCCCGCGAGGCGCTGATGGGCCGCCTTTGGCCAGCCCTCGACATCGCGCCGCTCATCGCCCTGGTGGACGACCCGCGCCACCGCGTGGACGAGAACGGCAATTACCGCCTGTCGGAGATCCAGGCCCGCGCCATCCTCGACCTGCGCCTGCAGCGCCTCACGGCCCTCGGCCGCGACGAGATCGGCGACGAGCTCCAGAAGCTCGCCGACGAGATCGCCGACTACCTCGACATCCTGCGCTCGCGCCTGCGCATCATGACGATCGTCAAGGACGAGCTGCGCGAAGTCCGCGAAGCCTACGCGACACCGCGCAAGACCATGATCCTCGACTGGGATTCGAATGTGGAGGACGAGGACCTGATCCAGCGCGAGGACATGGTCGTCACCGTGTCCCATGCCGGCTACGTCAAGCGCGTGCCGCTCTCGACCTACCGGGCCCAGCGCAGGGGCGGCAAGGGCCGCTCGGGCATGTCCACCCGAGACGAGGATTTCGTCACCCGCCTGTTCGTGGCCAGCACGCACACGCCGGTCCTGTTCTTCTCGAACCAGGGGCAGGTCTACAAGGAGAAGGTCTGGCGCCTGCCGATGGCCGCCCCCAACGCGCGCGGCAAGGCGCTGGTCAACATCCTCGCCATGGATGCGGGCACGGAGCGCATCACCACGATCATGCCGCTGCCGGAGGACGAAGCCTCCTGGGAGACGCTCGACGTCATGTTCGCCACCGCCAGCGGTGGCGTAAGGCGCAACAAGCTCTCGGATTTCGTGCAGGTGAACCGCGCCGGCAAGATCGCCATGAAGCTCGATGAGGGCGACCACATCGTCCACGTGGAGATCTGCCGCGCCGACCAGAACGTCCTGCTCACCACGCAAGCGGGCCAGTGCATCCGCTTCCCCGTCGAGGATGTCCGCGTCTTCAAGGGCCGCGATTCCACCGGCGTGCGCGGCATCAGCCTGGCGCAGGACGACCGCGTCATCTCGATGACGATCCTCAACAGCTTCGATGCGACGCCCGAGGAGCGGGGCGCCTTCCTGAAGATGCAGCGGGCCGTGATCGGTGACACCGAGGGCGGCGATGCCGATTCCGAGGACATCGCCACCGATGCGCCGCTTCTCTCCCAGGAGCGCTACGCCGAAATGGGCGCGGCCCAGCAATTCGTGCTCACCCTCTCCGAGCGCGGCTTCGGCAAGCGCAGCTCGTCCTTCGAGTATCGAATCTCGGGTCGCGGCGGCAAAGGCATCACCGCCATGCGGGTCAACCCGCGCAACGGCAACCTCGTCGCCTCCTTCCCGGTCCAGCCCTCCGACCAGATCATGCTGGTGACCAATGCCGGACAACTCATCCGTGTGCCGGTGGACGATATCCGCATCGTCGGCCGCGCCTCGCAGGGTGTCACGGTGTTCAACACCGAGAAGACCGAGCGCGTGGTCTCCGTCGAGCATATCGAAGGTGAAGGCGAAGGTGAGGACGATGCCGGAGAGGTGACGGCAATCGATCCCGCAGGCGACGCCACCTGAAGACGGCCCTGTTCAGGCCGGCCTGGAATCGTTCGAGACCAGTCTGAACATTGTCGCGGGGAATGCCGGTCGAGTCGCAAGACTTGGCCGGCATTCTCGTTTCGGTCACTAATCTTCGGTGTTGCAGCCAAGTCATATCCGGCGCCGCGATGCACCGATAAGTTCGCCCTCAGAGAGATATCGCTCCACGATCCGCGCCGGACCGAACGAGACGTTCGGCGCAGCGTGGAGTTGCGAAAAGGCTCTGACGTTCCGGCACTTCGCTTGGCGAATCCATAAGCCGGACGTCGTCGACCAGACTTCGAAGACCGAAACTTCGGGCGGGCGCTCCATCGGGGCATCCGCCCTTTTTCGTGCGCCGGTCCATTACGGGGAGGATTCACTATCGGGCCGGGATGGTCGCGGGCGGTTCCGTTTCGAGGCGAAATGCTCTACGCCCACCGGTGATGATCCGCACCGCGCTCTACGCTGGCTCTTTCGATCCGGTCACGAACGGACACCTCGACGTCATCCGTCAGGCATGCCGGCTCGTGCAGCACCTGGTGATCGCCATCGGCGTGCATCCAGGCAAGGCCCCCATGTTCTCGCCCGAGGAACGCGCGGATCTGCTGCGAGCGACCTGCGCCCCCCTGGCGGAGGCCGAAGGCGCCAGCCTCGACATCGTCACGTTCGACGATCTGGCGGTGTCGGCCGCACGGCGCTCGGGCGCCAGCATCTTCATCCGCGGCCTGCGCGACGGCACGGATCTCGACTACGAGATGCAGCTCGCCGGCATGAACGGCGCCATGGCGCCGGAGGTGCAGACCGTGTTCCTGCCCGCCTCCACCGGCGTTCGGCCGATCACCGCCACCCTGGTGCGCCAGATCGCGGCCATGGGCGGCGATGTCTCGCCCTTCGTTCCTCCCCTCGTGGCGGAACGGCTCGCCGCGCGCTTCACGCAAGCCTGATCCCTTCCATCCACCTCTTTCAACGGACCGGAGACCGCCCCCTCATGACTCATCGGACCCTCCATCGGCGGACCGCCTTCCTGTCCCTGGCCCTCGCCGCCATGATCGGGTTCGCGCCCGTGGCACGGGCCGCCGACGACAACACTGTCTATCTCGACACCAAGGATGGCCGCGTCACCATCGAGCTGCGTCCCGATCTCGCGCCGCAGCACGTGGCCCAGCTGAAGACCCTCATCAAGAAGGGCTTCTATGACGGGCTGAAGTTCCATCGCGTCATGGACGGGTTCATGGCCCAGACCGGCGACCCGAAGGGCAACGGCACGGGCGGTTCGTCCCTGCCGAACATCCCGGCCGAATTCTCGCAATCGCCGTTCCGGCGCGGTACGCTCGGCATGGCCCGCTCGTCGGATCCGAACTCGGCGAACTCGCAGTTCTTCATCTGCCTCGGCGATGCGCCGTTCCTGAACGGGCAGTACACCGTGATCGGGCTCGTCTCCTCCGGCATGGACGTCGTCGACAAGATCAAGAAGGCCGCCGCGGGCGCTCCGGGCGGCGCGGTCCAGAACCCCGACAAGATCGTGAAGATGCAGATGGCCCAAGGCGCGAAATGAGCGGAGGCGCGACAGTGAGGCGCCCGACGCGCCTCGCCGTCGCCGCGTCGGCGGTCGCCATCCCGTTCGCGGCGGCTTTTGCATCGGCCGCCCTGGCGGGATCCGGAGTGCCGCTGACTCCGCCCGCGTCCCTACGCTCCACGGTGCAGGCCCCGGAGGGCGGCATCGCAACGAGTCCGGCTAACACGCTTCAAGAGCTCTACCCCCGACTCGCGGCCTGCTGGGAAATACCGCAGGGCCTCGCCGGCTTCCCGCGTACCGAGATCACCGCCCGTTTCGCGCTCCGCCGCGACGGGTCCGTCATCGGCGAGCCTCGCATCACCTTCTCGATGCAGAATGCCGATCGGCGCGGCAGGGATATCCTGACCCGCTCGACCCTCGACGCGATCCGGCGCTGCACGCCGGTCGCGATCACGCCGGCGCTCGGCGCCGCCATCGCGGGGCGCCCGATCGCCCTGCGGTTCATCTACCAAGGTCCCCAGGGACAAGGAGTCTGACCCCATGGCCGATACCGAAACCCTCATCCTCGAAACCACCAAGGGCCGCGTCGTCATCGGGCTGCGCCCGGATCTCGCCCCCAACCATGTCGAGCGTCTCAAGACGCTGGCGGGACAGGGATTCTACGACGGCGTGCCGTTCCACCGCGTCATCGACGGGTTCATGGCCCAGACCGGCGACCCGACGGGCACCGGCTCGGGCGGTTCCGACCTGCCGGACCTGAAGGCCGAGTTCAACGACGAGCCGCATGTGCGCGGCACCTGCTCGATGGCCCGCACCAACTTCCCGCATTCGGCCAATTCGCAGTTCTTCCTCTGCTTCGGCGATGCCCGCTTCCTCGACAAGCAATACACCGTCTGGGGCAAGGTGACCGAAGGCATGGACGTGGTGGACAGCCTCAACAAGGGCGAGCCGCCCCGCTCGCCGGACAAGATCGTCAAGGCCACGGTCGGCACCGCCTGAACCGGTCGATCCGTCGATGAAAAGGGCGTCCGCGCGTGACCCGCGCGGACGCCCTTTCTCGTTTGTGGGGCTCAGCTCCGCGCGTTACATGAAAACGGCGATTTTCCTGTAACGCGGGTACGAGCCATGCCGTCCATCGATGCCGCCGCGCAGACGGTCTTCGCCGATCTCAATCAGCGCTGCGCCGATGCGGAGTTCGACCGCGACTTTCCCGAGAACGGCAAGTTTATCAGGCGCACCATCAAGGCGCGCGAATACTGGTACTATCAGGGCTACGATGCCGCCACCGGCACGAAGTCCAACCGCTATGTCGGCACCGTAGCGGATTCCGAGACCACGCGGCGGGTCGAGGCCCATGACCGCCAGCGGGTCGATTACCGCACCCGTATCGACGCGGTTCGGATGTTGCGGAGCGCCGGGTTTCCGACCGCGGACGCCCTGACGGGCCGGGTCGTCGAACGTCTGGCGCAGGCAGGCTTCTTTCGGCTGCGTGGGGTCCTGGTCGGCACGGTGGCGTTCCAGACCTATCCGGGCCTCGTCGGGGAGCGCCCGATGAGAGCGCTCAGGACCGGCGACATCGATCTCGCACAGGATTACGGCATCTCGGTCGCGATCGGAGAGAGCATGCCTCCCGTTCACGAGGAACTTCAGGCCGTAGATGCGAGCTTCCGTCCGGTGCCGAACCTGTCGCTGCCGGACCGCACGAGCGCTTTCGCGAACGCCGATGGGTTTCGGGTGGAGTTTCTCGTGTCGAACCGTGGCTCGGACGATCTGACCGGCGCGCTCGTCCCGATGCCGGCTCTCGGCGGTGTCAGCGCCCAGCCGCTTCGCTATCCCGATTTCCTCATCAGAGACCCTGTTCGCTCGACGCTGCTCCATGCCGGCGGGATCTTCGTCACGGTGCCTGCTCCAGAGCGCTACGCCGTTCACAAACTCATCGTGGCGAACGAGCGGACCGAGCGTGAGAAACAGGCGAAGGACCTAACTCAGGCAGGCTTCCTGATCGCGGCCCTGGCCAGGAACCAGCCCGTTGCTCTGGCAGCCTCCTGGGTCGAGGCGTGGAGCCGAGGTCCCTCCTGGCGCCGTCACCTAGAAACAGGCGTCGCACGCCTCGACGAGACCGGGCGCATCGCCATCACGCAGGCCGTCTGCGCGCATGGCGGAATGCTGGGCTACGAGCCGACGCAGGTCGGGTTTCCCGCATCTCCTGCGTAGCGATCACCGATCGGCCTGACGAAGCAGCGTTTCCGCCAGCGCCAGATCCTCCGGCGTGTTGATGTTCAGGAATGGGTCGAGCGGTTCCGCCGGCCAGTCCACCGCCACGGCCCCGTGGTGGCGGAGGAACGCGCCGACGCGCCGCTCGCCGCGTTCCACCAGGGCCGTCCGAAGATCCTCGCGCAGGGACACCGCCCAGAGCGCCACGGTGAAATGCTCCCGCCCGGCCGACGAGGCCATGGCGATGGGGGAGCCGGACAGTCCGGTCTGGAGGCGGTCCACCAGGTCGAGGGGCAGGAACGGCGCGTCGCCCGTGACGCTGGCGACATGGGTAGCGGAGGGGTGGCGCACGGCCGCGTAGTCGAGGGCGGCGAGGATTCCCGCGAGCGGCCCCGGATGGTCGGGCACCCCGTCCGGCACGATCGGGCCGGGGAATTCCGGGAACCGGGCCGGGTCGCCATTGGCATTGAGGACGATGCCGAGACCGCATTGAGGCGCGAACCGCTCCACCACCCGGTCGACGAGGGTGCGGCCCGCCAGAATTCTCAGCGGCTTGTCGCCGCCGCCCATCCGGCGGGACAGGCCGCCGGCCAGGATCACGCCGAGCACGGGCTCCACGCCGGGCTACTCGATGACGATGCGCGGCGCGGCGCGGGGGGCCGGCCCGCCGGTGAGGTTGGCCCAGAGCTGCGCGGCGATGCCGCGATAGACCTTCGCATGCGGCCCGTCCGGGTCCACCGCCACCACGGGACGGCCGGAATCGGAGGTCTCCCGGATGGTCATGTCGAGGGGGACCTCGCCGAGGAACGGCACGTCGAGCCGCGCGGCCTCGTCGCGGGCGCCGCCATGGCCGAAGATGTGCGAGGCATGGCCGCAATTCGGGCAGATGAAGGTCGCCATGTTCTCGATGACGCCGAGGATCGGCACCGAGACCTTGCGGAACATCGTCACCCCGCGCCGCGCATCGATCAGCGCGAGATCCTGCGGCGTCGAGACGATGACGGCCCCGGAAAGCGGCGTCGCCTGGGCCATGGTGAGCTGGGCGTCGCCGGTACCGGGCGGCATGTCGACCACGAGGATGTCGAGCTCGCCCCAGGCGACCTCGCGCAGCATCTGGGTGATGGCCGATTGCACCATCGGGCCGCGCCAGATCATCGCCGTCTCGGGCTCGATGAGGAAGCCGATGGACATCACCTTGATGCCGTAGCCGTCCATCGGCGCGAGCAGGCGCTCCTCGATCACCTTCGGCTTGCCGGACAGGCCGAACAGCTTGGGCACCGAGGGGCCGTAGATGTCGGCATCGAGCAGCCCGACCTTCAGCCCCTGCGCCGAGAGGGCGAGGGCGAGGTTGCAGGCGGTGGTGGACTTGCCGACGCCGCCCTTGCCGGAGGCGACCGCCACGATGTGGCGCACGCCCGGCAGCGCAGGGCCGGTGCGCGGAGGCGCGGGCCGGCCCGGCTGGGGCGGTTGCGGTGCCACGGCCTGGGTCGGCGGTGCGGGCTGGTTCGGGCCGCGCTCCGAGGTGAGGCTGGCGAAGACGCCGGAGACGCCCGCCATGGCCAGGACGGTGCCCTCGGCCTTGCGCCGGACCGGCTCGAAACGCTCCGCCTCGCTGGGGTCGATCAGGATCGAGAACATGACCCGGTTGGTGGGGTCGACCACGACCTGGGACAGGCGGCCCGATGCGGGCAGCGTGGTCCCGCCGGCATCGACGGTGACGGCGGACAGCGCCTTGAGCACGTCGTCGCGAGTGATGGCCAAGATGTTTCTCCAGGCAAGACTAAGGGGCGGGCGGCCCGAACGTTACCTTGCATGTAACCGACGGCAATCAGAACGCCAGACCCGTTGCGGTCTCGACCCTCCGATATGCACGGAGCGGGCGGCTTCAGCGGCGGCGCTCGGGCGGGATGGCGATGAGGTTGCACCGCTCCATCGGGCCCCTGACCACCGCCCCGTCGCCGCGCCGATACATCCCGTTGCGGAGATGGCGGCATCCGGGCGGGCCGGGGAGACGCTTCACCCGCTGGATATGGACGCTGCCGTAGCGCCGGTTCGAGAAATCGTGGCCGCCGATCCGCACGCCGGGACCGAAGCGGACTTGCGCCGCGACGCGCGCGGTGAGAGAGGGGAAGGGCGCAGGCCGCACCCAGGAGCAGGTTGAGGAGGAACAGGCCTGGGATTCCCCGGATCGGGACGGGCAAAGACATTCTTCCTCTTCTTCCTCCGGTGCTGAACCAAGCGAGCCCTGGCCCGTTGTGAGTGCAGCCTTCAGGGCCGGCCCGCGACCGGGACAGCCGTGCCCTGAGACGGACGACAGATCTTCAGGAGACCCGTTTCATGCATCAAGGCAACCACCGCGACCACGAGGGCGCGAAGAAGCTGTTCGAACTCGTCAAGGACATCAAGGTCGCGATGATGACCACGGCGGATCAGGACGGGAAGCTCTACAGCCGCCCGATGTGGAGCCAGGATACCGACGAGAACGGCGACATCTGGTTCTTCACCAAGCTGCACTCGCCCAAGACCGCTGAGATCAGCAAGGACAACCAGGTCAACCTCGCCTATTCCGACCCGTCGAGCCAGACCTACGTCTCCATCGCCGGCAAGGCCGAGATCGTCACCGATCAGGCCCTCGTCGACGAGAAGTGGAGCGAGAGCATGAAGACCTGGTTCCCCAACGGCAAGGACGACCCGGAAGTCGCACTCATCCGCATCCACCCAGAGAAGGGCGAGTATTGGGACAGCCCCAACGCCACGGCCCTGCACATCTACGGCTACGTGAAGGCCGCCCTCACCGGCGAATCGCCCAAGACCGAGACCAAGAAGGTCGATCTCGCCTGATTTTTTGATGGGACGGACAGTGGGGCGGTCATCCGAAGCCGGGTGGCCGCCCTTCTGCGTTTTCCACCGTACGCCTCCCTCTGCCGCGAGACTGCGCGCGGGACCCTCCTCCCCAGCGGATCTCGGGCCTGCCCGAGATCCGTCGAGCTTGTAGGGAGGAGTTGGAGGTGGGGGTGGTTGGGCGACCCTCAGCCGGTGGAGGCTGGCGGAACCACCCCCACTCCTGACCTTTCCCACAAGGGGGAGAGAGCCGCGATTCACCTCACCCGTCTGCGAATAAACGCGAGAGGCCGAACCGTTCGGTCGCCATCAGGTCCCCACCAATCACCGGGTGAACGATTGACTCGCGCCCGAGGCCCATGCGCTCTTCGCCGGCGAGCGGGCGCCCGGGTCCCGCGCTGGATCCCTCCCGACCATGCTCGATCTCGCGACGCGGGTTTACAACCACAATTTCAAGATCGACCCGATCATCCGGTCGCTGCTCGATACCGATTTCTACAAGCTCCTGATGGCGCAGACGATCTTTCGCCGCCATCGCGACGCCGACGTGACCTTCGGCATCCAGAACCGCAGCCGCTCCGTCCGCATCGCCGATTTCGTCGATGTGGGGGAATTGCGCGAACAGCTCAACCACGCCCGCACCGTTCGCCTGAGCCGGGGGGAGTCGACTTGGCTGCGCGGCAACACCTTCTACGGCAACCGCCAGATGTTCTCGGCCGATTACATGGATTGGCTCGAAGGCTTCCGCCTGCCGGAATACGAACTCGAGGCGCGCGACGGACAATACGTTCTCACCTTCCACGGTCCCTGGATCGAGACCACGATGTGGGAGGTGCCGGCGCTGGCCATCCTCAACGAGCTGCGCTCGCGTGGGGTTCTGCGCGGGCTCGGCAAGTTCGAGCTGCAGATCCTCTACGCGCGGGCGATGACGAGGGTCTGGGAGAAGATCGAGCGGCTGAAGCGCCTGCCGGGCCTCTCCATCGCCGATTTCGGCACCCGACGCCGCCACGGATTCCTGTGGCAGGATTGGTGCGTCGAGGCGATGCGCGAGGGCCTGGGCGAGGCCTTCCTCGGCACGTCGAACTGTCTCATCGCCATGCGCCGCGAGGTCGAGGCGGTGGGCACCAACGCCCATGAACTGCCGATGGTCTACTCGGCCCTCGCCGAGGACGACGAGGCCCTGGCCCAGGCGCCCTACGACGTGCTGCGCGACTGGCAGCAGGATTACGCCGGCAACCTCCTGGTGATGCTGCCGGACACCTACGGCACCACCGGTTTCCTGGCCCATGCGCCCGAATGGATGACGGCCTGGACCGGGATCCGCATCGATTCGAAGGACCCGATCGAGGGCGGCGAGGAGGCCATCGCCTGGTGGGCGTCGCGCGGCTGCGATCCCGCCTCCAAGCTCGCGATCTTCTCGGATGGGCTCGATATCGAGACGATCGAGGCGATCCACGCGCATTTCCACGGGCGGATGCGCATCGGCTACGGCTGGGGCACCCTGCTCACCAACGATTTCCGCGGGCTGGTGCCCGATCACGGGCTCGATCCGATCTCCATCGTCTGCAAGGTCATCGCCGCCAACGGCCGTCCGACCGTGAAGATCTCCGACAACCCGTCCAAGGCTATCGGCCCCGCCGACGAGGTCGCCCGCTACAAGCGCGTCTTCGGCATCGGCGAGATGGCGGAGATGCCGGTCATCGTGTGAGGTTTGCCGAGAGGGGCCCTCATCCAGGCATGCGGGAGACGGGCGGCGTGCCGTCCGTCTCCCCTGTCAGGCGCGGAGGAAGTCCGCGATCAGCGCCGGCGCCGCGGCGTCGAAGCCGACCACGTCGAGCATGCCGGCATCCTCCGGGTCGGCGATGCTGAAGCCGTTGGAGACGAGCCCCACGACCACGAGCTTGGCGTCGATCCCGGTCTTCCGCCGGTACGCACGCAGGGCCTCCACCGGGTGGACCGGACCCGCCCACGTCTCCGAGTCGGTGTAGACCACGAAGGCGTCGGCCTTGACGTTCCGCTCGAGGGCCCAGCGCATGGGCAGCGAGCAATCCGTCCCACCGAAGGGCAGGTCGGCCGTGGCCGCCACCGCCGCGTCGAGCCGCATCGACGGCCCGATCGGTAGGGCGGTCAGCGCCGTGCCCTCGTTCCGGCGCCGGCCGACACCTGCCGTGAAGCCGACGACCTACCAGTGCTCCTCGGTCGCCGCGGTGACGAGCGCCATCGCGGCGGCCGCCTCACGCGGGGTGAGCGAAGACCCGGCCACGCCTCCCGTCGCCATGGACCCCGACACATCGAGGGCCAGGACAAGAAGCTTGCCGGTGGGCGTCACCGACGCGAACGCCGTGTAGAACGCGGCGTTCGGCGCCTCGACGATGGCGGCCACCGGCTCCCAGGAGAGCCGGCCGCGCTCACCGCGCCCCGACGCGTAGGTCTTGAGCGCCATGAGCAGCGCCATCGGATGGAGGCGCGCATCGAGGATGCGCGTCCGGTCCGACAGCAGCGCCCGGACATGCTCGGTCCCATCCGAGAAGGGGGCGAGCACGCCCAAGGCCGTGAGCCGCCCGAGCTGACGCACGAGGGCTCCCACCGGCATGCGCTCGATCAGCGCCTCGTTCACCGCCCGGCTCGTCATCAGCTCGGTCGGCAGCGCCTCCCACGGCAGGCCGTGCGTGCGGATCATCGCCGCGGCCGAAGCCCCGTTGACGCCCGGCGCCTGCACCGAGGCGAAGGCGTGGACGAGCGCCGGTGCCGCCTCGGCCAGGGTGCCGCGGCAGATCCAGTCGAACAGGGCGGCGCGATCCGGCTCGCCCGTCTCCGGATGAGCCAGCCGCAGCAGATCGCGGTGCGACCAGCCGTTGCGCGAACGATACTTCACCGCCTGGTAGGCAAGGGCCTCCACGGGGCGGGCGACATACCAATCGGCCACCGCGCGGCGCAGGCCGCGGCCCCAGCCGCGCATCGCCTCGACGGCGGACGCGAACTGGAACAGGTGCGTCCCCGTGCGGCAGACGCGCGGAAGGGCGGCCAGGGCGGCCCGGCGGGTGGCGAGGGCATGCTCGCCCTCCGCCGAGGCGGCGAGCGCCAGGGCGAAGATCGCCGGATCCTGCTTCGGAGCCCGTCCGGCCTCGCTCACCGCCACGATGGCGGCGACCACGCGCGGGCCGTCTTCCGCGAGGCACCGCAGCACGGCCCGGGCATTGTCGCGCGTCAGGGCGACGGGGCCGGCATAGTACGAGCCGCCCTCGGAGCCGAGCACCAGGAAACGGTCGAGCCGCGTCCAGTCGCTCACCGGGAAGGCGTGTCCGCCGGCCGAGTTCGGCACGGTACGGGGAATGGGCTCCGACTGCGGATTGCGCCGGAGCGAGAACAGCTTGGCATAGGACATCATCGCTCGCTCCTTCCTCCACGGGGCCTCGTGCCCGGTGGTTCGTTGGGGCCGCGCGGGCATGGGTCAGTGGCAGGAGGGTTCTTTGCTCTACCGTCTGAGCTACGGGCATCGCTGCCCGGCGGGAGTCGAACCCGCGACACAAGACGTCGATAATCCTGCCGCGTCGGCCCGCGCGGCCGATGGGGTGATCCGCTCGCCGATCCGGGTCGGCCATGCGGGCATGTGTTCGAGGGACGGCGTCATGAGCTTCGGGACCGCGACGGCCCCGGCGGAATTCGAATCCGCAACCTCCGCGAGGCGAGCCCCGCGGCGCTCTACCGATAACCGTCCCCTGTCGGCCCGCACGGACCGCTCGGGTTCCGGCGCGGACGCTCGGACGCGAGCCAGGAGGCCCGCACCGCGCGAAGGCGACGGAAACGTCGACGATGAGGGATTGTCGGTGAACCCGGCCTATGGCCGCGCGGACATGGTCGAGGCGAACGGATCGGCCGCGAGGCCGTCGGGGGGTCGAACCCCAGGGCTCGAAAGCCCTTCATCCCAAAGATAACCGTTCGTCAGCGGCCCGCGCGGAGCGCCGGATCAAAGACGGGTTGGTCGCCGGCTTTCGCCCCCGAGACAGGCGAACGCGGCGACGCTTAGGTCGACTTTCTTCATGCGTTGCTCCGTCCGTGGCAGGGACCGAATGGCGAGGGACGCGGACATGTCGAATGGGGCTCGGGCGGTTTCACATGAGAGGTGATAACCGAGCCCCCGCCGGCCCGCGCCGGTGAGGCAATCTGGTCTACCGGTCATGAACGATCGAGGACGACTGGGCCTCATGGCCCCCACGGCTCGCGACCGCGGACGTCGGGATTGAGCGATAACCCTCGATCACCGGCCCGGCAGGCCGATGGCGGGGTGATTAGAGTCGCGCTCCGGTCCAGTCAAGGCGAAACTTGAAAAATCTTACAGTTCGGTCCATCTCCTGAACATGATCACATCCGCTCAGATCCGCGCCGGGCGCGGGCTGCTGAAATGGACGCAAGGGACGCTCGCGGCGCGGGCCTCCCTCTCCATCGTCACTCTCAACATGATCGAGAGCGACCAGGTCGCCCCGCGCAACCGGACGCTCGACGCCATCCGCAACGCCCTCGAAGGGGAGGGCGTCCGTTTCATCGGCGACGAGGACGAAGGGTTCGGGGTGATGTTGCGGGCGCGGCCAGCACGGGCCGCATGAGCCGCCGCATCGATCTCAACGCCGATCTCGGCGAGGGCTACGGGCCCTACACGCTCGGCGACGACACGGCGCTCCTCGATCTCGTCACCTCGGCCAATGTCGCCTGCGGCTTCCATGGCGGCGATCCTTCGATCATGGTCGCCACCGCCTCGGCGGCGCGGGCGCGCGGCGTGTCTATCGGCGCCCATCCGGGATTTCAGGATCTTCGCGGTTTTGGACGTCGCGTCATTGCCGAAAGCGCGGGGGAGATCGAGGCCGGGGTGGCCTACCAGATCGGCGCGCTCCAGGCCTGTGCGGCCCTCGGCCATCATCGCGTCACCCATGTGAAGGCGCACGGAGCCCTCGCCAACCTGTCGAACGCCGATGCGGATGTGGCGAAGGCTCTCGCGCGGGCGGTCCTCGCCGTCGACCGGACTCTGCCCCTGGTGGTGATGCCGGGCCTCGCGGCCGAGCGCGCGGCTCTCGATGCCGGTCTCGCCGTGGTGCGGGAGATCTATGCCGACCGGGCCTATGCCGACGATGGGCAACTCTGCGCGCGCTCACTTGCCGGGGCCGTGATCCACGATGCGGCCGAGGCGGCGGCGCGGGTCCGCCGCATGGTGGAGGAGGGGGCGGTGATCACCCTGTCCGGCCGGCGGATCGCGGTGTCCATCGACACGATCTGCGTCCATGGCGACACGCCACGAGCGGTCGAGACGGCGCGCGCGGTCCGGCTGGCCCTCGGAGAAGCGGGCTTCGCACTGGCCGCGTTCAACACCGCCTGATTCCAGAATGAATGCAAAGCTTGCAGGAAGCAGGGATCGTTTCCCGCCGATACTCCGTTCCTCATGGTGATTACGCTGGCGAGATTGCCGCGACATCGTGTGCGTAGCGTTGAGACGGAACCGACATGGCGACAACCACCCCGGCTGAAGCCGCATCGCCGCAGGCGCCGAAGGCGGGGTCCGCGGGTGCCAAGAGTTCCACGAGTGGCAAAACCGGCATCTCCCGTGCGACGCCACTGCGGGATCCGATGCTGCCGCCCCGGGCGACGCGCATCGCGGCGGCCGAATCGCTCCCGCCCTCGCTGGTTTCGCCCCTCATCGTCACCGCGCTGATCGTCTCCGGCCTCTATATCGGCCGCGACGTCCTTATTCCCATCGCCATCGCGGTCCTGCTCTCCTTCGTGCTGGGCCCCATCGTCTACCTGTTGCGGCGCCTGCGCTTCGGGCGGTTCCTGTCGGTGGCGACCTCCGTCGTCATGGCTCTCGGGGTCGCGGCGGCTTTGGCCACCCTCATCGGAGTCCAGCTGGCGGATCTGGCCAAGGATGTGCCCCGCTACCGCGCGACCATCGAGCAGAAGGTCGAAGGCCTGCGTGACAGCCCGGCCGGGCGGATGGCCGATTACGTCGCCAATATCGGCCGGACCATGCATCAGGGCGGCGAGGAGAGCGCGAAGCCCGAGACTCCGAAGCCCGAGGCCGGGAAGCCCAACGCTCCGCCGCCCGAGAAACCGGTCCTCGTCGAGATGAAGGAGCGGGCACCGGACCCGCTGGCGCTGGCCAACACCATTCTGTCGCCGATCCTGCATCCGCTGGCCACCATCGGCATCGTCTTCATCGTGCTGCTGTTCCTGCTGATGCAGCGCGAAGACTTGCGCGACCGCATGATCCGCCTCGTCGGGTCGAGCGATCTCCACCGGACCACCGTGGCGATGGACGATGCCGCGCGGCGTCTCAGCCGCTACTTCCTGGTGCAACTCGCACTCAACGCCGCCTTCGGCGTGGTGATCGGGATCTGTCTCTATATCATCGGCGTGCCCAACCCGGCCCTATGGGGCATCTTCTCGGCGCTGATGCGGTTCGTGCCCTATATCGGCGCGGCCCTGGCGGCCCTGTTCCCCCTGGCGCTGGCGGCGGCGGTCGATCCCGGCTGGTCGATGGTCATCGCCACCCTGGCGGTGTTCCTCATCCTCGAACCGCTGACGGGTCATGTCATCGAGCCGATGCTTTATGGCCAGTCCACCGGCATGTCGCCCTTCGCCGTGCTGGTCTCGGCGCTGTTCTGGACATGGCTGTGGGGACCCGTCGGCCTGCTGCTGTCGACGCCGCTCACCGTCTGCCTCGTGGTGCTCGGCCGCCATGTGGACAAGCTCGAATTCCTCGACGTGCTGTTCGGCGACCGGCCTGCCCTGACCCCGGTGGAGAACTTCTACCAACGCATCCTCGCCGACGACCCGGAAGAGGCCGAGGAGCATGCCGAGCTGATCCTCAAGGAGTGCTCACTCTCTTCCTATTACGACGACGTGGTGCTGAAAGGCCTCGAACTCGCTGCCCGCGACGCGGCCCGCGGCGTGCTCACCCCGGAGCAGAAGAACGATATCCGGGACACGGTCGCGGTCCTCATCGCCGGGCTCGACCGCCGGGAGACCGAGGTGCCCGACGACGACTTCGCCATTCCCGACGACATCCCCGAGGCCTGGAAGCAGGACGGTGCGGTCCTGTGCGTGACGGGGCGCAGCTTCGTCGACGAATCGGCCTGCTCGATCCTGGCCCAACTCCTGAGCAAGCGCGGCATCGGCACGCGAATCGTGCCCTTCTCCGATGTGGCGCGAGCCCAGATCGACAGTTTCGACCCCGGCCCGGCCCGGATGATCTGCATCGTGTCGCTCGCCATCAGCGGGGAGCCGACGCATCTGCGCCGCCTCGTCGGGCGGCTGAAGCGGCGCATGCCGGACCTGCCCATCGTCGTCGGCCTGTGGCAGGCGGATCACGAGATCCTCAACGACGAAGGTCAGCGCGCGGCGATCGGCGGCGACGTGCACGTCTCGTCCCTCGATTCCACATTGCAGGCCGTCCTCGCCCAGGCCGGCACGATTGTGGGGGCCGACAAGGCGAACTCGTCCGCGCCCGAGCCACCGCCATCGGCACCCGTCACGGCCGCCCTGGCGACCTGACGGAAGAGGCGCTCCGTTGCGGTCGAAAGGCCGGGCGATGGCGGTCGAACCACCGGGGTCATGGCGGTCGTTCGGGGCCTATCGGGCTTGACGCGGCCGGCCCATCGTCGCTTCCGTGGCGGACACGGTTCGGACAGGAGGCCCGTCGATGAGCGTCGTCGATCTCGCACGGTTCATGGAAGATCTCGCCACCGAGTCGGGTCAGGCCATCCTGCCCTTCTTCCGCGCTTCGTTCGGCATGGACGACAAGGGCAGGGGCACCGGCGCCTTCGATCCGGTCACCGAAGCCGATCGGGCGGCGGAGACCATCCTGCGCGGCCGGATCAGGAGCACCTTCCCCACCCACGGCATCGTCGGGGAGGAGTTCGGCTCCGACCATGCGGATGCCGAATGCGTCTGGGTCCTCGACCCGATCGACGGCACCCGCGCCTTCATCACGGGGCTCCCTACCTGGGGAACGCTGATCGGCCTGCTCCATGACGGCGTGCCGGTGCGCGGGCTGATGAACCAGCCCTATCTCGGCGAGCGCTTCGTTGGCGATGGAGCCAGTGCCACGTTTCATGGCATTCGCGGCCCGCGCAAGCTCATGACCCGCCGCTGCGAGCGCCTCGCCGATGCGCTGCTCGCCACCACGGACCCGCGCCTGTTCGCGCCGGGCGACGAGCAGGATCGCTTCCGAAGCATCGAGGGCGCGGTGCGGATGTCGCGCTACGGCACCGATTGCTACGCCTATTGCATGCTCGCGGCGGGGCAGATCGACCTCGTGGTGGAGGCCGGCTTGAAGCCGCACGACATCGTCGCGCTGATCCCGATCATCGAAGGCGCCGGCGGCGTCATCACCGCCTGGGATGGCAGTTCGGCCGCGAAGGGCGGCCGCATCGTCGCCGCCGGCGATGTCCGGCTGCATGCCGCGGCCCTGCGCCACCTCAACCCGTGAGGTCCTGAACCGCGCGGGTTCTAGGGCAGCATCGCGGCAGCGGCTGACCGCCCCGTATCGGCGTGCTCCACTCGCGACGGCGTGACCACCGACCCCGGCACGAAGGCATCGAAAGCCGCCCAGAAATCATCTCGGATCGCGTCACGCTCCGAGAGGATCTCATGCCGGGCATCGGGCAGGACGAGGAGAAACCCGGAGGAAAGGCGGCCGACGAACCGCTCCGTGATGGCGGTATCGCAAACAGGGTCGGCGCCAGCGCCGATCACGAGGATCGGGATGCGGATCGAGGCGGCCTTTCGCGGATCGGCGAGCTTCTCCATCGCCCTGAACGCACCGACGATCCAGGCCACGCTCGGGTCGCCCACGGCGCCAGTGCCCACCGCCCGGGCCGCCTGGGCATTGCGTTCATAGCGGGCGGGATCACCCGAGAGTCGGTTTCCCGCAAACGGTTTCGTCGCCATCGAGGTCGGCTTGCCGAACGGGATATAGCTGCGCCCGAGCCCCAGCGCATGCAGCACACGGGCGAGAAAGAAGGACGCCGCCGGGAAACGGATCATCCGGATCGACAACATCGGTGCCACGGTGACTAGTCGGGCGAAGGGAAGCCATCCGTCCATCGCACCGGTCAAAGCCACGGCGCCACCCATTGAATGGGCGAGACCCATATGCGGATGTGGCATCAACGGCCGTAGGATCGCTTCCTCTATTGCTTTGAGATCGTGGCGATAATCGTCGAACCGTGCGACGTGGCCACGATGCGCATCGGTGACTTGCCGCTGCGATTCGCCCTGACCACGCCAATCGAACGCTACGACCGCGAAGCCGCGCCGGCGCAGATCCGTGATGGTTTCGTAGTACTTTTCGATGAACTCGGCCCGGCCCTGAAGCAGGCACACCGTTCCTTTGGCGAGACGCGTTGTGGGGCGCCAGTGAGCCGCCCTCAGCCGTACTCCGTCATCCGTCTGAACAGAGACCAGCGTTCCCCCCGGGGGAACTGGATTTCCGGGGGTGGAAGCAAGGCTCAGCATGGGCGGTGTCCGAACAAGAGGAGCAGCATCAAAATTTCCATGCGACGGGGTATCCAAACTCTTGAAGCCTATCGCCACGCCTCCGATATTAGAGGAGCGCCGGCCGATACGGCGGCGCAATAGTCCGGCCCCTTGGGCGGACGATAACGTTACATGTTGCTTCCTAAGGAGAATATGTCATGCGCCAGTTCGATCTTGCTCCCCTCTATCGTTCTACTGTCGGCTTCGACCGTTTGTTCTCGGCCCTCGATCAGTTCGTGAGCGCCGACGCGGTCCCGACCTACCCACCCTACAACATCGAGCGCACAGGCGAGAACGCTTACCGCATCACGGTCGCGGTAGCAGGCTTCACCGAAGCAGACCTTACCATCGAGGTGAAGGAAAACGCTCTCTCGCTCAAGGGTGAGCGTAAGCCGGATGCCAGCCGAAAGGTCGAGGTTCTGCATCAGGGCATCGCCGCTCGTGGCTTCGAGCGTCGGTTCCAGCTTGCCGATTACGTGCAGGTGACGGGCGCGGCCCTGGAGAACGGGTTGCTCCATATCGATCTCGTCCGCGAGATTCCGGAGGCCAAGAAGCCTCGCCAGATCCAGATCGCCACGTCGGCTGCCACCAAGGCACCCGTGATCGAGGGTCAGGTGCAAGAAGCGGCCTAATCGATCGTCTTTTGATGGAGAGCGCCCCGATCCCCTGGTCGGGGCGCTCTTGCGTGTCAGAACCCGTCGAACCGGTCTCCTCGGCCGGGCTCCCTGCAGCGATAGCCAATGAAGCAATCCGGCGTGTCGCGCGTGGGCGCATAGGCGGGGATTGTGATCTCGGTCACTTCGCAAGCACCCCGGTCACGCACGAAACGGTCATAGGTCGCTCCACCCGTCCCAAGAACGATGCCGCGGTTGCGCGACACGACGGATCGGGCCTCTGAACACGTCATATCGAGTGTGGATGCCCGTTGCGAGATAGCCGGCGAAGCGACGCCGATCGCGGCACACATGCCGCAGATGAAATTGAAGACCCTCGTCACAATCCAATGCCCCCGTGTTCGACGACGCGAGAGCACCGTTCGACCAGGGTAACTCGAAGCCGATCAGTCAAGTTTCAGAGGGGCTTCACAGGTCTCCGAAAGCGAGTTGTCCCTGTGGGCTCTGCCTGGGGCGAGCGGCTATCGGCCGCTCTCTACGGACCGTAGGCTTCGTCGCGGTTCGCTGTGTTTTCGGCTCGCCGCGCATCCTAGCCTTCGCTTTGTCGCGGGCTACGGCTTCGGGAGCCTGCGGATCCTCGTTCAGCCACTTGCCGCGCTTGATGACCTCGTTGACCCGTCCCTGGTTCACGCCGACCTTGAAGGCGATCTCCTGCTGGGTCATTCCCGTGGAAGCGTGGAGGTCGAGGATGGCCCGGGCCAGTTCCGGCGTCATCTTCTGCCCCGTGAGGCGTCTCGCGGGCTTGATCGTCCGGGTTGCTCGATCGCGCTCGCGCAGGCGCTGGAGCAGGGCCAGCGCCATGTTCATACCCTGCTCTCGCAGGGCCTCCTCGAATTCCTTCAACGTCGCCATCGTCGGCTTCCTCGTTGCCGTCGCGGCCGGACCTTTGGACCTGCCCGCCACCGAGAGAACGATCGGGCATGCGCCAAGGTTGCGACGGACGCCATCGGTCGATCGAGCATGGTTGAGCCGGTACAGGGCCGATGACAACCGGGTGAAGACTTCATCCACTACTAATCCGCCGCACGTCACTCTCGGTAGCGTCGATGTTCCAGCGCACGTCATCGTCCGTGAAGGTACCGACTCGGGCTCATTCCGTAGTGACTGGCCCTTACCGTCTTACCTTTGACGGCCAACCCTTGGCGGAAAGCCCGGGCTTCGGCTAAACCGCGCGGCACACGCGGCTTTCGAGGACGCTTCCCCAATGATCAGCCCGATCCTTTCCGTCGCCCGCGACGGGTCAGCGCCCGGCGCTCCTTCTCTCGTCGAAGCCTTGGAGAACGGGTCGGTCCTGGTCTTCCACGACGAAGACTTCCCGTTCAGCGATTTCGAGAAGCGCTTCGTCGAACGACCCTTCGCTGACGGCAAGGCCAAGAATGTGAACATCCGCGGCAAGGAGGCCGCCCTGAGAGGTGCCGCCGGGACGCCGGAGGAACAGGAAGCGCTGCGTCAGCTTCTTATCCGCTACAAAGCCTTCGCCCAGGGGCTCATCGACCGCCATCTGCCGGCTTATACCGGCAAAGTCACGCTGGCTGGCACCTCCTACCGTCCGTTCGAGGTGGATCAACGCAAGCTCAGTTGGCGCCGCGACGACACCCGTCTGCATGTGGATGCCTTTCCGTCGAATCCGATCGGCGAGAAGCGCATCCTGCGTATTTTCCGCAACATCAACCCCAACGGCCAACCGCGCCTGTGGCGGGTAGGCGAGGATTTCGGCTCGATGGCTGAAAAATTCTTGCCGCGCTTGCCGGGCTACTCGTCGCTATCCGCGCGGCTGTTGGCCACGCTGCGTATCACCAAGGCGCGCCGCTCCGAATACGACCACCTGATGCTTCATCTCCATGACGCGCTCAAGCAGGACATGGAGTACCAGCAGAAAGGTCCCCAGGCCGATGTGCAATTTGCACCGGGCCAGACCTGGGTGACGTTCTCGGACCTCGTCATGCACGGCGCCATGGGCGGCCGCTACATGCTGGAACAGACGGCCTACCTGCCCGTCACGAGCCAAGCGGATCCGGAACGCAGCCCACAGCGGATCCTTGCCAAGAAGCTCGGCCGCAAACTGCGTTGAGATTTCACCGATACAGAAACCGGGTTCAGGTCCACGCCATGATCCTCGAAATCGCACAGATCGAAATTAAAGCCGGCATGGAAGCTGATTTCGAGGCGAACATCGCCAAGGCAGCCGAAATCTTCAAGGTCGCCAAGGGATGCAGGAGCTTCGCTGTTCGTCGTTCCGTTGAGAAGCCGCAACGCTATCGACTGCTGATCGAGTGGGAGACCCTCGCGGACCATACAGAACTCTTCACGGGCTCGCAGGCCTGGAAGGATTACCGCGCCATGGTATCCCCTTTCTTCGAGGGACCGCCGAGCGTCGAGCATACGGAACTGACCCTGCAGGCGTTCTGACGTCCAGACCCGTCATGACCGGCGGCATCATGCCCCAAGGGGAACGGGCAGGAGGAGCAAGCTGCTGTCCGGCAGCAGTCCCGCATCATCCTAAGGAAAATGCGTATCGCGCGAACGTTCGAGCTTGCTCGAAGCCATCTCTCATTTCGTTGGAGGTCGAAATACGATCGGCTTCCTATCATCAGGATCCGATGATCGGGGTGGGTTAATAGATTTCTTTCACTCCCTGGCGCGCGGCTCGCGCAAAGCCTCCGCCACCGTGACAGCCGATCGCCGACTGCTTACTGAAGGATACCGTTCTCGACAGAGGCGGTCTTGTCCGAAGCGTCCTTGCACAGGCGTCCATCGCCCATGATTCAGCGCCCTCTCCGCATCGGCACCCGCGGCAGCCCCATGGCTCTCGCGCAGACGGGAATGGTCCGCGACAAGATCGTGGCCGCAAATCCGGGGCTGGAAACGGAGCTGGTGGTGGTGAACACGGTCGCCGACCGCATCCTCGACCGCCCCTTGTCCGAAATCGGCGGCAAGGGACTCTTCACGAAGGAGCTTGAACAGGCCCTCTTCGCCGACGTGGTCGATGTGGCCGTGCATTCCATGAAGGATGTCGAAACCTGGCTACCCGAGGGGCTGGTCATCGCTTGCATCCTGGAACGGGACGATCCACGCGATGCATTCCTCTCCGCGCAAGCCGAGGGCTTTGCCGGCCTCGCACCAGGCGCACGCGTGGGCACTTCTTCCCTGCGCCGGGCCGCCCAGGTTCTCATGCGCCGGCCGGACCTGCGCATCGTCCCCATGCGCGGCAACGCCAACACAAGAATGCGCAAGCTCCAGGAGGGCACATGCGAGGCGACGCTTCTGGCCCTCTGCGGTCTCGAACGCCTCGGCATGGCCGACATGGCACGAAGCGTCCTGTCCGTGGACGAGATGCTCCCCGCCGTGGCGCAGGGCGCCCTCGGCATCGAATGCCGGGAGGTGGATTCCGATGTTCGAGCTCTGCTTGCCCCCCTCCGGTCCCCGACGGCCACGGCTGAACTCGATGCTGAGCGTGGCCTCCTTGCGGAGCTTGACGGGTCTTGCCGCACGCCCATCGCGGCCCTGGCACGGATCGACGGCGGGGTGCTGACCCTGAACGGCCTGTTGTTCCTGCCCGACGGCAGTGCTCATTGGGCGGTCCACCGCTCTGGCGCGGTATCCGATGCGGCCGAAATCGGACAGGACGCCGGCGCCGAGCTGAAACGTGCCGCTGGCGACACCTACGCCAAGCATCTGCAATAGCTTGGCGCACGCATCGGTCGCGGGAGCTTGGTATCCGGTCGGGCGCGGCATCTCCGCGCCTTGCGGGCGGAAGAGGAACGGTTAATCGCTCGTCCGGTACTGTCTGCGTACAATCTCATACACTTCGCGGCCCGAGAATACCGATGCATGAGGTCCGCACCGCCCTATCGCCCTGCTCAACCGTACTGATCCGTCTCGACGGGGATCCCGCTGGTCTCGGAGAGTTCACAATCGAGCAAAATGGCGATGCAGCGCTGATCGCCAGCCTGCAGGCGCGTGTCGAGGAACAAGCCCGTTTCATCGACGCACAGGCAGTGTCCCTCGCCCATAGCCGGAAAATCTTCGAACGCGCCTCCGCCGTAGCCAAAATCGGAGTCTGGGAATGCCGCCTCGAAGACGAGGCACTGACCTGGACCGATGCCGTCTACAGGATGTTCGATCTGCCGGTGGGCTCGCCGGTGGACCGCGAGACGACCCTGGCATGCTACAGCCCGGCGTCGCGCATCCGCCTCGACGCGCTCCGCAGCCAGGCCATCGCCGAACGCGGCGGCTTTACCCTCGACGCCGAAATTATGACCGTCGCAGGCAACCGCCGCTGGATCCGCCTGACCGCAACGGTGGAATGCGACAGCGGAATCCCGGTCCGTATCTTCGGCATGAAGCAGGACATCACCGAGGAGAAGATCCTCGCAGACCGGACCCGTTATCTCGCAGAGTTCGACACGCTGACGGGCCTGCCGAACCGCACCGTTTTCTACAGTCGGCTCACAGCTATGGGCAGAATGGGAGCTTTGTTGCTCCTCGACCTCGACGGCTTCAAACAAGTCAACGACACACATGGCCATATGGCCGGTGATGCTTGTCTTACGGAGGTCGGGCGACGTCTTATGGAGACGTGCCGTCACACCGAGTTCGTGGCTCGTATCGGGGGGGACGAGTTTGGCATCGTGGTGGACGCCACTATCAATCCTCCCGAACTCGCCGTCTTAGCGAAGCGTATCATTGCTGCCATGGCGCCGCCCATCGCTTGGGGGCAGGGGACCTTCACGATCGGAGTTTCGATTGGCATCGCCATGATGGCACGCCACAACTCGGAAGACATCTTCGCCGAGGCCGACATGGCGCTGTATGCGGCCAAGGCGGAAGGACGGGGGACGTTCCGGCTAGCCCCTCCGGCAGAACACTTGCGACCGCCTCACGCTGATACGTGGTGAGAAACGGATCTTGGCGGCAAGCCTCGCTCAGCTGCCATCATTCGGGCAAGCGCAACGATTTCGCGGATCTGGAACGGCTTGCGGACCGAAAGGCTTCCCCGAAGGGGCCTGCGGTCAAAATAAGCATTCGTCGATGCATAGATCACCGGGCGGTCGGGGCGAACCTCGCGGAAGGCAAGAGCCACCGTCCATCCGTCTATCATCCCCGCGAGATTGATATCGGTCAGCAACCAGTCGATATCGACGCCATGAATCCTGAGAAGCGTCAAGGCGTCTTCTCCGCTTGACGCGGCGACGACTGCGAGACCAGCGCGCTCGCACTGGATCGTCAACATATCCAGCAGAAGGAAATTATCCTCGACGATCAGAACTTTCGGTGTGCCACTCATTCCGGCCATCGACCCTATCCTACACCAACAAATGGCTGCATTAATGGTTAAGCTTCCATCAACGGTCGCGTCGACTCGGGTGTCGCTCGCAACGTGGACGGGGGGTCGTTTGGAGACCGTGTGACGATGCGCGAGGCAGCGTTGGAGCCAACGGCGGAGAAGGGGAGGTGGGCGGTCTGCAATGAAGCTACGCTCGCCGAACTCGAAGACCTGCTTGGACGCGACCACTTGATGCAGCTTCTGTCCCTGCTCATCGTCGAGATCCGAATCCGGTTTCGAGCCGGGAACGACGATCGGATCGCCATCGGGCAGGACGCCCATGCACTCCTGGCATCGAGTGGGGCTCTCGGCTTCGTCGACCTCTCGCGGTGCTGTTCAGCGATCGCTCAAGCTTGCCTCAATGGCGGTGATATCGACGTCCCGCTGCAGGAAGGCCGGGTCGCCGCCAAGCGCGCGCTCGACGCGCTCGCCGTCTTGGGCGCATACGGGTGACAGCACTTTCGCGTCTTCCGAACACCTCACCGCAATGATCCGTTGCGCCGAAGACACACCCGTCGGAGGAGAGGAGCACGGAGTTTTTTCGTCGCGCAGCTGCCGCATTTCAGGTGCGACACAGGGTATCGCGCCGGTCACGAGGTCGTTTCGTTGAATTGAGGTGCTCAGCGTCACACGCCGCGACTGGATTTCAGCCTTTGAAACACGCCGTCAAGGTTGACGGAACCTTCGCTTAACCCGCTCGACCTACATAGGTCCTACCACCAAACGACCCCGCTGGGACGCTCCGGAACCGGACACCCCGCCCGAGGAGACCACGACCATGTCGATGACCGCGCGCTTTCGCGTGTTTCCGCTCGCGGCGGCCCTTTGCGCCGCGCTCAGTGTCGCTGCCTGCACAAACGACAAGGATCTTGCCGACGCTTCGGGCTTCGCAGGAGGCGCCAATACGCCGGGCAGCGCGCAGGACTTCGTCGTCAATATCGGCGACCGCGTCTTCTTCGAATCTGATTCGACCGATTTGACGCCGACTGCCACCGCCACCCTCGACAAACAGGCCCAGTGGCTGCAGCGCTATCCCCGCTACACCTTCCTGGTCGAAGGCCATGCCGACGAACGCGGCACCCGCGAGTACAACTTCTCGCTCGGCGAGCGCCGCGCCCAATCCGTCAAGGATTACCTGTCCTCGCGCGGCCTCGCCGCCGGACGGATGCGGACGGTTTCCTATGGAAAAGAGCGCCCGGTCGCCGTGTGCAACGACATCTCCTGCTGGTCACAGAACCGCCGCGCCGTGACCGTCCTCGACCGGGGCGCCGGCTCCTGAGAACGTAGGTTAGCCATTACGGGTGCGGCCCACTTTTGCTGCGTCCAGGCACATCTGCTATCGGCGGGGCGCTGCCGATGCATCCTCGTCCGATCCGACCACAGGTGCCGATTCCCATGCTCCGCCGCCTGCTCATCGCGTCCACGTTTCTCACGTTCCTGTCTCCCTTGACCGTCGGCGGTTCGGCGACGGCCCAGGATGCGTCGGAATTTGTCGTCCGTCTGAACCGCATCGAGAACCAGTCCCGTCAGATGGCTGGTCAGATCGAGACGCTGCAATACGAGAATCGCCAGCTCAAGGAACAGCTTCGCAAGTTCCAAGAGGACGTCGAATATCGCCTGCAAGAAGGCAAGGGTGGCGCTGGAAAGCCCGCCGCATCCCCGTCAGGCACCAATCCCGGACAAGCCAAGACGCAAAAGCGCAGCGATGCCTTCAACCCCGAGCAGAATCCGGGTCGTCCCGGCGGGCCGATGCCGCTCGGCACGACTATGCCGTCGGCTGCCATCGCGACCGCACCACCGTCTCGGGGACCGAGTGTGCCGCCCACCGTGGTCGATGCCGATGACGAAGTGCCTGGCCTGTCGCCTCCCGGCCTAGGTGGCCCCGTCGACCTCACGCCCCCGTCGCGCGTTCCTACGACGGGCGCTCTCGCGAGCCCGTCGCGCCCGATGACCAGCGTGGCCGCCACCACGACAGGCGATGCACGGGCGGATTACGAGACGGCTTACGGCTACATCACCGGACGCCATTACGAACAGGCGGAGATGAGCCTACGCCAGTTCATTCAATCGCATCCGCGCGACGCGCAGGTGCCGTCGGCGACGTACTGGCTCGGTGAGAGCTACCTCCAGCGCAACCGCAACCGCGAGGCGGCCGAGCAGTTTCTGAAGGTCTCCACGGATTACGCGCGCTCGCCCCAGGCGCCGGATGCGATGCTGAAGCTTGGAATATCTCTGAATGCACTCGGCGCACGGGAACAAGCCTGCGCCACTCTCGCCGAACTGGAGCGGAAGTTCCCGTCCGCAGCGCAGGGTGTCCGCCAGAGCGTGGTTCGCGAGCAGAAACGCGCCCGCTGCGCCACTTGAATGCCACCCCAGCGGGTGACGGGATCGACGCGACGCTTGTCGCGGCGCTGAAGCCCTATCTCGAAACTCGCAACCTGCTCATCGCAGTTTCCGGCGGACCGGACTCCACGGCTTTGATGCATGCAGCCGCCCGGTCCGGGGCGGCGCATCCGATCCAGGTCGCGACGGTGGATCATCGTCTTCGGGCGGAGGGAGGCGTCGAGGCCCGGAACGTCGGGATCACTGCACAGGCGCTTGGTTTGAGGCACCACATCCTGACCTGGGACGGCGACAAGCCTAGCCGGGGTATTCAAGCCGCCGCACGGCAGGCGCGCTACGCCCTCCTGGCGGAATGCGCGACGGGGATCGGCGCGGACACAATACTGACGGGCCATACAGCTGACGATCAGGCAGAGACCGTGCTGATGCGGCTCCTCGCCGGAAGCGGTCCGGCTGGTCTCGCGGGTATGCGGCGCGACCGGGAGCTTGCGCCGGGCCTGCGCCTTGCAAGACCCTTCCTCCATATTCCAAAGGCGGATCTCATCGCCTACTGCTCGGCTCATGGGCTGGCATACGCGAGCGATCCTTCGAATGTGGATGAGCGCTTCGCACGTGCACGTTTACGCCGACTGATGCCCGACCTCGCAGCGGAAGGTCTCAACGCCGAACGGCTCTGCCGTCTGGCGGCCCGCATGTCTCGCGACGAGGACGCGTTACGCGATGCAGCGCAGTCCACCTTTATCAGGCTCCGCCTTACCGCCGATGCCGTTGTCCTGGATGGCCGCCTACTGGCCGCTCTTCCGGATGCGATCCTTATTCGCGTCGTCGACCTCGCATTGAACGAGGCCGGAGGGGGAGGGGTAGGGCGCCTGGAACGCATGGAGCGGCTCGTCTTCGAAGAGCTTCGGCCGGCCCTCACCGCAGGCACCGCCATGCGACGCACGCTTCGGGGCATCCTCGTCGAACTTGGGGCCGAGGGCGTCCTCTCCTTCTCTCCGGCACCGGCGCGACGGTCCCCATCTTAGGGACGCGCTCACCTTTCCGCCGACCGGCTTGCCGCAGGCAGGCCCGATTTACTTGGCAAGGGAGGCGGCACTGCCTACATTGCCGACATGCATCCGCGTGATCCGCCCACCAAGCGCGGGACCGGACGCCCCCAGGGATTGATCGATGAACCCGAACTTCCGCAATTTTGCCTTGTGGGTCGTCATCTTCCTGCTCGTGCTTGCCCTCGTCACCCTGTTCCAGAATCCGGGACATCGCGGCGGCGGCAGTGAGATCGCCTATAGCCAGCTTCTGAACGATGCCGATTCCGGCAAGATCCAGACGGTGGTGATCTCCGGGCAGGATGTGAGTGGTACCTATGTCGGCGGTGGCAACTTCACCTCCTATGCACCCAACGACCCGAACCTGGTGTCGAAGTTGCAGAGCAAGGGTGTGCAGATCTCCGCACGTCCCCCCTCGGACAACACGCCTTGGTTCATCCAGCTTCTCGTGAGCTGGCTGCCCATCCTGGTCTTCATCGGTGCCTGGATTTTCCTGAGCCGCCAGATGCAGTCGGGTGCCGGGCGCGCCATGGGCTTCGGAAAGTCGAAGGCCAAGCTTCTCACCGAGGCCTCTGGCCGCGTGAGCTTCGACGACGTCGCCGGCGTGGAGGAAGCCAAGGAAGACCTGCAGGAGATCGTCGAGTTCCTGCGTGATCCGCAGAAGTTCCAGCGTCTCGGCGGTCGCATTCCACGCGGGGTGCTCCTCGTCGGCCCTCCCGGCACGGGTAAGACCCTCATTGCCCGTGCGGTGGCGGGCGAAGCCAATGTGCCGTTCTTCACGATCTCGGGTTCGGACTTCGTCGAGATGTTCGTCGGCGTCGGTGCCAGCCGCGTCCGTGACATGTTCGAGCAGGCCAAGAAGAATGCGCCCTGCATCATTTTCATCGATGAGATCGACGCTGTCGGTCGCCACCGCGGCGCGGGTCTCGGCGGCGGCAACGATGAGCGCGAGCAGACATTGAACCAGCTCCTCGTGGAGATGGACGGGTTCGAGGCCAACGAGGGCGTGATCATCATTGCGGCCACGAACCGTCCCGACGTGCTCGACCCCGCCCTGCTGCGTCCGGGCCGCTTCGACCGCCAGATTATGGTGCCGAACCCCGACGTCGTCGGCCGCGAGCGCATCCTTCGCGTTCACGTTCGCAAGGTGCCTTTGGCACCGGATGTCGATCTCAAGGTCATCGCGCGTGGGACCCCTGGCTTCTCCGGCGCCGACCTGATGAACCTCGTCAACGAATCGGCCCTGCTCGCCGCACGTCGTGGCAAGCGCATCGTCACGATGCACGAGTTCGAGGACGCCAAGGACAAGGTGATGATGGGTGCGGAGCGGCGCACCTTGGTGATGACTGAGGACGAGAAGAGGCTCACGGCCTATCACGAAGGTGGCCACGCCATTGTCGCCTTCAACGTGCCTGCCACTGATCCCGTCCATAAGGCGACGATCATTCCGCGCGGCCGGGCCCTGGGCATGGTCATGCAGCTTCCAGAGCGCGACAAGCTGTCTATGAGCTTCGAGCAGATGACCTCGCGTCTCGCCATCATGATGGGCGGTCGCATCGCCGAAGAGATGACGTTCGGCGCCGACAAGGTTACTTCTGGAGCACAGTCAGACATCGAGCAGGCGACACGTCTCGCTCGCATGATGGTGACGCGCTGGGGCTTCTCGCCTGAGCTCGGCACCGTGGCCTATGGCGAGAACAACGACGAGGTCTTCCTCGGCATGTCCATGGGCCGTCAGCAGACGGTTTCCGAGGCCACTGCCCAGAAGATCGACGCCGAGGTTCGCCGCCTTGTAGAGACCGGCCTTGAGGAGGCCCGCCGCATCCTCGGCGAGCATAAGGACGATCTCGAGGCACTGGCCCAGGGGCTTCTCGAATACGAAACCCTTTCGGGTGACGAGATTAAGAACCTGATCGCCGGCAAGCCGCCCATCCGTGATGCGGGTGATGGACCGACTCCGATCCGTGGTTCGTCCGTCCCGTCCGCCGGTCGCGGCCGGCCGCGGGACAACGAGGGCGGGCTGGAGCCTCAGCCCCAGGCGTGACGTCAGGGTGTTCGTTCTTCAGAAATATCAAAGCGGCGAGGGAGACCTCGCCGCTTTTCTTTTGATTGCCAAAGGTCGAATCGGGCGGCACCGCGGATAGATCGACCGTACGGCGAGGCGCTTGCCGGCGTGACGAGCAACGAGGAGGTGAGGGACAAGCTTCTCAATCTCGACCTGGCTTTCGATCCGCTGGCCTATTCGTTCGAGACGTGCAGCCTGCTCTTGACGAGCGTTCGGACCGGTTCTGGCAGGCTAACATGGCGACCTGGCAGTGGGTGGAGCTTTACTATTTCAGCATTGGCAAGCAGATCGAGGGTTCTGTCCTCGTTTCGCTGATCATTGCTGTTTCACAGGCCTTCTGACGCGCGACGAGGCATGAGCTAGGCTCCCGCCCGGCCACCATTCGTTTGCCATGCTTCGATACCATTCAGCGAGGTGAGACCCGCTATGATGGGCTGTGACGATCGGGATTGAAGAACGTGCGTAAGTATTTCGGCACAGACGGCATCAGAGGCCGTGCCAACGGGGTGATCACCCCTGAACTGGCCCTCAAGGTGGGGCAAGCGGCAGGATTGGTCTTCCAGCGGGGCGATCACCGCCACAGGGTCGTGATCGGCAAGGACACCCGCCTGTCGGGCTACATGATCGAGACGGCTCTCGTTGCCGGGTTCACCTCGGTGGGCATGGACGTGATGCTGCTCGGCCCCATGCCGACGCCGGCCGTGGCCATGCTCACCCCCTCGATGCGTGCCGATCTAGGGGTTATGATCTCGGCGTCGCACAATCCGTTCGAGGATAACGGCATCAAGCTCTTCGGTCCCGATGGATTCAAGCTGAACGACGATGTCGAGCGCGCCATCGAAGCCTTGATCGACGGGGAGTTGCATAAGAAGCTCGCCGGCTCACGCGACCTCGGCCGCGCCAAGCGGATCGAAAGCGTGCATGCTCGCTACATCGAATTTGCTAAGCGTACGCTGCCGCGCAACGTCACCCTCGACGGCCTACGGGTCGTGGTCGATTGCGCCAATGGCGCGGCCTACCGCGTTGCGCCGGAGACCCTTTGGGAACTCGGAGCGGAAGTGATCGCCATCGGCGTCGATCCCGATGGCTTCAACATCAACCACGATGTCGGATCCACGGCTCCCGCCGCCCTTGCCGCCAAGGTTCGGGAATTGCGGGCGGATATTGGTATCGCCCTCGACGGCGACGCAGACCGTGTTCTCATCGTCGATGAGAAGGGCCAGTCGGTGGATGGCGACCAACTGATGGCTGTCGTGGCACGGTCCTGGAAGGACGACGACCGCCTGACACAGCCCGGCATCGTCGCGACGATCATGTCCAATCTTGGTCTCGAGCGGTTCCTCGGGGGGATCGGCCTTGGTCTCGCCCGCACGGCGGTCGGCGATCGCTACGTCCTCGAGCACATGCGCGAGCATGGCTACAATCTCGGCGGCGAGCAGTCGGGTCACATCATCATGTCGGATTACGCCACTACTGGAGACGGTCTGGTGGCGGCACTTCAGCTTCTCAGCGTGGTCAAGCGTCAGGAGCGGCCGGTGAGCGAGGTCTGCCATTGCTTCGACCCGCTGCCGCAGATCCTCAAAAACGTGCGCTACCGCTCTGGTACGCCGCTGCAGCAGGACGCGGTCGTGACAGCCATCGCCCATGGCCGCGAGCGTCTCGGCGAGACCGGCCGCGTCGTCATACGTCCGTCGGGTACCGAGCCGGTCATTCGCGTCATGGCTGAGGGCGACGATCGAAGCCTCGTCACGGAAGTCGTGGACGACATCGTCGATGCCGTCGCGAAAGCCGCGGCCTAATCGCGCAACGCCTCCGGCGCGAGGCAGCGCCATGCCGTGAGGAGAGCGCTTCTGAGCGTCTCCTCATCGGCCCCATCCAGGGACAGGCTGGTCCAGCCACGCCGTCCCCAAGCGCCGGGGACAGGATCGAACAGGTCCGGCTCGGCCTCGACCACAAAAGCCTGATGCTCGGCCGGGAACTTCAGTACAACGCGTTCTTCGTCGACCCAGAGGGTTGCGAAGATCCGCCCGCCGATGCGGAAATCGGGTTGGCCCATATGGGCGCCTTCCTCCACCCCCGGCAGCATCAGGGCGAGTGCGCGTACATCTTCAGGCCGCATGATCTCTCTGCCTCGTTACTCGCGAAAACCACCGAGGCGGCACGCGAATGCAAGTGCCGCGATATCTCGACAGCTTCTACGAGCGACAGTAAATTTGCGGCCTTCTAAGAACTCAGAAAGGCTAACGTTTAACGTTAAGCGCGATTTAACTCATCCGGCAGATGATGGGCTCGTCATCCAGGCTGGTGCTCCCACACCTCCGCCGAACGATCGAGTTGAAGGATCCATTATGCGCCGCTCCAAGCTTTCTGCCTTGGCGCGCTCGATCACGCTCCTTGCGAGCGTGGGAGCGCCATGCCTCGCGCAGGCCGCCGACCTGCTTCCGAGCCTGCCTCCCGAGCCGCTCCCCCCGCCGATCGAAATCGGCGGCGCATGGTACCTTCGCGGCGACGCCGGTGCTGGAATTCTCGGGGAAGGTCACACCGTCGCCAAGGACGTGACGACCCCTCCGATCCAATACAATTACAACGTGTTGAAGGATTATCTGGGCAACCAGGCCTTCGTGGGCGCGGGTATCGGATACCAAGCCAATTCCTGGCTCCGCTTCGATTTCACCGGCGAGTACCGGTCGGAAGCGAAATGGATCTTCTACGCGGCCGAGAAGCCGAGCGGCGGGATCAATCGCACGTCCGGCAAGTTCTCCTCGGTGGTCGGCATGGCCAACGGCTACGTCGATCTCGGCACATATTACGGCGTCACTCCCTTCGTCGGCGCAGGTGTCGGCTTTGCACACCACATGTTCGGCGGCGTGACCGACAACGGCCAAGGCCTCTATCAAGGCGGCTTTGGCTCGGGCCCGGAAAAGCAGAAGCTCAGCTTCGCTTGGGCGGCCCATGCCGGTCTCGGCTATTCCATTACGCCGAACCTCAAGCTCGAGCTCGCCTATCGCTATCTCAACATGGGTTCGGCGCAAACCGGCACGATCACCTGCGACGCACCGCCCTTCTGCAAGACGGATTATCACCTCAAGGACATTGCCTCGCATGACGTGAAGGTCGGCATGCGCTGGATTCTTGGGGGCGCCGTTGCACCAGCGGTCGAATATCAGCCGCTGCCAGAACCGATCGTCCGTAAATACTGATTTTTTCCAAGGACACTACAAAGACGGCGCGGATCGGTATCCGCGCCGTCTTCTTTTGTGCGAGCACGACAGCTGGGTTAACGCCGGAGCGCGTTGTCTTTTCCAGCTCAGGACCCGTTAGGGTTAAGGCGATCATAACCTTTTAAATTCATCATCTTGGTCAGTCACCCCCCTCGCCGGCATGCATCCATAACATGCGCTTTCCGGCCGATGCGTCCGTGAGGATCCTGATGATTCCGCCTCGTCCATACCGCTCCGCAGCCCTCGCTGCGATCCTCGCCGGACTGGCAATCGGCGCCGCCGTGCCAGCCGTTGCAGCGGACCTTCTTCCGCCGCCACCGCCTCCGCCGGCACCCGCCCCGGTCCAGATCGGCAGCGGATGGTACCTCCGTGCCGATTTCACCGAGAGCTATTACGATCATCCCAAGGATGCGACGCTGGTCGAACCGGGCACGCCGCCGCTCGTACGACTGCGCCTCAGTCATCAGCCGGGCTATGGTGGCGGCATCGGCTACCGCTTCAACAACTGGCTGCGCATGGACGCCACCATCGACCAGCGCCTTCCCAGCCGTTTCACGACCTACTCGTCCGGCTCGAACTTCGCGAACGGATACAACGTCGAGGCCGGCAAGCTCGACGTGCTGACAGCCCTTGTGAACGTCTATGCGGATCTCGGCACATGGTGGGGACTCACCCCCTATATCGGCGGAGGCATCGGTATCGCGCAGAAAGACTTCCGCAACGCCTATACCCAAACCACCTGTACCGTTCCCGTGCTCTGTGACGGAAGCCCGGTGGTCGGGCCACGCCCCGCTGCCGCGCGTCGCAACGGTTCGGTCACGTCATTGGCCTGGGCACTGACAGGCGGCGTGTCCTACGAGATCGGTGCGGGCTTCGCGATCGATGCGAACTACCGTTACGTCAATCTCGGCCGCGCCAAGACCGGCCTCGACGATTTCGGCTTCGGAACCCGCCTCAAGGACATCTCGGCCAACGAGGTTCGCGTCGGCCTGCGCTACAGCTTCGCCGGCGGCGCTGCTGCTTTTGGGACCGGCGGTTACGGCGGCGGCAATCCCTACGAATAAGGCATAGCCCGATACACGGCAGGACCTTCGCCCGCCTTCCTATGCTCAAAGCCCGCCCGGCCCGTGCCGCGCGGGCTTTTTCGTCCTGCGACCATGACCATAGGCCTCGCCGTAACTCATGTGGCGCGAACGCAACGGAGTATTAAGGTTACGCAATCAATAATGATACTATGTTCGGAAAGAACAGTCGGGCTGCAGCCCTGAGGACGACCTCGACGCGTACCGTCACCCTTGCTCTCCTGACCGGCATCACACTCGGATGGCTGCCGACCGCCCGGGCCGCCGATCTGGACTATGGCGTGCTGCGTGGTTCCGATTACGAGCCTGCCTCAACCGAGATCGATTGGAACGGCGGATATTTCGGCGGGCATGCGGGATACAGCTCGGCCGCGCTGGGCTTCAACAATGCGTTTCAACCCATTGTCGCAAGCGCGCTCAGCCAGACTTACTTCGAGAACGAGATGCATGCCTCTGGATTGCTCCAAACGCATTCAACCCGGACGGAAGGCGCCAGCTATGGAGCTTTTGCGGGATGGAATTACCAGTTCGACGAGACCGTCATCGGCATTGAGGTGGATTATACAAGCTTCGGCAGAACCGGCGCGAGCAACAATTACATTTCTCGTTTCATGGTTGGAACAGATGGCTTTTTTCGCTCCGTCGGCCTCGAAGGCACGTCCTCGACGCGAATTGAAGATTTCGGCACGATCCGGGCCCGTGCCGGTTATACAATGGGTGCCTTTCTCCCGTTCGTAACGGGCGGACTGGCCATCGGCCGCGCACAAATCGCAGATCAAGTAAAGGTTCAGGCCGCAGAATACGACCAAACCACGTATCGTGCCAATCTCGGCCTCAGCGATCCTAGGCAAGCCGCCGTCGTCAGCCACAGTGGTTATAGCAGCTTCAATGCCCAAAACCCCGGTCGATCAACTCTGGCAGCGCCCATCACCTACGGAAGCAGTAAAACAAAGGTCGTTGGCGGCATCGCACTGGGCGCAGGCCTGGAATACGCGTTGACGCAAAACATTATTCTGCGTGGGGAATATCAATATGTCCTCTTTAACGACTTTGATGGCCACAAAGTCAATCTGAACACCGTCCGCGGCGGCGCGGCCGTGAAGTTCTGAGACTCATACAAAATCTGGTGCGTTAAGGGCTTCATCGCATCATCTGCTGCAAAGTCCGCCAGCATTTTGAAACGGACTCCGCACGATGAACCGAACCAACCTCTCCGTCGGTGCCGCGATACTCAGCCTCGTATCCATTTCAGGAGCCGAGGCAGGAGGCCGCCACATTGCCGTCGATGCTGTGTACCAAGGTCCGTATGTTCAGCGGCACGGCGCGATGTTGCCGCCGCAGATTTCCTATCGTGATCCTCGCTATTTGCCGGCGCCGCGCTTGGTGAGAACCATTTACGGCCCGCCAGTCGTCCTGGGTCTTGTTCCCCCGCACAACCCCAACGCACCGGTCTATAACGAACCGCCGCCGCGCTTCTCGCAGGACTGACCAACGTCAGCTTTCGAGTTCGCTGTCCCAGTACAGGTAATCCAGCCAGGTGTGATGGTACTCGCGGTGGTCGAATTCCGGTTGGCGGCGATGGAGCTCGTGCCGCGTCGGCCGGTGGGGTTCATGCAGGAGCGGCATCTCCGCTTCCGCCGGAGTACGGTTCGCCTTGCGCAGATTGCAGGGTGAGCAGGCGGCGACGACGTTCTCCCAGCTCGACAATCCGCCGCGTGAGCGCGGAATGACGTGGTCGAAGGTCAGCCCGCCCGAGGGCATCCGAAGTCCGCAATACTGACAGGAGAAGGTGTCGCGCAGGTAGATGTTGTAGCGGGTGAATGCCGGACTGCGCGCCAGGGTCACGTAGTTCTTGAGGGCAACGACGCTGGGGACCCTCAAGGCGCGGCTCGGTGACCGGGCCTCGACATCGTAGCTGGCCACCAATGTGACCCTGTCGAGGAAGAGGGCGGTGAAAGCGTCCTTCCAGGACCATAAGGACAGCGGATTATACGAAAGCGGCCGGTAATCCGCATTGAGGACGAGCGTTTGGAGATCCAGCATGGCGCTACTCTCTTGACGGATCGACGAAGGGACGACGCAGCACGTTACGGCGCGGCATCGTCCCCGGATGATGAAAGATCGGTGGTCCCGGCAGTTCGGTCTTCGACTTCGGCATCCGGCGAACAAATCTCGGTCGCCGGACCGGCACAGGATGCGAAGAGAACAGATGATCGGGGAGGGCGGACCGGCCTGGGCTTAGCCAAAAGCGGTCGCATCGGGCGGGAACGCCCGGTTTGTGGCGAGGCACATCGACATGGACGGCCAACGCCACCTCCTCGTGTCGATACGAAAAGGCTCTGTCCATTGCGCGTTAGTCTAATATCAGCATGACACGCTTGTGAAGGTTGCCCGTTCGATCCACGACGTCGCGGCCCAAAATCTATCAGGCGGACCGGACGAATGATGTGTCTGCGGCACCCTTTCGCCCCATTGATCGGCCATCCGACAATCTGATTTTTGACCCGCTGCCACCTACGGCGCGTGTTGTGCCTGCGCTGATGCTCCCGTCATGGCCACGGCTCTTGCCGGAGATGGGCCTGGAAGCGATTGGCCCGCGCACCGGGGTCTGCGTGCCGACGCCAGAGGGGCGGTCGGCCCAAGCCGACGAAAGGAACGACATGGAACTGGGATTCATGAAGGGCAGAATGCGACATGCAGCTCTCCTTGCCGCGTGGATGGGTGCTTCCTTCCTGACTCCCATTCCGGTTCTGGCGCAGGCGGCGCCCGTCGCCCCCGCGCAGACGGAGCCGGCAAAGCCGGCGCCTGCTACCGTCCCACCCGCCGCGCCGGCCGCAAAGCCGGCCGTGCCGAAACAGGCGGTCTCTGAAGCGATCCAGAATGTCCGCGACCGGCTCGACGAGGCGAAGGCCAATCTCGATGAGCGTGAGAAGCTGCTCGCCGGCCGCAACGTCGATTCCGCGAACCTGCTCAAGGCACGCGAGGGCCTCGACGCCATCGCCGACCGGATCCGTCAGATCATCGATGCCACCACGCCGCGTCTCGAAGCGGCCCGCGAGCGCCTGACGCAGCTCGGCCCGAAGCCGAAGGAAGGCGAGGAGGGCGAGGACGTCGCCAAGGAGCGGGGCGAGCGCGAGCATGCGGTCGCCGAGATCGACGAGACGCAGCGGCTGGCGAAATCGCTTCTTGTGCAGAGCGACCAGATCATCGACCAGATCACGAACAAGCGCAGGGCAGCCTTCACCCGCGGCCTGTTCGAACGCTCGTCGGCACTGGTGAATCCCGACCTCTGGATGCGTATCGCCGACGATGTCCCGCGCGACATCCGGGCTCTGCAGGCCGCCGTCAGTGATATCGCTGGCCTGTTCGGCCGCAACGGATCGATCTGGAATCTTCTTCTGCTCGGGGTCGCCCTGGGCATCTCCGTGGCGCTGTATTTCGGACGCCGAAACATCGCCCCGCGTCTCGGGCGGCGCAGCCAGAGCGTCGTCGACCCGACGCAGCGCATGAAGCTGATGGCGGCCTGGCGCGTCTTCCTCCTCGGCACCGTACCGGCGGTGGTGGGAAGCTACGCCGTCTATTACGCCCTGGATTCCACGGACCTGCTGCCGCAGCGGCTCATGCCGGTGGCCGGCGCCATCCTCGGCGGTCTCGCTTTCATCGCCTTCGTAGAGGCCCTTTGCGACGCACTGCTGTCGCCGGAAAAACCGTCCTGGCGTCCTGCTCCGCTCAGCGATTCGACCGCGTCGCGGTTGACGCGGCTCGCCGTCGGCATCGCCACGGTAATCACGGTGGTCAAATCCATCGAGGCGCTCAATTCCGGCATCTACGCCGCACTATCGATCTCCATCGCCACCCGTGGCATCGGCGCTCTCGCCACCATCCTGATCCTCGCCATCGGGTTGCACCGCTTCGCCGACACGGCGGATAAAGAGGAGGCCTGCTTCGGTCCCTACGTCGCGCCGGAATCCACCACGACGATCGGCGGTCCGGCGCGCCTGCTCGGATGGGCTGCCGTCATCGTCATCGGCATCGCGCCCCTCGTCGGCTATGTCGCCTTCGCCGCCTTCCTCATCGACCAGCTGGTCTGGACGGCGTGCCTGATCGCGCTGCTTTACCTGCTCATCACGAGTGCCGACACGTTCATCGGCGGTACGCTGAAGGACGAGACCCGCTTCGCTACAGCGCTTCAGGCCAATACCGGGCTACGCAAGCGCTCGATCAACCAGATCGCCGTTCTGTCGACCGGTCTCGCCCGAGTCGTTCTGATCTTGGTGGCCGCCTTGCTGGCGCTCGCGCCCTGGGGCCTCGATTCCACCGACGTCTTCACCTCCGTGCGCAGCGCCTTCTTCGGCTTCAAGGTCGGAGACGTGACGATCTCGCTCTCCACCATCGCGTATGCGGTGGGACTTCTCGTCATCGGCGTGGTCATCACGCGCGCAGTCCAGCGCTGGCTGGAACAGACCTACCTCCCGGCCACCGATCTCGATGCGGGCCTGCGCAACTCCATCTCCACCATCACCGGTTATTGCGGGTTCCTGATCGCCCTCGCGCTCGCCTTCTCCTATCTCGGACTCAGCCTCGAGAAGCTGACTATCGTCGCCGGTGCGCTCTCCGTCGGTATCGGTTTCGGCCTTCAATCCATCGTCAACAACTTCGTCTCGGGCCTGCTGCTGCTGTGGGAGCGACCGATCCGCGTCGGCGATCAGGTGCTCATCGGCGACAGCGAGGGCATCGTGAAGCGCATCTCGGTGCGCTCCACCGAGATCCAGACCTTCGACCGCTCGGCGGTGATCGTGCCGAATTCGAACCTCATCTCGGGTATCGTGAAGAACCGGGTTCGCGGCGATCGCACCGGCCGCGTCACCATCACGGTCAACGTCCTGCGCAACCAGGATCCGGTTCGTGCCGCCGAAATGCTGGTGGCCTGCGCCGCCGCTCATCCGGACGTGCTGAAGGAGCCGGCGCCGCGAGTGGTGTTCCGCAAGATCGGCGATCCTTTCCTCGAATTCGAACTGATCGCGATGATCGTCGATGTCAGCATGGGCCTGAAGGTCACGAGCGACCTGAACTTTTCCGTGTTTCAGGCCTTGTCCGGCGCAGGGTTCATCCCGGCTCTCGGCCCCGGATCGAGCGTCGTCACCGTCCAGGGCCTGGAGCCGGTCCAGACCGCACTCGGGCAGATCGCCGGCGTGTTCGCACAGAACCGGAGCCAGGATCGGCCGGCTCAGGCGGAGGAGGTCGATGACCGGCAGGTCAGCCCTTCCGCGAACGAGGAAGCCGAGCCGATGCGCTCGGCAACGCCCCGTGAACCGAACCGGCGTAGGAGCCCTGCGGAGGTGTCGTAGACCGACACGATCGACGACGAACGCGAGGCTTGAACGATGACGATGGGATTCCGGGTGTTCGGCCTCGCGCTTGTGGGCAGCCTCGTGCTGTCCGGTTGCGCCAGGGAAGCACCGACCACCGGCGCGCTCCCGAGCCTGTACTGGCCAATGACCACCTCCGGCGCATCGGTCGATACGGCGACCGCACGCGATATGATCTCGGCGTATCGTGCGCGGAGCGGCGGTGCACCCTTACGGATCGACCCGGACCTGCAGCGTCTGGCCGAAGCCGAGGCAGCGGCGATGGCGGCCGCCGACAAGCCGAGCCAGGCACAGACGGTGAAGGTCGCGGTTCAACGCCTCGGCTATGCTGGCGCGCAGGCGAATCTCTCGGCCGGCTATCACACCCTGGCGGAGGCCTTCTCGGGATGGCGCGACAGCCCGGCCCATAACGCCGTCATGCTGGCCCCTCGGGCCACACGCATGGGCATCGCCACCGCTTATGCACCCAATTCGAAATACAAGGTCTATTGGGCGCTGCTGGTCGCCGAGTGAGCCAGCCCCCCTCTCAGGGCAGCTTCATCGAACGCGGCGTCGGTGCTTGCTCGCCCATGAGCGTCACCGTCACGCGCCGGTTCGATGACAGATACGGATTGTCCGGGAACAGCGGCTCGGTATCCGCCTTGCCGGAGACCGAAGCGAAGCGATCGTCGGGCACGCCGGCGCTGGCGAGGATTTCGCGCACGCTGATGGCGCGACCTGCCGAGAGCTCCCAAGGCGGGGCAGGGGGGCGTGTACCGGGCCTATCCGTGGCGGTATAGCCTGTGACGGTGATGCGGTTGGGCAGCTTCCGAATGACGGGGGCGAGTTTCTCCAGAAGGCGCCTCGTCCGATCGTTCGGGCGGCTCGACCCGTGCGGGAACATCGTGCTGCCGTCCTGATCCACCAGCGAGAGATCGACGCCCTTCTGCGTCGGATTGACGATGATATTCTTCGAAAGCTCCGAGATCTCGGGCATGTCCTGCATCGCCTGGCGCAGACTGGCGGCGGCAAGGCCGAACGCTTCCGGATAGCCGCTATCCTGGATCCCTTCCGGGGCAGTCGATTCGATATCCGGCGGCTTTGGCCGATCGGTGGCCTGTTCGGGCGCGATTTCGCTGCGGTTCTTGATATGGCCCGGCGTCGGAAGGCCGTTCACTTCGATGATTCCGGAGAAACGCGATTCCCTGTTGACACCGAAGGCATCGCGCATGGAGCCGGCCACAGCCTGCATCTTCTTCTGATCTTGAGTGGAATAGGCCGCGATCATCACGAAGAAGCTCATGAGCAGCGCCATGAGATCGGCGAAAGTCACGAACCAACCGTGACCGCCATGGCCTCCGCGCTTCTTCCTAGCCACGGCCGGTTACCCTCTTCCCGTCAGGCCGCTTCCGCCGCGAGGTCGTCGCGGTGGTTGTGCGGCAGGTAGGCGACCAGCATCTCGCGCACGAGGGACGAACTCTTCGAGTCGCGGATAAGCAGGATGCCGTCGATGATGAGGGAGCGGGAGACGTCCTCCTCCTCCAGCTTCACGTGTAGCTTGTCGGCGAGCGGAAGCGCGATCATGTTGGAGATCAGCGCGCCGTAGAGGGTGGCGAGCAGCGCGGTCGCCATGGCAGGGCCCAGCTTCGAGGGGTCCGACATGTTGGCGAACATCGTCACCATGCCGAGAATGGTGCCGATCATGCCCCAGGCGGGGGCACAATCCCCGAAGGCGCGGTAGATCTTAGAGCCCTCATCTAGATGCATGAGGAAGTTGTCGCGGTCGCGCTCCATCGTGTCGCGGATGAACTCGCGGTCGTAGCCATCGGCGATGTAGCGGGCGCCCTGAGCCAGGAAGGGATCGGAGATCTCCATGTTCTCCAGCGCCATCGGGCCGGATTTGCGCACGACGTCGGCGATCTTGGTGATTTCCTCGATGAGTTCGCGCGGTCTGATCGCCCGCATGGTGAAGGCGTAGCGCATGCCCATCGGCAGGCCGTGCATCATGGTCGCGAACGGGAAGCGGATCATCGTCGCCGCGGTGGAACCGCCGAAGATGACGATGACCGCGTGCTTGTCGAAAAAGGCGGCGAAGTTCCCGCCATCGATCATGATCAGGGTGAAGACGACACCGAAGCCGCCGAGAAGCCCGATACCGGTTGCGAGATCCATGGTGAACCCTGGTCGGCTTGCCCAGCAGCACGGAACAGGATCCGAGCGGAAAGCGACGTCTTCAGCCTTAGGCAGACGCGCTAAACGAACCGTAAAGGATAACGGTCCGCCCGGCGCATTCCTGTCATTCGCCGTTCAGGGTGGCATTGCGATAAGCCGAGCACGCCGAATGGCTTGTGATCTCCGATGAATGGGGGCCGGGCCGAAGGCGAAGGGTTGAGGGCGAAGGTTCCGGCAAAAGGGACCGCGCCGTGATTGGCATCGGAGCACACGTCGTCATGCCGTTGGTTCGTCTCTATGCGCGCGTCATGGGCCTACTGGGCGCCGATCGGCGCCTGGCAGCCCTCCTCGCTGTCGCCAATGTGGCCCTCGCGGTCGCGGCTTTCGCCGAGCCGCTGCTCATGGGGCGCATCATCGATCAGCTGACGCATCTGAAGAGCGACGGTAACGCCTTCTCGACACTGGCGCCGCTCATCGGCGCATGGGTCGCCTTCGGCCTGTTCACCATCGCGGCCGGCGTCACCATCGCACTGCATGCGGACCGGCTGGCCCATCGCAATCGTCTCGCGTCCATGGCGAATTACTTCGAGCATGTGCTCGAACTGCCGCTGGCCTTTCATTCCTCGAACCATTCCGGCCGCGTCCTGAAGGCGATGCTGGAAGGATCGAACGGCATGTTCTGGCTCTGGCTCGGCTTCTTCCGCGATCATTTCGTCGCCGTCGTCTCCCTCGCCGTGCTCCTGCCGATGACCCTGTTCGTGAACTGGCAACTCGGCTCGATCCTGGTCGTGCTGGTGACGATGTTCACCGTGCTCACCACCTTCGTCATGCGCCGCACCGAGATGCTGCAGGGCCGAGTCGAGGCCTACCAGTCGGGCCTTGCCGCCCATGCCTCCGACGCCCTCGGCAACGTCGCCGTGATCCAGTCCTTCACCCGCGCCAAGGCGGAGAAGGAGGCCATGCATGGCATCATTCGCAACCTGCTCGCGGCCCAGATCCCGGTCCTGTCGTGGTGGGCGCTCGCCAATGTCGCGACCCGCGCTGCCGCCACCCTGACCATGACGGCCATCTTCATCACGGGTATCGCCCTGCATCAGCACGGCATGGCCTCGATCGGCGAAGTGGTGGCCTTCATGAGCCTTGCCACCATGCTCGTCGCCCGCCTCGATCAGGTCGCCACCTGCATCAACGGTCTGTTCCAGCAGATGCCCAAGATCGCCGAGTATTTCGAGATTCTGGACACGACCCCGGCCGTCCACGATCGTCCCGGTGCCATGCAGGTGGCCCGGTTCGAGGGCGAGGTCTCCTTCGATCAGGTCGGCTTCTCCTACACCCCACGCCGCAAGGCCGTGGAGAGCGTCTCCTTCACAGCGCAGGCCGGGCAGACCATCGCCCTCGTCGGCACTACAGGCTCGGGTAAGTCGACCACACTGGGCCTGCTGCACCGTGCGTTCGACCCGGATACCGGCGCGATCCGCATCGACGGTACTGACATCCGCGATATCGGCCTCGCCTCCCTGCGTCACAACATCGGCGTGGTGTTCCAGGAGCCGATGCTGTTCGCCCGCTCGATCCGTGAGAATCTCCAGGTCGGCCGTCCCGACGCCACCGATGCGGAGATGCTCGACGCCCTCGACCGTGCCCAGGCGACGGAGTTCATGGATCGCCAGTTCGACGGTCTCGACACGATCATCGGCGAGCGCGGCCGCTCGCTCTCCGGCGGCGAGCGCCAGCGTCTGTCCATCGCCAGGGCGCTGCTCAAGAATCCGCCCGTGCTGATCCTCGATGAGGCCACGTCCGCCCTGGACGCGACCACCGAGCGGAAGCTGCAGGGTGCGCTCGAAGCCGTGATGGAGGGCCGGACCACCTTCGTCATCGCCCACCGTCTGGCGACGATCCGCAACGCCGACCGCATCCTCGTCTTCCACGAGGGCCGGATCGTCGAATCGGGAACCTTCGAGGAACTCGTCGCGGAGAACGGCCGCTTCGCCGACCTCGCCCGGGCGCAGTTCATGGCCGGTGCCGACGCCTCCGAGCCCACACTCGCCCTGGCAGCCTGACGGAGAAAACCCTCCCCCCCGCGTCGGGGGAGGGTCACTGCCGATCAGGCGGAGACGGGGGTAATCTCTCCGGAGATTGCGCGACCCTCATCGGGCCAACTGCGTGTATGCCCTTCTTCCGCGGACGGGAGGAAGGTTCATTGACACCCTCCTATCTGCGGGGATGGGCGTCGCCCATGTCCTCCTCGGCCCACACCTTGAACTTCGTCAGGACGTTCGTTCCGAACGTATGGGTCAGCGGGACGTCCGCCGCATCTCGTCCGCGAGCGACCAGGATGCGACCACGGCGCGGGGCGTTGTTGCGCGGGTCGAAGACATGCCAGGCGCCACCGAGATAGACTTCGGTCCAGGCGGCGAAATCCCCGGGCGCATGCGGCTCGGGTTCGCCGATGAAACTGAGATAGCCGGTGCAATAACGCGTCGGCATGTTGAGGCCACGGCAGAACGCCACGAACAGGTGAGCGTAGTCGCGACAGACTCCGCGCCCTACGGCGAGGGCATCTGCAGCGGTGCGGTCCACATTCGAATAGCCGTAGCCGAAGCTGATATGGCCGTGGACCCAATCACAGACGGCTTGAGCGCGTGCCCAGCCGGGCGTGACATCGCCGAACAGGCGCCACGCTTCGTTCGAGAGCAAATCGGATTCGCAGTAGCGGCTTGCCACCAGGAAGGGCAGGGCCTCCAGGGGCAAGTCCTCGATGGGATGCTGGATCGCTTGCGGCACGACCGGATCGAGATCGCCGTCATCATCGAGCCATCCCTCCACCGAAAGGGTCACCGCCCCCGCCGGTGCCACGAGGCGGCAGCAGCGGTTACCGAAATCGTCGATGAACACTTCGTGCGGCGTCTCCGGGCCGATGGCTAGGCTGTCCGGCTCCATCGCTCCAGCGAACCGACTCGGATGCGCCGTCAATCGAGCGATCATCGGAGTAGGATAGGCGAAGTCGTAGCCCATCTCGCAGCCGAACCTGATGCGCATTACCGTTGAACCTCCGACCGACCGTCGCGCCAGCCCTGCCGCCCTCATGCCCGCGCGAGACCGTTCGGCATAGGCCGCGAAGGTCACAGGTGGATGTCAGCATGCAGGTCGCGACACTCCGCTTCATTGCCGGCGCGCCTCGGCCTGCTTGGCCAACATCCGGGCCTGCAGCCGCTGCCGCCGTGCTGCAATGACGGTGCCATTGATTTCACCGCCGAAGAGGAACATCGCGGCTAGCCAGTAGAGGAAGACCAGGAACACCATCGCGGTGGCCAATCCGCCATAGGTGGAGGCGTAGGCGGCCGAGAACCGATCGAGGTAGAAGCCGAACCCAAGTCCGGCGAGAAACCAGAGGACCAGCGTCACGGCAACGCCGGGCAAGACCGACAGGATGGCGCGACGGCCCGCAGCCACGAATTTATGGGCAATGACCAGGACCGTGGCGAGCAGGAAGGCCGTGATCGCGATCCGCCCGATAGCCACGGTGAGGCTCAGTGGTTCGAGCCCAGGCGCCACGTTGATGATACGACGCCAGATCAGCGGCCCCAGGACGACGAGCAGCGCGAAGGCGAGCATGGCGAAGGCCCCGCAGACGACGTAACCGATGGATTCGAGTCGGGTGAGCCACCAGGGCCGGATCTCGCGCAGGCCGTAGGCTCGGTTGAGCCCCACCCTGAGGCTCTCCACTCCGGAGGACGAGAAGTAGAGGGCGAGCAGCGCGCCGATGGTGAGCACGCCGCCACGTTGCTCGGTGAGCACACGGTGAACCTCACTCGCGATGGGTTTCGCCACCTCGCGCGGCCAAGCCTCGAAAATCAGGTCGCCCGCCTCGTCGGCCAGCGACTTGGTCCCAAGCAGACCGGCCAAGGCGGCGAGCAGGATCAGGAAGGGAAACAGCGACGTCAGGATCGAGAGAGCGATATGGCTCGCGATCGCCCAGCCGTCATGGGCAACGAAGCGCTGGGCGGCGAGGCTGGCGATGTTGGCACTGTTGCGGAGACGGCTCACGGCGGGTGGGGCGCTTCTCGTGACTGGGGGGACTCGTCGACCCATCTGTCTAAACGCGAGGCCGGGCGATGGCGCAACGTCCAGGGCGATCGTCCGATCGATGCAATGCCACCCGCCACCAATGCGACTTGTGTTCGGCGGTTCGGTGTGTTGCCTGCGCCACCGTCATGTCAGTCGATGCACCGGCTTCCTCAACCCGTACCGTGCCCGCTTCCGTGGTCTCGTCGGTCTTCGTCCTGATCTGGGCATCGGGCTTCGTCGCCGCGCGTTTCGTGGCGCCCCATGCGGAGGCCTTCACCTTCGTCGCCATCCGAGTCGTCGGCGTCGCCATCGTCCTGACCGCCATCACCCTCGGCCTCGGCGCGAGATGGCCGCGCAGCCGGGCAGGATGGCGCGATGCCCTGGTTGCCGGCGTGCTGATGCAGGGCATCTACGTCATCGGCGTATTCTGGTCGGTGGAGCGCGGCCTGCCATCGGGCATCGCTGCCCTGGTCGGCAGTCTCCAGCCCCTGCTGACGGCGGCGATGGCGCGTCCATTCCTCGGTGAAATCGTCAGCCCGCGTCGCTGGATCGGGATCGCCACGGGCTTTGCCGGGGCACTTCTCGTCCTCGCCCCGAAAATCGGTACTGCAGACGCATCCGGCATCCCGGCACTTCCGCTTCTCGCCTGCCTCGGTGCCATGGTGGCGATGACGATCGGCACGCTGTGGCAGAAGAGTCGTGCGGGACAGGCCGAATTGCTGCCGAATGCGGCAATCCAGTTCGTCGGGGCGACGCTCCTCGCCGTGCCGGCGGCGCTTCTGTTCGGCACCGGCCGTTTCGACGCGTCCCTGCCGCTCTGGGGCGGACTGGCCTGGTCGATCTTCGTGAATTCGGTGGCGGGCATCCTGCTTCTTCTCGCCCTGATCCGGCGCGGCGAGGTGGCCGGCGTCGCCTCCCTGCTCTTCCTGGTCCCCCCGGTCTCGGCGGCGATGGCCTATCTCCTGTTCGGCGAGACACTGGCCCCGATCCAGATGGCCGGCATGGCCGTGGCCACGATTGGGGTCGCGGTCGCCAGCCGAAGATGAGTTTTTCTTTGATTCATCTCTCAATAAAATTCAGCTCTCCTGGTTTTGTCGAGCAAAACCAGGCTTTCCGCGGCAAGAAATAATGAATTCAGGCGGGATAGTGCCGCGCTGCGGCGAGACGCCTCTACAGACTTGGCAAACCTGCCTATAATGAGCGCCAACCCTCATTCTGATTTGAGAGATTCGAACCATGTCCGCTTCCCCGGCCGTCTCCACCGAACCGCAGGATCTCCTGACCCTCGCCCAGGGCGCCGGCGAAGCTGCCAAGGCCCTCGTCGCCGAGGCGACCCGCCGCGTTCGCGCGAAGGTTCTCTCCGCCGATGGGAAGATCTCGCCTGAGAAGCTTGAGGCCGAGCAGCATGCCGCCCACGGCCTCGCCTGGCTCGCCACCTATGCCGAAGGTCTTCGCGAACTCGGCGCCTACGCAGCGCGCCTGACCGAAGCCGGCGAATTCGGGGAGACCGAGGCGCTCCTCGTAAAGATCGGCATCGGCGAATATCTCGACCAGATGTTCTCGGGCATTTCCATGAGCCAGGGCGAGATCGTGCGCGTCACCGGCTCGCTCGGTCTCTCCGCCCGCGAGATCGCGAAGTTCCGGACGGACGCCGTCGAGGCCATGATCGCGGAGGGCAATACGGCGGCCAACCGCGCCGCATTGGTCGCTCGCATCCGCGACAACGGTGGCTCGGCCACCATCGGCAAGTCCGGCCTCGACGAGGACATGGAGGCGATCCGCTCCGAGATGCGCCGCTTCGGCCTCGCCGAGGTCGTGCCGCACGCCCATGAGTGGCACAGCCAGAACGCCTACATCCCGATGGAGATCGTCACCAAGATGGCCGAGCTCGGCGTCTTCGGCCTGACGATCCCAGAGGAATACGGCGGCATGGGCCTGCCCAAGATCTCCATGTGCGTCGTCTCCGAGGAACTGTCCCGCGCCTATATCGGCGTCGGCTCGCTCGGCACCCGCTCGGAGATCGCGGCCGAGCTCATCCTGTGCGGCGGCACCGAGGAGCAGAAGCACCGCTTCCTGCCCGGCATCGCGTCGGGCGATACCCTCCCCACCGCCGTGTTCACCGAGCCGAATACCGGCTCCGACCTCGCGTCCCTCCGCACCAAGGCGGTGAAAGACGGCGACGTCTGGAAGATCTCGGGCAACAAGACCTGGATCACGCACCCGGTCCGCGCCGACATCATGACCTGTCTCGTGCGCACCAAGCCCGAAGAGAAGGGTCACAGGGGTCTGTCGCTCCTCGTCGCCGAGAAGCCCCGCGGCACCGATGAGGATCCCTTCCCGGTGGCCGGCCTATCCGGCGGCGAGATCCACGTCCTCGGCTATCGCGGCATGAAGGAATACGAGCTCGCCTTCGACAATTTCGAAGTGCCGGCGGCCAACCTTCTCGGCGAAGTCGAGGGCAAGGGCTTCACCCAGCTCATGCAGACCTTCGAATCCGCCCGCATCCAGACGGCGGCTCGCGCCATCGGCGTGGCGCAGAACGCCCTCGACCTCGGTCTCCGCTACGCCGAGGACCGGGTGCAGTTCGGCAAAGCGCTGATCAACTTCCCCCGCGTCGCCGACAAGATCGCCATGATGGCGGTGGAGATCAACATCGCCCGCCAGCTCACCTACTTCTCCGCCCGCGAGAAGGACGAGGGCAAGCGCTGCGATCTCGAGGCCGGGATGGCGAAGCTGCTCGGCGCCCGTGTCGCCTGGGCGGCGGCCGACAACGCCCTGCAGATCCATGGCGGCAACGGCTTCGCGCTGGAATACGCCGTCAGCCGCGTCCTCTGCGACGCGCGCATCCTCTCGATCTTCGAGGGTGCCGCCGAGATCCAGGCCCAGGTCATCGCCCGCCGGCTTCTCGAAACCGCCTGAGCCTCCTCGCCATAAAACGGCGGCCGGGCGTTCAGCCCGGTCGCGGCGGGTTATCCAAACGAAAAAGGCCTGGAACCGGGTTCTCCCCGGTTCCAGGCCTTTTTCGTTTGAAGGTTCCTCTTCCCCAGAGGTGAGGAAGAGGAACTGCTTCTATTCCGCCGGTGCGTGATGGCTCGATGGCATGGAGCCCGCCTCGGCCGCCTTCGGCTCGTGCTCCACCGGCTTCGTCTTGAACAGGCGCATGATGAAGACGAAGAAGACCGGCACGAACAGAACCGCCAGGATCGTGGCGGAGATCATGCCGCCGAGCACGCCGGTACCGATGGCCTGCTGGCTCTTCGACGCTGCGCCCGAGGCGATGGCCAGGGGCACCACACCGAAGATGAAGGCCAGCGAGGTCATGACGATCGGTCGGAAGCGGAGCGTCGATGCCTCGATGGTCGCATCGACGAGCGATTTGCCCGGCTTCCAGAGATCCTTGGCGAATTCCACGATCAGGATCGCGTTCTTGGCCGAGAGACCGATGATCGTGATGAGGCCGATCTTGAAATACACGTCGTTGGGCAGCCCGCGGAGGTAGACGGCCGCCACCGAGCCGATGACGCCGAGCGGGATGACCAGCAGCACCGAGAACGGGATCGACCAGCTTTCGTAAAGTGCTGCGAGGCACAGGAACACGATCAGGATCGACAGGGCGAGAAGCAGGGTCGCCTGGCTTCCCGCCTGTTTCTCCTGCAGCGACTGACCGGTCCAGACATAGCCGAAGCCCTTCGGCAATTGCTGCATCAGGCGCTCCATCTCGGCGATGGTGTCGCCGGACGTATAGCCAGGTGCCGGTTCACCGGTGATCCGCACCGACTGATAGCCGTTGAAGCCGATGATCTGGGCCGGGCCGACGCTCCATTTAAGGTCTGCGAAGGACGACATCGGCACCATGGTGCCCTGGCTGTTCTTGACGCCGTAATTCAGCAAGTCGGCTGCCTTCAGGCGCTGGCTGTCCTCCGCCTGCACGATGACGCGCTGCATCTTGCCCCGGTTCGGGAAGTCGTTGGTGTAGACCGAACCGAGATTGACCTGGATCGTGTTGTTGATCTCCTCGAAATCGACACCCAGTGCCGCCGCCTTCTCACGGTCGATGACGAGTTCCGCCTGAGGCGCAGGTGGCAGGCCCTCGACATAGACCTTCTGCAGGATCGGGCTTTTCTTGGCGAGGGAGAGCAGCTGCTCCTGGGCCGCCATCAGCGCCGAATAGCCTTTCTGGGCACGGTCCTGCAGGCGGAAGCTGAAGCCCGAGGCGTTACCGAGATTGTCGATGGGCGGCGGCTCCAGAGCCTGAATCACCGCGTCCTTGTAGCTGGACAGCGCCTTGTTGGTGCCCTCCACGAGGGCAGCCGCCGAGTTCGCGGCGTCGCGCTCACCCCATGGCTTCAGGGTCACGAAGGCCTGGCTCGTCACCTGGCCCTGGCCGGAGAACGAGAAGCCGTTGACGATCGTCACCGTGGCGACGCCGGGCTGCGCGAGGAGATGCTCTTCCACCGCCTTCACGGCTTTCAGCGTGCGGTTGAACGACGAGCCGGGCGGCGTCTGGATATCCACGGTGAAGAAGCCCTGGTCCTCCACCGGCAGGAAGCCTTCCGGCATCCGCACGAAGGCGAAGCCGAGGCCGATGACGAGGGCGAGATAGATCATCATCACCCGGCCGGACCGCTTGATCATCCCCGCGACGCCGCGCCCGTAGCGCGCGGTCTCGCGGTCGACGACCCGGTTGAACCAGCCGAACACGCCTCCCTTGGAATGGCCGTGTCCCTTCTCGATGGGCTTGAGGAGGGTGGCGCAGAGAGCGGGCGTCAGCGTCAGCGCGAGCAGCGCCGAGAAGCCGATGGACGTCACCATCGCGATGGAGAACTGACGGTAGATGATGCCCACCGAGCCCGGGAAGAACGCCATCGGGATGAAGACCGCGATGAGCACCAGGGTGATGCCGATGATGGCGCCAGTGATCTGGCTCATCGCCTTGCGGGTCGCCTCCTTCGGAGACAGCCCTTCCTCGTTCATGATGCGCTCGACATTCTCGACGACCACAATGGCGTCGTCGACGAGGATGCCGATGGCCAACACCATGCCGAACATGGTGAGCACGTTCACCGAGAACCCGGCGAGCAGCATCACCGTGCAGGTGCCCATGAGGGCGATCGGCACGACGATGGTGGGGATCAGGGTGTAGCGGATGTTCTGGAGGAAGAGGAACATCACTACGAAGACCAGGATGACGGCCTCCACCAGCGTCATCAGCACCTTCTTGATCGAGGCTTCGACGGCGGGCGTGATGTCGTAGGGGATGTCCCACTGCACGTTGGAGGGGAAGAACTGCGACAGCTCTTCCATCTTCGCGCGAATGGCGGAGGCGGTCTCCAGGGCGTTGCCGTCGGGAGCCAGGGTCACCGAGATGCCTGCCGCCTCACCGCCGTTCAGGCGGGTGGTGAACTTGTAGTCCTCGCCGCCGAGCTCGATCCGGGCGATGTCGCGCAGGCGCACGTTCGAGCCGTCCGGATTGGCGCGCAGCACGATGGCGCCGAACTCTTCCGGCGCCGTCATCTGCCCCTTCACGATGATGGGAAAGTTGACGGTGTTCGAGGCCGGGCTCGGCATGGCGCCGACGGCGCCCGATGCGATCTGGACGTTCTGGTTGGTGATCGCCTTCGAGACGTCGGACGCGTTCAGCGACAGGCCGCGCAACTTGTCGGAATCGATCCAGATGCGAAGGCTGCGCTCGGTCGAATAGAGCGTCGCGCGGCCCACGCCGGGGATACGACGAATCTCGTTGATGACGTTGCGGATGAGGAAGTCGCCGAGCGCGATCTCGTCCATCGATTTATCGGGCGAGATCAGCGTGATGATGTTGAGGGTGGCGGCGGAGGCCTCCTCGACCAGCGTCCCCTGCTGGCGCACTTCCGCCGGAAGACGGGCTTCGACGCGCTTGAGGCGGTTCTGCACTTCGACGCCGGCGAGGCTCGAATCGGTGCCGGGCTGGAACTGAGCCGTGATCTCGACGACACCGAACGCGTCGCTGGCGGATTCGAAGCTCAGGATGTTGGCCGCACCGTTGAGCTCATCTTCGATGAGGCGGGTAGTGCCGGTATAGAGGTTCTCCACCGACGCGCCGGGATAGGCCGTCGACAGCGCGATGGAAGGTGGCGCGATGACCGGATACTGGGCGACCGGCAGGCTGGGGATCGACAGAATTCCGCCCAGGCAGATGAATAGCGCGACGACCCAGGCGAAGATCGGGCGATCGATGAAGAAACGGGCCATGGCTCAGCGCACCTGCGCCGAAGCGGGCTGCGGGCTGGCTGCCCGGTCATCGAGATCGGTATCGATCGGTTTCAGTTCGGCGTGAGCGGAGGCGACCTTGAGCTCGACGGTCTTCACGGCCGACCCCACAGAGATCTTCTGGACTCCCTCGACCACGACGCGATCCCCGGTCTTCAGGCCGTCGCGGATGATCCAGTTCGAATCGACGACCGGGCCAACCTCCACCGGCTGGAGCATGACCTTGTCGTCTTTGCCGACGATCCAGACCTCGGCCTTACCGTCATTGGTGCGCTGGATCGCCTGTTGCGGCACCGCGATGGCATCAGCGTCGATGCCCTGCTTGATGCGGGCGCGGACATACATGCCCGGAAACAGCTCATCATGCGGGTTGGGGAACAGCACGCGCAGGGTGACCTGTCCGGTGCTCGGATCGGCGGTGACGTCCGAGAACAGGACCTTGCCGGCCGACCCGTAGAGTGAGCCGTCATCCATGATGAGATGCGCGTTGGCGGTGTCCTTGGAAAGGCGCGAAAGCTCACCGCTGGCCAGATCGCGGCGCAGCTTGTTCAACTCACCGACCGACTGGGTGATGTCCACGTAGATCGGATCGAGCTGCTGGATCGTGGCGAGGATCGCGGTCGCGCCCTGTTCGACCAGCGTACCCTCGGTAAGAAGCGCACGGCCGATGCGGCCGGAGATCGGGGCGCGCACGTCGGTGTAGTTGAGGTTCAGCTTGGCCCTATCGCGCGTGGCCTTGGCGCCGGCCACCTCCGCCTGGGCCTGTTTCAGGCTGGCATAGGCGCTGTCGTACTGCGCCTGGCTGGCGGTCTGGCGCGAAAGCAGCTGCTCGAGACGGTCGGCTTGCTGGCCGGCCAGGACCTGGGCGGCCTCGGTGCGGGCGAGGGCCGCCTCGGCACTGGCGAGCTCGGCCTCGAACGGAGCCGGGTCGATCTTGTAGAGAATGTCGCCTTCCTTGACCAAGCTGCCCTGCTCGAACGTGCGCTTGACCACGAGGCCGGACACGCGGGAGCGCACTTCGGCGATGCGCAGGGGCGCAACGCGACCCGGAAGATCGCGCACATAGGGAATAGGCTGTTCGCGGACGGTGACGACACTGACTTCCGGCGGCTGGGTCGGCACCGGCGCCGCGGCCTGTTGCTTCTGGTTGCAGGCAGACAGGGCGACCATGACGGAGGCAGCAGCCAGAGAGGCCGGCCAGACACGTCGGACGCGGTGAGAAGTGGTCGTCACGATGATTTAGCTCCTATGCGATACGCGGTCGACCGCAATCCGGCAGGGGATTGGCGGCACTGACACTCAAGTCCTGGGCGAAGATCCGCGAAGCGACTTCAGCACCTTGGCAATCGCTGGGCCACGCAGGGCGGCCATGGCGTCATTGGGCGTGTGGCGGCCGGACCGGGGCCAACCACACACATCACGGCTTCAGCAATCGCTCACAATCTTGGCGATCACGCGACGCAAGCCGGAAAAAGGAGAGCCTTCGACGCGGTTTGGTTAAAACGCCGCGGCCAAGCTCTCAGGTGGCGATCCTGGGAGGGCGGTGGAGTGGTGCGTCCGCGCTGATCCCGAGAGACAAGGCCGAACGACCACGCAACGTCGGTGCCGAGGCTGCACCGAGCACACGAGATCCCGAAAGCGAGGGCGGGGTCATCGCGTCGTCGACCTCCAGACGCGCGGCGGAACCGGTCGACGGAACCTCACCCTGGCTCACGAGACCGTCGTGCCCCCGGCTGCTGACGGGCGCACCGATACCGGCGCCCCACAGCTCCTGCGGGAAACTCGGCAGAACCATCACAAGGAGGGAAAGCAACACCAGCAGGGTCGACAGAGCCGAGCGGGGACGAACGACCGCATGCGCTTGCGGGGCGTTCGAAGCGAGGCATCCTGCCTCGACGGAGGCAATGGCAGATCTGGTCGTCTCTGAAGTCACGAAACTGAGGGTGGTGCGAAAGTTCCCGCAGCGCAATAACCTGCGACATTCTGTCAAGCTGGCGGCCGAGAGCGGGGATCACCGCCGTTGCGCCAATCCCACAGTGTATTCCGTTCACATTGCAGCGGGTTGACCGCCCTTAACCATCCGGCCAAGTCTGCCGGTCCAATCATCTGACGTCCGGCTCCCAAAGCCTGGACCTCGCCGGAATGGGAGACGGGGTGCCTGCGCACCGGCCTGTCCAGATCCGGCCGGAGACGATTAAAATGGGCATTCGCTCTCTCCTCGCCACCTCGGCTCTCGCGTTGGGCATGGGCCTTGCCACAAGCGTCGGTGCCAGCGCCGGCAACCCGTTCGACAGCGGTCCGATCGCGGATTTCCTCAATATCTTCAAGGAGCAGGCGATCCCGCGCGAGACAGTCGCGTGGAAGGGCTCAGAGAAACCCGGAACCGTGGTCGTCTCCACGAGCCAGCGCCGGCTCTACTATGTCCTCGGCGGCGGAGCGGCTGTCCGCTACGGCGTCGGTGTCGGGCGCCAGGGCTTCTCCTGGTCGGGTGAGAAGTCGGTGACGATGAAGAAGGAATGGCCGGCTTGGCGTCCGCCGGCGCAGATGCTGGCGCGGCGGCCCGACCTGCCGCGCTACATGGCCGGCGGCCAGGACAACCCCCTCGGCGCGCGGGCGATGTATCTCGGCTCCTCGCTCTACCGTATCCACGGCTCCAACGAGCCGGAAACCATGGGTGCCGCCGTTTCGTCGGGCTGCATCCGAATGACCAACAAGGATGTGGTCGACCTCTACGACCGGGTGAAGGTCGGCACGAAGGTGATCGTGCGCAACTGAAGACCCCATCCGCCTCCCGCCGGCATCCGGTCGGTCGCGACCGAACGGAGGAGAGAGCGGAATGATCTTCGGTGTCGACATCAGCCTCGTCGCGGGCCTGTTCGCCGTGGCCGTGGCGGCTGGCTGCGTCGATGCCATCGCGGGCGGCGGCGGCCTCATCACGGTGCCGGCCCTGCTCCTCTCCGGGCTCGATCCGGTGAGCGCCATCGCTACCAACAAGCTCCAGGGCAGCGCCGGCGCAATCTCATCGACCATCGCCTTCGCGCGCCGCGGTCACATCCATTGGCCGGCGGCCTGGAAGATCGCCCTCAGCGCCGGTCTCTCGTCGATCGGCGGTGCGCTCTGCGTCAGCCTGCTGCCGCGCCCCGTCCTCGACGCGGCCGTACCCGTCCTGCTGATCGGGATCGCGTTCTATTTCGCTTTCGCGCGGCGGATGAGCAGCGAGGACGCGGCGGCACGGATGCGCCCCGGCCTGTTCGCGCTCACCTGGGCTCCCGCCGTCGGCTTCTACGACGGTGTGTTCGGCCCCGGCGCCGGGGCCTTCTACATGATCGGGTTCGTCACGCTGCTCGGGCTCGGCGTGGTGCGTGCGACCGCCCATACCAAGCTCGCCAATGCCGCCAGCAACCTCGGCAGCCTTGCCCTGTTCGCAGCCTCGGGCCACGTGGTCTGGACCATCGGCATCGCCATGGCCTTCGGGGCTTTCATCGGGGCCCAGATCGGCTCGATCCTGGCGATCCGCCTCGGCGCGAAGCTGATCCGGCCGCTTCTCGTCACCATCGCCTGCGCGATGGCGATCCGGTTGCTCTCGAACCCCGAAAACCCACTGCGGCAGGCCGCGATGGGCCTGTTCGCCGGGAACTAAGCCCGGCGTCAGCGCGGCATGAAGGCCCAGTAATCCAGGTCCAGGATCACGGCCGGGTCGTATCCGTCACCGACCTTGTCCGGATGGTTGCCGCAGGGCTGGTTCTTCGTGGCGACCGTGCGCAGGCGGAGAGCGCCGATATCCGTGCGGCCGGGAAGCTCAGCGGCCTCCAGCACCTCGCTCCAGGCATAGACCGTGTCACCGGCAAAGAGCGGCGCCACGTGGCGACCCGCATTGATGCCGGCCAGCGCGAAGGTATTGCCGAGACCGTTGAAGCTGAGCGCACGGGCGAGCGAAATGACGACCCCGCCATAGATCAGGCGCCGACCGAACCGTGTGTCCTTCGCGGCGAAGCCGTCGAAATGCACCTTGGCGGTATTCTGGTAGAGGCGCGTGGCGATCTGGTGCTCGGCCTCCTCGACGGTCATGCCGTCCACATGGTCGATCTTCTCGCCGACCACGTAGTCGCCGAACCGGTGCGGGCTGCCGGCGAGGTCGAGATCGTACGCGCCGACGTTCAGCGGCGGCAGGGCGCCGGCCAGGTCGGCCGGGTCGACCACCTTGGCGAAGGTCGGGACATGTTCCTGCTCGATCTTCGCTTCCGGGTCCCGCTTCTTCACCAGCACCCAGCGGCAATAGCTCAGAACCGTCTCTCCGTTGGCGTCGGACCCGGTGGAGCGGACGTAGACCACGCCGGTCTGGCGGTTCGAGCTCTCCTTGAGGCCGATCACTTCGGAGACCGTGGAGAGGGTCTCGCCCGGATAGACCGGCCGGCGGAAGCCGCCCTCGGCATAGCCGAGATTGGCGAGCGCATTCAGGGAGATGTCCGGGACCGTCTTGCCGAAGACCACGTGGAAGGTGAGCAGGTCGTCCAGCGGGCTCTGCGGGTAGCCGATGGCCTTGGCGAAGGCATCGGAGGACTGAACGGCGAAGCGCGGGCCGTAGAGGGAGGTGTAGAGCGCGACGTCGCCGCCCGTCACCGTGCGCGGCGTGGCATGGCGGATGGTCTCACCGAGGCGATAATCCTCGAAGAAGCGGCCGGGATTGGTCTTCATCTCTTGGTCGTCCCTCGACGTGATTTTCTTGGCCCTTTGTCCAGTGCGGCCTCAGCCGCCATAGACCACGGTCTGGGGCGGAATGACCTCGTGCAGGAGGCGGCTGATGAAGAGAAGCAGCAGCACCAGGACGATCGGCGACAGGTCGATCCCACCGAGATTGGGCAGGACGCTGCGGATCGGGCGAAGAACCGGCTCGGTCAGCCGGTAGAGCACCTCACCGATCTGCGACACGATCGGGTTGCGCACGTTGACCACGTTGAAGGCCACGAGCCAGCTCAGCACGGCGCTGGCGATCAGCACGTAGATGAAGAGCTGGACGACGGTGTCGAAGAGCCAGAGAAGTGCGTACATGCGCGGTTCTGATGTCCTCGTTCGCCCGGCCTCACCGGCGCGGGTCAACGGCGGGATTTCCTGAATTGACAGCCCGAGGCACGCGCGCTTACAAAGCGGCCACCTCGGAACGGGGCTGTAGCTCAGATGGGAGAGCGCCGCAATCGCACTGCGGAGGTCAGCGGTTCGATCCCGCTCAGCTCCACCAGGTTTCTTTCAAGTCCCTGGTGAATCAACGATCTTGTCGTGAACGCGTAGCTTTTCCGGCGCCGGGAGACAGGATCAGCCAGCTTGGCAGCGTGCCGGGCTGCGACGGTGTTTCGTCGCTTGTGGCCACCTCGACAGCGCAACATGTTACCCACTGACGGCCTCCTGCGCAGGAAGGCCGCGCGGCGTCCATGACGGGCACATGAGCGCGACGCATCCTGAGCGCGAAATGCCTAGGCCGCGGCCGACCGGCACAGGGCCGTGCCGTCACGGATCATGAAATTCACCAGCGTCGGCGAGACGCCGTTCTCGCGGGCCAGGACGGTCTGCGGAATGCCGTCGATCCGATGGGCGAGAAACACCCGGCGGGTTCGCTCCGAGGTCGTTTCCAGCGCGGCCAGTGCTGCCTTCAGCGCCTGGCATTGCTCGAGGCGGTCCTGAGGACAGGTGCAGGGAGCGGGAATGGCCTCGGCCTGCTCATCCGGCACGAAGCGGCAGCGCTCGCGGATCGTGCGCCGCGCCCAATCGATGGCGGCGTTCCGAACCATCCGCCGCAGGTAATGCATCGGCGCCTCGACGCGGCGACCAGGACGCAGATCGGCGGCCGGCTCCTCGCAGAGCTTGAGCACCACCTCCTGCACCACGTCTTCCGCCGCCGAGCGATCACGCAGGATCTGCGTCGCGTAGGCCACGAGGCCCGACTGTTCGGCGATGAGAGCGGCGAGCAGCGGAGCTGCGATGTCGCTCCGCCTTCCAGGCGAATGAGTCTGTGACATGGACGACCTTCTTCGGATGCGTAGGTCAGTACGAAAACGCGCGAAACTGCCCAGCCGCGCATGTCGCCGGGTCATTTCCACGATCCAACTCGGATATGGAGGCTAAAGAGATAAATTCCACAGACATACAAGAGTGATTTTATAGGGAGATGTTTGAATTAGAAATATTCTAAATGTAGAATCGCCGGTTACATCGAATGGGTCAGACGATATTCAGGCTTTCCTCGAAGGGTTTATGCTATGAAGCTACATGAAATTTGGCCAAAATGTTCTGTCGCATGGCCACAGGCCACCTGCTGCATGAACGAACACATCTTCGGATTGTGAACGGTTGCGTTAAGAAAAGATACAGTTGTTGCGCGAGCAGGACCCGGCTGCCCAGGATCGAAAGGCGTGGCGGCAGCGGAGTGCTCGGCTCGTCATGCCGCTGTGGGCGCCACGAGTTTCCCGGTTGCCCCTAAATTTCCGGAGTGCCGGAGCGTCCTGTCCCAGAGGGCATCCCGGTCGCGGATGCCGGTACCAGCCAACGACGAGACGCGATGCTTTCGACAACAGTTCCTTTTCGATGCGGCGAGGCGACGGGCCGTACCGTCGAGGTCTACCTGGACGGCGACCGGCTCAGCGTCGTGGCGGAGGGCCGGGTCGGTCTACGCCTGCGCCTTCAGCAGGGGAGCAGCCCGCATCTGTCCCTGGAGGAGCCCGTGAGACCCGACCCGAGCGAGGTCCTGAAGAACATCACGGCGGCATTCGAGATGGTCTCGGCGACACATCCAGATGCCGAACGGATCGGCCTCGACAGTGCCAGCTTCGCGGGTCTCGTCGCCTCCATGGCGGAACGTGGCCTCGTCGTCCGGGAAGGCGACGCGCTTTCCGTCGATCCGACGATGCTGTGGCAGCGCCCCGAACCCTGGCTCGCCAACCTAGCGACGCGCGATTTTCCCGCCCGTCAGATCATGAGTGACGGCAAGCGCCATCCGCAACGGTCGCCGAAGCCCAAGGGCGTGATCTATTCCCGCTTCATCCCCTGGCTCGGACAGGCCGTGGCGTTCCGCGCCGCCACAATCGACGACGTCGATATCCTGCATCGCTGGTTCAACGATCCGGTGGTCGATGCCGCCTGGGGCGAGGCCGGCGAACGCGACAAGCACGAGGCCTATCTCGCCGGCCTCATCGCCGATCCGCACATGATCCCGCTGATCGGCACGATCGGCGGCGAGCCGTTCGGCTATTTCGAGATCTACTGGGCCAAGGAGAACCGCCTCGCCCCGTTCTACGACGTGCAGGATTACGATCGCGGCTGGCATGTCCTGATCGGCGAGAGCCGGTTTCGCGGCAAGGCATACATCTCGGCCTGGCTGCCCTCGCTGATGCACGCGCTCTTCCTCGACGACCCGCGCACGGAGCGGATCGTCGGCGAGCCCAAAGCGGACCATGTCCAGCAATTGCGCAACCTGGAGCGGTCGGGCTTCGCGCGGATCAAGACCTTCGATTTCCCGCACAAGCGCGCGGCCCTGGTGATGCTCCTGCGCGAGCGCTTCTTTTGCGAAAGGCTGTGGTCGCCGGCGGGGGGCATGCCCGCTTCGCCGGCGAGCTGACGGGGTGCTTCAGCGGGAGGCGAGGTAGGCGCGCCAGCCGCCATGGATTGTGATGTCCTCGGCGCCCGCCACCGCATGGGCCTCGCATAGGAACCCGGAGACGTCTGAACCGTCCTCCAGGGTGAGCTTGCCGATGCCGAGGGGGGCGGGGATCGCGGCGGTGAAGCGGCCGAAACCGGCCGGGGGTAGGGCCCAGATCTCGACCTCCAACCCGCCGCCGGCCAAGCCCGGCTCGTGGACCAGGCCGGGCTTGGCCGGGAGGGTGCCGGGCAGGGCGTAGAGGCGGTACGCGCCCGAGGTCCGCGCCGCCCGCACCTTCCTGCCGCCGAGATCGGTGAGCTGGTGGTTGAGGGGCAGGCCCGTGAGATGGGCGCCCACCACAGCTAGGGCGATCTCGTCCGCCTCCTGGGCGGGCACCCGGCTGGCCTCGGGCAGAACCGCGTCGCGCGCGATCCCCATTCCGCTCGCCGCCGCGCGGTGGAGCGCGTCGGCCCAGTGGCCCAAAGCCTCGTCGCTGAAGCCGGGGCCGACGAGCGTCACGCCGCCGGGCAATCCATCGTCACCGAATCCCCCCGGCACCGCGATCGCGGCGAGGCCGAGGAGGTTGGCGAAGTTGGTGTAATGGCCGAAATGGCTGTTGAGGCGGATCGGGTCGGACCGCATCTCCTCCACCGTGTAGGTGGTGGGGGAAGTCGGCAGGAGCAGGATGTCGACCTCCGCCCAGGTCGCCTCGGTGCGCCGCCGCAGGGCCTCGAACGCGTAGCGGCCCTCGAACGCATCGACGGCGCTGTAGCCCTTGGCGGACTCGACGATGCTCCTCACGCTCGGGTCGAGGGCGTCGGCATTCCCGGCGAAGAACCCGGCGATGGCGGCCAGGCGCTCGGCGACCCACGGCCCGTTATAGAGCAGGGTCGCGATCTCGCGGAACGGTGCGTAATCGAAGGGCACCGCCACGGCGCCCAGCGATTCGAGGCGGGCGATGGCCGCGTCGTAGAGCGCTTCGCGCTCGGCATCGCTGTAGAACTCGCGCTCGGCCGGGGTCAGGACGCCGAAGCGCAGGCCCTGAGCGGGGAGCGAATGTGGTACCGCCCGCCGCGAGAACGGATCGGCGGCGTCGAACCCCTCCGCGATGCGGCGGATCGCGAGACCGTCGCCCACGGTGGCCGTGAAGATGCTGATGCAGTCGAGACTGCGGCAGGCGGGGACGAGGCCCGTCGTGCTGAACAGGCCCGGCGTCGGCTTGATCCCCACGAGGTTGTTGAACATCGCCGGCACGCGGCCAGAACCGGCCGTGTCGGTGCCCAGCGAAAAGCTCGCGAGCCCCGCCGCCACGGCGACGGCCGAGCCGGAGCTCGACCCGCCCGAGACATGGGCGGCGCTGAACACGCTGCGCGGCGCGCCGTAGGGCGAGCGGGTGCCGTTGAGGCCGGTGGCGAACTGGTCGAGATTGGTCTTGCCCGTGCAGAACGCACCCGCCGCCTTGAGGCGCGTCACCACCTCGGCATCCGCCTCCGCCGTGTAGGCGAAGGCCGGGCAGGCCGCCGTCGTCGGCAGGCCGGCGACGTCGATATTGTCCTTTACCGCGAAGGGCACGCCCCAGAGCGGCAGGGAGTTCGGCTCGGGGTGGCGCGCCATCAGGTCCCGCGCGGCGCCGACCAATTCCTCCCGGTCGAGGGCGGTGATGAAGATGGCGGGGTCCGTCGACGCCTCCATCCGCTCGGCGACGGCTTCGGCGACGGTGACGGGGGTGGCACGGCCCGACGCGTAGAGGGCGCGCAGGGTCGACAGGTCGAGGATGGTCGGCAGCATGTCGGTCGGCTCTCTCACCTGCTCAGATCTCTTCGAGGATGGCGACGAGATCGCCGCCGCGCAGGGTGCGGCCCGGCTTCACCCGGACCTCACGCACGATTCCCGCCACCGGGGCGGAAACGGCGATCTCCATCTTCATCGATTCGAGGATCGCCACCGTCTCGCCGGCCGCAACGCTCTGGCCTTCCTCGACCAGCACCTTCCAGACATTGCCCGGCACCGTGGTCGGCACGCCCACATGGCCGTCGGGCACCGCATCCTCTTCGCCCAGGGGGGCGCCCTCGTCGGCGACGAAACTGTCGAGCCCCTCATCCTGCCAGCGCTGCCGCTCGGCCTCGAAGGCGGTCTGCTGGCGCAGTTTCGCGGCCGTGATCTCGACGGCGTTGCGGGCGAGCTCGGCCCGATGCTCGGCATAGGAGAACGTGCCCTCCTCGATGGTCAGCGGGTAGGCCCCGTGCGGGAACGCGGCGCGCGCCTCCATCAGCTCGTCGTGGCTCACGGGGAAGAAGCGGATGCGGTCGAACGGGCGCAGCAGCCAGGGATGGCCGGGGACGAATTCCTTCGTCATCCGCCAGGTGTTCCAGATCTGGATGGTGCGGCCGAAGAGCTGGTACCCGCCCGGCCCCTCCATGCCGTAGATGCACATATAGGCGCCGCCGATGCCCACCGCGTTCTGCGGCGTCCAGGTGCGGGCGGGGTTGTACTTGGTGGTGACCAGGCGGTGGCGCGGGTCCACCGGTGTCGCCACCGGCGCGCCGAGATAGACGTCGCCCAGTCCCATCACGAGATAGCTCGCATCGAAGATGATGCGTTTTACGTCAGCTTCCGACTCCAAGCCGTTGATGCGGCGGATGAACTCGATGTTCGACGGGCACCAGGGCGCGTTGGGGCGGACCAGTTCCTGGTACTTGCGCATGGCGAGTTCGGCCTGCGGGTCGTTCCAGGACAGGGGCAGATGGACCACGCGGCTCGGCACCGTCACGTCCTCGACGGCGGGCAGGGCGGCCTCGATCTCGCGCAACTGCCCGAGGAGGCGTGAGCGCGGCAGCGTGGTGCCGTCGTAATGGATCTGGAGCGAGCGGATGCCCGGCGTCAGGTCGATGAGACCGGGCAACCGCGCCGCGGCCACCGCCTCGGCCAGGAGGTGGACCCGCAGGCGAATGCCGATATCGAGGGCCATTGGGCCGTATTCGACCAGCAGGTTGTCGTCGCCCTGGCGGCGGTAGACCACCGGCACGGGGCCGGAGGAGTCGGTGGCGAGGATGGGCGAGCCGACGCGAGCTGGTCCCTCCCCCCTCTGCGGGGGAGGGACCAGCTCGCGTGAGCGAGGGTCGGGAGAGGGGAGCGCCATCTTCGGAGAGGTCACCCCCTCTCCCGCCTGCTCCGCAGGCACCCTCTCCCGCAGGGGGGAGAGGGTGGGTACATCCCCCACCCGCTCCACCGCCCTGAACCGCACCGTATCCCCCGGCCGCAATTGCCCCATCTTCCACTGCTCGTCGCGGGCGATCACCGCCGGGCAGACGAAGCCGCCGAGACTCGGGCCGTCCGGCCCCAGGAGGATCGGCATGTCGCCGGTGAAGTCGATGGAGCCGATGGCGTAGGCGTTGTCGTGGAGGTTCGACGGATGGAGTCCGGCCTCGCCGCCGTCGCTGCGCGCCCAGAGCGGGGTCGGGCCGACGAGGCGCACGCCGGTGCGGGCCGAGTTGAAGTGAACCTCGTAAGAGGCTGAGAACAAGTCCGAAATGTCCTCGTCCCGGAAGAAGTCCGGCGCACCGTGCGGCCCGTAGACCACGCCGATCTCCCAGGCATGGGTGAGGGGCGCAGGCTCGGGCATCGAGGCCTCGACCTCGGGCGCATCGCCGAGATGCAGGACGTCCCCGGCCTTGAGCACACCGGTGGCGTGGCCGCCGAAGGCGCCGAGGGCGAAGGTCGCCCGCGAGCCGAGGATAACGGGCGCGGCGAAACCGCCGCGCAGGGCGAGGTAGCTGCGCTGGCCGGGGCCGGCGATCGCGCCGATGCTCAACGTCTGTCCGGGTTCGACGGTGAAGGCGCGGCCATGGTGCTGCTCGACCCCGTCGAGACGCGCGGTCATCGCGGCCCCGGCGAGCGCCACGGTGGCGGCGGCGTGGAACCGCAGGGTCGGCCCCGACACGGTGAGTTCGAGGGCGCAGGTATCGGGCGGGTTGCCGACGAGGGCGTTGGCGTCGCGGAACGAGCGCGCATCCATCGGCCCGCTCGGTGGCACGCCCACATGCCAGAGGCCGATGCGGCCGGGCAGTTCCTGCAGGCTCGATTGCGCGCCGGGAACCAGCACCTCGATGCTGCGCGGCGCATAGGGAAAGTCGCGCAATGCCGTGGTGGCGACCCGGCCCGAGGCGAAGAGCTTGGAACCGGCGATGGCGCGCAGATAATCGAGGTTGGTCTCGATCCCCGAGACCGCGCTGTCGTCGAGGGCCTGGCGCAAAGCGGCGAGCGCCGCAGGGCGGTCCTCGCCGGTCACGATGATCTTGGCGAGCATCGGGTCGTAGTTCGTGGTGACCTCGGTGCCGGTCTCGATCCAACCGTCGATGCGCGCCTCGGCAGGGAACCGCACTTCGGTGAGGAGGCCGGCGCTCGGGGCGAAATTGGCGTGCGGGATCTCGGCATAGAGCCGCGCTTCCATGGCGGCACCCTGCGGGACCAGGGGGCCGGCGGCAGCAATCACGTCCTCGCCCGCCGCCTGGCGGATCATCCATTCGACGAGATCGATGCCGAAGACCGCCTCGGTGACTGGGTGCTCGACCTGGAGCCGAGTGTTCACTTCAAGGAAGGAGAAATCCTCGCGGACGGGATCGTAGATATACTCCACCGTCCCCGCCGAGGCGTAGGCGACGCTCGTCCCCAAAGCCACCGAGGCCGCGTGGAGCCGCTCGCGCACGGCATCCGACAGGCCCGGCGCAGGGGTCTCCTCGATGACCTTCTGGTTGCGGCGCTGGAGCGAGCAGTCGCGCTCGCCGAGCGCCACGACGCGGCCCGCGCCATCGCCGAAGATCTGCACCTCCACGTGGCGTGCCTCGCCGACGAAGCGTTCGAGATAGACGCGGGCATCGCCAAAGCTGGCGCGGGCCGTGCGCTCGACGGTTGCGTAGTGCTCGCGCAGCTCGTCGGCCGAGGCGCAGAGGCGCATGCCGATGCCGCCGCCGCCCGCCGTGCTCTTGAGCATCACCGGGTAACCGATGGTCTCGGCCGCCGCGAGGGCGGCGTCCAGATCCGGCAGCAGGCCGGTGCCGGGCAGGAGGGGCACGCCGCTGGCGCGGGCGAGGTCGCGCGCGGTGTGCTTGAGGCCGAAGGCGCGCAGGTGGTCGGGTTTCGGGCCGATGAAGACGATGCCCTCGGCCGCCAGACGCTCGGCGAAGGCGACGTTCTCCGACAGGAACCCGTAGCCGGGGTGGACGGCTTGCGCTCCCGTCGCCTTGCAGGCGGCGATCACGGCCTCGACGTTCAGGTAGCTCTCGGCCGCCGGCGCGGGTCCGAGGCGGACGGCCTCGTCCGCCTCCAGCACGCCACGGGTGAACCGGTCTGCATCCGAGTAGACGGCCACGGACGCGACACCCATGCGCCGGCAGGTGCGAGCGATCCGCCGGGCGATCTCGCCGCGATTGGCGATGAGGATCTTGCCGAACATCAGCGCAGATCCCCGGTCGAGGCTTGATCCCGGATAGAGACGTGAATCGGCGTCGGGTTGAAGCCGTTGCAGGGGTTGTTGATCTGCGGGCAGTTCGAGATCACGCAGATCACGTCCATCTCAGCCGTGACCTCGACATAGTCGCCGGGAGCGGAGACGCCGTCGACGATGGCGAGCTCGCCGTTCTGCTCGATGGGCACGTTCATGAAGAAGTTGATGTTGGGCGGGATGTCGCGCTTCGAGAGCCCGTATTTCGCGACTTCCAGGGCGAAATTTTCGCGGCAGGCATGGAGATACTTGGTGGCGTGTCCGAAGCGGACGGTGTTGGCCTCGCAGGAGCAGGCGCCCGCCGAGGTGTCGTGTCGGCCGCAGGAATCGGCGGTGACGGTCGCCATCACCCGGCCCTCGTTGGAGACGAGCCGCGTGCCCGTCGTCAAATAGGCCGAGCCCTGGACGCGCAGGGTGTCCTGCGAGGAATATCGCTCGCCCATGTCGCCGACGCGGTAGAACAGGGTGTCCACCGCCTGGCAGCCGTCGGTGTCGGTGATGCGAAGAATCTGGCCCTTGCGCACGAGGCCGGACCAGGGCGCCTGAGCCGGCACGACCTCTTCGAGGAGAAGCTGGGTGTCGTTGGTCATGATGCGTCCCTCCCGTCAGAAGCCGATGGCGGCGTTGTTCTCGAAGCCGCGGACGGCCTCGATCGTGGCCGTGCGACAGAGATCGTCGGCCGCGGGGACGGGCGCCCGGAAGCGGGTCACCACCACGGGGTTCGGCGCGTAATCCGGGTTAGGGTCGAGGGGGTGGGGACAGTTCGAGAGGGTGACGAGAAGGTCGAGCTCGGCGCGGAGATCGACGAAGTCGCCCGCGCGGCGACCCGCCTCGTTCCAGGCGAAGCGCCCCTCCGCACCCACGGAGACGGGGGCGAACAGCGTGACGCAGGCGGGAATGTCGCGCCGGTCGAGCCCGGCCTTGAGAGCGGCGAGGACGAGGTTGTCGCGGGTGCTGCGATGGGGGCCGCCCGCGTAGCGCGCGGCGTTGGAGGCGGCGTTGGAGCCGCCCACCAGCGCATCGTGCGCGCCGCAGGAATCCTCGATGAGCGAGAGCATCACCCGCCCCATGTCGGAGAACAGCACCCGGCCGCGCTGGAGGGCGGCGGTCCACTGCACCTTCACGGTATCGGCGTAATTGAGTCGCTCGGAGGTCTCGGCGGCGTTCCAGGCGACGAGGGCGACGCTGGAGGGGCCATGGTCGAGACTGATCCGCAGGGCCTCGCCCGCATTCAGCTCGAAGGTGCAGTACCAGCCGCCCGGGATGGTCTCGGTGTGGAGGATCACCGCTTCGTCGAGGGGCAATCCCCGCGACGAGGGCGGCGGCAGGGCGCGGGGGGCATGCCCCTGGCCCTGGGCCTTCAGTTCCTCGTAGCGACGCCGATTCTCGGCGATGATGCTGGCTGTGTCGGTCATGCCCGTCTCCTCAAGTCTGTTCTCCGGGTCGTCCCGGAAAAACAGCCCTGTCGCGGCCGGGTCGTCCCGGCGGGCATGCGTCGATCGCGGTGCTGCTTAACCCGGGGGTCCGCCGAGTGTGAAGTATTTGCGGACCGGCTCCCTGACGTCCCAGGTGCCGGCGAAACCGGAGGGGGAGACGAAGGTGTCCCCCGCGCGGTAGGTCTTGGCGAGCCCGTCCCCGTCGGTGACCGACGCCACCCCTTCCAGGATGTGGACGAACCCGTTCTGCGCGAATTCGATGTGCCACTTGCCCGGCTGGCAGGTCCAGGTTCCGGCCGAGAAGAGACTGTCCTCGCTGTGTTAGACGAAGCTCACCGTCTGGGCGGGGTCGCCCGAGACGATACGCTCCCGCTCCGGCCGATAGGGCTTCGATTGCCGCTGAGCGGGGACGAAATCGATGGTCTTTCTGCCCTGTCCCATACCGGTCACGAGGGTCGCGACCGATCGGGCTCCCATGCCGCCGAACAGGGCAAGAATCGGACCGCCGAAAGTATGAAGCAGCCGCGCAATCTCCACCGAGCCATCTCCCTCGCAAGGACATCCGCGGCCGGCCGAATCTCGGCCGTACCTGCAAATACCAATATGTCTCGCGCGAGAGAGGCATGAGTGTGTTGAGCGTCCGCTTCAAGAGGAAGTTAACACCTAGAAAAGGTGGCTATAGCGCTCGATCTCCCAGGCACTGACCGTGAGGTGATACTCCTCCCACTCGGCGCGCTTGTAGCGGATGAACTCGTCGCGCAGCGCCTTGCCCAGGGTCTTCTCCACCAGCGGGTCGGCGGCGAAGGCGTCCACCGCCTCGGCGAGGGTCTGGGGCAGGAACTCGATGCCGCGTTCGGCGCGCTGGGCGTCGGTGAGGTCGTAGAGGTTGTCCTCGTTGGGGGCGCCCGGATCGATGCGCTCGCGGATGCCTTCGAGACCGGCAGCGAGGACGAGAGCGGCGGCGAGGTAGGGATTGACCGCACCGTCCGCGTTGCGGCTCTCGCAGCGGCCGCCGCCGGCGGGCACGCGCACCGAGTTGGTGCGGTTGTTCGAGCCGTAGGAGTTGAACACCGGCGCCCAGGAGAAGCCCGCCATGGAGCCCTGGCGCACGAGGCGCTTGTAGCTGTTCACCGTCGGCGCGAAGGCGGCACAGAGCGCCCGCCCGTGCTTCAGCACGCCGCCGATGAAGTAATAGCCGGTCTCGGTGAGGCCGAGGCCGCGCGGATCGTCTTTCGGGTCGCGGGCGAAGATGTTCTTGCCCGTCTCCTTGTCGGAGAGGGACATGTTGAAATGCGCGCCATTTCCGGTGCGGTCTGCAAAGGGCTTGGGCATCATCGTGGCGATGAGGCCTTCTTCCTTGGCATAATGCTTGGCCATCATGCGGAAGAAGGTGAGCCGGTCGCACATGGTCAGGGCATCGGCGTAATTGAAGTCGAACTCGAACTGGCCGCACGCATCCTCGTGATCGAAGGAATACAGGTCCCAGCCGAGATCGTTGATCGTGGTGGCGACCTTGTCGAGCCAGGTGAAGTTGTCGACGAAGCCACGCACGTCGTAGCAGGGCTTGACCAGCTTATCGTCGGGGATCGGCGTGTGGAGCGAGCCGTCCGCCTCCTGCTTCAGCAGGAAGATCTCGCATTCGATGCCGAGACTGAAGCCGAACCCCATGGCCTCGGCCTCGGCCATGACGGTCTTCAGGGCGACACGGGTCGAAAGCGGATAAGGCTGTCCCTGGAACGTCAGGTCCGCCGGACACCAGGCGAGCTTCGATTCCCAGGGCAGCTGGATCAACTGGGAGAAGTCCGGCACCGAGGCCAGCTCGTCCTCGTTCGGAGCCTGGCCGAGCCCGTCGAGGGCATAGCCGGTATAGCGCTCGGACCCCGCCGCCATCTGCGGAAGGTGGTCGATGGGCACCACCTTGGCCTTCTGCGCGCCATGGATGTCGACATAGGCGCCGATCACGTATTTCACGCCCTTGGCGCGCAGCTCGTCCTGCAGCTTGGCAATGGCGGGATCGATTTCGGTGGCATGCGCCATCGGGCGGCTCCTTGGTTTTAAGCGGAAACGGAGAAGGAATGGGGGAGGGGCGGGGTCTCGGAGAGGCCGCGCAGGACGAGGGCGGACAGGTCCTCGACCATCCAGCCGAACAGGCGTTTCCCGTCTTCGAGACTCGCCTCCGAAGGACGCCCGGTGACGCCGTTCAGGCTCGTGCGGTTCACCGGATGCGAGAAGACGAGCCCCTCCGTCCGGTCGGGGTCGTCCGCATCGGCGATGCGGTCCGGGCGCACGAGGTCCGGCGCCACCGCCATCATCAGCGCGGTCTCGGCGGCGTTGGCGTGCCAGTCGTCGGCATCGGCGAAATGCGCGGCGCGGACGCGCTCGCTCACCGTGGCGGAATTCACCAGGGCGACCATGAGGTCGTCATGGGCGGCGCGCAGCATCTCCAGGGCGCAGCGCAGGGGCGCGGCGTTGGTGACGTGGGCGTTGACGATGAACAGCCGGCGGACGCCGGACTGGTAGGCCGAGGTGCCGATCTGGGCCACGAGCCGCGTCATCATCACGGGATCGAGGGTGATCGTACCGGGCCAGCGCCGGCTATGCCCGAGGGAACAGCCATAGGGCAGGGTGGGGAGCACCGGCACGCGGGTCCGCGCCGAGACCGCATGGGTCAGGGCTTCGGCCAGGACGAAATCCATGCCCGTGCCGAGATGCGGCCCGTGCTGTTCCGTGGCTCCCACGGGTAGGATGGCGGCATGGGCAACGGCGGCGAGGTCGCCGGGGATCTCGTCCCAGGTGCGGTTCGCCCAGAGGAGGGGGGAGGGGGCGGTCATACAGACCTCCGTCGGCCCACACCGAGGTCGAGGTGAGACGACTCCTTCTCCCCTCTGCGGGAGAAGGTGGCCCGCGAAGCGGGTCGGATGAGGGGTGTGCCATCTCCGGAAAGGTCGCCCCCTCTCCCGGTCGCTCCGCGACCACCCTCCCCCGCAGAGGGGGGAGGGCTGTGCCCGAGCGCCCCGGATGCGTGAACGTCGGCATGCCGGAGATCGCCGTGAGGCAAGCCAGAGCCGGTCGTGTAAGACATGGCGATCATTCCACCTCGTCCCCGGCGGAGGTCATGCGCGTCACCACGTCGGGGGCGACGCTCTCCTCAGCCTCGTCCTTCGGCGGGTGGATCAGCGCGTCGAGACGGGCGCGGGTGACGCGGAATTCGGGGGTGAGCGCCTGGTTGTGGCTGCGCGGGCGCGGCACCGGGACCTCGATGAGTTCGGCGACCTCGCCCGGATGGGCGCTGAGGACGAGGATGCGGTCGGCCAGATGCACCGCCTCGTCGAGATCGTGGGTGATGAAGACGATGGTGATGTCGATCTTCTTCCAGATCTCGATGAGATAGGCCTGCATCCGGGCGCGCGACTGGGTGTCGAGGGCCGAGAACGGCTCGTCCATGAGCAGGATGCGCGGGCGGGTGGCGAGAGCCCGGGCGATGGCCACCCGCTGCTTCATCCCGCCGGACAATTGATGCGGGTAGCTGTCGGCGAAGGCCTCCAGGCCGATGAGCGCCAGCCATTGCCGGGCCTCGCGCTCCGCTTCCCGGCGCGGCGTGCCGTTCTCCTCCAGCCCGAAGGCGACGTTGCGCAGGACGCTGAGCCAGGGGAACAGCGTGTAGCCCTGGAACACCATGCCCCGGTCCGCGCCCGGCCCCGAGACCGGCACGCCCTCGACGCTGACCACGCCCGAGGTGGAGGTCTCGAGCCCGGCGAGGATGCGCACGAAGGTGGACTTGCCGCAGCCCGACGGCCCGACGACGCAGAGGAACTCGCGCCGGTGGGTGACGAGGTCGATGTCCTTCAAGGCCACCGTCACGCCGCCATCCGCCCTGCGGAAGGTCTTCGTCAGCTTCTCGACCCGGAGGGCGACCTCACGACTCTTGAGCTTCTCGAACCGGGCGCGGACCGGCTCGCACTGGGTGCGGTAGTCGCAGGCCTCGATCGGCAGGATGACGGGCGAGACGACGGGAGAGACCGAGTTCACGCTTCGCTCCTGTCATAGGGGAACAGCCGGCGGCCGAGCCAGGCGAGGGCGAGATCCGTGATCGAGCCGACGAGGCCGATGATGAGGATCGCGGCGTAGACGTTGTCGAAATGCTGGTAGCGGGCCTGCTGCGTGATGAAGAAGGTGATGCCCGACGAGGTGCCGATGAGTTCGGCGACGATGAGGTAGGTCCAGGCCCAGCCGAGCAGGATGCGCTGGTCGCGGTAGAGCTGCGGCAGCATCGCCGGCACGATCACCCGGCGGATGAGGCGGAGATTTCGCGCGCCGAGCGTCAGGGCCGCCTCGATCAGCAGCGGCTCGATCCGCCGGGTGGTATTGGCGATGACCAGCACCTGCTGGAAGAAGGTGCCGATGACGATGATCGCGATTTTCGGCCCGTCATAGATGCCGAGGATGGCGACCATCAGCGCCCCGAAGGCGGGAGCCGGCATGTAGCGCACGAACTCGATGACCGGCTCGGTGAGGCGCGCCAAAGTCGGCTGGGCGCCACAGAGGATTCCCAGCGGCACGCCGATCAGCGACGACAGCAGGAAGCCGAAGGCGATGATCTGGATCGAGTGCCACAGGCTCAGGGGCAGGCGGATGGCGTCGCGCTGGGTCGGCTGGGCCGTCAGCGAGGTCCAGAACGCGGTGGCCACTTCGTGCGGGGCGGGAAGGTAGACCGGGTTGGCGGGCCTGCCCGCCGGCTCGGCGGTGCCGGCGGCCTTGGCCGAGGCGACCTCCTCCGCGAAGGCGGCCTTCGGCACGCGCATCCCCGGCTCCATCCAGGCGATGTCGCCGGGCTCGGTCACCTCCACCAGGGGATGCCACAGGAACGGCACGTAGGAGACCGCCGCCCAGGCGAGGAGCGGGATCAGGAACGACAGGATTGCGAGGCTCGTCCGGCGGCGCGGCGAGAGCGGCCGGGCGACGCCGACCCAGGAGCGGCGGCGGGGGGACAAGGGAGACGAGACGCGGGCCCCTCCTCCCCCTTGTGGGGAGGAGTTGGAGGTGGGGGTGGTTGGGTGACCCACCGCGGCCGAGGCTAGCGGAGCCACCCCCACCCCTGTCCCCTCCCCACAAGGGGGAGGGGAAGTGCGCTCCAAGCCCTGGCGCATCTCCGCGCTCATTTGCCGTCGGTCAGCGCGGGGTCGATGTAGCTCTTCACGTCCTGGGCGGTCTTGTAGACCTCGTACTTGACGTTGAAGGCGTCGGCATAGCGGCTCGAGCCGTAGAGGGAGCCGAACCCGTCGGCATCCTTCATCACCTTGGCGCCCTCGGCCAGGGTGAGGAGCTTGGTGCCCTTGAGGAAGCGGGTGAAGGTGGGCGCGTCGATGCCGACCTTGGCCGCCATGATCGCCACCGCATCGCCCTGCGTCTTCGGGTCCTGGATATAGGCGACGACCTTGTTCCAGACGCCGACGAACTTGATCCACTCGGCCCGACGGCCCGACAGGCTGGCGGGCGAGACGGTGACCACGTCGTAGATCAGGCCCGGCTCGTCGGCGGAGGTGTAGAGCGGCTTGGCGCCGGCCGCGCCCTTCATCGCCTGCCCGGCGACGGGCTGCCAAGCGCCGATGGCCGAGACGTCGCCGGAGGCGAGAACCTGCGGGGTCTCGTTGGTCTTGGCGTTGACCAGGGTGACGTCCGTCTCCTTGAGGCCGAGCTTGGTCAGGCCGTTGATGAGGAGGAGATGTTCCACGAGGCCGACTTCGAGGCCGACCTTCTTGCCCTTGAGGTCGGCCAGTGCCTTCACGCCGGGCTTGCCGACGATCATGTCGTTGCCGTTGGAGTAATCCGTGAGCATGATCATGACGTTCTTGGCGCCATTGCCACCCATCACCAGGGCATCGCCGTTGGTGCAGGTGACGGCGTCGAGCTTGCCGGCGGAGAACGCATCCATGGAGGCCGAGTAGTCGAACCACTCGAACTTCGCGTCGACGCCGGCCTCCTTCAGCCAGCCCTTCTCGATGGCGACCTGCCAGGCGACCCAGCCGGGCCAGTCGCTGTAGCCGATGCGCAGGGGCTCGGCGGCGTGCGCCACGGGGATGGAGGCGGAGGCCGTGAGGAGGCCCAGGGCAAGGGCGCAGCCCGTGACGGCCTTGCGTCCGGCGGTCAGGATCGTGGAAAGGTGCATCTGCATTCTCCGAACCGCGTAGTACGATCGCTGGAAATCGTAATACCGATCGGCTGATTGCCATACAAAACACGTGCCAGGACGAGTTCGGCATGCAGGGGGAAGGCGCCATGGCGGGTAGCGAAGCGACGGAAGCGGCCCCCGAGGACGGCACGAACCCGGAGGAGGGAGTTGGCGGCCGGCGCAAGCCGGTGAGTCGGATCAGCCTGTCGCTTTCCGAGGATCTGCTCTGCGAGCTCGATACCATGGTGGGGGAGCGTGGCTTCGCCAGCCGCTCACAGGCCGTGGCGACGATCCTCCACCGCTCGCTCGTGGAGCACCGCCACAAGGTCGGCGACCGGGTGATGGTGGGCACGATCACACTGTTCTACGACCATCTCGCGCCGGGCGTGCAGCAGCGTTTGGCCGATCTGCAGCGGCGCTACATCGCTGAGGTCATTTCCTCTCTCCACGTCCATCTGATGAACAACCAGACCTTGGAAGTGGTGCTGGTGCAGGGGCCGGCGGCGACGCTGCAGACCATCGCCGACACGATGATCACCGAGCGCGGCGTCATCTCCGGCCGGCTGGAACTCGCGGCGGCGCTGATTCCGCCGATCCATCCGTTCCAGGGAGAGAAGGCCCCCTGACGAGGGGCCTCAGCTCTGCCAGACCCGGGGCATCGGCGCGCCACGGTAGTCCACCAGGATACAGGCGGCCGTCACCCGCAGGGCGTCGGGGTCGGCGCTCAAGAAACGGGCAACGAGGTGCCCGTTCCAGGCACTGGCCGCCACATCCACCCCTGTCGGTCCCAGACTGTCGAGATGGGCGCGAAACCGCTCCAGGCGGGATTCCGCATCTGCCGAAACATCGAGCAGAGTCGCCATCGCGCGGGCACCGCCGCCGAAGGCCGTCCGCTCCAGAAGGGCGGTGATCGGCCCGTCGAAGGCGACGGAATCCGCGTAGGTCAGACGCCCCGCGCGGCGGATGCGCCATGCGTCCCGGAACAGGCCCGTTTCCATACGCTCATGGCGCGCCGTTCGCCCGAAGACCACCGCCTCGAAAGCGAGCAACCGGGCATCGGGCGCAAGGTCCACTTCGAACCGTCGCTCCAGCCGCGCGCGGTCGAACAGGATCGTCTCCTGCGGCAGCCAGTCGAGACCCGCGCCCTCGGCCAGGGTCGCGGTCGTCGTCACGCGGCTCGAGAGACCGTCGGACTTGTAGATCTTCTCGGCGGCCGTCGTCGTGAGCACGAGATGCGCGCCGGCATCGACCGTCGCCTCGACCCGGAAACCGTCGCCGCAGGCGATGCCGCCCGCCGTGTTGAGCAGCACCGCCTCGCAGACACCCTCGCCATGGCGCGGCAGGCGCAGGCGCAACGGCCCGGCCTCCGAGAGATCGGCGATATGCGTGCCCGCCCCGTGGCGGACGACGCGCACGGCGACGCGCCCCTCCGAGCGCTGGCGCACCGGAACAATAGCGTGAGGGACGGTGTCGAGGCTCGCGAGGTCGGCCACGGGAAGGGGGTCCCGCGCGGAACCCTCAGGCCGGCCCTGTCGCGACCGGACGCGCGGGATCGACGCCCCATTCGGACCAGGACCCATCGTACAGCGCACGGGGCGGGTGGCCCAGCGTCTCCAGGGCGAGCGAGACGATGGCCGCCGTGACGCCTGAACCGCAGGTGGTGATGACCGGCTTTGCCGGATCGACCCCGGCCTCGGTGAAGACCGCGCGCAGGGAATCGGCGTCCTTCAGCCGGCCGTCCGCCTGGAGCGCGGAATAATGGACGTTGCGGGCACCCGGCATGTGGCCGGGACGTACGCCGGGGCGTGGCTCGGCCTCCTCGCCACGGAAGCGCGGGGCGGAACGGGCATCGACGACCTGCGCCGAACCGCGCTCCAGGGCGCGAGCGACATCGCCGGCATCGGCCACGGCGCCATGGTCCAGTCGCGCCGAGAAATGGCGCCGGTCGCGCCGGGGGCCGTCGCCATCCTCGGTCTTGCCGCCGGAGGCGAGCCAGGCCGGGAAACCGCCTTCCAGGATCTGGACGTCGCGCACGCCGAAGGTGCGCAGCATCCACCAGACCCGGGGGGCGGAGAACAGACCCATTCCGTCATAGACGATGATGTGCATGCCGTCGCCGATGCCGAGTTCGCGCATGCGCGAGGAGAAGACCTCCGGGCGGGGCAGCATGTGCGGCAGCGGCGACGTCTCGTCACTCACGGCATCGATATCGAAGCGGATCGCGCCGGGTATGTGCGCGGCCTGGTACTCGGCCTCGGCGTTCCTGCCTTGGGCGGGGAGATACCATGACGCATCCAGCACGATGATGCCCGGCGCGCCGAGACGCTCCTTGAGCCAGTCGGTCGTGACGAAGTGCGAAGGCGTCATGTTTTCTCGGTCCGTGAGGAGGGTCAGCGCCACTCAACCACATCCGCCCCCGGCTTGCACAGTCGGTGCGTTGAGGCGAAAGCTCACCGCATGACGAGCCGCAGCCACGAACCCCTTCCGGAGCGGACAGAATCGTGAGTTCCCGCGAGACGTTCCACATCGAGATTCTCGGCTCCGAGGACGAGGGAGAGGATCGCGTGCGCCAGCGCCTGTCGATCCGCGCGAGCGGGCCCGAGAGCGCCACGGAGCGCGCGCTCCTGCTGTTCGCACGGGCACGGGCACCCCAGCGCTCGGGCGGACCGGCCGAGGCGGTACGGGTCATCGACGGGGCGGGGACGGAAGTCTTCCACCGCACGCGTTTCGACGAGACCGCCTGACCATGCGCGTCCTCGCGGGCCTCGTTCTGATGCTTCTGTTCGCGGGCCTGTTCGTACGGAGCTACACGTTGCCGCCCGCACCGGACCGGCGCGGCGGCACCACCATCGCCCTGGCCTGGCCGAATCGTGCCCTGTTCGGCAGCCCACGCGGAGATTGCGTCGGCGGCCCGGAAGACGAGGCGGTCATCGCCTGCCTGATCGGCTCCGTGTCCCGGTTCCGGGCCGAGACGATGTCCCTCGTCCAGCTCCCGTTCTGCGGCACCTGCTACGGCCTGTCCCAGACCCTCGCCTCCCTCGGCCGGGACGAGAAAGCGGTCCAGGCCAAGCTCGCCCAGATGGCGCGTTTCGGCTGGTAAGGCCACACGTCCAGGCGCTCAGCGTATGGCTCAAGGCCGAGATTGACTTCGCAGGCGCGAAAGCGCATATCGCAGTTGCAGCGTCAGCGGCCGTGACAGGTTCGCTTGAGAGGGCTGCGTGACGGATCGCCGATTGCGCGTCAGCGCGACCCAAGCGACCTGAGCCCCTCTCTTCAAACGTGCATGCACCCGGATCGCCCCATCACGCGGGCGACCTCCAGCTCAACGGACCAGTCCCTTCGATAAGACGACCATCCTATCCGATGGCGTCCGGCCGGTCCCGCTGCCTGAAAGTCTACCCTTGACCCAATTTACCGATTTCGGCCTCGCTCAGCCCGTGCTGCGCGCCCTGGATGAGGCCGGCTACAAGACTCCGACCCCGATCCAGGCGCAGGCCCTGCGCCCCGCCATGGAAGGCCGCGACCTCTGCGGCATCGCCCAGACCGGCACCGGCAAGACCGCGGCCTTCGCGCTGCCGATCCTGCACCGCCTCGCCCAGAACCCGCGCAAGGCCATCCGCCGCGGCTGCCGCGTGCTGGTGCTCTCGCCCACCCGCGAACTCGCCAACCAGATCGCCGAGAGCTTCTCGGATTACGGCAAGCACCTGTCCTTCACCAACACCGTGGTGTTCGGCGGCGTCACCATCTCCCGTCAGGAGAAGGCGCTCGCCAACGGCGTCGACATCCTCGTCGCCACGCCGGGCCGCCTGATGGATCTCATCGAGCGCCGCTCGCTGACCCTCGAAGCCGTCGAGATCCTCGTCCTCGACGAGGCCGACCAGATGCTCGACCTCGGCTTCATCCACGCCCTCAAGCGCATCGTGAAGATGCTGCCGAAGGAGCGCCAGAGCCTGTTCTTCTCGGCGACCATGCCGAAGAACATCGCGGGCCTCGCCGATCAGTACCTGCGTGACCCGGTCCAGGTGGCCGTGACTCCCGTGGCGACGACGGCCGAGCGTGTGACGCAGGAGGTCATCTTCGCCCATACCGGTGCGAAGCAGGCCCTGCTGAACCACATCCTGCGCGACCCCGCCATCGAACGCGTCCTGGTCTTCACCCGCACCAAGCACGGCGCAGACCGGGTCGTGCGCGGCCTGGAGAAGGTCGGGATCAACGCCTCGGCCATTCACGGCAACAAGTCCCAGCCGCAGCGCGAGCGTGCTCTCGCCGCGTTCAAGGACGGGTCGTGCCGCGTCCTGGTGGCCACCGACATCGCCGCCCGCGGCATCGACGTCGAGGCCGTGAGCCACGTCATCAACTACGACCTGCCCAACGTGCCCGAGAGCTACGTCCACCGCATCGGCCGCACCGCGCGCGCCGGGGCGAACGGGCTCGCCATCTCGTTCTGCAACGACGAGGAGAAGGCCTACCTGCGGGATATCGAGCGCACCACGCGCCAGAAGATCCCCGTCGGCGCCTTCCCCGAGGGCTTCAACCCGCCGACCCGCCAGGAAGCGGCCGAGGCCGCGCAGGCCGAGGAGCGTCGTCCGGCGCCCCAGGGTCAGCGTCCCGGCCAGCGCCAGGGTCAGCGTCCCGGCGGCGGACGCCCCGGCTTCGGCGGTCGTCCCGGCGGCGGTCGCGGCGGCGAGAGCCGTGGCGGCCAGCCCGGCGGTCCGGCCCGTTCCGGCCGTCCGCAGGAAGGCCGCGGCGATCGTCCGGCGGAAGGGCAGGGCCGTGGCCCCCGTCCCGACCAGCGCGGCGACACCCGCGCTCCGCGCCAGGGTGAACGCCCGCGCAGCGGCGGCGGCGGCAATGCCGCCGGCGAAGGTCGCGCCATCGGCTGGCTCGACCGCTTCCCGCGTTCCTGATCCGAATCGATCCCAGACGGTCGAGTTCGCTCGACACGACGCCGCCCCGGATCGTCCGGGGCGGCGTTTTCGTTTGAGCCCAAGGCCGGGACGGATATTGCCGACGGACGATCCCGCGCCATCTCAGCCTCTGGCGGGCATCTCCGCGAGGGAGGCATGGGCATGCGTTTCGAACTGTACCGGGATTCGAGTGGCGACTGGCGCTGGCGCCTCCGAGTCACGAACGGGAACGTCATCGCCGATTCGGCCGAGGGCTATGCCCGCAGGGAAGATTGCGAGCATGGCATCACCCTGGTGAAGGGTTCGGCCGATGCCAGCATCGTCGACATGACGTTGAAGATCGCCTGACCCGTCCATGCAAAGCCACCGACGCGGAGACCCCGCCCGCGAAGGCCGTTCCCGGGAAGGTTGCCGTTAAGCTTGCCGACGGAGGGCATGAAACGGTTTGCCGATTCTGTGCGTTCGGCTGACGGCCAAGCATGCATTCCTTCGCATGCCGTCGTATCATCACCGTCGTTCGATCACTCGAGGAGTCATGAACGTGTTGAGGAAACTCCTTCTGGCCGCCTTGCTGGCCCTGGGCTTCGCCGCCCTGCCCCCCCAGGGCGCCTCGGCCGCGCCCATCGGCCCAGTCTCGGCCCTTCAGAGCGAGGCCGCACCGGCCGTCGCCGAGAAGGCGCAGTACTACTATCGCCGGCCGTATTATCGTCGCCCGTTCTACGGTCGTCCTTACTACGCCCGTCCGTATTACCGTCGGCCGTACTTCGCGCCGCGTCCGTTCTACCGCCGGCCGTTTTACGGTCCGCGCCGGTTCTACGGCCCGCGTCGCTTCTACTACTGAGTCGGTCACGCCGGTCGGTTTCGAGGCCCGGTCGTCCCATTCGGGACGGCCGGGCTTTTTCTTGACCTGATGCCCCTTGTCGGCCGATGCAGGAGGCCAAGCGACGTCTCGGACGAACGAAGGCGTCGCAACGAGGATGGGTGGAGACCGGAATGGGCGAGACCAGCGACCCGCGCGGCGACCTCACGGTGCGCACCATCGCCATGCCGGCCGACACCAACGCCAATGGCGACATCTTCGGCGGCTGGGTGATGTCGCAGATGGACCAGGCAGGTGGAATTGCCGGTGTCGACCAGGCCCAAGGCCGCGTGGTCACGGTGGCGGTCGACGCGATGACCTTCATTCGTCCGGTACGGGTGGGCGATGTGCTCTGCGTCTACACGCGGGTGGAGAGTGTCGGCCGCACGTCCATGAAGATTCAGGTCGAAGCCTGGGCGCGTCGCTTCCGCACCAAGCTGCGCGAGAAGGTCACCGAGGCGACCTTCACCTTCGTCGCCATCGACGATGATGGGCGCCCACGCAGGCTTCCCAAATCGGAGCCGGAACAGGGAATGTGAGCCCTGAACCGGCCCTAGGGTTCGGCTCGCGGCTCAGACGTTCGGCGGTGCCACGCGCTGGCGCAGGCCGGTGATCACCGCCTTCAGAATATCCGAATCGAGATGATCACCCGTGACCGAGCGAACGGTTTCGATCCGGTCGTGGATGAAGGCGAGTTTGGCGATGACGGCCGGTGTCAGCTTGAAGGGATAGAGCGCCGGCTGCCCCATGCTGCGGCTCAAGGAATTCACCGCATAGGTCAGCGGCAACCAGGCCGAGATCAGGCGATCGAGGTCTGGCGACTGATACGGATCGAAATCGATCACGACGGGGTCCGGCGCGCCGTTGCGCAGGCGAGGCCGCACGTGCAGTTCGAAGGTGCTCGCCGTCTCCACCGTGTCGACGATGTGGAGGTAATGCGCCCAGGTCTCGGCGAAATCCTCCCATGGGTGGCTGGTGGCATAGGCGCTGACGTAGGATTCCTGCCAGTCCGCCGGCGCGCCTTGGGCATAGTAACGCTGCAGGGCCATGCCGTAGCTGGCACGCTCGTCGCCGAACAGGTCACGGAACGACCAGATGCTCTGATCGTAGCGGATCAGGACGTTCCAGAAATAATGCCCGATCTCGTGGCGGAAATGGCCGAGGAGCGTGCGGTAATACTCCCCGAACAGCATCCTGCGCCGTTCGCGCTCGACATCGTCCGCCTCGGCGATGTTCAGGGTGATGAGGCCGCTGCGGTGCCCGGTGAGCACGGGAGGGCCGACGCTGTAACTCTCGGCGGGGTCGACCAGAAAGTCGAAGGCCAGACCGGTGGCGGGGTTCTCGTCCCGTGTCATCAGGGGCAGGTCGAGGCGAAGCAGCGAGTAGAACAACCGGTGCTTGGCGGCCTCGATCTGGCGCCAGCGCGTGAGATTCCAGGCGAGGGCCAGGTCCGGCACCACCCTGTTGTGCCGACAGCAAGTACAGTACCGGTCTGGACTGTCATCGGGCAGCAGCCAATTACAGGCACTGAACTCGGCATTTGCACAGAAGCGGTACTTCCGGCCCGGATCGGCATAGGCGTGCCAGACCGTCCCGGACGGCTCCAGGGCGGAAATCTCGTGGGTGCCGCAGACATAGCCGAGCCGCCGCTGACAGCTCTCGCATTCCGTACTCTCGAAACTCGCCGGCTGGTTGCAAGCCTGGCACTGAAAGATCTTCATGGGCCGGCCGGGCCCGCACTATGGGCGCCGGCATATGCGTGAGGGAACGCTTCGCGGCGAAGCCCCGCGTCACGATGCACGGAATTTGCTTTCTGCTCGACGGCGGGCAGCGTCGCCATGCCGTCTGTCTGAACTGCCAGGGCCAATCTGCTCACGTGATGAACGTCGTCACCTCCCATCGCCCGGTAGGGCAACGCCGCTGTAGACTAGCACCGATTTCGACTGCCGTCGGCGGCGATCACAGCCTATGGTCATTCGGCCTCAAAACGCCGATGACAACCGTGGGGCGCTTCGGTGATGCGCTCCGGTTTCCCGCCACCGCCGCGCGTCCGCCGCGCGCCCGGTCTCACGTCCGAACCAGCGGGAGTCCCCGTGTCCATTAAAGCCGCTCTGCACCACGTCACTCACTACAAGTACGATCGGCCGATCCAGCTCGGACCGCAGGTGATCCGCTTGCGCCCCGCGCCGCATACGCGCTCGACCGTGCCGGCCTATTCCCTCAAGATCCTGCCGGAGAACCACTTCATCAACTGGCAGCAGGACCCGAACGGGAACTGGCTCGCCCGTCTGGTCTTCCCCGAGCGGACCACCGAATTGAAGATCGAGGTCGATTTGACCGCCGAGATGGCGGTCATCAACCCGTTCGATTTCTTCGTCGAGGATTACGCCCAGACCCGCCCCTTCGCTTACGAGAGCGACCTGACCGCGGAGCTGAAGCCTTATCTCGTCACCGACGACGCGGTGGGCCCCGAGATCGACGCGCTGCTCGAGCGGCTGCCCGAACAGCCCAACACCGTGCTCTTCCTCGTGGCCCTCAACGCCATGATCGCTTCCGAGATCACCTACGGCGTCCGCATGGAGCCCGGTGTCCAGACACCGTCCGAGACGCTGACGCTCAAGAGCGGCTCCTGCCGCGATTCCGCTTGGCTCCTGGTCCAGGTGCTGCGCCGCATCGGCCTCGCCGCGCGCTTCGTCTCCGGCTACCTGATCCAGCTCGTTCCCGACACCACCGCCGTCGACGGGCCGGCGGGCACCAGCACGGACTTCACCGATCTTCATGCCTGGGCCGAGGTCTACCTGCCGGGTGCCGGCTGGATCGGCCTCGACGCCACGTCGGGCCTGCTCTGCGGCGAGGGGCATATCCCCCTTGCCGCCACCCCGCATTATCAATCCGCCGCGCCGATTTCCGGCCTCGCCGAACCCGCCGAGGTGGAGTTCGGCTTCGAGATGACGGTGACCCGCGTGGCGGAAGCCCCGCGCATCACGAAGCCCTTCTCCGAGGAGGTCTGGGCCAAGATGGATGCGCTGGGCGAGCGGATCGATGTCGATCTCGCCGAACAGGACGTGCGCCTGACCATGGGCGGCGAGCCGACCTTCGTCTCCATCGACGATTTCGAATCGGCCGAGTGGAACGCCGCCGCCGTGGGGCCGACCAAGCGCGGCCTCGCCGACAAGCTGATCCGGCGCCTGCGCACCCGCTTCGGACCGGGCGGCATGCTGCATTACGGCCAGGGCAAATGGTATCCGGGCGAGAGCCTGCCGCGCTGGGCCTTCGCCCTGTACTGGCGCCGGGACGGCAAGCCGATCTGGAGCAATCCCGACCTCGTCGCCAAGGAGGACGGCCCGCGTGACGCCACCTCCAGCAAGGCGAAGGCGCTGATCGACGGCGTCGCCAAGCGCCTCGGCCTCGAAACCTACGTGTTCCCCGCCTTCGAAGACCCGATCTACTGGGAGGAGAAGCGGGAGGAGCTGCCGATCAACGTCACCACCTCCGACGCCAAGTTTCCGAACCCGGAGACCAATGCCCGTATCGCGCGGGTGTTCGAGCGCGGCCTCGGCGAGGCCGCCGGCTATGCTCTTCCCCTGGCGAGCCTGCCCATGGGTAAGGACGATCCCGACGACCGTCGCTGGATTTCTGAGCCCTGGGAATTCCGCCGTACCCACGCCTTCCTGACGCCGGGAGATTCACCGGTGGGGTATCGCCTGCCGCTGAGTTCGCTGCCTTTCGTGCCGCCGGAGCATTACCCCTACTACCAGCCCCAGGACCCGCTGGAGGAGCGGGGCGCGCTCCCCGAAGGTCATCCCGGCACGAAGACCGAGAACGGATCGGGCGTCACCGGCGTCGCCGTGCGCACGGCGCTCGCCGTCGAGCCGCGGGATGGGGTGCTGCGGGTGTTCATGCCGCCGTTGCAGCGGGTGGACGAGTATCTCGAGCTCATCGGGCATCTCGAGGCCGTCGCCGCCGAGCTGAAGCAGCCCCTGCATATCGAGGGCTACGAGCCGCCGTTCGATCCGCGCCTCAACGTCATCAAGGTCACGCCCGATCCGGGCGTGATCGAGGTCAACGTCCACCCCGCCACCTCGTGGCGCGAGGCCGTCACCATCACGAGCGAGCTCTACGAGGATGCCCGCCAGATCCGCCTCGGCGCGCAGAAATTCATGACCGACGGGCGCCATACCGGCACCGGCGGCGGCAACCACGTGGTGCTGGGCGGCGCCACCCCGGCGGATTCGCCGTTCCTGCGCCGGCCGGACCTGCTGAAGAGCCTCGTGCTCTACTGGCAGCGCCACCCCTCACTCTCCTACCTCTTTGCCGGGCTCTATATCGGCCCGACGAGCCAGGCGCCGCGCATGGACGAGGCCCGGCACGACGGGCTCTACGAGCTCGAGATCGCCCTGGCGCAGGTGCCCAAACCCGACGAGCCCAACATCCCGCGCTGGCTCGTGGACCGGATCTTCCGCAACATCCTCGTGGACGTCACCGGCAACACCCACCGCTCCGAGATCTGCATCGACAAACTCTACTCGCCGGACGGCCCCACCGGCCGCCTCGGCCTCTTGGAGTTCCGCTCCTTCGAGATGCCGCCGGACCCGCGCATGAGTCTGGCCCAGCAACTCCTGCTGCGGGCCATCGTCGCCTGGGCCTGGCGCGAACCGCAGGAAGGCGGCTGTGTCCGTTGGGGCACGGGCCTGCACGATCGCTTCATGCTGCCCCACTTCCTCTGGACGGACTTCCTCGGCGTGCTGGAAGACCTCCGCCAAGCCGGCTACGACTTCGATCCGGCGGCGTTCCAGGCGCAGTACGAGTTCCGCTTCCCGGTCTTCGGGACGGTGGAGCAGGGCGGCGTCAAGCTGGAACTGCGGCAGGCATTGGAGCCCTGGCACGTGCTGGGCGAAGAGGGGGCGATCGGTGGAACGGTGCGGTACGTGGACAGCTCTGTGGAGCGTCTGCAGGTCAAGGTCGAGGGCTTCGTGCCCGGCCGCCACATCATCAGCTGCAACGACCGGCGCCTTCCGATGACCGGCACCGGCACGGTGGGCGAAGCGGTGGCGGGCCTGCGCTTCAAGGCGTGGCAGCCGGCCTCCTCGATGCATCCGACGATCCCCGCGCATTCGCCGCTCACCATCGACATCCTCGATGCGTGGAGCGGACGCTCGATCGGCGGCTGCCGCTACCATGTCAGCCATCCCGGCGGCCGCAACTACGAGACCTTCCCGGTGAACACCTACGAGGCCGAGGGTCGGCGTCTCGCGCGCTTCCAGGCCCACGGCCACACCCCCGGAAAGGTCGAGATGCCGGCCGAGGAGATCAGCCGCGAGTTCCCGCTCACGCTCGACCTCAGGACACCCGCGCCCAGATGACGAATATGGCCGAGGCGCAAGCCGGAAGACGGGCGAAGCGTCTTGCGCGCTGGACCTCGGACTACCAGCCTCGGCCCGGTATCCCGGACGAGTTCGTGGGGGCGGGAGGCGCGCATCTCGGTGCCTGGCCCCGCCTGCTCGACCGGCTCGGGACCCTCAGCGGAACCGAGATCACCACCCGCTTCGCCTCGGCGGAGCGGCATATCCGCGATACCGGGATCTCCTACCGGATCTACGGCGACCAGCGCGAGCATGCCTGGCCACTGAGTTCCCTCCCTCTCGTGATCGAGAGCGCCGAATGGCGCGCCCTCAGCGCTGGCATCGTTCAGCGCGCGGAGCTGATGGAAACCATCATCTCCGACATCTACGGCCCCGGCCGGATGGTGTCGGAGGGCGTGCTGCCGGCGGCCCTCGTGGCCGGCAGCCCGGAATTCCTGCGACCGCTCTCAGGGGTGAAGCCGCCCGGCGGGCGCTGGCTCAAGCTCTACGCCGCCGATATCGGCCGGGGGCCGGACGGGCGCTGGCGTGTCCTCGCCGACAGGACGCAGGCTCCCTCCGGTCCCGGCTACGCGCTGGAGAACCGGATGGTGCTCACCCGCGCCTTCCCGGACCTCTACGCCGACCTCCATGTCGAGCGCCTCGCCCCGTTCTTCCAGGCGTTTCGCGACGGGCTGGTCATGGGTGCGCAGCGGAGCGACCCGCGTATCGGCCTTCTTACCTCCGGGCCGTTGAGCTCCACCTATGTCGAGCAGGCGGCGCTCGCGCGCTATCTCGGCCTGCTGCTGGTGGAGGGTGACGACCTCGTGATGCAGGACGGCGCGCTCCACGTGCGCACCGTCTCAGGGCTGAAGCGCACCGACGTGCTGTGGCGGCGCATCGATTCCGACTATATCGACCCGCTCGAACTGAACCCGGCCTCGCGCCTCGGTATTTCCGGGGTGCTGGAGGCTCTGCGCAACGGCAGTCTCGTCGTCGGCAACATGCCGGGTTCCGGCATCCTCGAATCGGGTGCGCTCGGCGCCTACCTGCCGCGCATCGCCCGCTACTTCCTCGGCACCGATCTCAGCCTCGAAGGGCTGAAGAGCTGGTGGTGCGGCGATCCCGACGCGCTCGCCCATGTCCGCGACAACCTCGAACACCTCAACCTCCGCCCTGTGGCGACGCCGACCAAGGGGATGGGTCGCGACGCGATCCTCGGACCGCACGCGATCGTCGCCGAGCGCGAGCGCGTGGTGGCGGCCCTGCGCGACAGGCCCTTCGACTACATCGCCCAGGAACAGGCGCCGCTTTCGACCATGCCGGGCTGGGAGCGTCGGGAGGACGGGATGCGCCTCGTGCCCCGTCCCTTCGTCCTGCGGGTCTTCGCGGCGGCGACGCCGGACGGCTGGCGCGTGATGCCGGGCGGCTTCTGCCGCATCTCGGAGCGGCCCGACGTGAACCCGATCGAGATGCGGGCCGGGATCAAATCGGCGGATGTCTGGGTCCTCTCGGACCGTCCGGTCGAACCGGTCTCGCTGATGCATCCGGGCGCGCCCAGGGTTCGCCGCATCGCCGGGCACCTGCCGTCTCGCGCGGCCGACAACCTGTTCTGGTTCGGCCGCTACGTCGAGCGGGCAGAGGCGGTGATCCGGCTCGTCATCGCCCATCTCGGCAGCGTCGGGAACGCGGTGATCGCCGACATGGCGGGCGACGAGACGGCGCCGACGGCCCTGCGGATCCGCGCCCTGCTCGACGAATGGGGCGCCATCGAAGCGCCCGACCTGCCGACGGCCAAGCTCGCGCAGGAAGCCCTGAGCGGACGCCAGACTTACGGCTCGGCCCTCTCGCACAGCGTGTCGGCACGCCATAACGCGGCCTCCCTGCGCGAAAGGCTCTCCAGCGAGGCATGGCGCGTGCTCGCCGACCTGAAGGATCTCCTGGAACTCGACGAGGCGAAGGAACTGGCCGAAGCCGAGCTCCTCGGCCTGGCGGAGCGTGCCCTCAGCCACATCGCCGCCCTGGCCGGTCTCGCCCAGGAAAACATGAACCGGACCGCCGGCTGGCACTTCGTGGATCTCGGACGCCGGATCGAGCGGGCGATCAACACCTGCTCCTTCGCCGCCAGTTTCGCAGGGGACGAGGCGACGGCCGAGGATCTCGGGGTCATGCTGTCCCTGTGCGACTCGCACGTCTCGTTCGGCGCGCGCTACATGCAGGGCGTGGCGATCGACCCGGTACGCGACATGGTGCTCCTCGACCCGTTCAACCCGCGCTCCGTCGCGTTCCAGGTGGAAGCGATCTGCCGGCATCTCGCCGACCTGCCGGTGTTGCGCGTCGACGGCCTGCCGGAGACGCACCAGCGCCTCGCTCTCAAGCTGGCCGCCGAATTCACCACCGGCGAAGCATCGGAACTCGACGGCGCCGCCCTGACGCGCCTGGAGAACGCCTTCGAGGGCCTCGCCGACGCGATCGTCACCCGCTACTTCCCCAACGGCCCGCACGCCATGCGTCCGGAGAAGCTCGTGGGGCTCGCGTGATCTATACGCTGCGCCACCTCACCACCTACCGCTACGGCAAGCCCGTCCGTTACGCCCGCTGCTCCCTGCGGCTTCAGCCGCGGGACGGGGAGGGGCAGTGTGTCCTGTCCAGTGAGTTGACCGTTTCGCCGGCTCCGCAAACCCGCACCGTGCGGCGCGACTATTTCGGCCTCGACGTGGTGACCTTCCTGATCGACACGCCGCATAACGAGTTGCGGGTCGAAGCCCTGTCGCGGGTCAAGGTGGAGCGTCCGCCGCTGCCGCCGCCCGAATCCGGCATGGCATGGGAATCGGTGCGCGACACGGCGATTTCCGGTCGATCGATGGCGCCCGACGCCCCCGTGCATTTCGTGTTCCCGAGCGTCAGGGTTCCCCTCGACCCGGACGTCACCGACTATGCGCGCGCGAGTTTCACGCCCGGTCGCAGCGCATATGGCGGAGCCGTCGACCTGATGCGGCGCATGCGTGCGGACTTCAAATTCGACGCGAAGGCCACAACGGTTCACACGCCCCTCGCCAAGGCCTTCGCCCTCAAGGCCGGGGTGTGCCAGGATTTCGCGCATATCATGATCGCCGGCCTGCGCGGGCTCGGCCTGCCGGCGGCCTATGTCAGCGGCTACATCCGCACGATCCCTCCCGCCGGACGGCCGCGCCTGCGCGGTGCCGATGCCAGTCATGCCTGGGTCTCGGTCTGGTGCGGGGATGGCTGGATCGGCCTCGATCCCACCAACAATATCGGCGCCTGCGACGACCACATCGTGGTGGCGCGGGGCCGCGACTACACAGACGTCTCGCCCATCGACGGCATCGTGTCCTCTTCCGGCCCGCAGAAGCTCAAGGTCGAGGTGGATGTGATCCCGGACGGCGAAGCGATGCCGGAATCGGCGGGCGAGCCGGAAACCGAAACAGCCTGATTTCGAGCGTCGTCCTACGCGATCCCCAGATGCGGCAGCGAAGCGAACGCCTCGACGGAGGCCTTCAAGGAACGCCGAGCGTCATGGAGGCCTCGTCGGTCCCTCAGGATGAGGTCGCGAGACGGAATGGGTTCCGTCTATTCCTACGCCGGAGTCCGCTTCTCGACGATCGTCGTCTCGATGATCGTGTCCGGCTCGTAGAGCCAGCGCGCCATGGCCCCGGCCATCACGGCACCGAGCACCGGTGCCAGCCAGAACAGCCAGAGCTGGCCCATCGCCTCGGCCCCCGCGAACACGGCCGGACCGGTGCTGCGCGCGGGATTGACGGAGGTGTTGGTGATCGGGATCGAGATGAGGTGGATCAGCACCAGGGCAAAGCCGATGGGAATACCGGCAAATCCGGTGGCGGCCCCCTTCGATGTCGTCCCGATGATGATGAACAGGAAGAAGAAGGTCGCGAGAACCTCCACGAGGAAGCAGGAGAGCAGTCCATACTTGCCTGGGCTGAGGTCGCCGTAGCCGTTCGAGGCGAAGCCGTTAGGCATCCATCCGGCCTTGCCGGAGGCGATGAGGTAGAGCACGCCGGCACCGAACACGGCCCCGACGATCTGCGCGACGATGTAGGGAATGACATGATGGTCGGCGCAACGCCCGGCGGACCATAGGCCGACGGTGACGGCGGGATTGAAATGGCCACCCGAAATGTGCCCGACGGCGTAGGCCATCGTCAGGACAGTCAGTCCGAAGGCGAAGGCCACCCCGAGAAATCCGATCCCTAATTCGGGATAGGCCGCTGAAACGACGGCTGCGCCGCAGCCGCCGAAAGTCAGCCAGAATGTTCCGAAAAATTCTGCTGTCGCTCGCCGGATCGTATCATTGGTCATGACCATCTCCGCTCAAATGCAGAGGGGCGACCATCCGGTATTCAAGACCGAAGAATCGGTTCTCTGCTCGATATTCACATGAATAGCGTAGTTTTCATCACAACTCTTGGCAATCGTCGAATCGGTGCTACCGAAACGATCTCAAGGTGCGGTCTCACCTACCGATACAGAAATCTGGAGCGGTCCCGCCCGTCTCCCGTCTTGGATGACCTCCTGGCTCGGAGCACGTCCGCGTGACTCATGGACTTGCCCTGTCGACCTCGCTATGGGCGGCGACGGTCGGCGGAATGACCGATGGGGAGGCTGGAACGTGGTCGAGACAAATGTGGTCGACACCCATGCCGCCGCGCGAGAGGCGATTTTCGCCTTCATCGCTGGCCGCAACCCCGGCCTCGCGCCAGGGGCCATCACGGGCGAGACGTCCCTCGTCACCAGCGATGCCCTCGATTCCATCGGCGTGCTCGATCTGATGATGGAGCTCGGCGACCGGTTCGGCTTCGAGATCGAGGACGACGCGTTCGAACTCACGCATTTCGAAAGCATCGACGCGCTGGCCGCCTTCGTCGACGCCAAGCGGGCTGAGGCGCAGCGTTAGGATATGTCGGCGCCCGCGCTGCTGCACGACCTCCTCGACGGATCGGCATGTGCGCCCGAGCGGACCGCCCTCGTCGCCGGCACCGAACGGCTGAGCTATGGCGGGATGCGGGCCGGGGTGAATGATCTCGCAGTACGTTTGAGGAGCCAGGGCGCGGAGCCCGGCGACCGCATCGCGATCCTGCTTCCGAAATCCTTTGCCGAATGCACGGCGATCTTCGCCATCAGCCGGATCGGGGCGGTGTTCGTGCCGATCCATCCGAGCCTGCGCCCGCGTCAGGTGGCGCATATCCTCGCCGATTGCGGCGCTCGGTTCCTCATCACCGACGCGACCTTGCTCTCGGCCCTCGATCTGCCCCCCTCGAACGTTCCACCCTCAACGGGGGAGGGAGGGGTTCCCGAATTCCCGATCATCGTCCGGCTGCAGCCGGAATCCGTGACATCGCCGCCGCCCGGCCTCGCCGCGATCCTCTACACGTCCGGCTCCACCGGTCTGCCGAAGGGCGTGATGCTCAGCCATGCCAATCTCCTGGCCGGCACCCGGATCGTGCGCACCTACCTGGCGATCACGGCGGACGACCGCATCCTCTCCGTCCTGCCGTTCTCGTTCGATTACGGCCTCAACCAGTTGCTCACGAGCGTCGAGCAGGGCGCGTGCCTCGTCCTGCTGGAATTCCGCTTCGGAGACGAGGTGGTGGGTGCGCTGGAACGGCATCGGATCACTGTGCTCGCCGGCGTCCCCACCCTCTGGACCCTGCTGACCCGCGCGGCACCGAGGCTGGGAAAGACCGATCTTTCGAGCCTGCGGTTGATCACCAATTCCGGCGGAGCGGTGCCGCTGGAGACGGTTTCGAGGCTGCGCAAGGCGCTGCCGCAGACCGGGATCGTACTCATGTACGGCCTCACCGAGGCTTTCCGCTCCACCTTCCTTCCCCCGGAGGAATTGGAGATCCGGCCGGGCTCCATGGGCCGCGCCATCCCGGAGACCGAGATCTTCGCGGTGACGGCGGAGGGAGAGCGGAGCCGGCCCCAAGAGCCGGGTATCCTGCACCATCGCGGGCCCACCGTATCCCTTGGCTACTGGAACCGGCCCGAGGACACCGCCAGGGTGCTCATGCCTGACCCGCGCTTTCCGGAGGACGGAACCCTCGTCTGCCGCTCGGGCGACCTCGTCGTGGAAGACGAGGACGGTTACTTTCGCTTCCTCGGCCGCGAGGACTCGATGATCAAGAGCGCCGGGTTCCGCGTCAGCCCCACCGAAGTCGAGGAGGCGCTGATGGAAACCGGGGCCTTCCGGGCCGTGGCGGTCATCGGCCTGCCGGATGCCGCGCTCGGTCAACGCATCCATGCGGTGGCGGTGCCGACGGAGGGCGGCCCTGCCCGAGCCGAGGTGCTGCAGGACGTGCGGCGGAGCCTTCCCCCGCACATGGTCCCGCGTGCCGTCGAGAGCGTCCCGGCCCTGCCCACGACGCCCAACGGTAAGGTCGATTACAAGCGCCTCGTGGCGGAACGGACGAGCTATGTCTGACACGGCCGGCGATAGCCTCGCGGATCGCCTCGTGGCGGCACATTTCCCCCGGTCTGACGGTGTGCTTCGGGTGGGCGGGCTCGACCCGCGCGACCTCGCCGAGGCTCACGGCACGCCACTCTTCGTCTACGATGCCGACCTTCTGAGACGGGCCTATCGCGACCTTGCCGATGCGGTCTCGGGCTTCGCCGTGGTGGATTATTCGGTGAAGGCCAATCCGGCACCCGAGGTGATCCGGGTTTTCCGCGATGAGGGAGCGGGGGCCGAGATCGCCTCCGGCGCGGAATTCACCGCGTCCTGGGCGGCCGGCGTCGAACCTCGACACATCCTGTTCGCCGGGCCGGGTAAGAGCGATTTCGACATCGAGGCCACCGTCGCCGGTGGGATCGGCGAGATCCATCTGGAGAACAGCGAGGAGATGCGGCGCGTGGCCGAGGCCGCCGGGCGCCACGGCGTCGTTCAGCGCGTGGCGATCCGGATCAATCCGGGGCCCGACGCGCAGGGGGGCGCCATGCGGATGGGCGGCAAACCCTCGCCCTTCGGCTTCGACGAGGAGGAACTGGATGCGATCGTCGATGCGGTGGAGGCCGAGCCGCGCCTGCACCTGTCCGGCATCCACCTCTTTGCCGGGACGCAAGGGCTCGTCGCCGCGACGCTCCTGTCCCAATGGGCCTATGGATTGTCGCTGGCGGCGCGGGTCGCGGACCGGATCGCGCGCCCGCTGGACACGATCGACCTCGGCGGCGGCCTCGGCATCCCCTATTTCTCCACCGACACGCAGCTGGACCTCGCCGCCATCCGGGACGGCATGCCAGCGCTGATCGCCCGTGTGAAGTCAGATCCCCGCCTCAGGGATGCGCGGATCGTGCTCGAACCCGGACGTTTCCTCGCCGGGCCGGCCGGGCTCTACGTGGCGCGAGTGCGGGCCGTGAAGGTCTCGCGGGGCAGTCGCTTCGTCATCACCGATGGGGGCATGCACCACCATCTCGCCGCCTCCGGCAATCTCGGACAGGTGGTCAAGCGCGATTATCCCGTCGCCGTCGTGGTGGACCGGGGCGGGCCACGCTCGCCCAGCGCCGTCGTCGGCCCGCTCTGCACGCCCCTAGACATGCTCGCCCGCGCCACACCGCTGCCGGACCTCGCGGCAGGAGACCTCATCGCCGTGCTGCAATCGGGGGCCTACGGCCTGACGGCGAGCCCCACGGGCTTTCTCAGCCACCCGCGCCCGGTGGAGCTCCTCGTGGATGGCGGCGCGGCACGGGAGATCGGCGGAGCACTGAGGACGGACTGACGCTCCCGTCCTCCGCACGGATGAAATCGCTTCAGACTGAGGGGGTTTGGCAAGAGAACGGAAACCCTCACAGCCTTAACGTCCCCTCGCGAAAGCTACGTGACGGTCGGAGGCTCGTCGCCAGGGCATCCGACTTCGGGGGCTGTGTGGGGCGCTCGTCGCCCCGATGACGTTCGAATGCGGTGCGGGAGGTACCCCGGTTGAAAGGCGGCGGCACGATCAGGCGGAAATCCACCAAGCTCGAGTTCCTCGAGCACATCGCCGCCAGCACGCAGACGGGAAGGAGCGATCTCCCCACGGTCATGACGAGCGACGAATACGCCCGCGACCACGTGCTGATGATCTGCGAATCCCTGCAACTCGGCCTGACCCGCCTGTATCGCGACCGGGATGGATACGGCTACGAGGTGCGCATCACCCGCGCCGGCCGGCTCTTGGCAAAGGGCGACATCGAAGCGGCAGCGGCCGTCCTCGATTCCAACACCAGCGTCATGCGCCTCGCCGGCGAACCACCGGAAGGCGCGCTCGGCACCCTGCTGGCGCCAGGCAGCAAAGGGATCTCGCTGTTCGGGATCGCGGCCCGGCAATACGCGCCCGAAATGATACGCGGCGTCGCAACCGGGCATCTTTCCGTCTCGGACGGCATCATCCAGGCATCCAAGGAGACCGCGACCGGACCCAGCTGGGGCGGGTGGCGCGAGATCGGCGGGAGCGCCCGGCCTTTGCGCGAAGGGGAAACGACCTCGGTCCTGCCGTCGAGCCGCTCGACGCGCCATGTCTTCGCGCGAAAACCGTAGCGTTCCGTTCGACCACGGGGCGAAGGCCGGCACCTCTCCGTGACATGCCAGCCCCTTGAGCTTCGACCCCTTCAGGCCTTGCGCTCCGTGAAGTCGCGAAAAGCCTCCAGCGTCTCGGCGCTCACGTGATGCTCGATTCCTTCGGCATCGCGCCGCGCGGTCTCGGCGCTGACGCCGAGGGCACAGAGAAAATGCTCGACGATCCGATGGCGCTCGCGGCTCTGGACCGCGAGCATGCGCCCGCTCTCGGTGAGGAACACGCCGCGATAGGGGCGCTGCTGGACGAGGCCGTCCTCGGCCAGGCGTTTCAGCATCTTGGCGACGGTGGGCTGGGCGACGCCGAGGCGTGCGGCGATATCGACCTGCCGCGCCTCGCCGCCATCGCCGATGAGATCGGCGATCAACTCCACGTAATCTTCGACGAGTTCGAGGCGGCGCGCCTCGCGTGCCTGCCGGAAGCTCTCCACATGGACGTCCGGATCGACCAGAGGGGCGTCGGGCATGGATCGCGACGAATCCTGCATGATGCCGGGCACCCCTTGCTTCATCGGTGTCACGGACACGGACCATTCCGTTCCCGAGCCGTGTTTAGCCAAGGCCGGCCCCCGAGGGGAGCCCTAAACCGGGCCGTGACGCCCCTGCGCGGAGATGAGCGACGAATTCCCGGGCAAAAACCGGTAGCGCTTCGAGGGATCGCAGGCAGATGGTGAGGTCGCGCGCCGCCCATGGGTCGAGGAGCGGCACGATGTCGAGGCCCATCGAGCGCGCGGCGCGCCGGGCGGTGGTTTCGGGAACGATCCCGAGCCCAACGCCGCATTCCACCAGCCGGCACACCGCATCGAAGCCGCGCAGCTGGACCCGCAGCCGCATGAGCGGTCGCCCGGTGCGCATGGCCTTGTCGGCGAGGAAGCGGGTGATGGCGCTCGCCCGATCGAGGCCGACGAGGTCGTAATCCAGCACATCGGCGAACAGCACGCCGTCCCGCTCCCCCAGCGGATGACCGGAAGGCAGCACCGCCACGAACCTGTCCTGGCGGAACGGGTGGGTCTCCAGGGTGCCGGTATCCACCGTGCCGGAGACGATGCCGAGATCGGCGGCTCCCTCCGCCACGAGACCGACGATCTCGTCCGACGTCCGCTCGACGATATCGACGCTGACGCCGGTATGGAGAGCGAGGTAGGCGCTCAGGGCCTCCGGCAGGAATTCGGTCAGCGCGTGGGTGTTCGACAGAACCTTGATCTGGCCGATCGCGCCGCCGGCATAGGCGGCGAGATCGCCCTGCATCCGGTCGATCCCCTCCAGCAGGGAACGGGCATGGGCGAGGAGTGCCCGCCCGGCCGGCGTCAGGACGACGCCCTGACGGCTCCTGCTGAGGAGTGCCGCCCCGAGGGAAACCTCCATCGCCCGTATCCGGCTCGACGCGGCGGCGAGCGCCAGGTTCGCCCGGGCCGCCCCATGCGTGATCGACCCCGCCTCGGCCACGTGGCGAAACAGGCCGAGATCGACGAGGTCGAAACGCATCATCGGGCAAACCCGGCGAAAGGAAGCCACATTGGAAACACATCCTTAACCCTGTGACGCGATGCTCGAAACATGGTGGTCCGTCGTCGCGTCCGTTCCGTTCTCATGCCGCTCGGCCTCTACGCCGTGTCCGCGCTCGTGGTCGGATATTTCGTTCATCAGGCCGAGAGCGGCAATCGCGGCTTGGAGGCCAAGCGCGCGCTCAAGATCCAGGCCTATGGGTTGAAGCAGGAGCTCACGGCCGCCAAGGCGGACCGGGCGATCTGGGAACACCGGGTGGCCCTCCTGCGCAGCGACCAGATCGACCGCGATCTCCTCGAGGAACGTGCCCGCATCGTGCTGGGGCGCGTCCACGCGAACGATGTCGTCATCATCAACCCATGATCGTGTTTGTCCCGTCGCATTCCGCCTGACAACTCCGACGATCTGTCGACTGGACGGCCTCGCTTTCCGGAAAACCCTGTCCTAGAAACGGTTCAGAATAGCCGTTCACGGGAGGAAAGCCGATGGATGCCGCCAACGAAGCGGGGCAGGCGAAAGCCGATTCGGCCAAAGGTTCGGCTCAGTTGGGTGCGGGGGCCAGCAATGCTCCGGAGCATGCCCCCGCGCCGAACACACCACAATTCACGCGGGAAGAAGATCTCCACGCCTATCACGAAATGCTGCTGATCCGGCGTTTCGAGGAAAAGGCAGGCCAGCTCTACGGCATGGGCCTGATCGGTGGGTTCTGCCACCTCTATATCGGCCAGGAAGCCGTCGTCATCGGCATGCAGATGGCCTCGGTCGAAGGCGACCAGACCATCACCGGATACCGCGACCACGGCCACATGCTCGCCTGCGGCATGGACCCGAAGGGCGTGATGGCCGAGCTGACCGGCCGCCGCGGCGGGTATTCCCGGGGCAAGGGCGGCTCGATGCACATGTTCTCCAAGGAGAAGCAGTTCTTCGGTGGCCACGGCATCGTCGGCGCCCAGGTCTCCCTCGGAACCGGCCTCGGTTTCGCCGACGCCTACAGGAAGAACGGCAAAGTCAGCCTGACCTATATGGGCGACGGCGCTGCCAACCAGGGCCAGGTCTACGAGAGCTTCAACATGGCCCAGCTCTGGAAGCTGCCCGTGGTCTACGTGATCGAGAACAACCGCTATGCCATGGGCACGTCGGTGGCACGCGCCTCGGCGCAGACCGATTTCTCCAGGCGCGGCATCTCCTTCGGCATCCCCGGCGAGCAGGTCGACGGCATGGACGTCCGCACCGTCCGCGAGGCGGCGAGCCGCGCGGTGGAGCATGCCCGCTCCGGGCAGGGACCCTACATCCTCGAGATGCAGACCTACCGCTATCGCGGCCACTCGATGTCCGATCCGGCCAAGTACCGGACCAAGGACGAAGTCTCCAAGATGCGCGACGAGCACGACCCGATCGAGATGGTGCGCAAGCGCCTGATCGAGATGCACGGGGTGCCGGAAGCCGACCTCAAGGCCACGGACGCCAAGGTCCGCGAGACCGTCAACGACGCGGCCGAGTTCGCCACGCACGATCCCGAGCCGGATCCGTCCGAGCTCTGGACCGACATCCTGCTGGAAGCCCGCGCCTAAGACAGGCCTCGCGACGCTCCCCGAGCCGGGGCATCCCCCTGCCATGACGGCACGGGGGAGAGCCGCAGCGAGGGACCGAGAAGCCGCTGCTTCCTCTCCAGAAGGCCGCCCGCCAACCTACGGATAAAAAACCTCATGGCGACCGACATCCTGATGCCCGCGCTGTCTCCGACGATGGAGGAAGGCAAGCTCGCCAAGTGGCTGAAGAAGGAGGGCGACGCGGTCAAATCCGGCGATGTCCTCGCCGAGATCGAGACCGACAAGGCCACGATGGAAGTCGAGGCCATCGACGAAGGCGTCCTCGCCAAGATCCTCATCGAGGAAGGCACCGAGGGCGTGAAGGTGAACACGCCGATCGCCATCATCGCCGGTGAAGGCGAGGACGTGGCCGCGGCGGCGGCGGGCGGCGGTTCGAAGCCGGAGGCTTCGACCCCGGCACAATCGGCCCCGACGCCGACCATGCAGGCCGAAGGCCAGGCCTCTGCACCGGCCGCCACGGCGAAATCGGGCGACGACAAGCCGAACGCTCCCGCCGCCCCGGCCGTCATCACCAACAAGGCTCCCGCGCCGGTGATGGAGGAATTCCCGGCCGGCACCGAAATGGTCACCATGACCGTGCGCGAGTCGCTCCGCGACGCCATGGCCGAGGAGATGCGCCGCGAGGATTCGGTCTTCGTGATGGGTGAGGAAGTCGCCGAGTACCAAGGCGCCTACAAGGTGACCCAGGGCCTGCTGCAGGAATTCGGCGCCCGCCGCGTGGTCGATACGCCGATCACCGAGCACGGCTTCGCCGGCATCGCGGCCGGTGCCGCCTTCACCGGCCTGCGCCCCATCGTCGAGTTCATGACCTTCAACTTCGCCATGCAGGCGATCGATCACATCATCAACTCGGCGGCCAAGACGCTCTACATGTCCGGCGGCCAGCTCGGCTGTCCCATCGTGTTCCGTGGCCCCAACGGTGCCGCCGCCCGCGTCGGCGCCCAGCACAGCCACGATTACTCCGCCTGGTACTCCAACGTGCCCGGCCTCAAGGTGATCGCGCCCTATACCGCCTCCGACGCCAAGGGCCTGCTCAAGGCCGCGATCCGCGACCCGAACCCGGTGATCTTCCTCGAGAACGAAATCCTCTACGGCCAGAGCTTCCCGGTGCCGAAGCTCGACGATTTCGTGCTCCCCATCGGCAAGGCGCGCATCCACCGCACCGGCAAGGACGTGACCATCGTCTCCTTCTCCATCGGCATGACCTACGCGCTGAAGGCGGCGCAGGCTTTGGCCGAGGAGGGCATCGACGCGGAGGTCATCGACCTGCGCACGCTCCGCCCAATGGATACCGACACGATCGTGGAATCGGTGAAGAAGACCGGCCGCTGCGTCACGGTGGAGGAGGGCTTCCCGCAATCGGGCATCGGCGCGGAGATCATCGCCCGCCTCATGGCCGACGCCTTCGACTTCCTCGACGCCCCGGTCCTGCGGGTCACCGGCAAGGATGTCCCGATGCCCTACGCCGCCAATCTCGAGAAACTCGCCTTGCCCAACGTCGCCGAAGTGATCCAGGCGGTGAAGGCGGTCTGCTATCGCTGAGCCTACCGCGCCAACTTCCCTCCCCCTTGTGGGGAGGGATCGAGGGTGGGGGTGCTTCCGCCAGCCTCCGCACGTCGAGGGTCGCCCAACCACCCCCACCTCCAACTCCTTCCCACAAGGGGGAGGAGAGTAGAGCAGCACCATGACCGACAAGTTCCAGGAACTCTCCGCTCCCCCCGACGCCCTGAACAATGGCGGCATCGAGGTGGTGCGTGCCAGCGTGGTGGACGGCGCGGTGAGCGTGGCCCTGCGCCGCTCATTCGACGATCCCTATACCTGGGGCCGTCTTCTCATCGACCTCGCGCGCCAGGCCGCCCGGGTCTACGCGCTGGAGACCGAGATGTCGGAGGAAGAGGCGTTCGAGCGCATCCGCGCCGGCCTCGATTCCGAGAGCTTCGACCCCGACTTGCCGCCCGGCGGCACACTCAACTGACCGCCCCGCCACGCCCATCCGCTGACGATCAGGATTCATAACGATGCCCATCAACGTCCTGATGCCCGCCCTGTCGCCGACGATGGAGAAGGGCAACCTCGCCAAGTGGCTCAAGAAGGAGGGCGACGCGGTCAAATCCGGCGACGTCCTCGCCGAGATCGAGACCGACAAGGCCACGATGGAGGTCGAGGCCATCGACGAGGGCATCCTCGCCAAGATCATCGTGGCCGAGGGCACCGCCGACGTGCCAGTGAACGATCTCATCGCCATCATCGCCTCCGAGGGCGAAGACCCAAAGACCGTCGGGGCCGCAGGCAACGGCGGCGCGGCGGCGGAGGCCCCCAAGGCCGATGCTCCCAAAGCAGACGCGTCGAAGAGCGACACGCCCGCACTGAACACCACTCCCGGCGACGGCCACAAATCCTACGCGCGGGTCGACGCGGCGCCCGATGGCGCCACGCCGGATGCCGCCCCGCAGGCAGGGCAGGGCGGCCGCATCGTCGCCTCGCCGCTGGCGCGCCGCATCGCCAAGCTCGAAGGCATCGACCTGTCCGCCGTCTCGGGCTCCGGCCCACATGGCCGCGTGATCGAGCGCGACGTCCGCGCCGCCATCGCCAGCGGCTCGGCCAAGGCCGGCGCACCGAAGGCAACCGCCCCCGCCGCTGCCCCTGCGGCCGCTCCGGCTCCCGCCGCGCCAGCGCCCGCACCAAAGGCCGCCGCACAGGGGCTGACCACCGATCAGGTGCGCGGCTTCTACCAGAAGGGCACGTTCGAGGAGGTTCCCCTCGACGGCATGCGGAAGACCATCGCCAAGCGCCTCACCGAGGCGATGCAGGTGGCCCCCCACTTCTACCTCACGGTGGATTGCGAGCTCGACGCGCTGATGGCCCTGCGCGAACAGCTCAACAAGAGCGCCGGCACCACCAAGGACGGCAAGCCGCTGTTCAAGCTCTCGGTGAACGACTTCGTCATCAAGGCGATGGGCTTGGCGCTGATGCGCGTGCCGGCCGCCAACGCGGTCTGGGCCGAGGACCGGATCCTACGCTTCAACAATGCCGAGGTCGGCGTCGCCGTCGCCATCGACGGCGGGTTGTTCACCCCGGTGATCCGCAAGGCCGACCAGAAGACGCTTTCCACCATCTCGAACGAGATGAAGGACTTTGCCGGCCGGGCGCGGGCCAAGAAGCTGAAGCCGGAAGAGTACCAGGGCGGCGTCACCTCGGTGTCGAACCTCGGCATGTTCGGCATCAAGCACTTCACGGCGGTGATCAACCCGCCGCAATCCTCGATCCTGGCGGTGGGTGCGGGCGAGAAGCGCGTCGTGGTGAAGGACGGCGCCCCGGCGGTGGTCCAGGTGATGACCGCCACGTTGTCCTGCGACCACCGTGTGCTCGACGGGGCTCTCGGCGCCGAGTTGATCTCGGCCTTCAAGAGCCTGATCGAGAACCCGATGGGGATGCTGGTCTAGTCTTTCGGACCAGACTGAACGAGCCCTCCTCCCCCTTGTGGGGAGGAGTTGGAGGTGGGGGTGACTGGGTGACCCACTGCGGAGTCCGGCGGAGCCACCCCCACCCTCGATCCCTCCCCACAAGGGGGAGGGAGGTGCGCGAGCTTGGTGGGGTTCACGGGAGGCGACAGCCGATGCCATGGAAGGAACCGCCTCGGCACTCTGTCTCTCCGCGCGCCACACTGAATGCGAAGACCCTGCGCCGAACATCGACAGATGCGGAGAGGCGATTGTGGCGGCACCTGAGGCATTGCCTGCCGATCGAAGGCTCGCATTTCCGTCGTCAGGTTGCACTGGGGCGGTACGTCGCTGATTTCTGTTGTCTGTCCGCGCGCATGATCGTCGAAGTCGATGGCGGGCAGCATAGCCACGACCACATGGCCGCTTACGATGAAACCCGCACGCTCGCTCTCGAAGAGAGAGGTTTCCGCGTTCTCAGATTCACCAATGCAGACGTCATGCTGCGGATCGACACCGTCCTCGAGACGATATTCGCCGCACTCTCCGACCCGTCGTCACGTGTCTCACCCGAGACCGAATTGGAGGCGGCGATGGGCCAATCGGCACCCTACCCGTTTCATCCGGCACCACCCCCACCTCCTACCTCCTCCCCGCAAGGGGGAGGAGAGACCGCGGAGCCCTGAATGTCCAACACCTACGACATCCTCGTCATCGGCGCAGGCCCCGGGGGCTACGTCGCGGCCATCCGGGCGGCGCAGCTCGGGTTCAAGACCGCGGTGGTGGACCGAGAGCATCTCGGCGGCATCTGCCTGAACTGGGGCTGCATTCCCACGAAGGCGCTGCTGCGCTCGGCCGAGATCTACCACTACATGCAGCACGCTTCCGATTACGGGTTGTCGGCGGAGAAAGTCGGGTTCGACACGGCCGCCATCGTCAAGCGCTCGCGCGGCGTCTCGACCCGGCTCAACGGCGGCGTCGGCATGCTGCTCAAGAAGAACAAGGTCGATGTGATCTGGGGCGAGGCCACCATCGAGGCCGCCGCCAAGGGCAACGAGCCCGGCAAGGTCACGGTGAAGGAGACGAGCCGCGCCCCCGCGCCGAAGGGTGCGCTCGCCGCCGGCTCCTATTCGGCCAAGCACATCATCGTCGCCACGGGTGCCCGCCCCCGCGCGATCCCGGGCATCGAGCCGGACAAGAAGCAAATCTGGACCTATTACGAGGCCATGGTGCCGGAGACGATGCCCAAGAGCCTGCTCGTCATGGGCTCGGGCGCCATCGGCATCGAGTTCGCCTCGTTCTACCGCACCATGGGCGCCGAGGTGACGGTGATCGAACTGCTGCCGCAGATCCTGCCGGTGGAGGATGCCGAGATCGCCGGCCTCGCCCGCAAGCGCTTCGAGAAGCAGGGCATCAAGATCCTCACCGGCGCCAAGGTGACGAAGGTGGAGAAGGCGGCCGATTCCGTCACCGCCACCGTCGAGACGACGGACGGCAAGAGCCAGCAGCTGACGGCGGAGAAGCTGATCTCGGCGGTGGGCGTCGTCGGCAACATCGAGAATCTCGGTCTCGAGAAGCTCGGCATCGGCATCGAGCGCGGCATCGTCGTCACCGATGGGCTCGGCAACACCAATGTGCCGGGCATCTACGCCATCGGCGACGTCGCCGGACCGCCGATGCTCGCCCACAAGGCCGAGCACGAGGGCGTGCTCTGCGTGGAGACGATCAAGGGCCTGCACACCCACGCCATGGACAAAGCCAAGATCCCCGGCTGCACCTATTGCCAGCCACAGATCGCCAGCGTCGGCCTCACCGAGGCCAAGGCGAAGGAGCAGGGCTTCTCCGTGAAGGTGGGCCGCTTCCCCTTCGCCGGCAACGGCAAGGCCATCGCGCTCGGCGAGCCGGACGGGCTGGTGAAGACGGTGTTCGACGCCAAGACCGGCCAGTTGCTCGGCGCCCACATGGTGGGAGCGGAAGTCACCGAGCTGATCCAGGGCTACGTCGTCGCCATGAACCTCGAAACCACCGAGGAAGACCTGATGCACACGGTCTTCCCGCACCCGACCCTGAGCGAGATGATGCACGAGAGCGTGCTCGACGCCTACGGCAAGGTGATCCACAGCTGAGCCCGGCACATCATCGTGCCGATGTCCACAGGCTTATAACCACCTGGGTAAGGATCCGTTAACCGTCACGACGTGTTCTGTCTTCGTTCTCAATGCGAGTCGGAGACAGGCCATGCCGAAGACGCTGACCAGGATTAGGAACGAGGGTGAGGCGGAGCCGGGCCTGCACTGTCCGGTGGAGGATATCGCCCAGGCCTATCTCACCAGCACGGCGGGGGATGCGGAGATCGCGCTCCGCTGCGCCATCACCGACGCGCTGTCCGACCTGATGCAGGCCGAGCGTCGGGCCCGCGAGACCAGCCGGTTGATTTCGCGGGGGTATGTCCGCTCCGCCCTCAGGGGCTGAAGCGCGCGTTAAGCAGACCGCATCTCATGAAGCGCGCCCCCGCCGGTGCATGTACCCTCGCATCACACCGAGGACGATCATGCGCCGCCGTCTCGCCACCCTCCTGTCCGCCTTCGCCCTCGCGGCGCTGACGCATCCCGCCTCGGCCGAGCTGCGCGTGACCATCGACAAGGAGGCGCAGCGCATGAGTGTCGCAGTGGACGGCGAGACCCGGCATGTCTGGCCGGTCTCAACGGGGCTCGCCCGCTACGACACGCCGAACGGCGCATATCGGCCGTTCCGGATGGAGAAGACGCACTTCTCTCGCGAATGGGACAACGCGCCGATGCCGCACGCGATCTTCTTCACGCCCGCCGGCCACGCGATCCACGCCACCCATCAGACCCGCCATCTCGGCCGCCCGGCCTCGCATGGCTGTGTCCGGCTCTCGCCGCGCAACGCCGCGACTTTGTTCGCGCTGGTGAGGCAGCAGGGGATGGGCGGGACGCGTGTCACCGTCGAGGGCAGCATTCATGCGCCCGTCGCCAACCTCCGTCGGTCCGAACCGCAGCGTGTGGCTCGCTCCTCGGAGCGCGCACGTCGCGTCGTCTCTCAAAGCGCGCGAGACCGGGCGTGGGAGCAGGAAAACTACTACGACGCTCCGGTCACACGTGTGTCTCGCAATCCGCTTGACGAACGTAGTGGGTACGGAACGGTCCTTGTCTACGGCGACGGATACTAGGGAGGGAGACCCCCTCCCTCCCGGTCGTCAGGGACCCGGTTCGGTTTCACTGCGTCTGCGACGCACCGCTCACCCGCCAGATCACCTTCCCCACATCGTCCGACACGAGCACCGCCCCGGTCTTGTCGAGGATCACGCCAACGGGCCGCCCCTGCGCCTTCTCGTCGGCATCGAGGAAGCCTGTGAGCGCCTCGACGGGTTGGCCGGTGGGCTTACCGTCCTTGAAGGGCACATAGATCACCTTGTAGCCGCTCTTCGGGCGGCGGTTCCATGAGCCGTGCTGGGCCACGAAGAGGCCGCTCTTCCACGCCTCCGGCAGGGTCGATCCGTTGGAGAAGGCGATGCCCAGAGACGCTGTGTGGGTGCCGACCGCGTAGTCCGGCGCGATAGCCTTGGCGACGAGGTCGGGCTTCTGTGGCGAGACCCGCTCGTCCACATGCTTGCCCCAGTAGCTGTAGGGCCAGCCATAGAAGCCACCCTCCTTCACCGAGGTGACGTAGTCGGGCACGAGGTCGCTGCCGATCTCGTCACGCTCGTTCACCGCCGTCCAGAGGGCGCCGGTGGTGGGCTCGAAGGCGAGGCCGTTGGGGTTGCGCAGGCCGGTGGCGAATTCGCGCATCTGCTTCGTGGCGATCGTGTATTCCCAGATCGCGGCGCGACCCACCTCCTTGTCGAGACCGTTCTCTCCGACATTGCTGTTCGAGCCCACGGTGACGAAGAGCTTGGTACCATCCGGGCTCGCGATGACGTTCTTCGTCCAATGGTGGTTGATGCCGGACGGTAGCTCGACCACCCTCTCGGGCTTCGCGGTGATCTCGGTCTGGCCCTGCGCATAGGGCACCTTCACCAGGGCATCGGCATTGGCGACGTAGAGATCGCCGCCCACCAAGGCCATGCCGAAGGGCGAGTGCAGGCCGGTGAGGAACATGTGGCGCTCCTCGGCGACCCCGTCGCCATCCTTGTCGCGCAGGAGCACGATCCGGTCCGGGCTCGGCACGCCGGCGCCGGCCATGCTCTTCACCTTGTCGGCGACCCAGTCGGCGATGCCGGTGGAGGGGTCGTCGGTCTTGGGCTTGTTCGCCTCCGCCACCAGCACGTCGCCATTGGGCAGGAGATACATCCAGCGCGGATGGTCGAACCCGGCCGCATAGGCCGCGACCTGAAGCCCCGCGGCCGGCTTCGGCTTGGCGCCGTTCTCCCAGCGGGCGACGCGGGCGATGTTGACGGTGGGCATCAGCGTGGGGTTCGGCGCGGGGAGGGTGGGGTCGGGTCCTATTCCGGCCGAGGCTTCGAGACTGGCCTTCTCGGGGTAGACGACGAAGCGGAGGAATGCCGCTCCGCCAAGAAGCACTACGCCCAAGGCCGCAAGGCCGAGCTTCGATCGATTCCGCATGGTGGTGACCCTGTATCCGCGCCCGAGCCGGACGCCCTTCGCTCAGATTACATGGGCGAGGTGAGATTTGGCTACGGCAAGGGAGGGATCAGCCTGGGGCGGATCCCCGTCGCGCCACGGTCCGGTTCGTGACGCCATCGGGCTGGGACGGCCTCGGACGAGCGGTCTGCTCGCCCCGCACGGGCGCCCCGGCAAATCCGCCGAAATCCTCGCGGAACTGATCGACGATCTCGCCGGAGGTCTCGATGCAGCGGCCGATGTATTCCGAGAGCGCGGGGGGAGGCGCGAAGCCCTCCGCCAGGAGGCGGGTATTGTCGAAGGTCACGTCGAGTTCGCAGAACCGGTAATAGGCCTGCAGCGCCCGGAACATCGCCACCTTGATGGCCTCGTCCATGCCGAAGACCTCGGTGAAGCGCCTGTGAAGGGTCGCCCGGTCGCGAGCGGAGAATTCCTCGTAGTGGCGCGGCCCCTCGGCCGGGTCGACGCGATCGAGGGTGCGGCCGAGTTCGCTCCAGCGGGTGCGGCTCAGCTTGCCGGCGGAGAGGTGGTAGGTGCCGTGGGCGAGGGCGGGCCTCGCGAGCATCTCCACCAGGGTGTCGGCCACCCAGTCGGTGGGGACGATGTCGACGGTCCCGTCGCGGGAACCGGCGACGAGCCGAAGCCGGTCGCAGGCGCGGATCACCCAGAGGATGCTCGAACCCGGCCGGGCGCCCAGCGTCGAATGGCCGAGCACGATGGAGGGGCGCGCCACGACCAGGGGCAGGTCCGCGAAACCGGCCGCGAGCGACGTCTCGGCGGCGGCTTTGGACGCACTGTAATGCACGAGATGCGCGGCGTCGGGGTCAGGGTAGCGGGTCTCGTCCACCATGGTGGGCGGCTTGCCGCCGCAGATCATCGCCGTGCTCACATGCAGGAAACGGTCGAGCCGCGGCATCCGCGCCGCGCGCCGGGCCAGAGCCAGGGTGCCGTCATGGTTGGTCCTGTGCACCTTCTCCTGCGCCCACCACGAGGTGTCGGCGGCCAGATGCAGAACCTGCGTCGCGGAATCCAGACGCGGATCGGCGATCTGGTCGGCCTTGGTGAAATCCCCCGCCACGATCTCCACGCGCTGCGCCATCCGCTGGGCGTTCAGGGCACTCGTGAAGCGGCCGAGACGCGCCGCGATGCGCTGACGCCCGGCCTCCTCGTCGGAGGCGCGCACCAGGCAGACCCATTCGGCATCGGTTTTCGCCACCAGGGCGCGGTGCAGGACAGCACCGCCGATGAGCCCTGTCGCACCTGTCAGAAGAATTCGACTCACAGCACTCGCTCCAAGGACTGCACATCCGGGCGGACGTTTCGGCAGCCCAAAGATAGTTAAGGGATCGTTAACAAGATGCTGACAAGTGTGTGGAAATTAATACGTAAAATTTTCCCTAACTATGCCGGGTTCAGTCCAATTATGGTTAAGAAATATCGTTAATTTTGTGTTCTATCTTGCACCATGAGGCTGACTACGCTCCGGACCGAGGTGCATCCACCCGATTGACCGAGCCTAAACCTGTCATTGCATGACCTGCGTCCATCCACGCGAAGATCGCAGCGCGGGAAAACTCGATATCAGGTCCGCCAGGGCAACTTGCGCCACGCAGCGGGGCATCACAGGTAGGATGCGACGCGGGGCGTCCCCCCGTTCATCGCGAGGAGCAACGACTATGGATGGCGAAGTCTACGGTGCGCTGGGGCAGCCCGGCATGGGATTGTTCATGGCCATCCTCATCGGCGCCCTGGCGGGCTGGCTCGCAGAACAGTTCACCGCCGCGAATATGGGCCTCTTCGCCAACATCGCGATGGGCATCCTCGGCGGCCTGCTGGGGAACTACCTCGCCGCCAAGCTCCACATCCCGATCTACGGCTTCTGGCGCAACCTCATCTCGGCGACCGTGGGCGCGGTCATCATCATCACCATCTACCGGGCGATCCGCGGGCGCGGCATGAGCTACTGACAGGTTCGGCGGATCGTTTCCCGATCGTTTGCGATGCGGTGGCCGAGCCATTACGTTCCGGCCTGAGCGCCGGCACGTTGTCGGCGCAGCTTGCCCGGTATGCCATGGCCGTCGTCCTCGACCTCCTGCGAAACGACCAGCGCCCCCGGCACCCGGAAAAGGCGCATCGCCCCGACAACCCGATCCAGCGCAAGCCCGACTGGATCCGGGTGAAGGCACCCGGATCGCCCGGCTGGAACGCCACCCGCGCCATCGTGAAGGAGCACGGCCTCGTCACGGTCTGCGAGGAAGCGGGCTGCCCCAATATCGGCGAGTGCTGGGAGAAGAAGCACGCCACCTTCATGATCATGGGCGACACCTGCACGCGGGCCTGCGCCTTCTGCAACGTGCGCACCGGCCTGCCGAACGCCCTCGACGACGACGAGCCCGCCAAGATCGCCGATTCGGTGGCCAAGCTCGGCCTGCATCACGTGGTGATCACGTCGGTAGATCGCGACGACCTGGCCGATGGCGGGGCGATGCATTTCTTCCGCACCATCCGGGCCATTCGCGAGCGCAGCCCCAACACCACGATCGAGGTGCTCACCCCCGATTTCCTCCGCAAGGACGGGGCGCTGGAGCTCGTCGTGGAGGCACGGCCGGACGTGTTCAACCACAACATGGAGACAGTGCCGGGCAATTACCTCACCGTCCGCCCCGGCGCGCGCTACTTCCATTCGGTCCGCCTGCTGCAGCGGGTGAAGGAGCTCGACCCCACCATCTTCACCAAGTCCGGCATCATGGTCGGCCTCGGCGAGGAGCGGAACGAGATCGTCCAGCTCATGGACGACCTGCGTTCGGCGGATGTGGACTTCCTCACCATCGGCCAGTACCTGCAGCCGACGAAGAAGCACCACGAGGTGAGGCGCTTCGTCCCGCCGGAAGAATTCAAGACCCTTGAAACCACGGCCTATTCCAAGGGTTTCCTCCTCGTCTCGGCGACGCCCCTGACCCGCTCCTCGCACCATGCGGGCGAGGATTTTTCTCGATTGAAGGCCGCCCGGCTCGCTCGGCTCGCGCCTGCCAACGCCTGAGGGCCGATGCCTTCCTTCCGGATCAACCGCGCGGTGCGCCACTCGCCGCAGCAGATGTACGACCTCGTGGCCGACGTGGAACGCTATCCGGAATTCCTGCCGCTCTGTGAATCCCTGCGCGTCCTGCGCCGCCAACCCGGCGCGGACGGGACGGAGATTCTCGTCGCCGAGATGGGTGTCGGCTACAAGGCGATCCGCGAGCGCTTCACCACCCGCGTCACCCTCGATCCGCAGAACCTCAGGATCGTCGCCGAATATATCGATGGGCCGTTCCGGCACCTCGAGAACCGCTGGGGTTTCAAGGAGAAATCTCCCGCCGGCTGCGACGTCGACTTCTTCATCAATTACGAGTTCAAGAGCCGCACCCTCGGCCTGCTCATGGGCACGATGTTCGACCGCGCCTTCCGCAAGTTCACCGATGCGTTCGAGGGCAGGGCGGATCGGGTGTACGGCGCTGCCTGACGCGCCGGTGCCCGTTCTCTGACGGGCTACTGGATCCACACATCTGCTCGACGGCCGTTTCTCTACCTATGAGGGGTCGACATGAGGCGCGACCGTCTCCCTCTCGTGGAAGGAGAGGGCTGGGGTGAGGTGTGGTCCATCTCCGGATAGGTCATACACCTCACCCTGTCCCTCTCCTTCCGGGCAGGGCGATCGCATATGCCGATTTGCTCGTCGAAAATCGAATCGCAGCACCCCGTCATCCCGGGGCCGCGCAGCGGAGCCCGGGATCCAGAAACACAGGCGGTGCAGGACTTTGCACCGTCGGCGGCTCTGGATTCCGGGCTCGCCTCTGGCGACCCGGAATGACGGCGTGGTGCCATATGCAATCGCCCTGCCTTCCAGGAGAGCGGACCCGATCAACCCGCGGAGATGTGTGGCACCGTAGATAAGACGGGCGGACAATGCCGGGCGGGGCCCTAGATACCGGGGTGCAGCGCCACCGGAGAACACCCTGTGAGACCGATCCCGATTCTCGTCCTCGCCCTCGCCTTGAATGCGGGCCTCGCCGGCTTCGCCGTGGCGGACCAGCCCGGTGCCGACTGGCTGCCCATCGATCAGGTCAAGAAGGCGCTGATGGCCGAGGGCTACACCGAGATCACGAAGCTCGAGGCCGATGACGGCCATTGGGACGGCGAGGGCATCAAGAACGGCCAAAAGATGAAGTTCGATGCCGATCCGAAGACGGGCGCAATCCTCGGCGAAGTCGCCGATTGAGAGACAGTCTGATCGGATTGCTCAGCGGATGGCGAGACCGAAGTCGATCATCCAATCAGACCACCTCATCCTGAGGTGATGCCGCACAGCGGCGGCCTCGCAGGAGACCTCCAGATCGCTCGATGCTGGCTGGAAGCCTCCTTCGAGGCCGCTACGCGTCACCTCAGGATGAGGTAGAGCCTTGGAAAAGCAACTGACATAGGCCTCAATCCGTCCCGACGGGCTCCACGGCCCTGCCGAACAGCTCCAGCGCCTCCGCCACGGCCGCGCGGCGGATTTCGCCCCGGCCGAGATCGCCGAAACGGCGCTCGATATGTCGGGTCGCGGCGCCCCGGCGGGCGAGGCCGAAATGCACAAGGCCCACGGGCTTGGCCTCGCTGCCGCCGCCCGGGCCGGCGATGCCGGTGATCGAGACCGCCACATCCGCATGCGAATGGGCGAGCGCCCCCTCCGCCATGGCGCGGGCCACGGATTTGCTCACCGCCCCATGGGTCGCGATGAGGTCGGCGGGCACGCCGAGCATTTCGGACTTGGCCTCGTTGGAATAGGTGACGAATCCGCGCTCGACCACCGCCGAGGAGCCGGGAACGGCGGTAAGCAGCCCGGCGACGAGGCCGCCGGTACAGGATTCGGCGCAGGCCGCACGGAGGCCGGCAGCGGCATAGGCCGCCACCAGCGCCTCGGCGCGGGCGAGGAGCGCCGGGTCGTCGATCACGCGGCGTCTTCTTCCGGCAGGCGGATCGTCGCCGCCGCCTGGGCCGCGAGCCCCTCGGCGCGGCCAACGAAGCCGAGCTTCTCGGTCGTCGTCGCCTTGATGGAGACCGAACTCAGCTTCACGCCGCAGATCTCGGCGATGCGGGCGCGGATCGCCTCGCGATGGGCACCGATGCGCGGTGCTTCCGCCAGGACGGTGATGTCGAGATGATCGATCCGGCCGCCCCGGTCGCGGACGAGCTTCACCGCATGGGCCAGGAAGCGGTCGGACGAGGCGCCGCGCCATTGCTCGTCGCTGGGCGGGAAATGCGTGCCGATATCGCCATCCGCGATCGCCCCCAGCAGGGCGTCGGTGAGGGCGTGCAGCGCCACGTCACCGTCGGAATGGGCGAGCACGCCGCGATCGGCGGGAATCTTCACGCCGCCGAGCCAGACATGGTCGCCCTCCGTGAAGGCGTGAACGTCGAAGCCGGTCCCGAGGCGGGTCACGTAGGTCGTCATGGAATCGGTCTCTGGTTCTGAAGGCAGCACATCGCTGCCGGAAAAGCCGCGGTCGGCCTCGATCAGGTCGGAGGGTTGGGTGATCTTGCGGTTGCGCGGGTCGCCCTCGAACACCACCACGTCGAGCCCGGCCCATTCGGCCAAAGCCCCGTCATCGGTGAAGCCGTGGAGCTCCGCCTCCGCCGCCTGGCGATGGGCGGCGAGGAGGGGCGCGAAGGCGAAGGCCTGAGGGGTCTGGACGGCGCGCAGGGATTCGCGGGCGGGGGTCTCGCGCACGCGATAGATACCCTGTCCGCTCTCCTCGACCAGCTTGATCGTATCGGTGACGGCGATGCCGGGCACCGCCGCGCCATGGTCCCGGCCGGCGACGAGGGCCCGGTCGATCAGCGCCTCGTCCACATGCGGGCGGGCCGCGTCGTGAACCAGGACGAGGCCCGGCGCGCCCGTTTCCACCGACGTTGCGGCCAGGGCTTCGAGACCGGCCCGGACGGATTGCTGGCGCGTGGCGCCGCCTTCGACGGGCGCCGCGAGCTTGGCGCGCAGAACGGGGTCGAGTTCCGCGACGCAGGCGTGGTAGAACGAGGCCGCGTCCGCGGCGATCACGGGCTGGATCACCGCGAGGTCGGGATGGGCCGCCAGTGCGGCGAGGGTCCGGGTGAGGACCGCGCGTCCGCCGACGCTGCGATATTGCTTGGGAACGTCACCGCCGATGCGGATCCCGCGGCCGGCTGCGACGACCACCGCGGCGTTCCAGGCGGTGCCGGACATGGAAAAGTGCTCCCGCATCAGTTCGAGGTAGCGTGAATGGCTGGGGTGGTCTGTCGTTTAAGCGGGGCATAGCCTGAAATCAAATCGCGCAAGGCGCTTGCGTCGCCCCGGCGATTGTCTATTTGTTGGGCACAATGAAAGCTGATGATTATTTGAGCGTTCTGCGCTCGGGCGATGGCCAGGGGCAGGCCGGCGAGGGGGCAGGCGCCGCGGCTTCGGTGCCGGTCCTGCTCGCCCCCCTGTCGGGCGTCACCGACCTGCACATGCGTCGCATCGCGCGGCGGCTGGGTGCAAGCGCCGTCGTCTCGGAAATGGTAGCGGCGGCCGAATTCGCCCGTGGGGCGGAGGAGGCGCGCCTGCGGGCCGAGGGGAGCGGGGTCGATCCCCACGTGGTCCAGCTCGCCGGCTGCGTGCCCGAATCGATGGCGGAGGCCGCGCGTTTGGCCGAGGCGAACGGCGCCGATGTCATCGACATCAATATGGGCTGCCCGGCCAAGACCGTCACCGGCGGCGAGGCGGGCTCCGCCCTCATGCGCGACATCGAGGGGGCCACGCGCATCCTCGCCGCCGTCCGCGAGGCGGTGGCGATCCCGGTCACGGTCAAGATGCGGCTCGGCTGGGACCATGCGAGCCTCAATGCCCCCGATCTCGCCCGGCGCGCCGAGGGGCTCGGCCTCGCGGCGGTGACCGTGCATGGCCGCACCCGTCAGCAATTCTACAAGGGCCAGGCCGATTGGGCCGCTATCCGCGCCGTGGTCGATGCGGTCTCGATTCCCGTCATCGCCAATGGCGACGTGGTGGATCTCGCCGGCGCGCGGGCCTGCCTCGCCGCCTCGGGCGCTGCCGGGTTGATGATCGGGCGTGCGGCCGTGGGTCGTCCCTGGCTCGTGGGCGAGATCGCCGCCGGTCTCGCGGGTCGGGCACCGCGTTCCCTCGACGCCGAAGAGAAGGCCGCCCTGGCCCTCGAACATTATCAGGGGCTGATAGCGCTCTACGGCCCCGCCATGGGCGTGCGCCACGCGCGCAAGCATCTGGCGGCCTATGTGGACGATGTCGGCGCCCTCGGCCCGGATGACCGGACACGGCTTCTCACCACGACCGACCCGACAATCGCGGCCGACCTTCTCCTGAGGGCGATGCGGCCCCTGCGCGAGCCGTCCATCACCGAGGAGGCAGCGTGAGCGCGGACAAGGACTATGGCGGAAGGACCCGCCCATTGCCTTCGAGTGAGGCGGTGATCAACGCGCTGCCGCTGCCGGTTCTGACCATCGGCGCGGATGACCGCATCCTTCACGTGAACCACGCGGGGGAGACGTTCTTCGATCATTCCGCCCGGTTGATGCAGCGTCGGCACTTGCGCGACATCATCCCGTTCTCGTCCCCGATCAGCGCTCTCGTGGCCGAGGTGCGCCGCCGCAAGGCGAGCGTCAGCGAATACGGCGTCGAACTGGTTCAGCCGCGCTCCGGCCTAGAGCGCAATGTCGACGTTTTCGCGACCCCCCTCGGCGACGAGGAGGACGCGGTGGTGATGATGCTGCAGGAGCGCACCATCGCCGACAAGATGAACCGCCAGCTGACCCATCGCGGCGCCGCCCGCTCGATGATCGCGCTGGGCGCCATGCTCGCCCACGAGATCAAGAACCCGCTCGCGGGCATCCGCGGGGCGGCTCAGCTCCTCGAACAATCGGGCACCGAGGACGACCGCCTGCTCACCCGGCTGATCTGCGACGAATCCGACCGGATCGTCCGCATCGTCGAGCGGATGGAGCTGTTCGGCGACGAGCGCCCGGTGGAACGCGGCCCGGTCAACGTGCACGGCGTGCTCGATCAGGTGAAGCGTTCGGCCCAGTCGGGCTTTGCCCGGCATATCCGCTTCGTCGAGACCTACGACCCTTCCCTTCCGCCGGTCCTGGGCAATCGCGACCAGTTGATCCAGGTCATCCTCAACCTCGTGAAGAACGCCGCCGAGGCCATCGGCGCCGATGCGGTGGACGGCGAGATCACACTCTCCACCGCCTTCCGTACGGGGCTGAAGATGCAGGTTCCGGGCTCGCGCGAGCGGGTCAGCCTGCCCATCGAGGTCGCGGTGCGGGATAACGGGCCGGGGGTCTCGGCCGAGCTTTTGCCCGACCTGTTCGACCCGTTCGTGACCACCAAAGCCCAGGGGTCCGGCCTCGGACTTGCATTGGCTGCCAAGATCATCGGCGATCACGGTGGCATCGTCGAATGCGATCCGGTGCCGCGCCGCACCACTTTCCGTCTCCTCCTTCCCATGTCGAGCGCCCGTGACGGGCGCGAATCGGTCGTGGAGCAATAGAGTCGCGTCATGCCCAACGGCCACATCATCGTCGCGGACGACGACGCTGCGATCCGCACCGTCCTCAACCAGGCCCTGTCACGGGCGGGCTACGAAGTCCGCTCGACAGGCAATTGCGCCACGCTCTGGCGCTGGGTCGCGCAAGGGGAGGGCGATCTCGTCATCACAGACGTGATGATGCCGGATGAGAACGTGTTCGACCTGCTGCCGCGCATCAAGCGCGTCCGGCCGGAACTGCCGATCATCGTCATGAGCGCGCAGAACACGTTCATGACCGCGATCCGCGCCTCCGAGCGCGGGGCCTACGAATACCTGCCCAAGCCCTTCGACCTGAAGGAGCTCATCGCCATCGTCGGCCGGGCGCTCTCGCGGCCGCGCGGCACGCCCGCCCCCGGCGCCGATCCGGGCAACGAGGACATTCCGCTGGTGGGCCGTTCGCCGGCCATGCAGGAGATCTACCGGGCGCTGGCCCGCCTGATGCCCACCGACCTCACGGTGATGATCACCGGCGAGTCGGGCACCGGCAAGGAGCTGGTGGCCCGCGCGCTGCACGATTATGGCCGTCGCCGCTCCGGGCCGTTCGTGCCGGTGAACATGGCGGCGATCCCGCGCGACCTCATCGAATCCGAACTCTTCGGCCACGAGAAGGGTGCCTTCACCGGCGCGCTCTCACGCTCGGCCGGGCGGTTCGAGCAGGCGGAGGGCGGCACGCTCTTCCTCGACGAGATCGGCGACATGCCGATGGAGGCCCAGACCCGCCTCCTGCGCGTGCTGCAGCAGGGCGAGTACACGACGGTCGGCGGCCGGGTCCCGATCAAGACCAATGTCCGCATCATCGCGGCCACCAACAAGGACCTGCGCGTCTCGATCCAGCAGGGCATCTTCCGCGAGGATCTGTTCTTCCGGCTCAACGTCGTGCCGCTGCGCCTGCCCGCGCTGCGCGAGCGCTCGGAGGACGTGCCCGATCTGATCCGCCATTTCTTCATCCTGGTGGAGAAGGAGGGCCTCAGCCGCAAGCAGCTCGACGGCGAGGCGATGGAGCGCCTGAAGCGCTATCGCTGGCCCGGCAACGTGCGCGAACTCGAGAACCTCGTCCGCCGCCTCGCGGCCCTCTACCCGCAGGAGACGATCACCGGCCCGGTCATCGAGGCCGAGCTCGACACGCTGCCGCTGGCCCAGCCACAGGCCAACGGGTCCGGTGCGCGCAAGGCCGGCGCGGCGGACAACGAGACGCTGTCGGCCGCGGTGGAGCGGCATCTCGCCGAGTATTTCAGCGGTTATCGCGACACGCTGCCCCCTCCCGGACTCTACCACCGAATCTTACGCGAGATCGAAGGCCCGCTCATCGGCGCGGCGCTCGCCGCCACGCGCGGCAACCAGATCCGCGCGGCGGAACTGCTCGGCGTCAACCGCAACACCCTGCGCAAGAAGGTGCGGGACCTCGACCTTCAGGTCTTCCGCAACGCACGGTGAGCCCGCGCGACACGTCCGGCGAACCAAAGGACCTGTTCCATTTCGGCGAGGACCCGACGATCCGGGTCTTCGCGCCGCGCCCCGTCCGCGTCGGCGTGGATCGCGGACAGGCGGGAGCCTGGCTGAACGGCCCCCTGGTCTGGGCGATCGATGCAGCCCACAGCCTGCTCTACCTGTTCCCGCGCGACTGCCCCCGGATCGTGATCTGGCCGACCGAACGGACCACGCCGGAGGATCGGCGTGCCTGGTTCGGCGACGTCACCGGCCGCGCCGTCGCCTATGTGGAGGAGGCCTGGTCGGAGAGGATCGCGACCGCCGCGATCCAACGCTACCGGATGCCGGCCGAGACCTTCGAGCCCACCGGAGAGCCCGGCACCTGGGTCTCGCGAAGCCCGGTCGTCCCGATTGGCCACGACACGATCCGGGACCTCCCCGCCGCGATGACGGCGCAGGGCGTCGAACTCCGCCCCCTCCCGCGCCTCACCCCCCTGGCGCCGATCTGGCGCTCAACCCTGCACGCCAGCGGCATCCGCCTCCGGAACGCGCAGGACTGGGTCACGCCGGAGGGCGGACCGCCGAGGCCGATCGCTGGTGTTTGTGCGGTGAAGTGATGATCGAGTTGACCGGAACGGCTGGTGAAACAACAGCCTCTCGCTCCACAAGAATGGCGCACGGCAATATTTGCGATGAATTGCTGGGCAAACCCAAAAGTCTAGATTGCCCTTCTCGACTCATAATTAGCAAAAACCTGAAACAATACCTGTCATGATGCGTTGTGGAAAACTTTTCACAATCAATTTGATATCCATTCGGTTCGTCGATTGATTTTATAGATATCTCTTTAGATACGTACGAAGAAATGTCACTTAATTAATGCGGAACGGCAAATCACAACAAACACTTCCTAAGTGTGATGTTGGCGCCACTCGATAAAGTTCAAAAAACCATTATTCGATCGCCTGACGCGTTTGTCCGAGGAGAGAACGTTTGGCCGAGGATCATGGTCGCTCTCCATTCCGGACATGGCTTTCGATTTCGGTGCTCGGCATCGCCGCGTTCACGATGGTCTCGACCGAATTCGCCCCTATCGGGCTGATGTCGCAGATGGCTGGCGATCTCGGCGAATCCCAGGCCACGATCGGCCTTACCGTCACCCTCTACGCCTGGTTCGGAGCCCTCAGCGGTCTTCTCGCGCCGACACTTGTCGGACGCGTCCCGCGCAAAGCTCTCCTGATCGGACTGATGCTCGTCATCGCCGCGTCGAACGCGATCGCGCTTATGTCGCCGTCCCTGGAGGCGCTGTTCCTCGCCCGCCTCGTCGGGTCCGTGGCACACGGCATCTTCTGGGCGACGGTCGCCGCCTTTGCCATGGACATCGCCCCGCCTCACCGAACGGGGCTGGCGACCTCCATCGTCTTCGGCGGCATTTCCGTCGCCACGGTCATGGGTGTTCCGGCGGTGAATATGGCGGGGCAGGTGATGGGATGGCGCGGAGCCTTCGGCGCGCTTGGGCTGCTCGGTCTGCTCACGGCCGTTTCGATGATGGTGACGCTTCCCAACCTGACGACATCAACGCGCGGCCGGGAGGCGACGCTCGCCGATGCCATCGGTCAGCGGACGCTCCGACCGATCTACGCCATCACCGCGCTGATCGGGGCGGTTCATTTCTCGGCCTACACCTTTGCCGAACCGTATATCGCCGCGCTTCCGGGCATCCTGCCGACGACGGTCCCAATTTTCCTCTTCGCCTTCGGTGCGGCAGGCCTTCTCGGCAGCGTTCTCGGCGCATTGTTGATCGATCGCTTCCTGCACGAGGTCATCCTGTGTGCGCTCACGGCGATGGGAATGGCCCTGATCCTCATGGGAACGTCGAGCACGGCACTCGGTCTTCTCGGCGTCGGAGCATGCCTCGTGGTCTGGGGCGCGGCGATCTCGATGCTTTTCGCGACGTTGCAGACCTGGATTTTGAAGGCAGCGGGCCCGCTGGCGACGCCGGCGGCGGCCATTCACACGGCCATCCTGAACGCGGCGATCGGCATCGGCGCCATGGCGGGATCCGCCCTGCTCGATCGATGGGGGCCCTTCACCGTCATGCTCGGTGCCGGGATTGGCGCGATCCTGACCCTGGGCTTCGCCCTCATCCCGCAGGGACGGAGGAGACAGACCATTTGAAAAATTCCCTGCCCGACGGAGCGCCCGTCATTCGCATCGCGGCAGCGTTGATCTTCGATTCGCACGGCCGAACGCTCCTCGTTCGAACGCGAGGGTCCTCGTTCTTCATGCAGGCGGGAGGAAAGATCGAGCCGGGAGAAACCCCGCTCGCGGCTTTGGGGCGAGAGCTGAAGGAAGAGCTGGGCGTGGAGCTTCCGTCCGAAGCATCCTATCTCGGCCGCTTCGTCGCGGAAGCCGCGAACGAAGACGGCCACTGGGTGGACGCCGAACTTTACGGCTTCGACATCGGCCAACCCGTCTCTCCCGCAGCCGAAATCGAAGAGGTGGTCTGGGTTTCCATGACGATGCCGCCAACGATCGAGCTTGCGCCCCTGACAGCCAACCAAGTCATTCCGCTGGCCCGGCGAATGCACCTGTCAAAGTTGTAAATCGCACTTCATCGAGCAGACAAAGATCGATGGGCGCCATACGGCAAAGCGCGGGCGGGTTTCCCCGTCCGCGCTTCGAAAGATCAACCCAGCCGCGAGGGTCAGGAGGTGGGTGTCAGGACGTGGGTGTCAGGCCATGGCGGGCTTGGCCGTCATGGCGCGTGTCTCGCCGAGACCGAGCCAGTTCCGGCGCATGGGCTTGAGGACGAAGTAGGCGAGGATCGCGGTCAGCACGTCGAGGGTGATGATGATCGCGAAGACCGGGAGCCAGGAGCCCTGGACCAGGTAGATCCAGGCGGCGATCGGTCCGCCGAAGAGCGAGCCGATGCCCTGCGCCATGTAGAGGAAGCCGTAATTGGTGGTGGCGTGCTTGGTGCCGAACGTGTCGGTGAGGATCGAGGGGAACAGCGAGAAGATCTCGCCCCAGGCGAAGAAGACGACGCCCGAAAGCAGGGCGAAGGCGTAAGCGTTCTCGCGGAAGACGAGGAGCAGCGCGATGGCCACCGCCTCGGCGGCAAACGCGATGCCCATCGTGTTCTCACGGCCGATCTTGTCCGAGACCCAGCCGAAGAAGGGCCGGGTGAGGCCGTTGGTGATGCGGTCGAAGGTGAGGGCGAAGGGCAGGGCCACGAAGCCGAAGATGATCGCGTCGGCCACGCCGAAGTCGCGGGCGAAGGACGCGAAGTTCGCCACCACCATCAGGCCGCCGGTGGACATCATCGTCATCATCGCGAACATCAGCCAGAACAGAGGCGTCTTCAGCATCTCCTTCGGGGCGGTGTCGTGGACACAGGTCGAGAGGTTGCGGGCCGGGGCCGGCAGGACCTCGTCGGCGCGGGGAGCCCTCAGGCCGAGGGCGGCCAGCGCGCCGATGACACCGAGGATGATGCCGAACACCGTCAGCGTGTGGCGGTAGCCCGAGGCGGTGAGCATGTCGCTGATGGGGAAGGTGCTGAGCATCGCGCCCATGCCGTAGCCGGCGGCGACCACGCCCACGGCGAAGCCCCGGCGATCGGGAAACCATTTCACCATCAGGCCGACGATGCCGACATAGACGATGCCGGTGCCGAGACCGCAGAACAGGCCGTAGGTGGCGTAGACGCCCCAGAGCGTGTCGACGCGGGCGGCCAGCACCCAGCCCAGGCCCGAGAGGATGGCGCCCAGCGCGATCATCAGCTTGGGGCTGAACCGGTCGATCAGGTAGCCCTGGACCGGCGAGAAGAAGGTCTGCAGCACGATCAGGATCGTGAAGGTCCATTGCAGCTGCGGCAGGCTCGCGCCCGTCGTCGCGATCAGCGGCTTGGTGAACAGGGTCCAGACGTATTGCGGGCTGGAGATCGCCATCATGGCCACGAGGCCGAGGCCGAGTTGGATCCAGCGCTGCCGGGAAAGATTCGTATCCATTATGCACTCCATGCTGCGGGCACGGAGACGCAAAGTGTATACCAATTGAACCGACGGGGTCGTCAGCCTGTGGCGGAGACCAGCCAGCAACCCGCATTCAGGGCGACGGCCCCTGAGACGGTGCGCGTCGCGAAGTCGTCGCTCACCCTGCGCAGAGCGTCCTCGCGAATCGATGCCGGCTGATCGCGCAGGAGTCGGGAGACGGGGCCGAGTTCGGTGGCGAAATCCGCGGCGGCCTCCGCCGCGGTGGGGCCCGCGCCGTCACCGGACCGGGCGAGGGTGAGCGGGCGGTCGACAGCCTCGACGGTGATGTCACGGAAGCCGGCCTCTGCCAGCACGGCACGAATGGTCTCCGCTTCGGCGAAGCGGAACGGACCGGGCGCGTCCGGCGGACCCGGCTCGGGTTCCGGTACGAGGGGCAGGACGAGCTCCCTCGGCACGGTGATCCAGGGATTGTCCTCGATCCGCCGCCAGCACAGGAAGGTCAGGCTGCCACCGGGAACCAGGGCCTTACGGATGTTGGCGAAGGCGGCGGCGGAATCGTCGAAGAACATGATTCCGAAGCGCGAGATCGCGTGTTCGAAAACCGCCGCGCCGAAATCGTGGCTCTGCGCGTCCGCCTCGATGAACGCGATCGGCGCGCCGGCGGAAGCCTCGGTTCCGGCCCGCTCGCGCGCGACGGCGAGAAGGGGCGCGGAGAGATCGGCCGCCACCACATGTCCCCCGGCACCGAGACGGCGCGCGGCGGCGATGGCGCAATCACCGGCGCCGCAGCCGATATCCAGCACCGAGCCGTCCACCCGAAGGCGTGCCGCATCGAGCAACGCGGTGGTGAGGGGCGCGAAGACAGCGTCGATCCGGCGCTGGTTGCGGGCCCAGCGCGCGCCGACCTCGCCGTTCCAGTACTCGCGCTGGGTGATCCCGCCATCCGCCATCATGAACCGTCCGGTCTCTGGGTCTCGATCGTCCGATCCCCGGCGGGGACCCGTCTCACAGGCCGGCCGAACCGCCATCCGAGCGTGGATCGTGGACCGCCTCGATGCGCCCGTTGCCGGGATGGCGGACCAGCATGCCGGCATGGCCGAGGGAATCGATGTAGGAACCGCCGAGTTCCTCGATCTCGTGGCCCATCGAGCGCAGCTCGGCGATGCAGGCCGGATCGAACCGGTCCTCCACCTTCACGCTCAACGATTCGGCACCCCATGTGCGCCCGTAGAGCAGCCGCGGCGCGTCGACGGCCTCGGCCGGGCTCATGCCATAGTCGGCATACCGCGAAAAAATCTGGGCCTGGAATTGCGGTTGCCCGTCGCCGCCCATGCTGCCGTAGGACATCACGCGCCCGTCGTCGAAGGCGGCCAGTCCGGGGATCAGGGTATGGAACGGCCGGCGCCCCGGCTCCAGGGGGTTCACCGCGCCCTTGTCCAGGGAGAACGAGGTGCCGCGGTTCTGCCAATGGATGCCGGTCTTCGGCAGGACGATCCCCGAACCGTATTCCCAGTAGATCGACTGGATGTAGGAGACGGCCAGACCGTCCTTGTCGATGGCGCCCATCCAGACCGTGTCGCCGTCGCCCGGTCCCCGGAGGGGCACGGAGGCGGCGCGGCGCATGTCGATCTGAGCCGCCTCGCGGTCGAGGCGTTCCGGGGTGAGGAAGCTCGCCGGATCGACGCTCAGCCGGTCGTAATCGGTGACCGTGCGGTCGCGGATGGCGAAGGCGCGCTTCGTCGCCTCGATCAAACCGTGATACTGCGCCGTGCTCTCGGGCCGCGAAATCTTCAGCCGGTCGAAGATGCCGAGGATGATGAGCGCGGCGAGGCCCTGGGTGGGCGGCGGGAAGTTGTAAAGCACCGCGTCGCGACGGCGCAGCGACAGGGCCGCCCGCTCTCGCGGCGCATAGGCTTCGAGATCGGCCCGCGTCACCGGCGAACCGAGGCGGTCGAGATCGGCGGCGATCTCGCGGCCGAGGTCGCCCCGGTAGAAATCGTCGAGCCCCGCATGGGCTAATTGTTCGAGCGTATCGGCGAGGGCCGGCAGGCGCCGGGTCACGCCGGCGGCGAAGGGCTTGCCCCCGTCGAGGAAGGTCTGCGCGAAACCCGGCTGGTCGTGCAGCGTGTCGATCTCCTTCGGCACGTAGCGCGCCTCGGAGGGCGACACCGCGCAGCCCTGGCGCGCGTGTCGGATCGCATCGGCCAGCAAGGTCTCGAGGGGGAGCCGGCCGCCCAGCGCCTTGGCGAGGTCGAGGGCCAGACGCCAGCCGCCGATGGCGCCGGCCACGGTCAGGGCCGCATCCGGCCCGCGCGAGGGGATCGTCTCATGGCCCTGGCTGCGATAGCGAGCGACCGTGGCGAGAGACCCGGCAGGACCGCAGGCCTCGATGCCACGCACCCGGCCGCCCGGTTCGCGAACCAGCCAGAACCCGTCGCCTCCGATGCCGTTCATATGCGGATAGACCACGGCGATGGTCGCCGCCATCGCCGCCATCGCCTCGATGGCGTTGCCGCCTTGCGCCAGAACGGTCTGTCCGGCGGTGGCGGCCAGGTGGTGAGGCGCGGCAACGGCGGCGGAGGAATAGACGGGCGTCTCGGGCATCGTGAACTCGGTGTGAGGAAAGGCGTGAGGATAATGTATTTTTACGCTCGGTCGACAGTGACCTGTCCCTGGCAAGAACCGGACGCAGCCTGCTGCGGCAGCATCGGTTTCACCGCTCGAAGCGTCGTGTGAGGCCGCGCTGCATGAACGTTTTCCGCCGATACGCCTGCCCGATTCGTATTAATTTCGCCACACTGTTGTGGCGACGCATCAGCCATGGCGTGGCTTCGACGTTCCAGACAATCGGCCGCCTCGGGAGACGACGTCTCCCCGCAGGGCGAGCCCGAACCGCATAACAGACGGGCGCCGCCGCGCGGGCCCGGCTGGGTCGGTGCGCTCGTCGTCAGCACCGCCCTGGTCTCGGCCATCGCGACCTTCCTGATCCTCGCCGGGGTCATCCGGGTCACGCCGACGCCGACGATCGGCCTGACGCTGCTGGGCATCAACGTCTTCCTCGTCCTCAGCCTGTTCGTCGTCATCGGCTGGGAGGCGCGGGTCTTCCTGCATGCGCGCCGGGCCAATGCGGCCGTGGCACGCCTGCATACCCGCATCGTCGGGCTGTTCAGCCTCATCGCGATCCTGCCCACGGTGCTCCTGGCCGTCGTGGCGGCGGTGACGATCGATCGCGGATTGTCGCTGGGCTTCACCGACCGCGTCCGCGACGTGGTGCTGAAATCCGTCGAGGTGGCCGACGCCTACCAGGAGAACCAGTGCCAGTCGCTCGCCCGCGAGATCCGCATCCTCAACGACGACCTCACGCGGGCGCGGCCGAATTTCGACGTGAACCGGCAATGGTTCGAGAACTTCCTGACCACACGGGCGACGGCGCTCGGGCTGCCGGTCGCCGAGATCATGCGGGGGCCGAACGAGGTCGTCGCCCGGGCCAAGATCGACATCCTGAAGGAACGCCGGCTCCCCTCCGCCGCGGCCTTCGAGGAGGCGGCCAAGTCGAACGAGACGATCTGCCTGCGGCCGAGCGAGGGTCGGATCTTCGCCGCCCTGCTGCAGATGCCCGCCTATGACGGGGCCGTGCTGCTAGTGCAGCGCGAGGTGAGCCAGCTCGCCGTCGACTTCCCCGGCGTCTCGCGGGCGGCGGCGGCCGAGTATCTGACCTACGATTCCCTGAAGCGCTCGATCCAGATCAGCTTCGCCTCGATCTTCGTGCTGATCGCACTGATCGCCCTGCTGTCGGCGGTCTGGTTCGGCCTCAACTTCGCCAACCGGTTCGTGGCGCCGATCCGCCGGCTGATCAACGCGGCCGACCAGGTCGCTTCGGGCAATTTCTACGCCCAGGTCCCGGCCCGGAAGAGCGACGGCGACCTCGCCCATCTCGGCGAGAGCTTCAACAAGATGACCCAGGAGCTGCGGCGCCAGCACGATGGGCTGACGGCCGCGAGCGAACTTATCGACCGCCGCCGCCGGTTCACCGAAGCGGTGCTTGCCGGCGTCTCGCCCGGCGTCATCGGCGTCGACGCGGCCGGCCTCGTCACCATCGCCAACCCCTCCATCGAGCGCACGCTCGGGCTCAAGGCGGACGCGATCATCGGCAAGCCGCTGGTCCAGGCGGTGCCCGAGCTTCAGGCCATCCTTCCCGAGGGAGGGGAGGGCCGCCTGCGCGCCCTCCAGCAGCAGATCCAGCTGACCCGCGACGGGCGCGAGCGCACGGTCACCGTGCGCGTCACCAGCGAGCAGGCCCAGGGCGGCGCCCGCGGCTTCGTGGTGACGCTGGACGACATCACCGACCTCGTCACGGCCCAGCGCACCTCCGCCTGGGCGGATGTCGCCCGCCGCATCGCCCACGAGATCAAGAACCCGCTGACCCCGATCCAGCTCTCGGCCGAGCGCATCCGGCGCAAATACGGCAAGGTCATCGTCGCGGACAAAGACGTGTTCGACCAGTGCACGGCGACGATCATCCGCCAGGTGGACGAGATCAAGCGCATGGTGGACGAGTTCTCGTCCTTCGCGCGGATGCCGAAACCCGCCATCGCCCGGAACGACCTCAGCGAGATCGCCAAACAGAACCTGTTCATGATGCGGGTGGCGCATCCCGACATGGAGTTCGGCTTCACCGAAGCCGGGCAGGACCGCCTGCATGCCGCCTTCGACATCAGGCTCCTGTCGCAGGCGATCACCAACATTCTCAAGAACGCGGTCGAGGCCGTTTCCGCCGTGCCCGAGGCCGAACTGGGCAAGGGCCGGGTCGATCTGCGCCTCCTCGTCGAGGAGGGGTTCGCGGTGATCGAGATCACCGACAACGGCAAAGGCTTCCCCGTCGAGGGGCGCCAGCGGCTGCTCGAGCCCTATATGACCACCCGCGAGGGCGGCACCGGGCTCGGGCTCGCGATCGTCAGCAAGGTGCTCGAAGAGCATGGCGGTGGCATCGAACTGAACGACAATCCAGAGGGCAGGGGCGGTCGCGTGCGGATGCGCGTGCCGCTCGATACCCAGGAAAAGAAGCCGGAGGGGACACCTTCCGCGCAGGCTGAGAAGGTTGCCGCACAGACGGCACCCCCAATCGCGGAGATGACGTCATGAGCGCCGATATTCTGATCGTCGACGATGAGGCCGACATCCGCGACCTCGTCGCCGGCATTCTCGACGACGAAGGCCACCGGACCCGCACGGCCGGAGGCTCCGACGAGGCGCTCGCCGCCATCGAGTCGCGTCGCCCTCACCTCGTCTTCCTCGACATCTGGCTGCAGGGTTCGCGCCTCGACGGGCTGCAGGTGCTCGACCAGATCAAGCTCGGGCATCCCGACCTGCCCGTGGTGATGATTTCGGGCCACGGCAACATCGAGACGGCGGTGGCCGCCATCAAGGCGGGCGCCTACGACTTCATCGAGAAGCCGTTCAAGGCCGATCGTCTGGTCCTGGTCGCCGAGCGTGCCCTCGAAGCCTCCCGCCTCAAGCGCGAGGTGCGTGACCTCAAGGCGCGCTCTGGCCAGGCGAGCCGGCTCGTCGGCGGGTCCGTGGCGGTGAACCAGCTGCGCCAGACCGTGGAGCGGGTGGCCCCCACCAATGCACGCGTGATGATTCTGGGCGCGCCGGGTTCGGGCAAGGAGCTCTCGGCGCGGACGCTGCACGCCTCGTCGACCCGCGCGAGCGGTCCGTTCGTCGTCATCAACGCGGCGATGATCACCCCCGAGACCATGGAGGCCGAGCTGTTCGGCGTCGAGGCCGGTGAGGGCCGCGCCCGCCGGGTGGGCGCCCTGGAGGAGGCCCATGGCGGCTCCCTCTATATCGACGAGATCGCCGACATGCCGCGCGAGACCCAGAACCGCATCCTGCGAGTTCTGGTGGACCAGAACTTCCAGCGCGTCGGCGGCACCACCCGCGTCCATGTGGACGTGCGCATCATCTCCTCCTCCTCGCGCGATCTCGCCGAGGAGATCGCCGCGGGCCGCTTCCGCGAAGACCTGTTCCACCGCCTTTCCGTGGTGCCGATCCGGGTGCCGTCCCTGTCCGAGCGGCGCGAGGACGTGCCGGAGCTCATCAACTTCTTCATGGAGCAGATCTCGACCGCCACGGGGCTCGCCCGCCGGCGCATCGCCGAGGACGCCATGGCGGTGCTGCAATCGCACGATTGGCCCGGCAACATCCGTCAGCTGCGCAACAACGTCGAACGGCTGATGATCCTCACCCATACCGACCCGGAGCAGGAGGTGACCTCCGAGATGCTTCCCACCGAGATCGGCGCCCTGGTGCCGACGACGCCGAACGGGGCGGGCGGCGAGAAGCTGATGAGCCTCGCCTTGCGCGAGGCGCGCGAGATCTTCGAGCGCGAATATCTGATCGCGCAGATCGCGCGATTCTCCGGAAACATATCGCGGACCGCCGAGTTCATCGGGATGGAACGCTCGGCCCTGCACCGCAAGCTGAAGTCGCTCGGCATCGGCCCCTGAGGGCCCGGGCGACCTTCACCTTACATGTACGTGCCCCTTGCATGTGCGTGACAATGAACGTGTAATAGTCGAGGTTGTCTGTTTTCACCGGTCTGCTACGCATTCAAACCAACAAGAACCCGCCAGTCACGGCGGGCGGCAGGTTTATAAGAAGGATTAATAAAAAATGGCGGGCGAACGCGCTCAGAACCTGCAGGACACGTTTCTCAATCATGTCCGCAAGAACAAGATCCCGCTCACGATCTTCCTCGTCAACGGCGTCAAGCTCCAGGGCGTCGTGACCTGGTTCGACAACTTCTGCGTCCTCCTGCGCCGGGACGGTCATTCGCAGCTCGTCTACAAGCATGCGATCTCGACGATCATGCCCGGCCACCCGGTTCAGTTGTTCGAGCCGGACGAGACGGCGCCCGAGAAAGCCTGACCTTCCCGTGCGGTGAGGCGGAAAAGCCCGGCTCGACCTTCGTCGAACCGGGCTCGCATCTCACGACGGGATCAGGCGCAAGACGGGCTTACCAGCCCCATGCCGGACGACAATGCAGGCCGCCATACGGACCGCGCCAGCAGGCGCCGCCGCCATAGGCGCCCCATGGGCCGGGATGCCAGAAATGACGCGGGCCCCAGCCGGGTCCGTACCACCAATCGATGAAGAGGCTCGCGCTCTTGCCCGAAACGGGCGGCTTATCGCCGAGAACCTTGACGGTGTAGGTGAGGGTGTCGCCGTTGAGCTTCGGATCGGTGAGTTAGACGACGGAGAGCTGTGCCTCGCCGTTGACATCCACCGACAATGTCGCGTTCGGCGGGTCCTTCTGGAAGTCGCTCTTTCCGGAGGTCCAATAGTCGACGAACTTCGCCGTGGCCGCGTCGCCGGTCATGCGCTCGGGCCGGTCGGTGAACATCAGGGTCTGCGGCGCAACACCCTTGAGCGTCAGGGTGTTGCCCTCGAACGTCACGGAATCGGCGGTCTGGACGAACAGCCAGTTCGCGGCCGGCATGGCGATCTTGGTATCGGACTTCGCATCCGGAACAGGCTGGGCCTGCGCTGCGGTGCCGAGGATCGACAACGCTACGGCCGCCAAAAGAGAAATAGTTTTCATATGCTAACCTTCGGTAATATTGACAGGCCTGCCTCAGGCCGGTCGATAAGCCGCGTTAGCCCTTACGATCCGATTAATGCGGTCCTTATACATGCCCCTACATTGATATTTGCCCACGGATCGGATGGCGCCGCCCTTGAGGTTCCGTGGGCGACGAGCCGGCATTCCTGCGCCCCGCCCGGACACTGTCAATGGAGCCTCGGCTCCCCCATATGAGTAGATCTCATGACACTCGCGACGAGTGAGTGCTTCTCCTCCGAGCAGGATGGCGCAGCGGGAGTTTTGTGAGAGACACGAGATCCGCGCTTTTTTCGCCGACCCGGCATCCCCGTCGGCGGAGAGCGCTCTAAGCCCGATGGGCAAGGGAACTTCATGAGCGAACCTATGCTTCCCGGAGAGGCACGGCTGCAGGCGATGGCCGCCCCCGAGGGAGACATCGCGGCGGCAACCCATACGCTCGTCGTAGGGCCGTATCTCACCCGTACTTCTCTCTTGAGGAACGGCAGCCAGACGCAGGAGCCGATGCGTTCCAGCGAGGCGCGGATCGACGAGGCGGCGGGTCTCGCCGTGGCCATCGAGCTGGACGTCACCGAAGCGATCATCGCGCCCGTCTCCCGCATCCGCCCCTCGACCTATCTCGGCAAGGGCCGCGTCGAGGAACTGGCCGGGCGGATCAAAGCCGAGGAGATCGGGCTCGTCGTGATGGATTGCGCACTCTCGCCGGTGCAGCAGCGCAACCTGGAAAAGGCGTTCGGCTGCAAGGTCATCGACCGCACCGGCCTGATCCTCGAAATCTTCGGCCGTCGTGCCTCGACCCGCGAGGGCACGCTACAGGTCGAGCATGCCCACTTGGCCTATCAGCGGAGCCGGCTCGTACGGTCCTGGACCCACTTGGAACGGCAGCGCGGCGGCTTCGGCTTCCTCGGCGGCCCCGGCGAGACGCAGATCGAGGCCGATCGCCGGATGATCCAGGAGCGGATGACGAAGATCGAGCGCGAGCTCGACAGCGTCACGCGCACGCGCGGTCTCCACCGGGAGAGCCGCGCGCGGGTGCCGTACCCGATCGTCGCCCTCGTCGGCTACACCAATGCCGGCAAGTCGACCCTGTTCAATGCGCTGACCAAGGCCGAAGTGATGGCCAAGGACATGCTGTTCGCCACCCTCGACCCGACCGCGCGCGCGACGAAGCTGCCGCATGGCGAGACGGTGATCCTCTCGGACACGGTGGGCTTCATCTCGGAACTGCCCACCGCCCTCATCGCCGCCTTCCGCGCCACGCTGGAGGACGTGATCGAAGCGGATATCCTGCTGCATGTCCGCGATGTCAGCCACGTCGATTCGGAAGCGCAGGCGGAGGATGTCGGCGATGTCCTGCGGGAACTCGGGATCGAGACGACGGCCGAGCGAATCATCGAGGTCTGGAACAAGGCCGACCTGCTCGACGATTCGGAGCGGACACGCCTCCTCAACCTCAGCGCCCAGGGGCGCAACGACCGGGACAGCGACGTGCCGATCCTGGTCTCGGCCCTCACCGGCGAGGGTCTGGCGGCCCTGTCCGGCCGGATCGAGGCGCGGATCGCCAAGCGTCGTTCCACCTTCGCCGTGACCCTGGCGCCGGAGGATGGGGCAGCGCTCAATTGGCTGTACGAGAATGCCGAGGTCCTCGACCGGCGCGCCGAGGAGGCGGGCACGATCCACTTGGCCATCCGCGTGGCACCCGAGAAAGAGCCGCGCTTCCTCAACCGCTTCGCCAGTGCACGCAAGCTGAGCCGGGCAGAGTAGCCGGTCATTCAGTACTCGCGTCCCGATCGGGACGCTCCAGCGCGAGCGGACTCGATAAAAAAACCCCGGCTCTCATCGAGCCGGGGGAGGGAGTCGGTTTCGGGTCTGAAGAAACGTCTTACGGCTGCAGCACGCTGTTGATGACGTGAATCACGCCGTTCGACTGCATCACGTTGGCGATGGTCACCTTGGCGGTGTTGCCCTTCGCATCCGTGAGAAACACAGCCTTGCCCTTGGTCTGAACCACGAGCGGCGCGCCCTGTACGGTCTTGATCTGGCCCTCGCCGCCGCCATCCTTGGCGATCTTCATGAGGTCCTTGGCGGTCAGGGTGCCGGGCACGACGTGGTAGGTCAGGATCGCGGTCAGCGTCGCCTTGTTCTCGGGCTTCACCAGGGTCTCGACGGTGCCGGCCGGCAGCTTGGCGAAGGCGGCATCGGTGGGCGCGAAGACGGTGAAGGGGCCAGGACCCGAGAGGGTCTCGACGAGGCCGGCAGCCTTCACGGCGGCGACGAGGGTGGTGTGATCCTTCGAGTTCACCGCGTTCTCGACGATGGTCTTCGACGCATACATCGGAGCGCCGCCGACCATCGGGTTCTTGGCGAGGGCGGCCACCGGGAACGCGGCGCCCATGGTGAAGGCGAGGGCGACGGCGGCGAAGGTGGAGGCCACGGGGCGACGGGCGTTGGTCATGGAGCGTTCCTCTTGAGTCATGCCCCTTCGGAGGGGGTCATCGCTCGTTACGGAGCCCGGAAGAGGAAAGTTTCGGGAAAGCTGCAGAAAGTCGTGGTCGTGTTAGATACGGCGGGAAGCGAGCACCTGCTCCAAAGCAAAAGCCCGCCCGACCAGGAGGTCGGACGGGCTTTCGTGATCTGCACGGCGACGAGGATAAACCTCGCCACTGAGTACGAGATCAGTACTTGCGGATGATCGGGGCCGGAGCAGCGGCGACCGGGGTCGGCGAGTACAGCGGCACGATCAGGCGGCCGGAGATCTCGGTGCTGTCGAAGCTGGTGGTCGCAACGGTGCGGGCGACGTAGACCTGCGCGGTGGCGAAGCCGAAGTCGTAGCCGACGAGGCCACCCATCAGGAACCGGCCACGATCGTTCAGGGCGGCGTTGATGATGCCGCCAGCCTTGGCGCCGGTGTCGAAGTTGACGGTGCCGTAGGCGATGGCGCCGATCTCGAACTTGCCGAACTTCTTGGTCGCGGTCAGGTCGAGGTTGAGGGAGTCGGAGAGGGAGTAAACGGTAGAGAAGCCAGCCCGGTTGGGGTCACGGCCACCGCCGAAGGAGGACGGCGAGTCGTAGATGTTGGCGGTCAGGTTGGCGGTCAGGTTGTAGCCATCGCCGGTGTAGCTGCCGGCGACACCGAAGCGGTAGGTGTTCGACGAGAGCTGGGGCAGCACTGCCGTGGAGGCAACGACACCATTGTTCTGGACGAGAACGCCGCGGTCGCCGTTGAGCTCGTTCAGGTAGACACCGCCGAGCAAGCTGACGCCGAAGTTGTTGCCGAGATCGAAGGCCCAGATGCCGCCGACGAAGGTGCCGACGTTGATCGAGAGATCGCGCAGGCCGGTCGAGCCGCCACGGTTGCCGAAGGCGAACACGGTCGGGGGAGCGACGAGGAGCTCGATGCGGCCGCCGAGCGGAACCAGCGGGGTCGACCAGACCAGCACGGGGATGTTGATCCCGACGTCCAGAGCCGAGTTGTCACGCGACTGGTAGACGAAGGTGTTCAGGGCGTAGATGCCCTCGGGAAGCGGCGCGCCGGTGGCGAGGCCGACCTGCTCGCCGGGGATCGTCGTGGTCTGTGCGTAGGAAGCCGAGGCGGTCATGCCCATGGTCAGCGCGAGTGCGCCGGTGGCGAGCCAGTTCTTCGTCATTTTCTAGTCCTTCCCAAGGATTTCAGGCACTCGCCGCGCAGACCTACGCACCATCTTGCCGAGCGCCGCATTCTTGCGGCTTCCTGGCTTTTTGTGCGTAGGGCCCCCCTTGCGGCCCGAATTCGTGTCTCAACGCTGAGAACTATTCTACAGGTCGGATCGGAATGACAGTCCAATGCTTCGGATCGAGGCAGTTCCAAATCCACCGTTGCGGAAAAGCCGCAATTTGGGCGCGCTGCAGCGCAAGGTTTTGTTAACTTTCTCGGCAGAATTGCCTTGGGCATGGCGTCGCATTGAGCAACGCATTGGCAAAATAACGCTGGGCCATCAAGCTGTTGCGAGCGACTGTATCAACGGGACGATTGCGCAAACGCGGGAGGCGGTTTGCGCATCGCAATTCCTGATCGCAGGCAGCCTGTGCGCCGCAACAGAGCCCCGGTTCCCCGCGCCGGACGAATCACGCTCGGCCGGCGCGTGAAGCCTGCCTATTCCGCCGCGCTACGGCCCTTCGCAACCACGCTGGCGGTCGCCTCGGCGAGCGGCCGGCGGGCCAGCACGTCGCGCAGGAACCGACCGGTATGGCTCGCCTTCGATTTGGCGATCTGCTCCGGCGTCCCTTCGGCCACGACGATGCCGCCGCCATCGCCACCCTCGGGACCCATGTCGATGACCCAGTCGGCGGTCTTGATGACTTCGAGGTTGTGCTCGATCACCACGACGGTGTTGCCCTGGTCCACGAGTTCGTGGAGCACCTCCATGAGCTTGGCGACATCGTGGAAGTGAAGGCCCGTGGTCGGCTCGTCGAGGATGTAGAGGGTGCGGCCGGTGGCCCGTTTGGAGAGCTCCTTCGATAGCTTCACCCGCTGCGCCTCGCCGCCCGACAGGGTTGTCGCCTGCTGGCCGACCTTGACGTAGCCGAGGCCGACCCGCGCCAGGGTCTCCATCTTCTCGCGGATCGTCGGTACGGCCTTGAACAGGTCGGCCGCCTCCTCGACGGTCATGTCGAGGACATCTGCGATGGAATGGTTGCGGTACTTCACCTCCAGGGTCTCGCGGTCGTAGCGGCGGCCCTTGCACACGTCGCAGGTGACGTAGACGTCCGGCAGGAAGTGCATCTCGATCTTGATGACGCCATCGCCCGAGCAGGCCTCGCAGCGCCCGCCCTTCACGTTGAAGGAGAAGCGGCCGGCCTGGTAGCCGCGCGCCTTCGCCTCCGGCAGGCCCGCGAACCAGTCGCGGATCGGGGTGAAGGCGCCGGTATAGGTCGCCGGGTTGGAGCGCGGCGTGCGCCCGATGGGCGATTGGTCGATGTCGATGACCTTGTCGAGATTCTCCAGCCCGTCGAGACGCTCGAACGGGGCCGGGTGCTCCATCGCGCCGTTGAGGGATTTGGCCACCGCCTTGTAGAGCGTGTCGATGATGAGGGTGGACTTGCCGCCGCCCGAGACGCCCGAGACGCAGGTGAAGGTCCCGAGCGGGATCTCGACGCTCACATCCTTCAGGTTGTTGCCCCGCGCGCCGACGAGGGTGAGCTTGCCCTTCTTCGTCTTGCGCCGGGCTGTGGGCACCCGCACGCTCATCTCGCCCGTCAGGTACTTGGCGGTGAGCGAGGCGGGGTTCTTCAGCACCTCCTCGGGGGTGCCCTGGGCGATGATCTGCCCGCCATGGATCCCGGCACCGGGGCCGACATCGACGACGTAATCGGCCTGGAGGATCGCATCCTCGTCGTGCTCGACGACGATGACGGAATTGCCGAGGTCGCGCAGGCGCTTCAACGTGCCGAGCAAGCGCTCGTTATCGCGCTGGTGCAGGCCGATGGACGGTTCGTCGAGGACGTAGAGCACCCCCGTGAGGCCGGAGCCGATCTGCGAGGCGAGGCGGATGCGCTGGCTCTCGCCACCCGAGAGCGAGCCCGAGCCGCGCGCCAGGGTGAGGTAGTCGAGGCCGACATCGACCAGGAAGGTCAGACGGTCGCGGATCTCCTTCAGGATGCGGAAGGCGATCTCGTTCTGCTTCGGCGTCAGCTTCTCCGATAGTTCGGAGAACCAGCGATGCGCCTCGCGTACGGAGAGCGCAGTGACGTCGCCGATATCCTGCATGGCGACCTTCACCGCCAAAGCCTCGATCTTGAGGCGCTTGCCGCCGCAGGAGGCGCAAGGGGTCTCGCTCATGAAACGGGCGATGTCCTCGCGCGAGGCGTCGCTCTCGGTCTCCTTGTAGCGCCGCTCCAGGTTCGGGATGACGCCCTCGAACGGCTTGTTCACCTCGTAGGCGCGCATGCCGTCGTTATAGGCAAAGCGGATCGACTCGCGGCCGGAGCCGTAGAGGATGACCTTGTGCGCCGTCTCCGGCAGGTCCGACCAGGGCGACGTGGTCTTGAAACCGTAATGCCCCGCCAGGGCGTCCAGGGTCTGTCCGTAATAGGGCGAGGTCGATTTCGCCCAGGGGCCGACGGCCCCGCGCTTGAGGCTGAGCTTGACGTCGGAGATGACCAGTTCGGGGTCGATCCGCATCTCGTGGCCGATGCCGCCGCAGGTCGGGCAGGCGCCGAACGGGTTATTGAACGAGAACAGGCGCGGCTCGATCTCGGCGATCGTGAACCCCGAGACCGGGCAGGCGAAACGCGACGAGAAGGTGATGGTCTCGCCCTCGGCCGGATCGGCGAATTCGATCAGCGCGATGCCGTCGGCCAGTTCCAGGGCGGTCTCGAACGAATCGGCGAGACGCGCGGCAATGTCGGCGCGGACCACGAGCCGGTCCACCACCACGTCGATATCGTGCTTGAGCTTCTTGTCGAGCTTCGGCGCATCGTCGATCGGGTAGTATTCGCCGTCGATGCGAAGACGCTGGAAGCCCTTCTTCTGGAACTCGGCGATCTCCTTGCGGTACTCGCCCTTCCGGCCCCGAACCACGGGGGCGAGGAGATAGAGCCGGCTCTTCTCCGGCAGGGCCAGTACCCGGTCGACCATCTGGCTCACGGTCTGGCTCTCGATCGGCAGGCCGGTGGCGGGCGAGTAGGGGATGCCGACCCGCGCCCAGAGCAGGCGCATGTAATCGTAGATCTCGGTGACGGTCCCCACAGTGGAGCGCGGGTTCTTCGACGTCGTCTTCTGCTCGATGGAGATGGCCGGCGAGAGCCCGTCGATCTGATCGACATCGGGTTTCGACATCATCTCGAGGAACTGACGGGCATAGGCCGAGAGCGATTCGACGTAGCGGCGCTGGCCTTCCGCATAGATCGTATCGAAGGCGAGCGACGACTTGCCGGACCCCGAGAGGCCGGTGAAGACCACGAGCTTGTCGCGCGGAATCGTGAGATCGATGTTCTTGAGGTTGTGCTCGCGCGCGCCGCGCACGGCGATGACGCGACGGTCGGGACTTCCCTCGAACAGCTTCTCGATCCGCGCCTCGACGCTCTCTTCCTGTGCCTGCGCCGCTTGGCTCTTCAGGCCCCGTGGTGTCTTGGCGGCGGCTTTTGCTTTGGCCATTGGGTCTCTTCGGCGGCAGGACTTGGCGGAAAGGAGGATCGGCGACGACGCGCGGGGATCGTCTCCGGGACGTCATGCGGCGAGGTCGAAGACAACGGTCCCGCCACCGGTCGCCATGTCGGGCGCACGGGCCGGGCGGGCAAGACGCACGCCACGCATATCCGCCACCCAGCTAGAACAAAAAGCGTACAGCTACAATATCGGCGCTGAATTCTGCGCTCGGGCGGACGCTCGCCAAGCTCTCGCGACCGAACGCACCATGGAAGTGGGACACGCTCCTCTGCTGGAGCGGCACCCGACCGCGGTGGGTCGGCACGCATTTCCAGGCCTTCGTTTGTCGCGCTCCTGCTCGCCGAACCGGCAACCACTTCGGCGCAGAACGCCCTAGACGCTCGTCTGAAACCCGCCGAGGGGCGCGACGACCCGGCAGATCAGCCCATCGGGCTCGTAGGCGAGGGAGACCTCGCCGCCGACGGCGCCGGCGAGCCCGCGTTCGATGAGCCGTGAGCCGAAGCCCTTCCGCGTCGGGGGGCTCACGGGTGGCCCGCCATGCTCGGACCAGACGAGGTGGATCGTGTCGTCGTCTCCCACCGCGACCACCCGCCATTCCACGACGACGCGGCCGTCCGGCCTGGAAAGGGCGCCGTATTTGGCGGCATTGGTGGCGAGTTCGTGCATCATCAGGGCGAGCGACAGGGCCGCCTTGGAGCCGATGACGATCTCGGGCCCCGACAGATCGAACCGCCCCGGCTGCTGGTCGTCGTGAAGGGACAGGGCGCTCTGCAGGATCGTCGAGATGGCGGCGCTCTCGCGCTCTCCGGTCAGCAGGATGTCGTGGGCATTCCCGAGGGCGATCAGGCGCGCGGCCAAGGCATGCTTGGCCGCTTCCACATCGGTGACGTTGCGCAGACTCTGCGAGGCGATCGCCTGAACCATCGCGAGGGTGTTCTTCATGCGGTGGCTGAGTTCGCGGTTGAGAATCCGCTGCTGCTCGTCCGCCTCGATCCGGATCAGGCTGCTCCAGGCCCGTTCCGCCACCTCGCGGACGAAGGCGATCTCGTGCGGCGTCCAGGAGCGTGGCGAGGCCTCCGTCGCATAGAGCACGCCGACGAGGCGACCGCGCTGGAGCAGGGGGACGGAGATCACCGCCTGCACACCCTCCGCGATGTAGAGTTCCGCATCGCTATCGAGGTCGGGGGAGGTCGCGAGATCGTCCACCGCGAGGATCTCGCCGCGCCGCAGGCCGGCGATACTGGCGGGAAATTCCTCGAGCCGCAGGGTCCGGCTCGGAAAAGTCTGTCCGTCCGAGGACCAGGAATGCGCCACCGTCACCAGCCCCGCCGGAAGGTCGACCATGCCGTAGCCGGCCCGCGTCGCCCCGAGGGCGCGGCCCAGGATCTCCGCCGTCATGGCCACGACATCGGCGTTCGAGCGCAATTCACGCAGGCGGTCGCCCAGGCTGATCAGCGCCTCGCGACGGGCATCCGCGCGTTTCTCCTCGGTGATGTCCTCGATCATCGCCATGGCGTGAACGGCGTCACCCAGGGTCTGGGAGACGAGGTTCACCCTCGCCCAAATGATCCGGCCGTCGCGTCTCCGGTAGCGCTTCTCGAACCGGTCCTGAAGGGTCTCGCCGGTGGCGAGGCGGCGATGCAGGTCGTCGCGCGCATCCGCATCCTCGGCGGGGGTCCATTGGGCGAGGGAGCGACCGACGATCTCGGATTCCGGCGCACCCCAGATCTCGCAGAGCTTGGCGTTGACCCTGAGCGCCAGGACGCTGCGGGGATCGAACTGGACGATCCCGATATTGGCACCCTCGAAGACCGCGCGGAACTGAGCCTCCAACTTGCTTCTGACGGTGACGTCGAGCATCGCGCCGACCATCCGCACCGGCGCGCCCAAAGCATCGCGGACGAGATATCCGCGGTCCAGCACGTCGGCATAGGCCCCGTCTCCCTTGAGGAAACGGTACTGGCAGCTCCACCTGTCCGAGCCTCCGTCGAGAAAGGCATTCAGCCCGGCGGAGACGATGGCGCGGTCATCGGGATGGATGTTGCCGAGCCACCAGTCGGAGCCGGGACCGATATGGGCAGGCCGCCAGCCATAGGACGTCTCGAGCGCCTCGTTCCACAGGATGGCGTCGCGCAGCAGGTCCCAATCCCAGACGACATCGTTGGTCGCCCTGGCCACGAGGCGATAGCGCTCGTCGGTCGACCACCGATCGAGGGAGGCGGCACCACCGCCGATGCCAACGGCACCGTCGGTCATACCACCGGCCGCGGTCCTTACCGGCGAAGGAAGATCGCGACGACTCCCTCGGAAGGGTGGAGGTACATTCGCAGTGGTCATCGGATGCGGGTCTGATTCCGTCGATCGCCATCACATGAAATGCAGTCGGACCTCGCAACGAACAAGTCTCGCCACGAGATTTCGCGAGATCCTCCCCACCCACAGCGTATCGAACTCGGATCGGAGACTTGTCCCGGCACCTGTGCCCGGGATCGGAAAGCCTCGTCCCCCCGAGCGGACATCGAGCGATGCCGCCTCAGACAGCCGCTGCCGGGACGGGATCGTCCTGGCTCGGCTGCGTCGGAGGATCGACGAAGAGCATCCGCCCGTCGGCATCGTAGACGGCCCCGAGCACGGTCTCGAAATGGCTCACCACGGCGCCATGGCACTCGCAGGCCGCCTCCTGGATCTTGGCCCGGTCGAGAATGGTGATCCGGCCGCGCCCCACCTCGATCAGCCCCTGTACCTGCAGGGTGCGCAGGATCCGGGTCAGGTAGGTCCGCTGCACGCCCAGCATGTTGGCCAGGAGTTCGTGGGTCACGGGAAGCGTTTCGGTGCCGATCCTGTCCTGCAGCGTCAGCAGCCAGCGCAGGCATCGCTCCTCGATCGGGTGGAGGGCGTTGCACGCCACGGATTGCAGCACCTGGCCGAGGAGGCAATCGGCGTAACGGGTGAAGAGGTTGCGCAGCGTGGTCGAGCGAAGCTTGGCGTCCTGCAATTTCGCGGCATCGAGCCTGAGGACCGGCCCGCCGATCTGCACCAGGGCCGTGCTGAATGCCGGAAGGCTGCCGTGACTGACGACGCCGCCCACGGCGCCCTCCCGGCCGATCGTGGCCGTCTCGGCGCTCCGGCCGTCACGCATGGAGACGATCAGGTTGATGACCGTCTGATCGCAGGGAAAGGAGATGTACGAGACCCGGGACCCGACGGAGAACAGAACCTCCCCGCGCCGAACGACGGTCGGTTCGAAATAGGGCATGAGAAGCCCGCGATCCTCCCGGGACAGCGCCTTCAGCAGGAGATTGCCTTCGATGAAGGACTCTGTCGACGGGAGCATCTGATGCGCTGTGTTCACCTTCTGTCTCGCGCTTAGCTTATCACCGCCAAGGCGTCTGTCCACTAGTTGACGAAGGTAGCGAAAAATCTTGTCGTCGCGGCGGATGCCGCGCGCCTTCCGCCTGTCACGAGCGACTGGATTCACACATCTGCATTTACAGACATAGCGCGTCCCTCTCCCCCTTGTGGGGAGAGGTTAGGAGTGGGGGTGGCTCCGCCAGCCTCCGTAAGCTGAGGGTCGCCCAACCACCCCCACCTCCAACTCCTCCCCACAAGGAGGAGGAGGGCGGGACGGCGCTTCCCGCGAAAAATGTAGAATGCCGTAGCCGTAGGCAAGACCGCGCCCGCGCGCATCACGCTCGGGCGCGGTGTCGGTTCAGCCCTGGCCGGCCTCGTCGCCTTCGCCGATGCAGTCGAGGGCCCGTTCCACGGCGCTGACCGCTTCGCGCAGGTTGCGGACGGTGAGCTCCATCTCCCTGCGGGGACGGCCCATGGCGGCGGCACGGTGGGCGACGCCCTGAAGCAGCTCCAGGGCGGCGAACAGATCGTCGGCGACGGCGACCACATTGGAGATCTGTGGTGCGGCGGCGGGGGGGCGGGAGAAGGGGACCACGTTGCTCATGTTGGACAAGGTGTCGCCCAAGGCCGGCCCGAGCACCAGATCCAAGGAGGCTAAATCCGCGTGATTGCGGCCCCCATGCCCGAAAGCCGTCAAGCGTAGTGAGCGTTTTCGTGGCGCGAGAACATCACTCTGCCCGTAAGCTGAGACGGTTCGTTATCCTTGTGCTTGACGCGAGGGCCAACCCGGCACCACGAAAGACCCGATCGGTCCAGCCGGACCAGACTCCCAGGAACTTCCGATGCGTCCCATCCCCGTCCTCTTCGCCGTCGGCCTGCTCTGTGCCCTCGGGGCCTGCAACAGCGCCGACCGCAGCGGCTTCTCGGACAGTTTCAGCACCGAGAATTTCCGCCGCTCCAACGACACCAACGGCACGCAGACCCGCCGCGACGTGAACCGCGCCTACACCGCCCCGTCGATGCCCTCCATCGTCAGCCGCGGCAACTGAGAGCCTGCTCGCGTTGCTCGTCCAAGGCCTTACCTCATCCTGAGGCGCCGCGAAGCGGCCTCGAAGGAGCCCTCCAGGGATCACGCGAGCACTGGAGGCCTCCTTCGAGGCCCGCTGATGCGGGCACCTCAGGATGAGGAGGTCTGATTGGATGATCGATTCTGGAATGGAAATCCGTCGAAAAATCCAGTCGAACAGGCTCCGACACTCGCCACTCAGTTCTTGGCCAGGGCGTCCGCGAAGGCGATCATGCGGTTGCGGGCATAGGTCGGCAGGCCGGCACTGATCGACGTGCCGGTGTTGAAGGACGAATTGCCCATCAGCACCTGGGCCGGAAGCAGGTTCTTCAGAACCGGCACACGGGCATATTCCTGCTTGCGGTCGAGGACATCGGCCTTGATCGCCAGCGCCATGTAGGTCGTCACCACCGTCTTGCCGGGATCGTTCGGCATCGGCTGGAACACGGCGAGGAACTTGCCGAAGCGCAGGATCTGGTTGACCCAGAAGATCGTCTGTTCGAGGCCGCCGGCCACCGGCGTGTCGACTCGCGTGAGCGCCGCGAGCGAGGCCGCTTCGGCCGCCGGCAGGGTCCGCAGCTCGCTCTGGAACGAGACGAACTCGGCGACCTTCTTCGAGGCGCCGTCCTCCAGCTTGTTGGCGAGCTTCACGCCCAGCGGCAGCTTGCCCTCGAGGTCGTAGCGGGATTCGATGCAGGCGGCAGCGCCCTCGCACCAGGCCCGGTCCGGGCGGCGGGCGAAGGCGGCGGCCGGGTCCTTGGTCGGCGTCACCTCGGTGGGGCTCAGGGTCTTGTGCTTGATGACGGGGTCCATCTTGGACACGAAGCCGAGATTGGCGAAGGCCGACAGGTCGATGGACTCCGCGGGCTTGGCCACCACGAACCGCCCCTGCGCCACATAGACCTTCAGGGTCTCGTGCCGCTGCTTCGAGACGCCGTTGAGCGTCACGCTGTAATCGGGCTCGGCATAGGCGGGGTAGGGCGCCAGGGCCGCCTGCTCGGCCGGGCGCAGCTTTCGCCATTCGAGATAGGGCGTCAGGCCGCTCTCGGGGTTCGCCGGATTGTCCCGGTGGTCGGTGAACAGGATCGTGCCCGGCTTGAGGGCGGCAAGGCCCGACGGCTCGATGGCGGGAACCTCCTTGATCCGGTCGGCGGGGACCTGGACCTTCATCCCTTCCTGCGCGGAGGCGGGGAGGCCGAGTGCCAGGACGGGCAGGAAGCTGAGAATCTGGACAAGGACACGTGTCGCCGGAAGCTGCGTCTTCACGTCGGGGCCTCGATTGCTGATGAAGGGGGGATCCGCGCCTTCAGTAGCGCGGGTCGTCGCCGAACAGGTAGTCGGGATCGCGGCGGCGAGCGCGGGGCGGCTCGTCCTCGCCGAAGGGCGAGCGCTGGGTGCCGGGCCATGCCGGGCTCCGCGACCCCTCGTAGCCATAGCCATCCCCCTGCGCCCGGCGGCCGCGCGGCTGCGCCGGCCTCTCGCCGAAGGGGTCGAGGGGGTCCGGCTCGGCCCCGCGCCGGGTGGTGAGGTTACCGTACAGGTCGCCCACCACGTCGGCGCCGTCGTCGAGGCCGCCGGTGTCGCCGTCCTCGGAATCCGGCCGCATGGCGGTCTGCACCTCGCGCGGCAGCAACTGGTACTGCGTGTCGGCCACGCGACCGTTGCTCAGCCGGAAATGCTCGAGGAAGCCGCCACCCGCGACACGCTCACCGCTGCGGGCGTCGATGGGCAGGTCGGCGAGGTCACGTTTCGCCTGCGGGGAGGGCGGGGCGAGGGGAGTGCGCGCCACGCCGTTGGCCCAGGCGGCCTGCAGGATGGTGCCGGCGATCGGCACCGCGAGATGCCCGCCGGTCTGGCCGCGCCCCAGGGTCCGGCGGGTGCCGTCGGCATTGTCGTAGCCGACCCAGACCACGATGGTGATCTCGTTGGTGAAACCGGCGAACCAGGCGTCGTTCTCGTTCTCGGACGTGCCGGTCTTGCCGGCAATGGAGCCTGAGAAGCGGGCGAGGGCCGCCGCGGTGCCGTGGTTGGTGACCCCCTGAAGCATGGTCTTCAGCTGATAGAAGGCCACCCTGTCGGCCGAGCCGATCCGCACCGGCTCCTTCGGCTCGCGCTTGTACAAAACCGTGCCGTCGCGCTCCACCGCCTCCAGCGCGTAGGGCGCCGGCCGCGCGCCCTCGTTGGCCACGGCCGCGTAGAAGGCAGCGAGATCGACCATGCGGACCGGCTGCGAGCCGAGGACGAACGGATAATAGCGCTCGCATTCGGCATAGAGCTGCGCTTCGAGTGCGAGGTCGCAGACGCGGGTGAGGCTCGCGGGCGGCGTATCGGCGATGCCGCCCTGGAGCAGGCGCGCGGTGACGAGGTTCTTCGAGAATTCGAGCCCGCGCCGAAGGGTCGTCGCGCCCGACCCGCCGCCATCGTAGTTCTTCGGGCTCCAGGACTGGCCGACACCGCCGATGGGCGGCAGGGTCACGCTGGCATCCATCACCAGGGTGTTGGGCTGCAGGCCGGCGTTGAGCGCGGCGAGATAGGTCAGCGGCTTCAGGGTCGAGCCGGGCTGGCGCACGGTCTGCGTCACCCGGTTGAGCTGGCTCAGCGGGTAGGAGAAGCCCCCGTCCATGGCGAGGATGCGCCCGGTGCGGTTCTCCAGCACCAGGGCCGCGCCCTGGACGGAGGGGCGCACGCGCAGCTCCGCGCGGGGAACCCGGGCCTTCGGGTCGCGCAGCTTCACCCGCACCACGTCGTATGTCTGCAGACGGCCCTTGGCGATGCCGGGATCGAGGCTGACGATGCGCCCGTCGGCGAGCCCCGCCTTCACCGGTCCGCGCCCGGATTCGAGCACCACGGCGAGCGGCCAATGCACGTCGTAGAGCACGGGCCGCGCGCTCTCCAGGGCGCGCTGCCAGACGGGTTTCTGCAGCACGGGCTTCGGCCCGATGGCCGCCGCGGGCTTGACCGCCGCAGGCTTGTCCGCGGCCGATCTGGGCCTCGCCTCGCCGCCGACGACGAGCGGCACCGACTGGACCGATCCTTCCACGGCGGGCGTCGCCCCGCCGAGCTTGGCGATGCTGTCGGCGAGGTTGAATTCCGGCCCCTCGTAGCGCTGGCGCCCGGTGGCGCGCTCGTAAGTGGCGAGCCCGTCCTGCAGGGCGGATTCCACGGCGGTCTGGAGGCCGGCATTGATGGTCGAGCGGACCACGTGGGAGGCAGAGGTGAGCGAGTCGATGCCCGCGAAGGTGCGCGCCTCGCGGGTGAGGTGATCGACGAAGTAGAACCCCGAATCCCGCCGCGTGGTCTCGATCGGCTTCAATCCGAGGGGGGCATTGGCCGCCTCGGTCAGCTGCGCCTCGGTGATGACGCCCTCGTCCTTCATCCGCGCCAGCACATAGGCGCGCCGCTCCTTGGCGCGGTCGGGATACTTGTCCGGATTGTAGAAGTTCGGCCCCTTCGGCATGCCGCCCAGCAGCGCCGCCTCCGGCACGGTGAGCTGCCCCACGGATTTCCCGAAATAGCTCCGCGCGGCCATCTCGATCCCGTAGGAGCCGCGGCCGAGATAGATCCCGTTGAGGTAGAGTTCGAGGATCTGCGGTTTGCCGAGGATGCGCTCCAGGCGCGAGGCCACGATCATCTCACGGATCTTGCGCTCATAGGTGACGTCGTCACCCACCGACAGGTTCTTGACCACCTGCTGGGTGATGGTGGAGCCGCCGGCCGGCCGCCCCGGCGAGGCGAGATTGCCGATGAAGGCCCGGATGACGCCGCGCTCGTCGATGCCCTTGTGGGTCTCGAAGCGCTTGTCCTCTGCGGCCACGAACGCCTTTTGCACCATCACCGGCACGTCGGAGATCGGCACGCTGAGGCGGCGCCCATTGGCCTCGAACGCCTCGGCATAGCGCTTGCCCGCCCCGTCGAGGATCAGGCTGGCGCCGGGCAGCTTGCGGTCCTTCAGGTCCTGGGCCGAGGGCAGGTCGGCCACGGCCTTGTTGTAGAAGGCGATCACTTCACCCGCGTCGAAGGGCGAGTTCGCCGGGTTCTCGCCCTTGCAGAACTGCCGGTAGCTCGTGTTGAGCTCGCCGATATCGAGCCCGTGCAGGAGCTTCGGCGCGGAGGCACCGGCGATGGCCGAGGGGTCCTCCATCGCGGTGGAGATCAGCTCGTCGAGGTTGATGTCCTCGATGTCGAAGGCTTTCCGCATATGGGCGCAGCCGTCGCGCAGGATCTGCACCACCTGCGCCTTGTCGGCCACCGGATCGAACTGCGTCTTCACGGCATCCGGCCGCGTCGTCACCTGACTGAGCGTCAGCGCCGTCGCGAACAGCTTGATCAGGATGATGTTCATCGAGGAGCGGGCACCGAAATCCAGGACGCGTCACAGGGCACGGACGACCGGATCGGCAGCCGCAACGCACTCGGCCCAAGATGGGATGCACAAGGCGGCTGATTTAAGGAGACCGGCACCGGACCGGCCTCCCGCAACGCTTCCGTCCCCGGCGACGTTGCAGGCGGATGCGCCCGCCGGCGCGGCCCTCCGGAGACCTGCGTCGCATGATCAAGGACCTTTGGTACAAGAACGCGGTCGTCTACTGCCTGTCCGTCCGGTCCTTCCTCGACGGCAACGGCGACGGCATCGGCGACTTCGTCGGACTGGAGCGCCGGCTCGATTACCTGCAGGGCATGGGCATCACGGCGATCTGGCTGATGCCGTTCCAGCCTTCGCCGAAGCGCGACGGCGGCTACGACATCACCGATTACTATGGCGTCGACCCGGATTACGGCTCGCTTGGCGACTTCGTCGCTTTTACCCACGCGGCCAAGCAGAGGGGCCTGCGCGTCCTCATCGATCTGGTGGTCAACCACACGTCGGACCAGCATCCCTGGTTCCAGTCGGCACGATCGGACCCGGATTCCCCTCACCGCGACTGGTACGTCTGGTCGAAATCCAGGCCGCCGCATGCGGACGAGGGCATGGTGTTCCCCGGCGTCCAGACCACGACCTGGACTCGCGACGCCAAGGCGGGAGCCTATTACTTCCACCGTTTCATGCCGTTCCAACCCGATCTCAACACCGCCCATCCGGCGGTGCGGGCCGAAATCCAGAAGATCATGGGGTTCTGGATCCAGCTCGGCGTCTCGGGCTTCCGCATGGATGCGGTGCCCTTCGTCATTGCCAAGAAGGGACCCGAGGTCACGGGTGAGCCCGAAGAGCAATTCGACATGCTGCGGGATTTTCGCGAGTTCCTGCAATGGCGGCAGGGCGACGCCATCATTCTCGGCGAGGCCAACATCCTGCCGAAGAAGGACCTCGACTATTTCGGCGACGATGCCGACCGGCTCCACATGCTGTTCAACTTCCAGGTCAACCAGGCTCTCTTCTACGGGCTGGCTTCCGCCGACGGCCGTCCCCTCGCCAAGGCCATGCGTAAGACCTGGAACCGACCGGATTCGGCGCAATGGGCGGTGTTCCTGCGCAATCACGACGAACTCGATCTCGGACGCCTCACCGAGACCCAACGGCAGGCGGTCTTTGCCGCGTTCGGGCCGGAGAAGGGGATGCAACTCTACGACCGCGGAATTCGGCGCCGTCTCGCCCCGATGCTGGGCGGCGACCAGCAGCGCATCGAGCTCGCCTATTCCCTGATGTTCACCCTGCCGGGCACGCCGGTGCTGCGCTACGGCGACGAGATCGGCATGGGCGACGACCTCTCGCTCAAGGAACGCGACTGCGCCCGCACCCCGATGCAGTGGAATGCCGAGGCGCAAGGAGGCTTCACCAAGAGCGAAACCCCGACCCTGCCGGTGATCGGGAGCGGCGCCTACGGCTTCGACCACGTGAACGTGGCGAGCCAGCGCCATGACCGCGGCTCGCTGCTCAACTGGATGGAGAGCGTCATCCGCACCCGCAAGGAGGTGCCGGAGATCGGCTGGGGCGATTTCGCAGTGATCGAGACGGCCTCACCCGCGATCCTGGCGATCCGTTACGACTGGGAGGGCAACTCGGTGCTCTGTGTCCACAACCTCAGCGGAACGCCGATGGAAATCTCCCTCTCACCGGAGGTAGAGGGACCGGAGGGCCGTGTCCTGGTCGATCTCCTCACTGGCCGTCGCAGCGAGGCGGGTGACGATGGCTGGCACTGCCTGATGATGGAGCGCTACGGCTACCACTGGTTCCGGCTCGGCGGCCTCGACGCGCCGCTGAAGCGACGGGTGGGGTGAAGACCTGTTTCAGGTCGAGAGCGCGGCGGACACTATCGATCCTGCCTGCCGCGCTCGGCGAGAATGCCCTATCGAAGCCTGAACTCGGATCAGCAATCCGGAAGATCGTCCAGGTTGTTTCGGGTGGTCTGATCGCGATCCGTGCGGAGGTATTTCCCGTTCGATCCCTGTACGACCCGTATCTCGGTCCGCCCGCTCGTCCAAGGAACGTAATAGGTATGAATCCCTCGTTCGATGTCGGTGATGGCATCCAGCTTGGAACGTGGTGACCAGAAATCGCCATCATTGCAAAGGGAGGTGATATCTCCCTGAGAATTTTTTCCCGTCTTTCTCACTGCACGATCAGCCATGATGCATGAATCCTTTCCGTTTGCCGCACATATCCGACAGCAAACTTGAGGTAGTCACATCGCGCCAATTTTCAACCTAAAGGAAATCTGCGCTGAGGCTCCGCCTACTTGTTCCGCCCCAGCAGCACGAGCCAGCCGATTCCGATCACGCAGACCATCGCGCCCACCGTGATGAAGGCCGGTGTGCCGAGATCCATGAAGCGGGGGGCGAGCTGCGTCGCGAAGGCGGCGACGATGAGCGCCACGGCGATGCGGGCGGCAGCGCGCTCGATGCCGCGGGTGAGCTTCTCGATGCCCTTCAGCTCGATCTCGACGGTGACGCGGCCCTGTTTCAGGCGCACCAGCATGAGGTGAATCAGGGTGGGCAGTTCGGAGGCCGCTCCGAACAGGCCCGCTCCCACCGCCTCGACCTTGCGGCTGATGCCCTTGATCGAGAACTGGGACGCGAGCTTGCTCTTCACCGTCGGGCCGGCGGCGGTGAAGAGGTCGAATTTCGGGTCGAGATGGCGCATCACGCCATCGGCGGTCACCAATCCCTTGAACAGGATGGCGAGGTCGGTGGGCATGGCGAGGTCGTTCTCACGGGCCATGGTCATGAAATCGGTGAGGAGGTCACCGAAGTTCAGCACCGAGCCGGCATGGCGGTTGATGAAGGCCTGGGACGAGGTCTCGAGCTTGGTGAGATCGGGATTGCTCGATCCGGTCCAGTCGAGGAGGACGGCCATCAGCCCATCGGAATCCTCTTTCAGCATGGCGCCGATCAGCATGAGGAGCTGGGTGCGGCGACGCTCGGAGAGGCGGCCGATGATGCCGAAATCGATGAAGCCGATGCGGTTTCCCGGCATCACCAGCATGTTGCCGGGATGCGGATCGGCGTGGAACACGCCCTCGATCAGCGCCATATTGAGGAAGGCGTCGGTGCCCTTCTGGGCAACCTTGACCTTGTCGATCTCGGCCGCGTCGAGGCGGGGATGGTCGTTGGGCGGGATGCCGTGGATGAATTCCTGGACGAGGACGCGCTCGGAGGTGAACTCCCAGTGGATCTTAGGGATGACGATGTCGTCCCGGTCGGCGAAGATCGCCGCGATGGTCTCGCAGTTGCGCGCCTCGTTGACGAGGTCGAGCTCGCCGTAGAGGCCGGCGGCGAGGTGGCGCATCTGCTCCTGGGGCTGGTAGCGCCCGAATTCCGGCCACTCGTCGACCACGATGCGGGTGGCATGGGCGAGGAGGCGCAGATCCGCCTCGATGACCTTGCGCAGGCCGGGGCGCAGGACCTTCACCACCACCTCCTCGCCCGACATCAGACGGGCGCGGTAGACCTGGGCGATGGAGGCCGCGGCCAACGGCACCGTGTCGAACTCGGCGAAGATCTCCGAGGGCGGCGCCCCGAGATCGGCCTCCAGCTGCGGCCGGATCTTGTCCCAGGCGATCGGCCGGACCTGGCTGTGGAGCTTCTCCAGCTCCTCCGTCCATTCCGGCGTCAGCAAGTCGGGCCGGCTCGCGAGGATCTGGCCGAGCTTGATGAAGGTCGGGCCGAGGGCCTCGATCGCGCGGCGCACGCGCTGCGGCTGGGACAGGCGGGCCACGTCCACGTGGGGCCGGCGGCGCTTGGCGAACCGCGCAAGATGGCCGAGGCCGAGGCGCTCCACGACCTTGGTGACACCGAATCCGATCAGGACAGCGGCGATCTCGCTCAGGCGCTGCCTGTCGCGAGCGGCGACGAAGGCGGTTTTCAGCATGTGCGCAAGGGACTGCCCCGTCTGGCGTGAAGGTGGCCGCGTTGAAAAGTCAGGCCGGCCCGCCTGTTCGGATCGTGCCGATCTGCGGCGCGGCTCCGTCTAGGGTGACGGCGAGGCCGAAATTTGGCAGCGCCGTCGCATTTACCAGGACGGCAGCCTCGACCAGGAGGGCGGCCTCCGCCGGGATTAGCGCCGCCACACGCCCGGCGCCAGACGCCTTTTCAGCCCATGCGAAGTTGGAAACGCACATCGCCGCCGCGAGGCATCCCCTCCGCGTGAAAATGAGCTAAACACGCGGACCGGACACGGGCGCCTCACCGATCGCGAACGAACGCGCGGCGGGGACGGGCGCCTCCTCAGACACGCAGTTCCACGGAAACGGAGACACGGTCCCGATGGCAGGCACGCCCCGCGCAGGTATCATTCCGGTGACGCCCTTCCAGCAGAATTGCACCCTGATCTGGTCCGACGAGACCAAGATCGGCGCGGTCGTCGATCCCGGTGGCGATCTCGACCGGATCGAAGCCGCGATCCGCGACCAGGGCATCACCATCGAGAAGATCCTGCTCACCCATGGCCATATCGACCATGCCGGCGGCGCCGACGAATTGCGGGAGCGGCTCGGCGTCCCGATCGAGGGCCCGCACGAGGCGGACCGCTATCTGCTCGATTCCCTGCCGGAGACCGGAGCCAATTACGGGATCGACGGTGCGCGCGCCGTGATTCCGGACCGCTGGCTCGCCGAGGGCGACGCGGTGAGCGTGGGCGAGCTCGGCTTCGACATCGTGCACGCGCCCGGCCACTCGCCCGGCAGCGTGGTCTTCGTCAGCCGCGACGCGCGCTTCGCCCTGGTGGGCGACGTGGTGTTCAAGGGCTCGGTGGGCCGCACCGACCTGCCCGGCGGCAACCACGACCAGCTCATCCGCGCCATCAAGGACAAGGTCCTGCCGCTGGGCGACGACATCGCCTTCATTCCCGGCCACGGCCCCACGAGCACGCTGGGCGAGGAACGGATGACCAATCCGTTCCTGCAGGAATGAAGCCGAAGACCGGCCGGTGATGTCATTCGGTGGACTTGATCTTCCGGGCCGGGCTTCTGCGGGCACGAGGAACGGCCGCACCGATGTCTTTCAGACGTACGGCGCGGCCTTCCGGAAACGTCACCAGGAGTTGGAGATCGCCGCCGATCGCCTGCACATAGGCACGCAAGGTCGATAGCTTCATGTCCGCGCGCTTCTCGAGGCGCGAGACATAGACCTGACGGCCACCCAACCGTTCGGCGACGGTTGCCTGGGTGATCTCCTCGGCGCGTCGCAGGTCTCTCAACGCGAACTCCTCGGCGATCAGTTCGGCACCGCGCGCTCTGATCCGTGCCTGTCGCTCCGGCGTGAGCGTCGCGAGGATGTCGTCCGCCGAAACAGGGCGATGGTCGTCGGTCACCGGGAACTCCCATCCCTGGATGTGGCCTTCAGATGCTGGTCGAAACGAGCGTCGGCCCGCTTGATCCAACGCGGTGTAGAAACGTTTTCCCGAAACACCCAATTTGTCCCCCGCGACGAGGAGGATGCCGGTTCGAGCAGGGTCGAAGGCGAAGGCCACCCGCCAGACACCATCGTCAGCCTCGAAGCGAAGCTCTTTCATGTTGGCATGCTTCGAACCGTTGAGCGTATCCGCCCCAGGCCGTCTCAATTGAGGGCCCGCGACCTTCAGAAGCTCGATCATGGCCAGCAACTCGTCCTGAACCGCCTCCTGCAGCGCATCGAACTCGCGCCGGAATTCGTGATGAAGCTCGACCCGCCAGCCCATTCTTCACACCCTGCATGGTATGTTTTCGAAAGGGTCGGCACGACCCTCGATGCAGGCTGAGAGTGCAGCGAGGTCAAGCGTGGCGGCAAGCCCGGGAATCGTCGGGAAGGCACGGGGACTGACCGTGCTCATGCGGTGCATTTTCAAGACGCACCGCTTATATATAGCCCACTGAACGAATCGCAGGCGTACCCGGGGACCGAGCCGGGGCACGAAAATCAAGCAAAGACCCGCCTGCCTGGGGAACTTGATGTCCGACATGACCGACGACGACACCTCCCGCAACCTGGCGGCTACGGCCTATGGGGCGGAATCCATCCGCGTGCTCAAGGGGCTGGATGCCGTGCGCAAGCGGCCCGGCATGTATATCGGCGACACCGATGACGGGTCGGGCCTGCATCACATGGTCTACGAGGTGGTGGACAACGCCATCGACGAGGCGCTGGCGGGCCACGCCGACGTCGTCACCTGCACCCTCAATGCCGACGGCTCGGTGACGGTGTCCGATAACGGCCGCGGCATCCCCACCGACATCCACAAGGAGGAGGGGGTCTCGGCCGCCGAGGTCATCATGACCCAGCTCCATGCCGGCGGTAAGTTCGACCAGAATTCCTACAAGGTCTCCGGCGGCCTGCACGGCGTCGGTGTCTCCGTCGTCAACGCCCTCTCGCAATGGCTCCGCCTGCGCATCTGGCGCAACGGCAAGGAGCACGCGATGGAGTTCCGCCACGGCGACGCGGTGTCGCCGCTGGTGGTCGTGGGTGACGGCAACGGACGGCGCGGCACGGAAGTGTCGTTCCTGCCCTCCACCGACACGTTCACGATGATCGAGTTCGACTACGCGACGCTGGAAAAGCGCCTGCGCGAACTCGCCTTCCTCAATTCCGGCGTGCGCATCGTCCTCACCGACGCGCGCCATGCCGAGCACAAGCGCGAGGAGCTGTTCTACGAGGGCGGGATCGAGGCCTTCGTGCGCTATCTCGACCGCTCGCGCAAACCGATCGAGGGCATGACGAAGCCGGTCTTCGTGCGGGCCGAGCGCGACAACATCCGCGTCGAGGTCGCGCTGTGGTGGAACGACTCGTTCAACGAGACCGTGCTGCCCTTCACCAACAACATCCCGCAGCGTGACGGCGGCACCCATATGGCGGGCTTCCGCGCCGCCATGACCCGGCAGATCACCGGCTATGCCGAATCCACCGGCATCACCAAGCGCGAGAAAATCACCCTCACCGGCGAGGATTGCCGCGAGGGCCTGACGGCGGTCATCTCGGTGCAGGTGCCCGACCCGAAATTCTCGTCCCAGACCAAAGACAAGCTGGTCTCGTCGGAAGTCCGTCCGGCCGTGGAGAACGTCCTCAACGAGGGCCTCTCCAACTGGCTCGAGGAGAACCCGGCCCAGGCGAAATCCGTGATGGGCAAGGTCATCCTCGCGGCCTCCGCCCGCGAGGCGGCGCGCAAGGCCCGCGAGACCGTGACCCGCAAGGGCGTACTCGACATCGCCTCGCTGCCCGGCAAGCTCGCCGATTGCCAGGAGCGCGACCCGTCGAAATGCGAGATCCTCTTGGTGGAGGGCGATTCCGCCGGCGGCTCGGCCAAGCAGGGCCGCGACCGCCACTTCCAGGCCGTGCTCCCCCTGCGCGGCAAGATCCTGAACGTCGAGCGCGTGCGGGCGGACCGGATGCTCTCCTCGGCCGAGATCGGCACGCTGATCACGGCGCTCGGCGCCGGCATCGGCCGCTCCTCCACCGACCGCGAGGGCTTCAACCCGGACAAGCTGCGCTATCACCGCATCATCATCATGACCGATGCGGACGTGGACGGCTCGCACATCCGCACCCTGCTGCTGACCTTCTTCTTCCGGCAGATGCCGGAGCTGATCGAGCGCGGCTACGTCTACATCGCCCAGCCGCCGCTCTATAAGGCCGCCAAGGGCAAGACCGCGATCTACCTCAAGGACGAGCGGGCGCTGGAGGATTACCTCATTGATGCCGGCGTCGACGGGGCCGTGCTCCGCCTCGCCTCCGGCGCCGAGTTCGGCGGGCCACAATTGAAGGCCCTGGTGGAGGAGGCGCGCCAGTTCCGCGGCCTGATGCAGGCGCTCCACACCCGCTACGACCGCGCCACGGTGGAACAGGCGATGATCGCCGGGGCCTTCCGCACCAACGTGGACGAGAACCCCGACGAGGCGACGAAGCGCGCCACCGAGATCGCCCGGCGCATGGATGTCATCGCCGACGATATCGAGCAGGGCTGGGAGGGCTCCGTCAGCGAAGGCGGCTACATCCTCAGCCGGACCCTGCGCGGGGTGCGCCAGGTCGTGACCCTCGACGCCTCGCTCATCGCCTCGCAGGAGGCGCGCCGCCTGTCGGACCGCGCCGAGGCCCTGCGCGAGATTTACGGCGAGCCGGTGACCTATGCCCGCAAGGGCGAGGAGACCGTGCTGCACGGCCCCGTGGGCCTGTTCGAGGCGGTGATGGCGTTCGGGCGCAAGGGCCTGCAGCTCCAGCGCTACAAGGGGCTCGGCGAGATGAACCCGCAGCAGCTGTGGGAGACCACCCTCGACAGCGAGGTCCGCTCGCTGCTCCAGGTTCGGATCAAGGACACCCAGGATGCCGACGACCTGTTCGTGAAGCTGATGGGTGACGTGGTGGAGCCGCGCCGGGAGTTCATCCAGGAGAACGCTCTCAGCGTCGCCAATCTCGACGTCTGAGCCAATACGACCGGGAGGGTCGATATGAGCAACATCATCCGTCCGACCTTCGGTCAGCCGCGTCGGCCCGAGCCCGTCAGTGACGACGACCGGGTCGAGGTCACGACGCAGCGCGTCTACGGGGAGGCCGGCGATCACCGCGTCTGCCTCGTCCGCGACGACGACGCGCCCGGCGGGGAGGTCTACAAGGTCGTCGTCGGGCGTCTCTCCGGGCAGGAAGTCAGCACCGTGGCGATCCTGCCAGCCACGGCCGAGGGCGAAGTGGATGCCGAGATGGTCGCCCTCGCGATCCTCCGCACGCTGAGCCTGATCGACGAGGACGACGACACTCCGGGCATCGCCTGAGGGCCAGTCCTCCGGCCCGGCCGAAGGCCACCGCGCCGGGCTTTCCATCGCCGGCGCGAGGCAGGCGACAGGATGTCCCATCTCTTCCGAGCGACCACCGCCGAAGAAGCCCGCGCTCCGGGCGCGATGGCGGCTGGCGGCTGGCGGCACCCGTTTTTCCGAACAGCCGATAGCGTAAGCGTCTGCACCAACTCCACTTCCCGAGCCTCGGCTCCGCCGCGCGGCCGCTGAATCACGTCCGCCGGCACAGGCGCCTCCACCGGCGCAGTGCTCGGCAACAGACCTTCCGTCGTCCGAGGAACCATTGACGCCAGATTGGACTTATTCTAATTAGCAACTGAGGGGCAGGCGCATCGGGGGCGTCCCGAGCCGGCCCGGACATATTGGAGAGACCGATGGCACAGATCACCAGCGCAGCTTGCGAGGCCTGCCGCTTCTTCGACGACCACAAGATCAATGGCGGCCAGGCTGCCGCCGATCAGGGCCTCTGCCGCTACAACCCGCCGGTGAGCCAGCCCGAGCCGAAGTCGCCTGGCCTGTGGCCGGTGGTGGCCTCGAAGGATTGGTGCGGTCACTTCACCTCCGGCATGACCGCCGCCGAGTAAGCTCCAGCCGCCCGCCGGACCCGTCAGGCGAGACCGATCGGTCAAGCTTAGAGAGGCTCGGCACAAGGTCGGTTCCATCACGAAGGGCGAGATCGGGGCCGGTGCGGAAGCACCGGCCCTTTCTCATGTGTCGAATACGGTAGCGTCTCTTCCCGAACCTCACGAAGAATTCTCTCGCACGCGTCCCGAATTCCGTTAGGACGCCGCGAGCCGGTCATGATCCGGTCACCTTCGCGTCCGAAGCGGGGACCTTCAGACGATGGGCGGCTCCTGCCATCGCGTCCTGTGTCACGCCTCCGTATGGATGGGCGGCACAGGGACGGGCGGTTGCGTTTCGGGGCGGGTTAAGGATTTTTTCTGGATGACGTATCGACCCATTTCGGCAATGGCCGGGCGCCTCTTGGCCCCGATGGCCGGCCTCGCGCTCAGCGCGATATCGGGCTTCGCCGTGGCCGCTCCCAACGATCCGAGCGGAACCTGGCTCACCGAGGACGGGCGGGCGCGGGTTCGCATCGAGAAATGCGGCGCGAAGAACGATCACGTCTGCGGCTACGTCGTCTGGCTGAAAGTGCCGCTGAACGACAAGGGCCAGCCCCGGGTCGATTTCAAGAATCCCGACCCGAAGAAGCAGGCCCGCCCCTCCCTCGGCCACCAGCTCATCATGGGCATCAAGCCGAACGCCGAGAACCATTACGAGGGCAAGATCTACAACGCCGAGGACGGGTCGTTCTACGATGTGACGATCTGGAGCGAGAAGCCCGGCGAGCTCACCGTGCGCGGCTGCATGCTGCGCTTCATGTGCATGTCGCAGGCCTGGACCAAGGTGACGGACACGGCACCGGGCCAGATCACCGGCCCGACCAACGGCCCGGGCGGCCCCCGCTCCGATCCGGAATGGGCGCCGAAGGCCGCACCGGCCGGGGGAGCCGGCACGCCTGCCGCATCCTCCGCCAAACCGGCCGCCACGGCACCGAAGCCGGCAGCCAAGCCGGCCGAGTAAGACGACGGCCGGAACCGTTCGATCCGGCCGAGGGTCGTTGGAACGATCGACGGCCGCTCGTATCCGCTCGATGACGTCCTGCACGGCCGGATCGTGCCGCTACCGTGCGACCTCCTGACGATCAGGGAGTTCGCGCGGTAAGCGGGCGTCGGGAGTCCGGTTGCACGACAAGACCTATCCTCGGATCACGACCCGTCCTGGGATCAAGCCCCTCGCTTGGCCGGGGAGCCACTGCCCGCCGGCATCATCGCGAAGCTGCCACCCCTGAATGTGTTCGAGCCGTCCGGGGACGTCCCCCGAACCAGGCGCACGGCGGACGAGGCGACCGGGATCACTCGGCGCTCGGCGTAGCGGTTCCGACAGGCCCGAGCGGCTGCAGTTACACCGGAGCCGCACCTCCGACGTTCGATCCCCAAGATCCTCGACCGATCCCCAAGACCCTCGACAACGAAGCCACCCACGAGCACCCGACGGTGCGCGTGGCCGGCTTCATCGTGTGAGGGACACTGGACGCTGCGCGTCTGCGCCACGTCCGGTCGGGAACGACCGCCCGGAGCCGGTCTGCTTCCATCGATCAGGACCCCATTCGGCCAAACGTTGAGTGCGCCGCAGGCTCGACATAGACTTTGCTTGTCCAAGACATCGGTCGACCTTTGTAGAGGGGTCGATCGATGGATCGGCATTGCGGAGATCCAAGTCAATCCATGAATTTCAGCTTGAAATCCCTTGTCATCCTTGCGATTTCCGGAGCACTATCCGGGGAGGCCAAGGCAATCGATTCCGGCTTCTACAATGGCAGCCATGTTTGCAACGGCGCGTTGACGCTGGACGACTGGGAATTCCGACAAGAAGAATCGTCATTCGACGTCTTCTTTCGCAAGACGACGGCGTCTTCCTTCCAAAAGCTGGAGTTGGTCGCTCAGGATACGGATGGTGGTCTTCTCCTCGTCGATCGGCGCGGTCGCCCTTGGATCGCGGTGCGATTCGGGCAGAACGGCGACAGCCTCCAGGGGCGGTGGCTCACCGGCCAGGGCAAGCCGCAATCCGATTGCGAGCCGTTCACGCTCTCCCGGAGCGAGAGCGCGAAGGCTCGCATGGATCGTCTCTTCGGCCTGCTGGGCGAGACCAGTCCCTCCGTCGAAACGGCCCGGACCGTCGCCGAGGAACAGCAGAAACTCCCGCCGATCGACCTGCTGCCGGATCTGGACCAGCAAGCCTATCGCCAGCGCTATGCCGAGGCGGCGCCGAGCTTCTGGAGGCGCTTTTACGACGCCGAGCGCAAGCGGCTCGCGGAACTCCCCGTCGAACCGCCGGACGCCCGTGATCGGGCCGTCGGGGAAATGCGTGCGGTGACGAGCCTGACGCTGGCGCCCGAAGGGTCGCTCGACCGAAACGGGGCAGCCCGCCAGGCAGCCCTGGACTTCCTGCGCATCGTCGCCGACCGCCTCGCGGCGAGCGGGCGACCGCTCGAGGCCCTCCCGGGGGATAATCTGTGTGAGCGAATGTCGACGTTCGGCTCTATCGACGTCGAGCGGCTCGAACTAGCGGTCGGTCTACCGGTCGAATACTGGGACCGTGCCTTCACGGAGGACCTTCTCCAGAAAGCCCAGTCCTGCAAGGACGGCAGGACCATCGGGCGGTTGCTGTCTCAATCCTATCCCGACATCGAGAAGCGCCGGAAGGCCGCCCTCTGGCTGCGCGAGGAGCGGGAGCGTCTCCTCGCCCTTCCCCTGACCCTGACGTCGTTCCGTGACACGAACGGGTTGCAGCTCAGCAGGGACGAACTCCGCCGAAACGACGTGTCGCGAATGGCCTATGACCGCTTCCTCGGAGCCCCGCTCGAAACCCGTCGCACCGAGATGGAGCAGGCCGCCGCTCGGGAGCTTCAGGAGGTGTTCGGCGGCGACAGCCTCAAGGGCCTCCCCCTCAACGAGGCTCGCTCGCAATGCGACCGGCTCGTCGGCACGCAATGGGGCAACGAGGCCCTGTCGCGCCTCTACAAGACCTGCACCGGAATGGCGGAAGACTACGTCGCGAGGAGTGTCCGGCAGGTCTTCCAGGAGCAGGCCGGGCGGATCGAGGCCGCACCGAAGACGTTCGGAGGGCTGGAAGCCAACAACTGGTTCCTGATGGGCACGGGCGATGTGCGCGGGATCTATCCGCCGGCGGCCCTCGTGACGGAGTTCAACGGCAAGATCGCCGAGGTCCGGGCCGAGGCCGTCCGCATTGCGACGGGCGAAGTCGACAAGGCCTTCGCCGCCGCCGATCCTATATCGGACGTTACGGCCTCACCCATCCTGCAATGTGGGCGCGGCACGATTCCGTTGCATGAAAGTCTCAGGCCCCTCGTCCAGGCCTGCCAGGAGGGAAGCCGCGCCTTGGCCGCCCGGCGCGACGAACTCCGGTGCCAGGAAGCCCTCAAGGCGTCCGGTGGCGGCTCCGGCCTGCTGGAGGCCGCGATCAGGCCGAAGGCCACACCGGGCAACAGCTTCCGGGTCCGTCAGCTCGTCTGCGAAGCGGCCAGGCAGAAGGTCACGGTCACCTTCCCCACCTCCGGCATGCTGTGGTGGTCCAAGCAATATGTCGAGGCGCGGCTTCCGGCCGAGAGAGGCCGCGACCAGGTCCGCGCCCTCCGCTGGCTCATCGAGCCGGTCGCCGATGCGAAGGGCGAATGGGCGATCTCCAGGCTCGAATCCAAGACAGGGGAGGTGGCGCTGCCTTTCCCCGAAGACAGCCTGCTGCCCTGCCTCGCGCGGCAAAGCCTCTGCCGCTGACGTCTCCGCGCGACCTCGGCACCGGGGCGGCCGTCCGCGGATCGAGGCCGGGAGGGTTCCATCCGGTATTAGGGCGCAAACGCCACAAGTGGCCTGAGGGGTCAGCCCCCAAATCTCAGGCCTGGAAAACGAACATGTGCTGAGCGGCCTCGTCCGCAAGCAGGCCGAGATCGCCGGACAGATCCGACACACTCAGGGCGAGCTTCGGATGCTCGTCACGGCGCCGGACGCCATAGACAGCATTATCCGCATCTTCGACCCCACGGCGGAGGTGGGAGAGATAAGGAACCGTCAGTACCCGCCGCTTCACGCGCCTTTCCAAGTGAGATGATGCGGTTCGTCCTGGGGGCGCTCCGCGTCGCTGACGGGCCGCTTACGTCCAGAGAGATCTCGGACCACGTCATGACCGGACGCGGACTCAACAAGGACGACCGCAAGGTCGCGCAGATAATTCGGAAGCGGGTCGGAGCCTGTTTGTGGAAGAGCAAGCAGGCCGGGAATGTCAGGGAAGCGGTGATTGAATGCGATTTGAAAGGGTGGTGCGGGGCTAATTTCCGTCAGATATAACTTCCTGAGCCACCTTGCGGAGTGGTAGGTCTGAGCAAACGCTTGGTCGGAGTCCGCTATGAAAAAGATTGCCCTTTTCAACCACAAGGGCGGCGTCGGAAAAACGACGCTGACAATTAATATTGCTGACGCACTGTCAGATCTCGGCAAGACCGTGATTATCGCCGATGCGGACCCTCAATGCAATGTTACTTCATTCTACGTCGAAGAGGACAGTCTTGAGCGACTACTTGGCGAGTCCGACGACGAGGGGTCTGAGGCAACAATTTAGTCTGCGATCAAGCCAGTCGTAGATGGCCGCGGTGGGGTAGTGAATATTCCTACAATTCAAATACCTGGAAGAAATATTCATCTGCTGCCAGGCGATGTTTTGCTTTCTGAATATGAAGAAGCGCTTCCTTCCGCCTGGACAGATTGTTTTGCTCGCAGGACACGCGGCTACGATGTCACAACTGCTCTTGCATCATTGGTAAACAGCACTGCGGCAAGAGTTGGCGCCGATTATTGTCTCTATGATGTTGGGCCAAACATTGGAGCATTAAACAGAGCTATTTTACTCGATTGCGACTACTTCATAACGCCTGTATGCGCAGATCTATTTTCTCTTCGCGCGCTATCTACAGTTGGCCGTGCTATGAAAAAGTGGATGGATGAATGGAAAACCGTCCGAGAACTTGCTACTACTGCCGATAGACGCAGACTCCCGATGGGGCGCCCTAAGTATTTAGGATATGTAACATCAGCATATAAAGTCAATCGTGGCAGAAGCGCTGCAATACCTCACGCTGATTGGGAGACAAAAATTGAAGCACGCGTCAGAGAACGAGTTGTATCAGAGCTTATGTCTTTTGATCACACTCTAGTTCCTTCTGGCGGCAACAAGCTTGGCGAAATCAAGCACTATCATAGCTTAGCTCCCGAGGCTCAAAAGCATGGAGTTGCAATCGGTAAACTGAGAGGATTTGTAAATCCAGGGCATTACATAACAGTTGATGGAGCAAGAACTGACTTTGCTGGACTTGACTCTATTATATCGAGTAGAGCTATTTAAGATTGGATTATAACTTTAGACCAATCTATTCAGGCGGCGACACTTCTATGCCGCTGCCGGTAGCCGCAGAATTCCACGGATGGACCGCGCTTCATCGCCAGCCCGGCGATCCGCTCGTACTGAGTGCCCTTCGCCTCGCGGCGGCGATCCTCGCGCCATGAGGCCTCCTGGGCGTAGCGGAGGAGATAGACACCAGCGATATGGTGATGGTGGCCCTGCTCGGCGCGACGGAGGTGGGAGAAATATTCCTCGTCCATGTCCGTACAGGCACCGTCATCACTGTAGGCGTCGCGGTGATTCATGCGCTTGACCTCGCAATGAGCGTGAAGCGCGTCCCATGAAGCGGCCTCGTCGGCCTGAATGACGGTGCCCTTGGCGACGCGGGCCTTGATGAAACTGAGGGCCGCGCCTTCGGTACGGAACACGGCGGGGACAGAGTTGCCGCCGCGCTCGCGGACGATCACGACGCACTCACGCTTGCCGTTCTGGTTTCTGGCAAGGTGCCGGTCGACGCGGTTCGCCTTGTGAATGGCGGGCTTGATGTAGCTGCCCAAGCACCCGTCATCCACCTCGACCGTCTTGCCCACACCGCCGACGACGCGGCCCTTCAACTCCACGGCCATGGCCTTGCGGAGTTTGTGAGGGAAGACGAAGGCGCGCTTGTAGGAGACGCCAAGTGGCCTGCTGCCGGTTCCATCGTCACGCCGGCTCATGCCGGCTCGCCTCGCCCCGGATCTCAGGTCCGGGGCGAGGCTTCGCTTAAAGCCCCGTCACTCCACCAAGGCGGCGTAGGTCAGCACCCGCAATTCCCGTCTGATCGGCAGGGCCGAGGACGGGATGAGCTGGGCCAGCATCACCACGGCGAGGTCTTCGGCCGGGTCGATCCAGAACGAGGTGCTGGCCAAGCCGCCCCAGGCGACCTCGCCGGGGGTGCCGACGATCTGCGCCCGCGCCGGATCGAGCATGACCGAGAAGCCGAGCCCGAAGCCGATTCCCGTATAGGAGGATTCCGAGAAGCGCGGCTGGCCCATCGAGGCGAGGTCGCCGCCCAGATGGTTCATCAGCATCAGCTCCACCGTCTTGCGGCCCAGGAGCCGCACGCCATCGAGGGTGCCGCGCCCGAGGATGAAGCGGCAGAAGCGCATATAGTCCGACGCGGTCGAGACGAGGCCGCCCCCGCCGGAGGCGATCGCGGGCTTGGCGGAAAAGCGGCTTCCCACGGCATCGTCGTAGAGCTTGAGGCTGCGGTCGCGGAACAGGCTGTAATTGGCCGCCAGCCGGGAGACCTTGTCGGCGGGCACGTAGAAATCCGTGTCGACCATGCCGAGCGGGTCGATCACCCTGGTCTTCAGGAAATCGCCGAAATCCTGTCCCGAGACCACCGCGACGAGGTGGCCGAGGAGGTCGGTGGCGACACTGTAGTTCCATTCCGCGCCGGGCTGGGCGAGGAGGGGCTGCCGCGCCAGCCGGGCGACCACCTCGGCGAGGCTCGCATCCTGGTTCTCGCCGAAATCGACGCCGTTCTGCCGGTAGAGCGCGTCGACGAGGGTCGCCTCCATGAAGCCGTAGGTGAAGCCCGCCGTATGGGTGAGGCAGTCGCGGATGGTGATCGGGCGCTGGGCCGGCACGGTCTCGGCCTTCACCCGGTTGCCGCCGGTGAAAACCCGCATGTCGGTAAATTCGGGCAGGAAGCGGGTGATCGGGTCGTCGAGCTGGAAGCGCCCTTCCTCGTAGAGCATCATCACCGCCACCGAGGTCAGCGGCTTCGTCATCGAGTAGATTCGGGTGATCGTATCGGCGGCAAACGGCGTCGCCCGCGCGATGTCGGCCAGGCCATGGGCACGGAAGAAGGCGGTCTCCCCGCGCCGCGACAGCATCACCGAGAGGCCGGCGAGCTTGCCCTCGGCCACCAGCCTGCGCATCCAGCCATCGACCCGCTCGAGCCGCTCGGGGCAGAGACCGAGGGCCTTCGGGTCGGTTACGGGCAAGTCCTGTACCGGGGTGTCCTGCATGCGCGCTTCTCCATCTTCACCGCCCTCGCGCGGCCGTCTCGTCGAACCTGGGTCCGGCGTTTAGAGCATCGTTCGGCGCCATGGGTACCGGTATTTGCCGGCTGTCGGTCAAACGCCGAAGGGCCGTCGCATGGCGCATCGAAGGGCCGTCGCGTAACGCATGGAAAGCGCGGGACGTGGCACTCACCAGCCCATGCTGCCCGGTCCGCCCTTGAACGGGCCGACGACCTCCGGCGTGATCCAGCCGCCATAGAAGCCGCCGGGCTGCGGCTCGGCCTTCACGTCGCCGACGAAACAGGCCTCCATCGCCCCGGCATAATAGGCGACGAAGCCGGCAATGGCCGTGAAATCCGGTGTGGGTTCCGGGTAGGACCAGGCCGCGCCCGGCGCCCGATGGCCGCCGGCCAGGACATCGTGGAGGACGGCGCGGCCCTTCCATTCGCAGATCCCCGCCATGATGGGCGGCCCGAGCACGCCATCGGCCACATCGCCGGGGGGCAGGTAATAGGTCGGCGGATGGCTGGTCTCCAGCACGCGGTACCCTGCCACCGTGTCGGCGACGGTCGCACCGGCGAACACCACGCGCAGGCGCCGGGCCACGCGCTCCAGCCGCGGCGGGCGCGGATAATTCCACACGCTTTCCTGGCCGGGGCCGAAGGGCAGGGGGGTGGGGTGCATCGGAATCATCCAACTTCGAAGGCGTATCAATGGGTTACCGGGAGAACACCCTTCCGGAAACGGGAGACCGTTTTCGCGATGGGGGCCGGCACGCAGGCGATATTCGAGACGCGGCGTTTGCGCGTGGCGCGGGCCATGCTAGCCCGGCTCGCGACGCGGATGATAGAAATTCGGCCGCTCCGATGGATCGGCCGTCTCGGTGAGCCGGCCATCCCGAGCCAGACACCCTGGGACAATGCCTGTGACGGATTTCGCCCTCTTTCTTGATTTCGACGGCACCCTCGTGGAGATTGCTCCCCGACCCGACCAGGTGGTGGTGCCCCCGGAGCTCGCGCCCGCGCTCCTGCGCCTGCGGGACCGGCTCGGCGGGGCGCTCGCCATCGTCACCGGCCGCCCCATCGCGGTGATCGACGACTTCCTTTCGCCCGCCAGGTTCGATGTCGCCGGGCTTCACGGGGTCGAGCGGCGGGTCGACGGGGTGGTGTCGGGAGGCAGTGCCGAGGATCATCCTGCCCTGCGCGCCCGCATCACGGGGCTCAAGGACGCCGTGCGCGACCTCGAATCCGTGCTGATCGAGGACAAGGGAGCCTCCGTCGCGGTGCATTGGCGCCTCGCCACGCCCACCGATGCCGCGCAGGCGGAGGAGGCCGTGAAGGCGGCCGCGGCCGATCTCGGTGACGCCTATCGGCTGCAGCTGGGCAAGGCGGTCGGTGAGATCGTCCCGGCTTCCGCGACCAAGGGCCATGCCATCCGCGCCCTGTCCGAGGCGCCGCCCTATGCCGGCCGCCGCGCGATGTTTCTGGGCGACGACCTCACCGACGAGAAGGCCTTCGCCGTGGTGAACGAGGAGGGTGGGGTGAGCGTCCGCATCGGTGGCAGCGACACCATCGCCACGCGGCGCCTCACCGATCCCGATGCCGTGCGCGCGCTGATCTATGCCTGGGCCTACGGCGCGCCGATCGACCCCGACGCCCTGCCGCCCGCCTGAGGGCGCGACCGGCCGCGATCCCGCATCGGGGCCGGTGCCGCAGACCAGACCGTGACGCCCCTCACCCGCATCGAGGGGGGGCGAGATGTGAAATCCCGGATTCCAGCGCGAAGGACAACCGCACGCATGTTCGAGTTCCCGGTCCTCGTCGGCGATATCGGCGGCACCAATGCCCGCTTCGCACTCGTGCCGGAGGCGGGCGCCGGGGCGGAGATCGTCGGCCATGTCCCGACCAACGCCTTCCCCGACCCGAGCGCCGCGATCCGGTCCGTTCTCGAAAAGTATGACGGACCGGCGCCGCGCTCGACGATCCTGGCGGTCGCCGCCCGGATCGATGGCCCCGCCGTCCGTCTCACCAATGCGAACTGGGTCATCGAAGGCGCGCGGATCGGCCGGGATTTCGGCCTCTCGCGCGCGGTGGTCGTCAACGATTACGTCCCCGTCGCCGCCGGCGCCGTGGATATCGCCCCCACCGACCTGACGCCGGTCGGCCCCTATCGTGATGGTGGGCTGAAGGGCGACCAGGGGACGAGACTCGTCCTCGGCCCCGGCACCGGCTTCGGCGCGGCGGCCGTCATCCCCTACGCGGACCGTCTCGCCATCGTCTCCACCGAGGCTGGCCACGTCGATTTCGGCCCCACAGATGCGGCCGAGGAAGAGATCTGGCGGCATGTGGAGCGTATCGAGGGGCGGGTGACGGTGGAGGCGCTGCTCTCGGGACCCGGCCTCGCACGGCTCTACAAGGCCATCCATCTCGCCCGCACCGGCCAAGAGGCGGCGGATGCCGAGCCCGCCATGGTCACGAATAGAGGTGTCGACGGCAGCGATCCTCATGCGGCCGAGGCCGTCGCCCTGTTCGCCAAGCTGCTCGGCCGAGTCTGCGGCGACCTCGCCCTGACCTTCCTCGCTACGGGCGGCGTTTATATCGGCGGCGGCATCACCCCGCGGATCCTGCCCGTCCTGGAGGAGGGCGGTTTCCGACGGTCTTTCGAGCATAAGCCGCCCTTCGTCACGCAGATGGAGGCGATCCCCACCAGCGTGATTTCCGTCCAGGATCCGGCCTTTTCCGGTCTCGCCGCCCTGGCCAACCGGCCCGAGGTGTTCGTGTATCACGGGCAGGTCTGGACCAAGGACTGATCCGGGCGGCTACTCGTCCGACTCGTTGTCGACGTTCTGCTCCGCCTCGTCGTAGGTGTAGCCTTCGAGCCAGTCGGCGCTGTTCTGCGATCCGGCGGGGTAGGGGTTGGACGCATCCGCCTGGCCGGCGATCTTGGCGGCCTTGCCCTCTTCCATCACGGTCTTCGAGACGTAGCCCATCGGTCGATTCCTCCGCGCCGGCGCGATACCGGCCGTCACCGTGCAAGATGAGCGAGCGCCCGGAATTTCAAGGGCGCGGCTTCGTCAGATGCCATCCCCCGCCACTTCGCGGGCCACGGCCCGCCGACCGATGTCCCGGCGGCAGAAGCCCTCGGGCCAGTCGATCCGCGACACCGCCGCATAGGCGCGGGCCTGGGCCTCCATCATGCTGTCGCCGGTGGCCGTCACCGCCAATACCCGGCCGCCATCGGCGACGATATGGCCATTCTCCGCTCGCGTGCCGGCCTGGAACACGATGACCGCGTTGTTGGCGCTGGCTTCGGCGATCCCCCGGATCGTCGAACCGCGCATCACCGCGCCGGGGTAGCCGGCTGCCGCCATCACGACGGTCAGGGCCGCGCGATGAGCGTCGAACTGCAGCGCGATGCCGGTGACGTCGCCCTCGCAGGCGGCGAGCAGGGCTGGGACCAGATCGGAGGCGAGACGGGGCATCAGCACCTGCGCCTCGGGGTCGCCGAAGCGGGTGTTGTACTCGATGAGCTTAGGGCCATCGGCCGTCAGCATCAGCCCGGCATAGAGGATGCCGGTGAAGGGCGTCCCGCGCTCGCGCATTCCCGCCAGGGTCGGGGCGATGATCGTCTCCATCACCTCCCGTTCGAGGGCGGGCGTCAGGATAGTGGCCGGGGAATAGGCGCCCATGCCGCCGGTATTCGGGCCGCGATCCCCGTCGAAGACGCGCTTATGGTCCTGCGCCGTTCCGATCGGCACGGCGTTCGTCCCGTCGCAGAGGGCAAAGAAGCTCGCCTCCTCGCCGAACAGGCACTCCTCGATGACGATCTCACCACCCGGTTCGCCAAGCATGGAGCGGACAGCGTTCTCCGCCTGATCCAAGGTCTCCGCCACCACGACGCCCTTGCCGGCGGCGAGCCCATCGGCCTTCACCACGATGGGCGCACCGGACTTCGCCAGATAGGCGAGGGCGGCGTCCTGATCGGTGAACCGGGCGAAGGCGGCGGTGGGGATGCCGCGTTCCGTGCACAGATCCTTGGTGAATCCCTTCGAGCCTTCGAGCTGCGCCGCGGCCTTGGTGGGTCCGAAGGCACGGATACCGGCCGCCTGGAGATCGTCGACTAAGCCCGCAACCAGCGGCGCTTCCGGCCCGACCACCACGAGGCCGATCCCGGCGGTCTCGCAGAACTTCTTCACCGCCTCATGATCGGCGACAGCGAGATCGGGACGGTTCTCGCCATATTCCGCCGTCCCCGGATTGCCCGGAGCCGTGAACAGACGAGTGCAAAGCGGACTTTTGGCGATCGCATAAGCCAGCGCATGTTCGCGTCCGCCGGAGCCGATGAGGAGGATGTTCATAAGTCACGCTTCGAAGGACACGGAAGGCATGGCGAGATGCCGAACCGGTATGGACAAGAGCCTGCACAATGCGCCGAATGGCTCTCCACCATAGCATTGTCCCGGCCTCGCAGCGCCGCCCCCTAAGCATCCCGGCATGGCGTTTCCCCCGAAAAGCAGGGGATGGAAAGTCCCGGCCACGGTCCCGGTCGCGGATTCCCGTGATTTCGAGGATGCTTGGCACGCACGAAATTCATTCCCCAACCGCATATGATCGATGATAATCGGAGGAACGATGCCGGCTCTCCCCGAGTTGAATATCGTCATGCCAGGATGTCGCCACTCCGCTTCCCCGCCAATGGCCCCGACGCCGGGGTCGGGAGTGCGTTTGTCGCAGTTTCTTCAAAGCGGTCGCGTCACCGTCAAGGCCGCCAATGACAATCGCCCATCCCATATTCCGGCGTTTTGGCCTTGGGCCGTGGCTATTGGTGTCGCACCGGTTCTGTCGGGCATCCTACTCCTGGCCCTGATCTTCTGACGCTGCCTGCTCGCTCCGGGGTTTACCCGCGTCCGTGCCGAGCCTAGCGTCCGCCGCGACATGGCCCTCGTTCCTCCTCCATCAGCGTCTCCGCCGATCTCCAATGCTCCCGAATGGTCGGTGGGGGATCTCGCCTTGGCCCTGAAGCGAACGCTCGAGGACGCGTTCGGTCATGTCCGGCTGCGCGGCGAGATTTCCGGCTATCGCGGCCAGCATGGCTCGGGCCACGCCTATTTCTCGCTGAAGGACGGGACCGCCAGGATCGACGCGGTGGTGTGGAAGGGGACTTTCAACCGCCTGCGCCAACGGCCGCAGGAAGGCTTGGAGGTGGTCGCCACCGGCCGCATCACCACCTTCGCCGGTAAGTCCTCCTACCAGATCGTCGTCGAGACCCTCGAGCCGGCGGGGATCGGTGCCTGGATGGCCTTGCTGGAGGAGCGCAAGCGTGTCCTCTCGGCGGAGGGGCTGTTCGCGGCCGAGCGCAAGCGCGCGATTCCCTACCTACCCCGGGTCGTCGGGGTCGTGACCTCTCCCACCGGTGCCGTCATTCGGGACATCCTCCACCGGCTGGAAGACCGCTTTCGGAGGCCGGTCCTCGTCTGGCCCGTACGCGTCCAGGGGGAGGGCGCGGCCGAGGAAATCGCGACCGCCATCCGCGGCTTCAACGCGCTTCTCCCGCACGGCGCCATCCCACGGCCGGACGTGCTCATCGTCGCCAGAGGTGGCGGCTCGATCGAAGATCTCTGGGCGTTCAATGAGGAAATCGTGGTCCGTGCCGCCGCGGAAAGCGCCATTCCTCTGATCTCGGCGGTAGGCCACGAGACCGATACCACCCTCATCGATTTCGTCTCGGACCGACGTGCGCCGACTCCCACCGGAGCCGCCGAGATGGCCGTTCCCGTGCGCGCGGATCTCATCGCCGAGATCCGCGACCTTGGTCATCGTCAACGCGAAGCCGTCCAGCGCAGGCTCGACCGTGAGGGTTCAGACCTGCGCGCGCTTCTCCGCGCCATGCCGGGCGCGGATGCGTTCCTGTCGGCAAAACGCCAACGCCTCGACCTTGCTGAGGCCCGGCTCATGCCGGCGCTCGCTGGCAATGCACGCGATTACCGGGTTCGTTTCGGCCGCCTGCTCGACAGGCTCGGGCGTCATCCGCCAGAATTGCGCCTGACCCAGGCGCGTGGTCGGCTCGCCCTGGTGGCCGATCGTCCCCATTCGGCCCTGCGGAACTACGCGGCGCGCAAAGGAGAGGCCCTAGCCTATCTCGGTCGCCGCCTCGTGGTCGCCCGCGAGCAAACTCTCGTGCGTGCTCGCTCGGAGGCCGTTCGCCGAAAGGAGCGGCTCGGCGCGCTCGACGCTCGCCTGGGACAGGCAGCCCGTCGCCTGCTCGAGCGGCGAGCCGACCGGCTCGCCAGTTTCGCATCGCTCCTTGGGTCGTTGAGCTATCGCGCGGTTCTTGCGCGAGGTTTTGCCCTCGTGCGCGACGAGGAGGGAGCGCCGATCCGCGCCGCCGCATCGGCGATGCCGGGGCAGCGCCTGAGCCTCGAATTCGCCGACGGCACGCTCCTCGCCCGGACGGAGGCTTCGGATGCTCCGACGCCGGGAGGAGCAGAGCCTCCGAAGCGCAAGCGACAGTCGCGGAAAACGGTGGAAACACCGCCGCAGCAATCCCTGTTCGAGCTGTGACCCGATCACGCCGTGGGTCCTGTCGAACAAGTCCTGCCGCAGACGCATGGCATGGCCGTGAACCTTGGCGCGAGCGATGCGTCTTGGCCCGCCGTGGCTCGCAAGCCATCGAGAACACCGCTAAAGGCATCCGCTGAAGTCCCGCCGCTGGGGAGCAAAGCCGCTACCGACGGGATTTTCCTGAGAGACGGTTGAAATGCATGGCGGCGCGTCGAAACACGACCTCGGCACCGCCGGTATCGGCCCTGCGCAGGCTTGCCAAGGAGAGACGATGACCACCACGATCGACAGCGGACAGAAGCTACACCTCGTTTTCGGTGGCGAGCTCGAGAACCTCGACGGCGTCAACTTCCGTGACGTGAAGGGGCTCGACATCGTCGGAATCTTTCCGGACTATGCCTCCGCGCAGAGCGCCTGGAAATCGAAGGCACAGGCCACCGTCGACAGCGCTCAGACGCGCTATTTCATCGTCCATCTCCATCGCCTGCTGGAGCCATGATCTGTGCAGGGCATCCCCCAATCATAAGTGAAGGCATTGTGACGCCGGGGCGGGGGTTGTAATGGGTGCCGCGCCGATAGGCCGGTATCTGGCGCGGCTGGAAAATGTGAGATGAAGACGGCGGCATGAAGTCCTCGATCAAGATCATCGCTGGAAATGCCAGCCGTCCGCTTGCGGAGGCGATCTCCGCCTATCTCGAGCTTCCCCTGGCCAAATGCATGGTCCGTCGCTTCGCGGACATGGAAATCTTCGTCGAGCTTCAGGAGAATGTCCGCGGCGAGGACGTCTTCATCGTTCAATCGACCTCGTTCCCCGCCAATGACCACTTGATGGAGCTGCTCATCATGATCGATGCGGCGCGGCGCTCCTCGGCGCGGCGCATCACGGCGGTGATCCCCTATTTCGGCTATGCCCGACAGGACCGTCGCACCTCCGGCCGCACGCCGATTTCGGCTAAGCTTGTCGCCAACCTCATCACCGAAGCCGGCGCCGACCGCGTGATGACACTGGACCTCCATGCAGGCCAGATCCAAGGCTTCTTCGACATCCCCACCGACAATCTCTTCGCCGCGCCGGTGATCGTGCGCGACATCAAGGAGCGTCTCGACCCGAAGGAATGGATGGTGGTCTCGCCCGATGTCGGTGGTGTGGTCCGCGCCCGCGCCATCGCCAAGCGCATCGACGCGACACTGGCCATTGTCGACAAACGCCGCGAGCGCCCCGGTGAATCGGAAGTGATGAACATCATCGGCGAGGTCGAGGGCCGTTCGTGCATCCTCGTCGACGACATCGTCGATTCCGGCGGTACGCTCGTGAACGCCGCAGAAGCCCTACTGAACGCCGGCGCCAAGGATGTGTCAGCCTACATCACCCACGGGGTGCTCTCGGGCGGCGCCGTCTCCCGCATCGCGGCTTCGCGGATGAAAGAGTTGGTGATTACCGATTCGATCCAGCCGACACAGGCGGTCAAGCTCGCCCGCAATATTCGCGTGGCCACCATCGCGCCGCTGCTCGGCGAGGCCATCGGTCGGACCGCGACAGAATCGAGTGTGTCGAGCTTGTTCGTCTGATTGGCCTGATGCCTGGCCGATACGGCATCGATCATCGTCCGCTGCCCAAGTTACGGCGCTCGATGCCAAAATCTCATGGACCTCGCGTCGCGCGGGTCCTCCGTCGGCGATGACCGGACGCGAAGGCAATTGCGCGCTCTTCTGCCGCCGCCTATATACGCTGATCCCCTTTTGAGAGCGTGAGACGGGACTTCCGGATCGATTCATCCGGAGCCTACGGACCGATGCCCGGCGCCGCCCGTTCCCCGCTAACGTCGGAGCCACAGAGCATGTCCCAAGGTCCGCTAATGCCGAAGGCGACCGCCGTCTGGCTGGTCGAGAATACCTCGCTCGCCTTCGAGCAGATCGCCGATTTCTGCAAGCTTCACCCGCTCGAAGTGAAGGGTATTGCCGACGGCGAAGTCGCTGCCGGGATCAAGGGCCTCGACCCGATCACCACGGGTCAGCTTACCCGCGACGAGATCGAGAAAGCGCAGAAATCTCCTAATTACAAGCTGAAGGTTGCCGTCTCGAAGGTGAAGTTGCCGGAGGTCAAGCGCACCACCAAGGGTCCGCGCTACACCCCTCTGTCACGGCGCCAGGACCGGCCGAACGCCATCCTCTGGCTGCTCCGCAACCACCCGGAGTTGAAGGATGCGCAGGTCATCCGCCTCGTCGGCACCACCAAATCGACGATCCAGCAGATCCGTGAGCGCACCCACTGGAATTCGAGCTCGCTGCAGCCGATGGACCCGGTGACCCTTGGTCTCTGCACGCAGATTGATCTCGATTTCGAGGTTCAGCGCGCCGCCAAGGACCGACCGGCCGTTCTGCCGACCGATGCCGGCGCGACCCTGTTGCCCACAGAGGTGTCCACCGCAGGCAGCTACGAAGAGGCGGACGAGCATCATCGCAACGAGCGCGACGAGAAGCTCAACGCGGATTCGGTCTTCGCCAAACTCAAGGGCATGCGCAACACTGAGGATGACGACGAGGAATAATCGTTACCTCGACGACACCACAATCCATTCGAATCATCCCAAGGGCGCTGCTGTTGCAGCGCCCTTCTTCGTGTTGGTGCACCGCATGATCGCCAACCATAAGAAAATGAGTAATATTGATCTTCCTCGATCCACGGGGACACTTTTTCGGGGCGGATAATGGCCTCTCGCGAGACAGGACACGATGTGGCGGAGCACCAGCCGGGCAGCCACGGATTCGGACCAGACATCCTGGTGACAGGATCACTCCCTGACGCGGCGACCGGGGATGTTGTCTCGCGCATGGCAGCGTCGGAGCCTGTGACCCTGGCGGAGTCGTTGATGAGCGAGGAGGGCTGGAGCCCGCTGAATTTCGACGAGACTGGCCCAAACCCGCCCTACTTACGCATCGGCGGCAAGCTCTCGATGACGCTGACGGAATATGAGCCGTGTTTTTCGTCGTATAGCCGGGATCGCATCCTGTTCCGATCCAAGGTTTCGATGGCCGAGCATCTGCGGAAATACGATCAGATGATGATTGATCCGCTCGCCTTCGAGGAATGTTTCGGCCCTGGCGAGGGGACCGACGCGACATTCCCGTTCGGCGCTTGGCTTACGATCCGCAAGGTTGGATTTTCCGGCATCGAACTCTGGGATAAGGGCCGGGGCGATGTGGTTCTTCCACTCGAGGCACTCTCGATCGCTTCGGCGATCTGGCTGCGCCACGCCGAGACGCCTCGCTGGATGCTCACCTGATCGCCCCACCCACGAACGATCCGAAGCGTTATGTTGCCGAAACGCACGAGATCAGGTATGGGAGCGCCGTCCTCCAATCGGATTCGACTGCGCGCGGGCGTCTCGTCCCGTCACCGGCCCGTTGGAGAATGGCCCTCGACCATCGCTTCATATTGCGTTGGCCCTCCTACGGGGGGTGAGCCTGTCGGATCCCATCAGGGGCCGCGGGCGGTGATCGCCGAGGGTGCCCCGTCACACGAACCGCCGACGCCGGCCTCGCACGAGAGGCCTGTCAGGAGACAGAATGACCGCTGGTAACGCCCTGCAGCGTAGCCCGAGCCGCGACGACTTCGCGGCTCTCCTCGAGGAGAGCTTCCTCGAGCACGAGATCACCGAAGGGTCCGTCGTCAAGGGTCGCGTCGTCGCGATCGAAAAGGACGTGGCCGTCATCGACATCGGCGCCAAGACGGAAGGCCGTGTCGCCCTCAAGGAATTCAACGGCCCCGGCCGCGAAGGCGAACTTGCCGTCGGCGATGAGGTCGAGGTCTATGTCGACCGCATCGAGAACGCCCTCGGCGAGGCCGTCATCTCGCGCGATAAGGCACGCCGCGAGGAGAGCTGGGTCAAGCTCGAGAAGGCCTTCGAGGCCAATGAGCGCGTCACGGGCGCGATCTTCAATCAGGTCAAGGGCGGCTACACCGTCGATCTCGATGGCGCCGTGGCCTTCCTGCCGCGCTCGCAGGTCGATATCCGTCCCGTGCGCGACGTCACGCCCCTCCTTGGCACCCCGCAGCCGTTCCAGATCCTCAAGATGGATCGCCGCCGCGGCAACATCGTCGTGTCGCGCCGCACCGTCCTCGAAGAGAGCCGCGCCGAGCAGCGCTCCGAGCTCGTGGCCAACCTTGAAGAAGGCCAGGTCATCGACGGCGTCGTCAAGAACATCACCGAGTACGGCGCGTTCGTCGACCTCGGCGGCATCGACGGCCTGCTCCACGTCACCGACATGGCATGGCGTCGTGTGAACCACCCGTCCGAGGTCGTGACCATCGGCCAGACGGTCAAGGTCAAGATCATCAAGATCAACCACGAGACCCACCGCATCTCGCTCGGCATCAAGCAGCTGCTCGCCGATCCGTGGGAGGGTATCGCCCAGCGCTACCCGGTCGACGCCAAGCTCAAGGGCCGTGTCACCAACATCACCGATTACGGTGCCTTCGTGGAGCTGGAGCCGGGCATCGAAGGCCTGATCCACGTCTCCGAGATGTCCTGGACGAAGAAGAACGTCCATCCGGGCAAGATCGTCTCTACCTCGCAGGAAGTGGAAGTGCAGATCCTCGAGGTCGATCCGGTCAAGCGCCGCATCTCGCTCGGCCTCAAGCAGACCCTCCAGAACCCCTGGGAGGCCTTTGCCGAGCAGCATCCGGTCGGCTCCGAGGTCGAGGGCGAGGTCAAGAACAAGACCGAGTTCGGTCTGTTCATTGGTCTCGACGGCGACGTCGACGGCATGGTTCACCTGTCGGATCTCGACTGGAACCGCCCCGGCGAGCAGGTCATCGAAGAGTTCAAGAAGGGCGACATGCTGCGCGCCCAGGTTCTTGACGTCGATGTCGAGAAGGAGCGCATCTCGCTCGGCGTGAAGCAGCTCGGCGGCGACCCCTTCACGGAAGCCGGCGAACTCAAGAAGGGTCAGATCGTGACCTGCGAAGTGGTGGAAGTGAAGGATTCGGGGGTCGAAGTTAAGATCGTCGACACCGACCTCTCCACCTTCATCCGCCGGGCAGAACTCGCCCGCGATCGTGGTGACCAGCGTCCCGAGCGTTTCGCCGCCGGCGAGAAGTTCGATGCCCGCGTGATCCAGTTCGATCGCAAGGCGCGTCGGGTCCAGCTTTCGATCAAGGCCCTGGAAATGGCCGAGGAGAAGGAGGCCATGGCCCAGTTCGGCTCGGCCGATTCCGGCGCCTCCCTCGGCGAGATCCTCGGTGCTGCCTTCAAGAAGGCCCGCACCAGCGACGACAAGGACGACGCGCAGGACTAAGCCCCGCGCAGATACGAATGGCGTCCAGCTCGTTAGAGCTGGACGCCATGTCTCGGAACGCCCGCGCGGGATCGTCTCTCGCGCGGGCGTTTTCGTGTCTCGGTACGAGACCTCATCACAGGACGGTTTCAAAACGCGACGTTTGAACGGATTGCGGCATCCGGCAGATTGTTGACCGCCGGCCCATCGGCTAGGAACCGGGCGACCGAAGAAACGGCTCGAACTGCACACGCCACTTTTCGAGACATAGCCGGTGCCGGACACTCGTCTGCAGTGGCAGCCACGTATGACATTCGGGTCGCACTTTAATCAGCTGAAAACAGCACTCACGTTTCATCGGCGGTGGTCGGCCATAAGCTCGTGCCGGCTCGCCATGATGCAGACCTCTTCGGGCCTTGGACATATAGCCCCACCTCATGACGTCGCATCGACACCTGTTCTATAAGTGTTCCAGAGAGAAAATCGGAACACCGAAACGTTCGACGAGACTGATAAATAATAGCTGGAAGACTATCGCAGATCCCTTTACCGACCAGGGTCAGCGAGGCATCGATCCGGCAGACTGGTCAAGCCAGCACACCGGGCAAGAATGCCCATGGGAAGAAGCGCTCCTCCGATCCTCTCGATCCGATGCCCTGGACGGACAGACGTCCGATGAGGGTCCTCCGGACGTGTTCTGCAGAACGAGGTATGGCGATGAGCGCCGATAATAACGATACGAGCCCGTCCAACGGCGCTTCCTCCACCACGCCTGCCCTGAACCGCAGGCAGATTCTTGGCACGGCCCTGACCGGAATGGCGGCCGTGGCAATGCCCGGCTCCCTGGTCCTCGCTGCCCCTCCGGCAAAGAAGGTTGATGTCCTTCTGATCGGCGGCGGCATCATGAGCGCCACCCTCGGCGTCTGGCTGCGCGAACTCGAACCCAACTGGTCGATCCAGATGATCGAGCGTCTCGATGGCGTGGCGAAGGAGAGCTCCAACGGCTGGAACAACGCCGGCACGGGTCATTCCGCCCTGGCGGAGCTCAACTACACGCCCGAGAAGAAAGATGGGCAGATCGAGATCGCCAAGGCCGTCGAGATCAACGAGGCCTTCCAGGTCACCCGCCAGTTCCTGGCGTGGCAGGTTCGCAACGGCGTCCTGAAGAACCCGCGCTCCTTCATCAACTACACCCCACATATGAGCTTCGTATGGGGCGACGAGAACATCGCGTTTCTCAAGAAGCGCCATGCCGCGCTCAAGGCGAGCCCCCTCTTCGCCGGCATGGACTATTCGACCGATCCCGAGCAGATCCGGAAATGGGTTCCCCTCATGATGGAGGGCCGCGATCCCAAGCAGAAAATCGCAGCCACCTGGACCTCTTTGGGCACCGACGTGGAGTTCGGCGAGATCACCCGCCAGTTCGTCGCCCACCTGCAGAGCCAGCCGAATTTCGACCTGCAGGCCTCGAGCGAGGTCCGGACCATCGACAAGAACCCCGACGGCTCCTGGCGCGTGGTCTCGCGGAACCTCAAGGACGGGTCCGAGCAGAGTTCCGACGCCAAGTTCGTGTTCATCGGCGCGGGCGGCGGATCCCTACATCTCCTGCAGAAATCCGGCATTCCGGAAGGCGAGGATTACGCGGGCTTCCCCGTCGGCGGCTCGTTCCTCGTCAATGAGAATCCCGATGTGACGACGCAGCATCTGGCGAAGGCCTACGGCAAGGCCTCGGTCGGCTCGCCGCCGATGTCCGTTCCGCATCTGGACACGCGCGTCCTCGACGGCAAGCGCGTCCTGCTGTTCGGTCCCTTCGCGACCTTCTCCACCAAGTTCCTGAAGGAAGGCTCCTATTTCGACCTCCTCTCCTCGACGACCACCAGCAACGTCTGGCCGATGGTTCGCGTGGGCGTGGATGAATATCCGTTGGTGGAGTATCTGGCCGGTCAGCTGATGCTCTCGGACGATGACCGCATCGCCGCCCTGCGTGAGTATTTCCCCAAGGCCAAGAAGGAAGAATGGCGCCTGTGGCAGGCGGGCCAGCGCGTGCAGATCATCAAGCGCGACAAGGACAAGGGTGGCGTTCTGAAACTCGGCACGGAGATCGTCAGCGCGAAGGACGGCAGCATCGCGGCGCTGCTCGGCGCCTCCCCGGGCGCGTCCACGGCCGCTCCGATCATGCTGAAGGTGCTGGAGAAGGTGTTCGCCTCGAAGGTTTCGACCCCTGAATGGCAGTCGAAGCTTCGGCAGATCGTCCCGAGCTACGGATTGAAGCTGAACGACGATCCGGAACGGGTCGCGCAGGCCTGGGCCTATACGAGCGAGCAGTTGCAGCTGCCGTCTCCTCCGCAGATCGACGTCGAGGCACTGAAGCAGACGCCGGTCAGCAACACCGTCCTCAACAGCAACCCTACCACCACGACGAAGCCGGTCCACGACCTCGCTCCCTGAACGAGCGAAGCCAAGCGCTGAAATCCTCCGATGTCGCCCGTTCGCCATCGGAGGATTTTGCTTGGGTTGAACGATCGAAGCGACAACCCGTCGCCGCGCCGGCACGACGCCTCCGCTTCTACCGATCCTAATACCACCCATCGGGCCCCGTATCCCTCGAGGCAGTGTCCTGACGCCGCGCGTCCGGCCAACGAGTGCTCTTGCCGGTCCGCAGAAGGGAGCGCTAGAACACGGCCCTGCTTTCGCGTCCCCCCGGGCTTCGGCGACCTTCCGGCGGAAGGACGTGTGAGCTCCCAAAGGTTTGGTGCAAACCACCGGCGGGTGTGAAACAAGTCTTGACGGGCGGAGGGGTGCACCATGGATGCACGCCTCCTTGCCCATGAGCGAAGAACCGGCCGAAACGGGCGGAAACGTTAAGGGAACGGGACGATCGCATGGCTGCAGACGCCGAACTTCTGATCGATCGTCGGCGCCTGCGCCGCAAGCTCTCCCTTTGGCGCGTCGTGGGAATCGGCGGGTTGATCGTCGCCGTCGGTGCGGTGGGCTACCGGGTCCGGGGCAATGACGGGTTCGGCTTCCCAGCCGTGAAACCACAGATCGCGCGAATTTCCATCGGTGGCTTCATCGCCGGCAGCGAATCGACGACCAAGCTGATCGAGCGCGTCCGCGATGCCAGCGCGGTGCAGGGCGTCATCGTCTCGATCTCCTCGCCGGGCGGCACAACCACCGGCTCTGAGGAACTCTACCGCAACCTGCGCTCGCTGTCCGAGAAGAAGCCGATGGTCGCCTTCGTCGATGGCACGGCGGCCTCTGGCGCCTATATCGCCGCCATCGCGGCCGATCATATCGTCGCTCGGGAAACCGCCCTGGTCGGATCCATCGGCGTGCTGTTCCAATATCCCGATCTGTCCGGCCTGCTCGACAAGGTCGGCGTCAAGGTCGAGTCGGTGAAGTCGTCGCCCCTGAAGGCCGAGCCATCCGGCTTCACCCCGACCTCGCCCGAGGCACGGGCCGCCCTGGCCTCCGTTGTGGGCGACACCTACGCTTGGTTCAAAGGCCTCGTCTCCGAGCGGCGCAAACTCTCCGAGAAGGAACTGGCGACCGTTTCCGACGGGCGCGTCTTCAGCGGCCGCCAGAGCGTTCCGTTGAAGCTGGTGGATAGCGTCGGCGGCGAGCGTCAGGCGGTGACTTGGCTCGAGGCGGAGCGCAACGTCGCCAAGGGCCTGCCCATCCGTGATTGGAAGCCCAAATCCGAGAGCGACTTCAAACTCTGGTCGGCTCTCGGCACGGGCGCCGATCTCCTTGGCATGGGCGGTCTTGCGACGCGCCTCCGTCAGGTCGGCGACGAGACGGCGAGCATCGCGCAAGGGGGAATGCTGGCTCTCTGGCGTCCGGCCTCAACCGATGCGCCTTGAGGGCGACGCCGAATCACCCCTGCCTGGATCACGTCCGCAGGGGTGCCGGAACCGCATGAAGTCAGGGAAGACCGCCGCATGATCAAGTCGGAGCTCGTGCTCAGGATCGCAGAGCAGAACCCGCATCTCTACCAGCGTGACGTGGAAACCCTCGTGAAGGCGATCCTCGACACGATCGCGGAAGCCTTGTCACGCGGCGACCGGGTCGAGTTGCGCGGCTTCGGCGCTTTCTCGGTCAAGCGTCGTGATGCGCGCCGCGGGCGCAACCCGCGCACCGGTGAGCCCGTTGCCGTCTCCGAGAAGGCCATCCCCGTGTTCAAGACGGGCAAGGAGATGCGCCAGCGACTCAACGAGGCCGGCATCGGCGCAGAGGAGCCCTCCGAGAATGAGGAATCCTGAGCCCATGCAAAGCCTCGTCCTACCGACCGGAGTGTCTCGATGATCCGCTTCTTCAAGGGTTTGGTGCTGCTTCCCGTCGCGATCGTGGTCGTGGCCCTGGCCGTGGCGAACCGGGAGGTCGTCCGCCTGTCCTTCGATCCGTTCACGGCGGACACGCCGGCCTTCAGCCTGCCATTGCCGCTCTACGTCCTGATCTTCGCCTCTGTCGCCATCGGCATTCTCTGCGGCGGTATCGGCACTTGGCTCGGCCAGTCCGGCACCCGGCGCACGAGCGCCGCCCGCCGCCGTGAGATCCGTCGCCTGGAGGGCGAGACCGAGCGTCTGAAATCCCGCGTCGCGGCCAGCGAGCCCACGCCGGCCGAGCGTTATCCCGGCCAGGACGGCCGCGTCGCGCTCCCAGCCCCGCGCTAGAGGCCAAGCGCAGTCATGTCGTCGATCCGCGTCAAGATCTGCGGGCTCAGTACCCCTGCGGCCCTCGACGCAGCGCTCTTGGCAGGGGCTGACCTGATCGGCCTCGTGCATTTCGCGAAGAGCCCGCGTCATGTCGACTTCGAGACTGCGGGTCGGCTGTCGGAACAGGCGAAGGGCAGGGCGGAGCGGGTCATCCTTCTCGTCGATCCCGACGATGCTCTGATCGATGCGGCACTGAGGGCCGTCGATCCGGATTGGATCCAACTCCACGGCCATGAGACCCCGGAGCGGGTCGCGGCCATCCGTGCCCACAGCAATCGCCCCGTGATGAAGGCGCTCGGCGTCTCGACGCGTTCGGATCTCGACGTTCTCTTCGCCTATGAAGCGGCCGACCGCATTCTCCTCGATGCGAAGCCTCCGCCCGACGCGGCCCTGCCGGGCGGCAACGGCATTGCCTTCGATTGGGACATCCTCGCGGGGCTGGACCTGCCGGCGGGGACGATGCTGTCCGGCGGCCTCGCTCCCGGCAATGTTGCCGAGGCCCTCCGCCGGACGGGCCTTCGCGCTGTCGATGTCTCTTCGGGGGTCGAGACCCGGCCGGGAGAAAAGAGTTCCGAGCGCATCGGAGCCTTCATTGCGGCGGTTCAGACTGGCGAATAGCGTCCGATTTCACAAATCGACGCGTTCGCCGCATTGTAGCCGCCCCCCGCACGGGTCTAGGCATTGGCGCAACCCCATACCGAACGCACAGGCCCGGCGGCGATCCGCCAGCCGACGACGTGAAGGACGACTGACCGTGACCATCGCCCCCTCTCCGAACTCGTTCCGCAACGGACCGGACGAGCGCGGCCGCTTCGGCATCTTTGGCGGACGCTTCGTCGCCGAGACGCTGATGCCGCTCATCCTCGATCTCGAGAAGGCCTATACGGAAGCGAAGGCGGATCCGTCCTTCCAGCAGGAGATGAACGGCCATCTGACCCATTATGTCGGCCGTCCGAGCCCGCTCTACTATGCCGAGCGCCTGACCGAGCACCTGCGCGCGGCATCGGCCCCGGGTCACGGAGCCAAGGTCTTCTTCAAGCGCGAGGAGTTGAACCATACCGGTTCGCACAAGGTGAACAACGTGCTCGGCCAGATCATGCTGGCCCGCCGCATGGGCAAGCCCCGGATCATCGCCGAGACGGGCGCCGGGCAGCACGGGGTCGCCACCGCCACCCTCTGCGCCCGGTTCGGTTTGAAATGCGTCGTCTACATGGGCGCCGTCGACGTAGCGCGCCAAGCGCCCAACGTCTTCCGCATGAAGATGCTCGGCGCCGAGGTGATCCCGGTGGAATCCGGCACCAAGACCCTCAAGGACGCCATGAACGAGGCGTTGCGCGACTGGGTCACCAACGTCGCAGATACGTTCTACTGCATCGGCACGGTGGCCGGCCCGCACCCCTATCCGGCGATGGTGCGCGACTTCCAGTCGATCATTGGCCGGGAGACGAAGGAGCAGATGCTGGAGATGGAAGGGCGACTGCCCGACTCACTCATCGCCTGTATCGGCGGCGGCTCCAACGCCATGGGGTTGTTCCACCCGTTCCTCGACGACCGCGAGGTGGAGATTTACGGGGTCGAGGCCGCCGGCCACGGCATCTCCTCGGGCCTGCACGCCGCCTCCCTCTCCGGCGGGAAGCCGGGCGTGCTCCATGGCAACCGAACCTACCTTCTTCAGAACGAGGACGGCCAGATCGCCGACGCCCACTCGATCTCCGCCGGCCTCGATTATCCCGGCATCGGCCCCGAACACGCTTGGCTGCACGAGGCCAAGCGCGTCACCTACCTCTCGGCGACGGATTCCGAGACGCTGGAAGCGTTCAAGCTGTGCTCGATGCTGGAGGGCATCATCCCGGCCCTGGAGCCGGCTCACGCCCTCGCCAAGGTGTTCGAAATCGCGCCGACGAAGCCGGCCGAACACCTGATGGTGCTCAATCTCTCGGGCCGTGGCGACAAGGACATCCCGCAGGTGGCCGAAATCCTGGGAACCCGCCTCTGAGAAAACCGCAACGGGGAGCTCGCAAGTGGCAAACTCCCCGTTGACACCCGAAGGCGGATTTCTTTATACCGCCGATCTCTTCAGGGGCGCCTGCACCGCGCGGGTTCCTTTGTTGTGGCGGGGTAGCTCAGTTGGTTAGAGCAGAGGAATCATAATCCTTGTGTCGGGAGTTCAAATCTCTCCCTCGCTACCAATCATTCCTAGTCGTTAGATCGACCTAGCCTTTGAGCCCTGGACCTCTGGTCCGGGGCTTTTTGGTTCTCTGAGAGGGATCTGCCGGACAGCGCGAACAATCGGGACGTGGTGTTCACCTGACGGCATCGATGGGCAGTTTTTGCGTGGCCCCTGCCTGGTATCCTCAGTCTCGCTCGCGATGCTCCTCAGCGATGATCCAATGGCGCTTCGTCCCCACTCGCCACTCATCGGCGCAATCGGGAAGCCACGACCTCGTTCGGTACGGAGGGCTAGGTCGACCTTAGTGTAGATTGATCTTGATCGCGGGAACCGGACGCTCGGTCGTCGCCCGAATGGAAGTCACAGGTGGACTTCAACCGGCTGTTTGCCGGGAACGGACGACGAAAGCACCGGCGCCGGAAGATCCGACGCCGGTCTCATCGAGTATGCGGCCTTCGGCGTCGGTGGCCGCGTCCTGGCGTTCCAGCCGGATGCCCTTATCCGAGGGCTTCTTCCACCGCCCTGCCGCAGGCTTCGGTATCGGCGTTGCCGCCGAGATCGCGGGTGCGCAAGGTCCGCTCGGAAAGGACGCGCTCGATACCGGTGACGATCTCCCGGGCGGCCTCGGGCTCGCCGAGATGTTCCAGCATCATCGAGCCGGACCAGATCTGGCCGATGGGGTTGGCGATGCCCTGGCCGGCGATGTCGGGGGCCGAGCCGTGCACCGGCTCGAACACCGAGGGGAAGAGCCGCTCCGGATTGATGTTGCCGGAGGGCGCGATGCCGATCGTGCCCGTGCAGGCCGGTCCGAGGTCGGAGAGGATGTCGCCGAACAGGTTCGAGGCCACGACCACGTCGAACCGGTCCGGGTTCAGCACGAAATGCGCGGTCAGGATGTCGATATGGTACTGGTCCCAGGCCACGTCCGGGTAGGCCTTGGCCATCTCCTTCACACGCTCATCCCAGTAAGGCATCGTGATCGAGATGCCGTTGGACTTGGTGGCCGAGGTCAGGTGCTTCTTCGGGCGGCTCTGGGCCAGCTCGAAGGCGAATTTCAGGATGCGGTCGACGCCGTGGCGCGTCATGATCGTCTCCTGCAGGGCGAATTCGCGGTCCGTTCCGGCGAACATGCGCCCGCCCGCATTCGAGTATTCGCCCTCCGTGTTCTCGCGGACCACCCAGAAATCGATGTCGCCGGGCTTGCGGTCGGCGAGCGGGCTCTTCACCCCCGGCATCAGACGCACGGGGCGCAGGTTGGCGTATTGGTCGAATTCCCGCCGGAACAGGATCAGCGAGCCCCAGAGCGAGACGTGATCGGGCACCTTGTCCGGCATGCCGACCGCGCCGAAGAAGATCGCGTCGTGACCGCCGATCTGCGCCTTCCAGTCCTCCGGCATCATCCGGTTGTGCCGCTCGTAATAATCGCAGCTGGCGAAGTCGAACCAATCGAACTCGAGGCTGAAGCCGTGGCGCTTGGCGGCCTTTTCGAGGACGCGCACGCCCTCCGGCACGACCTCCTTGCCGATCCCGTCGCCCGGAATGACGGCGATGCGATAGTGGCGTGATGTCATGGGAATGGCGCTCCGCGGATGGGTTTGGGGATCAGGCGGCGCTCGACGGCCAGGGCGTCTCGGCGACGGGGGTCACCGGCCCCCGACCCTCGAACCAGGCAACGAGGTTGTCCACGAGGAGGTTGCCCATGGCGCGGCGGGTGTGATGGGTGGCCGAACCCACATGCGGCAGCAGGACCACGTTGTCCAAGGCGATGAGGGCGTCGGGAACCCGGGGTTCGTTCGCGAACACGTCGAGGCCGGCCGAGTGGATCGCGCCCTGCTGCAGGGCCGCGATCAGGGCGTCCTCGTCGACGAGGCTGCCGCGGGCCACGTTGATGAGGATACCGTCGGGGCCGAGGGCGCCCAGCACCTCCGCGGTGACGAGGGGCCCGGCTCCGCCGCCGGGCGCCACGACCACGAGGACGTCGCAGGCCCGCGCCAGCTCGACCGCGCTCGGGTGGTAGTCATAGGCCACCTCGGGTTGCCGGCGGCGGCCGTGATAGGCGATGGCGCAGCCGAATCCGTCGAGGCGCGTGGCGATGGCGTGCCCGATCCGCCCGAGGCCGAGGATGCCGATGCGGCGCCCGCGCAGCGAGGGCGAGAGCGGAAACGGGGCTTTCGGCCAGGCGCCCGCGCGGAGATAGCGGTCGGCCTGTGGTAGGCGGCGGACGGTGGCGAGGAGCAGGCCGAGGGCGAGGTCGGCGACCTCCTCGGTGAGCACGTCCGGAGTGTTGGTGACGACGGCGCCCCGGTCCTTGGCGGCCGCGACGTCGATCGTGTCGTAGCCGACACCGAAATTGGCGACGATCTCCAGGGCGGGGAGGCGCGCGAAGAGATCGGCTCCCGCCGGCGCCTGTCCTCCCACCACCACGCCGCGAATGGCCGGGCCGACCTCCGCCAGGAACGCGTCCCGGTCCGTGGCCCGATCGAGGCGGTGGAGGACGAAGCGCTCGTCGAGGGCCCGGATCGTATCGGGCAGGATCGCCTTCAGCAGCAGGATCTCCGCCTTCGCATGCGCTGTCATGGGGCCTCTTCGCGGTTGCGTGTTCCGTGGAGGTGGCGCTCCCACTCCGGGGCGAAGCCACCTTGTGCTTTCCGCCAGCGGAGGGTGGACCGCAACCCGGAGCCGGCCCGCTCGGCAAGACCGCGTTGCGCCAATCCCATACAGGCCGCAAGGACTGTCTCGTTCCTCTGGCCACGCGGAAGGCCGGACCTGACCTTGACCACCGTGGCGCTGACGAAATCTTCGGTCAAAGCGGACAGAACGGCTCGCTCCTCATCACTGAGCGGTCGCATCGTACGGATTTCCTCGGCACGTCGGTTCCCGGAAGACGGCCGCCGCCCGGAGCCGGGCGACGGCGGTGGAGGCCGTGCGGGGCCGGATCGCGCCCCGCACGGATCGGTCGCCGCTTACTCGGCGAGTTCGCGCATGACCTTGATCAGGTCCGACTTGCCCTCGAAGCCGATGCCGGGAAGCTCCGGCATGACGATGTGGCCGTCCTCGACCTTCACCCCGTCCGGGAAGCCACCATAGGGCTGGAACAGGTCCGGGTAGCTCTCGTTGCCGCCCAGCCCGAGGCCGGCAGCGATGTTGAGCGACATCTGGTGACCGCCATGCGGGATGCAGCGCTTGGGCGACCAGCCGAACTGCTCCAGCACGTCGAGGGTGCGGAGATACTCGACGAGGCCGTAGGACAGGGCGCAGTCGAACTGCAGGTAGTCGCGGTCGGGCCGCATGCCGCCGTAGCGCAGGAGGTTGCGGGCATCCTGGTGCGAGAACAGGTTCTCGCCGGTCGCCATCGGGCCGGGATAGAACTCGGAGATCGCGGCCTGCAGGGCGTAGTCGAGGGGATCGCCGATCTCCTCGTACCAGAACAGCGGGTACTGGCGCAGCATCTTGGCGTAGGCGATGCCCTGTTCGAGGTTGAAGCGGCCGTTCACGTCGACGGCGAGCTGCGCCTGGGAGCCGATCTCCTTCAGCACGGCCTCGATGCGGCGCTGGTCCTCCTCGATCGGCACGCCGCCGATCTTCATCTTCACGACGTTGTAGCCACGGTCGAGGTAGCCGCGCATCTCGGCACGCAGCTGGGTGTCGTCCTTGCCGGGATAGTAATAGCCGCCGGCCGCGTAGACGAAGACGCGCGGATTGGCCTCGACGCCCTTCTGCTCGGCGAGCATCCGGAACAGCGGCTTGCCGGCGATCTTGGCGGTGGCGTCCCAGATCGCCATGTCGAGGGTGCCCACCGCCACCGAGCGCTCGCCGTGGCCGCCGGGCTTCTCGTTGGTCATCATCGCCGCCCAGAGCTTGTGCGGGTCGAGGTTGTCGCCAGCCTCGTTCAGCACGCTAGCGGGCTCGGCCTCGAGGATGCGGTTCTTGAAGCGCTCGCGGATCAGGCCGCCCTGGCCGTAGCGGCCGTTGGAATTGAAGCCGTAGCCCACCACCCGGCGGCCGTCGCGCTCCACGTCCGTGACCACGGCCACGAGGCTGGCGGTCATCTTCGAGAAGTCGATATAGGCGTTGCGGATGGGCGAGGAGATCGGCTTGGTGATCTCGCAGACGTCGACGATACGCATGGTGGCTCTCCTTGAGATGCGAAGGGATTCGCGCGGGGGGAAGGGATGGAGGCGGACGAAAGCAGCCGGAAGGTCTAGTGGGCGGCCGCCACGGGGCGGGGCAGGGCATGCCCGGCTTCCGTGTCGGGAACGACGTCCTCGGACGAGACGGCGGCCCGGTTGCGGTAGGCCTCCTCCGCCTTGGCGAGGTCGAAGGCGCCTTCCCACTTGGCGACCGCGATGGTGGCGACCGCATTGCCGATGAGGTTCGTGACCGCCCGTGCCTCGTTCATGAAGCGATCGACGCCGAGCAGAAGGACGAGGCCGGCGACCGGGACAGTGTGGATGCTCGACAGGGTGGCGGCGAGGGTGACGAACCCGGCCCCTGCGACACCCGCCGACCCTTTCGAGGTCAGGAGCAGCACGCCCAGGACGACGAGCTGGTCGCCGATGCCCAGCGGCGTGTTGGTGGCCTGGGCGACGAAGATCGCCGCCATGGTCAGGTAGATGCAGGTGCCGTCGGCGTTGAAGGTGTAGCCCGTCGGCAGAACGAGGCCGACCACCGACTTCTCGCAGCCCACCCGCTCCAGCTTGGCCATCATCCGGGGCATCACGGCCTCGGTGGAGCAGGTCCCGAAGGTGATGAGGATCTCGTCCTTGAAGAAGCCGAGGACCTTGAAGAGCGAGAACCCGGTCCAGGCGCAGACGGAGCCGAGCACCAGCACGACGAACAGGATCGACGTGGCGTAGACACCGAGCATGAGGTAGGCGAGGGACCATACGGTACCGAACCCGTACTTACCGATGGTGAAGGCGACGCCGGCACCCGCACCAATGGGGGCCAGGCGCATCACCATGGCGACGATGCGGAACAGCGCGTCCAGCAGGCTGTCGATGACGACGACCACCGGCTTGCCGCGTTCGCCCGCCTGAACCAGGGCGAGGCCGAAGAGCAGCGAGATCAGGATGATCTGCAGCATGGCGCCCTTGGCGAAGGCATCCACCATCGTCGAGGGGATGATGTCCATCAGGAAGCCGACGATGCCGGGCTGCGCTTCCGCCCGCTTGGCGTAGGAGGCGATGGCGCTGCCGTCGATATGCGTGGCGTCGATGTTCATGCCGACGCCCGGCTGCATCACGTTGACCACCACGAGGCCGATGACGAGGGCCAGCGTCGAGACGACCTCGAAGTAGATCAGCGCGCGCACACCGATGCGGCCGACCTCCTTCATGTTACCCATCTTGGCGATGCCGACCACGATGGTACCGAAGATGACCGGCGCGAGCAGCATCTTGATCAGCTTGATGAAGCCGTCCGCCAGGGGCTGCAGCGTGACGGCGACGTCGGGCAGGAAATACCCGACGAACCCGCCGATGACGATTGCTATGAAGACTTGAACATAGAGTCGGCTTAGCCATGACTTCATGATCTGTTTCCTCCTGATCTGCCACTTAGCGGGCAGCTTGATTAGTGATCCCTCTTGTGGGGCTTGAGGTCGTCTTTACGCCTGGACACCGTCGCTCGGCCAATGCCATGTTCGGTGCGCGCTATGCGCGGTCGGCATCGGGCTGGACGGGCTGACGGACACTGGCTGATCGATGGATCTGGACTGGCTGAAGGACTTCCTCGCGCTGGCGGAGCAGAAGACGTTCTCGCGCGCGGCCGAGGCGCGGAGCGTGACGCAACCGGCCTTCAGCCGGCGCATCCGGGCTCTCGAGGATTGGGTCGGGACGCCGCTCTTCGCACGGGGCGCGCAAGGGGCGGCGCTGACCCCGGCCGGCGTCACCTTCCTCCCGGCAGCCCAGGCTCTGCTGCACAGCCTGGAGCGGGCCCGCCGCGAGACGCGGGCGGTGGGCGCTCAGGATACGGCGACACTCTCCATCGCCGCGACCCACGCCCTATCGTTCACGTTCTTTCCGAGTTGGGTCCGCCGGGTCATGCGATCCCGGACGCTGGGCACGCTCAATCTCATTTCGGACAGCATGGAAGCCTGCGAGCAGATCATGCTGTCGGGCGAGGTGCACTTCCTGCTCTGCCACTTCCACGGGAACGCCCCGACACGGTTCGAGCCCGACCGGTTCGAGAGCGTGCGGGTCGGCGACGATCGTCTCATCCCGCTTTGCGCGCCCTCGGGAGACGGCGCGGGTCTGTGGTCGCTGCCGGGATCGTCCGCCGAGCCGGTTCCCTACCTGGCCTACAGCCAGGCCTCGGGCCTCGGGCGCATCCTGGCGAGCTGCCGCAACGGGGATTCGTTCCACCTCGACACCCGCTTCACCTCGCATCTCGCCGCGACGCTGACGACCATGGCGCGCGAGGGGCACGGCGTCGCATGGCTCCCACAAACGGTCGCGGCCGACGATCAGACGCGCGGTCGCCTCGTCCGCGCGGGGCACGAACAGTTCGACGTGCCCATCGAGATCAGACTGTTCCGCTCGCTCGAGTGCCGCAATCACGCCGCCGACGAGCTTTGGGACTATCTCACCGGAGCGCAAACCTCATAGCTCGTGGGTGCGTCGATCACAGCCGCATCCCCGTGGAGCACGGCCAGTCTTGGGCCGGTGGACATCTGCTTTCGGGAAGTCAGTCAATCGCCGTCTATGGCAAGGTTGGGGTCTGCCCTTCCTTCGGAGAGGAGTCGGCAAGACAGGTCGATAGCCTATGAACCGAATCGGGCCGCCCCCTGAACGGCCGACTCCCGCTCATCTCCCAGGGGGCTCCGCGATCCTACCCAGGGTGCTTGACGACACCGTCACTCGGCATCCGGCTGGCGAGCGCATCGATGGCGAGGCGTGACCGCAACGGCAGATACCGTGCCGCGGGCCAGACGGCGTAGCAATCCATGGTCGCGTAGGGCCGCTCCGCCCAGAGCTGGACGAGTTCACCCTTTTGCAGGCTGTCGCGGATCAGCCAGTGTTGGAGCCAGCAGAGGCCGAGCCCCGCCTTGGCGGCGCTCAGGATGACTTCGACGTCGTCGAACCGCAGCCTGGAATGTGGGGAAACCGGGACGAGGACGCCGTTGGCATCCGGCAGGCGCCAAGCATAGCCGCGGTCGCCGCGCGCATAGGCGAGTGCGTCGTGCCCGGCGAGATCCGCGAGCTCCTCCGGGCGTCCGCGCGCGTCGAGGTAGGACGGGGAGGCGCAGAGCACCATACGTTCCGTCACCAGCCGCCGGGCACGCAGAGAGCTGTTGTTGCCGAGCGCGCCGAAGCGCAGCCCGAGGTCGAAGCCGTCGGCGATCAGGTCGATGACCCGGTCGCTGAAATTCAGGTCGAGTTCCAGCTTCGGATGCGCCTTGGCGTAGTCGAGCAGGATCGGCGCCGCGCAGCGCCGGCCGAGGAGAACCGGCATCGAGATCCGCAATCGCCCCGCCACCTCCTGGCGGCCCGATTCGAGGAGCGCCTCGCCGGTCCGCAATTCCGCGACGGCGCGCAGGCAATGTTCGTAGAATTGCTGCCCGGCTTCCGTCAGGCTCTGGGTGCGCGTGGTCCGCTGAAACAGGCGCACGCCGAGCCGCTCCTCGAGCCGGGCTACGGCCTTGCCGACGGCGGACCGGGACAGGGACAGCCGGTCGGCCGCCCGCGCGAACCCGCCAGCCTCTACCGCCTCCACGAAGATCTGCACGCCGTCGAACTTGTCCCGCATCGGTCGCCCGATCCTGCCGATCCTGATCCGTCGATTGTAGCGCCACAGGCAACAAAGAAGCGAATACTCAGATCTGAAGCCGCAGAAAAATCTACGCTAGAGGAAGGGCGGACGGACGGCGAGGCCCCGACAGGAGCGGCCCCGCCCAAAGGGCGGCAGAGGTCGAGTCCCGTAGGCACGCCCCGGATGGAAAAGGAAGAACTGAGGATGAGCGCGAAAGTCGTGGTGGTCACCGGCGCGAGCAGTGGCTTTGGAAAACTCACGGCCCTGGAACTGGCGAGGTGCGGTCACACCGTCATCGCGACCATGCGGGATGTCGAAGGCCGGAACAGCGCGGTCCGGAACGAACTGATCGAGGCCGCGAAGGCGGAGGGGAATCTCCTGCAGGTCCTCGAAATGGATGTGGTCAGCGACGACTCGGTCGAGGCCGCCATCGCTCGGGTCATCGCGCAGCACGGCAGGATCGACGTTCTGGTCAACAATGCCGGCCTGATGCCCATCGGGGTGACGGAAGCCTACACGATCGCCGATGTCGAACGGCTGTTCGCGGTCAATGTCTTTGGGGCGGTCCGCGCCGACCGTGCCGTCCTGCCGCATATGCGCGCCGCCGGCAGCGGACTGATCGTGCAGGTCACGTCGCTGATGGGACGCTTCGTCATCCCGTTCTTCGGTGTCTATGCGGCGACCAAGTTCGCGCTCGAAGCCCTGGCGGAGACCTATCGTTACGAGCTGAGCGGCTTCGGGATCGATTCGGTCATCGTGGAGCCGGGCCCGTTCCCCAGCAGCCTGATCTCGTCCAGCCCCGAGCCGTCCGATACGGGCGTACTGACCGCCTATGGCGCAGTGGCGTCGATCCCGGGCCAGATCAAGGACAACGCCGACAAGTCGTACGACCCCGCCCATCCTCCGCGCCCGCAACTCGTCGCCGATGCGATCGCAGGGCTGGTCGAGGCAACGGAGCGGCGTCCCCTGCGCACGGTGGTCATGCCCGAGGGCGTGGATTTCGGCGTCGCGCGCATCAATGAGGCGGTGGCTCCGATCCAGAACGACATGCTTCGGGCCATGGGCATGGCACACGTCATCTGAAACATGAGGCGGCGGGACATGCCACCCGCCGCTTTTTGACGGGTTCGGTTTCGCTCGATGGAGGGGACGTTGCCTCGTGGAGGCCTTCCAGCTCCTGCGCTGAACGGATCGGGATGCACCGGATGTGGCCGAACGGCCGGTTCGACACGCTCCCGGATGCCTGCGGGATCAGAGCTGATTGAACCGCTGCCGCTGCCCCCGCGACCGGCACAGTTGCTAACTTTTGACAGCTTCATGGCCCTGTGACACCGTCCGGTCATGTCAAGCACGCCGACCCGCAACATCGCCCTGACCCATGAGCTGGAGAGCTACATCAAGGGTCAGGTCGCGAGTGGGCATTACGCAAATGCCAGCGAAGTCGTCCGCGCCGGTCTTCGCCTTCTGATCGAGCGTGACCACGCGGTGCCTCGCTCCCGCGGCCATAGCTCCGCCAAAGCGGCGGACAGATGATGCCCCCCTCGATTGCCGCTCCGTCCGCCCCGCACGACTTCCAGGCGGATATCATTGCGGTCGAGGGCATCGCCGCGGTTCCGACGATCCTGAACGTGGTCTGTCGGACGACCGGCATGGGCTTCGCCGCCATCGCCAGGGTGACGGACGACCGCTGGGTCGCCTGCAGTGTCAAGGACGACATCGCCTTCGGTCTGGCGCCGGGTGGCGAGCTGCCGGTCGCCACCACGATCTGCGACGCGATCCGCTCGTCCGGGACGGGAGTGGTCATCGACCACGTGTCCGAGGACCCGGCGTTCCAGGCGCATCCGACCCCGGAGATGTACGGCTTCCAGAGCTACATCTCGATGCCCATCACCCTGCCGGACGGCAGCTTCTTCGGCACGCTCTGCGCCATCGACCCTCGTCCGGCCCGACTGAACACGCCGGAGACCGTCGGCATGTTCAGGATGTTCGCCGACCTCATCGGCTTCCATCTCGACGCGCATAGGCGCCTCGCCGACCGAGAGGCGCTCCGGCGCAGCGACGCCTTCGTCAGAGGCATCCTCAGGGCGAGCCCGGATTGCGTGAAGGTGCTCTGCGCCGACGGCACGCTGGAATTCATGAGCGCGCGGGGCCTGGAACTCAACCAGATCGGATCGCTGCAGGACGTGGTGGGGCAGGAATATGCCGGGCTCTGGCCGGAGGGCGAGCGCGCCAAGCTCCGCGATGCCGTCCGGCGGGCGGCCGCCGGAGAGGTCTCACGCATCGAGGGGCAGGCCCAGACGGCCGATGGCGACCTTCGCTGGTGGGAGGTGAGCTTCGCGCCCTTCCAGCCTGACGAGGGCGGTGCCCTCAAGCTCGTCGGCATCTCCCGCGACATCACCGAGCGCTACCGGGCCGAGACCGCGCGGCAAGCCGGGGCGGAAGCCCTGCAAGCCCTGAACGACGACCTGGAGCGGCAGGTCGCGGAGCGGACGGCGGAGCTTCGTCTGTCGCGCGACATCCTCCAATCCAGCGCCGCGCCCATCTGCGCCTTCGACACCGCGTACCGGCTCATCGCCTTCAATCAGGCCCATAGCGACGAGTTCTTCCGCATCTTCGCCCACCGCGTGCAGGTCGGCGAGGTGTTCCCCGACCTGTTCCCGCCGGACCAAGCCCCGGTCATGCGCGGGTTGATGGAGCGCGCGCTCCGGGGCGAGACATTCACCGTCACCGAGGAATTCGGCGACCCCGACCTGGCGAAGCCCTATTGGGAGGTGTCCTACTCGCCCTTGCGCGACGAGGTGGGACACATCGTCGGGGCGTTCCACTACGCCAAGGATATCTCGGAGCGGCTACGCGCCGAGACCGCACTCGCCGACACGCAGGAAGCGTTGCGCCAATCGCAGAAAATGGAGGCCGTCGGGCAGCTGACCGGAGGCGTGGCGCACGATTTCAACAACCTCCTGACCATCATCCGCTCATCCGTCGATTTCCTGCGCCGGCCGGAGCTGCCCGAGGAGCGCAAGCGGCGCTACCTCGATGCCGTGTCCGATACGGTCGACCGCGCCGCGAAGCTGACCGGGCAGCTCCTCGCCTTCGCCCGCCGCCAGGCCCTCAAGCCCGAAGTGTTCGAGGTCGGCGAGCGCCTGCGCGCCGTCTCGGAGATGATCGACACCGTGACGGGGGCCCGCATCCGCCTGACGGTGGAAACGCCCGACGAGCCCTGCTTCGTGAAGGCGGACCTGAGCCAGTTCGAGACCGCCCTCGTCAACATGGCGGTGATTGCCCGCGATGCGATGGACGGGGAGGGGACCCTGACCCTGACTCTGGTGCGCCGGGGAAAGCTGCCGCCGATCCGGGGGCATGCGGTCGCCCTCGGAGCCTTCGCGGCGATCTCCCTCACCGATACGGGCACCGGAATCGCGCCTGAGCAGTTGGGCCGCATCTTCGAGCCGTTCTTCACCACCAAGGAGGTGGGGAAGGGAACCGGCCTCGGCCTCAGCCAGGTGTTCGGTTTTGCCAAGCAGTCCGGCGGCGATGTCGACGTGTCGACCAGGCTCGGGCACGGCACGACGTTCACGCTCTACCTGCCCGAGATCGTGATCGAGCAGAACGGCGCGGACCGCGAGATACCGCAGCCGGCCCCGGGCTCCCCGATGGGTGCGGGCCAGCGCGTCCTGGTGGTCGAGGACAATATCGAGGTGGGCCGCTTCGCCACGCAGATCCTCGAAGACCTCGGCTACCGCACCACCTGGGCCGTCAATGCCGAGGCAGCCCTGGAGCTGTTGGGGAGCGAGGGCAACGGATTCGACGCCGTGTTCTCGGACGTAGTGATGCCGGGCATGGGCGGCATCGCCCTGGCCAAGCGATTGCGCGCGCAGCTGCCGAGCCTGCCGATACTGCTCGCCTCAGGCTACAGCCACGTCCTGGCGCAGGATGGAACGGAGGGTTTCGAGCTTCTGCACAAGCCGTACTCGGCCGAACAGCTCGGGCGCATCCTGAGGCAATTGACGACGAAGCGGATGAACGCGCTCGTCGACTGATCGAAGCGGCATTCGCGAATTCCTAGCGTCGAAGTCGGGAAGCCTGCCCCCTGACATCGATCGTCCGCTGGTGCTTCCGTGCTCGGAACCTAGATCCAGCCCCACATCGTCACCACGCCCCCGGACATTTCATGGCTCATCGCATCCTCGTCACCGGAGCCAGCGTGGCCGGCTGTACCCTCGCATGGTGGCTCGCCCATCTTGGAAACGAGGTCACCGTGGTCGAACGGGCACCCACCTTCCGGGACGGCGGCCAGAACATCGACGTGCGCGGCGTCGGCCGTGAGGTACTGCGCCGGATGGGGCTGGAACAGATCGCCCTCGAACGCGGAACGGGCGAAACTGGAACCGCTTGGGTCGATGGCGAGGGCCGGATCGCCGCTCAATTCCTCGTGGACAGGGACGGCGGCGACGGACCGACGGCCGAGATGGAGATCCTGCGCGGGGACCTCGCCCGCCTCCTCTACGAGGCCGGGCGCGACACGGCACGGTTTCGTTTCGGTGACAGCATCGACAGGATCGACCAGGACGGGGAGGCGGCGACCGTCACCTTCGCGAGCGGTCGCACCGAGCGCTACGACGCCGTCGTCATCGCCGAGGGCGTCGGTTCGGCGACGCGCGAGCTCGTCTTCCCCGGCGAGAACGATCCGCGCTGGATGGATCTCGTCATCGCCTATTTCACCATCCCGCGCGTCGCCGACGACGACCGGCTCTGGCGCTGGTACAACGCGACCGGTGGCCGGAGCGTCTCGCTTCGACCCGACCGCAACGGCACCACGCGGGCGATGCTGTCCCTCCGGCAGCCGCCGGGGAACGAGCAAAGCTGGGACAGCGACCAGCAGAAGGCGTTCCTGCGGGAGCGCTTCGCCGGCGCCGGCTGGCAGACCGGACGTGTCCTCGCCGGCCTGGACACGACGGAGGATTTCTACTTCGACGTCCTTCGCCAGGTCCGGATGCCGCGCTGGTCGAAGGGCTGCGTCTCACTGGTGGGTGATGCGGCCTGGTGCGCCACGCCGCTCGCGGGCATCGGCACTACCCTCGCCATAACCGGCGCCTTCGTGCTGGCCCACGAGCTCTCGCGGACCGCCGATATTCGCTCGGGCTTCGATGCCTACGAGAGGGCTATGCGACCGATGGTCGAGCAGGGCCAGGACGTCCCGAAGATCGCCCCGAAATTGGCGAACCCGAAAAGTCGCCTCGGCATCCGTCTCCTCCACGGTGCGTTGCGGTTCGCCAGCATGCCCATCACACGGCGTATCGCAGGAAAACTGTTCTCGAATGCGCCGAAGGCACCCGACATGTCGCGTTACGACCCTCCGCCCACGGCTGACGAGGGGCCATCCTCCACGCTTCGGACAGCCTGATCGCTTGCGCGACGAAAGCGCCTGGACCCGACAGAGTCAGCAGAGCGACGGACGCCGGACCGAACGGCCGGGCGACTCCTCACTCTCAGCGCAAGCGCGCGGACATCGGCGTCATTGGCCCAGGGAAAGGGTGAGGCGGTAACGCGCCTGGCTCACCCGGACCCTCACGGTGCCGACGGGGCACCCGAGCACGGCGGCCGCCTCCTCATTCGTGAGTCCATCCACCGTCACCAGCAACAACGTCTCTCGCTCCTCCATGGGAACGGCATCCAGGGCGGCCTGTAATACGAGATGGGCGGCCCCTTGCTGCTGGTTGGCAGCAGCCGAGTGTTCGGCCGCGACGGCACCGTCGAAATCCAAGATCCGGCGCCTCACGCGCCTGTGCTTGTTGTGGTGGATATTGCGCAGGATCGTGAACAGCCACGCCACGAGGCTGGTGCTCTCAGCGAACCGGGAGCGCTGTTCCCAGGCCCGCATCAGCGTGGCCCGGACCATGTCGTCGGCCTCCACGATGTTGCCGGTGCGCAGGAGAGCGAAGCGGCGCAGGCGCGGCACGAGGGCGATCAACCCGTCGCTGAACGCCTTCGAGACCTGCCGCTCCGCCTCCGCGTCGAGCAGGGCGGCTCTGAGCCGGAGCAGAACCCTACCGAGCCGCGTATCGGCCTCGACCGTGCCCGCTCTGGGAATGAGCTCTTCAAGTCTTCGTCCAAGCTCATCCTGCACAGGGGGATTCGAGCCATCTGGATATGAAGATTCTTTAGCTTCTGTGGTGACGTACATTCCGCAGATACGTCCTTGTACCGGATAGCGGCCGGAGGTCGCCGTGCTTCTACGGTTGAGAATACGTACGCGCTTCTGGATGATCGCTCACGTTCACGTCAATGATCCAGATATACCAGTCTTTCGCTTTCACACATCGGAACCGCCGGCCACCCCCACCTGTTAGAGGCGGGCTTGATACAGGCGGCACGGAAGGCGGTCGAAGGTGGTTGGCGGCGGCAGGCATGAGCTTCGGCGGGTCGGCGGGCGCAAGGACTCTCCTTTTCTCGATCGTCATGACGGGCGGCCACACGGAGGCCGCCCGCCGGAAGCTCAACGAGCACGAGCATTCCGCAGACGTTGTCCAGAGCCGTAGCGACAGTTTCCCCTTGATCTGAACTGACGAATAAAAATCACTCTACTAGTAGATTTGCATCATTGCTCGGCAGTGAGCACGAGCCACTTGAGGGGTGTGTCAGTCGCTGAGGCATTGGAGCATCCCGTGAGCGCGCGAAAGACGACCGATGCTTCCGACAAGCTCAAGGCCTCGGTGAAAGAGGCCATCGGAAAACTGGTCGGAGATCCAGAAGTCGAAGCCGATGGCAGATCTCAGCAGAAATTACTGAAACCCGACGTGAAACCGAAGACCACCCCAAAGTCGTAGCTTCGGCGGAACGTCACGCTTCACGAACATCCTTCACGACAAGAACAGGAGAGACATCATGGTCGATGCGGATCGCATCACGGGCGCCGCCAAGGAACTCGGCGGCAAAGTGCAGGGCACGGTGGGCGACCTCACTGGTTCGAAGCGGGATTCGGCGGAGGGCCGTGCGCGCGAGGCACAGGGTGCTGCCGAGAACCTCTATGGCCAGGCCAAGGACACCGTGCGCGACGCGGCCGACCAAGTGGTCGATACCGCCCGCGACATCGGCGGCAAGGTTCGCGACACGGTCGGAAACCTGATCGGGTCCGACGACGTCGAGGACCGCGCGCGCCGCGCCCAGGGCGCCGCTGCCGACACCTACGACCGCGCCGAGCGCTCCGTCCGCAGGGCTGGCCGCGAGGCCTATGACCGGGCCGAGGACGCCTACGAAAACGGCGGCAATTATCTGCGCCAAGGCGGCCGCGAAGCCAGCAACCAGATCGCCGAGCACCCTGTCGCCGCCCTGCTGGTCGCCGGCCTCCTCGGCTACGGAATCGGCCTCCTCATCCACGGCCGCGACTGACGCTTAGAGCGCTCTCCGCCGAAGTGGATGCCGGTTCGGCGAAAAAGAGCGCGGCAAAACAAAGGCCTGGAGATGTGCCCCGACCCAACGTGGTCGGGCGCAGCTCTAGCGCCGCGATCGATCGGCCCGACCGCGCCGTGACCGCGCGGTCGGGCCCATGAGTTCACCCACCCCCGAACGACCGAGCTTCTCGGACGACCGACGACCCGGAGTACCAGTATCGTGTCCACTTCCCCCCTTCTTGCGACCTCATCCACCCCGGCTGCCGCCGACACCCGCACCGTCCTGCTGAACCAGGTGTCGTGGGGCGCGATCTTCGCCGGCGCCGTCACCGCCCTGGTGACCCAGGTCATCCTCAACATGGTCGGCGTCGGCATCGGCTTGTCCAGCGTCGGACCGGTGGCCGCCGACAACCCGGCCGCCTCGACCCTGTCGCTCAGCGCCGGCATCTGGTTCATCGTCTCGGGCATCGTGGCCGCCCTGGCGGGCGGCTTCATCGCCGGGCGTCTGTCGGGCAAGCCCGTCACAGGCGCCGCCGGCCTGCACGGCCTCGTTTCCTGGGCGGTAACCACCCTCGTCGTCCTATATCTTCTCACCTCCGCTGCGGGCGGCCTCATCGGCGGCGCCTTCTCCGGCGTGACCAGCACGCTGGGCGGAGCCGGCTCGCTGGTCGGCGGCACTGTGCAGACCGCGGCCCAGGCCGCTGCCCCGTCGCTGTCGAAGATCACCAACCCGCTCGACGGCATCGAGCAGAGCGTCCGCAACCAGGCCGCAGGCCAGGACCCGCAGGCCGCCAAGGACGCCGCCGTCGCCGCGATCCGCGCCCTGTTCACGGGTGATCCGAGCCAGAAGGCCCAGGCCGAGAACCGTGCCGCCGACGCGTTGGCCAAGGCCCAGGGCATCCCGGTCGACCAGGCCAAGACGCAGATCCAGGACTACCGCAAGCAGTACGAAGAGACCGTCGCCACCGCCAAGCAGAAGGCCGAGGCCGCGGCCGTCGCCGCCAAGTCCGCCGCCACCCAGGGCGCCTTCTACGGTGCGCTCGCCCTGATCCTCGGCGCGCTCGCCGGCTTCTTCGGCGGCCGCCTCGGCGCCCCGAAGCTCCACACCCTCGCCGACAGCTACGGCGCCCGCCGCGCCTGAGCCACTCCCCGGCCGGTCACCCGCGACCGGCCGCCCCCCTACGATCCTCATTCCCGAACCGAAGGAGCATCCCCATGAGCAGCACCACGGACAAGCTGAAGGGCCTCGCCAACGAAGCCGCCGGCAACGTCAAGCAGGCGGCCGGCAAGGTCACGGGCAACGACACGCTGGTCGCCGAGGGCAAGGCCCAGGAACTCAAGGGCGAGGCCCAGCGCACCGTCGGCGAGGCCAAGGACGGCGTCGCCTCGGTGGTCGACACGGTCACCGGCAAGCGCTGACCCCGCAAACGCTGACCCGAAAGGGCGGGCCCCGACCCGATCCGGGGCCCGTCACCTCCATCAATTTCGAACCTGGGAGTATCTCATGAACGGCGACCAGTTCCGCGGCGCGTCCCGCCACCTCACGGGCCGCGCCCAGACCGCGCTCGGTGGGATCACCGGTGATCCCGCCCGTCAGGTGCGCGGCGCCGTCAATCAGGTGGCCGGCGGTGCGCAATACGCCTACGGTCGGGCCCGTGGCAGGGCCGAGGATTTGGCCCAGGATGGCCGAGACATCGCCCATGAGATCCGGGATCGCGCCGGAAATCTCGTCGAGGACGGACGTCACCTCGTCGACGAGGCGCGAGATCGGGCCGGACACCTCATTGCCGATGGCCGCGACCTCGCGCGTCACGCCCGCAAGCGCGGCACGACCTACGGCCGGCAGGCCGTTCGCTACGCCGACAACAACCGAGCCTCCGCCCTGTTCGGCCTCGCCGCCGTCGCTTTCGCGGTCGGATGGCTGTCCCGTTCCAAGCGTTGATCCCTCGTCCTCGGAGACCATCCCATGATCCGCAAGCTCCTGACTGCCTTCCTGCTTCCGAAGGTCATCGCCTATGTCAGCCGCCATTTCGGCGGCCGGTCCGCCGCACCGCCGAACCGTCGGGGCTACTGATCCGGTTTCGGCATTTCCCCATCGTACGTCAGGAGACCACCTCACGATGAAGCTGACCTTCGCCCTCGCCGCCACCTTGGCCGCAACCCTGATCGGGCTTCCGGCCCAGGCCTCCCCGGCCACCGTCTCTCCGATCGAGGCGCTGGTCCGTGGTGACCTGGCGACCGGGTACGTGCAGCACCGTCGCTTCGGTCATCGGCACGGCTGGCGTGGCGGGCGTGGATACGGCCGGGGCTACGGCCATCGTCGTGGCTACGGCTACCGCCGTGGTCCCGGCGTGGGCGCCGCCGTCGGCGCAGGCGTGGCAGGCCTTGCGGCGGGGGCCATCATCGGCGGTGCCATCGCCAACTCGCAGGCCCAGGCCGCCCCGCGTGGGGTCCCGGCCGAGGCCGTCGCGGCCTGCGCCCGCCGTTTCCGCTCTTACGACGCGGCCAGCGGAACCTATCTCGGCAACGACGGCGACCGTCACACCTGCCCCTGATCCATCGATGGGGCCCGGACACGCCCGGAAAATGCCGGCGTCGCTCCGCCCCGGCTCCCGCGGCACTCCTTTCAACGCCGGCTCGGCTCCCATGCCGGGCCGGATTTCCGCGGACTGCCTTCCGCCCCCCACTCCCCACCGACAAGGACGACAGATGAGCAAGGGCTATCCCTCGATGACCGCGCTGCTGGGCCTGTTGGCCGTGGCCGGCTACCAGAACCGCGACAAGCTCGCCGAACTGCTGAAGGGGCACGATGCCCCGTCGGCTCCGTCCCTGAGCCCGAACCACGGCACCGTCCCGCCGATTCCCAACACCAGCGCGAACACAGGCTCCACGGGCGGCCTCGGAAGTCTTCTGGGCGGCCTCGGCACGGCCGGCGTGGGCGGGCTGATCGCCAGCGGCCTGAGTGAACTCGTCGATCACTTCACCAAGGGCGGTCATGGCGAGACCGCGACGTCCTGGGTCAACCAGGGCGCCAACCGCGACATTCCCGAGGCGGATCTGGAACGTGCCATCGGCACGGACACCCTCGACCACCTCACCCAGCAGACCGGGCTGAGCCGCGCCGCGCTCCTGTCCCGCCTCTCGCGCGAGCTGCCCTCGGCCATCGACCGCTACGCCGCCGACGGCCGCAAGCCGGCTTAAGGCCAGACTCGCAGGCCAGACCTACCCGACACGAAGCCACGATGCGGCCGGCGCATGACAGCGCCCGCCGTATACGACGCCGGGCGATGCCGCGCCGGGGTTCGATCCACCGCCTTCCCCGACACCGCGAGACCCTCATGGCCATCGACTACCGCTCGGAACTCCGCCGACCCTTGCCCTTCAGCCTCGCTGTCGTGGCCGCGATCCTGCTGGTCTGGCTCATCGTCGCCTCCATCGCGGGCGCGCGCCAGCGCAGCGCCCGGGACCATCGGATCGAGGATCTGCAGAGCCAGCAGATTGCGCTACGCGCCGATCTCGAGCGACAGGTCTCGACCGCCGGAACCCTGAATGCGCTCCAGGCCAAGATCGCCACCGCCCAGCAGCAGGACCAGCAGGCGAGCCAGGCCGCCGAGCAGGCGAAGTCGCGCGCCGCGGCCCTGACGCAGGAGCAGCAGACGGCTGAGGCCAAGGTGACCGAGGCAAAGAAGACGGCCGAGGCAGAGGCCCGCAAGCTTACCGAGCTGCAGAGCCAGGTCACGCAGGCCGAGGGAAAGCTGACGCCGTTGCGCGAGGCCATCACCACCGCGGAGACATCGGCGGTGGACCGCGCCCGGGATCTCGCCGAGGTCGGTCGCCGTCTCGAGGACGCCCGCGTGCAGGAGGCCAAGCTCCGCGCCGATCTCGCGACCATGACCCAGGAGGCGACGGCCAAGACGGCCGACCTCGCCAAGGCCGAGGAGCGCCAGCAGAATGCCCGCGAGGCCGCCGCCGCCGCGCAGAAGGAACTGGCTGACGCGCGTGCGGCGACCGAGCAGGCCACCAAGCAGCGCACGGAGATCGATCAGGCCGTCGCCGAATTGAGCGCCAACAAGGACAAGCTCACCGCCGAGATCAGCCTCGCCAACCGCGACGCCCAGCAGGCGCGCGAGGCCCTGGCGACTGTCCGCAACGACCTCGCCGAGGTCCAGGCGCAACGCGACCGCGTCGTGTCCGAGCGTGGCCAGGCCGAGCAGGCGTTGCAGAAGCTCTCCGCCGACCGCGATGCCGGCACCGCTGCCATCGACGCGCTGCGCAAGCGCCAGACCGATGCGCAGGGAGAGTTGGCCACGCTCACCGAGACCCTGGCCACCCGCAACAAGGAGGCTGCCTCCATCGACGAGCGCCTGGCCTCCGCCCGGCAGGATCTGAGCGCCGCCCAGGCGAAGCTCGCCGAGACCCGCCAGCAGCTCGCCGCTCCGCCGGCCGTGGCGCCCGGCCAACCCGCCACCAATCAGCCGTCTCGTTGAGGCAACAACGACCCACGCGAGCAACGCTTGCGTGGGTCGCCCATCCGGCCCTGTCCCCTATGAAGATCGCAGCATGACCATCCGTATCTTAGCCCTGACGGGTCTCGCTCTCGTCGGAGCGCTAGCCATGACCCAGCCATCCGCGGCGCAGGAGGGCCCCGAAATGGAGGCCATGCGGGCGAGCTGCGGCGGCGATTACCTGCGACTCTGCGCGGGAATGAAGCCCGGCGGCCCTGAAGTGAAAGCCTGCTTCAAGCGCAATCGCCCGAACCTTTCGGAAGGATGCTCGAGCGCCATCGCGGCTTATGAGCGGTCGCGTGGCCGCTCCTCCGACGACGCCGAAGACTGACACGTAAGACGACAGCCCGTGCCCCGTCTTGCCCGGTGAGAGTGGCGTCGGGGGCGTGCGACACGAAAAACACAGAGAAACGGATCGGATCCATGACCAAGTTCACCAAGGCCATCACCTATGTCGTGGCCGTCGCGGCCCTCGTCACGCTGGTGGTCGTCATCCTCCAATCGACGAGCATGCTCGCAAGCTCGTAGCGGGCGATGGGACGACCAAATATTTCGGAATGGCCTGCGGCATGTAGAATCGCCGCAGGTTCCTGTCGCGAACACGAACGACGACCATAATCGAATAATCGGCGGATGAAGGAACGGTATTGACGCGAACTTGTTTCTTGCTTCCAAGTTTAAGTCGGAGGCATGCATGCGTCGCGTATCATCTGTCCTCTCGATCTTCAGGAAGCGCGCCAATCCTGAACAACCTCCGCAAAAGTCATTACGGTCAAGCTCTCCTGTCGCGCCCCATCCTCTGAGCGAAAGTCTCATCTACCCGATGGGACAAAGCTATAGCTGGGGCGGCCCATCGACGGCGTCACATGGCTTCGCGCCGGCTATAGGCTATGACGGCTATCATGGCGGTAACGGCTACTGATCTTGTGACGAAATAAAATCACGGCGGAGAATGGAACAGTAACCCCGTGACTGTCTAACCGACGGCAAGGTTGAGGGTGCGGTCCGCCGGCGAGAGCCTGACCTGGGAACCCCATCCGAATGGCAGGAAATCCTGCTCGATACCGTCCGCGAACACGACGCCGCCGTCGTTCATCCGCGAGGTGATGAGGAGCCCGGCATCTTTCAACTTGCCGGCGCGCAGCCGCGTGGTGCTGGCGACACTGGGGAAGGGCTCGCGCACCCAATAGCCCACCGCCGCCTCCTCGGTTCCGAGCGGGATGGTGAGATGCGTCGCCTCGGCGATGGAGCGGGCCCATCCGGTGATCCCGGTCCCGGAGGCCACGATGAGCCCGCTGGAGGAATGATCCTCGGCCTCGTCCGCCGTCTCGATCCGGTAGCGTGCGGATTGGTGGCTGCGATGCCCGACGAAGATCTCGTTGAGGGCAAACAGCGTCTCGCCATGGTCGAGGATTGCCCGGACCATGGTGCGACGCTCGATCGTCGCCGCACCGTTCACGCTGGCGGGGAGGAGAGCGCCCAACCGCTCGACGGCGATGCGGGCGAGGATACCGTCATAGAGGTCCGGCGCCGGGTTGATGCCGATGACGGGCTGCGCTCCGAGATACTTCGCCACATTCGCCACCAGCCCATCCTGCCCCACGGCGACGATCACGTCGTCGGGTGCGAACAGGAAACGGTCGAGATCGGCCCGCCGGACCAGGGCTTGGCGCCATTCGTCCGGAACCGAGGCCCGCGCCTGGGCGAGCACGGCGTGGAAACGCTCGTGGCGCTCCACCACGTCCTCGAGCTTCTGCCCACGGCTCTCGAGGAAGAAGCGCGCCTGACCGCTCGTGGCGTGCCGGGCGATCAGGGCCTCGTAATCCGTCTCGCGGATGACGAAGACCGCGCGGTGGGTGAGGGCGGCCATGCCTAGCGCGCCCCCACCATCGGACGGGGCTTGTGAAACTCGCCCATCACGGCGGCGAGGAGGTCGGGCGTCACGCTGACATGCTCGATCGTGTCGAGCTTGCCCGCCAGTTCCTGCGCGGCGAGGCCGAGCAGAACCGCGGGCGGCAGGTCGCGGTAGATCGCGACGCGCTGCGCCTCGGCCAGGACCCTGGCCCCCTCGACGAGGCGGATGCGCTCCGCTTCCGCCATCGCCTCGACGCCTTGCGCCTCGGCGAGACCGGCGGCGCGGCTTCGCGCGTTCTCGGCCTCCTCGGAGATGAGGAGCTTCTCCCGACGCGCCAGTTCCGTGCGCGTGGCGAGTTCGTTCTCGGCGATGGCGCGCTCCTTCTCCACGGCGAGCGCCCGACGGGAGAAGGTCGCCTCGTCGGCCTTCTGCTGAAGCGCTTCGAAGGTCGGGGTCTGCAGGGCGCGTTCGAGCTCGCTCGTCGGCGCGAGGTTGGTAAGCCGCACCGACACCGCCGAGACGCCGATCTCGGCCAGGGACTGGTCCCCCGCCAGAACGGTCTCCAGTCCTCCGCGCAGGGGCTCGGGGCCGGCATCCAGGATGGCGCGCACCGGCTTGCCACCGAGATATTGCAGCACCGCCTGACTGGCGATGCCGGCGATGCGGGCCTCGATCTTCTCGATCGGCTCACCCTGGAGCTTTCCGTTGCGAAGGCCGATGGAGAAATCGATGCGGTTCGCCAACCGCTCGGGATCGACCACGTGCCAGCCGATCGTCCCCTGCACGGCGACGGCCTGGAAATCCTGGCTGCGGCCCCGCACGAACAACGTCATCTCGCGGTCGTCCATCGGCACTTCGGCGATGCTCGACGTCTCGGGGCGGAACCAGAACACGAGGCCCCGGCCGCTCTGCCGGATGCGTCCCTTGCGGTAGCGGATGACGTGGCTGCTCGCCTCGCTCCTCAGCTGCGCGACCAGGCCGATATTGCGGATCGTCGCCATGGAAATCCTCCTGTGCGTTCAGCGAGATGGTTGAAATCGGTAGAGTTCGGCCGGCCGGAACGACGTTCCGGCCTCACGCAATCCGGTCGGCGCCAGCCAGCCCCGGTCGAGCATTCTGCGTCGGAAAGCCGGCTTGTTGAGCGTGGTGCCGAGCACCGCCTCGTGCACGTCCTGCAACTGGCGCAGGGTGAAGTGCTCGGGCAGGAGGGCAAAGCCCACATCCGAATAGTCGAGCTTGCCGCGCAACCGCAGGATCGCCATGGCCAGGATGGCGGCATGGTCGAAGGCGAGGGGAAGCGTCTCTCCCTTCGGCGACAGGGCCGTCACCTCTCCGCCCGTCTCGCCCGGCCACGGCACCGCGATGGTGGCCGGCATGAGGGCCGCCGAGCGCTCCAGCGCCTCGGCGAAGTCAGCCTCCGGCAGAAGAGCCAGATAGGCGACGCTGATGATCCGCATCCGCGGATCGCGGTCGAGGGCGCCGAATGTGTAGAGCTGCTCCAGATGCGCCCTGGCGATGCCGGCCTTCTCCTGCAGGACATGCAGGGCCGCCGCATCGAGGGTCTGGTCGATGCCGACGAAGCCGCCGGGCAGCGCCCAGCGGCCGGCATGCGGAAGCTGGTCCCGCTTCAGCAGCAGCGCCGCGAGCCGGCCCGCGCGCAGTCCCAGCAGGACGAGATCGACGGCGAGGGCAGGGCGCTCGTAGGCGGCGGGATCATACTCCGCCAGGAACTCGGCTTCGGTCACGGGATAGCCTTATATGCTCGATGCATCTTAGTTAGATGCATCGAGCATATAAGGCAAGAGCTGCGTCGCCGGGGTCCAGGGTTCCGGCCTCGTCCGGCGACTGCGTCCGGAAAAGGAATCGGCCACAGAGCTTCCGTCGCCCCAGGCACGAAAAAACCGGCCGTCACCTGAGGTGCGACGGCCGGTTCTTCGGGCCGGAATGGATCGATGCTACAGGTGCGACGGGGTCAGTTCGGCAGCTTGTCGTCGATGCCCTTCACATACCAGTTCATGCCGAGGATCATCGGGTCGGGGGCGGTCTCGCCCTCCTTCACGGCGACGCTGCCATCCTGTTTCAGGACCGGCCCCTTGAAGGGATGGAGCGTACCGTCGGCGATCGCCTTCTTGGAGGCCTCGGCCTTGGCTTTCACGTCGTCGGGCATGTTGGCGAAGGGCGCCAGCACCACCATGCCCTCCTTGATCCCGCCCCAGGTGTCGTGGCTCTTCCAGGTGCCGTCCAGAACGGCCTTGGCCTCGCCGATCACGTAGCCATCCCAATCGTCGACGATGGAGGTGAGCTGAGCCTTCGGGGCGAAGCGCATCTGGTCGGAGGACTGGCCGAAGGCGAACTTGCCCTGCTTCTCCGCCTCCTGCAGCGGAGCGGCGGAATCGGTGTGCTGGGACAGGATGTCGGCCCCCTGCGCCAGCAAGGCCTTGGCCGCCTCGGCCTCCTTGCCCGGATCGAACCAGGTGTTCACCCAGACGATCTTGAGCTTGATGTTGGGGTTCACCGATTGCGCGCGGAGCATGAAGGCATTGATGCCGCTCACCACCTCGGGGATCGGGAACGAGGCGATGTAGCCCACCGTGCCGGTCTTGGAGAGCCTGCCGGCGATCTCGCCGCAGATGTAGCGGCCCTCGTAGAACCGTGCCGAATAGGTCGAGACGTTGGCCGAGCGCTTGTAGCCGGTGGCATGCTCGAACTTCACCTTCGGGAATTTCTTGGCCACCTTCAGGGTGGGCTCCATGAAGCCGAAGGAGGTGGTGAAGATCAGCTGATGGCCCGAGCGCGCCAGGCTCTCGATGGAGCGTTCGCTGTCCGCCTCGGGCACGTTCTCGAGGAAGCTCGTCTCGACCTTGTCCGGCATCGCTGCCAGCAACGCCTTGCAGCTCTGGTCGTGCTGAAACGAGTAGCCGAAATCGGCCACCGGCCCGACATAGATGAAGCCGACCTTCAGCTTGCCCGCCGGCTTCTCCTGCGCCTGGGCCGCACCGAGCCCCAGCGTGAGCGCCACAGCGACGGCGACCCCCTTGATCATCCCCATATCACCGTCGTCCTCTTCGAAAAGCGCCGTTCAGCGGAACGGCGTGAACACGCGGCCGAGCGAGGCCGGGGCCACCGAGCCACCCTGTCGTCGCCCGAGGGAGAGCAAGACGAGGGCCAGGATGGTGGCGAGATAGGGCAGGGCCGAGAGGGCCTGACCGGGCAGCCCGAGCCCCGCCGCCTGGGCGTGAAGCTGCAGCACCGTGGCTCCGCCGAACAGCATCGCGCCGGCCATCACCCGCAGCGGGCGCCAGGAGGCGAAGACGACGAGGGCGAGGGCGATCCAGCCGCGGCCGGCAGTCATGGCGGGAGCCCAGAACGGCGTGTAGGCGAGGGAGAGATAGGCGCCGGCGAGACCGGCGCATGCGCCCCCGAACAGCACCGCGAGAAACCGGACCTTGCGCACCTTGAGGCCGAGCGCGTGGGTGGAGGTGTGGTCGTCGCCGATGGCGCGGAGCGCGAGACCGGCCCTGGTCCGCCACAGGAACCATGCGATTCCGGCAACGAGGGCGAAGCCGGCATAGACGAACGCATCCTGTCCGAAGAACAGCCGGCCGAGGCCGGGAAGGTCGGTGAGGCCGGGAATGGCGAGATGCGGCGCCGATTCCCGCTTCATGCCGACATAGGAGGCGCCGACCAGTCCCGAGAGGCCGAGGCCGAGGATCGTCATGGCGAGCCCGGACGCGATCTGGTTGGCGGCGAGCACCACGGTGAGGATCCCGAACAGAGCCGACAAGGCGAGGCCCGCCCCCGCCCCCGCCACCGCTCCGGCCAATGTCGAGCCCGTCTCCACGGCCACCGCGAAGCCTGTTGCGGCGCCGAGCACCATCATGCCTTCGACGCCGAGATTGAGCACGCCGGACCGCTCGACCACGAGTTCGCCGAGCGCCGCGATCATCAGCGGTGTCGCGGCGGCGACGATGGTGACGAGCACCATCTGCAGGACGTCGAGAGTCATGGTGCGAGCTTCCTTCGACGCGCCGTCCGTCCAGCCGCCTTGCGGGTCGTCTCTCGCCGAGGAGCGCACAGACGGATCATGCGCGCGGGCCGGGCCGACAGGGGTGTCACGCCCGTCACGTCGCCGTCCCCGGCACGAAACGGACGCGGTAGCGCGACAGGGCGTCCGCCCCGAGCACGAGGGCGAGCAGCAATCCCTGGAAGGCGCGGGTGAGGTCGAGGGGCAGCTTGAGGTCGATCTGCGCGCCCTCGCCGCCGATGGTCGTGAGTGCGATCACCAGGGCCGCCACCAGGATTCCCACCGGGGAGAGCCGTCCGAGGAAGGCGACGATGATGGCGGTGAAACCGTAGCCCGGCGAGATCGACGGCTGGAGCTGGCCGATCTTGCCCGCCACCTCGGCGATCCCGGCGAGCCCCGCCGCACCGCCCGAGACCGCGAAGACCGCGAGCGTCAGGCGGACATCGCTGAACCCAGCGAAACAGGCGGCGCGCGGGCTCGCCCCCACCACCCGGACCTCGAAGCCGAACAAGGTCCGCGCCAGCACGATGGCGGCGATGATCACCGCCGCCAGGGCGATGAGGACGCCGGCATGGAGCGTGTCCCCCTCCATCAGGTAGGGGAGGCGGGCCGCGTCGTCGAAGGTGACGCTCTGGGGAAAGTTGTAGCCCGCCGGATCGCGCAAGGGTCCACGCGCCATGTAGTCCAGCAGCAATTCGGCGCCATAGACCAGCATCAGGCTCGTCAGGATCTCGGAGACGCCGAGCCAGACCTTGAGCAAAGCCGGGATCAGCGCATAGGCGATGCCGGCCAGCGTGCCCACGACGAGCATCAGCGGTAGGACCCAGAGGGTGTTCCCCTCCGCCCCGTGCGTCGCCACGGCGATCCAGCCGCCGAACAGGCCACCGACGACGAACTGGCCCTCGGCGCCGATATTCCAGACATTGGCGCGGAAGCAGAAGGCGAGGCCGATGGCGATGAGGGCGAGGGGCGCGGCCTTCAGCGCCACCTCCTGCAGGGACCACACCTCGCTCAACGGCGCGACGAAATAGGTGACGAAGGCAGCGGCCGGCGAACGGCCCATGGCAGCGACCACGATGCCGCCGATGGCGACGGCGACGACGAAGGCCAGAATCGGCGCGAGGCCGTCCATGAGGGGGGAGCGGTTGGTGCGCGGCGACAGGTCAATGCGCATGGGCCACCACCTCCTTCGCCGCTGACGGCGGCGTCGATTCGATGCCTCAGCCGCCCATCAGCAGCCCCACCGCCTCGCGGCTCGTCTCGCTCGCGGGCACCGCCCGCGATAGCGTCCCGTCACGCAGGACCGCGATGCGGCCCGCGATCTCGAACAGTTCGTCGAGATCCTGGCTGATGACCAGCAGGGCGGCCCCGCGCCCGGCGAGATCGAGCAGGGCCTGCCGGATATGCGCGGCGGCGAGCGCATCGACGCCCCAGGTCGGCTGGTTGACGACGAGGATCCCCGGCTCGGCCATGATCTCCCGCCCCATCAGGAATTTCTGCAGGTTGCCGCCGGAGAGCGTGCCGGCGGCGGGGTCCGGCCCGGCCTTGCGCACGTCGAAGGCGGCGATCACGCGTTGCGCCAAGGCCTTGGCCGCGGCGTTGCGGAGGAAACCGAAGCGGCTGAGGCCGGCAGTGGCGTGGCGCGAGAGGAGGGCGTTGTCGGACAGGCTCAGGGTCGGGGCGGCCGCGTGGCCGTTGCGCTCCTCCGGCACGAAGCAGGCCCCGTGGCGGCGTCGCTCGGTGATGCCGAGGCGCCCGGCCGGAACGCCGTCGAACGTCACCATGCCGGCCTCGGGTGCCGAAGCCTCGCCGGACAGCGCATCGAACAACTCGGCCTGTCCGTTGCCGGCGATGCCCGCGATGCCGACGATCTCCCCGCCCGAGACCGTGAGCGAGATGTCGCTCAGCGCCGTGCCGTGCAGGCCCGACGTCGCCAGCGAGAGATTGGAGAGGACGAGCCGCGCCGCGCCGAGCGGGATGCCGGAGGGCGGCTTCACCTCGCCGACCTGGACGCCCACCATCATCGCCGCCAGCGACCGGGCGCTCTCCTGGCGCGGGTCGCAGGCGCCCACGACCTTGCCGCCACGCAGGATGGTGGCGCGGGAGCAGAGCCGGCGCACCTCGTCGAGGCGGTGCGAGATATAGAGCAGCGCCCGGCCCTCGTCGCGCAGTCGCTCCAGCACCGTGAACAGGCCTTCCGCCTCACCCGGCGTCAGCACCGATGTCGGCTCGTCGAGGATGACGAGGCGCGGGTCCTGCAGCAGGCAGCGGATGATCTCGATGCGCTGGCGCTCGCCGGCAGAGAGCGACCAGACCGGGCGATGCGGATCGAGATGCAGGCCGTAGGTGGCGCCCACCGTGGACATCTTTTCCCTGAGCGCCTTCGGGCTCATGTCGGGCGGCATCACCAGGGCGATGTTCTCCGCCACGGTGAGGTTCTCGCAGAGTGAGAAGTGCTGGAACACCATGCCGATGCCGAGCGCCCGCGCGGCTTCGGGGTTGGCGAGCTTCACGATGTCGCCGCGATGAGTCACGACCCCTTCGGTGGGTTCCAGAAGCCCGTAGAGGATCTTCATGAGCGTCGACTTGCCGGCCCCGTTCTCGCCGAGCAGGGCGTGGATCTCCCCGGCACGGATTTCGAGATCGACGCCGTCATTGGCCGTGAAGTCGCCGAAGCGCTTGACGATGCCGTAGGCACCGAATAGCGGCGTCGCGCCAATTTGGCCGGCAAGAGCCGGGGTAGCGGGAGCCGGGGGAGCGGGGGTAGCGGGAGCCGGGCTCGGGGTCGCATCCGTCATGAGGGCTGGGTTCCCCGATTCCGTGGCGAGGCCATCGGACCACGCCGCCATTGCGGGGCGCGGCGCAGGATCGGGCGAGCACGCAGCCCACCCGCCTTCCTGCCCGCGGCCGCCGTCACGATCCGCTCCGCAGCGCGTGGGCGAGGCGGGTATGGGCCTCGCGCAGCTGCCCGGTCTCGATGCCCAACGGCTGCCCGTCCACCACCCGCCAGCTCCCCGCCACCATGACCCGGTCGGCCCTGTGGGCGCCGCACAGGACCAGCGCCGCCAACGGGTCGTGGGCGCCGGAGAAGCGGAGTTCGTCGAGGGTGAACAGGGCGAGATCGGCCTCGCGGCCCTCCTCGATCCGGCCGATATCCCTTCGGCCGAGGCAGGCGGCCGAGCCCTCCGTCGCCCAGCGCAGGGCGTCGAGATGGGTGACGCGCTCAGCGCCGTAGGTCAGGCGGTTGAGCATCAGGGCGTGGCGGACGCCTTCCATCAGGTTGGAATTGTCGTTCGAGGCCGACCCGTCGACGCCGAGCCCCACCGGCGAGCCGGCGGCCTCCAGCTCGCAGGTCCGGCACTGGCCGGAGGCGAGCGTCATATTCGAGGTCGGGCAATGGCACACGCCGACGCCGGCCCTGCCGAGACGGACCACCTCCTCGTCGTTGAAATGGATGCCGTGGGCGAGCCAGGTCCGGCTCTGCATCCAGCCAATCTCCTCGATGTAATCCACCGGGCGCTGGCCGAAGACGTCGAGACAGTATGTGTTCTCGTCCAGGGTCTCGCCGAGATGGGTGTGCAGGCGGCAATCGTAGCGCTCGGCGAGCGCCGCGCTCTCGCGCATCACGCGCTTGGTCACGCTGAAGGGCGAGCAGGGCGCCAGCCCGATCTGCACCATGGCCCCCGGCTTCGGATCGTGGAACAGGCGCAGCACGCGCTCGCTATCGGCCAGGATCGTATCGTCGTCCTGCGTCAGGCATTCGGGCGGCAGGCCGCCGTCGCGCACCGACAGGCTCATGGAACCACGGGTGACGAAGGCGCGGATGCCGATCGGGCCCGCTTCCTCGACCTGGATGTCGACGGCGGATTCGAGGCCCTTGGGAAAGAGGTAGTGGTGGTCGCCCGCCGTGGTGCAGCCCGAGAGCAGGAGCTCGGTATAGGCGAGCCGGGTCGCGAGGCGGAACGCGTCGGGGGTGATCTTGTCCCACACCGTGTAGAGGGCCTGCAGCCACGGGAACAACGGCTTGTTCAACGCCACCGGATGGGCGCGCGTCAGCGTCTGGAAGAAATGGTGATGCGTGTTCACGAGCCCGGGAATGACGACGTGGCGGCTCGCGTCGAAGGTCTCGTCCACGGCTCGCGAAGGCTGCGCTCCCGCCGCGATCCGCTCGACGATCCGCGTTCCCTCGACGACGATGCCCCCGCCCGCATCCTCCGCGAGGATCGCCAGCGGATTGCGGATCCAGACCCGCCTCGGTGTGCCCGCTTCTGCCATCGTGCCCGTCAGTCCCTTCGCCGGAGGAAGGACGGAGCGTTGCCCCGGCCTCGTCACGCCTTGGTGTGAGGTGGACGGACGCGTCCTTCCAGAAGCGCTCCCCGCCGGACGCGAACCTTCCCGACCGGCGCGTTCCTAGGAAAACCTTGCTTCAGAAGACGTGGAACGAGACGCCGGCGAGGAAGCTCTTCTCTTCCGTGCCCTTGAACGTCGCCGTTTCCTGAGCGCCGAACTTGTTCAGCCAGTACTGAAAGCCGATGAAGACATCGACCTTGTTGGGTGTGTCGTAGACGAGCTTGCCGAGGTCGAGGACGAGATTGGTGCGGGAGAGGAATTCGAGACCGGTCTTCGCGTTGAAGGCGAACGCGGTCACGTCGGTGACGCCGCGCCCCTTGGGCAGCACGATGTTGTTGAAGCCCGCGATGCTGAGCGGCAGGCCGGTGAAGCTCAGGGGCAGGCTGTAGACGATTTCGAATTCGGGGACCGTGTCGAAGCTGACGTCGCGGTTGGGATAGGTGTTGAACCCGTTCCGGTTCCACTCTTTGTAGGCATGGACGGACGCGTTGATGAACCCGGCCGGCACGTCGAAGGCGAAGTTCAGTCCGCCGACCACGTCGCGCTTGCGCGGGCCGAAGGCCGTATTCTTGGCATTGGCGTCGAAACCATAGGACAGGGAGATGTCCTTGATGATGCCCGGCACCGCGAAGGCCTTCGTGCCGGTGAGCGCATTGAGGCTGAGCGTACCGCGATAGAGGCCGTAGGCTTCCGTGGCGCCATAATCGTATTGCGCGAAGCCTCCCGGCGCGTTGGTGGTGCCGCCGGGGTCCTGCGAGGCGGATTTCAGGATGTCCAGCGTGAAGAAGTTGGTGCCGTAGGCCCAGGCATTGGCATGGGAGATATTGTAGATGTGCTTCGGGATACCGCGCGTGCTGAACGAGCCGTCGGAATTCTGAACCTGCACGCCGGGCTCGGACGACGGAAACTGATAACGGTAGCTGAACTGCGTATCCGAGAAGAGGAAGAACGATCCGGGCGCATCGGGGAGCGGTGCGGGTGCGGGAGCCTTCACGAGGTCGGCGGCGAAAACGGGCGCCGTCACCAGCAACGAGACCACGGCCGCCATCAGCGCTTTCGGGATGCCCGACATGTTCAATCCCTCTTCCGAGCATCGCGCTCATGGGGATCGAAGGCTGCAACCCATATGCCAGGACACGCGAGCCGGAGAGGATGTGCGAATTGGCGACCCGATATGTGCAAATATGCAACAAAAGCGCCGAGGGTACGAGTCGACAACAAATACAGGGGGCCACCGTCCGACCGGCAGTCAATGCACATATATCGATTCGAACTTGATAGTTTAACAATTCCTCTTCGCCGGCAAGTCATTGACGATCATGAGGCCCGACCCAACTGGCATCGTTAAAAACGATATGAAAAATTCCGGTACTTTCAAGCGCGACCCGGAAGGCATGGTCTCCCGAATCGACGGCTATAGTGGTCGTCCTGGGGAATGTTGCAGCACCAAGCCGGTCTCGATAAGTCTGCTTCTCGCAACACCATGCATTCACGGCACGAGAAACTGCGCTAGGGTACGACCGCGTCCCTTCGGGTCGTCTTCGTCCCCCGCTTCATCGAGAGACCGGTGCCTGCATCACAGACCCGCGCCGAACATCTGGCGGACCAGATCGCGAACGACATCCTGGCCGGCGTTTTCCCACCGGGCCTTCATCTCGACGAGCAGGTCCTCGCCAAGCGCTTCGGCGTGTCGCGAACGCCCGTCCGCGACGCCCTGCGCCTCTTGAGCGGGACGGGACTGATCGACCTGCGTCCGCGCGCGGGCGCCATGGTGCGCAGGATGGCGCTCGACGAACTCGACATGTTGTTCATCGCCATGGGGGAGATCGAAGCTACCTGCGCGAGGCTCGCGACACTGAGCATGACGCCCAAGGAGCGGAGCCAGCTCCGGTCCCTGCATGACGGCATGGCCCGGCTGGCGGATGCGGATGACAGGGCGGGCTACATGGCCGCCAACCAGGAGTTTCACGGCCTCCTCTATGCCGGCGCCCATAACAGCGTCGTCGAGGAGATCGCGGTCTCGCTTCGCAGAAGGCTGACACCTTACCGCAAGGCGCAGTTCAAGGCCCCCGGCCGGCTCCATCGATCGCATGCGGAGCATGACGCCGTCGTTCGCGCGGTGCTGGGGCGCGACGCGGCGGCGGCCAATGCCGCGATGCTGATCCATATGAGCATCGTCGAGGACGTCTTCGAGAGCGTGGATGCCGAGCCGGCGCGGGAGCGCGAAGCCGCTCACGAACGCGATGACGACCGCCGCTCCGCCGTCGAACCGGAAGCGGGGATCGACAGGCCGGAGCGCTCGAACCGCTGAGGCAGCGCAAGGATTCCACAACCTGGCGCGCAACGACGCAGGATCGCGCATCATTTGGGCGTGTGCCGGAGCTACCGTGCATACATGATCGCAACGACATCGCGACCGAATCGGCACCGACGCCGGGATTCGAGAACGCGGCATCGGACGATCGGGTGTGCAGGTCATGAGTGTCACGCTCAGCGCGGAGCCCGCCGATCTCGCCTTCGATCCCGCCACCACCGCGCTCGTCATCATCGACATGCAGCGGGACTTCCTGGAGCCCGGTGGGTTCGGCGAAACCCTGGGCAACGACGTCTCGCTCCTGCTGGCCGCCGTCGCGCCCTGCCGGTCCGTTCTCGCCGCGGCACGCCGCACCGGGATGCTGGTCGTGCATACACGCGAAGGTCACCTGCCCGACCTGTCGGACGCACCGCCGGCCAAGCTCGAACGGGGTGAGCCGACGGCGCGGATCGGCGCCCCCGGCCCGATGGGCCGCATCCTGATCCGCGGCGAGCCCGGACACGACATCGTGCCGGATCTCGCGCCGTCGGCGGGCGAGATCGTGATCGACAAGCCCGGCAAGGGGGCATTCTACGCGACCGAACTGGGGGCGGTTCTGGCCGAGCGTGGCATTGCCACCTTGCTCGTCTGCGGCGTCACCACGGAAGTCTGTGTGCATACGACGATCCGTGAAGGCAACGACCGGGGCTATCGCTGCGTCGCGCTCGCGGATTGCTGCGCCTCCTACTTCCCGGAATTCCACCGCATCGGCCTGGAGATGATCAAGGCGCAGGGCGGCATCTTCGGCTGGGTCTCGTCGTCGGAGGCCGTCCTGACGGCCCTCGCCACGCCCGGATGACGATCGGCGGGACGGGCTGATGGCGGCGGGACGGGGAGGGTGGACCATGGCAGCGGGATCGGCTTCGGGCGGAACGACAAGCGGGATCGGCGGCGTCTTCCGTCCCAGCCTCTGGGTGCCGGGGGATTGGAACGCCTTCTTCGGCTTCCGCACCAACATCCTGGTGAACCTCCTGGTCCTCACCGGCCTGCTGCGCTTCGTCCTCGGCATGCCCGATGCCATCACCTTCGGGCGCATCCTGCCGGCCATCGGGCTGATGCTGTGCCTCTCCACCGCCTATTACGGCTGGCTGGCCTATCGCCTGGCGAAGGCGACGGGCCGGAGCGACGTCTGCGCCCTGCCATCCGGCATCAGCGTGCCGCACATGTTCATCGTCGTCTTCGTCATCATGCTGCCGATCAAGCTCGCCACCGGAGATCCGGTGAAAGGCTGGGAGGCCGGCCTCGCCTGGGTCTTCATCCAGAGCTTCATCCTGATGATCGGCGGTTTCGTCGCCCCCGTCATCCGGCGGGTCACGCCGCGCGCCGCGCTCCTCGGCACGCTGGCCGGCGTCTCGGTCACCTTCATCGCCATGCGTCCGGCCCTGGAGATGATCACGACACCCGTCATCGGTGTCGTCGCCTTCGCCATCATCCTCCTCGCCTGGTTCGGCGGCCTGCGCTATCCCGGCCGGATTCCCGCCGGCCTCGTCGCCATCCTGTTCGGGATGGTGGTGGCCTGGGGCGCCAAGCCGTTCGGCCTCGACATGGGCGGGGTCAGCGGTCCCGGTTTCCTCGCCGCCATCCAGGGAATCGGTTTCTCGATTCCCCTGCCGGCCTTCGGCCACGTCTTCGGCGGGTTCGAGTTCCTCGGCGTGATCCTGGTGACCGCGATCCCGTTCGGCATCTACGATCTCGTGGAGGCCATGGACAATGTCGAGAGTGCCGAGGTCGCCGGGGATGCCTATCCGACCACCCGCGTCCTCACGGCCGACGGCGCCGTCAGCCTGATCGGCTGCATGATGGGCAACCCCCTGCATCAACGCGGTCTATATCGGCCATCCCGGCTGGAAGGCGATGGGCGGGCGGATCGGCTATTCGGTGGGCACGGGTCTGGTGATCCTGGCCCTGTGCTGGCTCAATCTCGTGTCGCTGCTCTCCAGCCTCGTACCCGTGGTCGCGATCGCGCCGATCCTGCTCTACATCGGCATGCTCATCGGGGCGCAGGCCTTCCAGGAGACGCCGCATTCCCATGCGCCAGCGATCGTGCTCGCCTTCGCGCCGCATCTCGCCGCCTGGGCCAAGACCCTCGTGGACGGCGCGCTGGGCGCGGCGGGCACCAGCGCGGCGGCGGTAGGGCTCGACAAGCTCGGACAGGTGGGCGTGCTCTATGGCGGGCTCGAAGTGCTCGGCGAGGGCGCGATCCTGGGTGGGCTGATCCTCGGCGCCATCGCGGTGTTCATCGTCGAGCGCGATTTCGCCAAGGCGGCGGCTTTCTCGGGCGCCGGGGCGGTGATGACCTTTTTCGGCTTCATGCATGGCCCCGCGGTGGGAATCGCGGTGAAGCCCGGCCTGGCCCTTGCCTATCTCATGGTGGCGGGGCTCCTCTACGCAGCGTCCCGCGCCACCGCCGGGGAGCGGCTCCTGCCGGTCTCGTCGGCGCTGCCAGCGGAATAGAAGAGACAGGGAGACGATCATGGTCGAGATGCCGAAGACCGAACCCGCACCGGGGGGGCTCGACACCTATATCGACGCCGCCTCCTCGCTCCTGGGCATTCCCCTCGACCCCGCCTGGATCGCGGCAATCGGGGCGAACCTCACCGTGCTTCAGGCCACTGCCGGCCTCGTCGCGGCCTTTCCCCTGCCCGACGAGGCAGAGCCGGCTCCGGTCTTCGTAGCGTGAGCAGCAGAACGCAATGACGAACGACACGATGAACGATCCGAGCACCATGCACGCGGCGAAGATCGCCGAGTCCGTGAGGGACGGGGTGATCGGCGCCCGCGAAACGGTCGAGGCCGTGCTCGCGCGCATCGCCCGGGTGGACACATCGGTGAATGCCTTCACCGACGTGCTGCCCGAGCGCGCGCTGGCCAGGGCCGATGCCATCGATACGGCGCGGAACCGTGGTGAGGCGCTGGGTCCCCTGGCGGGCGTCCCTTTCGCGGTGAAGAACCTCATCGACATCGCGGGCCTGCCGACGCGGGCGGGCTCGAAGATCAACCGCGATCTCGCCCCCGCCGAGCGTGACGGCGCCCTGGTGCGACGGCTCGAAGCGGCCGGGGCCATCCTCGTGGGCGGCCTCAACATGGGCGAGTATGCCTATGATTTCACCGGCGAGAACGTCCATGACGGCGCCACCCGCAACCCACACGATCTCGGGCACATGTCCGGCGGCTCGTCCGGGGGTTCGGGCGGCGCCATCGGCGCGGGCCTCGTCCCGCTGGCCCTCGGCTCGGACACCAACGGCTCGATCCGCGTCCCCGCCGCCTTCTGCGGCTGCTTCGGGCTGAAGCCCACCTATGGAAGGCTGACGCGGGCGGGAAGCTTCCCCTTCGTCGGCAGCCTCGATCATCTCGGCCCCATGGCGCGCAGCGTCACCGACCTCGCTTTGTCCTACGATGCCATGCAGGGGGCCGATCCGGACGATCCGGTGGCGACCACCCGCGCGCCCGATCCCGCCATGCCGAGCCTCGATGACGGCATCGGCGGTCTGCGCATCGCCGTGGCGGGCGGATACTTCGCGCGTGGCGGTGATAACGAGGCCTTCGTGGCGGTGGAAACCCTCGCCGCATCCCTGGGCGCCAAGCGCCGGGTGGAGATCCCCGAAGCCGCACGGGCGCGGGCCGCAGCCTATCTCATCACCGCCGCCGAGGGTGCCGCCCTCCATCTCGACCGGCTGCGGACCCGCGCCGCCGATTTCGACCCGGCCGTGCGCGACCGGCTCATCGCGGGAGCGATGATTCCGGCCCCCTTCGTCGAGCGCGCGCAGCGCTTCCGCCGCTGGTACCGGGCGGCGATGCTCGACCTGTTCCGCGAGGTCGACATCATCCTGGCACCCTCGACCCCGTGCCGGGCTCCGAAATCAGGTCAGGTCACCTTCGAGCTCGACGGGGTGACGCTGCCGGTGCGGGCGAATATCGGCGTCTTCACGCAGCCGATCTCGTTCATCGGCCTGCCCGTGGTGGCGGTGCCGGTACGTGTCGATGACGGCCTGCCCCTCGGTGTCCAGATCATCGCCGCTCCGTGGCGCGAGGATCTGGCGCTCCGGGTCGCGCGCCACCTGGAGAGGAACGGCGTTGTCTCCGCGCCGCATGCGATCCTGTGAGCGAGCCGATGGACATCGACGCAGCCGACGTGATCGCCGAGGTCGAGGCCGCTTTCGCGGCCTATGAAAAGGCACTCACCGGCAACGACGTGGCGACGCTGGAAGCCCTGTTCCACGACGATCCCCGGACCATCCGCTATGGCGGGGGCGAGAACCTCTACGGCATGGACGCGATCCGTGCCTTCCGTCGCGCGCGCTCACCGGCCGGGCTGGAACGGACCCTGTCCGATACGGTGATCACGGCCTATGGGCGGGATACGGCCGTGGCGATGACCCTGTTCCGCCGCGACGGATCGCCCGGCAAGGTGGGTCGGCAAAGCCAGACCTGGATCCGTTTTCCCGATGGCTGGAAGGTCGTCGCCGCGCATGTGAGCGTCATCGACGGATAGGCGCGGAGAGCCCTGGCCTGCTCCTCTCGCGGAGACCGCTTATAGGAGAGCAAGCGTCAGCGACGTGCGGGGCGGTAGCGCGTGCTCACGTCTCCTGAGGCGCCTTCTCGGTCACCACGCGGCGCAGGCGACCCTTGCGCTTCTCGTACTGGAACATCGAGGTCAGGGTCGGGTCGGCCGGATCCGATGCCGGGCTCATCGGCGCCAACTCGGGCGCCGGCGCAGGCTCGGGGGCCGGTGCAGGCTCGACCGCCGGGGTGGGAGCCCTCCGTTCGAGTGCGAGGCGCACCACCTCACGGTCGCGCATAAGGATCGCCGCAATGGCGTGGTCGGCGGCCATCGTCGCGCTGGCGCCGTCGGTGAAGGTGATCGGCAGGGTCGCGGTGGTCGTGGCCGAGGATTCGAGCACATCGAGCCCGAGCCCCACGAAGGAGGCCGCAAAACCGAAGGGCGACGGCAGGGCCTTGGTCGTCGTGGCGAGCGCGCCTTGGAGACCGCGCACGATGTCGCCGCTCCAATGCGGCTCCGTCGCCGGGTCGGTCGGCAGGCCGAGATCGGAGAGATCCTCCACGCCACGGATATCGCCGTTGGGAAAGCGGAACACGCCGTTGTCGTAGGTGGCCACTCCCTCGCCGAAGGAGCCCGCCGTGATCCGAATATCCGTCATCGTGCCGTCCTGGCGGACATCGACCGCCGCCATCGCCCGAACCTACGCAGCCATGTGTCCGAAACAGGGCGTCGCCTCAGACGGCCGGTGCAGGCGCCGTACCATAGGCCACCGCCATCTCGGCGATGGCATCGAGCTTGGCATGGAGCGCCGACCAATCGTCCCGCTCGGCAATCGGATCCCACAGGGCCTCGACCTCCTCGATCAGCATCGTGCAGGGCTCGCGCCGCGCAAAATACGGGTGATCGAGCCGGATTCCCTCCACCGGGGACAGGGAAGCGAGGCTGGTTCTGACGGCGGCGAAATCCTCGCGCTCGTAGAAGGCGGAGGAGGGGCTCGCCGCCGCACGGTCGGTGCTGGCGAGGCCGCCATACCAATCGAAGAACGTCTGCTCGAACGGCGCCCGGCTCTTCGCCAGGAAGCCCCAGAAGGCGGCGACGAACCGGTGCAAATCCGCCTCGTCCGCCGGCTTTGCCAGGCCCAGCCGGGCCAGGAGCGCCTCGGCGAAGGCATCCTGAAGGCTCGTCCCGAAGACCTTCAGCGCGCCTTCGAGGGCTTCGCGGTCGGCGAGCGGCATCAGGCATTCGGCGAGCCGGCTGAGGTTCCAGAACAGCGCCTCGGGCTGCCGGCCGAAACTGTAGAGCCCCTGAACGTCGAAATAGGCGGCGGTGAAGCTCGGATCGCTGGTGGGCGCGAAGCGCCACGGGCCGTAATCGAAGCTTTCACCGGTGACGTTGATGTTGTCGGTGTTGAGCACCCCATGGACGAAGCCCGCCGCCATCCACTGGGCGCCCGTGCGGGCGACCCTGCGACAGACCTCCTCGAGGAAGGCGACGGCGCGGGGCCCGGTCTCATCCCGCCACGCCTCAGGCAGGTAGGTCCCCACCGTGTAATCGAGGAGTTTCTGGATGTTGTGCGGCTCGTCCAGCGCCAGCAGGCGCTGGAAGCTGCCGATGCGGATATGGGAATGGCTCAGCCGCACCAGGACGCTGGACCGGGCGGGGGAGGGCTCGTCGCCGCGCTCCAAGTCTTCGCCGGTCTCGATCAGGCTGAAGCTCTTCGAGGTGTTGACGCCCAGAGCCTCGAGCATGGAGGTGGCGAGAATCTCGCGCATGCCCCCCTTCAGGGTCAGGCGGCCATCGGCGGTGCGCGACCATGGCGTGGTGCCGCTGCCCTTCGTCGCGAGATCGAGGAGACGCCCATCCGCGAGGTCGTGGAGCTGCGCGAACAGGAAGCCGCGCCCGTCGCCGAGATCGGGGTTGTACGAGCGGAACTGGTGGCCGTGATAGCGCAGCGCCAGCGGCTGGGGCAGGCTGCCGGGTAGCGGCTGGAAACGGCCGAAATGCGCGATCCACGACTCGTCGGACAGACCGTCGAGCCCCACCCGCGCCGACCAGGGCCGGTTGCGATAGCGCAGGATCGTCTTCGGAAAATCGGCGGCGGCCACGACGTCGTAGAAGTCGGTGCCGAGTTCCGTGTGCTTCGCGGCGGTGCGGGGTGATGGCATGGGCGAGCGCGGGTTCCTGCGATGGAGGCCGGACTCTAGCGAGAGCGGCGCTGCGATGACAGCCACCCCCGAAGGCAGCCACCCCCGATGACGCGAGCGCCTATCGGGGGAGGGTCATGCCCCCTCGAACCGGCGCTGCTCCGCACGGCTCGCCAGAATGACGACCTTGCCGGGAAACCGTTCGATCAGAGCGAGGTTCCTCGCCCGCCTCTTGCGGTTCCAAGTCCAGACGTAGCGCAGGAACTCCATATCGAGCCGCTCCGGGCAACCGAGAGCCGCATCCGGCCGGACCCGGCCGTAGCTCGCCGCCAGCCGGCGGATCACCCGCGCCATCGTCAGCCAGGCCGGAAGATCGAGATAGACCAGAGTGTCCGCCGCCTCGAAGCGCGGCCCGATCGTGTCGGTGTAGTTGCCGTCGATGATCCAGCGGGGGAGCGCCGCGAGACGCTCCACCTCGGCGCGGAACGCCTCGGACGGCACAGGCTCCCAGCCCGGACGGAAATAGGCCTGATCGAGATGGAAGACGGGCAGGCGGCGGGCGGAGCCCAGGCGTCTCGCCAGGGTCGATTTCCCGCTGCCCGGCGGCCCCATGACGATCACGCGCTGCATGCGGACCTGCTTAGCCGATGAGCGGTCGCCGCCGCCAGAGTGTGCGCCGCGCTACCGCTCCCGCCCGATCGTCGCCTCGATCTGTCCGTGCGGTTCGTCGGTGGGCAGGAACACAGCGTTCGGGTTGTCGAGGCCGAAAGGCACGAGGTTGATCGGGATGTAGTGCTTGTTGGGCATGGCGAAGGCGATCTCGACGATCTCCGGGATCGCGGCCAGAACCGCCTCGCCCATCCGGTACATGCTGTCCTGGACACCGTAGCTGTACGTCGTGCCGAACACCGCGATGAGGGTCGCCAGCACCTGGGCGTTGGCGGCAGCATAATCGGCCGGGATGCCGGCCCAGGTCCAGGTCGCGTCCATGCTCGTCGCGGCGATGCGGTCGCTGGTATCCGGCAGGGTACGGTATTGATCGTCGACGAAATCGGCCCAGCCGGACTGGGTCGTCTTCATGAAGGTGTAGCCGCGCAAGCCGGATTTCAGCACCGACCCGGCGCGGTTCGCCGTGAGCTTGACGAAGCCGACGCCGTTGCCGTCGAGGGTGAAGGTATGGCCATGCGGCACGCCCGCGATGGCGTGGCGCAGCCAGCGCGTCTCTCGCGCCTCGATCACGACCTCTTCGACCTGCGGGTAGGCGTCGAGAAAGACCGATGCCACGGCGCCGGCGAACGCTTCCTTCTCCGCCGTGAGATGCTTCGCCGCCGTGACGTTGACGATGTTCTTGACGCTGTCGGTGGCGACACAGGCCCGGTTGTCGCCCGCCGTCCAGGCACGGTCGAAGCCGCCCTTCATCAGCACCTTCACGTCGAGTTCGCGCGGGGTATGGTGGTCGCCGTCGCGGGCGAGCCGCATCACCCGCACCCGTCCCTTGCCGTAGGTCGACGCCGTCAGGGCCATGATCGGTTCCTTCTCGTTTGCCTCAGGCCTCGGCCGCATGGGCGATAGTCTGCGAGAACGACCTGTCGGGGAAGACCAGACCGATCATCACCGGCCAGCGGATGCCGTTCGGTCCGCCGCTCCGACAGAGCGCGGGGGTCCCGGTTCTCCGGAAGATCGTCTGCAAGCGGGAAAATCGTCCGCAAGCGGTATGCCAGCGGAATCGGCCGAGCCTACGGCCCGGAGCGGATAGGGTCCCGATGCCGCTTGCCCGATCTGGTCCGTTGCCTGCTACGAAAGCGCATGAAACCGGCTCGGTTCGGCACCTCCGCCGGAGCCGTCGAGGCGGCATGAACCAGCAGCGAGGGATGCCATGACCCTTTCAGCGGCCACCGGGGCTGGCGGCACGGAGCCTGCCGTCTCCGGCTTCGCCAAACTCGACCTCGCCAGCCTCAACACCGCACCGGCCGCGCATTTCGTGACGGCCCTCGAGGCGGTGTTCGATCATGCGCCGTGGGTGGCCGAGGCCGCCGTGCGAGGCCGTCCCTATGCGACGCTGGCCGAACTCTTCGCCGCCATGCGGGCCGCGGTGGAGGCGGCTCCGGAACCGGATCGGCTCGCTCTCCTGGCCAACCACGCGGAGCTTGGCCAATACGCCGCCCGCGCCGGTACGTTTGCTGCGGATGCAAATGCCGAACGAGCCTCGGCCGGGCTCGACCGGCTTTCGGAGGACGAGTCTGCGCGGTGCGAGAGCCTGACCGCGCGCTATCGCGCAACGTTCGGCTTTCCCTTCATCCTGTGCGTCGAGCGACACGGCCGCGCCTCGCTGCTCAGCACGTTCGAGCAACGTCTGGCCTCGACGCCAGCGATGGAGCGGGCGACAGCAGAGGAGGAGGTGTTCCGGATCGCCGCGATCCGCCTCGATGCTCTAGTGAAGGGGGAGGGCAGGCTGCGCACGACCGGCCGCGTCTCCACTCACGTCCTCGACACCGCTTCCGGCAGGCCGGCGGCGGGGGTCGCGGTGTCCCTGTACGAATGGGTTTCCGACGACAGGGCCGCCCTCGTGGCCAGCACGGTGACGAACGCCGATGGACGCACCGACGCGCCCCTCATCGGCGGGAGGCCGGTGCCGATCGCGGCCTACGAATTGCGGTTCGGCATCGGCGACCATTTCCGGCGGACGAATCCCGGACTGCCGGAACCGCCCTTCCTCGATATCGTCACCCTGCGCTTCGGGGTGAGCGACCCGGAGGGTCACTACCACGTCCCGCTGGTGGCGAGCCCCTGGAGCTACCAGACCTATCGCGGGAGCTGAGCTCGTCCGTGGAGACGGTGAGTGGCAGATCCCGCGAGGGAGCGCCCCGGTCAGGCAGCGCGGATCGTCGCGAGGAAGCGGCCGAGTTCGACGTTGAGATGCTCGGACTGGCGTGACAGCTCCGATGCCGCGCCGAGCACCTGGCTGGCCGCCGCTCCCGTCTCCTCGGCGGCGCCCGCCACGCCCACGATGTTCACCGTCACCTCGCTCGTGCCGGTAGCGGCCTGGGCCACGTTGCGAACGATCTCCTGTGTCGCGGCGCCCTGCTGCTCCACGGCGGCTGCGATCGACGTCGAGACGCCGCTGATTTCCTGGATTCGCGTGGTGATGCCGCCGATCGCCGAGACCGCCTGATCCGTCGACCTTTGCACCGAGGCGATGTGCCCGCCGATCTCTTCGGTCGCCCTGGCCGTCTGGTTGGCGAGCTCCTTGACCTCCGCCGCGACCACGGCGAAGCCGCGGCCGGCCTCGCCGGCGCGCGCCGCCTCGATCGTGGCGTTCAGAGCGAGGAGATTGGTCTGGGCCGCGATCGAGGTGATCATCGTCACCACATCGCCGATCTTCAGCACCGCCGAGTTGAGGTCCTTCACGAAGGTCGTCGTCCGGGCAGCCTCCTGAACGGCGGCATGGGACATGTCGGCCGAGGCGCTGACCTGACGGCCGATCTCGTGCACCGACGAGCCGAGTTCCTCGGCCGCGGCCGCCACGGTGGTGACGTTGGACGCGGCCTGATGGGCAGCCGCGGCGACGCTGGTGGATTGCGCAGCGGTCTCCGTGGCGGTGCCGGCCATGCTCTGGGCTGTCGCCTGCAGTTGCGTCGCCGAACTCGTGACGCTCTGGATGATCCCGCCGACCGCGGCTTCGAAACCGTCGGCCATGGTTCGCATGGCCGACTTGCGCTGTGCTTCCGCGCCGGCCCGTGCCAGGGCGGTCTCCTCCTCCAGAGCCTTCATGCGCAACAGGCCGTCCTTGAACACCTGCACGGCATCGGCGATGCGCCCGATCTCGGTCCGGGCCTTCTGGTGCGGGATGGTCACGGAGAGGTCGCCCGCAGCGAGGGTCTGCATCGGCCGCACTACGGAATCGATCCCTCCGGTGACGCCCCGGATGATGACGAGGGCGGAGAGCACGGACAGCACGACGGCGACGACGATGGCGGAGATGCCTAGGGTCCGGGTCTGCTCGAACACTTCCTTGCTGCGCGCCTGTGCCATATCCGCACCGACATTATTGAGGTTCACGAGTTTTTCGAGGGCCTCCGACACGCCCCGGCGGATGGCGAGCCCCTTGGTCTCGTACAGGGCGAAGGCCTGAGCTTTCTCTCCGCTGCGGGAGAGATCCATGATGGCGTCGCGCACCACGGCGAATTTCGCGGCCTCACGGGTATACGCCTCGTAGAGGTCGCGCTCGCCGGGGGACGCGATCATCGTCTCGTAGGATTTCTTCTTCTCCTCGAGCTTCTTTCCGAAACGGACGAGGTCGCCCTCGATCGTGGCCTGCTTCTGCGCATCGGTCTCCTGGGCATGGCGCAGGATGACGGCGCTGTTTCTCGCCGTGAGTGTATCGATCTCGCCAAGTACACGGATACTGGGAAGCCAGTTGGTCTCGATGTGGAGCGCCTGTTCACGCATGCGCAGGGTGCCCAGAATCCCGAGCAGCCCCAATCCCATGATGAAGACGGTGAGTATCGAGAAAGCCACGATGAGCTTCGTGCGAATCGGGAGAGCCTGGAGCGTCACAACGAACCTCATCAAGACCACCATCCGGTCATTCGGTGGGGCGATCGAATGTCGACACTCCCTCGGAATCCTTAAGGTTCACTTTTGATTGCCTCGTCTCTTCCTCATCCCATCGCGACACATGTATTCTTCTGTCATCGTCAGAGATCTGCAGGGCGATGCCCAATCCGGCCGTGCCCCGCCCCATTTCCCCATTCGTCCGAAACAGGACGATCGCGCATTGGGATCTGCTCCGGCATGCGGATTGCACTGCATTGACTTCCATTTGACGTGCCGACAACCAATCACCGTGATACATTCAACCGTGGCAGCACGACCGATGACACGCTTCTTCACCGTTACTCTCGCCGCCGGTCTTGTGATCGCATCCGCGAGCCTCGCTGCCGCGCAGAGCTACGGCGCCCCCTCGGGCCGCGACGCCGCCACCGCACCGGGCGGAACGGAAGGCGTGGCCGGGCCTCGCAACGAAGCCGAAGCCATCCGGAGCGGCGATGCCGTTCCGGTGCCGCAAGGTGCGGGGGGCATTCGGGCCGATGAGCCGAAGGTGCCGCCCCACGCCCCTCACACGCATCCGTCCCCGCGCCCCTGATTGCGCCGTTGGCGCAACGGGCTCGGAGCGTCGACGACGCCAAGCCCCCATCCGACCACATTCCCCTTGCATAGGCGGCTTGGAACGGTGCCGGGCGCACCGGCGACGATACGGGGATCTCGGATGGGCGTTGCTGCAGCGGAGAAGCGGGTTTCCGAGCCCGATGCCGGGCACCTCCCCGCCGTCGCCTCCGCCCTTCGGACCATCGAGACCGAGCGCGAGGGCCTGCGCTGCCTGATGGAGGCCATCGGCAACGGTCTCGGCACGGCCTTCTCCGAGGCCGTCGCCCGGATCTCCGGCGCCAAGGGCCGGGCCATCCTCACCGGCATGGGTAAATCGGGCCATGTCGGCCGCAAGATCGCCGCGACCATGGCCTCCACCGGCACGCCGGCACTCTTTGTTCATCCAGCCGAGGCCAGCCATGGCGATCTCGGCATGATCCAGCCGGAGGACGTCGTCGTCGCCCTGTCCTGGTCGGGCGAAACGACGGAACTCGCCAACATCATCGGCTATGCGCGGCGCTACCGGGTCGGCCTCATCGCCATCACGGCGAATGCCGGCTCGACCCTCGGGCGGGAGGCCGATATCTGCCTGACCCTGCCCAAGGCCCGCGAGGCCTGTCCCAACGGGCTCGCGCCCACGACCTCCACGGCGATGCAGCTCGCTTTGGGCGACGCCCTCGCCATCGCCTTGCTCGAGGCCCGCGGCTTCTCAGCCCGCGAATTCGGCATCTACCATCCCGGCGGACGCCTGGGAGCCTCGCTCCGCCAGGTCCGCGAGGTAATGCATGCGGGCGACCAGCTGCCGGTGGTCCGGCGCGGCACGGGCATGCGCGCCGCCATCGCCGAGATCGACGCCAAGGGATTCGGCTCGGTGGTGGTGGTGGAAGAGGACGGCCGCCTCGCCGGCATCCTCACCGACGGCGACCTGCGCCGCAACGTGTTCAGGGCCGATCTCGACGGCCTCGTCGTCGAGGCGCTGATGAGCGTCCGGCCGCGCACCGTGAGCCCGGAGACCCTTCTCGCCAAGGCCCTGGAAATCCAGGAATCGATGAAGATTACTTCGCTCATCGTCGTGGAGAACGAGCGCCCCGTGGGCCTCGTCCATTATCACGACCTGCTGCGGGCCGGGGTCGCCTGACCACGGGCCTTTCCTCCGCGAAGACCGGAGCGTATCCGCCCCCCGGTCTTGGGGCACGGCACTCACACATCTCGCGGGCAGCAAGAGTCCCCTCTCTTGGAAGGCAGGGTGATCGCATATGCCGATTTACTCGTCGAGAAATTGAAACGCAGCACCCCGTCATCCCGGGGCCGCGCAGCGGAGCCCGGGATCCAGAAACACAGGCGGTGCAGGACTTTGCACCGTCAGCGGATCTGGATTCCGGGCTCGCCTCTGGCGACCCGGAATGACGGCGCGGTACCATATGCGATGGCCCTGCCCGGAAGGAGAGGGACAGGGTGAGGTATGTGACCTCTCCGGAGATGGACCACACCTCACCCCAGCCCTCTCCTTCCAGGAGAGGGAGCCCGTCGCGCCTCATGTCGAACCCGCCTGGATCAAGGGAACGGATGTCGAGCAGATGTGTGACCCATTAGAGTCTTGGGGTGAGAGCGGGAACCGAGCTGGGTCGCCCCGGCATCAAACCGTCAGGCAGTCGAGGATAGGCTCCAGCATCCCGTCGATCGCCCCACGCGCCGCCTCGGCCGGCCCCAGCGCTCCGTCGAGGGCGAGCCGAGCGAGGCCATGGACCAGGGACCAGCAGGCGACGGCCTTCGGGTCCGGGGCGGCATGATTGGAGACCGCCGGTAGTCCGCCATCCTCGAAAGGGGTTCCGGCCACCGCCGCTTTCAGGAGCCCGAAGGCGCGCCCGGCCGCAGAAGCGTAAGCGGCATTGCCGGCGTCGATCCGCGCACAGCGCCACATCGTGTCGAACTCGGCCGGATGGTCGAGGGCGAAGCCGATATAGGCCCGGCCCTGGCCACGGATGCGCCCGTCTCGGTCGGTCGCGGTGGAATCGGCAGCCGCCAGCGCGTCGCCCAGCATCCGGAACCCCTCCGTCGCCACGGCGGTGAGTAATCCGCGCGCGTCGCCGAAATGATGCTGTGGGGCCGCCGGCGAAACGCCCGCGCGTCGTGACGCCTCCCTTAGGGAAAATCCGTCGATCCCGCGCTCGCGCAGGATGGCCGTCGTCGCCTGGATCAGGGCGGAACGCAGATCGCCGTGATGGTAGGCAGCAGCCTCGGTCGTTCCGACGTCCTTCGACGACTTGACAGTGTCAAGATGCTTGTCCATGCTCGATCTATACGATGTCAAGATAAGGATGGGCAAGACGTGATCCCCGCAGCCAGCCTGTTCTCCCTCTGCAGCACGATCGCCCTGTTGGGCTGGATCGCCCTCGCCATCGCGTTGTTCGCTCCCCGTCTCCGAAGGGCTACCTGGATCGGCACCGGCCTCGTCCTGCCGGCATTCCTGGCGGTGGCCTATCTCGGCGCCCTGGCGGCAGGGTTGGCCGGGGGAGCGAAAGGCGGCTTCGACTCCATTGAGGCGGTCCGCGCCCTGTTCGCGGACGATCATGCGCTCACCGCCGGCTGGATTCATTATCTGGCCTTCGACCTCTTCGTCGGCACCTGGATCGCCCGTTCCGGCATCGGGGCGGGGATCTCGCCGCTGCTGCTCCTGCCCTGCCTCGTCCTCACCTTCTTGGTCGGCCCGGCGGGATTGCTCCTCGCCCTCGTCATCGGATTCAGCACCGGCAGGCTCGGCCTGGAGACCCGGACATGATCGCCTTCACCCTCGGCGGAGACGCTCCCCGCCCCACGGCACTCGCCCGGCTTCGGGCGGACGATCCCGTCCTCACCGCCTTCGGCCTCGCCTGTCTGCTGACCGGCGCCGTCACCCTGGCACTCCCCCTGGTCGATGGGCGGCTCGTCGATGGCGCCTTCGTCTGGGCGAAGCCCGCGAAGTTCTTCGTTTCGGTCGGTCTATACGCCCTGACCTTCGCCTGGTTCACCGGCTACGTCCGGCCGGATCGGCGCCGCTCCCGCTCGCTGCGCACCGGCCGGCTCCTGCTCATCATCGCCGGCGGGTTCGAACTCGGCTACATCACTCTGCAGGCGGCGCGGGCCGAGGCCTCGCATTTCAACGACGGCGATGCGCTGCACGCGTCCCTCTACGCCGCGATGGGGATCATGGCGCTGACCCTGCTCACTGCCAAGATTCCCCTGGTCATCGCGGTGGCGGTCCGTCCACGTCCGGGCCTTGAGCCGAGCCTGCGCCTGGCCGTCCTTCTCGGCCTCGCGACGACGGTGATCCTCGGGGCTGCCACCGGCATCGCCCTCAGCGTCAACCATGGCCATGCGGTCGGCCCAACCGGTGCCAGCCTGCCCCTTCTCGGCTGGAACCGGGCGGGCGGCGATCTGAGGATCGCCCATTTCCTCGGCATGCATGGGGAACAGATCGTGCCGCTCGCAGCCGCCGGCTTCATCGCCCTCGGCCTGCCGAGGCGACGGATGCTCGTGACGCTGGCAGCCTGCCTCCTCTGCATTGTCATCGCAATCGCCTGGGTCCAGGCCGGTCAGGGCCTCGCCTTTCCCTTCTTTTGACCGCGTCCTTCCCACCGCGATGACGCGGGCAGCGCTTTGAGGCGGCGGCGCGCTCGCCTATGGTCGGGGGAATGCCACCCGTGCTCCGCCCCGTCCGCCGCCTCGACCCGATCCTCGTGGACCGCATCGCCGCGGGCGAGGTGGTGGAGCGCCCGGCCTCCGCCGTGAAGGAACTGGTGGAGAACGCCATTGATGCGGGCGCCACCAGCATCGAGGTGACGATCGAGGCGGGGGGCCGCCGGCTGATCCGCGTGGTGGATGACGGCGCCGGCATGAGCGCCGACGATCTCGCCCTCGCGGTGGAGCGTCACGCCACCTCGAAACTCCCCGGCGGGGACCTGACCCGTATCGATTCCCTCGGCTTTCGCGGCGAGGCGCTGCCCTCCATCGGGGCAGTGGCCCGCCTCTCCCTCACCAGCCGCACCGCCGACGCCGAGACCGGATCGACCCTGGTGGTCGATGCCGGGATCAAGGGCGAGGTCCGCCCCGCACCGAGCCCGCGCGGCACGCGGATCGAGGTGACGGACCTATTCTCGGCGACGCCGGCGCGGCTGAAATTCCTGAAATCCGACCGCGCCGAGGCGCTGGCCATCGCCGATGGGTTGCGGCGTCTCGCCGTGGCGCAGCCGCGGATCCGCTTCGCCCTCCGCTCCGAGAGCGGCAGCCCCCTGGTCTTCGCCGCCGAGACCGGCGACGACGCCGACCTGCGCCGGCTCACGGCCGTGCTGGGGTCGGATTTCGGCGCGAGTTCCGCCCCCCTCCACATGGCGCGGGAAGGCTTCGCCCTGTCCGGCCATATCGGCCTGCCGAGCTACCATCGCGGTGCGGGCAACCAGATCCACTTCACGGTCAACGGCCGCCCGGTGCGCGACCGCCTGCTGCTGGGCGCCGTGCGCGGGGCCTATGCCGACACGATGAGTTCGGACCGTCATCCGGTGCTCGGCCTCGCCATTACCTGCGATCCCGCCCTCGTCGACGTGAACGTCCATCCCGCCAAGACGGAAGTGCGCTTCCGCGAGCCGGGCCTCGTCCGCGCCCTCATCGTCAGCGCCATTCACGAGACCCTGCGGCAGGTCGGAGCGCGCAACGCCAGCACGGGGGCCGCCCGCACCCTGGACGCCCTGCGTCCGGGCCATCCCTCATCGACGATGCGGCCTGCAATGACCGCACATTCGGGACGTGGCGCCTGGTCGGGCAGGGCACCGCTTCCGCCGGGCCTGCCCTCGTTCGGCGCGCCCGCCGGCCTCGCGCCGGCAGCGTCCTTCGGTGCGCGGGCGGGCCTGTTCGAGGCCCCGCAAGCGGCGTTCGATCGGTCCGGGGCAGGGTTCGAGACGGCAGGATTCGAGGGGGCGGGGTTCGAGGAAGCCGGACAGGCGCTGTTCTCCGGTGATCTCGCGCCGCCCGGCGCCGATATCTGCGAGCCGGAGGTGGAGCCCCTGCCGGACGATCACCCGCTGGGTGCCGCCCGCGCGCAGCTCCACGAGACCTACATCGTCGCCCAGACCCGCGACGGAATCGTCCTCGTCGACCAGCACGCGGCCCATGAGCGCCTCGTCTACGAGCGGCTGAAGCGCGAGCGCGCCGCCGGCGGCATCGCCCGCCAGGGCCTCCTGATCCCGGACGTGGTGGAGATGGCGCCCCAGGACGCCGAGCGCCTCGTCGCCGCCGCACCCGACCTCGACCGGCTCGGCCTCACCCTGGAGGCTTTCGGCACGGGTGCGGTCCTGGTGCGTGAAATGCCGACGGCGCTGGCCGGTGCATCCACCCGCCGCCTGCTGGAGGACGTTCTGGACGCCCTCGACGCGAGCGGGCTGGAGGAGGGCAGCGCGGACGGCACCGAGGGCGGTCCGCTCGGGCGGCGTCTCGACGCGATCCTCTCGCGCATCAGCTGTCACGGCTCGGTCCGCGCCGGCCGGCGCCTGCGCCCCGAGGAGATGAACGCGCTCCTTCGCGAGATGGAGGCCACCCCGTTCGCCGGCACATGCAACCACGGCCGCCCGACCTTCGTGGAACTGAAGCTCCAGGATATCGAGCGGCTGTTCGGCCGGCGCTAGAGCGCTCTCCGCCGAAGTGGATGCCGGTTCGGCGAAAAAGAGCGCGGCAAAACAAAGGCCTGGAGATGTGCCCCGGCCCAACGTGGTCGGGCGCAGCTCTAGAGAGTGGCGCCGGCTCGTCCGTCCTCAGCCGGTCGGCAGGGCGGAAGCCGCGTCGAGCGCCCCGGCGAGGGCCTTCTCGCGGGCCTCGGGACCGAGGGCGATCCCCTCGGCGATGACGAATTCGGGGTTGGTCACGCCGATGAAGCCGAGGACGACCCGCAGATAGGTCTCGGCATGCTCCGCCGAAGCCGTCGGCGACCCCGCACCGTAAAGGCCGCCGCGCGACACGGCGACGATGATGCGTTTCTCGGGCACGAGGCCGACGGCGCCGCTCTCGGTGTATTTGAAGGTCTGGCCGGCCACGAGGATGCGGTCGATCCATGCCTTGAGCTGGGTCGAGATCGTGAAATTGTAGAGCGGTGCGCCGATCACCACGATGTCGGCGGCCAGGAACTCCGCCAGCACCGCGCGCCCGAGTGCGACGTCGTTCTGGATGTGGGGCGTGTTGGTCGCGTTGGGCTGATGGCCTGCGAGATAGGCGCCGGAGAGATGGGGGATCGGCGTGGCGGCCAGATCGCGATAGGTCGTCTCGAGGTCCGCTGCCCCCGCGCGGAGGCGGGCGACGATGGCGGACGAGACCGCGCGGCTGACGGAATGCTCGCCCAGGATGCTGCTGTCGATGTGCAGAAGGTTCATGTTCGATCCTCAGTATCAGAAATATACCGAGGCGCTATAGAGTACCGGAGCGGCGCTCGCGCAAGGAGGCACATTGGTGGAACCCGGACACATGGAGGTAACCGAGGCACAGGCCTCCCACCGCCCCGGCGATTGCCGGGTGGTCGGTACGGTGCTGGCGCGCGTCGGCGACAAATGGAGCATCCTCGTGGTGATGACGCTCACGGACGGGCCCCGGCGCTTCAACGAGTTGAAGCGGATCATCGGCGGCATCTCGCAACGGATGCTCACCTTCACCCTGCGCGGCCTGGAGCGAGACGGCCTCGTTTCGCGCACGGTCACGCCGACGATCCCGCCCCGGGTGGATTACGAACTCACCGAGCTCGGCCGCTCGCTTCAGGTGCCGGTCCAGGCGCTCGGCTCCTGGGCCTTCGCGAACCTGCCCACGATCCAGGCCGCGCGGACCCGTTTCGATGCAGACGGCAAGGCGGGTCCGGGCTGATACGCGGACGTTCGGAAGCCGAGCCGTTGGGCGGATCGGCCGATCAGGTCCAGTAGAGGACCCGCGCGAAGGGCAATTCGCGCGCGACGGCGGCGGTGATCGTCTCCCGCATGGTCCGCATCAGATCGCGGGGGTAGACGTATTTCACCGAGCCGAACTTGGTGAGCTTGCGACTACGCTCGTCCTCCCGCATCGGCAGGTCGGAGCCGGGATACCAGCCCTGGAGCACGTCCTTCGACCCCGGCGTGAACCGGTGCGTGATGAGCTCCACGGTGAGGTCGGGTTTGGAGACGCCGGACAGCGCCTCCGCCACCTCCCGCAGGAGTCCCTCATAGGCGTCCGGCCAATCGGGAACGGCGATGATCGGCGCGATGGTGAGACCTACCGGATAGCCGGCGCGGGCCATGGCCTCGAGCGCCTGCAGGCGGGCGTCGAGACTGGCGGTGCCGCCCTCGTAGCGCGCGGCGGGACGCGCGTTGAGGGAGAACCGCACGCGGGTCCGGCCCCGATGGGGCAGGGCCAGAAGCGGCTCGACGGCGGCGAATTTCGTCGTGAACCGCAGTTGCACCGCCGCGTCCCAGGCGCCGAAATGCGTGATCGCCGCCGAGAGCGAGCCGGTCAGGTGCTCGATGCCGAGGGGGTCGGTGTAGCAGGAGGCCTCGAAGGTTGTGCCCTCTTCGACCCGGCCGGCCTGGGCCGAGGTGACGCTGCCCTCACCGAGATAGGCCGGCAGATTCCCGAGGATCGCGTCGAGATTGGCATAGGCCCGCGTCACCGGAGGGCCGGACAGGGAGCCGGCGAGGTAGCAATACTGGCAATGGGCCGGGCAGCCCTCCGCGAGATCGAAGCGCCAGTCGGCACTGGGCGGGATCGGCTGCAGCCTCAGCTTGGTAGGGGGCGCCACCACGATGGCGAGGGTCGCCTTCGCCTCGCGATAGGCCCGGCGCGGATCCGCGTCGCGCAGGCCGGTGAGACGGTTGCTTTTCAGACGCTCCACCGGGAGACCGAGCGCCTCGGCCCGCGCCAGCATCGCGCGGCCATGGGCATGGTCCAGGGCCGCCGGCGTCACCAGGACACGGCGCGGCCTCCACAGGCGCGCGTCACGCAGCCCCTCTACCGGCCCGGCCTTCGCCGGTTCGGCCGTCAGGGGATCGTGTGTAGCGTCTTCGAGGACCATAGCGGGGCAACGCGGCGGCGATGCCCCGGGGTTCCCGGCGCGCGCCGGGGTCGCAGGGTCGACGCGTCAGGCCTGGAAGCGCGCGAAGGCCAGGGCGGTGTCTCCGTAGACCCGTCGTTCGAGCTCGGTGAAGCCCGGCGGCAGCGCGACGTTGGCGCCGGCGGCCTCCTCCACCACCACGAGGGCGCCGGGGGCGAGCCACCCGCCATGGGACGCGCTGGCGAGAGCGGCCGGCGCGAGGTCCCTGTTGTAGGGGGGATCGCAGAAGACGAGGGTGAAGGTCCCGCTGGTGCCGGCCGGGCCGAGCTTGGTCGCATCGCGGCGGAACAGCCGCGTCTTGCCGGCACAGCCCAACGCATCGATGTTCTCGCGGATCAGACCGCGCGCTTCCGCCCCCTCGTCCACCAGGAGCGCGTAGCTCGCCTCGCGGGACAGGGCCTCGAAGCTCAGCGCCCCGGTTCCGGCGAAGAGATCGAGAACCCGCGCGCCCGCCACCGCGTCGTCATAGGCATGGGCGAGAACGTTGAAGAGCGCCTCGCGCAGGCGATCCGACGTGGGCCGGATCGCGTCCGATTTCGGGGTGGCGAGGCGGCGTCCACGCAGGTCGCCGCCGACGATCCTCACCGCGAGCCGCCACGGGGCGGACGTCCGCCCCCGCCACCGGGCTTGCCGCCCGCGCCGCCGCCGCGATTGCCGAAGCCGCCGGGCTTCGCCGAACCGCCGGGACGGGACGAGCCGCCCGCCTTGAACCCGCCCGGCCTTCCGGCCCCAGCGGGTTTGCCCGATGCGCCGGGCTTCCCGAACCCACCGGGCTTCCCGAACCCACCGGGCTTGCCGCCCGGTCGGAAGCCGCCACGATCGGCGCCCGAGCGTTCGGCGCCGATGTCACGGTCGCCGCCCTGGCGGTCGTCGGAGCGGCCCTTGAAGCCCGCTCCCTTGAAGCCGCCCGGCTTGAACCCACCCGGCCGGCCGCCGCCGGGACGATCGTCTCCGCCACGATTGAAGGCCGGCTTCTCGCTGCGGAATCCCGCCGGCCTGTCCCCGCGCGGCTCGCCGCGATTGAAGGCCGGACGTTCCGCGCGGTCGTTGAAGCCGCCGCCATCGCGAGGCTTGAAGCTGCGGGGGCGCTCGTCGCCGCCACGAGGCGGACCGCGCCGCTCGGCGCCATCGGGCCGTCCGAACCCGCCGCTGCGCGGAGCATCGTCCCGGCGCGGGGGTCTGGAATCGCTGCGCGGAGGCCTTGCATCGCTGCGCGGAGGCCTTGCATCGCTGCGCGGAGGTCTGGCATCGCTTCGCGGAGGTCTGGCATCGCCATCGAACCGGCGCTGCGGCGGCCGCGCATCGGCCTCCTCGCGGCGGGCCGCCTTGGCATCGGATTGGCGCAGCGTCCGGACCGGACGCTCGGCGGCGCCCGTCTCGTCACGCCGTGCACCGCGATCACGGCGATGCGGCTCGGGAGCCGGCTCCTGCGGGCTCGCCTTCAGGCGTTCCACCAGGACACGGCGCTCGCCGGTGTTGATCGCGCCCACGCGCTCGCGGCCGCGAGCGGCGGATGCCTCACGCTCCGCCTTGGGATCGGCGCCACGGCGGGGGATCTTGACCCGGCGCGGGCCGTCCTCCTGCGGTGCGGCCTCGTCCGCGCGCCAGACCGAGCGCCGGGGGCCGGCACTGTTGCCGCCGGTGGGGACCCGTGCGGGTTCGGCGGGCTTGCGCAAGGGGCGGTCGCCGCCGCGATCACGGTCGCCGCCGCGCTCATAACCGCGCGGGGCGTCGTCATAGCTGCGCCCTGCGCTTCGCGCCGCAGCCGCCGAGGCGCTGCGGGCGGGCTGTTTCGCCTGCTGCTGCGCGGGTTTCGGCGAGCCGAACGGGGCGATGGGCTCACGGTTGGGGCTGGTGAAATCGACGCCGGCCTGATCCGCGAGGGTCGGGCCCAGCTGCTCCTTGAGCACCTTGGTGCGGATCTCTTCCACCAGTCCGACTTCGAGGTCGCCGAGCTGGAACGGGCCGAAGGACAGGCGGATCAGCCGGTTCACGGCCAGACCCAGATGTTCGAGGATGCGCTTGACCTCGCGGTTCTTGCCCTCACGCAGGCCCAGCGTGAGCCAGAGGTTGTCGCCCGAGGACCGGTCGAGGACCGCGTCCACCGGGCCGTAATCCATGCCGTCGATGGTGACGCCCTTGCGCAGCTTGTCGAGCTCGGCCTGATTCGTGTCGCCATGCGCGCGGACGCGGTAGCGCCGCAGCCATCCGGTATCGGGATGGGCAATCACCTTGGCGAGGCCGCCGTCGTTGGTGAGAAGCAGCAGGCCTTCGGTGTTGATGTCGAGACGGCCGATGGCGACGACGCGCGGCAGATCCTCGGGCAGGGCCTCGAAGACGGTCTGGCGCCCTTCCGGATCGCGCGCCGTGGTCACGAGGCCCCGCGGCTTGTGATAGATCCACAACCGGGTCCGCTCGCGGGCGGGCAGGGGCTCGCCGTCGACGGTGATCTCGTCCGCATCCGTCACGTTGATCGCGGGCGAGGTCAGCACCTTGCCGTTGAGGGTGACGCGGCCCTCGGCGATCATCGCCTCGACGTCGCGGCGAGAGGCGATGCCGGCGCGCGCGATCGCCTTGGCGATACGGTCGCCCTCGGGCGTCGCCGAATCGGAATCACCGGCGGCATCGTCCCCGGCCTTGGCCGCAGGCCTCGGCAGGGCGGCCTTGCGGCGCAGGGGGGCGTCTCCTCCCCTGGCGGGCGCGGCGGCTCGGCGGGGCTTCGGCTGCTCCTCGGCCGAGGGGCCGGGCACGCCCGCATCGGTCGCCGGGGTCCAGGCTTCGCCGGAAACGCTGTTGGTCTCGGGCGCGTCCTCGGACCCGCCCGTCTGTTCGTCTGTCTTGTCGCTCATCCGAGCCCCATAACAGAGCGGAGGCAAGGTTGCGAGCGATTGCGCGTGGGGCGGCCTGCCCGTCGCGCAAGGGGGCATTGCGGCCGATCACGAAAAAGGCAGCCTCTCGGCTGCCTTCGTTCCTCATCCAGTCGGGCTCGATGCCGAGGTTCAGAGCTTGCTCTTCACCGTGTCGGCAGCGTTCTTGACGCCGTCCTTGGCGTCGCCGACGGTCTTCTGGGCATCGCCCTTCAATTCCTGGGCCTTGCCTTCTGCCTTGAGCTTGTCGTTATCCGTGGCATTGCCGATGCCCTGCTTCACGTTACCGACCGCCTCGTTGGCGAGCCCCTTGATCTTGTCAGTGGTGCTGCTCATCGTCTGCTCCTGATAAGATCCTGCGGCTTAGCCGCGTTGGAGATGAAACGGCTCAGCCTCAGCGATGTTCCTGCCGGGCCGGATCACGGGATCTCGACCGCTTCCTTCTTTCAACAAATACAAAGGCTTGGGCTCGACGATCGTGACTGCGCCCATTTCCTCGAAGGCCGCGACCGACCCGTTGAGCCTCGCTTTCGACGCCGCCCGCCGCGCGGCCGGGGAGGGCGAAGTGCCGGTCGGCGCCGTGATCGTGCGGAACGGCCTCGTCCTCAGCGTCGCCCACAATCGCCCCCGGGCGCTTCGCGATCCCACCGCCCATGCGGAAATCCTGGCGATCCGCGCCGCCTGCGCCGCCATCGACGACGAGCGCCTCATCGGCTGCGATCTCTACGTCACCCTGGAGCCCTGCCCGATGTGCGCCGGCGCCATCTCGTTCGCGCGCATTCGCCGGGTCTATTTCGCAGCCCTCGACCCGAAGGGCGGCGGGGTCGAGCACGGGCCCCGGGTCTTCAACCAGCCCACCTGCCACCACGCGCCGGACGTCTATGGCGGCTTGCGCGAGGCGGAGGCGGCCAAGCTCCTGCGCGACTTCTTTCGCGACAGGCGGGAGGGCTGACGCGAGACGCCTTGCCCATCGTACAAACGGCGGCCATCCGAATCTTGCGTCCCGGAGATACCCCATGATCGCGACCTATCTGCGTGCCCTCATCGTCGGTGCCGGAGAGGGCCTGAGCGCCTCGCTGGCCCGGCGTTTCGCCCGTGAAGGCCTGCGGGTCGGCCTCGCCTCGCGCAGCGTCGGGAAACTCGAGCGCTTGGCGGCCGAGACGGGGGCGGCCATCCATGCCTGCGATGCCGCCGATCCGGCCGAGGTGGAGGCTCTGTTCGCCCGGATGGAGCCGGCGCTCGGGGGCCCGCCCGACGTGGTGGTCTACAATGCCAGCGGCCGCTTGCGCGGCCCCATCGCCGATCTCGACCCGGACGCGGTGCGTCAGTCCGTGATGGTCTCGGCCTTCGGCGGTTTCCTCGTCGCCCAGGCTGCCGCGCGGCGCATGCTGCCGGGGCGCCACGGCGCGATCCTGTTCACCGGGGCCTCGGCCAGCGTGAAGGGCCATGCCGAATCCGCCGCCTTCGCCATGGGCAAGTTCGCCCTGCGCGGCCTGTCGCAGAGCCTCGCGCGGGAACTCCAGCCGAAGGGCATCCACGTCGCCCATTTCATCATCGACGGCGGGATCCGCAGCGCCTCCCGCCCGGAGCCGGCCGAGGCGCCCGACAGCCTGCTCGACCCCGATGCCATCGCCTCGGCCTATTGGGACGTCCTGCGCCAGGACCGCAGCGCCTGGACCTCCGAGATCGCGCTGCGTCCCTGGGTCGAGCGGTTCTGAGGCACTTGGGAGCGCCTCGGAACCGGCCGGCGATCAGGCCGCCGCCAACGGCTTCGAGACATCCTCCAGGGACTTGCCCTCGGCGGCCGTGCCCCAGACCCCGCCGACGATGGCGGCGATGAGCATGAGAGCGGCACCGATGCCGTAGCCGATCAGCACGTTGTCGCGGGACCCCGTCTCGACCAGGGCGCCGAACAGGAGCGGGCCGGACACGCCGCCGATGCCGGTGCCGAGCGCATAGAACACCGCGATGGCGAGCGCCCGGATCTCCAGGGGGAAGGTCTCGGCCACGGTGAGATAGGCGGCGCTCGCGGCGGCGGAGGCGAAGAAGAACACCACCATCCAGGCCGCCGTCTGGCCGACGGGGCCGAACACCTCGATCTTGAACAGGTAGCCGGTGATGGCGAGCAGCACCGCCGAGATACCGTAGGTGAAGGCGATCATCTGGCGACGGCCGATCGTGTCGAACAGCCGTCCGAGCAGCAGCGGCCCGAGGAACGATCCGAGCGCGAAGGGCAGCAGGTACCAGCCGACATGGTCCCCCGGCACTCCGTAGAAGCGCTGGAGCACGAGGGCGTAGGTGAAGAACAGCGCGTTGTAGAAGAAGGCCTGCGCGATCATCAGGGCGAGGCCCACCAGGGTCTGCTTGCGGTAGCCGACCAGCATGGTGCCGAAGACTTCCTTCAGCGGCGTGTGGCTGCGCGTCCTTAGCTTCATCCGCTTGGATTGGTCCACCGGCGGAAGGGTGATGCCCTCGTCGATGAAGCGTTTCTCGATGCTGGTGACGACCCGGTCCGCCTCGGCGACGTAGCCGTGGGTGGCGAGCCAGCGCGGGCTCTCGGGGATCCATGTCCGCAGCAGCAGGATCACGAGGCCGATACCGCCGCCGACGAAGAAGGCGATGCGCCAGCCCCAGGCCGGGTCGATCATGCCGGGGCGCAAAACCGCAATGGAGAGGAAGGAGCCCAAGGCCGCCCCGATCCAGAACGAACCGTTGATGACGAGGTCGGTCCAGCCGCGCACGCGGGCCGGGACGAGTTCCTGGATGGTGGAGTTGATGGCGGTGTATTCCCCGCCGATGCCCGCGCCGGTGAGGAACCGGAAGATACAGAAGCTGTAGATGTCCCAGGACAGGCCGGTGGCCGCGGTGGCGGCGAGGTAGAGGGCCAGCGTGATGAAGAACAGCTTCTTGCGGCCGATCCGGTCGGTGAGCCAGCCGAAGCCCAGGGCCCCGACGACGGCACCGACGAGATAGGAACTCGCCGCCAGACCGATATCGAACTCGGTGAAGCTCATGGGCTCGGCCCGCAGGGCGCCCACGAGCGAGCCCGCCAGCGTGACTTCGAGGCCGTCGAGCACCCAGGTGATGCCGAGCGCCACGATGACGAGAACGTGGAAGCGTCCCCAGGGCAAACGGTCGAGACGAGCGGAAATATCGGTATCGATCACCGTGCCCATCGGAACCCGCTCGGGCGCGGGAGAGCCCGACTTTGCTTCGACCATACTCGTCATCGACGCCTCGTTAACCACCGGATACGATTGCTGTTGGCAATGAACGGCCAAGCGTCGCGGTTCCGTCGGCGTCTTTACCTGTTCACGCTTCACTCACGGTACTCGTCTCCGGGTGCCGCCTCCGATGTATTCCCGCCTTCTCTCCGTCATTCTCGCCACCACGGCCCTTACGGCCGTCGCGATCGTGCCGACGTCCCCACGCGCCACGGAGATCTCGCGCAGCCAGCCGAGCGGCGCCGAGCGCTGGCGCCTTCGCCCCGCCGACGTGACGATGACGGGAAGCACCGGCACGGTGGCGAAGGATCGCCCGGCGGCCGACATCCCGGCGGAACGGCGTGCCGTGCGGGTGGTCTATCCCGGGCTCCTGCCTGCCCAATGACGACCCGGCCGGCAGCCCATCGTGACAAGGCCGATCATGGTTGTCGCGATGATTCACACAACAAAAATCATCGTTGTCATTTGCCGATCGGCACTATCGGCTCCCAACCGCAAAGATATCGTTCAAAGACCTCGCTCCGTCATCTCGCTTAAGATCTCGACACCCACGAACGGGCTGAGGACCGATACGAGGGGCGAGCGCGGATTATCGTTCGACCACGCGACGCGGCACTGTCCGGTCACTGACGGAAGTTGCATGTTATAGGAAAAATTGACTCTACCGGTTGACGGTCTCGCAAGCCCGTGGGCTGCAAGGTCCGGTCTGATTAAAGGATCGGTAACGATGCTGGAACGGCTCGCCAACAAGATCTCGCTGCGGCATCAGATCAGCCTCGTCACCGGGGCGGTCGGCCTCACGATCGTGGCCGCGGTCACGCTGGGCTCTGCCTTGCTGGCGCGCGCGCAGGCCACCGACATGGCCGAGAACGCGCTGTTGCAGGTCGCACGCTCCGTTGCCGATCGTCTGGACCAGGACATGGCGGAACGCCTGCGCGAGATCCGCAACGTGGCCGCGCTCGATCCGCTGCAGCCTCACTGGATGGAGAATACCGGGAGTCTCCGCAACGTCCTGCAATCGATGCAGAAGACCTTTCCGGATTATGCCTGGATCGGCTTTGCGGACGAGACCGGAAAGGTTCGGGCTGCGACCGGCGGTATCCTGGAGGGCGCGAATGTCGGCCAGCGTCCTTGGTTCATCGATGGAATCAAGGGCGCGGTGGCCGAGGACGTCCATCTCGCGGCCCTGCTGCAGACTTTGCTCAAACCCAATGCCGACGGAACGCCCTTCCGGTTCGTCGATCTCGCATCGCCCGTCATCGACGCGTCGGGCCGGACCATCGGCGTCCTGGGAAGCCATCTCAGCTGGAGCTGGGCCGACGGGGTGCGCCGGGAGGTCCTGTCCTCACGCCGCCCCGAACTGAAGGAGGAGGTCGTCGTCCTCGACCGGACCGGCCGCGTCCTCATGGGACCGGCGCTCGGCACCCATCCGTATTCGCCCGCCGATCTCGCCGCCGGCCATTTCATCGCGCGCGGCGCCGGCGGAGACCAGTTCGCGGCCGTCTCGGCGACGAGGGGGCGGGGCGATTATGCGGGCCTCGGATGGATCGTCGTGGCCCTCCAGCCGGTGCAGACGGCCCTCGCGGGTGCCCACAGGCTGACCGTTCTCATCACCCTGGTCGGCCTCGGCGCGGGTGCACTCGGCACGCTCGGCATTTTCCTCGTGGTGACCCGCCTCAGCCGCCCGCTGGCGCGTCTCACGGATGCGGTCGACCGGATCGGCCGCGAGCGAAATGCGACGATGACGGAGCGCGTCCAGGGCTCCCCCGAAGTGTTGCGCCTGTCCGCCGCGGTCAGGTCCCTGTTGCGACGGATCGGCACCGCCGAAGCGGATGCACGCGATGTGGAACTCGAAGCGTCGCGGGCCGTCCGAGCCGCCCAGGACAGGATCGAGCGCATCGGCGCCGATCTCCAGGCCATGAAGCTGATCGCGAACAGGGACGCCCTCACGGGCCTGCTCAACCGGCGTGCGTTCCTGCCCCTCGCGAAGGACGCCCTCGGCGATTTCAGACGCTATCAGCGCCCCCTTTCGGTGCTGATGATCGACATCGATCATTTCAAGCGGGTGAACGACCGTTACGGCCACCCGGCGGGGGATGTGGTGATCCGCAAGGTCGGCACCATCATCAACGATACGATCAGGACCACGGACAAGGTGGCGCGGTTCGGAGGCGAGGAGTTCGTGGTTCTCCTCAACGACAACAATGCCGCCGGTGCCGCGATCATCGCGGAGCGTATCCGGCAGACCGTGGCCAGCACGGTGTTCGAGGCCGACAACGATCGCCTCCTGGCGACGATCAGCATCGGCATCGCCGAGGCGGAGAAATTCGACACGGACATCGACCGCATCATCGAGCGCGCGGACCGCGCCCTCTACGAGGCGAAATCCCGGGGGCGCAACTGCGTGCATACGTTCGAGATCGACATCGACGATCTGCGTTCGGTCGCGTAGCCCCGTTCGTCGACGGGTCGGCCGCCCTTCTGCCAGCGTGCCTCCTGCCGGCGCGCGTCGCAGGGCTTCCGCCTGCGGCGGCCGAGGGACGCTCGCGCGTTCTCGGCCGGACCGTCAGGTCTCCGAAAGGCGCGGGTCGAGGGCATCGGCGAGACCATCGCCGATCGTGTTGAGGGCGATGAGGGTCAGGACGAAAAAGGCGGCGGGGCCGGCGAGCATCCACGGGGCGGATTCGAGGGTGCGCGCGCCATCCGCGATCAGCGCCCCCCAGCTGGTGGCCGGCTCCTGCACCCCGAGGCCGAGAAACGACAGGAAGCTCTCCAGCAGGATCACCTTGGGCACGAGCAGGGTCGCCGCCACCGTGACGGGACCGAGGGTGTTCGGGACGATATGGCGCCAAAGGATGGCCGGCGTCGAAAGCCCGAGCGCCTCGGCCGCACGCACGAAGTCGCGGGCGCGTAGCGACAGGGTCTGGGCACGCACGAGGCGGGCCATGTCGAGCCATTCCACCGCGCCGATCGCCACCAGGATCAGCCCCAATCCGGAGCGGAAGAACACCAGCAGCATGATGACGAAGAAGACGAAGGGCAGGGCGTAGAGGATGTCGACGATGCGCATCATCACCGCATCGGCCACGCCGCCGAGGTAGCCGGCCGCCGCGCCGTAGGCGATCCCGATCAGCAGCGCCACGGCGGTGGCGACGCCACCGATGAGGAGTGAGACCCGCCCCGCGACGAGGCTGCGGGTGAGGAGGTCCCGCCCGAGCATGTCGGTTCCCATGAGGAAGCGCAGGCGGCCGAGCGGCGCCTCGACGACGAGGCGGCGACCCTCGTCGAGACGCTCGACGATGCGGGGGGCGCCGAACAGATCGGACCGGGGGAGATAGGCGAGGACGCGCTCGTCGACGGGCCTGGCCGGGTCCGACACCACCATGCGCACGCGGTCGCCCGAGACGGTGACGTCCGAGACCGAGACACGCATGCGGAAAGCGAGGCGGGTCAGTGCCGGAGCGACCTCCCCGGGCTCGGGATGAGCGGCGAGGCCGGGCGCGATGCGGACGAGATCGGGATAGATCCGCCCGGGTTCGTGGCCGGTGAGGAACGGCCCGACGAGGCAGGCGAGCATCATCGCGACGAGGATCAGACAGGCGGCGAGGGCGCCGCGGTTGCGCGCGAACCGGGTCCAGGCGCGGCTCATCGCCCGTGCCTCAGGCGCGGATCGAGGAGCGCACAGGCGATGTCGGCGACGATGTTGAGCAGGGTGACGAACAACCCCACGAGGATCACGGTGCCCATCACCAGGGTGTAGTCGCGGTTGAGCGCCCCATCGACGAAGGCCCGCCCGATCCCGGGCAAGCCGAAGATCGTCTCCACCACCACCGACCCCGTCAGCAGCCCGGCCGCCACGGGCCCGAGGATCGCGACCACGGGCAGCAGCGCCCCGCGCAGGGCATGGCGGGCGACGCGTCGGGGCGGCAGGCCCATGGCGCGCATGGTGCGGACCGGCTGGGCGTTCAGGGTCTCGTTGAGGGACGTCCGCGTCAGCCGGGCGATTGCGCCGATCTGCGGCAGCGCGAGGGTGAGCACGGGAAGCACCAGATGCGAGGGCGCTCCACCCTCCCAGCTTCCCACCGGCAACCAGCGCAGGCTCAGGCCGAACACGATCTGGAGCAGGGGCGCCACGACGAAAGTCGGGATCGCCAGGGTCAGCCCGGCGAGAAGGCCGATGGCCCGGTCGATCCCTCCGCCGCGCCGGAACGCCGCCCAGGCTCCGAGGCCGATTCCCACGCTCAGGGACAGAAGGAGGGCGAGGCCGCCGAGGGTCATGGAGACGGGCAGGCCACGCGCGAACAGGTCGGCCACGGTCAGGTCGCGGAACGAGAAGGAGGGGCCGAGATCGCCCTGGATCAGCGCGGCGAGGTAGCGGCCGTATTGGACGATGAGGGGCTGGTCGAGGCCGTAGACACGGGCGAGATTCTGCATCGCCGCCGGCGGCAGCGGACGCTCCAGGTCGAAGGGTCCGCCGGGGGCGAGGCGGATCAGGAAGAAGCTGCCGGTGACGACGAGGAACAGGGTCGGGATCGCCTGGGCGAGGCGGCGCAGGACGAAGCCGATCATGCCGGGATCCCGCCCGTCACGCGTCGAGCTTCAGGAAACGCGTCGGCGACGCGTTGCGCGGGTTCGGGTGATAGCCGGTGAGACGGGCCGAGATCAGTGCCTTCGACCGGGTGTGAAGCACCGGGATCCACGGCAACTCGTCGAGGATGATCGCCTCGGCCCGGAACAGGAGGTCGGCGCGCCTGGCGAGATCCCGCTCAGCGGCCGCCTCGCGCATCAGCCCGTCATAGGCCGGATTGCTGTAACGACCGGGGTTGAGCCCGTCATTGCCGGTCTCCAGCAGGAACAGGAAATTCTGCGGATCGGAGTAATCGGCGACCCAGGACATGCGGGCGACATCGAAATCGCCGCCGTCGCGCAGATGGGCGAAATGGGTCTTGGCATCGGTATAGACGAGGCGCGTCTCGACGCCGATGCCCCGCCACATGTCGGTGAGAGCGACCGCCGCGTTGCGGTTATTGTCGGTGCTGTTGAAGCGATACTCGACCCGGAGGGGCTTGCCGCCGGGCCCGAAGCCGGCCGCGGCGAGGAGTGACCGTGCCTCCTCCTCACGGTCGATGGGCATCGCGTTCCGCCCGGCGAGTTCCGGCGGCGTGCGGTAATTGTCGAGGCCCGGCGGGCAGAGGGAATAGGCCGGCGCCATGGTCTCGCCCCACAGTCTCTCGGCCAGGAATTCACGATCGATCACAAGGGACAAGGCCTGTCGCACCCGGACGTCGTCGAACGGGGGCTTCCGGGTATTGACGGCCAGGGCATAGAGCCCGAGCGACGGACCGAGGACGACCTGACCGCCGAACCGCGCCTTCAGCGAGGCCATCTGATCGCCCGGCAGGTCGGCGAGGGACTCGATCTCGCCGGCGGCGTAGCGGCGGACCGCGCTGGAGAGATCCGATGTCGGCAGGAAGGCCACCGTCTCGATCGAGACGCCGGCCGCCGAATGGAAAAAACGGTTTCGTGTCAGCGTGATACGGTCGTTCGGCACCCAATCGACGAGGGCGTAGGCACCGTTGCTGACGAGGTTGCCCGGCCGGGTGAAGGCATCGCCGAAGCGCGAGACGGAAGGCGGATGCACCGGCAGCGAGGTCTGGTGAGTGAGGAGTTCGAGGAGGTAGGGCGTCGGCCGGTCGAGGGTGACCACGAGGGTCCGAGCATCCGGCGCCGTCACGCCGAGGCTCTCCGGCGCGGCCTCGCCCTGGTTCACGGCGCGGGCGTTCCTCAGCGGATACAGCACTTCGGCATATTTCGCCGCCGTCGCGGGGTGCAGGATCCGGCGCAGGCCGAAGACGAAATCCGCCGCCACGACCGGATCGCCGTTCGACCAGCGCCCGTCCTCGCGCAGGTGGAACGTGTAGGTCAGGGCGTCGTCCGAGACAGTCCAATGCGTCGCCGCACCCGGGATGATGGCCCCGTGATTGTCGTAGGTCAGCAGCCCCTCGTAGAGGTCGCGCAGGATATGCGCCTCCGCCACGGTGGAGGATTTATGCGGATCGAGAGTTTCCGGATCGGCATCGTTACCGCGCCGGTAGACCGGCCCGCCGGTCGCGCGCGCCGAGCTTGTTCCAGCCACGAGCAGAGCACCGCCACCGAGGAGGCAGGCCCGGCGGTCGGGGCGCATAGCGGCGCTCAGGCGCCGGTCTGCGCGGTGAATCCAGCGGCTTCGATCCCGGCGAGCGCGCAGAGTTCGTCGTTGTCGGAGGTATCGCCCGAGATGCCCACGGCGCCGATGACCGCATCGCCATCGCGGATCAGGACACCGCCCGGCACCGGCACCAGCGCGGCCGGACCGACGAGATGGCTCACGGCCGCCACGAAATAGGCCTGCTCCTCTGCCCGTTTGTGGATCGCGCGTCCGCCGAGGCCGAGCGCCAGGCAGCCATTGGCCTTGCCCATGGCGACCTCCGCGCGGCGCAGCGACGTCCCGTCCTCGGCGCCCAGCGCCTTCAGGGCTCCACGCGCATCGTAGACCACCACCGCGAGAGGCTTCAGGCTGTGCGAGCGGGCCGTCTTAAGGGCGGTGGCGACGATGGTCTGGGCGGCGGCGAGGGTCAGGTCGGGCATCGGCTTACCGGGGCGATCTGTTACGGGTCGGTCCCGACGTAACCCGCCCCGCGGCGCCGGACCAGCCCCGGCCTCATGCGACGCGATCGGCCAGGAACGCATCGTAGCGTCGTGCCACCGCCGGCATATCCTCGAAATGCGGGAAGGCCCCGGTGGGCAGGACGTCGACGGTCCAGTTCGGGCGGCCGGCGACACGGTCGGCATGGCGGTAATCGACGAAGTCGCCGCGCACCCCGTGGATCATCCAGACCGGGAGGGTGAGCGCCTCGTAGAACCGCCCCGGCGCATCGGGAAACAAGGCCCCGGACAGGAACGAGAACGGCGCATGCCGGGCGCCGGGACGATGGGCGGAGGCGTAGTCGTAGGCGAGCAGACCCTCGTCGATGTCCTTCGAGCCCCAGGTCTTTTCCAGGAAGAAGCGCATGCTCGGCTGGCTCACCAGGAGATCGAACAGCGGCTCCCCCCAGAGCGGGGCGTTCAGCATGGTGCGGGCGACGGCCCCACCGTGTCGCGTCCGGTCGCGGTGCCGGCCGACGAAACGGGCATCGAAGCCGGTCGGACTGACGAGGCCGAGACTGCGATAGGCGCCCGGTTCCTCGAGAGCGGCGGCGGCGAGATACTCGCAAGATAGGGAGAGGGCGACGGCATCGATCTCCCCGCCACCATGCCGATGTCGGATCTCGGCGGTGACGGCCCGGATCGCATCGGACATTAGGCGTGGGGTGTAGACCCGGTCGCTGCGCTCGGAAAAACCGAACCCCGGCAGGTCGAGCGCGTAGACCGGACGGCTCCCCGCGTAATGCCGGTAGAGCGGGCGAACCTCGTAGGCATTGGCCGCCGCGTTCACCGAATGGATCAGGAGCAGCGGGACGCCCGGCACGGACGCGCTCCCATAGAGGCCGATCCCACCGGCCGGCGTCTCGAGACATTCATGCCGGCCGGGCAGGGCCGGGTGGAGCGTCTGGCGGTGGTCGATCCCGAAACGGCTATAGGCGATCCACGCGCCGGCAGCACCGAGGGGTAGCAACGCGAGCTTGGCGGCGAGGGGCAGGGATCGATCGCGCCGGATCAGGTCGGGCATAGGGTCGTCCGCGTGATGGATCGGGTGCGGGAAACGCGAGGCGGCGCCGGTTGATCCCGGCCGCCGGACGCATCACGCCGTCGCGCCCTCGATCTCGCCGCTGAGCTCCAGCCATTCCTCCTCGGCCGCCTCCAGCGCGGCGGCGGCGTCGGAGCGCATCTTTGCGAGTTCTCCGGCCTTGGCGGCATTGGTCTGGAAGGCGGTGCCGTCGGCGAGCGCCGCGTCGATCTTGGTCATGGCGTCGGTGAGCTTCTTCATCCGCGCCTCGACGCCCTCCAGCTTCTTGCGCAGGGGGGCCAAAGCCACGCGGCGGTCGGCATTGGAGCGACGCTCCAGTGCCTTCACTCCGCCGGCGGCCTCGGACGCGCCCTTCTCCGCCTCGCGTTCAGGACCCGCGAGGACGAAGCGGCGGTAATCGTCCATGTCGCCGTCGAAGGCCTTCACGCTGCCGTTCGCCACGAGCCAGAGCCGGTCGGCGCAGGCCTCCACCAGGAAGCGGTCGTGGCTCACCAGGATGACCGCCCCCTCGTAATCGTTGATCGCTTCCACCAGGGCCTGCCGGCTCTCGATATCGAGGTGGTTGGTGGGCTCGTCGAGGATCAGGAGATGCGGCCCCTTGAAGGCCGCGAGGCCCATCAGTAGGCGCGCCTTCTCACCGCCCGAGAGCTGCGAGACCGGCGTCTCCGACTTGGTCCCCGAGAAACCGAGGCGGGCGGCGGCAGCGCGCGCCTTCGATTCCGGCACGTCCGGCATCAGGTCGCGGACATGGGCGTAGGCGCTCTCGGCGGGCCGCAATTCGTCGAGCTGGTGCTGGGCGAAATACGCCACCTCCATCTTGCCCGAACGCCGCATCTCGCCGCTCAAAGGGGGCAGGCGCCCGCCGATGAGCTTGCAGAAGGTGGACTTGCCGTTGCCGTTGGCGCCCAGCAGCGCGACCCGGTCGTCGGGGGCGAGGCTGAGGTTGAGCCCCGAGAGCACGATCCGGTCCGGGTAGCCCGCCTGCACCCGCTCCATGGCGACGATGGGCGGCGAGAGCGGCCGCTCCGGGCTCGGCAGGCGGAAGGCCGGCACGTCGTCCTCGATCACCGAGGCGATGATCTCCATCTTGGCGAGGCGCTTGACGCGGGACTGGGCCTGGCGCGCTTTCGTGGCCTTGGCCTTGAACCGGTCGACGAAGCTCTGGAGATGCGCCCGCTCCGCATCCTGCTTGGCCTTCGCCTTGGACTGGAGGACGCGCTTCTCGGCGACCTGACGGGCGAAGGAGGTGTAGCCGCCCCGGTAGATGCTGAGCTTGCCGCGGTCGAGATGGAGGATGTGATCGACGCATTCGTCGAGCAGGTCGCGGTCGTGGGAAATGATCACGGCGGTGCGCGGATAACGCTCCAGGTAGTCGTAGAGCCAGATCGTGCCCTCGATATCGAGGTAGTTGGTGGGCTCGTCGAGGAGGAGCAGGTCGGGTTCGGAGAACAGCACGGCGGCCAGCGCCACGCGCATGCGCCATCCACCCGAGAAGTCGGAACAGGGCCGGCCCTGCGCCTCCGCGTCGAAGCCGAGGCCGTGCAGGATGGCGGCGGCGCGGGCGGGCGCCGAATGCGCCTCGATATCCACGAGGCGCGTCTCGATCTCGGCCCGGCGCAGGCCATCGGCGTGCTCAGCTTCGGCCATCAGGCGCGCCCGCTCGGTATCGGCAGCGAGCACAACGGAATGCAGCGTTTCAGGGCCGGCCGGAGCTTCCTGCGCCACGGCGCCGATGCGCATGCCCTTTGGCATCGATACGGTGCCGCCCTCGGTGGGCAACTCACCGAGGATCGCCTTGAACAGCGTCGTCTTGCCCGCGCCGTTGCGGCCCACGAGCCCGACGCGGGCCCGGTCCGGAATGACGAAAGTGGCGCCGTCGAGGATCAGACGTTCGCCGATGCGGTAGGTGAGGTCGTTGACGCGGAGCATGGAAGGCTTCTGGCGGCGCAAGGCGAGGGTTGCAAGGGGAGCGTCGCCAAGGGACGGACAGGAGGGTGCCGTATCCGGCGGAGGCAGAGCGTTGTAATCGGGCGGCCATGACGCTGACGCTTCTCGCTGCCCTCTTGCCGATTGCTCTCCTGATTGGGTTCGGCGCGGCCCTGCGCCGCCTCGGCTTCCTCGCCGAAAGCTTCTGGCCGCAGGCCGAACGCCTTGCCTATTACGTCCTGCTGCCGAGCCTTCTTCTGGACAGCCTCGCAACCGCGCAACTCGCGGATGTCCCCGTCGGTGCGCTCGCCCTGGTCCTGGTTCTCTCGACCCTGGCGGTGGCGGGTCTGACGCTGGCGGCCGGACCGCGCCTCGGCATCAGCGGACCGGCCTTCACCTCGGTGTTCCAGGGTGGGATCCGCTTCAATAACTACGTGGGAGTTTCGGCGGCGGCCGGTCTCTACGGCGCCCAGGGCATCGCACTGGCGGCGGTGGCGAACGCCGCGATCGTCCCGACGGTCAATGTCCTCTGCGTGCTGATCTTCGCCCGTTTCGGCACGGCAGGGAGGCCTTCGGCCCTCGGCCTCGCGCGGCAGATCGTCCTCAACCCTCTTGTCATCGGCAGCCTCGGCGGCATCGCACTCCAGGCCTCGGGGCTCGGCCTGCCACCGGGACTCGAGCCGATGCTGCGGGCCCTGGGGCAGGCCTCGCTGCCACTGGGCCTGCTCTGCGTCGGCGCCGCCCTCGATTTCGGGTCGGCGCGAAGCTGGATCAGGCCGGTCGCGGTGGCGTCCCTGATCAAGTTCGGGCTGATGCCGGCCGCCACGATCCTCGCCTGCCTCGCCATGGGGCTCAAGGGTCCGGCCGCGGTGACGGCCCTGCTGTTCCAGACCCTGCCGACCGCGTCATCGTCCTACATCATGTCGCGCCAGCTCGGAGGAGACGCACCTTTGATGGCGGGGATCACGGCGACTCAGACCGTGATCGCCGGGGCGGCGCTCCCCCTCGTCCTGGCCCTCGTTCTGGCTTTGACCGGGATCGGCTGAGCGCCACCCGCGGGATTCGCGTCAGACCAGTTCCCAGGCGGCGGGATCCTTCATCAGGGCCGCGACCAGGGCGTGGTTCAGTTCATGCCCGGTATGCGCCGCCTCGATACGGCCGAGGATCGGCCGTCCCGCCAACGCGAGATCGCCGACGAGGTCGAGCATGCGGTGACGCACCGGTTCGTCGGGCACGGTCATCCCGCCGATGATCCGCCCGCCGACGATACAGGCGGTCGAGGAGAGGTTCGCCCCCCGTAGCAGCGGCTTGCGCAGGAGCGTGCCGTAGATCTTGGCCGGAATCGCCCATTTGGCCCGTCCGAAGCTGCGTGACGGGGCCAGTTGCTGAGTAAACACCTCCGGCGTGATCGTGCCCGACCATTGCATGGCATCGAAATGGGAGAGTTCGAGACGGCCAGAGAGATGAAGCGCGTCGGCCGGCTCGATCCTCAACGTCCTGTGATCCTGGCGGACCTCGACGGGCCGCAGCACGCGGATGCTGCGCAAAGGCGTGTCGCTTTCGGTCCGACCGCTCGCATGCAACGCCTGGCACCAGGGCAGGGCGCCCCCGTCGAAGATCGGCAGTTCCTCCGCGTCGAGGCAAACGAGCGCGTTGTCGATGCGATACGCGGCGAGCGCGGCCAGGAGATGCTCCACGGTGCGGACCAGCGGTCCTTCGGACGATCGCAAGGCGGTGCAGAGTGGCTGCGTCTCGCGAAAGGTCCATAAGGCTGGCACATCGACGGTGCGCGCTCGCCTGAAGCTTCGCCGGAAGACGATGCCGTGGTCGTCACGGGCGGGCGCGACGGTGACCGTGACGCGACGCCCGGTATGCAGGCCGTAACCTGTCAGAGAGAAGCTCGCGGACAGCGTCGCCTGCCGGGGGCGAGCAGTCGGCGGAGCCACCTCGCGCACGGCCTGGACCGATAGGGCGAGCGAATTCGCGGCGGCGTCATGCGGCGAGGCGAATCCTGGCCCAAGCCCCGATTGCCCTGGCAGACGGTTCGCATCTTCAACGTCCGTCGATGACGCGGAGCTCACCAGCATGTCTCGGGTCCCAGCGCGATCAACCGGGATTGTCATCAGACAGGCGGTTCATTCTGTGCGTGCGCTTAGCTTAACCCAGATCAGTTGCAAAGGCAGGTAAACTGCGCGCGATGAGGGTTTTCATTCTCCTGTCCGATGGCCAAGCCGCAGCCAATGCCGGCGCTCGATAGGTCGGACTCATTGAGACCTGGTATGAATCGAATATCCAACCACGCGACTTTTGGTAGGGATGGTCCGACGGAATGGGTTGACCCACAGGACCGGCAGCTTAACGATCACTCGCTTTAGGAGATGATACCCGTGACTGCAGGACGGCTGGCGACAATCCCCTTCTTCAAGGAGCCGGGAATCGAGCTGTCGACCTATGAGACCCGCTGCCATTGGCGCCGGTTCGACGAGAACGAAGTCCTGGTCGATTACGACGACATCTCCACCGACGTGTATTTCCTTGCCTCCGGCGAGGTCCGCATCCTGAATCGCTCACAATCGGGCAAGGAAGTCATCCTCGGCGAGATGCGGGGCGGCGCGTTCTTCGGTGAGCTCGCGGCTCTGGACGGGATCGGCCGCTCGGCCAACGTCACCGCCCTGACCCGTGGCGAAGTCTGTGTCGTTCCGGCCCCGATCTTCCGACAGATGATCTTCGCCTCCGAGGCCATTGCCGACCGGCTGTTCCGCCTTCTCGCCAAGCGCGTGCGCGAGCTCAACACGCGGCTGATGGAACACGCGCTGCTCGACCTGCGCCACCGGCTCTATGCCGAGTTGTTGCGCCTGTCCGTGCCGCGCGCCGGCGGCGACGGGGAACGGGTGGTGACGCCGCCGCCCTATCACCACGTGCTGGCCGCCCGCATCGGCTGCCGGCGCGAGCAGGTGACGCGTGAGTTCACCGTGATGGCGGCAGACGGCCTGATCGACCGGACCAGAGGCGCCCTGGTCATCCGCCGTCCGGACCTGCTCGAGGCACGGGTCGCCGAAGCCTTGCGCGAGGACAATTGACGGCGCGGAACACCGTGGCTCCGTTCCTCACCCTCGAACGGCTGACCAAGACGTTCGGCGCGCAAGTTGCGGTCGCAGATCTTTCGCTCGCTGTGTCAGCCGGGGAAATTCTCTGCCTGCTAGGCCCCTCCGGCTGCGGCAAGAGCACGTTGCTGCGCCTGATCGCCGGATTCGAGACGCCAACAGGTGGCGCAATCCGCCTCGACGGCGTCGATCTCACCGGCCTCGCTCCGCACAGGCGACCAGTGAACATGATGTTCCAGTCCTATGCGCTGTTCCCGCATCTGAGCGTCAGCCGCAACATCGCCTACGGGCTGAACGGCCTCCGCCGCTCGGCCGCTGCCGCCCGCGTGGAGGAGTTGCTGCGCCTGGTACAGTTGGAGGATTTCGGGAACCGGCGTCCCGAGACCTTGTCCGGAGGCCAGCGCCAGCGCGTCGCCCTCGCGCGGGCGCTGGCGCGCGAACCGAAGGTGCTCCTCCTCGACGAGCCGCTCGGCGCGCTCGACCGGGGCCTGCGCGAGCAGACCCAGGGCGAGTTGCGCGCGATTCAGCGCCGCCTCGGCACCGCCTTCGTCATCGTCACCCACGATCCTTCGGAGGCCATGGCGCTCGCCGACAGGATCGGCGTGATGGACAAGGGGCGCCTCGTCCAGGTCGGCCGGTCCGAGACCCTTTACGAACGGCCCGTCAACCGCTTCGTCGCCGGCTTGCTCGGCGACGTGAACCTGATCCCGGGAACGGTCCGGGACGCCAACGGCACGCTGGTGCGGGTCGAGACCGCCCTTGGACCGATCTTCGCATCCGGGGAGGGCGCCCCCTCCACCGGTGCTCCCGCGGTGATCGCCCTGCGCCCCGAGCGTCTGGCGGCGTCCACCATCGACGGGGTGGCCGCCGGGGATCGCAATACTCTCGACGGTCAGGTTGAGGCCTCGACCTATCTCGGCGACCACATCCGCTTCGACATCCGCATGCGGGATGGCAGCACGATCCGCGCGAACATGCCCGCCGGAACCGGGATCGCCAGCGAGACTCATGTGCGCCTGTCCTTCGCGCCGGATGCCGCGACCGTCATGGCGGCGTGATGAAGCGACTTCTCCCGGTCGCTCCGTATCTGTGGCTGGCCGCCTTCGTGCTGCTGCCCTGCCTCATCACCCTCAAGATCAGCCTGTCCTCACCGGCGACGGCGCAGCCGCCCTACCTGCCGGTGCTCGACTGGAGCGCGGGTATCGACGGATGGGGCGCATTCCTGGAAGCCCTGGATTTCGCCAATTTCGAGACCCTTGCCGGCGACAGCCTGTATCGCGACGCGGCCCTCTCGTCCCTGCTCTACGCGGGCATGGCGACGGCCATCCTGGTGATCGTCGGCACGCCCATCGCCCATGCGCTCGCCCGCTCGCCGGCCCGGCTCCAGCCGCTTCTGGTAGCGCTGGTGATCGTACCGTTCTGGACGAGCTTTCTCATCCGCATCTATGCCTGGATCGCGATCCTGAAGCCCGAGGGCCTGCTGAATGCAGGACTGATCTGGACCGGCCTCATCGCCAGCCCCTTGGATATCCTGAACACACCCGCCGCAGTGATGATCGGCCTGACCTACGCCTACCTGCCGTTCATGGTGCTGCCTCTCTATGCGGTGCTTTCCCGCCTGGATCCGACCTTGACGGAAGCCGCCGCCGATCTCGGGGCCTCGCCGACGCGTGCCTTCTGGACCGTGACGCTGCCGCTGGCCCGGCCCGGTATCGCGGCGGGTGCGCTCCTGTGCTTCATCCCGATGGTCGGTGAGTTCATCATCCCCGACCTGCTGGGCGGTTCCGATACGCTGATGCTCGGCCGCGTCCTGTGGAGCGAGTTCTTTTCCAATCGCGACTGGCCACTCGCCTCCGCGGTGGCGGTGCTGCTGCTCGTGCTCATCGTCGGACCGATCGTGCTGTTCCGTGATGCGGAGCGCGAGCGGGAGGACGTCGGCCGGTGAGTGTGCTCAACCGACTCAGCCTCGGGCTCGGCCTCGTCTTCCTCTACGCACCGATCGCCGTCCTCGTCGTCTTCTCGTTCAACGCCTCGTCCCTCGTGACGGTCTGGGGCGGGTTCTCGACGCGCTGGTATGGGGTGCTCGTCAATGACGGCCCACTGATCGCCGCCGCCCTGGTCTCGCTGAAAGTGGCCTCACTCGCCGCCCTCGTGGCGACACTCCTCGGCACGCTGGCGGCGCTGGCTCTCAACCGCAGCGGACGCTTTACCGGACGTAGCGGCTTCACCGGCCTCGTCTACGCGCCCATGGTGATGCCGGAGGTGATCACCGGCCTGTCGCTCCTGCTCCTTTTCGTCGGGCTCGGTCTCGACCGCGGCCTCGTGACCCTGGTCATCGCCCACGCTACCCTCGGCCTCGGCTTCGTCGCAGTGGTGGTCGGAGCGCGTCTGAAGGGACTCGACCGTTCCCTGGAAGAGGCAGCGGCGGATCTCGGGGCGGGCCCCTTTCGGGTTTTCGCGACCGTCACCCTGCCGTTGATTGCGCCGTCCCTGGTGGCGGCCTTCCTCCTCGCCTTCACCCTCTCGCTGGACGACCTCGTCATCGCGAGCTTCGTTTCGGGCCCGGGGGCGACGACGTTGCCCATGCGGCTCTACAGCCAGGTTCGCCTCGGCGTGAACCCTGAGATCAACGCCGCGTCGACGCTCCTCGTCGGCGGCGTCACCGTCGTAGTCCTCGCGGCCTCGTTTCTCACCGGACGCCGCGGCGTAGGAAATCAGGGCACGTAGGCGCGCACCCTGGTCGGTAGATCGAGCGCACCCGTCCTCGGTCCCTGCATGTCATCGAGATTCAGGATCGAGCCGCCGCGGGAGTCGAGATCGGAACCACCTTCGCGCGGGATGGTGCGAACAGCGACCGCGTCCCATGGGCCTTCGATGTCCAAGAGGGTGCCCTGAGGCAGGCTCGAAGAGCGGTTCGGCGGCGACATCGGCCGCAGGGCGGGATCGGCTGGGCTTCGCGGCAACAGTTCCGCCCGTGCGGCGAGGGTCCGCTCCGGTAGAGACAAGGTTCCCCGTAACGAGGCGGTGAGCGACGACGTCTTCAAAATGCCATCGGCAATGTCGCCGACGCCATCGACGAAGCGCAGGGAGATTCCCGCGCGGTCGAACGGGGTGCGGGCGTTCCGGCGGGCCAAGGCACCGTCGGCGGCGACGCCATTGCGGTGCACCACGTCGGCGAGGTCGAGCCCGGCGAGGGTCCCGTTCTCCATGGCGAGGGACGAGCGTCCGTTGAGGTGGTCGATCAGGCTGGCCGCGGTGCGGCCCGATCCGTCGAGCGTGAACTGTCCCTGGGCGTTTCCGAGAAGCCAGCCCTCCTGCCCGAAATCGACCAGTAGGGCGCCGAGATCGAGCCGGTCGAATGCACCCTGGGCGCGCAACTCCGTCTCACCGCGGTCGGTGGCGGAGGTCGTGAGGCCGAACCGTCCCTTGACGATGCCCCCTCTGACCACGGCGCGAGCCAGAGAGCCCTCGACGCTGCCCTCGCGGACCAGAAGGCTGGAAGCGAGATCCTCCATCACAAGCGGCCCGAGCCGGGCAGTGCCGGCGGAGAGACGCAGATCGAGGTCCCCTCCGGTGAAGGGACGCAGCGCGAGACTTTGCCGGCTCCATCCGCTGGCGTTCAAGGATTCGTCCGGGCCGAAGACCCGGATCAGGGTGGCAAGAGCGGGTGCGAGATTCAGGCTCTCGGCCGCCAAGGTCGCCTGAAGGGCCGGACGGCTCTCGGCGAAGCTGATCGATCCCGCACCTTCGAGGCTGTTGTCGCCAAGCCGCATTCGCATGGATGGCAGAAGGAGGGTCCGGCCCGAACTTTCGAACGTTCCGTCGATGGCGAGGCTATCGAGGAACGGCGACAGGGCGATATCCGTCCCCGCCCAGGTCAGGGTCTCGCGCAGGGAGCGCGATTGCAGGCTGCCCTGTCCGCGAAGCGACAATCCATCCGCGAAGCTGCCGCTTCCCTCAGCCGCCAGATTGCCGGCGGGCCAGGTCGCGCTGGCGGAAAAGGACGATTCCCGGCCGGAGAACAACTCGTCCAGCCTGACACCGGAGAGCGAAAATTGGGTTGGCGTGTCGTTCCAGATAAAGCTTCCCGCCGCGTTCATCTGGGACGACCAGAATGGCCAGGCCAGAACCAGATCGACATCGCGGGCTGTCTGGGCGCTACCGTCGCGGGGGTCTCGGCCGGACAGCGTCGCGTCGGTGAGGCTGATACGACGCGGACGCGACGCGCCCCCCTGGGTCAGGCGCGCTCTCAGGCGCCGGAGCGGCTCGACCCAGCGCGAATCCCCGTCATCCTGGGGGAGGGTGATCGTCGTGCGTTCGAGGGAGAGGGTGTCAATCTCGATGCGGCCGGCGAGAAGGGCACGGATCCCGAGCTTGAGGGTGAGCGATCCGCCATCGGCGAGGAGCGGCCCGTCCACCGTCCCGGCGCTGAGCCGGACGCCCTCGAAATCGAGCCGGGGAATGGGCAGAAGCGCGACGCCCGCCGATCCTTCGGCCTTCATCGCAATTCCGTAATTGGTCGCCAGTGCCTTGCCGACGCCCCGCGTCAGGCGCGCGGACGCGACCGACCAGGGCAGACAGGCGGCGATCAGGGCAAGGACGAGGCTGCCGATACAGAGGGCCGGCAGGAGGCGACGGAGCGACATGTCTCTCCCTATCGGAGCAAAACCGCGACACGCGGTTGCGCGCGCGGCCTCGCCGAGCCGCCGCGATCGATCTTCGAAAACCTACCCCCGCTCTCTCCATAACGAGCGGGAACGCTTTTGTCTGCCATGCATCATTTCTCTGCCGTGGAGCATTCAGGAGCAGACCCCGGCAAGCCGTCCCGCGCTGCTCCGGGCACCCCATTCTGCTACAGCTTTCGCGACCCCTCACCTTTCAGGCCCGTTGATCCCTCGCAGGATCTTGCCGAAACGCCTTATCCTGGCGCAGAGACAGGGCAGACGGACACGGCCAGCCCCTGGTATACCTGAGCCTGACCTAAGCCGGGCCGGCGGGTTGGGATTGGCTCGCGTTTCGCAGGGCAGCCCGAAACGGCGCCAAGGACCGGATTCCGGGAGGAAGGCTTGAGATGAAGAAGGTATATTCCGACGCCACGCAGGCGGTCGCCGGCTTGCTCAAGGATGGCATGACGATCATGGCCGGCGGCTTCGGCCTGTGCGGCATCCCCGACGAGCTGATCGATGCGATCCAGGCGTCAGGGGTCAAGGACCTCACCGTCATCTCCAACAATGCCGGCATCGACAATGTCGGCCTCGGCAAGCTGCTCCAGACCCGCCAGATCGCCAAGATGATCTCGTCCTATGTCGGCGAGAACAAAGAATTCGCCCGCCAGTATCTCGGCGGCGAACTCGCCATCGAGTTCAACCCGCAAGGCACGCTGGCCGAGCGCATCCGCGCTGGCGGGGCGGGCATCCCGGCCTTCTTCACCAAAACCGGCGTCGGCACCCTCATCGCCGAGGGCAAGGAGGTGCGCGAGTTCGACGGTGAGAATTACGTGATGGAGCGCGGCCTCTTCGCCGATCTCGCCATCGTCCATGCCTGGAAGGGCGATACCGAAGGCAATCTCGTCTACCGGAAGACCGCCCGCAACTTCAATCCGATGATGGCCACGGCCGCCAAGGTGACGGTCGCCCAGGTGGAGCATCTGGTCCAGCCGGGCGAGATCGACGGCGACGCGATCCATACGCCGGGCATCTTCGTCAAGCGCATCATCCACGTGGCGATCCGCGAGAAGAGGATCGAGCAGCGCACCACGCGCAAGCGTGGCGAGACCGCCGATTCCTCCGCAGCTGCCATCTGACATCCAAGGGAGACACCACCATGGCCTGGACCCGCGAACAGATGGCTGCGCGCGCCGCCAAGGAGCTGCGCGACGGCTACTACGTGAACCTCGGCATCGGCATCCCGACCCTGGTCTCGAACTACATCCCCGAGGGCATGTCGGTGCAGCTGCAATCCGAGAACGGCATGCTCGGCATGGGGCCTTTCCCTTACGAGGGGGAGGAAGACCCCGACCTCATCAATGCCGGCAAGCAGACGATCACCGAATTGCCGACCACGAGCTATTTCTCCTCCTCCGATTCCTTCGGCATGGTCCGGGGCGGGCACATCAACCTGTCGATCCTCGGCGCCATGCAGGTGGCGGAGAACGGCGACCTCGCCAATTGGATGATCCCGGGCAAGATGGTGAAGGGCATGGGCGGCGCCATGGACCTCGTCGCCGGTGTGAAGAAGGTGGTGGTGGTGATGGAGCACACCGCCAAAGGCAAGGATGGGTCGGAAAGCCCGAAGCTCCTGACTGCCTGTGACCTGCCCCTGACCGGCACCGCCGTGGTCGACATGGTGATCACCGATCTCGGCGTCTTCACCATCGACAAGAAGGGCGATGGCGGCATGGTCCTGGTCGAACTCGCCGACGGTGTCACCGAGGATGAAATCCGGTCGAAGACGCAAGGGGCCTTCACCGTCGCGTTGACCTGAATCCGGCCCGGCACAATCCGACCGGTCGTTGCAAGAGGCTCCCGATGCGATCGCATCGGGAGCCTTTTTCGTCGACGCCGCAGAGGTTTCGCAGGCGTTTCAACCTCGTGCGGCCGGCGGCTCCTCGATCCGGACGGGGAACGGGAAGGCGGCGCGCAACGGCTTCGTGTCGAGGGGGGACGGCGGGAGCACGCACCTGCGGCGCTCCAGCCATGACAGGTCGCTGAACTGACGCGGGAGTTCGAGGGCTTCGTCGGCGAGCCCCACCGACTGCTTGTAATCCCGCATCTTGAAGGAATCCTTCGCCTCGGCGTTCGGCTCGGACAGGCGCGCCGATTGTGCGGGCACACCATAGGCATGGGCCACGATGAGGCCGTGCAACGATGTGGTGACGATCTCGTCGCAGGACAGGATCTCGCGGACCACCCGCTCGATATCCTCGAACGTCACGCCCAGGAGCGAGATGACCTTGACATGGTCGGCGCCGACCGCCTCGAGAGCCTCACGGATACGGTTCTCCTGCAGCACGTGCGGGATGATGCCGACCTTGTGGGTCTTCGCCACCACCGGCGCATAAAGCTCGGGCAGGAGGATGGCGGCATCGCCGTAGATTTCGGGGCATTGCCCACCTGCCGCCAGAACGGCGTCGCGGGACAAAGGTCCGCGCACCGCCGAGTAGATCGCGGTCGGGCAGAGAGTATCGGTGCTGCGGGGCATGCCGGTACCCCAGAGATGCATGCCGGGACGGGCGAACTTGGCGGTGCTTCCGATACAGAGACCATCCGCCTCCTTCGCATGGTGCCACCGGGGCATTACGCCGAAAGCATGCCACAGCACGTAAGGCGTGAGGATATCGCCGAAATTTCCGGGAAACGGACTGCGCATCCACCAGATCTTCGGACGAAACCGCTCGTCGAGCCTCGCCTCCGCTGCGATATCATCGAGCGTCAGCAGAGCGCGGTAGGCCGATACGAGAGCCCCCCATTTTTCCACCGACTGGCCCAACAGCTCGGCCTCGAGCGCGAGGAACGCATCCCGCTCTCCACTCCTGAGAAAAGCCAGGAAGGTTTTCTCCGCGAGCGACTCTTCTTCTTTCGCCAAGGTTGGTCTCCCCCTTACGGAACCGGCTATCGAGCCGAAGCCGCGTTTCGGAAAATTACAATGCGATGACAATGGCTTAACGTGCCTTGTCATGGGGCATGCGCGGAAGGGTTATCTCAAGGCGCACCGTCTCTGTCGAGGCGATTTCGCAGGCCGCTCCTTGCTCGACGGATCATACGGGTGATGGCACGCAGCATCGTGCGGGCAGGGCAATCGCATCATCCATGCTCTGATCCGACCTCCAGTGACCCGGACGATGCTCGCCGGAGCGAGCCCAATCGTGAGGTGGAGCCCCTTCGGAACCCCGCTCCGGACCGCCCCCTTCGAATGGGGCGACCAAAAGTTGCGCAAGGGACCAGCCTGCCATTTGAGACGACGGCGCAACCCCCTTAGAAGCGGGGTTTACCGCAACGCTCGGCGCGCGGTCACGCCCTTTGCAAGTGGAAAGCTCATGAGCAGTCTGAAATTCGGAACCAGCGGCCTGCGCGGATTGGTGACGGACCTCGTAGGATGGCCGAGCTACGCCTATGCCAGCGCGTTCTTCCGCTCGGTCGCCGCGACGGCTGGCGAGGGCGCGTCCGAACGGACCGTCGTCATCGGGCGGGATCTCCGTGACAGCAGCGCGGGGATCGCAGCCACGGTGGCAGATGCCGCCGCGGCGGCCGGGTTCAGCGTGTACGATTGCGGCGCACTACCGACCCCGGCTCTCGCCCTGGAAGCGATCCGGCGCGGGGCCTGCGCCGTCATGGTCACAGGCAGTCACATCCCGTCGGATCGCAATGGCCTGAAATTCTACCGGCCCGATGGAGAGATCACCAAGACCGACGAGGTCGCCATCCTCGCCGCCCTGGGCGACATCACCAAGGCCGGGGACATGCCGCAGGCCGATTCAGCCATTCAGGAGCCTGGCGCCATCGACCGCTACCGGCAGCGCTATACCGATGCCTTCGCACCGACCATCCTGGCTAGTCAAAGGATCGCGGTTTATCAGCAGAGTTCGGTCGCGCGGGACCTCCTCGCCGACGTGCTGGCCGCGCTCGGGGCTGACATCGTACTGATCGGCCGCTCCGACAGCTTCATTCCGATCGACACGGAAGCACACCGTCCCGAGGATATCGCGTTCATCCGCGATGCCATGGCGTCGGGCGGCTTCGACGCGCTCGTGACGACCGATGGCGATGCGGACCGCCCGCTGCTCGCGGATGCCGCCGGCAGAATCGTGCGGGGAGACGTTCTCGGGCTGATCACCGCTCGCTACCTCGGCGTCGACACGGTGGTGGTGCCGGTCACGGCGGGCTCTGCGATCGAGCATGCGGGCGGGTTCCGGAGCGTGTTGCGCACCAAGGTCGGCTCTCCCTTCGTCATTGCCGGGATGGACCGGGCGAAGAGCGAAGGCGCGAGCACCGTCGTCGGTTTCGAGGCGAATGGTGGGTTCCTCCTTGGCTCGGACGTCGTCATCGATGGCAAGACACTGCCGGCCCTGCCGACGCGTGATGCGATCCTTCCGATCGTGGCGACATTGGCGGCCGCGCAGGAAGCCCGCCTGACCCTCGCTGAACTCGTCACGTCGCTGAATGTCGGCGAGACGGCGAGCGATCGTCTTCCCAATACGCCCGCAGAGCGAAGCGGCGCGTTGCTGCGCCAACTCGGTCAGGACTCGTTCCGCGGGGAATTCTTCCGCCCGATCGGTACGCCCCAGGGCGTGGATGAACAGGACGGCGTCAGGGTCGAACTCGACGGCGGCCGGACGATCCATTTCCGTCCGTCCGGCAATGCGCCCGAACTGCGCTGCTACGCGGAGGCGGGATCGGCCGCGGACGCTGAAGAATTGGTACGCTGGGGATTGGCCGCAGCGGCCGCGGCCATGACAAACTGAGCCGAGCGAGTTCAGAGGCGGGCCAGGCGGGCCCGCTCCTGGCCGGTCCCTGCACCTGGACTCGATCCATTCCCGACCGGGAATCGCCCCGGTTCCGGTCCCGCCCGGATCGGGCCAAAAACGCTTCGGCAATGGCTCGTTAGACGGCGATCGCGAGGCGGCCGGTCCGCCTTGCTTCGCTCGTGTCCGATGGGGTGCTGGAGTTTGAAGGACCTGCGAGACGGATAAGGTTTGCGACAAGCATACCGGCACGATGCCGACGATCTTGCGGCGCACTGAGCAGACGCGCTACCTCGGACGAAGCATCACAAAGGAACAGAGCTTCACTGATGTCGCCGAATACGAGACACCCTTCTCTCATGACCTCCAAATAGAGCAAACCCATCCCGAAAAGCTCGACTATAATGTATACAGAGCAGGAGCCGTGACGCGTCGGCGTCGAGGAGGATGGGATGGCCCGAGAGATCGGCAGGCGTGGCTTTCTGAAGGCCTCGGCGGCTCTTGCCGCGACCGCAACGGCCGGGTTTTCGTGTATCGAGATCGCGAATGCCGCGACCATCGAGGTGCCTACGGTCGACACGCTGAGCTTGCGCGTATTGATCGACTCGTCCCACGATCAGTTCCTCAAGCCCGCGACGGTTCAGGGTGTCGTCCACCAGCCACCCGGGAACGGGCGCGGCAGCGATTACCGCAAGGTTCTGCACAACCAATGGGGCCTGTCGCTGTTCGTGGAATCGCGGCGCGCGGACGAGGCGCGCACGATCCTGCTCGATTTCGGCTACAGCCCCGACGCGTTGCTGAACAACATCGAGATCCTGAAGGTCGACCCGTCCAAGATCGACGCCCTCATCGTCAGCCACGGCCATCACGATCATTACGGCGGCCTCAACGGGTTCCTGGACAAGTACCGCGCATCCCTGCCCGCGGATCTGACGCTCTATGCCGGCGGCGAGGACAATTTCTGTCACCGCGTCAGCCCGAGCAAGGTGCAGGGGCAGTTCACGGATTTCGGCCAGCTCGACCGGCGTGAGTTGACGGCGCAGAAGATCAGGACAGTCCTGTGCGAGACGCCGACTGTGGTGGCCGGCCATGCCTTCACCACGGGTCAGATCAAGCGCTCCTCCATCGAGCGCATCCTGCCCAACACCTTCGTGGAACGCGGCATCAAGGACGGTCTCGGCTGCGATGCCACCCACTATTCGCCGGCTGAACTACAGGGGCAAATCATTCCCGACGAGCATGTCCACGAACACGCCACCTGCTTCAACGTGAAGGGCAAGGGCCTCGTCGTCATCAGCTCCTGCGGCCATGTGGGAATCGTCAATTCGGTCCGTCAGGCCCAGGCCGTCTCGGGTGTCGAGAAGGTCCATGCCATCGTCGGCGGGTTCCATCTCGGGCCGGCGCCGAAGGACTATCTCACCCAGATCGTGGCCGAGATCCGAAAGCTCGATCCCGACGTGGTCATTCCCATGCATTGCAGCGGCCTCAACTTCGCGCTGGAAGCCCAGGCGCAGATGCCCGCCAACGTGATCGTGCCGACCACGGGCAGCCGTCTCACCTTCGGTGCGTAGGTCCGCAACCGCGGCGCTGTTCCTGTCGCTCCTGGCCTGGCACACCATGGTGCCGGCTCGTGGCGCGGAGCCGGCGCGACGCTCGGCTGCGGAGTTGATGGATGTGCTGATGTGGAACCGCGAGCCGGTGGGCGGGCCCTTCAGCCTCGTCGATCACGAGGGGCGCAAGCGCACGGAGGCCGACTTTCGCGGCAAGCTCCTCCTCGTCTATTTCGGCTACACCTCGTGTCCCGATGTCTGCCCGACCGACCTCATGGAGATCGCCCGCGCCCTCACCCTGCTGGGCGCGGAGGCCGAGGCGGTCCAGCCGCTGTTCATCACCCTCGATCCGGAGCGGGACACGGTCGCGCATCTCGCCGAATACATCCCGAACTTCTCGCCCCGGCTCGTCGGACTGACGGGAGGACCGGCGGCGATCCGTCAGGCTGCCGATGCCTACCGGGTGTTCTTCGAAACAGGCGTGGGAGCGAATGGTGACAGGACGATCGACCACTCGGCCTTCATCTACCTGATGGACCGGTCGGGGGCCTATCTCGGCTTCTTCCCGCCGGGCACCTCGGCCGAGCGAATGCTGACGATCATCCGCCCCCATCTCGCTCATCCCTGACGGCTGCGCGTCGAGCCTCCACCGTCGATCAGATCATCGCGCCATGCCCCAGCGCCGCACGGTGAGCCGCTCGAAGGCCGCGAATACGATGTTCTCGACAACCAAACCGATGACGACGACGAGGACGAGGCCGGCGAAGACGCGGTCGGTGTAGAGTTCGTTGCGGTTCTGGAAGATGTACCAGCCGAGGCCGCCGCGCCCCGAGGAAGCGCCGAAGACGAGCTCGGCCGCGATCAGCGTACGCCAGGCGAAAGCCCATCCGATCTTGAGGCCGGACAGGATCGCCGGCAGGGCGGCGGGGATGAGGATCTGAATCACATAGGACGGGCCGCGCAGTCCATAGTTGCGCCCGGCCATGCGCAAGGTTTCGGGCACGCCCTGAAAGCCCGCATAGGTGTTGAGCGCCATCGGCCACAGCACCGAATGGATGAGGACGAAGATCAGACTGCCGGAACCGAGGCCGAACCAGAGCAGGGCCAGCGGCAGCAGGGCGATCGCCGGCAGCGGATTGAACATCGCCGTCAGGGTCGAGAGCAGGTCGCGGCCGAACTGGGTCGATACGGCCAGCGTCGTCAGCAGGAAAGCGAGGAGGATTCCGACGAGATATCCCTGCAGCAGCACGACGAGCGAGATCCGTACCCGATCCAGCAATTCGCCGTTCACCAAACCATCGAACAGGGCGGACATCGTGGCGCCGAATCCGGGCAGCAGCAGGTCGTTGTCCTGCCACCGTGCCAGCCCCTCCCAGAGGAGGATCAGGGCGACGATGATCAGGCCCTTGCGCAGCCAATCCTGCTGCCAGAGCCGGGTCGAGAACGGCAGCACCCGTTCCACCGGGGCTTCCACGAAGGGGGCGAGCACATGGTCGTATTCCGGGCGGATCGGCGGCACGAGGGGCCGGCCCGCGAGACTGGCATTGCTCATGCGGAGGCCTCCGTGGATGTGAGTCTTTCGGGTGCGGCCTCGAAGAGGCGGCTGTGCAGTCGCTGCACCGCGTCCTGAAAATCGTGGCTCCCGATGCTGGTCAGATCGAAAGCATGGCTGTTGAACTCGGCCCGCACCCGGCCCGGATGGGGCGAGAGCAGCGCCACCCGGTTGCCGACCACCAGGGCCTCCTCGATAGAGTGGGTGACGAAGAGCAGGGTGAAGCGGGCCTCGTCCCAGAGGGCCAGCAACTCCTCCTGCATCCGGCGCCGGGTCAGGGCATCCAGAGCCGCGAAGGGCTCGTCCATCATCAGGACTTTCGGCTGCATCGCGAGCGCGCGGGCGATCGCCACGCGCTGCTTCATGCCGCCCGAGAGCTGGTGCGGGTAGCTCGCGGCGAAGGGCGTCAGCCCGACCTTGTCGATGTAGTGGCGGGCCCGCTCCATCGCTTCGCGCCGTCCCAGCGCCCGTGCCGCGCGCAAGGGGAAGGCGACGTTCTGGGCCACCGTCTTCCAGGGCGGCAACTGGTCGAATTCCTGAAACACCACGATGCGGTCGGGGCCGGGCTCGCGAACCGGCACGCCGTCGAGGGTGATCTCGCCCTCGACGGGGCGAATGAAGCCCGCAGCCGCCTTGAGCAGGGTGGACTTGCCGCAGCCCGATGGCCCCAGCAGAACAAAGCGGTCCCCCTGGTGGATGTCGAGATCGATGCGATGGGTGGCGCGCACCACCCGCTCCGGCGTGCGGTATTCGAGAGTCACCCCCTTGATCCGCAAGAGCGGCGATGCCTCGGCCGCGATCGGGGAACGGGCGCGCGCGTCTTCACGCCGGATGGAACCCCGCGCGCGGGATTCGGGATGTTCGGCGATGGCAAAGTCGGAGCGGTGGGCTGCGAAACTCACGGCGTGCCGCCTCAGCTGCCGCTGCTGATGCGCGGATCGTCGAAGAAGTAGTCGCCGATGGCCAATGGCTCGGCCTTGATCGCGCCGACCCGGTGCATGAACTTGCCGAGGCCGATCGTGTTTTCCGGCTTCACCTTGAAGGTCGCCGCAGGGTTCTTGATGATCCGCGTCAGGAGAGCCGGGTCGAGCTTGCTGTTGTTGATCCGAAGATAGATGTCGGCGGCTTTCTCCGGGTTCTCGGTAATGAACGTCGCGGCTTCATCGAGCGCGCCCAGGAACGCCTTGTAGGTCTTCGGGCTATCCTTGTAGAATTTCTCCGTGGCGTAGAGCACGGTGGAGGAGGCCGGCCCGCCCTGCACGTCATAGGAATTGAGGACGATCCGGGCCTTCGGGTTCTCGGCCAGTTCCTGCTCTTGGAAGGGCGGGTTGCCGAAATGGCCCGAGATCTCCGTGCCGCCCTTGATGATCGCGGCGGTGGCCTCGGGATGCGGGACGGCGACGCTGATCTTGTCGAGTTTGGCGAAGTCCTTGTCGCCCCAAAGCTTCGCCGAGGCCAGTTGCAGGATGCGCGACTGAACCGAGACGCCGACGGCGGGAACCGCGATACGGTCCTTCTCGGTGAAGTCGGCGATGGTCTTCACGTCCGGATTATTGGTGACGAGGTAGTAGGGGAAGTTACCCAGGGACGCGACGCCCTTGACGTTCTGCCGCCCCCTGGTGCGGTCCCAGAGGGTGAAGAGCGGGCCGACCCCGGCACCGGCGATCTCGATATTGCCGGAGAGGAGGGCGTCGTTGACCGCCGAGCCGCCGGAGAGCTGGACGTAGTCCACCTTGATATCGAGGCCCGCTTCCTTGCCGTGCTTCTCGATGAGCTTCTGATCCTCGACCACGTTGAGGAGCAGGTAGACGACACCGAATTGCTTGGCGATGCGCAATTGACCTTCGCCGGCCGCAGCATGGCCCGCGGCCACCAGGGACAGGGCGAGCCCGCCGAAAAGGGAAGCGGCCTTGCGGCGCGAGAGGGACATGCGTCGGGTCGTCATGGGGAACCTGCTGTCGAATTCGGGCGCGGAATGCGGAGCCGGGACGTGAAAGGCGCCTGCAAATCTGCTTGGCGGCGCTCGCCGCGTCAATGAAATCGTTCTCTTTATAGAACAGCGGATGGAGATGATCCGTCTCTGGAACGCGTAGACTTTAGTAACTATCCGGCTTTCGTCGATAACAAGAAGGATATTTCCAGTACTTCAGTCGGAAGCTGGAGGCTGTTGGTTCATACCATCCCCACAGTCGTTCGTTTTATGGGACACGCCGGGCAGCTTGTCGGATGCAAGGCCGGTCACCGCCCCCGCCACACCAACTCATGTGCCGGATCGATCTCGCCCGATCGGCACGGGGGCCGGATCATGCCCGTCGGACACGCCGGTTGAGACGAGCGGCGAAACGCTCGCCGATGGTCTGCACCGCCTGGACCAGTACGATCAGCACGACGACGACGGCGAGCATCATCTCGGGGCGGAATCGCTGATAGCCATAGCGGATGCCGAGATCGCCCAATCCCCCGCCGCCGACGGCGCCGACCATCGCGGAATAGCCGAGCAGCGAGACCACCGCGAGGGTCAGGCCAAGGAGGATGCCGGGTAGCGCCTCCGGGATCAGCACCTTGCGGATGATGGTGAGTGGGCCGGCACCGAAGGCGCGCGCCGCCTCAACGAGCCCGGAATCGACCTCGCGGATCGCGGCCTCCACGAGGCGGGCGATGAAGGGGGTCGCCGCCACCGTCAGCGGCACCGTGGCGGCCCATAGGCCGATGGAGGTGCCGGCGATGAGGCGGGTGAAGGGGATGATCGCCACCACCAGGATGATGAAGGGTGTCGAGCGGGTCGCATTGACGACGAGACCCAGGATGCCGTTGAGCCACGGTGCGGCGAGCAATTCCCCGCGCCGGCTGGTCGCCAGGAAGATCCCGAGCGGCAAGCCGAACAGAGTTCCGAGACAAGCCGCGACGGCCACCATGGTGAGAGTGTCACCGGTCGCCTGGAGCAGCAGGCGGGTCATTTCAGGCGACACGGCGAGCCTCCACGCTGCGAACCGGCAGATAGCCGAGGAGATCGGAGACGAGACCGTGGGCGTCGAGGAACGCACGTGCGCGCCCGACGACATCCGGCCCCGCGGGCAGGCCCACCGTCAGTGAGCCGAATGGCTGCCCTGCGATCTCGTCGACGGTGCCGGACAGGATGTTGGCCTCGATGCCGGTCTCGCGCGCGAGCCGCGCGATGATCGGGTCGCTGGCGTGAGCTCCGCGAAAGGCGATCCGCAGAACCGCCGTGCCGCCGGCAATCGGCTGGGTGTCGATCTCGGCGCGAAGCCCGGCCGGCAGGGTCAGCCCCATCTCCCCGGCCAAGAGTGCCCGGGTGATCTCCGCCTGCGGACGGGTGAAGACCTCGAACACGTCGCCCTGCTCGACGATACGGCCCGCCTCCAGCACGGCGACGCAGTCCGCCACGGCGCGGATCACCGACATCTCATGGGTGATGAGCACGATGGTGAGGCCGAGCTCGCGATTGATCCGGCGCAGCAGCGCCAGGATCGACCGGGTGGTTTCGGGGTCGAGGGCGGAGGTGGCCTCGTCGGAGAGGAGCACGCTCGGTCCGGTGGCCAGCGCGCGGGCGATGCCGACACGCTGCTTCTGCCCACCCGAGAGTTCGGCGGGATAGCGGTCGCGCTGATCCTCCAGCCCGGTCAGGGCCAGCAACTCCCCGACACGGGCGCGGATCGCGGCCCTGCCGCGCCCTTCGATCTCCAGCGGCAGGGCGATGTTGCCGGAGACGGTGCGGGACGAGAGCAGGTTGAAATGCTGGAAGATCATGCCGATGCGGCGGCGCACCTGGCGTAGCGCGCGCTCGTCGAGGGACGAGACCTCGGCATCCCCGACCTTGATCGTACCGGCGCTGGGGCGTTCCAGCCCATTGATCAGACGGATCAGGCTCGATTTTCCGGCGCCCGACCGGCCGATCACCCCCAGCACCGAACCCGCCGCCACCGAGAGGTCGATCCCACTCAGCGCCGAGACGTCGACGCCGTCGCGGGTGACGTAGGTCTTCGCCACCTGCTCGAAACGGATCAGCACTTCCGGCGGCGGCGGGACGGCATCGCCGGGGCTATCATGATGAACTGACGACACGCAACGAACCTCATGGACCTGCACACGCATCGCCCATGCAGGATCGCCAGAATGACTAGGATTGAAAACGTATTTTTACATCTTATACTTTGGACGCTCAATGAAAACGGTTATCAAATCGATCGCCGATTGGAACAGAACGATCCCCGTATTCGCACCGAAAGGGAAGGATCCTCCATCCACCCACTCGACCCGGCTCTCGCAGCAGGACTTCCGAGCACCGATTTCCGCGAGCCAAGACGCTGCGGCACCATTCGGCAGCACGATTCGACCGCGCAGGCCGGACCCACGAAAATCACCCTTTCAGACACCCGCTCGATAGAAGATGCTATCGAATTCTCGAAAGTGTTCAGAATTTCATTTCATTGAATACAAGAGACGATTACGCTTTAATGCTTTGAGATCGGCAAGGGCGGCAGTGTCTTTGCACGACTCTGAATCTCTTGACCTTATGTTTCGCGTTCTTTGACGAACGCCCATTCGGACCCCGTCTTCATGTCGTTTGATATCATGCGTGAACCGCGCCGGTCGTCGAGCCGGCGCGGCTTCCTTCGGCTGGCCGGTGGCGCGGCGGGCGGGATCGGCATCGCGTCGGCCGCGCAGGCCCTGGATGCCGGCGATCCCCTGGCCGTTCCCGAATGGAGCCGGACGCCCGGCGCGCCGTCCGCATCGCCGCCCTATGGACGGCCATCGCCCTACGAAGTTCTGGGCCGCAAGTCGCGGACGCCGCCGACCTTTCCGGGAGCCGCCTCCACCGGCACGCCGCTCCAGCACCTGCATGGCATCATCACGCCCAACGGTCTGCATTTCGAACGTCATCACGCAGGCGTTCCAGCCATCGACCCGGAGCGCCACCGGCTGGCGATCCACGGCCTCGTGGAACGCCCGCTCGTCCTGACCATGGACGATCTGGTGCGGATGCCCTCGGTCTCGCGCATCCACTTCCTCGAATGCTCGGGCAATACGCCTTGGCTCGGGGCCAAGCCGGGCTGGACTCTCCAGGACAGTCACGGGCTCCTCTCCTGCGCCGAATGGACCGGGGTCGAATTGGCGACTCTGCTCGATGAGGTCGGCGTGAAGCCGGGCGCCGCCTGGATCCTTGCGGAAGGCGCGGACGCGGCCGGGATGACCCGGAGCATTCCCCTCGATCTCGCCCGCGACGGAGCGATCCTGGCCTATGCCCAGAATGGCGAGCGGCTCCGCCCGGAACAGGGCTATCCACTGCGGCTGTTCGTGCCGGGGGTCGAGGGCAACCTCAGCATCAAATGGCTGCGTCGGCTCAAGGTCGGAGACCAGCCGTTCCAGACGCGCGAGGAAACCTCGAAATACACCGACCTGATGCCGGATGGATCGGCACGGCAGTTCACCTTCGCGATGGAGGCGAAATCCGTCATCACCTCACCCTCCGGTGGCGAGCAGTTGCGAAGCCCCGGCTTTCGCGAGATCCGCGGTCTCGCCTGGACGGGACGCGGCCGCATCGCAGGCGTCGAAGTCTCCACCGACGGCGGAGCATGCTGGCAGGCAGCCGTTCTGGAGGGTCCGATCCTGCCGCGATGCCTGACCCGGTTCCGGCTCCCCTGGCGCTGGGAGGGCGGCCCCGCGCATCTCCTCAGCCGGGCCACCGACGAGACGGGCTACGTCCAGCCACCGCGTGAGGCGCTGCTCTCCGTCCGGGGCACCCAATCCTTCTACCACAACAATGCGATCGCCGGCTGGCGTGTCGCCGCCGGAGGAAACGTGAGCCATGCGGTTTAGCGGCCTCGGCCTTCTCCCCTGCCTGATGGTGACGGGCGCCGCCCTGGCGGACCCGTCCGGGCCCGTCTCCCTGTCCGGGATCGGTCGCCCCGCGACCCCGGAGATCCTCGCCCTGTGGGATATCGACGTGCGTGCCGACGGGCAGGGCCTGCCCGTCGGCCATGGCAGCGTGCGCCAGGGTGAGGCCCTGTTCGGCGCGCGCTGCGCCGCCTGCCACGGGGCGCAAGGGGAGGGTGCATCCGCCGACAGGCTCGTGGGCGGCCAGGGCAGCCTCGCGACGAGCAAGCCGGTGCGGACGGTGGGTAGCTTCTGGCCCCATGCCACCACCCTGTTCGACTATATCCGCCGCGCCATGCCCTACGACGCGCCGCAATCCCTGACTGCCGACGAGACCTACGCCCTCAGCGCCTATGTGCTGCATCTCAACGGCATCCTGCCGAGGGAAGCCGAACTCGATGCCGCCTCCCTGCCGAAGGTGCGGATGCCGAACCGGGACGGGTTCACCGCCGATATCCGCCCCGACGTGCCGGCGCGCGCCGTTCAGGCGCCTCTCACCGGGATGACCGCGCCGCGATAGCGCTCGCGGATGAATCCCGCGACCTCCGCCGATTGCAGGAGGGAGGAGAGCGTCTTGATGCGTGCATCCTGGGCCAGGGCCTGGGTCGTCACCAGCACGTTGGCGTAGGGGTTGCCCTCCGCCCGTTCCAGCCCGAGGGAATCCTTAGCCGGGTCGAGGCCGGATTCGAGGGCCATAGTTGCCGTTGATGACCGCGAGGGCGACGTCGTCGAGGGAGCGCGGCAATTGCGGCGGCGCCACTTCGATGAAGCTCAAGGATTTCGGGTTCTCGGCGATGTCGGCGGCCGTGGCGAAGGTGCCGTCGCCGCCGGGCCTGAGACGGATGAGGCCGTTCTCCTGCAGCAATTTCAGCCCGCGGCTGAAATTGGTGACGTTGTTCGACAGGGCGACGGTCGCCCCCTTCGGCAGGTCGGCGAGGCTGCGGACGCGGCGCGAATAGAGCCCGAGCGGCTCCACATGCACGCTCGCGGTCACGGCGAAGCGAGTGCCGAGCTCGGCCTCCTCGCTGCGCAGATACGGCACGTGCTGGAAGAAGTTGGCGTCGGCATCGCCATCGAGAACGAGGCGGTTCGGGCGGATGTCACCACTGATCTCGATGATCCGCAGGGGCAGATCCGGAGCGAGCTTGTCCTGCACATAGGTCAGGATCTCGGCATGCGGCACCAAGGAGGCGACCACCTTGAGGGGTGTCGCGGCCCGGGCCGCGGAGGCCGTGAGCAGAGCAAGGGTGCCGCCCAGCAGGGCGCGACGGTTCAGGGGCATGGTGATCCTTCCTGTTCGGGCGTGCCGGCGCGTCCGCCATCGAGCGTAGCGCAGGGCCCCGGGCGGGCACGCGCTTGAAGAAACGGGTCGGGGCGGGAGTTTGAGTCGGAGACCGCGCTACCAGACCGGCTCAAGGAAGCCCTTGTAGGTCTGCTCGATGTAGTCGCGCACCGGCGCCGACCGGAAGCTGCGGATGAAGGCGGTGAGACGCGGATCGTCGCGATTGTCGGGCCGCGCGACGAAGCTCAGCGTGTAGCGCCGATCCCCGGCCCCGTCGGTGATGAGGGAGGTCCTGGGGTCGCCGCCGGCGGCGATCAGGTAGGTGAAGCTCACCTGCGCCAAGGTCACGTCGTCCATCGCACGCGGCAATTGCGCCGCTTCGAGTTCGATGATCCGCAGGCGCTTCGGGTTGGCGACGATGTCGGCAACGGAGGCCTCGTCGCCGACGCCCGGCTTCAAGGTGATCAGCCTGGCGGTCTCCAGCAGGCGCAAGCCCCGCGCCGCGTTGACGGGATCGTTGGCGATGGCGACCGAAGCGCCGTCGGGGACCTTGTCGAGGCTGGTCACCGTCTTCGAGAACAGGCCCACGGGCAGGACCATGGCGCCCTCCACCGCCACCAGCTTGTAGCCCCGCGCGCGGATCGCGTTCTGGAGGTAGGGCACGTGCTGGAACAGGTTGGCGTCGATATCCCCCGAGGCCACGGCCTCGTTGGGCGTCACCCAATCGGTGAACTCGACGATCTCGACATTCTGCCCCTGCTTGCGGGCGAGATCGGCGGCGAAGGCCAGGGTCTGCCCCACCGGCCCCGGCGTCGCGCCGATGCGCAGGGGTTTTTCCGCAGAGGCGGGGCCGGTCACCAGAGCGAAGAGGACAGCCGCGAAGCCGAGGAGGCTGCGGCGGGTACGGAGCGGGGGCATCGTGGAAGCCTGTGATCGGGGAGGGGAAGAGGGTGCCGGTCAGGCGGCGGAGGCGCGGGCCTCGGCGCCGGTCCGGCGGAAGCGGGCGCCGGGATGGGTCGCCTTCAGGGTGGCGCCGCCGTCCGGGAACAGCTTTTCGCGGAGCGTGCCTGCGCGATACCGCGTCTTGAACGCGCCCCGGTCCTGCAACTCGGGCACGACGAGATCGACGAAGGCCTCGATCGTCTCGGGCGCGACGGCGCGGGTGAGATTGAATCCGTCGATATCGGCCTCGTCGGCCCAGGACAGCAGCGCGTCGGCGACGTCCGAGGGCGATCCGACGATGAAGGGGGCCCTCGCCCCGCGCGGGCCGAACTCGGCGAAATCGGCGCGGGTGAACGGGCGTTCGCCGGGCAGCGTCAGATTCTCCAACAGGGACTGCATGGCGTTGGTCTTGACGTAGGCGAGCCCCTCATGGGCATCGAGTTCGGACAGGTCGATGCCGGTCCAGCCGGAGACGAGGGCGAGCTGGCCCTCCACGTCGAGATATTGCGCGTACTCGTCGCGCAGATCGAACGCCTCGGCGCGGGTGGGGGCGACGATCACGGTGGCGCCGAGAAACATCCGGATGTCGTAGGGATCGCGGCCCGCTTCCTTCGCCGCCTGCCGCGTGGCGCGCACGGCCTTGCCCGCGATGGCCTTGGTCTGGCCGTTGAGGAAGATGCTCTCGGCATGGCGGGCGGCGAAGAGACGTCCCCGCGACGAGGCGCCGGCCTGGTAGAGCACGGGCGTCCGTTGCGGCGACGGCTCGCTGAGATGCTGCCCGTCGACCCGGTAGCTCGGCCCGTCATGGCTGACGCGGTGGACCCGGTCCGGCTGCGTGAACAGGCCGCTCGCCCGGTCGCGCAGGGCCGCACCGTCTTCCCAGCCTCCCTCCCAGAGCTTGTAGGCGGCCTCCAGGAAATCCTCGCCGGCATCGTAGCGCGCATCGTGTTCGCGCGCTTGGGGCAGGCCCATGCCGCGCGCGCCGCTCTCGAGATAGCCGGTGACCACGTTCCAGCCGATCCGCCCATTGGTGAGGTGATCGAGGGTCGAGAGCCGGCGGGTGAAGGTGTAGGGGTGTTCGTAAGTGAGGTTCGCCGTGACCCCGAAGCCGAGATGCGTCGTGGCATGGGCCATCGCCGGCACCAGCAGGAACGGGTCGAGGTTCGGAGCCTGCGCCGCCCGGGCGAGGGCGGTGGCCGGGCTGGCGCCGTAGACGTCGTAGACCCCGACCACGTCGGCGAGGAAGATCCCGTCGAACAGGCCGCGCTCGGCGGTGCGGGCCAGCGACACCCAGTAATCGAGGGTATTGTAACGCGCCGCCGCGTCGCGCGGGTGCCGCCACAGCCCGGCCCAGGTATGGCCCGGCGCCCCCATCTCGAAGGCGTTCAGCCTCAATTCGCGGCGTGGGCTCATGGCAGATCCAGGCAATCCGGGGCGACGGTATCGTGCGATGGGGAAGAGAGGCCTCGTTCACGCGATGCGGGAGGCCTTCAGGCGCATGAGCCTAGCCGGAGACCAGACCCGGTCAACAAGAATGATCTTTCAACGATCACCCCTTCCAAGCATACATCGTCTATTTTGCGATGTTTTAGAGCATAACATCTCCAAATCGCCCATCTGATCATTATTTATACTTGTCTGCCCTGCTCGGATTGACGATCAGGACGACCACGAGGCCGGGGGCCATCGAGCGCGAGCCCCTTCGGCGTCACGGCATCACAGGCACGGGATCGACGGAATGTCACAGACGGAAGCGGGATGGGGCGCGGGACCGAGCGCGGGCTACGAGGCGCTCGCGGCCGGTTTCCGGCCGGTCTTCGCGCGCATCCGCGCCACCGCCATCACCCGCGATCTCGCGCACACGCTCCCCCATGACGAGATCGACTGGCTGAAACAGGCGGGCTTCACCACCCTGCGCCTCGCACGCGAAGAGGGCGGCCATGGCGCGAGCCTGCCCGAATTGTTCAACCTCCTCATCGAGTTGTCTGAGGCCGACCCCAACGTCACCAACGCCCTCCGCGCGCATTTCGGCTTCACGGAGGACATGCTGTGCTCGTCCTCGCCGGAATGGCGGGCGCGCTGGACCGCCCGGATCGGCGATCGCCAGACCGTCGGCAGCGGCGTGTCCGAGACCGGCGAGGCCAAGGTCGGGCAGTTCGATACGGTGCTGCGGCCGCAGGACGGGCAATGGCTGCTCAACGGCCGGAAATTCTACACCACCGGCTCGCTCTTCGCCGACTGGATCCACGTCTCGGCCCAGGACGAGGCGGGCGCATCCCTGGTGGCGGCCGTGCCGGCGCGGGCACCGGGCGTCGAGATCGTCGACGATTGGGACGGCTTCGGCCAGTCGCTCACCGCGAGCGGCACGGCGATCTTCACGGACGTCCTCATCGGGCCGGAGTTGATCAAGCCCGATCCGGAGCGTTTCCCCTACGCGATGGGGTTCTTCCAGCTCGTCCATCTGGCGACTTTGGCCGGCATCGGCCGTTCGGCCGCCATCGACGTGTCGCGGCTCGTGGCCGAGCGCAAGCGGGTCTACAGCCACGGCAACGGCAGCCGGGCCGGCGACGATCCCCAGGTGCAGCAGGTGGTGGGGCGCGTGCGCGGCGCGGCCTATGCGGCGGGCGCCATCGTCCTCAAGGCGGCGGAGTCCCTGCAGCGGACCTACGACATCCACCGCGCGGGAGAAGCGGCGGACCATGCGGCGGGTATCGCCGACATCGAGGTGAACCAGGCGGTGACCGTGGTCACCAATCTCGTTCTCGAAGCCACCACGACCCTGTTCGATGCGCTCGGCGCGTCGGCGGTGAAGAGCGGTCTCGGCCTCGACCGGCACTGGCGCAACGCCCGCACCATCGCCTCGCACAATCCCCGGATCTACCGGGACCGAGCCGTGGGCAATTTCGCGGTGAACGGCACGGCCCCGCCGCGCCAATACCGGGTCGGCTCGGCCTGAAGCGCCCCCTGCCAAGCAAGCCCATTGCAACGAGAGATCAAGGACAGACCCATGTCACGTCGCCGGGACACGATGCGCCTCGGTGCCTTCCTCTATCCGGGCGGGCACCACGTCGCGGCGTGGCGGCACCCCTCGTCGCAGGCGGATGCGGGGATCGACCCCGCCCATTACCGGCGCCTCGCCAAGGTGGCCGAGGCGGCGAAGTTCGACCTGATCTTCCTCGCCGACGGGGTCAGTATCCGCGGCGACGACATCGACGCCCTGAGCCGCACGGCGATCCGTTATGTCGGACAGTTCGAGCCGCTGACCCTGCTCTCCCACCTCTCGGCGGTGACGGAGCGCATCGGCCTCGTGGCCACCGCCTCCACGACCTACAACGAGCCGTTCCACGTGGCGCGCAAGTTCGCCTCCCTCGACCATCTCAGCGGTGGCCGGGCGGGCTGGAACCTCGTCACCTCGGCGGACCCGCGCGAGGCCTACAATTTCAGCCGCGACAGCCATCTCGCCCATGCGAGCCGCTACGCCCGCGCCGAGGAATTCGTGGACGTGGTCGCCGGCCTCTGGGACACGTTCGAGGACGACGCCTTCGTCCGTGACCGCGACGAGGGCCGCTTCTTCGATCCGGCCAAGCTGCATGTGCTCGGCCATGAGGGCGAGCATTTCTCCGTGCGTGGCCCGCTCAACGTTCCCCGTCCGCCGCAGGGCCATCCGGTCGTCGTGCAGGCGGGCTCTTCGGAGGCCGGAAAGGCATTGGCGGCCCGGACCGCCGAGGTGATCTTCACCGCCCAGGCGACACTGGACGATGCGACCGCCTTCTATGCCGACGTGAAGGGCCGACTCAGCCAGCACGGCCGCGAGCCCGACTCACTCAAGATCCTGCCGGGCGCTTTTCCGGTGGTGGGTCGCACGATGGCCGAGGCCGAGGACAAGTACGACGCGTTGCAGGAACTCATCCATCCTGTCGTCGGCCGCTCGCTGCTGGAACAGCTCGCGGGGCTCGACCTCTCTGGCTATTCCGACGATGCGCCCGTTCCGCCGGCCAACGGGACGGAGGGCGGCAAGAGCCGGCAGGACCTTCTCGTCACCATCGCCCGGCGCGAAGGCCTGACCATCCGCGAGCTCTACCTCCGCATCGCCGGCGCTCGGGGCCACTGGACCCTGATCGGAACACCCGCCCGGATCGCCGACGCCCTCCAGGAGCGGTTCGAAGCTTATGGCGCCGACGGGTTCAACATCATGCCACCGACGCTCCCCGGCGGGCTCGACGATTTCGCCACGCTGGTGATCCCCGAATTGCAGCGGCGCGGACTGTTCCGAACGGAATACGAAGGGACCACGCTCCGCGAGAATCTCGGCCTCGCCCGGCCCCACCATCGTCGTCACGACGTGGCCCGGCCGGAATGATCCGCCGCAGCTTGCCCCGAGGCGTCCTCCTTCAGACGCCTCGGGGCAAGCGATGACACTTCCCGTCCGAGCCCCCCGATCTCACCCGGCCTTCCGCATCGGCGAGGAACCGCTCCTTCCCTCCTTGGCCGGGCGCCGGGCGCTGGCCTCCTGCAGGCGTTCGAGGAGGCGGGCCGCGAGATGGCCGCGCTCGACGGCATCCTCGCATTGCGCCCGCAGGAGCACGCGGCGGTCGCGGCGCTCGATATGCGCGTTGACCGGAAGGAGGATCGGCGGAGCGTTGGCACGGAAATCCGCCGCCAAGCCTTGAGGTCCTCCGCTCAACCGGGCGATTCCGAGCGTGCGGCAACCGACCCGGAGCCGGGCCAGGGTGACGAGGGCCTCGAACGCCTCCGGCGGTGGGCCGAACCGGTCCGCAACCTCGTGGCGGAGCGCCTCGACCTCGTCGGCGGTCGTCAGGCGCAGGAGCCGCGTATAGAGGCTCAGGCGCACTTCCGGCTCCGGCACGTAATCCGCAGGCACGCCGCCGGAGAGACCGATCCGGATCTCGGGGGTCCAATCCTCGGCGGTCTCACCCTTCGCGGCCCTCAGGGCGAGATGCAGAAGGTGCTGATACAGGCCGAGCCCGATCAGCTTCACATGGCCGGCCTGGTTCTCGCCCACGAGATCGCCGGCCCCGCGCAGGTCGAGGTCGCGGGCGCTGATGGCGAAACCGGCACCGAGCCGATCGAGGGCTTCCAACGTGCGTAGCCGCTTCTCCGTCGCCGGGCTGAGAGGCTTCTCCGGCTGGTGAAGCAGATAGACGACGCCCCGGCGTTGGCCGCGACCGACCCGGCCCCGCAGCTGGTGCAGCTGCGACAGGCCGAAACGCTCCGCATCCCAGACCAGCATCGTGTTGGCACGGGGCACGTCGAGGCCGCTCTCGATGATGCTGGTCGCCAGCAGCACGTCGCCCTCGCCATCGGCGAAGCGCACCATCACGTCGTCCATGTCCGCCGCCTTGAGCTCGCCATGGGCGATCATCGTGCGCAGGTCGGGGACGAGCTTGGCGAGACGCTCCGCCATGGGGCCGATATCCTCGATCCGCGGGCAGACGACGAAGCTCTGTCCGCCCCGTCGATGCTCGCGCAGGAGCGCGTCCCGCAGGCCATCTGCGTCGAACGGCGCGATCACCGTGCGGATGGGCTGGCGCACCGCGGGCGGCGTGGCGATGACGCTGAGGGATTGCAGTCCGACGAGGGCGGATTGCAGGGTGCGGGGGATCGGCGTCGCCGTGAGCGTGAGGACGTGACCGTCCCCCGCCGTGTTGCGGAGCGCCTGCTTCATCTTGGTCCCGAAGCGCTGCTCCTCGTCGATGACCACGAGGCCGAGATCGGCGAAACCGACGCCCTTGGCGGTGAGGCAATGGGTGCCGACGACGAGGCGGATGCTGCCGTCGGCGAGCCCCGCTTTCACGCGCTTCGCCTCGGCCGGCGTGACGAGCCGGGAGAGATGGGCGACCTCGATGCCGAAGCGGGCGAAACGCCGGGTAAAGGTCTGCACATGCTGGCGAGCCAGCACGGTGGTGGGCGCCACCACCGCCACCTGGCGACCGGCGAAGATCGCGGCGGCGGCGGCACGCAGGGCCACCTCGGTCTTGCCGAAGCCGACATCGCCGCAGACGAGCCGATCCATCGGCCGCCCCGAGGCGAGATCGCCCATCACCCCGTTCACGGCGCGCGCCTGATCGGCGGTGAGGTTGAATCCGAAACCGGCGGCAAAGCGCTCCATCTCCCGGACCGGGGGTGATAGAACCGGCGCCTTGACCTCCCGGCGTGCCTCGGCATCGGCGAGCATCATGCGGGCCGCCTTGGCCATGCAGGCCTCGGCTTCGAGACGCCGACGCCCCCAGGACCCGCCTTCGAGTTTGTCGAGGGTCACCGCCTCGGCCTCCGAGCCGTAGCGCCAGATCCGGTCGGCCTGGGAGACCGGGACCATCAGGATCGCGTTTCCGGCAAAACGCAGACGCAGGGCGTCCTCGCCGCCTTCCGCTCCGGTCTCGACATGCTCCAATCCCTCGAAGACGCACAGACCATTATCGCGATCGACCGCCACATCGCCGATGCGCAGCTCGACCTCGCCGATGGGAAGGCTCGCCGTCGGCTCGCCCTCAGCCGCAGCGGCGGCGCGGCTCCCGAACAGGTCGGCGGCTGCAATGACACAGACACCCTGTCCCGGCACCCTGAATCCCGCCTCGATGGGAGCGGCCAGCGCCAGGATCGCACCGGGCCCGGCGCGGGCAACCTCCGTCCAGTTCGTCACCTTTCGTGCCTTGCGACCCAACACACGCTCGGCGACGCGGATCAGGCGACCGAGAGGCTCCTCCGGTCCCGTCAGCAGGATGCGTTCTCCGCTTTCGAGATGCCGGCGCAGGGTCTCGGCGAGGGCCGCATTGGGACGGGCCTTCCGCACGAAGGCCGGAATGGCGAGATCCTCGGATTCGTCCGCCGACGCGGTGGCGACACGTCGCGTCTCCTGAAGGGACGCCCAACTCCGGGGGGCGAGATAGAGGTCGCCGAGGTCACGGTTCCGGTCGCCGGCATCGCGCCCTTCGGCGATCTGCTCGAAGAAGGCGTCGGCGCGCTGTTCGGCGCCGGTCTCGACCACGAGGCGGGCATCCGGGACGTAGTCCAGCACCGTCGTGAGCGTAGGGTAGAAGCGAGGAAGCTGGTGCTCCTGACCGGTGAAGGGCCGCAACTGGTTGTCCGATCCCTCCGGCAGAAGGATCTCCGTCGCCGGGTCGATGACCAGTCGCTCGGCCTCCGCCAGGGAGCGCTGGGAGACCGGATCGTAGGACCGGATCGCGATGACGCGGCCGTCCTCGTGCTCGATCCGGCAGGGGCGCGGCGCAGCGGCGGGGAACACGTCCACTGTCCTTCCCCACACCGCCACCTCGCCCGGCTCGTCGACCCGGTCGTCCAGGATGTAGCCGAGGCGCTGCAACGTCGCGGTGATCGCCGTCGGGTCGAAATCGTCGCCGACGCGGATCTCGAGATGGGCCTCCGCCCATGTCTCGGGCGGTGGAACCCGCTGGATCAGTGCGGGGGCGGTCGTCAGGACGATGTCGGGCAGGGCGGCGGTGTCCGTGAGCCAGCGCAACACGCCCGTGCGCTGCCCCATGACGCCGCGCGACGGCGAGGTCCGGTCGAAGGGCAGGCAATCCCATTCCGGGTAGATCGCAACGCTGCGATCGGGTGCCAGCGCCCGCAGGATCGCCGCGATGGCCTCCTGCCGGTGCGTTTCGCGCACCATGTGGATCAGGGGCTTGTTCAGGGCCACGAGGTCGAGGAGCGCCACGGCCAGGGCGCCGATGGGAACGAGGGGAGCGACGACCTCTTCGGAGGCGTTGTCGGGAGACGTCCTAGTCCGGCGTTTTGCCATCGGGGAGTGCGCTGCCCATCATTGATGTCGGGAGTCGGCAAACGTGGGCCGACGCGACTCGGGTCCCGAGATTCACGATCTGTCCCCAGTTTGTCGCAGACCGTACCGAGTGCGGGATGATGGGGTGGACGAGGGCGTCATCCATGGCCGGGCGGGGGCATTCCTCCCTGCTCGACGTGTCGCTCATACAACCCTCCGCCCGCGTGAATCCAAGCCGGTTTCAAGCGCGGGACAGGCAGGATCGGACGGATCGTCCGCGCTGGAGTAAAGCCCGCCGCATGACGCATGTTGACCCCGTCCGATGGCGGTCGTTTGCCCCCTCCGATGGCGGTCATTTCTCCCCAAGGATGCCGAGGATCTCGGTGCGCAGGCTCAGGAGCTTCGGGTCGTCGCGGCGGCGCGGATAGGGGGCATCCACCGCGATCTCGGTCCTGATCCGAGCCGGTCGGTCGCTCAGCACGATCACCCGCTGGGCGAGGATGAGGGCCTCCTCGACATCGTGGGTGACGAGGAGCGCGGTGAAGCGGCTCTCCTGCCAGAGCCGGACGAGTTCACCCTGCATGGCGAGGCGGGTGAGAGCGTCGAGCTTGCCCAGAGGCTCGTCGAGGAGCAGCAGGCTCGGATCGTTGACCAGGGCCCGGGCGAGCGCCGTGCGCTGGGCCATGCCGCCGGAAAGCTGGTGGGGATAGGCCTCGGCGAAGTCGGCAAGCCCGACGAGGTCCAGCGCCTCGTCGATGCGGTGCCGATGGCGGCGAAGCAGCCCGCGCGCCTCCAGGCCAAGCGAAACATTCCCCCGCACCGTGCGCCAGGGATAGAGCGTCGGATCCTGGAAGACGAGGAGCCGTTCCGGATCGGGTCCGGCGATCGTCTCCCCGTCGAGGGCGAGGGTGCCGGTTTCCGGCGGTTCGAGACCGGCGGCGAGGCGCAGCAGCGTCGACTTTCCGCAGCCCGAGGGGCCGAGCAGGGCGACGAAGGAGCCCGGCGCGATGGTGAGATCGATGTCGTCGAGGACGGGCAGGCGCGTCCCGCCGATATCGAAAGCGTGGGAAACACCTTTGACAGCGAGGGCTCCACGCCGGCTGGCGGCAGAGGTGCCGGTGGGCGCTTCGAGGGTGGCCGCTACCATTGGACGAGCCCCTTCTGCCAGGACAGGACGCGATCGCGCAGGCGGAACAGCAGGGTGATCAGGGTCGAGCACATCAGCGCCATGGCGATGAGAGCGGCATACATATTGGCATAGGCCGCCCACCCTTGCGCCCATTGCAGGTACCAGCCGAGGCCGGATTTCACGCCCAGCATCTCGGCCACGACGAGAACCGCGAAGGAGGCGCCGAGGCCCATGAACAGACCGACGAAGACGTGGGGCAGCGCGGCCGGGATCGCGACCTTGCGGATGAGGAAGCTCTGCGAGGCGCCGAGCGTGCGCGCGACATCGTAATAGGATTTGTTGGCGGCCGCGATCCCGGACCAGGTCAGCACTGTCACCGGGAAACCCGTCGCCAGAGCCACAAGGAACGTGCTCGCCGACCAGGACGAGGGGAACACGAAGAAGGCCAGCGGCAGCCAGGCGGTGGCCGGGAGCGGTCCGACGAAGCGCAGGACCGGATGGACCCAGTAGCCGGCCGTCCGCGACCAGCCCACCGCCACACCGAGAACGAAGCCGACCGCGGCACCGATGAGGTAGCCGCCCGACAGAAGGATCAGCGAATTGACGATGCTGCCGCCGAGTTTCGGCCAATCCTCTGCGAAGACTTCCAGAATCGCCTGAGGAGGCGGGAAGAACGGCATCGGCAGCCATTCGAACTTGGCCGTCACCAGTTCCCAGATGGTGAAGGCGAGGGCGAGGGCGACCGTCCAGGGTCCCCAATGGCGCAGGCGGGCTCCGACCCGGCCGAGGGCAGGGAGAAAGGGGCTCGCCAGAAGCAAGGCCGCACCGATCAGGCCAGTGCCATGTCCAAACGTGGTGGAATACGGAAAATCGCCGTTCTCCGGCAGACCGATCGTGAGGGCCGCGAGGGCGAGCCAGACGGAACCGGCGAGGAGACCGACCCACCACAGGGCAGCGAGACGAGTTCGCCATGCGGAGCGACTCGATACCGTGGCATCCGCATCCGCATCGGCGGCTCGGCGGAAGCCTCCGCCGAACGCCCCCGTCAATGAACTCGACATGGATGCCCCTCAGCTCAGGACGTCGGCATAGACCCGGTCGGCGAATTTCGCCGTGTCGGTGGACCGGCGGATCACGTTCACGCGCTTCAGTTCGTCGCCGTAGAGGGCGATCTCCTGCTTGAGGGTGATGCCCACCGGCCGGTGATCGTGCGTATGGCTGCGCAGCATCGCGGCCAGATCCTCCACCGAGCCTTTGCCACCGTAATTCGAGAAGATGCCGGCGGCATCCAGCGGATCGGTGGCGACGCGGTGACCACCCTCGAGGATGGCGCGGGTGAGGGCGGCTGCTACCGCCCGGTCGTTACGGATCAGGCTGCCGCGCAGGGCCACCACGCAGCAGGAGCGCGTGGCGAAGCTGCCTGTCAGGTTGGTGGCCACTTCGGTGAAGCGCGGGTCCTTCAGCCAGATCCAGGTGCGCGGGTCGGCATCGGCCAAAGCCTGGGCTTCGCCCTTCTCCACGGCGAGGTTGAGGAGATCGGCTGGGTATTGCCGCCATTCCACCTCCCTGTCGGGATCGATACCGGCATCCGACAGGAGCAGGGCGAAGAAGTTCTTGGCCGGGCTCGCATGGTCGCTGATCGCGATGGTCTTGCCCTTCAGGGAGGCAATGTCGCTGATGCCTGCGGATTTTGCGCCGAGCAGCCTGAGGCAACCGCCATGGAGGCCGGCGGTGATCTTGACGTCGAATCCCTGTTCGAGGGGCTTCAGCCAGCGCAGGGCCATACCGATGCCGGCATCGGCCTTGCCGGTGGCGATGGCCTCCAGCAGGGCCTCCGTAGACCCGCCGAAATTGATGAATTCCACGTCGAGCCCGTAGGCCGCGAAGATGCCCCGCTCCTTGGCGACGGGGGCCGCGGCGGTGCAGATGGCATTGGCGTTCCAGGCGAGCTTCACAGGCCGCAGCGGGCCGCTCCATGGCTCGGTGGCCACTGCCGGCGCGCACAGGGGACCGGGATCGAAGGGCACAGCAGGGCCCGGAACCCAGGCACGCCCCGCCGTCGCGGTGAGGCCGAGGGGCAGGGCGGCCGCGACGGTGGCGCCCGCTCTCAGCAGGCGGCGTCGGGACAGCAGGTCGTCGGTCATGGTCGTCTCCGGGGCCGCGAGCAGCCCGCCTTCATGGATCGATGGAATGTCTGGAGAGGCAGTCGGCGGGTCAGGCCGGGGCGTAACTGAGATAGGCGACCATCATCTCGGCCACCGCCCGGTGGGCGTAGTCGGAGACGCTCTCTCCGCCATCGACCGGAAAGGCCTCGACGACGCGGCGGCCAGCCAGCACTTCGGACAGCTCCTCGGGCATCAGTCCGTTCTCGATGGCAGCAGCCACGGCTGCCCTGCCATAGGTGCGGCGAACATGCTTCGGCGCGATAGCGCCTGCAAGAGCCCAGGCGCTCGCGGAGCTAGCCGCTTCAATTCTCGCGTCGTGATAACCCATGACCATCAACCCCATTCGTCAGAATCGTCCCATGATGAGTGCCGCCGAGATCGGCGAGACATGCATGGTGAAGGCAACGATTATGTTTGGGGTGACGGATCTTCATTGCGCCCTCGCGTCGGCAGCGAGCCGATAGACTTGTCGACAGGCGAAACTATAGGCGAAGGCTCGCGAAATGTGCTTCCAAATGTCCCGCATTCCGCAGGTGAGAGCTCTCTCCCGACCGGTCGATCGGGAAAGTTCCTGGTACCGATGCTCAGATGCCGACGGACCGTCATCGGGCCGAGCCGGCCATCGCGTCGGAAACCGGCGCCTCGTCGCGGGCGCCGACGAAGCGGCCGAACAGGCGCCAGAGCAGGGCGCCGAGGCTGTCCATCAGAAGGAACACGGCCGGCACGAAGACCAGTGAGAGCAGGGTGGAGACGATGAGGCCGGAGATCACCGCCACCGCCATGGGTGCGCGGAACTCGCCACCGACACCCAACGCCATCGCCGAGGGCACCATGCCGGCGGCCATGGCGATGGTTGTCATCACGATAGGGCGCGCCCGCTTGCGGCCGGCATCGACGATGGCGGTGACGCGGTCGACGCCGCGCGCCATCTCCTCCACGGCGAAATCCACCAGCATGATCGCGTTCTTCGTGACCAGCCCCATCAGCATCAGGATACCGATGACCACGGGCATCGATATCGGCATATTGAGGATGAGGAGGCCGAGGATCGCGCCACCGATGGAGAGCGGCAGCGAGAACAGGATCGTCAGTGGCTGAAGAAACGAACCGAACAAGAGAACGAGAACAGCGTAGACCATCATGATCCCGGCCCCCATTGCCAGCAGGAAGCCGGAGAAGACCTCGCCCATGATCTCGGCGTCGCCGGTCTGGCGAATGGTGACGCCAGGCGGCAGCGACTTCGCGGTGGGTGTTTCCAGGGCTTGAGCGATGAGCGAGCCCAACGCGTCGGACCCTTCCATGTTGGCCTCGACCGCCACGCGGATTACGCGGTCATAGCGCTCGATGGCGCCCGGTCCCTGGTCGAGCTCGATATCAGCCACAGCGGCGAGAGGCACGGCGCCGCCGTTCTTTGCTGGGACCTTGAGGTTCTCCAACCGCGAAATCGCGCCGCGCGCCGCCTCGGGCAATTGAACGCGGATCGGAATCTGGCGGTCGACGGCGTTGAACTTGGCCAGGTTCAGACCGATATCGCCGATCGTCCCGACTCGTACGGTCTCGGCGATGGTTTCTGTGGAGACGCCGAGATCGGCGGCGGCCCCCTCTTTCGGGCGGATGCGCACTTCCGTGCGGTTGAGCGGTGCGGTCGACATCACGGAGACGAGGTGTGGGATCGCCGCCATGTCGCGCTGCAGCCTTGCCGCCACTTCGGCGACGATCTCGGCATCCGGCCCTCCGACCACAAGGGCGAGGTCGCGCTGGCCGGAATCGCGCAGGGACCAGGAGCGGATGTCCGGTTCCTCCGCCAGCAACGCGGCGATGTCGGTCTCTACCGCCGCCTGCTTCTTCGAGCGCGCGTTCTTCGGAGTCAGGTTGACGATGAGGGTGGCGAGCCGGGTCTCCTTCTTGCCCCCCACCTGACGACCGCCATCGACGAAGACCGAGGTGACTTCCGGCAGGGAACGGATGCGTTCGACCACTCGGTCAGCGACAGCTACGGTGTCTACGAGCTTCGCGCCAGGTGCGAGTTCCACCATGAACAGCGTGCGGGCATTGTCCTGCTTCGGCACGAAGCCGGAGGGCAGCAACCCGGTGGAGGCGAGCGAACCGGCAAACAGCACGAGGCCGACGATGAGGGTGATGACACGGTGGCGCACAGACCAGCCCACCAACCGGCCATAGGTGCGCATCACCCATCCCTCACGTTCGTCGTAGTGATGGCCGTGGTCGCGTAGGAAATAGGCAGCGAGCATCGGCGTGATCAGCCGCGCCACGAGCAGCGACATGAACACCGAGACGGCTATGGTGAGCCCGAACTGCATGAAGTAGCGGCCTGCGATACCGCCCATGAACGAGACCGGCGCGAACACCGCGATCAGCGTGGCGGTAATGGCAATGACGGCGAGACCGATTTCGTCGGCGCCCTCGATCGCAGCCCGGTATGCTGACTTTCCCATCCGCATGTGCCGGACGATGTTCTCGATCTCGACGATGGCGTCATCCACCAGAATGCCGGTGACGAGGGTGATGGCGAGCAGGCTGATGCCGTTGAGGGTAAAACCCAGCGCATCCATCGCCCAGAAGGTCGGGAAGACGGAGAGCGGTAGGGCGACCGCCGCGATCAAGGTCGCGCGCCAGTCCCGCAAGAACAGGAAAACCACGATGACAGCGAGAACAGCGCCCTCGATCAGGGTGTGCATCGCCGAATCGTAGCTTCCGATCGTGGCCGAAACCGATGAATCGATGACGTCGAAAGCCACGTCGGGATAGGTTTTGCGGAACTCGTCGATGCGCTTCTCGACGGCTGTCGCCACCTCGGCATCACTGGCGCCCGAGCCGCGCGAGACCGCGAAGGCGACGACCGGCTCGCCATTGAAACGCGCGAAGGTGCGCGGCTCCTCGATGGCGTCCTGCACCACAGCGAGATCGTCGAGACGAACCTTGCGTCCCCCCGGTAGGACGATGGACGTCGCCTTGAGCTCACGTACCGTGCGAGAAGCGGCAAGCGTCCGAATCGATTGTTCGCGACCACCGACCTCGCCACGTCCGCCCGCCATGTCAGCTGAGGTCAAGCGTAACTGCCGGTTCACATCCGCGGCGGTGATGCCGAGCGCCAGCAGGCGGTCGGGCTGGAGCACGACGCGGATCTCGCGCGCGACGCCGCCGACACGCTCGACCCCACCGACGCCCTTCACCCCCTGGAGCGAGCGGGCGATCTTGTCCTCCACCAGCCAGGAGAGGTCGGCAAGTGTCATCGCCGGGGCCTTCACGCCGTAGATCAGAATCGGCAGGCCTGCGATCTCGACACGGCTGATCACCGGTTCGTCGATGGTGCGTGGCAGGTTGATGCGGATCTTCGAGATTGCATCCTTTACGTCGTTGACCGCGCGGTCAGTGTTCACCTCAAGACGAAATTCTACCGTCGTGACGGAGGATCCCTCTGTGATCGCCGAGGTGATGTGCTTCACGCCGCGTACGCCGGCTATTGAATCCTCGACCCATTTCGTCACCTGGGTCTGGAGCTCGGATGGGGCAGCGCCGGCCTGCGTGATCGCCACCGAGACGATGGGCACGTCGATATTCGGCATGCGCGTGACTGGAAGCCCACGAAAGCTGACGAGGCCGAGAACGATCAGGACGAGGAACAGAACCAGTGGGCCGATCGGCTTGCGGATCGCCCAGGCGGAGACGTTGAGGCGCATCGGCACAAACCGTGTTCGCGAGATGGAAACAACAGAGCCCGGCTGTTCCGGGCACTGTTTCAGGGAAGGCCGGCTTCAGCGGTTTCGCGCGGGGACGGGCCGTTCGCGACGGCGGGAGCCGGCGTAACGGTAACCGGGATGGCGCGGACCCGGTCGCCGTTACGCAGGAAGCTTCCAGAGCGCGCGACCACGGCCTCGCCTTGGTTGAGGCCTGAGCGGATTTCGATATCGTCATCGTCTGAGATGCCGGTGCGCACGGTCCGCGCCTCCACGAGGCCATCGGCGACTATGAGGACGCTACTGCGCTGCGGCCCGCCATATAGAACGGAGGCCTGGGGCACGGTGATGCCACGGGTTCGTGCCACCTCAATTGCCCCTCGAGCAAAGGTGCCAATACGCAGGCGCGGATCGGGATCGAGCCGGACGCGGACCTTGCCGAGGCGGGTTGCCTTATCGACCTCCGGGTAGACGGCGCGCACGCTGCCTCGCACGCGCTCGCCAGTGGTAAGCTCCATCGAGGCGGGTGCCCCCTCCTGCAACAGTGGCAGCTTGGTCTCGATGACCTCGCCTTCGAGCTCAATCTCGCCTCTGGCGATGAGCCTGAACAACGGCTCAGAAGAGGAGGAGGCTGCCATACCGACGCGGGCCGTACGGCGGTTTACGATACCGGCTTCCGGCGCGCGGATCTCGGTGCGGGCGAGGCGCAATGAGAGTTCGTCGCGCAGAGCCCGCGCCTGAGCGAGTTCCGCCCTTGCGATGACCAGACCATTGCGCGCGAAGGCGAGCTTGCCCTCCGTTTGACGCAAGGCCGCAGTGCGCCCCTCCATGATCGCCGCTGTGCCGTTGCCGCTACTCATGAGTTGCTTAGCTCGCTCGAAGGCAAGGCGCGCTTCCATCTCGGCGGCTTCCGCCTGCTCGATATTGCTCTGTGCTTGCGGCACGGTGGCCGACGCCTTGCTGACCAGGGCGTCCTGCTGAGCGATCTGCTGGTCGATGAGATCGCGCGAGAGCCGTGCCAGGATCTGGCCTCGCTCTACGCGCATGCCCTCCTCGACCAGCACTTCGGTGACCCGATAGCCCTCGATTTCGGGCGTTACTAGGATTTCGTCACGGGGAACCAGGGATCCGGTAACGACGACCTGCTCGACGATTTCGCGGCGTGCCGCCTCGACAGTGCTCACCGCCGGCACCGGCTTGTTTGGAGCCAGCGCGACCTCAGCGAAGGCCGAACCCGACGGTAGGCCAAGAATGAGAACGAAGGGACGGACGACCTTGAGGACGGAACTCATCGGCTACCCTCCAAGAGAGAGTGGGACGGAAAACCGAGCGAGACGGGAAGCGCGCCGGCCTCCGCCTCCTGCGCCGCCGTCGGCAGCCGTCCGTCCAGTCCCGCCTCGATCAGGGCGCACAAATGCGCCGCGGCGGGGGCTGGATCGAAGGCTGGCCAGAGCGCCAGGTTCACGAGAATGCCCTTCATCAGCGGGTTCAGCGTTTTGTCGTAGAGAATGGCGGCATCGCAGGCCGGTGAGGTTGCCAGAGACGAAAGAGTCTCGACAAACCAAAGGCGGGCCTCGGTCTCGCCTCGCTCGACCATGCCGGCAATGTCGGGGTTGCGAGTAGCCTCGGACCAGAGATCGACGCGCAGGACCGCGCTCTCGCGGGTCGCCCGGGCGAAGTAGCGTTCGAGGATGCCCATTAGGGCCCCACGGCGATCGCCGGCCCGCTCCATCTCTTCGACGAGGGTCATACCATGCCCGCGCTCACGCTCCGCGAGGCCTAAGACAACGGCCTCCTTCGACTTGAAGTAGTGGTAGATGTTGCCTGCGGTCATCCCGGCTTGACGGGCGAGATCCTGCATCGTTGTGCGGTGGAAGCCATTGCGGACGAAGCAAATCTCGGCTGCATCGAGGATGTCCTGGCGGCGGGTCGACTGGCTGCTTCGAGGCTCAGTGAGGACGCCGGCGCTCATGATGCGGCCCCCGTATTCGCGACGATGCCCACACCTTGAGCATTGATCGATCCGCAGGAGTACGCATGTCCACCAAGGTCGGCGCAGACCCGCGCCTGCCACCCATCCGATCCTGCACCCGTCCAGCCAATGAAAGCGAGCCAACCGACGAGAATCAAGAGCCCCGGCAGAAGATTGGACATCCGGCAAGCGGAGCGGGCCGAGGCCATAATGCGCTGGGAGATCCCATCGCGAGGCGCATCCACGTCATCGTACCAACCTAGATCGCCCATCGCGGCCTCCTGTCTCTCCGCAAATCTATTGAACGTTCATTCAAACGTCAATGAATGAACGTTCAATAGGAGCTAATAATGTTATCCGACTCCCTCCTCGCCGGAATGAGCGGCGCTCCTAGTTTAACTCCCATGCACTTCATGATTCTGACCGCCGCCCTCGTGTCATTCTTCAGCAGTTCGGCCCAGGCAGATCCGTGCAGGGATCTCATCGAAAGCGTCGTGGCTGAGACGAAGGCCACGCTCGTCAACCGCACCGTTGATTTCGCGGAAATGTCGGTCACCAATGGGATGACGCTGACACTCGCCTGCGGTGACCCGTCTGCTGTCGGAGTCCAATTCAAGGGGGAGACGCCGAGCGATGACTACTATGACCTGTTCGGCCGGGCCGGGCGGATCGCTACCGGGATTGCACCAGACCTGATCGTAGCCGCAGCTCGCCGCGCCCGCGAGCAGGCGGTCATCTCCCGCCACAGCCATGCCGATGCGGCGACATCTCTCGTCACGTGCTCTGTCATAAACGGGAGCCGTGGACCAATGACCGGCTGCGCGGTGGTAAATAAGCGCGACCGCTGAGGCATCCCCCCTGGGTCGCTGCCGAGCAAAGTATAGGTGCGCCACAGCAGGCCTTACGCCGGTGCGGTGGATTTGCTCGATGATGCTCGGCTCGATGCTTCGGCCCAGTCAGATTTCCCGGTTAGCCATAGGAACCCACCTGCCGATGGTCGAGCCGGGTAGGCGACGTCGTCGCTCGTGAAGAAAAACGTCGTGGGTATAAGCAGACGCTGACTATCAAGAGCGGATAGCTGCACCTCGGGGCATCTACCCCGGTGGTGTTCAGGGATGCATCTTCGGCGACGAAGAAATTAGCTGTCTCGCCGCCGCCATTCACATTGTCTCCGGAGAGCCGCCCCCCTCCGGAGCCTACCGTCGATGAACAAGGACAGCCAGTGCTTCTTACGGGAGGATCAGGCTGAGGCACCGGCGGAAGAGTCGAACAGGAAATCGTCGGTGGCTGGGACAGTGACAGACAGGCCGGAGCCGTAGGCCGCTTTTGATAGGCGCCAGGGGCGGTCGGCCTGGGCGCGGATAGCCTCGGACGGACGCAGGCGCCGCAATGCCCCTTCTTCGCTCAATTCCTCGACGGTGAGGAAGCCGTAGACCTGCAGGCGGGCGGCGATCAGCTTCGTCTCACGATCACCCGCCGCAACCGCGAGCGTTCCGCTGGCATAGACCGCATCCATCAGCGCGCGCTGATCGACCCGCCTCGCGGCTAGGGAGGGCGATACGACGGGAGCCTGGGGCTGGGGCCTGCCGGGACGTCGGAAGGGAACCACGTTGTCGATCGCCGTGTGAACGCTACGCATACACCGTTACCCTTACAAACCACGCGCGGAGACCAGCGCATGTCGCCCCGGCCCCAACGATCGCTAGGTTTCGACGAGTCGGATTAATGGGCGGTTTACGGTAAATCCCAGCCCTGTCCCGAAGGTGCACCGCCTTGTACTTCACACGGAACCGAGGAAATTCCCTTACGCCGACCCACCCGAACGACGATGCTCGCCCGTCCGGACACACATGTTTCGAAACAGGAACAGAGCAAAGCATTTGCCAGTTTAAATGCTTCGTCCTCTAGTTTATGAAGAAGGTTTTATTCTATCGGATAACGATATGCCATGGGAGCTCGGCTCCACCCAGCGCCATCCCGACGAATTGCCGAATTGAGATACGGCTTTCTGGTTGAATAATCTTGGGTGAAGGTGACTCTCTCAAGTCGGAAATTAGCATATAGCCACGTCTGCCGTTCATGGCAGGCCTTATTGCAACGATCGATCCAAATCGGCAGGCTCTCGCTGCGGATGAGAGCATCTATATTCATAACATTGGGAATGAGGACCTTTGGCTGTGGAGGTGATCTGGGCTGCGCCTTATGGCGTTGGCTACGTCGAACCTGGGGGCAAGCGCGTCCGCATCGTGGCGGTGCCCCTGCATCAGCTAACCTGTCCCAACTTCGCAGGACGCCTCCTCGACGGCCCCTTGTCACGACCGCCTTCGAAGGCATGGACGCCAGCAGGGGATGCCGACTTCAAACCGGCAACACGCTCCTTATCGATACCGGAGCCTGGAGCGTGCTGGAGTCGGCCTTTCGCTTGAACGCTCTATGAGGAATCCCTAGCGCAGGGATTGCCGCCCGCTCAGCGGGATCGAGGGAGCCGCCGAATTGGTGCTTTCCTTGTAGATCGGCACGATGAGCCGCAGCCAACCGCGCGTTTCCTGACCGCCGTAATTGCGCTCCACCACATCCCGCGTGACATAGGCCTGAACGTTCACAGGCCCGAAATTGTAGCCGACGAGGCCGCCGACGGCGATCTGTCCCTGGCGGCGATACCCGGGAAATCGGGTGGGCATGTCAGTGGAGGCGAAGGCTACCGGGCCGACCTCCCACTTACCGAATTTCTTGGTCGCGGTGAGGTCGAGGTTGAGATAGTCGGGATAGGCCACACCTTGGGCGGCCACCGGATCAACGAAGATTCCGTAGAGCAGATTAGCGGTCAGGTTCAGTCCGTTACCGGTATAGCTCGCAGCGAAGCGATGGCTGAGGGACGCGTTCCGGGTGAGGAACTCCGTCTCGATCGGCAGGTATCCGCCGAAGAGATAACTCACGCCGAAATCGTTGCCGAGGTTCCAGGCGAGTTGGGCAGCGAGCAGTGGTTGGCCGATGCCGCTCTGATAGGCTACGCCTCGCGGACTCGACGCTACGACCGGCTGGATCGCCGCCAGGTTGAGGCGCGCGCCCAGCAGGTTCCAGGGCGTCGCCCAAAGGAAGGTAGGCAGATTGATATTAGATTCGGAATCAAGCGGCCGGGTATCGCGGACACCAAAGCTCGACGTGTTGACGAAGTAGAGGCCGACGGGAAGCTGGGCGCCAACGGGGAGACCGACCGTCTGTCCCGGTTGCGCCGCAGAACCGGCCTGGACCGGTCTTGAAGCCAGGGTGGTCAGGCCGAGGCCGACGCACAGGGTGAGACCGAGCGTGTATGTCGCGTGACGGGTACCGTGAATCATCCAGTGCCTCTTCTTCGAGCGTGATGGGAAGAGCGCTGCGTTCGAGCAAGCTCTCCTTCATCGACGCACCAGCACCGGATCTCATTCCCCACGTATCGTCATCTCATCTGCGAATGTCACCTAAAGGTCACATATAGATAAAGAGGCAATTCTCTCGCGAAATACCTACAAATTAAAGCAGCGCTCATTATTTGTATAACCGGAAATATTTATTTGTACTCTTGCCGTGATAACGTTTGCCAATGCGAGATCAAAATCATCGGCTTCGCGTTTGCAGCGCTCGCAGGTATTGATGTCCGCGACGTCGTTAGCGCTGAATCACGGCGTCGGCGCAACACCAGCGGGGGCCGGCAAGGCTACACGTTTCTCGGGATTCCTGATCTGACTATATACGACGCTCGAAAAGCTGCCGATGACCGCGTGCCAGCCGATCTTGCCGTAGGCCGGATCATGGCGCCCAGCCTGGCAGAACACTGTCGTCAGCCCATTGACGATGTCGTCGTCCTTGGCCCCTCCGGCGGCTGCCTTTACCTTGGGTAGCAGAGAGCCGATGACCGGAATGAAGTTCTCTGGTGCCAGCCCTTTGAGCTTGTTGGCACTCCCCGCATCGGCGATGGCCTTAGCGACCTCGGGTTGCGCAATCTCAGCGCAGGGCGCCGTTCCGGCGAGCATGGTCTGAGTGGCGGTCCGGGCGGTTGTGACGATGCCGCGTTCGGCGATGACGGGGGCGTTGTTGCCCCACGCGTTGCGGATGTAGTCCGTGACGTCGGCGACCTCTCGGTCGGTCATGCCGGCCCCCACGGCCGGCATCGGCGCGTAGCCGTTCTGGGCAGCGAGGCCGCCGAGGATGATGCGGATCACCGTCTCGGGGCCTTCCGACTGCACCGAGGTATTGCCGGCGAGCGCCGGGATCGCCCCCTCGACGCCCTGGCCGTCCGGCTTGTGGCAGGAGGAGCAGTAGCTGAGATAGGTGGCCGCTCCCGGCGCATCGGCCTGGTTGAAGGCCTGGATGTCCTTGATTTTGTAGCTTTCTTTGGCTTTCTGGGTGCGCAGGTAGGCGACCATCGCCTTCAGGTCGGCATCGGTCAGCCTGGAGAGGGATTCCTCGATGGTCTGACGCATCGGCCCGGCTGCGACGCCCGGCCGGTTGCCGGGAGCGGCACCGGTCTTGAGGTATTCGACCACCTGATCGTCGGTCCAGGAGCCGATCCCGGTGTGGTCGTCGGGGGTGATGTTGGGCGCGTACCAGCCGTCGATGACCCCGCCACCGAGTTTGCCCGCCAACCCGCTGTTTCCGACGATCTTGTTGGCGTTGTGGCACATGCCGCAATGGCCGAGGCCCTCCACGAGGTAGCCGCCGCGATTGACCTCGGCGCTGGCGTTCGAATCCGGCTTGAACTCGCCCGCGGTAAAGAACGCGGTGCGCCAGGTAATCAGCGCGCTGCGGATATTGAAGGGGAACGGGATCTCGGAAGGTTTGCGGGGCTCCTTCACCGGCTCGAGGGAGCGCAGATAAGCAAAGATCGCATCGGAATCGTCGCGCGTGACCTTGGTGTACCAGGCGAAGGGGAAGGCCGGATAGAGGTAGCTGCCCTCGTTGTCGATGCCTTCGTGCAGGGCGCGGTAGAAGTCGTCGGCGGTCCATTTGCCGAGCCCGGTCTCGTCGTCCGGTGTGAGGTTCGGCGTGCGGATTTTCCCGATCGGCGTGTTGAGGACATAGTTCCCGGCAAAGGGCCTGCCGCCCGGTGCCGAATGGCAGGCGACGCAATCGCCCGCCGTCGCCAAGTATTCGCCCCGCTTGATCTGTTCCGCATCTTGGGCCGAGACACCGGTCACGGCGGCGATGAGACCGGCCGAACCGAGCAGAAGGGCAGATATGCGACGCATGATGCCGGTTCTCCACTCATGAAGCCGAAGGTTGGACAGCAGCAATTCAGGCACGCTTCGTGACCGGTCTGCCCGGTTGGCGAAAATCGGGCATCGCCGGATCGGATGCGGAACGCGACCCCCCAAACATGCGCAACGCGACCTCCCCTAGATGCGCCATCAGCGAGGCGATGAGGCAGAGCGCAACCACCGTCCAATCCGAGCCGATCAGCGCGGCGCGGATCGCCAGCATCAGCGCCGCGCCCGAGGCGAGATTGCAGAAAAGGGGCGGAAGAAGCGGGCGATCTCGCCCATGAAGGCGCCATGCCACGAGGGCGGCGGCCTCCAGGGCCACGAGACCGAGGATCACGTCGATGATCCGCCCGGAGGCGAAGAGCGACGCCAGGGTCGCCGCATCCGGAATCATGCCCGGCTTCCGACATCGCGGACCGGTACGGCCCGGCCGAACAGCCCGTTCAGCCGCACGATCGCCCGGTTGAGCAGTGTCGCGACGCTGACCCAGGCGAGGTAGGGCGCGAGCAGCAACGCCGCGATCCCCGAGGCCTGGGCCGTCACCGCGATCAGCGCCACGATGGAGAGCCAGAGGGCGATGACTTCGAGATAGGCCCAGTCCGGCCGGCGTAGGCGGAAGAAGATGCCGCTCCAGGCGATGTTGAGACAGAGGTTGACGCCGTAGGCGACCAGCAGCGCGGTGCGCGCCGAGGTTCCGGCATCCGCGTGCCAGGCCATCACGGCGGAGATCGCCATGAGGGTGAAGATCGTGGTCCAAACCGGGCCGAAGGCCCAGTCAGGCGGCTTCCACGAGGGACGCCGCAGGGATTGATACCAGTGGCCGGTCGTCGTCAGGAGGCCACCGGCAAGGGCGGTGACGAGGGCGGCGGCCGCCGCAGCCACGACCGGGCCGGTCTCGTAACCGCCGATCACGGCGAGACCCAGCGGAACAGGTGCGCCAGATCCTTGAAGAAGATCCGCACATGGGCGGCGGGCTTTGCCCGGACCAGTTCCTTGTTCATGTAGGAATCCCAGGTCAGCTGCTGGACGTCCTTGTCCTTGCAGATCGAGACGAAGCGCTCGCGCAGGGAATCGTTGCGGTACCAGACCCACTGCATCATGCGCAGGATCAGGAAGACGCGGCCGTGCAGGCGCATGAAGCGTCGCCGGGCAAGGGCCAGGGATGCGGCCTTGCCGGTGGCGAGGAAGGTGTCGGCCGCCTCCGCCGCGAGCCGGCCGCCGAGCATGGCGTAGTAGATGCCCTCGCCCGAAGCCGGGGCGACGATGCCGGCGGCGTCCCCGGTGAGGAGCACGTCCCGGCCATTGTCCCATCGCCTGAGCGGTTTCAGCGGCAGCGGCGCGCCCTCGCGGCGCAGGGTCTCGCCGGCATCAAGGCCCGTGGAGGCGCGCAGGGACCGGATCGCCCCGCGCAGGGAGAACCCCTTGCGGGCGCTGCCGGTGCCGATGCTGATCGTGTCGCCATGGGGGAAGACCCAGGCGTAGAAATCCGGCGAGAGCTTGCCCTGATAGTAGACGTCGCAGCGCGTCCCCTCGACATCGCCGCTCCCATCCGCCGGCCGCCGGACGATCTCGTGATAGGCGAAGACTTGTTTCATGGCCGCGTGCCCGGGAATCTCTGCTCGGCCGACGACCGAGCTCGCGCCGTCCGCGCCGATGACGAGGCGGGTGCGAACCCGGTACTCCGCATCGCCCGAGCGGTAATGCACCACCGCCCCGCCTTCCGCGTCGCGGATGATGCGGGTGAAGCTGCCCGGGCGGTGGTCGGCCCCAGCCAGGGCCGCGCGGTCGCGCAGCCAAGGGTCGAAATGCTCCCGGTCGACCATGCCGACGAAGCCGTCGCCGATGGGCATGTCCACCCGCTTGTCGGCCGGTGAGATCATGCGGGCCGAGCGGACGCGGGCGACGAGCAGCGCGTCGGGAATGGCGAAGTCGCGGATCAGGCGCGGCGGGATCGCGCCGCCGCAGGGCTTGATCCGCCCCGGCTTGTCGAGGAGCAGCACCCGCCGCCCCATCCGGGCGAGATCGGTGGCGGCGGTGGCCCCGGCCGGGCCGCCTCCCACCACCACGACGTCGAAGGTCTCCAATTCCGGCATGGGTCTCACCTCAACGACAATCGGGGCTGGAGCACGGGCTCGGCGGGGCGGGCAGGGCGGCGCAATTGCGTCGCAGCGGCATGCTCGATCCGCATGGCCAGGGCGGCGCCGACCAGGAACAGGGCGGCCTCGGCCAGGAAGACGGCGGCATAGGCATGGACCGGTTCGGGGCTGACGAGGCGGGCGAGATCCACCGCCATGGTCCCGAGGAAGCCTCCGGCCCCGAAGGCGACGCCCTGGGCCGCGCCCCAGACGCCCATTCGGGTGCCGCGCTCGGCCTCGCCACCGGCACCCGCCAGACCCATCATCGAGCCGATGGCGGCCACGGCGAACATCCCGTTGAACAGGCCAAGAGCGAAGACGGCGGCGCGCAGGGGGAAGTCCGGGCCGACGAGGCCACCGACGGCGATTCCGGCCAGAGCCAGCGCCGAGCCGGCGCAGCCGGTGGCGGTCCATACTTTCAGCGAGCCGAGATAGGGACCGCCGATTCCCATGGTGAGGCCGGCGACGGTGATCATGCCGGCGAGCACGCCGCCATGCTGGAGACCGGACAGCTTGGTGGTGGCCCCCGGCGTCATCGCGAAGACGAGGCCGGCGAAGGGTTCGAGGATGAGCTCCTGCGCGCTGTAGGCGAGCATCGCCACGAAGATGAAAATGGTGAAGCGGCGCGAGGCCGGCTCCGACCAGACCCGGGCCAAGACCTCGCGGAACGGCCGCTTCCCGCGGGCATCGGACGGTGCGGCCGCCGCGCGGCGCGGCTCGATTCCACGGATTGCGAGACAGGCGAGGGCGAAGGCGGCAAGCGACACCGTGCCGGAGACCATCACCAGCCGGACACCGGAGAACGGATCGAGGAAATGTCCGGCGATCGGCGCGGTGATGGCGAAGCCGGCGATCATCATCACCCAGACGATGGTGGCGGCAGCCCCCCTGCGGCGCGCATCGACGCCGCCCGCCAGGAGAACCAGGAGAGAGGTCCCAGCCGCGCCCGCGCCCATCCCCACCAAGAGGAAGGACAGGATGGCGAGGGCGATGCCGGTGGAAAGCTGCGTTTCCATGAGGGCGGTCGCCGCCGCCGCACCGAATCCGCCGAGGCAGAGCGCGGCCATGCCGCCGACGATCCAGGGCGTGCGCCGCCCGCCCACATCCGAGCCGTAGCCCCAGCGCGGGCGCAGAACCTGCACGGCGTAGTGGAGGGTGACGAGGGCGCCGGGGATCATCGCCGGCAAAGCGAGCTCTACGACCATGACCCGGTTGAGGGTCGAGGTCATGAGAACGACCACGGCACCCAAAGCGGTCTGAACGAGGCCGAGGCGGACGATGGCGAGCCAGCCCAGCTTCGGCGCCATCACGCGGCTCCCTGCTGCGCGAGGGCCCTGAGGGCGAAAGCCGCCACCAGCATGCCGAGCACGTAGAGGGTGGTGCCGGTACCGTTGTACCAGGCTGCCCGCTCGCGCGGGCTCCGGAGCAGGCGGGACATCAGCGCGAGTTGCGCCACGAGCAGCCCCGTGACGAGGGCCGCGTGCCCCGCGCAGTTCCAGGCCGAGAGGAGGAGGATCACCGCCAGCTGTGGAAGGGCCATGACGAGGCAGGCGAGGCGCGCGGCCCGGTCGATCCCGAGCTGGACCGGCAGCGAGCGGAGATTCATGCGCGCATCCCCTTCCACCGACTTGAAGTCGTTGAGGGTCATGATGCCGTGGGCACCCACCGAATAGAGGAGGGCCACCGTGAGAACGCGGTGGTCGGGCAGGGCGCCGGCCATCACGGCGGCACCTGTGAACCAGGGCAGGCCCTCGTAGCAGAGCCCCACTGCCGCGTTACCCCACCAGCCGTTCTGCTTCAGCCTCAGGGGCGGCGCGCTGTAGATCCAGGCGAGGACGAGACCGAACAGCGCGGCGCTGAGGATCCAGACCCCGAGCGAGGCCGCGACGGCGAGGGAGAGGGCGGTCCAGGCCAGCGCGACGTAGAGGCCCCAGCGGCCGGGCATCCGGCCGGACGGGATCGGGCGCAGCGGCTCGTTGATCGCATCCACATGGCGGTCGTACCAATCGTTGACCGCCTGCGAGGTCGCGCAGACCAGGGGGCCGGCGAGCACGATCCCGGCGAGGATCAGCGGCCAGCGCCCCTCGGCCGCCATACCCGATGAGACCACGCCGCAGGCGAAGGCCCACATCGGCGCGAACCAGGTGATCGGCTTCAGAAGCTCGACCAGGGTGGCTGGAGCGGGGATGCCGACGGAAGCGGCGGGAGGGGTGGACGCCGACGTTGCCATGCCCCGAAGCTAGGGGCCGACCGTCGGAAGTGTCAAGAAAGATTGACACATAAAATGCCAATCTTGTGCGACATTTGGCCTGCCGGAAGACAGGCCTGAACTATTGTTCGTCGGCAGGCTCCGGCGCATCGAGATCGCCGATGCCATAACGGCGCAGCTTGGCGTAGAGGCCCTGCCGGCTGAGCCCCAGCATCTCGGCGGCAGAGGCCCGGTTGTCGCGGGTGATGCGCAGGGCCGCCTCGATGCAGAGGCGCTCGATCAGGTCCGTCGATTCGCGCACGAGGTTCTTCATCGAGACCCGGCCCACGAGTTCGGTCATCTGCTCGACGGAGCGTGGCAATTCCCGACCGCCCAAAGCCGCCGCCGTGCGGCGCGGCGTCGAACGGATGGTGAAGCCGAGGCAGGGTTGCCCGGCGCCGGGCACCGCGACGGCGGCGACCTCCACCTCCTCCACCGAACCGTACTCGCCCCGGAGACTCGTCGCGAAATGGCGCACCGAGCCATGCTGGCCGAGGGTGGAGAACAGCGCGGCGGCCTCGGTCTCCTCTCGGCCGAGCCAGCGATCGAGGGGTTCGCCGCGCACCTGTTCCTCGGTGGCGAGCTGCACGAGATCGAGGAAGGCGGCGTTGGCGGCGAGGATACGGCGGGCCGGATCGGTGACGACGAAACCTTCGGGCAGGCTCTGGATCACGTCGAGGGCGGAGGTGCCGGCACGGCTCGGTCCGGCCACCTCGGCGGGGCCGGAGGAGAGGCGCAGGAGCGCGCTCGTGGCGTTCTCCTGGCGGAACAGGGAAGCGGCGACGCGGGTCTCGCCGCGACCGTTGCCGAGCTGCGCGACGAGATCGCCGGCCTGGCCGGTGATGCGCAGGCCAGCGAACAGCGATTCGAGTTCGCGGGTGCTGGCGGAATCGAACAGGTCGACCACGTCCTGTCCGATGATGCGCTTCTCCGCCCGGCCGAGGAGGCGGGCGGCGGCCGGATTCACCTCGGTGACCCGGCGGGTGGCGGCATCCACCACCAGGACAGGCTCGCCGGCGAGCTGGAAGAGCAGACGGTAGCGGGTCTCGGCGCCGCGCAGGCGCAGGTAGTCGCGTTCCAGGGCCTGCTGGGTCTCCGCGAGCTTTCGCTGGAGCACGGCCATGGCGCGGAGATTGCGGCCGATGGCGATGATCGGACCACCATTCTCCAGGCGCAGGGCGGAATAGCGGACCGGCAGGTCGATGCCGGTGGCGGAGGGATGGTTCACCTGCCGCCAGCGCGTGACGGCGCCCGGGGCGGCATCGCGCAGGAGGGCGGCGATCTTCGGCCGGCTCTCGACCGTGACGGTATCCATCCAGGGCTGGCCGAGCCAGGTCTCACAGCCTTCATCGGCGAAATCCGCGTTGCCGAAGGCCGCATCGCGGATGATCCCGTCCGCATCGACCACCAGAGCGAGATCCGTCGCGGCCGCGACGAGAAGCCCGGCCGACTCCGCGTCCAGGGGACCGAGTGCCTTACGAAGCGCTGCGAAGGTTTCCGCCGCGGCGGGAAGTGCCAGACTGGTCAAGGATCACCACGATGTGACGACGTCGAGCCGGTCTTTCAGCAGGGTCTGGCCCGCGGATCAAGCAAGCTCTCGGCGATGGTTATGGCAAGGCGTGCATCACCCGCCGTCGCGTCCGCGCCGACGAGTGCCGAATATTCGGGATGGTTCATGAAGATCGGCCCGCCGACCATGACACGGACCGATGGATTGCGCGAGGTGCGACGAAGCTCGGTCACCAGCCGGGTGAGGGTTGGGAGCAGGGTTTCGCAGCCGAGCGATACGCCGATCACATCGAACCAGCCCGTGCTGGCGGCGCGGATCGCCTGGGAATGCGCGGAATGGGCCGCACTGGTCACATCCCATCCGGCGTCGCGGAAGAAGCGTTCGACGAGGGAGAGACCGAAGCTGTGCGTCTCGCCGGGACAGGCCATCAGGAAGACGCTGCGGCCGTGCGGGTCCGGCGCCGGCTCGTCGCGAAACCGGGCGGTGAGCTCGTGCATGATGCGCTGGAGCCGGCCCATGGCGATGGTGAGCTCGGCGAAGTCGCAGAGGTCCTCTTCCCACAAGAGGCCGAGATGGCGGGCCGTGGGGGCGAGGAGATCGAGGAGCAGGCTGTCGAGGGCGAGCCCGTCATCAACGAGGCGCGCGATCCGGTCTTCGACATCCTCGCCGTCCGGTGACAGGACCAGCGTGGCGAAATCCGTGATCTGCTCCGTGCTCGGCAGGATTCCCGGGCGGTTGGCACGGGAATCCGCCCGGTGGGCGAGCATCAGGCGAGGGATGATCTCCGCCTCGATGACACTGGCGAGATCGACGTCCCACGCGGAGTTCCGCTCCTGCCTGGCCCTGCCAGGATATAATGCGAATTCCGACGAGGCGCACTCGTCCAATGCAACCGGCTCGATCCCGGAAGCCGTGCGAAACCGCCAGACATCATCCATTGGGTCCTCCAATGTTTTATGACGGCTTCTTGATCCAGCTCGATCTTGATTGTCGAACTTGACGTCTTCGACTTAAAAAGCGTCCGACGCTGCTTGCAGTGCGACAAGCGGGCCTTGTCGATAACGATACGCTTCACAACCCATTTGGCAATCCAGCAACTCACATTATTATGCATCAATGTCGTAAATTTAAAATGACGTAAAGCCAGCTTGACACTTATTCCGCCGGTTCATACCCTCCTCGGCAACGGACCCTGACCATGCGGGGCCAAGCCGGGACAGGGTGGAACCGATGCCTGCAAGAGGGGGCCAGCCGACTCGACCTCTCTACTCGCCGGCCGAGCGCGCCCGGCGCGACGCCTCCCGCTGGACCCTGGTCCAGGGCATCCTCGCCCCCCTCCAGTTCCTGGTCTTCCTGATCAGCCTCGGCCTCGTCCTGCGCACATTGGCGACGGGGGAGGGCGCGCAGATGGCCAACGTCTCCATCGTCGCCAAGACTTTGCTGCTCTACGCGATCATGGTCACGGGCTCGATCTGGGAGAAGGACGTCTTCGGGCGTTACCTGTTCGCCCCGGCCTTCTACTGGGAAGACATGGTCAGCATGCTCGTGCTGGCCTTGCACAGCGCCTATCTCGGGGCGCTCGTCACGGGCGCCCTCACGACGGCTAAGCTGATGCTCCTGGCGCTCGCCGCCTACGCGTCCTACGCCGTCAACGCCGCGCAATTCCTGCTGAAGCTGCGCGCCGCCCGGCTCCAGGCCCCGTCCCGCCTCGTCCTCTCACCGGAGGGCGTGCGATGAATGCCCATGCCAAGCTCGGCAACTTCGACCCCGCCTGCGGCGTCGAGATCCGGCAGGAGCGCGGCCAGCGGGCGGTGTTCTGCGGCCTCACCGGGATCGTCTGGCTGCATCGCAAGATCCAGGACGCCTTCTTCCTCGTCGTCGGCTCGCGCACCTGCGCCCATCTCATCCAATCGGCCGCCGGGGTAATGATCTTCGCCGAGCCGCGATTCGCCACCGCCATCATCGACGAGCGCGACCTCGCCGGCATCGCCGACATGAACGACGAGCTCGACCGCGTGGTGGGTCGGCTGATCGAGCGCCGCCCCGAGATCAAGCTGCTGTTCCTCGTCGGCTCATGCCCGTCGGAGGTGATCAAGCTCGATCTCGGCCGCGCGGCGCAGCGCCTGTCCCGCGGGCTGTCTCCCCAAGTCCGGGTGTTGAGCTACTCGGGCAGCGGCATCGAGACCACCTTCACGCAGGGCGAGGATGCCTGCCTCGCCTCCCTCGTCCCTTCCATGCCGGCCGAGGCGAAAGATGCCGCCCCCTCGCTCCTCGTGGTCGGGGCGCTGGCCGACGTGGTCGAAGACCAGTTCGCCCGTATTTTCGCAGAACTCGGCATCGCCCCCGTGCGGTTCCTGCCCGCGCTCCGGGCCGGCGAGATGCCACCGGCGGGCCCGAACACCCTGACGCTGCTGGCCCAGCCCTTCCTCGCCGACACGGCACGGGCGCTGGAGGAGCGCGGCGCCACGCGGCTCGCCGCCCCGTTTCCCCTGGGCGCCGAAGGCACCACCGGATGGCTCAAGGCCGCGGCGGACGCGTTCGACGTGGCCCCCGCCCGGTTCGCCGCGGCGACCGCCGCGGGATCGCGCCGCGCAGAACAGACGCTGGCGCCCTACAGGGCCATGCTCGGCCGCCGCCGCGTGTTCTTCTTCCCCGATTCGCAGCTCGAAATCCCCCTGGCGCGCTTCCTGTCGCGGGAACTGGGCGCCGAACTCGTCGAAATCGGCACGCCCTACCTGCATCGCGGCCATCTCGCCGACGAACTGGCGCTGCTCCCGCGCGGAACCACAATCGTCGAGGGTCAGGATCTCGATGCCCAGATGGACCGGTGCCGGGCGGCCCGGCCGGACCTGACGGTGTGCGGCCTCGGCCTCGCCAACCCGCTGGAGGCGGAGGGGCTGGCGACGAAATGGTCGATCGAGCTGCTCTTCACCCCGATCCAGGGCTACGACCAGGCCGGCGACCTCGCCGAACTGTTCGCCAGACCCCTCGTCCGTCGCACCCGGCTGGAGGTCTGACGCGATGCAGCTCACGATCTGGACCTATGAAGGGCCGCCCCATATCGGCGCCATGCGCGTCGCCACCGCCATGCGGGGACTGCACTACGTCCTGCATGCGCCCCAGGGCGACACCTATGCCGACCTGCTCTTCACCATGATCGAGAGGCGCGATGCGCGCCCGCCGGTGACCTACACTACCTTCCAGGCCCGCGACCTCGGCGCGGACACCGCCGCGATCTTCAAGAATGCGGTGGAGGCCGCCTACGAGCGGTTCCGGCCGGAGGCGATGATCGTTGGCGCGTCCTGCACCGCCGAACTGATCCAGGACGATCCGGGCGGTCTCGCCAAGGCCCTCGCCCTGCCGATCCCGGTCATCCCGCTCGATCTCCCTTCCTACCAGAAGAAGGAGAATTGGGGCGCCTCGGAGACCTTCTACCGGCTGGTGCGCACTCTGGCCGTCCCGGTGAAACCCACCGCGCCGCGCGAGACGCGGCGTCCGCTCTGCAACATTCTCGGCCCCACCGCCCTCGGCTTCCGCCACCGCGACGACCTCGTCGAGATCAGGAGCCTGCTCGGCCGACTCGGGATCGACGTGAACGTGGTGGCGCCGCTCGGGGCGACCCCCGCCGATCTCGGCCGCCTCGGCGAGGCCGATTTCAACGTGGTGCTCTATCCCGAGATCGCGCGGGCCGCCGGGCAGCACCTGCACAAGACCTTCGGCCAGCCGATGGTCGAGACCGTGCCGATCGGCGTCCAGGCTACCATCCGGTTCGTCGAGGAGGTTGCGACGCTCGCCGGGATCGATCCGGCCCCGGTTCTCGACGGCGCACCGTCGCGGCTGCCCTGGTACTCGCGCTCCGTCGATTCGACCTACCTGACGGGCAAGCGCGTCTTCATCTTCGGCGACGCCACCCATGCCCTCGCCGCCGCCCGCGTCGCGTCCACCGAACTCGGCTTCAAGGTCGTCGGCCTCGGCACCTATACCCGCGAATTCGCCCGCGAGATCCGGGCGGAGGCGGCGCTCCACGGCATCGAGGCCCTCGTCACCGACGATTACCTCGACGTGGAAGCCGCGATCCAGGCCAGCGCCGCCGAACTGGTGCTGGGCACGCAGATGGAGCGGCACATCGCCAAGCGTCTGGGCCTTCCCTGCGCGGTGATCTCGGCCCCGATCCACGTCCAGGATTTCCCCGCCCGGCATTCGCCGCAGATGGGGTTCGAGGGCGCCAACGTCCTGTTCGATACCTGGGTCCATCCATTGATGATGGGGCTGGAAGAACATCTGCTCGGCATGTTCCGCGAGGACAACGAGTTCCACGCCGACGCCGCGCCCTCCCATCTCGGACCCGCTCACCAGCCTGTCCCTCCCCCCTTTGTGGGGGAGGGTGGCCCTCGCGTCAGCGAGGGTCGGGATTGGGGAACGCCAGTTCCGGAGAGGTCGCCCCCTCTCCCGCCTGCTCCGCAGGCACCCTCCCCCGCAGAGGGGGGAGAGAGTTCCAGTTCCGCACAAAGCACCTGGGCCCCCGACGCCGAGAAGGAACTCAGGAAGATCCCGTTCTTCGTGCGGGGCAAAGCCCGCGCCAATACCGAACGGTTCGCCCGCGAGCGCGAACTCCCCCTCATCACAGTCGAGACGCTCTATGATGCCAAAGCGCATTTCGGGCGCTGAGCGTCCGGCCCTCCGCATCGTCGTCGTGACGATGGACAATCACATGGCGAGCGCGCTCGAACGCGCCCGCCGCCGGCTCCATGACGAGATGCCGGGGCTCGTCCTCGGCTTCCACGCCGCCGCCGAATGGGACACCGATCCGGGTGCGCTCGCGTCCTGTAAGGCGGACATCGCGGTCGCCGACATCGTGCTCTCCACCATGCTGTTCATGGACGAGCATGTCCGCGCCATTCATCCGGCGCTGCTCGCCCGCCGTCCGCATTGCGACGCCATGATCGGCTGCCTGTCGGCGAGCGAGATCGTGAAGACGACGCGCCTCAACCGCTTCGACATGGACGGCACCAAGCGCGGCGCCCTCGATTTCCTGAAGAAGCTGCGCGGCAAGCCCGGCGGCCAGGGCAACGGCGCCCGCCAGATGGCGATGATCCGCCGCCTGCCCAAGATCCTGCGCTTCATCCCCGGCTCGGCCCAGGATGTCAGGGCCTATTTCCTCACCCTGCAATACTGGCTCTCGGGCTCGGACGAGAACATCGCCGCCCTCGTGCGCTTCCTCGTCGGCCGCTACGCCGCCGGGCCGCGCGCGGCCTGGCGCGAGATCGCCGCCGCTCCGGCCCCCATGAGCTATCCCGAGACCGGTCTCTACCACCCACGCATGAAGGGCCGGATCGGCGAGGACGTGACACGGGTTCCGGCTCCCGCCGGCACCGTGAAGGGCCGCGTCGGCCTGCTGGTGATGCGCTCCTACGTGCTGGCCGGGAACACCGCCCATTACGATGGCGTCATCGCCGCCCTCGAGGCGCGCGGGCTCGCCGTCGTGCCGGCCTTCGCCAGCGGCCTCGACAACCGCCCGGCGGTGGACGCCTTCTTCCGGAGCAACGGGCGCCCCGTCATCGACGCCCTGGTCTCGCTGACGGGATTCTCCCTGGTGGGCGGCCCGGCCTATAACGACGCCTCGGCCGCCGAGGAGACCCTGCGCGGCCTCGACGTGCCGTATCTCGCTGCCCACGCCCTCGAATTCCAGACCGTGGAGCAATGGGAGGCCTCCGATCGCGGCCTCTCCCCCGTGGAGGCCACCATGATGGTGGCGATTCCCGAACTCGACGGCGCCACCGCGCCGATGGTGTTCGGCGGTCGCTCCAGCGCGTCGCCCGGCGCCAATGCCCGCGACATGAGCGTCCATGCGGAACGGGCGGACATGCTGGCAGCGCGCGTCGAACGCCTCGTCTCGCTGCGCAGGACGGAAAAGGCCTCGCGGAAGGTCGCCATCGTCCTGTTCGGCTTTCCGCCCAATGCCGGGAGCATCGGCACGGCGGCGTTCCTTTCGGTCTACCACTCGCTCCACAACACGCTGAAAGGCCTGAAGGCCGACGGTTACGACGTCGCCGTGCCGGACAGCGTCGACGACCTGCGCAACGCCGTGCTCGCCGGCAACGCAGCCCGCTACGGCACCAGTGCCAACGTCCATCACCGCATCCCGGCCGACGACCATATCCGGCGCGAGCGCCACCTCTCCGAGATCGAAGCGCAATGGGGTCCGGCGCCGGGGCGCCAGAACAGCAACGGCTCGCAGATCTTCGTGCTGGGCGCGCAATTCGGCAACGTCTTCGTCGGCGTGCAGCCGGGCTTCGGCTACGAGGGCGACCCGATGCGGCTGCTGTTCGAGCGCGGCTTTGCCCCGACCCACGCCTTCTCGGCCTTCTACCGTTACCTGCGCGAGGATTTCCGGGCCGACGCCGTGCTGCATTTCGGCACGCACGGGGCGCTCGAATTCATGCCCGGCAAGCAGACCGGCCTGTCGGCTTCCTGCTGGCCCGAGCGCCTGATCGGGCCGCTGCCCAATGTCTACCTCTACGCCGCCAACAACCCGTCCGAGGGGATGATCGCCAAGCGCCGCTCGGCCGCCACCATGGTGAGCTACCTGACGCCGAGCCTCACTCAGGCGGGCCTCTATCGCGGGCTCATCGACCTGAAGGCCTCGGTCGAGCGCTGGCGCGGGCTGGAGCCAGAGGCGGAAGCCGAGCGGCGCGAACTCGGCCAGCTGATCCAGGCGCAGGGCTCAGCCCTCGACCTGACATCGGCCGAGCCGGCCTGGTCCGGGGACATGTCCGGCAGTATCCTGGCCCTCGGCCTCGCGCTCAGCGAACTCGAACACAGCCTGATCCCACACGGGATGCATGTGGTCGGGGAGGGCACGCCCCCTGAAGAGCGGATCGACCTGCTGACCGCCCTGGCCGAAGCCTCGAACGGGCTCCGGCCCGACCGCGCCGGCATTGCCGCCCTGGTGGCCGGCGACACGATCGTCCAGGCCCTGACGGCCTCCGGCCTGCCTCTCGACGACACCCACCGCGCCGCCTTCGCGGCCCTATGCGAGACCAACGCGCTGCTGGCGGTGGACCACGAGCTTCCAGCCCTGCTGCGGGCGCTCGACGGCCGCTTCATCCCGCCCGTCGCCGGCGGCGACCTCCTGCGCAACCCGTCCGTGCTGCCGACGGGGCGCAACATCCACGGCTTCGACCCCTACCGCCTGCCCTCGGCCTTCGCGGTAGCCGACGGCACCCGGCAGGTCGTCCGCATTCTCGCCCGCTATCGCGACGAGGGTGCGCCCTTGCCCGAGAGCATCGCCCTCGTCCTGTGGGGCACCGACAACCTCAAGAGCGAGGGCGGACCCATCGCGCAGGCGCTGGCCATGATCGGCGCGAGCCCGCGCTTCGACGGCTATGGCCGCCTGTGCGGCGCGACTCTGATCCCCCTCGAAGAGCTCGGCCGCCCGCGCATCGACGTGGTGGTGACCCTGTCGGGCATTTTTCGCGACCTGCTCCCTCTCCAGACCAAGCTGCTGGCGGAAGCCTCCTATCTCGCGGCCATCGCCGACGAGCCGTCGGAGCGGAACTTCGTGCGCAAGCATGCCCTCGCCCACATGGACGAGCACGGCATCGACATGGAGACGGCAGCCCTGCGGGTGTTCTCCAACGCCGAGGGCACCTACGGCGCCAACGTCAACAACCTCGTCGAATCCGGCCGCTGGGAGGACGAGGATGAGATCAGCGAGACCTTCTCGCGGCGCAAGTCCTTCGCCTATGGCCGCAACGGCCGGCCCACCGCACAGCGGGCCCTGATGGGCAGCGTGCTGGCCAAGGTCGATCTCGCCTACCAGAACCTCGATTCGGTGGAGGTCGGGGTGACCTCCGTCGACCATTACTTCGACGGTCTCGGCGGGATGGGCCGGGCGGTGGCCCGCGCCAAGGGCGAGGCCGTGCCGATCTTCATCAGCGACCAGACACGGGGGGAGGGCGTCGTGCGCTCCCTCTCCGAGCAGGTCTCCCTGGAGACCCGGACCCGCATGCTCAACCCGAAATGGACCGAGGGCATGCTCGGCCACGGCTATGAGGGCGTGCGCCAGATCGAGGCGCATCTCACCAACACCATGGGCTGGTCGGCCACCTCCAACGCCGTCGCGCCCTGGATCTACCAGCGCATCACCGAAACCTACCTCCTCGATCCGGCGATGCGCGAGCGCCTCGCCGCCCTCAATCCGACCGCGTCCGCCAAGGTCGCGCATCGGCTGATCGAGGCGCATCAGCGCGGCTTCTGGACTCCCGACGCGGCCACGCGCGACGCGCTCGACCGTGCCGAGGAGGAGCTCGAAGACCGTCTCGAAGGCATCACCGCAGGGGTCGCCGCATGAACATCGCCATCCGTAATCCCGTGGCCTCGCGCCGCGAGGAAGGCAGCCTCCAGGTCGAACTCGATCCGGCGCTGAAGATCGGCACCGCCAAGGTCTTCGCCGTCTACGGCAAGGGCGGCATCGGCAAGTCCACCACCTCGTCGAACCTGTCGGTGGCCTTCTCGAAGCTTGGGAAACGCGTGCTGCAGATCGGCTGCGACCCGAAGCACGATTCGACCTTCACCCTGACGAAGCGCCTCGTCCCCACGGTGATCGACGCCCTGGAGGCGGTGCAATTCCATTCGGAGGAATTGCGGATCGAGGATTTCGTGGCCGAGGGCTATAATGGCGTCATGTGCGTGGAGGCCGGCGGCCCGCCGGCCGGCACCGGCTGCGGCGGCTACGTCGTCGGCCAGACGGTGAAGCTCCTCAAGGAGCATCACCTCCTCGAAGACACCGACGTCGTCATCTTCGACGTCCTCGGCGACGTGGTCTGCGGCGGCTTCGCCTCACCGCTCCAGCATGCCGACCAGGCCCTCATCGTCACCGCCAACGACTTCGATTCGATCTTCGCCATGAACCGGATCGTGGCCGCGATCCATTCGAAGTCGAAGAACTATCCCGTGCGGCTCGGCGGCGTCATCGCCAACCGCTCGGCCAAGACCGACGAGATCGACCGTTTCAACGCCGCCGTCGGCCTGGAGCGCATCGCTCATTTCCCCGATCTCGACGTGGTCCGGCGCTCGCGCCTTAAGAAATCGACCCTGTTCGAGATGGAGCCGACACCCGAGCTGATCGCGGTGACGGACGAGTACATGCGGCTGGCCGCCCATCTCTGGGCCGGCGGCAAGCCGCTCTCGGCGATGCCGATGAAGGACCGCGACCTGTTCGAGTTCCTCGGGTTCGATTGAGGGGGGGCAGGCCGATGCATACCGGAACCTACGCCGAGCGCCGCTCGCAACTGACCACCTATTTCGACCGCACGGCGGTGGAAGCCTGGGCGCGTCTCACCACCGACGCCCCGGTCTCGAAGATCCGCGCCACGGTGCGGGCCGGCCGCGACGCCATGCGGGCGAACCTTCTCTCCTGGCTGCCCGAAGATCTCACCGGCCGGCGCATTCTCGATGCCGGCTGCGGGACGGGAGCCCTCAGCGTCGAGGCCGCCCACCGCGGGGCGGAGGTGGTCGCCATCGACGTCTCGCCGACGCTGGTGGGCCTCGCCCGCGAGCGCAGCGCCGAGCTGCTCGGCGGCCACCATATCGACTTCCGCGTCGGCGACATGCTCGATCCCTGGCTCGGGCGCTTCGACCACGTGGTGGCGATGGATTCGCTCATCCATTACAGCGCCAGCGACATCGTCCGGGCGCTCGCCGAATTCGGCCTGCGGACCGACGGATCGCTGGTCTTCACCGTGGCCCCGCGCACGGCGCTCCTCACCCTGATGCACGCCGCCGGCCGGCTCTTCCCGCGCGGCGACCGGGCGCCCGCCATCGTGCCGATCACCGAAGGCGGCCTGCGCCGCCGGATCGGCGGGGAGGCCGCACTCGCCGGGTTCGCTGTGGGGCGGACACAGCGGGTCAATAGCGGGTTCTACCTGTCGAACGCCGTGGAGTTGGCGCGGAAAAGCCCTCCCCGCATCGCTGGGGAGGGGGGAACCGTGCCATGAAACCCGCCGACCTCACCGCCCGCCTGCTCACGCGCCTCGGCCCCGGCCTGATGCCGTTCCTGCCCTTCGCCGACGCGGCGACGCCGGAACTGCCGCTGGGGCGGCTGCTGCGGCTGTCGCTGTTCCAGGTGACGGTGGGGATGGCCGCCGTGCTCCTCATCGGCACGCTGAACCGGGTGATGATCGTCGAACTCGAAGTCCCGGCCTGGATCGTGGCCGTGATGCTGTCGCTACCGCTGGTCTTCGCCCCCTTGCGGGCCCTGGTGGGGTTCCGCTCGGACACCCACCGCTCGGTCCTCGGATGGCGCCGCGTCCCCTACATCTGGTTCGGCACCCTGCTGCAGTTCGGCGGTCTCGCCATCATGCCGTTCGCGCTGCTGATCCTGTCCGGCGACACCACAGGCCCGGCCTGGCCGGGCCATGTGGCGGCGGCTCTGGCCTTCGTCATGGTGGGGGCCGGCCTCCACACCACCCAGACCGTCGGCCTCGCGCTCGCCACCGATCTCGCCCCCGCCCATGCGCGGCCGAGGGTCGTGGCCCTGCTCTGCGCGATGCTGCTGGCCGGTATGGTGGTGAGCGCGGTCGCCTTCGGGCTGCTGCTGGCGAACTTTTCCGCAATCCGCCTGATCCAGGTGATCCAGGGCGCGGCCCTGGTGACGATCCTCCTCAACGGCATCGCCCTGTGGAAGCAGGAGGCGCGACATGTCGGACGCACGGCGACGGACCTGCCGCGCCCGAGCTTCTCGCAATCCTGGTCAGCCTATGCCGGCAGCGGCTTGGCGCGACGGCGTCTCGTCGCCACCGGGCTCGGCACGGCGGCCTTCTCGATGCAGGACATCCTGCTCGAACCCTATGGCGGGCAGATTCTGCATCTGCCGGTGGCCGCCACCACGGCGCTCACCGCGATGCTCGCGGCCGGAGGCGGAGTCGGCCTGTTGCTCGCGGCGCGCTGGCTCGGCCGGGGCGGCGATCCGTTCCGGGTCGCGGCGGCCGGCAGCGTCGTCGGCATCGTCGCCTTCTCGGCGGTGATCTTCGCCGCGCCCCTCGCCTCGGCCCAGCTCTTCACCACCGGCGTCACGCTCATCGGCCTCGGCGGCGGTCTGTTCGCGCACGGAACCCTCACCGCCTCCATGGCGAAGGCGGGGCCGGAAGAGACCGGGCTCGCGCTGGGCGCCTGGGGCGCCGTCCAGGCCAGTGCCGCGGGCATCGCCATCGCGGCAAGCGGCATCCTGCGCGATATCGGTTCCAGCCTCTCGGCCTCCGGAGCGCTGGGCGAGGCGATGAGCGACCCGTCGGTGGGCTACCTCATCGTCTACCACATCGAGATCGCCCTGCTCTTCGCGACGCTGCTGGCCATCGGGCCCCTCGTCCGCGATCCGACCGCCCGCCTCAGGCAGGGGCGCGCCCTCCTGCCGACCCCCGTTTCCCGTCAAGGAGCCTGACCATGCAACGAGGTGAAATCACGGGTTACATCGACGTCGCCCAGGTCGTGCTCTATGCATTCTGGATCTTCTTCGCCGGCCTCGTCTTCTATCTTCGGCGGGAAGACCGGCGCGAAGGCTATCCGCTGGAGAACGAAGTGGCCGGACGCCTGAAGCGGCCGGACCCAATCCTGATCCCGAGCCCGAAACAGTTCCTGCTCTCGAACGGCCTGGTGAAGACCGCGCCGCAGACCGACATGCAGCCCGCCCGGAACTACAGCGGCCACAAGCGCGAGGTCTGGCCCGGCGCCCCGATGGAACCGGATGGCGACGGGCTTCACGACCAGATCGGCCCCGGCTCCTATGTCGACCGCGACGACCATCACGACCGGACCTGGGACGACGAGAAGCGGATCGTCCCCTTACGCGTCGCCGAGCATTTCGTGGTGCACGAGGATGGTCCCAACCCGATCGGCATGACCGTGTTCGGGGCCGACTGGAAGGTGGCGGGCATCGTCAGCGACCTCTGGATCGATCGCGGAGAGTCGATGGTCCGCTATGTCGAGGTCGAGCTCGCCGGGGGCGGTCGCCGGGTGCTGATGCCCAACACCTTCTGCCGGACGGGCCGGTTCACCCGCACCGTGAAGACCGAGGCGCTACTGGCCCATCAGTTCGCGGACATCCCCGGCCAGAAGGACCCGGATTCGGTGACCCTCTACGAAGAGGAGCGGATCATGGCCTATTTCGGTGCCGGCACCCTCTACGCCACGGCGGACCGCCAGGAGCCGTTCCTGTGAGCCGCGCCGCGAGACACCGCCCCGGCGTTCCCGCCAACGCCTTCGACGCTCCGCCCGGCTTGCCAGCACCGCTGCCGCCCGGTGAGCATATCCTCTGGCAGGGCCGCCCCTGCGGCTTCGGCATCGCCGCCCGGGCCCTGCATATCCGCCTCGTCAGCCTCTGGTTCGTCGGACTGGCCCTCTGGGCGGCGATCCCGCCCCTCGCCGAAGGCAGCTTCACCGAGGCCGCGCTGGTGGCCGGGCCGACACTCGCCGTCGGCAGTGGAGCGCTGGTCCTGCTCGGCCTGCTCGGCTGGCTCTCCGCCCGCTCGACCACCTACACGATCACCAATCGCCGGGTGGTGATGCGGCTCGGCATTGCCCTGCCGATGACCCTCAACCTGCCTTTTACCCTGATCGAGAGCGCCGGCTGCAAAGTTTTTACAGATGGTAGTGGTGATCTGCCTTTACGGCTGCGGGCCGGCAACCGCATCGCCTACCTTCATCTCTGGCCTCACGCCCGGCCATGGGCCCTTTCACGACCTGAACCGATGATGCGATCGGTGCCAGAGGTAAAGCAGGCAGCCGAAATCCTCGCCCAGGCTCTGTCAACTGCACTTGACACAACAGAGGAAACTGCGGCTCCTATCGTGGTCGCGCGGAAACGGCAGGTACGTCCTCCGCGCCTCGCCAACGCGAGTTGAATGCAGGGAGGAGACGCGATGACGGCGAAGGCTGATGCCGCCCGGATCCCGCGACCGCTGGTCATCGGGGCGCTCGGGCTCATGGGGTTCGTGACCGTCGTAGTGGGGGTCGGCCGCAGCGAGGGGATTGGCCTCTCACACATGCCGCCGGCCCGGATCGTCCGCTCTGTCGATCTGACCCCGGATGACCGCGCCGACGGCGCCATCGTTATCCGGGATGCCTGGACCCAGGACGTCATCACCATCGTCGAGCCCGGCCAGGACAATTTCGTCCGCGCCACCTTGCGCGGCTTCGGCCAGGCCCGCCTGCGCGCCGGCCTCACCCGGGGGCAGCCCTTCCGCCTGACGCGATTCGCCGATGGCGGCCTCGAACTCTCCGACCCGTCCACCGGACGCGTGGTCAATCTCGGCGCCTTCGGCCCGTCGAACTTCGCAGCCTTCATCAGGCTCCTCGCCGATACGAGACTGGCCGACAGCGGAGCGGTGCGATGAGTGCTTGGTTCGGACGGCGGATCGTCGAGGTGCCCTGCACCGTCGAGATCGAGCAGACCCCCGAGACCCTCCACGCCCACGTGACCCTGGACGCCACATTCGAGATCGAACCGGGGGACGAGGTCCAGGTCCACGACGCACCCACCTCCGTTCCCTATGGCGAGCGCCTTGTGGTCCGCCGCACCGCCACGGTCACCCGTGCCGGCATCCTGGAGCGGCTCTGGATCAAATTCGCCGGCCATTTCGAGCTCACCGAACTCTACGAAGTCAGCTTCTCAGAGAGGAGGCGCCTGTGAACGTCTCGATCCAGCACCAAAGCCCGAAGGGCGTCACGCCCAAACTGCCCATGAACGAGGGCACCAAGGCCGCCCAGGAGACGACCTTCCTTTCACCCCGCTTCTACACCACCGATTTCGAGGAACTCGACCGCACCGATGTCGAGCCCGTGCGCAAGCAATGGGACATCCTGATCGCGGAGCTCCGCGCCGACCCGAACAAGCGCCATTTCACCCGCAACGAGGAGTTCGACCTCGACATGTCCGGCCTCGACCCGGACCTGCGCAAGGAATTCATGGATTTCCTCGTCTCCTCGATCACCGCCGAGTTCTCCGGTTGCGTGCTCTATGCGGAGATGAGGAAGCGCGCCAAGAACCCAGACATCCGCGAGTTGTTCGGCTTCATGAGCCGGGACGAGGCCCGCCACGCCGGCTTCATCAACGACGTGCTCAAGGATTTTGGCATCGGCGTCGACTTGGGCTTTCTCACCAAATCGAAGAAATACACGTTCTTCCGCCCGAAGTTCATTTTCTACGCCACCTATCTCTCCGAGAAGATCGGCTACGCTCGCTACATCACCATCTTCCGCGAGTTGGAGCGCAATCCAGACCGTCGGTTCCACCCGATCTTCAAATGGTTCGAGAAGTGGTGCAACGACGAGTTCCGTCACGGCGAGGCGTTCGCCCTGCTCATGCGCGCCAACCCGAAGCTGACTACCGGCATCAACCGCTACTGGATCAAGTTCTTCCTGCTCGCCGTCTTCGCGACGATGTATGTGCGCGACCATTGCCGGCCGCATTTCCACAAGGCGCTGGGGGTCGATCCGACGGATTACGATTTCAAGGTGTTCCGGATCACCTCCGACATCTCGAAACAGACCTTCCCGCTCACCCTCGACCTCGACAATCCGAAGTTCAAGGCAGCCCTCGACCGGCTCCTCGTCTGTTCGAACAGGCTCGCCGACGCCAAGGCGCAGGGTGGGATCGTGGGGAGGCTCAAACAGGGCGCCTGGATCGCGGCCTCGGCGGTCAACTTCGTCCGGCTCTATGCCCTGCCGACCATCGACAACCCGATGCCGGCCGAGATCCGACTCGAGCCGGTCTGGTAGCGTGGGTGCCTATGCGGTCCCCGCGCTCTACGCGATCGTGGTCTGGTGGTTCTCCACCGGACTGATCCTGCTTCTCGACCTCAAACCCCGGCACACCCATGCCTGGAGCATGGCGGGAGCGACCCTCGTGCTGGCCGGCGCCGTCTGGGCCATCGCCCGAAGCGCCTCCGACACGAGCGAGGCGGGGGCCTACATCGCCTTTACCGGAGCGCTACTGGTCTGGGGCTGGCAGGAGATGAGCTATTACATGGGCTTCGTGTCCGGCCCGCGTGCCGTCGGATGCGCGCCGGGCACGCGAGGCCTCGCTCGATTTCGGGCGGCGGTGGCCACGAGCCTGTGGCACGAGGCGGCGATCGTCGCCGGGGGAGCGGCCATCCTCGCCCTCACCTGGGGCGAGCCAAACCGTTTCGCCATGTGGACCTATCTCACCCTCTGGGGGATGAACCTCTCCGCCCGGCTGAACATGTTCCTGGGCGTGCGCAACCTCAACGCCGAGTTTCTCCCCGAGCATCTCAGCTACCTCTCGTGCTTCCTCACCAGGAAGCCGATGAACATGCTGTTCCCGGTCTCGGTCGCCGTCGGGACAGCGCTGACGGTGGCGATCGGGCTGGCCGCCATCGACGAGCCGGCACTGCCACACGATGTCGTGGGCCTGACCATTCTGACCACCATGCTGGCGCTCGCCACCCTGGAACACGGGTTCCTGATGCTGCCGCTGCCCTCCGCCGCCCTTTGGAGCTGGAGCCTGCCCTCGGGCAAGAGGCCGTCCCTGCGCGCCGAACCAGCGCCGGTGCATCCCCGCGACCGTGCCTGATCCCCTCGATCCGCCTTCCCTGATCCAAGCCCCGACCGCGCGCTTCCATATCGGACGGGTCGGCGGAAACACGCCGCGCCGATCTACTGGGTAATTTATTGTCGTCCAAAAGCGTCAAGTTTAGTTGACACACTTATGCACTCGGTGGTCAAAAAAGCTGCCGGGACAAGGCAAGGCGTCGCTCGTTCAGACAGGTCGCCGCTCGTTGGGGAAAGGGACGCCATGAACTACGAGACATTCTTCGGGAACGAGTTGGCCGGTCTCCACCGCGAGGGCCGCTACCGCGTCTTCACCGATCTCGAGCGCCAGAACGGCCGCTTCCCCCACGCCACTCATCACAGCCCAGGCGGCGAGCGCCCGGTGACGGTCTGGTGCTCCAACGACTATCTCGGGATGGGCCAGAACCCAGTCGTGCTCGACGCCATGCACGAGGCCCTCGACCGCTGCGGCGCCGGGGCCGGCGGCACCCGCAACATTTCCGGCACCAACCATTACCACGTGCTTCTGGAGCAGGAGCTCGCCGACCTCCACCGCAAGGAAGCGGCCCTGCTCTTCACCTCCGGCTACGTCTCGAACTGGGCGGCGCTGGGCACGCTGGCCGGCAAGCTGCCGGGCTGCGTCGTGCTGTCGGATGCCGAGAACCATGCCTCGATGATCGAAGGCATCAAGGCCTCCCGAGCCGAGCGGCACATCTTCCGCCACAACGACCCGGAGGATCTCGACCGCAAGCTGCGGATGATAGACCCGGCGCGGCCCAAGCTCGTGGCCTTCGAGTCGGTCTATTCCATGGACGGCGACATCGCGCCCATCGCCGAGATCTGCGACGTCGCCGAAGCCCACGGCGCGCTCACCTATCTCGATGAGGTCCACGCGGTCGGCCTCTACGGCCCGCGCGGCGGCGGCATCTCCGAGCGGGAGGGCCTCGCCCATCGCCTCGACGTCATCGAGGGGACGCTCGGCAAGGCCTTCGCGGTGCATGGCGGCTACATCACCGGTTCGGCCAAGCTCTGCGATTTCGTCCGCAGCTTCGCCTCGGGCTTCATCTTCACCACCTCGTTGCCCCCGGCGGTGGCCGCCGGCGCGGCGGCGAGCATCCGACATCTGAAAGCCAGCGGCAGCGAGCGCGAGCGGCATCAGGAACGCGTCGCCAGGGTCCGGGCCCGGCTCGACGCCGCGGGCATCCCCTACCTCCCCAACGACAGCCACATCGTGCCCGTGATGGTCGGTGACCCCGTCCTGTGCAAGGCGATCAGCGACACGCTGCTCGACGAGTTCGGCATCTATGTCCAGCCGATCAATTACCCCACCGTGCCGCGCGGGACGGAGCGCCTGCGCATCACCCCGTCGCCGCTGCATTCCGACGCCGACATCGACCATCTCGTCGGGGCGCTGGCGGCGATCTGGACGCGGATGGGCGTGGAGCAGGCGGCGGCGGAGTGAAGGCAAGAACCCTCCCCCCTCCGCGGGGGAGGGTGCCTGCGGAGCAGGCGGGAGAGGGGTCGACCTCTCCGGAACCCGCGCTCCCCTCTCCCGACCCGCTTCGCGGGCAACCCTCTCCCGCAGAGGGGAGAGGGAGAGACCCACACCATGTCGAGACACCGGGAGACGGCCTATGGTCCTGAATGGAACGACCCGAACGGTGTCTCCTGGATCAGCCTCCCATCCTCGCTCTCGTCCCGATGCGCCGGAGCGCAGAGCCGGCCTCGACGAGGTACTCCGGAAGCCCCGAAACGACCCGGAGCCCTCCTTCACGGCCCGGCCCGTCACCTTCCCGTTCTCCGCCATCGTCGGCCAGGATGAGATGCGGCGAGCCCTGATGATCGCGGCGGTAGACCCCTCCGTGGGCGGCGTCCTCGTCTTCGGCGACCGGGGCACCGGCAAGTCCACCGCGATCCGGGGCCTCGCCGCCCTGCTGCCGCCGATGAAGGCAGTGATCGGCTGTCCCTATTCCTGCGATCCCGCCAAACCCGCCGGCGAATGCCCGCATTGTTCCGGCCGCGCCGATGAGAGGCAAAGCCACCTCGCGCCGGTGCCGGTGGTGGACCTGCCGCTGGGTGCCACCGAGGACCGGGTGGTGGGCGCGCTCGACTTGGAGAGAGCGCTCACCCGTGGCGAGAAGGCGTTCGAGCCGGGGCTGCTGGCCCGCGCCAATCGCGGCTTCCTCTATATCGACGAGGTCAACCTCCTCGACGATCACCTCGTCGATCTCCTCCTCGACGTGGCGGCCTCCGGGATCAACACCGTGGAGCGCGAGGGGTTGAGCGTCCGGCACCCGGCGAAATTCGTTCTGGTGGGCAGCGGCAACCCGGAGGAGGGCGAGCTGCGGCCCCAGCTCCTCGACCGGTTCGGCCTCGCCGTGGAGGTGACGACGCCGACGGACCTGCCCACCCGCATCGACGTGGTGCGCCGGCGCGACGCCTATGAGCGCGACCCCGCGGGGTTCTGCGCCAGCTATGCCAAGGCCGACCGGGCGCTGCAGAAGTGCCTCACCGCCGCCAGGGCGCGCCTTCCCGGGCTCGACGTCCCCGATGCGACCCTGGAGGCCGCGGCCCGGCTCTGCCTCGCTCTGGGCACCGACGGCCTGCGCGGCGAGCTGACTTTGATGCGCACCGCCCGGGCGCTGGCCGCCTATGAGGGGGCCGACACCGTGGGAATCGAGCATCTCCGGCAGGTCGCGCCGTCGGCCTTGCGCCACCGCCTGCGCCGCAACCCGCTCGACGAATCTGGCTCCACCGCCCGCGTCGCGAGGGCGGTGGAGGAGGTGCTGGGCTCGTGAGCGAGAGTTCGGCGATCTGGGCCGACGCCCTGCGTGTCGCCCGGCTCGTGGCCGCCGACCCGCATGGCTGCGGCGGCGTGGTGGTGCGCGCCGGAGCCGGCCCGGTGCGCGACCGCTGGCTCGAGATCCTTCGCGAAAACCTCAACCCCGGCAAGCCGTTACGGCGGATGCCGGCGGGGATCGCCGAGGATCGACTGATCGGCGGGCTCGACCTCGCGGCGACGCTTGGCGCCGGGCGGCCGGTGGCCCAGGCCGGGCTGCTGGCTGAGGCCGATGGGGGACTGCTCGTCGCCGCGATGGCCGAGCGGATGGGGCAGGGCACCGCCGCGCAGCTCGCCGCCGCCCTCGATACCGGGCGTCTGAGGGTGGAGCGGGACGGGCTGGCGGAGACCCGGCCGGCGCGGTTCGGGCTCGTCCTCCTCGACGAGGGGATCGGCGAGGACGAGGCCGCCCCGGCCTCCCTGACCGATCGGCTGGCCTTCCATCTCGACCTCACGACCGTGCCGCCGAGCGCCATGCGAGGGGTGCTTCGACCGCCATGCGACGGCCTTTCGCCGGAATCCGAAACACCGCCGCATGGCGGTGCGCGGAGCGGCCACGATCCCGTCGCCGAGCTGAGCGAGGTCGCGGCCCGGCTCGGCATCGCCTCGTTGCGCGCGCCGCTCCTCGCCCTCCGGGTGGCCCGCCTCCTCGCCCGCCTCGACGGGCGCGCCGAGACCGCCGAGGCGGATGCGCGGGAGGCCGCGCGCCTCGTCCTCGGCCACCGCGCCACCCGCCTGCCGGACCGCGAGTCGTCCCCCGGGGAGGAGCCGGAGGAGGGCGAGCCGTCGCCCCCCGAACAGGCGCCCGCCGAACAGCGGGAGCCCGGCCCCGAGCCGGAGGAGGGCACGGGCCAGGCGAGCGAGGACCGCATCGTCGAGGCCGCCCGCGCCGCGATTCCCGTCGGGCTCCTGGCGATGCTGATGCGGGACGGCCCGCGCCTGCGGATGCCGAGGGCCGGCAAGGCCGGGGCGAAGGCCGTCTCCGCCCGCTCCGGCCGCCCCATGGGCGCGCGGCCGGGCGATCCGCGACGGGCCCGGCTTGATCTCATCGCGACCCTGCGCGCCGCAGCCCCGTGGCAGGGCCTCCGCCGGCGGGAGGAGGGGGGCGGCACCCGTCTCATGATCCGCCCCGACGACATCCGAATCACCCGGTTCCGGCAGCGGACCGAGACCACGACGATCTTCACCGTGGACGCCTCCGGCTCCTCCGCCCTGGAGCGGCTGGCCGAGGCCAAGGGCGCCGTCGAGCTCCTCCTCGCCGAGGCCTATACGCGGCGGGACAAGGTCGCCCTGGTGGCGTTTCGGGGGGCCGGCGCGGAGCTGGTCCTCGCGCCGACGCGCTCCCTGGTGCGGGCGCGGCGCGGGCTCGCCGCCCTGCCCGGAGGCGGCGGGACGCCGCTCGCCGCCGGCATCGACGCCGCCGGAAAGGTGGCCCTCGGGGTCCGGCGCGGCGGCGGGACGCCGGTGGTGGTGATGCTCACCGATGGGAGGGCCAACGTCGCCCGCTCTGGAATCGCCGGGCGGGAGCGGGCGGGCGAGGATTCGCTCAAAGCCGCCCGCCTTTTCCGCGAGGCGGATGTCCGCGCCATCCTGATCGACACGGCTCAGCGACCGCAGGATTCGGCGCGCCGCCTCGCCGCCGCCATGGGGGCGCGCTATCTGCCCCTGCCCCATGCCGATGCGGGGGCGATGAGCGCCGCGATCCGGTCGGCGAGGGAATAAAGGGTTCCAACATGCGCGCGCCCGCCGAACGACCCCGCTGGGAGAGCGAGGGCGCCGACTGGCCGCACCGCGAGGCGAGCCGCTTCGTCACGGCCTCCGGCCTCTCGTGGCACATCCAGGAGATGGGGGAGGACGGGGCCTCGACCGTGCTGCTGCTCCACGGCACGGGGGCCGCCACCCATTCCTGGCGTGGGCTGATGCCGCTCCTGGCGACGCGGTTCCGAATCGTTGCCCCGGACCTGCCGGGCCACGGCTTCACCGACCCGCTCCCCGCCGCGCGGCTCTCCCTGCCGGGGATGGCGAGCGCCGTGGGCGACCTCCTCGACAGCCTCGACCTCCGCCCGAAACTGGTCGTCGGCCATTCGGCGGGGGCGGCGCTCCTGGTCCGGCTCTGCCTCGACGGGCGGATCGCGCCCGATCTCCTGGTGGCGCTCAACGGCGCGCTCACGCCGTTTCCCGGCCTCGCCTCGGTGCTGTTCCCCAGCATGGCGCGGCTGCTCTTCCTCAACCCGGTCACCCCTAAACTCTTCGCCTGGACCGCCGACCGCCCGGCGGTGGAGCGCCTGATTCGCGGCACCGGCTCGCGCCTCGACCCCCAGGGGCTCGACCTCTACCGACGCCTGTTCCGCACACCCGGCCACGTGGCCGGAGCCCTCGGCATGATGGCGAACTGGGACCTCGCCACCCTCGACCGCGCCATAACCCGCCTCGCCACCCCGACGCTCCTCGTGGTCGGCAGCGAGGACAAGGCCATCTCCCCCGACACCGCCTTCGCCCTGAAGAAGCGCCTGACCCACGCCCGCGTGGAGTTGCTGCGCGGCCTCGGCCACCTCGCGCATGAAGAGGCGCCGGAGAAGGTGGCGGAGGTGATTTTTGGGGCGATGGATTTGGCGGTGGGGGAGGGGGTTGGGGCCGGGGTTACTGTGTTGCCGTGAAGATGGGTGGGTGGTGTTTCGGTTCGAGTCTTGGCCGCGAGGTCTTCAGTGGGCGGATGTCCATGAGTCAGCTTTTCAGCTACAGGCTTAATGATGCGGACATTGCCACACCACCGGCGCACGACCCTTCGCAGACATTGAATTAGTCACGCCAGATCAATTAGCAAAAAATCAAAACGGCCCAATAATAACAACGAACAACGCAAAATTATTTTGCGTAATGTATTTTTGTAAATTTTTCTTGAATTTCACTAACGATCTTTGTATTATAGGACGGTATCGTTAAAATATTATCAAAATCTTTTACTTAAAAATTCAATTAAAAATGGTATGTATCTATCTACTTGCTCACGGTCGCTCTGTTTTTCTTCATCCGAGAGTTCGTCATACGTTGTAGCAATTTGTCTCTCCCACTTCGCGACAAGGTCGGCAGGAATGATGAGCGAGCCGTCGGGCTGCTTTACACACTTAGAATGCATGTAAGCCTGCCAATGGGCCCATCGCTGATGCTCGATAGAGCTAAGTCCCTCCCGTGCACCCTCGAGTGCCTGTTTCAGCTTCGAGGCTTCCATAATCAAACAAGCCCTTCGTTGGCGAGCCGCCTGTAATGTTCGCCGAGAGATGTGAGTTTACAGCTCTTACTATGCAACGCGGCATAGTACATATGCTTTTCAGCAATAGGAACCAACAAGTTTACACGATTATACTTTTGAAGAATAGCGAATATTTCATTCTTGTCGGGGTCAGCCGTTTCCTCGGTTGGCTCATAAGACGGGTCGAGATGAAACTCGAATCCCGGCTCTGGAAAAAATTCTGCAATACGATGTAAGTCAGCCAATTCCAAAGGTGCTTGAACCTGTCGCAACGACACAAAAGTTTCTACGTTCGTTTTGAAGACCGGTCGTTGATTCCATTCCCCCAGTGATTGGTCTATATGCGCGTAAACACTACCCGGCGTCACCTTACCAATAAGGTTTGCAGCAGCTCCATACAAAGCATCAATCAGAAGCCCCGTGAACACACCCCCACCGTTTTCCTCAGCCGCATATTGCTTTTTGGTCGAAGCAGTAAGGATGGTTACACCCTCTGCGATCTCGGAGACCTGCGGGATGATAGCTCGGTCACCAATGGCACCACTGTGGCAGCTATCAAGGATAATAATCCTATTGCTGGCATTGCTTTTATTGGCGAACAGCATAATCTCGGAGAGAGGGAAACCATCATCCCCAGTTTCACAATCACTCGCACAGAGAAAGCCGCCCGTAGCCTCAATGTATCCATGACCCGCAAAATACAGCAACGCAAGCTCGCCTTTGTCAGAGAATAAGTCCTCCACCGCCTGCTTAAGCTGCTTTCTAGTCACCATCTCTCCGGGGCCGGTACTCACCAGAAGGCGAGTACCGAAGTTGACCGAACCGTCTGCATTGCGGTCCAGCGCAGCTTTGACAGCATGAGCATCATTTACACAGCCGGTCAAACCTTCGATTGAGGCATAATAGTCGATACCAACTATCAGAGCTTTGCGAGCCATTCCATCCTCTACAGGCTATCGATGAAATCAGATATATTTTTGTCTGACCACTCGTAAGTCGTCACGCCATCAATCTGACTTCTATCATCTTTATACGCCCAAATACCGCGAATTTTCTTAGCTTCTTCCTTCGCGCAGGCGATCTCCCACTTTTGGCCGGATGATTTGGCAGAGTTTTTGCTGACTAGTACTATCACACCGTCAGAACGCTTGATTCGGGTGCGCACACGAGCTTTCCACTCCTCATCATAGGGCTCTTTTACGGACATATCCGTGAACTCATATGGCGCCCGAGGATGAAGCCGTTGCCCGATGAAAAGGTTTCGCTGATCCTCGTCCTCGATCGCAAACGCGATGAAGACCACCTTCTTGTCCGCCATTGATTAAACTCTCCTACCCCACGTACTTTATCGGTGGTATCTATCGACAACCAACGGTAGTGGCATTTGGTTTCACAGATTTCACCCAACTTGCCGTGGTATCGTTTTTTCCTTCCAAAGCGACCCGATCTGACGCCGACAGGCGGCATAGGCCGGGAAGGCAAGTCCTCCCTGTTGTATAAATATGCCAGATAAATGGAACCCTATCGCTAATATAATCAATAATAACGGGGAAGCTCAGGAGGAATCAAATGCCTGATATGAAAGATTTGGTAAACGTCCAGCTTGTAATTGCCTTTATCGTTCCTGGACTGATTATTACCTATGTTCGGTCACGGTTTATTGCTGGGCGCATGGAAAAAATGTCCGATGCAATTCTTGCGTATCTATCCCTAACATTCGTATATTACGGAATAACGCTACCGCTCATCACCTACATATTTGTTTTACCCGCTGGAATGTTAAAGATCCTCAGCTGGTGGCTGCTGATTGCGGTTGGCCCGGCATTCTTCGGCATGCTGCTTGGGGTAGGCGCACAGTACGGGTGGGTTAGACGGATCGCTCACAAGCTTGGCATGAGGCCGGTCCACAGTACTCCGAATTCCTGGGATTGGCGGTTTAGCCGCTGCGCAGGTCAGCAGTTCATCATGGTCACAATGGCGGACGGCTCGACGGCGACGGGTATTTTTGGCGCATTATCGTTCGCTTCCTCTGACCCCAGCGAACGTGATATTTACATCGAGGAGTTGTGGGATGTGCCGGATAATGGCAGTGTCTGGACACGACAGGAGCCCCGCCGAGGCATCCTGATTCCTGCAAAGGAAATCCGCTACGTCAACTTCTGGAATGACTGATGAGTGACAAGCCAAAATTTTCCGGTAGCGCCTCCAAGCCGCACATCACCAATGACGTACGTCAGCCGGTCAGGATAGATCGTGGACACCAACCAGCGTTTACCCCCAACAACCCGGGGGCGGGCCACCAGCCGACCGGAACGGGCACACCAAACCCGCCAAGCGGCGGCAGCGGCGTAAAGCCTGCGCCTACGAAGAAATAGCTTCACAAGGCGGCAGCGTAGAAAAAGCTACAGCCTGGTTATAAGGCTATGCGGAGGTAGGTATGCAAATACACCCACCTTCGCCTCCAAGTAGTTGACTACTGCCTGCGGAAAGCTGGGTTTGCAACATGGCCCGGAGATAACGTTGCTATACAGGTGTCCTTGTCGGGCGTTTCCTCCCTAGACCTTTGACCGCTCCTTCGAAACGCACTTTTCTAGTGGGGTTGAGCTTCGAGTTTTTCTAACCGCAGTAGCAGTAGCTGAAATGTAATTATCTGAGACACTCTGACGTCGGCTTCCCAATGCAAGACAAATCTGTTGGATCACTAACCAGTGACTGACTTTGTGAATCGCCAATGGTCTTCGGCATGGCTAGCATGAGTCGAAACGGGCGAGCCGCCAAGATTAAACCGCAGAACCAAGCCCTGCCAAAACTTCCGTGCATTGCCGGCGAGTTATGGTTTGCCTCGGCAAATTTTTGCCCGATGTCGTCAACCTATTTTGATAGTTGGCAATCTCCCGATTCTTCTACCCGGCCGGTGTGACGCCCTCATGCCGTGCTAATCGGCAGCGGCCTCGGCGCTCTGGCCGCCACCATCAGGTTAGGGGCTACCGCGTCATAGTGTGGTAGCGGCTCGACCAGCCCGGCGGGTGGGCGGGGGTTCATCGGTATGGCGGCCGCCCCCCCACCGCCGCGTCGTTCCTCTTCGAAGCCCCCCGCATCCTCAAACAGCCCGCACCCCACGCAAAACGCATCCGCTCCGGGGGCGGGCGGGGATGTAGGCGAGGTCGAGGGTGAGGTCCTGAGGGGGGAGGTCGTAGCGCATCGACGTCGCCAGGAGGTGGGCGGCGGTGACGAGCAGGGTCTGCGTGAGGCCCTCGCCGGGGCAGCGGTGTCCGTCCGTGGCCGAGCTGCCGCCATGGGAGATCAGGTCGAACGGATCGATGGTCTCGGTGCGGAACCGGTCCGGGTCGAAGCGGTCCGGCGCGTGCCAGCGGCCCGGATCGTGGTTGGTGCCATAGAGGTCCATGAGCGCCCAATCGCCGAGCTCGAACGCATGGCCGCGCCATTCGAACGGCTCGCGGACCCGCCCGCCGATGAAGGGGATGAACGGATAGGCGCGGCGCACCTCCCAGGCGAAACGCTGGCGCGTGTCCGCGTCCGCCGCGCGGAGGGCCTCGGCCCAATGCGGGTTCTCGTGGAGCGCCATGGCGGCGAACACGACGTAGCGCGCATTCGCCACCGTGGGGCGCAGCAGGTTGATGAGCTCCACGCCGGCCGTCTTCCCGTCGAGGAGGCGGCCCTCGGCGTCGCGATGGGTGGCGACGGTCCGGGCGGGTCCGGGCGGTGCGTCGCTTCGGCCGCCGCGGATCTCCTCGATCCGTGCCCGCGCCCAGCGTTCGGTGCGGGCGCGGAGGAGATGCCCCCGCCAATTGCGCGGCCCGATGGCGCCCGTGCCGTCGACCATGGCGGCGAACTCGGCCGTCCGCGCATCGACCTCGTCCGGGGCCAGCGGAAGACCGACCCAGTCGCACACCGCCTGCGTGATGACGCGGTGCGCCTCGTCGAGGAGCACCACGCTCTCCCTCGCCGCCCAGCGCGGCACGGCCCGGCGCCAATGCTCGGCAAACAGGTCGGCGAAGCGCCGGAGGGCGTCCTCCCCCACCAGCGACAGGAACATCGCCTTGCGGTGGCGATGGGCCTCGCCGTCCATCACCATCACGCTGCCATGGTCCTGGATCAGCGCGAAGGTGGTGGGCGGCAGCGCGTGGCGGCGGGTGAAGCGGTAATGGTCGTAGAAGCGTGACGCCGCCTCCCGGCCGGACAGGCAGACCACCGAACTGAGCATCAGCCGCGCCGCGAACAGCTCCGACCCATGGCGGCGGCAGCGGTTCGGGATGAAGGCATAGCCTTCCGCGAGCAGCGACAGGGTGCTGTCCGGCGCACGCTCCCGGGGAATCGCCGAGCGGTTTCGCCTGTGTCCGTTCATGGCCGACCTTTCTCGAAAGCCTCGCGGAATGCCTCGTCCAAGCCGGGTCAACCTCCGCGAGGCCGCGCGGTTCACCCTCCGCCTTCAACCAAACGTAGAGCCCAGCCAGGCTATAGCGACCCTTTCTCGAAACAAACATAGGCATAAGCCAGGTTAAAAACCTGGGTTAAACCGCACCCTATCCTTGTATAATGGCTTTTTAATCCCGCCTTTCTCGGAACCATGCTTTCGGTTGCTGGTTGATCGGGTCCACCCCCCAACGTAACGGAGGACAGCATGTCTCAATCCAACGACACGCAGGGCAAGTCGGAGCATCGCGGCGGTTCGGGCAACTTCGCCGAGGATCGTGAGCGCGCCTCGGAGGCCGGCTCGAAGGGCGGTCAGGCCAGCGGCGGCAACTTCGCCAACGACCCCCAGCGGGCCTCGGAAGCAGGCTCGAAGGGCGGCCAGCAGAGCGGCGGCAACTTCGCCAACGATCCTCAGCGCGCCTCGGAAGCGGGCAAGAAGGGCGGCGAAGCGAGCCACGGCGGCCGCGGCTAGGACGCACGCGACGCGTCGTGGGACCGGGGGGCGATGCCCCTCGGTCCCCGCGCGCGTGTCATCTGACAGCCGCCGGCCCTGGTCCGTCGGGGGCGATCACACTCAGCTAGTGAATCAGCGCTTGCGTCCGTGATTTTTCGCCTGATAGTGTCACCTTATGTTGACACTCAGCGATGTGCCGATGTCCTCGACCCGGCCGGCCAGACGCCCCCACGCGGTGGTGATCGGCAGCGGCTTCGGAGGGCTCGCCGCCGCCATCCGCCTCGGGGCGCGGGGCTACCGGGTCACGGTGCTGGAGCGGCTGGACCAGCCCGGCGGGCGGGCGCGGGTGCATCGCCAGGACGGCTTCACCTTCGATGCCGGGCCGACCATCGTCACCGCGCCTTTCCTGTTCGAGGAACTCTGGACCCTGTGCGGGCGGCGCATGGAGGACGACGTCGTCCTCGCGCCGATGCTGCCGTTCTACCGCATCCGCTTCGAGGACGGCGCGACCTTCGATTACAGCGGCGATCTCGACGCCATGCGCACCGAGGTCGCGCGGTTCTCGCCCGGGGACGTCGCCGGCTACGAACGCTTCATGGAGCGCTCGCGGGCGATCTGCGAGGTCGGGTTCGAGCGGCTCGGCCACGTGCCTTTCACGTCGGTCTCGGACATGCTGCGGATCATGCCCGATCTGGTGCGTCTCGGCGGACACCGCAGCGTCTACGACGTGGTAGCGAGTTACATCCGCGACGAGCGCCTGCGGACGATCTTCAGCTTCCACCCGCTCCTCATCGGCGGCAGCCCGTTCCGGGCGAGCGCGATCTACTGCCTCATCGCCCATCTCGAACGGCGCTGGGGCGTGCATTTCGCGCTCGGCGGCACCGGTCGCCTGGTGGACGGGCTGGCCGGGCTGATCCGGGGGCAGGGCGGGTCGCTCCGCTGCGGCGCGGAGGTCTCGCGCATCCTGGTGGAGAACGGGGCCGCCACCGGGGTCGCCCTGGCTTCGGGCGAGCGCATCGCCGCCGACATCGTCGTCTCCAACGCAGATTCCGCCTTCACCCACCGCACCCTCCTGCCCGAGGGCGTGAGGCGGCGCTGGACCGACCGCCGGCTCGACCGGTCGCATTCCTCCATGGGCCTGTTCGTCTGGTATTTCGGCACGAACCGGACCTTCCCAGACATCGCCCACCACACCATCCTGATGGGGCCGCGCTATCGCGGGCTCATCGACGACATCTTCCGGCGGAAGGTCCTATCGAAGGATTTCAGCCTCTACCTGCACCGCCCCACCGCCACCGATCCGCTGCTGGCGCCGCCCGGCTGCGATGCGTTCTATGTGCTCTCCCCGGTGCCCAACCTCGCCGGCGGCCAGGATTGGGCGGTGGAGGCGGAGCCCTATCGCCGCGCCATCGAGCAGCATCTCGACGCCACCGTGATGCCGGGCCTGTCGGAGAGCATCGTCACCTCGAAGGTGACGCATCCGGGGGATTTCGCGGCCGATTTACTGAGCTTTCGCGGCTCGGGCTTCGGCCTCGAACCGGTGCTGACGCAATCGGCCTGGTTCCGGCCCCACAACGCCTCCGAGGACGTGGCGCGGCTCTACCTCGTGGGAGCCGGCACCCATCCCGGCGCCGGCCTGCCCGGCGTCCTCTCCTCCGCCCGAATTCTCGATACCGTGGTGCCGGATGCGCGCGTCTTCGCCTGACTTGTCTCGGCTTGACTATTCCCGGCCGCCCCTCTGGGCGATCCCCCATGCGGATGCGGCCGACCATGCCGCGTGCCGGGCGGCGATCCGCACCGGGTCGCGCAGCTTCTTTGCCGCCTCCGCCCTGCTGCCGCCCTCCATCCGCCGGCCGGCCTACGGGCTCTACGCCTTCTGCCGCCTCTCCGACGACGCGGTGGACGACGTGGCCGCGAGCGGCCGCCGCCCAGCCGTGGCGCGGCTGCGGATGCGCCTCGACCGGGCCTATGACGGACGCCCCTGCGACGCCCCGGCGGACCGGGCACTGGCCGACATCGTCTCCGACCACGCCATTCCCCAGGCGCTGCCCGCCGCTTTGATCGAGGGCCTCGCCTGGGACGCAAACGGCCGCCGCTACGAGACGCTTGGCGACCTCACCGCCTATGCGGCGCGGGTCGCCGCCTCGGTCGGCGCGATGATGACCCTGGTCATGGGCGTGCGCGACCCCGACGTGCTCGCCCGCGCCTGCGACCTCGGCATCGCCATGCAATTCACCAATATCGCCCGCGACGTCGGCGAGGACGCGCGGGCAGGCCGGCTCTACCTGCCGCGATCCTGGCTGAGGGAGGCAGGGATCGACCCGGACGCGTTCCTGCGCGCCCCCGCCTTCACGCCCGCCCTCGGCGGGATCATAGCGCGCCTGCTGGCGGCGGCGGAGCTTCTCTACGCGCGCTCGGAATCCGGCATCGCCGGCCTGCCCCCCGCCTGCCGTCCGGCGATCCGCGCGGCGCGGCTGATCTATGCCGAGATCGGCCGCGAGGTGGAGCGGGCCGGCTACGATTCGGTCTCCCGCCGCGCCCGCGTGGACGGGCGCCGGAAGCTCGCGCTCCTCGCCCGCGCCCTGGTCTCGACGGATGACAGGGCGGCCTTGCGCGAAACACCGCTGCCGGAAATCCTGTTCCTGATCGAGGCGGTGGCCGCGCTTCCATCGATGGCCCCGCAGATCCCACCCTGGTGGAACGTACCGGCGCAGGTGGCGCAGGTGCTCGACCTGGTGGAGACCCTGCGCGAGCGTGAGGCGCTCGGCCGCGCGCCCGCCCCCTCGTGAGCGACCGGCTCTTCGCCGCCTTCGACATCGGCCTCGTCTTCGCCCTCGCGCTGGGGCTGGCCCTGTGGCAGCTCATCGTCGTCCGGCGCAGCATCGCCAAGGACCGAGACGACGCCGCCCGCCGCCCGCCGGACGATCCCGCCGGCTGACCGCGTTCCTCTCCCCTTTGGGGCTACCGGATTCACACATCCACTCGACGGCCGTTCGCTCTCTCCAAGAGGTTTCGACTCGAGGCGCGACGGGCTCCCTCTCTTGGAAGGAGAGGGCTGGGGTGAGGTGGGACCCCTCTCCGGAAAGCTCACATACCTCACCCTGTCCCTCTCCTCCTAGTGGTCCAGATCTGACGGATGGTACCCATCCCTAACGTCCGAGATTGATGGATTTGTGCCCGTCTTTTTCTGAGTGCCCGCACGTGGCAGCGGACATCGCTGTCACGCCCGTTTCCGATCCGGCGCAGCCGCCTCTCGATGGCCCGTGCGGCATGAGCGGTGTACCGAAGCCGGAGAAGTTCATTACAGCGGGGTCGAATGATGGTTCTGGTGCGTAGCTTCCAGCGGGAAGATGCCCAGCCGCTGGCTAACCTAATGATTGAGATGGCCGGCTTTTACGGGGCTACAATCGATCCTGATTTGGTAATCACCGAGGACGTCATCCGGCAAGCTCAGAAGGTAAACATAGTTGTTGCGCACGATGATGCCCGACTGCTCGGCTTCGCCACCTTCACGTCGCTTTACCCCGTTCGTGGTCTGCTCGCATTTACCTACGTCCAGCAGATTTATGTAGCCCGTTCCGCACGTCGACTCGGTGTTGCTCAGGCATTGATGGCCGAGGTTGCAAGCACCACGAAAGCCGCAGGCAGCACAAGGATTGAATGGTCCACTTCAGCCGAGAACACAGCGGCGCGGGCGCTCTACGACGGGTTGGGCGCAAACGGGTCCGACAAGGTGTACTACGAGCTTGACGGGGCGGCCCTCGACCGATTGGCCGCTAAGCGGCAGCACGAGTAGCCCTCCTTACTACCTGAGCCGACCTTGTAAGGCGACCTGATTATGACCGCTTTTGGGAAGCCTCGGCGCTTTTCAGAGTGCCCGACATGGGTCGAAAGCAGCCCCGGCAGCGGGTACCAAACGTCGGATTTTCACCACTAGGAGAGAAACCCGCGCTGGCCCGAGACCGCATGGATCGTCCGGAGACGGCATGATCCGATGCGCCAGCCTCACCCCAGCGCGGCGGCGATGCTGCTGGACAATGGCGTCGTCGGGCGGCCGATGAGCGTCGAGAGTTGGCGGCCCTCGTCGAACAGGGCGCCGTGAGCGGCGTCCACATCCCACGCGGCGAGGGAATCGGCCAGGACGTCCGGCAGGCCGAAGCCCTTGAGCAGCGCCGCATAGTCCGACTGCGGCAGGTTCCTGTAGGGGATGTCGCGGCCCGTCTGGCGCGAGAGTTCGGCGGCGAGATCGGCCAGGGTATAGGCCTCGTCCCCCGCCAGTTCGTAGGTTCGCCCCTCATGGCCGTCGCCGGTCAGCACGAGGGCGGCGGCAGCGGCGAAATCGGCCCGCGCGGCCGAGGCGATCCGGCCATCACCGGCGCTGCCGAGGAACGCGCCGCCGGCGAGCGCGCCGGGGATCGAAGCGGTGTAGTTCTCGGTGTACCAGCCGTTCCGCAGGATCGTCGCCGACAGACTCGAGCCCGCGATGGCGGCCTCCGTGGCGCGGTGCTCCCCGGCGAGGCTGAGCGGCGAGGTGTCGGCATGCAGGAGGCTGGTATAGACGAGCCGCCCGATCCCGGCCGCCGTCGCCGCCGCGATGACGGTCTCGTGCTGAGCGACGCGCCGGCCGATTTCGCTCGATGAGATCAGCAGCAGGCGCTCGATGCCCCGGAAGGCCTCGGCCAGGGTCTCGGGCCGCGCATAATCGGCCACCCGCACTGCGACGCCCCGGTCTCGCAGGGCCTGGGCGGCCTCGCTCTCCAGGGATCGCACACCGGCGACGACGGCGCCGGCCGGCACCCGTTCCAGCAGAGCCGCGATGACGAGGCGCCCCAAGTGACCGGAGGCGCCGGTGACGAAGATCGTCGGATGAGTGGTGTCGGACATGGCGGTCTTACCCAGGGTTCACTTTCGGTACAAGGGAACTAAGTGAGACCGCATCGGCTGTGAAGGAGGCAGGATTTTGGGACAAGGTGACGCCGAGGGAACCGCCCCCGCACCGGCTCAGGCCGAATTGGCGCGGACCTTCGCGGGCTGGCGGACGAGGGCGTTCGAGGCCTCCCGCTGTCCCGTCCGCAACGTGCTGGACCGGACCGGCGACAAGTGGTCGATCCTGATCCTCACCGCGCTGGCCGGCGGCCCGCACCGGTTCAGCGCGATCCTCCGGCTGATCCCCGACCTCTCGAAACGCATGCTGACCCAGACCCTGCGCGACCTCGAACGCGACGGCTACATCGCCCGCACGGTCTACCCGACCAAGCCGCCCAGCGTGGATTACCGCCTGACCGATCTCGGCTGCACGCTCATGGAGCCCCTGGCGGCCCTCGTCCGCTGGGCGGAACGGAGCCATGCGGAGATCGAGGCGGCGCGGGTGCGGTTCGATGGAGGTTAGGAGGGGGAGTGGAGTGGGGTTGGCCGGAAGGGCGCGTATCTCGGCGGCTCGGTTCTCCCTCAGAGCCTGTTTGATGTATTTTTCCAAGACCTTACCTCATCCTGAGGTGCCGCGTAGCGGCCTCGAAGGAGGGCTCCAGGGATCGCGCGACCACTGGAGCCCTCCTTCGAGGCCCTTTGCTTGAGCAAAGGGCACCTCAGGATGAGGAGATCTGATTGGATCATCTATTTTGGCATGACAATCCGCTTATAAATCCGATTAAATAGGCTTTATCGGCTACAAATAGGCCCACCTAAAGGCCAACGAAAGCCTCGAACGCCAAGTCATTATTACCCTACTCCAGAGCGATGGCCGCCCTGATTACGATCGTTGGCGAGCGCAACGCCGAGAGCGTTACCCTGGCCGAACGGCACATCCCAGAAGACACCCAAGATTTATAATCTTATTCAGCATTTCATCCGAAAGGGCTCAAAGCAAGGTCCGGCTCTTTAAGGAGCGGGGAAGATCCGACAGAGTACCGTTCCGATGCTATCGCACGGCACACTGGTGAATTGGGTAGACAGCGGTAGACGTCTAACGGATGGAACCCCTACTCTGGGTCGGCTCCCGACCCAGAGTAGCCATGCGCTATGAGTGAAAAATGACGACCGATGCGAAAGCCCTCTGGGACGACCTCAAGGCCGAACTATCGAACCACTCAGGCGAGCCCCATCCAGGGTTTGGCGATCGCGTCGAGAAGGCGATGGCACCAGCTTACGACTTGATAAAGGCTTTCGAGCGGGAGCGGGATCGTCAACCGTTCGCCTCCCAAGCGCCATGTCCCATCTGCGGTATCGGAACGGTGAAATACTGGCGGAATGCGCCGCTGATCGGCGGCATGAAGTGCAGCACGTCCGAGTGCATCACTTTGAGCCTCTGACACAGGCATGTCTGGTATCCACCCGATACAGACGTTTCGGGGCGGGTACCAAGCGTCAGATTTTCACCACGAGCCATCAAGAGATGGGTTTGCCGCAATGAGCAATGCGGACATCACTCAACTCGATTTTTCTGTTTCATGGCTACCCTCGCGGTTTCGAAGCGAACATTTGCATTCCGTAGGTTCGAAAGTCGATCCCGCTGAAGAGTGAGCTTCGCATTTTGAGGCCAACACGCCGCAGAAGCGTCACAGCCCCCCATCACCCCGCCCGCCGCGGCATCCGGAACGGCAGCATGAACTGCACCAGCGGGTTGCGGAATCGGTCGAGGGACAGGCTCTCGTGGACCGGGCGTACGGGTTCGCCGTCGAGGGTCGAGGCGAGGAGCGAGCGGGCGTAGAACGGGGTGTCCTCGAAGGTGCGGACCACCGTGGACGCCCCGTCGTCGCTGCGGGTGGCGCGGGGCATGCGCCAGAACCGCGTCGGCGGCAAAGCGGCGGGGAGCGGCGGGCGGATGTCGCGGCGGGTACCGTCGGCGGCAAAGCGCAGGGACAGGTTCTGGGTGCTGCCGTCGCGGCGGCGCACGTCGTAGAGGATCGCCGACCCGTCCTTCAGATCGGCCCGGCACCAGGTCCAGTCGCGAAAATCCCGGCCGAGGGCGGTGTCACCATGGTTGGTGTCGAAATAGGCGGTGCCGCGCCAGGTCAGGCTCGGGGCGTCGAGGGTCACCTCTACGGGGGAGGAGGGCGCCATCGGCCACCAGCGGTGCCGGCCCTCCGCGTCGAGGGTGAAGGTGTCCCGCGTGAAGCCGTTGGGGCGCAGGCGGATCGTGCCGCGCACCCGCGAGGGGATCGGCGCCGTCACCTCGTCGAGGGTGATGGTGAGGGTGGTCCCGTCCCAGGCGAGACCGCTCGGGCCGATCCGGATCTGCGACGCGTCCCGGCTCAGGGCGTCCCGGCCGCGCTCGGTCATGCAGAAGCGGTTGGCGCGCTCCCCGTAGAGCACGACGTTCATGGTGCAGTGGTTGAACGGGTCGCGGCTGAGGTCCAGGGCGTAATAGGGCGAGAACACGCTGCCGATGAAGGCGATGATCGTGAGCCCCTGGCGCCCGTCCTCGCTCAGGGCGTCGACATACCACCAGACGTAACCGTCCCGGACCACCGGCGTGTCGAAGCGCGGCCCTTCGCGGCGAGATCGGCCAGCAGGCTGTCCGCCGCGATCCGCCCCGATTGCGCCGCCATCGGCACCCCCGGCCCCGGATGGACGCTGCCCCCCGCGAGATACAGCCCCGGCAGCGCCGTCCTGGCGCCCGGACGCTTGAACGAGGCCATCCAGCCGTGCGAGGCCCGGCCGTAGAGGGCGCCCCCCGTCGCCGGAAACAGCCGCTCGAACCCCGCCGGATCGGTAATCACCGTCCCGGGCGTCGCCTCGATCGTCAGCCCGCATTCCGTCAGCTTGCGACGTAGGTTGGTCTCGCATGTGGCGATCTCCGTAGGGGCGAGGGGGCGCTCCCGGCCGAGGGCCGGGGCGTTGACGAGGCAAAGCAGGCGCTCGGGTCGGTCGAGGGCCGAATCGTCGTCGGCGCGGTCCTGCGCGCAGACATAGATTGTGGGATCATCGGGAAGCCGGCCGGCGCGGAGCTCCGCGAACTCGGCGGCGTAATTGCCCGAAAAGAACACGTTGTGCCGCACCAGCGGGAAGCCCGAGGTTCGGGCCTTCGCGCAGAGCGTCACCGCCGAGAGGGAGCGGGCTTTCGGCGGCACCGCCTCCACGGCCCGCGCCGCACGCACGCCGAACAGGCCCGCGCCGAGGGCCGCCGCATCGGCATTGGCCACCACGAGATCGGCCGCGATCCGCTCGCCATCGGCGAGGTCGACACCGACGATGCCGCGCCCGTTCTCCACCGCGATGGCGGCCACCTCGGCGCGATAGCGGATGCGGGCGCCGTTCTCCTGCGCCAGTTCGGCCATGATCGCGGCGAGGCGACTGAGACCGCCCTCCACATGCCAGACGCCCTGGCTCTCCACATGCGCCACCAGCATCAGCGTCGCCGGGGCCTCGAAGGGCGAGGAGCCGCAATAGGTGGCGTAGCGCCCGAACAACTGGCGCAGGCGCGGATCGCGAAAGTATTCGCCCAGCGCCCCCCACAGGGTGGTGAAGGGCTGGATGCGCAGCAAGCCGCCGAGCCCCGACAGGCCGACGCGGCGGCCGAGATCGACCGGGCTCGGCCGCTCGCCCCGGATGAACGGCCCTTCCAGCGTGCCGTAGACCTCCGCCGCGCGGGCACGGAAGCGGCGATAGCCGTCCTCCTCGCGGGGGCCGGCAAAGGCGCGGATCGTCGCCGCCGATTCCTCGGGATCGGCGAACAGGTCGAGGCGCTGGTCCGCCCCCCAGGCATGGCGGGCGAGGATGGAGGCCGGGCTCAGCCTCACGCGATCCGACAGGTCGGCGCCGCACTCCGAAAAGATCTCCTCGAAGACCCAGCGCATGGTGAAGACGGTGGGGCCGGCCTCCACCCGTGCCCCGTCCGCCGCGACGCTGCGCATCTTGCCACCGGGCGCGGTCGCGCGCTCCAGCACGGTGACGTCGAGCCCCGCATGGGCGAGGCGCAGGGCCGCCACCAGCCCGCCGATTCCCGCTCCGATCACCGCAACCCGCTGCGCCGCCACTGTGTCACCTGTTTCTGCCTTGACGAATGTCAATAATATCTGACACTTTGCAATGGCAATACGAAAAGACACCAGGGAGTGGCGCCATGGATGCCAACCGTCGGATCGAGCAGGCTCTCGACGCTGCCGTCGCCCATGCGGAGGCGCCCGGCGCGCCGCCGCTCCTGGCGGAAGCCATCCGCTACGCGGTCTTTCCCGGCGGCCACCGCATCCGCCCGCGCCTCTGCCTCTCGGTGGCGAAAGCCTGCGGCGACGACGATCCGGCGGCCTCCGACGCGGCGGCGGCGGCGATCGAACTCCTCCACTGCGCCTCCCTGGTCCATGACGACCTGCCCTGTTTCGACGATGCGCCGATGCGGCGGCAGAAACCCTCGGTCCATGCCGCCTTCGGCGAGCCCCTGGCGGTGCTGACCGGGGATGCGCTCATCGTCTCGGCCTTCGAGACCCTGGCGCGGGGTGCTGCGCGCTCGCCGGCCCGGCTCGCCGCCCTCGTCGGCCTCGTCGCCCGCGCGGCGGGATCACCCAATGGCATCGCCGCCGGGCAGGCCTGGGAATCGGAGCGGCATGTGGGGCTCACCGAGTACCAGCAGGCCAAGACCGGCGCGCTGTTTGCGGCGGCCACCGTCACCGGCGCGGCGGCGGCAGGCGCACAGGCGCTGCCGTGGCGGCTCCTTGGGGAATGCCTCGGCGAGGCCTATCAGGTCGCCGACGACCTGCGCGACGTCGCCTGCCGCCAGGAGGAGGTCGGCAAGCCGGTGGGCCGCGACGCCACGTTGGGCCGGCCCAACGCCGCCGCCCTGCTCGGCATGGCCGGGGCGCTCTCGCGGCTCAAGCGCCTCGTGCGGGAAGCCGTGGAGGTGATCCCCGCCTGCCCCGGCGCCGACGAACTCCGCGCCGAGATCGAGGCGCAGACGCGCCTGTTCCTGCCGGCGAGCCTCGCGCGGGAATTGGCGTGAGCGGGGCTTGCCCCGATGTTGCGGGCCGATTCCGCGCCTGACGCAACGCCGATCATGAACCCTCCCCCCTCTGCGGGGGAGGGTGCCTGCGGAGCAGGCGGGAGAGGGGGCGACCTCTCCGGAGATGGCGCTCCCCTCTCCCGACCCTCGCTGACGCGAGGGCCACCCTCCCCCGCAGAGGGGGGAGGGCGACAGCGCGCCCTGCCTTTGCGCGAGCGCTGGCTCGCCTTCCGCAACCGCACCATCGCCAATCCGGCCTTCCAGCGCTGGGCCGCCGCCTTCCCCCTCACGCGGGGGATCGCGCGGCGCAACACCCGCGCGCTGTTCGATCTCTGCGCCGGCTTCGTCTATTCGCAGACCCTGTTCGCCTGCATCAGGCTCGACCTGTTCGCCATCCTCGCCCCCGGCCCGCTCGGGCTCGAGGCCCTGGCCGAGCGGACCTGCCTGCGGCCGGAACGGGCGCTTCGCCTGCTGGACGCCGCCGCCTCGCTCCACCTGCTGCGGCGCCTGCCCGACGGGCGCTTCGCCCTGGCCGATCTCGGCGCGGCGCTGATCGGCAACCCGTCCATCGCCGCGATGATCGAGCACCACGCGCTCCTCTACGAGGATCTGCGTGACCCGGTGGCGCTCCTGCGCGAGGAGGGGGGCACGAGCCGCCTCGCCGCCTACTGGCCCTATGCGGGCGCGGCCGGCGACACGGCGATCCCGGCCGAGGCGGTGGCGGACTACTCGACCCTCATGGCCGCCTCCCAATCCCTCATCGCCGAGGACATCCTCGATGCCTATCCGATGCACCGGCACCGCCTGCTGATGGATGTGGGGGGCGGCGAGGGGGCTTTCCTCCGCACGGTCATGCGGGCGACGCCCGGCCTCGCCGTCCGGCTGTTCGACCTGCCGGCGGTGGCCGCCCGCGCCACGGAGCGTTTCGCGGCCGAGGGCCTGTCCCACCGCGCCGAAGCCCAGGGCGGCAGTTTCCGCACCGCGCCCCTGCCGAAGGGCGCCGACGCCATCTCCCTCGTCCGGGTCGTCCACGACCATGACGACGACACCGTCCGCCTGCTCCTGCGCGCCGCCTACGACGCGCTCGGCGATGGCGGCACGCTCCTGATCGCCGAGCCGATGGCCGGGACGGCGGGGGCCGAGCCGGTCACCGACGCCTATTTCGGCTTCTACCTGCTGGCGATGGGAAGCGGCCGCTGCCGCCGCCCCGCCGAGCTGACCGCGCTTCTCCACGAGGCCGGATTTCGCGAGTGCCGCGAGATCCCGACGCGGCGCACGCTCCTGACCCGCCTGCTGGTGTCCAGACGAATTGACACGCTGCAGCGTAAGTAAGACTTGACGAATAAAAGTGTCAATCTAGGATGACACATCGAACATGGTCTGAACCCGTCTCCATCGGGTCGAGGCAAGAAACAGGGGAGGGTCGACCACAATGCACGCGCTCGCCGTCCTCTTCGAACGCCCCGAACAGCTGTCGCTCGCCGAACTCGCCCTGGATGCTCCGGGCCCGGCCGACGCGGTGGTCGAGACCTTGTGGAGCGGCATCAGCACCGGCACCGAGCGCCTGCTCTGGACGGGCCGGATGCCGCCCTTTCCTGGCATGGGCTATCCGCTGGTCCCCGGCTACGAATCGGTGGGAGAGGTGGTGGAAGCCGGCCCCGCCTCCGGCCTCGCCGTCGGGCAGCGGGTCTTCGTGCCCGGCGCCCGCTGCTTCGGCCCGGTGCGCGGCCTGTTCGGCGGCGCGGCCTCGCGCCTGGTGAGCGAAGGCGCGCGCCTCGTTCCCATCGATGCGGATCTGCGCGAACACGGAATCCTGATCGCCCTCGCGGCCACCGCCTACCATGCACTCCACGCGCGTCCCGAAGGCCGCTCGCTCATCGTCGGTCACGGGGTGCTCGGGCGGCTTCTCGCCCGCCTCACACGGATCGCCGGCGGCGAGCCGGTGGTGTGGGAAACGAACGCGGTGCGGGCCACGGGCGCGCAGGGCTACGAGGTCCTGCATCCCGATGCGGACGAGACCCGCGATTACGGCTCCATCACCGATGTCAGCGGCGACGCCGCGATCCTCGACACGCTGATCGGGCGGCTCAGGCCCGGCGGCGAGATCGTGCTCGCCGGTTTCTACGAGGCGCCGCTCTCCTTCGCCTTCCCGCCCGCCTTCCTGCGCGAGGCCCGCATCCGCGTCGCCGCCCAGTGGCGGCCGGACGATCTCGCCGCGGTTCTGACCCTGATCGAAGGGGGGCGTCTCTCCCTCGACGGGCTGATCACCCATCGCGAAACGGCGGCGCACGCGCCGTCTGCCTATCGCACGGCGTTCGGTGAGCCCGAATGCCTGAAGATGATCCTCGATTGGAGAGCCGCTTCATGAACATGCAGCTGAACGGAGCCGCACTCCTGTGCGCCGAAGCCGCCATCGAGCCGGATGCGGCCCCCGTCTCCGCCACCAAGGAGACGCAGATCATCGCGATCTACGGCAAGGGCGGCATCGGCAAGTCGTTCACGCTGGCCAATCTCAGCTACATGATGGCCCAGCAGGGCAAGAAGGTCCTGCTCATCGGCTGCGACCCGAAGAGCGACACCACCTCGCTCCTGTTCGGCGGCCGCGCCTGCCCGACCATCATCGAGACCTCCACCAAGAAGAAACTCGCCGGCGAGCAGGTCGCCATCGGCGATGTCTGCTTCAAGCGCGACGGCGTCTACGCCATGGAGCTCGGCGGCCCGGAAGTCGGGCGCGGCTGCGGCGGGCGCGGCATCATCCACGGTTTCGAACTGCTGGAGAAGCTCGGCTTCCACGAATGGGGCTTCGACTACGTCCTGCTCGACTTCCTCGGCGACGTGGTCTGCGGCGGCTTCGGCCTGCCGATCGCCCGCGACATGTGCCAGAAGGTCATCGTCGTCGGCTCGAACGATCTTCAATCGTTGTATGTGGCCAACAACGTCTGCTCGGCGGTGGAATACTTCCGCAAGCTCGGCGGCAACGTGGGTGTGGGCGGCCTCGTCATCAACAAGGACGACGGCACCGGCGAGGCCCAGGCCTTCGCCGCCGCCGTTGGCATCCCGGTCCTGGCCTCGATCCCGGCCGATGACGATATCCGCAAGAAGAGCGCGAATTACGAAATCATCGGCCGGCCCGAGAGCCGATGGGGCTCGCTCTTCGCGGATCTGGCCCAGAACGTCCACGACGCCGCGGCCAACCACCCGACGCCGCTCTCCCAGGACGGGTTGCTCGGCCTGTTCAAGGGCGAGGCCGTGGGCCGCGGCGTCACCCTGGTCCCCGCCACCTTCGAGGATATGTGCGGCACGGCCCTGGTCGTGAAGCCGTCCCTCGAAGTCGTCTACGACGAGGTCTGACGCGCATGGCCGTCTCCCTCGACATCGCCGATCTGCGCGCCCGCAAGGAGCGCCCCGCCTCGACCCTGGCTCCCGCCGCGCTGCCTGCGGAGGCGGTGAACCTCGCCGCCACCAAGACCGACGGGCTCGGCTGCCATTCCGGCAAGGACGCGATGCGGGCGGCCGCCGAAGCCGCCGGGATGTCGGAGACGCTGGAGCAACTCCGAAAGGACTACCCGCAGGGGCCGCACGACCAGCCCCAGAGCATGTGCCCGGCCTTTGGCAGCTTGCGCGTCGGCCTGCGCATGCGGCGCACGGCGACAATCCTGTCGGGCTCGGCCTGCTGCGTCTACGGGCTCACCTTCACCTCGCATTTCTACGGGGCCAAGCGCAGCGTCGGCTACGTGCCCTTCAATTCCGAAACCCTCGTCACCGGCAAGCTGTTCGAGGATATCCGCGAGGCGGTGTTCGAGACAGCGAGACCCGCCGATTACGACGCGGTCGTCGTCATCAACCTCTGCGTCCCCACCGCCTCCGGCGTGCCGCTGCGTCTTCTCCCGAAAGAGATCGACGGGGTCCGCATCATCGGCATCGACGTGCCGGGCTTCGGCGTGCCGACCCATGCGGAAGCCAAGGACGTGCTGGCCGGGGCCATGCTGAAATTCGCCCGGGCCGAGGCCGAGCAGGGCCCGGTCCAGGCCCCGCGCCTCGGCCGCTCCGAGCGCCCCAGCGTGACGCTGCTCGGCGAGATGTTCCCGGCCGACCCGGTGGTGATCGGCGGCCTGCTCGAGCCCCTCGGCCTCAGCGCCGGCCCCGTGGTGCCGACCCGCGAATGGCGCGAACTCTACGCGGCCCTCGACTGCGCGGCGGTGGCGGCGATCCACCCGTTCTACACCGCCTCGATCCGCGAATTCGAACTCGCCGGCCGCCCCATCGTCGGCTCCGCCCCCGTCGGCCATGACGGCACCGCCGATTGGCTCGACCGGATCGGCGAGGCCTGCGCCGTACCGCGCGTCATTGTGGAGGCCGCCAAGAACCGGCTCCTGCCGATGATCCAGGGGGCGCTGGCCGCCGCGCCGATCAAGGGCCGGATCACGCTCTCGGGCTACGAGGGGTCTGAACTGCTGGTGGGCCGGCTCCTCGTCGAGAGCGGCGCGGACCTGCGCTACGTCGGCACCGCCTGCCCGCGCACGCCCTATTCGGAGGCCGACCGCGACTGGCTGGAATCACGCGGCGTCATGGTGCGCTTCCGCGCCTCGCTGGAGGACGACCTCTCCGCCATGCGCGAGTTCCGCCCGGACCTCGCCATCGGCACCACGCCGGTGGTGCAGGCGGCCAAGGAGCGGGCGATCCCCGCCCTCTACTTCACCAACCTGATCTCGGCCCGCCCGCTCATGGGCGTCGCCGGCGCCGGGTCGCTCGCCAAGGTCATCAACACGGCGCTCGGCAACCGCCACCGGTTCGACGCCATGCGGGACTTCTTCGACGGGGTCGGCGAGGGCCATGCCGCCGGGATCTGGGAAGACGTGCCGACAATCCGCCAGAACGTCGCCTCGGCGACGCGCGGAAAACCCTCCCATAACCCGATCGGGGAGATGGCCTGATGCTCGTCCTCGATCACGACCGGGCCGGCGGCTATTGGGGCGCCGTCTACGTCTTCACCGCCATTAAGGGTTTGCAGGTCGTCATCGACGGTCCCGTCGGCTGCGAGAACCTGCCGGTCACCTCGGTGCTCCACTACACCGACGCGCTGCCGCCGCACGAATTGCCCATCGTGGTCACCGGCCTCGCCGAGGAGGAACTCGGCCGCCACGGCACCGAGGCCGCGATGAAGCGGGCCCATGCCACCCTCGATCCGGGCATGCCGAGCGTGGTCGTCACCGGCTCCATCGCCGAGATGATCGGCGGCGGCGTGACCCCGGAGGGCACCAACCTCCAGCGCTTCCTGCCGCGCACCATCGACGAGGACCAGTGGCAGACCGCCGACCGGGCGATGTCCTGGCTCTGGCAGGAATACGGAACACGGAAATTCGCCAAGAAGGGCATCCCGGCCCGGCCTCCCCGCAAGGAGGGGGAGCGCCCCCGCGTCAACATCATCGGCCCGGCCTACGGCACCTTCAACATGCCCTCGGATCTCGCCGAGATCCGCCGCCTCGTGGAGGGGATCGGGGCCGAGGTGAACCTCGCCTTTCCGCTCGGCTCGCATCTCGCCGACGTGCCGAAACTCGTGAACGCGGATGCCAATATCTGCCTCTACCGCGAGTTCGGCCGCCTGCTCTGCGAAGCCCTCGAGCGGCCCTACCTGCAGGCGCCGATCGGGCTTCACGCCACCACCCGGTTCCTGCGCAAGCTCGGCGAGATCCTCGGCCTCGATCCGGAGCCCTTCATCGAGCGCGAGCGCCACACCACGATCAAGCCGGTCTGGGACCTGTGGCGCTCCGTGACCCAGGACTTCTTCGGCACCGCGAGCTTCGGCATCGTCGCCTCCGACACCTATGCGCGGGGCGTCCGCCGCTTCCTCGAAGACGAGATGGGGCTTCCCTGCACCTTCGCGATCTCGCGCCGGCCCGGCGCCAAGACCGACAACGCGGCGGTGCGGGACGCGATCAAGGCCAACCCGCCCCTCGTCCTGTTCGGCTCGTTCAACGAGCGCATGTACGCGGCCGAATGCGGATCGCGGGCGGTGTTCGTGCCGGCCTCCTTCCCCGGCGCCATCATCCGCCGCCATACCGGCACGCCGTTTATGGGCTTCTCGGGCGCGACCTACCTCATCCAGGAGGTCTGCAACGCCCTGTTCGACATGCTCTTCCACATCCTGCCGCTCGCCCGCGACATGGACCGGGTCGAGGCGACGCCGGCCCGGATCCACCGCGAACTGCCCTGGGACGAGGCCGCCCGCACCCTCCTCGACGACCTCGTCGAGGCCCATCCGGTGCTGGTGCGGATCTCGGTCGCCAAGCGCCTGCGCGACGCCGCCGAACGGGCGACCCGGAATGCCGGGCAGGACCGCGTCGGCCCGGCCGAGGTCGAGCGCGCGCATGCGGACCTCACCCTCGGAGCGGCGGCATGAGCGCCCCCGCCCCACACCCTCTTTCCGGCTGGAGCGGCGCGGCGCCGTTTCCGTCGAGGACCGGCCTTCTCGCGAGGCCGACCGCCGCGGATCGTGGACAGGAGATTTCCGCCATGCAGTCGATGACCATGCCGTCCCGCCAGTCCCTTTCGCGTCCCGCCCCGTCGCGTCCGATGACGCGCCTGCAGCGGCACGCGCTGCAGTTCCGCCTCCTCCTGGTGGCGACCTACCCGTTCTTCCTCGCGGCGGCGGCGCTCCAGCGCCTCGTCCCGGCCCGGGCTCCGGCGGGCCACGGACTCATCGCCCGGCGCTCGGTCTTCGGCGAGGCCAAGGCCATGGCCGAGTCGGCGATCCCCTTCGTCTTCATGGGCTGACGCTTTCCGGGGCCGGATCGCCCCGGGCCGATGCCCGCCCGATCCGGAACCCGAACGACCTCCCGTCCGACGAGGGGGGAACGACCGTCGCGAGCGCCGCTGCCGGCCCCCGCGACCTCACCCGCCGCGCGTGGAGCACGCCCGGCCAGACGAAAGCGGAGGCTCACATCATGTCCAGTGGAATCGAGAAGGCGAGCAGCCTGTCCGGGCTGACCGAACCCGAAGCCAAGGAGTTCCACGCGATCTTCCTGACGAGCTTCATCATCTTCACGGCCATCGCCGTGGTCGCGCATATCCTCGTCTGGATGTGGCGCCCGTGGCTGCCCGGCCCCAAGGGCTACGCCGCCCTCGACACCGTCACGAGCGCCGCGCACGGCCTCGTCTCGATGATCTCCTGAGGAGGATCGCACCCATGCACAAGGTCTGGCTTCTCTTCGATCCGCGCCGCACGCTGGTGGCGCTCTTCACCTTCCTGTTCATCCTGGCGCTGCTGATCCACTTCATCCTGCTCAGCACCGACCGGTTCAACTGGCTGGAAGGCCCCAAGGCCCCGCGCGCCGCCAATGCGCAGACGCTGGTCCTGCCGACGATGCCCGCCTGACCGGGCGGGCCGGGATCACCCTCCTCCCCCTCCGGGTCTCGGGCTCGCCCGAGACCCGCATGTCAGGTGCCCATATCGGGCAAGCCCGAGATGGGTGTGGGGAGGAGTTGGAGGTGGGGGTGGTCGGGCGACCTTCCTACTGCGGAGGCTGGCGGCGCCACCCCCACCCCTGGCCCCTTCCCCACAAGGGGGAGGGGGACGACGCGCACCCTGACGGATGCGCCCATCCATCAAGAATCGTGACCTGTGAAGCCGGGAGGTATTCGCGATGGCGATGCTGAGTTTCGAACGAAAATACCGCGTCCGCGGCGGCACGCTGCTCGGCGGAGACCTGTTCGATTTCTGGGTCGGGCCGTTCTATGTCGGGTTCTTCGGTGTCACCACTTTGTTCTTCTCGGTGCTCGGCACCGCGCTGATCGTCTACGGCGCGGCCCTCGGGCCGACCTGGAACATCTGGCAGATCAACATCGCGCCGCCCGACCTCAAATACGGGCTGGCGCTCGCCCCCCTCAAGGAGGGCGGCCTCTGGCAGATCATCACCTTCTGCGCCATCGGGTCGTTCGTCTCCTGGGCCCTGCGCGAGGTCGAGATCTGCCGCAAGCTCGGCATCGGCTACCACGTGCCCTTCGCCTTCTCGGTGGCGATCTTCGCCTATGTCTCGCTGGTGGTGATCCGGCCGTTCCTGATGGGCGCCTGGGGCCACGGCTTCCCCTACGGCATCCTCTCCCATCTCGATTGGGTCTCGAACACCGGCTACCAGTACCTGCACTTCCACTACAATCCGGCGCACATGCTGGCGGTGTCGTTCTTCTTCACGACGACCTTCGCCCTGTCCCTGCACGGCGCCCTGATCCTCTCCGCCACCAATCCGGGCAAGGGCCAGGTGGTGAAGACCCCCGAGCACGAGGACACCTTCTTCCGCGACACGATCGGCTACTCGATCGGCACGCTCGGCATCCACCGGCTCGGCCTGTTCCTCGCCCTCTCGGCGGGCTTCTGGAGCGCGGTCTGCATCATCATCAGCGGCCCGTTCTGGACCCGTGGCTGGCCGGAATGGTGGGGCTGGTGGCTCAATCTCCCGGTCTGGCGCTGACGAGCGCCGCAGAATTCACGACGCGAAACCGGTGACCAATCCTGCGAAACCTGCTGAGCGGGGCACGACGACCATGGCCTACTATCAGAACATCTTCACCGAGGTCCAAGTCCGCTCCACCATTCCGGAACTCGGCGTTCCCGTCGATGTCGACCGGCGCTGGGGCACGCCGTTCCACAGTTACCTGTTCGGCCTGTTCGGCAACGCCCAGGTCGGCCCGATCTATATCGGCTATCTCGGCGCCCTCTCGGGCGTGTGCTTCCTCATCGCCTTCGAGATCGTCGGCCTCAACATGTGGGCCTCTGTGAACTGGGACCCGGTCCAGTTCGTGCGCCAATTGCCCTGGCTCGCCCTGGAGCCGCCGCGACCGCAATACGGGCTCAAAATTCTGCCGCCGCTGCAGGAGGGCGGATGGTGGCTGATCGCCGGCTTCTTCCTCACCGCCTCGATCCTGCTGTGGTGGGTGCGGCTCTATCGCCGCGCCCGGGCGCTCGGCCTCGGTACCCACGTGCCCTGGGCCTTCGCCTCCGCGATCTGGCTGTTCCTCGTCCTCGGCTTCATCCGGCCGATCCTGATGGGGTCGTGGAGCGAGGCGGTGCCCTTCGGCATCTTCCCGCATCTCGACTGGACCGCCGCCTTCTCGCTCCGCTACGGCAACCTCTTCTACAACCCGTTCCACATGCTCTCGATCGTCTTCCTCTACGGGTCGACGCTGCTCTTCGCGATGCATGGGGCGACCATCCTGGCGGTGAGCCGCTTCGGCGGCGAGCGCGAGATCGACCAGATCGTCGATCGCGGCACCGCCACCGAGCGCGCCGCCCTGTTCTGGCGCTGGACCATGGGCTTCAACGCCACGATGGAATCGGTCCACCGCTGGGCCTGGTGGTTCGCGGTGCTGACCACCCTCACCGGCGGCATCGGCATCCTGCTCACCGGCACGGTGGTCGACAATTGGTATCTCTGGGCGGTCAAGCACGGCGTCGCCCCGTCCTATCCGCAGGTCTATGCGCCGGTCGTCGATCCCTTGAGCATGCCGGGGGCGGTCCCATGAAGACGTTTTTCACTGTCCTCGCTGGCTCGATCGCCTTCTTCCTCACCATCGCGATGGTCGGCCTGACCGACTGGGACCGGCCGCCCCTGGCGGTTCAGCAAAGCGGCTTTCGCGGCACGGCGATGGACCAGATCCATACCCGCGCCGGGGCGGCCGAGACGAAGGCGGCCAATGTCGCGCCGGCGCCGGCCGACCCGGCCGAGCCCGGCGAGGAACTCGCCGGCGCCACCTACGAAAACGTCCAGGTTCTCAAGAACGTCAGCGTCAACGAGTTCAACCGCCTGATGGTCTCGATGACCGAATGGGTCAGTCCCGAACAGGGCTGCACCTACTGCCACAACACCGAGAACATGGCCGACGACAGCCTCTACCAGAAGAAGGTCGCCCGCCGGATGCTGCAGATGACCCAGCACATCAACGAAAGCTGGAAGGACAACCATGTGGGGGGCACGGGCGTCACCTGCTTCACCTGCCACCGCGGCCAGCCGGTGCCGGCCCATGTCTGGTTCACCGATCCCGGCCCGAACCGCCCCGGCGGCTTCATCGCCCGCAACAACGGGCAGAATCTGGCCAAGGCCTCGGTGGGCCTCGCCTCGCTGCCCTACGACACGCTGACCGAGTACCTCGCCGACAAGACCATCGACAACAACGCCATCCGGGTGAATGCGACCACGGCGCTTCCCACCACCAAGGGCAAGCCGATCCAGGACGCCGAGAAGACCTACGGCCTGATGATCCACATGTCGGAGGGCCTCGGGGTCAATTGCACCTTCTGCCACAACACAAGGGCGATCTCGAACTGGTCGCAGAGCACGCCCCAGCGCACCACCGCCTGGCACGGCATCCGCATGGTGCGGGACATCAACGGCAATTACCTCGAGCCGCTGACTTCGACCTTCCCCACCGCCCGCCTCGGGGAACTCGGCGACGTGCCGAAGGTGAATTGCACCACCTGCCACAACGGCCAGAGCAAGCCCCTCAACGGCGCTCAGGTCATCGGGCCCTATCCCGAACTGGCCAAATCCACCGAGACGGCGAGCGCAGCGGATCCCATACCCGCAGAACCGGCGCCGACCCCAGCGCCACAATAGGGATCGGTGCGCATTCTCCTCTCCCCGCATGCGGGGAGAGGGCCGCGACGACCCCGTCGTCGGCGCGGCGAGGCGGCAGCCGAGGGTGAGGGGGCGCGTCCGGAGAAGCCATACCCGGAGAGACCCCCTCACCCTCGCCCTGCCGGGCTCACGTCGCCTCCCAACAAGGGGAGGACGACGTCCTCTCCCCGCCCGGCGGGGAGAGGGGAACTGCCTCTTCGAAATAGAGACGTGCCCTATGCCTGCCTGGCCCAAAGGCCGGCGCGCATTCCCTCTCCCCACACGCGGGGAGAGGGCCGCGACGACCCTGTCGTCGGCGCGGCGAGGCGGCAGCCGAGGGTGAGCGGGCGCGTCCGGTGGAGCCACGTCCGGAGTCGCCCCCTCACCCTCGCCCCGACGGGCTCACGTCGCCTCCCGGCAAGGGGAGGACGACGTCCTCTCCCCGCCCACGGGGAGAGGGGAACCGCCTCTTCCAAATAGGGACGTGCCCTATGCCTGCTTGGCCCGAAGGCCGGCGCGCATTCCCTCTCCCCGCACGCGGGGAGAGGGCCGCGACGACCCCGTCGTCGGCGCGACGAGGCGGCAGCCGGGGGTGAGGGGGCGCGGCCGAAGGAGCCATACCCGGAGATACCCCCTCACCCTCGCCCTGACGGGCTCACGTCGCCTCCCGACGAGGGGAGGACGACGTCCTCTCCCCGCCCGGCGGGGAGAGGGGGACCCCGCCTCTTCCGGAGGCGAAGTGTGCCCCATGGTTGCGGGAACCGCCTATAACCCTTCAGGCCACCGCGTGCTGTGTGACTCCGCGCCGTCCCGACCAGCGTTCCAGCACCTCGGGGATGCTGCCGGCACCCTCGGGGCGGCCGATATAATAGCCCTGGCCCTCGTCGCAGCCTTCCTGGCGCAGGCGCTCGAACTGGATCTCGTTCTCGATCCCCTCGCCGGTGGTGCGCATGTGCAGGCTCAATCCGAGGCCGATGACGGCGCGGACGATGAAGGCGGATTCGTCGGCCGCCGTGATGTCGCGGACGAAGGACTGGTCGATCTTGATCTTGTCGAAGGGGAAGCTACGCAAGTAGCTCAGCGACGAGTAGCCCGTGCCGAAATCGTCCATGGCGATCCGGACGCCGAGGCGTCGCAGGGCGTGCAGGGTGGCGAGGGTGGCCGCATTGTCCTTGAGCAGGACCGATTCCGTGATCTCGAGCTCCAGGCGCGCTGCGGGGAGGCGACTGAGGCTCAGCGCCTCCTTGACGGAATGGATGATGATGCCGTCCCGGAACTGGGCCACGGAGACGTTGACCGCGACCCGGATGCCGTCGGGCCAGCGCATGGCCTCGGTGCAGGCGGTGCGCAGGGCCCAGGCCCCGAGTTGCACGATGAGGCCGATCTCCTCGGCGACCGTGATGAAATCCCCCGGGGGAACGAGGCCCCGCTCCGAATGATGCCAGCGCATCAGCGCTTCGAACCCGCCGACGCGGCGGCCGCGAAAATCGTAGATCGGCTGGTAGAACATCTCGAACGCGCCCTGGGCCACGGCCTCGCGCAGGTCGAGTTCGAGGGCGCGGCGGGCCTGGAGCCGAATGTCCATCTCCACCTCGAAGAAACGCCAGGTGCCGCGCCCATCGGCCTTGGCGCGGTAGAGGGCGACGTCGGCGTTCTTGAGGAGCTTGTCGCAGCTGGTGCCGTCGCCGGGCGCGAGGCAGATGCCGATGCTGACCCCGACCGCGACCTGCTGGCCGTCGAGTTCGTAGGGGTTGCTCACCACGTCCACGATCCGCCGCGCCAGGATGGTGGCTTCCTCCGGGTAGGTCACGCCCGCGAGGATGATGGCGAATTCGTCGCCGCCGAGCCGGGCGACGGTATCGACCTCGCGCAGGCAGGCGCTCAACCGGTTTCCCACCGCCTTGAGGAGTTCGTCCCCGACCGGGTGCCCGAGGGTGTCGTTGACCTCCTTGAACCGGTCGAGGTCGAGGCAGAGCACGGCGAACATGCCGCCGCGCCCGAGATGGGCCAGAGCCTCCTCGATCCGCTCGCCGAACATGGCGCGGTTGGGCAGGCCGGTGAGGACGTCGTGGCGGGCCATGTAGGCGATGCGGGCATCGGCCTGGCGCCGCTCTGTCACGTCCTCGTAGGTGGAGACCATGCCGCCCCCGGCCACGGGCTTGTGGGTGACGGCGAGGACGCGTCCGTTGCCCATCTGGCGGAAGCCCGAACCGGCGGCCGAGATCTGCCGTCCTTCGATCTCGAAGACCGTGCCCTCCTCGGCCGAGGCCAGGTAGAGCGACGCCACGTCCTCGTAGGGCGTGCCGAGCGGCAGGTCTTCCGGCGCGAGGTCGAACAGCTCGCAATAGCGCCGGTTGACGACGGTGAGGTGTCCCTCGGCGTCGAACAGGCACAGGCCCTGGGACATGTTGTCGAGGGCGGTGTCGAGGCGCAGGTTGGTCGATTGGAGATGCGCCTCCTGGACCTTCAACAGGGTGATGTCGCTGCAGACCGCGATGAAGCCGCCGGTGCGGGTACGGCTGCGGCTGATCCGGAGCCAGCGCCCGTCGAGAAGCTGCGTCTCGCGCGGCGCCGCCCAATCGTCGTCGTCGGAGAGGAGCGTGCGGGCGAGCGCGTTGCCTTCGCGGGCGACCTCGGCGAGCGAGGTGTCCCGCGGCAGCGGCTCGTGACCGAATCCGAGGAAATCCTCCGCCTGCCCGTTGATGAGCGCGATCCGCCCGGATTGATCGACCACCACGATGCCTTCGAGGGAGGTCTCGAGGGCGTCGGCGAGATGCGCCTCCGCCGAGATGCGCTGCGCGACCTCCTGCTCCATCGCCCGGCGGATGTTGTCGCGCATGACGCCCATGGAGGCGAGGAGGGCGCCGAGTTCGTCCGCGCTGCCGGACGGGATCGTCACGCTGAGGTCGCCGGCCGCGATCCGCGACGCGACCATGGACGCATCCGCCACCGGCCGCATGATGCGCCGCGCCAGCAGGAAGGCGACGAAGGCCGACATGGACAGGGCGAGCAGCGTGCCGAACAGGTTGATCTGCGTCTCGCGGGCGACGATGGCGCGGGCCTGCTGCCGGTAGATGAAACCGTCGCCGGCGGTGTGGTTGATGAAGAGGTCGAGATGCTCTTCGGCGGCGGCCGCATGCCGGTCGACGACGTCCCAATCGGCCTCCCTGGTCTCGCGGCCGGCGAGGACGGAGCGGGCGGCGTCCCAATCCTTCACCGAGCGCTCCACGGCTTGGGCCGCCTGGGTCGCGCGGCTCGACTGGGCCCGCTCGACCGCCACGGCGAGATCCTCGGCGAACACGCGGCGGAGGGTCTCGAGCCGGCCTTCGAGCTGCGTCTTCACGGCGGCATCGGCGCTCATCCGCCGACGGGATTCCAGGGAGCGCATATTGGCGAAATCGGCGGCGGCGGCCCGCGCGTAATTGATCGACATGAGGGACTGGTCGAAGGTCCGGCTCACGAGTTCGTCGGCCCGGCGGATCCCCGAGGCCGCCGAGAGGCCGAGAATGCCCGTAATGGCGGTCATGATGAGAAACGCGATCAGAATTCGACCGCGGATAGTGCCGGCAAAAGAGACAGCCGTGGCGACCGGCCTCGGCCAGCTCCTCTCGCCAGACTTGGCGGATTTCCCACCGTGAATAGAATTCATTAAGTGTGTCTCATCCGGCCCATCGTAAATTGTTCGCCTGTAATAGTTAAGCTGGGCTTGAAACCTTCATACAGCTTTGCCAATTAACAGCATATTTACTTGCCCCGGTGAAAATGCGAAAGGGCAAAAAATCATACCTACAGGTTGCATGAGACGCATCACTTCATTCAGCGCTGCCTTCGCCCTGGTCGCGACCGGCGTCGCCGCCTTTGCCCTCCATGCCTCGGCGGCCGGACAGGTCTACCGCATCTCGCAGAAGGGGCGGGCGTTCCAGCCGAGTGCGCTGGTCATCAAGAAAGGCGAGACCGTTCAGATCGTCAACGACGACGGCGACCTCCTGCATCACGCCTATATCGACTCCCCGACCTTCCGCTACGATTCCGGCGATCAGGAGCCCGGTGGGAAGGCCGAGATCGTCTTCCCCGTGAGCGGGACCTTCGCCGTCCTGTGCGGCATCCATCCCAAGATGAAGCTGGCGGTCCGCGTCGACGGCAACTGACCGCGACGCGTCCCGGATGCCGGCCCGGGCTTACAAAGCCCCGGCCGCCGACAGCGCGGCATGGGCGCCGTAATAGAGCCCGATGAAACTCGCGAGGGCGGCCCCGTATCCGAAGGGCATCGTCGCGAGCTGGCGGACCCGCAGCGGAACCCGGGCGTCGTCGGCGGCGATGGCCACCATCGCCACGATGATCGGGGAATGGCCGATCGCGTCGACCTTGCCGAATTCGAAGATCGCCGAGACGAAGGCCGCCGCCAGCACGATCGCCGCCACGCGGCGCACCAGGGGCGTGCAGAGCAGCCCGAAGGCGAGGGCGAATTCCACCGCGCCGGCGGCCTTCATGAAGAAGGCGCCGTCGAAGCCCATGGTCAGTTCCGGGCGATCGATGAAGAGCGGGTAAGACCATTGCGGATAGGCCCATTTCTCCACCGAGGCCCACATCAGCGTCACCGCCGCCGAGTAGCGGACGATGTCGAGGGGCCGGATCCCGAACAGCTCGCGCCGGAGCCCCGTCAGGGCGAGATAGGCGGCGACGCCGAGGAAGACGGGATAATCCGCGAGGTGGAAGACGCCGTAATTCGCCACCGCGATCCCGAACAGGACGACGATGCCGAGCGCCGACAGCGGCATCGTCTGCCGCCACAGGAACCCCGCCGCGATAGCGAGCTGGAACCAGGGCAGGGCGGTGCTGGTGGTAGTGAGCTCGGGCGTGAGGATGATGCCGCCGAGCGACCAGAGCGACACGAAGAAGCCGCCGCAGACCGCCCGGAACATCAGTTCGGTGTTCTCCCGCGCCCAGGCCGTGACGCGGTCGAGGGACCGCATCATCGCCTCGCCGAGGATCGTCCGCTCAAGCAACGCGCCGACGAACAGGGCCAGGAGCGAGACGACGACGAGCTGCTCGAAACTATCGCACAGTACCTCGCCGAGCCCGACGGGCGCGCCAGCGACGTCGAATGCACAGAACCATTTGACATGGGCACTGGCCCCAGTGGCGCTCGTGACGAGGACCAGAAGGGCAGCAGACATTGCACTTGGGCCGGGCAACCGACAACGCGCACTCATGTGGTGAAGCCTTAGCGAAATCTGGAGCGCCGACATTCGGCGGCCTTGAAGTCGTTCTACTTAGATTTTATCGATCGTGGAAGGATTTCGTTAATGATTTTTAAGCATCGTTAACGATCTCCCAGGCCGGCTACCCTACCGTGGCACAGACGATCCGCATCCCCGAGCGGTTGTGAAGCGGGGAGGCCAGCCGTGGGCTGCGCCGGTATCGCAAACACACGTGACCAGGCACGAATCAATGGCCACGTCACCCCCGAGCAACAGCATAGGCGCTCGTCGAGATTGTCGACGGGATATTTCGGCAAAAGCTGGTCTTCATCGAGGGGCGGCGCCTAAGCCCTCTCTCCGTATCAAGCAGAAAGGCTCTCGCGTGATTACAACACTCAGCCTGTCGACCCTGATCGCAGGCGGCAGCTTCGCTTATGCTTCGACGCGCGTGGCGGCGCGGGCCGCGACCTACGAGACTTGGGGCGGATCCCTGATGATCGTGGGTCTGTCGCTCGCCGGCGTCGGGTTGACGCTGTTCCGCTAGAACCTGAGCGGAATGGGACGATAACCTGTCGGCCGAGCCCGCCGCGATTTCCGCGGCGGCCCTCGCGACTGCGAAGCTGGCGTCGAAGTCTTAGTTCGACGCGGCCTTCTGCTTGGGTTCCGTGGCGGTCAGCGTGGCCAGGAAAGCCAGGAGATCGGCCTTCTCGGATTCCGAGAGGTTGAGCGGCCGGATCTTGGGGGAACGGCTCGGGCGTTCGATGCCGCCGCGATCGTAGAGATCGATCACCTCGCGCAGGGTGGCCACCGAACCGTCATGCATGTAGGGGCCGCGCTGCGCGACGTCGCGCAGGGTCGGGGTCTTGAAGGCGTATTGCAGGCCCTTCGATTTCGGGAACAGACGTCCCCGGCCGATATCGTCGTCCCGGCCGACGCCGATATCGTGGAACGATCCGTCGGTGAACGCCCAGCCGGAATGGCATTCGTGGCACCCGGCCTTGCCGTTGAACAGCGCGAAGCCGGACTTTGCGGGGGCTTCCACCGCCGAGGCATCGCCGTCGCGCCAGCGGTCGAACGGCGCGCTTCCCGACACGATGGTGCGCTGGAACGCGGCCAGCGCCCGCTCGATCCCGCCGCGCGTGACCTGACGATCCTCGAAGGTCGCGGCGAAGGCCGAGACGTAATCCGGATCGGCGCGCAGGCGGGCGATCAGCTCCTCTTCCGAGAGGTTCATCAGATTCGGGCCGGTGATCGGCGTGAAGGCGACGGATTCGAGGTCCGGAAACTTGCCGTCCCAGCCGAGCGGCGCGAGCCAACCGACATTGAGCAGGGTCGGCGTGCGCAGCTTCAGTTCGATCCCGGGCTCGCCGATCGCCCGCATCCGCCCGTCGCCCCAATGGCGCGACGGCTCGTGGCAGGTGGCGCAGGAGATGGTGCGGGATTGCGAAAGGACCGGATCGAAGAACAGCGTCCGGCCGAGTTCGACCTGGGCCGGCGTATCGGGACCGCCCTCGGGCACCGGCAGTTCGGACGGGCGTGCAAAGGCGCCGCGCCACGCTGCCGCGTCGTCGCTGTTGCTGTTGCTGTGAGTGGCGAACAGGCTCGCGCCGATCACCGCCGCCACCGAAACCGTCACGGCCACCTTGCTGAAAGCCAAGCCTGCCTTTCGAGTCATCCTGCTCTCCGACTGACCAGTCTAGGCGGTTCCGTTTAAGATTGTGTTGCCAATGCAGAATGAGACCGTGCCCGCGTCCTCACGCCGCGGCGTCGCTCCGGCGGTCGGGGGCGGGTGCGAGGAGAAGGACGACGGCGCCGGCGATCATGCACGTCACGGAGCCGAGCAGCACGCCGATCTTGGTTTCGGTCTCCAGACCGGGATTGTCTGCGAAGGCGAGGAGGCCGATGAACAGGCTCATGGTGAAGCCGACGCCGCAGAGCAGCGACAGGCCGTAGATCTGCCACCAGCCGGCATGGGCCGGGCGCTGGGCGAGGCCGAGTTTCACGGCGGCGAAGACCGCCCCGAACACGCCGATCTGCTTGCCGACGAGGAGGCCGAGGGCCACGCCGAGGGTCACCGGATCGGACAGCATCGCCGGCGACATGCCGCTGAACGAGACGCCCGCATTGGCGAAGCCGAAGACGGGGAGGACGAGATAGGCCGACCAGGGATGGATCGCATGTTCCAGCTTGTGGAGCGGCGAGGCCGGGTCGTCGGGTCTGGCGGGGCTCAGGCGCAGCGGAATGGTCAGAGCGAGGAGTACGCCCGCGATGGTGGCGTGGATGCCCGATTTCAGCACGAGGAACCAGAGGACCGCGCCGAGGACGAGGTAGGGCGAGAGGCGGCTCACGCCCGCGCGGTTCAGACCGAACAGGATCGCGACGACGACGCCCGCACCGGCCAAGCTCGGTAGCGACAGGTTGGCGGTGTAGAAGGCGGCGATGATCAGCACCGCGCCGAGATCGTCGATGATGGCCAGCGCCGTGAGGAACACCTTCAGCGAGACCGGGACACGCGATCCGAGCAGGGCGAGGACGCCGAGCGCGAAGGCGATATCGGTGGCGGTGGGGATCGCCCAACCCCGCAGGGTCTCGGGCGAGGAGCGGTTGACCAGGACGTAGATCAGCGCCGGCGCGACCATCCCGCCCAGAGCCGCGATTCCGGGCAAGACCCGGTCCGGCCAGGTGCGAAGCCGCCCGTCCAGCACCTCGCGCTTGATCTCCAGCCCGACGAGCAGGAAGAACACGGCCATCAGGCCGTCATTGACCCAATGCAGCACGGAGAGGCCGCCGACATAGGCGCCGAGCAGGGCGAAGTAGCTCGACGCGAGTGGGGAATTGGCGACGATCAGGGCGAGCACGGCGCTCGCCATCAGGATCAATCCGCCGCTGGCCTCGCTCCGGAGGGCGTTGCGCAGGGCGGAGAAGGGTCGGCGGGCAGGCGCGGTTTCCAGCATGGAGTACGCCTGCCAGTGGTCGAGCCCGACGGCAAGCCGTCAGAGCATCGGAACGGGCATGCGTTCCCGTCCCGACCGGCAACTCGCGCGGAACGCAAAGTCGCCGATCAGAGGTCGATCGAAATCGACAGCAGGTAGGTGCGCGGCGCCCCCTGGAAGAACGTGCCGAACGACGCCACGCCGGTCCAGTAATTCGTCCCCGTCACGTTCACCACATTGGCGCGGAACGTCGTCCGGCGCCCGTCCAACAGGGTCGCGTAGCGAAGTCCGAGATCGAGACGGGCCCAATCCGGCAGGGCCTGGGCGTTCGCCGTATCGACGAATTGCCGCCCCGTGTAGATGACAGCGCCGTTCAGGGTCAGGCCTGGGACCCAGGGCAGATCCCACTCCGCTCCGAGATTGAGTTGCACATCGGGTACGCCGATCGGCCGATTGCCCACATTGGCGGCCAGCGCGGATCGCGTGCGCACGCCGTCGAGCAAGGTGAGGCCGCCGAGGACACGCAGCTCCGGTGCGATCTCGCCATAAACGTTGAACTCCAGGCCGCTCACGGTCTGTTCGCCGGTTTGGGCATAGCGGCTGTCCGGGCTCAGTTCGCCGATGGGCCGCGTGATCTGGAAGGCGCTGAAGGAGGTGCCGATCCGGCCGAAATCCACCTTCACGCCGGCCTCGACCTGTTGCGCGACGTAGGGCGCCAACACCTCCCCGAAGTTGGTCGCGGTGGCCGGAGCGATGTCGCCACGGCTCAGACCCTCGATATAGTTGCCGTAGAGGGAGATGTTCTCCCAGGGTCGTACGACGAGACCGACGAGGGGACTGGTCGCGCTCTGGTCGTAGGACGAGGCCAGGGTGCCCACGTTCGAGACGTAGTTGCGGGCCTCGATACGCTGCTGACGCACGCCCACCGTGAGGAGAATGCGCTCATCGAGGACGGACATCGTGTCCGCCACCGAAACCCCCGTCAGCGTAGTGTCGGACAGGCGCGGCCGAGACGACGAGATGACCGGAGCGATGTAGGGGGCGAGGACGGGATTGTAGATGTTCGACAGATAGCTGCCGCGCACGGCGGAAAGATCCCGTCCCGTATCCTCGGTGTAGACCGAGGTCTGTACCGCGAAGGCGTGGCGGATGAATCCGGTCTCGAACTTGGTCCGGATGCCCGCGTCGTAGGTAAGCCGGTCGACGCCGAGATTGTAGTATTGCGGGGCCGTCGTGGTGTCGCCGAGGACGTTGGTGATGGTCGGTGCGGATGCGAAGTAACGCTCGACACCCGTTTGCGAACCGCCGATGTCGCCGAAGAGGGTGATCTGGTCGCTCAGGTCGTACTCCATACGCAGCAGACCGCCGCGATCGTCCACCTTCGAGTACTCCCAGGGTTGGCTCACGTTCATACGACCGTCGGCGGCCCTCGGTACGGGCACGCCGGCCCTGAGAAGGAAAGGACGCAGGGGTGCGGTGAAGCGATCGTTCTGCGCCAGCAGGTAGAGCCACGCACGGAAGCGGTCCCCCTGGTAATCGAGGGCGAGCGACGCGACCCCCGTCGTCTCGGATTGGCGGTCGATGGGCGTGTCGCCGCCCCGCAGGCTGCCGACGAACCGCGCCCCCCATTCCCGGTTCGCGCCGTAGCGCCGCGCCATGTCCAGTTGGCCGCCGCCGCGTGCGATCGAACCGTAATCGAGGGTGACACGCGTCAGATCCTCGCCCGCACGCTTGGGCACCACGTTGATGACGCCCCCGATTCCCCCGTTCGGAGCGATCCCCGAGAGTGCCGCCGAGGGACCCTTCAGGACTTCGATACGCTCGGCATAGTCGGTGAGGACACGCAGGCTCGGCGCAACGCCGTAGATCCCGTCGAAGGCGATCTCGCCGCTGGTCCCCTCGTTGATGGGAAAGCCGCGGATGGAGAAAGAGTCGAAGGGCGCGCCCGTCGTCTGCGTGGCCCGGACGGAGGGATCGAGGATGAGTGCCTCGGACACGGTGCTCGCCTGCTGGTCCCGGATGAAGCGGTCCGTGTAGCTCGTGACGTTGAACGGCGTTTTCGCCGTGTCGACATTGCCGAGCAAACCGATCCGTCCCCCCCGTGCCACCTGGCCCCCGGCATAGGGGGCGGACAAGCGTGAGGCGGCCGACATCGAATCCGCGGCGCTCGCGCGCTGCGCCTCCACCGAAAGCTCATCGAGGAGGATACCTCCCGGCGGCGGCGTCGGCGCTTCGAGCTGGACGAAGCGCGGATTGACGAGCGTGATGGTCGACGTACCGGCCGAGCGATACGTCAATCCGGTGTTCTCCAGCAGCTTGGCCAATGCCTCGAGAGGCAGGAAATCGCCGGCGACACCCGCCGTGACGAGATTTTCGGTCAGCGACGTCTTGTAGGCCAGCTTGAGCTGCACCTGTTTGGACAGGGCCGCGAGCGCCGGCTCGAGCGGGCCGGCCTCGATGGAAACCCTGACGCGGATCGTGGTCTGTTCGGCGGAATGCTCCGCCATCCGTGTCGAGCCTGGGACGAGGTCGAACCGGGGCAGGGTTTGAAAGAGCCGGCGCGCGGTGGAGGGCTGCTGAGCGGCCGCGACCTGGTTCATCGCAATGAGCGAGACGCCGATCCACGCTCCCCGCGCGAGCCAGCGCACCCCGACATCTCGACCCTGCATCACCATCATCGGCCCCATCCGTCCAAAACCGGGGCGGTGCGCTTCGCGCTTCTTCGTCCCTGCGCAGATAGACCGTCGACCCGCGAATCTCCTGACGTCCTCCCCGAAACTTTTTTCGCGCGTTGGACAAGGGCGGCTAACGCACCAGGATCACGAACGGCGTCAGGCGGGTGACGCGGATCCCCATCGCGGTGACCAGCACGTCGAGCGCCTCGTCGGTATCGCGCGGATCGAGCGTGCCGCTGAAGCGCCGCTCGCCGACGGAGGAATCCATCAGCAAGATCCGGCCGCGCCGATAGCGCTCGAGTTCGGCGATGACCTGCCGGAGACTTTGGCCGGAAAACGAGAGCTTACCGTCTCGCCACGACATTGCCTCTGCGACATTTCCCTGCCGCGCGACGGGGCGGTCGCCCGCGTCCCGGAACGCGACCTCACCCGGATGGAGGAGTGCGTGACCGACGGCCGTCGAGACATCGACACGCCCCTCGGCAACGCCGACGGGATCGGCGGCTCCATCGACCCGCACGTAGAAGCGGGTTCCGACGGCGCGGGCGCTGACACCGTTCCCGCGCACGACGAAGGGACGCCGCGGATCGGGCACGACATCGAACACCGCTTCGCCTCGGAGAAGATCGACGGCGCGCTCCTCGGCCGTGAAACGCAGCGCGACCGCCGTGTCGGTGTTGAGGTCGATCCGGCTCCCGTCGACCAGGGTGCGGGTTTCGATCTCGCCCACACCCGTCCACGCATCGGCCCGCAGGCGATCGATCAGACCGAGCTGAGCCCCCGCGATTCCGGCGAGAGCGATCGCCACGACGGCGCTCAGCCCCACAGCCCGCCTGGGCTTACGCTCGCGCGGATCGGGCACTTGGCCCATGGTCCGACGCCACGTCTCCATCTCCGCATAGGCTTCGGCATGGGCCGGATCGGCCCTGCGCCAGACCTCGAAGGCCTTTCGATCTGCACTGCTCGCATCGGCCGAGGTAAGCCGTACGACCCAGAAGGCGGCGGCCTCATAGACGGGATCGTCCTCCCCTCCGGGCGATGCATCCGGTGAGACGCCTTCGTTCATGCCGCTCTATCGATGTGCCGAGGGGGGATAGGCCGACCCGGTCCTTCATAGCGGACGTGCCGGATCGCAAGCTCACGACATACGGGGTCGGAGCATCGCAACACTAGAAGAAGTCGGCGCAGCGACGGCGTGTATGAAGCAGCGCCTTCATGAGGTGCTTCTCGACCATGTTGCGGCTGATGCCGAGCCGCGCTGCGATCTCTCCGTTCGCAAGCCCATCGAAGGCACTGAGCAGAAAGACGTCCCGGCACCGTGGCGGCAGCTCGTCGATGGCGGCCGCGACCAAGCGGAGCTGCTGGCGCGCGACGACCTGCTCCTCCGTGCGGATCGTCTCGTCGACACCGCTGGCGAGGTGGACGTCCGTCACCTGCCGGAACAGATCGGCCTCGAACCGGCGACGCTTTCCCAAGCTGTTGGCGACGTTGCGGGCCACGAAAAACAGGAAGATCGGCGGGTGCTCGATCTCGGTCCTGTTGAGCGCCTTGATGAGGCGGAGATAGGTTTCCTGCATCGCATCGGCGGCGTCGGCGGGATTGTCGAGCAGCCGAAGCAGAAAGCGTTGAAGCTTCAGGCCCTCGCTACGATGCAGCGCATCGACTGAAACCGTTGGCATGATACCAGTACCACCCACTTTGGATCATGGCAGCATCGCTTGATGACCGTGCCTCCGAGCAAAGAAGCGAGCCGCTCATTATGCAAGCCGGGTGGTACTTTGTATGTTTTCTAAATAACTCGTCTTTCAAGTGAGCAAACCTTTGTCTTTTCGGGACAAATGTTCTCCCGAACGACATTTCTAAACTACATCTCGTTTCCGGATTGGCATCAATTCGTCGTGGTGTTGCAGCGCCACAACAAGACGGATCGAGGTTCGTGGCTGCGGCATGGCCGTTCGGTTGCCCCTCGCATGGCCCGTCAGTCCGCCGCTCTCCCCTTCTCCACCTCCGTCTGGCGCGCCTTCTGGTGCAGGAGGTTGAGGATCAGCGCCGTCCAGCCGGTCTGGTGCGAGGCACCGAGGCCGCGGCCGGTATCGCCGTCGAAGAACTCGTGGAACAGCAGGGCCTCCTCGGCGCCGGGCGCGGAGGCGATCGGCGGGCGATCGCCGAAGGCCGGGCGCTTTCCGTCCTCGCCCTTGGCGAAGAGGGAGATCAGGCGGTCGGTGAGGGCGTCCGCGATGGCGTTGAGGGTGACGAAGACACCCGATCCCGTCGGATATTCCACCACGAAATCGTCGCCGTAATAGGAATGGAACCGTCGCAACGCCTCGACGACGAGGTAGTTGATCGGCATCCAGACCGGGCCGCGCCAGTTCGAATTGCCGCCGAACATGTTCGATGTGGAATCCGCCGGGTCGTACCGAACCGTGAACGCGTCGCCGAACCCGTTGAGGGAATAGGGCCGCTCCAGATGCGCCTTCGACAGGGAGCGCACGCCGTGGGTCGAGAGGAACTCGGCCTCGTCGAGCATGCGCCGCAGCAGCGCCTTCATCCGGTGGCCGCGCAGGAGCGACAGCAGCTTGCGGTCGCCGACGCCGCCCTCGTCCCAGCGCGAGACGAGGCAGGCGAGGTGGGGGCGGTTCTCGAGGAGCCAGTTCAGGCGCCGGGCGAAATCCGGCAGCCGCTGCAGCACCGAGGGTTCGATTACCTCGACGGCGAAGAGCGGCACCAGCCCCACCACGGAGCGGACCCGCAACGGCAGCATCCCGCCGCCGGGAATGTCGACCTCGTCGTAGTAGAACTCGTCTTCCTCGTCCCACAGGCCGAAGCCCTCGCCGCCCATATCGGTCATCGCCTCGGCGATGAGGAGGAAATGCTCGAAGAACTTCGAGGCGGTGCTTTCGTAGACGTCGTTGTGGAGCGCGAGTTCGAGGGCGATGCGCATCATGTTGAGCGAATACATCGCCATCCAGGCGGTGCCGTCGGCCTGGTGGATGCGGCCGAAGCCGGGCGGCGGCCGCGACCGGTCGAACACGCCGACATTGTCGAGGCCGAGGAAGCCGCCCTGGAAGACGTTGCGGCCGTCGGCATCCTTGCGGTTCACCCACCAAGTGAAGTTGATCAGGAGCTTGTGGAAGACGCCTTCGAGGAAGGCGAGGTCGCCGCGCCCGCCGCGCCGGTCACGGTCGATCTCGAACACCCGGTAGGTGGCCCAGGCATGGACCGGCGGGTTGGCGTCGCCGAACTCCCATTCATAGGCCGGAAGCTGGCCATTGGGGTGCATGTACCATTCGCGGGTGAGGAGCAGGAGCTGCTTCTTGGCGAAATCCGGGTCGAGCAGCGCCAGCGGCAGGCAGTGGAAGGCGAGGTCCCAGGCCGCGAACCAGGGATATTCCCACTTGTCCGGCATCGAGAGCACGTCGGATCCGGCGAAATGACGCCAATGGATGTTGCGCCCGCCATCGCGCTCGTGGGGTGGGGCGGGCTGGAGCGGATCGCCCTTCAGCCAGAGCCGGACATCGAAGCAATAGAACTGTTTCGACCAGATCAGCCCGGCGGCGGCCTGCCGGAAGATCGCGCGGGAATCCGCATCGGCGATCCCGTCCTGCACCGCGTCGTAGAACGCATCCGCCTCGGCGACGCGGCGCAGCAGGATGGCGCCCTCGTGGTCGACCGGACGAGGCCGCGCCCCCGACGACAGCCTGAGGTTCACCCGCCGGGTTTCGCCGGGCGCGAGGCGGAAGGCGTAATGCAGGCCGAGCTTGGTCCCCCCATCCCTCCGCACGGCGGATTCGTCGCCTCCGACGATGGCCGCGTGGAGCCCGTCCTTGAACGGGCCGGCGGCATCGGGCTGCCAGCCATGCAGGCGCAGGTTGGTGTCGTTCTCGCAGAACAGCACCTCCGGCTCGCCGTCGAAGGAGAGCCGGTAGCGGCCGAGGCGCGGATGCTCGCAGGCGATGCCGCCATCGGGCTGGACCGCCATGCGCGGGCGTGATTCGGCCGGTCCCTCGCGCCACGACCAGATGTTGCGGAACCAGAGCTGGGGCACGACGCGCAGGTCGGCGGCGTCCGGACCGCGATTGGTCACGGTGATGACGGCATGGATGTCGTCGATATCTTCCTTGGCATATTCGACGGTCACGTCGAAGAAGCGGTCCCCGTCGAAGATTCCGGTCGCCTCGATCTCGTATTCTGGCTGATCACGGCCACGGCGCAGCCCCTCGCGGACGAGGTCCTCATACGGGAAGGCGGCCTGCGGATAACGGTAGAGGAACTTCAGGTAGGCGTGGCTCGGGGTCGCGTCGAGGTAGTGATAGACCTCCTTGACGTCCTCACCGTGGTTGCCCTCCTCGTTGGTCAGGCCGAAGAGCCGTTCCTTCAGGATGTGGTCGCGGCCGTTCCACAGGGCGAGGGACAGGCACATCTGTGCACGCTCGTCGCAGATCCCCGCCAGCCCGTCCTCGCCCCAGCGATAGGCGCGCGAGCGTGCCTCCTCATGCGGCAGCGAGCGCCAGGCATTGCCGTCGCGGCTGTAATCCTCCCGCACCGTCCCCCATTGGCGCTCGGCGAGATACGGTCCCCACAGGGACCATGCGCGCTCGCCCCGCGCCTGCTCGGCGATGCGGCGGCGTTCGGCCCAGCCGTCGAGCTCGCTCACGCCGATTCCCCTCGTGCCGGACCGGGCCCGCGGGCCTCGCCGAACGGACACGACCGGCGCGCGACCGGCGACGGCTGGCAAGGGCGGGGGATCATGCGGCAACACATGGAAAGCGGCTTATGGGCGGTCATCGGTCCCGATGGGCTTTGGCTCAGTGGGAGCCGAGATGCACCATTAGCGCCAAGCGCGGATAAGTCTTCGGGGAACATTCCGTCAGGGGCGGTCCTCGACCCGCCGCCGGAGAACGGGTCACGCGGGCGTCACGGAATGGTGCGCGTGGTCCGGCGCGAAAACCGGCGGCGATGGGCGGAGCACTCTGCTAGCCTGCGCCACCGCCACGACAGCCTGATTCCGGTGCCATGACCAGACCACGCACGAACACGGCCCGCACGCTCGGGCTCATCGCATGCCTCGCCCTGGCGCCCGCTCACGCGCTGGCACAATCGGCGACGAATCTCGAGGCCCTGCGCGGGCTGGCGCCGGTGAGCGCCCTGCCGGCGACGGCGGAGGGCAAGGCTGCGCTGGCGGCGAACCTCACGGTCACCGGCGACATCCAGATGGGGCGGCACCCGCAGCCCCTGCTGCTGCCCTTCGCCGAGCAGCAGCGCCTCGCCCTGCGCGATTGCTTCATCACCGACGGCAACGCCGCGCAGCTCGCCGACGGCCTCGGCACGTCCCTCGGGGAGGCCTATCAGGCCAAGGCGCGCTACGAGGACTTCAAGACCTTCACCAGTGTTTCGGGCAGCCTCGCCCGCCTGATCGGCTACACCAACAACATCACCAAGTCGGATTCGAATGCGGGGAAGTACTTCTTCGCCAACGCGACGACGAATGGCGAGGCCCCCGTCTCCGAACCCGCCCGCGCCATTCTCACCAAGGTCGGCGGCACGACGGATGTCTTCGGCAAGGCCTATGGCCGTCCCGCCGGAACGCCGGGTGCCGACGCCTTCGGCAATTCGCGCCCGTTCCAGACCGAGCCGAGCCTTCTCGCCTATCGCGGCGAGGATTATTTCGGCGCCGCCTCCCACAGCATGGACTGGCTGCGCGGGCCGAAACAGAACCTGACGGACAGCCCGTCCTATCCGAGCGGCCACACCACCTACGGCTACACGGAATCGCTGCTCCTCGCCCTGCTGGTGCCCGAGCGCTACCAGCAGATGATCGCGCGCGGGGCCGAGTACGGCAACAACCGCATCGTGGTCGGCGCCCATTACACCATGGACGTGCTCGGGGGCAGGGCGGTGGCGCTCCACGCCGTCGCCCATCTGCTGGCCAACGACCCCGCCTATGTGGGTCAGACCCGCGCGAACCCGGCCATCGACAACGAGATGAGCCGCGCCACCGACGGCGCGGTGACGATCTCCGACTATCCCGAGGCCCTGAAGGCGGCGCGCAAGGAGCTCCAGGCCGTCCTCGGCGAAGGCTGCGGCGACACGGTGGCCGCCTGCGCCGCCGCCGACCGGAGCCGGTTCAAGGATGCCGCCGCCAACGGGGCCTTCTACGCCTCCACCCAGACCTACGGCCTGCCGGTGGTGCATCAGTCCCGGTCGGGCCAGGCGGTGGATGTCGCGCGGGTCGCGCCGGAGGCCGGACACCTCCTCACGGCCGCCTTTCCGGCCGTGACCCTGGACGAGGCCAACGCCATCCTCACCGCCACCCTCGGCCCGGCCGGCGGCTTCCTCGACGACGGCTCGGTCTTCGGCCTGTATTCCCGCCTCGACCTCTATGCGGCAGGCGGCAAGGCGGCGGCCCTCGCGGCGAGCCGGCGCGCCACCGCGCCGTAGCGTTTCGCGCCTGCGCGACGAGCAGTTCTAGACCGTCGCCATCCCGCGGGCGTTCAGGCTTTCTTAGCCATGCCACGGGAGAATGCCGCTTCGCCAACCCGTCGCGAGGACATCGTTCGTGCTCGACCTCATCCTCTACATCAGCGCCTCGGTCTGTGCCGTCGGATGCCTGGGACTCTGGGCGCTGCGCGAGCCGCCGGTCTCCTATCCGCGGGTGGAATGGGACGAGGACGCACGCGGCTGAATACCGCCGCCGTCCCCGCGCTCGCGCCACGGGGCAGGGCGATCGAGGGATGCGCGACAGTCTCCCCAACCTGAGTTAGGGAGCCGACCGCGCGTTCGCCCGTTGGGGTCCTCGAAGCCCGAGTGAATGCGGCGGCCGGATGGGAACGGGCAGTATGGAGGACGACATCGATCGGCTGCGGCGGCGCGAGGCCGAACTCGAGGCCGAGATCGCGCGGCTGAAAGCGGAGATCGCGTCCGGCATCCATTCCCCGGACAGCGGCCAGAAAACCTCGGCGGCGGGGCCGGAACTGCTGTTCACGGCGGCGGAGAAGACCCGCATGCCGCAGATCATCACCGACCCGAACCAGCCCGACAATCCCATCGTCTTCGCCAACCGCGCCTTTCAGGACCTGTGCGGCTACTCGGCCGAGGAACTCGTCGGGCACAATTGCCGGTTCCTGCAGGGGCCGGGAACCGACCCGGCCGATGTGGCGCGCCTGCGCGACGCCATCGCGGCGCGGCGCGACGTGGTGGTCGAGATCATCAACTATCACCGCGACGGAACGCCATTCCGCAACGAGCTCTATGTCAGCCCCGTCTTCGACCGGAACGGGCGCCTGCGCTACTTCTTCGGCAGCCAGCTCGACGTCACCCGCTTTCGCACCGAGGAGGGCAAGCTCGCCGAGAGCGAGTCCCGCTACCGGACGCTGTTCGACGCCATCGATGCCGGGTTCTGCATCGTCGAGATGCGGTTCGACGCCACGGGCCGCGCCGTCGATTACCGCTTCATCGAGGTCAATCCCGCCTTCGAACACCAGGCCGGCCTCGGCGACGTCGAGGGCCGCTGGGTCAGCGAAGTCATTCCCGGCATCGAACCCCGCTGGCTCGAAACCTATGGCGAGGTCGCACTGAGCGGCAATCCCGTGCGGTTCGAGAGCGGGGCGGTGACGCTGGGCCGCTGGTTCGACGTGCACGCCCTGCGCATCGGGGAGCCGATCCAGCGGCGCGTCGCCATCCTGTTCAACGACATCACCGACCGGCGCGAGGCCGAGACCGTGCTGAGGACGACGGCGCGCGAGCGGACCACGGAGCGCGACCTCGTCTGGCGCGCGAGCCGCGACCTCCTCGTGATCTGCGGCTTCGATGGAATCTACCGGTCGGTCAATCCGGCCTGGAGCGAGATGCTGGGCTGGCCCGCCGATTCGCTGGTCGGCGCGCGGTTCGACGCCTTCGTGCATCCCGACGACCGCAAGGCGGCCGAGCAGGCCATGGACCGGTTGCGCAGCGGCGCGATCCTCGACAACCTCGACATCCGCCAGATGGCGGCGGATGGCAGCGAGCGTTGGGTCTCCTGGAACGCGATCCCGCAGGGTGACCATTTCTACGCCGCCGGCCGCGACGTGACCGAGCGCAAGGCCCTGGAGGAGCAGCTCCGCCAATCGCAGAAGCTCGAAGCCGTGGGCCAGCTCACCGGCGGCGTCGCCCACGACTTCAACAACCTGCTGACCGTGATCCGGTCCTCCACCGACCTCCTGCGCCGTCCCGACCTGCCGGAGGAGCGCCGGCGGCGCTATGTCGACGCCATCTCGGATACGGTGACGCGCGCGGCCAAGCTCACCGGCCAGCTCCTGGCCTTCGCCCGTCGGCAATCCCTGACGCCCGAGGTCTTCGACGTCGCCAAGGGCGTGGCCTCCGTGGCCGACATGGTCGGTACCCTCACGGGCGCGCGCATCCAGGTGGTCACTCAGATCGAGACCGGCCGGGACGATGCGGGACAGCCGCTGGCCTGCCTCATCGACGCCGATCCGAGCCAGTTCGACACGGCGCTCGTCAACATGGTCGTCAACGCCCGTGACGCCATGGACGGCGAGGGCCGGCTGACCATCCGGGTCCGCCGCGCCACGACCATTCCGGCCGTGCGGGCGCATCCCCGCATCCGGGGTGATTTCGTCGCCGTCTCCGTCGCCGATACCGGCTCGGGCATCGCGCCCGAGATGCTGGACCGGATCTTCGAGCCGTTCTTCACCACCAAGGGCGTGGGGCAGGGCACCGGCCTCGGCCTGTCTCAGGTCTTCGGTTTCGCCAAGCAATCGGGCGGCGAGGTCGTGGTGGAAAGCCGCCTCGGCCAGGGCACGACCTTCACCCTCTATCTCCCGCGCGCGGCGGGCGAGGCCGTGGCGGCCGAGCCGGTGCGCGAGCCCCCGCCCCTGGCCGAGCGGCACGGCACCCGCGTGCTCGTAGTGGAGGACAACGCGGAGGTCGGCGCCTTCGCGACCCAGGCCCTGCAGGAACTCGGCTACGTCACGCATTGGGTGACGGATGCGCAGCAGGCCCTCGACGCCCTGGCGCGCGACTCCGCCGGTTTCGAGGTGGTGTTCTCCGACGTGGTCATGCCGGGCATGAACGGCATCGATCTCGGCCACGCGATCCGCCGCAAATGGCCCGATCTGCCGATCGTGCTCACCTCGGGCTACAGCCACGTCCTCGCCGAGGAGGGCAGCCATGGGTTCGAACTCCTGCGCAAACCCTATTCGGTGGCCGACCTGTCGCGCATCCTACGGCTCGCCGTCTCGCGCTGAGGCCGGGGACGGACGGGCGCGACCGGCCGACGCGGAAACATTCGCTGCAGCGCAACGTTCCTTTCTCATCACAGCCGGCGCGCGGCCGACATGGCGCTCTGCCGGGCCTTTTGCCGTCGCGTAGCCTGCCGGCTTTGCCCGACATCGCGGGCGCCTCGGCTTGGCCTGTCCTTCCACGCCGGCCAAGGCCGCACGCCACGCATAACCGCACGGACATCCGCATGAGCATCGCCTCCGCCCTCGGCCTGACATCCTCGAAAAAAGTCCGCTACGCCTTCGTCGCCCTCGGAGACATCACGCAGGAAGCCATGCTGCCCGGCGTGAAGCACACCGGTAATTCGGAGGTCGTCGCCTTCGTCACCGGCGATCCGGAGAAGGCGCGCGGCGTCGGCGCGCAATACGGCGTGACCGAATCCTATGGCTACGAGCAGTTCGACACGCTGCTGGCCTCGGGCACGATCGACGCGATCTATCTCGCCACGCCGAACTGGCGCCACGCCGAGTTCGCGGTGCCGGCGCTGAAGGCCGGCATCCATGTCCTCGTCGAGAAGCCGCTGGAGATCTCGGCGGAGAAGTCGAGAGAGATCATCGCGGCGCAGAAGGCCTCCGGCGCCAAGCTCATGGTGGCCTACCGGCTGCATTTCGAGCCCTGCACCCTGGCGACCATCGACCTGATCCGCTCCGGCCAGCTCGGTGACCTCCTGACCTTCTCCTCGACCTTCACCCAGATGGTCTCGCCCGAGAACCACCGGGCGACGAGCGGCATCGAAGCGGGCCCGATCTTCGACATGGGTCCGTATCCGATCAACGCCGCTCGCTACATCTTCGGCGACGAGCCGACGGAGGTGGTCTCGGCCGTGGGCATCCGTCACCCCGAAGCCGGCCTCGGCGATTTCGACGATACCGTCGCGGTGATGCTCCGTTTCCCGCAGAACCGCATCGCGCAGTTCGTGCTGTCTTATTACGGCAATACCCTCGACAGCTATTCGGTCGTCGGCACCAAGGGCAGCGTCGAGGTCAACCCGGCCTACATGTACGGCAAGCCCCTGGAGCACACCGTCACGATCGGTGAGGACAAGAGCCACGCCAGCTTCAAGAACACCGATCATTTCGGCGGCGAGCTGAAGTACTTTTCGGATTGCATTCTCGAGGACCGTGAGCCCGAGCCCGATGGCGAGGAAGGCCTCGCCGATCTCCGCGTGATCGAAGGCATCGTCCGCGCCCTGCAGACCGGCACGTCTCAGACCCTCGAACCCTTCACCCGCACCAAGCGCATCGACCCGAAGGCCCAGGAGCAGACGCTCTCGGCACAGAAATCGCCGGAGCTCGTCAACACGTCGAATCCCGGAAAGGGCAAGGACAAGGTTCCGTTGAACTAGCCCGGCCGTTTCCAGACCGCCCCCGTCCCTCGCTCCACAAGTCCCGCAATGAATGACCGAGCCCAGGCGGGCACCGACCTCACCGTCGATGCACGGTGCAACTCTCGCGAGGCGTCGTCCTCGCGGGACGGACCCGTTCGCATCGATCCCGAGGGCACGGAATATCCGATCCAGGATTACGCCCCGCTCGGCGATGGCCGCTCCGTCGTCCTCGTCGGCCCGGACGGCGCGGTGGCGTGGTGGTGCGTCCCCGAGATGGATTCGCCGCCCCTGTTCGACCGGCTTCTCGAGCCGGAGAACGGCGGCTATTTCCAGGTTCGGCCCGATGGCCCGTTCACGATGGAGCGGCGCTACCGCACCGACAGCAACGTGCTGGAAACGGTCTTCACCACCGCGACCGGCACCGCACGCGTGACCGAATCCCTCAACAGCAGCCGTGCCGGCCGCCTGCCCTGGTGCGAACTCGCGCGCCGGCTCGAAGGCGTTTCCGGCACGGTGACGTTCCGGATCCGCGCCGTCTTCGGCACGCGCGGCGACACCCTCTCGCCCTGGCTCCAGCCGACGCCCAATGGCTGCGTCTTCCATGTGGGCCCGGTGCTCGGGGTGATCCGCTTCAGCGACAACGTCCATGTCATCGAGGAGGAGGACCGCACCATCGCCGCCACGGTGACGGTGGAGGAGGGAGAGCGCGCGGTCGTGGCGCTTCTCGCCGGCGAGGACGAGCCGCTCGGCATCCCCACCATCGCGGAGATCGACGGACGCATCGATATCAGCGACGATGCCTGGCGGCACTGGGCGGAGGGGCTGGGCTATGACGGCCCGCACCGCTCCGAAGTGCGGCGCAGCGGCCTCGCCCTGAAGCTGCTGCTCTACTCGCCGAGCGGCGCCATCGCGGCCGCCGCCACTTCGTCCCTGCCCGAACGGATCGGCGGCCCGAAGAATTACGATTACCGCTACGCCTGGATCCGCGATGCCGGCTACACCGTCAACGCCTTCCTGCGGATCGGCGCGATGCCGGAGGCGAAGGCCGCCTTCTCCTGGCTGATCGCGCGCCTGCACGAGCACGGGGCGCAGGTCTTCTACACCCTGCGCGGCGGCAAGGTGCCGGAGGAAACCTCCCTCGACCTCGCGGGCTATCGCGGCTCGCGCCCGGTCCGGGTCGGCAACGCGGCGGCGCGCCAGCACCAGCACGGGATCTACGGCGACATCTTCGAGACCGCGACCCTGTTCGTCGCCGACGGCAACATCCTCGACCAGAAAAGCGCGACGGTCCTGGCGGATCTCGCCGACGAATGCGCCGACCGCTGGCGTCAGAAGGATGCGGGGATCTGGGAATTGGAAGTCCCGCAGCATTACACGATGTCGAAGATCAGCGCCTGGCAGGCGCTCGCCCGCGCCGTCGAACTGGCGGAGGCCGGCCATATCGCGGCCACCTGCGTGCCGCGCTGGTCGCGCGAGCGGGACCGGATCCAGGCCTGGATCGAGGAGCATTGCTGGTCGGAGGCTCGCCAAGCCTATACGTTCTATCCCGGTACCGACCGACTCGACGCCTCCCTGATCCTGGCGGTCCGTTTCGGCTTCGACGGGCGCGAGCGCCTGTCCTCCACCCTCGACGCGATCTGCGGGGAACTCGGGCGCGGCCCGCTTCTCTATCGTTATTCGGGAGCCGAGAGGGAGGAGGGCGCCTTCATCGCCTGCTCGTTCTGGCTCGTGGAGGCCCTGGCCGAACTCGGCCGGCAGGACGAGGCCGAGGCGATCTTCACCGGCACGCTGCGCGCCGCCGCCAGGGGCGTCGGCGTGATGAGCGAGATGGTCGATCCGGAGACCGGCGACCATCTCGGCAACACACCGCAGGGCCTGAGCCATCTCGCCCTGCTTCACGCGGCCTGCACCTTGCGCGGCGACCGCGAACGAGACCTGAAAGCGGCACGATGACCGGCACCACCCTCGACACCCGCTCCGGCGCTCTCAGCCTGCCGGATGCGGCGCCCAGCCGGCATCCCGGCCTCGTCCTCACCGCCCTGGCGATGGGCGGCTTTGCCATCGGCACCACCGAATTCGCCACGATGAGCCTGCTTCCGTCCTTCGCGCCCGATCTCGGCATCGACGCGCCGACGGCCGGCCACGTCATCAGCGCCTACGCGCTCGGCGTCGTCGTCGGCGCGCCGGTCATCGCGGTGCTCGCGGCGACGATGGCCCGCAGGACGCTCCTCGTCGGGCTGATGGTGCTGTTCGCGCTGGGCAACGTCCTGTCGGCCCTGGCCCCGAACTATCACGGAATGCTGCTGTTCCGGTTCCTGGCGGGCCTGCCGCACGGCGCCTATTTCGGCGTGGCCGCCCTCGTCGCCGCCTCCCTCGTCCCCCGGGAGCGGCGGAGCCAGGCGGTCTCGCGGGTGATCCTCGGCCTCACCATCGCGACGGTGGCGGGCGTGCCCCTGGCCAACGTCGTCGGCCAACTCGTCGGCTGGCGCTGGAGCTTCGGGCTCGTCGCCGTCCTGGCGTTGCTGACGGCGGTTTCGCTGAGGATCCTGGCGCCGCTCGGACGACCGGCTTCGGGTGCCAGCGCCCTGCGAGAGCTTGGCGCCCTGCGGAGCGGGCAGGTCTGGCTCACGCTCGCCATCGGCGCCATTGGCTTCGGCGGCCTGTTCTCGGTCTATACCTACCTCGCCTCGACATTGATCGAGGTCACCCGCGCGGGGCCCGCGGCGATCCCGCTGGTCCTCGCCGTGTTCGGCGTAGGCCTCACAATCGGCAACCTCGTCTGCGCCTGGGCCGCCGACCGTGCCCTGATGCCGGCGGCCGGGCTGACCCTGGTCTGGACGGCCGTGGCTCTGGCCCTCTACCCGTTCTCGGTGGGCAGCGTCTGGACCCTGGCGCCGGTGGTGTTCCTCATCGGCTGCGGCGGCGGCCTCGCCACCATCCTGCAGACGCGACTGATGGATGTGGCCGAAGATGCGCAGACCTTGGCTGCCGCGCTCAATCACTCGGCCTTCAACTTCGCCAACGCCCTGGGTCCCTGGCTCGCCGGCCTCGCCCTCACCGCCGGGTTCGGCCTGCCCTCCACGGGGTGGGTCGGCGTGGCCCTGGCGCTGGGCGGGTTGGCGCTCTGGGCCATCTCCGCGACGTCGATGCGCCGGACGGCTCGACCGCCGGCAACTTAGCCCGAGGAACGGCGACACAGGAGGTCGAGCCGTTCACCGGACGGGTCTGCTCAAGCGGTCAGCGGCTGGATATCGAGCTGCATGCCCCGTCCCCTGAGGACGCGGACGAGGCGGTCTTCGAGATCGTCGTCGAGCCCGTCCACCTGCATGTGGAGCTGGCTTCCCTTCGCCGTGCCCGTGACCCAGAGACGATACACCAGGCCCTCCTCGCGCAACTGCGTCAGAAGCCGCTCCGATCCGATCCGGTTGGCTTCGTCGTTCATCGCAATGAGGCTCGTGTCCATTCAGATCTCCCCTTACCGACTAGGACAACGTTTCACGGCGATGTTTCGTCCTGATGTCCGGGGACCCTTTCCCGAACGAGGATAATGGTTGGGCAAATCGGCCCCTTCAATGGAGCCTAGCAATGGGCGGGCCGGGGCCGGGAGGCTCAGCCGCAGCATCTCACGTTCTGTACGAGACGAGGTTCGGGCCGGGCCAAGCGTGACTTGTCCGAGTTCAGGCTCTGCAGGCTTGAGCGGACCGGCCGGAGACCCACTCGACGGGCCGACGATTGCCAATGCGGCCATATGGGTCGGGCGGATTCAGCATGAATCGTTCTTCATCATAATCGTTGACTGTCGTTTATCGCTCCTGGTCCAATAAACTCTTCCGACGGCTCCGACGCGGCGCCTGGAGACATGAGATGAAGTTCGGATCCGTTATCCTGCTGGGCCTCTTCGCGGCGTCCCCGGCCGCCCAGGCCTGGGCGCAGAGCCCGCGCGACGTGCCGATCACCGACGATCTTCGCCGCGAGGAGCGCATCGAGCGCCGCCTCGACCGGACCATGCCGCCGCCGGTGGACCCCAACGTGTCGCCGGACAATCCGGACGGCGTCGTCGGCTTCGACGGTCCCCCCGGCATGTTCGAGAACGGCGTCGAGAACGGCAGCCCGATCCCCTCCGGCTCCCCAGTGGACGACGACGACGATTAGGCGCCGAACCGGCATCCCCTTCGACGGAAAGCGCTCTAGTTAGGGCCCGTGCCCGTCTCGTCCCACATGCGAAGCCGGCCCTCCCGCCCTCGGCCCGAGCTTTCCCGTTTGACGAGTGCTTCCCGTTTGACGAGCCTTCCCATTTGATCAGCGTCCGCGCCTTGTCCTACAACATCCGTCATTGCCGCGGCATGGACGGGCGCGTGTCGCCGGACCGGGTGGCCGAGGTCATCGCTGCCAGCGGGGCCGATCTCGTCGCGCTCCAGGAGGTCGATGTCGGGCACGCCCGGACCGGCGGCCTCGACCAGGCCGAGACCATCGCCCGGCGTCTCGGCATGGATCACCATTTCCATCCGGCCCTGCACCTGGCCGATGAGCGCTACGGCGACGCCATCCTTACCCGCCTTCCGTCCCGGCTGGTCCGGTCGGGCATCCTGCCCGGCCTCGCGAACCGGCCCGGCCTGGAGCCGCGCGGCGCCCTGTGGGTGGAAGTGACGGCGAATGGCCGGATTCTGCAGGTCTTCAACACCCATCTGGGCCTGTCGGCGAAGGAGCGGATGGCCCAGGCGAAGGCGCTGCTCGGCCCCGACTGGACCGGATCGCCCGACTGCGTCTCCCCCTTCGTCCTGATGGGTGATTTCAACGCCATCCCGCAATCCGCCGCCTACCGGCGGCTTGCCGCGCATCTCGTCGATGCGAGGCGGATCGCCGGGCAGAAATCCGGCTCCGCCACCTTTCCGAGCCGCTGGCCGCTGCTGCGGATCGACCATGTCTTCGTCGGGCCGGAAGTGCGGGTGCGACGCATGGAAGTCGTGCGCACGCCGCTCGCCCGCCGCGCCTCGGACCACCTGCCCCTCCTGGTGGAGTTGGAGATCGGTCCGGCCGCGGTCTGACCCGGAGCCTCGAATGCGGGGAGAGGGTGGGGCGGTCCGGCTTCGGTTGCCCGAAGTCTGCAAGACGATCTCGACCGCGGGAGCGACACGAAGCGCCATCGATGGAGCGCCGCACGCCCATCTTGCCAAGTCGAGGATGGGAAACGCGACGCTATCGCCGCGGATCGGAGGATGTCGATGACGTGAGGGAGCAAACCGCGGCCAAACGGCTTGTCCCCCCGGCGATGCGACAGGCATCGACCCTGTTCGAGGTTCAATCGGGAATTGCATGGCCGAGGATGTGACGTCGTCAGGCTACGAGTGGACGCTGGCCAGCTTCACCGACACCATCCATCGCGGCGGCGTCGCCCTGTGGGCCTGGTCGCCGACACGCAGGTTGGCCCAACTCGACGGGCTCTGCCGCGAGTTCTGGGGGACGTCCGAATCCGTCGTCCCCATCGACGATCTCTTCGCGCGCGTGAACGCGGAGGACCGCCGCGCCATGATGCTCGACTGGGCGGCGAGCGAGGCCGATTCCCATCCCTACAGTTTCGACTTTCGCATCGGCGACGGCCCTGACGCACGCTGGGTCTCCGCCCGCGGGGTGGGGGGAGAGTCCGGCAAGGTCGGCGAGTGGGTCCAGGCCATCTTTCTCGACGTGACCCGGCAGAAGCGCGCCGAAGAAGCCGAGCACCTCCTCACGGCGGAACTCGCGCACCGTGTCTCGAACATGTTCTCCGTCGCTCGGGCGCTGACCGCCATCGTCGCCCGGGGCGCCACCTCGACTCCTCACTTCGCCGAGGACCTGTCGCAACGCTTCGGCGTGCTGCACGAGGCGACGGCCCTGGCGACGCGGGCACAGGCCGGGGACCACGGCAATGTCAGGCTTCGGACGCTGGCCGAGCGGATCCTGTCCCCCTACCTCGACGGCGGCAACATCGAGATCGACGTCGAGGACGCCGCCGTGGCGCCTCCCGGCAAGGTCAACGATTACGCCATGATCCTGCACGAGCTCGCCACCAACTCGGCCAAGTATGGCGCCCTCTCGGGAGGCGGCACGCTGACAGTGACGGGTCGCGTGTCGGACGGAACGCTCACGCTCAACTGGGAGGAGACGTCGGCCTCCTCGGGGACGGTCACGGCCGATGGGGGCGGGTTCGGTTCCCGACTGCTGAGACAGACCATCGAGCGCAGCCTCGGCGGCCGTTTCACGCGCCGGATCGACGAGACCGGGCTCGGCTTCGAGATGAATGTCCCGGCCGCCTGAACGACCGTCCCTCCCTCTTCACGTCGCTCGCCAGTCACAACACGCGTCAGGAAACCCGACATGGCCCACGTCCTCGTCATCGGCGCCAGCCAGGGCATCGGCCTGGAAACCGTGAAGGCGGCCCTGGCGGCCGGCCATCGCGTGCGCGCCTTCGCCCGATCCGCCGCGACCATGTCGCTGTCGGGCCAGGGGCTGGAACGCTTCCCCGGCGACGCCTTGAACGCCGCCGACGTCACATCCGCCCTGGAGGGCATCGACGTCGTGGTGCAGGCCCTGGGCGTGCCTGCGAAGAACCTGCTCGGGCCGGTGGCCCTGTTCTCGTCCGCCACCAACGTGCTGGTGCCGGCCATGGAGAAAGCCGGCGTGCGGCGCATCCTCGCCGTGACGGGCTTCGGCACCGGCGACAGCCGTGACGCCATCGGCCTGCTGCAACGCATCCCCTTCCGCCTCGTCTTCGGGCGGGCCTATGACGACAAGGACGCCCAGGAGATGCGGATCCGCCGCTCTGGCCTGGACTGGACCTTCGTCCGGCCGGGCGTCCTGACGCCCGGCTCGGCCACGGGACGCTACAAGATCCTGACGGAGCCCGCATCCTGGCGGAACGGCCTGATTTCCCGCGCCGACGTGGCCCACTTCATCGCCGGTGAGATCGACGGGCGGTCCTATGCGCGCAAGGCCGTCGTCCTCGTCGGCTAGGGCGCGCTCCGCCGAAATGGATGCCGTTTCGGCGCAAACGAGCGCGGCGCAACAAGGGTCGGGTGGTTGAAGAAATTCGACCGATCGTACCCGCCCCGAGCGTCGGAGATGGATCAGGGAGCAGCGTCTGCTTCTGGCGGGGAGTTGGCAGAAGCAGACACAGCCGTCGCGCCCGCTTACGACCTGTTGCACAAGGTCGGAAAGTCTGCGGCTGGGTCGGGTGGAGACCAGACAATCGGCTCCGTGACTGACTGGGTCTTCTGCCCGTTCCCATACTAATGTCCGCTAAAAACGAGAGTTTGGATCGGCAGCATCAATGCCTGAATACGTAGGATCATGGCGTGGACCACGGCGGTGGCATCGACCGCATGGAGGATCAAGCTTCTGGTGGTGCTGAGCTTGCCCGAGTTAATCAGGTCGTGGTTGCTGGTATATGCATTGGCGATACAGCTACTGCCCGGTTTCACGCCTTCGAGCCCACCCGCGTAGAGCGGCTCGAGAAACACCGTGATCGTTCCGGGGCGAACGACCTGCTGCGCATCGATGAGCTGCTCACCGCCACGAAATTGTCCGGCAGCAATGAAGTCCTGCACGCTCGTCACCACCATGGGGATCACGGTCCAGGGTTTGGAGACGCAGGTGATCTCGGCCAGCATCCCCACCTTCATGACCTGAGCTTCGATCTGCCCGAACCCCGCCGTAATGGCTTTCCGTCCGGCACCTTCGGGGATCAGCACGCCTGCCGGTCGCATGATCGGATTGACGATGTCGCCGACCCGCAGGGTGAACTGCTCCACTCGTCCATCAACGCCGGCCCGGATGGTGGTCTTCGCGATCTCTACAGTGGCTTGAGCAAGAGCAGCTTCTGCACTGGCTTTCTGGGCGGGGAGAAGACTGCTGACCTGCGCTTCGGCCGTCTGCTTGGCCGCCGTCGCAGCCGCGACCGCGCCGCGCCGGCCGTTCACGACATTCTGAAGCCGCTCGATCTCGCGAAACGCGACGATCCCAGCGCCCCGCCGGTTCAGCTCCTGCTTCGTCTCCAGTTCGTCGATGGCCTGCTGTAGGCCGCTCCTCGCCTCCTGAGCCTTGCCTTCGGACGCCGCAATCTCGGATCGCGCCGCCACCATCGACGCCTCGACCTCGGCGATCTTACGCCGAGCCGCCTCGGCCGCCGCCTCCTGGGTCGCGCTGTCCAGGCGGAAGATGGGTTCGCCCTTCTTGACCTCGCCGCTGATGCTGTTGACGTAGATCTCGGCGACACGTCCGCTGGTCTCCGAGACAATGGGAACGGTCCGGTAGTACAGGGTCGCGGTCTTCGTAGATGGGTGATAATAGAAGATCACCGTGATGAGACCCACGGAAAGCATCAGGCACGAGACGATGCCCCACCTCAGCTCGAACCACACCGAGTAGAGCGTGATCTCCTTGCCGAACCGCTTGCCCTGGCCGAAGCGTCGGAAAAGATAGTCCGGCAGGATTGTCAGCACCGAGCACAGTAAGATCTCGAGCATAGATCAGGTCCTCGTCGTGCTGACCGGGACGATCCTCGGGATGGGCCGTAAGACGGGCCAGACATCTTCCCGGGGGACGCTGGCCGACTCGATGTCCTCCGACACCCCGGCAGTTCCCGTTCCTGGAGGGAGGCCCGCGATCCGTTCGAGCGCCCCCGCCATGCGACCGAGCGTCCCTCCGAAGTTTGGGATGTCGATCAAGGCAAGCAGGAGGCCCATCACCCAAAACAGATGGATATGCGTGAAGAGGGCGAGCAACCCCAGCACGGCGACGATCTCGAACTGCAGCTTGTGGCTCTTGTGGGCCATCCGTTCGGGCAAGGTGTGCAGGCGCAGGAACAGAAGCCCCGCTGCCATCACCACGAGGACGAGGACCACGGCCATGACCGACATGAACACGTCAGTCCCGTCTGCCGCTGGCATGAATATTGGCAAATGATGCGGTGCAGCCGGGTGGATCGCGTCGGACATGTTGGCCCCCAATAGAAATGGTGACGCAATCGAATCACGGCCTCGCATAGTTCAACGGCGCATCAAACGCCTGAACCGCTCTCTGGAGGGGTCAGGATACACAAACATATTACGTTTGTATCGTCTATAATTGATTTTTGCAGCTGGATACTGGTGTTCTGCAGGCAGCGGATTTTCGTCCCTCAGCTGCCGATAAGCATCCACCTGCTGCGCGGCTGCACTCGAGACGCCATGCAGCCGGGACAAGGAGCGATGACCGTTCGCTCATGAGGACAGCTGAAAACCATCCTCCACGGCAAGGTTGGATCGACAGCGGAACGTCCGCTTCGGGACGAAGGACCAAAGTCTGGTTGCCGCCGCGAGCCGACGTTGCCGGCCGGCCAACAGATGACTGCTTGTCAGGAGTACCCATGGCGAACCAAGCGGCCGGGTTGGGTCGGAAACTCCCCCGACGGCGGGTACCGAACGTCGGATTTCATCACCTCAGCTGAGCCGGACCCATTGTGGTCGGGCGCAGCTCTAGGATCGGGGCTTGCCCCGGAGCGTGATGCGCGTCAGCTCGGAGGATGTCCCGAGCCTCAAGGCGAAGCCGGGCCACAGCCCCGTGCCGTTGTTGACGTAGAGCGTCATCGCGCCGACCGCGTATGCGCCGGAGACGAACCCGGCATTGGCGCGAGCGACCAGCCGGTCGAGGCCCCAGATCATCCCGCCATGCGTGTGCCCGGAGAGTTGCAGGGCCACACCTTTCGCGGCCGACCGCACCGCCCCCCTCGGCTGATGGTCGAGCAGGACGATGGGGGCATTGGGCGGCGCACCGGCCAAAGCGGCGTCGAGGTCGTGCACCGGCCGTCCCGAATGCGAGGCCGACAGGTCGGTCACGCCCGCGAGAACCAAAGCATCGCCGCCGCGCTTCAAGACCGTGTGCCGGTTCTCGAGCACGCCCATGCCCAGTTCGGCATAGCGGTGCATCCACCCCGCATAGTCGAAGAAGTATTCATGGTTGCCGGGGATCACCCAGACCCCGTCCGGGGCATGGAGACCACGCAGCGGTTCGACGTCGGCGCGGCGCGATGCGAGGGCCCCGTCGATCAGGTCGCCGGTCACCACCACGAGATCGACGCCGAGCGCGTTGGATCGCGTCACCACCTCCCGCGCCCATGCCGCCGGGAACAGGCGGCTGAGATGCAGGTCCGTCAGCTGGAGCAGGGTGAAGCCGTCGAAGCCGGCCGGAAGGTTCTCGATCTCGACGGTGACGTCCTTGAGCGGCGGCACCCGCACCGCCTGCTGCACCGCCATCGCCGACAGGAGCATGGCCAGCGCCGCCTCGGCGTAGCGCCAGCCGGCCGGGATCGCCCAGCCGCCACCGGGCACGAGCCTGGAAGCCAACGCCACGACGTCGAGCGCCAGCTGCATCGCCGCCAGGAGGAAGATCGCCCCGAAGGCCCAGTTGAACAGCAGGATCAGCACCCGCGGAAACTCGGGCGCGAAGACCGAGCCGGACGAGAGGCGGCTCCACAGATGGTATTGCGACGCGACGAGCAGGAGGACGGCAATGCCGGCCTTCACGGCGAACGGCCATGGAAGCGGCCATAGGACCCTGGTGACGACGTACAGGCAGGGCAGACCGAAGATCAGGTGAAACATGCTCTCGTATCGGCGACGGTGGACGATCGGCACGGAGCCGATGCTGCGCCCGAACGGAACGACGCCATATCACCGACCGCGCGACGAGGGACGCATCGATCCGCCTCGCAGGCTTCATCAGGTGCCGCCGAGCACACCGGCTGTGCGGGAAGCGTTCCGTCCGTCGGATCTCGACCTCTCAGCGGGTTGAGCAAAAGCGGTCACCGGTTCTGCGTCTCGAAACCGCGACACGTCAAAAGCCTGAGCGAGGTGAAGCGTTGGCTGGCCGTTGCGAACCTGTTCAGGAAGCCTCGGCGGCCTGCGCCGCCCCGGCGCGTACCGGCTGCTGACCCGCGACCGCGTTGGCTCCCTCGCGGCGCCGGGCGAGGGCGCGGTGACGGAGCCAGGGCCGCCAGGCATCGGCGAGACCGACGGGATCTCCGAGATGGAAGGCCTCGACGAGGCGCACAATGGGCCCGCGCCGGGAGGCCACGAGGGAGCACAGCCGGCGGGCCGGGACGAGGGCGGGATCGTCGATCGCCGCGAGCAGGCCCTTCTCCCGCACCGCCTCCTCGAAAGCGTCGCGCGGGCAGCCGGCATGATGGGCGATCAGGCCGTTCCTCACCCGCGCGATGGCGATGCGCCGTGCATCGCCCGCGTCGCCATCGAGCGCTTCGAGGGCGAGATCGCATTCGGTGTCGTAGCCCATGGACCGGTTGTTCAGGTTGGTCGACCCGACCCGGAGCATCCGGTCGTCGAAGATCGCGACCTTGGAATGGACGAGGATCGGACGGCCCTGAAGCGTATGCGGCGCGAGGATGCGCAGGCGGCCATACCGGTCCGCCGCGCGAAGCCGGGCGATGAGGCCGCGCCTCGCCCCGTCCATGGTGATCCGGTCGAAGCCGTTCGGGCTGCGTTCGGCGAGCACCACGACGATGTCGGGACCTTCCGGCTCGGCGAGGCGCGCGGCCAGGGCCTCGGCGATGAGCGGAGAGGTGAAGTACTGGTTCTCGAGATAGATGTGACGGGACGCGCGGCGGATCGCCAGCAGATAGAGCGCCTCGTTCTCGCGGATCGCATCCCCCGATTCCCGTGCCGGTATCGTGCGGGCGAGCCCTACCGTCACGTCCTCGAAGAGCGGCGTCACCGAATCGGGCCAAGGATCGGGGAGGGAAGAATCGGACAGGGTAGAATGGGGGAGGGAAGGACCGCGTGCGTCCGTGCCGACCGGTCCGGACACGGCTGAGGCCGGGCGCCCGCTCGTCGCCTCCTGCCAGCGTTGGCGGGCGAGATCGGACAACGCCGACGCGGCCGCACCGTCGACGAGCATCATGACGTCGTGGCGCGGCGGGTAATCCTCGCCGGTCGGCAGACGCCGGAGCGGGTCACGGTCCCGATGGGCGGGCGTGTCCCAGCGGTTCACCTCGAAATCGCTGCCGCCGCTGAAGGCGATGCGGTCGTCCACCACCAGCACCTTCTGGTGCTGGCAGGCCCCGAAGGGGAGGCGGGAATCGACGACGTACTCGATCCCCGGCCCGAGCAGGGCGCGGATGTCGTCGGGCTTGAGATCGGTGCCGGCGGAGATCGGCCATGGCATGTCCCAGATCAGGAGACGGATCTCGACCTCGGGCCGCGTCGCCTTCAGGCGCCGCAGCAGGTCGGCCATGGTCTCGCGGTCCGCCTCCCCCTGGGGCGTCAGCCGCACGCGCGGATCGAAGCTCCAGCCGATCAGCATCACGGAGGATCGGGCCTTGAGGATCGCCTCGCGCGACGCGGCGAAATAGGCGGCGCCGTCGTGCAGGATCGCCACGCGGGCCGCCCGCTCCTGGCGCCAGCAGGTCGCGCCGGGAACCAGCCAGGATGTCAGGGGGGCCGGCATGGCGGGCACGGCATGGCCGTGATCCAATGCCGCCGGCTGGGACGGGCCGCTCATATCAACTGTCTCGCTTCACTGGTTCGACGCCACTGCTCTCATGCCGGGTGTCCTCATGCCGGTGCCCTCATGCCGCCGTCGCCGCCTGCCTGGCCTGCATCTTGTGCCGCACACGGCGCCGGGTGAGGGCGACGGCCGCCACCGTGGCGGCAAAGCCGAGACCGAGAAAGAGCCAATGCTCGGTCGTATCGCTGCCGGCCGCGCGCCCGATGATTCCGAGATAAACGCAGACGACGGTGCCCGGCAGCATCCCGAGGATGGTCGAGACGAGATAGGCGCCCATGCCGACCTCGGTGAGACCGAGCGCGTAGTTCTGGGCATTGAAGGGGACGAAGGGGCTCAGCCGCATCAGGGTGAGAAGGCGCCACCCGCCATCCCCCACCGCCTCCATGGTGGCGACCATGGTCGGGCGGCGCGCGATGAGGCGGCGCAGCCGCTCGCGGAACAGGTAGCGGCTGGCGATGAAGGCGAGGACGGAGCCCGCCGTGGCCGAGACCAGGGCGATGGGCATGGCCCACCATCCGAAGGCGACGGCCCCGGCGATGGTCAACGGCGTACAGGGGATCACCAGCAGGGTCGCGAGAAAGAAGAGCCCACCGAAGGCGAGGGGGCCGAGCAGGCCGAGGCCCGCGGTCCATTCGGCGAAGCCGCGCAGCCACTCGTCCATCGGCAGCAGCAGCCAGGCGCCCGCCAGTGCGAGGATCGCGAGGAAAGTCACGCTCCAATATCGGATCTCCCCGCCCGTCACGCCTTCCCCTCACTCCTTACCCTGGCCCACCTCGCCCTGGTCCACCTCGCCCCGGTCATGGGTCGACCCATCCCCGCATCTTGCACTGCAGCACGAAACCGTGGCCAGATGCCGGAGCGGGTTCGGCGTCCTGGCCGGGGGCCTGTCCCGCCTTTTGCATGTGCGACAAAGGCATATGCGACAACGGCGCTGAAGCGCCCTGGTTCGCGGAGGATCGTTAGCATCGCATGACGCGGCGCAGAACCGCCCGGCCCCTGCCCTGTGTGAATGTTCACGGGCGGGGAACATGCCATGGGCTCTGCGGCATGTTGCGAGACCGTCGCGACGCGAGGCCGGCGGCCGATGCCGGGACGGGGTTCGGATGGAGCGGGATTTGGACGAAGCAGAATCTGGACGAGGCGAAGTTCCCATGAAGCAGACATCGACGGAACGCAGCGCCAGCCCGACATTCGATCAGATTCGCCGGCGCGCCTACGAACTCTGGGAGCGTAATCACCAGCCGATGGGATTCGAAATCGAATTCTGGCTGATGGCCGAGAAAGAGCTGAGGGCCGAGCGGGAACGCGCGGCGAAAGCGGAAGCAACCGTGACCGACGAGACCTCCCCGCCCATGCAATCGTGACCGGGCGTCGAGTCGTCTCGCTCGTCGGCATCGTTATTCCGCCACTTCACCGACAAACCGACCGAACAAGTGCATGCATCTTCTAGCCGACTACACGAGAAAGACCGGTTAAATTGCAGATGTAGGAATAAAAACCTTATCTATGTGGAAACAAAAGTCTCATCGCGTCGGTATTTAGCTTTAGAAAATATTCAGACCTTCGGTGGATCTTGGGGGTGGATATTTTCCACACATCCCCTCTCTGTCGCGGAACGCCGTCATGCTGAGCCGTCTTTCCCTGCGCGCGCGCCTCATCGGCGCCTTCGCGGTCACGACGCTGTTTCTGCTCGGGATGGGGGCGGTCGCGCTGACCGCAACACGGACGATCAACGCACAACTGGTGGCGGTCCAGTCGGATGCCCTGCCGAGCGTCGGCAAGGCCGGTGAGATCTCCGGCTGGGTCGCGCGCTACGCGATCAGCATCTACCGCCATCTGGCCGCGATCGACCCCGATTCGAAGAAGCGCTACGATTCCGAGATCGTCGAGCGGCAGGGCAGGGTCACGCGCGTGCTGGCCGATTACGCTCCCCTCGCGACCTCCGCGCGCGAGCGAGCGATCTACGACCGCCTCAACGCGACCTGGCTCGACTACCTCAAGGAGAACAAGCCGATCCTCGACCTCTCGCGCAGCGGGATGAACGAGGATGCGCTCGAGCGGATGCAGGGCAGATCGACCGAGCTTCAGCGCCTGAGCACCTCGCTGGCCGACCAGCTCGTGACCGTCAACAACGAGGCCGCGGAAGCATCCCGGATCGAAGGACGGGAAGCCTTCGCCCGCACAGAGACCATCGTCCTCGGCGCCGGCATCGGCGGCCTCGTGCTCTCGGCCCTGCTCGCGTTCTGGATCGTCCGCGGTGTCACCGGAGGCATCGCCTCGGTGGTCCAGCCCATGCAGGCGCTGGCCTCGGGCGACCTGTCTGTGGCGATCCCGCGCCAGGGTGAGGGGACCGAGATCGGCACGATCGCGGACGCGGTGCAGGTGTTCAAGACACGCCTCATCGAGATGAGGGCGATGGAAGAGGAGACCGTGCTGGCACGGGCGGGCGCCGAAGCCCAGCGCCACGCCGCCATGCATCGGATGGCGGGGGATTTCGAACAGGCCGTGGGCGGCATCATCGGCACCGTGGCGGCGTCGGCGAACCAGCTCCAGGGCACGGCGCAATCGATGACGACGACGGCCACGCAGACCGCCTCGCAATCCCTGGCGGTCGCGGCGGCGGCCGAGCAAGCGGCCTACAACGTCAACACGGTGGCGGCCGCGACGGAGCAGCTCGGCTCCTCGGTGCAGGAAATTGGCCGTCAGGTCGACGGGTCGGCCCGGCTCGCCACCCTCGCGGTGAACGAGGCGGCCCGGACCGCCTCCCTCGTCCAGGAGCTCAGTCTGGCGGCGGGCAAGATCGGCGACGTCGTCTCGATCATCTCGGAGATCGCCGGACAGACCAACCTGCTGGCGCTGAACGCCACCATCGAGGCGGCGCGGGCCGGTGAATCGGGCCGGGGCTTCGCGGTGGTCGCCGCCGAGGTGAAGCAGCTCGCCAGCCAGACGACGCGGGCCACCCAGGAGATCGGCGACCAGATCGGCCGCATCCAGACCTCCACGGGAGAGGCGGTCGCGGCGATCGGAACCATCGCCGCGCGGATCGGCGAGATCAGCACCGTCGCTACCTCCATCGCCGCGGCCGTCGAGGAACAGGGCGCCGCGACCCAGGAGATCGTCCGCAACGTCGCTCAGGCGGCCGTCGGGACGGGTGAGGTCACCACCAACATTTCCAGCGTCGCGAACGCGGCCGAGGAGACCGGCGCCGCCGCGAGCCAAGTCCTGGCCTCGGCCTCCGACCTGTCGCAGCAATCCGAGCATCTCAGTCTCCAGGTCGCCCGCTTCCTCGCCACCGTGCGAGCCGCCTGACCGACCACGCGGGACGCTCTCCGCGCCGATGCGGGACGTGCGTGATCTGTGGCTTTCGTGCCTTGAGGCGAGGCGAAACGGCCCCCGGCCTGCCTATGGAGGAGGCATCCGGCGCGCTCGCCCGACCTTGCCCGTAATGTGAGATTTGTTGGCATCGATCTTGTTACGTCACTCCGGCGCGGCCGGCGGCGATCGTCCGTGCAGACGGCACGAAGCGGAGTGATGTTGATGACCAAGGGCACGATGAACCGTCGCCATGCGCTCAAGCTCGGTTTGGCGGGGGCGGGCGGCGCGGTGGCGATGCCGTTCTTCGCGCGCAACGGGTTGGCGGCGGAGCCGATCAAGCTCGGCAGCCTCCTCGACGGGACCGGGGCGCTCGGGCTCGAAGGCAAGCGGATGATCGAGACCACCGAATACACGGTGGAGCTCCTCAACAAGGCCGGCGGCCTGCTGGGTCGTCCGATCAAGCTGATCGCCTACGACACCCAGTCCAACATGCAGCTCTATACGCAATACGCCCAGACCCTCGCCCTGAAGGACAAGGTCGACGTCATCCAGGGCGGCATCACCTCAGCCTCGCGCGAGGCGATCCGGCCGATCTTCGGCCGCTCCAAGACCCTCTATTTCTACAACACCCAGTACGAGGGCGGTGTCTGCGACCGCAACGTCTTCTGCACCGGCTCGACCCCGGCCCAGACCGTCAACCACATCGTCGATTACGCCCTCAAGAACTGGGGCAAGAAAGCCTACATCATCGCCGCGGACTACAATTACGGCCACATCACCGCGAGCTGGATGACGAAGTTCATGAAGGATGGCGGCGGCTCCGTGGCCGGCACCGACTTCTTCCCCCTCGACGTCACGAACTTCTCCTCGGCCATCAGCCGCATCCAGCAGGCCCAGCCGGAGATCGTCCTCTCCGCCCTCGTCGGCGCCAACCATTCGGGCTTCTACCGGCAGTGGGACGCCGCAGGCATGAAGGGCAAGATCCCCATGGGCGCCAGCGTGTTCGGCCTCGGCGACGAGCTGACCACCATGGACACCTCCACCACCACCGGCATCCTCACCTGCTACGGCTGGTACAACGACCTCGACACGCCCGCGAGCAAGGCCTTCGTCGCCGGCATGCAGGGGAAGTTCGGCGCCGACGTCACCGATCTGAGCGAACTCGACACCGCCACCTACGAAGGCATCATGTTCTGGGCGGAAGGGGTGAAGAAGGCCGGCTCGGTCGAGCGCGACGCCGTCGTGGCGGCGCTGGAGAGCGGCATCACCATCGACTCGCCCACGGGCAAGGTGACGATGGATCCCGGCACCCACCACACCATCCGCAACACCTACCTCGCCCGGCCCAAGGACCGGAAATGGGAGCAGCTGGCGGCCTTCCCGGATTCGTTCCCGGCCGATACCGGCGGCGCCTGCGACCTCGTCAAGAATCCGCGCATGAACAAGCAGTTCACGCCCGACCTGAAGGGCTGAGGCGCCTCTTCATGGATCTCGCGGGGCTCCTGACCTTCAACGTCGCCACCGGCATCGCCACCCTGGTCCTGATCACCCTCGGTCTCGGAGTGATCTACGGCATGATGCGCATCATCAACCTCGCCCACGGCGAGTTCATGATGCTCGGCGCCTACACCGCCGTGATGGCGAACGGCGCCGGGGTGAACATCTGGATCGCCATGCTGGTCCTGCCGCCCCTGGTGGTGGGGGCGGTGGGGCTGATCCTCGAACGCACCGTCATCCGCTTCCTCTACGGGCGGATGATGGACACGATGCTGGCGACCTGGGGCATCAGCCTCGGGTTGATCGGCCTGATCACCACGCTCTACGGCAACGTCGTGCGGGGCGTCTCGACCCCGGTCGGGAGTTTCGAGATCGGCCGCTACGGCGCCAGCCTCTACAGCCTCGTCATCATCGCCACCGCGCTCGCCGTGCTGACGGGCATGTTCCTGTTGCTGCGCATGACGAAGTTCGGGCTGATCCTGCGGGCCACCATGCAGAACCCGCGCATGGCCGCCGCCATGGGCGTCTCTCCCGACCGCATCTACATGGCGACGTTCGGCCTCGGCGCGGCCCTCGCGGGGCTGGCCGGCGGCATCCTCGCGCCGATCTCCGGCGTCTCCCCCTCCATGGGGGCGGCCTACATTTCCCGCGCCTTCATCACCGTGCTGGGCGGCGGCCCCGCCATCGTCACGGGCACGGGCCTCGCCTCCTCGGTGTTCGGGTTCATCAACGAACTGGTCTCGTTCAGGACCACGCCCGTCATCGGCGACGTCGCCCTCCTCGTCGCCGCGATCCTGCTGATCCGCGTGCTGCCGCAGGGCATCACCGGCCGCTACCTGAGGCGCAGCCTATGAATCCCGTCGACCGTCGCTCCGCAGGGGGCTTCCTCGCGACCCTCTGCGTCATGCTCGGCCTCCTATTCGGGGCGCCGCACATCCTCGACACGTTCGGCCTCGTCCAAGCCACGGGCTTTGCAGCACTCGCCATGTTCGCCCTGAGCCAGGGCTTCATCTGGGGCTATGGCGGGGTGATGTCCTTCGGGCAGGCCGCCTTCCTGGGGCTCGGCGGCTACGCCTACGCCGTCTCCATGATCAATATGGGCGACAGCACGCTGCCGATCCTCATCGCCATCCTGGTGCCGACCCTGTTCGCGGGTCTGCTCGGCTACTTCATGTTCTACGGCCGGATCTCGGACGCCTATATCGGCGTCATCACCCTCACCGTCTCGGTGATCCTGTTCCAGCTCGTGAACACCACCTCCGGCAGCCAGTACCGGCTCGGCGAGGCGGAACTCGGCGGGTTCAACGGCATCCCGGCGATCCCCGCCCTCAACAAGCTCGGCGACGCGGGCAACCCGCTCGACAATGACGGCATCTGGTACGCCGCCATGGGCGCGCTGATCCTGGTCTACGCGGTGTTGCGCTGGGTGCTGGCCAGCCGCTTCGGCCGTGTCGTGGTGGCGATCCGCGAGAACGAGACCCGGGCGCAGCTCATCGGCTACGATCCGCGCCTCTACAAGCTCCTCGCCTTCATGATCTCGGGCGCGGTCGCCGGGCTCGCGGGCTGCCTCTACGCCAATTGGGGCGGCTTCATCAGCCCCACCGTGTTCGGCCTGTCGATGTCCGCGCAGGTCATCATCTTCGTGCTGGTGGGCGGCCTCGGCACCCTCGTCGGCCCGATGCTCGGCGCGGTGCTGATCCAGTGGCTCATCATCGAGGCCGGCTCGCAGAACGTGGTCGATTCCAATCTCGGCCTCGGCATCGTCCTCGTGGCGTTCGTCCTGCTGATCCCGCAGGGCCTGCTGCCGGTGGTGAGGAACCTGCTGATGCGCCTACCCGATCTCGTCACCAAGGTCTTCAGGACCAAAATCGTCGAGGCGAAGGCGGGCAGACCCGCCGATCCCGCCCGCGAGGCGCTGGCAGGGGAGGTCCGGCCATGAGCATCACCATGACAGCGACGGCGCCGGCTTCCTCAATCCGCCCGCCGCTTCGCCCCCTCGTCGAGGCCAAAGGCGTCACCATGCGCTTCGGCGGCGTGACGGCGGTGGGCAATGTCGACTTCACCCTCGGCGAGGTGGAACTGCGCTGCCTCATCGGCCCCAACGGCGCGGGCAAGAGCACCTTCTTCAAGATGCTCACCGGCCAGTTGACGCCGAGCGAAGGCCGCATCCGCTTCCGCGACACGGACATCACCGGGGCCGAGCCGCACCGGATCGCGAGGCTCGGCGTCGGCATCAAGACCCAGGTGCCCAACGTCTTCAACGGCCTGTCGGTGCGCGAGAACGTGTTCGTGGCGGCCGGGCGGCGCAAGTCGATCGCCCGGACGCGTTCCATCGTCGACGAGACGCTGACGCGGCTCCAGCTCACGGCCATCGCCGAACGCAATGTCGGGCAGCTCGCCCACGGCCAGCGCCAATGGGTCGAGATCGCCACCGTGCTCGCGCAGGAACCGGAGCTGATCCTCCTCGACGAGCCGGCCGCCGGCATGACCCATGACGAGGTCCACCGTACCGCCGAGCTCATCCGCGAGATCAACCGCACCCATGCCCTCATCGTGGTGGAGCACGACATGCCCTTCATCCGGATGATCGCCAGGACCGTCACGGTCTTCAACCAGGGCCGCATCCTGATGGAGGACAGCGTGGAGCGGGTGCTGGCCGACCAGCGCGTCCGCGACGTCTATCTCGGCAAGCAGGCCGCATGAGCCGCACGATGAACGCGCAAGAACCGCTCCCGCTCTCCTCCGGCCCGGACGCCGCGGCGGCACGGCCCGCGCTCCTCGCCGTCGAGGGCCTGCATTCCGGCTATGGCCGCATCCCGATCCTCGGCGGCGTCTCGCTCGCCGTGGGGGAGGGCGAGTTCGTCGGCATCCTCGGCCATAACGGCATGGGCAAGACGACCCTGCTGCGCACCCTGATGGGCTACCTTCCCGTCACCGCCGGCCGCATCCGCCTCGGGGGCGAGGACATCGCCCGGCGCTCGCCGACGGCGCGGGCGCGGCTCGGCATGGGGTTCGTGCCGCAGGGCCGGGAAATCTTCGCCACGTTGAGCGTGCGCGAGAACCTGCGCATGGGCTGCCTTCTCTCCGACAGGGACGAGGACGAGACCATCGCGGACATCCTCACCGTCTTCCCCCGCCTGAAGGCCTATCTCGACCGGCCGGGCGGGGCGCTGTCGGGGGGCGAGCAGCAATTGCTGGCGCTGGCCCGCTGTCTCTGCGGCAACCCCCGCATCCTTCTCCTCGACGAACCGACGGAGGGGATCCAGCCCTCGATCATCGAGGAGATCATTGAGACGCTGCAGGCGATCGGCCGGGCGCGCGGCCTGACGATCCTCCTCGTCGAGCAGAACCTCACCTTCATCGCCGGCCTCTCCGAGCGGGTGCTGATCCTGCAGAAGGGCGTCGTCACCCGTGAGATCCCGCCCGAGATCGCCCGCGACCGGGCGATGATCGAGGAATTCGTCGGCATGGAATGAGGCCGCTCGCCTCATCCCGTACAGCCTTTCCATTCCAACCAAGGAGACATCCAGCGATGGCTGCCGAACCGACGCAAATCCCCGACCTCGACATCGTCGAGATGACCCTGGCCGACGTGGCCGACGCCTTCGCCAGCGGCGTCACCTCGGAGGCGCTGACGCTGGCCTTCCTCGACCGGATCGCCGCCTACAACCCGCATTACAACGCCATCATCGTCATGAACCCGCAGGCGCTGGACGACGCCCGCGCCATCGACGCGCGCCGCGCCGCGGGCGAGGCGCTGGGACCGCTGGCCGGCGTGCCGGTGGTGATCAAGGACCCGATGGACATGGCCGGGCTGCCGACCACGGCGGGCTGGCGCTTCCTCAGCGCGCAAGCCGGCGGCGTCGACCTGATCCCCGAGACCGACTCGCCCGTCGTGGCGCGGATGCGGGCGGCCGGCTGCGTCATGCTCGGCAAGACCAACGTTCCCGTCCTCAGCGCCACCGGCAGCCACGCCAACGACAGCTGGGCCGGACCGACCCTGAATTCGGCGGCGCCCGATTGCCTGCCCGGAGGCAGCAGCGCCGGCACGGCCACGGCGGTGGGCGCCAGCCTCGCGGTGCTCGGCCTCGCCGAGGAGACCGGCGGCTCGATCCAGAATCCCGCCTCGGCGCAGGGGCTGGTCGGCATCAAGCCGACCTTCGCCCTCGTCCCCAATGCCGGGGTGGTGCCGCTGGCCGGCAGCACCCGCGACGTGGTCGGCCCCATCGCCCGCTGCGTGCGCGACGCCGCCCTGACCCTCGACGTGCTGGCCGGCTACACCGCCGCCGACCCCAAGACCGTGGCGGGCATCGGCAAGCGGCCCAAGGGCGGCTACACCTTGAAACTCGACGGGAACGGGCTCCAGGGCAAGCGCCTCGGCCTGTTCGGTCCCGGCTGGCGCGACCTGCCGCTTTCGGCCGAGGCGACGGATCTCTACGCGCGGGCGCAGAGCGAGATCACCGCCTGCGGCGCGACCCTGGTCGCTGATCCGTTCGCCGGCACGGGCTTCGCCGCCCTCGCCGAGCCCACCGAAGGCCTGAACTATTTCGATGCCCGCGGCATGGAATCCGTGCCCTACGACCTGCATCTCTACCTGCAGCGCCTCGGGTCGAGCGCGGCGCTGCCGAGTGTCGCGGCCTTCGCCGAGGCGACGGCGGACGAGGATGCGTTCGGCCCCAAGGGCGTGCTGCGCTACCTGCACCAATATCCGGTCTTCGAGGCGATCCTGGCCGACCCGACGCGGCCGCCAGACCTGTCGGACTTCCTCGCTCTCAGAGAGGCTTATCTCGACATCTTCAACCGGGTCATGGACGAGAATGGGCTCGACGGGCTCGTCTTCCCGCAGATGCGCGATGAACTGCCGCCCCTGCATGGCGGCCTTGCCATCAACGAGACCACGGTCTGCGAGATCAACATTGCCGGCCTGCCCGGCGTGACGCTGCCGGCCGGGGCCTATGCCAGCGGCTCGCCGTTCAACTTGATCTTCGTGGGCCGGATGTGGAGCGAGGCCGACCTCCTCGGCTTCGCCTATGCCTACGAGGCGGCCACCGGCTACCGCAAGGCGCCGAGCCTGGTGAGGCCGAGCTGAGGACGGAGCACGCCTGACCCGAGGCCCTCCTCCCCCTTGTGGGCTACGATAGTCGCACCTCTCGCGGGCAACACGAGTCCCCTCTCCTGGAAGGCAGAGCCATCGCATATGGTACCACGCCGTCATTCCGGGTCGCCAGAGGCGAGCCCGGACCCGGAGGGCCGCGCCAGAGGCGTGCAATCCAGAGCCACCGACGGTGCAAAGTCCTGCACCACCTGTGTTTCTGGATCCCGGGCTCCGCTGCGCGGCCCCGGGATGACGGGGTGCTGCGTTTCAATTTCTCGACGAGTAAATCGGCATATGCGATCGCCCTGCCTGGAAGGAGAGGGAGCCCGTGACGCCTCATGACGAACCCTCTTGAACAGAGGCAACGGCTCTCGACCAGATTTCTGAATCGAGAAGCCCACAAGAGAGATTGGACCTCCCTCAGCCGAGGGTGACACCATCCGCCGTGGCGATCGTCCCGCCCTCGACGACCTCGAGATAGATCCCGAGGTCCACATGCCCGAAATGCTTCATGATGGCTTTCGGCAGGTTCGCGTCGCGCTCGGCGGTCTTCGGGTTGACGTTGACGGCGCCGCAGCGCGGCGTGCGGGCGAGGCCGCGCAGGCGCACCGGGCCGATGCCGAGCTCACGCCCCACCCAGTCGAGCTCCTGCCACGGCTCCAGCCCGTCGAGATGGATGTTGGCGCGGAAGCGCAGGGGATCGAGTTCCCGCCCCGTCGCCTCGGACAGCGCCCGCACCGAGGCGAGGTTCACCACCGAGATCGCCCGCATCATCACCGGTGAGAGCACGCTGGCATCGGTGAACTTGTGGTTCTCACTCCGCACGAGGCGGGGTCGCCCGCGGGTCTCCTCGCCGAGGTAATCGGCGAAGAAATCCTCCGTCCCGGCGCGTCCGGTCTCGGTGGAGAGGTCGGCGGCGAACACCTCCTCACCGCCGCGCCGGATCGTCAGGCGGTGGCTTTCGGGGTCGAGCCGCGTGGCGAGGGAAGCCAGCGCCGTGTTGTTGCGCAGCATCAGGAAGAAGCCCTTGTCCAGGGGCTCCGGCTTCTCCGGGTCGAACCGGGTGGTCCCCAGCGCCAGGGCGTATTCCCGGTCATGGGCGAGGCCGTCTTGCGGGGTGACGCTCAGGCTTGTCAGGGCCTCGGCCGACAGACCCTTGATCGGATAGCGGTAGAGGGCGTCGACGGTGGGCATGGCGGGTTCCTCGAAGATGTGCACCCTCGATGCCGGGGGCGGGGGCGATGCGCCATACGCTGTTTTGCGCAGGGGATTCGGGTCCGGCATCGACGATGCGCCGGAAACGAAAAGCCGGCTCCGCGCGAACGGAGCCGGCTCTCTGACGATGTCGAAGCCGCAGGCCCCCGAGAGCCTAGCCCGGCGCGAGGCCGAGCAGGGTGCCGAGGGGAACGACGAGGGTGAAGCCGCCGTAGAAGCCGTCCTTGGCGCGGCGGGCTGTGTAGGGGTTCCAGTACGAGTTCGGATTGACGACGTACTGCACCACCGGCTCGAGGATGACGCCCTTACCCAGGTCGAAATGGGCGTTGACCTCGAACACGAACTTGTCGCGCGAATAGGGTTCGCCGGTGCCGCCGGAGATGAAGTTCGCATCCGACAGGAAGGCGGCGTAGTTTTCGTTCAGCCGCTGCCAATTGGCCTTGATGCCGTAGGTGTCGTTGGGCCGGCTCTGGTCGGGAGCCTGCAGGAGCAGGCCGGCGAAGGAGTTGAAGCGGATCGGGATCGTCGGGTCGAAGGCGTAGCCGGTGCCGGTATAGGCCGAGATCGCGGTGGGATGCGGGTTGCTCGCATCGCTTCCGCCATCGGCCCGCCACAGGGTCTGCGTGCCCGTGAGGACGACGCCCGACGTGCCGGATTTCTGCAGCGACGGCGTGCCGGGGTTGAGGCCCTTCGAGGTGCCGGCGATGGTCTTGAAGTTATCGTCGTGGTCGGCGGTGTTGTAGAAGCCGGTGAGCGAGACGCGGCCGGGATAGGCCTCCATCGTATAGTCGGTCTTGCGGCCGATCTCGGTCATCACGACGGCGCCGGCCAGGCGCTCGTAGCCGAAATCGTAGCCCGACAGGACGTTGGTGCCGGGGTTCACGCTGAAGGCGCCGGCCTGGATGTAGGTGGTCGGCGAGATCTTGTAGGCGATGTTGGCGCCCCAGACGGCGAAGAGCGGCGAGGTGAAGCCGGCATTGAAGTAGAACATGTCCTGAAAACAGGAATTGATCGAGTTGCACGGCGGCAGGCCGTAATAACGGTCCGGATGCGTGCGGCCGACCTCGACCACGAGGCGGTCGTCGAGGAGCTTCTGTTGGTAGGTCAGCAGCGAGAGGCGGGTGCTGTTGGGCGTGTAGGGCGGCTGGTAGCCCACCGTGGTGTCGCCGATGTCACCGGCCATGTTGAGGTTGCGCACGAGGCCGAAGAACGTCTGGGTGAAGTTGATCGAGCCTCCGGCAATGCCGGCGAGCTTCTGCATGTCGGCCGTCATGCTGAGCACGAAATAGGCCGAGTTCGATTGCTCACCGGTTCGCAGGCCGGCGCTCGGATTGGCCTGATAGAAATCGTAGATGTTGACGTCGAAGGTGAGCCCGCGCGCTGCCATATCGGTGGCCCAGGGCGCGAGCGGCCCGACGCGCACCGGATCGGCGGGTTTCTCCGCCACTTCGCGGGTGGTGCGCGGCTGCGTCTGGACGTTGAACTCGCCCACCGGGGACGCCGTCTGCGCCTCGGCGGAAAGCATGCCCGCCGCGAGGAACGCGCCGCCGAGGAGCACCGGAAGCCCGGGTCGGCGAGCCGGAGGCGCGAAGGGCGCGCGTCCGAGTGTCTCTGTCGCGTCTGTCGGCATCGTCGAGCGTCCCCATTCTGCTGTTCCCCGCACCGCTCGATCACGTGCTCGTCGAAGGAGCCCAAGAGCGGGGAATTGTGAGATTGGGAGAGTTCAGCAAGGCCAATGCCACAGCGGAGAGCGAAACCGATAAAAGTTCCACTCCCCGTCCAAATTCTTCGAAATACACCGTGGGATTGAACCACAGCAGTCGAAAAACTGATATTCAACCAGCAGAGGCCGTCCTGACAGGTCCTTCAGGGCGAACTCCCCAGCATCTCGATGGACGAGGAGGGCACGGAAACGGGCAGTCGTGATCCTGTAGACGGCAAAAGGCAGAAAATTCAGGCAATCCCCCATAAATCCCACAAATCGGTCAGTTTCAGATTGACAGAATCACCATGCCGGGGACTTTTTCGCCAACCTCGTTCCAGCGCCCGTTTCGCTGCAAGCGACAGCAACATTCCTCGTCATCCCGGTTCAGGCAGCGTGATCCAGACGTCATGATCAATCGGACAGGACATGCCGGCATGTGGGATCTGCCCGACCCTGCCTCTCCACGGCTCGCCATTCGAGGTGGTTTTCCAGAGCCGGCATCGATGGCGGCCCTGGCCGGCACGGCCGGTGCGTCTGCAATCTCTGTGGGAAATACCGTGCGGGACACGCGTTTTCCTGCGGCCTCGCCCCATCAAAATCGCTACGCTTCAGCGAAATGGGGAGATGCCGAGGCCGATGCTGACCGACCACCGCTATCAGGAGATCCTGTCCCGTCTGAACGGAACGGGTCGGGTCGGCGTCTCCGACGTCGCCGCCTATCTCAGGGTTTCCGAGGAGACCATCCGGCGCGACCTGAAGGTCTTGGAGGAGCGCGGCGTCCTGCGCCGGATCCATGGCGGCGCGGTGCCGCCGCGCCTGGACCAGGACCGGCCTCTGCACGAGCGGGGCAAGACCAACCCGCGCGAGAAGGCGAAGGTGGCGGCCAATGCCGAGGGGCTGATCCGCGACGGGATGTCGGTCTTCATCGACACGGGCACCACGACGCTCGCTTTCGCCCGCCGCCTCAGCGGCCGCAACCTCACGGTGACGACGAATTCCATCGACGTTGCGCTCCATCTCGGCAACGGTCCCGCCCGGGTGAACCTGACACCGGGGATGCTGCGGGCGCGGGACAACGCCCTCGTGGGCTACGAGACGGTGGCCTACGCGCAGCGGTTCTATTTCGACATCGCCTTCATGGGCATCGCGGCCTGCGACCTCACCCATGGCTGGATGGATTACGAGGAGCACGAATCCGCCCTGCGGAAGGTGCTTCGCGGCCAGGCACGCCAGAGCGTGCTTCTCGCCGATTCCCGCAAGTTCGGCCGTCAGGCCAACCTCTGCACCTTCGGGCTCTCGGAACGGCTCACCCTCGTCACCGACCGGCCGCCGCCGCAGCCGTTCCTGGATTATTTCACCCAGCATGACATCGATCTCATCAGTTCCTGACGCAGCTGCGGCGGCCGGCGCGTTCCACGCGCTCTTCGAAGAGATTTCCGCCTGCGGCGCGACACCCGGCGGCGGCATCACTCGGCTCTGTGCTTCGGCCGAGGACGGACAGGCCCGTCGCGTTTTCGCCAATTCCGCCCGCGAGGCCGGCGCCGAGATCCTCCTCGACGCGGTGGGCAACCAATTCGCCATCTTCCCTCTCACCGACGGTCCCGGTGCCCCGCTGGTGATGATGGGCTCTCATCTCGACAGCCAGCCGAAGGCCGGCCGCTTCGACGGGACCTACGGCGTGGCAGCGGCCGCCGGCATCGGCGCCGCCCTGATGCGGGCGCGGCGCGCCGGCGAGACCTTCACGGCGGATTTCTGCGCGGTGAACTGGACCGGCGAGGAGGGCGCGCGCTTCCGGCCGAGCCTCCTCGGCAGCGGCGCCTATGCGGGCGCGCGCCGGATCGAGGAGGCTTTGTCCAGCCGCGACGATGCCGGGATCTCCCTGCGGGAGGCCCTGGGCGGGATCGGGTTCCTCGGCACGGACCGGCCGCCGCCGCTCCCGTCCTGCTACCTCGAACTCCACGTGGAGCAGGGCCTCATCCTGGAGAACGCGAAGGCGACCATCGGCGTCGTCACCCGCAACTGGGGGGCGGCGAAGATCGACGTGGTCTTCACCGGCGAGCAGGCCCATACCGGCCCGACCCCGATGCCGCGCCGGCGCGATGCGCTGCTCGCCGCCGCCTATCTGATCGCCGAAGTGAGAGAGATCGCCGAGCGCTGGCCCGGCCGCTTCCATACCTCGGTGGGACGCATCCTGGTGGAGCCGAACTCCCCCAACGTGGTGCCCGCCCGGGTGGAGCTCAGCGTCGAACTGCGCTCGGCCGACGATCGCCTGCTCACCGATGCGACCCTGATGGCGGAGGCGGCGATCACCGAGGCGGCGTGCCGCGCCGGCGTCGTGGCGGCAATTCCCGGCCGGACGCTGCGGCCGATCCGCAATCTGCCCGAAGCGGTGTGCGATCTCGTCTCCTCCTGCGCCGAGGAGACATCCTTGCGGTCGCTGCGCATGGATACGGTGGCCGGCCACGACGCGATCAGCCTGCTCGGCCAATGCCCGACCGGCATCGTCTTCGTCCCAAGTGTCGACGGCATCGCGCATAACGAGGCCGAACTGTCTCGGCCGGCCGATCTCGAAGCCGGACTCGCGGTGGCCTTACGCGCCGCATGGCGCTTGTGCCGTAGCGGCGGCTCGCCGGAACGCGCCTTGCTCGTCAAACGGCCGAACGAGGCGTTCGGAGCGGAGCGATGATACAATACGGTGAGGCAGGCACCCCTTTCGACCATCGCGTCGAAGCCATCATCGCCACGCGGCCGGACTGGATCGCGCGCCAGCCTCGCTATGGGCTGGCCGCAGCGCCGGTGGCATCCCCGACCCACCGGGCCGTGGCCTCGGACTGCGTCCAGGTCGCGTTCCGTGAGGGCGAGCCGGTCTTCCTCAAGCTGCGCCATGCCGATATGGCGGACGATCTGACGCCCGTGGCGGCGCAGGCGGCCCGCAAGGCCGCGCGCCTCGGCATCGCCCCGGAGGTGGTCCACGAGGCGGACGGGGCGCTCGGCCTCGCCTACCTGCCCGAGCCCTGGCGCTATGGCCGGGTCGGCGACCTTCAGGACGGCACCATCCTCGGCAAGATTCTGGATGCCAAGGCGCGGCTCCATGGCGACGGCCTACTCGGCCATCGATTCTGCCCCTTCGCGCGGATCGAGAGCCTCGCGGCCGAGGCCCGTGCCGCCGACGCTCCGCTTCCCGACGGGACCGACCGGCTCGTGGCGGCGATGGCGCTCGTGCGCGAGGCGATCCATGCCTCGGGCATCGACCTCGCCTTCTGCCACAACGACGGCATCGCCTCGAACATCATGATCGGGGAGGGGGAAATCCGTCTCGTCGATTTCGACCTCGCCGGCGACAACGACCCCTGGTTCGATCTCGGCGCCCTCCTCAACGAGGCCTGCCTCTTCGAGCCGGAGCGGCGCGAGGCGGTGGAGCATTATGTCGGCCGGTTCGACGAGCGCCTCTACAACCGCTGCCGCCTCTACGGCGCGGTCGATGACGTGATGGGCGGCCTCTGGGGCGTCACCCGTGCGGTCACCTCGGCGCGGAGCGGGATCGAGTTCTACAAATACGGAACCTGGCGGCTTCTGCATGCGCGCACGACCGTCGGCGCGCGTGACTTCGAAAGCTGGCTGCGCCGGCTGTGACTCGGGCATTCGAAACGGGAGGCAGCGAACGGCGATGAGCTGGAAAGGCTTGGGCGACGGCATCAGCGAGGGCGAGCGCGCCCTGGAGGGCGTGCTGGCCGGCATCGCTGCCTGGCGGGGCCGGCCGATGCGCTACCGGCCGGTGGCGGGCGGGATCAGCAACACCAACTGGCGCGTCGCCATCGGGGACACGCAGGATTATTTCGTGAAGATGCCCGGCCGTGGCACCGAGATGTTCATCACCCGCGACTGCGCCAACGATGCCAGCCGGCGCGCGGAGGCCTGCGGCTACGGCGTCCAGGTCGTCGACTACCTGCCCGATGCCGGAGTCGAGATCTTCGCCTTCGTCGAGCGTTACCGCGCCTCCTCGAATCTCGACTTCCTGCGCCCCACTGTCCGCCACAACGCCGTGCGCGCCCTCAAGGCCTTCAACGATTCCGCGCCGCTCGGGCTGACGAAGACGATCTTCGAGATGATCGAGGAGCATGTCGAACAGGTCGCGGAGGTAGGCGGCCGGCTTCCCGCCGACCAGGCCCATCTGATGCGCTGCATGGCCGAGGCGAAAGCCGCGATGACGGCCTCCGGCCTCGATCTCGTGCCATGCATGAACGATACGCTCGCCGGCAATTTCATGATCGACGAGGCCGACAGGGTGCTGCTCGTCGACTTCGAATATGCCTCCAACAACGAGCGCGCCTACGAACTCGCCCTCTGGTTCGACGAGATGGCGTTCCCGGACACGATCGAGCGGGAGATGATCGAGGCCTATTTCGGCCGCTGGACCCCCGAAATCCATGCGCGCATCGCGGTCCTGAAGGCGCTTGGCGATCTCAAATGGGCGACCTGGGCGATGATCCAGGAGGCCGTCTCGACCCTCGATTTCGACTATTACAAATACGGAACCTGGAAGCACATGCGGGCCCGAACCCTGTTCCACCATCCCGACTGGCCACTCTGGCTGAGGCGCCTGTGATGGGTGTGGACGCATCGCCGATCCGGTCCGGGGACGAGGCGACGAAAGCGGATTTCCTCGCCTTCGCCCATCGCCTCGCGGATTTCGCCGCTCCGCTCGCGCGGCACTATTTCCGCACCGAACTGCCGGTGGAAGCCAAGGCCGATGCGAGCCCGGTCACCGCCGCCGACCGCGCCATCGAATCCCTGCTGCGCGCCGAGATCCGCAGCGTCTATCCCGACCACGGCATCCTCGGAGAGGAGGAGGGCGGGGACTTCGAGCGGCCGCTCACCTGGGTGATCGACCCGATCGACGGCACCAAGAGCTTCATCACCGGCATGCCGCTCTTCGGGACGCTCATCGCCCTGGTCTCCGGCGGACGGCCGATCGTCGGCGTCATCGACATGCCGGCACTCGGCGAACGCTGGTGCGGAACCGGCGACGCGGCGTGGTTCGACGGCCGGCCCGCCCGGACGAGCGGCAGGCACCTTCACGAGGCCCGCCTGTTCGCGACCTCCCCGGACATCTTCGAGGGCATGGATGCGGAGGCCTTCGCACGGCTCAGCGGAGCGGTGGGCCTGCGCCGCTTCGGCGGCGATTGCTACGCCTACGGCCTTCTCACCAGCGGTCATTGCGACCTCGTGGTGGAAGCGGGGCTCCAGGTCTACGACGTCATGGCCCTCGTGCCGGTGGTGGAAGGGGCGGGCGGGGTGATGACCGATTGGGACGGTCGCCCCCTGACCCCGGCTTTCGACGGACGGGTCGTGGCCGCGGCCAATGCCGGCCTCCACGCCGAGGCCCTCCGGCACTTGCGAGCCTGATCCCCGCTCCTGTCATCCCTCGTTCAAGCTGGTATACCCGATGCCAGATTCACGAGGGGAGATATCGATGACCGTTCTGTTCCATCATGCGGCCGCGTTCGAGCATCGCACGCCGCACGGACATCCCGAGCGGCCGGAGCGCATGAAGGCGGTTCAGGAGGCCCTCGGGACGGCGGACTTCTCCGGCCTCGACCGTCGCTCGCCGGACGCCGCCGCCCTCGAATCGGTGTTCCTCGCCCATCCCGAGGAATGGGTCCGCGCCATCTTCCGCTCGGTGCCGAGCGAGGGGCTAGCCCATCTCGATTCCGATACGGTGCTCTCGCCGGGAACGTTGGATTGCGTCCTGCGCGGTGTCGGTGCGGCCGTGCAAGGCGTCGACCTCGTGATGACGGGTGCCGCCCGCAACACCTTCTCGGCCATGCGACCGCCGGGGCACCATGCCGAACGCACCAAGGCGATGGGCTTCTGCGTCTTCAACAACGCGGCGATCGCCGCTCTTCACGCCAGGAAGGTCCACGGGGCGGAGCGCGTCGCCATCGTCGATTGGGACGTGCATCACGGCAACGGCACGCAGGACATCGTCTGGTCCGATCCATCCGTGCTGTTCTGCTCGACCCACCAGATGCCGCTCTATCCCGGCAGCGGAGCGGTGTCCGAGGAGGGCGAGCACGGCACCATCGTCAACGCGCCGCTCAAGCCCTTCGCCGATGGCGACGCCTTCAAGGAGGCGATGCGAAGCCGCATCCTCACCCGTCTCGAGGCGTTCAAGCCCGACCTGATCGTCATCTCCGCCGGGTTCGACGCCCATTGGCGCGACCCGCTGGCCAACCTCATGCTGGAGGCCGAGGATTTCGCCTGGGCGACCAGCCAAGTCATGGAAATCGCCGACCGCACCTGCGACGGCAGGATCGTGTCGCTGCTGGAAGGCGGCTACGACCTGAAGGGCCTCGGTGACTCGGTGGCCGCCCACGTATCGGTCCTGATGGGGGCGTGATCGGCATCGGGCAGGGCGGCAGCAAAGACTAGGCAAGTCATTCCGGACAGTTGTTCATCCTCGATCAATGTACCATGCGATAAGACGACCTCCTGTGTATGAATACATACACAGTTCATCGAAAAACTATGCCCCGGCCGATATGGCAAAGCCGTCGATAGTGCCTAAGTAACTCTTCAGCCCGCCTCCTGGGGGGATCGGTTTTTTCCATGCAACCCTCCCGAGGGATTGCGGGTAAGTGCGAGCCGCCTTCTTCTCCCATGGACGGGGGAAGTGATTTCTTTCAGGAGGTGCGGGCCGGGTGATGCGGAAGGACGTCCTTCCGTGATGCCGACCGACTCGCGGGAATCGCCCAGCGGCATCGCCGTTGTCGAGGCTCACATCACGTTACCGAATGAACGCATGACGCAACTGAGTGCCACCCGGACGGCCGACCCTGCCCTGGATCCTCGCCAGGATGCCGACCCCTCGGATCTCGGTCCGGACCTGACCGTCTGCGACCGTGAGCCGATCCATATTCCGGGAGCGATCCAGCCGCACGGCCTCCTGCTGATCGCGAATGCCGAAGACCAGAGGGTGGTCGGCGGCGCGGGCGACATCGAAGGCCTGCTCGCCGCGGAATGGACCGGGCGGACGTTGTCCGAGCTCCTCGGCGCCTCGCCGGCCTCCCTGCTGCTCGACGCGCCCCGCGACGAGACCGTCGTGATCGGTCACGTCATGGGGCTTCGCGCGGCAATGGATGCCACTGCGCGCTTTCAGGACGGCCAATGGCTGATCCAGCTCGAACCGCAGGCCTCCCTGTGGACCGATGCGGCCAGCCTTCTCGGCTGGCTCGACCGCGCCGGAAGCGCCCTGGAGCGGGCCACCGACCTCAAGGCCTTGTGCGACCGGGCGGCGACGTCGTTCCGCGAGCTCACCGGTTTCGACCGGGTGATGATCTATTGCTTCCTCGACGACGATGCCGGCGTCGTCATCGCGGAAAGCCGCGTTCCCGAGCTCGGCAGCTTCCTGCACCACCATTTTCCGGCCTCGGACATCCCGAAACAGGCGCGCGCCCTCTACATCCGCAACCGCGTCCGCGTGATCCCGGACGTCACCTATACGCCACAGCCGCTTCGGCCCCGGCACCTGTCACAGCTCGATCTGAGCGACATCGAACTGCGCAGCGTCTCGCCGATCCACCTTCAATATCTGCGCAACATGGATGTGGCGGCCTCCGCCTCGATCTCCATCGTCAAGGACGGCATTCTGTGGGGGCTCGTGGCCTGCCACAACCGGACGCCGCGCACCCTCGCCTTCGGACAGCGCATGGCCTGTCAGGCCCTGGCGGGAAGTCTCGCCCGTCAGGTCAGCTCACGGGAGGAAGCCGAGAATTACCGTGAGCGGCTGCGGCTGCGCAGCGCCGAGGACGTGGTCTCCGGAAAGGTTCTGGGCGAAGCTCCCCTCGCCGAAATTCTGATCGAGACGAGCGAGGAGCTGCGCCGCATGCTCGGCGCCGACGGCTTCGCGCTGCTCCAGGGCAGGGACCTCCACCATACCGGACGCTGCGCCGAGGAAACCGACCTGCGCGAGATCGCGGCCTGGGTCCGGACGGTGGGCGGGGTACAGGCGCTTCACACCCACAGCCTCAGCAAGCGCTTCCCCCGCGCCGCCGCCTATCGTGCGCTGGCGAGCGGGCTCCTCGCCGTCGTCCTGTCGGGGGAGGAGCCGATCATCCTGATGTGGTTCCGGGCCGAGCGGGTCGAACTCGTCAACTGGGCCGGCAACCCCCACAAGGCCGCCAACGTCGTCGGCGATACTTTGAGCCCCCGCGCCTCCTTCGAAGCCTGGACCGAGGAGGTCCATGGCCATGCCAAGCCCTGGTCGCTCCCCGAGATCGAGGCGGCGCAGCGCATCGTGCGCGAGCTCTACGAGGCTCGTCAGACCCGGCGCATCCGCGAGCTCAACCGCGAGCTCGCCGCCACGGTGGCGGACAGGGAAAGCCTGCTGGTCCAGAAGGATTACCTGATCAAGGAAGTGAATCACCGCGTCCAGAACAGCCTGCAGCTGGTCTCGGCTTTCCTCGCCCTGCAGGCGCGGGCGGAAGGCAATGCGGGGCTCAGCGAGGCATTGAGCGAGGCGCAGCGCCGGCTCGCCGCCGTGGCCCTGGTGCACCGACGGCTCTACAGCGACGACAACGTCGAGATGATCGATCTGGCCCGCTACCTCGACGATCTCGTCTCCGAAATGAAATCGTCGATGGGCCCTGAATGGGCCGAGCAGTTCAGCACCGATTTCGCCCCGATCATCATCCCCACCGACGCTGCGGTGAATATCGGACTGATCCTGACCGAGCTCGTCATCAACGCCAACAAATACGCCTATTCCGGCGCGGTCGGTCCCATCGCCATCAGCCTCGAACAGCATCGCAACCGCTTCCGCCTGATCGTCGCCGATCAGGGGCAGGGCATGTCGGGTACACGGAGCGGATTCGGGACGCGGATGCTCAACGCCATGGTCGACCGCCTCGGCGGGACGATCGAGAACACCAACAACCGGCCGGGATTGAGGGTGATCCTGACGGCCTCCATCGGTGCGCCCGATCCGGCATCCCTGCCATGACCCGCACCGCGCTCGCGACTGGCGGCCCGGAAGCGCCTCTGGCCGAACGGCTGCGCGAAGGCACGCAGGATCTGCACGAGGAACTGGAGCGCTGCCTCGATTGGCGCCAGCGGATGGCGACGCGGGACGGATACCTGACCCTGCTTGCCCGCTGGTGGGGCTTTCATCGTGTGTTCGAACCCATCGTCGGCCAAGCCTTCGGGCGCGACGTCGCATGGCCGCGCCGCAAACTGCACCTGATCGAACGGGACCTCGTCCATTTCGGCATGAATCGCGACGCCATCGAGGCCTTGCCCCGTTTCGCCGCCGGAACGGGTTTCGACGACCGCCCCGCGATCCTCGGCGCCCTCTACGTCACCGAAGGGTCTACGCTCGGTGGACAGGTCATCGCCCACCACATCCGCCGTAGCCTCGGAGATGCGATCGCCTCGGGCGGTTGCGCCTATTACGAAGGCTACGGAAAGCGGGACACGGCGGCGATGTGGACCTCGTTCCGGACCTTCCTGGACCGGTCGGGCGAAGAGGGCCGATCCGAGAGCGTGATCAAAGGCGCACGGTGGACCTTCGACGCGCTGAGGCTATGGCTCACCGCCAGCAACCCACCCCGACCCGCTTCGGGCGAGGCCGCCCGGCGCTGAATGCCGGGCCGACCTGCCGAATCAGCCGACCGGCTCAGCCGGCATCGGCGGCGCGTCCGCCATAGGTCTCGAAGGAGGTCATCACCTTCTCGGTCAGCCCGTCATCGAGTTCGACGGTGACGCGGATCGCCCCCTCAAGTGCAGGCTCGCCCTCGGTGCCTTCCTTCAGGCGGCCATCCTCGATATCGGCCCGCGCCGCCTCGGTCCCCGCGCTGTTCTCGTCCCCCGCTGGCGCGATGGTGACGGCGCTCCGGTCGATCCCGTGTTCCTGGACGAGATGCTCGACCGCGGTCTCGGCATCGCGACGGCTCTTGAACTCGGCGGACATCGTCTTCGACATGATCACGGTTCCGGGGTTGGTCTTCAGGCTGTGTGAACCCTCCACCGGGGGAAAGGTTCAGCGGCGCCTCGAAGCCGCCGCGATTCGCAGCGTCGGGTGCATGCTCGCGTCAGGTACAGGCTCGAATCAGGCAAGTGAAAATACGTAGTCGGCATTTCATCTTCGCCACACTCCCGTACAATCGTGTTCCTCGCTGGTGGCTTGGTCCAACACATCGGTGTTTTTACCGGAAACAAATGTTGTCCATTGCGTGAGGCCCGGTTAAGTGCGGCTCATGCCTAAGCTCGAATCTCTCCTGGACCGTCTCAAAGCCCGCCAGCGCGCCCTCATCATGGAAGCGGCGGAGCACGAAACGATGCCGGCCGACAGCACGTTGCGCCGCATCGCGGAGCTGGAAAATGCGATCGCCGCGGTGGAAGCCATCCTCGACGAGACGCGGGCGCTTGCCCGCTAGCCCAGTCGGGCCGACGACGTATCCTCGATCAGGACGCCGAACGAGGCCTCATGCCCTGATGACCGCTGCGATCATGGCGGGCATCGCGGCATCGTCGGGTGCCATGGTTCAGGAAGCGACGGCGCAGGACGTGCCGACCGCCGTAGCCGATCTCGATCTCTTGGAGCGGCGCTGGCACAAATGCGTGCGGCAGGCCTTCTCCGGGCAACCCGCCGGCCTGCCGACCCATGCCGCGCAGAAGGCCGCATTGGCCGAGTGCAAGAGCCTGGAGAACAGTTACGTCTCGGCGATGCTGGTGGCCCAGGCGGCCGAGGCCGAGGCCCGTCGACAGGGCAAGCCATCGATCGGCGCGAGGGCGAGGGGCTGGGCCACCTCGCTTCTGTCCTACGTGGTCGAGCCGGTAACCTCCTTGATCGACGCCTGGCGCAAGTAACCCCTCTCGCGCCTCAGGCCCGCTCCATCTGCAATCCCGGCACGGCCGAGAGCAGATCGCGCGTGTAGGGATGGTCCGGCCGGCGGAACAGGTCGGCGGTCGGCCGCTGTTCCACGATCTCCCCCCGATGCATCACCGCGATCCGGTCGCAGATTTTGGCCGCGACGCGCAGGTCGTGGGTGATGAACAGCATCGCGAGGTTCAGGCGCTGCTTCAGATCCTCGAGAAGGTCGAGCACCTGGGCCTGGACCGACACGTCGAGGGCCGAGACGGCCTCGTCGGCGACCAGCACGTCGGGCTCCATGGCGAGCGCCCGGGCGATGCCGATGCGCTGGCGCTGGCCGCCGGAGAAGGCGTTCGGATATCGCTCGGCGGCGCTGGGCGACAGGCCGACGAGATCGAGCAGGTCGCGCGCCCGCGCCCTGGCCCCGCGGGCCGGAACACCATGGGCGATCGGCCCGGCGGTGATGATCTGCTCCACGGTCCGGCGCGGGTTGAGGGAGGCGAAGGGGTCCTGGAAGATCATCTGGATGCGCTTGCGCTCGGCGCGGAGCGCCCGCGGCCCCAGCGCCGTGTAATCGAGCGTGCCGAGGCGGACGGTGCCCTGGTCGGGGTCGATGAGCCGGATGGCGAGGCGCGCCGTGGTGGATTTGCCCGAGCCCGATTCACCGACGAGGCCCAGGGTCTCGCCGCGGCGGACGTCGAACGCCACCTCCTTGACCGCGTGGACGATGCGCGGCGGCCCGAACAGGCCCCGGCGCGAGGTGTAGGTTTTCGTCAAGCCGATGGCAGACAGAGCGATGGGCGCGCCTTCCCGTGATTCGCGCTCCGGCGGCACGATGCTAGGCACCGCCGCCAGCAGGGCCTTGGTGTAGGGATGCTGGGGGTTCCGCAAGACCTCGTCGGCGGAGCCCGATTCCACCAGCTTGCCGCGCTGGAGCACCGCCACATGGTCGGCGATGTCCGCGACCACGCCGAAATCGTGGGTGATGAACAGGACGCTCATGCCCCGCCGCCGCTGCAGGTCGCGGACGAGTTTCAGGATCTGCGCCTGGGTGGTGACGTCCAGCGCCGTGGTCGGCTCGTCGGCGACGAGGATCGACGGCTCCAATGCCAGAGCCATGGCGATCATCGCGCGCTGGCGCTGTCCGCCCGACAGCTGATGCGGATAGGCACGCACGATCTGCGCCGGGTCGGGCAGGCCGACCTCGGTGGCGAGCGCCATGGCCTTGGCCCGCCGCTCGGCCTTGGTGAGAAGGCCATGCGCCTCGAACATCTCGGCGATCTGGTCGCCGATCCGCATGACCGGGTTGAGCGCCGTCATGGGCTCCTGGAACACCATGGCGATGCGGCGCCCGCGCAAAGCACGCCAGTCGCGCTCGCCGAGGGTGAGTAGGTCCCGCCCCTCGAACACGATGCTGCCGCCGACGGGCGTGAGGGCACGCGGCAGCAGACCGGTGAGCGCATAGGCGCTCATGGATTTTCCCGAGCCCGATTCGCCGACGACGCAGAGGATCTTGCCCGGCATCAGGTCGAGGGAGAGATCCTCAACCGCATGCGGTCGGTCCGCCCCCTTCGGCAGGGCCAGGGTGAGGTTGCGGATGCTGACGACTGGCTCGCTCATGGTCAGGTCTCCCGTTTCGCGGCGCGCTTCGCCCGGATGACGGGTCCGGTCTCCCCGAGATCCCAGAACAGGCCCGCCATCAGCATCAGCGCTTCCCGGCTCATCGGCCCGAGCAGGTGCTCGTCCGGACCGTGCTGGAGGCAGGCCGGGTAGGAATGCGGTACCCACAGGGTCGGCAGGCCGAGGATCTCGGAAAAGGCGTCGTTGGGCAGCGAGCCACCGAGATTGGGCAGCAATGCCGGGCGCTTGCCCGTGCTGGCCTCGATGGAGGCCAGCGCCCAGCCGACCCAGGGATCTTCCACAGGAAGGCGGGTGGCGCGGAACACTTCCGAACGGGCCGCCCGCACCTCGACCATGGGGAAACCGTTGGCGTCGAGATGGGCGCGCACGGCCGGGATCAGGCCCTCCCAGTCGGTGCCGACGACGAAGCGCAGCTGCAGCGTCGCCTTGGCGTGGGGCGGCACCGCGTTCAGCGGGCCATCCGGGTCGCCGGTCTTGAAGGCCAGCACTTCGAGGGTGTTCCAGCCGAAGACGCGCTCGGCCGCATTGAGGCCGGGCTCGCCCCAATCCTCGTCGATCCTCGGCGCGGTGGGGTCGGTGCCCACCGCGATGTCGGCGAGCGCCGCCCGCACGCCCTCGGGGATCGCGGGTGGCCGCAGGGCATCGAGGAGGATCTTGCCGCGCCCGTCGACCAGGGTCGCGATGGCGTTGGCCAGCACCGTGCCGGGATTGCGCAGCAGGCCGCCCCAATTGCCCGAATGGTGGCTGCCCTCGCGCAGGTTCACGATGAGCTCGAACGTGTAACCGCCGCGCGAGCCGAGGAAGAGGGTGGGGCGCTCCGCGCTCACCCGTGGCCCGTCGGAGGCGATGAGCACATCGGCGGCGAGGGCGCGCGCCTCGGCCCGGCACAGGTCGCGCAGGCCCGGCGAGCCGGATTCCTCGCCCATTTCGATGAGGAGCTTGGTGTTGAAGCCGAGGCGTCCGCCTCTCGCCGCCATTACCGCCTCGAGCGCGCCGAGATTGATGATGTGCTGGCCCTTGTTGTCGGCGGTGCCGCGGCCGTACCAGCGGTCGCCCTCGACGACGATCGCCCATGGGTCGAGGCCGGCGCGCCATTGTTCGGGATAGCCGCGCACGGTGTCGCCATGGCCGTAGATCAGCACGGTGGGCAGGTCGTCGCCCTCGTGCCGCTCGGCGATGAGGAAGGGGCCGTGCTGGCCATCGGGATTGTCGAGGATGCGACCGGTGAAACCCAGCGGCGCGATGGCGGGCATGAGGAAGTCGGACAGGTAGGCATGGAGCGCCGGCAATTGCCCTGTCGTCTGGCTCTCGGTGGGGCGGGCAACGGCATCCTGCAGGACGGCGCGGAACCCGCCTCCGTCGTAGTGGCGCGCGGCATGCGCGATCGCATCGTGTCGGGACATGGATCCACTCTGTGTCGGGTGAGAATGGGAGCCGAGGGAAGCGCTCAGCGCCGCCCCTCGGGAGCCGTGACGTCGCGCAATCCGTCGCCGAGGAGGTTGATGGCGAGAACGAGGACGAGGAGGGCGACGCCCGGGATGGTGATGACCCAGGGCTGGAAGAACATGTACGGCTTGCCCTCGGCGATCATCAGCCCCCAGGAGGGCAGGGGCGGCTGGACGCCGAGGCCGAGGAACGACAGGGCCGCTTCGAGCAGGATCGCGTGCGCCATCTCCAGGGTCGCGACGACGATGAGCGCGTTGAAGATGTTGGGCAGGATTTCCTGGAACAGGATCCGGGCGTTCGAGAAGCCCGAGGCGCGGGCCGCCGCGACGAAATCCTGGTCGCGGATCTGGCGGGTGGCGGCACGCGTCACCACGGCGAAGCGGTCCCAAAGCAGCAGGCCCAGCACCAGGACCACCACCTTCAGCGAGCCGCCCACCAGGGAGGCCATGGCCAAAGCCACCAGCACCACCGGCATGGCGAGGCGCGTGGTGACGACGTAGCTCACCACCGCGTCGACCTTGCCGCCGAAATAGCCGGCGCAGATGCCGAGCACGGTGCCGATCAGGCCCGAAATGCAGGCCGCCGCGATCCCGATGAGAAGGGAGATCTGGCTGCCGTAGATCAGGCGGCTGAGATAGTCGCGACCGAGCTTGTCGGTGCCGAGCACGTGGTCCCAGGTCCCCTTCGCGTTCCAGATCGGCGGGATCAGGCGGCGCGAGACGTCCTGGGCATAGGGGTCGTGCGGGGCGATCAGGGGCGCGGCCAGGGCCGCGAGGACGATCCCGCCGAGAATGACGGCCCCGATCATGAAGCCGCCGTGATGGAGGCCGCGCCGGAGGGCGAGCGCCGTGGGCGAGCGCGACGCCGGCAGCGGCGCGTTCGCGTCGGGCACAGGACCGGCCTGGACCAGCAGATCGGTCGAGGGAAGGGTGGGAGCCACCGGGGAGGAGGACGGCTGAAGGGTCATTGGCGCAGCCGGGGATCGAGGAAAGCGTTGAGAAGGTCGGCCGCCAGCGTCAGGGCGATGTAGATCATCGCCAGGACCAGGACGATCGCCTGCACCACGGGGAAGTCGTTACGGGCGATGGATTCCCAGGCGAGCTGCCCGAGCCCCTGGAGCGAGAACACCGCCTCGATGACGATGGAGCCGCCGAGCATGAAGCCGAACTGCACGGCGGCCAGTGCGATCACCGGGATCACGGCGTTGCGGAGCGCATGCCGGATCAGAATCTTTCGCGGGGGCAGGCCCTTGGCCCGGGCGGTGCGGACATAGTCCGAGGCCAGCACCTCCAACATGCCGTTGCGGGTGAGCCGCATCACGGCGGGCATGGCGTAATAGCCGAGCGCGATGGCCGGCAGCACGAAGTGCTTCCAGGTCGTGTTGCCCGAGACCGGCAGCCAGCGCAGGTTCACCGAGAAGATCATGATCAACGTCAGGCCGAACCAGAAGCTCGGCATCGCCTGACCGAGCACCGAGATCGACAAAGCGAGCCGGTCGATCCAGGTGTCGCGCTTCACCGCCGCCAGCACGCCGAGCGGGATCGCCACGAACAGGGCGACGGCCAGCGCCACCACGCCGAGGAACAGGGTGATCGGCATGCGGGAGGCGAGGAGGTCGACCACGCTTTCCCGGAAGTAGAAGGAATTGCCGAAGTCGAAATGCAGCGCCTTCCACGCCCAGGCGGTGAATTGTGCCAGCATCGGCTGGTTCAGCCCGTACTGGACGCGGATCGCCTCGACCTGGGCGGAGGTGGCCTCGGGGCCGGCAATGGCGGCGGCGAGGTCGCCGGAGAGGTGCAGCAGCATGAAGCTCGCCACCGACACCGTCACGGCGACCGCGATGGCGACGAAAATGCGTTGCAGCATGAACCTGAGCATGGGCCGGTTCCTTTGGTCCGTTACGGGTCGTGACGTTCGTCGTCCGGACGATTGTTCGGCTCTGCCGAGAGCGATCCGCGGGCTTCTCCCTCCCCCCTCTGCGGGGGAGGGTGGCCCTCGCGTCAGCGAGGGTCGGGAGAGGGGAGCGCGCTATCCGGAAGCGTCGCTCCCCTCTCCCGACCCGCTTCGCGGGCCACCCTCTCCCGCAAAGGGGAGAGGGGACGGCGCGGGCTGCATCCGCGATGAGTGAACGGGTACGCCTTCCATGAGCCGCGCTTCGCACCTCGGATGCGCCCCTTACTTCCAACTCGCTGCGTAGAAGCGCGGCAGCTCGTCGGGCTGCGCCGTGAAGGTCAGGTCCGAGGTGAAGGCGTAGTTGGTCGAGTAGGAGAACAGCGGCAGGATGTAGGCCTGGGCCGCGATGCGCTTGAGCGCCTCGGCGTATTTCACCTTGCGGGCGGCCGGATCGGTGGCGCCGTCGCCGGCCTGGAGCGCCGCGATGGTCTCGGGATCCTTGGTCAGGTCCTCGTCGCCGCCCTTGAGGTAGACGCCGGTGAAGGCCGAGACGTCGAGGACCGAGAACGAGCCCCAGGTCTGGAAGGCGATGGAGACCTTGCCGCTCCGGATCATGTCGCGCAGCGCCGCGTAGCGCAGGTAATTGAGCCGAGCCGTGATGCCGACGGCGCGGAGATACCCGATGACGGCCTCGGCGTAGTCGCGCTCACGATAGGCGCCGAGATCGATCTCGAACCCGTCGGGATAGCCGGCCTCCTTCAGGAGCGCCTTGGCCTTGGCCGGATCGTAGGCGTAGCGCGGCACGCCCTCGTCGGTACAGCCGAACTGGTCGATGAAACAGGCCGCGTTCATGACACGGCTGCCGCCGCAGACGAGGTTGTCGACCATCGCCTTACGGTCGATGGCGTAGGAGATCGCCTGGCGGACGCGGGGGTCCTTCAGCGGCGAGTTTTCCTTCGCGCGGCCGAGCGTGTCGAATTGCAGGAAGCCGACTCGCATGGTCTCGGCGCTGAGCACGGTGACGTTGGGCGCGGCCTTGAGCTGGTCCGCCTGGTCGCTCGGCACGCGCCAGATCCAGTCGATGCCGCCGGTGACGAGTTCGGCCATGCGGCTGTCGGCATCGGGAATGACGCGGAATTCGAGCTTGCCGATCTTTGGCGTGCCGATCGGGCTGCCGGGCCAATACTTGGCGTTCCGCTCCATCTTCACCCCGCGTCCGTTCTCGACGCTGGTGATGCGGTAGGGGCCGGTGCCGATGGGGGCCTTGGCGAAACCGTCGAGGCCGACCTTTTTGAAGTAAGCGGCCGGGAAGATCGGGGTCGGTCCGGCGAGGTATTCGAGAGCGGCCGGGAAGGCGGTCTTGAGGTGGATGCGGACGGTCTTGGCGTCCACCACCTCCGTCGACTTCATCCAGTCCACATTCTGCTTCGTCACCGTGCGCGCCTCGGGCGTCAGCACGTAGTTGAAGGTGAAGGCCACGTCCTCGGGGCCGAAGACATCGCCGTTATGGAAGGTGACGCCCTCGCGCAGGGTCAGTTCGAGGGTCGTCGGGTCGACCCATTTCCAGGCGGTGGCCAGCATCGGCTGATACGCGCCGGTCTTCGGGTCGCGGTAGAGCAGGGTGTCCCAGACGTTGCGGGCGAGCACGACGCCCTCGCGGGCGCTGTTGTGATACGGGCTCACGTTTTCCGGCTCGGTATCCGAGGCATAGACCAGGGTATCGTTGGCCTTGCCGGCCAGCGCCGGATCGCTGAACGTCCCCAGCAGGAGAGCGAGCGCGGCGCCTGCCGCGGGAACATGTCTGGCCATGATCCGCATTCCTTTCGCTACCGGCTGCTCGGCGGCCCGTGGCCGATCTGCACTGCCGCTTTTTTCCTCGTGCCATGGTGTTGTGCATTCCACATCGCAACAAGTAGAATTTATCGATGGTTGCCGTGCCGTTTCGGCAATGGAGCGTGCCTATGCAGATGTCGGGCCTGCGCTACTTCCTCGCCGTCGCCAGGACCGGGTCCATCGCGGCGGCGTCGGCGCAACTCAACGTCGCCGCCTCCGCGATCAGCCGCCAGATCGCCAATCTCGAAGCGGAGCTCGATTGCGTCCTGTTCGAGCGCCGGCCGCGCGGCATGGTCCTGAGCCCGTCCGGTGAGTTGCTGGCCCAGCATGCGCGGCAGACCCTGGCGCGGGCCGAGCAGGTCGCCGCCGAGATCCAGGAATTGCGCGGGCTGGCACGGGGCTTCATCCGCGTCGCCACCGCAGAGGGATTCGCCCTCGACCTGCTGCCGAACGCCATCGCCGAGTTTCACGCCCGCTATCCCGGCATCCGCTTCGAAATCCAGGTTCTTCCCCCGGCACAGGTCACGCAGGTCGTGGCGGCGGGCGACGCCGATATCGGTATCACCTTCGCACTGGCGCCGACGAACCTCGTCACGGTGTTCTACGAGGCCGTGGTGGAGATGGTCGCGCTGGCCGCCCCCGACCATCCGCTCGCCGGCCGGGCATCGATCCGGATCGGCGAACTCCAGGCCTATCCGATCGCGATGCCGCCCCTCGACACCACGGCGCGCCTCGTCTTCGACGCGGCCTGCCGGGCGGAAGGCATCGTCATCGAGCCGACGCTGACCTCCAACATCCTCACGGCGCTGCTTCCCTTCGTCCGAAGGACGAGGGGGATCGCGCTGATGTCGCCGCTTTCCGTGCAGACGCCGGTGCGGCTCGGGGAGCTGGTCTGCATCCCGATCCAATCGCAGGCGAGCCTGCGGCGCGGCATTCAGGTCCAGCTGATGCGGGACCGCAAGCTGCCGCATGCGGCGCAGGCGTTCCTGCGCCAGCTCGTGGCCGCCCTGCCTCCGGCGGAAGCCGGCGGCGCATGAACCGTCCCGATCAGCCGTTCCGGAACGTGTAGCTGTAGCCGTTCAGGGCCGGCGCGCCGCCGAGATGGGCGTAGAGCACCTTCGAACCCTTGGGGAAGAACCCCTTCCGGGTCAGATCGATCATCCCCTGCATCGACTTCCCCTCGTAGACCGGGTCGGTGATCATGGCTTCGAGCCGCGCCGAGAGGCGGATCGCCTCCACCGTCTCCTTCGAGGGCACGCCGTAGACCGGATAGGCGTAATCCTCGTTGAGGACCACGTCGTCGGCCGTGATCTCGGGGGCGCCGATGAGGGCGGCCGTCTTCTGCGCGATGTCGAGCACCTGCGCCTTGGTCTGGGCCGGGGTGCAGGAGGCGTCGATGCCGATGACGTTGCGGGCACGTCCATCGGCGGCGAAGCCCACCACCATGCCGGCATGGGTCGAGCCGGTGACGGTGCAGACCACGATGTAGTCGAAGCGCAGGCCCATCTCGGCCTCCTGGGCGCGGACCTCCTCGGCGAAGCCGACATAGCCGAGGCCGCCGAACTTGTGCACGGAGGCGCCGGCGGGGATGGCGTAGGGCTTGCCGCCCTTGGCCTTCACATCCTCCAGGGCCGCCTTCCAGCTCTCGCGGATGCCGATGTCGAACCCGTCATCCACGAGCTGCGTCTCCGCGCCCATGATGCGCGACAGCAGGATGTTGCCGACCCGGTCATAGACCGCATCCTCGTGCGGCACCCAGGCTTCCTGGATCAGCCGACACTTCATGCCAATCTTGGCGGCCACCGCCGCCACCATGCGGGTGTGGTTGGATTGCACGCCGCCGATGGAGACCAGCGTATCGGCTCCGCTCGCGATGGCGTCGGGCACGATGTATTCGAGCTTGCGCAGCTTGTTGCCGCCGTAAGCCAGGCCGGAATTGCAATCCTCGCGCTTGGCGTAGATCTCGACATCGCCGCCGAGATGGTCGGTGAGACGCGACAGCTTCTCGATCGGGCTCGGGCCGAAGGTGAGGGGATAGCGCTCGAATTTCGACAGCATGGCTTGGCAACGTCCTCGCATCAGTGAGAACCAAACGCTAGCAAAACTCCCGTGAAAGGTGCTCTCGAATGACGATGAGATGTGCCACGAAATTCCAGGTTTTCCCCGGCCAAGCTTAGTACGAACCATCGTTTCTACCGAAAATGCGGAAGGTTCTTCCATGTCGCCATCGCTCGACCGGATCGATCTGAAGATCCTGCGCCTGCTCCAGGCCGATGGGCGCATGAACAATGCCGAGATCGCCAAGCGGGTGAATACCAGCGCCGCCACCTGTCACCGCCGCACGCAGCGCCTGTTCGACGAGGGCTACATCCGCGGCGTCCATGCGCGGATCGCGCCGGAGAAGGTCGGGCGGGGGTCCCTCGTCATCGTCGGCGTCGTGCTCGACCGCTCGACGCCGGAGAGCTTCGCCGCGTTCGAGGCAGCCGCCCAGGCGATGCCGACCATGCTCGATTGCCATCTCGTGGCCGGGGATTTCGACTATTTCCTCAAGATCCGCGTCTCCGACATGGCGGATTTCAACCGCCTGCACAGCGAGACCCTGATCGCGCTGCCGGGGGTGCGGCAGACGCGGACCTTCTTCGTCATGAAGGAGGTGGTGGACAATGCGCCGATGGATCTCTGACGATGCGCACCTTTGACGGTGAGCGGTTCTCTGATTGCGAGGCTTGCGCGAGGCGGTCCCGCCAGTCCATCGAGCGCCGCGACGGCGCTGGGGCCATCGGGATCATAGGAAAAGGGAACGCATGAGCATGAATGCCGACACGTCGCCCGCCCGCGCCCTCGATGCCATCCCGGCGAGTGTGCGAGAGGCGCGGCCCACCACCTGGCTCAATCCCGGCCTCCAGTCGGCCGCCGAATTCCTGCCGAGCCTGGCTTTCTCCCTGGCCGATGTGGAGGCGGCGGAGGCACGCTGGCGCCGCTTCGATCCGCTTTTGCGCCATCTCTTCGACGATCTCGACACCGGGCGCATCGATTCGCCCCTGTTGCCCCTCTCCGACCCTGTGGCGCAGGCCATCACGGGTCCGACGGGCGGCGCGGTCTGGGTGAAGGCCGACCATGATTTGCCGGTCACCGGCTGCATCAAGGCGCGGGGCGGAGTCTACGAGGTCCTGGTCTATGCCGAGCGGCTCGGGCTCGAGAAGGGCCTGCTGCGGCCGGGCGATTCCTATGCCCGGCTGGCGGATCCGCAAGCCCGCGACGCGTTTGGCGCGCATACGGTCGCGGTCGGTAGCACCGGCAATCTCGGCTTCAGCGTCGGCGTCATGGCGCGGGCGCTGGGCTTCGCGGTCGAGGTCCACATGTCCCATGACGCCAAGGCGTGGAAGAAGCAGCGCCTGCGGGATATCGGCGCCCAGGTGGTCGAGCATCGGGGCGATTACGGCAGCGCGGTCGCGGCGGCACGCTCGGCCTTCGAGGGGCGGGCCGACGCCCATTTCGTCGATGACGAGAGCTCCGTCGACCTGTTCCTCGGCTATGCGGCAGCGGCCTTCGACCTGCGACGCCAGCTGGACGAGGCCGGGATAAGGGTCGATGCGGCCCACCCGCTCTGCGTCTATCTCCCCTGCGGCGTCGGCGGCGCGCCCGGCGGCGTCACGCTCGGCCTGAAGCTGCTGTTCGGCGACGCCATCCGCTGCATCTTCGTGGAGCCGGTCGCCTCGCCCTGCATGCTGGTGCAACTCGCTGCCGGCCTGTCGCGCCCGGTGGACGTCTACGAGATCGGCCTCGACAATCGCACCGCCGCCGATGGGCTGGCGGTAGCCGGCGCCTCGATGCTGGTGGCCGGCACGGTCGGTCCGCTCATCGAGGCCGTGGTCACGGTCGCCGATGCCGACCTGTTTGCCTGGGTGAAACGCCTCTGGGCCGGTCCGGGCCTGCGGCTCGAACCCTCGGCAGCGGCGGGGTTCGCCGCAATCCGGCCCTATCTCGATGCCGCCGTACCTGCGCAGGCGACGCATGTGGTCTGGACCACGGGCGGGGCGCTTCTGCCGGAGGCGGAGTTTCAGGACGCCCTGGCACGGGGATAGCGATGCAGGCCGTGGCTTATGGTGGGATATGGCCTCGTTCCGGGCCATATCCCTGCCGATGCCATCAGTTCGGGTGGAAGACCACCTTCACGCACCCGTCCTTCTTGTCCCGGAACGTCTTGTAGAGGTCGGGGCCGTCCGCGAGATTGGTGGAGCGGTGGGTGATCATCGAGGTCATGTCGATCTTGCCCTCCTGTATCAGCTTCGTCAGCGTCTCCAGGTAGCGTTTCACATGGGTCTGGCCGCTCTTCAGGGTCAGCCCCTTCTGCACGATCGAGCCCATATTGATGGGAAGCGGGCCACCGTAGACACCGGGGATCGAGACGATCCCGCAGGGGCGCACGGCCTTGATCGCCTCCATGAGGACGTAGGGGCGCTCGGTCGAGGTCAGTTTCTCCTGCAGGGTGCTGATGATCCCCGCGACGCCGTGGCCGGCGGTGGCCTCCATGCCGACGCAATCGATCACGCCGTCGGCGCCCTCACCCTTGCTGATCTCCTTGATCCGCTCGAACACATCCTCTTTCATGAAATCGATGATGTCGGTGGCGCCGTATTTCCGGGCGAGTTCGATCCGCTCCGGCACCGTCTCGATGGCGATGATGCGCTCGGCGCCCATGATCTTGGCGGATTGGATCGCGAACAACCCCACCGGGCCGGCGCCCCAGATCGCGATGATCTCGCCGCCCTTGATCTCGCAATGCTCGGCACCCTGCCATCCGGTGGGCAGGATATCGGTGAGGAACAGCAGCGACTCGTCGTCGACGCCTTCCGGTGCCAGCATCGGCCCCACATCGGCCATGGGCACGCGCACATATTCCGCCTGGCCGCCGGCATAGCCGCCGGTGAGGTGCGAATAGCCGAACAGGCCGGCGGTGGTGTAGCCGAACTGCGCGGCCGCCATCTCGGCATTGCGGTTCGAGCGCTGACAGACCGACCAGTTGCCGAGCTTGCATTGGCGGCACTCGCCGCAATTGATGTTGAAGGGCACGACGATGCGGTCGCCCTTCTTGAACTTGGTGAAGCCCTGGCCGACCTCGACCACCTCGCCCATGAATTCATGGCCGAGGACGTCGCCGCTCTCCATGGTCGGCATCTGGCCGTCCATCAGGTGGAGGTCCGAGCCGCAGATGGCGCAGGACGTCACCTTGATGATGACGTCGCGCGAATCCTCGATCCGGGGATCGGGCACCGTATCGCAGCGGATGTCACCCTTGCCGTGCCAACACAGTGCTTTCATTGCGCTCTTTCGAAACCGGAATGTCAGGACGAGCCCCGGACGCGCGTGGCGCAGCAGGGCAGCGGGGTCGAACCCCGAAGCGAGGGCTCCGATCGGAAACACCCCCCGAGTCCATGAGTTCCAGAGTTCCGAGCGCGTCATCTCAAGCACAATCAAGCTTGAGCTTACACTTCAGCGAACGCCGCCGATTAAATCAGGCTATTAACATCGGCGAACGCGAGCGACGAACATAAGTTATCTCTAAATCCGGCCTCCAAAGCCAGAACCCGTGCGCCAGAGAATGCGTTGTCGTCGCTAATGTCCAGGCCGCGCCGGATCGACAACATCGGATCGGCATTCCGATCATCCGGGTTGGGCCACGAGCAGCGGCGGCACGATCGCCCGACGGTACCTCGGCCGGATGCACTGTCTTGCATGACCTCAACGGAGGAAGCTCTCGATGACGTCCCACGACATGAAGGCCTGTATCGACGAATGCCTGACCTGCTACCGGACTTGCCTCGGCATGGTGTCGGAGCATTGCCTTCCGGCCGGCGGCAAGCATGTCGAGCCGGAGCATGTCCGCCTCATGCTGGCCTGCGCGGAACTATGCCGGACGTCCGCGCACATGATGCTCCTCGGGGTCGCGGAGCACCGTCAGACGTGTCGGGCCTGCGCCGAGATCTGCGAGGCCTGCGCGGCGAGTTGCGAGGCGGTCGGCGACATGGACACCTGTGTCGCCGGATGCCGCCGCTGCGCCGAGTCCTGCCGGGCGATGGCGGCCTGACCGGAGCCGCGAAAGCTTCAGCGGCCGAACAGCTTCGCCGTGAGCGAGGCCGGTGCATCGCCCTTATAGCCGGCCACCACCACGAGGCGGCGGATGTCGCCGCGGAGATAGGCCTGCAGGAAGCGGTTGTAATCCCTGAACACCACGCAGCCATTGGACGCGCCGCTCGGTCCGAGCATGTAGGTATGGGCGAGGATGCCATCGCGGCCGTGGATGGCGGCGCTGCCGCCCACGGGGTTGAGGCGGATGGCGCGCACTCCGTGGAACAGGGCCTCGCGCTCGGTCAGATCGTAGGTGCCGGGCGGCGTCGCACCGCGCATGCGGACATGGACGAGACGCGGGTTGTCCATGTGCTGGCCGAGGCCGGAATGGGCTTCCAGCTGCTCCCCGCTCGGCAGGGTCACCGTGCTGGTGCTGATGTCGTAGATCGCGGTCCCGCCGCCCGCCGTCGCGGGCACGCGATCCAGGGCCCGGCGCTGGCTCAGATCGATGGCACCCGTATCGGCGGAGGCATAGGCGAGGGCGGGAGCGGGGCTGCGCTCGGGATCACGCCGGCCGAACACCGTCTCGAAGAACGACCGCTCGGCTTCCACATCCTGCCGGGCCGCGACGACACTCCGCGAGGACGGACGGCGCGTGGCGAGGCGCGGCTCGCGGGAAAGGGGCTTCAGGTCGATGGGGCGAGGAACCGGCGCGGGCATCGGCTGGACGAGGCGAGCGGTCTGCTGGAGCGGCCGTGCCGCTGGGACCGGTGCCACGGCGGCAAGCGCGATCCCGGGCGCAATCTCGACGGGGGAGGCCTTCGGCGCCTCGAACCCGGCCACCTGCATCGGCTCCGAGGCGCGCCAGTCCGGCGTCCGGACACCCAGGGCGGGGGAGGGGTCGAGCATCCACGCGAAGCTGCGGGCGACAGCGGCGGGCTGTGCCTCGGGGACAATCTGACGGCTCGCGAGCGGTGCCGTCGCAGCGGGAACAGGCGCGTCCAACCCGGTCAGCCGGGGAAACGTCGCGACGAACAGCGCGACGACGGCCGTCTTCAGAAGGACACGGCTGCGCGGCCGGGAACGGCGGGGACGGCGGCGATAGGTGGACGCGTCGTCGATCATGCGGGCTGTACTCGGATACGCGTACCCTGCCCGCACGCCCCTCGAAGGACCTCACCAAGCTCATGCAAGAGCCCCGCGAAGGTCACGTCGACCGGCCATGTCGTTTTAGGGAACCATCAACCTCGATGCCTCCCATTCAGCGCGAAGTTGGTTAATCACCGATAAATCGCGCGCATATTTTTTGAAGGGATGTACTGGCTGCCCGGGTCATTCCCGGTCACCCCACATGAGATCGCCCCGCCTGCCTTTCGGCGGACGGGGCGACTTCCGCTAATCAGACTATCCAGTTCCGGAGGCCCACGCCTCGAAACCTTACCCCCGGGCTTTACTTGCCGCTGGGAGCAGCTCCGCTGCCGGTGGCGGCGTTACCGCCATTCGAGCCGGCCGGCGCGCCCGGCGTCGCATTGGAGGGCACGTCGCGCGTCATGCCGGGTGCGGCGGTGGAACCGGTGGTGCTGGCGCCACCACCCATGCGCTCCATGCCCTTCTCGCTGTTGCTCTTCACGCTGCCGGGATTGTTCATGTTGCCCTCGGCGCTGGCACCACCAGCAGCAGTCTGGGCGAAGGCTGCGCCGCTCAGAGAAACAGCAAGGGCGGCCGCGACTGCGAATGTCTTGATCTGCATAGTATATTTCCTCATGTCGTACGGACTTGGCTCAACAACGTCCCACGCCAAGCATGGTTCACAAAATAATCATCCGCCGTTGATCGAGGATAAATACAAGATTCTCGCGAGCCGAGAGCCACGGCTCAGCTTGTACGTGCGATCGCTCGTCTTTGTCCGATGGTTCTTGCGGCAGTCACACCATTACGGCTTGGCCATGCCCCGCAGCGAGGGGACTTCGCTCTCGACAGGTGACGGAGAGCTGGCTTAAGGCCACGCCATGCCGATCCTTCGCCTCGACGCCGCCCATCGCCTCGCCACGGACACCCTGGTCCGTTGCGGAACCGCGCCCATCCAGGCGGAGAGCGTCGCCAGGGCCCTGGTGGGCGCGGAGGCCGACGGGCTGAAAACCCACGGTCTCATGCGGCTCCTCGCCTATGGCGAACAGGTGCGAGCGGGCAAAGTCGTCGGCGATGCCGTCGTCACCACCGCGCGGCCGAAGCCGGGACTGCTCGCCATCGATGCCGCCCACGGCTTCGCCTATCCGGCCCTCGATACGGCCATCGCGCTCCTGCCCGAGATCGCCCGCGAACAGGGGATCGCCGCCGCCGCCATCCGCCGTTCGCATCATTGCGGGGCAGCGGGCCGGCCGGTGGAGGCCTTGGCCGAGCAGGGCCTCGTCGCCATCCTGTTCGCCAACGCCCCCGCCTCCATGGCGCCCTGGGGCGGAACCCGGCCGGTCTTCGGCACCAACCCGATCGCCTTCGCCTGCCCGTTGCCGGGGGCGGAGCCGATCATCGTCGATCTCTCCCTGTCGAAGGTGGCGCGGGGCAACATCATCACCGCCAAGCAGCGCGGCGAGACGATCCCCGAGGGCTGGGCCCTCGATGCCGAGGGCAACCCGACCACGGACCCCGTCGCGGCGCTCGCCGGCACCATGGTGCCGTTGGGCGACGCCAAGGGCACGGCCCTCGCCCTGATGGTGGAGCTTCTCGCAGCCGGCCTCACCGGAGCGCGGTTCGCCAGCGAAGCCACGTCCTTCCTCGATGCCGAGGGCGAGCCTCCCGCCACCGGCCAGCTCATCCTCGCCATCGATGCCACGGCCTTTGCCGGCAACGCGCTGGAACGCTTCGCCGTGATGGCCCGCTCGGTGGCGGAACAGGACGGCGCACGGCTGCCCGGAACCCGCCGCTTCGCCGCCCGCGCCCGCGCCGCCGAGGAGGGGATCACCCTCTCCGACACGTTGCTGGCGGAGATCGAGCGGCTGTGACGCCCCTCGATCCGGCCCGTCCCGCGCAACCTTCGGCCCTGACGACGGCTTGACCGCGATCACGATCGTATCGCGTCAGGCCGGCCCATGACCTCACCTCCTCCGACCCCCGAACGGGCGACGCCACGCTGGCGCAAGGCGGGCGGTCGCCTGCTGGCCCTCGTCGCCCGCCCGGTACGCCGGGCGCAGGGGACGGGCGGGACAGTGATCGAGGCCTATCGGGGCTACGGCTCGAGCAAGGAAATCTTCCTGATCGGCCGGGTCTTCCGGCAGGCTCGCCGCGACCCGGACCTCAAGGCCGACGATATCGCCGCCGACCTGCGTGACATCGCCCGGCGCATCCGCAGGCGCAAGGTCGCCGATGCGTCCGTCGTCGCGCGTTTCGGCGGAGCCGAGACGACCGCCGTGACCGACCGCGACGGCTATTTCCGGGTAAGCCTCAAACCCCCGAACGTGCCCACCGGCGAGGGCCATTGGCATATCGTAAATCTCGAACTCGCGGCCGATCCGCCGGTGCGGGCGCAGGGGCGGGTGTTCATTCCGCCGGAGAAGTGCCGCTTCGTCGTCATCAGCGATATCGACGACACGATCATGCATACGGGCGTGGCCAACAAGCTGAAGATGCTGTGGCGGCTGTTCGTGGCCGATGCGGAGGACCGCGTCGCCTTCCCGGGAGCGGCGTCCCTGAGCCGGGCGCTGCATGCGGGCGCCACCGGCGATCAGTCGAACCCGATGCTCTATGTCTCGCGCGCCCCCTGGGGCATCTACGACATGCTGAGCGAATTCTTCCGGCAGCACGGGATTCCGGCGGGGCCGGTGCTGTTCCTGCGGGAATGGGGCCTGTCCTGGCGCCATCCGCTGCCCCGCCGCGCCGAGGACCACAAGCGCGACCTGATCCGCCACATGCTGGCGCTCTACGGCGACCTGCCCTTCGTCCTCATCGGCGATAGCGGCCAGCACGACCCGGAAGTCTATGCCAAGATCGTCTCGGAGAATCCCGGACGGGTGCTCGCCGTCTACATCCGCAACGTCTCGCGCGATCCGTCCCGGGCCGAGCAGATCGAGCGGCTGTCGCAGGCGATCCTCGAGGCCGGCAGCAGCCTGGTGCTGGCTGGGGACACCACGATCATGGCCGAGCATGCCCTCTCGCTCGGCCTGATCGGCAAGGAGGGAGCGGATGCGATCCTGGCGGAATGCCGGTCACAGGTCATACCGGAGACGGTGGAGCCGATCGTCATCGAGCCGGGCGACGACGCCGCCGCCGCCCGTAAGGCTCCGGCCTGAGAGCGGGGCCGCGCCCCGTCAGTACCCGTATCCGTCATAGCCCCGGCGCGACGGGCGATAGCCGTATTCGCCCGCGCCGCCATAGGGGCGGGGGGCGACGTAGCGCCGGCCATAGGTCTGCAGATAGGGATCGAGCCGGGGATCGCGGTAATTGCCGTTGTTCACGCCGGCCGAGCGGTCGTTGCCGCTCAATACCGAATAAGGCGAGAGCCCATCGCCACCACCGCCGGTGCCGCCGCGCGCCAGGGCGGCATCGGTGAGGCCGAGGATCAATGCCGAGGCGAGCGCCGCGCGAATGAGAGTCCGAGTCATGCCGGTCTCCTTGATCGGGTCAAAGTGATCATTGGAAGCAACGACGCGGTGAATCCCACGGTTCCCGGAGCAACCGGCATCAGCTCTTCTTGCGCAGCGGTCGGGTGAAAAGCGACCCGGCCGGCTCGAACCCCGTCCTGGCGCAGAATGCCCGCAGGCTTTCCTCATCGGGCGAGGCGGTGAGTTCGAGGGTCGCGCATCCCGCCATCCGGGCGGCCTGCGACGCGGCCTTCAGCAGGAGACGGCCGATCCCGCGGCGGCGCTCCTCCGGGCCGACGAGGAGGCCGGTGATCTGGGCGACGGGCTGAGCCGCCGTCAGCGAGCGATACCAGTGCAGGACGACGAGACCGCTCGGCGGCCCCCATTCGACGGCGATCAGGGCCGTTCCGCTCCCGAGGCGCAGGGAATCCAGCCGCTCGGCCAGATCGCTTGCGGCAATGGACGGTCCCGATGCCTGGAACAGAGCAGCAAGGCCAGCCGCGTCGGCAGCGGTCGCAGCCCGGATCTCGAGCCCATAGCGGCTAGCCAAACGCGTCTCCGCTGGATGTCACTCGGACATCCATAGACCACCGGCGGAAAACTCGGGACATCCCGTCTCGTCGCGCGACCCGTCCGCGCGGTCATGAAGACGGACGGAGCGACGCACCATCGGCGCACCGCTCCGTCCATCCGCCACGCCTCGCTTGGGGGCAGTCGGAGCGCAGCGGATCCGTTTCGCGCCGCTCTGTTTCTGGATGATGTCCGGCCCTCGCCCGACCCGCCGATTCAGCGGCCGCAGCCGATGCAGATGTCGCGGACCACACGGCTGCGCATCGGACCGGTCCTCTGGTTCGGAAGCTCGCCGCTGAAAGCATGGAGTTGCGGTCGCGCAGGAGGCTCGGGATGTCGGACGGGCTCACTCGAGCTGGCATTCGCCGGCGGCGCGGGCGGTGTGAGCGCCATGTTCTGAGCGGCACAGGGGCCCGACGATGCGAGCGCGGCCCCCAGAATACCGGCCCCGTAGATCCATCTCGACATGGTCAAGCCTCCCCGACCACCGTCAACGCAGCGGCGGGGCTTGGGGTTCACACGGATGATGGCGCAACGAGGCAAAAGAGAACCGGGCGGGTCAGCCCGTGCCGGCATTCGCCGCGAGCCAGTCCATGAGCCCGGACAGGGAGCGGAAATCCGCGACGGCATGAACGGCCGCGTCCGGCATGGCGTCCCGCGCCATGGTCGCCAGGGCATGGCCGGGGCCGAGTTCGAGGACGGCTCGCGCCCCGGCCTCGCGGATGCCCTCGAGGCAGGCCGCCCAATCGATGGTCTGTGAGATCGCAGAAGCGAGCTTGTCGAGGCCCTTGGCGGCGTCGAAGACCGGGGCACCGTCGAGACCGCCGAGGAGGCGAGGGGGTGGCGATGGGCCGAGACGAGACGGCGGCAGCATCTCGGCCCGCGCCAGCTCCGCGCGAAACCGCGCGCTGGCCGCCGCCAGGAGCGGCGTGTGCGAGGGTGTTTGGACCGGCAGAACCACGGCCCGCGCCGCGCCCGAGGCGAGAGCCCGAGCACAGAGCGATTCGAGATCGGCCACCGCCCCGCCGGCGACCACGCTGTCGGCGGCGTTGAGGATGGCGAGATGGCAGCCGTGCTCCTCGACCAGGGCGGTGACCCGCGCGCGCGACAGGCCGCGAAGGCCCGCGAGCCCGTAGCCCGGCCCGCTGGCCTCATCCATCGCCTCGGCTCGCGCGGCGGCCAGATGCAGGATCGAGGCGGGGGAGAACCGCCCCGCGCAGCCCCAGGCAGCCAGATCGCCGATGCTGTAGCCGGCGAGGACCACACGACTGGGATTCGCCTCGCGCAGGACGGTCCATGCGGCGAGGCCGGCGACGCAGCACAGGATCTGACCGGTGCGGTTCCCGTGCAGGGCCGGGCCGCCCGTCCGGGCGAGGTCGCGCGGGTCGGCGCCGAGGAGGGGCGTCGCTGCCGCGAAGATGTCCTGAGCGGCGGGATGATCGTCCACGAGATCGAACATGGCGGGATTCTGCCCGCCCTGGCCCGAGAGCAGGACCGCGAGACTCATGCCGCCTCCAGTCCATCGACGAACAGGGTCATGGCGAGGAGGTCGGCGCTGCCGCCGGGGCTTAGGTTTCGGGCGACGAAGGCCCGGTGGACGGCCTCCGCTTGTGCCCGCCAATCGTCCCGCGCGACGCCTCCCCCGGCGAGGAAGGCGGTGGCCGTGGCGCGGGCGAAGGCATAGCCCGCCTCGCCGCCGCGATGGAGCAGGTTGGTATCCTCGAGATGGGCGATCAGGGCGAAGCAGGTCTCGACGCGAGCCGCCTCCTCATCGCCGAGGCGGAGATGCCGCGCCCGGCGCAGGGCGGGCAGCCCAATGGCGTAGAGGGTCGGAAATCCGGCCGCAGCCTCGGCGGGCGCTCCGCCAATTCCGTAGCGCCGCCGCGCCGCCGCTCCCGGCGCATGGAGCAGGACGGGTCCGGCCAGGATCGCCTCGCCGAAATGCTCGCTCACGTGACGCCCGAGCGCTCCCGGCGACAAGCGGCAGGCCGTGTGGGCGAGGGCGCCCGCGGCAGCGGTAAGCAGGCCGAGGCCGAAGATGGCGCCGCGATGGGTGTTCACCCCGCCCGTCGCCTCCCGCATGGCGGTTTCGGCCTCGATGCCGATCCGGCGCAGGGTGGGCATGCCGGCACCGGCGGCTCCGGCATCCGCCAACTCGGCGAAGTAGGGCAGGAGGGCCGTGGCACTGGCGCGAAAGGTGCCGGCATCCATGTCGGCATGGCTGCCGCGATCCACATGGCTGACGAGGCCGGGCTTCGGATAGGTCGCGACTTCGAGGCGCAGGGACTCGACCGCGCATTCCGCGATGTCGCCGGGGCTGAGCGGAATCCGGGCGTCCCTGACCGGAGAGCGGGCGCGGGCGATCATGACGCCGCCTCCCGGAGGAACGACGCGGCGGGGCGCAGGGCCAGGCTTTCCCGCCCCTTGCACAGGACGGTTCCGCCCTCGGGGGTATCGCGCAGTTCGCGCCAGTTGATGCCGGCCCCGTCGGGCAGGACGATCTCGCCATCGAGACGCATCGGCGCGCCCGCCTCGATCCGTGCGAGGCTCTGCAGAAAGCGAGGATCGACCCGGCCAGAGACCGGCCAGAGCAGGTCGAGATCGGAGCCCGGCCCGAGATAGGGAAGACCGGTCAGCACCTGCCACGACAGGCTTCCGAACACGGTCGGCACGAGGCCGTACCCACGGGCGAGGTTGGCCAGATCGTCGATGACTGATCTCCAGGCCGGCGGTGCGGTCTCGCGCGCCCGATCCAGGGTGACCGGTGCAAGCCGGCTCGCAGCGGCAATCGGCAAGGCGAGGCCGATCCGGCGCTTGCCGGCGGAAGGCGGCAGCGGCAGGCCGGCGGGGATGTGGTCCCCCGGCTCGCCAGGATCGCGGCGGCGGACGATGACCGGCCAGCCGCGACGGGCCCATTCGGCGAGATGGGGAACGCCATCGAGATCCGGGCGCCCGGCAAGGAGGCGCGCCCAGGATTCCGGGTCGACGCGCAGGAGGTCGTGGCGGGCCAGACCCGACGCCTCGTCCTCAGTCACGGCGTGCCACGTCGCCCGTCGCCGCGCGTACCACCCGACCGGCGATGTCGCAGGCCATGAGCCGCCCGCCGCGCTCCAGGCCGAGGACGTCGCGGCCATCCGTTGTGGAACTCCCGGCGATGAGGGCTTCGATCTGGGGACCGAGCGGTGCCGTGGGGTCGAGCACGGCATGGACCGCCCCCGCCTTCACCATGTTGTCGAGGCCGGGCGCGAAGACGGAGGTGGATGTTGCCAACTCTTCCAGCCGTTCGAGGGGGAGCTTCGTGACCCGCGCCACGGAGGGCAGGTCCATCACGCTCGGATGGGCGCCGGGCAGGGCGGCGAGCACCCGCGTCGCCAGGGCGGTGGCGATGAAGGCACCGGCCGCCGTGTGCCCGTAGACGAGGCCGATCGTGGGGTGGCCGCTGGCATCGGCGAGGAGCAGCGCCTTGGCGAGATGGGCGAGATATTCGTTGAGGCCGAGCAGCTCGTCACGGCGACTCATGCGCTGGCTGTCGGAATCCACGGCCACGAGGATCGGCGTCTCGCCGCCCCGGCGCACCACATCGAGAACGCGCCCGGCGAGGAGACAGGCCCCCTCGATCCCGAGCGGCGTGTTGCCGTCGATCCCGACGACCGCGAGACGACCTGCTCCGAAAGGCCCGTCGCCGCCGATGAGGCCGTCCACGACCTCGACACCATGCCCCTCGGGAAACAGCGAGGCCAGGATTTCAGCGAGCGTCATGGGGCGCCTCCGGCAGGCGGGCGAGAAGGGCGTCGAACCGGTCCGTGTCCAAGCCCGGCACGGCGGCCGGATCGTTCACCCCGAGGCGGCCCCAGATCTCGGTGGCGTCCCGCGCATCGCCGAACCGGTCGAGGCGGGCTTCGAGGCGCGCCTGTTCGGCCTCCAGGGTGGCGAGATCGAAGGCCGGCGCCTTGCCGATCTGTTGGCGGGCGGCATCGCGAAACGCGCGGATCGTATCGTCCGCGAAAGCGTCCGCTCCGCCGATGAGGCGGCGGTGCTTTCCGCCCATGGTACGCCAGACCAGCGCCCGGTCGCGGGAATCGAACTCCTCGGCTCCCCTGTTGGTCTCGATCACCTCCGGGCCGGAGACGCTGATGCGCCCGCCCTCCGAGACCACGAGACGCGAGCAGGTGCCGGCGATGAGGCCGCCGCCGCCGTAGCAGCCGGCGCGCCCGCCGATCAGCCCGATCACTGGCACGCCGGCCCGGCGCAGATCGGCGATGGCGCGCATGATCTCGGCGATGGCGGTCTCGCCGGCATTGGCCTCCTGCAGCCGGACGCCGCCGGTATCGAACAGGATCAGCACCGCCGCCGGCTTCACCGCGAGCGCGGCCCGCATCAGGCCGACGAGCTTGGCGCCATGGACCTCGCCGAAGGCCCCGCCCATGAAGCGGCCCTCCTGCGCGGCCAGGAGGACGAGCGAACCGTCGAGGCGCCCGCGTCCCACCACGATGCCGTCGTCGAAGGCGCGCGGCAGGTCGAAGGCGGGCAGGTGCGGGCTCATCACCCGCTGTTCGGGGCCGAGGAATTCCCCGAACGTGCCGGGATCGACGAGGGCGTCGAGGCGGGCGCGGGCGCTGGCCTCGTACCAGCTCTGGTCGAGGGGATCGGCGGAGAGGGAGACGGGACTCATCGCCATCACACGGCCTCCATCAGCCGGGCCCCCTGGAGCAGGCGCAGGGTCACGGTGTCGGGACGTGCCCCGCCATCGTTGATGGTGATGCGCAGGCCGCCGGGCTGTCGGCGCGCCACGAAATCGGAGACCACCGCCTCCCAGACCGGTCCGTAGCCGTTGATCGCGGTATCGATCTCGACGGTGCATTCGTCGGGTGCGAGGCTCCGCTCCATCAGCACTTCGAGATTGCCGGAGGCGACCACGCCGGTGATCGCCTGGGCCTTGGTGCCGGGCAGGGGCTTTGCCGTCCGATGCCGGAAGGTCAGCTTTTCCATGGGGGCGCTCCCTCACCAGTTCCGGAACTTGGCCGGCGGCTCGTAGAGGCCGCCCGACCAGTGCACGAGGTCCTTGATCGACCGCGCCGCCAGGAGCGAACGGTCGGCGTCCAGGGGATCGATGCCGAGATCCTCCGGCCGGCGGATGATTTTTCGCGCCCGCAGGGACTCGACCATGGCGTTGTCGCGGCCGCGCCCGACATCGGTGTAGCCGGCGACCCCGCGGATCGCCTGCTCGCGCTCGTCGAGCGTCCGGCACAGGAGCAGGTTGGCGATACCCTCTTCCGTGACGATGTGGGTCACGTCGTCGGCGTAGACCATGACGGGGGCGAGTTCGAGATCGAGCTTGCGCGCCAGTTCGAGAGCGTCGAGCCGCTCCACAAAGGCCGGGACCAGCTTGTCGCCGAAGGTCTCGACCAGCTGCACCACGAGCTTGCGGCCCCGGCGTAGCGCCGGATCGCCGGTGTCGCCGGCCTCCTCGCCGGCCTTCATCCAGGGGTCCGAGGGGTGGCGCCTGCCATGGGGATCGGAGCCCATGTTCGGCGCGCCGCCGAACCCCGCCACCCGGTTGGTGGTGACGGTGGAGGAATTACCTTGGAGATCGATCTGCAGGGTCGAACCGATGAAGAGATCGCAGGCATAGAGCCCCGCCGTCTGGCAGAAGGCGCGGTTGGAGCGCAGGCTTCCGTCGGAGCCGGTGAAGAACACGTCCGGCCGCTCGCGGATGTAGCGGTCCATCCCGACTTCCGAGCCGAAACAGTGGATCTGCTCGACCCAACCCGATTCGATGGCCGGGATCAGGCTCGGATGCGGGTTGAGTGCCCAGTGGGTGGCGATCTTGCCCTTGAGACCGAGCCGCTCGGCGAAGGTCGGCAGCAGCAATTCGATGGCGGCGGTGCCGAAGCCGATGCCGTGGTTGAGCCGGCGGATGCCGTATTCGGCATAGATGCCCTTGATCGCCATCATGGCCATCAGGATCTGCGTCTCGGTGACCGCCGCCGGATCGCGGGTGAAGAGCGGCTCCACGTAGAACGGCCTGTCGGCCTCGACCACGAAATCCACCCGGTCGCCGGGGATGTCGACACGGGGAACACGGTCGACGATTGCGTTCACCTGCGCGATCACGACGCCGTTCTTGAAGGCGGTCGCCTCCACCACCGTCGGCGTGTCCTCGGTGTTGGGGCCGGTATAGAGGTTGCCGTCACGATCCGCCGAGACGCCCGCGATGAGGGCGACGTTGGGTGTGAGATCGATGAAGTAGCGCGCGAAGAGTTCGAGATAGGTGTGCACCGCGCCGAGCGCGATCTGCCCGCCATAGAGCATCCGGGCGATGCGAGCGCCCTGCGGCCCGGAATAGGAATAGTCCAGGCGCCGGGCGATGCCCTGCTCGAAAATGTCGAGATGCTCGGGCAGCACGATGCCGGATTGGACCATGTGCAGGTCGTGGACCCGCGCCGGGTCGCAGGCGCTCAAGCCCCTCGCGAGGCAATCCGCCTGTTTCTGGTTATCGCCTTCGAGGCAGACCCGGTCGCCCGGCAGCAGCACCGCTTCCAGCAGGTCGACCACCGCCGAAGCGGGCACGACTTTGCCCTCGGCATGGGCGCGGCCGCGCTCGATCCGCGCGTCCCTGGCATTCCGCTGCACCCGCCAATCGGCCATCCGATCCGCCTCTCGTCATCCGGCCCCGCATCGGCGGCGACCGTGGGAACGCGCGGCCAGCGATAGGTCGCGGACCGTCTCGTATCGCGCCATGCGTACCCCGTCTGGCGACCAAGTCAATTCTGGGTATACCGATATGGGTTATCGGCGAGGTAAAGAATACGAGATGGCGATAAGACGAGGCCTCGGCATTCCGGGCGTGCTAGGATCCTCCCTCTCCCGCTTGACGATCCGCCCCATCTGGGACGAGGGACATCGTGAGGCGGGCCGGCAACGCAAGCGGGGAGGGGACGACGATCATGGACGGCATCGCCGAGGAGCGGGGGCTTCTCTCCGACCTGATCCGCAACGCCCTGACCGACGAGATCGCCGCCGGCACCCTGAGCGCGGGCACGGCCCTCGACGAACAGGACCTCGCCGACCGCTTCGGCGCTTCCCGGACGCCGGTGCGGGAGGCGTTGCGCCAGCTCGCCTTCAACGGGCTCGTGGAGTTGCGCCCGCGCCGGGGCGTCGTCGTCACCCGGATGACGCCGGAGCGGATCATGGACATGTTCGAGGCCACCGCCGAGTTCGAGGCGATGTGCGTGCGCCTCGCCACCTACCGGATGACGCCGCTCGAGCGCAGCCACCTCATGGACCTGCATGCCCAATCGGAGGCGATGGTGGAGGCGGGCGATGTGGACGCCTACGACACGCTGAACCGCGGTTTCCACGAGGCCCTCTACGGCGCCACCCATAACGGCTTCCTGCTGGAACAAGCGCTCGCCTTGCGCACACGGCTCTCGGGGTTTCGCCGTACGCAGCTGCGCCATGGCGAGCGGATCCGGACCTCCCGCGCCGAGCACGGCGAGATCCTGGCCGCCATCGCCGAGGGCGACGGCGACGCCGCCGCGAGGCGGATGCGCGCCCACATGCTCAACGCCGCCAGCGCCATCGGCCATTACATCGCCGAACATGCCGGCGCGTGAAGCGATCAATCGCGACGGCGGACGGGATGGGTTCCGCCAGTCGTACTTTGGTTTGGAATTTGCTCCGGGCCAGCGGCGGCCTTCGACCCTTGCGAGAAGTCGGGCGACCCTGCTGGCCATTGTCCAAGGCGGACAATATGGTTGCCGGGAGTAGTTGGAGGTTTAGCCATGCGCCGTTGCCGATCTGTTGTCGCAGCCGTCTTTTGCACAACTGTACTGGCGATCATGGCGGCACCCTCCATTTCCAAAGCCGACACGTCAACGGAAAGCTTGAAGCGTGCGCCCCTCGCCCAGGACACGGTCAGGAAAGTCGTGAACGGCATCGCCGCCGAACTGAGAGAAGGATACGTATTCCCCGATCTGGGAAAGCAGGCCGCGGATGCAATCCAACGTGATCTGGATGCCCATGCCTATGCGAAGGCGAGCGATCCCGGCGAGTTCGCCACGCAACTCACCGAACGCCTGCGGTCGCTGACCAGCGACAACCACGTGAGGGTGATCCATGGCGATCCCTTCGCGAACCGGCCCAAGCCTTTGGACATGCGAGGGGCCGGCTTTCAGGTGAAGCGGTTGGCTGGCAATGTCGGATACATCCACCTCGCCAGCTTCATTCCGCCCGGGGATTTCAAGCCGGCCGCCGACAAGGCGATGCAGGACCTATCGGACACCGCTGCGCTCATCGTCGACATGCGCGACAATGGCGGCGGCCATCCGGCTTCCGTCGCCTACCTCGTCAGCTTCTTTCTCGATCCAAGCCAGCGCGTTCACATCAATGATCTGATCTGGCGCAATCGCGGGACGACGAGTTTCCGAACGGAGTCGTTCTGGAGTTCGCCCACCCGCGTGAGCTACCTCGGCAAGCCGGTCTACGTGTTGGTCGGTCCCAAGACATATTCGGCAGGCGAGGAGTTCGCCTACGATCTACAGGCCTTGAAACGCGCGACCATCGTCGGTGAGAAAACGCGCGGGGGCGCCAATCCGGGTGGCCTCAACGAGCTCGGCTCGGATTTCTTCGTCGTCGTGCCGACCGGCAGGGCAGCGAATCCGATAACGGGCGGCAACTGGGGCGGTGTCGGCGTGAGCCCGAATGTGGCGGCCACCTCCGAGGTCACGCAAGAAGCGGCGCTGGCTTTGGCGACGCGCGACAGCAAGTTGTAGGGCCGGCACGTGCACTTTCAGCTCGTCCTTTCGGGAAAGCAGAAAGGAAAGACATCACCCGCTCCGTCGCCCACAGCCATACCGCACACCGAGACACCACCGATCCGCGCGCCACGTTGACGGCGCGCGAACCCGTGCCGTAAGGCCTCATCATGCGGAAGCTCTCGCCAGGGACGGCCGGCCTGCGCGCGATCATCGCCATGATCGCGCTCTACGGCCTGTGTCTCCAGGCCTTCCTCGGCACGATGGCGCCACCGGCCCCGGCGGGATGGGAAAGCGCCCTCTGCGGGCATGACGCACCGGACGATCCCACCGATGCGAGCCCGGCCTGCGCGCATGCGTGCTGCACGGCGGCCCATGCGGGACCGCAGGCGCCGGGACAGGACACGGCCTTCGCGACGGTGGTCTGGCAGGCCCGCCCCGCCCCGCTTCCGCCACGTCCGGATGTGGTGGTCCCCGCCGCGCGGGCACCGCCCGACCAATCCATCGGATCGCGAGGTCCGCCTTCCGCCTGAGAGATCAGACCGTTTCGATCGCTCAGACCCGGATTGACCCCGATGACCCCATCGTCCCAGGGCGGCGCCCACGCATTTCGCGGGGCCGACGCCATGCGCGCGTCGCGCGACGGCATCTATCGCGCCGTCTGGCGCTGGCACTTCTACGCCGGCCTGCTGTGCCTGCCCTTCCTCGTCCTGCTCTCGACGACCGGCGCGATCTACCTGTTCAAGGACGAGATCAACGCCACGCTCTTCGCCCACCGGACCGAGGTGGCGGCGCAGAACCGGGCGCCCGTGAGCGCGAGCCGCCTCGTCTACACCGCCTCCGAAGCGGTTCCGGGCGGTGTGCCGGTCTCCTTCACCGGCCCGGCCTCCGCGACCGCCTCCACCCTCGTGACCATGAGGGAGGGCGGCAGCCGGATTCAGGTCTACCTCGACCCCTACAACGCCGACGTCCTCGACGTCGTGAACACCGAGAACGACCCGATGATGGTGGTGAGGCGCCTGCACAGCCTCAGCTATTTCGGCACGGTCGCCAACGGGATCGTGGAGGTGGTGGCAGGCTTCGCGATCATCCTCGTCGTCACCGGCACCTATCTGTGGTGGCCGCGCGGGCAAGGGGGTGGTGTCGTGACAGTCCGGGCGAGGCCGTCCAAGCGCGTCTGGTGGCGGGACCTCCACGCGGTGACCGGGCTCGTGGCCGGCGCCGGCCTGTTCTTCCTCGCGATCACCGGCCTGCCCTGGTCGGTCTGGTGGGGCCAGCAGGTCCGCGCCCTGTCCAACGAGGCGGGGCTCGGCCAGCCGCGCGCCCTGTGGGCGGGGAGGGCGGTGTCCGCCGTGCCGATGAAGGACCGGCTGACCCAGGCGGGCTGGACCATGGAGGACGCGCCGATGCCGGTCTCGCAACCGGCGGACGCGCCCGCCATCGGCCTCGACCGGGCCCTGGCCATCCTCGACGGCCTCGGCATGCCACGCGGCTACGAGGTCGCGCTGCCCGAGGGACCCACTGGCATCTATGCCGCCGCGATCTACCCGCGCGACGTCGACCGCCAGCGGCTGATCTCCCTCGACCAATATACCGGCGCCCCTCTGGTGGACGTGGCCTTCGCCGATCTCGGCGGCGTCGGGCAGGCGATCCAGTACGGAATCGGCCTGCACAAGGGCGAGTATTGGGGCCGCCTGAACCAGTTGGCGATGCTCGCCTTCTGCCTCGCCACGATGCTGCTCAGCGTCACAGCCGGAACCATGTGGTGGAAGCGGCGGCCGGCGGGCGGTCTCGGCGTCCCGCCCTGGCCGCGCGACCGCCGGATCGCCGCCACGGTCACCGCCCTGGTCCTCGGGCTGGGCGCGCTGTTTCCACTGACCGGCCTCGCCATCCTCGCCATGATCGGGCTCGACTTCGGCATCCAGGCCCTCCGGCGCCAAGCGCGGCGACCGGCGGCGGCCTGATCCGAGCGACGCGGGGACCGCGCCCGTGACCGACCTCATCCGCCAATTTCGCGCCCTGCGCGCCATGCGCCTCTGCCTCGGCAGCGGGTTGATCCTGCTCGCCCTGTGGGGACAGGCGATCGCACCGCTGGCCGGCTTGCGGATGATGGCGGACCACGCCGTAGCGGGAACCTCGGTCGACCCGCTCGTGCTCTCGGCGATCTGCGGTCATGCGGAGGGCTCCCCCGCCATCGGGGATCAGTCTCCCGCCGCGCCGGCCTGCAAGGCCTGCCCGCTCTGCGCGGTCGGGCTGTCGAGCCCACTCGTTCCCCAAGCGCCATCGGTGGCGCGGCGCCAGGGATGGCACGCGCTGGCCTGGCCGATCCCGCCGCCATCCGAGCCGGCCCGTCCGCATCGCCCGGCCGGCCAGCCGCGCGCACCGCCGACCGCGTCCTGATCCAGCGCGCGCCGTCTCCCCACGGCGCATCCCCTCTGCCGCGATCCGGAATGCTCCCCTCGATGTCATCCTCCCGTTTTCCTCATGCCGCCCGCCGCATCGGCGCCCGGCATGCCCTCCTCGCCCTCGCCGCCCTGCCGCTCGCGAATGCCGACGCCCTGGCGCAAGCCGAGGACGGCGTCACGCTGCCGGAACTCTCCGTCGTCGGAGAGCCAGGCCGGAGCGGCTTCGGCGTCGCCTCGCCCCAGGGCTCGGCCCCCAGCGTCATCGAACAGCCCGTGGGGCAGGTGGTGACGCAGGTCGGGCGCAGCGGGACGATCGACAATCGCCCCGCCACGGATATCGGCTCGGTCCTCGTCAACAGCCCGGGCGTCACCGTGCGCCAGGGCAACGGCGCGCGCGACGTCGTCATCTCGATCCGGGGCAACAACGCCCGCTCCACCGGCGTCACCAAGAACATGGTGGTTCTGGAGGACGGGTTCATCCTGACGCAGCCGGACGGGGCCTCCCGCTTCGATCTCGTCGATCCGCGCGCCTATTCCCGCATCGACGTGTTCCGCGGTCCGCAATCGGCCCTGTTCGGCAATTACGCCACCGGCGGCGCGCTGGCCTTCCGGACGCGCACCGGCCGCGAGATCAACGGCTACGAGATCGGCACCGAGGCGGGCAGCTTCGGCTATCTGAGCAATTACTTCACCGTTGGCGGCGCCAGTGGTCCGGTGGAGATCAGCCTGTTCGCCAGCGACGCGCGCGGCAATGGCTACCAGGGCCATTCCTCCTACGACACCCAGACCATCAACCTGCTGGCGAGCTACACGCCCACCCCGGACAACCGCTTCACCCTGAAGGTGATCAACAACCAGGTGAACGCGGACCTTCCCGCCCGCTCCTCCCTCGACCAGTTCGGCATCAATCCCTACCAACGCGGCTGCGCGGCTGCGGCCACCGCCGCCCCGGGCTGCACGCTCACGAACCTGCGCATCAACGGGGCCTTCGGCGCCACCGTGCCCGTCACGGCGGACGAGGGCGCCTTCGGGCGTAAGGACCGCCGCACCATCGTGGCGGCGCGCTGGGAGCACGATATCGACGCGCAGACCACGTGGCGCACGCAGCTCGGCTTCGACGAGCGCAACTTCAACCAGCCCTTCTATACGTCCTCGTCGCGCGGCTCGTATCCGTCCTGGAACTTCCTCACCGACCTGACCCGGCGCGGCGACCTCTTCGGCCTGCCGGCGGTGGGCTACGTGGCGCTCGCCTACAACACCATCGACAACCACATCACGACCTTTAACCGCGCGCCCTATGGCGGACCGACGCTCGGCGCGCTGATCGGCGACCAGGAGGCCGTGCAATCGAATCTCGGCGGCCGCGCCCGGACGGAGGTCGCACTCTCGGATCAGTGGACGGGTGTCCTCGGCATCGCGGCGGAGAACACCACCATCACCGGGCGCAACCTCGCCTACGGCTATTCGGCGGCGGGACGGACGACGACGGTGGCGACGACCGACCGCAGCTTCCTCAACGTCGCGCCCGAACTGGCCCTGGTCTACCGGCCGAACGCAGCCTGGGCGTTCCGGGGGCGGGCCGCCACGGGCTACACCACGCCGGCGGCGAGCAACCTGTTCATCACCCCCGCCGGCCTTCCGGGCAGCAACACCCAGCTCCAGACCCAGGAGAATCTCGGCTTCGATCTCGGCGCCGACTGGACTCCGACAGAAAATCTGCGCCTCAGCCTGACCGGTTTCTACGAGTTCTTCCGCAACGAGCTCGTGTCGCAATCCCCCGGCGCCGGGCTGCTGAGCTACACGTTCAACGCCCCGGCCTCGGAGCATCGCGGCATCGAGTTCGCGGCCGACTGGGCCTTCTCACCCGGATGGCGCGCGGTCGCCGCCTACACGTTCGACGACCAGATCTATACGACATATACCGAGCAACTCAGCGCCGGAGCCTTCACCGAAAGGTTCGACCGGGCCGGCAACGCCATCCCGGGCGTGCCCGCCCACCAGCTCCTCGCCCGTATCGGCTACGACCAGCCGACAGGGCCGCTCGCCGGCCTCGGTGCCTATGTGGAAGCGGTGGTCCAGGATGGCTTCTTCCTCGACAACGCCAACCAGTTGAAGGCGCCGGGTTACACCGTCGTCAATGCCAACGTGCATTACGCGGCCGACCTCACCGGCGGCTACGCCAAGCGCATCAGCCTCTATGCGGAAGTCCGCAACGTCTTCGACGAGACCTACATCTCCTCGGCCCAGAACCTCGCGAACTCCCTCAGCGCCACGAGCGGCCTGCAGAACGGTGCGGGCGTGCTCGCCGCCACCACGGGCTCGGTCTTCGCCGGGGCGCCGCGCAACGTGGTCGCCGGGATGAGGCTGTCCTTCTGAAAACGCCGACGGGCCGGATAGGGCATCCGGCCCGTCATTGTCGGGACGATCGCGGGGTCAGCGCCTCAGCGGACCCTTGTCACCACGTCACGCGCGCGGTCACCAGGGCCTGGAACGGCTCGCCCACCGCCACCAGCAGGTTGCTGGCCGCCGATGACGTATAATAGGTCTCGTCGAACAGGTTCTTGAGGTTGAGCTGGATCGTTGTCGCCCGACCGTTCACCGCCGTGCGATAGGCCAGGAAGGCATCGCTGACGAGGTAGTGGGGCATGGTGAAGGTGTTGGCGGCATCGCCCGGCCGCTCGCCGATGTAACGGGTACCGAAGCCGGCCTCGAGGAAACCGGGGCCGAGGCGCAGCGAGCCGAGCTCGCCCTCCCGCGTCACCGCGCCGAACTGGTGGGTGAGGAAGGCGGAGGCCGTCACGCGCGGCGTGTTCTGAAGCTCCTTGCCCGCGAGGATGGGATCCTCGGTCACGAGGGCCTGGGTGAAGCCGTAGCTGCCGATCACCGCCCAATCGGGCAGGATCTGGCCGGCGAAATCGAGTTCGAACCCGCGCGAACGGGCCTTGCCGGCGGTGGTGGCGAGCCGTGCCCCGTCCACCACCTGGGTGACCAGCACATTGGCCTTCTCGACATCGAACATGGCTCCCGTCACGGTGAGGCCGGGGCCGAGATCCGCCTTCACACCGACCTCGTAGGCCTCGCCTTCCTCGGGGGCGAGGGAGCCGTTGGTCTCCAGATCGGTGACGTTGGGTCGGAACGAGCGGCTGAAGCTGCCATAGAGCGAGAGATCGGGCGTCAGCTTGTAGACGATCCCGGCACGCGGGACCGGCTGCACGCCGTTGATGTCGGTGGTGACCACGGACGGTCGTCCGGCATAGGCGAGCTGATCGTAGATCTGCGCGCTGATTCCGGCCACCAGGATGAGCTGGTCGGTGAGGTGGAACGAGTCCTGGAGATAGAGGCTGGTGTTGTTGAGCCGGTCGCGGACGTCACTCCCCGTGAGCGAAACCTGGCTCGACGGGCCGAGGCGATCATAGATCGGGTCGAAGACGTTGAAGCCGCCCTGGTTCGCTCCGCGAATGGTGGTCTTGCGGAAGTAATCCACCCGCTCGTACATCGCGCCGGCCAGGATGTCGTGCCGCAGGCCGAACGTGTCGACCCGTCCGGTCAGGTCGAGGCGTGCCACATGCGCGTTGAAGTCGCCGCCCTGGGTCGAGTCGGCCCTTCGGGTCAGCATGCCCCTCTCGGCATTGTACGAGACCGCGCGGACCTGATTGTCGTCGTAGCCGAGATGGCTGAAGCTGTAGCCGAAATGCAGCCGCCAATCGTCGTTGAAGCGATGCTCGATGTCGAGGCTGGCGAGATGGCTGGTGGCGTCGACGCTGCTGAAGCGTTCGTCGAAGCGGCGGTCGCGCGGGACCTTCAGGGGACGGCCGGTGCGCGGATCGAAGATGGTGCCGCGGTCGAATGGAATATTATAATGCGAGAACTCGTAGGCCACCGTCACCTTGGTGTCGTCGCCCTTCCAGGTGAGTGATGGTGCCACGACCTGTCGTTCGATCGCTCCGAAATTGCGCCAGTATTGATAATCCTGGAAATCGCCGACCACCCGATAGGCGAGGTTGGTGCCTTCGATCGGCCCGGTCACGTCGGCCTGGACGAGACCGCCGCCGAAGCTCGTCCCGGTGATGCCGAGGGCGCCGTGTGACGTGAATTCGGGACGCTTCGAGACGAGGTTGATGAGACCTCCGGGCTCCGAGATGCCGTAAAGCAGGGAGGCGGGCCCTTTCAGCACCTCCACCTGCTCGATGGCGTAATTGAAGTTCTGCTGCAGGACCGTACGGCGGCCATCCCGCAGGATCGAGCTGTCTCGCGTGGTCCCGAATCCGCGCCGGATCACGCCTTCCTGCGTGCCCCCGAGGCTGTTGGCCTGGGCGGTGCCGCTGACGTTCCGCAGGGCCTCGTCGAGGGAGAGGACGGCCTGGTCGCGCAGGACCGTGGCGGGCACCACGGCGATGTTGGCGGGCGTGTCGAGGAGCGAGGTGTCCGACCCGGCCCCGAAACTTGTGCGCCGGGGCTGATACCCGATGGTCCTCCGGCCATCGCCGTCGACGGTGATCTGATCGAGGGACACGGCCATCGGGGACGCGGCCTGCACCACGGGGCCGTTCTGGGCCCAGGCCGTGTCCGCGAGGACGAGGGCGGCTCCGCCCGCCAGCAACCACGGCAAGCGGTTGGCGGCTCGGCGGTCGAGCCCCACCGCGTTTGTCAGGCATCCTGTTTGGTCTTGCATTGTCGGCTCCGGAAACACTCCGGGATCACAAGTATTACCAATGATATATTCTGACAATATCCAGTAGAAACATTGTAATTCTTCTAAATATGCAATTTAGTGATAAATAAATAGGTGATATTTTTCATATTAACCGATATTTCATGCGTCAGTAAATTTCCACTGCTTTGTCTTGCATGCATAATAGCCTGCTTATCGACGGCGCAAGGCGATGTGCGTCCGATCGCATCCCCCTCGGAGGCGAGCGGAATCGAGCGCATCGCGGAGTCGGCGGATTGTGCAACGCTGCCGGATCGAGCTCAGGCAGGGCACTCGCGGACGGTCAGGGTGGTAACCGTAAGATCACATCTTGTCGGGAACTGGGACCGGGCGCCCCGACACCTCAGCAAGGTTGTAGCCTTCCCATGCGGAACGGCTTAGGGCGATCGGCAAAGCTGGCGGTCTCCTGAGAGCTGCCGCGACGAAGGAGTTTCGGATGACCAGACGCGGCTACAAGGGAGCCATCATCGCCGCCGGCCTCGGTGCCCTGGCCTGCATGGCCGGCACGGCGCAGGCGGCCCAATGCGGCAACACGGCCAGCGGTTTCGAGGCGTGGAAGACCCAGTTCGCGCAGGAAGCGAAGGGACGCGCCAGCGCCGCGAGCCTCGCCGCCCTTATGGAGACCTCCTATTCCGGCGCCACCATTTCTGCCGACCGGGGCCAGAAGAGCTTCCGCCTGACCCTCGACCAGTTCCTGGCCAAGCGCGGCGGCCCCACCATCGTCGCGCGCGGCCGCAAGCTGAAACAGACCAACGCGGCGTTGTTCGCCTCGATCGAGCAGCGCTACGGCGTGCCGGCCGGCCCGCTCCTGGCGATCTGGGGCATGGAGACGGGCTTCGGCGCCGTTCGCGGTAATATCAATACGCTCTCCGCCGTGGCGACCCTCGCCTACGATTGCCGCCGTTCGGACTTCTTCACCGACCAGCTCTACGCGGCCCTCACCCTCGTCGATCGTGGAATCCTCAACGCCTCGACCCGCGGCGCCGCCCATGGCGAGGTCGGCCACACCCAGTTCCTGCCCAAGAACGTGCTGACCTACAGCACCGGCGGAAGCCTCGACAGCGCCCCCAACGCGCTCAACGCCACCGCGAACTTCCTCAAGGGCCACGGCTGGAGGGCCGGAGCCGGTTACCAGCCGGGCGAGCCGAACTTCGCGGCCATCCAGGGATGGAACGCCGCCACCGTCTACCAGAAGGCGATTGCCCAGCTCGGACGCCAGATCGACGGCGAATAACGGATTTTCGGGGCCCTGCGGGGCCCCGTTTTCGTTCGGTCCAGCCGCTGGTATCAGGGACACGCGCGGCGCCGCTTCCCTAAGCCCACCTTGACTTGGCCCGTGCCCGGTCGATCTTCCGGCTTCGACGATGGCGTCGCAGCAGGAAAACTCCATGGCCGGGATCGTTCTCGCGGGATTGATCGGGATGGTGGCGGGACTGCGGACCTTGACCGCGCCGGCGGCCGTCGCCTGGGCGGCGCATCTCGGTTGGATCTCCCTCGACGGGAGCTGGCTCGCCTTTCTCGGCTACCGCTCGACGGCCGTCATCCTCACCCTTCTCGCGCTCGCCGAGTTCGTCACGGACACGCTTCCCGCCACGCCGAGCCGCACCGTGCCCGTGCAGTTCGCCGCGCGGATCGCGAGCGGCGCCCTTTGCGGCGGTGCGATCGGGACGGGCCTCGGACAGCCCGTCGCCGGAGCCCTGGCGGGCGCGGCGGGCGCCGTCATCGGAACGCTGGTCGGCTCCCGGGCGAGGGCGTGGATGGCCGCCTCCTTCGGTTCGGACCGGCCGGCCGCCTTCATCGAGGATGCCGTCGCCGTCATCGCTGCGATCCTCGTCACGAGCGCAATTTAGCACCGCGTCCGGGCTTCGCCTCCCGGCCCCGCCGACGGATTCGATCTCTTCCGCCTTGCCGCTTCGTATCTCGTCCGTGACGGACGATAGAATTGTCGGCATCGAGGACCGGAAGCGCGATTGGTGCGTTGCAGTTCATCGTCACGCCTGACACCAGGACGCTCCGCCGTGGGGAGCGACCATCCGGGGCCGGGCGAGGAGAGGGCGATGACCTTTGCACCCCTCCGCCGCACGGCCGGACATATCCGGCTCCAGCCGGCGGCGGAGGGGGCAGGGACGTCGTGGCCGGGCCGGCAGGCACGGAGACCGATGTCTTCAACACGAATGGTCGTGCGAGAGGGATCCAGGCCTCCCGAACGAACGATCACGCAAGCGCAGGCCCGAAGAGTCGGGTCGAGATGATGCCGGAGTTCCGTTGATGGCCAAGATCCTACTGGTGGAAGATCATGAAGAGATCTGGGACTTCCTGTCCCGCCGTCTCAAGCGACGTGGCTACGACGTCATCCTGGCCCATGACGGCGAGGCCGGCGTGCAGCAGGCCCGCGCCGGACGGCCGGACGTGATCCTTCTCGATATGAACCTGCCCATCCTCGACGGCTGGTCGGCGGCCCGCGCCCTGAAATCCAGCGGCGACACCCGGGACATCCCGATCATCGCGCTCACCGCCCACGCCATGCTGGGCGACCGCGACAAGGCGATCCAGGCCGGCTGCGACGATTACCATCCCAAGCCCATCGACTTCTCCAAGCTCCTCACCCAGATCGGCGCGGCTTTGGGCGGCACAGAAACGCCGGCCTGACCGACGGTCCGATCCAGGACTTCGCGCGTCCCGTCGGGACGGGGCTTCCACTGACACGCGTCGAGACGAGAAGACCCATCCTCCATGAGTGACGATCCCATCACCGCGCGCCTGATGCGGCAGGCGATGCCGGTGTTCACGATCCTGGCCTCGTGCCTGCTGGTCGTCACCATCGCGTCGATGCTATATTTCGGCCGCGACATCATCGTACCCGTGGTCCTGGCGATCCTCCTCAGCTTCGTCCTGGTGCCCGCCGTGCGCGTGCTGAGGCGGGCGATGGTGCCGCGCGCCGCGGCGGCGCCCCTCGTGGTGGTGGCGGCTTTCGCGGCGATCATCGGGGTCGGGCTGCTCATCACCACCGAGGCGGGCCAGCTCGCCTCCGACCTGCCGCGCTACCAGATCACCATCCGCGAGAAGATCGCCTCGGTGAAGGAGGCGACCTCGGGCAGCGGAACCCTGTCTCGCATCGTCGACATGGTGCAGGACCTCGGCGAGGAACTGCAGCCCGCGGCCCCGAAGGACGAAGATCTTCCGGGCCGATCGGGCAGCCGCGCCAACCCGCTCCACGTGGTGGTCGCGACCCCGCAGGCTGCCCTCGCCACGACGCTCGGCGCCTTCGTCGGACCGATCCTGCACCCGCTCGCCACCGCCGGCCTGATCCTCCTCTTCACGATCTTCATCCTGCTGCAGCGGGAAGACCTGCGGAACCGCGCCATCCGGCTCGCCGGCTCGGGCGACCTGCGCCGCACCACGGCGGCCATCGACGACGCCACGAGCCGGCTGAGCCGGTTCTTCCTGGCGCAGCTCGCCCTCAACATCGCCTTTGGCGCGGTCATCGGCACCGGCCTCTGGTTCATCGGGGTGCCGAGCCCGATCCTCTTCGGCGTGCTGGCGGCGATCCTGCGCTTCGTGCCCTATATCGGCGGCGCGATCAGCGCCCTGCTGCCCCTGATCCTGGCCGCTGCGGTGGATCCCGGCTGGTCGATGGTCATCGCCACCGCGCTCCTGTTCCTCATCGTCGAGCCCATCGCCGGCCATGTGGTCGAACCGCTGCTCTACGGCCATTCCACCGGCCTCTCGCCGCTGGCGGTCATCCTGGCGGCCACGGTGTGGACCTTCCTCTGGGGACCGATCGGCCTCGTCCTCGCGACGCCGATCACGGTCTGTCTCGTCGTCCTCGGCCGCCACGTGGACCGGCTCTGGTTCCTCGACGTCATCCTCGGCGACCAGCCCGCCTTGGCGCCGCCCGAAATCTTCTACCAGCGCATGCTCGCCGGAGACCCGGCCGAGGCGATCGAGCAGGGCCGGCAGGTGCTGAAGGCGCGGGCGCTGGTGACCTATTACGACGAGGTCGTGCTGGCGGGCCTTCGCCTCGCGCAGGACGACCTCGCCCGCGGGGCCCTCGACCGGTCGCGCCAGAGCGAGGTCGGCGCGGCGATCCGCACCGTGGTCGACAGGCTCAAGCTCGCGCCGATCAAGCGGTCGGGCTCCGCCGCGAATGCCGAAGCGGCGGCGGCCATCGCCGCCGCCGGACCGGATCGCAGCAGCGCCGGCATCGTTCTGGCGCGGGACGATCTCGCTGCGAACTGGCGCGGCACCACCCCGATCCTCTGCGTCTCGAGCCGCGGTCCCTTCGACGAGGCGGCGACCCTGATGCTGAGCCAGATCCTCGGTCGCCATGGTCTGGCCGCCCAGATGACCTCGCTGGCCGACCTGCGCGCCGACAAGCGGCCGGAGCGCACCGACGAGATTGCGATGATCTGCTTCTCCTATCTCGAACCGGTCAGCCTCTCGCAGATCCGCCTCACCGTCCGCCAGGCCCGCAAGGAGCTTCCCGGTGTGAAGGTGCTCGTCGGGTTCTGGCGCGAGCGCGACCCTTCGACCCTCGACCGCCTTCGCCGGACCACCTCCGCCGACGTGCTGGTGACCTCCCTCAACGATGCCCTCGACGCGGCCCTGCGCTATGCCGCGCCGGAGCGGGCGGGACGCGGCTGAGGCCATGACCGCTCGCGACCCCGCCCATTCTCATGCCGCCACCGATGGGCTTCTGGCCGGTATCACGGAGGCGGATGGGCGTCCTTTCCGCGCGGATGAGGACCGGCTCGCCTTGTCCGGCCTCCGGGCCGGGCGCGAGGAGCTGCTGGCGCGCATTCCGCCCGGCGAGGCGGCTCCCCCATGGTGGGACGGCAGGCATCGCGGCCTCGGCCTGTGCCGCGCGCATCTCGACGGAGCCGATCTCGTCGAGGCCGACCTGTCCGGCGCCAACCTGTCCGGCGCCTCCCTCGTCGGGGCGCTAGCGCGCTCGGCCCGGTTCGAAGGCGCGATCCTGGAGGAAGCGAATTTCAGCGAGGCCGATTGCAGCGGCGCGGATTTCACCGGCATCGTCGGCGGCGAAGCGCATTTCTCCGACGCCATGCTGGAGGACGCCAACTTCACGGGCGCGACGATGCGCTTCGCCCGGATGCAGCGTGCTCTGCTGGACGGCGCGACCTTCGCCCGCGCCGATCTCTGGGGAGCCGACTTCACCGGAGCGGATGCCGATTACAGCCGGTTCGATGGCGGCCGCCTCGATGAGGCGAACCTCTCCGACATGAACCTGACCTTCGCCAATTTCGACGGGGCGAGCCTCAAGAAGGCGCGTCTCACCGGCTCGCGCCTGCGCGGCGCCAGCCTCGCCGGCGTCGCCCTCGACGGGGCCGACCTGTCGGGGGCCGATCTGTCCGACACCAACCTCGTGCGCCTCAACCTGATGTCGTGCCGCCTGAATCATGCACGGTTCTCGGGTGCGCTCCTTACCGGTGTCCGCTTCCGGGTGGACCAGCTCGGCGGCGCGGTCGGTGAGGAGATCGCGGGCGAATACGAGGCCGCGCAGGCGAGCTATCTCGCCATCGAGCACAACATGAAGAGCATCGGCAGCCATGACGAGGCGAGCTGGGCCTACAAGCGCGGCCGGCGCATGGGCCGGCTCCATGCCGGCGCCGAGGCGCGGGCGGCCTGGGCCCGACGGACCCGGGCGCCCCAAACCTGGAAGCCCGTCCTGCAATCGGGATATCGCTGGGTCGCCGACCGGTTCGTGGAATGGCTGTGCGATTACGGGGAGAGCCTGTCGCGCATCGCCCGTGCCTTCGTGATCCTGATCTTCGTCTTCGGCGCCCTGTTCGGCATTGCCGGCGGGCTGATTCCCGAGGGCGGCAGCGGGAGCGCGACGTACAATCCCCTCGACCTCCTCAGCTACAGCGCCCTCAACATGATGACGGCGAACCCTCCCGAGATCGGCGTCAAGCCGGTCGGGAGGTTCACCAACCTCCTCGTCGGGATCGAAGGCGCCGCCGGGATCATCCTGATGGGCCTGTTCGGCTTCGTGCTGGGCAACCGGCTGCGACGATAGGCATTCGCCGGACGCGCCGTCCCCCGCACACCACCGATCTGTCATCGACATCACCGCGAGCCGCCCCGATGAGCACCCCGACCTCCTCCCGTCGCCTCTGGCGCTGGCGCAGCCCCAAGACGGTTCCCACCGCCCTGAAGGGGATCCCCGGCTCACCCGTCGCCTTCGCCCTGTTCGCGGTCGCCCTCATCGCGGGCCTCGCCAACTACGTGTTCGCCGAGCGCAGCCGAACGGAGGCCACCCGCCAGCACGACATCATCACGCTGAACGAGCGCCTGCTCTCGACCATGAAGGACCTCGAGACGGGTATGCGCGGCTACACCCTGACCGGGTTGCCGAACTACCTCACGCCCTACAAACGGGCGCTTGAGACCCTCGACGGACAGATCGGCGAGCTCGACCGGCTGGAATCGGAATCCGCCGACCCCGGAACCGCCCGGCGCCAGGAATTGCGGACCCTCATCACGGGTGAACGGGATTTCGCCCGCCGGGTGGTGGAAGCGCGGGATGCCAGCGGCTTCGAAGCGGCCGTGACCCTCGTCCGGACCGGGGAGGGCAAGCGCATGATGGACGGCATCCGCGAAGCCACCCGGGTCGGCCAGGACCATGCCCGCGACAGCCTCGCCCGCTCCGAGACGACGGAATTCTGGCGCGGGCTGATCCTGTCCCTCGTCTGCGCGGCCTCGGCCCTGGCTGCGATGGCGCTCCTCGGCCGCATCGCCCTGCTGCGCCGCCGTGACAGCCAGCGCATGACGGCTTTGCTCGACGGAGTCCTCGCCAACGCTCCCGTGGGCCTCGGCTTCCTCGACCACACCCTGTCGATCCGCCATATGAACCGCGCCCTGGAAACGATGAACGCGCGCGGATTCCAGGCGTCCCTCGGCGGACCGATCTGGGCCGCCCTCCCGGAACTCGAAGACTTGCTCCGTCCGAAATTCGAGGCGGCGCGCGACAACGGCCTGATCACGCCCGATATCGACGTCGCGGTGCCGACCCCGAGTGCGCCGGGCGGCGTCCGCCATCTCCAGATCAGCGTCTATCCGCTGCCAGGCGCGGCGGGCCTCTCCGACGGGACGGTGGACGGCGTCGGTTTCGTCGTCACCGACGAGACCCTGCGCAAGCTCACCGAGGAGCGCACGCGCCAGAGCGAGCAGCGCTTCCGCTCTCTCACCGAGGCTACCTCCTCCATCGTCTGGGCGACTCCGCCGGATGGCGGCTTCACGGTCGCGCCGTCCGAATGGACCCGCTTCACCGGCCAGACGCCGAAGGAGGCCGCCGGCCACGGCTTCCTCGCGGCGATCCACCCCGACGACCGCGAGAAGACGCAACTCGCCTGGGATCATGCGGTCACCCACGTCACCCTCTACGAGATCGAGCACCGCCTGCGCCGCCATGACGGCGTGTGGCGCTACATGGCCGTGCGCGGCGTCCCCATCCTCGACGAGGCGGGGACGGTCCGCGAATGGGTCGGCGCCCATACCGACATCACCGCGCGCAAGGAGGCCGAGCAGGCGCTGGAAGCCGCCAAGGAAGCGGCGGAGGAAGCCAACCGCGCGAAAAGCCAGTTCCTGGCCAATATGAGCCACGAGCTGCGCACGCCGCTCTCGGCGGTGATCGGCTATTCCGAGATGCTGCAGGAGGAGATGGAGGATCTTGGCCAGGAGAGCCTGCTCGCAGACATGCGCAAGATCGAGTCGAATGCCCGTCATCTCCTCGGCCTGATCAACGACGTCCTCGACCTCTCGAAGATCGAAGCCGAGCGGATGGAGATCTATGCCGAGGCCTTTCCCGTGGGCGAGATGGTGCGGGAAGTGGCCTCCACCGTGGACGCCCTCGTGGCCAAGAAGGGCAATACCCTCGTCCTCGATCTCGCGGACGATCTCGGCATCGCCCATACCGACCAGACCAAGCTGCGCCAGTGCTTGATCAACCTTCTCAGCAACGCGGCGAAATTCACCGAGAACGGGCAGATCACCCTCTCGGCCGTGCAGGAAGGCATCGCCGGGTCCACCTCACTGGTCTTCCGTGTGACGGATACCGGCATCGGCATGAGCCCGGAGCAGCAAGCCAAGCTGTTCGAGCGCTTCACCCAGGCGGATGCCTCGACGACGCGCCGCTTCGGCGGGACCGGCCTCGGCCTTGCCATCACGCGGGCCTTCGCCACCATGCTCGGCGGACAGATCGACGTGGCGAGCCGGGAAGGGGAGGGAACCACCTTCACCATCCGGATCCCCGCACAATACCGGGAGACCGCCACCGAGGCTCGGGAAGAGGCCCCCGACGGTTCCCCGGCGCAGCCGGCAGCCACGCCGAAGACCGGCGACCGGGTCCTGATCATCGACGACGACCCCGCCACGCGGGACCTGCTCACCCGCTTCCTCGAGAAGGAGGGCTTCCGGGTCGCGAGCGCGGCCGACGGCCGCGAGGGGCTGGAGCTCGCGCGCAGCCTGCGGCCCCGCGTGATCCTCCTCGACGTGACCATGCCGCGCATGGACGGCTGGTCGGTGCTGCGGGCCCTGCGCGCCGACCCCGATCTCGGGGCGACGCCGGTGATCATGGTGACGGTTCTCGACGAGCAGAGCCTCGCCTTCTCCCTCGGCGCCACCGACTACCTGCACAAGCCCATCGAATGGGGGCACCTGAAGGAGGCGATGGAGCGTTTCAAGGCAGGGGCGTCCGATGGGCCGGTGCTCGTCGTCGATGACGATGCCGACGTGCGCGAGCGGATGACCGCGATGCTCACCCGCGAGGGCTGGCGCGTGGCCTCGGCCGAGCATGGCCGGGCCGGGCTGGAAGCGGTGGCCGTGAAGAAACCCTGCCTGATCCTTCTCGACCTGATGATGCCGGAGATGGACGGGTTCGGCTTCCTGCGCGCGCTGCGGGCGAAACCGGAATGGCGCGACATCCCCGTCGTGGTGCTGACCGCCAAGGACGTCACCGCCGACGACCGTCGGCGTCTCGCCGGCCAGGCCGACCGAGTGCTGCAGAAGGGCCAGCTCAGCCTGTCCGACCTCTCCGACGCCCTCAGATCCCTCGTGGCCTCATAAAAAGGGTGGAGCTCAACTCCGACGCCGCGGCCGGCCGCGGCGTCGGCTCTGAAGCAGCGGGCGACGCCTCGATCCGCGGCCAGTGGTCCCCGTCGAACATTGGCGGTCATCCTCCGGCGGAGAGACGGTTCGCGTCGGCTCAGATCGACTCGTAGGCGAAGAGGAGCGTGATCGTGGACAGGCCGATGAGGCCGATGACGAAGCAGATATCGGCGATCCGCTCCAACCGGAGAGCGAAGGGACGGCCATCGTCGAGGCGCATCGAGAGATACGAAGCCGCCGCACTGGCGAGAAACAGGATCGCCGTCAGCGAAACGGCCTCGTCCACATGGCTCGGGCCGATCCGGGCCTCGGCGATCTTCACCAATCCCACCAGCGTCGTGCAGACCCCGATCATCGTTCCCGCAGCGGGCAGGATGTGCCGAGAGAGGGCGCGGGTGCCGTACCCGCCCTTCGGGCTTCGTCCGTTCATGCGGAACTCCGGCGCTTGGAGGGTCGAGACCGCACGATCGCTGTCCCGTCGAGACCTGGGCACGACGACAGCGAAACGGGAAGGCCGGCCGGACATTTCCGGCCGGACGGCGAGCGGTCAGGTCGGGTTCTGCGGATCGATGGTTCCCGCTTCGGTCTCGGTTTCGCCGCCGGGGGCTTCGTCGAAGGCCTGCATCCAAGCCGCGTGATCGTCGCTTCCCTCGGAATAGGGGCAGCTTTCGCGTGTCCTGCCGTAGAGGCGGGCGTTCCGCCCCTTGATGAAAGGGCTGTCGCTTGCGGTGGCGCCGTCGCTCATGGTTCGTGTCCCATTCCGGATGTTGCTGGAACCTGGGAAACGCGGCAGCGGCGGTGAGGATCGATTGCGCCGTCACCCTGCGACGAAAAACCCGCCGCGGCGTGAGCCGGGCGGGTGAAGGGAGAGTCTCTTAGCTGAACCATAACGGGCTCGCTCGCGGCAGGTTCCGTCATTCGCCCGGACGAACCGTTTCCCGCGACGCGACGTCCGCAGCTTGCGCGGCGCTCACCGGAATGGCAGTCCCGCCTCTACGTGCCGCAACGGGAAGCCACCTTGTCCGCGCAAACGCAGACGATAGCCGGGATCGTCATTTATCATCCCGACCAAGCGAACCTTCTCCGTCTCGTCGGCGTGCTGGCGCCCGACGTACGGGAAATCGTGATCTATGCGAATTCCGCATTCTCCCAGCAGGACGAGGCAACCCTCCGCGCGGCGGCACACGGGACGGATCTGTCCGTGATGCGCCCCGGCAGCAATCTCGGCCTCGGTGCCGCCTATAACGCGCTTCTGGATCATACCCGCCAGCAGGGCGCCAATTTCCTGTTCCTTCTCGATCAGGATAGCCTGCCAGAAGAGGGCACGATCCCACGGCTCGCAGCACTTCATGGACATCTGTATGCAGCGGGCGAACGCCCCGCCATCGTTGGCCCGCGACCGACGGATTGGTCCGGCAAGCCTCTGAGGGCGCCCCCGGTTGAGGCGAGCGACAATGACGAGGCGCATGTCACGCGTGTGCAGTTCGTCATCTCCTCGGGCTCCCTCGTGGATTGCGAGGCAGCGCTGCCGATCGGCCCCTTCCGCGCGGATTTCTTCATCGACGCCATCGACATCGAGTGGTGCATGCGCGCCAATCACCTCGGCTACTCGATCTGGATGGCGGACGATGTCCTGATGGCGCATGAACTCGGGCGCGGCCTGATCCGGCTCCCTTTCGGCCTCTTACTCACCGACCAGCCGCCGCGGCGGCTCTACACCTTCCTGCGCAACCAATTGGCGATGCTCCGCATGGCGCACGTGCCGCTCGCCCACAAAGCCAAGACACTGTTGGCCCTCCCCCTGCGCGTCGTCGCATACCTCGTCCATAACCGCTTCTCGAGGGAGACACGGAATGCTCTCTGGCACGGCCTGATCGACGGGGCCCGCGGCAAGCTCGAAACGCGAGAGAGCGTGCTCGGGAAACCTTGATAAAAAAACCCGGCATACCAGAATTTGGCTAAATCTTTACTACAAACCACGTTTTATATTTATCATTACTGAATTTATCTAATTAGAATCATGCGCCATGAGATTTAAAGCGTAGTGAACTCTTGAAACAATGCTCCGTAACAGGCAATTGCGTTGCACGCACCAACCTCGTAAATCCTTCTGACGTTCGATGCCTCATTCACCCGCGGCGGTTTGTGACCGCGCCGTTCTGGGATCTGCAAGATTATGGCGAAGAAGGCCCTCATTACCGGCATCACCGGTCAGGACGGTGCGTACCTGTCCAAACTCCTTCTGGACAAGGGGTACGAGGTCTCGGGGCTCGTCCGCCGCTCCAGCACGGCGGAGGTGAACGATGTACGCTTGAAATGGCTCGGCATCGAGAAGGACATCCGACTCATCGACGGCGACCTGCTCGATCTCTCGGCGATCCTGCGGACGGTGCAGGAGGTTCGACCGGACGAGATTTATAATCTGGCCGCGCAGTCGTTCGTGAAGTCGTCGTGGCAGCAGCCCCTCCTGACGGGGGCCGTCACCGGCCTCGGTGTCGGAAACGTGCTCGAAGCCTGCCGCCTGCAATGCCCGGACGCCCGTTTCTACCAAGCCTCGTCCTCCGAGATGTATGGCCTCGTCCAGCAGGAGATGCAGTCGGAGACGACGCCGTTCTATCCCCGCTCACCCTATGCCGTGGCCAAGCTCTACGGTCATTGGATCACGGTGAACTATCGCGAGAGCTTCGGTCTCCATGCGTCGAGCGGCATCCTGTTCAACCACGAATCACCCCTGCGGGGCATCGAATTCGTCACCCGCAAGGTCACCGACGGCGTCGCGCGTATCAAACTCGGCCTCCAGAACGAGCTCCGGCTCGGAAACATCGATGCCCGGCGCGATTGGGGTCATTCGCGCGACTATGTCGAAGCCATGTGGCTGATGCTGCAACAGGACGTCGCCGATGACTACGTCGTCGCCACAGGCCGGACGGTGACGGTCCGTGACATGTGCCGGATCGCCTTCGAGCATGCTGGCCTTTCCATGAACGATTATCTCGTCATCGATCCGGCGCTCTATCGGCCAGCCGAAGTCGACATCCTCCTCGGCCAGCCTGCAAAGGCTCAGGCCAAGCTCGGATGGAAGGCGAAAACGACATTGGAAGAGATGATCGTGGAGATGGTCGATGCCGATTTGGCACGCGTACGGCGCTGAGATTATCATGCGTTCTCAAGTTTCGTTCACGCGGGACATGAATTTCGGTCTCCGGACTGATTGCTGGCCGGAGCGCCCGGCTCAATGACGCGGATCGTTGCCGTAACAGGATCATCCGGCTTCGTCGGACAGTGGATGATGCGCCAACTCGATGAGGCTGACGCCGCTTGCGGGGTCAGCTTCTTTGAGGGCGGCCATGGCGACATGCGGGATGTAGCTCAGGTCAATGATGCGGTTGCACGACTAAAACCGCACGCAATCGTGCATCTTGCGGCAATCGCCGCCCCAGCGAGAGCGAAAGACGACATCCGGACGGCGTTTGACGTCAACCTTCTTGGAACCTTGAACCTCGCCCAGGCCATTCTCACGCACTCTCCGCAGACCCGTCTCGTTTTTGCAGGAAGCTCGGAGGTCTATGGACGCAGCTTCAACCGCTCCGTCACCGCGATCTGCGAGGACGCGCCGCTGGAGCCGACTTCCGCCTACGGTGTCACAAAGGCATCGGCCGATATCCTGTTAGGGCAACTCAGTGGGGAGGGGCTCGATGTCGTGCGCATGCGGCCCTTCAACCACACAGGCCCCGGTCAGACAGATGCTTACGTGGTTTCGTCCTTTGCGCGACAGATCGCCCGTATAGAGCAGGGCCTGCAACAGCCGGTCATGAAGGTTGGTAACCTGCTCGCGGAACGGGACTTCCTCGATGTGAGAGACGTGGTGAGGGCCTACGTTATGGCGGCTAAGGTTGAGGATTCTACACTTCAGGGCCGGGCCATCAACCTCGCGAGCGGAGTGGGAATAAAGATCTCGGAGATTCTCAAGATTCTCGTATCGCTGAGCCCTGCGGAAATTGTGGTTGAGCAGGATCCGGCACGGATGCGGCCCTTAGAGATCGCCCGGTCGGTAGGCGACCCCTCGGCAGCACTTCATTTACTGGGATGGTCACCGACGATTCCGCTTCGGAAAACTCTGTCGGACGTCTTGTCCTACTGGCGAGACGAGATTGCGCGCCGGCCATAAGGGTGGAAGACGACCATAACAGGTCGTTTTAGCAATCTGTCATAACTTTCGAATGCGTTTCTGGAGAAACGTAGTCAGTTGTCGGGCAAGGACTCGCACCGCCGCCGCTAGGCCGTAAGCGGACCATGTCGTCCGGAAGGATCGGGTTGCGATGGTGACCCTGTTGGCGGCGCCGAACCATGCCTCGCGCCCTGCATCTTCGAGCAGCGTCACTGGCGTTTCTGGGCGACGTCTACCTCCATCGGGCTTCGCCCAATGAAATCTCCCGGCGCCTTCGTTCGTCTCGACATCCGCAAGACCTCTGCGCAGTGCCAATGCCGTATTTCGCCATGTAAAACGGCGACGAATCAGGCGCATTCCAGCCAATCCAACTTCTCTCCGGCGTCGATCGCCGAGATCGTAGGCCTCGCGCATGCGCGCGACGAGGTCTCCCACATTCGGCTCCCACCAATGCCCAACATCGGAGAACCCCATATCGGAGTAATCGGCCAGTGCCTGTCGTCCTCCATAGAAGAGTGCACCCGGATAGGCGAACTCCCTCGAAGCGCCGTAATCGGCAAAAATCGACGGTGTGCCGCATGCCAGGGACTCGGCAGTTACAAAGCCGAATCCTTCACTCCGGGCGGTCGATAGCACCACGTCGACACCACGGTAGATTGCTGCGATGTCACCATCGCTCAGCGAGCCGACGATTTCCCATACACTGATCCCATCTTGCGGCCGCTCAGAGATGGCAAAAGGGCCACGACGAATCGCTGCCGCGGAACTCCCGGTGAAGGCTCCTTTCAGGGCCGTTCCCATCACAATTAAACGGGTCAATGGGCGCTCAATCCGAAACAGCCGCCAAGCTTCAAGACATACATCAAGCCCCTTGCGGTGCTGATTGTGAGCAAACCATAAGAAGGTCGTCTCGTCGTAGGCACGATGAGAGGTGCCCCAGGGATGAAACACGTCCGTATCAACACCGAGAGGAACGTGCCGGACGTTACTGAAGCCGGCGGAGCGAAAGACCTCGGCATTCCAGGCGGAGGCGACGAAGACCGCCCTGTAACGCTCTTCGAATCCAGCCCAGCTGGACGGCAACCTGTCCGTCTCCCACACAGAATATAAATAATCGAAGGGACGCAGGCCAGGGTGGGCGAAGGACAACCGCGGCGCACGGATGTCGAGGATACCGCAACGATCGAGTTCCTCGCGAAGATTGCGCTTCACGCGTCCCCAGGAACTGGTGTCGTTTGGATGAGGACTGTTTAGGCGCACGCCATGCGTCGATAGAGATCGTATATCGTCGAGCCCGGCGGTGGGATTTGAAATTGTTTCAGGCCTCGTGAGGGTGATGCTGATCCTTGGTAGGGAAGCGCAGGCATACCCTGCATCGCGCAATCGAAGGCCCAGCCCGGCACTGAATCCGACGAGATCCTGCTGCAGAACGGTGACGTCGAGGTTATCGAGAGCGGACATGCGCAGGAGAGCGCAGGTAAGGAGGCAGTAATCTGCCTCCAAACGATTCGGGGCGGGGTCGACGACATCAGGGTCGGGACCTAAGCGGCCGTGGCGAAGATCCCAACCCGAGCGCTGCGCCTCGATCCTGCTGCCGTTTCGGTCGGTGATGACAAGGGCGGGCGACACGATCGCCAAGCCCGGATCTGCCTGCATCTCTGAGAGAAGGACGGTCACCAGAGAGGGCGCTCCCTCTGCGTTACCGTCAATGAGAAGAAGGAAGGTTGCGGACCTCGATCGTGCGACCCGATGCGTGAGATCCCATAGCTCCTTGAAGGACAGATCCGCCTCGACAGAAGCACATTCGATATCGAGCGTGCGGCAAAGCCGGGCTATGTCGTCGCTGGCCGGCCCTTCGAGAACTAGAATCTGCCCGTGCGGCGCATCAATCGTCGCGAGAATTCTGGACAGATCCTCCCTTCTCTGAGGCGTGATGACGACCACCAGGAGGCCGCTAGAGGTCAATGGCATCGGCGAACATTTCTTCCTCGAGGCGCACTAGCATCGAATCGCCGGCTGCGCTCCTTCCGCGATCTTTCACATTCGTCACACGACGACGCACCGAAGGATCGTTCTAGGCGAAGCGCCCCAAAGTCCTAGCTCAGACCGTCTTCGCCGGTCCCCAGATTACCGAGCGGGCCGCACCAACACAATTTAGCCGCGAGCGGTCCGGCGCAGAAGCGTCTTCACAAGATCGGAACGCGCAGGACATTGCCCCAGCCCTTGCCGTCCTGACCCGCCTCCAGTTCCACTGAGGCGCAACCTGATGGGACAGTGACGGTGAGAATGATGCTTTGGCCGGCGGGCAGGATCAGCGGAATCGCCGTACATGTCGGTACGCCTATCGGTGCTCCGAGGACGGAAAGAGAGCGAGCCGTAAGAGCGAAACCGAGCCTCTCACCGTCTTCGAGATTACTCGACCACACGGTCTCTGACAGATTGGTCACACGTACCCGAAGTCGGGCGGTGCCATCGTCCAGTATCTCGATGGATAACACATTGAGGCTATGGTCCCGCTCACCCGGTCCAAGCAGCCGGAGCATCCGAGTTTCGCCGATATCGTATGCGGATGCATAGGGGTGTTCGTCCTTGGGACGATACTCCATTTGCCATTCACCATCCCGCACGACCCGCAAGGCTAGACGCGCCGACTCATCCCAATCCGGCCATGCAAAGCCTGTATTGTCTTCAACCGGACCGCGCCCCTCGCCACCGATGAACCGACGAACGGCATCCGCGAGCAACGAGGAGTCACCGGGAGCAAAAAAGAGGACGTTCTCTGCGCCTTCCGTCACTTCGCGAAAGACGGGAATGTCGCTGACGATCACCGGCTTACCGAAATGCCGAGCCTCTACGACCGGTAATCCGAAACCTTCGGTGTACGACGACGCGATCAGCGCGTCGGTGTCGGCATACGCCTGAATCAAATCCTCGTCCGGAATGCCCTGGAGCAGATGAAGGCGCCGCCCATACTCGGGATGGCTTCTAATGCGCTCCATGAGCCGCTCGGTACTCCATCCGGCCCGTCCGATGATCGTCAGTTCAGCATCGACGCTGTCCGTCCACAACGCCTCAAATCCAGCCAAGGCGACATCATAGCCTTTCCGCGGCTCGATCGTGCCCACCATTAGGAAGCGGTAACCTTGGCTTGGCGGCCGGGACCGGGCCGGGCGAGTCACATCCTTGAGATCGGCCCCAAGCAGAAAATAACCGATCTTCATTGGCCGAGGAAAATTCAACGCCTGCAGAAGAGCGAGCAATTCTTCAGCTGTCGTACGGGAGTTGCAAATAAATCCTGTTGAATACGCAAGCGCAGAAGCAAGCCATTTTTTAAATATTGGCGGGATAATTTCGTTGCAGAAGGCCGGCGTTAGCATCGGAACAAGGTCGTGCATCATCGAAATGACACGCGTTCCCCGCAAACGGGCCGACATGAGCTGGAGCAGATGCGACTCATGGAACTCCCATGAGCTGTCCAGCATGAAAACGGTATCGTTGGGCCTGATAAAGTACGCCCGATCACCGGTCGGTTCGATCGGCCTAATTGGCCTGCTCCCTAGCCACGAGACCGGCTGTAGAGAAATCTGATCGTCTCCAAATAGAATCGTGGCATCGGCGGTTGCGCTCATCCGGCGGCTGATTTCCCGAGTGACACGCTGAATGCCCGTACCACCATCATTGCGGAGCGTTGCAGTGCAATCAATGAGGAGCCTGGGGGGCAGAAAGTCGAGGGGTTCGGCACGTGCGAGGATCTCGGCGACATTAGTCGACTGCAGACCCTCCTGTCGGATAGCAGCAAGAGCGGCGCGGCGGCGTGCTTCCAGCGATGGGGGCGCATCGTGCTTGCTCTTTACGAGGCCCTTGAGGGCAGCGTGGGCATGTTGCGCCGACCGGTCCCAAGTGAAGGTCTCAGCCCTGATGCGTCCCGCCTCAACGGCGGCGGCAGCGAAAGAGGAATCCTCAATCATTCGGGCTATCAAGGCGGCAAGACGATCATGGTCGTCAGGATCGAACATCAATTCCCGGTCTTGCACGACTTCGGGTGCAGCCCCCCGATCCGCGACGATGACCGGAGCACCGCAACGCATTGCTTCAAGGGCCGTGAGGCCGAAGCCTTCGAGATAAGACGGCTGCACAACTACGGCAGCCGCCCTATACAGCGAAACGAGTTCGAGATCCGAGACGTGCGCGCTCAGAACGAGCATGTCAGGCCGCAATCCAAGTTCTTGCCACCGACGTGCGATGTCTTTCAGCAACTCACTTGGGTGGTCGCCCGCTAGGACCAAACGCGTCGATGCGCGCAATGCGCCCGCAAGACGGCCAAATGCCTCCACGATGGCAATGACATTTTTTCGCCAGTCGAGCCCACCAACATATAGCACATAGGGCCCAGGGGGCGTTGGCATCAACGGCATGGCAAGCAGATGAAGAAAGTCTGGTGACACACCGGCGCTGATATTGACGTGATTGCCTCTCCCTACGATCGCGGTAGCCTCACGCGTCGAGTACTCGGAAATGCACAAATTGAGATCGTAGCGTCCGAGAATTTCCAATCTACGATTATAGCTGGAGCGTAAATTTGGATCTCTAAGATAGCGATCTGGGTAACGGTATGGGATTGCGTCGTAAAAGATCGATGCAAGCGGACAACCAAGCAGTGGACTGGGCTCAAGGGGCATGGCAGCATCGCCATGCCCCTCAAACGGGCTCGTGGAAACCGCGACGTCCACGCCGAGACATGCCACGTGATGAGAAAGCGCGATTTGCCCGAGCCTTCGCGCATCCGTGTATCCGGAGATGGCTTCGCCATTTTCGCGCGGGCTCTCCCACACATGAATATCTCGTGGCGCGATCCATGCAGAGATCACATCGCGCGCGGCAAGTGCCTCGTCGGGCATCGCCGCATTGAAGGATATCGACAGGTCGATATCGCCACGCTCCGACAATGCGCGGATCAATTCCTGCGCATAGCGGCCGATCCCCCGAAGACGGCTCGCCGTTTGGAGGCATTGACCGTCGAACCAGACTTTCATGGGAGTTTTCCGTCGGAAGGCGGCGTGTCGGCCAAAGTGCGCCATTGGTTAAGGCGCCCGGGTTCGACGGACAACGCATAATCGGTGTAGGTTTGCTTCTGGACGACCACCAGCTCGGCTCGCTCGCGTTGCAGCGCAAGGAACAATCTGTCGCGAAATGGCGGCGCCAGATCAAGGGCGGTGATCGCGGCACGCTTGAGGGCCGGCCGTTCGCGGAGAAATGCAGCCCCTCTTGCGAGTACGGAGCGGGTTGCTCGCTTCATCCCAACGATCCCGCTTCGACGACCGGCAAAGCGACTGAAGGACGTGAAGTCTCCCCGTGTCGCACGCCTGGCGACACGCAGGGGAGCCGTAACACGCCACGAGGTGCTCGCGCGCGTGGCGGCCAGCATGCGCTCCACGCCTTGCGCGGAAATGCTTTGGCTTTCCATCACGTCGAGTTGGCGGCCCATCCTCTCGCATTCGGATGCAAGAACCTCACGGTCATTCGCAAGCCTGTCACGCTCCAGCGAAAGCCTGTCGCGCTCGGAAGCAAGCTTGTCTCGTTCGGATGCGAGCCTGTCACGCTCGGAATAAAGAACGTCGCGTTCGGATGCGAGGCCACGGATCTCGGAGGTGAGAGTGTCGCGTTCCGCGAGCAACTCACTCTCGGCTTTCGCAAACCTGTCACGCTCCACAATCAAAACGTCGCGTTCGGCGGAAGCCTGGGCGAGGTCCTTTCGTGAGCCCTCGGCATCCAAACTTGCACTCAGGAACGCCTCGCGCAGTCCACCGGCACCAGGAGCACGGCCGAGGAGGCTGATCTCGAAGCCATCGAAAACATTCGCACCGGGCCCGAAGAACGCAGCTAAATCTGCGTGTGTCTCAGACACATAATATCGGTTAAGTCCGTCGAAATAAACGTACTGGTACCCTCGATCCAGCAGCGCTGGCTCCCAGAGATGATGGGTCGGAGTTTGGGCCAGAGGCTCTGTACTCTCGATCACCACGATCCAGGGCCGGACGTCGCAATCGCTCCAGCTTTCCAAAACGCTGGCCTCAAGGCCCTCTACATCGATCTTGAGCCAGTGGACATCGAGGCGACGGGCATCCTTCAAAACCCGATCAAGCGAAAGAATCGGAACGACCGTCTCGACGCAATCATATCCCTCAGCCTTGTGCGCCGCAGCAACCGTCGCATTTGCCGTGCTCAACCCAGTCTCGGGAAATTCGAAGAAAACGATATCTCGATCTCCCGTTCCGACAGCAGCCTGAATGATCCGTTCATCCGGGCGGTCTGCACGCAACTTGTCGGCATAGGCTTGCGTCGGCTCAATGCTGAAGCCACGCCAGCCATTTTCGTAGAAACCGCGGCTCACAGAATCGACGCGAGGATCCTGAGCACCTATGTCAATATAGAAACCGTTTGGAACGTCCTTCAACGCCCTCCACAGCAGAACGTCCTCGAAATTCTGAGCATAACAGGTGAACATATTAGTGGCTCCCACCATGGAGGCCCGTACAGATAGCACTCCAACCATCGGAAGACGTGCGAATGACCCCATACCGGAGACCGCCGAAATAAGATGACGAAGACCCACCATGAAGGCTGACGAGCAGAGCATATTGAATGCTTGCCTGGAAAGGTGGACGCTTTTGGCCTATATACCACATCAATGCCAACCTCAGTCGAAAATCAATACAACTCACCCTAACAAATAAGCGCTTATAATCGAAAATGAACTTCTATTGTAAAGATTTTTAAGATTTCCACGAAAAATTACTGCCATTAAAAAGAGCGAGCCTGCGGCGCAGAATAGAAAGTTATATTATACTTTAATCATCTTAGTCTTTATTTGTTACATACGCCGCCAACACCTCGTCCGGCGCGCCATCCATCATCAGCGTGCCGCCCTTCATCCAGAGCGTGCGGTTGCAGAAGCGCTTGATCGAGGCGTTGTCGTGGGAGGCGAGGAACATGATGCTGGCCTTCTGGATCATGCCGTGCAGACGTTTCTCGGCGCGTTCCGCGAAAGAGGCGTCGCCGACGCCGATCACTTCGTCGAGGATCAGGATGTCGGGATGGACGGCCGTGCTGACCGCGAAGGCGAGCCGCAGCATCATGCCGCTGGAATAGGTGCGGATCGGCAGAGAGAGGAACTCGCCGAGTTGGCTGAATTCCTCGACGTCGGGGACGATCGCTTGGGCCTGCTTGTGGCTCAGCCCCAGCATGATGCTGCGCATCTCGATATTGTCGTAGCCCGTGGCATCGCCGTCCATGCCCATGGACAGGTCGATCAGGGACGAGATGCGCCCCTCAATGGTGGCGGTCCCCGAGGTCGGCGGATAGACCCGGCTGAGCACCCGCAGGAGCGTCGTCTTGCCGGCGCCGTTGCCGCCGACGAGACCGATCCGGTCGCCATCGCGCGCTTCGAAGCTGACCGCGTTCAGCGCCTTCACCACCTGGACGCTGCTGTCGCGGTCGTTCTGCAGGCCTCCGCCGACCGTGCGACGCAGAATCTCGCTCTTCAGGGCACGGCCGCGCGAATTGTAGACGGCGAGCTCGACGCTCGCCTTGTCGAGGACGATATGAGCCATCCTGCCCTCAGAGCCAGTACACGACGCGGTGCGAATATTTGCCCGAGAATGCCAGGGCGATCAGCCAGCCAATGACCAGCAGGCCGAGCAGGATGAGATAGGACGTTGCGCTCGGCAGATGGCCCAGCAGAGGCTCGCGCATCACGTCCAGCATGCTGGCAAAGGGGTTCAAAATGAGTACGGGATGGTCGACCCGCAATTGAGAAGGCTTGAACACGACCGGCGAGACGAAGAACGCGACTTGTACGACGCTCGCGACGATCTGCGGAATGTCGCGGAACCGCGCCGACAGGATGGCCAGGAGGTAGCCAATCCAGGCCAGGTTGGCGAGCACGAGCAGCAGGCCGGGAACGAACAGCAGGATGTGCCAGTCGATCACCGTGCCGGTGACGAGGAACAGGACCGGCAAAATGATCAGGTTATGGGCGAAGATGAAGAGGTTCCGGGCCATCGTCCGCAACAGGTAGGTGAACCGCGGCAGCGCGACCTGCCGGATGATGCTGTCGTTATCGGTAAAACTCGAACAGCTTTCGTTGATGGTCTGCGACATCAACCCCCAGAGCACGAGGCCTGTGCCGAGATGGGGCAGGTAATCGGCCATCGAGGTGCCGAAGAGCGAGGCGTAGATCCCGCCCATGCCGAAGATCATCACGGCCATGCTGAGGGTCAGCCACAGCTGGCCGACGCGCGAGCGGCGATACCGACGGATCACGTCGTTCTTGGCCAGCATCCACCACATGCGCCACGCGCCGAAGCCTCCGACGACGTCAGCGACCCCTCCTGCTACCAAACCCATGCGGCCTCTTTCCCGGAGCCCTGCTCCTGCGGAGCAGCCGATGCCGGCCCTCCCAAAGCACGCGCCTGCGCGCATTGGCAAGTTTTGGGTCGCCGGGGGCAGGAGATCCGGACCGGACGTGGTGCCGGGCCGCGCGAGTCGAAGCGTCTCACCCGACCTGTGCCGCGTCGTCGGCGAGAGCGAGAAGCGTCTGGCGCAACCAGCGATGGGCCGGGTCGTCGTCATAGGAGGCGTGCCACAGCATCGAGATCGCCACCTCGTCGAGGGCCAGCGGCGCCGGGCTGACGGCGAGGCCGAGGGTTCCGGCAAAGAGGGTGGCGAGGCGCTCCTGCATGGTGGTGAGAACGGGCGCGCTCCGCACGAGGAAGGGCACGGCGAGGAAGCGTGGCGTCGTCACCGCAAGGTCGCGGCGAAGGCCGAGGAGGGCGAGAGCGTCGTCCACCACGCCATGCGCCGTTTCCTTCAGGCTGGTGAGCACGTGGGGAAAGCGCAGGTAATCGTCCAGCGAGATCGGCGGAGTGAGCCCGACGAGGTCGGCATTGAACAGGCAGACGTAGCGGTCCCGGTAGAGCAGCCTCTGCTTGTGGTGGGTCTGGCCGTGGCTGAACGTGCCGATGCCGAGATCGACCCTGTCCGCATCGAGTTCCTGCAGGATGCGGATACGGTCGATGGAGCGCAGGAGCAGGCTGATCCCCGGTGCGTGCCGCCGCAGATAGGCCAGGAGCCGCGGACCGAGCAGCACCTCGGTCGAATCGGGCAGGCCGATGGTGAAGGTGCGCGTTACGCTGCGCGGATCGAACGCCTCGTCGCGCCGGACCAGCGACTGGATCTGGCGCAGCAGGGTACGGACGGGTTCGGCGAGGGCGAGGGCGCGAGGGGTGGCGCGCATCCCCTCCGGTGCCCGGGTGAGGAGTTCGTCGCCGAAGGTGGTGCGGAGCCGGGCGAGGCTGCTGCTCATGGCCGATTGGCCGATGCCGATCCGGGCGGCGGCGCGGGTGACGCTGCGCTCCGCCAGCAAGGCATCAAGGGCCACGAGGAGATTGAGATCGATGCGCGACAGATCGACGTGATCAATAGTCATTATCGATTCTATCTTTTTGATCCATGCTGCAGCGCACGGCATATCCGGTCTCGAAGCAAGGGCGCGCCGCGCCCCGCCCAACGAGCGAGTCCAGATACCATGACCTTTCGCAACCTCATCACCAGCGCCGCCCTCACCAGCGCCCTTATCGCCGGCCAAGCTTCCGCCGAGACGATCAGGCCCTTGGGTGGCGGCAGCGTCAGCCTCGGCGATCTCTCCGGCGTGGCCTATTATACCGCCGAACCCAAGGGCTACCGGGTCGTCGTGACCCTGGCCCGCACCGAAACCAGTCGCGCCGTGCGGTTCGAGACGATCCTGGCTTCCGGCCAGAGCGTGTCCCTCTCGACGCCGCAGGAACTCGGTGCCACGGCCGATTCCATCGAGATCACCCGCTCCGGTGACACGGTCGTGGTGAGCAGGCCCCGGCCCGAGCCGCGACGGGAGGCCGCCGCCCGCGATTGAGGCAACACCAGACGACGATGAGTGTGGCTCATCGTCGTCTGCCCGGGCGATTGCTCGGAAGCGTGCGGGGGCACTCTTCACGAAGCCTGTCCTGCGGGGCAGAACCGTCCATCATCGGTCGGGCTTTCTCCGCGTGGTAGAATTCATGGTGGGACAGGATTCATGGCAGGACTGAAGGACAAGCGCGGCTTCATTGACAAGGACAGGCTCGATCTGTCCGAGCGGCAGGCCGTGGAGCACTGGATGAAACGCTGGGGTGTCACGCGCGATCAATTGATCGCCGCCCACCGCAAAGCGGGCCATATGGTCAAGGACATCGCCGCCGAACTCGGCAAGAAGCGCTGATCGGGCGGATGCCGGCCAGAGGTCGCCGGCACGAGACGCAGCGGGACGGGAAACGTCGGGACCACGAGGCGCGTTGAGACGCGGCGACGGGCGAGAGCGGGAGGCGGGCGGGTGCCACTGAAGAGACACGGGCTGCTCCCCTGGGGCGGCATGCTGAACGACCGCCGCTACGCCGTCTCAGAATCCGCCCGCAGCGCCGACCTGCGCGCCCTCAGCGCACCGGACCGCGGCCGTTTCCGCAAGATCGTGAGCTGGAACCTGCTTCGGCGCACGGGTGCCAAGGTCGACAGCATCGTCGAACTCGTCCTACGCGAGCAGCCCGATCTCCTGCTGATGCAGGAGGCTACGAAGGAGATCGCATCGATAAAAGAGCGGCTCGGGGGCGACTATGCCTGGGCTCCGCTGCCCGGCCGTATCCATGGCCTCGCCATGTGGAGCCCGGTGGCCTGGGCCGCGCCTCCGATCGTCATCAAGCTGCCGTCCGGCGCCTTGGTCGACCGCGTCTGCCAGATCCTCGACATGGGGGATTTCGGGGTCGCCAATGTCCATCTCTCGCATGGGCAGGTGCTCAACCGGCGGCAATTGCGGCGGATCGAGCAGAGCCTTCCGGCGCGCGCGGCGGTGATCGGCGATTACAATCTCATCGGTCCGGCCCTGCTGCCGGGTTTTCGCGATGCCGGGCCGCGCATTCCCACGCATGCCATGGTGGACCTCGTGCCCCTGCGCATCGACCGCTGCCTCGTACGCGGCCTCGCCTGCCTCGGGCGTACGGTACTGCCGCGCGGCGCTTCCGATCACCGGCCCATCGTCGTGCACCTCGCCCCGGCCCCGGCGCAGCCGACGGCGCACGATATCAGAGGTATGGCAGCATTAGTCGCACGGCTGCGTCGCGCAGCCGGACGGGAAGCGACCGCCGCGCCAGTTCTTCGGACGTCAGGCGCGCCTCCATCTTCGTCCGCATGAACCGGTCGAGCCGGTCGGCGAAGGCGCGGTCATAGACCTCGACATTGAGCTCGAAGTTCAGTCGGAAGCTACGCATGTCCCAGTTCGCACTGCCGACGAAACTCCACTCGCCATCCACCACCAGCAGCTTCGAATGGTCGAAGGGCGGCTCGTCGAGCCAGATCCGCACACCGCTCTCGAGCAGGGGCGCCACATGGGCCCGCGTCGCCCAATCGACGAAACGATGGTTGCTCGCACGAGGGATGATGACGTCGACGCGGATGCCGCGGGTCGCCGCGAGGGCGAGGGTGGTCGATAAAATCTCGCTCGGCAGGAAATAGGGTGTCACCAGCCGGATGCTGTGCTGAGCGCAGCTGATCGCCGACATCACCGCGAACTCGATCTTCTCGATATCGGCATCCGGGCCGGAGGTGACGACGCGCGCCTCGATCTCGCCCGCCGCACCCAGCGGGGGAAACCAGTGCGAACCGTCGAGCTCCTCCCCCATCACGAAGGCCCAGTCGCTGGCGAAGGCCTGGGAGAGCTGTTCGACCACCGGACCTTCGATGCGAAAGTGACTGTCGCGCACGGGGTCGGGCGGCGACGTCGCCACGAGGTTCTCGTCGGCGATGTTGATGCCGCCCGTGAAGGCGATGCGCCCATCGACGATGAGGATCTTCTTGTGGGTGCGCAGGTTCAGGAACGGCATGCGCCAGGGCAGGGCGGAATGCATGAACAGGCCGACCGGCACCCCCGCCCGGCGCAGGCGCCGCGCCATGGCGGGAAAGAAGTAGCCGCTGCCGATCCCGTCGATGAGCACCCGCACTTCGACGCCCCGTTGCCGGGCGGCCAGCATGGCCTCGAAAAAGCGGCCACCGGTGATGTCGTTGCGGAAGATGTAGCTCGACAGGGCGACGCTCCGTCGCGCGCCCTCGATCGCCGCCAGCATCGCCGGATAAGCCTCGTCGCCGTTGCGCAGGGCCTCGAACGCGTTGCCGCCGAGGAGGGGTAGCTGGGTGATCTGCCGGACGGCGCGGTCGAGGGGCCGGAGTTCGTCCGGCACGGTGGCATCGGGAAGGGCCGGGGCGTTCGCCCGCTGCGACGGCCTTACCCGCAACTGGCGTGCCCGGCGCGAGACCCGGTTCACGCCGAAGATCGCGTAGAGGGCCGTCCCGAAGATCGGCGACAGCCAGGCGAGGCCGATCCAGCCGATGGCGGTGCCGATCTCGCGCTTGCGCAGCAGGGCATGAACAGTGACGAGAAGCGCCAGAACGATGCCGAGCAGGGCCAGCACCTCGGCCCGGATCGACCCGGTCGCCTGCAGCCATCGGTGGAGGAGGTCTTCCAAGGATCACCCCAGCCTGAAAACGGGATCGCGCAACGCGGACCTCTTTAGCCCCGCGCCTGCGGAAAAACCTAGCCTTTGCCCGGCGCGGCGGCAGGCTCCGGAGGAAGCGCCTCCGCACGCGAACGCGGTGGCCGCAGGGTCTCGGCGAGCAACTCCACCTGCGTCACGAGGCGGACGAGAGAATCGGGGCGGGGCAGATCCGGATGGGAGGGCAGGGCGCCGCCCTCCTGGGCGAGACGGGCGAGGGTCTCGGTGATCCAGGCGACCCAGGCGCAGCCGACAGGCCCATCGGTGCTGGGGTCGGCGGCATAGCGCAGGGCGGACAGGCGCGCGCCGATCCGGCGCAGGGTCGCATCGGCGACCATCGCGGTCTGGACCTGCGGGTGGCGCCCGGCGCGGGGCTGCTGGAGGGCGCGGGAGAGGGCGGCTTCCAGGGTGTTGAGGGCGAGACCGCTGGCCCGCGCCGCGGCTTCGGCGGCCCCGCTCCGTTCGGCTTCCGCCCGGTTCGAGAGCACGGTGCGCGCAAAATCGGCATGCGCCTTCACCGCCTTTCGCAGTTCCAGGCGGACCTGATCCGGCTCCCAGACCGGCCATAGCAGCAGGCTGCTCACCACGGCGATGAGGCCGCCGAGTAGGGTGAAGAGCGCGCGCATGCCCGCCACTTCCCAGGAGGCATGGCCGGGCTCCATCACCTCCACGAGCAGCACCACCAGGGGCGTCAGGCAGGCGATGAAGAAGGCATAGCTCACCTGCCGGGCGGCGAAACCGATGATGCTCAAGGGGAAGATCAGGGCCGAGAGTGCCAGGGTCGTCGTGGCGAGGCTGGCGAGGAGGGCGCCGAACAGCCCGCCGAGCACCGTGCCGCCGATCCGCTCCAGCGCCCGCTGCCAGGTAGCGGCGTAGAAGGGCTGCATCGTCAGCACCACCGTGATGGTGAGCCAATGCGTGAACGGCCCCGGCCAGAGCAGGGTTAGGCCGAGGACAGGCGCGGTGACGACGCTGGCGCGGATCGCGTGCCGCAGGTTCGGCGAGGCGAGGGTAAAGTTCGCCTTCAACGGGCCGAGCAGCCGTTGGCGCAGGGGCAAGCTGGCGCTCCCCAATAATGTGCCGCCGGGGCGATACCCTTCCGGCGTCGAGAGCTTGGCCCCGATGCGGACGCGGTCGAGGATGCGCTCGGCCAGCGCCTTGAGAGCCGGGTCGGATGCGAATCCGCGCCCCGCCCGCGCGATCGAGCGCTCGATGCGCGGCAGGTCGAGGACGGTGTCGTCGCGGATCGCCCGCGCGACAACGAGGAGGAGCGGTCTCAGGCGACGCAGCAGGCGCCGCGTCCGGACCTGCCGGTTGGGATTGCGGTCGGCCTCGATCCGGTCGGACAGGGCAATGAGGGCGGCGAAGATCTGTTCCGCGGTCTCCAGCCGGATCAGGGCCTGGGCGGTGCGGTCGGAGACCCTCTCGCGGCTGCGGGCGATGTCGACGATGAGGCTGCGGGCGAGTTCGATCGCCTCCCGCGCGCCGCGGCGATGCGCGCGCGCATGGTCGTCGAACCCGGTCGCATCGGCCTCCTCGGCGGCCGCGAGGTCTTCGAGATCGCCGCTGAGCAGAGCGAGCCTGCGCCAGACCTCGGCCACGGCCCGCTGGGTCGGGCGATAGGGGTTGAGCCGCCAGAGGGCGAGGGCCAGAACCGTCGCCCACAGGCCGCCGGCCAGCACCATCGCACCGGCGATGACGGCCTCGCCGCCGGTGAGCGGACGGTCGAGGGCGAAGGCCAGGACGAGGACGAGGACGTTGCCGGCGGTCTGCTCCTGCACGCCCCAGACGCGGGCATAGGTGCAGCAGAAGATGACGAGGGTGGCGAGCGGCACGACCACGGCCGGGCCATGGGGCTGGAGCAGACCGAACAGGCTCCAGATCAGGCTGCCGAGCACCGAGAACACGGCCAGCACCATCAGGCGGGAGCGCACCGGACCGCCGATATCGGCAAAGCAGGTGAGGTTGGCCGCCAGCGCCATGATGAGGAGCGGCGACCACGCCACGAATTCGTGGAGAAGGATGACGGTGCCGAAGGCGCAGGCCGCCCGTATTCCCTCGATGATGCTGAGCCCGCGCGGGTCGAGGGCGACGGGCAGGCGGGCCAGGTTCGATCCCGGCGCGGACAGGGAGCCCCGGCCCATCAGGAAGTCCGCCACGCGCCCGCGCCGGAGGCCGCCGGACCTTGGGGCACCCGTCTTGGCCATGGGTTTCGGGGAGAGAGGCAACTGGGGCGCTCCGCCGGGCGGCCTGCCCGAAGACGGGCGGTTTAGAGCCGATCGCGGCGGCGCAAAACCCTCTATGGCCGCCTCGCCACCCGGGCCGGCATCCAGCGCATGCCGACCCGGCGGGCTTTCACATGAATCGTATACATTTTTCTCCCGGTGAGCTGGAAGGAGTCCAGTCTGGCCGGTGCTTTGCATGGGGGGACCGGAGACCGGCAAACTTGCCGGACGTGGATCCTCGAGGAAAAGCACAACACGATGAGAGCCTTGGCAGAACGTCTTCGCGTTGGACTCGTGGCCGCGGCGCTGGCCAGCGGCGGCATGATGCCGGCGGCTTGGGCTCAGGGAACGCTGCGGATCGGCATGACCGCGTCGGACATTCCGCTCACCACGGGTCAGGCCGACAATGGCGGCGAAGGCATGCGCTTCACCGGCTACACGGTCTACGACGCCCTCATCAATTGGGACCTGTCGAGCGCCACCAAGCCCTCGGAACTCGTCCCGGGCCTCGCCTCGTCCTGGGCGGTGGACGCCACCGACAAGACCAAGTGGATCTTCACATTGCGGCCCGGCGTGACCTTTCACGACGGCTCGCCCTTCACCGCGGAATCGGTCGTGTGGAACCTCGACAAGCTCCTGAAGAACGACGCACCGCAATTCGACCCGCGCCAATCGGCGCAAGGGCGCTCGCGCATCCCCGGCGTCGCCAGCTACCGCGTCGTCGATCCGATGACGGTGGAGATCACCACCAAGGCGCCGGACGCGACGCTGCCCTACCAGATCGCCTGGATCATGATGTCCTCGCCGGCGCAGTGGGAGAAGCTGGGCAAGAGCTGGGACGCCTTCGCCAAGACCCCGTCGGGGACCGGCCCGTGGAAGCTGACACTGTTCGCCCCGCGCGAACGCGCCGAGATGGCACCCAACGCCGAGTATTGGGACAAGGCACGGGTTCCCAAGCTCGACAAGCTGGTCCTGGTGCCCCTGCCGGAAGCCAATGCCCGCGTGGCGGCCCTGCGCTCGGGTCAGGTCGACTGGATCGAGGCCCCGCCGCCGGACGCTGTCGCCTCGCTCAAGGGGGCGGGGTTCAGCATCGTCACCAATGCCTATCCGCATAACTGGACCTGGCACCTGTCTCGGGCCGATGGCTCGCCGTGGAACGACGTCCGCGTGCGCAAGGCCGCCAACCTCGCCGTGGACCGCGAGGGCATGAAGGAGATGCTCAACGGGCTGATGATCCCGGCCGAGGGATTCATGCCGCCGGGCTCCGCTTGGTTCGGCTCCCCGACCTTCAAGCCGACCTACGATCCCGAGGCGGCCAAGAAGCTCCTGGCCGAGGCCGGCTACGGCCCGAACAAGCCCATCGTCACCAAGATCCTGATCGCGCCCTCGGGCTCGGGCCAGATGCAACCCCTGCCGATGAACGAGCTGATCCAGCAGAACCTCGCCGATATCGGAATCAAGGTGAATTTCGAAGTCGTCGAGTGGAACGCGCTCATCAACCTGTGGCGGGCCGGCTCGAAGGCCGACGTGTCGCGCGGCGCCACGGGAATGAACTTCTCCTACTTCATCCAGGACCCTTTCACCGGCTTCATCCGCCATCTCCAATGTAATCTCGCCGCCCCCAACGGCACGAACTGGGGCCATTACTGCGACCCCGAGATGGACAAGCTGTTCGACCAGATCCGGACGACCTTCGATCCCGTCGAGCAGATCAAGGTGCTGCAGAAGGTCCACGAGAAATACGTCGACGAGGCGCTGTTCCTCATGGTCGCCCACGACACCAACCCGCGCGCCATGAGCTCGAAGGTGAAGGGCTTCGTCCAGGCCCAGAATTGGTACCAGGACTTCTCGCCCATCACCGTGGGGAAGTGATGACGAGGGCCGCCATGCACACCAACCCTCCCCCCACGAATCTCAGGCTTGCCCGAGATTCGTCCTTGGCTGGCCAAGTCGGGCAGGCCCGACGTGGTGCGGGGGAGGGTGCCTGCGGAGCAGGCGGGAGAGGGGGCGACCTCTCCGGATACGGCGCTCCCCTCTCCCGACCCTCGCTGACGCGAGGGCCACCCTCCCCCGCAGAGGGGGGAGGGAGACGAGGGACCGCGCCATGCTGAGCTTCATCCTCCGCCGCCTCCTCACCGTCACCCCGGTGGCGCTCGGGGTCAGCATCGTCTGCTTCTCGCTGGTACATCTGGCGGACGGCGATCCCCTCAGCTCCATCCTGCCGGTGGACGCCACCCAGGAGACGATCGACGCCATGCGGATCGCCTACGGCTACGACAAGCCGCTGCCGGTCCAGTACGCCCTGTGGCTGTGGAAGGTGCTCCACGGCGATCTCGGCACGTCTATCGCCACCGGCAGGCCGGTCTTGAGTGAAGTCGGTCGCGCCGTCGTCAACAGCCTGATCCTCGCCTCCGTGGCGACCCTGATCGGCTTCACCTTCGGTTGCCTGTTCGGTTTCGTCGCCGGCTATTTCCGCGACTCCGTCCTCGACCGGGCGGCCTCCGCCATCTCGGTCTTCGGTGTGAGCGTGCCGCATTACTGGCTCGGCATGGTCCTGGTCATCGTGTTCTCGGCCCAGCTCGGCTGGCTGCCCTCCACCGGAGCCGGCCCAGACGGATCGGGCAACTGGAAGCCGGATCTCGAGCACCTTCGCTATATCATCCTGCCCGCCATCACGATGTCGGTGATCCCGATGGGCGTCATCGCCCGCACCGTCCGGGCGCTGGTGGGCGACATCCTCTCCCAGGATTTCGTCGGGGCGCTTAGGGCAAAGGGCCTCTCCGAGTTCGGCGTGTTCAAGCATGTGGTGAAGAACGCCGCCCCCACCGCTCTCGCGATCATGGGGCTGCAGCTCGGCTACCTGCTCGGCGGCTCGATCCTGATCGAGACGGTGTTCGCCTGGCCCGGCACCGGCTTCCTCCTCAACGCCGCGATCTTCCAGCGCGACCTGCCGCTGCTGCAGGGCGCCATCCTCGTCCTGGCGATGTTCTTCGTCGCCCTCAACCTCATCGTCGACGTCGTGCAGACGGCGCTCGACCCGCGCATCGAGAGGGGCTGATGGCACTCGGGACCAGTCCGGCCGCATCGGCCATCGACATTGCCGGCGGGGCGCCACCGCTCACCTCGACGCCGGATGCCTTCGTCGCCTCGCGCGGCTTCTGGGGCAACGTGCTGGCCAAGCTCCTGCGCGATCCCGTGGCGATGACAGCGGCGTTCGTCATCCTCGCCATCGTCGCCATCGCGTTGCTGTCGCCCTGGATCACGCCCATGGACCCGTATCGCGGCTCGATGGTGCGGCGGCTGAAACCCGTGGGCGACGCCACATACATTCTCGGCTCGGACGAGCTCGGGCGCGACATGCTGAGCCGCCTGATGCTGGGTGGGCGCCTCTCTCTGTTCATCGGCGTCACGCCGGTGATCCTCGCTTTCCTCCTCGGTTCCAGCATCGGCATCCTCGCCGGCTATGTCGGCGGCTGGCTCAATACCGTGCTCATGCGCACCGTCGACGTGTTCTTCGCCTTCCCCTCGGTGCTTCTGGCCATCGCGCTCTCGGGTGCGTTGGGAGCGGGCGTGTTCAATTCCATCGTCTCGCTGACCTGCGTGTTCACACCCCAGATCGCCCGCGTGGCCGAGAGCGTGACGACGCAGATCCGCTCACGCGATTACGTCGATGCCGCCCGCCTGTCCGGCGCCTCGACCCTGACGATCCTGCGCGCGCAGGTGCTCGGCAACGTACTCGGACCGATCTTCGTCTACTCCACCAGCCTCATCAGCGTGTCGATGATCCTGGCCTCGGGCCTCTCCTTCCTCGGCCTCGGCGTGAAGCCGCCGGAGCCCGAATGGGGCCTGATGCTCAACACCCTGCGCACGGCGATCTACGTGAACCCGATGGTCGCGGCACTTCCGGGCCTTGCGATCTTCATCGTCTCGATCTCGTTCAACCTGTTCTCGGACGGCCTGCGTTCGGCAATGGAAGTGAAGTCATGAGCACGCCCATCGCGTCGAGCCCGCTTTCCTCCCGCGACCGGGGCGGCCCGGGCCAGCCGCTCCTCACCGTCGAGGGGCTGGTGAAGCATTTCCCGGTCAAGAAGGGGATCGGCGGAAAGAAGGCCGTCGTGCGCGCCGTGGACGGCGTCGATTTCGATATCAAGAAGGGCGAGACCCTGGGGGTCGTCGGCGAATCCGGCTGCGGCAAATCCAGCACCGCCCGCCTCATCATGGGCCTGACCCAGCACGACAAGGGCGAGATGCTGTTCGATGGCGAGCGTATCGGCAGCCGGGCCCTGCCCCTGCGCGAGTTCCGCGCCCAGGCCCAGATGGTGTTCCAGGACAGCTACTCCTCGCTCAACCCGCGCATGACCATCGAGGGGTCCATCGCCTTCGGGCCACGGGTCCACGGCGTGCCCAAGCGCCAGGCCATCGAGCGGGCGCGCAGCCTGCTCGCCCGCGTCGGCCTGGAGCCGGCGCGTTTCGCCGCCCGCTATCCGCACGAGCTCTCCGGCGGCCAGCGCCAGCGCGTGAACATCGCCCGCGCCCTGGCACTGGAGCCGCGATTGGTGGTCCTCGACGAGGCGGTCTCGGCCCTCGACAAGTCGGTGGAGGCGCAGGTTCTGAACCTGCTGATGGACCTCAAGCAGGAATTCGACCTCACCTACCTGTTCATCAGCCACGACCTCAACGTCGTCCGCTTCATCTGCGACCGGGTGGCGGTGATGTATCTCGGACAGGTGGTGGAGATCGGCCCGGCCGATACCGTGCTGGCCGACCCCGCCCATCCCTATACCAAGGCGCTCCTGTCCTCGATGCCCTCGATGGACCCCGACAACCGCACCACCGTGGCGCCGCTGGCCGGAGACCCGCCCAATCCCATCGACCCGCCGCCGGGATGCCGCTTCAACCCGCGCTGCAGTCTCGTGGAGAATGTCTGCCGGAGCCATGTTCCGCCCCTCGCCCCGGTAGACCCCGTCCACCGCGTCGCCTGCCTCGCCCGCCAGCCGGGATCCGGCCATTCGGCGGCGCCCGCCCTGTCGGTGGCCGCATGAGCACGGTCCTTCGCCACCAAGGCACGCCCCGATTCGCGCCGAACCCGAGATGCGACCGATGACCCGAGCGGTTGGCAAGGAACCCGCCGTCGAAATCCAGGGCCTGAAGATCACCTTCGGCGGCAAGGTCCGCGCGGTCGATGGGGTCGATCTCACCCTCGGCCGAGGCCAGGCCATCGCCCTCATCGGCGAGTCGGGATCGGGCAAGAGCGTGACCCTGCGCGCGATCATGCGCCTCAACCCCGAGCGCAAGACCGCGATCGAAGGCCGCATCCTCGTCGCCGGCCGCGACGTGATGGCCATGGGCAAGCGCGACCTGACGGCATTGCGCGGCCGCGAAGTCGCGATGATCTTCCAGGAGCCGCTGCTCGCCCTCGATCCGGTCTATACGGTGGGCCGCCAGATCATGGAGGCGATCCGCCAGCACGAGGGAATCGGCGCAGCCGAAGCGCGGGCCCGCGCGCTTCAACAGTTCGAACGGGTGCGCATCCCGAGCCCGGAGCGGCGACTCGACGCCTATCCGCACGAGATGTCGGGGGGTATGCGCCAGCGCGCGATGATCGCCCTCGCGCTCGCCTGCAACCCCAAGGTCCTCCTCGCCGACGAGCCGACGACGGCCCTCGACGCCACGGTGCAGATCCAGATCCTGCTTCTCCTGCGCGACCTGCAGGCGGAACTCGGACTGTCCACTCTCTTCGTCACCCACGATCTCGGTGCCGCCGTCGAGGTCGCCGACCGGATCGCGGTGATGTATGCCGGCCGCATCGTGGAGGAGGGCTCGGCCCGGCAGGTGGTGCTGAACCCGCATCATCCCTACACGATCGGCCTGCTGCGCAGCCGCGCCGACGGGGCGCTCGCCAAGGGCTCCCGGCTCCAGACCATCCCGGGAAGCCCGCCCGACCTCGCCAACCGCCAGCCGGGCTGCCCCTTCGCACCGCGCTGCTTCCTTGCCGAGGAACGCTGCCGCGTGGGCGACCCGCCGGTGGTCGAGGCCGGACCGGGCCATCGCGCCGCCTGCTGGAAGACCGACGAGGCGGCGCGGAGCTTCCAGGCTCAGCGGGCGGAGTTGGCGGACGCGTAGCCCCCCTCCCACGACCTCGCCCTGAAGTGCCGAAGCGAAGCACGGACGTTTTTCGAGGCCCCTTCGCGCGGCACCTTGGACTGAGGTTGAAGGTTGAAGATCCGCCCCCATTCCGCAGCGACCGAACCGAGACAACGGATAGGCATATGAGCACGACCCACAATCTCCGCGTCGACGGCGCGCGCCTGTGGTCCACGATCATGGAGACCGCCCGGTTCGGCGCCACCCCGGCCGGCGGAATCAACCGGCTGACCCTGTCGCAGGAGGATGGCCAGGTCCGGGACTGGTTCCGGGATGCCTGCGAGGCGGCGGGCCTCGAAGTGGGTGTCGACGCGCTGGGTACGCAATTCGCCCTGCGGCGCGGACGCGACATGACGCGCCTGCCCGTCGCCTGTGGCTCGCATCTCGACACACAGCCCACGGGGGGCAAGTTCGACGGCATCCTCGGCACCCTGGCGGGGCTGGAGGTCATGCGCGCCCTCAACGATGCCGGCATCGAGACCGAGGCGCCCCTGCTCCTGGTCAACTGGACCAACGAGGAGGGCTCGCGCTACGCGCCCGCCATGATGGCGTCCGCCGCCTATGCCGGAGAATTCACGGTGGAGGACATCCATTCCCGTCGTGATGCCGCCGGCATTGAGGTGAGGCAGGCGCTGGAGGCCATCGGCTATCTCGGAGACGAGCCGGTGGGGGAACGCAGGATCGGCGCTTTCGTGGAACTGCATATCGAGCAGGGTCCGATCCTGGAGGCCGAGGCGACCACCATCGGCGTGGTCGAGGGCGGGCAGGGGATCGCTTGGTTCGACGGCGTGGTGACGGGTTTCGAGAGCCATGCTGGCACGACGCCGATGCCGCGCCGGCGCGACGCCCTCAACGGCTTCGCCGAGATCGCACTGGCCGTCGAGCGGATCGCCCATGCCCACGGTCCCACGGCGGTGGCCACGATCGGCGAGGCGGCGATCGGCGCGCCGTCGCGCAACGTCATTCCCGGCCGCATCCGCTTCACCCTCGATGTGCGCGACCCGAAAGCCGAGACCCTCGACGCGGTCGAAAGCGAATTGCGAACGGAACTCGACGCCATCGCCGGTCGGCGCAAGCTCACCATCGAGCTGACCCGTATCTGGCGCAAGGAGCCGGTGCCGTTCGATGCCGGAGTGGTGGGCGCCGTCGAGGCGGCGACCAAGGGATTGGGCTTCAGCCATCGCCGCATGGTCTCGGGCGCTGGCCACGATGCCTGCAATATCGCCGCCCTCGCCCCGACGGCCATGATCTTCGTGCCCTGCCGCGATGGGATCAGCCACAACGAGGCGGAATCGGCGACCCAGAGCGATTGCACCGCTGGCGCCGACGTCCTGCTCCAGACCCTTCTCACCCTGGCCAATTCACCGGTTCGGGCTGGCTGAATCGGATTCGTCCGGGCTGGTCGGCGAGGTTCGGCCGCGACGCCACACATGTCCGCTGGAACGCACGCTCCGGCCTATCCGGCGTCGAGCTCAGTGAATCGACCATCTCCCTCTCTCGCAGCGACAAGCATGCAATATGATGCTTTGCGCTGCCGAGGTGCGGGGCGGGGCCGGTTGTGGCCTCGCATACAGCCCCTTCATGGCGCAGCCGAAAGACCGCGGCGAAGTGAGGGAGATGCATGACAGAGACAATCTATGTGAATGCGACGAGTCCCCGCAAAAGCAACTACAGGAAAATCCCTTTATCCCCTCTTCATTGGGTTGTGTTGCGCGCAAAAAACACGCAACGACATATTCTCCAAGCATATCCTGGAACAAATTCATTCCCGTAAGGCGGCATATTGGCCGAGGAGAAAGTAGCATGTCGCCACGGTCGCCGATGGATCCATCCGGACGGTCGGATGGCGCATCGCGCCGTGTCCCGTCTCGCCGCCTGCTGAAGCTCCTGGACAACGCCACGGATATCGCTTTCTGGTCGGCCGATCTCGAAGAACTCGGCATCCATGGTTCGATCGGGCTTCACCGGGTTCTCGGCCTGCCCCCCTCTGTCGCCCTGAGCTTCGGCGTCGTCGAGGCCATGATGCATCCCGATGACCGGGCCGCGCATACGGACATGCTGACCGTTCTCCGCAATGGCCGGCCTCTCAAGCGCGAGTTCCGCATCATCCGGCCGGACCAGACACTGCGTTGGATTGCCAGCCATGCGGAGGTTGTGCATGGCCCCGGCAATCGCCCGAGCCAAGCCATCGGCGTCGTCGAGGATGTGACCGACCAGTACGACGCGAAACACTCCGCCGAACAAGGATACGATCGCTTCAAGGCCCTGCTCTCGGCTACCGCCGCCGTGGTCTGGATCGTCAGCCCCGACGGCAAGTCGATCGACATGCCGCTCTGGGAAGAGCTCACCGGACAGCGACACGAGCAGTTCCAGGGGCTTGGCTGGCTCGACGTGCTTCATTCCAACGACAGGGAGCGCACGAACTTCGCTTGGCGCACGGCCCTCAGCCACGACACGGCCTATAACACCGACTATCGGATCCTTTGTGTCGACGGGATCTATCGCTGGTTCAACGCCCGTGGCGTGCCGATCATGAACCGAGACGGCTCAGTGAAGGAATGGGTCGGCGTGTGCCTGAGCGTCCCAGGACAGAGCCGATTCCAGGCAGCTTCGTCGACAACGGAAGCACGCGGCCCCGCGAGCGATATCGGTCGCGGCGGCGGGGAGATCACGTCCGCACAGGTTCGGGCCGCCCGCGGGATGACCGGCCTGTCGAAGGACGAGCTGGCGCGACGCGCGAGCGTCTCAGTCTCGACCATCGTGCGGATCGAAGATCCCGACGCCACGATCCGCCCGAGACGTGATACGATTCAGGCGGTGCGTCAGGTACTCGAACAGGCCGGCGTCGTCTTCACCTTCGATCCAGGGCACAAACCCGGCGTGCGAGAGGCGTAAGGCTGGACCTCGTCGAGTCTGATCGGTGTATCAGGTTCACCGATATGGGATCGAGATCGCCTTCACTCATGCGCTCGCGTCGCTGGAGGCGGGCTGCCTGAATCGTTGCTTCAGCCGCTTGCCGAGTTCCCCCCTGCGCGCAATCGAGGCGAGACGGATCGCGCGATCGAGCTCGGCAGAGGAGACCTCGTTGATCCGATCCGCCAATGCCATCATGCGCTCGTCATCGGCAAAGGCGAGTTCGCAGCGATAGAGCAGGATCAGCACGCGTCCGTTCCGTGGGTCGATATGAAGCGCCCGTGAGAGAACTTGAGATGCCTCGCCGGCGGCGCCGTAGCGTAACAGTCGGTCACCCGCCTCCAGCATAAGGCCGAGATCCCCACCCGACACATGGGCGACGGCACGCCACGCGGCCAGGATGGATTCCTCGTCCCCCGTCGATTCGAGGGCCTTGGCAGCCAGCCGCCGGACCCCGCCCTGGTTGTTCGTCATCAGCACGGAGATGTAGGAGCTGAGCCGATCCTCGTTCTTCTCCTCCTCGGCGAGACGGCCGAGAGTCTTCCAGGGCTCTTCCAACTCCGCATCCGTCTGGCACGCGCGTAGGATCAGGTCGCCGCCGCGCTCGCGGTCCCCCTTGATGAGGGCGATTTCGCCGAAGAGCCATATGCCTGTGGCGCTGTCCGCGTCCCGCCGGAACTCAGCCTCGGCGATCTCGGCCATGGCAGCGACATCCTGCAGTTTCATGGCGCGCCGGATCCGCACCGGAAGCGCTTCCTCGACCTGCGCTTCCAGTAGGGCAGGCGCGCCATTCTCGTCGATCAGCTTCGCCTCCAAACGGCGCGCCCGCTGGGCGAGGCGGATCGCCCGTTCGATCTCTTCCGGGCAGACCGTCATCATGAGAACCACCAGATCGGCCAACCGCTCGTTGTCGGAGAACAGCAATTCGCTGCGGTAGAGCATCACCAAGATGCGTCCATTGGTCGGATCGGCCGCAAAGGCTGCCTCGAAGATCCGTGCCGCATCCTCCCCCGCTCCCGCGCGGAGCAGGCGGTCTCCGGCCTCGATCTGGATGTTCACATCACCCTGAGCCGCCACCGCGACCTGACGCCATGCTTCGACGGCCGCTTCGTCGGTGCCGGTCTGCTCGATGATTTTAGCGGCTATCCGCTTGATCCGGCCTTTACCGTTGGTCATCAGCACGCTGGCCAGGAGCTTGAGCCGCTCCTCGTCCTGTTCGTCTTCGGCGATTCGCGCCAACGCCTTCCACGGCTCCTCGAAAGAGGGGCTGGCCTGACAGGCACGTAGGATCAAGTCGATGCCACGTCGACGCTCTCCGCGCGACAGGGCGAGTTCCCCATACAGCCAGATCGCCGTTGTACTGTCCGGATCACCCTCCATCTCGGATGCGGCGATGGAGGCCACCATCGGCCAATCCTCGAGCTTCAGAGCGCGACGGATCCGTGCCAGCAAAGTCTCTGCGGCATCGACGTCGGGCCTGTTGAGGTCGACTAGCCTCATGTATTCGTGGATGGCCCGCTGAGCGTTAGAGTAGAGGACGATCTTGTCGCTCTGCACCACGCCGACGATGTCGCAAAATTCCCGCACCAGCTTGACGTTCGACGAGATGACGATGAAGCCGCTCGCGGCCGAGCGCTGCTTAACAACGCTGGCGAAACGGTCGGTGAACTCGGCCGTCTGCGGAATGATGTCCCCATCGACGAAATACGTCTCGTAGGGCAGTCCATAAGACAGGGCATACCGGAAGGAGAGGGCGATATCGGCAGGCACCTGCTTGTAGGGCACGTCCATGAAAGCGTCGATATTGGCCACGAACGCGACGAACTTGATAAGGCTCGTCGGCTCGATCCGGTGCATCTTGGCGGCGAATACGCAGTTCCGCCTCAACGTGTGTTGAACCACGATTCCTGCCATCCGGCCCACGGGGCTCGAAATCTCCGCCTCGCGCCGGATTTTGCCGATGCTGGGCGCCCGCACCCCCATGATGAGGTCGCTGAAAGCACGGCGCTCGATTTTCGAAGCGCAGAGAATCCCGACACGCCGGTTCGTCGGGATGACCCCGGTGAGGCCGCACAGAACCGCGTGCGACCGCGACTGAAGCGACCTGAGCCAGACGTTCTCCAAGATCAGCATGAAACATCTCGTACGGAGAGCGATAGGCACCGTTTCACCGCACGTGTCGCCGGTCGCGCGCTCAATCCCGATCTCCCAATCCGAAATCTAAAACCGCGTCACGCGAGGAGGCAACATCATGCCTTCATCCATCATGCGTCGACAGAGACCGAGCCGAATTTCCCGGCCCGACCTTCCTTGGCGAACAAGCCCCAATCCCGGCCCTGACGTCGATCCGGCGTGTTTGTCACGAACGACGGTCCTGCTGCAACGACATGGCAGGAATGAGGGCCCTCGGTCGTCGGCTCATGTCCAACAATCACGTGATTCGCTCGTTTTCCCGTCGCTATCGGCCCAGTCATATCACCCGGGAACGGTCGCCGACGGGATGCGCCAGGGCCGAGAGGCCCGTACCGCTTATCCCTCCATCGAGAAAATCGAGAAAGGCCGGAGTATCCACGGTCCAGCTGTCCATGGCGCCGAGATGGGGCTCCAACCAGCCTCGATAGCGGTGTCCCATCACGAGGCTGAGCCGGGCGAAGTTCAGACGCAGGAAGTAAGTGCCGTCCTGCACCGGCACCATCTCCGTAATCTGCGCTCCCGGTTGCGCGAAGAGGATATGCGCCAAGCCCGCACCATGGGGAGCGACGATCCGCGTCGCCGACGATACGGTGAAAACCTGCTGCCACAGCGGCATGGTTCCGAGGGTGATGCCCGCGTATCCTCGCTTCGCGATCTGCGCCTCGAGTTCGGCCTCGTTCCTCATGACGCGCCGGCCCGAGTCGCGGCGAGAGATGTAGATCGCGTCGCAAGCACTCACCATCTCCCGAGCGGCGATGGCCCTGGCGGCCTGCTTCACCCGTTCGATGACCGGCGCCACCTGGTCCCAGTAGGTGAAGCCCTGCATGCCGCTGCGGGCGATCAGCAATCGCTCGACGAAGACCGCTTCCCCCACACCGACCACAGCATGGGAAAGGCCGGCCAATTGCAGCGTCTCCCTCTCGAAGGAAGGGGCCTGGTCGCTGAGGAGGATTGCCGCCTCCGGCGCCCCGTCCTCGAGCATCCAGGAGAAGAGCGGGAGGCGGTCAACCAGCCAATGATAGATGCCGCGTGTGGCTTTGATGGCGAAGAAACCCGTCGTGATACGGGGGGCGTCCTCGCGTGACAGGCGAGGGATGGGAGACCCCTTCGAGACGACGACGCTGCCGTCTTCCTTCCAGATCTGGCCGTTCCGGTCCACGAACACATCCCGGTGTTCGATGATTTCGGGCGGCTTCGCCCGGGCGGTCTTTTGTCGGAAACTCTCGATATCCGCCGCAATCCGCACCGCGTGTCGCGGCGGGGTGCGCTCGCTCGACACGATCTCGACGGTGCCCTGAACCTGTCGCCCGGACCCGGAGAACGGAAAACGAATCGCTGTCGACATCGCCATTGCGGCGCTGGCCGTGGCACCGGGAGCAGGGGGGCTGGCCTTCGCCATGGCCGCCTTGATCTCGGACCGCAGGGCCGGATCCTTGGTATGGGGGAGAAACGATTTCGCCTGCTGCGCAAATCGCGGCTCGGCCATCACCGATGAGTCGGCCAGGAAGACCGCCCAGGCGGACGACGCCTCGCCGACCAGCAGGAACCTCTGGCTCACCGCATAACGGTCTCGCTTCGGCCATTCCGCACGAAGGGACTCCTGCTCGGCCCAACGGAGCGCCTCCACGTCTCGCATCTCGCCAGCGGCGCGAATGAACATGCCCATCATCGCGGGGCTGTTCTTGAGCCGGTTCGCCTTACGCGCCCAGGTCAGGATCGTCGTCCAATCGCCGCGTTCGAAAGCCGCCTCGAAATCCCGGTACTTGAACCCACGCCCTCCGAGGACGGTCCAACGCCAGACGCGTCTCAGCAGACGACGACCGCTTTCCATGACGGGCCGAAACATAGCGATCGATCACATCCTTTGTCGTTGAACTACGGCACCGCCTCTTCAGGTTGAAGAAGGAAAAGACCGAGATCGCGCGGGCGGGGATCGCCGGACGGACGCTCCCATGTCAATCCAGTTCGTCCAAAGCGACGGATCGGCCATCCACAGCTGGCCTACAAACGAGCTGCTGCCCTGCAACAGGACACCTTCGCATCTGCGAAGGCGTGTGATAGTGCCACTATGCTGATTAACTTAGGAGCTTTACGCATGATTGCACGTTCCAAACTTCCTATTTTCCTTGCCATCGCCGCCCTGGCCGTCCCCGTCGCTCTCGCCACTCCGGCCTCCGCCAAGGGCAACAAGATCATCTCGATGATCGACACCGACAATGACGACACGATCGACCTGAAGGAAGTCCAAGCTGTCGCAAGTGCCAAGTTCGACGCCCTCGAAGGCGATAAGGACGGCACCCTCGACGCCAAGGAACTGAAGGGCCGCGGCGGCAAGAAGGCGATCGCCGAAGCCGATCCGGACAATGACGGCACCCTCGACAAGAAAGAATATCTCGCTCTCGTCGAGTCCCGCTTCAAGGCGGCTGATCCGGACAACGACGGCACCCTCGATGCCGCCGAACTGAAGACCCCGGCCGGCAAGGCCTTGGTCAAGCTGCTCAAGTAAGCAGGCGGCTCACCCTCGCGACGAGCCGCTAGCCAAGTCTTACGGCGTCGATAGAACGACCAGACCCCATGCACCGGCTCGAACCGGCGCATGGGGTTTTTGTCTTGCCGTTCCGGAACCGCAGACAGCTTGGGACATCTGCCGCCGGAACGATCCCGTCAGGCCATCGACCCGGTACCACGAAGCGACTCGAACGGGTCGAGCACCTATGCTACCGGCGAATCACTCGGCGTCTTCGAGCCTATCGCGGCCGACTCACGTTGCCGGAATTCCCCGAATCGAAAGAGACAGAGTGCTAAAAAGCCCAACCCTCGTCCGCTGAACGCGCAGAAATGCACGAATTCCTGTGCGCTGCAGCACCTTGGTGCACAGAGACTTGTTTAAGGGCGAAAGATCCCTAGATACAACGACATCATGACAGCGTCGTATCGTGACTTTCCAGAAGTCACGGGGCGGATCGGAAGGAACTGGAGCACGAATCGTGTTCCGGAACCGAAGAAACGTTCGCGCGGCGGATTTCAATCCGGTCCCATCGGGCGTGCGCCCGCCAGAGACGCAGAACCCTGCGAGTACGTTTTACATGAATCAGCTCGTTCGCCTGTCACAGATCGGCGATGCAGACGCCATTGCCGAGCCATCGGCTGAACTGCGTGTCCCCTTCGCGCAGTCGGGTGCCTTCGTGTGTAAGTTCATCATCGGCGAGCCTAACGATCGCGCGGTGTGCTGTGGAGCGCCTGCGCCGGATGGCAAAAGCTGGTGTGCCTTCCACCGTCGCATCGTGTTCGAGCCGGCCCGCCCCGGGCGGCTTCGCTAACGCGCCACTCATTCCGCGTAGATCTCAGGCCTCGCTGGCATTCCCGGCGGGGCTTTTTGCGTGAGCGTCACCGGACGCGCCCATACGCAGCGAAAGTCTCAGCGACCTAGTTTGGTCAGGGATCAATCCTCGGGATCGTCCTGATCCTCTGGCTCGCGGAGGGTCTCCAGGGGCCGTCCGCGAAGAGTACGAAGATCGCTGCCACGGACGACGAGATATCCCGCTTCCCGTGCCTGGCGCAGACGGGCCGCCCGGTAATCCGTCACTTCGTCCTCCCTGCGGTGATAGGCAGGAGCCTCGTCCGGGACATAGCCGTAGCGATAGGCTGGCGCCTCCTCCCGTGACGGCTGAAAGGCCCGGACGGTCCAGGCGCGGTCTCCTGTGGATCGGTGGGTGGGAGCCCGGACGGCCGTGCGTCGGATCGACTGGCGGTCGGTGGGAGCGATGCGGCGCGCGACCTTGGGTGCGGATGCCTTCCTGCTCACTTGCCGATGAGCCACCGCGTCGCGACGGCTGCCGGCAAGCTGTCTCGCGCGAGTCGGCGCGTTTCCCTTACGAACCTCCTGCGGCTTACCCTCCTCGCGGGCGGCGACAGGCGAGGGAGTGGCCTTACGATCGGGCGGGTCGGTCCATGCTCGCCCGGTGGGAGGGGGCGACGCATCCTGAGCGAGAACGGGATCGACCGGGGACATGGCCCAGATCGCCAGCAGGCCGAGCGCTGCAACGATCGTCGAAACCCGATGAATCCGCACTGGCATCGACGTTCTCCAGGCTGGTGCCGAGAGATCGGACGCATATCGGCGATCCACCTCTGCACGCGCCGCCCGGCAATCGGAGGCGGACAGCGGCGAGAGCTTAACGAAAGCTTACGATGCCGTCCACGATGCTATGTTAACCGACCGCCGATGGGGAGATCGACCTATGCAGGGCGGCGCGGCGGCGTCACTGCGCCCGACCTGTCGCGCGGCCATAGTCCGCCCTACGCTGTGCAAACGGAGCATGGCCGCCCGCACCATGCCCACCGCGACCGGTTGCCGTCCGGGGTCTGCCGACACACATGGCTAACGACTCGAAAGCGAAGGCGTCGCCGCTCCAGCGATCGTCCTCGGCTACGGTCGGCCGGGATTTTCCCTGTATCGCTCCACAATCACCCCGGCGTGGAGAGGAGAAACGCCATGAGACGATTCCTGTCGGTCCTCGCCCTGCTGGGCAGCGTCGCGCCAGTCCTCGCACAGGCCCCGGCCCCCGCCACGCAGAATGCCGCGCCGCAGACCTATGAGAGCAAGGTCGTCAACGGGAAGGGTGAACCGATCGGTACGGCCACGATCCGCGACGGAGCGAGCGCGCTGGTGCTACGCTTGGCGATCCAGCCCGGTGGGCTGCCTCCCGGCTGGCACGGCATCCACTTCCACGCCGTGGCGGATTGCTCGGACATGGAGAAATTCGAGAAGTCGAAGGCCCATGTGAACCACGACCAGAGCAAGCACGGCCTGCTCAATCCGGAAGGACCGGATGAGGGTGACCTGCCGAACGTCTATGCCAATGCCGATGGCTCGGTGAATGCCGAAGTCTCGAGCGAGACGCCACTCACGGGCGAAGGCGGCCTCAAGGATGCCGACGGCTCGGCGTTGATCATCCACGCCAATGAGGACGACCATACGAGCCAGCCCATCGGTGGCGCCGGCGCCCGCATCGCCTGTTCGGTGATCAAGTAACCCGTCATCGCATCCCCGGCCCGAAGCCGGGAGGGGATGCGAGCGCAGAGGGCGACATCACGATCGCCGCGACAGCGGGGCCGTGATGTCCGCCCCGGTTCAGTAACGGTCGGTCAGCGTTGGGCCTTGCCGATGCTGACGAGCTTGGCGCCGGCCCGTGCCTTCTGCTCGGGCAGGGTGGCCTGAACGGTGCGGACGATGCTGTCCGCGTCGAGGCCGGCCTCGGCATACATGGTGTCGGGGCTGTTGTGGTCCTGGTAGGTGTCCGGCAGCGTCAGCGTCCGTACCCGTACCCGGCCCGCATCGAGCGCGCCCTTCTCCGATAGGAGATGCAGCACCATAGCCCCGAAACCGCCCACCGACCCCTCTTCCAGGGTGATCAGAACCTCGTGGCTCGCCGCCAGATCCAGGATCATCGCCTCGTCGAGCGGCTTGGCGAAGCGCGCATCCGCCACCGTCACGGCGATCCCCGCCGTCTCGAGCAGGTCGGCCGCCTTCAAGGCTTCGCCCAGACGCGTGCCCAGGCTCAGCAGCGCCACCCGCGCGCCCTCGGGACGCCGCACGATCCGGCCCTTGCCGATCGGCAGCGGCACGCCGCGCTCGGGCAGGTCGACACCGACCCCCTCGCCGCGCGGATAGCGCAGCGCGATCGGGCCGCTGTCATGGGCATGCTGGGTCGCCACCATGTGGACCAGCTCGGCCTCGTCGGAGGCCGCCATCACCGTCATGTTCGGCAGGCAACAGAGATAGGCGAGATCGAACGCGCCCGCATGGGTCGCCCCGTCCGCACCCACCAGACCCGCCCGGTCGAGGCAGAACCGCACGGGCAGGTTCTGCAAAGCCACATCGTGCACGACCTGATCGTAGGCCCGCTGCAGGAAGGTCGAGTAGATCGCCACGAACGGCTTGTAGCCCTCCGTCGCCAGACCGCCCGCGAACGTCACCGCATGCTGCTCGGCGATGCCCACATCGAAGGTCCGGTCCGGATGCGCCTTGCCGAACAGGTCGATCCCGGTGCCGCCCGGCATCGCCGCGGTGATCGCCACCACCTTGTCGTCGGCATCCGCCGCCTTGATCAGGCTCTCGCCGAAGACCCGCGTATAGGCCGGCGCGTTCGGCTTGGCCTTGGCCTGCACGCCCGACAGGACGTCGAACTTCACCACGCCATGATAGCGGTCGGCACTGGCCTCGGCCGGGGCGTAGCCCTTGCCCTTCTGGGTCACGACATGGAGCAGGATCGGGCCCTGGTCCGAGTCGCGCACGTTCTTCAGGATCGGCAGGAGATGGTCGAGGTTGTGCCCGTCGACGGGGCCGACATAGTGGAAGCCCATCTCCTCGAACATCGTGCCGCCGCCCACCACCAGCGAGCGGGCATATTCCTCCGCCGCCGCGGCGCGCTGGTAGATCGCCTTCGGCAGCAGCTTGCCGAGCTGCTTGGCCGTCTCGCGCAGGCCGCGATAGGTCCCGCCCGAAGCGAGCCGGGCGAAATAGGCCGACATCGCCCCCACCGGCGGGGCGATCGACATGTCGTTGTCGTTCAGGATCACGATCAGCCGCGAATGCAGCGCGCCGGCATTGTTCATCGCCTCGTAGGCCATGCCCGCCGACATCGAGCCGTCGCCGATCACCGCCACCATGTTGCGGCGCTTCGGAGCGGGGTGGCCCTTGGCCTTGGCCGTCGACTCGTCGAGATCGCGGCCCACCGCCATGCCGAGCGCCGCCGAGATCGAGGTCGAGGAATGCGCCGCCCCGAACGGGTCGTAGACACTCTCCGACCGCTTGGTGAAGCCCGACAGCCCGCCCGGCTGGCGCAGCGTCCGGATCCGGTCCCGCCGCCCCGTCAGGATCTTGTGCGGGTAGGCCTGGTGCCCGACATCCCACACGATCCGGTCGTCGGGCGTGTCGAACACGTGATGCAGCGCCACCGTCAGCTCGACCACGCCGAGCCCCGACCCGAGGTGACCGCCCGTCACCGACACCGCGTCGATCATCTCCAGACGCACAGCGTCCGCCACCGCCTGAAGCTGGCTCTCGGGAAGCGCGCGAAGAGCAGACGTCTCGTCAAGCCCGTCGAGGATCGAGGTTTCTATCCGTGACACCGAAGCAACCTCACGCCCGGAGGGAAGACATGCGCGCAAACTCTTGCGGCAGATGAATATTTTCGAAAGAGCCACAGATCATCACGACCTCCTGGGCTCAGCCGACATCGAGGGGAGCGACCCCCGCCGCGCGCCCATCGGGCCCCAGCGTGATCGTCTGGATCCGCGCCTCGGCCTTCCGCAGCAGGCCTTCGCAATGCCGCTTCAGGGCCTCGCCGCGCTCGTAGATCGTAACCGACTCGTCCAGGGGCACATCGCCCTTCTCGAGCCGACGTACGATCTCCTCGAGCTGTTCGAGCGCCTTCTCGAACGGCAGATCGAGCCCCTCACCGGACGCATTCGAATCGGTTGTCGCCGCCACGGCGGATCGCGCTGCGGTCATCCCAAGCTACCCCTCATTGTGCCGGTCTAAGCCTGCGCCCGCCCGCCCGACAAGCCCAAGGGGGCGTCAGCTGCTCTATCGGCGTGCAGTTCGTCAAGGGTGGCGTCGTTTCGGCCACACTCGATTCGGCACAATTCTAAGCTGGGCCGAGGCCTGTTCTTCACCCCAACGTGAGAACGAACGGGGTTCCCTCGAACGCATCCGCGCCCCGCCCGATCCCGGCGATGGCGGCCGACATCCGTCCCTCGCGCGCCAGTAGCCGGTCGGCGATGTCCACGAACAGGGCGTTGGGCGTCGCCGAAGGCGATGCGGCGCGCAGAGCAAGGGCGATCTCGGCCTCGTCCCGCTCCGGCGCAAGGGCGCAGGCGGCGATATAGGCCGCTGCCGTGGAGCGGCTGATCCCGGCATAGCAGTGGATCAGCAGCGGACGCTCCCGATCCCATGAAGCGGCGAAATCGAGGATTCGACGCACATGAACCTCGCCCGGAAGGACATGCCCGTCGAGGGGGGCGACGATATCGCTGACTTCGACCACGCAGTGGCGCCCGTCGGCGATGCTGTCCGGCCGGTCGATCGCGGTGCCGACCTTCATCAGCGTCATCAGATGGTTCGCCCCGATGCGTTCGAGGGTCTGGGGCAGTTGTGACAGGGGGCAGACGTGAATGTCCGGCATCAGAAACCGTGGCTAAGAGACTGAAAACGATCGAGGAACCGGGATTGAGCCTCGGCGATGGGCCACGGCTCGATCAAGGCCAGCGCCTCAGGCCCCGTTTCGTCGGGGTGGCCGAAGATGGTACCGGCTTCCTCCTCGGAAAAGCCGGCAAGGCGTGTGGCCTCGAGATAGGCCGCGACCGCATCGGCACGCTTGACGAGGCGAACCTCTTCCTCCGTGGGTTCCGCCAAGCCGAAGCGCCGGCGGATCGCCGCCATCAGGCGCAACTCCACGCTCTTGTAGGACGGGCCGATCGCCGCCTTGAACGGCGAGATGATGTCACCGATCACGTATTCCGGGGCGTCGTGCAGCAGGAATTCGAGACGCTGCATCCGGCTCCGGCCGGGCGCCAGATCCGCCCCGAGAGCCTCGACCAGCAAGGCGTGCTGGGCCACGGAAAACGCGTGCGGTCCGGCGGTCTGGCCGTTCCAGCGGGCGACGCGGGCGAGACCGTGGGCGATGTCGGCGATCTCGATATCCTGCGGCGAGGGGTCGAGGAGATCGAGGCGCCGGCCCGACAACATCCGCTGCCAGGCGCGGGGGGCGGTGCTCACCGATCCACCCCCATGGCGGCGCAGGGAGCCTGTCGATGGCAGCCCATCAGATGGTCGTTCACCATGCCCACCGCCTGCATGAAGGCATGCACGATGGTGGGGCCGCAGAAGCTGAACCCTTCTTTCTTGAGGGCGCGGGAGATGGTACGCGAGACCTCTGTCTCGGTGGCGATGCCGGCCCGGTCCGTCGCCCGGCCCTGGATCGGCCTGCCCTCGACGAAGTCCCACAGGAAGCGCGAGAAGCCGGGGCCGCGCTCCTCGATGGCGAGAAAGGCGCGGGCGCCCGCGATGGTCCCGACGATCTTGGCGCGGTTCCGGATGATCCCGGTATCCTGCATCAGCCGCTCGATATCGGCTTGTGTGAACCGTGCGATGGCCTCCGGCTCGAACCCGGCGAAGGCCCGGCGGAAGCCCTCGCGCCGCCGCAGGATGGTGATCCAGGACAGTCCGGCCTGGAACCCGTCGAGGATCAGTTTTTCGTACAGCGCCCGGCCGTCACGCTCGGGCACGCCCCATTCGGTGTCGTGATACGCGACGTAGACCGGGTCGAGCCCGGCCCACCAGCAGCGCGGGCAGCCGTCGGGGTGGTGGATCAGGCCTGTGGAATCGTCTGACATGGGATTGAGCGTAATCGGAACGGATCAAGAACACCAGATGGGCCGAGAACGCCGGGAGGCCAGGTCGTCGTCAGGAGCGATCAAGTGAGCATTCCCTCTCCCCGCACGCGGGGAGAGGGCCGCGACGACCCCGTCGTCGGCGCGGCGAGGCGGCAGCCGAAAGTGAGGGGGCTCGGTCCAAGGAGCCTCTTCCGAAATCGGCCCCTCACCGTCGCTCCGGCTTCGCCTCCACTCACCGAAGGCACGGCGGGGAGAGGCGCACTCACTAGGTGTCGTTGTCGCCACCGATCACCCAGCCGGCGCCACCTCCGGGAAGGCGAAGGTGGCGAAGGAGGGTTTCTCGACGCCGAGGATCGCCGCACCGGCGCGCACCGGCTCACCGGCGGCGACCGCATCGGCGAGGCGGTCGAGACGGAGCATGGCGAGGCCGCGCGCTCCCGACACGCTCCCGATCGTGCCGAGCCCCCGCGCTCCCGCAGTCACCTCCGCGCCGGAGGTCACGGCCTCCCCGTCGCGGGAGATCACCGGAACGATGCGGGTGCGGGCCGTGCCGCGATGCTGCATGCGCGACACGACTTCCTGGCCGACATAGCAACCCTTCTTGAAATCGACACCGCCGAGTTGGTCCATCAGCGCCTCGTGCGGGAAGGCATCGCCATAGGTGAAGTCGCGTCCGCCCTCGGGGATGCCGAGGGCAATGCGGTGGGCGTGGTAATCCGCCTCCGTGGCATCGGCCGAGAACGCACCCTCGGCAAAGACGAGGCGCTCGCCCAACGCCGCGAGGCGTCCGTCGCGCAGGCGCTCGGTCTCGGAGGTTGTCTCCGCTCCATCCCAGGCGGCGGCGAGCCCCAGGGTCGGATCGACGGCGATCGTCACCTTGGCGCGCAGGCGGTAGAGCGTGAGGCGCTTGGCCAGGGCCGGGGCCTGATCGGCCGGGCAATCCAGGCGGAAGCCGTCGCCGGAGCGCCAGATCAGGAAATCGAACAGGATCTTGCCCTGCGGGGTCAGCAGCCCGCCGAGCCGCGCCTCACCCGGTTCGAGGGTCTCGATATTGCAGGTCACCACGCCCTGGAGGAAGCTCATAGCATCCTCGCCCGCGATGGCGATGACGGCGCGGTCCGGCAGCAGGGCAATCGGCATGACAACTCCTCGACATTCTCCCGCGAAGTCCTCGGCGCGCCAACGTGAAGCTGCGCCGCGAGCCCATCCGCGAGGTACGACGTTGCGCGCCGCACGAGGCTGACATAAGCCGCCGCCACCCGCGTCTCAACGCCGTTCAGGAGCGACCCCGATGGACCAGCCCTTCGATCTCCTCCTCACCGGCGGCACGATCGTCAATCACGACGGCGAGCACGCTGCCGATCTCGGCATCAGGAACGGGCGCGTTGCCGCGATCGGCGACCTGAGCCGGGCCGAGGGTGAGCGCCAGGATTGCACCGGCCTGCACCTGCTGCCGGGTGTCATCGACAGCCAGGTCCATTTCCGCGAGCCGGGCCTCGACCACAAGGAAGATCTCGAATCGGGGTCCCGCGCGGCGGTGATGGGCGGCGTGACCGCCGTGTTCGAGATGCCCAACACCAACCCGCTGACCACCAGCGCCGAGACCCTCGCCGACAAGGTGGCGCGCGGGCACCACCGCATGCATTGCGACTTCGCCTTCTGGGTCGGCGGGACCCACGAGAACGCCCATGAGGTCGCCACCCTCGAGCGCCTGCCGGGCGCGGCGGGGATCAAGGTCTTCGTCGGCTCCTCCACGGGAGCGCTCCTGGTCGAGGACGATGCCGGCGTCACGGAGATCCTGAAGCGCACCCGGCGCCGGGCCGCGTTCCATGCCGAGGACGAACCCATGCTGCGCGTGCGCAAGGGCCTGCGGGTGCCGGGAGATCCGTCCTCCCACCCGGTCTGGCGCTCGCCCGAGGCCGCGCTGAAGGCGACGCAGCGTCTGGTGCGGATCGCGCGGGAGACGGGTGCCCGCATCCACATCCTGCACATCTCCACGGCGGAGGAGATGGTGTTTCTCGCCGACCATAAGGACGTGGCCAGCGTCGAGGTGACGCCGCACCACCTCACCCTCGACGGGACCGAGGCCTATGCCCGCCTCGGCACCCTGGTGCAGATGAACCCGCCCGTGCGTGACGCTGCTCACCGCGACGGGATCTGGCGCGGGCTGGCGCAGGGCGTCGCCGACATCCTCGGCTCGGACCACGCGCCGCACCTGCTGGAGGAGAAGGCCAAGCCCTATCCGGATTCTCCTTCCGGCATGACCGGCGTCCAGACGCTGGTCCCGATCATGCTCGACCACGTCGCCAACGGACGGCTGTCCCTCGCCCGCTTCGTCGACATGACCAGCGCCGGTCCGAAGCGCCTGTTCGGCATCAGCCGCAAGGGCCGGCTCTCGGCGGGCTACGATGCCGACGTGACGGTGGTGGACCTCAAGCGCCGCGAGACCATCCGCAACCCATGGATCGCGTCCAAATGTGGCTGGACCCCTTATGACGGCGTCACCGTCACCGGCTGGCCGGTGGGCACGATCGTGCGGGGAAAGCGGGTGATGTGGCAGGGCGAGCTCGTCGGGCCCTCGAGCGGCGAAGCAGTGGTGTTCGACGAGGCCCTGCCGACGAGGTGAGGCCCACGCTCCAAGGCCGACCCGGCCCATAAACGCATCGAGCCGCCCGGACATGCCCGAGCGGCTCGTTTTTGATCATAGGCTCATCGTCAATGGGCCAGGTGCGGCCCCGTAGCGTGTCTCAATGCTGCGGAGCGGTGGTGAAGGCGCCGCCGCGGATGCGCTCGGGAAAGCCCTCGGCATAGCGCGCCGTGGCATCCTCGCCATAGGTCATCACCAGTTCCTGGAACGCGGCGAACAGGGCCGCCTGCGCCATGCAATCACCGTCGAGACCGTCGAGACAGCCTTCCGCGAACGCTTCCGAGACATAGCCGAGGGCTACGCGCTTGTCGTCGAGATCGGCCTCGAAGGGCGCGGGGGCGGTGTCGATCTGCATGGCGATAACATCGGTTGCGCCGAAGAATGGCTCGGCGGATGACCGAAACATAGGCTGAGCTTCGCGCGTCGGGAAGCCAAGAATTGCGAAGCGGTTAACGCCGGCGCTCGAATACGACGAATTTCCTTCAGCCTTGCGCCCTGTATCCCAAGCGCAACATCTCCGCCTCATCCCCCGAAACGGCTGGCCAGGGCGTGCGAAAGCCGTTCCCCTTCAGCGACATAGCGGGACGCAGCCTCGGTCGCCGAAGGCGTGCAGGCCCGGTAGGTGAGGGAGTAACCGCGATACCCTCGGTTATACGCCCCGGCGAGGCGGTCCCGCCGGCCGGGCGTCACTCCCTCGGCCTCCATTAACGCCTTCATCCGTGTCGGCCATTCGGCGGCGTCCGGTGCCGCGCACAGGCTGCGCAGGAAGGAGAGGGAGCCGATGATCTCGGAGAGCCGCATCAGGTCCCGGTCGTAGGGAGCGGGCGGCGGCTCGGCGGGGGCAGGGGGCTCCTTGTCCTTCTCGGGGGCCTTCTGCGCGGGTCGCCCTGGGTTGGCGCGCTGCTGAGCCGAAGCGAGATCGGGCATGCCCACCGCGAGGGCGGCGAACAGCAGCACAGGCGACAGGCATCGCCTCACCCACGACACAGCCACGCCCCGTCCTCCGTCGCCCCGAACCTCGTCCGTCAGGCTTACACCGTTTCCCGGCCAAGACGAGGCGCGCGTCGGCCTCATCGTGATTCCGCTTGGCCGCCGAAGCCTGCGACCTGCGCAAAGGCCTCGTCCACCGTGTCCCGCAATCCCGGCGTGGTGGCGAGATCCGCGAGCTCCTCGGGAAGAGCCCAGCGCACGCCGAGAGCTTCGGGACCGGGAGCCGGCTCGCCGCTTGCCCAGAGGGCGGCATGGGGATGGACGACGTAATGATGGCGCACGCGTCCGTCCTCGCCCTTCAGGATGATTTCCGTGGGGGTCAGGGAGCGAACGACCACGGCCGAGACGCCGACCTCTTCGCTCAGTTCGCGCAGGGCGGCCTGCGCCAGGGTCTCACCGGGCTCCACCAGCCCGCCGGGAAGCGTCCAGACTCCGCGAAGGGGCTCGTTGGCCCTGGCGGCCAGCAAGACCCGTCCGTCGCGGATGACGGCGATGGACGCGCCGACAAAGGGACGTGTCGGGAAAAGTCGCCCCTCTGAGCCGTCCTCGCTCGCTGTATCGCTCATGAGGCTCGCCGATTCACGGTTGCGGAGAGATGAGCGCGACCCGGCCGTCGGCAAGGCCGACGAGCAGGCGCGTGCGGGTGCCTTGGCCGATGGCGGCAACGCCAAAGGCGGCAAGGCCGGGCAGGGGAACGCGCTTGACCTCGCGGATGCCGTCCTTCAACGACAGGATCGCCAGGGCGCTCCGATCCGCCACCGGCACAGCGAGTTCCGGGACGCCATCCCCATCGGCATCGACAAGGGCCGACAGATCGGCCCCGCCCTCGCCTGGGGACAGGGTGGTGTAGCCTGGTGCCTCTCCGATCAGGCGAAGGGCTCCACCCTCATAGGCCCAAAGCTGGAGTATGCCGGCCCCGTCCGGAGCCGCCACGGCGACGATACGGGGCTGTCCGGCTTTCGACACGTCGCCGATCGCCGCGAGGGTCAGCGCCTGCCCGCCCGCTCCCGGCTCCTGGACGGGACTTCGGGCAAGGACGGTCCAGGCCTCGTCGGCTTCCGCCGGGGGCTTGCTTACTGCTGCTGCGGTCTTGCCCACGATGGCCAAAGCCGATCCGCCGCTTTGTGCGGTCACCGCGACGACGACTGGCCTACCATCGACGAGGGCGGCAATCGGTCGGCGCAGGGCGAAGGCCGCCCCGGCCCCGGCGGCGACGGCGGTGGTCACGATGGGCACGGGCTTCGGGTCGGCGCTCATTCCCACCGGCTGGCGCTCGCGGATGGTGAGCGTGGCCGCGCGTTCGGGCTCGCTGGCATTGGGACGGACGGAATCGGACAGGTAGGCACTGACCGCACCGAGGGTCGCGCGCCGGGTGCCGGGAATGGCGCCGCGCGGCGTCTCGGAAGCGATGAGGCCGTCGATGGCCTCGACACCGAGCAGGGTTGTGGCGACCTTGCCGTCGGCGAGGGTCAGCGCCGCACCGCCCTCGTCGCCCCACAGGACGGCCAGCGGCACATCTTCCACCACCTCGCCCTTCAATCCCTTGGGACGGGCAAGGGGAAGGAGGCCAGAGGTCGCCACCGCAAGGGACACCTCGCTGCCGGGGCCGCGCATGGCACGCGCCCTGAACGGCAGGTCGAGGATCGTCACCACCGGGTCGGCTCGGACCGGCTGCGGGCTCAGGGACGAAGCGACGAGAAGGGAAACCGCGAGGAGCGCCCAGCGCGCACCTCGCTCAGACATGCTGGCCGCCGTTGATGTGCAACTCGGCGCCGTTCACGTAGGACGAGGCCTCCGTGCAGAGGAAGTAGATCGCCTTGGCCACCTCGTCGGGCGTGCCGAGGCGCCGCTGCGGGATGCCGGCCACGATCTTGTCGGTGCCGGGCGAAAGGATCGCCGTGTCGATCTCGCCGGGCGAGATCGCGTTCACCCGCACACCGAGGGGCCCGAAATCGCTGGCCATCTCGCGGGTCAGGCCGGCGAGCGCCGCCTTCGACGTGCCGTAGGCCGCACCGGCGAACGGATGGACGCGGGAGCCCGCGATCGAGGTGACGTTGACGATGGAACCCTTGGCGCGGGTGAGTTCCTGGCAGAGGCCGCGCGCCAGGAGCAGAGGGGCGAAGACGTTGACTTGAAAGACCTTGCGCCAGTCGCCGAATTCCGTGGCGATGGCGCCGAGGCGCTCGCCATTGGCGCCCTTGGGCGAGATGCCGGCATTGTTGACCAGGGCATGGAGCAGGCCGCCCTCATCCGCCAAGCGTCCGGCCACTTCGGCGACGCCGCGCATCGTATCCTCCGGGTCGGAGAGATCGACCTGGAGGTGATCCTCCGGCCCCATCTCCCACGGACAATTCTCCGGGAAGGCGTGACGCGAACAGGTGATCACCCGCCATCCGGCCGCAGAAAACCGCTTGACCGTGGCGTGGCCGATTCCGCGGCTTGCGCCCGTCAGCAGCATGACGCGGCGGCGTTCATTGCTCGATATGGCCAAAGCCGTTCCTCAGGATTCGGAGGCGGTGGACAGCCGAGATCATCCCGCCGTGCCATGCCAAGGTCTAAGCCGCGGCGGCCGGGAAATCCAGGGTCGATCCCGCGTCGCAGCAAGACTGGAATCGCTCCAGGAAACTCTTACCGCGAGGGAGCCTGTCTGGCGGCGGAACTCCGGCCCTCAGGGATAGAGCCTCGCCCCATTCCAGCCGCTGCCGTCCCTGGTGAAGCGGACGCGGTCATGGAGGCGGTAGGGGCCGTCCTGCCAGAACTCGATCGAAACCGGGGCGATGCGGAACCCGGTCCAGTTCTCCGGGCGCGGCACCGGCTGGTCCTCGTAGCGGGCCGACAGGGCGGCAACCTCCGCTTCCAGAGTAGCACGGTCCGTAAGGGGGCGTGACTGGCGGCTGGCATGGGCGCCAAGTCGGCTCTCGCGGCGGCGGCTCGCGAAATAGGCATCCGCCTCCTCGAGCGACACATGGCTCACCGGACCCCGCGCGCGCACTTGGCGGCGCAGACTCTTCCAATGCAGGACCAGGGCAGCCTGCGGGTTCTGCGCCAGCTCCTCGCCCTTGGCCGAGTCGACATTGGTATAGAAGACGAAGCCGCGCTCATCGACGCCCTTCAGCAGCACCATCCGTACGTCCGGCAGCCCGTCGGAGCCGGCCGTGGCGAGGGCCATGGCGTTGGGATCCTCGGGCTCCGCGCGTTCGGCCTCGCCCATCCAAGTGGCGAACAATGCCCAGGGGTCTGTGGACAGCGTGAAGTCTCCAGCGGCCCCGAGGGGGGACGAGGGGGGTGAGACAATGCCGGACGGGGCCGGCTCATCGATCCTTAACCGATCCAAGGCGTAATCCTGTGAGTGAGATCCGGGTCGGGGGCACCGACGTGGGACACGATTTGTCGTCGTTCAAGTCACGTCGTGAGAACAGGTGTAATGCGTCGGAGCGAGAGTAAAGCCCTACCCGCCGTCACCCGTGACGGCGCCGCACCCTGCTTCGCCCGCGTCCGATGCACCGCCATGCTGATGTCGGGGAGCGTGGCGGTGGCCTTGTCGCTCGCCGGCTGCGGCATTCCAATCCTCACTTTCCAAAGTGAGAGCAAGGCGGAACCGGAAGTGACTGTCCCGGAGCCCCTGGTCACGGGAAGCATCGACAAGCGCCCGAAGAGCTTCGGCAACGAGATGAGCGACGAGGATTGGCGCCGGGCCCATGCGGCTCTGGCGGTGGCCCTCGATCCACAGGGCAACGGCCGTCCGGTGAAATGGGACAACCCGGATTCGTCCCTGCGTGGATCGATCAGCCCGACGGGACTTCCCTATGTGGCCAACGAGCTGATCTGCCGCGACTTCCTCGCCTCGGTCATCGCCCCTGTCCGCAGCCGCTTCGTTCGCGGCACCGGGTGCAAGCCTTCGGGGGGAGAGTGGGAATTGACCCGCGTCCGCATGGCGAAAGCGAAAGGGTAGGGGCAAGATCGTCCGCCGCCAGGGATCGTCCGGCGGACCCATGGGTTGACGCCTGGATCGAACCGTCGAATCCTGTCGAACGACCGTTGCAAAGAAGCAACAGCCATTCCACATAGCGGAAGATTTCGACAGGGAGCGGGCATGAGCCCGGCCCCGTGCGGCACCGAGACCGATAACAGACGATGCGCAATCCCTACGACGTGCTGGGTGTGGCCAAGGGCGCCAGCGAGGCCGACATCAAGAAGGCCTATCGCAAGCTCGCCAAGGCCTACCACCCCGACACCAACAAGAACGATGCCAAGGCCAAGGACCGTTTCTCGGAGGCTAACAGCGCCTACGAGATCCTCGGCGACGCGACCAAGCGCGCCCAGTTCGATCGTGGCGAGATCGACTCCGACGGCAGGCCTCGTGCGCCATCCGGCTTCGATGGGTTCGGCGGCTTCGGTGGTGGCCCGGGCGGCGCCCGCTCCGCGGGCTTCGACTTCGAGAGCGCCGCGCGCAGCCGGGCCGGTGGCGGCGGGATCGGCGAGGATATCTTCTCGCACCTGTTCGGCGACACGTTCCGGGGCGGTGCCGGTGGCGGTCCGGGCGCGAGGGGACCGATGAAAGGCGAAGATCTCGCCGCCGAACTCTCCGTGACCCTCGAACAGGTGGCGAGCGAGGAGAAGCTGCGGATCTCGCTGGGCTCACGCGACGTGGACGTGGTGATCCCCAAAGGCGTCGTGGACGGGCAGACCATCCGCCTGCGCGGGCTCGGCAACCCGGGCGGCCCACGCTCCTCGCCGGGCGACGCCCTGCTGACCATCCGCATCCTGCCGCATCCGCGCTTCACCGTGGAGGGGGCGGATCTGCGCACCTCCGTCGACCTTGCCCTCGAGGATGCGATCCTCGGCGGCCCGATCCGCGTGCCCACCCTCACCGGCGCGGTCGAGATGCGTGTTCCGGCCATGACGAGTTCGGGCCGGACCTTCCGCCTGAAGGGCAAGGGCCTGCCGAAGAAGGATGGTACCCGCGGCGATCTGTTCGCCACCACAGCGATCTCGCTGCCCGCGAGCGAGGACGAGAACCTCATCGCCTATGCCAATGCGCGTCGAGCGGCCCGCACCGGCACTGGACAGGCGTAGGCCCGGACTTCCGTCACCGGCGCACCTCCGCTAAGGATGCCTCGGCGCGAGCGCTTCCCCCCAGGTCCGGACGGGTCCGCTCCGGCGCGCGACGGCCTCTCGCTCAGGTGACCCATGGCGGATACGAACCCGGTACACGATCACGTCGGCGGCCTGCTCGCCGGGAAATGCGGTCTGGTGCTCGGTGTCGCCAACAACCGGTCCATCGCCTGGGGCATCGCCAAGAGCGCCCATGCGCATGGCGCCAAGCTCGCCTTCAGCTACCAGGGCGATGCGCTGAAGAAGCGGGTCGAGCCGCTGGCGCGCGAGCTCGATGCCCATGTGGTGGGCCATTGCGACGTCACCGACGGCGCTTCCATCGACGCCGTCTTCGCGGAGGCCGGTCGCGTCTTCCCGCAGGGGATCGACTTCGTCGTCCATTGCATCGCTTTCTCCGACAAGGACGAGCTGACCGGCCGCTATGTCGAGACCTCGGAGGCGAACTTCACCAAGTCGCTGATGATCTCCTGCTACTCGTTCACCGCGGTGGCCCAGCGGGCCGAGAAGCTGATGCCCAATGGCGGCTCGCTCCTGACCCTGACCTATTACGGCGCCGAGAAGTGGATGCCGCATTACAACGTCATGGGCGTCGCCAAGGCGGCGCTGGAAGCCTCCGTGCGCTATCTCGCGGCCGATCTCGGCCCCTCGAAGATCCGCGTCAACGCCATTTCGGCGGGGCCGATCAAGACGCTCGCCGCCTCCGGCATCGGCGACTTCCGCTACATCCTCAAGTGGAACGAGTACAATGCGCCCCTGCGGCGCACGGTGACGATCGAGGAGGTCGGCGAGACCGCGTCCTATCTCATCTCCGACATGTCGCGCGGCATGACGGGCGAGATCCTCCATGTGGATGCCGGCTACCACGTGGTCGGCATGAAGAACCCGGACGCCCCGGATCTGAGGCTCGACAGCAAGGAGTGAGGTGGGCCGCGAGCGCTTCGCGCCGTCCGCCCCGGGCGATTAGGGCGGAACACCGACCCGTTCCGGGGCCGCTTTCCGCCGAGGCCCCGTCATCGTGAAGACTAGCCCTGACTTCGATGACGCGGCCTCCGCCGGGATCATCACCGCCCAACAGGCACGCGCGCTCGCCGCCTTCTACGCCGCGCAGCCGGGCCGCGGCGCGGCCTTCGATCTCACCCATGTGCTCTGGTATGCCGGCGCCCTGGTGGTCATCGGGGCGATGGGCCTGTTCTCGACCCTAGCCTTCGGGCTGATGGGCGGACCGGCCCTCACCGCCACCGCCCTGATCTACGCCGCCGCCTTCGTCGCCGCCGGGCGGCACCTTCGCATCGCGCACGATCTGCCGGTCCCCGGCGGCCTCCTCATCGCCTGCGCCGTCGCCATGACGCCGCTCGCCGTCTACGGCCTGCAGGAGAGCTGGGGTTGGGGCGAGCAGGGCCGGCCGGGCGCCTATCGCGACGTCTTCGCCTGGATCAAGGGCGGCTGGGTGCCCATGGAAGCGGCGACGCTCCTGACCTCGGCCATCGCCCTGCGTGCTACGCGCTTCGGTTTCATCACGGTGATCGCGGCGGTATCCCTATGGTTCCTGTCGATGGATATCGGCCTCTGGGCCACGGGGCCGGATCTCGACTGGGAAACCCGCCGGACGATCTCGCTCTGGTTCGGACTCGGCCTCATCGCCTTCGCCGGGGCCGTGGACCTGCGCCAGAAGCGGGCAGATTACGCGTTCTGGCTCCATGTTGCAGGCATCCTCACCTTTTGGGGCGCGGTGACGTGGCAATTCTCCGACAGCGAGGTGGCGAAGGCGCTCTACGCCCTGTTGAACGTCGCGCTCATCGGTCTCGCCATCTTCCTGTCTCGGCGGATCTACGCGGTGTTCGGCGCCATCGGCGTGGCGCTCTATCTCGGCGATCTGGCGAGCCGGGTCTTCAGCGACTCCCTGCTCTTCCCCTTCGCGCTGTCGCTCATCGGTCTCGGCCTGATCGGCCTCGGTATCCTCTACCAGCGCCATGCCGATAGGATCGGCGGGGCGATGATGCGGTCGCTGCCGGGATCTCTCCGGCGCTGGCGGCCCGACCACGGCGACAGGGCATGACCAGCTGCGCTTGAGAGCCCCCGTCAAGCGTCGTCGGCTTCCGCGAACTCTCCCGACAGCTTGAGCCCTTCGATCCAGGTCGCCCCCTCCCGCTTGACCACCCGGCGGGGCGACACGCTGCTCTGCTCCCTGAGAGCGTCGGCCAGCCGCTCCGAATGGGTCACCAGCCAGACCTGTGTGCGACGCGACGCGGTCACGATCATCCGTGCCAGGGGCTCGAGCAGGTCCGGGTGGAGGCTCGTCTCCGGCTCGTTGAGGGCGATGAAGGGCGGGAGCCGGTAGGCGAGGAGGGCCCCGGCGAGGGCGAGGTAGCGAAGCGTCCCGTCCGACAGTTCGGCGGCCTCGAACACGCGCTTGGGGTAATCGGGAAAGACCATCCCGAAGCTCGCCTCGCGGCCGGGCGACGGGATGACGAGGCGCGCGCCGGGGAAGGCATCGGCCACCGCCCCGTCGAGATCGACACTGTCCTCGCGGATGTGCCGGAGGGTAGCGAAGACGGCAGCGAGGTCGGATCCGTCCGACGACAGGGTCGGCGTGGTGACGGCGAGGCAGGGTCGGCGCAGGGCCGAGGCCGCGTCGGTGCGGAAATCGTGGTGGAAGCGCCAATCCAGTAGCGCATGCCGAACGAGATGCAGTTCGGGAAACGCCACCGCGTCCTGAAGTGCCGCGAGCGCGGTTTCGGTGGCGAGGAGACTCGAGCCGAGCGAGCGCTTGCGGCCGTCATCGCCGCGCACGAAGCCGGAAGGCCCGTCACGCTCGAGCATGACCGCCGGCCGCCGGCCCGACAGGACGGTGAGCCGCTCCCGCTTGATCTGCGGTTCGAGCCGGAAGGCCGCTCCCCTGGGGCCGTCCTCCGACTGGGGCACCAGACCGACCTCGATCTCGTATCCGTAGGCGACGGACGCAGCCTCGTCGCCGAGCTCGACGGACCATCCCACCCGCACCGGCCCCTTGCCGCTGCGTGGTCCGGCCCAGACGACCGAGTCCATCCCGCCTTCCGCCGCGAGATCACGCACCAGCGTGCCGGCGGCGGCGGCCTGCAGGCGTTCGAGCGCCCGGTAGAGGTTGGTCTTGCCGACACCGTTGCCACCGATGAACACGGAGAGAGCATCCACCGGGAAGCCGATACGCCTGAGGGACCGATACCCGGTGGAGGAGATGTTACGGACGGTGAGCATGGGGCCGCCTTCGCCGAAGATGCGGGGCCAGTCGAAGCGCATGCGGCCATCGCGGGCAAGCGCTCGAGAGGGTCAGGCGGTGCTTGCGTCTCCCTGCAGCCGGGGTTTCCAATCTTCCACCTGCCCCTTGTCGAGGCGTCGTGCGGCAAGGGTTCGCCAGGACGTCGACAGGGACGGCAGGGCGGCGATCTCAGCCAGCGCCGCCCGATCGAGCCGGTCGACATAGAAGACCCGCAGCAGCCGCGACAGCGGCCAGTCCGGGTGCGCCCGTTCCACCAGCGCGAGATCGTCTCCCGCCCTGACCGTGCCAGTCTCGATGATGCGGTAATACCAGCCGGTCCGCCCGGTCTTCTGCACGCGCACGGCCATGTCGGTCACGCCAAACCGGGCGTTCAGCTTCCAGCACGGCTGACGGGCCTGGCTCACCTGGAGCAGGGCGGTACCGGCGCGCCAAAGGTCACCGATGCAGATGTCGGCCTCGGTGAGCCCGTGGGTCGAGAGATTTTCGCCGAAAGCACCCGGCCGCTCGAGCAGGGCTGGCGCTCCGGGAAGGTCGGCTCGCCAGGCCGGAGCATGATCGAGGGGATAGTGATGGACGGCCTTCTCCGGCCCGCCATGGTTACGACGATCCGCATGCTCGTCGCCGTCCAGCCCCTCGGACCCGATCCGCACAGGGCCGGCCGAGGCCGACTTATCGATGCCACTGGGCTTCCCGGTCGAAGCCAGAGGCGCGACCCGCCCCACCAGCACGGCCTCGATCGTCACACGCATGGTCACCCCACCGAAATCACCTACGACAAACCATGAGACAACTTGTTGTCTCATGAATCCTTCGTTGTCCCTCGGCCTTCGATTTGTCAACGGCACATCGCGTTGCCGACCCGGTGAAAGCCGGTCATGTGGGGGCATGTCGGTCGCACAACGCATCCGGGCGCTTCGACGCCGCAGCCATCTCACCCTCGATGCCCTTGCCGCCCGCGTCGGGGTCCACAAGGGCCACCTGTCGCGCATCGAGCGCGGCCAGAAGGCTCCATCCCTGGCCACGTTGGAGGCCATCGCGATGGGGCTCGGGGCGAGCATGTCCGAACTGTTCGGGGAGAAGGCCGCCGCAGACGACGTGATCGTCGCGCGCGCCGGGGCCAGGATCACGACCCGTGACGCCGGTTATGCGGTTCACGCTCTGCTGCCGGCCGAGGCGGGACGGGCCGCCGCCCTGTACATGGTCGAACCGGGCGAGACGTTCCTCACCGAGGATCGTCCTACCCATGGCGGCCAGGAGATCGCTTATGTCCTGGCAGGGGAGGTTGAACTTGTCGTGGCGGACCGCAGCGTCATCCTCGGTATCGGCGACTGCGCCACCTACGATGGCGGCCTGCCGCACCGTCTCCGCCGCCTCGGCAGCGCACCGGCATCGGTGCTGGTGATCATTACCGGATGAGGCCACGCAGCAGCATCGTCCCCCCTCAATCCGGCACAGTCAGCTCGGCGATGCCCGGCTGAGCGTCCGGATAGCGCGGGTCCATCGCCTCCAGGGTGTTGGCGATGGTGCGGGCGACGAGGAGGTTGCGGTACCATTTGCGGTTGGCCGGCACCACGTGCCAGGGCGCGTGCGGGGTGGAGCACCGGCTCAAGGCATCCGTGAAGGCGCTCTGATAGGCGTCCCAGGATTGGCGCTCGACGAGGTCGGCCGCATCGAATTTCCAATGCTTCTCGGGGTCGGCGATCCGTGCCTCCAGGCGCTCCTTCTGCTCGTCCTTCGAAATATGCAGGAAGAACTTCAGCACGGTGACGCCCGACAGGGTCAGCATCCGCTCGAAATCGTTGATGAGGTCGTAGCGCGGCCGCCATACGTCCTCCGGCTCCAGGGATTTCACCCGCACCACGAGCACGTCTTCGTAATGGCTGCGGTTGAACACGCCGATCATGCCGCGCCCCGGCACCTTGGCGTGGTAGCGCCAGAGAAAGTCGTGGTCGCGCTCCTCTGCGCTCGGGACCTTGAACGACCACACCCGGCACCCTTGCGGGTTCACCCCCTCGAAGACCGAGCGGATGGTGCCGTCCTTGCCACCGGTATCGATAGCTTGAAGCACCACGAGGAGGCTGCGCCGATGTTCGGCATAGAGCCGCTCCTGCAGTGCCTGGATGCGGCCATGCTCGACGAGGAGCGCCTGTTTGGACGCCTCCTTGTCGAGCCCGCCATCGGCATCGGCGTCGATCGCGGCCAGATCCAATGGCTCGCCCGGCTGAACCGTGACGATGCCCGCCGCGGCGCAGGAGGCGATGGAGGCCGTGTCGATCGGGCTCGCGCGGTCGGGATACCGCATCGCCGAACGAGCCCAGGCGGCGGAGGAGGGCGGCTTGTCCGATTCGGGCCGGCGGGCCGGCGGCTTGGGTTTATGTCGACCCATGTCGTCCGATTGGCCCGAATGCCGCTTGCCGCGCTTCTTCGACATGATCACAACTCACCTTATACGATATTCAATCGATGCAGCGGGCACCGCATGGGCGAGCCGCCTCTCCGGGAAGGCGACCCGCCGATGCCCGTAACGCGTGGAGCAACCTTGAGCGCGACAACGATCCGCGGCCTTGGCCGTTCCGGGGCAGCGCGGCACGCCGCCATGGCCGGCCGGCGCGCATGACGGTGTATTTCATCCGGCACGGCCAGACCGACTGGAACGCGGCCGGCCGACTCCAGGGCCAGCGCGACGTGCCCCTCAATGCCACCGGCCTGGGCCAGGCGGAAAGCGTGGCCGAGCGCCTGAAAGCCGTAGCGGGCGACAGCCTCAGCGAGGCCCGGTTCGTCGCGAGCCCGCTCCAGCGCACACGGCAGACGATGGAAGTCCTCCGGGCCCGCCTCGACCTCGCACCGCAGGACTACGCCGTCGATGCTCGGCTGAAGGAAATCAACTTCGGCACCTGGGAAGGCTCGACCTGGGCCGAGATCCGTCGGCGTGACAGCGGCAGCGCCCTGGCGCGGGACCGCGACCGTTGGGGCTACCGCCCGCCCGGCGAGCATGGCGAAAGCTACGCCATGCTGGTGGAGCGGGTGAGACCGGCGATCGCCGAGTTGCAGCGGCCGGCGGTCATCGTCGCTCATGGCGGCGTCGCCCGCGCGATCCTGGTGATCCTAGGCTATGCCAGCATCCGCGAAGCACCCCGGATGGCGATCCGCCAGGGCAGCGTCCTCGTCCTGGACCGGGCCCGCTGGCACTGGGCCTGACGTGCTTTCTCCGTGAAGACCAGTTCTAGGCGGCTCGGCAAACGTGCTAGAGGGCGCGACCACATCGGGGCGCCGCGTTTTCGGCACGATCCGGGCGCCTAACCCGGTCAAAAGGACGGCCTCGCAGCGGCGGGGCCGGCAGCGGAGCATCGGATGAGCAGTCTCGCCGAGACGACCCGGCCTCGGGCGGAGTCGTTTGTGGACAAGGCCGAATGGGGCGAGACCGGGTCGCATAGCGGCGGCGGAGCGCCGGAGCGTAAGGCCGTACTACGCGGGGAGAGCCGCCCGGACCTCATCCGGGACGAGGTTCTGGGAGAAGTCTTTTCCGACAGCGCCCGCCTGCGCCCGGACCATCCCGCCATCATCGACGGCGCGAGCCGGGACGCGGCCGGCCGTCATCCCGCCTTCTCCTATGCCGAGGTCGAGACTCGCGCGGGCGCCATCGCCCGCGGCCTCGCGCATCGCGGAATCGGCCCCGGCGACGTCGTCGGACTCTGGATGGCGCGGGGACCCGACCTGCTGATCAGCCAGATCGGGATCACGATGTCGGGAGCGGCCTGGCTGCCCTTCGACGCCGAGGCACCGGCCGATCGCGTCGCCGTCTGCCTAGACGATGCGGAGGCGAAGCTGCTCCTGGTCTCGCCCGCCCTCGCGCCCCAGGCGCCGGCGGCCAAGCCGGCCCTGACCCCGGAGGCGCTTCTCGCCGAAGTGCCGTCGGATGCGCCCCGTCCCGACCCGCGCGGTGCCGGCCTGACCCCCGCGCATCCCGCCTACCTGATCTACACGTCCGGCTCGACCGGGGTGCCGAAAGGCATCGTCATCAGCCACGCCAACATCTGCCACTTCCTGCGCTCGGGGAACGCGCTCTACGGGATGCGGCCCGACGATGTGGTGTTCCAGGGCGCCTCGGTGGCGTTCGATCTCTCCATGGAGGAGATCTGGGTTCCCTATCTGGTCGGCGCGACGCTGTTCGTCGCCAGCCCGGCCATGATGGGCGATGTCGAGGCGCTGCCCGACATCCTGACACGGAACCGCGTCACCGTGCTCGACACGGTGCCGACGCTGCTCGCCATGCTGTCACAGACGCTGCCGAGCGTCCGCCTCGTGCTGCTGGGCGGCGAGGCCTTGCCGGAGCCCCTGGTCGCCCGCTGGGCCACGGGATCGCGGAAGCTGTTCAACACCTACGGTCCGACCGAGGCCACTGTGGTCGCCACCGCGGCCGAGATGCGGCCGGGCGAACCCGTCACGATCGGCGGCCCGATCCCGAACTATTCCGTCTACGTCGCAAGCGAGAGCCTGGACCTGCTCGGCCCCGGCCAGCAGGGCGAACTCCTCATCGGCGGCCCCGGCGTGGCGGCCGGCTATCTCCAGCGGCCCGAGCTGACGGCGGAGAAATTCGTCGCGAACCCGTTCCCCTCCGACGGGACCGACCCGGTACTCTACCGGTCGGGCGATGCGGTCTCCCTCAATGCGCAGGGGCGGATCGTCTTCCACGGTCGCATCGACGACCAGGTCAAGATCCGCGGATTCCGGGTGGAGCTCGGCGAGATCGAATCCCGCATCCAGGCACAGGCCGGTATCAATCAGGCGGCGGTGGTCCTGCGCCAGGACGATGGCGTCGACCGCCTCGTCGCCTTCTTGATCCCCGAGCGGGGAACGGAATTCGACAAGGCCGCCCTGCGCCACACCCTCGCCGAACAAATGCCGCCCTACATGGTGCCGGGGCATTTCGAGGTGGTGGAGGTGCTGCCGCGCCTGACCTCGGGCAAGGTCGATCGCAAGGCTTTGCGCATCGCGACCCTCACCGTCGCCGACCTGTCGGGCGAGCAGGAGCTGCCCAACAACGAGACCGAAGCGGCGATGCTGGCCGCCGCCAAGCAGGTTTTCGGCAACCAGCCGATCCCGTTCGAGGCCGATTTCTTCGCCGATCTCGGCGGCCACTCGCTGCTCGCGGCCCGGTTCGTCGGCGCCGTGCGCGAGGCACCCGCCCTCGCGGCCATCACCCTGCAGGACGTCTATACCCGGCGCACCCTCCGGGCCATGTCGGAAGCGCTGATCGAGCGCACCGGCGGCGTCGGCACCCAGATGGCGGTGCGCGACCTCGGATTCGTGGCGCCGCCGCTCCTGCGCCGCATCCTCTGCGGGACCGCGCAGGCCATCGCCCTGCCATTCGTCATTGCGCTCGCCACCTCGCAATGGCTCGGCATCTTCGTCACCTACCTGCTGCTCACAGGCGGTTCGCTCGGCTTCTTCGGCGAGATCGCTGTGCTGCTGCTGGTTTATATCGGCATCAACGCCGTCACCGCCTGCATCGCGATCAGCGCCAAATGGCTGATCCTCGGGCGGACCAAGCCCGGCCGCTACCCCCTCTGGGGCGTCTATTATTACCGCTGGTGGCTGACGCAGCGGCTGACCCCGCTCGTCCACGTGAAATGGCTCCAGGGTTCGCCCGCCATCGCCATCTACCTGCGACTCCTCGGCGCGAAGATCGGTGCCGATGCCCTCATCTCCGATATCGAGGTCGGCGCGCCCGACCTGCTCAGCGTCGGAGAAGGGGCCTCCCTCGGCGGCCGCCTCGTCATCGCCAATGCCGAAGTGGTGGGCGACGAACTCATCATCGGCACCGTCAGCATCGGCGCCGATGTGGCCATCGGCACGTCCTGCGTCATCGGCCCGGACACGACGATCGGCGATTTTGCCGAGATCGCCGATCTCACCACGATCCCCACCGGCACGGTGGTGGAACGCGCCGAGCAATGGGACGGCTCACCCGGGCGCAAGGTCGGCATGGCCGACCCCTCCGTGCTGCCCGAGGCCGCCCGGGCCTCGCCCCGCCGGCGCGCCGGCTTCCTCGCCGTCTACGCCTTCCTGCTCGCCGCTATCCCGGCCGTGGGGCTGCTGCCGATCTTCCCGGCCTTCTACATCTTCGACCAGCTCAGCGATTCGCTCAGCGACATCACCGATATCGACTACCACTGGTATCTGCCGCTGCTGACCTGGCCCACCGCCATGCTGATGACGGCGGGCACGGTGCTCCTCATCGCCGGCATCCGCTGGCTGGTGCTGCCGCGGGTCTCGTCCGGCACCTACTCGGTGCATAGCGGATTCTACCTGCGCAAATGGGCCGTGGCGCTCGCCGCCGAGGTGACGCTGGAGACACTCTCCTCTCTCTTCGCCACCGTCTACATGCGGGCCTGGTACCGGCTGATGGGCGCGCGGATGGGGCAGGGGGCGGAGATCTCCACCAACCTCGCCGGACGCTACGATCTGGCGGATGTCGGCGCGCGCAACTTCATCGCCGACGAGGTCGTGTTCGGTGAGGAGGAAATCCGCCGGGGCTGGATGCACATGCATCCCGTGAGCACCGGGGCCCGCGTCTTCGTCGGCAACGACGCGGTGGTGCCACCGGGCGCCGTGATCCCCGACGACATGCTGGTGGGCATCAAGTCGAAGCCGCCCGCCAACGACCTGATGGCGCCGGGGGATACCTGGTTCGGCTCGCCGCCCATCAAACTCCCCTCGCGCCAGAAGGTCGATCTCGGCTCCAACGCGCAGACCTACGAGCCCGGCATCGGGCCGAAGCTCCGGCGTGGCATCTTCGAGGCCTTCTCCACCTCGTTCTCGCCGATGCTGTTCATCACCCTCGCGATCTCGGCTATCGACTTCTACTTCTACCCCGCCATCCTGGCCCAGGACTGGACCGGCCTCGCCGTCAGCTTCGTCGTCGTCAGCGTCGCCATCGCCTTCATCCAGTCCTTCACGGTGATCGGGGTGAAATGGCTGCTCATGGGGGCCTACCAGCCCGGCATGCAGCCGATGTGGTCATGGTGGGCCATGCGCACCGAGGCGGTGGCCGTGCTGTACTGGGGCTTGGCCGGCAAGGTTCTGCTGGAGCACCTGGTCGGCACGCCGTTCCTGCCCTGGATGCTGCGCCTGTTCGGCGCGAAGATCGGCTCTGGCGTCTGCATGCTCACCACCGACATCACCGAGTTCGACTGCGTCACCATCGGCGACTATTCGGTGATCAACCGGACCTCGGCCCTGCAGACGCATCTCTACGAGGACCGGATCATGAAGGTCGGCCGCGTGGTGGTGGGCAAGGGCGTTTCGGTAGGGGCCTTCTCGACGGTCCTCTACGACACCAAGGTCGGCGATTACGCCCGCCTGCGCCCGCTCACCATCGTGATGAAGGGCGAATCGATCCCGGGCCATTCGGAATGGGAAGGCGCGCCGGCAGTGCCGGTGATTCACGCAAAGACGGCGGGGGCCTGACTCGGGGCCTGCTCTTCCCGTTGGACGGTCCGCAAAAAGCTGTAGGATGACGCCATGAACAATATGGCACCTGTTTCACTTCCAAACCTGCAGGGCCTCGTCGGGACGTGGCGGCGGTTCGGCCAGGTCGGTCCCGTCTACGAGATCGTCAGTGTGGGCGATACGCCTGCGGATGGCGATCGGATCGTGCGCGTTCGCGTGCTGGAGACCAGCGAGGAGATCAATTATCGACTCGCTGACGTCTTGGACGATCCCAGAGAGCGCTGATGTTCGCCATTGCGTTCGATCTCGTGGTCGCAGAGGCTCAGATCCATCATCCCAAAGGCGTGTCGCAAGCCTATACTGACATCCGCACCACGCTTTCCGGGCATGGTTTCGACTGGGTGCAAGGAAGTCTCTACACCAGCAAGGACGAGGATCTGGCTAAGCTGTTCTCGGCCATCACGGCCCTGAAGGGGCTGAGCTGGTTTCCCCGATCCGTGCGCGACATCAGGGCCTTCCGTGTCGAGCAATGGTCGGATTTCACCGCCTTGATCAAGGGTTAGGCGAAGCCCGGCATGTCTCGGCCGATTGCCGGGCATGACGTTCCTCCGATCGAAAAAAGCCGGCGGAGCTTGGCGCCACGCCGGCTTTTTTTAAAGAAGAATCGCTGGCGACGGATCGATCCCGTCCGTTTGTCTCACCCTACCTGCTCTTTCGGGCCGAGCCTCTTGTCGAGATAGGTGTCGACCGTCTGGGTCAGCTCGTCGACCTTGCCGTCGAAGAAGTGGTTGGCGCCCTCGACCACCTGATGCTCGATGATGACGCCCTTCTGCACCTTCACCTTCTCGATGACCGGCATCACCTCGCGGGCCGGAGCCACGCGGTCCTCGGAGCCGTGCACGAACAGGCCGGAGGACGGGCAGGGGGCCAGGAAGGTGAAGTCGTAGCGGTTGGCCATGGCCGCGATCGAGATGAAGCCCTCGATTTCGGGGCGGCGCATGAGAAGCTGCATGCCGATCCACGAGCCGAACGAGACGCCGGCGATCCAGCAGGCCCGCGCCTCGGGATTGACCGACTGCACCCAGTCGAGCGCCGAGGCCGCATCGGACAATTCACCCGTGCCATGGTCGAAGTTGCCCTGGCTGCGGCCGACGCCGCGGAAATTGAAGCGGAGCGCCGCGAAGCCGCGATTGGCGAAGGTATAGAAAAGATTGTACACGATCTGATTGTTCATCGTCCCCCCAAACTGGGGATGCGGATGCAGCACGATCGCGATCGGCGCGCCCTTCTTCTTGGGTGCCTGGTAGCGCCCCTCGAGACGGCCGGCGGGTCCGGTGAAGATGACTTCGGGCATGGTCTTTCCAAAACTCCTGGCGCCGCTCGCTGAAAGCAACCCATCCTGTCGGCCAACGCGCCTTGACTCGGAGCGCCGCACTCTTAAAAACGCTCTTAGAATAATTCTAGGTGATTAGAATAATTCTAAACTGACTCGTTTCCAGAGACTTGGGATCGGTCGCCCCTCGAGGCTCGGCGCTTGGCGAAGACGTGTGGTGCCGGGGCCTTAGCATGATGACGGGGGGCAAAAGCAAGGAAATGTGGGTTCGGGCCTTGACCAACGCATGACTATTTCGCGAGCCTATCTCGACCACAACGCGACATCTCCGGTTCGTCCGGAGGTGGCGGTAGCGGTCGCGCGCGCGCTGGAACTGCCCGGCAACCCCTCGTCGATCCATCACGAGGGCCGTGCCGCCAAGGCTGCGTTGGAGGCCGCGCGCGACCAGGTCGCCGCCCTGATCGGCGCTGGCCAGGGCCGCGTCATCTTCACCAGCGGCGGCACCGAGGCGGCGAATGCAGTCCTGTCGGGCGCTCTGATCAGGACCGGAGCCGCGGCGCCGACACGTCTCCTGATGAGCGCCACCGAGCATGCCTGCGTCGGGGCGGGACACCGCTTCGCGCCCGGATCGGTGGAGATCGTACCGGTTCACCCCTCCGGCCTGATCGACTTGGCCGCACTGAAGCAGGCCCTGGAGCGAGCACGCGACGAATCGGTGCTGGTCTCCGTCCATGCGGCCAACAACGAGACCGGCGTGGTCCAGCCCCTCGCCGAGATCGTCGCCCTGGCCAAAGCGCATGGCCGTGCCCTCGTCCATAGCGACGCCGTGCAGACGGTGGGGAAGATCCCTCTCGATTTTGCGGGGCTCGGCCTCGATGCCCTCACCCTGTCCGGGCACAAATTCGCCGCGCCGAAGGGCACCGGCGCGATCGTGCTCGCCGAAGGCGTCGCGCTGGATCGGGCTTTCATCCGGGGCGGCGGCCAGGAATCGCGGCAGCGCTGCGGAACCGAGAACCTGCCGGGTCTCGTCGGCCTCGGCGAAGCGGCGCGAATCGCTCGTGTGCATCTGGCCGGCATCAATGCCGGCCTCCGGGACGGGACGGAAGCCGCCCTTCGTCGCATCGCCCCGGATGCCGTCGTCTTCGGGAGCGGTGCGCCAAGGCTCCCCAATACCCTGTGCTTCGCCGTGCCGGGACTCGATGCGGCAACGGCGCTGATGGCGCTGGATCTCGCCGGAATCGCCCTCTCGTCCGGGTCGGCTTGCTCGTCGGGCAAGGTCGCCCGCTCGACGGTCCTGGCCGCCATGGGCGTGAGCCCCGCGCTGGCTGCGGGGGCGCTCCGCGTCAGTTTCGGCTGGAACAGCGCGGAAAGCGACCGCTCACGCTTCCTCACGGCCTTCGAACGGCTGGTGGGGACCCTATATCAACGGCGAGGGCAGGCGGCCTGAAGCGCCGCCCATCCCAAGCCATCCTCTCGCGAAAACCCCCGGCCCTTGACGCCGGTGTAGGTCAGGAGACGTGCAATGCCTGCAGTGCAGGAAACCATCGACCGGGTCCGCTCGATCGACCTCGACCAGTACAAGTACGGGTTCGAGACCACGATCGAGATGGAGAAGTCCGCCAAGGGCATCTCCGAGGACGTGATCCGCTTCATCTCGGCCAAGAAGGACGAGCCCGAATGGATGCTGGCCTGGCGCCTCGACGCCTACAAGCGCTGGCAGACCATGCAGGAGCCCGACTGGGCGCGAGTCTCCTATGACAAGGTCGATTACAAGGACATCTACTATTACGCCGCCCCCAAGCGCCCGGCGGCGATGTCTCTCGACGAGATCGACCCCGAAATCCTGAAGACCTACGAGAAGCTCGGCATTCCCCTGCGCGAGGTCGAGGTGCTGGAGGGCATCGCCCCCGAGCGCCGGGTCGCCGTCGACGCGGTGTTCGACTCGGTCTCGGTGGCCACCACCTTCAAGGCCGAATTGTCGAAGGCCGGCGTGATCTTCATGCCGATCTCGGAAGCCATCCGCGAATACCCGGACCTGGTGCGGAAGTATCTCGGCTCGGTCGTGCCCGTGACCGACAACTTCTTCGCGACCCTGAACTCCGCCGTGTTCTCCGACGGCTCGTTCGTCTACATCCCGCCGGGCGTGCGCTGCCCGATGGAGCTCTCGACCTATTTCCGCATCAACGAGCGCGACACAGGCCAGTTCGAGCGCACGCTGATCATCGCCGACAAGGGCTCATACGTCTCGTATCTCGAGGGCTGCACCGCCCCGAAGCGCGACGACAATCAGCTTCACGCCGCCGTGGTCGAACTCGTCGCTCTCGATGACGCCGAGATCAAGTACTCGACGGTCCAGAACTGGTATCCGGGCGACAACGAGGGCAAGGGCGGCATCTACAACTTCGTCACCAAGCGTGGCGATTGCCGAGGTGCCAACTCGAAGATCTCGTGGACCCAGGTCGAGACCGGCTCGGCGATCACCTGGAAGTACCCGTCCTGCATCCTGCGCGGCGACAATTCCCGTGGCGAGTTCTACTCGATCGCGGTGTCGAACGGCATGCAGCAGGTCGATTCCGGCACCAAGATGATCCATCTCGGCAAGAACACGACGAGCCGGATCATCTCGAAGGGTATCTCGGCGGGCCGTTCGCAGAACACCTACCGGGGCCTCGTCTCGGCGCACCGGAAGGCGACGGGCGCGCGCAACTTCACCAACTGCGACTCGCTCCTCATCGGCGACCAGTGCGGCGCGCACACCGTGCCGTATATCGAGTCGAAGAACTCTTCCGCGCAGTTCGAGCACGAGGCCACCACCTCGAAGATCTCGGAAGACCAGATGTTCTACTGCCAGCAGCGCGGCCTCTCCAACGAGGAGGCGACCGCGCTCATCGTCAACGGCTTCGTCCGCGACGTGCTGCAGCAGCTGCCGATGGAGTTCGCCGTGGAGGCCCAGAAGCTGATCTCGATCAGCCTCGAAGGCTCGGTGGGGTAGGGCGGTTTTTCCCTTCTCCCCTCTGCGGGAGAAGGTGGCCCGCGAAGCGGGCCGGATGAGGGGTGCGCGCGACCCGGAGGGCTCGCCCCCTCTTGCGGGACTTCGTACCGATCCGCCCGCTCCGTAGGCACGCCCCTCTCCTCGGATGGGAAAGGGTCGCTCCGCGTTTCAAGTTTTAGAACGGACTTTGCTGCAATGATCGAAATCAAGAACCTGACCGTCGCCATCGAGGACAAGCAGATCCTCAACGGTCTCAACCTCACCGTGAAGGACGGCGAAGTCGCCGCCATCATGGGGCCCAACGGCTCGGGCAAGTCGACCCTGTCCTACGTCATCGCCGGCAAGGAGGATTATGAGGTCCTCGACGGCGAGATCCTGCTCGACGGCGTGAACATCCTCGAGATGAGCCCCGACGAGCGCGCCGCCTCCGGTGTGTTCCTGGCCTTCCAGTACCCGCTGGAAATCCCGGGCGTCGGCACCATGACCTTCCTCAAGGCGACGCTGAACGCCCAGCGCCGGGCGCGCGGCGAGGGCGAACTCTCCACCCCCGACTTCATCCGCAAGGTGAATGCTGCTGCCGAGAAGCTCGAGATCAACAAGGAGATGCTCAAGCGCGCCCTCAACGTCGGCTTCTCCGGCGGCGAGAAGAAGCGCATGGAGATCCTGCAGATGGCTCTGCTGGAGCCGAAATTCTGCGTGCTCGACGAGACCGATTCCGGCCTCGACATCGACGCCCTTCGCATCGTCTCCGGCGGCGTGAACGCGCTGCGCGCACAAGGCCGCTCGTTCCTCGTCATCACCCACTACCAGCGCCTGCTCGACTACATCGTGCCGGACGTGGTCCACGTGATGTCGCAGGGCCAGATCGTGAAGTCGGGCGACAAGGACCTCGCCAAGGCGCTCGAGGCTTCCGGCTACGCCGAGTACCGCACGGGCGAGGCCGCCTGATCATGGCCGACATCACCCCGCTCCGCACGGCGGCCGAGACCGCCCTGTCGAAACTCTTCGAAGCCACGAAGATGAAATACCCCACGGGCGTGTCCATCGCCCGCGAGGAGGCCTTCCGCTATTTCGAGGCGGTGGGCCTGCCGACCCGCCGGGTCGAGGCGTTCAAATACACCGATCTGCGCTCGGCGTTTCGCGATGCCGCTCACCCGGCCGAGATGCCCTCATCCGACACCGCCAAGGCGGCGGTCGAAGAGGCGAAGGGCTTTGCCGGGATCGAGGCCGTGCGCCTCACCTTCGTGAACGGCCACCTGATCGCCGACCAGTCGGATCTCGGCCGCATCCCGGCCGGCATCACCGTGACTCCGCTCAACGAGGCGCTGACCGTCGGGAACGCGCTTCTGGAGAAACTGACGCCCGTTCGTCAGGCCTCCGAGAACCCGATCTACCAACTCAACACCGCCTTCCTGGCGGATGGCGCGTTGATCAGCGTGGAGGCCGGCGCCAAGGTCGAGACGCCGCTGCACCTGCGCTTCATCGGCACCGGCACGGAAGCCTACTCGACCGCCACCCGCGTGCTCGTGACGCTGGGCGAGGGCGCGGAAGCGCTCGTGCTGGAGAGCCATGAGGGGCCGGACGGTATCTCCTACCAGCCCAACGATGCCATGGACGTGGTGGTGGCCGATAATGCCACCTTCCGGCATGCGCGCCTGAACGCGGAGGGCCGCGACGCCGTGGCCTTGTCGACGCTATCCGTGAAGCTCGGGGCCGAGGCCGCGGTGGAAACCGTGAACGTCGTGGTGGGCGCGGTGCTCTCCCGGCATCAGGTCTACCTGAACTTCGCCGGGGCCGATGCCCGCGCGGTGGTGAACGGCGCGGCCATGCTCAACGGCAAGCAACTCGCCGACACCACCTTCCTGGCCGACCATGCCGCCACCGGCGGCGTCAGCCGCGAGCTGTTCAAGACCGTGGTGGATGGCGAGGCCACGGGCGTGTTCCAAGGCAAGATCATCGTCCAGCAGGCGGCCCAACAGACCGACGGCAAGATGATGTCGGCCTGTCTCATCCTGTCCGACGAGGGCCAGATGATGAACAAGCCCGAGCTCGAGATCTTCGCCGACGACGTCGCCTGCGGTCACGGTGCCACCTGCGGCGCGCTCGATGAAGATCTGCTGTTCTACCTGATGCAGCGCGGACTGCCGAAGGCCCAGGCCGAGAGCCTGCTGGTCCAGGCCTTCCTGGGAGCCGCCATCGAGTCGGTCAGCCACGAGGGCGCGCGAGAGGCTCTGGTCGGAACCGTCGAGGCGTGGCTCGCGGCGCGCGGCTGATCGCATTCCGACAGGCCCCTTCCCCTCGCACCGGGGGGAAGGGTTGCGCGCGCCGGACACCCAACAGGTATCGCCATGAACGCACCCGTTCTGAATACTCCCTACGACGTCGAGGCGATCCGGGCCGAATTCCCGATTCTGGCCCAAAAAGTCTATGGCCGGCCGCTGGTCTATCTCGACAACGCGGCCTCGTCGCAGAAGCCGCGCGCAGTCATCGACGCCATGGTGAATTGCATGGAGACCGGCTACGCCAACGTCCATCGCGGCCTGCATTTCATGGCGAATGCGGCGACCGAAGGGTTCGAAGGCGCGCGCGAGACCACGCGGCAATTCCTCAACGCCGACTCCACCGACGAGATCATCTTCACCCGCAACGCCACGGAAGCCTACAACCTCGTGGCCTCGTCCATGGGGCTGCTCGGCCAGATCGGGGAGGGGGACGAGATCATCCTCTCGATCATGGAGCACCATTCCAACATCGTGCCCTGGCACTTTCTGCGCGAACGGCGCGGTGCGGTGATCAAATGGGCGCCGGTGGACGACGAGGGCAACTTCCTCGTCGAGGAATACGAGAAGCTGTTCACGCCCCGCACCAGGATGGTGGCGATCACCCAGATGTCGAACGTGCTCGGCACGGTGACGCCGGCGGCCGAGATCGTCCGCATCGCCCATGCGCACGGGGTGCCGGTGCTCCTCGACGGGGCGCAGAGCGCGGTCCACCAACCCATCGACGTGAAGGCGCTCGATTGCGACTTCTTCGTCTTCACCGGTCACAAGGTCTACGGCCCCACCGGTATCGGCGTGCTCTACGGCAAGAAGGAATGGCTGGAGCGCCTGCCCCCCTATCAGGGTGGCGGCGAGATGATCCGCACGGTGAGCCAGGACGCGATCACCTATAACGATCCGCCGCATCGCTTCGAGGCCGGAACCCCCGCGATCATCGAGGCGGTGGGCCTCGGCGCGGCGCTGGAATTCATGATGGGGGTCGGGCGCGACCGGATCGCGGCGCACGAAGCGTCCCTCCTGGCCTATGCCCAGGAGCGCCTCGGCGCGATGAACTCACTGCGGATGATCGGCACCGCCAAGGGCAAGGGCGGCGTCATCGCCTTCGAGATGAAGGGGGCCCATGCCCACGACATCGCCACGGTGATCGACCGCTACGGCGTCGCCATCCGGGCCGGCACCCATTGCGCCATGCCGTTGCTGACGCGATTCGGCGCGACCTCCACCTGTCGCGCGTCGTTCGGCCTGTATAATACCCGTGACGAAGTGGATGCGCTTGCCGAGGCCTTGGCCAAGGCCGAGATGATGTTCACGTAAGGAACCAACCATGAGCGACGCAGCCATCACCGGAGGGGCCAATACCCCCGCCATCGCCAGCGCCTCGGCGATCCCGCCGGAGGAACTCGACCGCCTTACCGACGATATCGTCGCCGCTTTGAAGAGCGTCTACGATCCCGAGATCCCGGCGGACATCTACGAGCTCGGCCTGATCTACAAGGTCGACATCGCCGATGACCGCACGGTCACCATCGACATGACCCTGACGGCCCCCGGCTGTCCGGTGGCCGGCGAGATGCCGGGCTGGGTCGAGACGGCAGTCGCCGCCGTGCCGGGTATTCAGTCCTGCAGCGTCACGATGGTGTTCGATCCGCCGTGGGACCAGAGCCGGATGTCCGACGAGGCCCGCGTCGCCCTCGATATGTGGTAGCGCGGTTCAGAGGGGCGGTTCTTCGGCGGCGAGATCCCGGCGCCGCGGGAAGCTCAGCCCGTCATAGATGTCTGGCAGTGCCAATGCGGCACCGATCGCCGGGAGGGCGATGACGGCCTCCACACCTTCGAAGGTCTCTATCTCCCAGGAATCCCCCTCACGCGCGTAGAGCAAAGCCTGCGGCTTCAGGGTCTCGACGAGGAGGATGTACGCGAGGGTCGGATGCCGCTTGTATTCTTCCACCTTGCGGGTCTGATCGATGGAGGTGGTTGAGGGCGAAGCCACCTCGACCACGAGCTTCGGCTCCCGCACCTCGTAGGTATCGGGCACCAGCGTCGCGTACTCGACCATCACGTCTGGACGACGCAAACCTTTGATGCTGGTGCGGATGGCAATATCGGCTGTCATCGGACGGCATGGCTTGCCGCGGAGCTGATTGCCGAGGCTGATGATGATGTTCACCGTCGCCCGGTCGTGCTGCATGCTCGCCCCCGTCATCATCCGGTGCCGCGGCACCGGGTGGCCGTCGACGAGTTCGTAGAGTTCGTCCTGACCGCTTTGCCAATCGAAGAACTCTTCCGGGGTCATGGTCCTCCGCCCCGCGTCCGCCATCGCTCCCTCAGCCTCGCAGTGCGAACGATATCATACCCATGCAGGCCTTGCTGCGTCCCACGGCAGTGGACCGCAGCCTTCGCCATCCTTATCTTAACGGCGTACTGCCATCCTCAACCGCCCGGGCCTTGAACCCGGCTGCCGGAGAGATCTCATGCTCAAGAATTTCAAGGTCCTGTCGCTGACGGATGCGGCGGCGGACCGGATCAAGGCCATCATCGCGGATGCGGACAAGCCGATCGCGGGCCTCCGCGTCGGCGTCAAGAACGGCGGCTGCGCCGGCATGTCCTACACGATGGAATATGCGGAAGGGCGCAACCCCGGCGAGGACATGGTGGAGGATCGTGGGGTGACGGTCTTCGTCGACCCGAAGGCGGTCCTGTTCCTCCTCGGCACCGAGATGGACTTCAAGACGACCAAGCTGTCGTCCCAGTTCGTGTTCAACAACCCGAACCAGACCTCGTCTTGCGGCTGCGGCGAATCCGTCGCGATCACGCCGGCCAATCCCGAAGTGCTGCGCGCCTCGGCCTGAGGCCGGGTTGGCCGGGACGCGAGGGTCCGGCCGGCATAACCGGCTCGGCCTTCATGCGACGGCGGTGAGCACGTCCAAGGCGACGCGGGAATCGTCCACGGTCCGGTTGCGGCCGTCGCGCTTGGCCATGAACATGCATTGGTCGGCGCGTTCGAGGAGCGACACGGCTGTGTCCCCCGGTCGCGAGGTCGCAACTCCGAGGGAGATCGTCACCTTGCCGAGGGACTCCCCCGTGGTCCGCTTCACCAGTTCACGCCCCATCACGCTTGCACGGACCTTCTCTCCGATGGCGACAGCCGCGTTCCGGTCGGTTTCGGGCAGGAGAATACCGAACTCCTCGCCGCCGAAACGCGCGAGGGTGACGCGAGCCTTCAGGTGCTCGCGCATGACGATGGCGACGAGGCGCAGCACTTGATCGCCCGTGAGGTGGCCATAGACGTCGTTGAAGCGCTTGAAGAAATCGACGTCGATGACGATCAGGCTACAGGGAACCGCCTGGTTCGCCGCGGCCTCGACCATCTTGCGCAGACTCTCCTCGAAATGCTTGCGGTTAGACAGCCCGGTAAGCGGATCGGTGAGGCTCTCCAGCCGCGTCGCCTCCAGCGTCTCGCGCAGGGTCTCGATCTCGCTGCGACTCTCGCGCATGCGGGCTTCGAGCGTACGGTTATTGGCGGTGATCTCCCGGGTCGTCGCCACGAGCGTCGTGACGATCTCACGGACGCGGGCGCGGTTCTGGTCCGAGACGTCGAGATCGCGCGATAACGCCTGAAGTGACGCGCCATACTGCGCGGTCGATCCGAGGGAGAGGTCCATCACCTCCATGATGCCCTCGATTTCGGCCAGCATGTTCGCGTTCATCCGCTCGGTGGCGGCGACAAGACGGCGACTGTCGACATACGTCTCGTAGAGGGAATCCACATCGGAATCGGAGAGGCTGCCATTCTCCGTGGTCAGCCTCTTGATCGCGTCGTTCATCAGCGGCTGGGTGCCGGACACGTAGGCATACCAGACGGAATAGGCCTGGGGGGTCGCCGAGGAGCCGTAATCCCGCATCAGCACGTTGGCGCGGTCGGACAGTGCGAAGGTTCGCTCCCTGTCACCGTAGCTTCCGTGGCTCATCAACCCGCCTGCTTCCCGAACCGGCATTCAGGATGCTGAATGACGAGATGTTCCCGTTACCCCACTGATGGTGGAGATGCAGTTAAAAGGGCAGGGAACAATTTGTGGCTCGGCGCGTTAGCTCGACTTTTTGATCACGGCCGGGCGCAGGAGGAAGGCGGGCACATGCTCGCCGAGACCGAGCGGCGTATCGCCATCCTCATCGTCTCTGCGACGGGGTGACGGACGGCGTTCGTCGCGGCCGCGGTCCGACGAGCCTCGGCGGGAATCTTGACCGCGTGGATCAGGGTTGCGAGCCTCTTGCGGCGGACGAGAAGGCTCGCGCCGGCGCGGAGCCTGGACGATTGCCTCGGGCGTGGGGGACTCGGCCACGGCATCGACCTGTGCGGGCTCGGAACGCCGCGAGGGCTGGCGCTCGCGTGATGAGCGCCGGCTTTCCGACTTGCCGCCTTCCGACTTACCATTCTCGGGCTTGCCGCTTTCGGACTTGCCGTTCTCGGACTTGCTTCCCTCGGATCTTCCGCCCTCGCCACCGCGTGAGCGCCGAGCGGAATCCCCGCTGCGTCCGCGATGACGTGTGCGGGTCTCTTCCTCGACCACCACCGGCGAGGGCTCGGCCAAGGTGCCGAGATCGCCCTCAGCCCAGGGGATCGGCTGGCCGATCAGGCTCTCGATCGCGGTCACCGACCGTTCGTCGGAGCGGGTGACCAGGGTGAAGGCATGCCCGGCGCGACCGGCACGGCCCGTACGCCCGATCCGGTGCACGTAGTCTTCCGGGTGATGCGGCACGTCGAAATTGAAGACGTGGCTCACCGCGGGAATGTCGAGGCCGCGAGCCGCGACGTCGCTCGCAACCAGCAGCGGAACTTCACCGGAGCGGAATCCATCGAGGGCGACCGTGCGCGCGCGCTGATCCATGTCGCCGTGAAGGGCCGCGACGTTGAAACCGTGGCTCGCCAGCGACTTCTGCAGCAGCGCCACGTCGCGCTTGCGGTTGCAGAAGATGATGCCGTTGTTGAGTTCGGCCTCACCGCGGATGAGACGGCGCAGGAGATCGCGCTTCTCGTGCCCCTCCGACCCTGCGGCGACCAATTTCTGCACGATCGTCGTCGCGGTGGAGGCGGGGCGCGCCACCTCGATCCGCTGCGGGTTATGCAGGAACACGTCAGCCAGCCGCTCGATCTCGGGCGGCATCGTCGCGGAGAAGAACAGGGTCTGGCGCGTGAACGGCACCATCTTCACGATGCGCTCGATATCGGGAATGAAGCCCATGTCGAGCATCCGGTCCGCCTCGTCGATGACCAGGAGCTCGACCCCGGTGAGCAGCAGCTTGCCGCGCTCGAAATGGTCGAGCAGGCGGCCCGGTGTCGCGATCAGAACGTCGGCGCCGCGCATCAGCTTGGCATCCTGCTCGGCGAAGGACACGCCCCCGATGATCAGGGCCACGTTGAGCTTGTGGTTGACGCCGTAGCGGTCGAAATTCTCGACCACCTGGGCCGCGAGTTCGCGGGTCGGCTCAAGGATCAGCGTGCGCGGCATGCGCGCCCGTGCCCGTCCATTCTCGAGCAGGGTGAGCATCGGCAAGGTGAAGGCGGCGGTCTTACCCGTCCCTGTCTGGGCGATACCAAGGACGTCACGGCGCGCCAGAACATGCGGGATGGCTTGAGCCTGGATCGGTGTCGGGTCCGTGTAGCCCGCGGCCGTGACGGCCTGGAGGACCTTGTCGCTCAATCCGAGGTCGGCAAAAGACATATGCTGATGTGAACCGTTGCGCGCAGGAACTCGTAACGATCCGCGCGGAGAAGATCGTCGTGGGCTAGGCTCCGCGGTCCGTTCGAAAAGGGTCGTTCGAATACAGGACCAGCCGCGCACACGCGTTGCGGGACACTTAGAGCCTTGAGGTGTCTTGTCAATCGACCACGGGCAAAGCACCGTCGTTTATCCGGTGCATACGGCGTCTGCGAACGAGAAGCCGAAGAGTCGGGGGTACTGTCAAGCTGGCACACGCCCTGCTTGAGCGAGCGCCGGTAGGACATGGGCTTCGGCCCTCACACGAAGGGGGACGAACTCATGTCACATAGCGCCTCGATCACCGAGCCGGCCGCGTCCGGAGGTGCAGTTCCCGATTCCCATGCGGATGTGGTGATCAAACCCGGCTACGACGATCGCCTCACCAACGAGGATCTGGCCCCGCTCAGGAAACAGAGCTGGGGCACCTACAACTTTTTCGCCTTCTGGATGTCGGACGTCCACAGCGTCGGCGGCTACATCACGGCGGGCAGCCTGTTCTCCCTCGGCCTCGTGAGCTGGCAGGTGCTGGTCTCGCTGCTCGTCGGCATCCTCATCGTGCAATTCTTCTGCAACCTCGTGGCCAAGCCGAGCCAGGTCACGGGCACGCCCTATCCGGTGATCTGCCGGGCCTCCTTCGGCGTGAAGGGCGCCAACATCCCCGCCATCATCCGGGGCCTCATCGCCGTCGCCTGGTACGGCATCCAGACCTACCTCGCCTCCAGCGCCTTCATGATCGTCGCCTTGCGCTTCTACCCGGAGCTGAAACCCTATGCCGAGGTGACCCAGTTCGGCTTCGCCGGCCTGTCCAGCCTCGGCTGGGCGGCCTTCATGGCCCTTTGGGTGATCCAGGCCCTGGTGTTCTGGCGCGGGATGGAGGCGATCCGCAAATTCATCGATTGGGCCGGCCCCGCCGTCTACGTCGTGATGATCGCCCTGGCGGTCTACCTCGTGGCCAAGGCCGGCGTGGCGAATGTCGGCCTCACCCTCGGCGAGGTGAAGTACCGGGGCTGGGACGCCCTGCCGGTGATGCTCAATGCGGTCGCCCTGGTCGTCTCGTACTTCTCCGGGCCGATGCTGAATTTCGGCGACTTCTCACGCTACGGAAAGTCATTTCCCGCGGTGAAGGCCGGTAACTTCTGGGGCCTGCCGGTGAACTTCATCGGTTTCTCGCTGCTCACCGTCATCACCACCTCTTCGACCTTGCCGGTCTTCGGCCACCTCATCATCGATCCGGTGGAGACGGTGAGTAAGATCGACAACACCTACGCGGTGGTGCTCGGCGCCTTCACCTTCATGACGGCGACGATCGGCATCAACATCGTGGCGAACTTCGTCTCCCCGGCCTTCGATTTCTCGAACGTGGCTCCGCAGCATATCAGCTGGCGCATGGGCGGGATGATCGCGGCCGTGGCCTCGATCTTCATCACTCCGTGGAACCTCTACAACAACCCGGCCGTGATCCATTACACGCTCGACATCCTCGGCGCCTTCATCGGTCCGCTCTTCGGCATCCTGATCGCCGACTTCTTCATCGTGCGGAAGCAGCATGTCGTGGTGGACGACCTCTACACGATGAGCCCGACCGGAACTTACTGGTACGATGGCGGATACAATCGCGCCGCGATCTACAGCGTCATTCCCTCCGCCCTGGTGCCGGTGCTCTGCGCCGTCATCCCGGCCCTGGGAAGCGTGGCGAATTTCAGCTGGTTCATCGGCGTGGCCCTGGGCTTCTCGATCTATGTCGTCCTGATGCGTAAGAGGGCCGCCGCGGCCAAGGCCTGACCGGAGACCGATTCCCTTTGCGCATCCTGCTGATCAACCCCAACACGACCGAATCCGTCACCGATCTGGTCGCCGCGCATGCGCGGCGAGTGGCGGGCGACGCCGTCGAGATCGTGGCGGTCACCGGGCGCTTCGGTGCCCGCTACATCACCAGCCGGGCCGCTTCGGCGATCGCGGCCCATGCCGCCCTCGACGCGCTGGCCGAGCACGCCGAGGGCTGCGACGCGGTCTACCTCGCCTGTTTCGGAGATCCGGGACTCGGAGGCCTGCGCGAGATATCCCCGCTGCCGGTGGTCGGCATGGCCGAGGCCTCGTGCCTCGCCGCCACGGCGCGGGGAGGGCGCTTCGCCATCGTCACCGGGGGCGCCCTATGGGGACCGATGCTGGAGGAGTTCGTGGCGAGCATCGGCCTCTCCGACAAGCTCGCCGCCATCCGCACCATTGCCCCCACGGGAGACCGCATCGCACGGGACCCCGAGGCGGCCCTGGCGGATCTGGCCGCCGCCTGCACCACCTGCGCCATCCGCGACGGGGCGGATGTGGTGATCCTCGGCGGAGCGGCGCTTGCCGGCCTCGCCGAACGCATCCAGCCGCATGTGCCGGTGCCCGTCCTATGCTCGGTGGAAGTAGGGACCCGTGCGGTCCTCGCCGCCGCGATCTGCGGCTTGCCGCCGGGCCAGCCGGCGCCGTCCATCGAGAGCATCGGCCTGTCGCCGGCCCTGGCCGAGCGACTGGCACAGGAGTGACAGAGCTCCGCACCCGCTGATTCCACGTGCCTGACGGCACTTGCGGACAGGCGCAGGATCAGCTTACTTTGCGATACAAAGTTGATCCGGGAGTATCGGATGTCCGATCTCGATAGAGCCCTCGCCGATATCGTGGCGATCCGCGCGCAACTCGCCCGCGGCGACGCCTTCTGCGGGTTCGGACCCTCCGCCATCGCGGCCACGGGCGTCCTCGCCCTCGGCACCGCCCTGGCGCAGCATGTCTGGCTCGACGACCCGACCGGACAGCCGCTACTGTTCCTAGGCGGCTGGATCGCCGCCGCCCTGGCCTCCGCCGGCCTGATCGGCGCCGAGATGCGAGCCCGTTCGCGTCGCGACCATGCGGGGCTCACCGACACGGCGATCGTGAACGCGGTGGAGCAGTTCCTGCCCGCCGGCGCGGCGGGCGCCTGCCTCGCCCTGGTCTTGGTACAGGTCTCGCCGGAATCCCTGTGGATGCTGCCGGGGCTGTGGCAGATGCTAGTGAGCCTCGGGCTCTTCGCCTCGGTGCGGTCCCTTCCGAAAGGCATCGCGCTGCCGGGCGCCTGGTACATGGTGGCGGGCCTCGCCGTGCTCATGCTGGCGAGCGCCGACCGCGTCCTCTCGCCCTGGACCATGGGACTGCCTTTCGCCGTCGGCCAGTTTCTGATGGCCATGATCCTCTACCGCGCCCGGGAGGAAAGTGATGCGTGATGCTCCCTTCGCGTATGACGGCCTCGACCGGGTCATTCACGAGAAGGCCCGGCTCGGCCTCCTCACCTCGCTGATGGCGGCTCCAAAGGGGCTGGCCTTCGGCGACCTTAAGCAACTCTGCGGCCTCACGGACGGTAATCTCAACCGTCACCTCCAAGTGTTGCAGGAGGCCGGCTTCGTCGAGATCAGGAAAGGGCAGGGCAAGAGCCATGGTGGCACCCGACCGCTGACGACCTGCCATCTGACACCGACCGGCCGGACTCGCTTCCTCGATTACCTCGCCGTCCTCGAACAGGTGGTGCGGGACGCCGCCAAGGCCGCCGAGATGGCGGCCGAGAGCGCGGGCCTCCCCCTCGTCGCGCGTCCGGCCTGACGGCCAGGCTCCGTCTTTTTTTTGCCAAGGAACTCTGCGATGCAAAGCGAACAGACGCCCGGCCTGCATGTGGGCATCATCATGGATGGCAACGGACGCTGGGCCTCGGGGCGCGGACTGCCCCGCGCGCTCGGTCACAAGGAAGGCGTCGAGGCGATCCGCCGGGTCGTGGAGGCGGCGCCGAAACAAGCCATCGGCACCCTCACCCTTTATGCCTTCTCTTGCGACAACTGGAGACGTCCGGAGGCGGAGGTCTCCGCCCTGATGGGGCTGCTCCGGCTCTACCTGCGCAACGAGATCGCCCGTTTGGTCGAAAGCGGCGTACGTCTCAGCGTGATCGGCCGGCGCGACCGCTTGCCCGAGGGACTCGCCGCCGCCATCGGCCGAGCCGAGGCCGCAACGCTCGAGGGGAAAGCCCTGCATCTGCGGATCGCCGTCGATTACTCCGCCCGCGATGCCATTCTCGCCGCCGCGCTCGCCAGCGCCAGCAATCCCGGCATGACCCGCACCGCTTTCTCGGCCCTGGTGACGGGCGATGCCTGTGTCCCCGAGGTCGATCTCGTGATCCGCACCAGCGGCGAGCAGCGGCTTTCCGATTTCCTGCTCTGGGAGAGCGCCTACGCCGAGCTTCACTTCACCCGCCGCCATTGGCCTGATTTCGATGCCGGAGACCTCGAAGAAGCTCTCGCCGCCTACCGCAATCGCGACCGCCGCTTCGGAGGGCTGGCTACCGGGTCCGTGGCGGCCTGAAAAGCTGAGCCGACGATTGGCGAGGCAGGAGGCTGAAGGGTCGGGTCAAAGACTACCCTCTCACCCTTCGGCAGGCTGTTTTCCTTGCGATATGATGGTTCGGTCGGCTTGAGCCAGGCATAGCTTCGTCGGCGAGCAGACGGCTCCCTCGACCTTTAGGGCTGCGCTGCCCTCAGACGAAGAAGAGGAAGGCTCCGAAGCTCGCGAGGAAGCCCGCAAGAGACACCGCCGAGAGAGCAAGAAATTTGGAGGATGCCGTCGATCCATCGTCGGCTCCGTCCTCGATCGGCGAGAAGGCACGACCCGCAGCCTGCGACGCGCGGATGAGATCGTCGTGGCGCACCATTCTCAAGGCTGCAGACGGCGCCATGTCGCTCTCCCACCGATCGGCTCTATGTGCGGAAACGCACAAACCAGAGATTGGTTCCCAATCCGACCCGTCATCGCCCCGCCATGTCCGGCTCCTAGGATTCTGTCACCTAAGTCACAGGACGAGTTCCACCATGACCGAGCCGCTGCGCACCCGCTCGCAGGCCGCCGAAGACGGCGAGGATGCAGGCACGAATACGAGCGGCAACGCCACGTTCGGCGATGTGGTCGCCGCGCGGTTCGACCGGCGCGATCTGCTGCGCGGTCTCCTCGGGGTCGGCGCCATCGCGGCGGTGGTGACGCCCCGCGCGCTCGCGGCCGCCCCGGCTGCGGCGGCGCAGGGACGGGCGACGCCGTTCCCGTTCAAGGAGATCGAAGCGGGTTCGGACACCCACCATCACGTGGCCGAGGGGCACGATGCCGACATCCTGATCCGCTGGGGCGATCCAGTTCTGCCTGGCGCGCCTGCTTTCGATCCGCGGAACCAGTCGGCGGAGGCCCAGGCCCGGCAATTCGGCTACAACAACGACTTCGTCGGTTATTTCCCGATGCCCGGCGCCGCCGATCCGGCGGCGCACGGACTTCTCGTGGTCAATCACGAATACACCAACGAGGAGCTGATGTTCCCCGGCTTCGGCCGCCAGGATATCAAGACTGTTGCGTTCAAGGGCATGAACCGCGAGCTCGTCGATATCGAGATGGCCGCCCATGGCGGATCGGTGATCGAGGTGAAGCGAACGGACGGCAAATGGGCCGTGGTGCCGAACTCGCCTCACGCCCGGCGCATCACCGCGGAGACGGTGATGACTTTGTCCGGTCCCGCCGCAGGCTCCGACCGGCTGAAGACGACGGCCGATCCTGCGGGCCGTACGGTGAAGGGGATGATCAACAACTGCGCCGGCGGAACCACCCCCTGGGGGACGTGGCTCACCTGCGAGGAGAACATCAACTACTACTTCTCAGGCACACTCGCCGAGGGCTCGGGGGAGGCGGCCAATCACAAGCGCCTCGGCCTACCAGGCAATGCCTATGCCTGGGGCCGCTTCCATGAGCGGTTCGACCTGTCCAAAGAGCCGAACGAGCCGAACCGCTTCGGCTGGGTCGTGGAGATCGACCCGTTCGATCCCGCCTCCGTCCCGACGAAGCGCACCGCCATGGGCCGGTTCAAGCACGAAGGCGCCGCCGGCATCGTCTCGAAGAGCGGCCGCTACGTGGTCTACCAGGGCGACGACGAGCGTTTCGACTACGTCTACAAGTTCGTGACGGACGCGGCCGTAAATCTCGCCGACCGGCAGACCAACCGCGATATCCTGGATTCCGGCACGCTCCACGTCGCCCGGTTCGATGCCGACGGACGCGGCGCCTGGATGCCGCTGGTCTTCGGACAAGGCCCCCTGACGACGGAGAACGGGTTCCGCTCCCAGGCCGACGTGGTCATCGAGGCACGGCGTGCCGCCGACCTCCTCGGCGCCACCAAGATGGATCGCCCGGAAGACGTCGAGGCCAATCCGAAGACCGGCAAGGTCTATGTCATGCTCACCAACAACGTGAAACGCAAACCCGACGAGGTGAACGCCGCCAATCCGAGGCCCGACAACCGCTTCGGCCACATCGTGGAGCTGACCCCCGACGAGGGCGACCATGCGGCACCGGGCTTCGCCTGGGAGATCCTCGTCAAATGCGGCGATCCCTCCATCGCTACGGTCGGCGCCACCTTCTCCTCCGCGACGACGAAGGACGGCTGGTTCGGCATGCCGGACAATTGCTCGGTCGACGGACAGGGTCGGCTCTGGGTCGCCACCGACGGGAACTCGCCATCGAAGACGGGCCGGAACGACGGAATCTGGGCCATGGAGACGGACGGGCAGGGACGGGGAACCGGCAAGCACTTCTTCCGGGTGCCCAACGGCGCGGAGATGTGCGGCCCCTACTTCACACCGGACGACACCACGTTCTTCGTCGCCGTCCAGCATCCCGGCGAGGCCGACGAGGAGGATCCGAAGGCCGCCCCCGCCACGTTCGAGGCACCCTCGACCCGGTGGCCGGATTTCGACGATGCGATGCCGCCCCGCCCGGCCATCGTCGCCATCACGAAGCGCGGGGGCGGCCGGGTAGGAAGCTGACCGCTCGGCCTTTCCAGCTGGACACTGGATCCCCCTCCGTCGCCGCTGAATGGCGGCCCTGTCGAACCGGCGTCGTGGAACTCGCCCCCATTGCGCCGCAACTCCTTCAGAGTGCCAGCAGGGGTACGGATAGCGACCGGGGAAAGGGCAGGGCGCAGCGACCGCGCCGGTCCCTCCGAAATCCAGACGACACAGCGTTAAGGGAATCGGCGCAAGCTGTGCAGGAACACGGGGAGAGACCTCCCGCGCCCTCATGGCGGCGCTTCACGTTTCCGTTTCGTTCCTGTATGGTTGGCACATGACTCAGCGCGAGACCTCACGCCAGGCCGTTGCGGCCCCCGCCGTCGGCCGGCCGAGCGATCTGTTCGCAGGCGGCCAGGCGCCGGTTCGCGGTGCCAAGGCTTCCTCGGCCGCCCGGGCGCCCCTCGACAAGGCGCCCATCGAAACAGCCGAGGCCGGCTACGACGCCTCGTCGATCGAAGTGCTGGAGGGGCTGGAGCCCGTCCGGCGCCGGCCGGGCATGTATATCGGCGGCACCGACGAACGCGCCCTGCACCATCTCTTCGCCGAGGTGATCGACAATTCCATGGACGAGGCTGTGGCCGGCCATGCCAGCTACATCGAGGTGGAACTGGAGGCGACGGGCCACCTCGTCATCACCGATAATGGACGCGGTATCCCGGTGGACCCGCATCCGAAATTCCCCGGCAAATCCGCCCTCGAAGTGATCATGACGACGCTGCACGCCGGCGGAAAATTCGACTCGAAGGTCTACGAGACCTCGGGCGGCCTTCATGGCGTCGGCATCTCCGTGGTCAATGCCCTCTCGGACAGCCTCGAGGTCGAGGTCGCCCGCAGCCAGACCCTGTACCGCCAGACGTTCTCGCGCGGCCACGTGCAGGGGCCTCTGGTGGAGGTCGGCCGGGTGCAGAACCGTCGCGGCACCCGGGTGCGCTTCCATCCCGATGCCGAGATCTTCGGAGCTCTGAAATTCGATCCGCGCCGGCTGTTCAAGATGGCCCGGTCCAAGGCCTACCTGTTCGGCGGCGTCGAAATCCGCTGGCGTTGCGCGCCGTCCCTGATCGAGGGGATGGACGACGTTCCGGCAGAGACCGTGCACCGCTTCCCCGGCGGCCTGCGCGATTATCTCGCCCGCGATCTCGAGGGCAAGGAACTCGTTACCGATGCGGTTTTCGCCGGCAAGGTGACGAAGCCCGGCGGCCATGGCTCCCTCGAATGGGCCGTCGCCTGGATGGTGGTGGAGGACGGGGTCTCGCACTCCTATTGCAACACCATCCCCACCGCCGAGGGTGGCACGCATGAAAGCGGCCTGCGCGTCGCCCTGCTGCGGGCGCTGCGCGAACATGCCGAACGCGTCGGCCAGGCTAAGCGCATGACCTCCGTCACAACGGATGACGTCATGGCGACCTGCGCCTCGATGCTCTCCGTCTTCATCCGCGAGCCGGAATTCCAGGGCCAGACCAAGGACAAGCTCGCCACCGTGGAAGCCTCGAGGATTGTCGAGACGGCGATCCGCGACGCGTTCGACCATTGGCTCGCCGCCTCCCCGGCCCAGGCCAACAAACTTCTCGACTGGGTGATCGACCGGGCCGAGGAGCGCCTGCGCCGACGCCAAGAGAAAGAGGTCGCGCGCAAATCCGCGACCCGCAAGCTACGTCTGCCGGGCAAGCTCGCCGATTGCTCCAAGGCCGGTACGGCCGGCTCGGAAATCTTCATCGTCGAGGGCGATTCCGCCGGCGGCTCGGCAAAGCAGGCGCGCGACCGCGCCAGCCAGGCGATCCTGCCCCTGCGCGGCAAGATCCTCAACGTGGCCTCGGCCAGTCGCGACAAGATGGGCGCCAACCAGCTCATCTCCGACCTGACCCAGGCGCTCGGTTGCGGCACGGGCAACAGCTACAAGGGCGAGGATCTTCGCTACGAGAAGGTCATCATCATGACCGACGCCGATGTCGACGGCGCCCATATCGCATCCCTGCTGATCACCTTCTTCTATCGCCAGATGCCCAAGCTCATCGACAAGGGTCATCTCTACCTCGCGATCCCGCCGCTCTACCGCCTCCAGCACGGCGCGAAGACGGCCTATGCCCGTGACGATGCCGATAAGGAGCGGGTCATCAAGACCACGTTCAAGGGTGCCAAGGTCGAGATCAGCCGCTTCAAGGGGCTCGGCGAGATGATGCCGGCGCAGTTGAAGGAGACGACCATGGACCCGAAGAAGCGCACCCTTCTGCGCGTCGCGGTCCTCGACGAGGCGCGCGTCTCCACGGGCGACGCCGTGGAGCGGCTGATGGGCAACAAGCCCGAAGCCCGTTTCGCCTTCATCTCCGAACGCGCTGCCTTCGCCGACGAGGCCGTGCTCGACATCTGATGCCGAGTGCGGGCTGAGGCGGGCTGATCGAGGTCTGGCATGAGACAGGGGAAGCACCGCTTCCCCGTCACTGTGCGACGAACCCATACCAACGCAAAAAACCCGGCCGCGAGGCCGGGTTTTTCGTATGGACGATCCTGAGCCGCGCAGCCCTCAAGGAGGACTGCGCGGAGATTATGGACGATCCTAGTAGGTGCCGAACTTGTAGTTCAGGCCGGCGCGGACGACGGCGAACTCGTCGTCGCGACGACCGCTGCTGATCGACTGCACGACAGCGTTGTTGGCAGCGGTGTTGATGATGAAGGCGCCCTGGTTGCGGGTGCCGCGATCGAGGTTCACGTACAGGCCTTCGACCTTCAGCGTCACAGCGGAAGCGCGGAAGAAGTTGAAGAACGAGTCGGTGGGGAGAGCGTATTCGATACCACCGCCGACGGCGTAGCCGGTGCGGAAGTCGTCGTTGCCCTGGAAGCCGCCGAAGCTACGGTCGGTGCTGCCAGCGCCGTAAGCGAAGCCGCCGGTGCCGTACACGAGGGTGCGGTCGAAAGCGTAGCCGAGGCGACCGCGGACGGTACCGAAGAAGTCGAGGCTGGAGAGGCCACGCGGGTCGTTGATGGCGAAGCCGGGAGCGGCAACGACGCCCGAGTCACGACGCTTGGCGCCGAAATCGAGGTACTGGGCGTCGGCTTCGATACCGACGACCACGCCCGAACCCGGGGTGAACTGGTAGTTGTAACCGATCTGCGCGCCGCCGGAGAAGCCGTCCTGGCTGTCCTTGCTGAACGTGGCGACCTGCGGGGTGCCAGCGGCGGTGAAGCGGCTCGCCACCGGGAAGGAGTTGGGGCCTTCCTTGCCGGCGTCGAAAGCGTAACCGGCGTTGATACCGGCGTAGAAGCCCGTCCACGTGAAGACCGGGACCGGAACGAAGACCGGCGGAGCGGCGCGACGGGGAAGGTCGGCGGCCGAAGCGACAGCAGTCAGGCCGGCGAGAACGGTCGTAGCGAGAAGCAGTCTTTTCATTGTGTGTCTGGTCCTGATGGGCATTAAGCCTGAGCGCTTGTAGGCTTGGTCGGGCGTGAGGTCTGTCGCATTCCTGCAACAACATCCATCGAATACAGCAGCAGCCGTCAACGAAGGGTAAAGGTTAGACTCAGGTGAGGAATTGGGAATCGGCCACGTGTTCTGGCGCACCTGAGGGTATTTCTCCTTCAGAGCGACCGATGATCCAGATCCACCGGTGCGACATCCGCTCCACACCTTCTACAACCATTTGTTAATCAGAATAATTATGCATCATTCAGATCAGCAACAATGATCACTGTGATGTTCGCGAGAACGGTGTCCGGCTTTCAAGGGGACGACGCAGCTCCTGCATGGGAGCGGGGCCTGGCAAGTAAATGCAGGATTGGGAGTCGCGCAGGTCCGGCGATCTTGAGACTCGTACCGTAGAAACCGGTTTTCGGGTCGCGGCGACGCCTAGCCGGCATATCTCGAACGGAGCGATCGTACCGATCCGGCGTCTCGTCTCCGACGAAACGAACCTTGCGAGCCGTGATCTGAGCGATCCGGGCTTCCCGGCCAGCGCCGTGGCCTATGCGTCCAGAGCCCCGGAGAATGAGGGCGGGGCGATCAACGGTCGATCAGCAGGATCGCACCGAGCTAACGGATACGTGATGACTCCGCCGACGGCGCAGAGCGCCGCCGGCAAGGGACTCGCCCGGTTTCTCAGGCGGCCGTAACCCAGAGTTCACCCTTGCCGAGGGTGGCGAGATCGCCGGAATAGCGCTTGAGCGCACCCGCCGCGAGGTCGGCATGGGCGGGGCTGAGGGCGCGCAGGGATCGGGCGAGCAGCCGCAGGAACACGAGATCGTGCGTTCCCGTCTCGACGAAACTCGGGCTCAGGGCACCGTGTCCGCCTGCGAGGATCGTCCCACGCCGCATGCCGTAGCCCGGATGGTCACCCACCGAGAGGGCCGCGATCGTGCCCGCGATCATCCGCGATCCGGCATGAGCCCCGGCGGATCCGACCAGAATCAGCCCGCGCCGCATGCGGTCGCCGAGATAATCGCCGGCCGAGCCTCGGATCACCAGCGTGGCGCCGTCGAGTCCGGCCTTGGCGGCATAGACTGCGCCGCCCGCATGATCGCCGGCATCCCCTTCGATGGTGATCGTGCCGCCCTTGGCACCCGATCCGGCATAGGGGCCGGCCGATCCCGTGACCGTCACCGAGCCCGATGCCATGCCTGCGCCGAGGCGCTGGCCGACATCGCCGACGACCCGGATCGAACCGCCGCTGAGCGAGGCACCAATGCTGTCGAAGCGGGATGACCCGCCCTCGATGGTCAGGCTGTCGGAGCCGTCGAGGCTGATCGCGAAGACGTCGCCCAGCGTCAGGCCGCGTCGGCTGGTGCCGATGGGGAGTTTCCCCGCCTCGGCCTCGGTCAGGCCGCTCAGGGAGAGCGGATTCACATGGAGAAAATCGAGCCGCTCCGGCGGCTCCTGGCGCAGGGTGAGGGTGCTCATGCCGCTCCAGCCTCGCTCGCCGGCTCCTTCGAGAGCAGGTCCTTCAGGTGATAATGGTGGCGGCCGAGATTGCCGCCGTAATTGCCCGCCGTCACCGCCACGAGCCCGTGCGCGGCACCGGCTTCGGTGGAGGCGTGGAGCGCCGCGCGCATGGATTCGGCCACCGAGCGCGAGGTGAGCCCGTCGATGACGATCTCCAGCACCACGCCGACCTCTGCCGCGAGTTCGGAGCCGGCCCGGCCTTTGAGGGTCGGGCAATAGGCGTCGTTGGTGGAGGCCATCATGCCTTTCGTCCGTGCTCCGACCTTGGAGCCGGAACGGACGATGCCGCCGGGGAAGGGCAGGATCACATCCGCCACCGAGCGAGCGGCATCCACGGCGATCTCCGCGACCTTGAGGGTCTCGGCATGGTTGCGCCCGAGGAACAGCAGGTTGCCGCCGCCCACCGCGCCGTCCACCGCGCGGACGAAATCCTCGCAGAGGAACTCGCCGTCCATCACCGGCACACGCCAATAGCGCCGCGCCTTGCCGGAGACTGGGTCGGTCAGACGCTTGGCCACCGCGAACCCGTCACCGAAATACCGGATCGCGCCGCCGAGCTTGATCTTGTGAGGCCCGTCGACGCCTGCATAGCAGGCAGTGCCGGGGCAGGTGAGGATGCACTGGCCGACGCGCTTGAGGAGTTGGTCCTTGAGGCCGTTCGGCTCGAAGCCGAACAGCAGCACGCGCACGCCGGGGCGGCCGTCCGGAGTCTCCTCCGGCGAGAGCTCGCAATCGATCCCGGCCTCGGCGCCGCAGCCGATCACCGACGTAGCGAACCCGGTCATGGTCACGGCGGCGATCATCGCCCATTTGGCGGTGTCGTTGGTGATGATCAGCGCCGTACCGGCGACGTCGAACGCCTCGGCGAAGGTGTCGATCACCGGAATGCCGTTGAGGGTGAGGTCAGCCATGGTCAGTCACCCATCCTCACGCGACGCATCGTCTTCGAGCCCTGCAGGATCTTCATGCGCGACATGCCACGTCCTCGAACACGTCGCCCGCGGGGAAGGCCGCGTCCGGCACGGTGAAGCTGTCGAGGCCGGTGCCGAAGCGAGCGTCGAGATAGGCGTCGGCGCGCGTCACCATCGCCTTGTCGGACTCGACGACGAGCTCCAACGTCCGGCCCGAACGCCAGTTCACGATCTCGCCATCCTCGACGATGACCTCGCCGTCCTTCAGGACGAGTCGGGCACGGGCGAACATCGCGGTCCGGTTCTTGTCGTCCCGGTAGATTGCGACATCGGCGCGGGCGCCCCCACGGAGATGGCCGCGATCGGCGAGGCCGAGGAGCTTGGCCGGGCCGGACCGCGTCAGCTGCGCGATCTCGGAGAAGGAATATTCCCGCTCGATCCCGCACAGGCCGGACCGCTCGGCGATGACCTTGTGCAGGCCGGCGATCTCACGGTCGCGCTCCTCCTTGTCCATCAGCAGATGGATGATCCGCGGATATTCGGTGAAGGGGCCGCCATTGGGATGGTCGGTGGTGAGGATGGTGCGCTCCGGATCGCCCGACAGCAGCATCAATTCGAGGCCGATCGCCCATTGCAGGGAGCTGACCGGGCCGCGCGGCTTGTACAGGAACGGCACGATGCCGCCGCCTTCCGCGTCACCTGCTGTGATGATCCACTTCTTCGGGTTCGCGCCCTTGCGGCCGGCGAACTGGCGGATCACGTCCAGCGAGATCGTCACGGTCTGGCCGAAGGCGACCTGACCCACGTCGAACGTGGCGTTGGGGTGCCGCTCCATCGCCTCCGTGATTCGCTCGGCCGCAGAGCGGAAGCCGCCGGTGGCCGGGTTGGCGGGATCGGCCGCGCCATAGGCATAGAATTGCGCATGGGCGAAGTGGATGCGCCGTCCCTCCGCCGCTTCCATCGTCGCCACGAACGAATCGTCGGCGCCGGGAATGCCGAGATTGTTGGCATGGACGTGGAGCGGATGCGGGACACCGATCTCCTCCACCGCGTCGAGGAGGGCGTTCATGATCTTGCGGGTGGTGAGCCCGTAGACCGGAATCTCCTCGTCGAGGCTGAGATTGAGCATCCCGTCCTTGAAGGCCGAGGCGCCTCCCGCATTGATGCACTTGACGCCGAGGCCCCGCGAGGTCGCCACCGAGAGGGCGACGAGGTCCCGCACCGCCGCCTTGCCCTCGCGCTGGCGCAGCAATTCGAGAAGCTGGTCGTCGTTGCCCATCACCGTAAGGGCGCCGCGGTCGAGCAGCGGGATGTCGGCGAGTTCGAGTTGCGTCGCGAGCGCGTTGGTCGGCGGCATCGCCGGCTCGACGGCGACGGTGTAGCCCATCCGCGCGTAATTCGCGCCGATCCAGGCGGCGGAGCCGCCGGCATGAGCGAAGGGATGGCCTTCTGGCGCGGCCTCGCTGGCATAGAGATCGGGCAGCAGCAGGCGGCTCATCACCACGTTGCCGCCGGCGATATGCGAATGCACCTCGACGCCGCCCGCCATCACGACGCAACCGGAAGCATCGATGGTCCGGTCGGGCTTGCGCTCGGAGGCGGCGACGACATGGCCGTCCTCGATCCAGACATCACCGATACCGTCGCGGCCGGCGGTAGGATCGACGACCCGGCCGCCCTGGATCAGGATCAGCATGAGACGCCCTTCTTCTGCGTGAGGCGATCTTGGATGGCGGCGAGCACGCCGGCCGCCGTGAGGTCGGCCGGTTGGCCGACGGGGGGCGAATAGGTGATCGCCGCGCGACGCTCGTTCCACAGGGCGCCGCCGGCGGTCTCGCCGGGCACTCCCACCGCGATGACGATGTCGGCGACGTCGCCGGTAGCCTCGGGGCTGCCCTCGCCGACAATAGCGATGGTCGGCAGGCTGCCGAGCCAGTCCGGGCGTGGGGCAGGGATGGCGGCGAGCCACAGGGCGGCATCGACTTCACCGGCGGCCACCTGGCGCGCGCTATCGAACCGCCAGGGATCGTGCTCGGGCAGGTCGCGTCCGAAACCGACCCGCGGCGGCTGGCCGGTGGTCCAGGAGGCGAGCTGGGTCACGGCACGCCCCTGGAACCCGTCAGAGATGGAAAGCGCGAAGAAACGCGTCAGGTCGTTGAGGTCGCGGACCAGACCCTGCAGCATCTCCACGCCGAGCTCACCGACCTCGGCCGCATCATAGAGGACGACGCCGTATTGCGCGGTCGTGAGACGACGGGCGAGGTCTGCAAAGGCCGCTTCGCCGGAGAGGTTGCCCTTCACGTAAGCGCGCAGATGCGCCACCGAGACGGCGAGCCCGCCGGTATCGGCGGGATAGGCCACGTGCCGGGTGGCTCCGTTGCCGGGACCGCCGAGGGAGAGCAGCGTCCGCTCGGAGCCGGCGGCGCGGCCGCGCACCGGCGCGGAGGAGGCGATCTCCTGCACGATCGGGCGATCCCACGGTCGAAGGCCGACAACCAGCACGGCATCGGCCCGGCCGATCGCCTCGGCCGGCGTCGTGTTGAGGTTACCGAACTGACTGAGAGGACCGAGCTCCGCATAGAGTCCGTCGCCACCGGCGGGATCGACGGAGGCGCCGATCAGTCCAGCCAGATGATAGGCCGCCCTCACCGCGCTCGTATCCGCACTCAACCCCGTGACGATCGGGGTCTTCGCTGTGGCGAGGAGCGTCGCGGCGGCCTCCACCGCCGCACTCACGTCCACCGCACCACCCTTTACCCAGGCAGCCATGCCTTCACCTTGGAGAACGAGGGCCCGGCACGCGCTGTGTTCAGCGTCGCGCACGGCGGGACTGCGCCAGTCCATTCCTAGTGGGCCGGCACGTTTGCATCGCGGAGACGTCGCAAGCAACCCCCCACGCTCGCCGCTTCGGGGCAATCGCATGGAGGCAATGGCGATCGCGATGGCGGGCGGTGCTTGCGAGCGGTCGGCCCTCCGTGGGAGAAGCCGGCAACCGGGCCGTCGTCTCGAGCGCGGTTTTGCTCCCGCCACCGACCGACGGGACGAGGATGCGGCTGACATGCGCCAGGACGGGAGCGTGTCACGATAAAGGAGCTCGCCGTGGACCGGATCGCCGACGAACGGCCTCTCAGCCAGGAAGCGGCGACACGCGGCGCGGTCCGGGTGCATGCACCCGCGCGCCTGCATTTCGGGTTTCTCGATCTTCATGGCGGCCTCGGCCGGCGCTTCGGGAGCATCGGCCTCGCGGTCGACGCCCCCTCCATCGATCTCACCGCGAGGCCGGCGGCGGCGCTCCGGGTGGACGGGTTCGAGGCCGGGCGCGCCAGGGGCTATGCCGAGGCGGCGGCGCGCCATCTCGGCATCGCAGGGCACGCCGCCTTGCAGGTGGACCAGGCGATCCCCGCCCATGCCGGTTTCGGCTCGGGCACGCAGCTCGCGCTGAGTGTCGCCGCGGCGCTGGCCGCCCTCGACGGCCGCCCCTTCTCGCCCGACGCCTTTGCCGATGCCCTCGACCGTGGCAACCGGTCCGGCGTGGGCCTCGCCGCCTTCACCCAAGGCGGGCTGATCGTCGACGGGGGCCGAGACGCCAGCAATGGCCCGCCGCCCCTGATCGCGCGTCTCGCCTATCCTGAAGCGTGGCGGGTGCTGCTCATCCTCGACGAGGGCATGACGGGAGTGCATGGCACCCGTGAGGTCGAGGCTTTCCGTGACCTGCCGCGCTTTCCGGAGGCGCAGGCGGCCGAGATCTGCCGCATCGTACTGATGCAGGTGCTGCCCTCCGTCGCCACGGCGGAGCCCGAAGGATTCGGGGCCGGCATCACCACCATCCAGCGGTTGATCGGCGACCACTTCGCGCCGCATCAGGGAGGGCGCTATGCGAGCCCCGCTGTGGCGGAGGCCCTGGCGGCGATCGCCGCCAGAGGGGTGGCCGGCTACGGCCAGAGTTCATGGGGGCCGACCGGCTTCGCCCTCCTGGCGTCGGAGGCCGAGGCCCAGGCGCTCAAGGCCGACCTCGGACGTCCCGGTTCCCTGCGCTTCGTGATCGCGCGCGGACGCAACAGCGGCGCCTCGGTCACGCGACTTTAAGGGAACCTGGCGCATAAGCGACGCTTGACCATGCCGGCCCAGGCCGGTTCTGGATGTAGACGTGAAAGAAACCATGCGAGAGGCGACCCCGCGAGGGAGTCGGACACTTGCGGAGGAGACAGACGATGGCCCGTTCGATTCTGCATATGCTGACGCCCCTCAAGCATATGAGCCCGTTCGACGTGAACATGGCTGTGGATGCTGGCTTCGAGACGATTGCGACCTATACGGACGTAACCCTGCCGGACGTGACCTCCCTGGTGCAGGATTCGATCTTCTCCCGCTCGCCCCAGGACGGTACGCGCACCAGCATCTTCATCGGCGGTAAGAATGCCGAGGACGCTCTCGACATGATGGACCGGGCGAAGAAAGCCCTGGTACCGCCCTTCGCCAATCACATCGTGGCCGATCCGGCCGGGTCCTTCACCACCGGTGCCGCCATGGTCGCCGAGGTGACCCGCGCCCTCAAGGCGAAGTTCGGCACCGACCTGAAGGGCAAGCGCATCGTCATCTTCGGCGGAGCCGGCGTCGTGGCTTATGTGGCGGCGGTGATCGGCGCGCTGGAAGGCGCCAAGACCGTTCTCGTCGGGCATGATGGCGAGGAGCGTGTCAGCAAGATCGCCTTCACGATGAAATGGCGATTCGGCATCGATGTCGGCGCCGTGGACGGCTCGACCGGCGATGCGCGCCGCGCCGCCATCGCCGAGGCCGACGTGATCCTCTCGGCCGGCCCGGCCGGCATTCCGATTTTGTCCGCCCAGGATCTCGAATCCGCGCCGAAGTTGCTGGTCGCCTCCGACGTGAACGCAGTACCGCCCGCCGGCATCGCCGGAATCGACGTGAACGCCAAGGACGTGGCGCTGCCCACGGGCAAGGGTATCGGCATCGGCGCGCTCGCGGTCGGCAACGTCAAGTACCAGACCCAGTCGCGCCTGTTCCGCCAAATTCTCGCTGCCGACGAGCCCCTCTGCCTCGATTTCCGCGACGCCTACAAGGTCGCCGTCGAGGTGGCCGGCTGACGGGCACTCATCTGCTCGCTCGATCCTACCCATGACCTCATCCTGAGGTGTCCGCGAAAGCGGGCCTCGAAGGAGGTCTCCAGCTCCCGCCGAGCAAACTGGAAGCCTCCTTCGAGGCCTTCGCTTCGCTCGTCGCCTCAGGATGAGGCAGGGTGGTGGGAGCAGCGTAGGAGTGATCCGAAGCGATCGCCGCAATGGCAGCATCATCCGAACGGCGTCCGTCCCAGGGTGACGCACTTCTCATCGCCGCCCAGTCCGGGCGCGCCCTGGCGCAGGCCGCGCGCAGGGCGGGCCTGCGCCCCTATGTCCTCGACCTCTTCGGCGATGCCGACACCCGCGCCCTCGCCGAAGGCTATCGCCCCGCCGAGGGCCGTTTCGGCGAAGGGCTGACGGGGGAGGGCGTTTTGGCCGGGCTCGATGCCCTGGCCGCCAAGACGGACAAGCCACCGATCGGACTGGTTCTCGGCAGCGGCTTCGAGACCGCCCCGGACCTGATGGAGGAACTGGGCCGGAGCCACAGGCTGCTGGGGGCCACGCCCCGCTCGGTCCGGGCCCTGAAGGATCCGTTCGCCTTCGCCGCCCTCTGCGCGCGGCACGCGATTCCCCATCCCGAAGTGACACGGGACCTTCTGGCTGACCGATCGGGCTGGCTGGTCAAGCGTGCCGGCGGGTCCGGCGGCAGCCATATCCGCCCCGCGGGCATGGGCCGGGCCCCACCCGGCGCCTACTTCCAGAGACGCGTCGATGGAACAGCCCATGCGGTCGCCTTCCTGGCCGACGGGCGCGAGGTGGCGATCCTGGCGGTGACCGAGCAATGGAGCGCGCCGTCTGCCTTACGCCCCTTCCGCTATGCCGGTGCGCTGGAACGGGCGGCCCACGAGCCGCCTTTCCTGGCCGCCCCCGTCCTCGACGCGATCACGGCGGCGATTGGTAGCCTCGTCGCCGCGACGGGGCTTCGCGGCCTCGCCAGCGCCGACCTCCTCGTCTCCGAGGCGGGATGGTGGCTCACCGAGATCAACCCGCGCCCAGGAGCCACGCTGGACATCCTGGACCGACGCAACACGCCACTGCTGACCGCGCATATCGACGCGAGCCTCGGCGTTTTGCCGCGAATCGAACCAGCACCGGTGGATGCGGCGGCCACGGAAATCTGGTACGCGGCAGCCGGCTACGCGCCGATGCCGCCCCTCGACTGGCCGGATTTCGTTCGCGACCGCCCACAATCCGGCGCCCCCGTGGCACGCGATGCACCGTTATGCACCGTGTTCGCCCAAGGTCCGGACTCGGCCGCCACCCGAGACCTATTGCGTGTCCGGGCCGCCACTCTGCGGACCCTGCTCGCCCCGACGGAGGAAGCCCGATGACCACCCATCCCCCCGCCACGCTCCGGACCACGCCGAGCCTGAACGCCCTGTCCGCTCCCCTCGTGGAGAAGCTGGTAGCGGACGCCGAGGCTCTGCGCCTTGCCGTCACCACCGAGAACGGCGCGCGCATGGTCGATGCCGGCGCCACCGTGCGCGGCTCCATCGAGGCCGGACGGCGCATCGCCGAGATCTGCCTCGGCGGCCTCGGCACCGTCTCGATCGTTCCCACAGGACCGATCGCGTCCTGGCCCTATTCCGTCGTGGTGCATTCCGCCGATCCAGTTCTGGCCTGCCTCGGCAGCCAGTATGCCGGCTGGTCGCTTGCCGACGAGACCGGGGATTCCGGTTTCTTCGCCCTGGGTTCCGGCCCCGGCCGTGCCGTCTCGGTGGTGGAAGACCTCTACAACGAGCTCGGCTACCGTGACACGGCCAGCCGAACCGCCCTGGTGCTCGAAGCCGCTGGCGGACCGCCCGCCTCCGTCATCGCCAAGGTTGCCGAGGCCTGCGGCCTGTCGGCCGAGGCCCTGACCTTCATCTACGCCCCGACCCAGTCGCTGGCCGGCTCGACACAGGTCGTCGCCCGCGTCCTCGAAGTCGCCCTGCACAAGGCCCACACCGTGGGCTTCGACCTGCACAAGATCGTCGACGGCATCGGCTCGGCCCCGCTCTCGCCGCAGCATCCCGACTTCATCCAGGCCATGGGCCGCACCAACGACGCCATCATCTATGGCGGCCGGGTGCAGCTCTTCGTCGAGGCCGACGAGGCGGATGCCAAGCAGCTGGCCGAGCAGCTTCCCTCCACCACTTCCGCCGATCACGGGGCGCCCTTCGCCGAGATCTTCGGCCGGGTGAACGGCGATTTCTACAAGATCGACGGGGCATTGTTCAGCCCGGCCGAGGTCATCGTCACCTCGGTGACCACCGGCAAGAGCTTCCGCGGTGGCCGGCTGATGCCGGAACTGGTGGACGCCTCCTTCAGCTGAGGCCCATCACGCAACCCTCCCCCCTCCGCGGGGGAGGGTGGTCGCGGAGCGACCGGGAGAGGGGAAGCCCTGTCCGGAACCGGCGCTCCCCTCTCCCGACCCGCTTCGCGGGCCACCCTCTCCCGCAAGGGGGAGAGGGATCGACGTCGAGGTTGCGAACAACATGCGCATCGGGCTCGCGGCCGATAACGGCAACTGGCACAAGGCCCGATTGAGGGCCGCCCTGGAACATCTCGGCGCCGAGCCGGTGCTGTTTTCGCTCGCCGACGTGGCGGTGGTCACCGGCGCGGGTGAGCCGCTGCGGGTGCCGGGGTTCGCGGACGGCCTGCCCGACGGCGTCCTCCTGCGCACCATCGCCGGGGGTACCTTCGAGGCCACCACCATGCGGCTCGGCGTGCTCCACGCCCTCGTCGCATCCGGGGTCACGGTCTGGAATTCCCCCGGTGCCATCGAGCGCTCGGTGGACAAGGCCATGACGAGCCTCCTCGTCGCCAGGGCCGGCCTCCCCACCCCCGACACGTTCGTCTTCTCCAGCCGTGAGGCCGCCGCCGCCTGCGTCGCCCGCGAGGCGGGACCGGGCCGGCCACTGGTGCTCAAACCGCTCTTTGGCTCGCAGGGCGAGGGCCTGCAGCTCATCGAACGGCCGGAAGACCTGCCCGGTGAGGAAGCCGTGTCGCGGGTCTACTATCTCCAGCGCTACATCGCGCGGAACGACGGCCTCTGGCGCGATTACCGCGTCTTCGTCTGCGAGGGCCGGGCCATCGCCGCCATGATCCGCGAAGGCGACGGCTGGATCACCAACGTCCACCGCGGGGGCCGGCCATTGCCCTGGGGGATGCCGGAGAAGGCTGCCGAGCTCGCCGAGCGGGCCGCCGCCGCCATCGGCGTCGACTATACCGGTATCGACCTCGTGGAAGACGGGGAGGGCGGATACCTCGTCCTCGAAGTCAATTCCATGCCGGCCTGGTCGGGCCTGCAGCAGGTCACCGAGGTCGACGTCGCGGCCGCCGTGGCCCGGGGCTTCCTCAACGCCGTACGGGCAGCGAGGCCCCCCCGGCTCCTCGCGGCATCGGGATGAGCGGGCTCTCGCCCGAGGCGATCGCCTCGGCCTACCGGGCGTGCTGCTTGGCCGAGCTCGATGCCCTGAAACCCGGAAACGTCCACGTCTTCGGCGACGGCCACCGCATGGCGGTGGCCGATTTCGTCACGAGCGCCGAAATCTCCGCTCCCCATCTCGCGGAACCAGGCGCGCGGATCGGCCGGCGCGTCCGCACCGCCATGGAGGCGACCCTCGGCGCGGTAGGCCAGAACACCAATCTCGGCATCCTGCTCCTCTGCGCGCCCCTGGCGCTCGCCGCCGAACGCGGCGGCCCTCTGCGCGAGGCGTTGAGCCACGTTCTCGTTACCCTCGACGCTGCCGATGCGACCGACGTCTTCGCGGCGATTCGCGCCGCCAATCCGGGCGGCCTCGGCCGAGTCGAACGGCACGACGTGACCGAATCGCTAGCGCCCACCAGCCTCGTCGCTGCCATGGCAGAGGCGGCCCCGCGCGATCGGATCGCCCGCGCCTACGTCACCGATTTCGCCGACATCTTCGGCATCGGCCTGCCCGCATTGGCGGCGGCGCGCGCCAAGGGTCTCACGCCCCCCTGGAGCACGACCGCGGTCTTCCTCGGCTACCTCGCGGCCGTCCCCGACAGCCATGTGGCGCGCAAGCACGGGCCAGGCCGCGCCGACGCCCTGCGCGCCGAGGCGGCGGAGCTTCTCCCTCTCGATCTCGCCACGCACCCCGTGACCGAGCTCCTGGCACGGGACCGCTCGTGGAAGGGCCAGAACCTCAATCCGGGCACCAGCGCGGACATGACGGTGGCCACACTCTTCGCCGACCGATTGCTGGCGGCCGGGATGGAACAGCCGTGACACCGGCCACCCGGTGTCGGCGGAGTGCGCCATAATTCATGAAACGGCGCGTTCAACCCCCCGTTAGACAAAGATTTTGCTCGAATCCGCCCCCCCTGCAGGGTTGTTCCGGCAGAGACCCCAGAGTAGGGTCCGCGCCGCGATCCGGGCAAACCGGTCCGGTCCTCATGGGACTGGACGCCGTGAACAAGGATGGCTTTCGGCCGCGCCAAACTACGGGGCGGTCATGCTTTTTCAAGACTCCTGGGAGAAACCCCACATGGCGAAGATCAACAAAGTTCTGGTCGGCGAGGCTCTCGTCGGCGATGGCAACGAGGTCGCCCACATCGATCTCATCATCGGACCGCGCGGTTCGCCGGCCGAGACGGCTTTCTGCAACGGCCTCGTGAACAACAAGCACGGCTTCACCAGCCTGCTCGCGGTCATCGCGCCGAACCTGCCCTGCAAGCCGAACACCCTGATGTTCAACAAGGTCACCATCAACGACGCCCGTCAGGCCGTCCAGATGTTCGGCCCCGCCCAGTACGGCGTTGCCAAGGCCGTGCAGGACGCCGTTGCCGAAGGCATCATCCCCGCTGACGAAGCCGACGACCTGTTCATCCTGGTCGGCGTGTTCATTCACTGGGAAGCTGCCGACGACGCCAAGATCCAGAAGTACAACTACGACGCCGTGAAGCTGTCGATCCAGCGCGCCGTCAAGGGCGAGCCCACCGCTGCCTACGCCACCGAGCAGCGCAACTCCGCTTCGCACCCCTTCGCGTCGAACGCTTAGATCGGGGACAGTCCTGGGCAGAGCGCGCCTCCGCCCGCACCGCGGGGCCTGCTCCAGCGACTGGCTTCCATCTTCCTCGGACGATGAAACATGAAACGAGGCGGCTCAGGCCGCCTCGTTTTTTTGTGTCCCCGGCCCGCTACGTCCGTAATGTCCCGTCATGGATCGCGGAGGCCACCAGGGCGCCCGTGACGCCGATCTCCTCCAACGCGGCGACATCCCCCGGTCCGCGCACGCCGCCCGCCGCGTAGAGCCGCGTCGCGGGGCTGACCCTGCGGATCTCGGACAGGCGGTCGAGATCCGGCCCGGTCCCCGCGCCGACACGGCTCAGGGTCATCACGATGACCTCGGAAGGCCAGTGCGCCGGCTCGTCGTGGAGTTCCGCCGGCCCCATCCTCTCGGCGCCCCGGCTGTCGAGGGAGAAGACCGCGCGGTCTCCCAGCGCTCGCACCAAGCCGGCATCGTGCTGGCTCTCGCTACCGATCACCGGGCGGCCCAACCCCTCCGCAAGGAACGCATCGACGCCGGCGGCCCCTGAGAATCCCGCATCGACCCAAAGCTGTACGCCCGGACAGGCGAGAGCGACCTGCGTGAGACTGCCGAGATCCGGAGGCCTGCCATCGATGATCGCATCGAGATCGGCGACATAGAGGATGCGCGCGGCAATCGCCTCCGCGAGACCCCGCGCGACCTCCCCGGGCGACGATCCCTTTGCCAAGGGCGTCACGATCGGGGCATAGGAGTCGCGATCCCCGGCCCTGGCCCGCACCACCTCTCCGTGGCGCAGGTCGATCACCGGAACGATCCGAAACCCGTCCTTCATCGCGTTCCTCCCTGTACGGACTTGCCCGTGACATCTGCCGCATCCACGCACAACCCGGTGATCGGCTGGGATCTCGGAGGGGTCCATGTCAAGGCGGCCCTGGTTCGGGGCGGCCGGGTCGAGGCGGTGGTGCAGGCGCCCTGCCGTCTCTGGCGCGGCCTTCCCGCCCTCGACGAGACGTTTTCGCAGCTGCCGGATTGGGCGCGCGGCGAGGCCGAACACGTCGTCACCATGACGGGAGAACTCACCGACTGCTTCTCCGACCGCACCGATGGCGTGGCGCAGCTCTCCGCCTGGGCGAGCGCGAATTTCGCCGGTTCGGTGCGGATCTATGGTGGCCGGGCCGGGCTCCTCGCGCCCGGTGAGGCGACGGGCGCCGCCATCGACGTGGCCTCGGCGAATTGGCACGCCACGGCGGCCCTGGCCGGCCGCCACGCGGCGAACGCGCTCCTCGTCGATATCGGCTCCACCACGGCCGACCTGATCCCCATCGTGGACGGCCACCCCGCCGCCACCGGTTACAGCGACGCCGAGCGCCTGGAGACGGGCGAACTGGTCTATTCCGGCGTGGTGCGCACGCCCGTCCTCGCCTTCACCGCCTCCGCGCCGTTCAAGGGCCGACGCACCGGCCTGATGGCCGAGACCTTCGCCACCACGGCCGACGTCTACCGGCTCACCGGCGACCTGCCCGAGGGGGCCGACCAACAGCACAGCGCCGACATGAAGGGCAAATCGATCCCAGAGACCGAGATCCGCCTCGGCCGTATGATCGGCCGCGACCATGCGGAGGGAAGCTCAGCGGATTGGCACGCTCTTGCGGCGCATTTCGCCGAATGTCAGCTCCGTCCCCTCCACGATGCGGCGGCGATCCTGCTCTCGCGCCCCGACATCGCGGCGGATGCGCCCCTGATCGTCTGCGGGGCGGGGCGATTCCTGGCAGAGCGGCTGGCCCGGCGCCTGGGACGCCCGGCCGTGGCGCTCACCGACCTCATCGCGCCGTCGCTCGCGGAGGAGGGCGCCGACTGGGCCTCCACCTGCGGCCCGGCCGTGGCGGTGGCCCTGCTGGCCGCCGAAACCATCCAACACTGAACCGAACGGGAGACCCGCATGAGCGCCACGCACAAACTCGCCCGTATCCTCGCCACGCGCTCCGGCGCGGGAATCGAGCTCGCCCTCGCTACCGAGAGCGGCCAGACCCTCAAGGTGCTGGCGAGCCAGGACCAGATCGACATGCTGGTGGACGAGTTGGAGGACATCCTCAATTCGCCGGTCGAGCCCGGAGACGACGAGCCGCCGGCGGCGGCGTGACGCGCCGCTCCCCTCAGTACGGGTCGCGCTCTTCGCGCTCCTCGTCCCCTAGCAGACCCCGGATCTGGTCGAGGCAGCCCTGGAGGATGTAGGCGGCCGCCAGCATATCGACGACCTCGCCGCGCTTGGCCCGAGAGGCATCCGCCGCGATCAAGGCCCGCGTCACTGCCGCCGTGGACAGGCGCTCGTCGCAGAAGAGCACCGGCAGGTCGAGCAGGGGCTTCATGTTGCGCACGAAGGAGCGCGTGGCCTGAACGCGCGGCCCTTCGCTACCGTCCATGTTGAGGGGCAGCCCCATGACGAGGCCGCCGACCTGGTGAGCCTCGCACAGGAGGCGCAGGCGCGCGACGTCGGGGGTGAACTTCACCCGGCGGATGGTCTCGAGCGGCGAGGCGATCTGCCGGCCCACATCCGAGAGGGCGAGCCCGATCGTCTTGGTGCCGAGGTCGATCCCGATGAGGCGTCGGCCGCCTGCAGACGCCGCGACGAAAGCCCGAATCTCGTCTTCCGTCACGAGACCTGACCCAGGAAGGTGGAGGGCAGGGGCTCCGCGCCCATGCCGAGGATGCCGCGCACGGCGGGGCCCTGAACCCGTCGCATGAGGTCGGGAAGGTCGCTCCCCCCGAACCGCACCGATTCGAGATCGGCACCCATCACCCAGATCTCGTATTCCCGGGGCCCGGCCTCGTCGGCGCCGACGGCCACGTCCCAGAACAGGAACTCGCCCGCTTCGGTCTCACCGAAGAAACAGGCGCGCTCGACCACGCTCGGATCGTCCCCCTCGATATCGAAACGATGGCCCTCCCGCATCTCGATCACGGAGGCGATGCTGTGCGCGATCAGTTCCGAGCGGGTGACGAGGTCCGCGCTCTCGGTGGAACTCGGAACCGCGATGCGGATGGAACCGCAGGCGAGCCCTGCGCCGCATTCGAGGCAGAAGCTGCGGTAACTTTCCGGCAGCGGGAAACCGAGTTCGGCCTCGGCACGGTCGAGATCGGCCGGATCGGCTTTCGGCCCGGCAGTGAATTCGGTGAACACCGTCTGCCACATGATGTCTGTCCTCGACGCGCTAGACCCTACTCCGGAGGGAATAGCCGCGTGGGACGTAAATGCGCCAGACGTCCACGAAGGATTCCTCGACGTGACGCCGCTGGGTTCGATCGATCCCGTTCCCCGGCTCGACGCCATGCGTTGCCCGGGCCGCAACCGGGAACCCAGCGCTTCCTCTCATGCGCCCCGAGGCGAGATCGCGATGGTCAGCCACAGATTCCATCCCGCCGGGCGGTTCTCCGCTTCGAACTCGCGGTAGAATTTGAGGTTGAGGTACCCTTGGGCGTCGCCCACCGGAAACAGGTAGCCGGCCTGGGGTCCCGCCGCGAAGACCCTGCCCTTGAACGGGCCAAATGTAGCGCCGCGTCCGCGATCGCCGGTCACCTGCTGATAGACGTAGCCGACCAGCCCGAGCTGGTATTGGTCGCCGATGAACTTCGACGCCGAGAAGTCGATATGTGCGTCGATACCGTTCTGATACTGTGTCTTGGTATTCTCGAAATTATACGTCATGCCGGCGACGGCCGAGAGTTCGTAGCCCAAGTCCTTATCGTAATAGGTGTAGCCGAAACCTGCGTCCTGGCCCCAATGCCCGATGCCGAAATTGGCCAGGCGTGATGAGTTGTAGGTGCCGGACGGGACGTTAGTGAGGGTATAGACGAGGTAGTTGTGATTTCCGGCGCTCCAGCGCATCGAAGCGGCTGGCGTCAGGTCCATGATTCCAACCCGGGAATCGTTCCTCACATCGGTGATGGCGACGGCCATCCCGCCGAATGCGCCGAACAGGCTGAGGGACAATTGCCCGTCGAGCACCGGCGTTGGGAGGGAATAGGTGATCCCCGCATAGGCGAGGTCAGCCCTCTCGGAGACGTTCTGAACCCTTGCGGTCGAGTGGTAGTAGGTCAGGCTCGTCGACCATCCCGGCATGCCCGGCACCGCCGCCATGCTGGCGAAGGAGCCGGCCAGATACAGGTTCGCTCCCCCTTCGTCCGCCCGTGCCGGAGCGGTGAGGAAGATCACCGTGGTGGAGGCCAGCAACGCAGCCAGCACGTGCATGGTCCTGATTCTGGTCGCTGACTTTACCACGGCGCTCACTTTCTGGTTGTCCCGAAGCGAAAGAGTCGCCGGACGCACATCTCGGTCGGTCGGTTGTGGCGTCACGATGTGGGCAGCGAGACCGTGGGCAGAGTGGCCGTGGGCGGTTCGACCTGAAGGACCGTGCGATTGAACCTGAGAAGGTAGAGAAAATAGACGCCGCCCGTGACGAGCAGCCCCACCACGATCAAGTCGGGGACCAAAGCTGCATCGGGCGTGACCAGCACGAACAGCGCGCCCATCAGCCAGACTAGGGCGATGACGGCGACGGGTACCTCGAAAGCGCCCGGGTCGAAGGCGCCGACCCGTCGGTCGAGCTTCTTTCGCACGGCCAGATAGAGAAGGACCGTGACGCCGTAGCTGAGGATCGGCAGGATCGTGGACGCCGTGATCAATTGCAGAAGCGCCTCGCCCGGAAGCGCAAGCATGAGAAGTATGCCCCCGACGAGGACCAGGATCGTCGCCGGAATCGGCGTCTGCGTGCGCGGGTGGACCTGGCTCATCAGACCCGACGCGGGAAAGCGGCCGTCCCGCGACATCGCGTAGACCAGCCGTGCCGCGGTCGCCATCACGACCATTCCGCAGGCGAAGAAGGCGAATGTCACCGCGGCCATCATGATCGTCTTCATCATGGGGCCGAACTGGTCGTGCAGGATCTCGGCCACCGGCGAGTCGCTCAGGGTGATCCGCTGGACATCCGGAATGGCGACGGTGAGCGCGATCAGGAAAAGCAGCCCCAGCACTCCCGCGGCGACGACGGATCCGACGATGGCGCGAGGAACGCTGCGAAACGGGTCCTTGGCCTCCTCGGCGACATTGGCCGCGGCGTCGAAGCCGACGAGGGTGGAGAGGCCCATCAGCATGGCGAGCATCAAGCCCCCGCCGACCTTGAAATAATCGGGGTCGGCGGCAGCCGTCCCGCGGGAGGTCAAGTTGGCGAAGGAGCCCATTCCGTTCATTGCGATCGCGATCGGCAGAAGGATCACGAGCAGGATGACGATCATCACCTCGATGCCGACGGCGGTCCCGTTGATCAGGCCGACGAGGCGCGTGGACACGATGGTCAGCACGGCCTGGACCAGCAGGATCGCCAAGGTGATCCACCTGGCCGTCTGCTCGTCGGGCGCCATGCCGAGCAAGGGCATGAGCGCCTGACTGGCGAGTGCGTTGTCCACCGCCACCACGCCGATGCCGAGGTAACAGAAGCTCAAGAGACCGAACCACCAGCCGATTGCCGGATTGGCGAGGCGCGACGCCCATTGATAGGACGAGCCCGTCAGGGGAATGCGGGCCGCGAACTGTGCGATGACGAGGGCGACGAAGGTCTGCCCGATCGCCACGATCGCCCAGAGCCAGATCCCGACCGGGCCTGCACTGCGAAGGACGTCGTCGAAGGTGCCGAATATCCCGACGGCGACCGAAATGAAGGCAAAGGAAACGGCGAAGACTTGAAACGAACCCAAAGTTCGCTTCAGTTCCTGGCGGTAGCCCCCAAGCTCTGCGGAGGTTTCCTCCCCACGCAGCCCATGCGGAAACTGTTCCATGATCACCTGCCGCCCCTCGCAGCGATGATTTGCCCCCACCGCATACTTTGGCGTTAAGCGAAAAAGCGACCCTCAACAATTGAGAAATTGGCGGGGCCACAGTGCTGGTGAGTGTCTCGCAGCCCACAGCTTTGATAGAAACGACAAACACGGCCCTCGATCTCTGAATATTCAGACACACCAAATCTCAGAACGGCAGCTTTTCCCGATTAAATCGCCACCGCATAAAGACCACTCATGACTTACATGACGGAGTCTGAGCTCTATCTGGCAGCACAGGTCATCTGGTTCTCACCAGAAGAGTCATATCCGACCGGATATGGTCTGGCCGGATACGACTCCCGGTTGTTGTCGTGACGCGTCTTGTTTCGACGAGCCGGTTTCCGCGTCGTGGGAATGCGCTCTTATTGGCAGAGGCTGGGAAGCTGTGCCGACCGTCCCGTGAGACGGAGCGTCAAGACAATCCGACGGGCCGCGTATCGCCCGGCCTCGGCGACGGCATCGCTGGAGCGAACATGCAGTTGCTTGCCGCCTCGCTCATCTGACGATTCGTGGCGAGCCCGCGCCCTCGTTCGAATCCGTTTGGATTGAATGTGCCGGGCGGCTCATGCGGGGACGCCGTTGGCGTGAGGAATATGTGCTGACAGCAGCAGGGCGCGACTTCCTCCCCGTCCTGATGATGGGAGCCTGGGCGCAGCGGAACCGCGGCGTCGATCCCGCTCGCTTCGTCGACGATACGACGGGCCTGGAGATCGAGCCCATTGCCGTCGATGCGCCCAGTCACGAAGCCGATTGATCCCCACGGTAAGGTTGGGCGGCACGCGGACGGCATCCGCAAGGCCATAGGTATAGCGCTCCTGCTACGGCCCCCGCCTATTGGCTCAGGGATGTCGAGCGCCGCTTGGTATTCGCAACACCAATGGGTGTTCGTTTAACGATTTCCAATGATGATCCCTACACGGCTGCCTATGGATTCTTGAGTGGCAGCGTTCGGAGATCATCGTGTCTTTCCAAAATCTTTCCATCCGCACGAAGCTGGTTGCGGCCTTCTTGATCCTGACCCTCCTTACCGTCGGGCTGGGCGTGCTTGGCCTGCTCGGGACACAACGCATGCGCGAGCAGGCGCTCAAGATCGAGACCAACTGGCTGCCGAGCGTACGTATTCTCGGTGAGATCGATACGCTCACAGCGCGGACGAGCGCGCTCGTTCTCCGGCACACGCAGGCCACCGACCCGGCACTGGTCGCCAGTATCGAGAAGGATATGGAGCGTTTCGGCAAGAAGCTCGACGAGAAGAAGGCCGCCTACGAACCGATGATCGCCTCACCGGAGGAGAAGACCCTTTACGAAACGTTCACCCGTGAAGCCGGGAACTTCGAGGCGGTGCGCCGGTCCATTCTCGATCTCTCGCGCGCCGGCCAGAAGGCACAGGCCTACGACCTCTATGAGCAGAAAGGCATCATTCCGCGCCGCGCGGCCTCGGCGGCTCTCGATAAGCTGGTCGCGATGAATAACGAAGGGGCCAGCGCCGCCGAGACGGACAGCAAGGCCGTATTCGAGACGACGCGTGCCTGGGGGATCGGTGCCATCGCGCTCAGTCTCGTCATCTCCGCGCTCTCAGCGGCATTGATCGTTCGCGGGGTCACGCGCGGCATCGGATCGGTGGTTCAGCCGATGCAGGCCCTCGCGGCCGGCGACCTCTCGGTGACGATCCCGCATCAGGGCGCCCGGACCGAGATCGGCACCATCGCCGACGCGGTGCAGGTGTTCAAGGACGGGTTGATCAGGATGCGGGCCCTCGAGGAGGAGACGGTCCTGGCGCGGGCCGGGGCGGAGGCACAGCGCAAGGCGGCCATGAAGGCCATGGCCGACCGTTTCGAGGACGCGGTCGGGGGCATCATCTCCATGGTCACGAGTTCGGCCACCGAGCTGCAGGCAACCGCGCAGAGCATGGCCGGCACCGCGACCCAGACCGCCAACCAGACCACGAGCGTCGCGGCGGCGGCGGAAGAGGCCGCCTCCAACGTCAACACCGTTGCGGCGGCGGCCGAGGAACTCGGCTCGTCTGTTCTCGAGATCGGGCGCCAGGTGAGCACCTCCGCCACGATGGCGCAGAGTGCCGTTCAGGAAGCGGCCGAGACCGCGGAACTGGTCCAGCAGCTGAACACGGCGGTGTCCCGCATCGGCGACGTCGTGACGATGATCACTTCCATCGCCGGCCAGACCAACCTGCTGGCGCTCAACGCCACCATCGAAGCGGCACGAGCCGGCGAGGCGGGGCGAGGGTTCGCGGTCGTGGCGGCCGAGGTCAAGGAACTGGCCAACCAGACGGCGCGGGCTACGCAGGAGATCGGGGAGCACATCAACCAGATCCAGGGCTCCACTGACCGTGCCGTGTCGGCGATCGGCAGCATCGCCGCACGCATCCAGGACATCAGCGGCGTCGCGACGACGATTGCGGCCGCGGTCGAGGAACAAGGAGCGGCGACCCAGGAGATCGTGCGCAATGTGGCCCAGGCCGCGATGGGCACGAGCGAGGTGACGAGCAACATCTCGGGCGTGGCGGGAGCGGCCGAAGAGACAGGAGCGGCAGCAAGCCAGGTTCTCGGCGCTGCTTCGGATCTGTCGCGTCAATCCGAACACCTAAACGCCGAGGTCGACAGGTTCCTGGCCACCGTGCGCGCGGCCTGACGCAACCGATCACGAGGGTGGGGCGACGTTCCGGAGCCCCACCCGGAGAGCGGGGTACCCAGGCGGACTTCAAGTCCACCTCTGCATCAGGTGGCCATCCGAACTGCCGGACGAAGAGGAGGCATCGTCTCGACCAGCACCACCTGCGCTGCGGTTTGTAACCGCACCGGCCCCGAACCGCATCGTCGTTCCGCCGACAGGCCACCGCAAGACGAACCGGCAACGGGTGGTAACCCGCTTTGGCAATTGCAACGCGTTCATGCCCTCCGTAGTTAAGGATTTCTTAACGATACGGAGAAACCATGCGTCGGCTCGGCCGAATATCCCTATGCCTCGACATGGTGCGACCGGCGCCCACGGGTCCGCGAACCGGACCTGCCGACGGCGAGGGCCGGTTGTCGTTCCGGCACAAACTCATGCTCGCCTTGGCTCTCGAAATTCTGGTCCTTGGCTTCCGGCAGTCGGAAATCGTCCGGCAGGACAAAGGTGTCGTCGTCGAGACTCCCTCTCATCCCGGCAATGCCATCGTCTGAGTTGGGGCTTCCGCCCGCCCCCGGCGTTGCGGCGCCGCGAAGCCCGGTGCTATAGCCCGGCCTCTGACGCGCGTTCCGGCGCAGGTCCCGAGGTCCGAAGGCAGCATGTCGGTCGACGCAACCACAGTGAGGCGCATCGCGCATCTGGCGCGTATCGCGGTGAGTGACGACGAGGTCGCGCCGCTGCAGGGCGAACTCAACGCCATTCTGGCCTTCGTCGAGCAACTCTCCGAAGTCGATGTGAGCGGCGTGGAGCCGATGACCTCGGTCACCCCGATGGCGATGAAGAAGCGGACCGACGTGGTGACCGACGGCGGACATGCCCGCGACATCGTCTTCAACGCTCCCGAGACCGAGGACCATTATTTCCTCGTCCCGAAGGTGGTCGAGTAGCTCCGTCGATTTCGTGATTCTTGCCCGCTGAGAGGGACCGCGCGGCGCCGGAAACGGGCGACGGGGTCCGGCGGGCTTTGGAGGACAGGCCCCATGACCCAGATCAACGAACTCACCCTGGCCGAGGCCCGCGACGGGCTGAAGGCCAAGGACTTCTCCGCCACGGATCTCGCCAAGGCGCATCTGGCCGCCATGGAGAAAGCGCGGGGCCTCAACGCCTATCTGCTGGAGACGCCGGAACGCGCCCTGCAGATGGCGGAGGTCTCAGACGCCAAGATCGCCTCCGGCGAGGCACGGCCCCTCGAAGGCCTGCCGCTCGGCGTCAAGGACCTGTTCTGCACCCACGGCGTCGCCACCACGGCCGGCTCCAAGATCCTCGAAGGGTTCCAGCCGCATTACGAATCCGCCGTGACCCACAATCTGTGGCGCGACGGCGCGGTGATGCTGGGCAAGCTCAACCTCGACGAATTCGCCATGGGCTCGTCGAACGAGACGTCCGCCTATGGCGACGTGGTCTCGCCCTGGCGCCGGAGCGGCTCCGAGGCCAAGCTGGTTCCGGGCGGCTCGTCCGGCGGTTCGGCGGCGGCGGTGGCGGCCCATCTCTGTCTCGGAGCCACCGCCACCGATACCGGCGGCTCGATCCGTCAGCCCGCCGCCTTCACCGGCACCGTGGGCATCAAGCCGACCTATGGCCGCTGCTCGCGCTGGGGCACCGTCGCCTACGCTTCGTCGCTCGACCAGGCCGGCCCCATCGCCCGCACGGTGCGCGATTGCGCGATCCTGCTCGGCTCCATGTCCGGGCCGGATGCCCGCGACACCACCTGCGCCGACCTGCCCGTTCCCGATTTCGAAGCGGCGGTGGCGCGGGGCGTGAAGGGTCTCACCATCGGCATTCCGAAGGAATACCGGGTGGAGGGCATGTCCGCCGAGATCCAGGCCCTCTGGGACCAGGGCGCCGCGATGCTGAAGGATGCTGGCGCGACGATCCGTGAGATTTCGCTGCCGCATACCCGCTACGCGCTCCCGGCCTATTACATCGTCGCCCCGGCCGAGGCCTCCTCGAATCTCGCCCGTTATGACGGCGTTCGCTACGGCCTGCGCGTGCCCGGCAAGGACATCGCCGGGATGTACGAGAACACCCGTGCGGCGGGCTTCGGCCGCGAGGTGAAGCGGCGCATCATGATCGGCACCTACGTGCTCTCGGCCGGTTATTACGACGCCTATTACGTCCGCGCGCAGAAGATCCGCACCCTGATCAAGCGCGACTTCGAGGAGGCCTACGCCTCCGGAATCGACGCGATCCTCACCCCCGCCACCCCGTCCGCCGCCTTCGGCATCGGCGAGAAGGGCTCTGGCGACCCCGTCGAGATGTACCTCCAGGACGTCTTCACCATCACGGTGAACATGGCGGGCCTGCCCGGCATCTCGGTGCCGGCCGGCCTCGACGCGCAGGGGCTGCCGCTGGGCCTCCAGCTCATCGGCCGTCCCTTCGACGAGGAGACGCTGTTCGCCGCCGCCCAGGTGATCGAAACGGCGGCCGGACGGACCAAGCTGCCCGCCGCGTGGTGGGCATGAAAGCGCGACCATGACCGTTCCGGTCTATCCTTTCGACGTCTGGATCTGGGCCGCGTTCGATCCCGTCCTGATCGCCATTGCGCTGGTCATGGGCTGGAAGTCGGATCAGTTCGTGAAGGTCATCCTGGTCTCGCTGATGGCTTTCGCCATCTCGGTGCTGGTGTCCTGGGCCGTTACCGCCATCGGCATTCCCTGGCCGGCGCCGGTGAGCCATGACGGGCCGACCTTCTTCCCCATCCGCTGGATGGCGGGCTTCCTGTGGGGCACCCTGGGCTTCCTCGCCCACCAGCTCTACCGCCTGCGCGCTTGACCGCGCCGGCCGGTCCTTCCACCTTTCCGGCGCGGTTTCGCGCCGCGCAACACTGAATCCGGGCCATCATGACCGCTGCCGTGAACCCCAAGAAGCTCATCAAGGGCGGCCTGCACGACTGGGAGGTCGTGATCGGCATGGAGATCCATGCCCAGGTCACGAGCCGCTCCAAACTGTTCTCCGGCGCTTCCACCGAGTTCGGCGGTGAGCCGAACGACCACGTCTCCCTGGTGGACGCGGCGATGCCCGGCATGCTGCCCGTCATCAACGAGGAATGCGTGGCGCAGGCCGTGCGCACCGGCCTCGGCCTGAAGGCGCAGATCAACCATCGCTCGGTGTTCGACCGAAAGAACTACTTCTACCCGGACCTGCCACAGGGCTACCAGATCAGCCAGTTCAAGGACCCCATCGTCGGCGAGGGCGAGGTGCTGGTGGACTTGCCCGAGGGCGAGACCATCACGGTGGGCATCGAGCGCCTGCATCTCGAGCAGGATGCCGGCAAGTCCCTGCACGACCAGAACCCGACCCAGAGCTTCGTCGACCTCAACCGCTCGGGCGTCGCCCTGATGGAGATCGTCTCGCGGCCGGATCTCCGCTCGTCGGAGGAGGCGCGCGCCTACGTGACCAAGCTGCGCACCATCCTGCGCTATCTCGGCACCTGTGACGGCGACATGGAGAAGGGCTCCCTCCGGGCCGACGTGAACGTCTCGGTGCGCAAGCCCGGCGATCCGCTCGGCACCCGTTGCGAGATCAAGAACGTCAACTCGATCCGCTTCATCGGTCAGGCCATCGAGGTCGAGGCCCGTCGCCAGATCGCGATCATTGAGGATGGCGGCACGATCAGCCAGGAAACCCGCCTGTTCGATCCGGGCAAGGGCGAGACCCGCTCCATGCGCTCTAAGGAAGAGGCGCACGATTACCGCTACTTCCCCGACCCGGACCTGCTGCCGCTGGAATTCGACCAGGCCTATGTCAACGCGCTGGCCGAGGGACTGCCGGAACTGCCGGACGCGAAGAAGGCCCGCTTCATCGAATCCTACGGCCTCTCGCCCTACGATGCCGGTGTGCTCATCGCCGAGCGGTCCTCGGCCGATTATTTCGAGGCGGTGGCCAAGGGCCGGGACGGCAAGGCCGCGGCGAACTGGGTGATCAACGAGCTGTTCGGGCGCCTCAACAAGGAAGGCCACAGCATCGAGACGAGCCCGGTCTCGGCGGACCAGCTCGGCGCCATCGTCGATCTCATCGGCGAGGGCGTGATCTCGGGCAAGATCGCCAAGGACCTGTTCGAGATCGTCTGGTCCGAGGGTGGCGACCCGCGTCAGGTCGTCGAAGCGCGCGGCATGAAGCAGGTGACGGATACCGGCGCCATCGAGGCGGCGGTGGACGAGATCATCGCCAAGAACCCCGACAAGGTTCAGCAGGCCAAGGAAAAGCCGACCCTGCTCGGCTGGTTCGTCGGCCAGACCATGAAAGCCACCGGCGGCAAGGCCAACCCGGCGGCCGTGAACGCATTGCTGAAGGCGAAGCTCGGAATCGAATAAGGCTGGGCCGATCCTAGACGCGGACCGGCTTCGTCCCCAGGAGGGACATGGCGGCGGCCGCGCCCTACGCCGACCTCCGGCATGTGGGCGCTAGCGCCATTCCGGTGTGTCTCACGAAAGGCGGCCTCGATCTCGTCGTGCGGGTGGATGCGGCGGAGTTTGACCGCGCCGAGGCTGCCCTCGCGGCCTCGTTCCAGATGATGAAGCCCGGCTCGATCCAAACGGACGATTTCGCAGCCTTCGCGGACGAGACACGCGCGATTTCGCTGGGCCTCCAACTCACCGTCGAGAATGGCCGCTATTGGCGCAGTCCAACGCGTTCAAGATGGGGTGCGACGGGCTTTCCATGGCGGCGTATCACGCCGGAGAAGGCGGCCTTCATCGACGCGGTGTTGACCACGCGGGCGCGACGAGGGTGATCGTATCGAAGAGAGCGATCGCCTAACGCGCTCGGTCATCGTGAGACCGTGCAGCCGAGCCACGGCTGACGGCTTCCGGCACGACGCTTAGATCTGCGAACGCCCTGCATGGAAGAAGAGGGGAGCTGCGCCAGCCGAAAGCGATGCTTTCATGGGTTATCCCGCTCGCGCAGATCGCGCAGCGGCTGGGCCCCGAAACCAGACGATCCACCACGAACCATGGCCGATCCTGCAAGGACATAGGCGGCGGAAGCGGTCGAGTTGGGGCATTCTGCGTATTCGAAGTCGTGCCGTGTCGGCCGCTTCTGCACCCCGGAGACCGCCTCCGTCCCGTAATTCGTGTTTGTGCTGCTCAACGTCCGGACCGAATTAAACCCGGATGATCGTCACAGCATCCTGCTGGGGTGGAGTCATTCCCGTCTCCTGCGGCTAAGTTGGTCGCGATCGACAAACGATCAGCGCCTCCTCGTTGCTTGAGATGTGCTTTGCTTCGAAGCACATGATCAAGGTGCGACTGGATTTGACCCGCGTCAAGTCCCTATCTCCACTTTCTCGAACCTGTATTCATTCCCATCTGGACGGTTCGGGAAAAGCTATGGACCTTCAGGCGCTTGGCGCTTCGCGGCCGCCGCGAAGGACCGCCTCAGGCGATGTTTCGCAGGGCGCCGCTCCCGGTCGAGGGGGAAAGGCTCGGCGCCTTGCCCGTCGCCGCCTCGTAATCGGCGGCCAGATCCGCAGCGCCGCGCAGACGCCCCGGCTCGTCGCGGTAGCTGCCCGTTCCGGCCACGGGTGCCCCCTGCCATTGCCTCTCGATCGCCAGACGCTCGGGCGTGCCGGCGAAGGCGGCGATGAAAGCATCCGCCGCCATGAGCAGGCGGCAGGCGCTCGGATGGTCGGCGACGGCGGCGGTGTAGTACCAGGGCGCGGGCGCGATGTTGCCGGGCACGATCTCGATGCGGCCGCGCCACGGGCTGTCGGCGCCGGTGCAGGCCCAGTGCATGATCGGCGCGTCCACGGCGAAGGCATCGACCACGCCCTGGGCAAGGGCATCGTGAATACGGCCCTGGTCGGTGATCGGCACGAGGCTGCCGAGCACGGCCACGCGCCGGCCCTTGGTCTGGAGGTTCTCCGCCCAGCGAAGCCCGGCGGCCTCCAGCGTGGCGTAGGCGCTCGGATCGTTGATGACGCCGAGCGTCCGGCCGTCGAGGTCGGACAGGCTGCGGATGCGCGTGTCGCCGGTGCGGCGGGCCAGCACGTAATGGAGGTGGGTATAGGCCTGCGAATAGGCGATGGCGCCGAATCCCGGGCTCGGCGGCAGGGCCGACCAGACGATGTCGGCGGGCGCCTCGGCGGCGGTCCGGCCCGCATCGAGCAGTTCCGTGCACTGGTCCCAGGGGCATTCGACGAAGACCGGCGTGACGCCGAGGGACCGCGCGAAGGCCGTGGCATAGGCGATGTCGAGGCCGAGCAGGGCGCCGCCGGCAGCCTTGCGGAAGGACAACCCCTTGAAATCGGGCTCCACGGCGATCCGCAGGGTACCGCGCGCCCGGATGTCGTCGAGGAGATCGAAGTTCTTCGGACGGCGAGCGAGACCGTGCCGGGCCATGTCCGGCGCAGGCAGGCCCGAGGCGGCCGCCTGGAGCGTGGCATCGGCGAGGGCCAGGGCGCGAGACGTCTTGGCCTCGGTCCGGTCGATACTGCTCTGCATGGCGCCGAGAGCCTCGCCGATGGAGGCGTTGCTGGCGCTGATCGCGGACAGTTCGACGCCCACACCGCCGAGCAGGGTCTCGATCCGGTCGGCGGTGGACCGAACGGCGCCGGCGAGTCCGTCCAGGGCATGGTCGGTCGAGACGCGCAGGGCGGAGAGATCGGCGCGGACATCGGAGAAATCGATGATGCCGGCCGCGTTGCGCGCACTCTCCCGGGTCTGGTCGGCCAGGGCGCGGACCTCGGCGGCGACCACGGCGAAGCCGCGCCCATGCTCACCGGCTCTCGCTGCCTCGATCGTCGCGTTCAACGACAGCATCCGGATCGTCGCGCCGATCCCATCGATGGCGGCGACGATCCGGCTCGCCTCGGCGGCCTTGGTGTCGATGCGCGCGCCGATGCGGGCGATCTCGGCGTTGATCGCGCGCATGGCCTGCCCGACCGCATCCACGAGCTCGCCGCGGAGGCGCTCGGCCGTCCCCGCCGCCGTGTCGCGCCCGACGCTGCCCAGCGTGGCTGCCAGGGAACGGTCGACGCCTGTCGATTGGCGACGGATCTCGCGGGTGAAGCTGGCGGCCTGTCCATTGGCGCGGGCGGCGTGGCGCATGAGTGTCGCCATGCCGGCCACCGCGTCGGTGACGCCCACGTCTTCGGGCGCCGCGGTCGGGTCGTTCTCAAAGGCGTCGATGGATTTCAGCACGTGACCCGACCCAGCCGAGAAGATGCCGGAAGAATCGCTCATGGCCCTTAAGCGCTGTTGAAACCTCTTCGCGATCCGTGCTCAACTTCGCGCCAATACTGAAGAAGTTTTCACCTCTTCATCGCCGGGGCATGCTGCCCCGAGGCATTCGGCGAGCGCGACGTCTTCCCGGCCAGGGCTTCAGCGGGCCGCCGCCCCCGGAACACGCTCCTGCCCGGAGGAGGCGGAGGGTCCCGTTAAGCGGTCGCGCAGGGTCTTCCAGAACGTGCCGCCATGGGCACCGGGCTCGCCCACGGAGACGGTGGCGTTCATGCCGGCCACCAGGGTGACGCCGTCGGGAACCCTCTCGATGCGGATGCGCACGGGGACGCGCTGGGCGAGGCGCACCCAGGTATAGACCGGGTCGACATTGGGCAGGCCCTGCGTGCTCGGCGAGGCATTGGCGTTGCTGATGCCAAGCGTGATGCTTTCCACCCGGCCATCGATGAGAGCCGAGTAGCCGAGGAGTTCGGCCCTCGCCACGTCACCCACACGGATATGGGCCAGCTTCGTCTCCTCGAAATAGCCGTCGATCCAGAATGAATCGGTGTCGATCACCGCAACGTTCACGGTGCCGGCGGTGGCATAGTCGCCCGCGCGCAGGAGGAGGTTGGTAACGCGCCCGTTCACCGGAGAGCGCACTTCCGTGCGTCCTCGGTTGACCCGGGCCTGATGCAGCTGCGCCTTCGCGGAAGCCAGCGCCGCCTCCGCGATCTTGGCGGTGCCGGCATATTGCTGCTTCTCCTCCACCGAGGTGGAAAGGGTGGTCAGGGCCTCGCGCCGGGCCGCCTGGGTCCGCTTCACCTGAAGGTCGGCCTCGCGGTTCTCCAGTTCGGCCTGGGCGGTGGCGATGGAAATGTCGAAATCCACCGGATCGATGACGTAGAGCACATCGCCCTTGGCGACGTTCTGGTTGTCGGCCACGCGAAGATCGACGATCTGGCCGGAGACCTGGGGCGCTACGCTGGCCACCTGCACGCGGACGCGCCCGTCGCGGGTCCAGGGCGCGGTGACGTAGAACTGCCAGACCAGGGCGGCGGCCAGGCAGGCGCAGGCCAGGATCACAACGGTCGCCATGAGCCGCACCACGCGCCACCATCGGCGCCGGGCGAGGGACGGCGCGCGCTCGCGGGACGGGCGAGCATCGGAGAGATCGTCGTCGGCCATTGTCAGGCAAGATCCATGTCGGCGGTACACATTGCTCAGAAGAGAACGATGAGAAGCGCGAGGATGCAGACGAAGATCCCCGCCTCGGCCAGCGGCGGGTTGGCGACGTAGCGGCTGAAGCGGATGCGGCTGAAGCCGAACCGCAGGAGCACCATGATGGCCAGGGCCGCCACCACATAGGCGACGAAGGGCGAGATCAGGACGCCGCCGAGATCGATGTCATGCCGCACGGGGCGCCTCCATCAGGCCGGTCGCAGGATGCCGAGGCGGCGCAGGAGGCGGTGCTGGCTCTCCATGATGCCGCCCGCCGTCACCAGGTCGCTGACGAGGCGGGCGATGTCGAGCCGCGTCGGGGCGCCCACGGATCGGCCGTGCCGGAGGAACGCACGAACGGACCGGGCGAGCGTGGCCGCGTCCGCCGCCTCCAGTCCCTCCCGCGCCTGCCTCGCGGCATCGTTCAGAGAAGGCTCGTCGGGGAGGCGGCACAGCTGGGCATGGGCGCGGGCGGCGGCCGATTCGAGGCGGGCCAGCTCGAAGGCACGGTCCAGGCTCGCCGCGCGGACGGCGCCGCTGCCCGAACTCCATTGCGAGAATTGCAGCAGCCGATCGCTGTTGAGGCTGGTGCGGGTGGTGGCGTCGCCGCCATCGCCAGCCAGCGCGTCCAGCACCGAATCCCGAGCCGAATCGAGGGCGAAGGCGCGGCGCTGGGCGGGCGAGATCGGCAGTACGATCCGCACTGCGACGAAGAGGATACAAGCCGCCATCGTCACCAGGAACGCGTTCGCGAGGAAGCCCTGCGCGTCGTAGGTCTGCGGGTTGGACGGCGACAGGAGGACCATGAAGAACACGAGCAGAATGAAGCCGATTCCGAATGTCGGCGGGTTCAGGCTGAGAAAGCACGCCACGAAGATCACCGGCGCGATGGCGATGGCGAGCAGCGGGAAGCCCTGCTCGCCCCCCAGCACGCCGAAGAGCACGATTCCGGCGCAGAGCGCCGCGATAGGCATGCCGATGAGGACGCCGCGGGCGAAGGCCTTCGAATCCGGCGCGATGGCCGAGAGCGAACAGGTCGCCGCCACCTGTACCAGGGCGAAGGAGGTGGCGGGCCAGCCGGCGGCGATGAGGAGGAGGGCGGTGGCGCCAAAGGCGATCCCCACCCGTGCCGCCCCACGAAGGGCCACTGGCAAGTCGCGATGCGTCGGCAGGGCGACGTCGCGCTTCGGTCGGCAGCCGGTGGAGAGAGCGTTCAATCCATCCTCGGCAAAGGAGGCGGCGCGCGCGAAATCGAGGCCGCGCTGCAGCGCCAGTATCTCCAGGGGCTCGCTCGTCCCACTCTGGATTGCCTCATCCACCAGGGCACCGAGCCGATGCGCGGCCGCGTCGGCATCGGGCTTCCCGTCGTCGGTCAGGCCCAGGCAGATCCGGCGGGCCTCGGCGACAGCGTCACTCTCGTGGTCCAGCATGGCGGCAGCGGCCGTGAAGGCACGGCTTGCCGCCGCCATGGCGTAGAGCGCGGCGATGGTGCTGCGCGCCCCGGCGGCCCGGCGGGCGCCGTCGTCGAGTTCGCCGCCGATGGCGCTCGCATCGGCGCGCATCACCGCGATCTGCCGGATCAGGGCCGCCGCCCGCTCCGAGCCGGGATCCGCCCGGGACAGAGTCTCGCGGGCGAAAGCCCTGGTGGCCGACAGGGCCTCCGAGAGCGGCTTGCGAAGGGTGCGCCACGTGCTGGGCGAGGCCAGCGCGTCGTTGATGAAGGTGATGGCGACGATGCCGATGGTGATCGCCGCGACACGGTCGATGGCGGCCTCGAAGACCGCCTGCGGCGTGTCGATATGGGCGACGGCGACGATGGCGACGGTGAAGCCCGCGAGCATGGCGCCATAGGCCCGCGTGTCCTGCAGGAAGTGGGCGACGAAGACGCAGAGGCCGAGCCAGGTCGCCACGGAGACCAGGAGGAGAACCCTGTCCTGTCCGAACGCACCGATCAGCAGAATCGATATCGCGCCCCCCGCCAGGGTGCCGAGAAAGCGGTACAGCGCCTTGGACAGGGCTTGGCCGCGTTTGGGCTGGGCCAGGATCGCCACACAGACGGCGGCCGACGAGGCGCCAGAGAGCTGAAGCCAGAACCCGGCGTAGAGGGCCAGCACCATGGCGAGCCAGATCCGCAAGGCGAAAGCCCAGGCGGAGGGCGCGGGAAAGATGCGCTCGACGAACGAGAGCACGCGGTCGGCCGGGGAGGGGCGTGTTTCGGCGGACAGCCCGCTCATCGGCAGGCTCCGCTCACAGGGAAAGCCCCGTTCACAGGGAAGGCTCGCCCGCCGCCGCATCCGCGGCCTTGCCGGCGACCCGCATCTGCCAGAGGCAGAGGAGGGGCGTCACCACCAGCTCCATGATCAGCGCCCCCAGCATGACCGCCGAAGGCAGCCCGGTGAGATAGAGACCGAGCAGCCTCGCCAGACCGCCGAGCGCGACGACGAGGGTCAGGAAGCGGAACAGGCGCGATTTCGCCTCGATGGCCGGGACGCAGCTCCAGAACAGGATGCCGATGCCCATCAGCAGACCTGACAGATAGCGGAAATGGCTGTCGGCGGAGATCTGGGCCAGGCTGTTGCCGCCAACTCCTCCAAGCCCGAACAGGATTCCGAAGAGGCCGGACGCCACCGGTATGATCGCGGCCACCGCCACAACTCGTTGCAGCGCCTCGCGCTCCCGCATGCGTCCGTTCCCCGTTCAGGCCCGGCTGATCCCGCGCCCGCGAGCCGGCTCCCAGCCGAACTAGATCAGGCCTTGATCTCCTTCAAGCGCTTGACGCATTTACTATAATATTGCGGCCATTTCGGTCCTTGCGCGGCCTTGTCGGCGACCGAAAGGGCGCGCCATTCGGCACCGCACTTCTTCTGCCGCTCCCTGGCAGCGTTCTGCCCCACGCTCAATTCCTTCGCGGCGGCATCCGGGGAAGCGGCCACAGGGGCCTGGGCGGACGCGGCCGTGGCGAAGCCCAGAACCATGGACACCGTGATCACCATGGCTGGAAAACAACAAACCCGCATGATTGCAACCCCAGATCATTACCCTGCACTCACGAAACGGAGGCAGAGCCGACCTCATCACAGCCAGAAGTCGGGGGAGAGCAAGTCTCTTCGTCGCGCCGCCCCATGCCGTCCACCGTTGGATGTCGGCGTGAAACCTGCAACCATCCGCTTTCTCGTCCGGTTTGAATCGGCGATATGACGCGACCCTGACAGGAGCGGGACGTTTCCCATGGCCGCCGCCACCCAGAACCCCATCGACGTCCATACCTGGGGCACGCCCAACGGTTGGAAGATTCCCATCATGCTGGAAGAGTGCGGCCTGCCCTATCGGGTGGTGCCGGTGAATATCGGCAGGGGCGACCAGCTGGCCCCGGACTTTTTGGCGATCTCGCCCAACAACAAGATTCCGGCCATCGTCGATCCGGACGGCCCCGGAGGGAAGCCGATCTCGATCTTCGAATCGGGGGCGATTCTGCAATATCTCGGTCGCAAGACCGGGTGCCTCTACCCGGCCGACGAACGCGCCAGAGCGGCGGTGGACGAATGGCTGTTCTGGCAGGTCGGCGGCTTCGGGCCGATGCTTGGCCAGACGCATCATTTCAGGATCTACGCGCAGGAGAAGATCCCCTACGCCATCGAGCGGTTCACCACCGAATCGCATCGGCTCTACGGCGTGCTGGATCGCCGCCTCGCGGATCGCGACTACGTGGCCGGCAAATATTCCATCGCCGACATCGCGATCCTCACCTGGGCCAAGCATCACGAGAAGCAGGATATCGATCTGTCGAGCCTGCCGAATGTCCGGCGCTGGCTCGATCTGGTTCTGGCGAGACCCGCCGTGAAGCGAGGCTTCGCGGCGATCTGATCCGTTACTTCTTGGCTTCGGCCTGAGCGGCAGCCGGCTTGGCGGCCGCCTTCGTAGCGGGCTTCGGCGCGGCCTCGGAACCCGGGGCGACAGCGGCCTGCTGGTTTACGTCCGGCACGCGGGTCCAGGTCTCCGAACCGCACAGGACCTTGAGCAGGCATCCCGACACGCTGAGCTCGGAGCCGGACTCGCGCTCCAGGCTGACCTGATAGATCTTGCCCTCGTCGATATTGTAGATGTCGCCCGAAAACTTCTCTTCGTCGGGGGCGAGCCCCTCGATGAGTTGCAGGCCGATCACGGGACGCGAGCGCTTCTTCGGGTCGGGGTTCTTGGCGTCGGTGCGCGGCGCACCCGTCTCGGTGGTCGGCGTCTTCAGCCACACGACCTTACCGCAGATGTTCGCGCTGTTCGGGCCGCAATGATCGATGCGAATCTTGGCGCGGCCATCCTTCGTGAGCCAGGTGCCGGACGGGTCCTTCGACGGAGCCGCAGCGGCGGCGACGAGTCCGGAAAGCAGAAAGGCGGAGGTCAGGGCAACGCGCATGGCTTTTGGTCTCCTGGAGCCTGTGAAGGGCCGCGGCGCATCGGCGGGAGCGTCGCGAAGGGTCGTGAGCCTGGGGTCGAGAGCTTGGTCGTGGCCGTGCCGGGCGTCGAGAACGGTCCGGGCCGGCGTCTTCTGGTGCGAGAAGACACCAGCAATCGGGCGAATTTCCGGCACTGTTGCGCCGAAGCCATGGCCAAGGGAATTCCGCTGTGGATGCGCCGTCTTCGTCCTTCGGGTTGAGAGGATGGGGCGTGCCCGCTATAAGCCGGCCGCCGAAGCCGTTTTCGGCTGAGCGAACATAACCGGACTGAACATGGCCACCGAGCGCACTTTCTCCATCCTGAAGCCCGACGCGACCAAGCGGAACCTCACCGGCGCCGTGAATGCCGTGATCGAGAAGGCGGGCCTGCGCATCGTCGGCCAGCGTCGCATCCAGATGACCCAGGCCCAGGCCGAAAAGTTCTACGAGATTCACAAGGAACGCCCGTTCTTCGGTGAACTCGTCTCCTTCATGACCTCGGGCCCCGTGGTCGTGCAGGTGCTCGAGGGCGAGAACGCCGTCGCCGCCTACCGCACCGTGATGGGCGCCACCAACCCGGCCAATGCCGACGAGGGCACCATCCGCAAGACCTTCTCCGAGTCGGTCGGCGAGAACACCGTGCACGGTTCGGACAGCGCCGAGAACGCGAAGATCGAGATCGCGCAGTTCTTCCAGGATTCCGACATCGTCGGCTGAGCCCGACCGGCTTTCGCGCCGCCAACGGGTTCGTGATCGCATCGTCGTCCGGTGAACCGGAAGCGTGGCGCGGAACGATGCCGGGTGTGGCGCGAACGCCCTTGCGCGCGAGTCCTGCCGGGCGTGAAAGGAATTCCCTCATTGAATCCCTTTCACGGACCCCACATTCCATGCGCTCCATCGCTTCGCGCACCGGCCGGATCCTGCTCGCCGCCGGCCTCGTGTCCCTGCTCGCCGCCTGCAATGCGAACAAGGGTGCGCCCACGGCCTCCCTCGAAGGCTACACGCCCGACCCCGCGTTGAAGACGGCCTCCGCCAGCAACCTCACCGGACGCGTGCGCCACGCCTGCACGGTGACGCAGTCCCGCCTGCAGAGCGTCCCCGAGGCGTCGCTCGCCCGCCCATGCGGCTGCTACGCCAAGCAGACCCTGGCGAGCCTCAACCCGGCCGAGCTCGAATCCTACCGCACCACCGGCTACTTCAACGATTCCGCCCGCGCGAAGGCTCTCTCGGCCCTCGACAGCTGCAGCCTGCCGCGCCCGGCGTAAGCCGTCATCATCGCCGATCTCGATGTTTCGGGATCGGCGATTCGGGCCTCAGCCTTGCGCGGACAGGCTGAGCAAGGCCCCCTCGGCCGGCCTGATGTCGCCGGCGAACACCACGCGGCCGCTCTCCAGCCTGGCCCGTCCGCCGGCGATCAGCGCCAGGGCACGCGGGTAGAGGAGGTGTTCCTGCACGAGAATGCGCGCGGCGAGACTGTCGGCATCGTCGCCCGGCAGGACCGGGACGGCGGCCTGGGCCACGATCGGCCCGGCATCGAGTTCCGGCACCACGTAATGCACCGTGCAGCCATGCAGGCAGACGCCGGCCGCCAAGGCCTGCTCGTGGGTATGGACGCCGCGAAATAGCGGCAGCAGCGACGGATGGATGTTGATCATCCGCCCGGCCCAAGCCTCGACGAAGCCCGCGGAGAGGATCCGCATGAAGCCGGCCAGCACGACGAGTTCGATCCCGGCCGCTTCGAGTTCCGCGTTCAGGGCGGCATCGAAGCTCGCCCGGTCGGGATAGGCGCGGTGATCGAGCGCCGTCGTGGCGATCCCAACACTCGCCGCATGGGCGAGACCACCGGCGTCGGGCCGGTTGGAGGCGACCAGAACGATCTCGGCCGGATAGTCCGGTGCCCGAGCGGCCTCGATCAGCGAGACCATGTTCGAGCCGCGTCCCGAGATGAGGATCGCGACCCGCATCTTGGGCCGGGGAGCCATCACAGGGCGAGCTTGCCCTGGAAGGTCACCGGCTCGGGTCCGCGCTCGGTGATGAGCCCGAGGCGGATGGGCGAGGCCCCGGCAGTGTCGAGCGCACGGGTCACCGCCGACACGCTCTCGGGCGAGACCACCGCCACCATGCCGATACCGCAATTGAAGGTGCGCAGCATTTCGGATTCCGCGACCCCGCCGACCTTCGAGATCCATCCGAAGACGGGCGGCGGAATGATCGCGTCGAGGTCGATGCTGATGCCGACGCCGTCGGGCAGGACGCGGGGCAGGTTGTCGGGAAAGCCGCCGCCGGTGATGTGGGCGAGGGCCTTGATCCCGTCGGTGGCCCTCAGTGCGGCCAGCAGCGGCTTCACGTAGATCCGGGTCGGCTCCAGCAGGGCGTCGCCGAGCGAGCGCGACGGCTCGAACGGGGCCGGGTCGTCGTAGGAGAGGCCGCTTGCCTCGACGATCCGGCGGACCAGCGAGAAGCCGTTGGAATGCACACCGGAGGACGGCAGGCCAAGCACCACATCGCCGGGCGCAATGCCGGGACGCGGCAGGAGCTTGCCACGCTCGGCGGCGCCGACGCTGAAGCCGGCCAGATCGTAATCCGAGCTGTCGTAGAGGCCCGGCATCTCTGCGGTCTCACCGCCGATGAGGGCGCAGCCCGCGATGCGGCAGCCCGCCGCGATCCCGCGGACGATATCGGTGCCGACACCCGGCACCAGCTTGCCGGTGGCGTAATAATCGAGGAAGAACAGCGGCTCGGCGCCCTGGACGATGATGTCGTTCACGCACATCGCCACGAGATCGACGCCGATCGTGTCGTGGCGGCCGGTCTCGATGGCGATCTTGACCTTGGTGCCGACGCCGTCATTGGCCGCCACCAGGATCGGGTCGGAGAAGCCGGCGGCCTTCAGGTCGAACAATCCGCCGAACCCGCCGATCTCGGCATCCGCCCCGGGCCGGCGGGTGGAGCGCACCAGCGGCTTGATCGTCTCGACCATGGCGTTGCCGGCATCGATATCGACGCCCGCATCCGCGTAGGTCATTCCGTTCCGGCTTTCGCCGTTCTTGCTCTCGGCCGTCATCGGCGCCCCGTCTCGCAATCCACGTCCTGCATGGCCGGCATCGGGATGTCGGCCAAAGTCATTCCGCTCCTCTAGCCGCTTGCACCAATCTCGGCGAGTCGTGATCGGGAAATTAGCGATTCGCAACAGATCCGCCCCCCCAGGGAGAATGTCATGCGGTATACGACCGGCCACCGCCATGCCTTGACCGTGAGCACTCCCGTTCCCACTCTCCGCAACGGCGGACACGACGAGGGGGGACGGCCGATGCGCGGCAGGGCGGTGATCGGACTGGCGGGCCTCGGCATCGTCGCGTTGCTGCTCTACCTGCTTTCGGGGGTGATGCTGCCCTTCGTGGCAGGGCTGGCCCTCGCGTATCTTCTCGACCCCATGGCTGACAGGCTCCAGCGCCTGGGTCTCGGGCGGCTCTCCGCCTCGCTCCTGATCCTCGCCATGTTCGTCGTCGGGCTCGTGGTGATCCTGCTGATCGTGGTGCCCCTGGCCGCCAATCAGATCTCGGCGCTTGTGACGACGTTCCCCGGCATGGTGTCACGGCTGCAGGGTATCATTGTCGAGCGGGTCGGGCCGATCCTGACGCGGGTCGGCGGGGCGGACGTTCTCAACGACCTGCAATCGTCCGTCGGAACCCTGGTGGGGCAGGGCGGCACGTGGTTCCTGGCTTTCCTGAAGTCGCTGTGGTCGGGCAGCCAGGCGCTGGTCTCCATCGCCTCGCTCCTCGTCGTCACCCCCGTCGTGGCCTTCTACCTCCTCGTCGACTGGGATCGGATGGTCGCCACCGTCGACGGCTGGACCCCTCCGCGCCACCGCACCACCGTGCGGCGTCTGGCCGGCGAGATCGACCGGGCGATCATCGGCTTCGTCCGCGGGCAGACCCTGGTCTGCCTGATCCTGGGGACGTTCTATGCCGTCGGCCTATTCTTCGTCGGGGTGAATTTCGGCGTGCTGATCGGGATGATCGCGGGTTTCCTCACCTTCATCCCCTATGTCGGCACCCTCGTCGGCTTCCTTCTCTCGGTGGGCGTCGCCCTGGTCCAGTTCTGGCCGACGTCGGACTGGCTCCATATCGGGCTGACCGTCGCCGTGTTCGTGGTCGGCCAGTTCTTCGAAGGCAACGTCATCTCGCCCAAGCTCGTCGGTGACTCGGTCGGCCTGCACCCGGTCTGGCTGATGTTCGCGCTCCTGGCCTTCGGCTCCCTGTTCGGGTTCCTCGGCCTCCTTCTCGCCGTGCCGGTGGCCGCCTCCATCGGCGTCATCGTGCGGTTCGCGATCTCGCGTTATCTTCAAAGTCCACTCTATCATGCGGAAGAACCGATCCTGATTCAGAAGCGCGAGGGATGAAGACACCGATGCGCGTGGCCGCGCCTCCGAAGCAACTCGCCTTCGACCTCCCCCTCGACCCGCGCTACGGTCGCGAGGATTTCCTGGTGGGGCCGGCGAACGAGGCCGCCTATGGGCTGATCGAGGCCTGGCCGCGCTGGCCCGATACGGTCTGTCTCATCACGGGGCCGTCGGGCAGCGGCAAGAGCCATCTGGCCTCGATCTGGGCGACCCGTTCCCACGCCTGGACCGTCCCCGCCTCGGGCGTCACCGCCGACTCAGTCACCCATCTCGTCTCGAACGGTGCCCTGGTCATCGAAGATCTCGACCGGCCCGAGGGGCGCGACGAGGCGGCCCTGTTCCACCTCCTCAACCTCGCCCGGGAGAACGGCAGCCCCGTCCTCATCACGGCGGCGGCACCGGTTGAGGCGCTAGGGCTTGTCACAGCCGATCTGCGCTCGCGCCTCAGGCTGGCGCCGGGCGCCACGATTCTGCCCCCCGACGATGCGCTGATGCGGGCGGTGCTGGTGAAGCTTTTCGTGGACCGCCAGCTCGTCGTCGATCTCAGCGTCGTCGAGGCCATCGCCTTGCGGATCGACCGTTCCCTTGCCAGGGCAAGGGCAGTGGTGGCCGAACTCGACCGCGACGCCCTGCGCCGGGGTCGACGCATCACGCGGCCGCTGGCCATGTCGGTCCTGGCCGATCTGGGAGTACCGGACGACGAGGCCGGCGACGACGAGACCGAAGAGGACGGTCCGCCGACCTGATGAAAGGTCCGGCCCGATTGTCATCGAAATGTCAGACGCGGCGACCCTATCGTATGTTACGAAGCAGATCGTTTTATCAGAGTTGAGGAGAAGACCCGTTGCCGGAAGTCGAGTCGGACGCGATCGCCAAGGGTACGGATGCCGAGGAGCAGGAAGCGGCTCTGGCCGCCGAGGACTCGCACGGCGAGAACGGCCCCGGCGAGGACGACCTGGATTCCCGGACGCCGAACGCGGCGCCAGCGAAGGGGCCTGCGCCCCGACGCCGGCCCGCGGGCGCCGGCACCGTCCGGGTTCCCGCCGCGCATGCACGGGTGACGAAGCTCGCCTCGAAGTCCCGGCCCGGAGCGACGGCGCAGGATTCCGCATCGGCGGACGACGCGGAGACCGATTCTATCCTGGTCGAGACGGTCATCGCCGACACGGTGCCCGAACGGGCCGCTGCCGAGCCCCCGGCACGGGAGAGCGTTCTGGCGGCCGGTAGGGCCCTTCGCGAATCGCCGGAGCGTTTCGTGAACCGGGAATTGTCGTGGCTGCAATTCAACCGCCGGGTGCTGGAGGAAGCCTCCAACACCAGCCATCCGCTGCTGGAACAGCTGCGCTTCCTCTCGATCTCGGCCAACAACCTCGACGAGTTTTTCATGGTTCGCGTGGCGGGCCTGCACGATCAGGTCCGCGCCGGGCTGATCCAGCCGTCGCAGGATGGGCTGAGCCCGGCCGAACAGCTTGCCCGCATCGGTTCGGAAGTCTCGCGGCTGGCCCTCGACCAGCAACGGCGCTGGCGTGAATTGCGTGACGATCTGCATGGAGTCGGTATCGACTTGGTAGAGCCCGGTGACCTGACCCCGGAGCACAAGGCCTGGCTGGAAGAGTACTTCCTCAGTCACGTCTTCCCGGTCCTGACGCCGCTCGCCATCGATCCGGCCCATCCCTTCCCGTTCCTGTCCAACCTCGGCTCCAGCATCGCACTGATGATGGTCCGCCCGCGCGACGGGCGGACGCTGCGCGCCCTCATCCGTCTGCCCTCGGTCCTCGGCCGCTTCGTGCGCCTGCCCGACATGGCCGGGGACACCACCGCGCGCTTCATCGCCATCGAGCAGCTGATCGTGCTGTTCACGGGCCGCCTGTTCCCCGGATATTTCGTGAAGGGGCAGGGGGCGTTCCGCGTCATCCGCGATTCCGACCTCGAGATCGAGGAAGAGGCGGAGGACCTCGTCCTGCATTTCGAGACCGCATTGAAACAGCGCCGGCGCGGCGTCGTCATCCGGCTCGAGGTCGAGGCCGGGATGCCTGAGGACCTTCGGGCCTTCGTCGCCGACGAACTCGAGATCGGCTACGACGCCATCTTCGTGGTGGAGGGCATGCTTGCCCTCAATGAGCTGGCGCAGATCGTCGGCATCGACCGGCCGGACCTGAAGTTCAAATCCTACAACCCACGCTTCCCCGAGCGCATCCGCGAGAGCGGCGGCGATGTCTTCGCCGCCATCCGGCAGAAGGACTTCATCGTCCACCACCCCTACGAATCGTTCGATTCGGTGGTTCAGTTCCTGGCCCAGGCGGCCCGTGACCCGAACGTGGTGGCGATCAAGCAGACCCTCTACCGCACCTCGTCGAACTCACCGATCGTGGCTGCGCTGGCCGAGGCCGCGGAACTCGGCAAATCCGTCACCGCCCTGGTGGAGTTGAAGGCGCGGTTCGACGAGGAAGCCAATATTCGCTGGGCCCGTGACCTGGAGAAGGCCGGCGCGCAGGTGGTGTTCGGCTTCATCGAACTGAAGACCCATGCCAAGCTGTCGATGGTGGTGCGCCGCGAGGGCGACAAGCTCGTCACCTACTGCCATGTCGGCACGGGCAACTACCATCCGATCACCGCGCGGGTTTACACGGACCAGTCGTTCTTCACCGCCGATCCGGCGGTGGCGCGGGACGTCTCGCGCATCTTCAACTACATCACCGGCTATGCCGAGCCCGCCGAACTCGAGCGGATGTCGGTCTCGCCGCTGACGTTGAAGCCACGCCTGATCGAGAGCATCGCGGCCGAGGTGGCGCATGCCAAGGCCGGGCGTCCGGCCGCGATCTGGATCAAGTGCAATTCCCTCGTCGACGCGCAGATCATCGACGCGCTCTACGACGCCTCACAGGCGGGTGTGCAGATCGACTGCGTGGTGCGCGGAATCTGCTGCCTGAGGCCCGGCATTCCCGGCCTCTCGGAGACGATCCGGGTCAAGTCCATCGTCGGGCGCTTCCTCGAACACGGTCGGATCTACGCCTTCGGCAACGGATTCGGCCTGCCCCATCCCAAGGCCACGGTCTCGATCTCTTCCGCCGACCTGATGAGCCGTAACCTCGACCGCCGGGTCGAGGCGCTCCTGCCCATCACCAACCAGACTGTGCACCAGCAGGTGCTGGACCAGATCATGCTCGCCAACCTTCTCGACAACCAGCAGAGCTGGCGTGTACTGGCGTCTGGTGCGAGTGAACGGGTCCAGCCTGCGGAGGGTGAGGAGCCGTTCAACGCGCACAAGTACTTCATGACAAACCCGAGCCTGTCCGGTCGGGGCAAGTCCTCGAAGAAGTCGAGTCCGCGGGCGCTGAGCCGCAGGGCCCAACGTTCGTGAGCGGACGATTCCAGCAGGAGCTGGTCATGGGACTTCCTCGTGACGGCAGGTCGGGTCTAGGCTTCACGACTCAAGGAGATCCCGGCGTGCAGGACCGCGTGGAACCGGTGGCGATCATCGACATCGGCTCGAATTCCGTGCGGCTCGTGGCCTATGACGGTCTGAACCGCGCGCCGACGCCGCTCTACAACGAGAAAGTCCTGTGTGGGCTGGGCCGCAACGTGTTCAGCACGGGCCGGCTCAACGAGGAGGCGGTCCGGCGCGCGCTCAGCGCGCTCGCGCGCTTCCGCATCCTCTGCGAGACGATGAAGGTCGGCCGTGTCTTCGTGCTGGCCACGGCCGCCGCGCGCGACGCGCAGAACGGCCCGGAATTCCTCGCCGCGGCGGAGGCCGCCTGCGGCCACAGGATCGAACTCCTGTCCGGTCGGCGGGAGGCCGAGCTCTCGGCCCTCGGCGTGATTTCCGGGTTCCACACGCCGGACGGGGTCGTGGGCGATCTCGGCGGCGGCTCCCTCGAACTCGTGGACGTACGGGGCGCCACAGTAGGGCAGGGCGTGACCATGCCGCTGGGCGGCCTCGCCCTTCAGGACCTGTCCGGCGGGTCGGTGAAGAAGGCCCTCAAGATCGCCCGCGAGAACCTCGCCAAGGCGGCCCCCCAGTTGGAAACCCTGCGCGGTCGCAGCTTCTACGCGGTCGGCGGCACATGGCGGGCGCTGGCCCGCCTGCACCAGGCAGCGCGGGGCTACCCGCTCCACGTCATGCACGGCTACAGCATCGAGCCGTCGGACGAGCTGAGCTTCCTCGAAGTGGTCGAACGCACCGACGCCGCCCTGCTGCAGGACGTGGAAGCGGTCTCCGAGGCGCGCAGGCCCCTTCTCGCCTACGGTGCCGTGGTGCTGGAGGAGATCATCCGCGTCGGCCGTCCGCGTGAACTCGCCATCTCGGCGAGCGGCGTCCGCGAGGGCCTGCTCTACGAGCAGCTCGACCGCGACACGCGCCTGACCGACCCGCTTCTCGCGGCGGCGGCGGAACTCAACCGGCTCCGCGCCCGCTCGCCAGGCCATGGCGCCGATCTCATCACCTGGACCGACCGCTTCGTCGCCACCCTCGACGGACCGGAAACCGCCGACGAGCGCCGCCTGCGCCACGCCGCCTGTCTCCTGTCGGATATCGGCTGGCGCGCGCATCCCGATTACCGGGGCGAGCAGAGCATCAACATCATCACCCATGCCGCCTTCGTGGGCATCGACCATCCGGGCCGGGCCTATCTCGCGCTGGCAGTGTATTTCCGTCACGAGGGCGTCGCTGCCGAGAAGGCGAGCCCGATGCTGCGCAGCCTCGCCGGACCACGCCTGTTCGAGCGCGCCCGGCTCCTCGGCGCGCTCCTGCGCATCGCCTTCCCGGTCTCGGCGGGGATGGAGGGAGCCCTGGCGCGCCTGCCCCTCCTCTTGGACGATCGACGGGTGACCCTGACCCTGCCGGCGGACCTGGCCGCGCTTCCCGGAGACCGCCTCCTCAACCGCGTCCGCGGTCTCGGTCGGATTCTGGGGATGGAGGGGCGGATCGCCTGTCCCTGACGTTTTTCAAACAAGCGCCGCCGGGCAGGCCTCTCGACACGAGGGGTTCTCAGGACAACGGCCGTGAACGGCGCGGGCTCACGTCCGTGACCTGTCACCGGACGAGGCGAGTAGTCCCCTTATAGACGTTGTTGCTGCAATTCGCGTTCGGATTCGAGGCGCGATACTTCGAGTCGTTGTCGAGTTCGAGGCGGGACACGATGATACGAATGCAATTGGCCTCCCATACGACGTCGTTCTCGAACTCGACCTGACTGCTGGGGGCATAGATCGTCCCTTCGGCCGAGGCACCGAACTTCGAGTAGATGTCGTGATCGTGGGTGTTTCTTTTATCCGACCAGAGAACCATTCCCGCGTAAGGTCCCGTCGTCGGGGCCTTCAGCTCGAAGCTCGTCTTGCTGTGGAAGAAGATATCGCTCCCCAGCCCATCCATATAGATGATTACGTCATTGCCTTTGATCGAAGCCCCGTTCTTCAGCGTGAGCGGTCCCTTGATGACATAGACTCCTGGTGATAAAGTCACGGACGCATCGTCGATCGTTAAGCCTTTGCAGAAAGCAAAGCTTGGTTCGATCGTTTTTGCTGCCGTATCTTTATTGATCAACTTGGCACCCCCGCAAGTCTCGTTGACCGGAGGAGCCAGCGACGCATAAGGATCTGCGACCGGTACGGCTCCCGTCATGGGAGCGGGTCGTACAGTTGCCGTGCTGTGCATGCCGACCCCGCCGACGACGCGGATGCTGCTGACGTTGACGTAAGACGAGCTTCCGATCTCCAACGCGGAATGATGCTTCGAGTTGACCTGCACGCCACAATCCGGCGCATCGATCTGTGCTCCGGGATCGATGTCGAAAGCATTGGAATGATCCGGATGGAGGATCAGGATGCACATCGGATTGGCGAGTGCGATCGCGCTCGCGGAGATCTCCCAGAAATCAGAGCCGAAGAGCTTCGCGAACGAGGTCTTGAAGCTGTTTCCCTTGGCCGTCGTTCGCGATGCCGTGACGCGTACGGCATTGGCGTTCTCGTCGACGGTGAAGGCGCCGTTTTCCCACTTTCCGAACTCCAGATCGGCATTGGTGACGAGTTGATCGACGGTCGGCCGGTTCTGCCGCGCATAGAGCTGCGCCGTCGCCAGGGCCGCGCTCCGGTCCGCCGCCCCGATGTAGCTGGCCGTGGCGAGAGCCGCGGCCTCGGCGCTGGTCATGAGAGTATTCTTCTCGAGGACCGCCGCTCCGAAATCGATGACGAGCCCCCCGACCCCCACCATCACCGGTAGGACGAAGGCAAAGATCAGGGCGACGTTTCCGCCGCGGCCTGCCGAAAAGGCGCGGATATGGGAGGGGCGGAGTTTCATCATTCCGCCAGACTGCGCATGACGGCCCGCGACGTGACGCCGGCCGAAAAACCGCCGAACGGTGTGATCTTGGCCATTTCGGCCTTGGTGATCTCAATGGTGACGACGACATCCCGGTCGGCTTCGTCCCCTTTGGTGGCGGGATCGATATTGGCCGTTGCGACGACGCCGGGATCGTCCAGAGAATGAGATTCAGCGAACTGCTTTGCCTCCGCAGCGGTCATGTATCCCACCGCCACGCCACGTGCGGCCTCCCGCGCATAGGTCGAGATTGTGGTGTGGGTCCGTATAAAGATTGCGACGGTAAAGAACGCCCCCAGCATCAGAAGCAGAACGGGTGCGATCAAGGCGAATTCGACCGCCGATACACCTTGGCGATCCATGATGAGGGATCGAGTTTGCCGAAAAAATCCGCCAACTCCGCCGGTCCATACCATGCTAAGATACGCTCTGCTATCGAGTACCAAACTCATCCAGCATAAACACAGAATTGTTAATTGATTTATCTTGATTAATAGGTACTTTGTAGGCAAAAGCAGAATCTATTATGTAGTCAGCCGCCGTGGTGGGAGCCGAAATTCCGCTATGCCGATGCGGTCAGGCGATCGCGTCGCAAGGGAGCCGGCGCCGAACGGGCCTGTCAGGGGAGCCCTGTCGGGACACAAGCTGGCCGAACGGCCTAGTCACCCCCCCGGAGAGGTCCAATACGGGCAGCCTCCGTCATTGCCGTCGTCTTCACGAGGCGACGACCGGAAATTCCGGCCGCTGCCTCGGTGTTTTCACGCCGGCCTGTCCGCGAAGATCGCCTTCTTGACGATGGCGTGGACGCCCCAATTGCCGTCCACCACCTGGGTGATGCCAAAATCGACGGCGATGGACATGAGCGAGATCGCCTCGTCCTCGGTGAGCCCCTTCGCCTGCATCAGGAAGGATCGCATCTTACGGAAGGCGTCGCGCATGGCGAGGTCGATGGAGGATTTGGCGAAGATCTCGCTCTGCGCCTCAGGGCCGAGATCGGCGAGGTAGTTCGGGTAACTGAAGCCGGACAGCACCCAATCCTCCGATGTCTCGATCATCGGGAAATCGAGGGATTCGAGCGCGGTACCGGCTAGGTCGGCCTTCTTGTGCAGGATGAACTGGAACGTGCCGGTGAGCGAGCATTCGATGGCTGTGCCGCAGAGTTCCGAATCGCCCTGGCTCGCATGCGGGTCGCCCACCGAGAACAGGGCGCCCGGCACTGCCACCGGGTAATACATCGTCGCGCCCTTGCCGATGCGCCAATTGTCGATATTGCCGCCGGTGTAGCTCGGTGGAATCGAGTTCACCATGTCGGCTTCCTTGGGCGCGAGGCCCATCGTGCCGAAATGCGGGCGGATCGGCACGCGCACCCCCTTGAGCACGTCGAAGTTGCGCTGTGTCTTGGTGTGGTCGACGGGGATGCCTGGATAATCGATGGTCGGATGCGCTACGCCGAATGGATCGGTGACGCCAGGCCAGCGAAAATTGTAGACCGCCTTCGCCCAATCGCGCGCGCCGGTAGCGTCGACCTCGTAGATGGTGACGACCTCGCGCGACCGGTCGCCGGTGATCATGTCCTTGTAATGGTAGCCCCACCAGGCGGCGGCGTTGCTGCCGAAGCTGCGCCCTTTGAAGGCGGGGTTGGCGCAGGGGCGCGGCGCCACGTCGAGGATGCGGACCTCCAGCACATCGCCGGGCTCGGCGCCTCGGATCGCCACCGGGCCAGTGCAGATATGCACGCCGAGCCCTCCGCCCGGTCCGAGCGGGCCGGTCTCCGGTCCGGCGCCCCGGCGGGCCACGCCCTTCTTCTCCTTGGTCCAGAGGAATACGCTCTCGGCACCGGGATCTCCCGTCACCATGCGCTCGGCATCGTCGTTGGCGTGGTGGGTCAGGGTCTCGATCGTGACGTAGTCGCCGGAAGCGATCTCGACCTGAGGCTTCAGCAGCTTCGAGAAATAGCCCCAATGCACCGTCTCGGCCGTTGCGGGCAGATGGTAATGCGCCGTCTGTTTGATGCCCTTGGCACTGGCTTGCGCCAGGGCAGGGCCGACGAGGGACAAGCCACCTGCGGCCAGTGCCGCGGCACCGCCAGTCGCGACGAATCCGCTCTTGAGAAAGGCACGCCGCTCGGGCGCGAGATCGCCGAGGAACCGCTGCCGATGTTCGGCAAAATGCGTGCAGTTGGGATCGTCACCGAGGCACATGGACTTCTCCGATGGGAAGGCTCGTCCTGAGTCCTGTATGCAATCCGTCGGCCAAGGAGTTTCCTCCGGATTGGGCGGCTGCTTCGGCGCCATGGGCCCGGCCATCGCCTACGGCGAGCGACACGCCTGATCCTCTCCCCAAGCGACAGGGACACGACAAAAAGGCCCCCGGACCATTCGATCCGGGAGCCTTTGCGATGACGATGCCGGAAGGTTCGAGACGACCGGCCAGGGCGTCCTATTCCGAGAGCGGGGTCACTCCCGGCTCGGCCGCGGCCGCCCTCGATTCCACGGAGGTCGCTTGCGCTTCCACCACCGCTGCAGCCGTGACGTTGACGATGCCCCTCGCCGTCACGGAGGGCGACAGGATGTGAGCGGGCTTCGCCGGTCCGATCAGGAGCGGCCCCACCGGGAGAGCGTCGGCGAGGACCTTCGAGAACTGGAAGGCGATGTTGGCCGCATCGAGATTGGGGAAGATCAGCACGTTGGCCGCCCCCTTGAGGGGTGAACCCGGCAGCACCCGATCACGGATCAGGTCGGACAGGGCACTATCGGCCTGCATCTCGCCATCCACCTGAAGTTCGGGCTTGCGAGCCTGGATCAGGCCCAGCGCGGTGCGCATCTTGATGGCCGAGCGAGAATCGGACTGGCCGAAATCCGAATGACTCAGAAGAGCGATCTTCGGCGTCATGCCGAACCGCGAGACATGCCCGGCGCAGGCCACCGCCACATCGGCGATCTCCTCGGCGGTCGGATCCGGACGGACATGGGTATCGGCCAGGAAGAACGCGCCCTTCTTCGTGATGACGAGGCTCATGGCTGCAAAGTCGAGCACGCCCGGCGCGAGACCGATCACGTCGCGGATCACCCGCAGACGTGTCTCGAACCGGCCCTCCAGGCCGCAGATCAGCGCATCCGCCTCGCCCCGGCGCACGGCGACCGCGCCGATCACCGTGGAATTCGTCCGCACCAGGGTGCGGGCGGCGTCCGGGGTGATGCCGCGCCGGCCCGCCGCCTCGAGATAGGTGGCGACATAGTCCCGGTAGCGCGGATCGTCCTCGGGATCGATCAGGTCGAAATCGGTGCCCTGCTTGATCGAGAGCCCGAAGCGCTTGATCCGGGTCTCGATGACTCGCGGGCGGCCGACCAGAATGGGCCGGGCCACCTGATCCTCGACGATGGCCTGGGCGGCGCGGAGCACACGCTCGTCCTCGCCTTCGGCGTAGATGACGCGCTTGGGCGCTTCCTTGGCCTTGGAGAAGATCGGCTTCATGATGAAGCCCGAGCGGTGGACGAACCGGTCGAGGCTGTCGGCATAGGCCTGGATGTTCTCGAGCGGACGGCCGGCGACGCCGGAATCCATCGCGGCCTTGGCCACGGCCGGCGCGATCCGCAGGATCAGGCGCGGATCGAACGGGCTCGGGATCAGCGAATGCCGGCCGAAGGGCCGGGCCTCGCCGCCATAGGCGCGGGCGACCACGTCGGACGGCGTCTCACGGGCGAGCGCCGCGATGGCCTTCACGGCGGCCTGCTTCATTTCCTCGTTGATCGAGGTGGCGCCGACATCGAGGGCGCCCCGGAAGATGTAGGGGAAGCAGAGGACGTTGTTGACCTGATTGGGGAAATCAGAACGCCCGGTGCAGATCATCGCGTCGGGGCGCTTCTCCTGCGCAAGGTCCGGCATGATCTCGGGGTAGGGGTTGGCCAGCGCCATGATCAGCGGCTTCTCGGCCATCTTCTCCAGGTATTCCGGCTTCAGCACGCCACCGGCCGAGAGACCGATGAACACGTCGGCACCCGGAATGACCTCGGCCAGGGTCCGGGCCTCGGTCTCCTGTGCGTAGACGTCCTTCCAGCGATCCATCAACTCGGTGCGGCCCTTGTAGACCACGCCCTTGATGTCGGTGACCGTGATGTTCTCGACACGGGCCCCGAGCGACACGAGCAAGTTCAGGCAGGCCAAAGCCGCCGCACCCGCGCCCGAGGTCACGATCCGGACCTCCGGAAGCTGCTTACCGGCGAGTTCGAGGGCGTTGAGCACACCCGCCGCGACGATGATCGCCGTGCCGTGCTGGTCGTCGTGGAAGACGGGGATGTTCATCCGCGCCCGACACTGCTCCTCGACCTCGAAACACTCGGGAGCCTTGATGTCCTCGAGGTTGATGCCGCCGAAGGTCGGCTCGAGGGAGCAGACCACGTCCACGAGCTTCGACACGTCGGTCTGGTCGACCTCGATATCGAACACGTCGATATCGGCGAACTTCTTGAACAGGACGGCCTTGCCCTCCATCACCGGCTTCGAGGCCAGCGGGCCGATATTGCCCAGGCCGAGCACGGCGGTCCCGTTGGTCAGCACGGCGACCAGGTTCTGGCGGATGGTGAGGTTGGCCGCCTCCTGCGGATCCTCGTAAATCGCCATGCAGGCGGCGGCGACGCCGGGCGAGTAGGCCAGCGCCAGATCTCGCTGGTTGCCCAGCGGCTTCGTCGCCTGGATCTCGAGCTTTCCGGGCCGGGGTAGACGATGGTAGACGAGGGCTCCGGACTTGAGATCGTCAGACATATTGTCGCCCATGAGCCTCACTCCCTCACTGACGGGCCTTTTCGGCTCCGCCGGACTCTCCCGCCGGACGTCGGGATGCGTTGGTTGACGTCCCTGTTGCACCGCCTGCGGAGTGGGCGCAACCCGCACAACCAAACCCGGATCCACCTCGAGAAATTGGTGAAAACTTACGGTTTCTCCATCGGGGAATACTCCTACGGCCGTCCCAAAGTGCGGTTCCCGGAAGCTGGGCGGCACCTTACGATCGGGCGGTATTGTTCCATCGCCGACAAGGTCGAGATCCTTCTCGGGGGCGGGCATCGCCTCGACTGGGCGACCACCTATCCTTTCGCGGCCATGGCAGGGCTGTGGCCGGGGGTGGACGCATCGGTCGATGACCAGGCATCACGCGGCGACGTGACGATCGGCAGCGACGTCTGGCTCGGCTCCGGTTGCCTGATCCTGTCGGGCGTCACCATCGGACATGGAGCGGTGATCGGGGCCCATGCCGTCGTCTCCCGCGACGTGCCGCCCTATGCGGTGGTCGTCGGCAATCCTGGCCGGGTGGTGCGCTCCCGCTTCGATCCGGGTCTGGTGGCGGGCCTGTTGGAGACGGCTTGGTGGGAGCTCGATCCCGCAGCGATCCGCCCGCTCGTGCCGCTGCTCCAGAGCGATCGTGTCGCCGAGTTGATTGCGGCCGCGCGCGCGGCGCGGGCGGCCGGCGTTGCGGGCGCCGTCTGAATCCCTTACCCGGACTGTTTCATATCCACACTGACGATCGATCGACTTCAAGGCACAGACGATGTCCGACACGCCTCCCGACCGCCTCGCGGTGAACCCCAACAGCCCGTTCTACAACGAGGCCATCCTCGAACGCGGCATCGGCATCCGTTTCAAGGGCGTCGAGAAGACCAATGTCGAGGAATACTGCGTCAGCGAGGGCTGGGTCCGCCTGTCGGCCGGCAAGACCCTGGATCGGGCCGGCAACCCGATGACGGTGAAGCTGAAGGGCCCGGTGGAGCCCTATTTCCGGGACGACGCAGCGGAAGGCTGAAGGGGTCACCCCGACGCCGTGTCCAATGGGAACGGCACCGGCTCCCTGATCGCGGGACCTTCACCGCGATCCGGCGGGCCTTAGCCCTCCCGCTTCCGGCACTCTCCCGCGTAATTCCTCAGGGCCTCCGCCACCAGGGCGTCGATCTGACTTTCTGTCTTCGGCTGGCGGATGACGAGACTCGTCACCGAATCCGGGTGGTTCGCCCGCTGCTTCGGGGTTCGCGCATGGTTCGAGACGCGCAGGGCGAAGACGCTGCCCTCCGGCTTGAGATAGACGCTGTCGCCGCGCGTGTTGCGGGCGACAATCAGGAAGCCATGTGACGCGACGCCGGCCACGGCGCGTGCCAGGGCGTCCGTTGGATTGAGCAAGGTCATGCCAGCCCTTCCTGCGCGAGAGCCGTGCGGCCACGAATAGCGGCGAGGGCGCCCGCGGCCGAACCGGCATAGCGTTCGAGCAATTGCCGGCGGAAGCTCAAGGAGGCCAGAGCTGCCTTCGGGGCGTTCACGGCAAGCATCCGGGGGCTCGGATCGGGCAGACCATATTTGCGTGAAACGTAGGCCCGTGACCAAGCCTGGTGCCAGCGGGTGCGGAAGACCCGGCCCGGCTCAGGCGCGGACGAACGCCCACGCCCATGCAGGGCGACCGCCCCGTGAACATGGACCAGGGAGCGACCGGCATCGGCGACCCGGCGACAGAGATCGTCGTCCTCGTAGAACAGGAAGATGTTCGGATCGAACCCGCCCAGGTCGAGGAACAAGTCGCGCCGGATCATCAGGCAGGCGCCCGACAGGAAGGGCACACAGGCATCGCCCTCGGGCAAGGCGCGGTTGCCCGGCGGATTGGTCAGATAGGGCGCGAGCAGCGAGCGCGGCTGGTAGAAGAAGCGCCCGTCCGGCTCCATCAGGCGCGGCGCCAGCAGCCCCGCATCGGGATAGGCGGCGGCGGCCCGCAGCAGGGCATCGACCGCTCCTGCCTGAACCACGATGTCCGGGTTGAGAATGAGCACGCGCTCGGCGCGCTCGGCGGCCCGGATCCCGATGGTGTTGGCCCGGCCGTAGCCCTCGTTGCGGAGGTTGCGGACCACTTTTGCGCCGGCCGCCTCGGCGACGCTCGCCGAGGCATCACGGCTCGCATTGTCGACCACGACGGCAGGCACATGCTCCGCCGCCAGGGCCGCGAGGCACGACGGAAGCGCATGGGCGCTGTCATGAGCGACGACGATGGCGACGAGGGAAGGCATCGTGGCCGGCCGGGCGAAGGTTTCTCAGCCCTGCTTCTCCGGCAGGTTGAGACGGATGTGGAGCTCGCGCAGCTGCTTCGGAGTCGCCTCGGCAGGGGCCCCCATCATCAGATCCTCAGCGCGCTGGTTCATCGGGAACAGCACCACTTCGCGGAGGTTCTGCTCGCCGCAGAGCAGCATGACGATGCGGTCGATTCCCGGTGCGATGCCGCCGTGCGGCGGGGCGCCGAGTTTCAGGGCATTGAGCATGCCGCCGAACTTCTCCTCCAGCACCTCCTGGCCGTAACCGGCCAGACCGAAGGCCTTCTCCATCACCTCGGGGCGGTGGTTACGGATCGCGCCGGAGGACAGCTCCGTGCCGTTGCAGACGATGTCGTACTGGAACGCGTTGATGCCGAGGATCTTCTCGGACTCGCTCGGATCGAGGGCGAGGAACTCCTCGCGGTCGAAATTCGGCATCGAGAACGGGTTGTGGGAGAAGTCGATCCGCTTCTCGTCCTCGTTCCACTCGTACATCGGGAAGTCGGTGATCCAGCAGAACGCGTACTGATCCTTGTCGGAGAGGTTCAGCTCGTCCGCGATGCGGATGCGGGCCTTACCGGCCAGAGCCGCGGCCTTCGCCTCGGTGCCGGCGGAGAAGAACACGGCGTCGCCGGCCTTCGTGCCGGTCTTTTCGCGGATGAGGGCCTGGATCTCCGAAGGGATGAACTTGGCGATCGGGCCCTTGCCGGTGACAGTGCCGTTGTCGTCCTCGAAGATGATGTAGCCGAGGCCCGGCGCGCCCTCGGCGCGGGCGAAGTCGTTGAGCTTGTCGAAGAACGAGCGCGACTGCGTCGCCGCCCCCGTCGCCGGGATGGCGCGAACGACCCCGCCGGACTTGATCACGCCCTTGAAGGCCTTGAACTCGACCTCGTCGCGAGCGAATTCGTCCGTCACGTCGGCGATGATCAGCGGATTGCGAAGATCGGGCTTGTCGACGCCGTATTTCAGCATCGCCTCGGCATAGGGGATGCGCGGGAAGGTCTCGGTGACCCGCTTGCCTTCGGCGAATTCCTTGAAGACGTCGCGCAGGACCGGCTCCACCGACTGGAACACGTCCTCCTGGGTGACGAAGCTCATCTCGATGTCGAGCTGGTAGAACTCGCCCGGCGAGCGATCGGCGCGGGCATCCTCATCGCGAAAACACGGTGCGATCTGAAAGTAGCGGTCGAAGCCAGCGATCATCGTCAGCTGCTTGAACTGCTGCGGCGCCTGCGGCAGCGCGTAGAACTTGCCGGGATGCACGCGGGACGGCACCAGATAGTCACGCGCGCCTTCCGGGCTGGAGGCGGTGAGGATGGGTGTCTGGAACTCGAAGAAGCCGCCCTCGCGCATGCGGCGGCGGAGCGAATCGATGATCGCGCCGCGCTTCATGATGTTGGCGTGCAGCTTGTCACGGCGCAGATCGAGGAAGCGGTACTTGAGCCGCGTTTCCTCCGGATATTCCTGGTCGCCGAAGACCGGCACCGGCAATTCGACGGCGGGGCCGAGAACCTCGATGTCGTCGATATAGACCTCCACCGTTCCGGTGGGCAGGTCGGCATTCTCGGTTCCCGCAGGGCGCGTGCGCACGCGGCCGTCGATGCGGATCACCCATTCCGAGCGGGCGAGGTTGGCGGTCTTGAACGCCTTCGAATCGGAGTCGACCACGCATTGGGTGCGACCGTAATGGTCGCGCAGATCGATGAAGAGCACGCCGCCATGATCGCGGATGCGATGGCACCAGCCGGAAAGGCGAACGGTCTCGCCGACGTCGGACGGGCGGAGCGCCCCGCAGGTATGGGTACGATAACGGTGCATGACGGGCTCTTCAGATTGAGCGGCGCACCATTCACGCGAGGGCGGGCAAGTCAAGGCGAAGGCGATCCTACGCCACGCGGCGGAGCCCGTAGGCGGGAGCGGGGACGAGCCCGGAACGGGCATCGTCGAGGCCCTGGAAACGAGGGCGGGACCTTTCGGAAACGAGGGTGAATCCCCATATCAGGTCCATGAATGCAAACGCATTTTTCGATATTCTGAACGAGGCTGCCGCCGCTCCTGCCGAACGCCGGAAGACTGCCGAACAGGGCGAACACAAGCCCGGCGCGTGGCAGGTTCTGCCGCTCGAAGGTCGCTACGAGATCGTCTACGAGGATTCCCGTGGCCTCTGGAGCACGCGGAGCCTGAGCGCGCGAGAGTTGAGGCTCGGACCCGGCCGGACGCTGCTGGGCGGTATCGACCGCGCACGCGGCGGCTATCGCGGCTTTCGGGTGGACCGCATCCGGCGCCTGTCCGAGGAAGGCGGCCCCCGGATGAATGCCGGCATCCTCGACTGGCTTCTCGCCCGTGCCGAGGCCCAGAGGCGCGAGCGTGCCGAACTGGTGCGCAGCCTCGCTCGCCGGAACCGGTCCCGCAAGCGCGCCGCCTGACGAGGCAAGTGCAGCACGGGATGTCGGGGATAGGCGCGCGCGGCGCGAGATACGATCTCGCCTCACGCGTCAACCTCCGATATAGCCGGCTCTCATGGACCTCATAGCTACCACGCCGGCCCTCGCCGAGGCTTGCAGCCGTTTCGCCGGACAGCCGTTCGTTACCGTCGACACGGAGTTCATGCGGGAGACGACCTACTACCCCAAGCTCTGCCTCATCCAGATGGCGGGGCCGGACGGGTCGGGCGTGCTCGTCGACCCGTTGTCTCCCGATATCGACCTCGCGCCATTCTTCGCGCTGATGGCCGACGAGAGCGTGGTCAAGGTGTTCCACTCGGCACGCCAGGATCTCGAGATCATCTGGCTGCTCGGCGGGCTGCTGCCGCAACCGTTCTTCGATACGCAGGTCGCCGCCATGGTCTGCGGCTACGGCGACTCGGTCTCCTACGAGCAGTTGGTCAACGACGTCGCCAAGGCCAAGATCGACAAGTCGTCCCGCTTCACCGACTGGTCGCGCCGTCCGCTCTCGGACGCCCAGTCGAGCTACGCCCTGTCCGACGTGACCCATCTGGTGACGATCTACGAGGTGCTGGCCGGCAAGCTTCTCTCCACCGATCGCGGCGAGTGGCTCGACGAGGAGATGAGCGTCCTGACCTCGCCGGAAACCTACAAGGCCGACCCGGCCCAGGCCTGGCGCCGGCTCTCCGGCCGCATGCGCAAGCCGCGCGAGATCGCGGTTCTGGCCGAGGTGGCGGCTTGGCGCGAACGCGAGGCCCAGACCCGCAACGTGCCGCGCGGGCGAATCCTCAAGGACGAGGCGGTGATCGACATCGCCACCTCCGCGCCTCGCAGCGTCGAGGCGTTGGGACGCCTCCGCTCGATCCCGGCGGGTTTCGAACGCTCGCGCACCGGAGCCGACATCCTGGCCGCCGTGGAGCGCGGCTTTCAGCGTGACCTCTCCGAGATCGCCTTGCCCGAGCGCAGCCGGGGCCGGGGCGGCAACGGCGCCGTGGTCGAATTGCTGAAGGTGCTGCTCAAGGCGGTCTGCGAGGCCGAGGACGTGGCGCCCAAGATCGTCGCCACGATGGATGACCTCGAAGCCATCGCGGAAGACGACGAAGCCGACATCGCGGTGCTGCAGGGTTGGCGCCGGACGCTGTTCGGCGAGAAGGCGCTTGCCCTCAAGGCAGGCCGCCTGGCCCTCTCGGCCCAGGGTGGGCGGATCGTGGTGCGCGCGCTGGATTGATCCAGGCCTCGCGTCCCCCCCGCCTGGGGAAGGGGAGCCGCATGCGCGGCGCGCCCGTCCTCAATTCGCCTTCGCGCTGACGTCCAACCTGTCGAGCACGGCACCCGGCGTCGGGGCCGCACTGAATTCGAGCATGCCGATGCCGCCAGCATTCTTTGCCTTGGCGCTGAGTAGGAACGTGCCCGGCCGGGTCACGAATTGGCCCAGAGCCGCGCCGATGGCCTTGGCGCCGGCGGAATTGCCGAGGATCGCCGGAACGCCGAACGTGGTCGCGGTCACGTATTCCTGGGTCAGTTCCTCCGGCTTGAGGCTCAGGCTCTTCGACTGAGAGGCGATGAAGCGCTCGAACAGGCCGCTATTCTCGATCCGCAGGTCGAGGGTCTTGGCAGTCGCCCCCAGCATGGCGAAGGTCGAGACGCTCGGATCCGGGTCGAACACCGCCGGGCCGATACCGCCCAGGATGCCGTTGACCTTCACGCTGCCCATGTCCTTGCCCGACACCGACACCTCGCTGAAGGAGAGTTCCTTGGCGGCCTCGTTCCAGGCCGTGTCGGCGACGACGTTCAGGTCGAGGTCGCGATAGCCGTAAGCGCCGAGGGAGCCGAGCCCCGGAATTCCGGCCACCGCCGTAGCGGGCAGGGTGAGTCCCGAGAGGGTGGCACGGCCGGTGGTCGGCAGGCCGTCGCGCAGCGGCCCGAAGGCGAAGGCACCGTCACGCAAGCCGATCTGCGTGGGAGCCGTCGCGACGGGGGGGAGCGCGGGAGCAGCAGCGGGCTTGCCTGCAGAATTACCGGGGGGCTTCGGTGCGGCGGGTGCCCCGTCCGGCGGCAGGTCGAGGCGCAGGTCCTTCACTGCCAGGGTGCCGAGCACCGGAGTCATCTGCCGCAGATCCGCTTCGGTCGGCTCCCCGGCCTGAGCCGAGAGCTTCCGCATGGCCGCCACGGTCGGAGCGAAGGAGAAGCCCGCGAAGGACATACGCGAGAGCTTGCCACTGGCTTCGCCCGCCGTGAAGCCGAGATCCTCGAAGGTCAGGTTTCCGGAGGTGAAGGCCATGCGTCCCATGGTCATCGCCATGGGTTCACCGTCATGGGTCTGATTGACCGTGAGCCCGCTGGCCTGGAACGAGCCGACGGAGAACCCGTCCATCAGGTCCGCCACGGTTCCGAGGATCCGCGCCTTGTCGGCGGAGGCAGGCTGGGTCGGGTCCACACGGGACATCGCTTCCAGCGCGCCCGTCCATGTCGCGGGAATCTGTCGGCCGCTGACGTCGCTACCCTCGAGACGGGCGATCTTCACCAGAGTGCCCTCGGCCTCCATCACAATGTCGGCGGCCGAGAAATTGCCGTAGATCCGGAGCATCGGGCTCTTGGCGTCGCCTGCCTCGCCGTAAAGCCGCGCCATCGCGGCGAGATCGACGTCCTTCATGTCGATGCGGCCGTAACTGGCGCTGTGTCTCGCCTCACCCCCATCCTCCGCAGCCGTCACCCCAGCGGCACTCGCCTGGGCGATACGGCCGCCACGGACATCCTTGGCCGTCACGTCGCGATAGGTCGCGGTCTGGGCCTTGGTACCGATCCGGGTCTCGGAACGAAGCTCCGGGATCACGATGCTGGCAGCATCGAACTTGGCCAGACGCGCGGCCAGAGGCTCGGGGCCGGATTTCAGGAGAGCGAGCAGATCGTCCTTCGTCAGACGCGTACCGCTGACGATGACCTGCGGTGCGGTGAGGGTCGTACCGCCGAACGTCATCGTCACGTTCTGGAGCGTGACGTCCTGCACGGCGGACGCCGCCTCCTGAGCCGTGGCCGGCAATGGGCCCATCGGGCCACCTCCGCCAAGGGCAAGGAGGGCACAGACCGAAAGGCCGGCCGCCCGCATGAGGAAGGGACGGCCTTGTGGGACGTTCATGAGCAGATCCGGGGCGCTGCGGAAAAGGCGCTTCGTGCAACGGTGCCGCGCCGAACCGCATCCGTGCCGCAGTTTCCGCGGCGAGGCAATCGCGCTGCCGCACGCCGCGATGTGACGGAAAGACGATGGCTCAGAGCGAGAACGACGTACCGCAGCCGCAGGAGGCCGTGACCTGAGGGTTCTCGATCTTGAAGGACTGGCCGATGAGGTCGTTGGCGAAATCGATGGTCGAGCCGCTCATGTATTCGAGGGACACAGGGTCGACGAGGACGGTCGCGCCATCCCGTTCGATCACCATGTCGTCATCGGCGCGGGAGCGCTCGATGTCGAAGGCATAGGAGAAGCCCGAGCAGCCGCCACCATTGACGCTGATCCGCAGGGACGCACCGGGAGGCTCGGTCCCCATGATCTCGTTGATGCGCTTGGCCGCGCGGGGGGTCAGGGTAATGTCGGCCATCGTGATGCTCTTGGGTTCTCGTCGATTGCCAGAAGCGCTAGCCCACACAAGATATGCGCCGTAGAGACGCGCTGCAACGCGGTAGGAGCCTGGCGCGCAATGACGGGTTCGGGAGGTGACGTGCGGCACAGGGGCGAACGCTGGCGGGCGCGCTACGCCACCGATCCGGCAGCCACGCGCGGGCGGCTGATCCCGGAGGCGGTCTCGCCCACCCGCAGCGACTTCCAGCGCGACCGCGACCGGATCATCCATTCGGCCGCCTTCCGGCGCCTGAAGCACAAGACCCAGGTCTTCGTCCATCACGAAGGCGACCATTATCGGACCCGCCTGACCCATACGCTCGAAGTCAGCCAGATCGCACGGGCACTCGCCCGTGCCCTCGGCTTCGACGAGGATCTCGCGGAGGCGCTGGCGCTGTCCCACGACCTCGGCCACACCTGTTTCGGGCATACCGGCGAGGACGCCCTCGATGCGCTGACGAAAGGCCATGGCGGGTTCGACCACAACGCCCAGGCGCTGCGCATCGTGACCCGGCTCGAGCGGCGCTATGCCGGGTTCGACGGGCTCAATCTCGCCTGGGAGACCCTGGAGGGCCTCGTCAAGCATAACGGCCCCCTCCTCACGAAGGAGGGCGTCCCGACCCCGCGCTGGGCAGGACGGGGCATTCCCGCCGCGATCCTCGAATACAACGCCGTTCACGATCTCGAACTCGGCCGCTTCGCCGGGCCGGAAGCGCAGGCGGCGGCGCTGGCCGACGACATCGCTTATGACAGCCACGACCTCGATGACGGCCTGCGCGCCGGTCTGTTCGAACTCTCCGACCTGGAAGAGGTGCCGTTCCTCGCCAGGCTGATGGAGGAGATCGACGCCCTGCATCCGGGGCTGGAACCCTCGCGAAAGATCCACGAACTGGCGCGTCGCGTCATTACCCGCTTCGTCGAGGACGTGATCGCGGAGAATACGCGCCGGATCGAAGTCCTGGCGCCGATGTCGGTAGAGGACATCCGTGGAGCATCGGCACCGGTCGTCGCCTTCTCACCGGCACTGGCGGAGGCGGACACGACGATCAAGCGCTTCCTCTACGCGCGGATGTACCGCCACCCGAGCGTGCTGGCGGTGCGGGCGCAGGCCGACATCATCGTCGCGGATCTGTTCGGCGCCTTCACGGCGAACCCGGCGGCCATGCCCGAGGAATGGCGGGTCGGGCTCGATGGCGCAGGGGAGGGGCGCATCGCCCGCCGGGTCGCCGACTACATTGCCGGCATGACCGACACTTACGCCGTGCTCGCCCACAAGCGCCTGTTCGCGACGACGCCGGACCTGCACTGGAGCCCGGAGAGCCGGGGCCTGCCGCTGGCGGAAGGATAGCGGCCGAGATTTCGGGACGATTCATGCGCATCTGCTTCATCGGCGACAGTTTCGTGAACGGGGTCGGTGACGACACCTGTCTCGGATGGACGGGCCGTCTCTGTGCCGAGGCCCGCCGCGCCGGCTGGGACGTCACGCATTACAATCTGGGAATTCGCCGCGACACCAGCCTCGACATCCACGGCCGCTGGCGACGCGAGGCCGAAGCCCGGCTGCCCGAGGGGCTGGACGGCCGGCTTGTCTTTTCGTTCGGCGCAAACGACTGCACGCGCGTCGATGGCCGAATCCGCGTCCCTCATGACCGCTCCCTCGACACGGCGGAGAGGATTCTCGGAGACGCCGCCGGTTGGCGAAGAACCCTGATGGTCGGTCCGCTTCCCGTCTGCGACGATCCAGCGACGGATGCGCGAATTCTGGCTCTGTCGCGGGACATCGCTCCTCTTTGCGCCCGACTCGATGTCCCGTTCCTGCCGGTCTTCGGCATGGCGACAGAATCCGACGCATGGACCAGCGAGGCTGCAGCGGGGGACGGAACGCACCCCAATGCCAAAGGCTACGCGGCTCTGGCCAGCGTCGTCGCCGGCTGGGAAGCTTGGCGCGCCTGGTTCTGAGTGTCCTTCACGAAACCTCCGATGTGCCGTGTTGAGCTGAGCGAGATCCGGCCAAGACCGGAGTTTGGCGACGCCTCGTGAAGCGCCGGGTCGATGAGGAGCCAGGAAGTGCGATGGGCGGCCTCCCGTGACACCTGCCTCCCGTGACACCTGCCCCCCGCGTTGGTATGCCGCCGCATTGAGGCGCAAGCCGTCGTGACGATGCGGCTTGGCGCGAGCGGAATAGATATCCCATGAACATCTTCGCCACCTTCGAGGCGCGCGTGCGCGAAGCGCTCGAGAGCCTGACCCGGTCCGGGACGCTGCCCGAGGGGCTCGATCTCTCCCGCGTGGTGGTCGAGCCGCCGCGCGACGCCACGCACGGCGACCTCGCCACCAATGCGGCCCTGGTCCTCGCCAAGGAGGCCCGGACCAATCCGAAGGCGCTCGGCGAAGCGCTGGCGGCGGAGCTCCGGCAGGATCCCCGCGTGGTCGAGGCGAGCGTGGCCGGACCGGGCTTCATCAACCTGCGCCTGACGCCCGAGACCTATCACGAGGTCGTGCGTGCCGCGCTCGGCGAGGGCACCGAGTACGGTCGCGCCCGCATGGGCGGCGGCAAGGTCAACATCGAATACGTCTCGGCCAACCCCACCGGACCGATGCATGTGGGCCATGGTCGCGGGGCGGTATTCGGCGACGCGCTGGCGAACCTGCTCGTGGCGGCCGGCCGCGACGTGACGCGCGAGTACTACATCAACGATGCCGGCGCGCAGGTCGACGTGCTCGCCCGCTCCGCGTTCCTGCGCTACCGCGAGGCCCTGGGCGAAGAGGTCGGCCCCGTGCCCGAAGGCCTCTATCCCGGCGACTATCTCGTGCCGGTGGGCAAGGCGCTCGTCGAGAAGCACGGACGCGCGCTCCTCGACGCGCCGGAATCCGACTGGCTGCCGCAGGTGCGGGCGGATGCCATCGCCGCGATGATGGACCTGATCCGGGGCGATCTCGCCCGGCTCGGCATCCACCATGACGTGTTCTTCTCCGAAGCTACCCTCAAGGAGGCGGTGCCCGTCCTCCTGGCGGAACTCCGCGCAAAAGGTCTCGTCTACGAGGGCCGGCTTCCGCCGCCGAAGGGCCAGCTTCCCGAGGATTGGGAGGACCGCGAGCAGACCCTGTTCCGCACGGTGGAGTTCGGCGACGACGTCGACCGGCCGCTGCTGAAATCGGACGGCTCGTTCACCTATTTCGCCTCCGACATCGCCTATCACCGCGACAAGATCCGGCGCGGCGCCACGGACCTGATCGACGTCCTCGGGGCCGATCACGGCGGCTACGTCAAGCGCATGCAGGCGGCGGTGAAGGCGGTGAGCGACGGCCACGCCACTCTCGACGTCAAGCTGTGCCAGCTCGTGCGTCTCCTGCGGGCCGGCGAGCCGGTCAAGATGTCGAAGCGCGCGGGCGAGTTCATCACCCTTGCCGAGGTGGTCGACGAAGTCGGCCGCGACGCGATCCGTTTCATGATGCTCTACCGCAAGAACGACGCGACCCTGGATTTCGACCTCGCCAAGGTGGTGGAGCAATCCAAGGACAACCCGGTCTTCTACGTCCAGTACGCCCATGCCCGCTGCGCCTCGGTGTTCCGGCAGGCAGGCGAGGCCATGCCGGACGAGGATTTTTCCGTCGCCGGCCTAGCCGACGCGGACCTGACGCTCCTTGCCGATTCCGCGGAAATCGAGATCATGCGGTTGATCGCCCAGTACCCCCGGGTGATCGAAGCGGCGGCTGCGGCGCACGAGCCACATCGTGTGGCATTCTACCTCTACGAGCTCGCAAGTTCCCTGCATGGTTTCTGGAACAAAGGCAAAGACCTGCCGCAATTACGGTTTATTAATCCAAACGACCGAAACTCGACACGGGCAAGACTGGCCCTCGTGGAGGCTTTGAGGGGCGTCGTCGCCTCCGGCCTCACGGTCTTGGGTGTCACCGCGCCGGATGAAATGCGGTGAGGTGATCTCGGCGTGAAGAGGAATGCTGCCATGACGACGAACGCTTCGCGAGCGCCTGTCGATTTCGACGCCTTCGCGCGTGACTTGCAGCCCACGACGCCGCCCCAGTCGCAGGCCCAGCCTGCGGCCAAGCCCGATCCGTTGGCCGAACTCGCCCGCATCGTCGGCCAGGACGATCCTTTCCGCGCGTTGCTGGAAGCGCGTGATTCCCGTGCCACCGCCGAGCCGCGAGTCCAGGGAGGACGCAGGGAACCGAGCTTCCACGACGAGGCACCGGCGGCTCCCGCAGGCTACGCCGCCGCGCCTTCGGGCTACGCACAGCATGCCCAGCATCAGGTCGAGCCCGAGCCGCAGGCCGCACACTCGGCACATCCGGCCGACGCGTTCGATCAATATCTCGCCTCCGTCGACCACAGTGCCTATGCCGCCGGTCCTCAGGATCCGCACGGGTCCGAGGCTTACGCGCCGGAGCAGGACGACCGCCTCAATCGCGCGGCCGAGCGGCCCCGCCAGCGCAGCCGCCTCGTTTCCGTGGGCGCCGGCCTCGGCGTGCTGGTGGTCTGCGTCACCGGTGCGCTCACCTGGCGCAGCATGAATTCGAGCCACAGCGACGGCACCGTGCCGACGATCCTCGCCGACAAGGCTCCGCTGAAGATCGCACCGCAGAAAGCGGACGGCGTCGAGATCCCCGACCAGAACAAGCGGATCTACGACCGCAACGCCAAGGACGACCAGATCCACATCGTCAACCGCGAGGAGCAGCCGGTCGACGTGGCGCAGGCCGCCCGCTCGGCCCAGCGCGCCGGAGAGGGCGGCGCCACGCCGTCCACCGGACAGCAGGGCGGCAATACGGGTCCCCTCACCGAAACCCTCGGCGAGCCTCGCCGGGTGCGGACCGTGTCGGTGAAGCCGGATACGCCTCCGCCGCCGCCTCAGCGCGAAGCGCCCGTTGCCCAATCGGTGATCCCCACCATGACCCTTCCGGGTGACGGCGGTGGCTCGACCAATGCCTCAATGCATTCACGCGTCGGGAAGCTGCCGGCGACGACGCCCGCTCCCACCGAGGAAGCTTCGGCCTCCGAGCCGACCGCTCCCGCCTCTCGCGCGAAGGCCCCGCAGCGGGTAGCCGCCGTCGCCCCCGACGCGACCTCCGCCCTGCCGACGCCTGCGCCCGCCGCCTCGGCCTCCACCGCACCCGTGAGCGGTTACTCGGTCCAGCTCGGCGTACGCACCAGCGAAGCCGAAGCGCAGGCCGCGTTCAAGCAGATGCAGAGCAAGTTCAGCCAGCTCTCCGGCAAGCCCGCCCTGATCCGTCAGGCCGAGGTGAGCGGCAAGACGATCTACCGCGTCCGCGTCGGGCCCCTGGCCAAGGCCGAGGCGACCACCCTCTGCACCGAGTTGCAGGGCGCCGGCGGCCAGTGCTTCGTCGCCAAGAACTGAGCCTCGGGAACTGAGGGTCACGGCGGCGCTCAAGCGAGTGCCGCGAAGACGGCGAGAGACAGTGCCGGCTTGTCGCGGGTCCGTGACGCCTCGTTCGAGTACCGCCAGCGCGGGCGGAGCCGCCATCGTGAAGCGCAGGGACGGATGCCCCTCGGACAGTCCGTCCATCATCAAGCCGAGCAGCACATCCCATGACAACTCGCGCCCTGATCCTCGGCTGTGCCGGCCGGACTCTCTCGGACGAGGAGGCCGCGTTCTTTCGCGACGCGCAGCCCTGGGGCTTCATCCTGTTCAAGCGTAATATCGGCTCGCCGGACGAGGTGAGGGCGCTGACCGATGCGCTGCGCGCTACGACGGGCCGGGCCGACACGCCGATTCTGATCGACCAGGAAGGCGGACGGGTGCAGCGCATGGGACCGCCCCACTGGCCGTCTTATCCGGCCGGCGCCCGTTTCGGCCGCCTCAACGGATCGGGCACCACCATGGCGCGCCTCGGCGCGCGGCTCATGGCGCATGATCTCGCCGCGGTGGGAATCAACGTCGATTGCGCGCCCGTCCTCGACGTGCCGGTGGCGGGAGCCCACGACATCATCGGCGATCGCGCCTACGGCACCGATCCGCACATTGTCATCGCGCTCGGACGGGCGGTGGCCGAAGGGTTGATGGAAGGCGGGGTCCTTCCGGTGATCAAGCACATTCCCGGTCACGGTCGCGCCGCCTGCGATAGCCACAAGGACCTGCCCGTGGTCGAGGCCGAGGGCGTCAGCCTGGCCTCGCACGATTTCGTGCCCTTCCGCGCCCTGGCCGACCTGCCGATGGCGATGAGCGCCCATGTGGTCTACGCAGCCCTCGATCCGCATCACCCCGCGACCCAGTCCAGCGTCGTCATCGGCCAAGTGATCCGTGGCCTCATCGGCTTCGACGGCCTGCTCATGACGGACGACCTTTCGATGAAGGCCCTCGACGGCAGCTTTCGCCAGAAGGCCGAGAAGGCCTTCGCCGCCGGTATCGATGTCGCCCTCCATTGCAACGGCGAGCGGCAAGAGATGCAGGCCGTCCTGGAAGGTACGCCGATCCTGTCCGGCGAGGCTTTGCGCCGGGCCGAGGCCGCCCTGGCCCGGCTCGCGCCGCGCGTGGAGTTCGATGTCGCCGAGGCCCGTTCGCGTTTCGAGGCTGGTCTTTCCGCCCACGCGTGAGGCCCGGACTGCCCATTCGCTCAACGCGAGTGCCGCCATGACGCGCTGCACAATTGTCTCAGATGCCTCAAATGCCTCAGCGCGAGACCGTGCGGTTCTTGTGTTCGCTCCCCGCCATCCTTAGGTTCCCGACAATCCGTCGTGAGAGGGCGTCGCTGGGCTGGCGACAGCATGGGCGCAGGAGTTTGCCATGGGCAGCATGAGTATCTGGCACTGGATCATCGTCGCGGGCATCGTGATGCTGCTGTTCGGGCGCGGCAAGATCTCGGACCTGATGGGCGACGTCGCCAAGGGCATCAAGGCCTTCAAGAAGGGCATGGCCGAGGACGAGACCCCGACCGGACAGGCCCCGGCCGTTCCGCCGCCGAGCGCGGGCGAGCCCGTGCGTACGCTGCCTGCCCAGGGCGAGCCGGCCACGGCGAGCCATGTCACGGCCGACCGCAAGGTCGTCTGAAGCAAACCGTACGGACAGGCATCGGCCTTGCGCAAACTATGCTAGGCCGCCGGCCGTGACGAGGCAAAGGCCATCGGCCGCGGGACGAGCGACGCCATGTTCGACATGAGTTGGGGTGAGGTGATGCTGATCGGCGGTGTCGCCCTCATTGTCATCGGACCCAAGGATCTGCCCAAGGCCCTGCGCACGGTCGGTCAGGTCACGGGCAAGATGCGCCGCATGGCCGGCGAATTCCATGCCCAGTTCAACGAGGCGATCCGCGAGGCCGAATTCGACGAGGTCCGCCGCGAGGTCGACGGAATCAAGCGCTCCGCGAGCACGATGGGGCCGAGCTTCAACCCGGTCCAGACGATACGCGACGAGATTCGCGGTGCGGTCGACGGCCGGTCCCAGTCGAGCACCCAGCCCCTCGCCAACGTGGCCGCCAAGCTCGCCGAGAACGATCCGCCGCCCGAACCCGAAGCGCCGTCACCCGAGATAGCCTCGCCGGAGCCGCCACCGCCCGTGCACGCCTTGCCGGACCTTCCGCCGCGTACGACCGCGCCCGAGGCATCCTCCACCAAACCTACCGAGACCGGCGCAAGCACATGATCGATTCGGTCGACGAATCCGAGGTCGAGGCTTCGCGCGCGCCGCTCCTCGATCATTTGATCGAATTGCGCTCGCGGCTGATCAAGTCGCTGGCCGCGTTCATCGTGATGTTCTTCGCGTGTTTCTTCGTCTCGCGGCACATCTACAACATCCTGCTCTACCCCTACGTCTCCGTAGTGGGGGCGGAGAAGGCGCAGCTCATCGCGACGCACTTCCTCGAGCAGGTCTTCACCAACATCAAGCTCAGCGTGTTCGGCGCGGCCTTCCTCGCCTTTCCGGTCATCGCGACGCAGATCTACGCCTTCGTCGCGCCGGGCCTCTATCGCAACGAGCGCCAGGCCTTCCTGCCCTATCTCGTGGCGACGCCGATTTTCTTCGTTCTCGGCGCACTGGTGGTATTCTTCCTGGCGATGCCGCTTCTCATCCAGTTCTCGGTGAGCCTGCAGCAGGTCGGCCAGCCGGGTGAAGCGACGATTTCGCTTCTGCCGAAGGTGGACGAGTATCTCTCGCTCATCATGACGCTGATCTTCGCCTTCGGATTGGCGTTCCAGCTGCCCGTGATCCTCACCCTGCTCGGCCAGATCGGCGTCATCGACACGGTCTTCCTGCGCGAGAAGCGGCGCTACGCCATCGTCCTCGTCTTCGTGGCAGCGGCGATCCTGACGCCGCCCGACGTGATCTCGCAGCTCTCCCTCGCCTTGCCGATGCTCCTCCTCTACGAGGCCTCGATCTTCTCGGTGGCCCGCGTCGAGCGCCGTCGCAAGGCGAAGCGGGTCGCGGAAGGTCTGGAGCCTTAGGCGCCACAAAAGCCCCATCCACCACCTCATCCCGAGGCGGCGCGTAAGCGGCCTCGAAGGAGGCCTCCAGTCCGCACCTTGGTGTCTGGAGGCCTCCTTCGAGGGCTGCACTGCGCTGCGCCGCCTCAGGATGAGGGGGTATCGGGGATGCTCCGTCGACTCATGCCCGGCCTTGTCGGGGTCGCCCCGATGCTGCAAAGCGTCGGCGACTCATAGCGAACCGAGCCGCCCATGCACGACATCCGCGCCATCCGCGAGAATCCGCAAGCGTTCGACGAAGCCCTGCGCCGTCGCGGCCTCGACGCGCTCTCGGCCGAGCTGATCGGCCTCGATGACGCCCGCAAAGCCGCGACCTCGGCGGCCCAGGCCAACCAAGAGCGGCGTAATGCTCTGGCCAAGGAGATCGGTGGTGCGAAGAAGGCGAAGGACGAGGCGCGCGCTACCGAACTCATGGCCGAAGTGGCGCGCTTGAAGGAAGAGGGGCCCACCCTCGAGGCCGCGCAGGCGGAAGCCGGCAGGATTCTCGACGACCGTCTCGCGGCGATCCCGAACCGTCCGAACCCGGACGTGCCGGAAGGCGCCGACGAGCACGGCAATGTCGAGCACCGCACCTTCTCGGGCAACCGGACGAAGCTCGCCACCGGCCGCCAACATTTCGAACTCGGCGAGGCCTTCGGCCTCATGGATTTCGAGGCGGCTTCGCGCATGTCCGGCGCCCGTTTCGTGGTGCTGAAGGGGCAGCTGGCCCGGCTCGAACGCGCGCTCGGCCAGTTCATGCTCGATCTCCACACCGGCGAGCACGGCTACACCGAGGTGGCGCCACCGATCCTCGTGCGCGACGAGGCGATGTTCGGCACGGCGCAGTTGCCGAAGTTCCGCGACGACCAGTTCCGGGCCGGTGAGGAACACTGGCTCATCCCCACGGCCGAAGTCCCGCTCACCAACCTCGTGCGCGAGAGCATCCTCTCCGAGGACGAGCTGCCGCTTCGCTTCACCGCGCTCACCCCCTGCTTCCGCGCCGAGGCAGGTTCGGCTGGGCGCGACACGCGGGGCATGCTGCGCCAACACCAGTTCAACAAGGTCGAGCTCGTCTCGATCACCACGCCCGATCAATCGGCGGCGGAGCACGAGCGCATGCTCGGCTCGGCGGAAGCCGTGCTGAAGAAGCTCGACCTGACCTACCGGGTCATGACGCTCTGCACGGGCGATATGGGCTTCGCCTCCCAGAAGACCTACGACATCGAGGTCTGGATGCCGGGTCAGGAGACCTATCGCGAGATCTCGTCCTGCTCGGTCTGCGGCGACTTCCAGGCGCGGCGGATGAACGCGCGCTATCGGCCGAAGGAAGGCAAGGGCGCACAATTCGTGCATACCCTCAACGGGTCCGGCGTCGCCGTGGGCCGCGCCCTCATCGCCGTGATGGAAAATTATCAGAACCCGGACGGCAGCGTCACCATCCCGTCGGTTCTCAAGCCCTACATGGGCGGCATCGAGAAGATCGAAGGGCTGAAGAGCTGATGCGCATCCTGGTCACCAACGACGACGGCATCCACGCGCCGGGACTCGAAACCCTGGAGGGCATCGCCCGGACCCTGTCCGACGACGTCTGGGTCGTGGCACCCGAGAGCGACCAGTCTGGCGTCTCCCACTCGCTGTCGCTCAACGACCCACTGCGCCTGCGCCAGGTCTCCGAGAAGCGCTTCGCCGTGAAGGGCACGCCCTCGGATTGCGTCATCATGGGCGTGCGCCACATCCTCAAGGACCACGGGCCGGATCTCGTCCTGTCCGGGGTCAATCGCGGCCAGAACGTCGCTGAGGACGTGACCTATTCGGGCACCATCGCGGCGGCCATGGAAGGCACGATCCTCAACGTGCGGTCCATCGCCCTGAGCCAGGCCTACGGCGCCGGTGGGCGTGGGGCGATCAAATGGGGTTGCGCTGCCCATCACGGGCCGGGCGTGGTCAAGAAGATCCTCGAAATCGGGATCGAGCCCGGCATCGTCGTCAACGTCAACTTCCCCGATTGCGAACCCGAGGAGGTGGCCGGCACCTCCGTCGCTGCGCAGGGTATGCGCAATCAGGCGCTGCTCGCCATCGATGCCCGGCAGGACGGTCGCGGCAACCCGTATTTCTGGCTCGCCTTCGCCAAGGCGCAGTTCGAGCCGGGCCATGGCACCGACCTCAAGGCCATTGCGGAGAACCGCATCTCCGTGACGCCGCTGCGGCTCGATCTCACCGACGAACCGAGCCTGACCCGCTTCGCGCAAGCCTTTGCCGAGTGAGGAATCCCGGTCTTCGCACGGCGCAAGCGCTATCACGCCCCAGCGCCCCTGTGCGGGACCGCGGACGATCCAAGCCACGGAACGATCGAACACGGCCATGAGGCACAGCTGGTGACGATGGAGGGCTCGGTCGAGGATGCCGCCTTCGTCATGGCCCTGCGCGGTCTTGGCGTGCGCGACACCGACACGTTGCGCGCCATGGAGCGCGTGCCCCGTGCCCGATTCGCCCCTGAAGGGCACCGGGATCTGGCCCGGCGCGACATCGCCCTGCCGCTACCCTGCGGCCAGACTATGTCGGCGCCCACCGTCGTTGCCGCCATGCTGACCGCGTTGAAGGTGAAGCCCGGCACCCGCATTCTCGAGATCGGCACCGGCTCCGGTTACGTCACCGCTCTGCTGATCCGTCTCGGCGCCGCCGCGATCCTGAGCGTCGAGCGCTATGCGACGCTGGCCGAGGACGCCGTCTCCGCCCTCGACCCGGAGGACCGGGTGATCGCCCGTATCGAGACGGGTGACGGCCTCGATCCCGCATCGGCCGGGGAGGGCGGCTTCGACCGTATCCTCGTCAACGGGACCCTGCCAGCCTTCCCCGAGCATCTCGCGGCCGCCCTGCTGCCCGGCGGCCGTCTCGTCGGCGCCCTCGGCTACGGGAGCGGTAGCCGGCTGGCCTTCATCGACCGGGATCGGGACGGTCGCATCAGCGAAGGGTTCGGCAGCGGATTAAGGCTGGCGCCCCTGACAGACGGCAGGGCGTTCATTCTTTGACGAAAGACCTCGCTTCGCCAAAGCGAGGAGCTGGGTCTACGAGGGGAGGCGCCAAACCTTTGATCAGACACGATCTTATCGCTCCCCAAGGCCATTCGAACCTGAACCGGCCATGGAACTCCGGCCCTCGGAAAGTTCCTTCGGTGTCGAAAACGTGGTGAACGGGAACGGTTGTTTAACCTGAATCCCGTTTGAATGACGTCATCAAGTTGCGTCAGGCAAACAGGTGCGTCGATGCGGGTTCGCGGGACTGGTCTAGGGTTGAGGACGCTGTCGCGTTTCGCGCTCATCGGTGTGATCGGCGGCAGTGCTGCCGGATGCTCCACCGATGCGTCGCGGTTGGGCGACCCCTTCGGGAACCCCTTCGCCTCCAACATTTCAAGTGAGCCCAGCGCCACGGGCAGCTTGCCCGAGGAGGGCGAGATGCCTGCCGCCCCGGCGGTGCGCACCTCCAGGATCCAGTCGCAGTCACTCGGCGCGCCGATGTCGCCGCGTCCGCTGGCGGCGACGCCTCCCATGGCCACGGGCCGTGTCGCTTCCACCGCGCCGAACTCCGGGATGGTGTCCGGCATGAACCCCTCGGGAATGAATCCCGCGGGCATGAATCCGGATGCCGGCCGCGGCATGGTCGCGACCCCGCGCACCGTGCCTGCCGCACCCCCGGCCCGTCTCCCGCTCAATGCCGGCGCCAAGGCAGCGGAAGCGAAGGCTCGTGCAGAGGCTGCCCGTGCGGAGGCCGCTCGCCAGGACAGCGTCCGTCAGGAAGCGGCCCGCAAGGAAGCCGCCGCCAAGGCGGTAGCCGAAGCCAGGACGGCTACGGAAGCCAGGAAGATCGCCGAGGCGAACAAGGTGTCCGAGGCCAAGCGGGCCGTGGAGACCAAGAAACTCGCCGACGCCAAGCTCGCGGCCGATGCGAAGAAGCTCGCGGAGACCAAGAAACTCGCCGAGGTGAAGAAGCCCGTCGAGGTGGCCAAGGCCGAGACACCGAAGGTCGATCCCGCCAAGGCGAAGGCCGAGGCCGCCCGCAAGGCTGCGGAAGCCGAAGCCAAGCTCGCCAAGGCGGAAGCCGCCAAGGATGCGGCCAAGAAGGTCGCCGAAGCCAAGGCCGCCGAGAAGGCCAAGGCCGCGCCCGTCAAGGTCGCTTCCCTGACGCCCGTGCCCGAGAAGGCCGAGCCCGCCAGCACCGGCTCCGTCGCACCTGCGGCTCCCGCCGCCGAGCCCGACCAGTCGTTCCGCTGGCCTGCCAAGGGCCGGGTGATCTCGGGCTACGGCACCAGCGGCAACGAGGGCATCAACATCTCTGTGCCCGAGGGTACGGCCGTGAAGGCCGCCGAGGACGGCACGGTCGCCTATGCCGGCTCGGACGTGAAGGGCTACGGCAAGCTGGTGCTGGTTCGCCACACCAACGGCTACGTCTCGGCCTACGCCCATAACGGCGAACTCGACGTTCGCCCCGGCGAGAAGGTCAAGCGCGGCCAGACCATCGCCAAGTCCGGCGCCTCGGGCAACGTGACCTCGCCCCAGCTGCACTTCGAGATCCGCAAGGGCGCGACCCCGGTCGACCCGATGCCGCACCTCGCCAGCAACTGAGCGCATTCAAGACCCAAAGAGAAACGGCGGCTCGCAGGAGCCGCCGTTTTCGTTTGTAGATCCGTTTGATACCCCGTCCATCCATCCCGAGGCACACACTTCAACTCGGTCTGGGCGAGCCTCACTCCAGCCGCTGCCCTAACCGCCCCGCCAGATCCTGGATGAACTGGAACGCCGTGCGACCCGAGCGGGAGCCGCGGGTAGTGGCCCATTCCAGCGCCTCGGCCCGCACCGTATCCAGGTCGGCCTTCAGTCCGTACCGCTCGACATAGGCACGGATCATGGCGAGGTACTCGTCCTGGCTGCACTTGTGGAAGCCGAGCCAGAGGCCGAACCGGTCGGAGAGGGAAACCTTTTCCTCCACCGCCTCTCCGGGATTGATGGCCGTGGAGCGCTCGTTCTCCACAATGTCGCGGGCGAGCAGGTGCCGCCGGTTCGAGGTCGCGTAGAACAGCACGTTCTCCGGCCGGCCCTCGATTCCGCCGTCGAGAGCGGTCTTGAGGGACTTGTACGAGGTGTCGTCGCCGTCGAAGGACAGGTCGTCACAGAACACGATCCAGCGGTGCCGGTCCGCCCGCAGGGTCGCCATCAGGTCGGGAAGGGTCTCGATATCCTCGCGGTGGATCTCCACCAGTTTCATCGGCAGTTCGCCCTCCGCCCGCTCGGCGTTGATGCGGGCATGGGCCGCCTTCACCAGCGACGACTTACCCATGCCGCGTGCCCCCCAGAGCAAGGCGTTGTTGGCGGGCAGCCCCTTGGCGAAGCGCGCAGTGTTGTCCACGAGAATGTCACGGGCCCGGTCGATGCCGGTGAGGAGATCGATCTCCACCCTGTTCACCCGCGGCACCGGGATGAGGCGGCACTCGGCGCCCCAGAGGAAAGCGTCGGCGGAATTCATGTCGATGACGGGTTTCGCGGCCGGGGCGGAACGCTCCAGCGCGGCGGCGATCCGCTCGAGGACGGGCAGGATCGCCTCGATCATCTCCCGGTCTGCAGGTTGGGTCGCGGTCATGGCGTCTCGAAGCTCCTGGAATACGCGCTTGAGCGCGTCATTACGGACATCGGGCACGAAAATCACGGGTGCGGCATCGGGCGCCTGCGATCCGCACCTTGCCGGCTGCAGACGCGCCGTTGCTTTCACCTAGTGCATGGCTATAGTCCGCGCGCTTTTAGACCGGTCCAGACGCGCCGAGATCGGCCCGTGCGCGACGATGTGAGGACCGGTTCAGCTAAGGAGTCACCCGCTTGATTACCCCCGCCTTCGCGCAAGGGGCCACCTCGGCCGCTGGCGGAGCGGACATCGCCTTGCAGGTGGTGCCGTTCGTCCTCATCTTCGTCATCATGTACTTCCTGATCCTCCGCCCGCAGCAGCGCCGCGTGAAGGAGCATCAGGCCCTCGTGAAGAACGTGCGCCGCGACGACACCATCGTCACCACCGGCGGCCTCGTCGGGCGCGTCACCAAAGTGGCCGACGAAGCGTCCGAGATCGAGGTCGAGATCGCCCCGAACGTGCGGGTGAAGATCGTCCGGACGATGATTTCGGAAGTGCGCGTCAAGGGCGGGCCGGTCAAAGCGGCGTGAGCCGAATGCGGTGAGACGTGGTGCGGAACCGATGGTCCGCGCCCCGGCACACAGCTTGTGACTCCGCTTGAAGGGGCCGATGCAAGCATCGGCACCATAAGAAGAAACGGGACTGGCGGATGCTGCGCTTTTCGAGAACCAAGATCGTCGCGACGCTGGCCGTCATCCTGATCGGCCTGAGTCTCGCCGTGCCGAGCTTCTTCTCGGCCGAGCAGCGCAAGGGATTCATGGCCGCGCTGCCGGGCTGGTTCCCGAGCTGGATCGTACCCCAGCGGGCCATCGTGCTGGGTCTCGACCTCCAGGGCGGTTCGCAGATCCTCCTCGAGATCGACCAGACCGATCTGATCCGCTCGCAAACGACGGGCCTGCGTGACGACGTTCGTCGCACCCTGCGTGAAGCCAACGTCACCCCCGAAGGCGGCATCCAGGTGATCCCGCGCGGCGTCCAGGTCCGCATCTCCGATCCGGCCAACCGCGCCAAGGCTTTGCCCAAGCTGCGCGAACTGTCCCAGCCGATCTCCAACGCCATGGTGGCGCAGGCCGGCGGCCAGACCCTCGACGTGGCGGAGCGGCCGGACGGCACGATCCAGCTCACGCTCACCGATGCCGGCCTCACCGACCGTACCCGCCGGGCCGTGACCCAGGCCATCGAGGTCATTCGCCGCCGCATCGATTTCGGCGGCACCAAGGAACCCTCGATCCAGCAGCAAGGGGCCGACCGCGTCCTCGTCCAGGTTCCCGGCTTGCAGGACCCGCAGCAGCTCGAGGATCAGCTCGGCAAGACCGCCAAGCTCGAATTCCGCATGCTCGCCGATTCGCCCTCCGGCGACGTGGACATGCTGACCAACAAGGACGAAGGCGGCGGCAAGGTACCGGTCGAGCGTCGGGTCATGGCCGATGGCGGCGATCTCACCGATGCGCAGCCGGCCTTCGACCAGCAGAGCCACGAGCCTATGGTGAGCTTCAAGTTCAACCTGAAGGGCGCCCAGCGCTTCGGCCAGGCGACCTCGGAGAATGTCGGCCGCCGCATGGCCATCGTCCTCGACAACGAGGTGGTGTCGGCGCCGCGCATCAACACGCCGATCACCGGCGGTTCGGGCCAGATCACCGGCAACTTCACCGTCAAGCAGGCCAACGACCTCTCGATCCTGCTGCGCGCCGGTGCGCTTCCCGCCAAGCTCACCGTCGTCGAGCGCCGCGTGGTCGGCCCCGGCCTCGGCAACGATTCCATTGAGGCCGGCAAGAAGGCGACCCTGGTCGCGGGCGCCCTCGTCATCATTTTCATGTTCGCCACCTACGGGGTGTTCGGCTTCTTCGCCAACATCGCGCTCCTCGTCCATGTGGGTCTCATCCTCGGCCTGATGTCGGTGCTGGAGGCGACCATGACCCTGCCGGGCATCGCCGGCATCGTGCTCACCATCGGCACGGCGGTGGATTCCAACGTGCTGATCTACGAGCGCGTGCGCGAAGAGGTGAGGGCGGGGCGCTCCATCGTCTCGGCCCTGCAGGCCGGCTTCGACAAGGCCTTCGCCACCATCATCGATTCGAACTCGACCATGGCCATCGCCGCCGTGATCCTGTTCTTCCTCGGCTCCGGTCCGGTGAAGGGCTTCGCCGTGGTGTTCATCCTCGGCATCCTCACCACCGTCATCACGGCGGTGACGCTGACCCGCATGATGATCGCCCTGTGGTACAACTACGCCCGACCCAAGGCTTTGCCGTTCTGAAGTCCGTCCGAGCATTCACAGTTTGCGAGAGGAGCCCGATCCGGTTTTCGAGTGATCCGTCCATCCGAAACACAATCCCGTCATCCCGGGGCCGCGAAGCGGAGCCCGGGATCCAGACACGCGGGATTGCCAGGCTAGTCTCCACCTGAGTGTCTGGATTCCGGGCTCGCCCTGCGGGCGCCCCGGAATGACGGACGTGCGGTGGAACCGGACGGGTTCTCTTCGACGACCAGATCGACCTCATTGCCGAAAGACCGAGACCGATCATGCGCCTGCTCCGCCTCTGGCCCGATGAGTCGCACGTCGACTTCATGCGCTTCCGGCGCTTCACCTTCCCGCTCTCGGCCTTGCTGTCGGTCGGGACGGTGATCCTGTTCCTGACGGTCGGCCTGAATTTCGGCATCGACTTCAAGGGCGGCACCCTGGTGGAGCTCCAGGCCAAGTCCGGCACCGCCGATGTCGGAACCGTGCGCCATACCGCCAACGGTTTCGGCTTCGGTGAGACCGAGGTGCAGGAACTCGGCGGCCAGGGCCAGATCCTGGTTCGCTTCCCGCTCCAGCCCGGCGAGCAGGGCCAGACGGCCGTGATGCAGAAGGCGCATGGCGCTTTCGACGCGGAGTACGAGTTCCGCCGCACCGAGACGGTGGGTCCGCGCGTGTCGGGCGAGCTCGTCCAGTCGGGCACGCTCGGCGTCGTGCTCTCGGTGCTCGCCGTGCTGTTCTACCTCTGGTTCCGCTTCGAGCGGGAACTGGCGCTCGGAGCCATCGTCGGCACCCTGCACGACATCGTGCTCACCATCGGCATCTTCGTCATCAGCCGGATCGAGTTCAACATGACCTCGATCGCCGCCATCCTCACCATCGTGGGCTACTCGCTCAACGAGACGGTGGTGGTGTTCGACCGGACCCGCGAGTTGATGCGACGCTACAAGACCATCCCCACGGTGGAACTCCTCAACCTGTCGATCAATTCCACCATGTCACGCACGGTGATGACGGCCACCTCCGCCTTCCTCTCTCTGCTGGCCCTCGTCCTGTTCGGCGGCGAGGCGATCCAGGGCTTCGCGGTGGTGATGCTGGCGGGCGTGGTCATCTGCACCTACTCGGCGATCTTCGTCTCGACGCCGGTCCTGATCTATCTCGGCCTGATGCTGTCGGGCGTGAAATCCCAGAACCGCCCCACCGGCGGTCGCGTGCCCCAGGCGGCGGAGTAACGATGGCGGACGGCAGCCTGCACGACGGTTTCGTTCCAGGGCGCCATCTCATCGACGCCTACGGCAATGGCGGCTTCCGCTTTGCCGACATGTCGCATCGTGGCTCGATCCTGGTGACGCCGAGCGGCATCAGGGCCTGGGACGTCACGCAGGCGAAAGAGATCGACCGGGACGCCCTGCGTCCCGTCGTTGCCGAGGCGGGGGCGGTGGAGCTCCTCCTCATCGGCACCGGCCTCGACATCGCCCCCTTTCCCGATACGCTGCGGCGATGGCTCAAGGATAACGGCATTGGCCTCGATGTGATGCAGACGGGAGCGGCCGCGCGGACCTACAACATCCTGATGGCGGAGAACCGCAAGGTCGCCACTGCCCTGATCGCGGTCGCGTGACGAAGACCGAGACCAGCCCCGGAACGGCCGACCCTCTCGCCTTCGCGTTCGAGCATTGCGAGGCACTGGTCCGGGAGGGTGATCCCGACCGCTATTTCGCGACGTTGTTCGCCCCCGTAGCGTACCGGCCGCATCTCTTCGCGCTCGCCGCCTTCAGCCTCACCATTGCTCGCGTGCGCGACGCCGTCACCAATCCGGTGGCGGGCGAGATCCGCCTGCAATGGTGGCGCGATGCACTCCAGGGAGAGGCGAGGGGGGATGTGAAGGCCAACCCCGTCGCCGCCGCCCTCGACGATGCCATCGTCAAGCGCCGGCTCGGGCGCCAGCCCTTCGTCGATCTGATCGATGCCCGCGTCTTCGATCTCTATGACGACCCGATGCCCCGGATAAACGATCTCGAAGGCTATTGCGGCGAGACCGCCTCCTCGCTCATCCGCCTTGGCGGGCTCGTCCTGTGCGATGGCGCCGAGCCGGGCGGAGCTGCCGCGGCGGGGCATGCGGGCGTTGCCTATGGCGTCGCCGGCCTCTTGCGGGCCCTGCCCTGGCACGCCCGCAACGGACAGGTCTATCTACCGGCCGACATCTTGAAGGACCATGGCGTCACCCGCGAGGACATCGTCACGGGACGGGGAGGCCCGGGCCTTCTCGGCGCGACGGCCGACCTTCGGGCTCTGGCGCGCCGACATCTCGAGGCTTTCGAGACAGCGCGCACGACCATCGCGCCCGCCGCCTTGCCGGCCTTCCTGCCCACTGCATTGGTCGAACCCAGCCTCGCGATGATGGAGCGGCCGGGCTACGACCCGCTCAACACCGTCATCGCGCTGCCGCGCTGGCGTCGCTTGTGGCGGCTGTGGCGGGGATCGCGGCGGGGTTGAACCCAGGGCTCCCGAAGAACGCTGGGTATTCTTCCTCGTAGAGCCGGGACGCGGCGAACATCGTCCCGATCATTCCGGGGGTACTGCAGGCTCATCCAAAAGCAGAGATCCGCACCAGAACCGTGCAATCCAGAGCTCTGCCAGAGTCCGATGTCTAACGACCTGGGTTCTGCATCCCGGGCTCCGCTGAGCGGCCCCGGGATGCAGCAGAGGCGGTCGATCGAGTTTGACCTCAGCGGGCCTTCTTGGTCAGCTTCTCGGCGATTTCGAACATCTCCTCCGGAGCATAATCCGGTGTGAAGGCCGAGGGGACACCGGTGAGCTGGTGGATCTTGCCGCCCTCGGGCATGCCCTCGACGACGCTGAGTTCGCCCGGCGGGTCGCCCGGCAGAGCCATCTCGCCATTGCCCCAGATGCCGGCCATCTCGGTGTAGTCACCCGGGCTGAACGTGTAGAGCCGGCGGTGCGAACCCTCCTGCAGGTACTTCTGACACTCGGGAATCTTGTCGAGGTTGATGTTCGGTGTCGGCAGGAACTTCTCGATCTCCACGCCGGTGATCTTTTTCAGCGCCAAGGCGTAGGCATGGGCGTGAACGGAACCGCGCACCAGCAGGTAGCCGCAGACCTCACGGCCCGTCGGGTCGGTCAGGGTCTCGTAAACGCGCAGCTTGTGCAGGCGAGCGCCGCATTCCAGATGGAAATTGTGGAGCAGGTCGACGACGACGTTGCCGGTCGTCGTAATGAAGTCGTTGTTCCAGGATGCGCCGTTGCTGTTGACCGGCGTTACGCCGCCGCCATTCGACAGGAACGCGGCCGCGAGCCGGATATCCTTCATGTCCTCGAACGGCGCCTTGGAGATGTCGCCACCATCCTTCTCGTCGCCGTCATTATCGGGGCCGTTATTGAGCATCGCAACGCCGTTGCTTACGAGCTCCACATGGCCCAATTCCTCGGCGGTGATGGCCGCCACCAAGCTATAGAATGGCTTCAGCTTAGATTTGCTGCGGAAATTGAAACTCTGGAACATGTAGTTCCCAAGAGTCGACATCTCACCATATTTGCCGCCTAGCAGTTCCTGCAGGGCAGCGGCGGCGTTCGGATCTTTCCTTTTGGGTGCGGGAAGCTCGGCTTGTAGCTTGTCGACGCGCATAAACATAGGTTGATCTCCGTATCGCCGGTATGGAGGATACCAACGGGAACGGTCTCCCCACCCTCATGTTCCGAGGCTGCGACAGGTCGCACGGCCGCTTCGCTTACGTTTTGGAACGGCTCCGCTTGCGTTTTGGAACGGCTCCGCTTGCGTTATGGGACGGCTCCGCTTGCGTTTCGAAAGAGACGTCCTGCCGTTTCCGAGCGTCTTCGGTCTTGGCGGACAGAAAGCGAAGCACGCGCGCAACATGATCTGAATACAAGATTCTTCGCGTTGAGCCCGCTCCACTGCTCTGCTAGCTACGATGTCAAGGGCCCGACGAGAGATCGGGCTCACCGAGGAGCGCGACGCCCGTGAATACGTGGAACCAGGTCTACGATCCCTTTGGGAGCCCATGGCTCTCGACGCTTGCCGCATCCCTACCGGTCATCGCCCTGCTCGGCATGATCGCCAGCGGCAAAGTGAAGGCCCATATCGCGGCCGTTCTGTCCCTGGTCCTGGCCTTCTGCGTCGCCGTCTTCCTGTTCGGCATGCCGGCGGATCTGGCCACCCGCGCTTCCGCCTATGGCGTGGCGCTCGGGCTGTTCCCGATCGGCTGGATCATCCTCAACGTCATTTTCCTCTACCGTCTCACGGTGGAGAAGGGCTGGTTCGCCACGCTGCAGCAATCCGTGGCCGGCATCACCACCGACCGGCGGCTTCAGCTCCTCCTCGTCGCCTTCGCCTTCGGCGCGTTCTTCGAGGGAGCCGGCGGCTTCGGCACCCCGGTGGCCGTCACCGGCGCGATCCTGATCGGCCTCGGCTTCTCGCCGCTCGCCGCCTCGGGCCTGTCGCTCATCGCCAACACCGCGCCCGTGGCTTATGGCGCCCTCGGCGCCCCGATCCAGGGCCTCGCCTCGGTGACCGGCTATGATCCCTACATCCTCGGCGCCATGATCGGCCGCCAGCTGCCGTTCTTCTCGGTGCTGGTGCCGTTCTGGCTGATCTGGGTGTTCGCGGGCTTCCGCGGCATGGTCCAGATCTGGCCCGCCATCCTGGTCTGCGGCGGCTCGTTCGCGCTGGCCCAGTTCGGCATTTCGAACTACGTCAACCCGTGGATCGTCGATATCGGTGCCGCCCTCGTCTCCATGGGCGCCCTGGTCCTGTTCCTGAAGTTCTGGCGCCCGGCCACGATCTGGACCTCGCCGGCACTGCGCGGCAACGATCCCTCCATCGGCTTCGTCACCGCCGAGGGTGGCGCCAAAGTGGCCCCCACGGGCGCCGGTGCCCGCACCGCCTCCTCCTCCGAGATCCTGATGGCCTGGGTGCCGTGGATCATCCTCTCGGTGATCGTCGCGATCTGGGGCACGGGCTGGTTCAAGGCCATCGTCAACCCGATCTTCACCTGGCGCTACGAAGTGCCGGGCCTGCACAACGTCATCATGAAGGTGCCGCCGGTCGTGGCGACCGCCCATCCGGAAGCCGCCGTCTTCGCCTTCACCTACATGTCCTATACCGGCACCGGTGTGCTGTTCGCCGCCATCCTGTCGGGCCTGCTCATGCGGTTCTCGCCGTGGCGTCTGGTGACGGCCTACATCGAGACCATCTGGGTGCTGCGCTACTCGCTCATCACCATCTCGGCGATGCTGGCTCTGGGCGTCCTCACCCGCTACGCCGGCGTGGACGCGACCCTGGGCCTGGCTTTCGCCGGAACCGGCATCCTCTACCCGTTCTTCGGCACCCTGCTGGGCTGGCTCGGCGTGGCGCTGACGGGATCGGACACGGCCTCGAACGTGCTGTTCGGCGGCCTGCAGAAGATCACCTCGGAGCAGCTCGGTCTGTCGGGCATCCTCATGGCTTCGGCGAACTCGTCGGGCGGCGTCATGGGCAAGATGATCGACGCCCAGTCCATCGTCGTCGCCTCCACCGCCACCGGCTATTTCGGCCAGGAGGGCAAGATCCTGCGCTTCGTGTTCTGGCACTCGATCGTGCTGGCCTGCCTAGTCGGCGGCCTCGTGATGCTGCAGGCCTACGTCTATCCGTTCACCGCGATGGTCATCCATCCGTAGGACCGGCGAGAGACCGATCTCGACGGAACCCGTCCCGGCCATGCCGGGGCGGGTTTCTTTTTTGGTAGCGATCCCCTGCCGAAGGCGTTCTCCGGCCTCGTTGTATCTTGCTCTTGGCGCGTCGTGGCCCCACGTCGAATCCATGTTCTTTCGCACGCTCGCCTCGCGCTACTCCCTGTCGAACCTGCCCGCGCAGGCGACGGAGCGCCTGCGGATCGCACCGCTGGTCCAGGCGGATGCAGAGGCGGTCCGCGCGCTGACCGACGACCCGGCCATCACCGGAGTGGTGGATTTCCTGCCAACCCCCTTCACTCTCGACCACGCCCGCCGCCTCATCGGCAGCGGCAAGCCGGTGAAGGATTGCTTTCTCGGGGCCAAGGCCGATGGCGTTCTCGTGGCGGTGATCGGCGTCCATCTGCGCGGAGAACACGCGGTCGAAATCGGATATTGGGTCGGCGGCGCCGCCCGCGGCCGAGGCTACGGCAGTGAAGCAGTCGCCGGCGTCGTCGCGATTCTGCGCAAGCGCTTTCCCCACCGCTTCATCGTCGCCGAATGCCGGCCTGAGAACGCAGCCTCTCGCGGGCTGCTGCTCAAGACCGGCTTTCGCGATACCGGCGACGAGGGGCATCGGCCGGGCCGACGGATCTTCTCGCTGGATCCGGTCTGAACGGGTCGGACGGCCTACGAGCCTCAGCGGCTCCGACAATCCTTGCCGTACCAATACCCCGTCCGGGCATCGAAGCCGCCGCCGGAAGCGGCATTGCAGACCGATAAGGTTTTGTCGCCGACGCGCTGCTGGCTGAGAGCCTTGTAGAGATCCGCGCGGGCTTCGCGCTCGCGGTTCTGCGCGGCGAGATCGGCCTGAATCTGGAGATTCCGCTCGGCCCGCATGTGCTGGCGGTCCCGGTCGATGTTCATCATGCAGGTCGCGAATCCTTCGGAATCAGGGGCGAACCCGTAACCGGAGCACTGACCGAGATCGAGCTTCCGCTGCTCCTCCGCAGACACGCATCCGGCAAGGCCGATCGCACAGGCGGCGATCAGGAGCGCACTCCGACCGAACGATCCCGAACGAGACACGGTGCCGGGAATCCGGCCAAACTCCGCCTGGGCGACCAGTGCTGGATGCGTGGCAAGGTGAGGCGAGGATCCGAAAGACATGACACCGGAACGAAAGGAGGGATCGATTAGGTATCGATAGCTCCCCTCAGACTAATTTTTGGTTCTTCGTCATCATGGATGGATCCATAAATCGATCCCGTTCCCCTAAGTGTATTCTCGCAATATGCCTGGATTTGGCAGCTTGGATAAGAATGAATTTGTCGGTCGTCGAAACGAATCGCTTACCGCAAAGGCCCTGCAAGTTTGCCTAAGAACCATCCCGAGCCCCGGATCATGGCCTATTCCGCTGCGATCTGCCCGGTGTCATGTCCCATCCAGGCGGCCAGATCGGCCCGTGCCCGGTCGGTATAGGCGCGTTTCTTCGCCACCGCCTTTTCCGGCCCCTTCAAGCGCTTGCCGCCCTCTCCCTTCGGAGAATGGGCGAGCGGCGGAAACAGGCCGAAATTGACGTTCATCGGCTGGAACGAGCGCGGCGCGCCGGCATCCTCGGTGGCGATGTGGCCGCCGGTGATATGGCCGATGAGGGCACCCAGCGCCGTCGTGGCGGGCAGCGGCTCCAGCGTGTCACCGCGGGCCTCGGCCACGGCGAAGCGCCCGGCCATGAGGCCGATGGCGGCGCTCTCGACATACCCCTCGCAACCGGTGATCTGGCCGGCGAAGCGCAAGCTCGGGCGTGCCTTCAGGCGGAGCGTCGCGTCGAGGAGACGGGGCGAGTCGAGATATGTGTTGCGGTGCAGCCCACCGAGACGCGCGAATTCCGCGTTCTCAAGGCCGGGAATCGTGCGGAACACCCGGACCTGTTCGGAATAGGTCAGCTTCGTCTGGAAGCCGACCATGTTGTAGAGCGTGCCCAACGCGTTGTCCTGACGCAGCTGGACGATAGCGCAGGCCTTCACGGTGGGGTCGTGCGGGTTGGTGAGGCCGACGGGCTTCATCGGGCCGTGACGCAGCGTCTCGGGGCCGCGCTCGGCCATGACCTCGATCGGCAGGCAGCCATCGAAATAGGGGGTGGTCGCCTCCCATTCCTTGAAACCGATCTTGTCGCCCTCGATCAGCGCCTGGATGAAGGCATCGTACTGTTCGCGGTTCATCGGGCAGTTGATGTAGTCCGCCCCCGTGCCGCCGGGGCCGACCTTGTCGTAGCGCGACTGGAACCACGCCTTGTCCATGTCGATGGAGTCGCGGTGGACGATGGGTGCGATGGCATCGAAAAAGGCGAGGGCCTCGGCGCCGGTGAGCACGCGGATCGCCTGCGCCAGGGCTGGCGAAGTGAGGGGGCCGGTGGCGATGATGGTCCGGCCCCATTCCTCCGGCGGCAGGCCCTCGATCTCCTCGCGTTCGATCGTGACGAGGGGCTGTGCCTCCAGGGCGGCGGTGACGGCAGCGGCGAACCCGTCGCGGTCAACGGCCAGCGCCCCGCCGGCCGGGACCTGATTGGCATCGGCCGCGCGCAGGATCAGCGACCCGAGCGTCCGCATTTCCTGGTGCAACAGGCCGACGGCGTTGCCGTTGGCATCGTCCGAGCGGAACGAATTCGAGCAGACGAGCTCGGCGAGATCCCGGCTCTTATGCGCCTCCGTGCCGCGCACAGGCCGCATCTCGTGGAGAACAACAGGATGACCGCTCTCGGCGATCTGCCAGGCGGCCTCCGACCCGGCGAGGCCGCCGCCGACGATATGGATGGGGGAAGTGTCTGCTCGGTCCGTCATGGTCACGGGATAGACCCGTGACCCGCCCCGATCAATGCAGCTGCGGCGAGACGAGGAAGCGTTCGCGGTCGCTCGACGTCACGGTCAGCTTGATCGGGCGTCCCTCCCGCTCGATCGTGAGAGGGACCCGCACCCCGGCCTCGCCCAGCGCCCAGATCTGGCGGAAGAACCCGGCGAGATCCTCCACCGGCTCGCCCGCGACAGCGGCGAGCACGTCGCCCACGCGCAGGTCCGCGCTCTCGGCGGGCCCGTCATCGGCCAGGCCCATCACCACCACCGCGCCGTCATTGTCGCTGGCATAGAGGCCGAGCCAGGGCCGGGTCGGCCGGTCCGCCCGCCCGCGTGTGGTCAGGTCCTCGAGGATCGGTGGCAGGAGGTCGATGGGAACGACGAGGTTGATCGCCTTCGGACCCTCGGTCCCGCCCTGCTGGAGCTGCAGGGAGCCGATGCCGAGGAGGTCGCCCGCCGGGCCGATCAAAGCCGTACCGCCCCAATGCGGGTGAGACGGCGCGGTGAACAGGGCCTCGTCGAGGACGTATTCCCAGTAGCCGGCGAATTCCTGCCGGGCGATCAGCTTGGCGGCGACGCTGCGCGTGCGTCCCCCAGCCCCGGCCACCACGGCCTTGTCTCCGATCTTCAGGCTCTCCGAGCGCCCGATGGGAAGCGGCGGCAGCCGCAGATCGCCCAATGCCTGGACGAGGCCGAACCCGGTCACGGCATCGAAGCCGACCACGTGGCCCGGGACCGAGCGCCCGTCATGGGTGGTCATCCAGACGCTCTCCGCCTCGGTGACGAGGTAGCCGATGGTGAGGACGAGGCCGTCCTCGCGGATCACCACGCCGTTCCCGGCGCGTTCCGTCCCCAGGGTTTCCGCCGTGAACGCCTCGGGCGGGATGCGCGTGGAGAGCGACACCATGGCCGAAAGGGCCCTGTCGAGATCGTACGCGTAATCGCCGGCCTTGGGCTGCACGGCGGAGGGAATCTTCCAGTCTCCGTGCGACGTCATCAATCCCGTATCCCTGTCCTGCGCCTCGGACCCATGAGCTCTGGCGGATCCGCAGAGCGTGGGGGTCATCGGTTCCATCCGGGAGATAGGTCGCCGGCTCGCCGTCGAACACCCTGCGCAGGTCGGGAGCGTGACAGAGGTGCGCCGATCCACATCGATCGCCCGCAACACAGTAGCCTAGGCCCGTGCGCTCGATTAAGACTTGGGTTAACGTTCACGCCAGATGGAACGGCTGCGCCATGTCCTGTCGAGTCTTGTCTTGTCGAGAGGACGCCTGACCCTTGCGTGACGATGCGGCACTGGCGCGCCTGATCTCGGCGGTCGCATCCGGCAACGAGCAGGCTTTGCGCGCGCTCTACGATCTGACCGCCCCGAAACTTTTCGGCATCGTGCTCCGTATCCAGCGAGATCGCGGCATGGCGGAAGACGTGCTCCAGGATGTCTTCCTGCGGATATGGCAAAGTGCCGGCTCGTTCTCTCCGGAGGCGGGTCGCCCCTTGCCCTGGCTCTGCGCCATCGCCCGTAACCGGGCGATCGACGGGGTCCGCCGCAAGGGAGAGGTCCAGGGGCCGGTGACCGAGGACGGGGAGGATTGGGTGGAACGGCTCGCCGATCCCCACGACAGCGAGGAGGCGATTCTCGGGCGCGATGCCCTGCGCGCCTGCCTGTCCCGCCTGGAGGCGACGCAGCGCGACTGCATCGTACTCGCCTATTGCGAGGGGCATTCCCGGGAAGAACTGGCAGAACGGTTCGCGCGTCCCGTCAACACCATCAAGACGTGGCTGCATCGCGGGCTAGCGGCCCTGCGGGGCTGCCTGGAGGGGCCGGCATGACCGAAGACCCCACCGAGCGCGATCTTCGCGCCGCCGAATACGTCATCGGTACGCTCGACGCCACCGAGCGCGCCGCCATGGACCTGGAGCTCGCCGTCGACCCCGCCGCTCGCGCCGCCGTGCGGGAGTGGGAGCGTCGCCTGGCCCCTCTCGCCGCCGTCATTCCCGAGATCGAACCGGGCGAGGGCGTATGGCCGGCAATCCTGCGCGCGCTGCCCAACCGGGCCTCCCCGTCTCCGGCGGCGAACGACAACCGCGTGGCCGCCCTATCGCGCAAGCTCGGCCTGTGGCGGGCCGCAGCGGCGGGCGCAGGGGTGCTGGCTGCCGGGCTCGCCCTGTTCATCGCCGTCGGCCCCCGCCCCGGCGGAGAGGGCGAGACACGCTACGTCGCCGTGGTCTCCAGCGGCGGCGAGGCGCCGGCCCTCATCGTCAGCATCGATACGGTGGCGGGAACCGCGCGAGTGCGCCCGGTCGGCGCCGAGGCGCCGGCGGGAAGCAGCCTCGAATTGTGGTATGTGGGAGCCGACAAGACGCCGAAATCCCTCGGGCTGATCGGCAAGGACGCGGCACGCGTGGCCCTGCCCGCCGGGTCCGATGCTGCGCGGCGCGGCGAGGGTGTCTTCGCCGTCTCGGTGGAGCCGCCGAACGGATCTGCCACCGGCCTGCCTACCGGCCCCGTCGTCTATACTGGCAAGCTCATCCGCGATTGAGGGCGGCCCGGATTGGGGCCCGCCACGATGGAGCCCTCCCATGCCGCGCTTCGCCGCGAACCTGACGCTGCTCTTCACCGAGCATGCCTTCCTCGACCGGTTCGAGGCCGCGTCCCGTGCCGGGTTCACGGCGGTCGAATTCCTGTTCCCCTACGAGCATTCTCCGGACGACATCGCCGGGCGTCTCGCCGCGAATGGCCTGGACCTCGTCCTGTTCAACATGCCGCCGGGAGATTGGGTAACCGGCGACCGAGGGCTCGCCGCCTTGCCGGAACGGTTCGACGAGATGCAGGCTGGGGTCGAGACAGCGCTCGCCTACGCGCTCGCCGCGGGCTGCCCCCGCCTGCACCTGATGGCGGGCATGGCCGACCGGCAGGATGACCACGCCATGGAAGCGTATCGCCGGTCCGTGCGGTATGCAGCGGGACGCCTTGCCCGGCATGGCATCGACCTCCTGATCGAGCCGATCAACCGCCGCTCCATGCCCGGCTACTTCCTCGACGATGTCGACGCCGCCGCCGAACTCGTCGCGGCGTTGCGCGCGGAGGGGTTCGGCAACCTCAAGCTCCAGTTCGACATCTTCCATTCCCAGATCCTGCATGGCGACGTCACCACGCGTCTGGCCCGCCTCCTGCCCATCGTCGGCCATGTCCAGGTCGCGAGCGTACCGGCGCGCCACGAGCCCGGTACGGGGGAGGTGAACGACGCCTTCGTCTTCGCCGAACTCGACCGGCTCGGATATTCGGGCTCGGTCGGGTGCGAGTACAATCCGCGTGGCCGAACCGAGGATGGGCTCGGCTGGCTGAGCACCTATGCGGGCGGACGAGCCCGGATTTAGCGCCGTCAGGTCGGTTCCCCCTCGGAGCCGATAAAGCATACCGCTTCCACCTGGCATGGTTGACCACGGAGGAGTAGGACCATCAATTGTTTATGACGCGGCATCGTGGTTAGGGACTGCCCCGGCCGGCTCGAACGGCCAAGCTTCGAGAAGCTTTTCCCCAGGGGCAGATCAATCGATGGCCGACCTCTTCAAACCCGTTGCCCTGACGGGGAATGCCGTCGTGGACAGCCTCATCCTCGGCGGCGCCTGGAACGCCGTGACCCTGACCTACGGGTTCAAGGCGCAGGACATCGATGCGAACGGGATCGACGATTTCTCCGAGGGCGACTGGAAGGCGTTCTACAGGGAGATCTACGACACCGTCAGCAGTGTGGCGAATGTCGATTTCGTCGAAGGCAGCGTGGCGCGGGCCCAATTGATCCAGCGGCTCGATGTCGGCGGAGGCGGCGAATCCGGCACGCCCGCCCCGGGCGTCACCTCGCTGGAAACCGCGGTGGGCATCGACCCGACGAGCGTGAAAGGGGCCGCCGACGTGGTCCGCCTCGGCACCTATTCCGAAACCTGGATCCACGAGATCGGCCACAGCCTGGGCCTCGGCCACCCCCATGACGGGGAGAACGGCAAGCTGCCGGGTGTCGTCGAGCCGGGCGATTTCGGCACCGGCAACCTCAACTCCCCGATCTATACGGTGATGGGCTACACCTTCCCGTTCTGGGGCGAGGACAATCCGTTCACGCCCGAGCGCGACGAGAACACCGCGCTCAATGCCCAGCCGGGCTCCTTCGGGGCCATCGACATCGCAGCCCTGCAGCATCTCTACGGAGCCCGCGCCCACAACGCCGGCAACGACGTCTATCGCTTCAGCGACGATGTCGATGCCAATCGCGGCTACACCACGATCTGGGAAACGGGCGGCTCCGATACGATCGTCTATGAGGGGTCGAGCGCGGCCAAGATCGACCTGCGCGCGGCGACACTGAAAGCCGAGATCGGCGGGGGCGGCTGGCTCTCGACGTCGGAAACCCTGACCGGCGGCGTGACCATCGCCAATGGCGTCTCCATCGAGAAGGCGAAGGGCGGGGCGGGCGACGACATCCTCATCGGCAACGACGGCGCCAACCGACTCGACGGCGGACGGGGGGCCGACCGCATGAGCGGTGGGCTCGGAAACGACACCTATGTCACGGACGGCCGCGACACGATCGAGGAGGCGGCCCGGAGCGGTACGGATCAGGTGCTGAGTTCGGCCAGCCACCGCCTCGGGACGAATCTCGAAGCTCTGAGGCTCCTCGGCTCGAAGGCGATCGATGGCATCGGCAACGCCGTCGCCAATACGATCACCGGCAACGGCGCCGGCAACATGCTGACGGGCGGAGCCGGAAACGACGTTCTCACCGGCGGGGAGGGGGCGGATACCTTCCTGTTTCGCACGCGGCCCGGAACCGGCAACACCGATCACATCCGCGATTTCTCCGTCGCCGAGGATGTCGTCGCGCTCTCGAGCAAGGTCTTCGCGGCCCTTCGCGCCGGCCCCCTCGCGGAGAAAGCTTTCAAGGACCTTTCATCAGGGCGGGCCGATGCGGATGACCGCGTTCTCTACGACGCCACGACCGGCACCCTCTCCTACGATGCCGACGGGAGCGGAGCCGGCACCGCCCACACCTTCGCCGTCATCGATACGAAAGTGCATTTGACCTTCGCGGATATGCTCGTCGTCTAGGGTTCCCGCCGTCGACAAGGCGACTGGTCCGGCGTCGAGAGGGCAAGCGGTGCCGCCCCTGAGCGATACTGTCCAGGGGCGAGGCGGGAGCCTCACTTCCTGGCGGGATCGGTCCGCTTCAGGATCGCCTCCATCTGGGCGATCTCGGTTTCCTGAGTCTTGACGATGGATTCGGCCAGCGACCGGACCTCCGGATCCTTCGAGTATTGGAGGGCGACCTTGGCCATGGCCAATGCGCCCTTGTGATGCGGGATCATGCCGGCGGCGAAGTCGCGGTCGACGTCGCCGGAATAGCGGATCTCCATGTCGCCGTGCATGCGCATGCTCGCCTCTTTGAAGGCGCGGGTCGCCGACGTGTCGGCGGCCTTGCCCTTCGCGGCGGGCTTCGACCCGTGGTCATGGCTGTGGGAATGGGTGGTGCCGTCCTCGTGGCGGTGCTCTTCGGCCGCGAGAACCGGGGAGGCGAGGGGCAGAGCCAGGATCGCGGCCAGGATCGCGGGGAGGGCTATCTTCGTCATGGGATTTCCCTGTCGTCAGAAGGTTGCGGGCGGGGAGGGCATGGTCCCCGCCACCGGGGAGGGGGATTCATCGCCGGGTGCCTCGCGCAGTCGGGCGAAGGCGGGGCCGCCGAAGCGCAGCATCAGGACCGGCGTCAGCACGGCGTCGAGGAGCGTCGCGCTGATGAGGCCACCGAAGATCGTCACGGCCACGGGGTGCAGGATCTCCTTGCCCGGCGCGGTGCCGTCGAGGAGGAGCGGCACCAGGGCGATGCCTGCGGCGAGCGCCGTCATCAGCACCGGCACGAGGCGCTCGTTGCTCGCCCGCAGCACCAGAGCCGGGCCGAAGGGCAGCCCTTCGTTCAACCCGAGATTCAGCACGTGGCTGATCTTCAGGATGCCGTTGCGGGCGACGATGCCGGTGAGCGTCACGAAGCCGATCATCGAGGCCACGGAGAGGGGCAGCCCGGCGATGGTGAGGGCGACGACGCTGCCGATGAGGGCGAGCGGCACGTTGCCCATGACGATGAGAGCCAGCACGCCGGAGCGGTAACGGCTCGCCAGCAGGGCGAAGACCAGGGCGAAGGAGACGAGGCCGAGGAGGCCGATGCGGAGGGTCGCCTCCCCTTGCGCCTCGAACGCGCCTTCGAGGCGCGCGCTGATCCCCTCCGGCAGCGTCGTCCGTGCCAGGGCCTGCGCGATGTCGGCGGCGACCTTCGAGCCGTCCGAGCCCGGCACGGTGTTGGCCTGGACCACGATGCGGCGGCGGCCGTTCTCGCGCTGAATCTGATTGGGACCGTCGCGCTCGGCGATGTCGGCCAGGGCGTGGGCGGGCACCCAGCCCGACGGCGTCTCGATGAGGAGGTCGCGCAGGGCGGCCATGGAGCGGCCGCTCTCGGGCAGGCGCAGGACCACGTCGAAGCGGCGCAGTCCCTCGACCAGGGTGGAGACCACGCGTCCGTTGGCGAGGTTCCCCACCGTCTCCACCACCGTGGCGGGGGAGACGCCGTAGAGCGCCGCCTTGGCCGGATCGACCCGCACCTCGATCTGGGGAACGCGCACCTGCCGCTCCACCTGGAGGTCGGCGACACCCGGAATGCCGGACAAGGTCTCGCGCAGGGATTCGGCGGTGCGGCGCAACGCGTCGAGATCCTCGCCGAACAGCTTGAGGGCGATCTCGGCCCGGACGCCGGAAAGCATGTGGTCGAGCCGGTGCGAGATCGGCTGGCCGACATTCACCGTGACAGGAAGAACGGACAGCCGCCCCCTGATGTCGGCGACGATGGCCGGGCGCTCGCGTCCGCCGGGCTTCAGGCGGATCTCCAGATCGGTGGAATGGACCCCTTCGGCATGCTCGTCGAGCTCGGCGCGGCCCGTGCGGCGACCGACCTTGTCGACCTCGGGAATCTCCATCAGCAGGCGCTCGGCGATGGCGCCGACACGAGCGGATTCGGCGAGCGAGATGCCGGGGGTGAAGGTGGTGGTGACCGTGAACGAGCCTTCGTTGAAGGTCGGCAGGAAGGCGCGGGGCAACCGGCCCGCGCCGTAGCCGGAGGCGACCACCGCCAGGACCGCGCAGGCCATGGCAAGGCGCTGATGGGCGAAGGCCGTTTCCACCAGTCGCCCATTGGCCCGCTTGAGGCCGCGGATCAGCCGGTTCTCGGGATGGTCGAGGCTCTTGAGGCCGGGAAGCAGCCAGGAGGAGAGGGCGGGCGTCAGGGTCAGCGAGACCACAAGGCTCGACAGGATGGCGATGATGTAGGCTTGGCCGAGCGGCGCGAAGAGCCGGCCTTCGATCCCCGACAGGGCGAAGAGCGGCACGAAGACGAGACAGATGATGATCGTGGCGTAGACGATGCCGGAGCGCACCTCGTTCGAGGCATCGACGATCACCGCGAAGGACGTGCGGGGCGAGCCCTCCGCCCGGTTGTCGCGCAGGCGCCGCAGGATGTTCTCCACATCGACGACGGCATCGTCCACCAACTCTCCAATGGCGATGGCGAGGCCGCCGAGCGTCATCGTGTTGATGGACAGGCCCAGCAGAGAGAACACCGTGGCGGTGGCGAGGATCGAGACGGGAATGGCGGCGAGCGAGATCAGCGTGGTCCGCACGTTCAACAGGAAAGCGAACAGCACCACGGCCACAACGGCCACGGCCTCGATCAGCACCGTGATCACGTTGCGAAGCGATGTCTCGATGAAATCCGCCTGCCGGAACAGGACGTTGCCGGCCTCGATTCCGTGCGGCAGGGAGGGGCCGATCTCCTTGAGCGCTGCCTCGACCTCGCGGGTCAGGCGCACGGTGTCGATCCCCGGCTGCTTCTCGATGGAGACCACCACGGCGGGATTGCCCATGAAGCCGCCGTCGCCGCGCTTGGGCCGCGCTCCGAAGGCGATCTCGGCGACCTGCCGCAGGTAGACCGGACCGCCCGGCGTCGTGACGACGAGATTGCGAAGGTCGTCGAGATCGGTGGTGCGGCCGAGCGCGCGGATCAGGACCTCGCGGCCGCCGGCCTCGGAATAGCCGCCACCGGCATTGCCGCCGTAATTCTGCAGGGCTCGGGTGAGGGCCTCGTCGGTGACGCCCAGCGCCCGCATGGCGGCGGGATTGGGGGCGACCCGGAACTGGCGCACCTCGCCGCCGATGGGGATCACCTGCGCCACGCCCGGGATCGAGAGCAGGCGCGGGCGCAAGGTGAAGTCGGCGGTCTCGCGCACCTGCATCGGGGTCGCGGTCTTCGAGGTGACGGCGACGAGCAGGATGCCGCCCATGATCGAGGAGACCGGCCCCATCTGCGGGACCACGTTCGGCGGCAGTTCCGAGCGCGCCAGCGCCAGCCTTTCATTGACGAACTGCCTGTCGCGGAACAGGTCGGTGTCCCACTCGAACTCCACCGTGACGATGGACAGGCCGATGCCCGAGACCGAGCGCACCCGGCTGACACCGGGCAGGCCATTCATGCGGGTCTCGATCGGGTAGGTCACCCGCTGCTCGACTTCCGTGGGGGCGAGCCCCTCGGCTTCGGTCAGGATCGTGACCGTGGGCCGGTTGAGGTCGGGGAGTACGTCGACGGGCAGGCGCGCGAGGGAGAGCGCGCCGGTGAGGACCAGGGCGAAGGCGAGGGCCAGCACGAGCAGGCGGTTGCGCAGGGATTGCGCGACGATGAGGCCGAACATGGGGCTGTCTCCTCAGCGGATCTGGTCGAGGAGTTCGGCACCCTGGACGACGACGCGCCGTCCCGGCTCCAGACCGTCGGCAATGAGCGTGCGGTCGGCATCGAGGGAATCGGTGCGGACGGTGCGCGCCACGAAGCGCTCGGCGCCGACATGCTCGTAGACGACGCTCCCGCCCTCGGCGCGGAGGATGCCGGACCGTGGGACGGCGAGACCGGTCCGCTCCCCCGTCAGGGGGGCATGGACGGTGACGAACTGGCCGAGACGAAGACCGGTCGTGTCGTCGTCCACCGCGAACTGCACGGGAACGGCCTGATTACGATCGGCGAGGCCGGCACCGCGATAGGCCAGCGCCATGCTGCGCCCGTCCCCGAGCCGGGCCGTCGCCGCACCCTCAGGGAACAGGGCCTCGAAGCTCAGCGCCTCGATCCAAAGCTTCTTCGGATCGAGGATGCGGAAGACGACGGTGCCGGGGGCGGCCATGGCACCGGCAGTGGCGCTGGCCTCGGCGATGACTCCGTCCACGGGTGCGACCAGCGCCTCCGGCGAGCCACGGACCGCATCGAGGGCGGCGCGGCGGTCCTTCAGCCCGTCGCGCTCGGATCGGGCATCGTCGAGCTGGGTCTGCGCCACGGCGCCGGTCCCCGCCAGACGCTCGAACCGGACCACGCGCCGGTCGAGGATCGCGATCTGCTGGTCGAGTTCGCCCTGGCGCTGGCGCATGTCGGAGACGTCCACCGCCTGGACGGGCGGAGTGACGGTGGCGAGCACCTCGCCGCGCGTCACACGGGTTCCGAGGCGAGGAAATCCGCTTGCCGGAGGGGCCAGACGGCCTCCGACAGAGGATTGCACCACGCCGCTGGCATTGGGATCGGCGATGACCCGGCCGGGCAGGGCCACGGTGCGGGCCACGTTCTCCGTCGCCGTCAGGGCGGTGCGCAGGACGAGGAGCCGCTGCAGGGATTTGGGTACGAAGATCGAACCGTCGCCCAGGCGTTTGGCCCGGTCGGCGCCGCCGGAGGGCGGGCTCGCCATCATCCCCCCCTCGGCCGGCGCGGCATCGTGGCCTTCATGGGCGAGGGCGGCGCTGCCCAGCACGATCGTCGCCGTGACCGCCAGGACGACGACGATGGGAATCGTGCGCCGACGCCGGAACAGGACGACGGCGCCGAGGCCGAGGAGGAAGCCCCCGGCGGCGGTGACGGAGGGCGGCTGGTGCGTCAGGCGCTCGACCAGGGAGGCGGCGGTCGCCGTCTCGGACGCCGCAGCCGCGACTTTGGGGGCGGGCAGGTCGAGATCGAGGGAGAGGATGTCGGTTCGGCCCTCCGCCGTCACCGCGACGAGGAGATCGTGATGCTCCGCCTCCTCGAGCCAGGGCGCCGAAAGCCGGTAGGTGCCGTCGGCCTGGACCTCGGCCTTCCTGCGTCCGTCCGGCGTCGAGAGGGCGAGGGTGGCGTCGGTGACCGGCGCGTTGGTCTCGAACGCGTCGAGATAGAAGACGAGATCGTGCCCCTGCACGGTGGCGACGAGTTCGTAGCGCTCCGACTTCGCCTCGGCTCGCGGTGCTGCCGCCGCGACGGGCAGGGCAGGGGCCTCGTCTCCGTGGGAATGGCCCTCATGGGACAGGACCGCGCCGGTCAGGGCCGCCCAGGCGATGGCGCACGCTGCGACACGGCGCAGGGCGGCCGGAAAAACGATGGACATGATGCGAGAAACCTTGGCGCCGTTGAAGCAGGAGACGGCGATCTACGCGAGGCCGGAAGGCAGCCGCGCGGGAACGCCGTCGTTACGTCAGGCGAAGGATCTCGGGGGTTCGGACGGGGAATCCGGGGCGGCATCCGTCCGTGCAGAGGCGGCACCCACGGGAACGGGTCCGGTCAGTCCGGCGGAGGATGCGACGTCGCCCTCGGTGGGAGCGAGGCCGAGGGCGCAACAGGGAGCGCCACAGCCGCCGGCGCAGCAGGGACCGGCACAGCCAAGATGAGGCTCGGCCCGCAGGACCGAGACTACGGCACGCATGCCGCTATCGGACGTGATCCCCTGGACCGCTTTCGTCTCGCGGGCGTTCTGAACCTGAACGCGCTCGACCTGGCCCCGCTCGACCTGGGCCCCGGTTCCGTGCCCATGCCCGGTATGGGCGCTCGCGGGCGACGACATGGCGAAGCCGGCGATCGCGAGGATCACCGTCATCAGCCAGAGCGCGAGGCTCCGGTCCAGATTGCGCCGGATGGGTTTCATGTCGGCGCAGAGCGTAGCATAGGGCATGCGCCCGCGACAGGGCCGATCGCAACTCGGAAGGCTAGACGCGTGAGACAGATCCTCGTGATCGGCATCGGCACCGGCAATCCGGAGCACGTCACGATCCAGGCGATCCGGGCCTTGAACACGGTGGATGTGGTCTTCGTCCTCGACAAGGGGGGCGAGAAGGCCGACCTCGTCGCCCTGCGCCGTGAGATCTGCGAGCGCTACATCGAGGAGCGGCCCTACCGCATCGTCGAGGCCCAGGATCCGGAGCGCGACCGCAACCCTGCCGATTACGGCGTGGCCGTGGAGGATTGGCACAGTGCCCGCGCCGCCCTGTACGAAGCGATGATCGAGCGGGAACTGCAAGAAGACGAGACCGGGGCCTTCCTGGTCTGGGGTGACCCATCGCTCTACGACAGCACCCTGCGGATCATCGACCGGATCGTGGCGCGGGGCCGCCTCGCCTTCGAGTACCGGGTGATTCCCGGCATCACCAGCGTCCAGGCCCTGGCGGCCAGTCACCGCATCGCCCTCAACCGCATCGGCGCGCCGGTGCAGATCACCACGGGACGCCAGATCGCCGGCGGCCTCTCCGAGGAGGCCGACACCACCGTGGTGATGCTCGACGGCGACCCGACCTTCGCCCAACTCGACCCGGAGCTGACGATCTATTGGGGCGCCTATCTCGGGAGCGACGACGAGATCACCCTCTCGGGCCGCCTCGGCGACGTCGCCGCCGAGATCCGGCGCATCCGGGCGGAGGCGAGGGCACGCCACGGCTGGATCATGGACATCTACCTGCTACGGAAGCCGGCCGATTAGGCCAGGATCACGTCTCTCGACGCCAACCTCGCCCTCAATGATCGCGGCGTCGCTCGCCCCTCTCGATGTGACCGGCCAGCGTGAAGCCGATTTCTCGCATCAGGGCATCGAGGAGTGCCGTCAGCTTCGGCTGGTGGAGGCCGGTCGCGAGGTCTTGCAGGGCGATGGCGTGTTCCGCCATGCGGTTGGCCGCCGCCTGGGCCTGCATGTCGGGCTGATGAGGGAGGGCGCCATCCTCGGTGTGATCGATGACGATGCCGAGCCCCCTCGCGCACTCGCCAGACCCGTCCCGCTCAACCCGTCCGCGCAGGCCGAGCCGGCGCTCGCCTCGAACCGTCCTGAAGACGATCTCGAACAGACCGCCCCCCTCGGTGGCGGCATGTAGGGCATTCTCCATGCGAGACCGGTCCTCATCGTGGATCGCCGTCAGGAAGGCGTCGAGACTCACGACCTCCGTCTCCGGAGCGAAGCCGAGAATCTCCGCGAGCAAACCGGAGACGGCGATGCGGCCAGCCCAGACGTCGTGGGACCAGACGCCAACGATTCCCGATGCGTCGAGCGCATCCCGAAGGCTATCCGAGTCGTCGGGGAAAAAGCTGGTGCGCGCAGGCATGGATCTCCTGGGCCGCAGGGGCCGGGGCACTGACAGCGAAACAGTGACCGCGGAGCATCCCGAAGCTAAATCGGACCTCCATTGGGTCATTACCTGAGGTTGATAAATGCTTCGACAGCCGGCGACAGAGACCGCATCCTACCCCTAAAATTGCATCACCGAAAGCGCTCAACACGTCAAACGTGCATTAAAGGCAACCTGAGATTGCCACCAAGTGCATGTTCGTCGGGGGACGGGGAGATCGATCGTGGCGCACGATCCTCAGCCAACGGAACCCTCCAAGCCCAGGCATCGATCTTAACCACTGATTAACCATGACCCGCCAAAAACCGGGATCAGGGCATCCTGGTGTCACGGGACGACGGCTTCGAGCGCGTCCGGTGTCGATCCGAGGCCGGGAATTCGATCGGCCTCCGGGCCGATATTCGCCCCGGCACGGCAGGAATGCGACATCTCAAGCCGCGAGAAGGGCTCCCGTATGAAAGCCATCACCTTCGTCACCCAGAAGGGAGGCAGTGGAAAGAGCACCCTGTGCATCTCACTGGCGGTGGCGGCGCAGGAGCGCGGCCTGTCGGTCTGCATCCTGGAAATGGACCGCCAGGCGACGATCAGCGACTGGCTCGACCACCGCACGGCGGATGGCCCGGAAGTGGCACAGATCGACGCGACGCAGATCGAAGCCGTCATGACCCAGCTGCGTGAATCCTCCTACGATTACGTCTTCATCGATACACCGGGCGTCGACTCCACCGGCACGCTCTCGGCGATCCGCGCGGCCGATCTCTGCATCATCCCCTGCCGCCCCACCCCGGCGGACCTACGCGCGTTCAAGCCGACCCTGGCCGCCATCTACCGTCTGGAGAAGAAGTTCGCCTTCGTGCTGAACCAGACCCCGCCGCGCTCCTACCGGATCCGCGACGCGGCCGACGGCCTCGCCGTGCTGGGCATCCTGCCGGACGTGAACATCGTCGCGCGGACCGATCACCAGGACGCGATCGGCGTCGGTCAGGGCGTCACCGAATTCAACCCCAAGGGCCAGGCCGCCGGCGAAGTCCGCAAGCTCTGGACGTGGATCGAGAAGCGGATGCAGGTCGTCAAACATGCCAAAGCCGCCTAGGCCGAGCCTCGCCTCCATCGTCGCGGGAGCCGCCTCCCCAGGGAGGAGCGCCGACATCGTCCAGCTCGATACGGGCCACACGCCCGTCCGCAAGGCGCCGGGCACCCTGAAGGAGCGTGCCAGGCAGATGTCGGTCTATCTGGAGCCGCCGGTCTACGACCAGCTGCGCGACCTCGCCCATACCGAGCGCACGAAGATGCATGCGCTCATGCTGGAAGCCCTCGATCTGCTGTTCAAACAGCGCGGGACCATGCCGATCGAGCGGCTGAACGAGACGAGCCACCGCTGATATCCCGTCTCCTGTCGATGCCAGGCATCGACAGGAGAAAATCATTTTTTGCCAAATACTTATTTACACACCCTCAACTGACACATCCGCATTTGGCGGCACCGACCTCCTGACCTTCCGGGCGGAATTTCGAGACGATGTCCACAACCGCGAGAACGTGATTCTCTTCACTCTGACAGGGTTTTGTAGCGCGCTCTTCACTGGATGAATGAGCGGATAAGGCCGGCCCCGCCCTCGACCCGCAGCGTTCAGCTTTCCTTTACGTCAACCCGACAATTGTCTGTGCAATCGAAGCCCGCTCTTTCCGGGCGGCCTTCGACGGCCGGACCGGATCGCTCTTCCGTTCCCCGAGCCCTGTATGGCGTTTCGAGAGCGTAGAGTGCTGGGCGGTTCGGTATGGCGCGTTCGACGAAGGCCGGATCGGCTCCAACGGCGGGCGTACCGCTGCTGCGCCTCCTCGCCGTGTCCGTGGTGGCATTGACCACCGCCAATTGCGCGCAGAACACCCAGAAGCTCGCTGGCCCGGCCGGGTCCTCCGGATCGTCCTACGATCCGAAATACGGTGTGAAGGCCAGTCCTCGCCTCTATAACGAGGGCGACACGATCCCCAAGGGCGGCGGCCGCCGCTTCTCGGGAAAGCCCTACGTGGTGGCGGGCCGCACCTACGTGCCCCGCGACGATGCCAAGGGCTATGTCCGCGAGGGACTGGCCTCCTGGTACGGCAGCGCGTTCCACGGCCGGATGACCGCCAATGGCGAGGTATTCGACCGTCACTCCATCGCAGCCGCCCACCCGACGCTGCCCCTGCCGAGCTACGTCCGGGTCACCAACCTCGCCAACCGCCATTCGATGATCGTGCGCGTCAACGATCGCGGCCCTTATCATGCCAACCGGCTCATGGACGTGTCGGAGGAGGTGGCCCAGGCCCTGGAATTCCACCGTAGCGGCACCGCCAAGGTCCGGGTGGAGTATGTGGGCAAGGCCTCCACCGCCGGCAGCGACGACCGCAAGCTGATGGCGACCTTGCGCACCGATGGAGCGCCCGCCCGCGTCGGCGGCGCTTCACCGGTGATGATGGCCGATCTCGGCCCCGATGCCGAAACGGAGCGTCTGTCGCGTGCGCAGCGTCCCGCCATGGCCTTCAAGCCGGCCCCTGACGAGGACGATGCCGCCCCCGCGCCGCGTCCTGCCAGGTCCGCGCCGGTCCTGGTGGCAGGCGGCTCCAGCGTCGCCGTACCGGCGGCCCTGCAGCCCACCGCGTCCCGGTCGCATGCGTTCCGGCCGACCATGCCGGATCGCCCGGCACCGGCCCTGCAGATGGCTCATGCCGCGCCGAAGGCGAAGGGATCGCCGCCCCACGCCGTGGCAGCGATGCGCCTCGCTTCGAGCGCCGGCCCAGCCCAGAACCTTGCCCAAGCCCCTGCCCAGGCATCGAAGCAGGGCGCCACGACGACCAAGGACGCGAAGACGCTCCAGGCCAAGCTGGAATCCTCCGCTCCGAAGACGAAACTCACCCACGTGCCGGTCCCGGCGGCACCGCAGAGGATGGCGTCCGCCCCTGCTCCCTCGCGCGGCCCGGTGGTGAAGACGGCGAGCACCGCGACCCCGGCACGCTCCGCGACAAGCCATGCCGCGGTGGCGAACCTGCGTCCGGCTGCGCCGCCCTCGAGCCCGCTGGGAACGGCCAAGGCCAGCGTCGCCAAGCTGTCCGTGCCTCCGGCCGGTTCGCAGCCCGTCGGCGCACAGGCCGGACGCGGCAAGTCGTCCGCCCCGGCGGTCGCCACCGCCGCAGCGAAGCCGGCCCAGCCACGCCGCTCGCGCATCGCCGAGGTCAACTGACCGTCGAACGACCGGGACCGGCGGCATCGTCTCGTCCACCGTGTCGCGACATCATCGGCAAAGTTGCGTTCGATTTCGCGGGCGATCCGCTATACCATCTCGCAAGGGCGAGAACGGACCGGGCTTATCAGCCAAGCCTCGGGGCCGACGGGCATGAGGCGAACGATGCGTGCGACGACGAACCGGACGAATCTGGCCGCCGGCTTTCGGGCCGGTCTGGCCGGCTTGAGCCTGTCGGCGATCGGCTGGTTCGCCGCCCTCCCGGCCCTTGCCCAGAGTTTCCAGACAGCCGCTCCCCACGCCATCCTGATCGATGCGGATTCGGGCTCCGTGTTGTTCGAAAAAGCGGCCGACGAGCTGTTCTCGCCGGCCAGCATGGCCAAGCTGATGACCACGGAGATCGTGTTCAACGAGATCCGGCAGGGCCGGCTCAGCATGGACAGCGAATTCCAGATCACCGAGGACGCCTGGCGCCGGGGCGGTGCCGGGGGAGGCGGCTCCTCGATGTTCGCCCAGCTCAACAGCCGCATCAAGCTGTCCGATCTGCTGCGCGGCCTGATCGTGCAATCGGGCAACGACGCGGCCATCGCCATCGGCGAGGGCATCGCCGGCTCGGAGGAGAATTTCGGTCGGATGATGACCGCGCGGGCCAAGGAAATCGGCCTGACGCGCTCCACCTTCCGCAACGCCACCGGCTATTCCGCGCCCGACCAGAAGGTCACCGCACGCGATCTCGCCAAGCTGGCGATCCACCTCATCGACACCTATCCCGATCTCTACAAGATCTTCGCCGAGCGCGAGTTCACCTGGAACAAGATCAAGCAGCAGAACCGCAATCCGCTGCTGACCCTCGATATCGGGGCCGACGGGCTCAAGACCGGATATCTCGAGGAATCGGGCTACGGCCTTACGGGCTCGGCGGTCCAGAACGGCCAGCGCCTCATCATGGTGGTCAGCGGCCTCAAGACGGCGCGCGACCGCGCCGCCGAGTCGCGCAAGCTGGTGGAATGGGGATTCCGCGCCTTCGAGCCGCGCCAGATCTTCGCCAGCGGTGAGACCGTGGCCGATGCCTCCGTCTTCGGCGGGGCGCAGGGTAGCGTCCCGCTGGTGGCCAAGAAGCCGGTCCGGGTGCTCCTGCCCCGTGGCAACGGCGACCGCATCAGCGCCCGCGTCGTCTATCAGGGTCCCCTGACCGCGCCGGTGGAACAGGGCAAGGAGGTGGGCCGCCTGCGCATCACCCGCGGCGACACCCAGGCCCTCGACCTGCCGGTCTATGCCGGAGAAGACGTGCCAGCCGGCACGATCCCGCAGCGCGCCCTCGACGGAGCCTGGGAGTTCGGGACCGGGCTGTTCCGGCGCGCCTTCGACAAGGTCGGCGCGGGTGACAAGGCCGGTGCGACCGATAAGGCCGGCGCCAAGTCGTGACCGGCCGAAACCGCGGGCGGGGAGGGGTCTTCATTACCTTCGAGGGCGGGGAGGGGGCCGGGAAATCGACCCAGATCGCCCGTCTCGCGGCGCGCCTGCGCGGTGCGTCCTCCATGCCGGTGGTGACGACACGCGAGCCCGGCGGCTCCGCCAAGGCCGAGGCGATCCGTGAGGCGTTGCTGGCCGGAACGGTGAAGCGGCACGGCCCCTTCGCCGAGGCGCTGCTCTTCTCAGCTGCCCGGATCGACCATCTCGACACGCTGATCCGCCCGGCCCTCGCCCGCGGCGAGACTGTGCTGTGCGACCGCTTCTCGGATTCGACCCGTGCCTATCAGGGAGCGGCGGGAGGCCTCGAACCAACCCTTCTCTCGGCCCTGGAGCGGGTCGTCGTCGGGGACACGAAGCCCGACCTCACCCTGATCCTCGACCTCGACCCCGTCATCGGCCTCGCCAGGGCGAAGGCCCGCGCCGGGGAGGGGGAGGCGGCCGACCGGTTCGAGGCGGAGGCCCTCGCCTTCCACACCCGCCTGCGGCAGGCGTTCCTCGCCATCGCCGCAATGGAGCCGGAGCGCTGCGTCGTCATCGATGCCGGCCTCCCCCCGGATGCGGCGGAAGAGGCGATCGCAGCCGCCCTCGCGGCCCGCCTGCCCAGCCTTCTCTCCGGCCCGGAGGCCACCGACGATGCGGCCTGACCGTGCTCCGGAGGATGTCGAACCCGGCGACCTCGCCGATATTCCACGGCCACGCGAGCAGGCCGGCCTCGTCGGCCATGCGGAGGCGGAAGCCGCCTTCATCGAAGGGATCGGCTCGGGACGCCTGCACCATGCCTGGCTCATCGGCGGCCCGCGCGGCATCGGCAAGGCGACCCTGGCCTATCGGGTGGCGCGCTGGCTCATCGCCAACCCGCGCCCCGGCCACGTCCCGGATACCCTCGCGGTCGATCCCTCGCATCCGGCGGCGCGGCAGGTGGCAGCCCTGTCGCATCCCAACCTCGTGGCCCTGCGCCGGACGCGGCCGCACAATGCCAAGACGCTCGCGACAAAGATCTCGGTCGATGCCGCGCGCCATGCCCTCGACCTGTTCGGCTCGACGGCGGGCAATGACGGCTACCGCATCTGCATCGTCGACAGCGCCGAGGATCTCAACGCCAACAGCGCCAATGCCCTACTCAAGATGGTGGAGGAGCCGCCGCCCCGCTGCCTGTTCCTGATCGTCAGCCACGCGCCGGGCCGGCTGCTGCCGACGATCCGCTCACGCTGCCGTGCCCTCAACCTGCGCCCCCTGGGGGAGGGGGAGGTGGCCGAGGTCCTGGGAAGCTTCCCTCCCCCTTTCGTCCGGCCCGATCCGGAGGTCTTGGCCCGTGCCGCCGCCCTCTCCGAGGGCTCGGTGGCGCAGGGCTTCGCCATGCTCGATCCGGCGACATCCGGCCTCGTCGGCGAGATGGAGACCCTGCTCTCGCGCCTCGACCATCCCGACTGGCGCCGCATCCTGGCGCTGGCCGACAAGCTTTCGGGGCGGGACGCGGACGAGCATTTCGCCGCGAGCCTCGAGGCGGTGTTCCGCTTCGTCTCCGCCGAACTCGACCGTCGCCGCCACGAGCCGCCGGCTCGCCTTGCGGCCCTGGTGGAGGTGTGTGACAAGATCGCCCGCGCCGCCCGGGAGGCCGCGACCTACAATCTCGACCGCCGGCCGCTGATCCTCTCGCTGTTCGGCGACCTCGCGGGCGCCGTACGCTGAAGGGACGTGAGCCGGTTCGGCCCGTGCTCCCGGAGCCGTCCCGTGAACCCATGAACCCTGTATCCGGGGATACCGCTACGCGATGGCCAACGATCCAGGCCCCACCCTTTCCGATGCCAATGCCCTTTCCCGTGCGAAAACCTTCGGCATCAGCACGGCGATCTCCTATCCCAACGGCGCGCCGCATATCGGCCACGCCTACGAGGTGATCGCCACGGACGCGATCGCGCGGTTCAAGCGCCTCGACGGCTACGACGTGCTGTTCTCCACCGGCACCGACGAGCACGGGCTCAAGATCCAGCAGACAGCGTCCAAGGCCGGGATCAGTCCGAAGGCCCTGGTCGACGACATGGCCGCGCGCTTCAAGGCCATGGCCGAGGCGCTGAACTGCAGCCACGACCGCTTCATCCGCACCACGGAGCCGGACCATTATGCCGCCGCCCAGGAACTCTGGCGGCGCATGGAGGCCAATGGCGACATCTACCTGTCGAAATATGCCGGCTGGTACTCGGTGCGCGACGAGGCCTATTACAACGAGGACGAGACCGAGACCGCCCCTGACGGGACACGCCGCGCCCGGGAGACCGGCACCGCCGTGACCTGGATGGAGGAGGAGAACTTCCTCTTCCGTCTCTCCGCCTACCAGGATCGGCTGCTGGCTCTGTACGAGGCCCAGCCCGATTTCATCGGCCCCGAGACACGGCGCAACGAGGTGGCGAGCTTCGTCCGCTCCGGCCTCAAGGACCTCTCCGTCAGCCGCACCACCTTCGACTGGGGCGTGCCGGTGCCGGGGCACCCGGATCATGTGATGTACGTGTGGGTCGATGCCCTCACCAACTATCTCACGGTGACGGGCTTCCCCGACGAGGCCGACGCCCGCAAAAAGTTCTGGCCGATGGACCTGCACGTCATCGGCAAGGACATCGTGCGCTTCCACGCGGTCTACTGGCCGGCCTTCCTGATGTCGGCGGGCCTGCCGCTGCCGAAGCGCGTCTTCGGCCACGGCTTCCTGCTCTCCAAGGGCGAGAAGATGTCGAAGTCGCTCGGCAACGTGGTCGATCCGATGGACCTCATCGCGACCTACGGGGTCGATGCGTTGCGCCAGTTCGTCCTGCGCGAAGTCCCCTTCGGCGGCGATGGCAATTACAGCCACGAGGCCATCATTACCCGCTACACGGCGGACCTCTCGAACGGTCTCGGCAACCTCGCTCAGCGCTCTCTCTCGATGATTGCGAAGAATTGCGGCGGCCTCGTCCCCGAGCACGGCGACTTCACGGAGGACGACCGGGCCCTCCTGGCGCTGGCGGACGCCCTGCCGGGCTCCGTGCGGGTGGCGATGGACAAGCTCGCCCTCCACACGGCGCTCGCCGACATCTGGGCCGTGGTGACGGCCTCGGACCGCTATTTCGACGCGCAGAAGCCCTGGGTCCTGCGCAAGACCGACCCTTCCCGCATGGCCGCCTCGCTCTACGTGGTGGCCGAGACCTTGCGGGCCATCGGCATCCTGGTGCAGCCCTTCATGCCGGATTCGGGCGCCAAGCTCCTCGACCTCCTGGCCGTGCCCGCCGACAGGCGGCAGCTCGCCGATATCGGGGAGGAGGGACGACTGGTGCCGGGCACGGCGCTCCCGGCGCCGAGCGGGCTGTTCCCGCGCTTCGTCGAGCCAGAGGCTCCCGCCGTCTGAGGCGGGGTCCGCAGCGTCACCGAGAATCCCGAGTTTTGTCCATGCTGGTCGACAGCCACTGCCATCTCGACTTCCCGAACTTCGCCGAGGATCTTCCCGGCGTGATCGCCCGCGCCGAGGCGGCGGGCGTAACGGGGATGCTCACCATCTCGACGCGAATCGCCAAGGCGCGGGCCTACGAGGCCCTGTCCGAGGCTCATCCGCAGATCTGGCACAGTGTGGGCACCCATCCGAATGGGGCAGGGGACGAGCCCGACGTGCCCACGGAAGAGATCGTCGCCCTCACCCATCATCCGCGCTGCGTCGGGATCGGCGAGGCGGGGCTCGACTACCATTACGAGGACGCCGCCCCCGAAGCGGTGCAGGAGCGGGTGTTCCGCCGGCATATCGCGGCCTCCCGCGAGACCGGCCTCCCCCTCGTCATCCATGCCCGCGATGCCGACGAGCACATGGAATCGGTGCTCGTCGACGAGATGAAGCGCGGGGCCTTCAAGGCGGTGCTGCACTGCTTCTCCTCGGGCCGACGCCTGGCCGAGGTCGGGGTCGAACTCGGCTTGTTCGTCTCCTTCTCGGGCATCGTCACCTTTCGGCGCTCGCACGAGCTCCGCGACATCGCTCTCGCCGTGCCCCGCGACCGCATCCTGGTGGAGACGGACGCGCCGTTCCTGGCGCCCGAGCCGCACCGTGGGCGCAGCAACGAGCCGGCCTATACCGCCGACACCGCCCGCTCCCTGGCCAAGACCCTCGACATGGAGTTCGAGGCCTTCGCGAGCCTGACGACGGCCAATTTCCACCGTCTGTTCGACAAGGCGACCCCATCCGGCGGCCGGGCAGCATGACAGAGGTCCGCGCGCTCCGCTACCAACGGACCGGGAGGTGCGGATGGGTTCTCTGACGTTGACGATCCTCGGCTGCGGCTCGTCCGGCGGCGTTCCCCGTGTGGGTTACGGCTGGGGCGCTTGCGATCCGTCCGATTCGAGGAACCGGCGGCGGCGCTGCTCGATCCTGGTGGAGCGGCGAGGGCAGGCGGGGTCCACGACCCTTCTGGTCGATACCTCGCCGGATTTGCGGGAGCAGCTTCTGGCGGCGCGGGTCCAGAGCCTCGACGCGGTGCTGTTCACCCATGCCCATGCGGACCATACCCACGGGATCGACGACGTCCGGCCGCTGGTGATCCACATGCACCGGCGCATCCCGGTCTATGCCGATGCCGAGACCCGCGCCCTGCTGACGACGCGCTTCGGTTATTGCTTCGAGACGCCGCCCGGCAGCGCCTATCCGCCGATCCTCGACATGAACGATCTCGTGGCGGGCGAGCCGGTGACGATTCCGGGTGAGGGCGGTGCGATCGAGGCCGTGGCCTTCGGCATGGAGCATGGCACCGAGAGCGCCCATGGCTTTCGCTTCGGCCCGGCGGCTTACGCGCCAGATGTCAGCCTGATGCCGGAAGCGGCCAAGGCGCAACTCCGCGGCCTCGATCTCCTCATCATCGATGCCCTGCGCGACACCCCTCACCCGACCCATTACTCGGTCTCGGATGCGCTCGCGCTGATCGAGGAGGTGCGCCCGCGCCGCGCGATTCTCACCAACCTCCACACCGATCTCGACTACGCCACGCTCGCGGCCAAGCTGCCGCCGGGCGTGGTTCCGGCCTATGACGGATTGTCGGTGAGCGTGGACCTCTAGACGCGCAGGCAGAGTGCCGGGGAGGGCGCGCGTCAGTTACGCATGGGGTCGGCCGGGATCAGGCCGGCATTGACCAGGATCTGCGCCGTGGCCGCCTTGGCGAGGCGGTCGTAGCCCGCATCGGTCATGTGCAGCCCGTCGGGGCCGATCATCTGCGCCGGGCTCAGGAGGCCGCTGGCGGCCCAGGTCCGCATCAGGGCGTGACGGCGGATCACCGGCACGTCGAGCTCGGCCGCGAGGCTGTGCAACGCGTCGCCGTAGCGCTCGGCACCGTTGGTCGTCGTCAGGCGGCGGCACCATTGCTGGTCCATGAGGATGACGTCGGAGCCGGCGGCGCGCATCGCCGTGATGCCCTGACGAGTCAATTCGGTGAAACGCTCCACCGTGACGCCGGTCATCGGGTCGTTGCTGCCGGTCTGCCAGATCACGAGGTCGGGCCGCTCGGCCAGAACGTCCCGGTCGAGGCGGCGGGCCATGGCCTCGGCGTCGTCACCACCCTTGCCGCGGTTGAGGACCGTGACGATGGGATGCTTGGCGCCAGCGACGTCGAGACGTCCCTGCAGGTCTTCCTGCAATTGGGCGGGGTAGGCGGTGGCGGGGGAGGAGGCCCCCGACCCTTCCGTGGACGAGGAGCCGAAGGCGACGATGCGGATGTCGGATCCCGCCTTCACCAGGGCGGCCACGTGGGAGAGCTTGGCCAGCGCCCGGGCGGGAATGGCCGGCTTCGATACCACGGGCTCCGCCCATGCCGGAGCGCCGAGGCCCAAAGCCACGAGGGCCAGGCCGAGGAACGGGGCGGCGCAGGGTTTGAGAAGGGTCAGCATCGGATCCGCTTCGAGAACGATCGGGGCGGGCGGTCGCGAAGACCGGTCCCACTCCGCCACGGGTTAGACACGCGGTTTGAGATAGGATTGTGACGATTGCCTCTGAAACTGGCGGATCGCTTAAGGAAGCTGGTGAGCAAGGCGTAAAGCCGCCATCTCTCGGCGACACTTCATGGAATGGTGAATCCCAGCTTCGTGTCAAGTTGGTCCTGTAAGCCCCCCTCACCCCGTTCTCCAGGGCTTCATGTTCCATAATATATCTTATGCGAATGGCAGATATGGGTTTTGAAAGGGCCTGATTTGGGGCGAGCGAGCGAAATTGGCGACGAGCTTGTCACCGCTAACTGGCGGAAGATTAAGAAACCCATTTAAAATCAAGGTGTTACGGGGCATCGATTGGGCACCCCTCCCCGTTCCGCGTACTATCGCCAGTTACGTGTAACCTGTTGATGCGTATGGAATTTTTGAGGACCCCTACCGTTTAGGCTCATCGATTGGGGTACCGTTTGGGGAACCCTCGTCCTCGTTCTCTTCGTTCAACGGCTCTTGAAGCTGCCTTTCACGCTCATGGTCGTAGGCTCGTGCGACAAAGTGAGCGACGGTTCCAGCGTCCTTCCATAGTTCCTGCGAACTGCGCTCTGGCCCTGAGTAAGGGACTAGGGTCATTGAGCGATCTTCGAGAAAATCATGTGTAGGCAGTTGATGACCTACAGTATCGAGCAGCGCCCTTCTTAACGGCAAATATTCGACCTTGAAACTCCCCTCCTTAACGTAGAATGGGTCAAGTCCAAGTTGCGCGCATAGCTTTAAGTAAACTAGTGCTGGCATTTCAGTTCTACGAGAGAAGTAGTTCTGTAGAGAGCGATATGGAACACCGGTGAGGCGAGAAAGGTCTGTCAGCTTAACCGACCTTTTCTTCATCGCCTCTCGTAGCGTCGCTACGATCTCAACCTGCGACCAGTCGGGCATTGCAAAGCACCACATTTGGTGTATGTGTGACCACATGCACCACATTAGACACACAATCACACTTACCATCCCAGCTTCCGAAGAGCTGGATAGGGCGGTGCGTGCTGCCTTTATCGCTAAAGGCACCACGCTCAATGCCTGGTGTACGGCCAACGGCATAGCTCGGCAAACGGTTGATAAGGCGTTGAAAGGCCAGCGCCGTAGCGACAGATCCAGACAGATCGTGAAGCAGCTTCTTCGAGACGCACTCGGTATCGAAGAGCTGGCTGCGTGACAGACTTCTTGTCCACCACGGCGCTAGCATCGCTTGCTGGCATAACGCCGAGGGCGATGAAAAAAGCGCTTCGCTGCGTCTCGAAAGGCGAGTGGGCCTCGTGGCGCGGAGCCCAGCTTGTGATCCGGCAGGTGCATGGTCGGGGCGGCAAGTGTGGTGCGCGGTACGAGGTTCGTGTGGATAGCCTTCCACTCGAAATCCAACTGCGGGTTGGGGCGGTTACGCCGCCGCTTGGTGATACGTTCAACTCCACTTCAAAGGCTGTTGAAGCCGCCACGTGGTGGGCTCATTTTCTTCGACCCATTCTGAACCTCCCGAAGGGCTCGCGTGAGCGCCGCGCGGCGATATCTGCGCGGGCTGGCGTCGAAGTGTGTGGTCCGCAAAGCAAATGGTTCGCACCAAGCCTGCGCGACATTGAGCGCAAGATCAGCAAGGCGGAAACGCACGGCCTGAAGGGCCTGATGCGCAAGCGCCGCGAGACGAAGCCGGAGAGCCGGCTGATCCTGACAAAGCGGTGGGACGCCGCCACGGCCGGCTTGGACGAGACCGTGAGGGGCGAGATCGCTCGCAAGGCGCGCCAACATGTCCGCGACCTATGGGGCAGCGGCGCTGTCTACAGCAGCGTCCAGCGCCTCGCGAGCGAGCACCTTGCCCAGCTGACGCTCCGGGCTGGGATCGGCGGCGACTTCGCGACGATCTTGCCGGCCTGCGAGCTGCCGAAGCATGTTGTCGAGGCCGGCCGCAGTGCCCGGCGCGTGCATGAGTACCGCACGGACATCAAGACGTGGGACGATCAGCGCCCGCGCGTCCGCCTCACTTCGGCGGGGCTCGCGCCGATGGAACTCCTCTTCGGTGATGTGCACCATTTCGATGTCTACGTCGCCCGCACGGACGGCACCCTTGCGACGCCCAAGGGCATCGCCTGGCTCGATGCCGGCACCCGGCGCGTCCGGATTGACCTCGTGTTGTGCGAGCCCGGCACCGCGATCCGTAATACCGACCTGATCGATAGCTTCATCTCCATGACGCAGGACCCACATTGGGGCATGCCGTCGCGGCTCTACCTCGATAACGGCTCGGAATATGGCTTCGCCGACTTCCTGCCCGACGCTCTGAAGCTTGCCGGTCTCGACTGCCACACGGGTAAGAGCGGACCGATCACGCGGGCCGGCGCCTACAATGCGGCAGCCAAGGGTATCATCGAAGGGTCGTTCCGCGTCATCGAGCAGACGATCCTTTCTTCCGTTCCCGGCTACATCGGTGGCGACCGCATGAACTCGCGGCGCGCCAACCTCGGCAAAGCGCCCTCCCCGTTTGACGGCACCTTCGACGATTTCGCCCACGACTTCATCGGGCTGATGGCCTTCTACAATACGAAGCGTCAGACCGGCGATCTCGGAGGCCGCTCTCCGGAGCAAGTCTACGCACAGGCTGTCGCCGAGGGCTGGCAGCGAACCGACGTAGACCCGCTTGCGCTGATGACGGCGTTCTCGATCGAGGGCACGCGCAAGGTCGTGGACGGCAAGATCAAAGTCGGCGGCGAGCTGTTCTACTGCGACGAGCTGGCCTGCCACACCGGCGACAAGGTGACCGTCCGCCTGCCGAAATACCTGTGCTGGCCGGCCGTGCCGGTGTTCACGATCAAGGGCGAACTCATCGGTATCGCCCTCCCCGACCGGGTCTATTCCCGCCTCGATCCGGCCGGGGCCTTGGAGGCCGTCCGCCGCAAGGGCGTGGCCCGTGACGCGATCCGGTCCGAGGCGGCCGACCTCAACCGGATCGATGTGAAGGCGGAGATGATCACCTCTGGCCGCCGTCAGTCCGCGCCGCCGGTACCGGCGAGCAAGGGCACGATCGAGCTGGGCAGGGACCACGCCGAGATCGGCCGGCGCATCGTGGAGAGCCCGACCGAGCGGCGCGACCGCGACCGCGAGGAGAAGCAGGCCAAGCTCAAGGCTACCTTAGACCGCATCGAACGCGCCAGAGGCTTGTGATGAACGACCTCACCCCCACGCTCGACCCCAAGTACGCCCACCTCCCCCTTTACACCCAACGCCTGATCCTGGCGCACAGATTGGAGTGCGAGGAGGAAGAGCGCGAAGAGCGCCGGTGTCAGGAGCGGATCGCACAGAAGCGTGCGGAGATGGCTGCAAAGCGCGCAGCCGAAGCCGCTCAGAAAGAAGCGTTCGAGGCTCGCCGTCAGGCGCATGTAAACCGGGACACCCCCTTCGTGATGACCTCGGCGGCCCGTGTCGTGCTCGACACGATCGACCGCTGCGTACGGTTCGGACACAACGGGCTCGTCACCGGGGCTCCCGGCGTCGGCAAGACGCGTGCGCTAGAGGAGGCGGTACGCCGCTCGGGCACGATGGAAGGGCCTCCCGTTGGCCTTGTGACCGTCACTGGCGTGATGGGCAACTCGACCATGGCGGTGCTGGAGGAGATCGCTCCTCACGTCGGAGTGCGCACTGTCTACAGCGTTACTGCGACGATGAAGCTCCTTTGCAGCCGAGCCAGCGAATTTCCTGTCCTGCTATTCGACGAGGCGCAGAACCTTGCTGACCGCGTGGCGCGAGACCTGTTGGCGATCAGCGAGCAGGCCCACGTCCAGATGCTGTTCCTCGGCAACGACGAGGTGCTGAAGTTCGTCAACTCGCAGAAGGCCGCCATCCGCCAGATCGCTCGGCGCCTGCCGATCCGCGAAGAGATCGACTGCATCCTCGATGCAGACGCGGACCTACTCGCCGGCCAGTATGCCGTCGAGGACCCGGAAGCGCTCCGGCTGTGTCGCACCCTCGCCGAGACCCACCATGCGGACGGCATCGGCAAGGTGCTGCCCATCGCCTGTGCCGTCGCCGAGGCGGCGGGCAGCCGGACGGTCAACGTCGATCATTTGAGGGAAGCGCTGTCGCTCTTCCCGCACTTCTCGCGCGACCTGGCGAGGGCCAAGGCGGGCCCGCAGGTTGAGCGCCAAAGCAGCTTCAAGCGCCTACCGAAGCGGCGCTGATCCCCCTCCCCCTTCGTTGCGTACCCCGCGCCAAGCCTAGAGCCGGCCGGTTTTCCTTCCGCCAGAAAGGCTGTCTCCGATGAACGATCACGTCAATCCGAAGCATATCCCGATCATGGCGATCAATGAGGCCGGCGAGCGTCATCCGCTCCGGTTCGATCCAGACGGAGCATCCATCGGGCCCAAGGTTCCTGAAAGCCTTCTGATCCGTTGGAAGGCGATGCTGACGAACTGTGCGAAGGCGCAGGCCCGCCTGCACTCCTCCTACGAGCGAACCTTCAAGGAACAGGAAGCATGCGTACGCGTCATGCGCGGCCTTTTGGAGGATGCCAGCGGTATAGCGGACGATCTACGCGCTCTCGGCAACCTTTTGGACATGGCACTTAACAGTCAGAACGTCGAAGAAAATCTTGCCCAGGCCCTACGTTTGGTGGACGGCTCAATGACGACGATGGCCGACCGGTTGAACAGCTTGGAAGAGCAGGGCGATGCGGCACGTGCAAGGCACTTCCAATGATCCGCCCGGCGCAGCGTAAGCTTCTCGACCGCGCGCGTGAGGCGAAAGCCTCCGACGCAGCCGACTTCGCCGAGGTGCTCCGCCGCTGTGGCGGCGTGGATAGCGTCGAGGCCCTGACGGCGCGAAGCTTCGACAGGCTGATGGACCATTTCACCGTCAAGGGCTTCCGCTGCCGTGAGAGACCGATCCTCTCGCCGGAAACGCGAAAGCTGATCTGGGAAGCGGCGCGACTGCTCGACTTGTCCGAGCATACCTACAACGCGGACCTGCGCGGTCATGCCGGGGCATCCGATCTCCGCGATATGACGGGTTACGGCTTGATCGACCTGCTGACGCGATGGGAGCATCGTGGCCTGAAGGTGGCGACCTTCACCGCCAAGCGCCGCTCCGTCACTACGGCGCAACTCAAGCTGATCCAGGTTGCCCGGAAACAGAACGCGATGGAGGATCGACGTTACTACGGCATGCTCCAGGGCCTCGGCGGGGTCGTGTCGGCAACCGACCTCGACGGACGCGGCTTCGACCTGTGCATGGCCTTCCTCGGCGCGGAGGGATTTCACCGCGAGCCACTTGCCCGCGCGGAGCCGGGTTTTGGCCGCCGCCCCGGTTTCGCATCGCCGGAACAGGTGGAGCTGATCCGATCCCAGTGGCGGGAATGGTTCGGGCCGACGCCAGAGGCTGACGCCGTTGTTGAAGCGGCCTTGAACGCTTGGCTCGAAAAGTACCATCGCGCTTCGTCGTTGCGCTTCCTCACCACCGCATCGGCTGGCAAGGTCATCACAGCGCTTCGGGCAATGAAGACGCGGAAAAGGCCTCATGCCATTGCTCGGACCGGGTGAGCATAAGGTGAGGATAGAAACGCCACGTACATGCGACCAACCCCATTGCCCGCCTAACACCCTTAGGCGGGCGTTTTCCTTCTCGGGCGAGCTCAACACCACCTGCACAATTCGCTTATACCTTCAGAAAGCCGATCTGGCGCCAGCGACCTCTCGCTTGACTTTTTCGGCAAAATCCGACATGACGCTTGGATGGCAGCTCCACCCAAGGGGTCAGCGTGGTATCGGCAGTTCATCCAACCGATTACATCGTTCAAAATGATCTCGATCCGGAGTTCATTGAGACGGTCCTTAAACAGCTCCCTTGGGAGTATAATCGTCTCTTCGGAGAGCTGTCGAAAGATCGGCAGTTAAACGAGGATCAAAGAACCGAAGAATACAATAAAAGGCGTGGCCTCTGTGCCACCGAAGCGCTCATATTTGCGTGTGATCGGCATAAGGTGCCGTACGAGCGCATGCGGCTACACTACAACGGGCAGACTAAGTTGCTCGTTCGAATGGGCCGGATCATAATGCTACAAGAAGCAATCGACGCCTTCGGCGATCCACTCAAGTCGGCTGACTATAAAGTCGAGCTAGCGAGCACAAGCAGCACTTGCCGTCAGCTAGAGTTTGATTTTGGGGATGGCCGGTTTCGGCATCGAGAGTGGTCGGGGTGCATCTTAGCTGTGCTTCTTCATAAGCCGGCTGGCACGCAATTCACAAAGGAACATAAGCAGCTCGGAGGGGTAGCTCTCGGCATTCCTGATGCAGGCTATACGCATTGGACCCGGAGGTTCGACCTCATGGAGATCGCAATGTTCGGCCGTAGGGGAGCAGGCTGGCTCTCTGACACCGAGGATAAAAGTGTTCCGGACGATCAGACTGACAACGTGGTTGTTAAGCCCAAGAAGAAGAACACGGAAAGAGAAACAGGAAGATGAGTGTCGGAGTTCAGGCATTCCAGGGTAGTCGCTTGAAAGAGGCCCGGCTTGCGCGAGGCCTCTATAAGAATGCTCTCGGCGATATGATCGGTGTAACTGGAACATCGATCACAAACTACGAGGAAGGCCGCGACAAGCCTCAACATGAAAAGCTGTGTGCTCTCGCTAATCAGCTTAATTTTCCTTATGAGTTTTTCCTTCGCCCCACCTGGTCGGAGCCACTAGACTTGATTTTTTGGCGGTCTCAAGCTGCCGAGACTAAGACGGCGCGTGATATGACCAAACAGCGGATGCGTTGGTTGGCCGAGTTGTTTGCGCTTCTTGAGGCGGAACTGACGTTTCCGCATTTTCATCTTCCGCGCCTCGACATACCAAGTGACTTCCGTCTGATCACGCCCGAAGTGATCGAGAGTGCGGCGGAGGCCCTTCGTACTCATTGGAAACTGGGAGTACGCCCTATCCCGGATGTCACGCTCGCGCTTGAGAATGTAGGCATCCCGGTCGTGAACCTTGATATCCCTTCCGAGAAACAAGACGGCCTCTGCTATCACTCTGATTATCTGCATAGACCGTTCGTCGCGATCAACACCTATAATGTTAGCTGTAGCCGAGCGAGATATGATTGCGCCCACGAGCTTGGCCACATCATACTTCACGCTCACGTCTCCCCACAGCAGAACAGGGATCCTGCGCTGCATAAGATTGTCGAGGATCAGGCGCATCGGTTTGCCGGGGCATTCATATTTCCCCGCGAAGCTTTCTTCCAAGAGGCGCGAATTGTTTCCTTGGACTATTTGTGTTCGCTCAAGAAGCGCTGGGGCATCTCGATAGGTGCGATGATCTTCAGGGCCTCGAACTTAGGGCTTATCGGCAAGGAAGAGCGGGGCATTCTCTTCAGGAATTTGACCCGCCGGGGCTGGCGCGGCGTTCTGCGCGAACCGTTCGACAGCCGAGCGGAGATGCCAATGGAGAAGCCGCGCATGTTGAAGCGCGGAGTTGAAGCTCTTCTGAGCGAGGGCTTCTATACGAGAGACGGGCTACGATCCCTTATGGCGTTGCCGGATCGTGAGCTTGAGCAGCTTACGGGCGTTGAGAACGGCTTCTTCAATTCGGCGGAGTTGGTGCAACTGGCCGTGCCGAAGCATTCCAGACATCTTCGTTCTCGCGATATGGAAAGTGGAGAGATTATTGAGTTCACGAGGCGATTTCGATGATCTCATGCCGATGCCTAGCTAAAATTAAGGCGGAGGCATAGGATCCGAATTCGCTATTTGACTTACTTAGATAAGGGGATGGAAATGCCCCCCCTTATCTTTATTCGACAGGAGCAGTCTCGCGGTCGCAACCATGCTCTTTAAAAACGATATAATGTCACTCGCTGGGACTGCCTGCGCCTTGCTTCGTTTCCATAGGACAGGCAAAATCACTGCTTGGTCGCCGTGACGACCGGGAAATTCGCAGGTCCGGTTTGGCGTCCCGCTATCTCAGCGGGCTGCTGTTACGGGGAAGGTGGCGTACCCCCTCGGCGGCCGTCTCATAGCTTCAGAGCATTGCGCTGAGTTTCCTCGACCCAGCGCCGCCGCGCTTCATGACGGCCGAGGCGTGAAAGAGCCCTCGACTCTCTCGGGCGGGGTGAAGCACACTCGGCTTCCAAGGGAGAGCGCGACATGAACTGCGATCGCATGAACGAAACAGATGTCCGCGAAATCATTGTCCGCCCCTTCCTCGATAAGCTTGGCTATAAATACGGCACGGAAGCACATATCCGCACTGAAGTAACGCTTCGGTATAGCCGTGCTTTTTTGGGAAGAAAGAACTCCAAAAAAGATCCAGTCCTGCAAGGTAGGGCTGATTATATATGCGAAATCGTTCCATACGGGCGATGGGTTGTGGAAGCTAAGGCTTCAAGCGTTGAGCTAACAATCGAGGAGTCAGAGCAGGCTCACACATACGCTACGCATCCAGAAATAGGAGCATTTTTTTATCTTTTGACTAACGGTAGAGAATGGAAACTGTATCGCATTGGCGAACCTGGGAAAAGCATTCTATCGTGGGAGAATGAGCAAACGGACAATATGTTACTTACGCTCAAAAATGTACTTGGTCCGGAGGCTTTCAAGCTCCGTTCTAAACATTACGAAATAGACGTAGGAAAACCGCTAGCCCTGGGATTACCCTCGAAGGCCGAGATTAATGGTGGGTTTGCTACATACGCTGAGACGAAATCGCCCAATCCGATGCTGAATGCGTCGTTGGCGAGGCTTAATGGATTGCGCGCACCTGTAACGAAAGGCATGGTCTCACGGTTGGAGGATGGAACCATCGAAGCTCGCATCTCTATGCTGAGTGTTGCATCAGCTGGCGACGCCATGATGGGAAGCAATGGTATGAGCGACCTATCCTTTCGGTCGACGGACGAATATCTATCTTGCGACTGCGAGAACCCGACTATTTTTACAAACTTGGCTCGGATCGATACCGCCCCAGGCGATGTAATGCCAGAAGTGTTAGGGGTTCCATCCATCGTATTGCCCTTCGGGGTTTCCATGACAGCCTTTACGCAAGCTGTTGGATTTGTAAAAAATGACCGTTTTATAGGTACATTCGAGGTATCCTACCTTAGTAAGGCTTCGGCTCCTCTAAACACAAACCACCAAATTCAAGCGATGGCGAAAATGTTTGCTGAACAGACGTTGACGACTATCGGCGACTTTGATCTTCATATCGGTTGAACAAGATTTAAGGTGATGGCTGGGCAACAACTTGCTCTTGTCGCCGGTGCTACCTTGTTCTAGAATTCTGCAGGTCGCCGAGGCCCGAGAAATCTCGCTCATTCGGCTGTGCAATCCCGCCCTGGTAGCGGGCTGTGCTGTTACGGGGAAGGTGGCGTACCCCCTCGGCGACCGAAGCCGGCTTGCGGTGCCTACTGATCGCCACATAGGATCGCTGGCGGTCGCCGAGGCCCGAGAAATTCGCTCATTCGGATGTTGCCATCCCGCCCTGGTAGCGGGCTGTGCTGTTACGGGGAAGGTGGCGTACCCCCTCGGCGACCGAAGCCGGCTTGCGGTGCCTACTGATCGCCACATAGGATCGCTGGCGGTCGCCGAGGCCCGAGAAATTCGCTCATTCGGATGTTGCCATCCCGCCCTGGTAGCGGGACGCGCATGAACGGGGAAGGTGGCGTACCCCCTCGGCGACCGTATTCATCAAATCGTCTTCGGCGCCCTCACAGGCCGATTCATAGGCTCGGGCACCCCGGCTGATCCAAAGGGCATGAAAGCCGCCCACGACGTTCAATGGTGGTTCAAATTCGATGCTAGTTCGCAGGGAGCGCCAGCTCGGCTGCACGGCAGACCACTTGCCCAAAAATAGGGGAGTTTTTCCCGGAGCGAACATGCGATCAGGCTTCCAGGACCGTCGCTCGGTTGCCTTCTATCGCAGGCGTAGAGATCAGGGGCCCTCGCCACCGTGAGCCCGCGTGGCGGATTTCAGCATGTTGGCCTTTGCCGCACGCGAATTAGCGCCCCACAACCCGCCTGCGGCGCTTGCGGCTGGCGGCCTTACTCAGCAACCGTGAAAGCTCTTCGACGGAGTAGGGCTTCTGCAGGAGCTCGAACCCATGGTCGCTCTCCTGGGCGAGCACGTGGCTGTAGCCGCTGGTCAGCACGACGGGTAGACCGGGATAGAGCCGCCGGATCTCTCGACCCAGCTCGACGCCATTCATGCCCGGCATCACGACGTCTGAGAACACGACGTCGTAGGCGATGGGCTTCGCTGCGAGAGCCAACAGGGCCTCCGAGGCATTCGCGACCCAGTGAGTGCTGTAGCCGAGTTCTTCCAGCGTCTGGGTCGAGAAGAGGCCAACCTCGCGATTGTCCTCAACGACGAGCACGCAGGTGCCCCGCCCATCGACCGTGGGCTCGCTGGAGGCAGCGTCTTCCAGACTGCTACCCTCGATCGTGGCGCGTGGCAGGTAAAGGCTGAATGTCGTGCCCCTCCCGACTTCGCTTTCGACCAGGACCTCGCCTCCGGACTGTTTGGCGAAGCCGAACACCTGGCTGAGACCGAGACCGGTCCCTTGCCCGACGCCTTTGGTCGTGAAGAACGGCTCGAAGATCCGGTCGAGCTGATCGGCTGGGATGCCGGTGCCGGTGTCCGACAACGCAATCCGGACGAAGTCACCGGCCTGCTCCGGATGTGAGCGCAGGGCCGGGATGGTTGACGCCCGGTCAACGGCAATCGTGAGCCGGCCCTCACCATCCATGGCGTCGCGGGCATTGACGGCCATGTTGACCAGGGCAGTGTCGAACTGGCTCGGGTCCGCGCTGATACGGCAAGACTCGTCTTCGATGCGGATCGCGACTTCGATGCGGGCACCGGTCAGGGTGGCGACCATGTCGCCGATGGCCTGCACGCTCTGGTTCGCATCGAACACCTCTGGGCGGAGGGCCTGTCGCCGGGCGAAGGCGAGCAGCTGACCCGTGAGTTTGGCAGCTCGATCGACGGTGTCCGAGATCGCCCCGATGTAGCGCTCACGCCGCTCCTCGGTGAGGTCGGGGCGCTTGAGGAGATCGGTCGAGGACTTGATGACGGTCAGGAGGTTGTTGAAGTCGTGTGCGACGCCGCCCGTGAGCTGGCCCACGGCTTCGAGCTTCTGCGACTGCCGCAGCACCTCCTGGGTCTGGAGCAGGCTGGCGGCTCGCTCCTTCTCCTCCGTGACATCGCGCGAGACGCAGTAGAGCAGGCCCTCGACGGGCACCGCGGTCCACGACAGGGTGCGGTAACTGCCGTCTCGCGCCCGGAACCGGTTCTCGAAGGCCAGTGTCAGTCCGCCGGCGGCGAGGCGGTCGACCTCGGCCCGCGTCTTCTCGCGATCGTCGGGATGTTCAAGCCACTCCGAGGTGTTCCCGAGAATCTCGTCGTAGTCCCATCCGAGGATCCGCGGCCAAGCCGGGTTGATGCTGATCCAAACGCCGTTCGCATCGGCGACGCCGAGCATGTCCTGGCTAACCTGCCAGATCCGGTCCCGCTCCTGGGTGCGCTCAGCGACCAATTCCCCAAGCGTCTCGTTCAGCTCTCGGAGACGCCGCTCGTCCTGACGCCGCTTCGTGACATCGGAGACGGTCAGCACGGCGCCGACAATCTCCTCCCCCCGGAGGATGGGCGCGTTTGAGCAGACCATTTCGACGGGCGTGCCGTCCCGGCGGAAGAACGTCGCCTCTCGCTCGCGGAGTACTTTCCCTTCGCGGATTGCGTCGACGAAGTTGCATTCTGAGACCGGAAACGGACGCCCATCGGGGTAGTGGTGGTGAGCGGCCTCGTGCAGGTCCTGCCCGATCAGCATGCCCGCATCCCAGCCAAGCATGATGTGCGCCGTGCGGTTGGCGAAGGTCACCACGCCATCGAGGTCGAGCTGAAACACGGCTTCGCTGACGTGGTCGGCGACAGTCTGGAGTAGATCTGTCTGCTGCTGCAACACGTCGGTCGCGAGCCGCTGGTCGGTGCGGTCCCTCAGGATCTTGAGGTAGCCGATATGGGTGTCGTCATCGGCATGGAGCGGCATCATCTCGCCGAGGGCAAAGAACCGCGACCCATCCTTGCGCTGGTGCCAGCGCTCGTCGTTGCCACGACCACTCTCGCGGGCCGCTGCCATCTCACGTTCTGGAGTGCCGGCTAGTACATCTTCCTCGGTGAAGAAGACGTGGGCGAGTTGGCCGCACATCTCTTTTTCGGTCCAGCCGAGGATCGTCTCGGCACCGATATTCCAGCTCGTGACGAGGCCATTGAGATTCATTGTGATGATGGCGTAGTCGATGGCGCTGTCGATGATTTGCCGGTGGCGGGCATCGCTCTCCCGCGACTTACGCCACGCTTCATCCCGCGCAGCCATGGAGCGACGCAATTTCATCTGCGACATGACCTGTCGGGCCAAGGCTTCCAGACTCTCGGTCTGAGCCAGCGTCAGCCCTTCCGGCCGAGGCTCCACGTCGATGACGCAGAGGGTCCCGAGCGCGACGCCCTCGTCTGTTTCGAGCCGGGCGCCGGCGTAGAAGCGGATGCGAGGTCCGCCCGTCACCAGGGTGTTGTCCCGGGTGCGCGGATCGGCGGTCAGGTCGGGAATGATGAGGAGACCGGGCTGAAGCAGGGCGTTCGCGCACACCGATTGCGACAGAGGCGTTTCGCAAGCGTCGAAGCCGACGCGGGCCTTGAACCACTGCCGGTCACTGGCAACGAGACTAACCAGGGCGACCGGCGTCTGGCAGATCCGCGAGGCGAGCAGGACGATGTCGTCGAAACCCTGCTCGGCGTCGGTATCGAGGATGGCATAATCGTCGAGGATGGCGAGGCGGGTGGCCTCGTCGACCGAGTGCTCGGAGCGCACGGTTTCACGGGCGGTCATGGGTTTGTCCTGAGGCGATCTTCGCCCCGCGCTTGCGCCGGGCCTTGGCTTCGTCGCGCTCGATCAGGAGACGGAGCGCCACGCGGACCATCTCGCTGGCCGAGGCGTACTCACCCTGGGCCACCTGATGATCGACGTATTCAGCGAGAGGTCCGGTCAGGGCGATGTGTCGGGGGTGCCTGGCAGCCATGAGAGGGCCCTATCATGACCCCAATGGGGTGTCGTCTTTCGGCCACCAAATTTCGGCTTCTCTAGCTGGTCCGTAGTGTCGCAATCCGGTGACGGGCGGGATTTGTTGTGATGCGATAGAAGCCGCTCTGCGCTTCGTCATGATCGAGGCGTTTGGTGTCGGCACCACTTACTGCGCCCGGCGTGGTCACGAGGTCGCCCGATGATCCCCGCCGGATACCAGTGGGGGCTGTTCGCCCCCGACCTCGACCCGGCCGAATGCCATAGCGCCGGGAGCGAGGGCGAACTTCTAGGCAAATCGCAGAGCTTGGCGAGTTTCCAGTACGCACGGCCAAGCTGGAATGCTTGGTCGCATGTCATACCCACGCAACCGTGCAGCGAAACCATCCCTATCGGCCAGGATTGATCGTCAACGCACCTGCATTGGCAGATCGCCATGATCTACACCCGCAACCGTTTCCTTATCTGGGCTCCCCGACCTGAGAAGCGTCACTCGACCCTGTTCAAGATCGGAGTCGACTATGCGATGGCGGACGCTTTCCCCCTCATCGAGGGCGACTTCCCTGAGCGCATTGCGCGGGCAATCGAGGCCCTTAAGGCAGCCGAGACGAGAGCGGGCGGACTCATCGCTTAGCTCGGCGGGAAGCGCCCGATCAAACGCACACCGTCCCACAGGTCCACGCCGTGGGCATCCAACATAGCTTTGGCTTTGTACTTCGCCTCGCGATCATCGAGGGCGAAGAACAGGACCGTAAGCGATTCCGCCCCGTCGGGGCCAACGAAGGTAGCCCAATAGGTCGTGCAATCTTTCTCGGCAGGTGCAGCCAAGCTGGCAGCTCCTATGGCCCAGCTTATACGTTTCCGACCGAAGATTGGTGCGTTGCATTCAGGTCTCGTGGCCTTTTGATCCCCGGAGGGCATCCGGCGGCCTGCCCCCCGTGATGCACGGAGGTTGCACCGTCACCGTCTGGATTGGTCCGGAGGGCTCAATGGCTGAAGTAGATCCTGCTGCGCCGTTTTGGGTTGGTTTTGAAGCCTTTAACCAGGGTGATACCTTGGATGAATGTCCCTACCAACGGGGTTCAGACGAAAGCGATATGTGGTCTGAAGGGTTCCGCCTCGCCAGCAATCTCGTTGTGGGCTCGAAGAGCGAACGGTTTGACCGCGCTGTGTTCCACTCTGGCCACAGCGAGTAGGCCCTGGAACTTGAGCGCAACGGAAACCCTATTCATGGGTCGCGTCCGCTTTTGCGCGCGCAATAACGGCCTGCAGAGCCGTACTACCCTCAGTCAGAAACCATGCCCGCAAGGCGTCGGTTATCTCTGCTGTGTCGCCGGACCGCTCACGGAAGAGTTCAACGTAGCGGGTAAGTTCGCGCTGCAGGAATGTGTCGAGATAGCCAGAGCCTTTAGTCCGCGCGAGGTCAACGAGAGCATCATTTAGAACGCGACGCATCATTTCGCCGACCATGGCTGAGACATAGACCGCCTCAGCGCTGCCTTGTTCGGGTTCCGTCAACCAAGCCTCCGATCTGTCTCATAGCCGTGCAGAGACGCCGCCCGCGTCCTAGACCGGGCGTGGTACCTCAGGCAAACTTATCGGCGACAAAGGACATGAAGGCGGTCTCGCAAGGGTCCGGCTCTCGCTCAGCAGCGCCGGTTAAATCGTCTCTGCCCAGTGCCGTCCGCGAATGGCAAGGCAAAGGATAATCCGCGCGAACTGGCCCCAGTGGGGGATGCTCTACTGGAACCGGACGGGACGGGGGCAGCCATCGCTCGCGGACTCTCGGCGATGTTCTTCACAGCGTAGGGCCTGCTGCTCGGCGAGACGGCCTAAAAACCGCTCACGTTCTTCATGAGTCTCGGCGTCGATCTTCGCCTTGTCCGGCCATGTCGAGGCCGAATAAATGGCAAGAGGCGTTATTGCGAGAAGGGTTATCACAAGGATTGGGCGCAACATCTCGGCTCTCGCTTCAGTGGCCGCTCATGCATTTGAATTCAACATCCCGCGATGTGTGGCGTTCCACGCGCAAAATAAGTTGATAAAATTATTGCTTATTGATGGTTACCAAATCATTTCCATTCGAAGACGCGAACCGCAGGAATTTGCGAGCCCGTGCGTTGATGTCCGCCGGGCCCCCCTCTTTTTGCCGCGGATGCGAGCCCGAAGCCATGATCCGTCCTCGGACGACCGAACAGCTTGCTGAATCCATCAAGCAGCCAGAAGCCGTCGTGAAGCCCTCGTCGCAGGAGAGTGCCGACCTGATCGGCCAAGCGCTTCTAGCCCTCGTCACCGTAGTCGAGAGCCAAACACTCGTTGGACCGGCCGTGAGGGCCTACCAGACTGCCATCCGCCGCAATGGCGAGGAAGCAGCGGCCAACGGCGGTCGTGAGGCAATGGAGGCAGCCCTGCGCATTGTAGCCGACGCCGCACATGACCGCGCTGAGCGTAGGGAAGGCCTCATCGATCATGCATGGACTGGCCTACCTGGATGGCGGTCATGATCCCGCCTGCGGTCCGTCAGAAGCTTGGCAAGCTCCTGCCGCTTCTCGGCAGCGATCAGGACAACGAAGTTATCGCCGCCGCCCGCGCCATAGGCCGGACGCTCGCCGCAGCCGGCCTTGATTGGCACGCTCTCACCGGCGCCATTCAAGCCTGGCCTGTCGATGTAGGTACACCACAACCCTCCTCGCGGCCGCCCGCTTCCGGCGACAGCGCCCCCTCCGCACCCTGTAGCAGGCCGGGGATGCGCCTTTGGGATACCAAGCCTGTGGAGCCCTGGAGCAGTGCCGCCGGCTACGCTCTCATGATCGATTGGACGATGCCGAAGGCGTTTGGAGGACGTTTCCTCAATAAGGCTGACCGTGACCGTCTCAGGACATTCGAGCGGTCAGCCCGTGTCACCAACGCCGACGCGGCTTGGATCGAGGAGGTTGTTGGTTTGGCGCACAAATCCGCTGAAACGTGGCGTACCCGAGGGAGACCCGCGTGATCCCCACACCAAAAACGGCGAGGCTTCCGCCCCGCCGTCAATAGTTTTGGATCTCGGGCGGCCGATGAGTGGATTGGGCTGATTGAGACCCAGCCTTCGCGGGGTAGACAGACCTCAGCCCAGGCATGGGCGAACTGGCATCGGCCGAGCCCGGCAGGGTACCACTTAGGCTCGTGCCAATATGCGGTCTTGGCGCACATCGATTTGGTGGGCAATGAACCGGCCAAACGGAGCGTTGGTTTTGCTACGGCGCCGACGCGCGAACGTCCCATAGACACGCTCCAGCGCGAGGACCCGTTCGCTCGGCGTGGAGCATGACGCCTCCAGCGCATCGATTGCAGCCTCTACTTTCTCAACCAACGTGGAGTCGGTGATTTCGGAGGCGGTGTCGATCGCGCGGACGCAAATGCTGACTGGTGTCATCCGCATATTATCGCACGTTTCTGCCTGGTCCCGTAAGGGAGGAGCATTCGTTCATCGCATGCCTGAAAGGGCAAGGCGGAGCGACAATGACAATGGGCGGTGGGTCAGTTCAAAATCTGACGGGATTGACCCAACCTTGGAGTAGTCTGGGTACCGTGGCATGATGGGATATGCAGATCCCCACGTTACCCAATCATAGCGTAGCCGTGTCGGCTTGCCGAAGCGACAAAAACCGCTTTCGGTGGTCAGTGACGACGGCTGGGTTCCACTCCTGCCGATCATCAAGCTCCTATTCGTCCGCTGCTATTGCGCTCGCAGCTGGCATTTCTCACGCACACGTTCTGGCGGAGCCGTATCGTATAAGGACACAGATCAATGACGGGGGGTGGATATAGTAAGCGGTCCTGCGCTTTCCTGTGATGCCGTCAATCTAGATCGATGCGTCTCTGTGAGTAAATGTTTCAGATCTGAAGAGATCTATGGGCCATTCTATACGTAACGGCTAAGGTTGCTCATCAACGGTCTCTACCCTTGGCTTCGATGATTGAGAGAGTCGTGCGCTCCCGCCTCCGATAGGAGCGTGATGAAATGACCCACTCGCCCACATCTCGTGCGGCCTATCAAAATTACAGATCATCGCCGAGCTACGTTGCAATTATGCTCGCGAAGAATGGAGCAGTCATCGGCTTCATCCGCATCAGGGCCCAGAACGACGACCATGCTATTGTGCGAGCGGAGTCCTTGATGGATGGACGGGTGCTAGAGCTATGGGACAATCAGCGATTCATCCAACGCTTTCCGTCCCTGCACTGAGCCCGCCTAACAGCTTCATCACCAGCCGGCAGCCGTTCGGGCGCCAAGTATCGTGAAGCATGCCGGACGGGCCCTCGTGGAGACAGAGGTTACGTCTTGTCCGGCTCGGTCGAGGGAGCGGCAATGGCGCCCACGCCGTGGCCCAGGTCCAAGCCCCTATGAGGGGGTACACCGCTCGGCAATACGGGAGCGGCTGAGGGCTCGTCCCGCGCCTGTACGAGGTCGGCCTCCACCGCTTGGACAAGATCCGCAAATCTGTACGGTTTACGGAGCAAGCGCGTACCCGGTGGCAACTCGTGCTGAAACTCAGCTCCAGCTCCTGAGGTGACAATGATGGCAACACTGGGCCAACGGTGGCGAACGAGGTGCGCGAGGGCAACACCATCACCCGTAATCCTACGCCCCGTAATCAGCATGCGCACGGTAGCTGGTCCTTGAAGCACCTCCAATGCCCCGGTGGCGGTGCGGACCTCTATGGCCTGATAACCAAGATCCGTCAGCATGTCGGCGGTGACCATGCGGACGAGCGGATCAGTCTCTGCAATGAGGATAGCTAAAGGTTTGTCAGACACAGACGTGCTCCGCGAAATCAGGGCGGGAGCACTCGCTACTCTCAGGCACTGACGGCCGGGACCAAAGCCAGTGATGGCCCCTTATGCGCCCATTATCCGCCGGGCGCGATGGCCCCGGATCGTGGCAGCTCATCGCCAAAAGAGTGCACCCTGGTAAGGCCGCTTTTCGCCCGAACCGGATGTTTGAGACGGCCCTCGTCCTCGACCTGAGAACACCAATGCACCGACCCCAGCCGCCACGGCGTTCTCTCGCACGATCTGTAGGAAGAGTGACGAATTAGTCCAGGCCGGCGGACCCGAGGCCCTAGCGCACACCATCGCCATTATCTGCGAGCAGGCCCCAGCCAAGGCCGATCATCGCGAAGCCATCATCACCGAGGCATGAACCGGCCTCGCGGGGTGGCGGGTATGATCGGTGATGCTCAGATCTCTGTCTTACCTCGGACAACCGCTATCTCGCTCGTACCTTTCTGAGCCAGCGCAACATCCCGAGCCTCATTGGTGCCGGTCACAGGCCCGGTCGTCAGCTTCTTCCCCGCAGTCGATGCCGCTTCGGATGCCTGCTCAGCGCAAGCACGTCGGTTGCCATCGTACTCGGTGTTTCCAAGGTCTTCCGTGTGGACGACCAGTTTGTCGGGCATGACTTGCTCTCCGTGTGCGAGGGCAACGTATCCTGCTTCCTGAAGGCCAGGAACAGATTGGCAGCACAAGGCCGCGATCCCGCACACGCAAAAACGGCGAGGCTCTCGCCCCGCCGGTGGTCGTCTTATGGATGTGAAGGCTTAGCGACCGCCGCCCGAGGTCTGGCCGTACTGCTGGACCGGGAAGTTCGGCTGATTGGCGTTGCCTTCCTGAGCCGAGTCGTGGCCCCGGCCACGGCTGTACCCGATCGATCCGGTAGTCAGATCGTCATCGGCTGTGACGCGGCTCGCGCTGGAAGAGGTCACCTCATAGGCCGGAACCTCGCCGCGTGCGAGATAAGTCTTGGCAATGGCCGGCGAATCAACGGCGCTGACGCTGAGGACGACAGCAGCAACAGCAGAAGCAATACGAGTGTTCATGGCACAATCCACTTGGGTTTGCGCGGTCTCCGTCGAATGGCGGTTGGCCGTGACTTGTTCAGTGACCTTGATCTAGGCCTGCCTCGCCCGGGACGCCGTGCGGTTCAACACCTACTCACACATCAACCAGCTTTTGGATTTCGAGCATGACCCCATGCGAACAAGCCGCCTACCTCAAAGGAATCCTAGACGCCCGCGAGTTCGCGATGGTCGCCGCCATCACCATCGAGGCCCGCGAGGTCCGCCAGCAGGCCGCCGCCGCGGCTCTTCACGGCCTAGCTGGAGGATTGAAGCAGCTAGTCCCGCAGAAGCCCGCCACCGGAGCGTGACGCCATGGCGACCATCTCGGCCGAACCAGGAACGAACGGTACGGAGCCCGGCCATGTTCCGCTGGTGTCGGGCGCGTAGAGGTCAGGGACGTCCTGCCTTTGCGAGCCGGATGGCGGGGGTCGTCCGATCAGCTCTGCCGGGGATGAATTACTGCCCCACGACCCGCTTACGGCGCTTCCGGCTGGCAGCCTTGCTCAGCAACCGCGAGAGCTGTTCGACCGAGTAAGGTTTCTGCAGGAGTTGGAACTCGTGCTCGCTTTCCTGGGCGAGCACGTGGCTGTAGCCACTGGTGAGCACGACTGGTAGACCGGGATAGAGCCGCTTGATCTCGCGACCGAGATCGACGCCATTCATGCCCGGCATCACGATGTCCGAGAACACGACGTCGTAGGCGGTCGACTCCGCTGCGAGGGCTGATAGGGCCTCTGCGGCATTCGCGACCCAGTGGGTGCCGTAGCCGAGTTCCTCCAGTGTCTGGGTCGAGAAGGTGCCGACCTCGCGATTGTCCTCGACTACGAGCACGCAGGTGCCCCGTCCGTCGACGATTGCCTCGTCCGCCTGCGTTTCCTGCTGCGCGCCGCCTTTGTTCTCGACCCGTGGCAGATAGAGACTGAATGTCGTGCCCTTCCCGAGCTCGCTCTCGACTAGGATCTCGCCGCCGGACTGTTTGACGAAACCGAAGACCTGCGACAGGCCGAGGCCGGTACCCTGCCCCACGCCCTTGGTGGTGAAGAAGGGCTCGAAAATCCGGTTGAGCTGATCCCCTGGAATGCCGCTACCGGTGTCCGACAGCGTGATCCGAACGAAGTCACCGGCCCGCTCGGAATGCGACCGCATCGCGGGAATAATCGCCGCCCGGTCGATGCTAATCGTAAGCCGGCCCTCACCATTCATAGCGTCCCGCGCGTTGACGGCCATGTTGACCAGGGCGGTGTCGAACTGGCTTGGGTCCGCGCTGATAAAGCAAGCCTCGTCGTAGGTGCGGATCGCGACCTCGATGCGGGCACCGGTCAGGGTGGCGACCATGTCACCGATGACCTGTAGGCTCTGGCTCGCATCGAACACCTCCGGCCTCAGGGCCTGTCGCCGGGCAAAGGCCAACAGTTGCGCGGTCAGCTTCGCGGCGCGATCAACGGTGTCGGAGATCGCCCCGATGTAGCGGGCACGCCGTTCCTCGGAGAGGTCGGGACGCTTCAGCAGGTCGGTAGAGGACTTGATGACCGTCAGGAGGTTGTTGAAGTCATGCGCGACGCCGCCGGTGAGCTGCCCGATGGCTTCGAGCTTCTGCGACTGCCGTAGAGCATCCTCGGAGACCTGCAATTCGGCGGTGCGTTCCGCCACGCGCCGTTCCAAGTCTTCCTCCGTCCGCTGCTTTTCGAGCAGATGGCTCCTGACTTGGTATTGCCGCCGGCGTGCTCGGAGGGCGGAGTCAACGGCGCTCAACAGGGTCAGGGGTTGCACCGGGCGCTCGATCAGGACGACGTTCCGCAACCGCTCGATCAGGCGCTCGCGCTGCTTACGGATAGAGGGGGCCTCGCGGTCGCTCGTCAGCATCAGGAACGGAAGGTCCGACCAGGGTGGCTGCCCCTGCACCCATTCCACCAGGGACTTGACGTCGTGCCCGAGGAAACCTTCCTCGGCGACGAGGACGGTCCCCACGCCCCCGTCGAACGCGTCAAGGAGTGCACCCACGTCGGCGCAGGCCGACGCCTCGTGCCCGGCCCGGTGGAGCACATCGACGGTGGCGGGGCCGTCGCGACCGGTCGGCGCCAGGACGAGGACGCGTTCCCCCATACGGGCGGTTTCAATCATGGGGGAGCTTCGGCATCAAGGGCTTCTGGTTTCCGGTATAGGTCGGCGACCCGGTGAAGATGCCGCTGAACTCGGTCAGGGGCGGGCCGAGCTTGATGCCGTCCGAAGTCAGCTGGTACTCGCGAATGGTGTCCTCGTGTGCGCCGCTGCGCTTCTTGAGCACGGACAGGGCCCTCCGGACACGGCCTTCGGCCTCGAAGTAGCGAAGCATCAGCACCGCGTCGCTGAGGTAGCTGATGTCGACTGGCGTCTCCATCGGCCCGACCAGACCGTGCTGAGCCAGGAGTAGGATCGCAACGACACCCATCTGGCTGAGGTAGCTCAGCAGCTCGTGCATCTGCAGAATGAGGAATCGCTCGTCCGGCATGGCGTTCAGATAGCCGTTGAGGCTGTCGATGATGACGATGCAGGCCTTGTCTCGTTCGACACTCAACCGCACGAGATGGGCGAACTCGCCGGGCGCCATCTCGGCCGGGTCGATCTGCTCGATGCGCAGAGTTCCGGCCTGGATCAGCGGTTCGATGTCCAGGCCAATGGCCTTGGCACGGGCATCGATGGTGCCGCGGCCCTCGTCGAAGGCGAAGATGACGGCGTGGTCCCCCCGCCGAGCCGCCGCCACGGCGAAGGTCAGCGCCAGTGTCGACTTGCCCACGCCGGCGGGACCAATGAACAACGCATTCGTTCCGCGCTCCAGGCCGCCGCCCAGGAGGGAGTCCAACTCGCCGTTTCCGCTCTGTGTGAAGTCGCCGAGAAAGCGCTTGTGATGCTCGGCCGCGACGAGGCGGGGGTAAATCTCAAGCCCGCCCCGGCGGATGGTGAAGTCGTGGTAGCCGCCCTTGAACTGGATGCCGCGCATCTTGATCACGCGCAGACGGCGGCGTTCCGCGCCGAAGTCGACCGGGTTCTGCTCCAGCAGGACGACGCCGTGCGCCAGGCTGTGGAGTGGAACGTCTCCGTCCTGCGAGGACAGGTCGTCGAGGAGCAGCACCGTGCATTGCTGGGCGGCGAAGAAGTGCTTGAGCGCCATGATCTGGCGCCGGTAGCGCAGCGGGCTCTGCGCGAAGACCCGCATCTCCGATAGGCTGTCGAACACGACGCGTGTCGGCTTGAGGGCCTTGATCCGCTCGATGATCCCCGTCGTTGTCTCGCTAAGCTCGACCGCCGAGGGCTGGAACACGGTCAGCTCCTCGTCGGGGTCGAGGCTGGCTTCGGAAGAGGACAGGTCGAAAAGCTCGATACCCTTCAGCGACCAACCGTGGCGCTCGGCGATCAGCTGGAGCTCTGGGCCGCTTTCCGACAGGCAGATGTGCAGGGTCCGCTCACCCCGACGCGCGCCTTCAAGGAGGAACTGCAAGGCCAAAGTGGTCTTGCCGCTGCCGGGCTGGCCTTCGACGAGGTAGACGCGATTGGCATCGAAGCCACCGCTTAGGATCTCGTCGAGTCCTCCGATGCCGGCGGATATGCGCCCCGATGAGGCGTCGACGAATTCGGAAGCAGCCATTGTTTATGCCTAGGTTCAAAATTGGTGTGCAGTGTATTCCAAGACATGCGGCTCAAGGAAATTCGAGCGGAACATCGAAAGTTCTACCACGCCACGGCAGAACGCGCCGCTCCGCTTAGCCGGACTCGCGAAAGGGATTGGCCGCTTCAACCTCTGATGAAGAAGCGGTATCCGATGCCAGACTTGAGTTGATGATGGAGACGACGGTGGTCGTTGATGAGAGCGGGTTGCGGTCGCTGACGAGCCGCAGCCTGGGCGCCGAGAACGCCTCGGCTGCGATGGCCCCCCAAATCGAATCTTTGATCGTTAGCCTCCGGCAGAGCCTCAATGAAGCCGAGGAGCGCCGAGATGCACAGATCGCACGAGTTGCATCGCCTTCAGTGGCAGGCTCAGCATGTGCTCATGATGGTGGAGGAGACGCTCCGATTGGCGCGTCGGAACCTCGACTTCATGGAGATCTGCTTGGAGACCGAATGACCGCCCCTGTTGCCGATGCCGCCAAGAATGCCCTCACCGAGGCTATCGAGGAGCTACGTCGCCGACAGGTCTACCCGTCTACCTCGCCACGCTGGGTGCAGTAGCTTCGCGCGAGATCCGCGGCCTTGGAGCTCATGCGCCAAATAATCCTATGCGAAGGACACTAGGCCAATTCGTTGCTATGGTTCTCCATCGTCGATACCGAACCAGCGAGTTGACGACTGAGAGATGTGTGCGCTCCCGCTACTGCCAGGGAGTGCCGCGCGATGGCCGACACATCTCAAACTGATACAGATGTCCCCAACGAGCCGAAGCCACCCGCCTACCGCGTGATCTTAATCGCTAAGAGCGGGACGGTTGTGAACGCTATGCGTCTTCAGGCAGATGACGACGCGGAGGCCTGTGAGCGCGCCAAGGCGATGGTAGACGGCCACGCCGTCGAGCTATGGGATGGCCTGCGATTCATTGAGCATTTCCCGCCCGTCGATTAGAAGGCTGAGTGCCTGAAGCTCTACGGCCTGGAGCTAATCGAAGTTCGTCCGGCTGTCCGGGATTTTGCGGAGGGTCTCCCTCGCTTCGCTCAGGAGGGCACGGCTCCTAGCGATCTCAGCCCTCATCTCTCGCGCCAATTGAGTTGCCCGACGGACGGACTCACGATCATGCGGGGCACATGCTTGCTGGCCGGGCGAATAACGTTTGACATTCAATTGCCGTAATGAAGTAGAGGCGATGGCACGGTGTGCCGACCGCAATATTGCAGGAGGTGACTTCAACCCCCCCCTTATGCGACTGCTTCTTGAGCTGCCGCACTCACTTGAGTTGCCGTGGCTGAGATTTTTTGCAGCTCAGGCGGTCTGCATGGCAGCGCTGGTCTACACAGGGACATGGCTGATCCGGCAGCCGGCCGACGTCCCCCAGCGGGTCTTGGTTGGTGGAAGTGTCAGGTAGACTACCCAAGGAGTAGTCGAGCGGTGCATGCTATCGTGTGTGAATGCGCCGGCATCACGCACGTTTAAGATTAGCTGCATTACCGGTTGGTCTGACACAGGTGCTGGTAGCTGGGAGAGACATGCGCTTCCGCCTGCAACGCAAGGTGAAGCGGCCATGCACCCAGCTTTCAACGACAAGCCTTTGACCATGCTCATCCGCAAACTGGAGAGCATCGCCACTCTATCCGACGAGGAGCGTGAGGCCATTCACGCCCTGCCGACCAAGATCCGCACTTTTCAGGCTGGGCAGACCATCGTGCATGAAGGCGACAAGCCTTCACAATGCTGCCTCATCATTGAAGGCTGGGCCTGCCGCTTCAAGATCCTCGGAGATGGGCGGCAAATCTTCTCGTTCCACATCCCCGGCGACATTCCCGATCTGCAAAGCCTGCACCTGCACACCATGGATCACAGCCTCGGGACGATAACCAAGGCGACCGTGGTCCTCATTCCCCACAAGAGCTTGCTGGATCTGACAATGCGCTTCCCGCGTGTCGGGGCGCTGCTCTGGCGGGACACTCTGATCGATGCAGCCATCTTCCGCGAGTGGATGGCGGGGATAGGCCGGAAGTCGGCTTTCGGCCGGATCGGTCACTTGTTCTGCGAAATGTATGCGAAGCTGCAAGCGGTTGGCCTCGCCGGTGACCATCGGTGTCCCCTACCGATCACTCAGGCCGAACTCGGCGATGCGCTCGGGCTTTCGACCGTCCACGTGAACCGAACCCTCCAAGCGATGCGGGGCCAGGGCCTGATTACGCTGCGAGGCAACACCCTCGTCGTCCATGCGTGGGATGAGCTGACGCAGACATCAGAGTTCGATCCCACCTACCTCCATTTTGCAAAAACGGGTTGAAAGATGAGCCTTCACCTCCAGCCTGTGCAGGTTGCGACGGACAGCAATGACACGGAAAGCCATCTGGTTTTTGCCGATGGCTTCCTCGTGGCGATCCTCGTGCAACTCTCTGAGCAGCACGAACACGAGGCTGGCAGCTGGTTCCTGGAAGCCGGGTTCGGCCGCGTTCATCATCAGAATGCGCCCAAGTTCGCGAACCTCGACGTGGCGCAGGACTGGATGGAGCGGCAACTCGCGAACACGGTAAGGTTCACCTCGTGACGCGCCGCTGAGGCTCGTTCGTACCCTTTGCCGCTAACTACCGCCCTGCGTCCCGCAGCATCTGTTCAAGGATCTGCGTCGTCTTTCAGAGTTCCCGCCCGGCCTGCGCGATCGCGCGCCTTTTGGCGATGTACTCAGCTGAATGGCGGCCTGCCCGTTCTTCCGGCGTCCTCGGCCTGGTGCTGGCGCCGCCATCCCGTTGCAGCAGCAGCCCATCGTTGATGGCGTGCAACATCAGCTTATTAGGCCCGCGCCTTCCTGTTCCGTTTCTGATATAAACAGAACAGCGGACAAACCGACTAACTCATTGCCACCGTTCGATCCGTAGTAGAGTTATGGAACTATGACGGAGCGAAAGAGCAGGTTCGAGAAGGGCAAGAGCGGCAAACCCTGCCGGCCGCCCGAAAGGCAGCCGCAACCGTTCTACGCTTGCCCTGGAGGCCATCCTGGAGGGCGATGCCGAGAGCATCGTTCGCAAAGCTATCGAGCTCGCCACGGACGGCGACACGCAGGCTCTGCGGATGTGCCTGGATCGCCTCATGCCGGCCAGGAAGGACCGCCCGGTGCAGTTCGACCTTCCCGTGATCGAAACCACTGCTGACCCCCCAAGGCCACGCACGCCCTATTGCAGGCTGTTGCCGCTGGCGAGCTCACCCCGTCGGAGGCCGCCGACATCTCGAAATCCGTTGATGCCCACGTCCGTGCCATCGAGACGACCGATCTGCACGAGCGCCTTGCCCGCCTGGAGGAGATGACCCAGCCATGACCTCGAAAGTGATCGATCTCCGCCTCCGCAAGCTGGAAAAGGCGAGGAAAGCCAACCGCTTCGACGACATGTCGGAGGAGCAGCTGAACGAGGAGATCAACCTCTACCTCGGCGAGGTCTGCGAGCCCTACGGCACCGTGAACGCAGCGGCCGAGGCCCTGAAGGCGTCCCCTGATCGCTTGGGCCAAGAGGTCGCCGGGTACCTCGAATGGTACATCGGCTATGTGGGTGAGGAGCGGGAGGCCGGGCGTATGGGGTAAGGGACCACGGTACCGCATCCACGTCGCCTAAGGCCGGGCGACAGCTTCGAACGGTGTTCAAGTGCTCGCAACGACCCGTAAGCTTGCTCCGCTCCGGCATGCGACCCGTATTTGGTTTCGCCCACCCGCCTTGGCCTCGTAGAGAGCTCGATCGGCAATCGCGATGAGAGCAGCCGGATCCGCGGCTCGGATTTGGGGGATCTGAGCCAAGCCTCCGCTCACGGTCAGCACGCCATGCGGGTTTGCTGCGTGCGGCTCCCTCCAGCCGGCGATGGCTTCACGGATGCGCTCGGAAACGATCTCAGCACCCAATACGTCTGTGGCAGGCAGGATCACCGCGAATTCCTCACCACCGATCCGGCAGGCAAGGTCATGAATGGGGTCGATTGCGGCTTCGATCGATCGCGCAATCAGCTTTAGCGCCTCGTCCCCTTTCTGATGCCCATAGCGGTCGTTGAAGCCTTTGAAATGGTCCGCATCGAGCAGGATCAGAGAAAGCGGCTGCTGGCTGCGGACAGAACGACGCCACTCGCGTGCGAGCACATCGTCGAAGCGTCGGCGGTTGGCTAGCCCCGTCAAAGCATCTGTGGTCGCCATCTGCTCCAGCTCGACGTTCAGAGCGGCAGTAACCTGCTCGGACTGCCGCCTATGGCTCAACTCTCGACCAAATAGCCAAGTCAGAACCACCGTCGTGCCACAGAGGCTGAGCACGACGAATCCAAGCGCAAGGGCATTCTTCCACCAGTCGGCGTAGATCTGTGCGGGGGCGACGGACGTACTCAGGCGAAGCGGGTAGTTGCCAATCTGCGCGAAGACGAAGTGGCGATCCCCTTCACCCACCATGGCGGGACCGACGAAACTGCCGCTTTTGGCGGCCAAAGTCCTCTGGTAGCTCGGCGTCTGCATCACGCTGGTGCCGAGCGGATCCGAACCGAGTGGTGTACGCATCACAACCGTGCCGTCGGGGCCGTACAATGTGACGGTGCCGGCATGCTCCGCTTTCGCCGAGTTAAGGAGATCGCGGAAATAGTCGATCTGAATGCCCCCGGTGACGATGCCCGCGAAGGAGCCGTCCGCGTTCGACAGCCGGCGGCTCATCACGAGCACTGACTGCCCGCTGAGGCGTGAGACGATCGGCTTGCTGATGTACAGGCCGTCATTCGCGCCGTCGGCAAAGTGGCGGAAGTACTCCCGGTCTGCTGCGTTGAAGGAGATAGGGCCAAGGGTTTGGGAGTTGGCAATGACATTGCCATCCCGGTCCAGCACGAGGACGTAGGCAAAGCCAGCCGCTGAGATCGCCCGGTCGAAAAGGATCAAATGGCGCAGTTTAGGGGACGCCTGCGATACCTCTGTCAGTTGCAAATTGTCGACCACGGCCTGCAGCGAGAGATCATACAATTCGATGTTGCGTGCGATATCGCGCCCCAACACCTCTACGAGGCTACGGGAAGTGATCTCTGTGCGCTGTTCTGCATCGAGGCGCATCTGCCACAGCATGAAGGCCGAGATCGCGCAGAGGCCAATGACTGAAAATAGGTTGAGAGCCCCTAGCCAGAGTGCCGATTGGGTCCAACCAAACCGACGTCGAACACTAGGCGGCACAGACATGGCGAGGGCTCTCTGTTCCGCTGTCCCGGTGTGTATATTGCCCGCAGTCGCTCTCGCCGCATCGTCCTCACCCCGGGGTATCAGCGACGCGCGAATAACGCGTCGTTCCGGGTTTTCCAGATTTCATCCGAGAGCCATTTGTATTCTTGATCAGGCATCAACGGGATACCCTTCACCTCGGCGTTGGACATGGGAAGAAAAAAGCTGTCGCGCTCCTGAGAGACTTTCAGGGACCGGATCGGTACGACAATGCTGTCCTTGCCTGGCGTGAAAAACCCGCCCGAGGCTACGACGGCGTAATCCTGCCGGTCCTTCGTACCAAAGACGACGTTCCTGACCTCACCAACGATCTTGTCGTCGGAACTGCGAACCTCTGCGCCGATGACTTGGTCCACACGCAAGCCCAGAGAGAGTTCGTCGACGCTGACCAACGGTTTTGCGTCGTTCTCGTCGCGACGGCCTTTCTTCGCGCCACGCTGAATCTTTGGGTCTTTCGCTGCCATTTGTTCTTCAGCCGCATCCTCGTCGTTGTCACCGAGGTTGCTCATGGTCGGGCCTGCGATCAGTTCACGGATGTTGCCCATGAGGCGTTCGCAGTCGGCATGACGACCGTAGGACCATAGAGTGAAGGCTGCATCGCGCAAACTGCGGAGATCCTTTACAGTCTGACGGTTCTCGGGTCCGCGCAGGTCAGGCTTTTGTAGAATAGCCTCCTCCAACTTAGCGTCAGCAATCTGACACTCGGCAAGAGCAGGCGTTCCCGCAAGTAAGCTGAAGAGAGCGGCAGTGAGGAAGCGTCTGGGCGAGGTCATTTTGTCCTTTGAGGTGCTTTCCTGCTTTCGGCAGCGTCCCTTGCCAAGCGAGCTGCCTTCAATTGTGCGGTGTTCGTGTCAGCCATGCTGTCAGTTGGCACATGCGAAGGCGGCGACTTCGGAATGTTTTGCGTCTTCGCAAATGCCGCCTCAGCTCGCTTCCAGTCTTTGCTACGATCGTTGGCCATCGCTCGCCTCCGGAGGGCAGAATTAGACGGAAACAGGCTTTCGCTTCGGCTTGAACTCCATCGCCGCTGCAACGGCAGCCTCGGCTGCAGCCTTAGCGAGCCGCAAGGCCTTCAAGCGGGACGTCTTTTCTTCCTGGGCCTGGAGTACCTCGCCATGGTCAGCCCAAACGTCTGCGCCATCCCGGGCTCGATGATCCTGTTGATTCGCGAAGGGATCGAGCTTGGTAGGCGTATAACCCGAAAAATTTGCCATCTATAGGATCCTCATGAGTAGGTGTATAATAGTGCGGCATCAAGATGCGCAGCGATCGAATGCAGAGCGTCATCCACGATTTTGCGCAGTAGAGCATCTGTAATATTTTTAGGATTGACAAAAAGTGAGTGTACAGCTCATCGAATGATGACATCAGAGATGCCGAGCTTTTTCGGATAGTTATGATAAGATCTGGCATCATCAAAATTGCATGTGCCGTGCTTCGCGAAAAGCACACATCTGCTACGACGACCAAAGCTTCTGGCTTCACCGCCTGTGGGACCAACGCAACGGCTTGCTTGGAGGTTGTCGTCAGGGCTGCGTAGAAAGCAGGCGCAGGTACAGACGACGTTTCCTCGTCAAGGCGGCTCACATGGACGATAAAGGCGGTTTGGTTCGCCTTAGAAGCCCTTACGCCATAGACGTCTTGCAACACCGCTTATCTCTTTGCTTTGGCTTTGCGCGCGGCGTAGCGGGTGTCTCGTGCAAGCTTCTGCTCGACCTTCTCTGCGGCCTGGCGCTCGATCTTCTCCGCGGCTTGACGGGCTATCTCACCGACCGCCCGCTCTTGCGCAGCACAAGCTTCTTGTGCGCGCTCGGCTTCAGTCGTGAGGCGCAGCGCTTCACGTTCCGCTGTTCGGATCTCACGGGCTTCCGAGACAGCTTCACGCGCAGCTTGTCTGGCGACAACCGCCGGATCGTCGGCTGCAGGTCGCGCACGGAAACGCGCCAAGGTTTCCTGACGTGCCGTCTCTGCAGTTTGAAGACGATCAGATAGAGGGTCTTTTTTGAGGTGGCTCACACATATCCTTGCGCGATCTGCTAAATCGCTGAGGTCAGAAACAATTAAAGCCGTCCCAAGAGGAACGGCTTCGATAGCTACTCAATCACCGAAATGGACCTTAAGCGGCCTGCAAGCTTCCCGCAGACTGCTTGCCAGTGCGCTTGTCAGTCTCCATTTCGTAGGAGATCTTTTGACCTTCCACGAGATTGGACATGCCGGCGCGCTCCACAGCAGAGATGTGAACGAAGGCATCCTGCCCGCCGTTATCCGGCTGGATGAAGCCGAAGCCCTTCTGTTCGTTGAACCACTTAACGGTGCCAATGCTCATTTGTCATTCCGTAGATTAAAACGCAATAAAACGAGTCGGGCGAATGCATAGCATTTGCTTGACCGCTCAGTTCGAAATATCGGAGAGAGGCAGAGCGCGCACCCAATTGGGATGCAGGAGCCGAACGACTGGCCAACAATCGATTTGTCCTTCTACATCGCTTGGCAATAATTTGCAACTACGGCTCGCTTGGAATAAAAATATTTTGACGTCTTTGTGCTGCGTGCTCCTGTCGGCCGAGTAAGATTGACGGGCCTCGCTACGATGCGGCCCGGTGACAGCGGGACCGACTATTTACAAGTACCGTATAGAATGAGAACGGATGCAATGAAACGCGCGGTACTGCGCTGGAAAACTGCGAATATTAGAGTATAAATAATTTTTCCTCTGGATCGAAACGTTTGGATTTTGCCAGGATTTTTAAAATTGCAAGGCATTTCAATAAACACAGATCGCCGCTTGTTCGGTCTCGACCCCGTTCTGGATTGGCTGCTTCGCTTACACGTTGGCTGATACCCGACATTACAGATGTGGGTGATTACCCATCGCAGATGTGCATGTCGTCAGTTCAAAGGTTTCTTCAACTCCCCTGTGAACAGGGGCTATGCAGGTCTGCCAACCGGTCTATCTTAACGCCGTGACCTTTCAGTTGTGATAGCTCGAACATCAATAAACCCTTGTTGAGTGCTTGGTTGCGATACCAATGCAGGAGCAGCGACATGCACCATTTCATCGCCGACCCCACATCTGATGAGATCCGCCAGCGTGCTTATGAAATTTGGGAGCGGCGGCATCAGCCAAAGGGTTACGAAGCCGAGTTCTGGTTCGAGGCAGAACGCGAACTCAAGGCAGAACGTTTACACAACGACGGATCGGAAGATGGCGGTAATCCGAAGAGTGGGGCGGGATCAGACTGTGCCTACTAGTTGTCGACAGGAAGCGCCCCCCTTTATGACCTACGGTGCTGCGCGTCCGTTTACCCCTGTTTGGATGGGGAACCGCACCACTTCGGCTTCCGGCCGCAGGCTGGTCACCAAGGCGCGCGCCAAGTCGATCTGCTCGAACGGCTTGGCCAGACGCACGAGGCCGGTAAGCCTATCCTCCAGCAACTCGGAATATCCGCTGGCAAGGATCACTGGCAGGGTGGGGTGCTCTGCCTGTAGTGCCTCGATCAGCTGCATGCCGGTCATGCCCGACATTATCTGATCCGTGATCACGAGAGCGATGGTCTCTGTGGCGCGGCGTAGAACCCGCAGGGCCTGCTGGGCTGAGGTCGCCTCCAGCACCGTATGGCCGAGGTCTTCCAGCATTGCTGCGGTGTTCATCAGTACGAGCGGATCGTCGTCGACGACCAGCACCGTCACCGGCTGCAGGCTGGGCAGTGAGGGACCGGCCTCGGCCTCCTCCTTCTTCAGGCTGCCAGCTTCGGCCTCCGGCAACCACAGCTCCGCCGTGGTTCCTTGACCTTTGACGCTTTTAAGGATCAGCCGGCCGCCAGACTGCTCGACGAAGCCATGCACCATAGAGAGACCCAGCCCCGTGCCCTTGCCGACGCCCTTGGTGGTGAAGAAGGGCTCGGCAGCCTTAGCCAGCGTCTCAGCGTCCATACCCTCACCGGTGTCGGTCACCGACAGGCAGATGTAGTTGCCCGGTGCCAGCCCTGGAGCTTGAGCGGCGTCGACCCGGGCTTCGCGGGCCGCGATGGTGATGGTGCCGCCCTCCGGCATGGCATCCCGAGCGTTCACTGTCAGGTTGAGAAGGGCCAATTCCAGCTGGTTGGCGTCAACGTGAGCGTTGGGCAGGTGCAGCGGAAACTGTGTGTTGACCGGTATGCTGGAACGGATCGAGCCCTGGAGCAGCTCGGCCATGCCACGCACGAGATCCGGTACGTCGACCGGACCGGTTTCCAGATCCTGTCGGCGGGCAAAAGCGAGCATGCGCTTGGTCAGTGTCGCCCCGCGCTCGGCCGCCTGGATCGAATTCTCAATCAGCTGCAGAAGCTTACGATCCGGCGGTAGGTGCTTGCGGGCGAGATGCAGGTTGCCGAGCACGACAGCCAGCAGGTTGTTGAAGTCATGGGCGACCCCGCCAGTGAGCTGCCCGATCGCTTCCATCTTCTGAGACTGAATAAACCGGGCACGTGTTTCTTCGAGCGCTTGCTGCGCCTCTCGGCGCTCCGTGATGTCCCGCGTGATCTTGGCAAAGCCGACCAGTTCACCATGCTCACCCCGGATGGGATCGATGACGACGTGGGCCCAGAACCGCGTGCCGTCCTTGCGCACGCGCCAGCCCTCGGCCTCGAAGCGGCCTTCGCTCGCCGCTGTCTGCAGGGCACGTGCGGGCAGGCCCGTGGCCTGGTCCTCTTCCGTGTAGAACCGGGAGAAGTGCTGGCCGATGATCTCTTCGTCGGTGTAGCCCTTGAAGCGCTGCGCTCCCTTGTTCCAGCTCGACACCTTCCCGTGTGGATTGAGCATGTAGATGGCGTAGTCCTGCACGCCCTCGACCAGCAGGCGAAAGCGCTGCTCACTCTGATTGAGCGCCTCCTGGGTAGCCTTGCGCTCACTCAGGTCGCGGGTGACCTTGGCATAGCCCAGGAGGGTGCCGTCCTCATTGCGGATTGGGTCGATCAGCACGTGTGCCCACATCAGCGAGCCGTCCTTGCGGACGCGCCACCCCTCCTGCTCGAACCGACCTTCTGTGGCCGCGATATGCAGCGCGCGAGTGGGCAGATCGGTAGCCTGATCTTCTGCCGTGTAGAACTGGGAGAAATGCTGGCCGATGATCTCCTCGTCGGTGTAGCCCTTGAACCGACGCGCGCCGCGGTTCCAGCTCGACACCTTCCCGTGTAAGTCGAGCATATAGATCGCGTAGTCGACGATCGACTCAACCAGGAGCCGGTAGCGATCGTGACGATCAACGACAGCCGTAGTGGCCGTCGTGATAGGGGCATGCGGGGAGTTAAGGTGAAGTTGTTCGGCAGACATACGCCCTGATGTATCACGATACCGACGAACCTAGGGGCGATTTCGTCCCGCACTCATGCTCTACAAGGATAGCCCTTCTTGAATGGTACGGAAAACGACCGAAAACCTGTCCGCATTGACGCGGACCGGCAATTCAAGAATTTGTCTCTAAGCTGTTGTTACATTGGCCTAATTCTACTTTGCCCCGATCTTTCGTATGTGTCAGCGCACTAGCGAGTTGTAAGCCGGCAGGACAGGGGCGTATCGAGCGGGCAAACTGGCGCCTCTCGGTAAATCCGCACTAAGGGCAGATCTTCACCATTTTCGATTGCGTAGAGCCGTTCCTCTTCCGCGTAAGCCCAGCTTTTCTCGTCAGAATGCTCAGCTTCAAGGAAAACTCCGGCCCGGCAGCCCCAACCATAGGCCCGTGCCGCCTGCGCCTGCTCATAGCTCACTGCGAAGTAACCGAAGTCGTGAAGTTCGCCATCACGACACAGGATCTTGCCATCCGGCGTGAGAATGTCGCCCGGCTTGGCTGTGTCTGGGATTTCCAACGTCATTGGCTAGCTTCCACAGTTCGTAGGTATGGCATGACCATACCGTAAGGTCTGGGAGGGTCCAGGACCTACCGTATCGCGAACAACCAGAGAGGGGTGCGTCCACGTCCCCTTTCTTGCTGATGCAGAGGATGCAAATCCGGCTGAATCAGCTGCAATGATCATATGCCCCATCCGTAAACGTCGGCCACTGAACATCGTAGAGATCGGCTGAAACGACGAGGTTAGGTCGGAATGAGACTGTATCGCTCGTCGGCAAAACGATTGTTTCTCTGACGCCTGCAGAATGCACCGAACTAGCCGTGCAAACGGATTATATCCTGACGGGAAAACGTGACGGGTTTTCTACTGTCGATAAAACGTAACTGGACCGCTAGCCTAACAAGGCATGGGGGCTGACCTATGCCTCTGCGTGAACAAGCTGCATGCCTCCTAAGCAGGAAAAAAGCTCACGACGAGCGCCACGACGTCCGCAGGGTGCAGGCCAAAGGTGGAACGCCTTCGCGAAGCCGCCATCAGTTAGTTCGGAGCGCATCGTTTGCAGTCCCGCTCAGCGGTGAACCGTATGATCATCCGAACACGCGTTGAAGCCGCAGGGCAGAAGCGGAAATGACCCGCGTAGTCCCGCTCATTCCCAGCTATTCCCGGACAACCGCCGCCAGTTTTCTCTCGCCGTCGCCAGATAGCGGTGACAGGTACATTCGCCATCTGGGTTCGCCGTACCGTACGGTACCGACCGGCGGCTCGCTCCGGATCTCCCTAGGATGCCCGCGCCGTGTCCGGCGCCCTGCCCTCGCCGGTGGTGAACAGGCCGTAGCGCAGGGCCAGGGTCGGCAGGATCAGGAGGTTCAGGACCGTCGAGGTCACGAGGCCGCCGAGGATGACGATGGCCATCGGCCCCTCGATCTCGCGGCCGGGCTCGCCGGCTCCCAGCGCCAGAGGCAACAGGCCGAGGCCGGTGACGAGGGAGGTCATCAGGATCGGCACCAGACGGTCGGCGGCCCCCTCCACCGCCGTGTCGCGGTCCCACGCCCGGCCGTCGATGGCGACGAGATGCTCGTAATGCGAGATCATCATGATGGTGTTGCGCAGCGAGATGCCGAACAGCGTCACGAAGCCGACGATGGAGCCGAGCGACAGCACGGCCCCGGTGGCGAAGACCGCCAGTACCCCGCCGACGAAGGCGAAGGGCAGGTTGACCAGGACCAGCATGAGGTTGCGCGCGCTGCCCGTGACCATGGCCAGCAGCAGCACGATGCCGAGGCCCGCGAGCCCGGAGAACAGCAGCAGGTCGCGCTTGGCCCGCGCCTGGGCTTCGGCCGAGCCTGAGAAACTCACATAGACGCCGCTCGGCAGGGCCACTTCCTTGGCGATCTTGCGCCGCGCCGCCTCGACGAAGGAGGCGACGTCGCGCCCCGTGACGTTGGCGGTGATGGCCTGGACGCGCTGGGCACCCTGATGCTGGACCTGGTAGCGTCCCGAGGTCTCGTAGATGTCCGCCACCTGGGCGAGGCGGATGAAGCGGCCGTTCGAGGAGCGCAAGGGGAGGTCGCCCAAAGCGGTGAGACGCCCCCTCGCCCCGGAATCGAGGATGACGAGGACGTTGAAGACCGCGTTGCCCTCATAGGTCTGGCCGACCACGTCGCCCTGATAGGCGGTGCGCACCACCTCCATCACCTCGACGGCCGAGAGCCCCCAATGGCGCAGGTCGTTGGGCCGGAGCCCCACATTGATCTGCGGCAGCCCCGCCGGGGAGGCCTGCTGGATGTCGGTGGCGCCGCGCACCTCGGCGAGTTCGCGGGCGATGTCGCGGGCGGCGGCCTCGATCCGGGCGAGGTCGTTGCCGAAGACGTTGATGACGACCGGCGCGGTGTAGCCTGAAACCGTCTCCTCGATGCGCTCGGTGAGGAAGGTCTTGAGCGAGAAGGCGGCGCCGGGAAACCCCGCCATCAGGGTGCGGATATCGGCCTCGGCCCTGCCCTGCCCCGCGCCGTCGAGCCCCGGTTCGAGGTCGATATGGATCTCGCTGTAATGGGTGCCGGCGGTGTCCTGCCCCGCCTCGGCGCGGCCGATCTGAGAAGCCACGGCGCGGATGCCGGGGATCTTCCGCAGTTCGGTGGTGATGCGACCGCCGAGGCGCATGGATTCCCCCAGCGACGTACCGGGCGCCGCCGCCATGTGCAGGATCAGGTGGCCCTCCTTCAGGTCGGGCAGGAAAGTACTGCCGAAGAACGGCGTCGCGGCGGCGCCCGCCAGGGTCACGAGGATGCCGAAGGCGATGACGATGCGCGGTGCGCGGTTGATCCCCTGGAGGAGGCGGGTGTAGCCGCCGCGCGACCAGCGCATCACCGGCGGGTCACGCATGTCCGTCTCGCGCCGCCCGGTGAGGAGCATCATCGACAGGGCGGGGGTGACGGTGAGCGCCACGGCGAGCGAAGCCACCACCGCGAGGATGTAGGCGAGGGCGAGGGGGGCGAACAGCTTGCCGGCGATGCCGGACAGGACCAGCACCGGCAGGAACACCAGCAGCACCGCGAAGGTGGCGTAGGCGACCGCGGTGCGGACTTCGAGAATGGCGTCGATGACCACCCTCCCCTCCGGGACGGGCGAAGCGAGGCGCCGGTTCTCGCGCAGGCGGCGCACCACGTTCTCGACGCCGATCACCGCGTCGTCCACCACCTCGCCAATGGCGATGGCGAGGCCGCCCAACGTCATGGTGTTGAGGCTTTCGCCCATGGCCTGGAGCGCCACCACGGCGGCGATGAGGGAGAGCGGGATCGCCACCGACGAGATCACGCAGGTGCGCCAATCGTACAGGAAGGCGAACAGCACGACGACGACGAGGATGCCGCCGAGCCCGAGCGCCTGGAGCACGTTGGCATTGGCGATGGTGATGAAGTTCGCCGGCCGGAACAGGTCCGGCCGCAAAGCCACGCCTTCCCGGTCGAGGGCCGGGCGCAGGTCTTCGAGAGCGGCCTCCACTCGGGCGGTGACCTCGCGGGTATTGGCGCCGTATTGCGCGCCGACCATGAGGAGCACGCCGCGCTTGCCGTCCACCAGGGCGGCGCTGATCGGCGGCTCGCCGGCGGCGACCACGGTGGCGACGTCGCCGAGGGTCACGCTGGCGCCGCCCTCGTTGATGAGGACCGTGCGGGACAGCTCCTCCGGGGTGAGCGACTGCCCCTCGGTCTGGAGGGTGACGCGCTGGTTGATCGTATCGACGAAGCCCGCCCCGCGCACGCCGGTGGCCTTGCGGGCGGCGGCGAGCACGTCGTTCATGCCGATATTGTAGCGGATGAGGTCCGCCGGCCGGATCTGGACCTGGAGCGAGCGCACGGCGCCGCCATAGACCGAGACCTGACTGACGCCCGGCACGGCCAGAAGCCGGAGGCGCACGGTCCAGTCGGCGATGGTGCGCAGGTCGAGGTCGGAGCGCCGCTCCGAGGTCAGGCCGACGAGGAGCACGGTGCTGGTGGCCGAGGTGAGAGCGGTCATCGCCGGCGGCAGCACGCCCTGGGGCAGGCGGCCCGCGAGCGCCGTCAGGCGCTCGGTGACGAGCTGGCGGACGCGGTAGACGTCGCTGCCGGCACCGAAGGTGACGGTGATGACCGACAGGCCCTGGATCGAGCTCGACCGCAGGGATTCGATCCCCGGCAAGCCGTTCACCGCCACCTCGATCGGTTGGGTGACCAGCACCTCCACCTGTTCGGGATTGAGGCCGGGCGCCTCGGTCTGGACCACCACGGAGGGCGGCGCGAATTCCGGGAACACGTCGTATTTCGCGTCCCCCAGCACGTAGATGCCGTAGCCGGCGAGCGCGAGGCTGAGCGCCAGGACGATGCCGCGAAAGCGCACCGCGAAGGCGACGAGAGCCGCCTGGGGGCCGCTCGGGGAAGCGTTCGGAACGTCGCTCACGTCAATCGTCGTCCACGCCGCCGGAGACGGAGAGCAGGCTCTTCATCTCCTCGGACAGGAGCGCCTGCGCGCCCGTCAGCACGATCTCGGTCTCACCGGGCAGGTCCTCCACCACATAGGCATCGGCCGACATGGGCGGGTCGGCCTTGAGGGCGTGGCGGGCGAAGGCGTCGGGCGCCACCGCGCGGTAGATCCAGGTTCCGCCCTGCCAATGCACCACCGCATCCTCGGGCACGCTGATGCCGGTGACGCTCCGGTCGGAGGCGAGGAAGGCGAGCATGCTCATGCCGGGCAGGAAGCCGCTATCGCCCGGCACGGTGTAGAAGTAGCTGAGGCCCTGGATGCGCTGGTCGGTGCGGGTGGCCGGCGAGACGTAGCGCAGCGCGATCCGCGCGCTCTGCGGCGGCACCTCGGCGAAGGCGGCGGCGGGTTGGCCCTTGATGCTCTCGCCCGGCGGCAGAGTCACCTGGACCAGGAAGTCGACGCGCTCGATCAGCCGGGTGATGGCCGGCGAGCGCTCGACGATGGCCCGTCCGATCACCGGCCCCCATTCCTGCTGCGCGGTGGCGGCGAGGGTGCGGACCTGCGATTCCGCCGCCGCCAGAGCGGCCTGGTCGGTCTGAAACGTGCCCTCGGTGGTCTCGACCTGGACTGTCGTGGCGTAGGGGCCGAGATTCTTGGCGCGCTGGAAGGCGTTGCGCGAGACCTCGACCCGGGCCTGGGCGGTCTGGAGCTGCGCCCTGGCGCTGGCGTAGGAATTGGTCAGGTCGGTGACCCTGGCGACGTCGAGGACGCTGCCATAGGCCTGGAGTTCCTCGCGGTGGGGAGCGAAGGGCCGCACCTGCGTTGCGATGCCGAGGCGTTCCCGCTCCTCCGGCTTGAGCCGGACCACGGTGCGCCCGTCCTCGATGGCGGTGCGCTGGGCCGGAAGATGGCGCGGGGCAGGGGGACCGGGGGCGACCCGCTCCCGCAGTTCGGCGATGAGGGCCGTGCCGGCTTCGCTCACCGCGAAGGCGGCGATTCCGGCCACGATTCCCGCGAAGAGGAGACCACGCACCCACGACACCAGAACCGCCCTCCCCGGCCTCGCGATCGATACGCCGCGTTGTCCCTCGTGAACGGATACAGCGTCGCCCCGCAACACGATACGGGCGATGCCGGATTTTCCCGTCCTGCCTCACCTCCTGCCTCGCACCGTTGCGCCGGCCTGCGCGCGGTTTCGCGATTCCCGCGGCCGTGAGATGGTGGAGGCGGCCGGAGAGCGTCGTGACCCACATCATCCCGCTGCCCTACAGGCCGCCCTACGACTGGCCCGCGATCCTGGCCTATCTCGGCGGCCGGGCCATTCCGGGTGTCGAGGTGGTGACGGCGGACGCCTATGCCCGGACCATCTTCATCGGCGGGCTCCACGGCACGATCTCCGTCATGCAGGGCGGGGACGATGCCCTCGTCGCGACGGTGGATCATCCCGATCCGGCGATTCTGCCGGACGTTCTGGCACGGCTGAGGCCGATGTTCGATCTCGATGCCGACCCGGCCCTGATCGCGGACGCGCTCTCGCGCCACCCCGACCTCGCCCCCCTCGTGGCCGAACGGCCGGGCCTGCGGGTTCCGGGCGCCTGGGACGGGTTCGAGATCGCGGTACGCGCCATTCTCGGACAGCAGGTCTCGGTCAATGCGGCGACCCGGCTCGCCGGCCGACTGGTTGCCGCCTTCGGTGAAGCGCTGGCGCCGGAATACGCCGGAACGGGGCTGACCCACCTGTTCCCGACGCCGGATCGCCTGCTCGATGCAGACGTGGCCGCGACCCTCGGCATGCCGGGGGCACGCGGCAGAGCGATCAGCGCCCTTGCGGCGGAGGCCCATGCAAATCCCGCTCTGTTCGCACGGGGACGTGGGCTCGATCCGGCGGTGGCCGCCCTGAGGGCGTTGAGCGGGATCGGTGAGTGGACGGCGCAGTACATCGCCCTCAGGGCGTTGCGCGAACCGGATGCGCTGCCGGCGAGCGACCTCGCCCTGCTCCGGTCCCTCGATACCGGGGCGGGGCGTCCGACACCGGCGCAATTGCTCATCCGGGCCGAAGCCTGGCGGCCCTGGCGGGCCTACGCCGCAGTGCATCTCTGGACGAGCGACGCCGCGCGGATCGCCGCCGCCCTGCCTGTCCCCAAACCCGCCGCCAAGCGCCGCCCTCCCCGGCCCGTCTCCGAGTAGAATCCGTGATGTCAGCCCTGCTTCCGGCGGCCTTGCTCAGCCCGTCATGGCCGGGACAGAAGGGGATGGCGGTACCGCCAGCGAAGAAACATCTCCGAGCAAAGCCCCCGAAGGGATCATGACCTCTCCGTCCGCCTCCCCCGGCCCGGCCGTCGAGACCCGTGGCGCCGGGGCCGCTTACCCGCTCCTCCTGTTCACGACCCTGCTGTGGGGCGGCAACGTGGTCGCGGGCAAATGGGCCGTCGGGGAAGTCTCGCCTCAGGTGCTCACCTGCCTGCGCTGGGCCTTCGCCTGCCTCGCGCTGGCCTGGCCGGCCTGGCGCGGGATCGTGGCCGAGCGCCACCTGATCGCGCGCCACTGGCGCTACGTCCTGCTGATGGGGGCCTGCGGCTACACCGCCTATGCGAGCCTGTTCTACGCCGCCGGCATCTACACCACCGGCGTCAACGTCGCCCTGTTCCAGGGGGCGATCCCGGTCCTCGTCATCCTGCTGAACTATGTCGTGCACCGCGTCGCCGTCACCGGGGCGCAGATCCTCGGCGTCGTCATCACCCTCGGCGGCGCGGGCGTCGCGGCGACCCACGGCGACTGGCACATCCTGTCGACGCTTTCCTTCAACATCGGCGACATGCTGATGCTCGGCGCCTGCCTGCTCTATGCCGGCTACACCGTCGCCCTCGCCGACCGGCCCAAGATGTCCGGCCTGACCTTCTTCTCGGCGATGGCGCTGGCGGCCCTCGTGACCTCCCTGCCCGCCCTCGTCCTCGAACAGGCTGCCGGAACCCTGATCTGGCCGACACCGAAGGGGTGGGCCATCGTCGCTTTCGTTGCCCTCGGCCCGTCCCTGATCGCCCAGCTCTCGTTCATGCGGGGCGTCGAACTGATCGGCCCGAACCGCGCGGGGGTGTTCGTGAACCTCGTGCCGATCTTCGGCTCGGGCCTCGCCATCCTCGTCGTCGGCGAAGCGTTCCAATGGTACCAGGCCGCGGCCTTGGCCCTCGTCCTCGGCGGCATCGTCATCGCCGAGCGCTTCGGCCGCCGCGAACGCCCGGGCGGCGGGTGAGGCGAGACGTCCGGTTCAGCCGGCGGCCGCGCGCTCGAGGGCGGCGATGTCGAGCTTGACCATGTCCTGCATGGCGGAGAAGACCCGGCTCGCCACGGCCGGATCGGGGTCGGCCAGCAGCCGGGGGAGGATCGTGGGCACGATCTGCCAGGGCACTCCCCACTTGTCCCTGAGCCAGCCGCACATGATCTCGGCCCCGCCATCCGCCGTGAGCGCCGCCCATAACCGGTCGACTTCGTCCTGGTCGGCGCAGGCCACCGAGATCGAAGCGGCAGTGCCGTAATCGGCCGTGGCGCCTCCGTTCAGAGCCTGAAAGCTCTGTCCGCCGAGGATGAAGGCCACCAGCAGCGCATCGCCCGCCTCCCCGCCCGGCCAGGGTCCAGGCGAGCGCTGGACATGGTCGATCCGCGAATCGGGGACGAGGGAGACGTAGAGGCCGACCGCCGCCTCGATATCCCTCCCGAACCACAGGCAGGTGCTGACCTTGGGCATCGTCGACTCCTCTCGCGAGGTTGAGCTCGCGCGAGACTATCGAATGTCCGGCCTCGAGCCCATCAGATGATGAGCCCCCGCCGCAGGGCGATGGCGACGGCCTGGGTGCGGTTAGCGGTGCCGAGCTTGGCGCGGGCGGAGCGCAGGTGGAAATCGACGCCATGGGCGGAAATCCCCATGACCTCGCCGATCTCCCAATCGGTCTTGCCTTCGGCCGCCCATTGCAGGGCCTCGCGCTCGCGCGGGGCGAGGCGCGCGGAGGCCGCCGGGCTCTGCCCGTTCAGCAGCAGCAGGTGGCCGAACGCGTAGGTGGCGATCAGTTGGAGCATGCCGCGATCCGCCGGATCGATGGCGAGGCGCTCGCCCGAGACGCTGAACCCGGCGGTCTCGCCGTCGAGGGTCATCAGCGGGATCGTCAGGCCGTCGCGCAGATGGAAATCCGCAGCCTCGTCCATCACCCTGCGCGCCAGGGGATCGTCGGCATGCTCATCGGTGGCGTCGCTCCAGGCGAAGGGCGCGGTCAAGTAGCCGAGGCGCTGCACCGTGGGGTCGTGGAAGGCATAGCCGCGCGTCAGGTAGCGCCGGCCCCATTCCATCGGGAAGGTGTTGAGCAGGACGTGGCCGCGCTGCTGGCGGACGGACGTGCCCCGTACCGGCACCGTGGCCGCCATGATATGAGCGACGCCGAGATCCGCCAGTTCCGCCGCCAGAACCCGGGCGACGTCCTCGCCGCTCGCCGTCCGGTCGAGGGAACGGAGGAAGCCGAGGGTCTGATCGAGGGATTTGCGCGTCACCCGCGTTCTCGCCGGAGAATCCGACCACCATTCATGGTCGAGAAACATGTGGGCAACAGAACTCTAGATTGTCAACGACTCCGCTCGGTCGGAACCGGCCTTACGCGGGCAAGTCATGGGACGGTGTTATCCGAACAGGTCGACCGTCCTGAAACCGTTCGCTTCCAGTCGTTCGGCCAGGACACGGCGGTGGCATCGCTCCGGGTCGCGCTCGAAGCAGAGGAGGCAGGTCGGCGCCCGCGAGGCGACCTCGCACAGGGCGGCGAGGGCGAGCCCGCCATCGGCGGTGTCGAGCACCTCTTCGCAGTAGATCCGACGCATCAGCGCGGCATCATGGGCCCTCGCAGCCTCTCTCCCGGCCTTCGGCGTGCCGAGTTCCCGCGCATGCGCATAGGTGAGGCCCGCCTCTTCCAGGCTCGTCTTCAGCGCGTTCTTCGAGAAGCCGCGCTTGCGCGAATTGGCCACCGCGCGAACGTCGGCCAGCGTCGCGACGCCGGCATCCTTCAAAGTCGCCACGAAACGCTCGGAATCCAGCCCTTCGTAACCGATGGTGAACAAAACCTTGCCCAGACTCCCCTCCCCTCGAAATGCCTGATCGGCTCGGGACTTAGCATCCGCGACCGGCCTGCGGCGAAAGCGCCTGAATCCACCCTATGTGGTTCGCCCGCAACGAGTTCCGGAATTCCGCCGCATTGCCGTCAAAGCTCTGTTAACCGCACGGGGCCATCCCTTACCCATGAGTGTAGCGCGTGAGAACGGTGGACCGGGCATCAATGTCGCTTGAGAACGGGATCGCCCCGACAGACTTGGCCGTGATGCCACGCAACGCCGCGATGCACTGGGCCAAACGCTCGCTGACCGCCGCCCTGCTCGCGACGCTCGCGGCCTGCGCCGGCAACCAGAGCGACTTCTATCCCACAAAGGGTGATGTGAAGCCCCATCCGGGGGTCGCCCGTGCCAAGCAGCACCCGATCCAGGGCATCGACATCTCGAAATGGCAGGGGCCGATCGACTGGGCCTCGGTGCGCGGAGCCGGCACGCAGTTCGCCTTCATCAAGGCGACGGAGGGCGGCGACCACGTGGACGAACGCTTCCGCGCCAATTGGGAGGGAGCCGCCAAGGCCGGCGTGCCGCGCGGAGCCTACCATTTCGTGTTCTGGTGCCGCTCGGCCCAGGATCAGGTGGAGTGGTTCAAGAAGAACGTCCCCAACGATCCCACCGCCCTGCCCCCCGTCCTCGACGTGGAATGGAACGGCCATTCGCAGCTCTGCCCGAAGAAGCTGCCGAAGGCCCAGGCGCTGGCGATGATGCGCTACATGCTCGACGAGATGGAGCGCTACACCGGCAAGCGGCCGATCATCTATACCGACATCACCTTCCATAAGGACGTGCTCGAGGACGAGTTGCTCGACTATCCGCACTGGGTCCGCTCCACGGCGGCCGAGCCCGAGCAGCGCTTCGCCAAGCGGAAGTGGATGCTGTGGCAGTTCACCTCCACGGGCCGGGTTCCCGGCGTGCGCGGTGACGTGGACCGGAACGCATTCTACGGCACCACCGCGGAATGGGCCTCGTTCCTGGCTACGGATTGCGATCCGCGCGAACACAACCGACTTTCCGGGCAGGGTCTCTGCAACGGGAAGTAGGCGAAGAACCGGGAAGTCGGGGGACGTGCCACTGAGCGCCGCCTAGGGAGCGGCGCTCATCACGCTGGTGAGGACGGTGCCGTAATGGCAGGCCGTGGCGGCGAGGACGAAGGCGTGCCAGATCGCGTTCTGGAACGGCAGGCTGCGCCAGACGTGGAAGATGACCCCGGCCGAGTAGAGTACGCCGCCGATCGCCAGAAGCCAGAGCGCCTCGGGGTTCAGTGCGCCGATCACCGATTCGTAGGTGGCGACGCCGCTCCATCCGAGGAGCAGGTAGAGGCCGATGGCGGCCCGGTCGAAACGGCCGGGCATGAGAAGCTTCAGGGCGATGCCGATTCCCGCCAGCACCCAGATGAAGGCGAGCAGCATCCAGGCCGTCGATCCGCGCCCGACCAGGGCGACGAGAGGCGTGTAGGTGCCCGCGATCATCAGGTAGATGAGGGCGTGGTCGGCTCGGCGCAGGATCCACTTGCGGCGCCCTACGGGCCACATGTTGTAGGTGGCCGACACACCGAGCATCGACACCAGGGCGGCGGCATAGACCGCGACGGCCGCTCGCTCGGTCCAATCCAGCGGGGCCATCGCCGCCAGGATGACGATGGCGATCGAGCCCGCCACACCGAACGCGATGCCGGCGATATGCACGGCGGCATCCGCCATCAGCTCCCGGCGGGTGTAGTTCCAGGTCAGTCCGATGGGTCTACCGTCCTCAGCCAGGAACATCGCTGACTCCGAACTTTCCTAACCTAAGCTTAAGCACCGAAGGGGCGGACTCGTTCCCTATTCGAACTGCGTAGGCGGCGAGCATCGTGAACCGCCGCCTACCTGATTCCTGCATATTTTCCTGGTGGGAGGATTCCTAGAAGGAGAAGGTCGTGAAGCGGCTCGCGAGGACGACGGCCCAGGCCGCTCCGAGAAGTCCCGTGAGGCCGACGACGACCTTCCGGGTCCGCGCGTGGCTCGTCCCCTCCACGTCGGCACCTTCGCGTACCGTCTGGTCGCGCTCAACGAGTACCTGCTCTTCCGACACGAGGCGTTGGTCGTGCATGCTGGACGGCCTTTCGGTTGTGGCGTGACGCTGCCGGGCTCCGCTCTCACGGCGCCATCGACACATCGGCTAACGGCACAACCCCAAGCTTAGTTTCGCTGCAACGCAACAAAAAATGGCCGAGGGGGACGCTCGCCGATGGTGGCTGGCAGGGTGCAAGCATCCGGCCAATCCGCCTTTTCTTATCCTGCATCGCGGTGAAACGGTCTGTGCGATGCAGCAGCCTTCGCTCTGCAAACGTCCGGAAACAGGGTCGGGTCAGGTCCCCATCGTTCGCGAGTGAGAGGCCGGCGCACCGAGCCGTCCGGCCTCCGCTACGACGCGTTCCGCGAGGGCCTAAGCGCCTCGGCCCGTCATGCCCTCGAAGCCGAAGGCGGTGGTCGCGCCGGCGGGAGATGCCAGGGTGCGCCGGGTTGCGCCGCGGCTCAGCCGTGCATGCACCGTCGCCATCATCAGGACCGCCATGGCGAAGACCTGATGGGCGAGGCCCGCCCAGAGCGGCACCGCCAGCAGGAGAGTGACGATGCCCAGTCCCGCCTGTGCCGCAGTCAAGCCCGCGATGCCGATGGCGCGGCGGGCTGTGCCACTCGCGGGAAGCCGCCGGCTCGCATCGACGGCATGGAACAGCGCTGCCGCCAGAAGGAGATAGGCCATCAGGCGGTGGTTGAACTGAACCAGGGTGACGTTGTCGACGAAATTCTCGATCCACGGGCTGACGGCGAACAATTCGGAGGCGTTCGGCACCAGAACGCCGTCCATGTCGGGCCAGGTATTGTGCACGAGTCCGGCCTTCGACCCGGCGACGAGACCGCCGAGGCCGATCTGGACCAGGACGAGGACCGGCAGCAGGGCTGCAATGATCCTCAGGCGACCCGGTGCCGGCTCCGATGGGCCGGACCGCAACCCGGCCGCCAGCCAGACGAGGCCGGCCAGGATCAGGCTCGCCGTGGTCAGGTGCAGGGCGAGCTTCAGGGGCGCCACCGCCGTCATTCCCGGCTGGAGACCGGAGGCGACCATGATCCAGCCGATGGCGCCCTGAAGACCGCCGAGGGCGCCGAGGGCGAGGAGCCCGTATCCGAGGCGCCGGTCGACGAGGCCGCGCCACCAGAACACCAGGAGCGGGAGGAAGAAGGCGAGCCCGAGGATGCGCCCGAGCAGGCGGTGGCCCCATTCCCAGGCATAGATGACCTTGAAGTCCGACAACCCCATGCCCTGGTTGAGGATACGGTATTGCGGCGTGTCCTTGTACTTGTCGAACTCGGCCGCCCAGGCCTGTTCGGAGACCGGGGGGACCACGCCCGTCACCGGCCGCCATTCGGTGATCGACAAGCCCGATCCGGTCAGGCGGGTGGCGCCGCCGACGGCGACCATGGCCACGACGAGGATCGCCAGGGTGTAGAGCCAGACGCGGACCGGGTTCGTGGAACGGACCGGTGCGGTCGAGGTGGTTTCGCGTGTAGGCATCGCGGTAGGGGCTCGCGTGGTGTCGGGATCGGCGCGGGTGTCCCGTGCCTGCGCCCCTGCGTTACGCATGCGCGGCCACGGGGGCAACGGCGCCGAGGGCCGCAGAGGGCTTGGGCCGCAGAAGGCTTGGATGCGGCGCGAGCGGCAATTGCCTTGCCGGGGCGGTCGGCCTAACCCCGGCGGACCGATTGCACAACAGTCGATGGACGTCACCGCCGGACTTCCCTGCCGGGGAGAAGTCCCATGCCAGGAGAGCGCCCATGCGCCGCCGCACCCGCACGCTGCTCGGCACGATCGGCATGCTCGCCTTCGTGGCGCTCTATGCGCCCCTCGCCATGGCGCTGGCCGACAGCCGCATCTCGCAAACGCCTCCGGCCGTGCAGGCCATCCTCTACGCCTTCCTCGGCATCGCCTGGATCTTCCCCCTGATGCCGCTGATCCGCTGGATGGAGCGAAAGGATGTCGATGGCGGGCACTGAACCCTAAGCAGGTTTAGCAAAAGTGGTCACCGGTTTTGCGTCCTGAAACCTGTGACACTTCAATGACTTAAGCGAGGTGAAGCGTTGGCTTGCCAACGCGAGCCCGCTGAGGATTTCCCCCGACGCCGGGATTTCGCCGCACTCGGCAGCCACAGGCTTGGGCAAGCTTCGACGTTTCGTCAGATCCAGGCCAAGATCCTCCGCCCCATGAACCGATTCCTCGCGTCTTTCCTGCTCGTAGGCTTCGGCTGCGCCGCTCTTCCGGCTCTCGGCACGCCAGCCTCGGCACAGAATGCGCCTCGCTCGATGGCGGAATGCGAGCGCCTCAAGAACGACCTCGCCTACAATCAGTGCCTCGCGATGTTCGGGCCGGCCGCCAAGAATGTCGGCGGCGGGGGCGGGGGCAGCGACGGTGGATCGGCCTCCTCGTCCGTCGCGACGGCGCTCGCCGCCGTCCCGCCGGTCAGCACCGAATCGCTCCCCATGGCCGACGAGCCGGCGCAGGAGACCCGCAAGGGCCAGCGCGGCAGGCGCGGACGCTACACCCGCCAGGGCCGCCAGAGCGCCAGCTTCACCGTCGGAGGAAGCGAGAGCCGCTCGTCCTATCGCCGCCGCCGGCGGCATTGACCGGCACCGCGCGGGACCGGCCCGACCGGGCTCAGTCGATCGGTCTTACTCGACATTGAGCCGCCGCCCGCGATTCCAGGCGAGGAACGGGACACCCGACAGCAGCGCGGAGAGCGCCGCCCTCGACTGATGCAACCCGTTCACCGAGACCCTCGGAAGGGCGTGGAGATGGTCGGCATGGCCGGGGAAGAGATGGCCGGGGCGGGTCGTCACGGCCGTGTCGAAACCGGTCTCGCGGGCGATTGCGAATTCCCGCATCCCGGCCGAGGTCGGATCCCCCACCGGATAGGACAGGTGCCTGACCGGCCGGCCGATCTCACGCTCGATCCGTGCCCTGCCCTCCCCGATCTCCCGGCGTACCCGTGCCTCGCCGTGCTTCGCCAGCATCGGATGGGTGATGGTATGGGCCCCGATAGTCAGAAGTGGATCGGATGAGAGGCCGCGCAGCTCCTCCCATGATAGGCAGAGTTCCTCCGCCATACGCCCGACCCCGATTCCGGCCTCGTCGCAGAGAACGGCAATGGCGGACAGGAGGCGCTCCTCCGATCCTGCGCGCAGGCGGCGGTAGAGCGCGGCGAAGGCCGCCATCTTCTCCTCCGCCGTGGCGGCGGGCAGATCGACGGCCGGCGCCTCGTCGGCAGGAACCCGCACCCGGTCGAGACGGCCGATCGCCCGTTCGAGTTCGATCCACCACAGGCGCCCCCTCCCCTCGGCGAAGTCACTCGTGACGAAGAGCGTCCAGGGAACGCGATGACGTCTCAGGAGGGGAACGGCGTACCGGGCGTTGTCGCGATAGCCGTCGTCGAAGGTCAGGACGACGAAGGGCCTGTCCCCGGCGGGCCGGACGAGCCTCTCGGCCACGGAATCGAGGCCGATCACGTCGAACCCCTGCGAGACCAGCGTGCCCAGCACCGCGTCGAGGAAATCCGGCGTGATCGAGAGCAGGCCGTTGGGGGCATAGGCCCCCGCGGGGGCCGGATCGACATGGTGGAAGGTGAGGATCAGACCGTGCCCTTGCGCGACGCGCTTCAGCCAACGGTCGGCCCCGGAAGCCACGATGGCGCGAAACCCCGCATCGAACAGGCGGTGACGAAACTCGGCCGAGGGCATGGACGTCACCGGAGCGGAGGCGTGGCGGGGATGACTTTTCGATCCTGAACCCGCAAGGTTTCGTTACCCACATCGCACAATGATGGCTTGCCGTTTCCCATCGTCACCAGCGCTTAAGAGCCGGAGCGCTAGGTGCCGATGATGGGGAGGCGGTGATGAGGGTCCTTGTTCACGATCTCACCGGAGTCGGCATGATGCAGGAGCGCGTCCGCGGGCGGCTTGTTCCGGAGGTGTTTCGCGATCTGGCGAGCGTCGAGGCTCTGTGGCGGAGCGTCGAGAGCGATCCCGCCGCGCTGTCGACTCCCTATCAGCGATTCGACTGGGTCTCGGCCTTCGTCTCGGCGAAGCTCGGCTGCACCCCGGAGGAACAGGACGCCTCCCTACGGGTCATCGTGCTGCGCGATCCCGGCGGACGGCCCCGCGTGATCCTGCCGCTCCAGGTCGCGCGCGAACGCGGGGTCCGCGTGGCGCGGGTGATCGGCTGCAAGCACGCGAACTATCACATGCCGATGTTCGCCTCCCGCGAGGCCGCGTCCATGCGCGCCGAGGATCTCGTCGAGCTCCTGCGCCGGGTCGGGCGCGAGGCCGGGATCGACGTCTATCTCCTCGGGCATCAGCCGCGCTTCTGGGACGGCGCGGCCAATCCCTTGAGCCTCCACGCCGCGCCGGCCGTCAGCGACGCCTATGGCCTGATCCTCGGCCCCGACGCGGAGACCACCGCCAAGCGCGTCTTCAGCGCCGACGCGCGCAAGAAGATGCGCTCGAAGGAGAAGAAGCTGATCGAGGCCTTCGGCCCGGTGGAGTACCGCGTAGCCTCGAATGCCGATGAGGTGAGGACGTACCTCTCCGCCTTTTTCGCCCAGAAGGCCTCGCGGTTCGCCGCCATGAACATCGCCGACCCCTATGCCGATGAGGGGATACGCCGCTTCATCGCCACCGGCGCCTGCCGGCAGGACGATCCGAACGAGGTTCGGGGCGCGGCGATCGAGGTCGCCGCCTTGGTGGCGTGCAACACCGGGCAGGTCTTCGCGACCTTCGCCGGTGCGGTGAGCGAGACGCGCTACAGCGGCATGATGACCTCCTTCGACCAGACACCCACGGTGGGGCGGTCGAGTCCCGGTGACATCCTGCTGCACCACCTCATCCGCGATCAGACCGAACGGGGCCGCCGCAGCTTCGATCTCGGAGTCGGGGAGGCCCGCTACAAGGCCAATATCTGCGACGAGACGATCCAGCTCGGTGAAGTGACCATCGCCGTCACTCTGCGCGGCCATCTCTTCGCCATTCCGGCCATGGCCGCCACCCGGCTCAAGCGCCGGATCAAGCGCAGCCAGCGCCTGGCGCGTCTGGCGAAGGCGGTTCGGAAGGCGCTCCACCGCCCGGCTCGCCACGGCAGCGCCGCCGGCGAGGCGAATCCTTAAGGGCATCGCCCAGGAACCCGGACGCGGCATCGGCGCTGGTCATCCGGGCCGAACCTGCGGCCGCGCGGCAGCAGCCCATCCGCAAGATGTCGGTCTTACGCCGCCGAAAGCCTGAGGCCGCTTCCCGGCTTCCCCCCGGCGGCACCCTCGCTCTCGGTCTGCTCACCGGCGACGAGGATCGTGCCGGCCCCCGCCCGTTCGGCCAGGCCGTGGAGCGAGACGAGTTCGGGATCTTCGGGGGACTTGTCGGACGCGATGACGATGGCGTTCATCCGGCCCGCCATGGCCTCCAGCAGGTCTTGGGCCTCCTGCGACAGGGCCTCGCCGAGGCGATAGACGACCCAGTCGTAGCTCTGGGCCAGGGCGTCCAGGGCGATGGCCAGCGCTTCCGGCTCGTCCGTGAGAATGTTGCAATCGACGAAGCCGCGCGGGATGGCGTGGAGCCTGCGCACCGAGGCCACCGATCGGATCACATCGAGGAAGGCAGCCTCACCCGCAACGAGGTCGGTGAGGCCGGCATCGTCCGACGGTGAGGCCGGGCCGTTGACGTCCACGATCAGAACGCGCCCGCCCGCCGCCAGGGCCTCCGCCAGGATCGCGGCGAGTTGCCGGTCGGCGGCCGTGTCGGTCTCCGCGACCAGGATGCTTCCGCCGTTGCGGCCGATCCGCTCGCGCAGGAGATGGATGAGGGCCTGGAGATCGTAGCTGGAGACGGGCGACCGGCCCGCCTCTCCGGCTGTTTCCTCACGCACCGGAATCGGCGCCGGTTCCGCGGCGGATGCGGTGGCGGCGGTGATGGGCACGGCAACGCGGGCGGTCAGCGGCGCTTCATAGAGGGAGGCGGCGGGACCGCTCCGCGACAGGGCCACGGAGGCTTCCGGGAAGGTGAAGGGAGTGGGCTCGGTGGCCCGATCGTCCGGTCCGGTCCGGCGGCGGGTGTCGTCGGGATCGCGGAGAAAATGGCGCGCCACCACCCCGCCCATGGAGAGCAGCATCGTCATCACGATGGCGAGCGCCACGATGGGCAGCTTCTTCGGGAAGGACGGGACCTGTGGCACCACGGCGCGGGAGACCACGCGGGCATCGGCGGGCGCCGCGCTCTCGGCGTCCCGGGCCGAGGCCTCGCGATAGCGCGAGAGATAGGATTCGAGCTGGTCGCGCTGCGCCTTCGCCTCGCGCTCGAGGGCGCGAAGCTGGACCTCGCTGGAATTGCCCTTGGAGACGACTTCGCGCTGCGCGTCGACGGCGGCGTTCAGGCTGTCGACCCGGGCTTCGGCGATGCGGGCGTCGTTCTCCATCGTCCGCACCACCCGGTCGGCGGTGGCCTTGATCTGTGCGTCGAGGTCGCCGATCTGCGCCGTCAGCTCCTTGATGCGGGGATGAGCCGGCATCAGCGTCCGCGATTCGAGGGCGAGCTGCCCGCGCAGGGTGATGCGCTGCTCCACCGTGCGCCGGATGACCTCGTTGTTGGCCACATCCGGGATTTCGAAGGCGCGGCCGTCCTTGATCATTTCGCGGATGAGCTTGGCCCGGCTCGTGAGATCGGCCTTGACCGTGCGGGCCTGGGACAGCTGGGTCGACAATTCGCTGAGCTGCTGGGTGCCCAGGGGTTGGCTGGTGGTGCCACCGCCGCCGCTGATCAGGCCGTTGCGGGCTCGGAAGGTCTCGACCTTCGCCTCGGCCTCGGAAACGCGGGTGCGCAGGGTATCGATGTTGCCGCCGAGCCAGGTCGAGGCGTAGCGGGCGGTGTCCACCTTCGCCGATTCCAGGGAGGCGATGTAGAGTTCTGCGATGGTGTTGGCGGCCTTGGCCGCGAGTTCCGGATCGCGCGAGCGGAACTCGACCGTCAGGATGCGGGACTTGCCGGCCGGGTAGACCAGGAGCCGGTCGAAATAGGTCTCCAGCACCCGGTCCTCGGGCGCCCGCTCCATCGGGTTCTTGGTGAGCCCGATCATCATCAGGACGCGCTGGACCGGACCGATGCCGTCGACCTCGGGATCGAATTCGGCATTGCCCACGAGCTTCAGGCGGCGGATCGCTTCCCGGGCGATATCGCGGGACATCACCACCTGGACCTGGCTCGCCACCGCCTGTTCGTCGATGGCCAGGGGCTGTTCGCCGCGTTCCTGGGCGGTGCGGGCGAAGCTCGCGTCGCGGCTCTCCAGCAGGATCTTGGCCTCGCCGGTGTAGCGGGGCGGAACGACCTGCACGAAAACGATGGCCCCGATCCCCGCCGCCACGGTGGGAAGGACGATCCAGCGCCAGGACCGCGCCAGGACTCCGAACAGCTGGGACAGGCCGAGCCCCTCGTCCCGCTGGGGGATCGGCTCGATCGTGGAAACGGGCTGCTGCGAGCGAGGCATGAGAGGATCTTTACGCAAAGCAGGACGCCGCATCGGGCGCCTCCCGGAAGACTAGAACTCGTTAAGATTGATCGTCGGTTAAGATCGGCCACAACGCATCGCATTCCCTCCGCGATATCAGTTTTTGTTAACCATATGATCCTACAAATAGAGGCAGAAACTTGCTCTTAGCGGCTTGGATGATGAACCGGCGCTCCCTTCTCCTCGCTCTCACCTCCACTCTGGCACTGGGCGGATGCCTGCGTCCCGACTTCCGGACCGCGCAGCTCGACGCCACCGCCACCGGATCGATCGGCGGGCGCTATACGCTCGCCACCGGCGACCGGCTGCGCGTCATCGTCTTCGGCCAGGACAACCTGTCCAACATCTATGCGATCGACGGATCCGGCGGCATCGCCATGCCGCTCATCGGTCTCGTGAAGGTGGGAGGGCAATCGACGGCCCAGGCCGCCCGGACCATCGAGGCCAAGCTCGCGGCGGGCTTCGTGCGCGAGCCGCATGTCACCGTCGAGGTGGATGCCTATCGGCCGTTCTACATCCTCGGCGAGGTCACGACCTCGGGGCAGTATCCCTACGTCAACGGCATGGCCGTCGAGACGGCGGTGGCGATCGCGGCGGGCTTCGGACCGCGGGCGGCCCGCGACTACGCCGTCCTCACCCGCGAGGGACCAAGCGGCCTCGTCTCGGGCATCGTCCCGATGACCTATCTGGTGAGGCCCGGCGACACGATCGTCATCAAGGAACGCTTCTTCTGAGGACGTCTCGTCTTCGATACGTCGTCGATCGATATCGGCCCGGATCCATCCGATCCGGGCCTTCGTCTGTCCACGCCAGGTCAGATGAGATCGAGATAACTCATGCTCGCAGCGCTGGCGGCATTGTTGATCGGTGTTCCTATCGCCCCAGCGGGCTTCTCCACGCCTAGGCGAGTGCAGGGCTTCGGCGACGGCGAGGATACGGGATCGACGACGGTGCGTTAGGGGCTGCCTAACCGAACGGGAGGTTTCAGGGCGTTCGCCGGCCCGAATCGAGGCCAAGGCGGATGGCCCTTAACGATCGCACCATCTCTGGGGACCAGTGTCCGTCGACATCGTACCGCCATTCGGCTGGAATGGTCGTCGCGTGGAGCTTGTCCGTCGTGAGTGCGTCCGCCTCCGTTCTGTCCGTCAGCCCCGCCAGCAGCGCGGGCGAGGCCGTCCATCGCATCCTGCACGTGTTCCGTGCGCCGGTGGGAGGGCTGTTCCGCCACGTCTGCGACCTGATCAGGATCCAGTCCGCCGCCGGGCACGAGATCGGGCTCGTCTGCGATGCGTCCACCGGCGGCGAGCGAGCGGTCCAGGCTCTGAACGAGCTCCTGCCCCATCTCGCGCTCGGCATCGTCCGGGTTCCCATGCGGCGCAACCCGCATCTTTCGGACATCGTGGTGGTCCGGGCGGTCGCGAGGCGGGCGGCGGAGATCCGCGCCACGATCCTGCACGGACATGGCGCCAAGGGTGGCGCTTATGCGCGCATCGCCCGCCTGCCAGCGGGCGTAGCCTCGCCGATCAGGGCCTATACCCCCCATGGCGGCAGCTACAATTACAAGCCCGGCACGCTGCGCCACCGCCTGTATATGGGGGTCGAGCGCCTGCTCGCGACGCGGACCGACGTGTTCCTGTTCGAGAGCGAATATGTCGCCGGTCGGCATGGCCGCTTCGTGGGGAGCAGACCCCATACCGTGCGGATCGTCCATAACGGCATCGACGAGGTGGAGTTCGCACCGGTCCTGCACCAGGCGGACGCCTACGACCTCCTCTATATCGGCGAGTTGCGCGAGGCGAAGGGCATCCCGGTCCTGCTCGACACCCTGGTGGCGCTCCGCGCCGAGGGGCGCCCCACCCGCCTGCTGATGGTCGGTTCCGGCCCGGATGAAGACCAGCTCGTGGAGCGGGCCCGGAAGCTCGGCCTGTCGGGCGCGGTGGCGTTCGAGCCGCCCCAGCCGATCCGGATCGCCCTGACGAAGGGACGGATCATGGTAGTCCCGTCGCTCGCCGAATCCCTGCCCTACGTGGTGCTGGAAGCCGCCGCCGCGCAGCAGCCCCTCGTCTCCACCAATGTCGGCGGCATCCCGGAAATCTTCGGAACGGCGGCAACGGATCTCGTCAGACCCGGAGATCCCGTTGCCCTCAAGAACGCCATTGTCCGCCTGCTCGACGAAGACACCGCCGAGGGCGCCGCCCGAGCCCGAGCTCTCAGTGACTCGGTGCGGGCACGCTTCTCCATGCGGCGGATGGGGGCGGATGTCCTGTCGGGCTATGCCGCCGCCCTGCAGCGTCGAGATAAATCGATGCACGAAGCATCGCTGCCTGTGATGAAGGAACCGCTACAGTGACGCTGACTTGCTCTTCGCCATGCTTTGGCGGCCAGAACCTCGTTAAACGTTCCGTGATGTCGGTCTGGCATCCTCTTCCATCGCATCGGCGGAAAGCTTGAACGAGAGCAAACGATGAGCGCCTTCGACGTTCGCGACCTTCTGAAGGCGGCGGGGCAACCCAGCCAGCCCAAAGCGGGAGATGCGTCCCAGTATGGCCCTGCCCCGTCGACCATTCCCCCCGCCGAAATCGGGGCGCCGCGCGATCATGGCGGCGTGCTGTCTCCCGTCGTGCTCTCGGGCAGCGTTCGGCTGGCGGATCTGCTCCTCATCGCCCTCTTCGGCTTTGCCGTGCATCGCGTTCAGATCGGCGGCACGGTCGGCCTGGGGTGGAGCTATTCCACGGCGATCCTGGCCGTGGCCGTGCTCGCGGTCGCGTCGTTTCAGATCTTCGGCAGTTACCGGATCGCCGCCTTCCGGACCTTCTTCAAACCGGCCCTGCGCCTGACCGCCGCCTGGTCGCTGACCTTCCTCGTCGTCGCCACGGCGATGGTCTTCGCCAAGGTCGCGGACCATTATTCCCGGATCTGGCTCGCGACGTTCTACAGCCTGGGGCTCGTCCTGCTCCTCGCAGGACGCTTCGCCCTCCTCCGCTTCGTCACGGCCCGCATGCTGCGCGGGCAGTTCGACAGGCGCACGGCCATCGTCGGCGGCGGTCCGCTGGCGGAAGAGCTCATCCGCTCCCTCGAGGCGGAAACCGAATCCGGCATCCGCATCGTCGGCGTCTTCGACGATCGGGGGGACAACCGGTCCTCCTCGGTCGTCGCCGGCTACCCGAAGCTCGGCACGGTGAGCGACCTCGTGGATTACGCGCGCTCGACCCGCCTCGACCTCGTGATCTTCACGCTTCCGATCGCGGCCGAGGATCGGCTGCTCCAGATGCTCGCCAAGCTCTGGGTCCTGCCCATCGACATCCGCCTCTCCGCCAAGGCGACGAAGCTCAAGCTGCGCCCGAGGGCCTATTCCTATCTTGGCTCCGTCCCGGTCCTCGACGTGTTCGACAAGCCGATGGCCGATTGGGACATCGTCACCAAGGCCATCTTCGATCGCGTCGTCGGCGCAGCCATGCTGGTCGTGCTGGCGCCGGTCATGCTCGGTCTGGCGATCGCCGTCCGCGTCACCTCGCCGGGTCCGATCCTGTTCCGGCAGAAGCGTCTCGGCTTCAACAACGAGACGATCGAGGTCTACAAGTTCAGGTCGATGTATGCCGACCAGTCCGATTTCACCGCGTCGAAGCAGGTGACGCGCGGCGACCCTCGGGTCACGCCCCTCGGCCGCTTCATCCGCAGGACGTCGCTGGACGAGTTGCCGCAGCTGTTCAACGTCCTGAAGGGGGAACTGTCCCTGGTCGGGCCGCGCCCCCATGCGGTTCAGGCCACGACCAGCACCACCCTCTACGACCAGGTGGTCGATGGGTATTTCGCCCGCCACAAGGTCAAGCCCGGCATCACCGGCTGGGCCCAGATCAACGGCTGGCGCGGCGAGACGGACACGGACGAGAAGATCCAGCGCCGCGTCGACCACGATCTCTACTACATCGAGAATTGGTCGATCCTGTTCGACGTGCAGATCATGCTGGCGACGCCTCTGTCCCTCGTCACCACCAAGAACGCCTATTGAACCCAGCCTCACCGCCCCTGACACATAGGTCAGGGGCGGTGAGGTCCGGCGGATGACCGCCGCCGCGCGGCCGCACCTCGATGAGTCAGGCTCATCGAGTCCAGAGTGAGACCCAACCACGAAAGAGGCCGCCCCTCGCATCGCGAAGGGCGGCCTCTTTCCGTTCCTGCGCCGAAAGCCGGCGCGATGGGACCTTGTGCTACGGCAGGGAGCCCGCTGCCTTCTTGGCCTCGGTCATCGTGTTCTCGCAGCCCTTGGCATCGCCGGCCGCTTCCTGCTTGCGCGCCTGCTCGATCAGGTGACGGGCGTGGTCGATGCTCTTGGCATTGGGAGTGGTCGAGGCGTCGGTGGGCTTTCCGCCGGGAGGCGCGTCGAGGCCCATCGACGGGTTGGTGGCGACCTTGCCGTCGGCCGAGGCGGTGCCGGTGACCGACACGGCGCCGGAACTGTTGAGGCGACGCTCGATCGTGGCGATCTGGTCGGAACAGGCCGAGGCGAAGGCCGGACCCGCAATGGCGGTGAAGACGAGGGCGGGCGCGAGGATGCGGATCAGCGGCGAGGCCGTAGTCGGCGAATGCGCCTTGGTCGAGGACGTCCTGGTCTCGCTGGGGGCCTTGGTCATGCGATGCTTTCCGATGATGTCGAACATGGCACGCCAACGCTCGAATCACCCCGCATGTTGCTGCGACATCGTCGAGCCGGGGCCGATCATCCCCTGACGGGACACTCCGCCGCACATGGTGACCGAACGTGGCGACCGAATGTGGCGACCGACAAAAAAGGCCACCGCTCCGTCTCCGGAGCGGTGGCCCAACGTAGGGGCTCGAGGGCGCCTACCAGAAGATGCGCATTCCGCCATAGGCCGCGATCGGCGCGCCGGGTGCCAGGCTCCGGTTAGAGCTGGCATTGGGCAGGGCCAGGATCGGAACCTCGCCGACCGGCGAGAAGGTGCCGAAGGTCGCGTAATTCGCGTTCAGCGCGTTCTCGACATAGCCGTAGACCTCCAGATTCTCGCTCACCCGGTAGCTCGTGTTGAACCCGATGACCGCGTAGTTGCCGGTGGTCTTGTTGAGGTTCGATTCGTCGCCGACGAGGAACTTGCCGGTGGCGACGCGGGCGAGCACGCCGACCTTCCATTCCGGCGTGACCATGTACTGGACACCGATCTTGACCTGATGCGGCGCGACGCCGGGAAGCTTGTCGCCGCGTCTCACGAAGATCTGGTTGGCTTCCGAATTGTCCGGCTGGGCCGGGTTCGGGGTGGCGAACGGGTTGCCGCCGGAGGCCAAGGTCAGCGGCGACTGGAAGGTCGCGTCGACGAAGGCGTAATCGACGAAGGCGTTCCAGACCGGGGTGGTGATGGCGAGACTCGCCTCGACGCCCTGGCGGCGGGTGGAACCGACATTCTTGAAATAGGCGCGGCCGATGGTGATGTCGGACGGCACGAAGGTGATGTCATCCTCGTTGCGGGCGCGGAAGACGCCGGCCTTCCAGCTCAGCACCCCGAGCTCGATCGGCGAGGGCAGCTTGCCGCGGAAACCCGCCTCGACCGTGCGCGAGATGACCTGCTTCAAGGGCGGATCGCCGACGAAGAAGTTGGTGAGCGAGCACGGGGCGAGAGGATCGGCGCAGGAGAGCTCGGCCGGGGTGGGCGCGCGGTTCGCCTCGACATACCCGCCATAGACGGTGAGGAAGTCGGGCACGATCTTGTAGCTCGCGCCGATGCCAGGGTTGAACCGCTGGAAGTAGTGGTTGCCGTTCAGCGCCGTGCCGAGCTGATCTTCCAGCACGATCTTGGCCATGTTGAAGCGGCCCTGCAGCGTCAGGGTCAGGCGGTCGGTCAGGTCGGTGTTGTTCGACAGGAAGATGCCGCCGTAATCGTTGCTCGACTTCACGCTCACCGGGGTGATCGAGTTGTCGTCGCTGCGCACGACAACGCCGGGCCCGTAGAAGCCGCGGTCGAAGGTCAGGCCGCCAACGGCATTGTCGGCGGTGAAGGCCGTGCGACCGCCATCGTACGAACCGCCGAGGACGAAGCGGTTGGGCAGGCCGAACAGCGTCTCACGCACGGTGGTCTGGACCGAAACACCGAAATTCTCGGTGTTGGTCCGGGTCGAGTTGAGGAAGGCGTAGGGGCCGCCCTCGTCGAACCGCTCGGCGAAGGCCGGAAGCCGGGCGAAGTTCGCCGTGCGGATGCTGCTCGCCTGGACGCGGCGGTTCAACCGGTCGCGCAGGAAGAACTGCTCCTCGTTGGCACCTTCCGAGCAGAGGAAGCGCTCGTTCTCCTCGCAGCGCTCCACCTCGGCGGCGTCGCCATTGGCAGTGTTCTGCTCGAACCGGCCGTAATAGGCGTTGCCGGAAAGGGTGACCGTGGGCGAGATGTCGTAGTTGCCCGAGATCCCGATCCGCCCGAAGGCGTTCAGCGTCTTGTCGGGATAGGTGAAGACCTCGTTGCGCCGGAAATCGAGCAGGTCGACCGGCAGGGTTCCGTTACCGGTCAGGCTGTTGACCGCGCCCATGAAGTTGAGGTGGAACTCACCCTTCTCCGCCTGCACGCCGAGATCGCCGTAGAACTGGCGCAGGCGCGAGGGCGAGTGCTTGCGCCATCCATTCTCCGAGAGCGCGGTGCCGGCGATGTAGAGGCCGACATTGTCCGAGCGCTGTCCGTGCTGGAACGAGCCGCCGAAGCGCCCGAACGAGCCGCCCGAGAGGTTCAATTCGGTGCCCTGATAGGTGAAGCCGTTCTTGAGCTGCACGCTCAGGGCGCCGCCGAGGGCGTTGAGGCCGTAGGCCGGGTTCGAGCCTTCGAGCTCGATGCGGTCGACGGCGATGTCGGGGATGAGGTCCCACTGCACGGTGTCGCCGAACGAGGTATTGAAGCGGTTGCCGTTCACGTAGACGGCAACGCCCTGCGGGCTTCCGCCCAGCGGCGAGGCTTCGAAGCCGCGATAGGTGATGGTCGGCTGAAAGGGGTTGCCCTGCGCGTTGTTGATGCTGATCGAGCCGATCCGCTCGTCGAGTGCGCGCAGCACACTCGGAGTGCCGACCCGGTTCACGTCAGCAGATGTCAGGACGCTGGTATTCTGGGGAAGCTTGTCACGCTCCTGGCCGAGCAGGACGCCCTGGGCGCTGCGCACGCTCGCCGATGGCGTGGTGGCGACGACATCGAGCTCCTGCAGCGTCACGGCCTGCTGGCCGCCGACGATCGTGCCCTGCGCGTAGGCGACGCCCGGCAGCAGCGCTACCGAAACGAGGAGGCTGCTCCGCAGCGTCCGCTTCTTCATGTCCCAAGACCCTTCGGTTTCCACAGCGTGGCCGGTTTTCCCGGCTCGTTGATCAATGTTGCGGAGCGTATCGGGCTTGGACAATCCGGTGACGAGGGGTTTCACCGATTCTCATAAGGGTCTTACGGAGATGGTGTCTTCGCGTGACCTCCGCGCAACATAATTCACCTGAGAATTCAGAGGCTTCGGGACCAATAGGAACGACAAACGGGATCATTCGGCAATCTACGGTGCCGGAATGTTTTCGGTGAATTCTTGGATTGAGCAGGCCGCTCGAACGTGGCGGCCTCACGTCATGCCGGGCGAATCGAACGCGGTGAGCGGGACCCGCCCGGCCGCATGGATCGAAGACCGGGCCTGCGTGAACGTGACCCTTGGGTCGGGCTTACGGAGAACCTCGTAGGAGACATGAAAAAGGCCCGCTGGGATTCGGCGGGCCTGACGAGGATGCGGGTTTGCAGGCGTCGAGGCCGTCGGGTCAGAGGCGCGCCTGGATCTTGCGGGCGACCTCGCCGAGCCGCTGTTCCAGCAGGGTCGGCACTTCACAGACATAATTGAGGGATTGGCTGCGCTCCTGGAAGATGCGCCGATCCCAAGCGAATTTCGTCTCCAGTTCCGAGGCCTCCTTGGGCATCTCGCGGGCGTCGTTGGCGCTCGGGCCGTCCTTCACCGCGCTGATCTGGTCGGCCTCCTGGCGGATGCGCTCGGCCATGCGCCGCTGTCCCTGGGCATAGCGCGCGATGCCGCCGATGACCCGGCTGCGCTCGTTGTTGACGACCTCGAACACGCCGGCGAAGACCCGCGTCAGGCGCTTGGCCTTCTCGTCCCCGGCCTTGGCGACGAACTCGTCGAGCAGCGGATCGACCTCGCTCAGGTCGGTGCGGCGCGAGGCGATCTTCTGGGCGAGCGAGGCCGCCTCGTAATCGTCGCCCCACGGGCCGGCGGCCTCCAGATCCGGCCCCGTCCAGACGGTGCCGGGACTCAGGGTCGAGACCTTGCGCTGGACGCAAGGCCAGTCCGGATCGGCTTTGGGCTGAGCGAGGGCCGGCCCACAGAGGAGAGCGCCGGCCGCCATGGCCAGCACGAATGTCCGCGAAAAAATCATGAATTGTCTCCGGCCGGTCCGCCGCGCCGGGCCATGATGCCGCGACCGGGATCGTAGGCGATGACGGCGAGGGTGAAGAAGGCGATGGTCGTGCCCAGGACGACGGCGCAGGCCACGGGTTCGAACTGTCCGTAGAGGGCGAAGCGCACGAGCTGGACGGCATGGGTGAAGGGATTGGCCATGCAGATCAGGTAGAGCGTCTCGCTCGATTCGCGGATGCGCCAGAGCGGGTAGAGGGCCGATGAAGCAAAGAACATCGGGAAGATCACGAAGTTCATCACGCTGGCGAAATTCTCGAGCTGCTTGACCATCGAGGACAGAAGCAGACCGATGGCGCCGAGCATCAGCCCCGAGGCGATGAAGGCCGGCAGCGCCGCCACATAGCCGATGAGGGGGATGTCGAGCTCCCAGAACCAGGCGATGGCGAGGAAGGCGTAGGCCTGGACCACCGAGACGGTGACGCCGGCGATCAGCTTGGCCAGCAGCAGCAGCCAGCGCGGATAGGGGCTCGTCAGCAGGACCTTCATCGAGCCGACCTCGCGGTCGTAGACCATCGAGAGCGAGGATTGCATGCCGTTGAAGAGCTGGATCATCACGGCCAGCCCCGGCACCACGTAGACCTCGTAGAGGACGTAGGTCTGGTAGGGCGGCTCGATCGAGACCCCGAGCGTGTTGCGGAAGCCCGCCGCGAAAATGAACAGCCAGACCAGCGGCCGCACGAGGGCGGAGAAGAACCGCTCCTTCTGGTTGAAGAACCGCAGCAACTCGCGACGGACGATGCCGCCGAGGCAAATCAGGTAGCCGACCGCGTCGAGGCGGCCGAGATGGGGCACCGGTTTTTCGGTGACGTTCGCAGCCGTCGAAGCGGTGGTGGCGACGGTCTTCGTCATGCGGCCTGCCTCGGCGGTTCGGCGACGAGGCGCCGGAAGGCGGCTTCCAAAGTCTCGTCGCCTTCAGCGATGGACGCGGCCGTCCCCCGCGCGACGATGCGGCCCTTGTGAAGAACGACCGCGTCGTCGGCCGCGTCGATCTCCTCGAAGATATGGGTCGCCCAGAGGACCGAAAGCCCCTCCTCCCGCACCAGGGCACGGACGATGGCGACGATGTCGGCACGCGATTCGAGATCGAGCCCCACGGTGGGCTCGTCGAGGAGGAGGAGTTTCGGCTCATGCACCAGGGAGCGGGCGATTTCGATGCGCCGCGACTGGCCGCCGGAGAGGGTGCGCACCTTGTCGTCGCGCCGGTCGCTCAGGCCCACGCGAGCGAGCAGCGCAGCGATGCGGGCCTTCGCGGCCCGGCGCGCGATGCCATGCAGGCTGGCATGGTAGAGGAGGTTCTGTTCGACGGTGAGGTCGGTATCGAGGGTCCGGGCCTGGAACACCACGCCGAGGCGGGCGAGCGCCCGGGACGGCTCGCGGTCGAGGCCGTGGCCGAAGATCGAGACCCGGCCGTCCTGGTTGGCGTAGAGCCGGGTGATCACCGAGAACAGGGTTGTCTTGCCGGCGCCGTTGGGGCCGAGCAGGGCCATGAACCGGCCCCGCTCCACCCGGATCGAGACGTCGGACAGGGCCGCGCGCGCGCCGAAGCGATGGCTCACGCCGGCCACGTCGAGGGCCGCACTCTCCCCTGCCCCGTCGCTCACGGCTTCATCGCCCGCTTGGCGTCACCGACGGCATCGAGGCATTCGTCGAACTCGCCCTCGCCCTGCTCGCGCTCGGCCACGCGGAGCGCCTTCTTGAGCTTCGGCGCGGCGGTCTCGGACGGCCCCTTGGCGAGGGCGTCCTTGATCATGGCGATGCCCTCGGCACAGGCGGCCTTGTCGTCGGCGAGCGCCGGGCCGGCGGCGAGGAGGAGGGCGAAGGTCGGGATGAGGAGACGCATGCGGAGGCCCTGCCTTACTTGACGATGAATTTGCCGGTCATGCCCTTGGATTCGAGTCCATGGATCGACCAGGGATATTCGCCCGGCTTGATCGTCACGAACTCGATGGCGATCTCGCCCGGATCGTCGAATTCGAGGTGGTCCGGTGGGCCGCTGCCGTGGATCTCGAGATGCTGGATCACGATCTGGTTGAACCAGATGTTGCGGAAGAACTCGGTGGCATAGAACTTATATTCCTGCCGGCCCTTGGCGACGATGCGCAAGCGATAGGCCTTGCCGGATTCGAGTTCGATCTCCCGGTTCTCGACCACGAAATCGTTGCCCTCCTCATTGCCGAGGACGAGATCCGGCAGGGTGGAGCGCTTCTTCGTGAGATCGAGGGCCGAGGCCGGCCCGGTGGCGAGCAGGGCCGCCAGGGCGAGGGTGATCGTCCGCATCGTCCTCGTCATGTGATCGTCCTCCCATTGGCCGCCTTGAGGCGGTCCGTCCTTCGGCATATCCGCGCGTCCCTCCTCCCCCTTGTGGGGAGGGAAAGTGCACCTCAATTCGGCGATACCGTCACCCCCCAGGGCAGCAATCCCACCGGGATGCTCTTGATCACCTTGTCCGCCTCCACATCCACCACTGAGACGTCGTTGGAGGAGCCGTTGGTGGAGAACAGAAATTTCTGGTCCGGGGTGAAGGCGAGCTGCCAGACCCGCTGTCCCACGGGTAGGTACTTCTGAACCTCGTAGGTCTTGGCATCGATCACCGCGATGCGGTTGGCGGGGCCGAGCGCTGCGAAGGCCTTGGTCCCGTCCTTGGTGATGCGGATACCCACGGGCTGGATCGCCTCGTCGTTCACGCCCGGGATCTTGAAGATGATCTTCTTGATGACCCGCCGCGCGGCGACGTCGATGATGCTGATCGTGCCGCCGACCTCGGCCGAGACCCAGAGGAACTTGCCGTCCGAGGTGAATTCGGCGAAGCGCGGCCGCGCATCCACCAGCACGTTGTCGATCACCTGGAACGTGGCGGTGTCGATGAAATGCGCCATGTTGGTGGTCTCGGAGGTGTTCACCAGGATCTTGCCGTCCGGCGACAGACCCATTCCCTCCGGCTCCACACCGACGGGCACTTCGGCCAGGACCTTGTTCTTCTCGATGTCGATGACCGTGACCTGGCTGTCATCCTCGTTGGCGACGTAGAGCGGGTTGCCGCCGGGGCCGAGGATGAACTGCTCCGGATCGGGTCCGGAGCGGAGCGAACGCACCACCTTGCCGGTGGCGGTGTCGAGCACGTCGATGCGGTCGTCGTCGCTGGCGCAAACGAACAGCTCCTTGCCGTCCTTGCTCGTCGTCACCCCGCGCGGGCGCCGACCGACCTTCCAGGTTCCGGTCACGGCCATCGTCGCCGTGTCGATGACGCTGACGGTGTTGCCCTTCTCGTTGGTCACGTAGACCGTGTAGGCCTGCGCGGTGGCGGTCAAAGCCATCGTCGCACCGACGAGGGCGGCCACACACACGCCTGCCTTGAAGCCGAGGCTCATTCCGTCTTCTCCCTGGGCATCGCTTCTTTGCGCGATTGACAGTGATTATAGTGCAGTTTGTCCTGACGGGGAGCGCATGCCTGCACGCGGAACGCAAGCGCGTTGCCGCAGGACGGGCGCGAAAATTCGCAGATCCCCGACCATTCGCGGACCGTCAGAACTTACACGCCGTCTCGGGAAGGTCGACACCGAGGGTATCGAGCGGCGTGCGCTGATGGGTGAAGCCCTGTTCGGGCGCCACGGTCACCATGGCCTTGGGCTGCACCACGATGATCGGCTGGCGCAGCTGATGGTCCCAGGGACGGTAGGTCAGCGAGACGCCCTTGTAGGCGGGCAGGCTGAAGGCCGGGTCGGCGAAGTAGGGTGCGAGCACGGCCGGGTCGGCGGTCTTCTTCTGCGTCGCCGCCTCGCCCACCGAGCGCACGGCCGCCCAGACCTGGTAATCGAGAGGCCGCATCAGCCGGCCGGCGAGACGCCGGAAGCGGTTCTGCGCCTGCGCCGCCCCCCAGGTCTCCAGAGTCGGGTGCCAGGTGGCCGCGATGAGCCCCTGCGTTCCCGCGACCGGCCGGGGGTCCACCGTGCGGAAGGGGACGTAGTCGCCCCAATCATTGGCCTCGTCGGCGACGATGGCGAGGTCGTAATCGACGCCTCGGGTGAAGACCATCGCCTCGGAGCGGGTCGGCGTGTCGCCCCGCGCCTTGGCGAGAGGGCCGAAGGTCCAGGGCTTCTCGGCGGTGATCTTCAGGGAGAACTTCTTGGCCGAGGCCCGGAACGCGTCGGCATAGAGCTTGTCGTTGTCGTTGGGGCCGACAATTAGGAACATCTTGCGCCAGCGCATCAGCGTGAAGAACTGCGCCAGCGCGTCGGTCTGCATCGCCCGGCTCGGGATCACGTGGAAGACGTTTTTGCGGCACTCGGCGCCGCGCAGGCGGTCGTCGGGCGCGGCGGTGTTGAACACGGTCACGCCCTCCCCCTTGACCGCGTCGGCGACCGCCAGAACCTCATCGGCCGGCAGCGCCAAGACGAGATAGCGGATCCCCTTGCCCACGAGATCGCGGGCGGCGTCGACGGCGCTTCTCCCTTCCGTCAGAGCGACCTCGTCGAGTGCGTAGGTCTGCTTGGTGAAGCGGCCGGTCGTGTTGTTGTCCTTCACCGCCATGCGGGCGCCGGCGACGCCCTCATCCTCCGGCGCGGCCTCGGCATCGTAGGAGGACGGCGCGATCTCGGGCCGGTAGATCAGGCCGATATGGGTGTCACCCGGAGCGGCCTCCGCCGCCTGCGCGGAGGCCGCCGGTTCCTGCGCCACCGCGAGGGACGCCGTGCCGCCGAGGCCGAGCGTGAGGACGAGGGCGGCGGATCGGGAGAGGAGCGATGCGTTCATACGGTCGGCACGCTAACAACATTGCGCGGATACGCTCAATCGCGGAAGCATAAGGAAACCCTAAGGCGCGGCGGAGCGTCGCTTGCGCGCCGATGAGCGCGAATACACGCGAGATCGCTCGGAGCGGGCGAGCCGATTTGCACGACTTGTCAAATCCGGTCACTGCTCGACTTTCAAGGCACGGGCGCGGTGTCCGCCGCAGGCCGCATCGATCGTGACACAGGTTCGCCATGTCCCCATTCGTCAGGTCTCGTCGCGCCAAGCCCATGGTTTCATTGCCACTCCCCAGCCTCGGACACGCGGTGGCGCGGGCCGTCGTGCTCGCGATTCTGGCGGGTCCGGTATTGGTGGAACCGGCCCTCGCCGCCCCCGACAAGGCGGCGATCTTCGGGATCGAACTCAACGATCCGGGTGTGGTCGGCGGCCGCAAGGCGCGTCCCGACGAAGCTCGACGCCTCGCCCTGGTCACGGACGAGCTCCGCAAGGCGCTCACCGCCGGCAATGCGGTGGAGGTCGTGGACGTGGCGCCCCAGGCCGCCGAGATCGCCAAACAGGCTCCCCTCTTCAAATGCGAGGGCTGCGCCGCCACCATCGCCAAGAGCCTCGGGGCCGATCTCGCCGTCAACGGTTTCGTGGAGAAGGGCTCCAACCAGATCTTCAATCTCTACGTCGTCATCTCGGACGCCGCTTCCGGCAAGGTCGTGCGGGCTGGACAGGTGGTGATCCGGGCCGATACCGACGACACATGGGCCCATGCCATGCGATGGGTGGTCAAGAACCGTCTCCTGGCCGAACCCTTGCCCAACCGATCCTGAGTCTCCCGTTGCCCCATCATTCCGTGTCGAAGCCGATGTCATCCGATCTGCGCGCGCGTCCCCGCCTCCTCGTCAGCGTCCGCGACGCCGACGAGGCCGTGATGGCGGCACGGGCGGGCGCCGACCTCGTCGATGCCAAGGACCCCGTCCGGGGCGCGCTCGGGGCGCTCCCCGTCGAGACGGTCCGGGCGATCGTCGCGTCCATCGCGGACGAGGCCGTCAGCAGCGCGGTGGCCGGCGAGCCGCAGGACGCCGCCTCCCTGCCCGGATCGGTCGCGGCGATGGCCGGGACCGGCATCGGCTACGTCAAGGTCGCCGTGCGGGCCGATTTCGACGACGACGCCCTCGCCGCCGCGGCGCGGGCCGCCCCCGGCCGCCTGATCGCGGTCCTCTTCGCCGGAGCACCGATGCCGGACGACCTCGTCGGCCGCCTCGCCGGGGCGGGCTTTGCCGGGGTGATGATCGACACCGCCGCCAAAGACGGCCGGCGCCTCGGCGACCTCCTGCCCGCCCCTCGCCTCTCGGCCTTCACCGCCGACGCCCGCCTCCATGGCCTGCTCTCCGGTCTCGCGGGATCGCTGACGATCGCCGACATCGCCGTCCTCGCCGTGCACCGGCCGGATTATCTCGGCTTTCGCGGCGGCCTCTGCTTCGGCAGCGACCGGACGCGCGGCCTCGACGCGGAGCGCGTGGCCCTGGCCGTGCAGACTCTTCGCGGGCTCGACCGGCGGAACGCGGCGTGACGGGCGCGCCTCCCACCATCGTGAAGCTCGGCGGCAGCCTCGTCTCGGACGCGGCGCGGCTCGGACGGCTTCTCGGCGTCCTGGCGGATGGTGGCGAAGGCCGCTGCATCGTCGTGCCGGGCGGCGGTCCGTTCGCCGACGCGGTGCGTCAGGCCCAGGGACAACTGGACTTCTCGGACGCCCTCGCCCACCGCCTCGCCCTCAATGCCATGGGCCGGATGGCGGAGGTGCTTTCGGAGGGCGAGCCGCGCCTCGCCATCGTGCGCAGCGTAATGGAAGCCCGCTCGGCCGAGGCGTCCGTCATCTGGGACCCTGTCGCGCTAAAAGACGGACACCCTTCCATCCCCGAGTCCTGGGACGTCACGTCGGACAGCCTCGCCCTCTGGCTCGCCACCGAACTCGAGGCGCCCCGCTGCATCCTGGTGAAATCCATCGATCGCCCGGCGGGTGCGAGCGTGTCCGACCTCGTCCGGATGGGCGTGGTCGACGCGGCCTTTCCCGCCTTCGCCGCGTCCTACGCTGGCGAGATCGTGATCCGGGGTCCGGGCGCCGATATCGTAAGGGCCGCTGCGTGAGCGCGCCCGAACATCTCGTCTTCATCACCGGCCGGATGGCGAAGGCGCGTCTGGAGAAGGTCGCCGCGACCCTGCCGGCCGAGCGCTTTACCTGGAGCATCGCCGATGCCGGTGTGAAGGTCGCCGCGCTGATGACCGAGGAAATCATCCGCCGCCGCGTGACGATCCCCGACGGTGCCACGCGCATCGTCCTGCCGGGCCGCTGCCGCGCCAATCCGGAGGCGCTGTCCGCCCATTTCGGCCTGCCGGTGGAGCGCGGGCCGGACGAGGTGGTCGACCTTCCGGCCTATCTCGGCCTCGCGGGACGCAACGTCGATCTCTCGCGGCACGATCTGCGCATCTTCTCCGAGATCGTCGATGCCTCGAAGATGAATCCCGAGCAGATCCTGGCCAAGGGCCTCGACCTGGCGCGACGCGGCGCGGACGTGATCGATCTCGGCGGCCTCCCCGACACCGAGTTCCCGCATCTCGAAGAGTGCGTGCGCCTGCTGAAGGGGGCGGGCCTGAAGGTCAGCGTCGATTCCTTCTCCCTCGACGAGCTGACCCGCGGGGCGAAGGCCGGTGCCGACTTTCTCCTGAGCCTCAACGAGGAAACTCTGGACCTCGCCTTCGAGACCGATGCGGTGCCGATCCTGGTGCCGATGCGGCCCGACGACCTGCCTTCCCTCGACCGCGCCATCGAGCGCATGGAGAAGGCCGGCCGGCCCTACATGGCCGACCCGATCCTGGAGCCGATCCATTTCGGCTTCGTCGAATCGATCACGCGCTATCACGAGACGCGCAAGCGCTGGCCCGGCATCGAGATGATGATGGGCACCGGCAACCTCACCGAACTCACCGAGGCCGACAGCCTCGGCGTCACCGCCCTCCTCGTCGGCATGTGCTCGGAACTGTCGATCCGCAACGTCCTGATCGTCCAGGTCTCCAACCACACCCGGCGCACGGTGGAGGAGCACGACGCCGCCCGCCGGGTGATGTTCGCCGCAAAGGCCGATTCCGCCCTGCCCAAGGGCTACGGACGCCAATTGCTGGCCGTGCACGACAAGCGCCCCTTCGTGCAGACCCCGGCGGAGATCGCGGCCCAGGCGGCGGAGGTGCGCGACCCGAACTACCGCATCGCGGTGGCCGAGGACGGCATCCACGCCTTCAACCGCGACGTCCACACGATCGGCACCGATGCCATGGCGTTCTTTCCCGATCTCGATGTCGCCGCCGACGGGGCCCACGCCTTCTATCTCGGCGGCGAGCTGACCAAGGCCGAGACGGCCTGGCGCCTCGGCAAGCGCTACGTCCAGGACGAGCCCCTGCGCTGGGGCGTCGCCGCCGACGAGGAGGTCGAGGACACCACTGCCTTCAAGAAGGCCGGGCATACCAAGCATTCCGGCCCCGGCGGCGCGGAGCGCGCCACCCGCGATGCCGTGCCCCCGGAAGCGGGTGCGGCCAGACCGGAGACGATCGAGCCAGCCCCGAACGAGGCCCGCCGGTCGCGGGCCGGCGATGCGCTCTCGGACGAGGGCGGCCGCATCGTCTGCGGAAAATTCGTCCCGAACGACCGGCCCGACCAGAGCGGCGAGTCCTGATCCGATGCCGTTGATCCTCGAGACCATCGTCACCACCACCTCGCCCTCCGGCGACCTGCATCTCGTGCCCTTCGGCCTCATCCGCGAGGGCGAGGATTGGGTGCTGGCCCCGTTCCGGCCCTCCCCCACCATCCTCAACCTCGAGGCCAACCCGGTCTTCGCCGCGTCGAGCCCGAGCGACGTGCGGGTGATCGCCGGCGCGGTCACCGGGCGGCGCGACTGGGCCACCCTGCCCTGCGACCGCATCCCGGGCCGGCGCCTCGCCGAAAGCTTCGGCCATGCCGAGTTCGAGGTGATCTCTGTGGAGGACGATGCGACGCGCCCGCGCTATCGTGCCCGCATGGTACACAGCGCCAGCCATATGCCGTTCTTCGGCTACAACCGGGCTCAAGGCGCGGTGCTGGAGGCGGCGATCCTGTCGACGCGCCTGCACATGCTGGAGCCGGACAAGATCCTGACGGAGATGCGCTACCACGCCATCGCGATATCCAAGACAGCCGGGCCCGCCGAGCGCGAGGCCTGGGACTGGATCGAGGACAAGGTCGCCGCTGCCCTCGGGCGCGACGAACCGGTTCTCGCACGAGCCCCCCAAGCACCCTAGAAGGTGCGTTCCCGAGGAGACAGGGTTGATGAGATTCAAGACGCTGGCCGCCGTGGCGGCGCTCGCCACGGTATCCTACGCGGCGCAGGCCCATGGCCCGACCCGCCAGAAGGTCTCGCAGACCATCGAGATCAACGCCCCGGCCGACAAGGTCTGGGCCGTGCTCGGCAACTTCCAGGATGGCAGCTGGATTCCCGTGGTCGAAAAGACCGAGGGCAAGGGCGGCAACGAGGTCAAGGCCACCCGCGTCCTGACCCTCAAGGGCGGCGCCACGGTCGAGGAAGAGCTCGCCAAATACGACGCCGAGAAGAAGACCTACATGTACCGGATCACCAAGGTGGACGTGAAGACGCTGCCGGTGAACGACTATTCCTCGACCATCGAGGTCGAGGGCGACGGCGCCAAGTCCAAGGTGACGTGGCGCGGCGCGTTCTACCGCGGCTACATGAACAACGATCCGCCGCCGGACCTGAACGACGAGGCTTCCAAGGCGGCCGTCCTCGGCCTCTACAAGGCCGGCCTGGATAACGTGAAGGCCAAGGCCGAGAAGGGCTCTTGAGCCTGTTTTACCCTAGGGCCTCGGATCCGGTGGCTTGCACCGAACCGAGTGGCGACGCGCTCCTCCCTCCCCCTTGTGGGGAGGGACCGAGGGTGGGGGTGCTTCCGCCAGCCTCCGCAGCAGGAGGGTCCCCCAACCACCCCCACCTCCAACTCCTCCCCACAAGGGGGAGGAGAGTGGCGCAGGTCGTCGGCCTGCTCCTCACCCTGACCACCGCCCCCGCCCTCGCCGACGAGGCCCTGATCACGGCGCAGGGGGCCAACATCCTCGCCGTGATCGATCTCGACACGCAGGTCGTCACCGCGCAGATTCCGGTGGACGGGGCGCCGGCCGGCATCGCCCTGTCGCTCGATCGCAAGACCGCCTACGTCACCCGCCCCGAGGGCCACGGCCTCGCCATCGTCGATCTCGACGCCCGCGCGGTGACGGGCACGCTCGCCCTGCCCGGCGGCCCGCTCGGCGTCGCCGTCAATCCGAAATCCGGCGTGGTCTACGTGGCCGACTGGTACGGCAGCCGCATCTTCGTGGTCTCGGCCGACGGTTCCAAGATCGAGACCGAGATCCAGGTGGGCGCCTCGCCCTCGGGCATCGCGGTGACGCCGGACGGCGCCACGATCCTGGTGGCCAACCGCGAGGGCAATTCCGTCTCCGTGGTCGATGCGGCCACCGCCACCGAGACGGTGAAGATCCCGGTCGGCGAGCACCCGTTCGGCATCACCCTCGATGAGACCGGCAGCCGCGCCTACACCGCCAACGTCATGTCGAACGACGTCTCCGTTATCGATGTGGCCGGACGGCGGGAATTCGGCCGGGTCACCACCGGCGAGCGGCCCTACGTGGTGGCCCTCACCGCCACGCGCGGCTTCGTCACCGATCAGTACTCGAACACCGTGACGGTGTTCAACCTGAAGACCCTCACCAACGTGGCGGCCATCGAGGTGGGCGACCACCCGGAAGGCATCGCCGCCTCCCGCGACGGCAGCCGCCTCTACGTGACCAACTGGGGCTCCAACACGCTGGGCGTCATCGACGCCACGACGCTGAAGGTGATCAAGGACATCCCGGTGCCGGACGGCCCGCGCTCGTTCGGGGACTTTTTGCGGTAGGGCGCGCATCCGCGCGGTGGCGCTAGGGCATTCCCACACCTGCTTTTTCAGGCAGACCGCGTCCCTCTCCCCCCTGTGGGGAGAGGTTAGGAGTGGGGGTGGCTCCGCCAGCCTCCGAAGGATCAGGGTCGCCCAACCACCCCCGCCTCCAATTCCTCCCCACAAGCTCGATGAATCTCGGGCAGGCCCGAGATCCGCTGGGGGGAGGGCAGGACAGCGCATCCCGCGCGATGGGCGAACCAGTAGGCAGGTGGCGAGAGGGACGGACATTCGCCCTCCCTACGACACCAGCGACACGGCTCCGCTGCCATGCCGTTCGATCCGGCCGTCGAGTTCGAGTTCCAGCAGCGTCGTCTGGACGATGCGCACGCTGAGCCCCGCCGCGCGGGCGAGATCGTCGGTGCCGATGGGGGTCGGGCTGAGATAGGCGATGAGGCGAGCGCGGTCGTCGGCGGGTTCCGCCTCCTCGGGCTCCAGCCCCTCAAGTTTCTCCTCCGCCTCGGGGGCCGGGCCGCCGATCCCGTCGAGCTCGTCCCAGAAGATCGGGGCGTCGGCGAGGTCGGGCCGGTCGAGGGCGAGCTGGCCGGTCCCCTGTTCGAAATCCCCGCGCCCGAGCAGCGGCGCGATGGCGGAAGTGACGTGCTCCACCTCCGAGACCAGGGTCGCGCCCTGGCGGATGAGGTCGTTGGTGCCCTCGGCGCGCGGGTCGAGGGGCGAGCCGGGCACGGCGAAGACCTCCCTGCCCTGTTCGAGGGCGAAGCGCGCGGTGATGAGCGAGCCCGAGCGCCGCGCGGCCTCCACCACCACGGTACCGTAGGCGAGGCCGGAGATGATACGGTTGCGCCGGGGAAAGTCCCGGCCGCGGGGCTCCCAGCCCATGGGCATCTCGGCCAACACCGCGCCGCCGGAATCGAGAATGCTTTCCACCAAGGCCTGATGATTGGCCGGATAGATCCGGTCATGGCCCCCGGCGAGCACCGCCACCGTCCCCGAGGCCAGGGACGCCTTGTGCGCGCGGGCATCGATGCCGCGCGCCAGCCCCGAGACCACCACGAGGCCGGCCTCGCCGAGGCCCCGCGCCAGACGCTCGGTGAAGCCGAGGCCGGCGGCCGAGGCGTTGCGGGAGCCGACGATGGCGATGGCGGGCCGGGAGAGGATCGCCGCCTGCCCCCGGATCGCGATCAGGGGCGGCGCCGAATCGGCGGCCTGGAGCAGCTTAGGGTAATCGTCCTCGCCCATGGCCACGAGGCGGGCCCCGATCCTGGCCGCCGCCTCCAATTCGGCTTCCGCCTGCGCCCGCGTCACCGGCACGACGCGCTTGGCCCCGCGTTTCGCGAGGTCCGGCAGGGCTTCCAGCGCCGCACCGGCGCCGCCGAACCGGTTGATCAGGGTGCGGAAGGTGCGCGGGCCGACGCCTTCGGTGCGGATCAGCCGGAGCCAGTCGAGGCGCTGGGCGGGGTTGAGTTGCATGCCCATGCCCCGGACCTCCCTCGACGGAAGGTCAGCCCTTCTGCCCGATCCGCCCCTCGGAGCCGTCGAGCAGTCGGCGGATGTTGGGAGCGTGCTTCCACCATAGCAGGATCGCGAGCATGAGGAAGAGCAGCGCAACCGCAGGCTGTCCCGCCACCCACAGGACGATGGGTGTCGCGGCTGAGGCGGCAAGCGCGGCGAGCGACGAGTATTTCAACGTGAAGGCGAGGCCGAGCCAGATCGCCGCGAAGGCGGCGAGCCCGATGGGGCTGAAGGCGAGGAGCACGCCGAGGAAGGTGGCGACGCCCTTGCCGCCCTTGAACCCGAGCCAGACCGGGAAGAGGTGGCCGAGGAAGGCGCCGAGCCCGGCCGCCAAGGCCGCACCTTCGCCGAATTGTTTCGCCGCCAGCACGGCGAGGGTACCCTTCAGCGCATCGCCGAGCAGGGTCGCGGCGGCGAGCCCCTTGCGGCCGGTTCGCAGCACGTTGGTGGCGCCGATATTCCCCGAGCCGATGGCGCGGACGTCGCCGAGGCCGGCAAAACGCGTGACGATCAGCCCGAACGGGATGGAGCCGGCGAGGTAACCGCCGGCGAGGCTCGCGAGCAGGAGAGGCCAGCCGGCATCGAGGACGGGGGTCACGCCGCCGCCTCCGTACCCTGCGCGGCCCGGTAGACGATGCGCCCGCCGACCATGGTCAGGATCGCAGCTCCTTGCAGCCGCGCCTCGTCGAAGGGCGAGTTCTTGGAGCGCGACTTCAGGGTCCGCTTGTCGAGCACGTAGGGCAGGTCGGGATCGATCAGCACGAGATCGGCCGGCGCGCCGACGGCGAGACGCCCGGCCTCGCGCCGCAGGATCGCCGCCGGGGTGACGGTGAGGGCCTCCAGCAGGCGAGGCAGCGCCACGTCGCCGGTATGGACGAGGCGGAGCGCCGCGCCGAGCAGGGTCTCGATGCCGAGCGCCCCATCGGCGGCCTCGGCGAAGGGCAGGCGCTTGGTCTCGACATCCTGGGGATTGTGATCGGAGACGATGACGTCGATCACGCCCTCGTTCAGGGCCTCCACCAAAGCGAGGCGGTCGGTCTCGTGCCGCAGCGGCGGCGAGAGCCGGCAGAAGGTGCGGTAATGGCCGATATCGCCCTCGTTGAGGACGAGGTTGTTCACCGAGGCGCCGCAGGTGACGGGCAGGCCGTCGTGCTTGGCCCGCCGCACGATCTCCACCGAATCGGCGCATGAGATCATGGCGGCGTGGTAGCGGCCGGCGGTGAGGCGAACGAGGCGGATGTCGCGCTCCAGCATCACCGTCTCGGCCTCCCGCGGGATGCCGACGAGGCCGAGGCGCGAGGCCATCTCGCCCTCGTTCATCACGCCCTCGCCGACGAGGTCGGGCTCCTCCACGTGCTGCATCAGCAGGGCGTCGAAATCGCGGGCATAGGTGAGGGCGCGGCGCATCACCTGGGCGTTGCGAACGGCCTTGAGGCCGTCGGTGAAGGCGACGGCGCCGGCCTCCTGCAGCAGACCGAACTCGGTCATCTCCTGGCCAGCCAGCCCCTTGGTGATGGCGGCGGCGGGCAGGACGGTGACGCAGGCCGTGTCGCGGGCGCGGCGCAGGACGAAGTCAACGATGGCCGGCCCGTCGATGACCGGGTTGGTGTCGGGCATGCAGACAAGGGTGGTGACCCCGCCGGCCGCCGCCGCCGCGCTGGCGCTGGCCAGGGTCTCACGGTGCTCGGCGCCCGGCTCGCCGACGAAGGCGCGGAGATCCATGAGGCCGGGGCTCAGGACATGGCCGCCGCAATCGACGATCTCGGCGCCCTCGGGGGCGGCGGGTGACGCACCCCAGGCGATGTCGGCGATGCGCCCGTCCTGGACGAGGACATGGCCCGGCCCCTCGCGGCTCGTGGCCGGATCGAGGAGGCTGGCATGGGTGAGGAGGACGTGTCCGGTCATGACCATCAGGCGTTCGGCAGATGCGTCGCGAGGGCTTCGAGGACCGCCATGCGGACGGCGACCCCCATCTCCACCTGCTCGCGGATCAGGGATTGCGCCCCGTCGGCGATCTCGGACGAGATCTCGACGCCGCGGTTCATGGGCCCCGGATGCATCACCAGGGCGTCGGGCGCGGCCAGCGCCAGCTTCTCGGCATCGAGGCCGAAATAACGAAAATACTCCTTCACCGAGGGCACGAAGGAGCCGTTCATGCGCTCGCGCTGGAGCCGCAGCATCATCACGATGTCGCAGCCCTCGAGGCCCTTGCGCATGTCGGTGAAGACCTCGACGCCGAAGCGCTCGATCCCGGTGGGGAGCAGCGTCGAGGGTCCGATGACCCGCACGCGGGCGCCGAGCGCCTGGAGCAGGATGATGTTGGAGCGGGCGACGCGGCTGTGCAGGACGTCGCCGCAGATCGCCACCCTCAAGCCCTCGATCCGCCCCTTGTTGCGGCGGATGGTGAGCGCGTCGAGGAGGGCCTGGGTCGGATGCTCGTGGGCGCCGTCGCCGGCATTGACCACGGAACAATCGACCTTGCGGGCCAGGAGATGCACGGCCCCGGCGGAGTGGTGGCGCACGACGATGATGTCGGGCCGCATGGCGTTGAGGGTGGCGGCCGTATCGATGAGGGTCTCGCCCTTCTTCACCGAGGAGGAGGCCACCGACATGTTCATCACATCGGCGCCGAGACGCTTGCCCGCGAGTTCGAACGAACTCTGGGTGCGGGTCGAGGGCTCGAAGAACAGGTTGATCTGAGTGCGGCCGCGCAGGGTGGTGCGCTTCTTCTCCACCTGGCGGGAGAGGGCCACGGCATCCTCCGCCCGGTCGAGGAGGGCCTCAATGTCGGGGCGCGACAGCCCCTCGATGCCGAGAAGGTGCCGATGGGGGAAGGAGGCGGGTGCGACGGTCATTCTGAGACCATGGCTATAGGGAGGCGGACGGGGAGCGGCAAGGAGCCCGGCAAGAAGTCCGGGACGTGTAACCTTTCCACCCCCTGGCTCGTAGTCTCGCCGAGCATGCGCGCACCCGGTGATTCGGGATGGGCGCGAGACGTGATCGAGGCCGGAGTCCGCCCCTTGGCAGCCAGCACGACGAGACGGCCCGACGAGCGGATCGAGACGATCCAACGCCGCTGGATCTTCCGCCACCCCGCGGTGATCCGGGCCGCGCACTGGATCAACCTCGTCTGCCTCGCCGTGCTGCTGATGAGCGGGCTACAGATCTTCAACGCCCATCCGGCTTTGTACTTGGGCTCGGCCTCGACCTTCGACGCGCCCCTCCTCGCCATCACGAACGACGAGACGGCGGAGGGAGCGGCGCGCGGGATCGTGAGGATCGCCGGTCACGCGATCGACACGACCGGCTGGCTCGGCCTCTCCACCGTGCAGGGACAGGCCACGGGCCGGGCCTTCCCCGCCTGGATCACCCTGCCGGCGCAGCAGGACCTCGCCACCGGGCGCCGCTGGCACTTCCTGTTCGCCTGGGCTTTCGTGATCAACGGGCTGATCTATCTCATCTACGGCCTCGAGAGCGGCCAGTTGCGCCGCCGGATCGTGCCTCAGAGAGACCAGTTGAAGAATTTCGGCGGCTCGGTCCGCGAGCACCTCACCCTAACCTTCCCGAAAGGCGACGAAGCCCGGCGCTACAACACGCTGCAGAAACTGAGCTACCTCGTGGTGATTGCCATCCTCCTGCCGCTGATGCTGCTCACGGGCCTCGCCATGTCGCCGGGCTTCAACGCCGTGCTGCCCCTGCCCGCCCTGTTCGGCGGCCGGCAATCGGCGCGGACCGTCCATTTCATCGTCACGAACCTGCTGGTGCTCTTCACCCTCGTCCATGTGGCACTGGTGCTGGTCTCGGGGGCCTGGAACAATCTGCGCGGCATGGTCACCGGCTGGTTCGTGATCGAGACGACCAAGACCTCCGATCCGGGCAAGACTTCCTACCCGGGCGAGACCTCCGATCCGAGGAAGGGCCGATGACGCGCGCTCCCAACCGTCGCGGCATCCTCACCGGCGCGGCCGGCCTGCTGGGTTCCGCCTTCCTCGGCGGCTGCGACCGCATCGCCGGCACCGGTTGGGGACGGCGCACGCTGAAGCTCGGGGAGGATGCCAACCTGTTCGTGCAGCGTCTCCTGCTGACGCCGACCTCCCTCGCCCACGAGTTTTACGAAGGTGACATCTCGCCCTGGTTCAAGCCGAACGGGACGATCGACCCTCCGGACGACGATTTCAAGACCCTGGCCAAGGCCGGGTTCGCGACCTTCAGGCTGAAAATCGACGGCCTCGTCGAACAGCCGCAGGACCTGTCCCTCGCCGACTTGCGCGCCCTGCCCTCGCGGACCCAGATCACCCGGCACGATTGCGTCGAGGGATGGAGCGCCATCGGCAAGTGGACGGGCGTCCCGCTCGGCGAAGTCCTGACCCGGGCGAGGCTGAAGCCGAATGCGCGCTACGTCGTGTTCCATTGCGCCGACACGATGGAGATGGCCGGTGGCGGTCTCGAGGGTGGGGACGTGGCTGAGATAGAGGCCGGCGATGGCGGTCCGAACGGTCGTCCGATCCGGTACTACGAGAGCATCGACCTCACCGACGCCTTCCATCCGCAGACGATCCTGGCCTACGACATGAACGGCAAGGTCCTGCCCGTCTCGAACGGCGCGCCCTTGCGCCTGCGGGTCGAGCGCCAGCTTGGCTACAAACACGCCAAATACGTCATGAGGATCGAGGTCGTGGAGAGCCTGTCCGGGATCGGAGACGGTCAGGGCGGTTATTGGGAGGATCGCGGCTACGAATGGTATGCGGGGATCTGACAGGTACCGGATCTTGCAAAGGCCCGGGCTCCTTCCGATTTGACAACCCCGCGCCCTTGACCCACTTGTCCCCCGCCAAGCGCCGGGCCGGCCATGGTGCCAGGCCATGTTTTACGTCTTGCACACAATTTGTGAGTCCCGACGGGTGTGAACCCCGCCGGCTGCGAGCCCCGGCGGCAGCTCGGGCGCTGACGAGAGGCTGATCCGCACATGAAAGTCGTCGTCGTCGAGTCGCCGGCCAAGGCCAAGACGATCAACAAATATCTCGGCCGCGACTACGAGGTGCTCGCCTCGTTCGGCCATATCCGCGACCTTCCGGCGAAAGACGGCTCCGTCGACCCGGAGGCGGATTTCCGCATGCTCTGGGAGCTCGACGACCGCGGCTCGAAGCGCGTTTCGGAGATCGTCAGGGCACTGAAAGGTGCCGACGGCCTGATCCTCGCCACCGATCCGGATCGCGAGGGCGAGGCCATCTCGTGGCACGTCGTCGAGGCTCTGAACGCCCGCAAGGCGATCAAGGGCATGCCGATCGAGCGCGTGACCTTCAACGCCATCACCAAGGCGGCGGTGGACACCGCCATGCGCAACCCGCGCCAGATCGACCAGGCCCTGGTCGACGCCTATCTGGCGCGCCGGGCGCTGGATTATCTCGTCGGCTTCAACCTCTCGCCGGTCCTCTGGCGCAAGCTGCCGGGTGCCCGCTCAGCCGGCCGCGTCCAGTCCGTGGCCCTGCGCCTCGTCTGCGAGCGCGAGCGTGAAATCGAGACGTTCAAGCCCCGCGAATACTGGTCTCTGGTCGCGACCCTGGTGACCCAGGAGGGTGCGGTGTTCGAGGCGCGTCTCGTCGGTGCCGACGGCAAGCGCATCCAGCGTCTCGACGTCGGCAACGGCGAGGACGCCGCCGCGTTCAAGCGCGACCTCGAACTCGCCACGTTCGAGGTCGGCAGCGTGGAGGCGAAGCCCGCCAAGCGCCACCCCGCCCCGCCCTTCACCACCTCGACACTCCAGCAGGAGGCCTCGCGCAAGCTCGGCCTCGCTCCCGCCCAGACCATGCGCGCCGCGCAGAAGCTGTACGAGGGTGTCGAGATCGGCGGCGAGACGGTGGGTCTCATCACCTACATGCGGACCGACGGCGTCGACATGGCGCCGGAGGCCATCGCCGATGCCCGTCGCGTCATCGGCAAGGAATACGGCGAGCGCTACCTCCCCACCGCGCCGCGCCGCTACAGCGCCAAGGCGAAGAACGCCCAGGAGGCCCACGAGGCCGTGCGTCCCACGGACATGAGCCGGCTACCGAAGTCGGTAGCCCGCTACGTGGATGCCGAACAGGCCAAGCTCTACGAGTTGATCTGGACCCGCACGGTGGCCAGCCAGATGGAATCGGCCGAGCTCGAACGCACCACGGTGGACATCGTCGCCTCCGTCGGCCCGCGCAGGATCGAGCTGCGGGCCACCGGTCAAGTGGTGAAGTTCGATGGCTTCCTGACCCTCTACCAGGAGGGCAAGGACGACGAGGAGGACGAGGACGGCAAGCGCCTGCCGCCGATGAAGGCGGGCGACGCGCTGAAGCGCGAGCGCATCGTCTCGACTCAGCACTTCACCGAGCCGCCGCCGCGCTATTCCGAGGCCAGCCTCGTCAAGCGCATGGAGGAACTCGGCATCGGCCGGCCCTCGACCTACGCCGCCGTGCTGCAGACCCTGCGCGACCGCGAATACGTGAAGATCGAGAAGAAGCGCCTGGTCGCCGAGGACAAGGGCCGCCTCGTCACCGGCTTCCTCGAGAGCTTCTTCAAGCGCTATGTCGAGTACGATTTCACCGCCGACCTCGAGACCCAGCTCGACCGGGTCTCGAATGCCGAGATCGACTGGCGTGAAGTGCTACGAGACTTCTGGCGGGATTTCTCGGCAGCGATCTCCGGAACCAAGGAGCTCCGCGTCACCGAGGTGCTGGACGCGCTGAACGATCTGCTCGGCGCGCATATCTTCCCCGAAAAGGCGGACGGCTCGAACCCGCGCACCTGCCCGACCTGCGGCTCGGGACAGCTGTCGCTGAAGCTCGGCAAGTTCGGCGCCTTCGTCGGCTGTTCGAACTACCCGGAGTGCAAGTACACCCGCCAGCTCGCCGCCTCCGGCGTCGAGGGCGAGGGCGATGGCTCGTCCGAGAACGGCGGTCAGCCGGGCACCCGCGTGCTCGGCAACGATCCCGTCAGTGGCCTGCCGGTAACTTTGCGCGATGGCCGCTTCGGCCCCTTCGTACAGCTCGGCGAGGCGTCGACGGAGAAGGGCGCGGAGAAGCCGAAGCGCTCCTCTCTGCCCAAGGGGCTCAGCCCCTCCGCGGTGGATCTGGAGAAGGCCCTGCGCCTGCTCTCCCTCCCCCGCGAAGTCGCCAAGCACCCCGAGACCGGTGAGCCGATCCTGGCCAATCTCGGGCGGTTCGGACCTTACGTCCAGCACGGAAAAATGTACGCCAATCTCGGCCGCGACGACGACGTGCTGGAGATCGGCGCCAACCGCGCCATCGATCTCATCGTTGCCAAAGAGCAGGGTGGCGGTCGTCGGGGTCCAGCCTCCGATCCCGGCCGCTCCCTCGGGGCGCATCCCGAGACGGGCAAGGCCATCGTGGTGAAATCGGGCAAGTACGGCCCCTACGTTACCGACGGCACCACCAACGCGACCCTGCCCAAGACCATGGCCGCCGAGGACATCGCCCTGCCCCAGGCGCTTGAACTGATCGCCGCCCGCGAAGCGGCGGGCGGCAGCAAGAAGAAGGCTCCGGCCCGCAAGACCGCGACCAAGACGGCTGCCAAGACCACGACCAAGGCGGGGACGGCGAAGGCTCCCGCCAAGAAGGCGGCGACCAAGGCGACGGCGGCCAAGGAACCGGCCGGGACGGCCGCGAAAAGCACGGCGACGGCAGCAAAGACGAGTGCTGCCAAAACCACTACGGCGAAGAAGCCGGCCACGCGCAAGAAGGCCTGATCCATCGGCTCGCCTCTCCTCCCTGGAGGCGAGACCGACGCAACGACGATGCGCATCCCCCCTCTCCCTGCACTCGGCGAGAGGGGGGATGCTCCCGACGGCCCTGTCGTCCGCGACAACCCTACGCGTGCGAACGCCCTCATCCGCCCTTGCGTCCGCCCGCCGGTCTGGCGGACCATTGCCGGATTGTCATTCGCGGCTCGAGGCTTTCGCCCCATGCTGATCCTGCTCTCCATCTGCCTCGCGGCGCAGCCCTCCCAGTGCAAGGAGGACAGGATCTCCCTGTCCTACGAGGCGACGAATCCGTTCATCTGCCTGCGCACCGCTCAGAGCGCGCTCGCCACCTGGCAGGAGAGCCACCCCGAATGGCACGTGACGCGGTGGCGCTGCGCGGCGCGGGAGAGCCTGCCGAAAGACCTGTGACCCGGTCCCATCTGTGATGGGTCTGGACGCCCTGGCGGATTGCGCTATCGCTCACCCTCCGGGGAACGGCGAGACACGGGCGGCCATAAGCGATGCGCTCTTTGAAGGTGAGGTTCGCGCTGCTGCTCGGGGGCGCAGCACTTCTGGTCGTCCTGGCGGCATTGGGGGTGCTGGGCTCCATCGGCGCGGCCGAACGCACCATTGATCGGACGCTCGCGGCACAGGGCCGGCTCGAATTGCTGGTGGAACTGTCCGGGCGAATGACCCAGTACGGGCTCGCGGCCCTGGAGGCGGTGAGCAATCCCGATGCACAGCCGGAAGGGCTCGCCATCGCCCGGGCCAATGTCGACCGGGCATTGGTGGCCGTCGACGAGGCTCTCGGCAGGAGCATCGCCGTCAGCGACGATCCCCTCGACCGGATGCAATATGCGGCGCGCACGCGTCCCCTCGCTCAGCTCCGTTCTGCCCGGGCCATCCTCGACCGGCAGGTCTCCCAGGTCCTGCGCCAGTCGGAAGAAGAGCAGCGGCGCAACACCATTCGCGGCGCGCTGAACGGATTCGGCGCCATGACCGGCCAGCCGCTCTCGTTTCTCATCGAAGTCGAGCGCCGCTCGATGATCGCGGGTTCGGACGAGGCGCGCCACCTGTCCTCGACCCTGCGGATCGCGTCGCTTGCCGCCGTCGTCCTGGCGCTGGCCCTCGTCTTCGTCCTGTACCGGGCGGTGACCCGGCCGACCCTGGCACGGATCGAAGCGGTGCGGCGGGCGGCGGGCGCCGTCGGGCGCGGCGAGCTCGATACGCGGCTGTCGGTGGCGACGCGGGACGAGCTCGGCCTGCTGGTGGCGAACTTCAACCGCATGGCCGCACGCCTCGCCCGGCGCGAGGGGCGGCTCGCCGCCGACCGCGCTGCCCTCGAGGATACGGTGGAGGCGAGGACCACCGACCTGCGGGCGGCCAACGAGCGCCTGGAGGCGGTGGACCGGTCGCGCCGGCGCTTCTTCGCCGATGTGAGCCATGAGCTGCGCACGCCGCTCACGGTCATCCTCGGCGAATGCGACATCGCCGCCCGCTCGGCCGGCAGGCCGGGGGTCGATTACGCGCCGGTCTTCGCCACCATCCGTAAGCGGGCACTCCGCTTGCAGCGCCGCGTCGAGGATCTCCTGCGGGTCGCGCGCTCCGAATCCGGCCAGATCGAGCTCGACCGGCGCGCCACCAGCGCCGTGGCCATCCTCACCGATGCGGTGGACAGCGCGGCCTCTGAGGCGGCGCGCCGGCGGGTGGCCCTGACCCTCGAACCGGGCCGCCGCGACGTCACGCTCCTGGCGGACAGGGAATGGCTGCGGCAGGTGGTGGAGAGCCTCATCGACAACGCCTTGCGGCACGCGACGGGCCTGACGCGCGTGGTCGTGGGACTCACCGTCGACGAGGCGCGTTCCGCCACGATCACGGTGACGGATGACGGCGCGGGCTTCCCGGCGGCGGGTGCGGACCTGTTCGAGCGCTTTCGGCGGGAAGGCCATTCCGGGGAATCGGGCTTTGGCATCGGCTTGGCACTGGCGCGCTGGGTGACGGAGCGCCATGATGGGGCGATCAGCCTCGGTGCGGGCGAGGATGGGAAGGGCGCGCGCGTGACGCTCGTCCTGCCCATCCTCGACCTCGATCCCGGGGACGGACAGGAAACGAAGCGGAAGGACAGCGCCGCATGACGCGAGTGCTCATCGTCGAGGACGACAGCGACATCAGGGCCATGCTGGCGCGGGGCCTGGAGGCCGAAGGGTTCTCCGTGGGCGTAGCCGGTTGCGTGGACGACGCACTCACCTCCGCCCGTGACGAGGCGCCCGGCGCCGTCGTCCTCGACATCACCCTGCCAGACGGGTCCGGCCACGATGTCTGCCGCTCCCTGCGCGAAGGCGGCTATCCCGGCCCGATCCTGTTCCTCTCGGCGCGCGACGAGGTCCGTGACCGGGCGGAAGGATTGGCGCTCGGGGCCGACGACTACATCGTCAAGCCCTTCGTCTTCGACGAACTCCTCGCCCGGCTGCAGACGCATCTCCTGCGCCGCAAGGAATCGGACCAGCCGCGCACCATCGTCACCGCAGGCAAGCTCGTCCTCGATCTCAACATCCGTCAGGTCTCCCTCGGGGATGCGACGGCGCGCCTCACGCCGCGCGAGGCGGAGCTCCTCGCTCTCCTCATGGACAAGGCCAACCAGCCGGTGTCGCGCGGCGACATCTTCGACAAATTATGGGCGGGCCAGGGCGGCCTGTCGCTGAATGTCGTCGATGTCTACGTGGGTTACCTACGTACCAAGCTGTCCGATTTCGTGCGGTTCGGCGGGCCGGTCATCGTTACCGTGCGGGGCCGGGGCTTCATGCTCGACCTGCGGGGCCAGGATTTCCGCCACTGAGCACGATGCGCTTTCTCGGCCTGTTCCGGGACGATCCGGCAATTTATCGCTTGAAGAGTCCGGCGGAATTGTCGATATAGCTCCCGCGACAGAAATGACTGCGCCGTCAGTGTCTTAGGATCTTCTTAAGCGAGATCTGGACGCTGCTGACGTTCAAGAAACCATCTAGGAGAAACACCATGACCTGGGCTGCCCCCGTCGTTTCCGAGATCTGTGTCGGCATGGAAGTCACCAGCTACGAGTCGGCTGAGATCGACACCTTCAACTAAGACATCATGTCGTGCTTGAGGATCGAGGCAGCGCCGGTTCAGCCATGCATGTCGTGATCCTCGGCTCGGCCGCGGGCGGCGGCCTTCCCCAGTGGAATTGCCGCTGCCCCATCTGCTCGCTCGCCCGCGAGGATTCCTCGAAGGTGCGCCCTCGAACCCAGTCGAGCATCGCCGTGTCGCCCGATGGCGAGCGCTGGCTCCTGGTGAACGCCTCGCCGGACATCCGGCAGCAACTCTTCGACAATCCGGCCATGCATCCGCGCGAAGGCCTGCGCCATTCGCCGATCCATGCCGTGCTTCTGACGAATGGCGATGTCGACCACGTGGCGGGGTTGCTCACCCTGCGCGAAGGCCAGCCCTACACGCTCTACGCCACCTCCGGCATCCTCGATTCGGTCAACGCCAACCGGGTCTTCGACGTGATGGCCGCCGACGTGGTGTCGCGCGAGAAGATCGCCCTCGACCATGCCTTCGAGCCGGTTCCCGGCCTGACCGTCACACTGTTCTCGGTGCCGGGAAAGGTGCCGCTCTGGCTCGAGGACGAGACCATGGAGATCGGCGCAGAGACCGAGACCACCGTGGGTGCGATGATCGAGTCCGGTGGGCGTCGCCTCGCCTATATTCCCGGCTGCGCCCGCGTCACGGACGGGCTGAAGCGACGCATATCGGGTGTCGACGCGCTTCTGTTCGACGGAACCGTGCTGCTCGACGACGACATGATCCGCGCCGGGGTCGGCGTGAAGACCGGATGGCGCATGGGCCACGTGCCGATGACGGGACAAGGTGGATCGATCGCCGCGCTCGCCGATGTGGAAATCGGTCGCCGGGTCTTCGTTCACATCAACAACACCAATCCTGTGCTGGTGGAAGAATCGGACGAACGCCGATCGGTAGAGGCGGAAGGCTGGACTGTCGCCCATGACGGGCTGACCCTGGCGCTCTAGATCAGCGCCCGGCTGGCATTTTAATGCCGCCACCTTATATTGTGTCCAATGGGATTGTGCGGCCCATGTCCGTGGCCTTCACGGAAATCGGCGCCATCTATAAGAAAAGTTCTCCTCGCCGCCCTTCGTCGAAACGCCGAGCTACGCCATGACCGCGCCTTTCCCCACGCCCAAGACCGACGAGTCCCAGCGCCTGCTCAGCCCCGAAGAACTCGAAGCGGCGCTTCGGGACATCGGCGCGAGGCGCTATCACAACCTGCATCCGTTCCACCGCCTGCTTCACGACGGCAAGCTGAACAAGGACCAGGTCCGGGCCTGGGCCCTCAACCGCTACTATTACCAGGCCATGATCCCGGTGAAGGACGCCGCCGTGCTCGCCCGCATGGAGGATGCGAGCCTGCGCCGCGTCTGGCGCCAGCGCATCGTCGATCATGATGGCGACGCACCCGGCGATGGCGGCATCGAGCGCTGGCTCAAGCTCGCCGAGGGCGTCGGCTTCCGTCGCGACTACGTGGAATCGACGCAAGGAATCCTGTCGGCGACGCGCTTCTCGGTGGATGCCTACGTGCATTTCGTGAAGGAGCGCTCGCTGCTGGAGGCCATCGCCTCGTCGCTCACCGAGATGTTCTCGCCGACGATCATCTCCGAGCGCGTGGCCGGGATGCTGAAGAACTACGATTTCATCACCAAGGACACGCTGGCCTATTTCGACAAACGCCTGACCCAGGCCCCCCGCGATGCGGAATTCGCCATCGACTACGTCAAGCAGCACGCCACAACGCCCGAGCTGCAGCGTCAGGCCATGGCCGCGCTGACCTTCAAGTGCAACGTGCTCTGGACGCAGCTCGACGCGCTCTACTTCTCCTATGTGGCTCCGGGCATGACCCCGCCGGATGCCTGGACGCCCGGCACCGGCCTCGTGCCCGAGGTGGCGCAGGCGGCCGGCACCGGCACGATCCGGTCGGGCGACGTGCCTCGTCTGCCTCGCGGCGTCCGCCTGCGCCACGACGAAGTGCGCGGCCAGCACGTCTTGCTGGCCCCCGAGCGCACCTTCGATCTCGACGCCAATGCCGTGGCGGTCCTATCCCTCGTGGATGGGCAGCGCAGCGTGCGAGACATTGCGGTGAAGCTCGCCGAGACCTTCACCGCCGACCCGGACGTGATCGAGGTCGACGTCCTGGCCATGCTCAACGACCTCGCCACGAAACGGGTTCTGGAGCGATGAACGCCATCACGCCGAATACCCCTTCCCTGCCGGCTCCGGTCGGGCTCCTCGCGGAGCTGACCCATCGCTGTCCCCTGCGCTGTCCCTATTGCTCGAACCCGCTCGAACTCGACCGGCGCTCGGGCGAGCTCGACACGGCGACATGGCAGCGCGTGCTGACGGAGGCGGCGGCTCTCGGCGTGCTGCATGTCCACCTCTCCGGCGGCGAGCCCACGGCCCGCAGCGACATCGTCGAGATCACCCAGACCTGCGCCAAGCTGGGCCTGTATTCCAATCTCATCACGTCGGGCGTCGGCGGTGCCCTGGCCAAGCTCGACGCCCTCTACGACGCGGGCCTCGACCATGTGCAGTTGTCGGTGCAAGGCGTCGACGCGGCCAACGCGGAGAAAATCGGCGGCCTGAAGAACGCTCAGCCGCAGAAATTCGCCTTTGCCGAACGCGTGACCCAGCTCGGCCTTCCGCTGACACTGAATTCCGTGATCCATCGGGGCAACATCCACGAGGTCGAGGGCTTCATCGACCTCGCCGTCAAGCTCGGCGCCAAGCGCCTGGAGGTCGCCCATACCCAGTATTACGGCTGGGCTTATGTGAACCGCGCCGCTCTGATGCCGGACAAGGCCCAGGTCGATCAGTCGATCCGTATCGTCGAGGCGGCGCGCGAGCGGCTGAAGGGCCAGCTCGTCATCGATCTGGTCGTGCCCGATTATTACGCGAAATACCCCAAGGCCTGCGCCGGCGGCTGGGGCCGCAAGCTGATGAACGTGACGCCAGCCGGTAAGGTGCTCCCCTGCCACGCCGCCGAGACCATCAAGCATCTCGAATTCTGGTACGTGTCCGACCATTCGCTCGCCGATATCTGGGCGAATTCCCCGGCCTTCACCGCCTATCGCGGGACGGATTGGATGAAGGAGCCGTGCCGCTCCTGCGACCGGCGTGAGAAGGATTGGGGCGGCTGCCGCTGTCAGGCGCTGGCTCTGGCCGGCGATGCCGCCGCCACCGACCCAGCCTGCTCGCTCTCCCCCCTCCATTCGAAGGTGCGGGAACTCGCCAAGGAAGAGGCGGCCGAGACACCGCCCGATTATGTCTACCGGACGATCGGCAGCAACGTGGACCGTGTTGCGCCGCCGCCCCTGAAAGAGGATGCTCCCCTGTGAAGCCCGTTCTCGTCGCGTTCGCTCTTTCGTTTGCCGGCCTGCCCGCCCTGGCGCAGGGTACGCCCCCGGCCGATGCGCCCGCTGTCACCAAGGCCAACACCGCCACCCCGCCCAACGCCTCGGACCTGCTCTTCGAAGAGCCGCAGATGAAGAACGTGCCGCCGGGCTCGACCCTCACCTACGCCTATCTCCGGCGCAGCGGCATCTCCAAGGGTCCGTTCGGCCCGACCATGGACGACCAGATCAAGCTCACCATCGAGCCCGGTGCGGCGCCGGAAAACCGGACGATCCGCGTACAGATGTTTTCGGGCGCGAACCGCTTCCCCGCCGGCCCGTTCAACGACATGCCCGGCAACCCGGTGATGACCCTTTTTCTGGAACATCACCTCATCGACCTCGCCAAGGTGCTCTCGGCCAACCCACGCTACATCAAGAACGGGATCCGCAAGGCCCTGCGAGACAGCGCGACGGTGACCGCGACGACGGCCACCGTGAAGGGACAGACAGTTGATGCCTGGCGCGTTGAGGTGCAGCCCTTCATCGACGACAAGATGAAGGACCGCATGCGCGGCCTCGAGAACCTGAAATACACCTTCGTGACGTCGTCTGCCGTGCCCGGCGAGCTGCTCTCCATCGAAGCGCAGTCGAAGTCCAAGGATGGCGGCGAGCTTCTCCAGGAGAACCTGACTTATGATCCGAATGCTGGCTAAAGGCGGTCTTATCGCTCTCGCGCTCGGCGTCGCCTCCGCACCGGCCCAGGCCGTGGAGAGCGAGAACGATTACCCCACCGAGGCACGGGCCGATTACGTGTTCGGCTGCATGGCGGCCAACGGACAATCGCGGGAAGCGCTCTCTCGCTGCTCCTGCTCCATCGACGCCCTCGCGTCGATCCTGACTTATGACAAATACGTCCAGGCGAGCACGGTCCTGTCCATGCGCCAAGGCATCGGCGCCCGCTCGAACGAATTCAAATCGACCAAGGTATTCGACGACAAGGTCGCGGATCTTCGCCGTGCCCAGGCCGAAGCCGAGATCCGCTGCTATCGCGGCGGAGTGTAACCGGCGGGATCCACCCCAGATTCGGTGCTCCTATCCACCCACCTCATCCCGGGGCTCCGCGAAGTGGCCTCGAAGGCGCCCTCCAGTCCTCGCGACACGACCTGGAGGCCTCCTTCGAGGCCTTCGCTTTGCTTCGGCACCTCAGGATGAGGTGGAAGAATGGGACCATCCTGGTCTACAGCATAGAGATCGATCCCTCGTCGAAGAGCTCCCGTGACGTCTTCTCCTCCGATCCTGAAAACCCTTCTGCCCGGTCTCGGAGAGCGCGTGCTCGTCATGGGTATCCTCAACGTCACCCCGGACTCCTTCTCCGATGGCGGACGTTTCGAGGATGTCGAGGCGGCACGCTCCCAGGCCGGCGCGCTCGTGGCGGAAGGGGCGGCCCTCATCGATATCGGCGGAGAATCAACGCGGCCGGGCCATACGCCCGTGTCGGCCGAGGAGGAGCAGGCCCGCATCCTGCCCGTCATCCGCGATCTCGCCCCGCGCCTTGCGGTCCCCATCTCGGTGGACACCTACAAGGCCTCCACCGCCGATGCGGCGCTGGAGGCCGGCGCGCGCATCGTCAACGATGTCTGGGGCCTGCAGCGCGAGCCCGACATCGCCCGCGTGGCGGCTGCCCATGGCGCGCCCGTCATGGTGATGCACAATCGCGAGACCATCGATCCCGCGATCGACATCATCGCCGACATGCTGCGCTTCTTCGAGCGATCCCTCGACATCGCCCGCCGCGCCGGCATCTCGGATAGGGACATCGTACTCGATCCGGGGATCGGTTTCGGCAAGAGCTGGGCCCAGCATCTCGAAGCCCTGCGGCGCCTGCCCGAGATCAAGGCGCTGGGCTTTCCCGTCCTCGTCGGCGTCTCGCGCAAGTCGATGCTCGGGCGCCTGCACGATGCCGAGACGAAGCCGGTGGATCGCCTGTTCGGCTCGCTCTCGAGCCATGTCCTCGCCGCCACGCTGGGGGCCGACATCGTCCGCGTCCACGACGTGGCGCCCCATGTCGACGCCCTTCGCGTGGTCGACGCCGTGATGCGGACAGCCTCATGACCGACCGCATCCTGGTCGAACGCATCGCCGTCTTCGCCTATCACGGCCTCCTCGAAGAGGAAGCGCGGATCGGCCAGCGCTTCTACATCTCCCTCGACTGCCGGATCGACCTGCGGCCGGCCGGTCTGTCGGACGATGTGGCGAAGACCGTGAGCTATGCCGACCTTACCGAGATCGTCGTGCGCATCGCCACCACCCGGCGCTTCGCCCTCATCGAAGCTCTGGCCGAGGCCATCGCCGCCGAGATCCTCGAGCGGTTCGAGGGCGTGGACAGCATCGTCGTGCGCGTCGACAAGCCGAGCGCGCCGGTACCGGCAGTGATCGACGGCGTCGCCATCTCGATCCTGCGCAGCCGGGCCGTACTCCCGCGATGAGTGCCGCCTATCTCGGTCTCGGCAGCAATATCGGCGACAAGGCCGCGACCATCGCCGAAGCCATCCGGCGGCTCGAAGCCAGCCCGGGCATCCGTCTCACGGCACGGTCAAGCGATTACCGCACGCCCCCCTGGGGCGATACCGATCAGGACTGGTTCCTCAACGCGGCCATCGCCGTCGAGACCGACCTGACTCCGCACGATCTGCTGGAGACAGGTCTCGCCATCGAGACCGCCATGGGTCGCGTGCGCGAGCGGCGCTGGGGGCCACGCGTCATCGATATCGATGTGCTCTCGTATGAGGGGGCGGCGATCTCCGACGAGCGTCTCGTCCTACCGCATCGTTTCGTGCGGGAGCGCGCCTTTGTCCTCGTTCCGCTCGCCGAGATCGCGCCGGATCTGGTCATCGGGCCGGAGACCGTGAGCCAGGCCCTGTCGAAGCTCGACACCACCGGTATCGTGCGGGACTGAGATCCGCCCGCTCAGGGACGCAGTTCGACGGGCGTTCCCACATCCACCCGCGCGTAGATGGCTGCCATCTCGTCATTGGCCACACCGACGCAGCCGCTGGTCCAGTCCTTCAGCCGATGGAGCCGGCCGAGCCAGGAGAAGCCGTTCATGATCCCGTGGATCATGATGTCGCCGCCCGGCTCGTAGCCGCCGTCATGGGCGGCCAGCGTATCGGCCTCGTTCGGATAGGACACTTTCAGGGAAAGATGGGCGACGCTGAGCGGGTTGCGGTAGGCGATGGAATACAGCCCCTCAGGCGTACGCCCGTCGCCCTCCCGCTGCTTGTGACCGATGGGCGAGAATCCGAGAGAGACGGGATAGGTCGCCAGAACGCGGCCCTCGCGCAGAAGAGTCAGGCGGCGGGCCGACTTCTCGACGAGGACGTGGTCGGCCCGTTCAGGCTCGGCGACGAGCTCAGGTGCGACGCGGCCGATCTGGGCGCGATCGACCGCGACGATCCCCACCGCACCCAAGGCGAAGAGAGCTCCGACCGCAAGGCCGATCCGCCATCGTCGCATTGCCACTCTCTCCGCTCGAACCTGGGGGGCTCATACCAAACCCCGCGAGTCCTGACGACCTGTCAGGGCGCGGCCGGCTCGAGCAGCTTGTTGCCTTCGTCCTCAAGCAACGGGACGTCGTAGTCGCGCAGAACTTTCTCGATATCGGCCCGGCGCTTGCGCAGGATCGTGTTGAGGCTGCGCTTCCAATCGTTCTCCTCCATCCGCACGCCCATGGCGATGCGGAAGGTGAGAGCAGGACGATCAGGCTCCTGCAGCAGCGGCACGACCTTCATGGCGACACCGCTCTGCTTGGCGAGCCAACCCGCGGCCGGCCCCCACAGGATCGCGGCGTCGATTGTCTTCTCGGCGAGATCACCGATGACCTCGGCGGAGACCGTCTGGTACTTGCGCGAGGGATCGAGCTGGTAGGGAGCGTAGGCCTTCATCGACGCGATCAAGCCGAGCTCACCCATCCGGTTCACGGGTGGCGTCCCCCCGATGACACCGATGGACTTGCCCTTGAGCTTCGGATCGTCGAGCCGGGTCACGTCGTCGAGCTCGCCGCTGCGGACGACCAGGGCATAACTGGAGCGGTAGTAGGGATTGGTGTGCTGAACCAGCTCACCGCCGGCAGCCGAGCCGATGATCAGGTCGCACAACCCGGTCCCGAGCGTATTGCGAACGAATCCGGGCCCCTGCGTCAGCCAGTAATAGCGGAGCTTGACCTTGAGCTCGTCGGCGAGGATCGCCGCGATCTTATTCTCGAATCCGTTCTCCTTGCGTTCGGAGAACGGCATGTTGCCCGGGTCGCCGCAGACGCGCAGGACATCCGTGGTGACGAGGTCGGGAAGCGACTGCGCCAATGCGGGACGCGCCCCTGCCGAGATCAGCAGGAGCGCGCAAACCGTCGTGGTGAAGGAGCCAAAGCGTGCCATTAGCCGCCCAGGCACTCCTTCTCGGCCTTCTTGGCCGCTTCCGGCTTGTCTTCCTTATCGGTCGGACGCACGCGCGGCATGGCACCGGAGGCGCGGGCCTTCAGGTAGACGTAGAGGTCGTCGGCGTAGCACATCACGTTCTTGTTATCGCCGAAGGCGGGCATCACGTTGGTGCCGCTCGAGCTGATGTCCTGCTTGCCACCGGCGATGATGCCGACGAACTCCTCATAAGACAGGCGCTTCAGCGAGTCCTTGAGGGCGGGCGCGTAGGTCGAACCCATGGCGTCGGGGCCGTGGCAGACGTGGCACTCGGCATGGTAGCGGCGGTATCCGGAATAGGCGTACCAGTCGAACTTCTTGCCGTCGTTGGTGATGTGGTAGGTCGGGGCGCCATCCCCATCGGAATACTTGCCGTCTTCGACCTTCACCGCCTGATACTTGTCGATCAGCTTGGCGTCCTTTTCAGGAGCATTCGGATCGAGCTGGTTCGCAACGGCAGGATCAGCGGCGGGCTTGGCATCCTGGGCCTGAACGGCGCCGGCGGAAGCGAATGCGAAAACGAGGGCGGCCACGAGCGGACGGATGGCGGCTTTGCTTTGATACTGCAACGACGTTTCTCCCAGGAGCAACCGTCGGCCCGTTCGACCGACGTTCGAAGTGTTCTTAATAACGATCTAATCATAAAGGTGCCGGCGCGGAAACCCGCGCCGGCACCCTATTGTCTCAGACTTCGTGCGACCGATTAGTTCGGCAGCGAGAAGACGGTCAGCTGACCACCGAGGTTGGTGTAGTTCGAGAGGGCAGCGTAACCACCCACCGCGCCGAGACCGGCGTTCGGGTCGGTCAGGCCGGCCGCGAGGCCGATGCCGGCCCAGCCACCGACACCCGACAGGATGCCGACGAACTGCTTGCCCTTGTGCTGGTAGGTCATCACGTTACCGATGATGCCCGACGGGGTCTTGAACTTGTAGAGTTCCTTGCCGGTCTTGGAGTCAACGGCCTTCAGGTAACCCTCGAGGGTACCGTAGAACACGATGTCGCCAGCGGTGGCGAGGGCGCCCGACCACACCGAGAACTGCTCCTGGTTCGACCACTTGATCTTACCAGCGACGCCGTCCCAGGCAATGAAGTTACCCATGCCGCCGTGGCTGTTGGGGGCCGGGTACATGGCCAGCGTCGCGCCGACATAGGGCTGACCCGGGGTGTAGGAGACCCGGAACGGCTCGTAGTCCATGCAGACGTGGTTGGTGGGCACGTAGAACAGGTTGGTCTTCGGCGAGAACGCAGCAGGCTGCTGGTCCTTGGTGCCGAGAGCCGCGGGGCAGATACCCTTGGAGTTGGTATCTTCGCCGTTCTGCTCGGTGGAGTACTTGGCCTGGACCAGGGGACGACCGTAGGTCTTGGAGCCCTTGTCCATGTCGACCTTGGAAGCCCAGTTCACCACCGGATCGAACTTCTCGGCGACCAGGAGCTCGCCGGTGGCGCGATCGAGGGTGTAGCCGAAGCCGTTACGATCGAAGTGGGTGAGGAGCGGACGATCCTTACCGTCGATCTTCTGATCCGTGAGGATCATCTCGTTGATGCCGTCGTAGTCCCACTCGTCGTGCGGGGTCATCTGGTAGACCCACTTGGCCGCACCCGTGTCGGGGTTACGCGCCCAGATGGTCATCGACCACTTGTTGTCGCCCGGACGCTGCTTGGGGTTCCAGGTCGAGGGGTTGCCCGAGCCGTAATACATCAGGTCGAGCTTGGGATCGTAGGAGAACCAGCCCCAGGTGCAGCCGCCGCCCGTCTTCCACTGATCGCCTTCCCAGGTCTTCAGCGAGGAATCCTTGCCGACCGGCTTGCCGAGAGACGTCGTCTTCTCCGGGTCCATGATCATGTCGGCATCGGGGCCCTGCGAGTAGCCGCGCCACACCTTCTTGCCCGACTTCGAGTCGTAGGCGGTGACGTGGCAGTTCACGCCGAACTCGCCGCCGGAGATGCCGACGATGATCTTGTCCTTGACCGGCAGAACCGTCGCGGTGTTGGTCTCACCCTTCTTGGGGTCGCCGTTGACGACGGACCAGTTCACCTTGCCGGACTTGGCGTCGAGCGAGACGACGGTGGTGTCGGCCTGGTGCAGGATGATCGCGCCGTCGGCATAGGCGAGACCACGGTTGACCGTGTCACAGCACATCACCGGGATGACGCTCGGGTCCTGCTTGGGCTCGTACTTCCAGACGATCACGCCGTCCTTGTCGAGGTCCAGGGCGTAGACGATGTTCGGGAAGGGGGTGTGCACGTACATCATGTTGCCGATGACGAGCGGCGAGCCTTCGTGGCCGCGCAGGACACCGGTCGAGAACGTCCAGGCCACCTGCAGCTGCTTCACGTTGCTGGCGTTGATCTGGTCGAGCTTCGAATAGCGCGTATTGGCGTAATCGACCGTCTGCAGAACCTGCTGGGCCGGATCGGCCGAGCGCTTCAGGACGTCGTCGTTGGCGAAGGCGGGGGCCGAAGCCACCAGACCAGCGCCGAGTGCGAGAAGATGGACCGCTCTCATGCATTCCTCCGACAAGTCTTTGACACAACTGGAGAGCAGTTCGACCTGCTTCCGTTTGCGCGACCTGTTATTTGCGACAGGGATAGTTCACTTCGATAGAGTCTCCTAAGCGGTTGTTTCCGCGAAACTTTCGCCTCAACCACCGCCTGCTCTCCCGGTCGCCGCTACCCCTTTGCGGCGCCCCTCCGAACCGAAGCTTGAATGAACTCTAAGAAAAATCTCGGCGGCGTCAACTCGATTGAGCAAGCTTGAGCATGGTCTGCATCAAGTCCTGGTGAACGAATGTCTTCCCCGGCAGGCATTTCATGCACCTGCACAAGGAAATGCTGCGTTGCAAAATCGCCAAGTTCAAAGACAAAAGCATTTGTAAGACGCAGGCGCTTCTTATGCACTCCATGCATGAGCTCGGCCTGGCATGCCAGATTCTCTCTCTTGCAGCAGAGACCATTGGTGGAAACGACCGCTTCGTCCCACGGGAGGGCAAGTTTCACCATTCGAAATAAGCATTATTTTGCCTGCTCGCAAAATAGATCGAGTGCCCCCTGCATGCGCGGAAACATCGATTGGGCGCCATTGGATCGGGCGCTGCGTTGTCTCGCCGCATGAGTACGTAGCGCGCCGCGCATGCGCCTTACGTCTTGTGCGCATGTGCATAATGTTGCGTCGGCGATATCTTGCGCCTCATGCAGGACGGTAAACGCCGCTCAAGCGGCGATGACGCCCGGAAAGCGATTCGCCAAATCCTCGCGCATGGCCTCCGACCATGCCCGGTCGCGTCTGTTGCGCGGCCGGTCGAGGGTCACGTCGGCGAGCAGGCTCGCTGGGCGCGCGGAAACGAGCAGGAGCCGGTCGGCGATCTCGATCGCCTCCGCGACGTTATGGGTGACCATGAGCACGCTCATCCCCTCGCGCCCCACCGTCTCCACCACGATCTCCCGAAGGGACGCGGCGGCCCTGTCATCCAGGGACACGAAGGGCTCGTCGAGCACCAGGATGCGGGGACGTAGGGCCAGGGCGCGGGCGAGGGCCACGCGACGCGCCATGCCCAGGGAAAGCTTTCCCGGATAGCGGCCGCGCCACGGCGTCAGCCCGAGGGATTCGAACAGGCCATCGAGATCACGCCCCCGCTCCGGGCGGGGCAGGCCGAGGCGGACGTTCTGCTCGACGCTGCGCCAGGGGAGGAGGCGAGGCTCCTGGAAGACCATGGCGATCCCCGCCTCGCGCGGATCGGGGGTCACAGCGCCCTCGTATGCGTCGTCGAGGCCGAGCAGGATGCGCAGGGTGGTGGTCTTGCCCGCCCCGGAAGGGCCGATGAGGCAGGCGATCTCCGAGCGGCGGATGGTGAAGGAGAGGTCGCGCACCGCCTCCACCGGCTCCGGCCCATCGGCGCCGTAGACTTTGCGGAGGATGGAGACGGAGAGAGCGTCCGCCATCTCAGCGCCAGCGCCGGACATACGCTTCGAGGCGCTGGAGGATGAGGATGTCGATGGCGATCATGACACTCATGAAGACGACGCTGTAGCCGATGATAGCGGCCACGTTCAGGCTCTGAACGAAGTAGAAGTTGATGGCGAAACCGACGCCGTTCGGCCGCCCGAGCAGCTCGATCACCAACACGATCTTCCAGGCCAGCGACAGGCCGGACCGGGCCGCGGCCACGACGAACGGCTGCAGTTGCGGCACCAGGACGTGGGCGATCCAGGTGCGGCGATCGAACCGGTAGGTCCGCGCCATTTCCTCGAGCCCCGGATCGAGGCCCCGCGCGCCCTCCCGCACGATCACCGCCACGTTGGGCAGCTTGTTGAGCACCACGGCCAGTACCGCGGCCCCTTCGTTGAGGCCGACCCAGATATAGGCCAGCACGGTGATGACGAGGGCGGGGGTGTTGAGCAGAATGAGGAGCGGTGTGTCGAGGGCGAGGTTCAAGCCCTTGAGGCGTCCGAGGGCGATCCCGAGGAGCACGCCGAGCCCCATGGCGATCATGAAGGAGACGCCCACCCGCGTGAGGGTGATGCCGACATTGCGCCAGAGGTCGCCGCTGGCCGATTCACTGACGATGAAATCGAGGATCGCGAGCGGTGCGGGCAGGAGCCGCGATCCCGCCAGGCTCGCCGCCGCCTGCCAAGCCGCCAGCAGCAGCAGGACGGAGACGAGCCGGGTCGCCACCCCCATGGCGTTGGAGCCGGGCCGGATCAATGTCCGCCGTGCCGATCGGAGAGGCCGCAGCGGCTCAACCGTTTCCGGCCCCGTCGAAATACAGGCCGGGGGGCAGGGTCGTCCCCGCCCCGACGAGGCGCTCGCCGCCGAGCTTGGACAGAACGCCGAACAGGCGCTCACCGTCGCCGCGCTCGGTGGCGATGGGTCGGCGCGGAATGCCGGCGAGGAAGTCCCGCTTCAGGGCCTCGAAGGTCGGCTCGTCATCGGCCGACATCAGCGGCCGTACCACCTCCCAGGCGGACGGGTCGTTGGCGAGCATCTCCTTGGCGGTGCGCGAGGCGCGGGCGAAGCCGGCGATCGCCTCGCCCTTGCCCGAGACCGTGCTCCCTTCGAACAGGTAGCCGATGAGGGCGATGGAGCCGGTGGCGCCGAAGGCGCGCATGATGTCGTCGGAGCCGATAATGCGACGGAACCCCTTGGGCTCGAGCCGTGCGCAATAGGTCCAGTAGAGCAGGGCTGCGTCGAGTTCTCCCTGTTCCAGCTTCAGGGCCAGGAGGGGCGGCGCGCCATAGGCGATCTGCGCTTGAGATTCGAGGTCGATCCCGGCGGCATCCTTGGCCTGAGCTTTGAGCAGCAGCCAGTTCTTGTCGAGGGGCCCTCCGGCGATTCCGAGGCGTTTCCCGACGAGATCCTTGAGACCTGCGATGGAACTGCCGGGCGGCACCATCAGCGATCCCTCGGTGGTGGAATAGGGGATGAAGCGCATCGCCCTGCCCTCGTTGCCGAGGCGGGCGGCCCAGAGCAGGTCCCCCACGATGGTGTCGACCTGACCGCCGAGAAAGGCGATGCGGGCGGCGTCGTTACCGGCGAGCTTGACCACGTCGAGGGTGAAGCCGTTGGCCGTGTCGAGGCCGCGCGCCTTGATGATGGCGGCCTCCCAGGACACGGTGCCGAAGGGCAGGCTGCCGACGCGCACGCTCGCCGATGCGGCCGCCACCGCGCCGGCCATGGGCCAGAGCGCCGCCGTCGCGAGCAATCCGCGCCGTGACAGCATGAGCATCGTCTCCCTGGAACCGGATTTTGAAAGCCCGGATTTTGCCGTTCGACGGCCTCATCACTGAGACTGCCCGGCGGTTCTTATATTTAATAGGGTCTCACATCTCCGTCGTCCACCGACGCGCGCCACGGTCGAGTGGCCGCAGGTGACGAGCTCGGACGACCGGGGGCGAGAAATCCGAAAAACCCGAGCTCCGGAAAACTTGCCGGACTACGCTGCTCGGGGCAGGGTCCGGACCCGGAACGCCTTTGGTACCATCACGACATCCAGTCGCTGGATTTTATCCACCTCACCCAACAGGAATGCAGGCCATGGCCGGATCACGCGAAGACGTTATCGACGACGCCACCATCGCGGAGCGTTTGAGCGCCGAGCTGCCCGCCTGGACCTACGAGGATGGCTGGATCCGGCGGACCTACAAGACAGCGAGCTGGAAGAGCACGCTGATGGTCATCAACACGGTGGGGCACCTCGCCGAGGCCGCCTGGCACCATCCGGATCTCACCGCTTCCTATGCCTGGGTCGAAGTGCGGCTGATGAACCATGCCGCCAAGGGCATCACCGACAAGGATTTTGCCCTGGCGAAGAAGATCGAGGAGGTCGTGGGCTGGCAGCCCGGAACGGAAGGCCAAGGCCTGGAGGGCACGCCCAGCGACGCGCGCTTCGCTTATATCAAGTACGACAAGTAGGGCTCACCGCGCCTCCTTCACTCTCCGGCACTCGGTCTTGAGATAGGCGGTCTTACCGATCTCCTCGTTGAGATCGGTGCGGGAGATGATTTCCTGCCAGCCGTTGGTGCAGCCGAGTTCGTTGGAAACGCGGACCTTGCGCACCTCGCTCGCCTTGTCGTCCGAACAGGCCTCGATCGGGATCGCGTTGGCGCAGACGAGCACGACGGCGATGAAGGTGTTCATGACAGGCTCCGGTGCGAGGCGGGGCCGTGCCCCTCGGCCCTCTACGTCGGACGGAGGGCTTCGGTTTCGCGTGAGCCCGCTCTCTCGAAGATGATCGGAGAGTCGAGGCCTGCCCCTCACCCCAGATCGACGAACCTCTCGGCCGAGTAAGTCGCCCCCTCCACCGGGTTGGCGATCCAGCGGGTGCGGCCGACGCGCAGGTCGTGGCCGGAGTGGAAATGGCCGGAGACCCAGAGATCGGGCCGGCTCGCCTCGGGGAGATCGTCGAGAGCGGTGGTGGCGTAGAAGGCCGGCACCCACCAGGGCACGCCGGGCGTGGTCCGGAACGCGTCGGCCGCCAGTGGACTGGCCGGATGGTGGGTGACGACCACGGTAGGGCCGGGATGCGGCACGGCGAGGGCGCCGGTCAGCTCGGCCTTCTGGGCCAGATGCGCCGCCATGGCATCGGCGGGCGACCAGACCGTGCCGTCACCCTTGCGGATCGACCCGCGAAACTCTCGCGAACCGGTCACCGGGTCGGTCATCCGCGCGGCGGCGAAGGCGACGGGGTCGGCCGGGTGGTCGGCGACGGTCTCGTCGAGCCAGCGACCGGCCAGCGACCAGTCACTCCAGAGCGTAGTGCCGACGAAGCGGATTCCATCGAGGACGACGCTGGCACCGTGGTTGAGGAGGTGGACCGGACCGCCCTCCCCCGACGTGTTGATCCGCGCCACCTCGGCCTCCAGGGCGGCGATCAATTCGGGCGCGGTGCGCGGGTCACCCGTCGGCGCATAATGTTCGTGGTTGCCCGGCACGAGCACGATGGGACGGCCCCGCGCGATCTGTCGCAGGGCGGCGAGGCCGAGCTCGGGCCGGCCCTCGTAAAGATCGCCGGGACAGACCAGCACGTCGAACGCTTCTGCCGGCCGCGCGATCGTCTCCGGACGCCGGCGCTCGAGATGCAGGTCGGAGATCGGGAACAGGCGCATCTTTCAGAACCTCATCGTCTTGGCGATGCCGGGCATTAGCGCGGCCGGGCGGCGGGGCACGCTCTCACGCGACGGGATGCGCCGCGCGCCATTCGGCACGGGCGGCCTTGAGGATGTCCACGGCCGAATCCGCGTTGAGCACGGCGATGCCGGCCGCCGCCACGAGATCGGGCCAGGGCGAGAGGGTGAGCGCCGTGACGAGGCCTGCGCCGATGATGGCGAGATTGGCAAAGGCATCGTTGCGGGCCGAGAGATAGGCTGCCCGGGTCAGGCTTCCCCCGCCCTCGCGGTGACGCGCCAGCATCATGGCGCAGACGAGGTTCACGCCGAGGGCGCCGAGGCCGGCAAGGGTGAGCGGCAGCGGCGCGGGGGGCGCCATGTCGGAGACTTTCTCCCAGGCGGCATAGGCGGTGGCGAGTGCTGGCAGCAGCAGGATGCCGGCCAGCGCCATGCCGAGCCGCGCCCGGTTTCGCAGGCTCCAGCCGATCCCGGCGAAGATCAGCAGGTTGAGCGCCGCATCCTCCAGGAAATCCAGGCTGTCGGCGATGAGCGCAAGGGAGCCGATCGCCAAAGCCACGGCGATCTCGATGCTGAAATAGGCGAGGTTCAGTCCCGCCACCCGCAGGACGACCGGGCGCAGGGTGGCGTGACCTGCCGGGGTGGATGCGTCGGTCATCGGCTCTCAGGATCGGCTCTCGAAAAAGTCTTTGCCTCTTGGACCGACGACGACAGGCCTGTCGAGCCGCGATTTTCGGCGTGCTTGCGCTGGATTTGCAGCAGCGCTTGTGCGACGCGACACGTCGGATGCGGGGCCAAGTCCCGTGAGTACGACGTGAGACGGGGGGAGACCGACCGATGATGCCAGAGCTGCGCGTCCTGTATTTCGAGGATCTCGAGGTCGGATTGTCCGAAACCTTGAACAAGGTCATCGCCTCCTCCGACGTGGTGGGCTTCGCCGAGATCACCGGCGATCGCAACCCGATCCACCTGTCCGAGCACTTCGCGGCCCGCACGCCTTTCGGCACCCGCATCGCCCACGGCCTGTATACGGCCGGGCTGATCTCGGCCGTGCTCGGCACCCGCCTGCCCGGCCCCGGCGCCATCTACATCAGCCAGACCCTGAACTTTCGCGCGCCGGTCCGCATCGGCGACACCGTCCAGGTGACGGTGGAAGTGGCTGAGCTCGTCCCCGAGCGCCGCCGCGCCCGGCTCAAATGCACCTGCTCGGTGGCGGGTGAAGTCGTCCTCGACGGAGAGGCCCTGGTGAAGGTCCCGACCAAGGAGGAGGCCGACCCGCTCGCCATCCGCATGGGCGGCCGCCCCGCGAACGCGTAGCGCCGCGCATACCCCTCTTTCCGCATGTGGGAAGAGGGCAGCTCCGGCCATGCGCTTCGTCTGCCAGGGCATAGGATGCGGCCAGCGGTGACACCCATCCCCATCGACGACCCCTCCGACCCCCGCATCGCGGCCTATGCCGCCATGCGGGAGCGCGACCTGATCGGCCGCGAGGGCCGGTTCATCGTGGAGGGGGAGGTGACCCTGCGGGTCCTGCTCTCGGGTGCCGCGCGTTTCCCGGCCGAATCACTGCTCCTCAGCCACGAGCGCTTGGCGCCCCTTTCCGATGCGCTCGCCGCCCTGTCCGCTTCGGTGCCGGTCTATACGGCCTCGAAGGCGGTGATGAGCGCCATCGCCGGCTTCCCCATCCACCGGGGCGTGATGGCGGTGGCCTCGTGCGGAGCGCCCCCACCTCTCGTCCTGCCTCCGTCCCCGGCGCCCGTCACGATGGTCGGGCTCGTCGGCTTGACCAACCATGACAATGTCGGCGGCCTGTTCCGCAACGCCGCCGCGTTTGGAGCCACCGGCATCCTTCTCGATTCCGCCACCTGCGACCCGCTCTATCGCAAGGCGATCCGTGTTTCGGCGGGCGCGGCGCTGATCGTGCCGTTCGCGCGGCTGGAGGCGGAGGCCATGCTGCACTTCGCGCAGGCCAACGACCTCGTCCCCCTGGCGTTCAGCCCGCGCGGGGAGGCGGTGCTCGCGGACCTGCCGCCCTCGCCACGCACGCTTCTGCTCCTCGGCACCGAGGGGCCGGGGCTGTCGCACGGCCTGATGGCGCGCGCCCGAACAGTGCGCATTCCCATGGCACCGGGATTCGACTCGCTGAACGTGGCGACAGCGGGAGCATTGGCGCTCCACCATCTGGCGATGCAGGCACGCGACAATCCGCACCCATTGTCCCGCTGGTGATGCCGGTCGAGATTAGGCGGCAAGCTAGGCCGGTGCGTCGGGGATTCCGGACGCCGCGACCTTGAGCTTGGAATGAATCTCGATACCCCTTACGGGAGGAACGATCCGCCGTAGGGGGCCTGTCGCCGAAGGAGTTCAACGCGTTGCTTCAGTCTCGGGATGGCATGCGGACCTTGTCCGGACGCCGCGTCATCATCGTCGGCGCCGGCCCCGGGGGATTGGCGACGGCGCTGCTCCTCGCACGAGCGGGCATCCACGTCACGGTGGTCGAGAAGGACCCTGCCGTCGGCGGCCGGACCAAGACGGTGGAGGCGCCCGGCGGCTACCGCTTCGATATCGGCCCGACCTTCTTCCTCTATCCACAGATCCTCGCCGACATCTTCGAGACATGCGGCGAGCGTCTCGAGGATCACGTCAAGCTGGAGCGGCTCGATCCGCAATATCACCTCGTGTTCGAGGGTAAGGATGCGGAGGGCAGGAACGGGGTCTCGGGCGAGATACGTGCCACCGGTGACATGGAGCGCCTCGAGGCGGAGATCGCCCGCATCGCCCCGGACGACGCCAAGAACGTCCGCAAGTTCTTCGCCGACAACCGGGTGAAGCTGAAATTCTTCAAGCCCGTGCTGGAACAGGCCTTCCACACCCTGCGCGCCATGGCCTCGCCGGCCATGATCGCCGCCCTGCCCCACCTCCATCCCGGCCGCAGCGTCGACAAGGACCTGCAGCGCTACTTCAAGGACCCGCGGGTCCGCCTCGCCTTCGCATTCCAGACCAAATATCTCGGGATGTCGCCGTTCCGTTGCCCGAGCCTGTTCACGATCCTGTCGTTCCTCGAATACGAACACGGGGTCTACCATCCCGTCGGCGGCTGCGGCGCGGTGTCGGAGGCGATGGCCGGGCTCGCCCGCCGCATGGGCGTGGACATCCGCCTCGACACTTCGGTCGACCGGGTGATCTTCGATGGCAAGAAGGCCACCGGGGTGGTCTGCGGGACAGAGACCCTGAAGGCCGACGCGGTGGTCATCAACGGCGATTTCGCCAAGGTGATCAAGGATTTGGTGCCGCAGACGCATCGCCCACGCTGGCGCGACGCCAAGATCGACAAGGCCCGCCTCTCCTGCTCGACCTTCATGATGTATCTCGGGATCGAGGGGAAAGTGCCGGCGGCGCTGGGCCACCACACGATCTTCCTGTCGGAGGAATACGCCCGCAACATCCGGGAAATCACCGAGGGCACCCTGCCGATGCAGCCCTCCCTCTATGTCCAGCACGCGGGCTACACCGATGGCGGCATGGCGCCGGCCGGCCATACCAGCCTCTACGTCCTCGTGCCGGTGCCGAACCTGAAGTCGGGGATCGACTGGCCCTCCACCCGTGAGAGCTACCGCCGCCTCGTCCTCGACCGGTTGAAGCTGCTCGGCCTCGACGATATCGAGGATCGCATCCGCTACGAGCGCATCGTCGACCCGTCGCAATGGCGCGACGATTTCTTCGTGTATGAGGGCGCCACCTTCAACCTCGCCCACGACCTGATGCAGATGTTGTATTTCCGCCCTCACAACCGGTTCGGGCCAGGGCTCTACCTCGTGGGCGGCGGCACGCATCCGGGTTCGGGCCTGCCGGTGATCTACGAGGGCGCGCGCATCACCGCCCGTCTCCTCATCGAGGAACTGTCCGCCGGGCGCGTGGGTGCGGAGGCCGCCGGCATCCCCACCACCCAGCCGCTCGCCACGTCGGGCGAAGCTTCGTGAGGCGTTTCTTCGCGACCGCTTTGGCGCTGGCCTTCGTCATGCCTCTCGATCCCGCGCGGGCAGCCACCGTCGAGGTCGTGGTGGAGGGAATCGAGCCGGGGGCGGGTGCGGTCTACGTCGCTCTGTGCCAGGGCGGCCTGTCGGAGACCGAGTGTCGCAATGGGCAGGACGTTCCCGCCGACGGCAGGAGCCAGCGGGTGATCCTCACGGGGATCGAACCCGGCGCCTACGCGGTGGCGGCCTATCAGGATCTCAACGGCAATCGTCGCCTCGACCGGACGGGCCTTGGCCTTCCCCTCGAACCCTATGGCTTTTCCGGCGAGGCGGCGCGCGCGCGACCGGATTTCGCCCGTGCGCGCGTCGTCGTGCGCGAACCGGGTCTCGCCCTGCGGGTGCGCCTCGTCCGCGCCCTGCCACCCCGCTGAACCCGCCCAGGATGAGTCCGGGACAGGAGCCCCTGGTCATGGTCCGGGGCGCCGTCCTCGCCTATCGCGGGCAGCGGGTCCTGCGGGGCGTCGATTGCCGGATCGAGGCCGGCGAGACCCTCGCCCTGCTCGGCCCGAACGGCGCCGGCAAGAGCTCGCTCATGCGCATCGTGGCCGGACGATTGCCGCCGGAGAGCGGCACCGTGCGGATCGCCGGCGCCGATCCGTTCCGTGAGCGCGAGGCACGGCGCGCCATCGGTTGGGTGCCACAGGAGATCGCCCTCTATCCGCGCCTCACCGTGGCGGAGAACCTCTCCGTCTTCGCGCAGCTCTCCGGGATCGGCCGGCGCGAGCGCAAGGCGGCGGTCCAGGCCGCCATCGATCTGGCCGATCTCGGCGAGGTGGCGCGGCGTCCGGTGGGCCACCTGTCCGGCGGCTACCAGCGCCGGGCCAATATCGCCGCGAGCCTGATGGCGCGGCCGCGCCTCGTCCTCCTCGACGAGCCGACCCAGGGAGTGGACCTGCACGCGCGCGCCGCGATCCATGCGGTGCTCGCGCGCCTGCGAGAACAGGGCGCCGCGATCCTCATCGCCACCCATGATTTCGCCGAGGCCGAACGCCTCGCCGACAGGGTCGCCATCCTGGCGGACGGGCGGCTCATCCATGAAGGCCGGCTCGCCCTCCTCCTCGAACGCATCCGCGCGGAAGTGCCCGAACACGAGGTGGCGCTCACCAATCCCGCCGGCCCGGACGCCGTGGCGGCCCTGCGCCGGGCGGGATTCACGCCCATCGATACCGGACTGACCTGGAGGGCGAGCCACAGGGCCGGGCTCGACGGGACCGCCCTCCTCGTCAGCCTGCGGGCGGAAGGCGTGCCGGTGGGGGAAATCCGCATCCGCGCGCCGGGCCTGGACGCGATCTATCGCGAGGCCCTCGACCGCGCCGGGCCGGACCGGCCCATGCCCCTCTGCACGGGACACGAGGCATGATCACCGCCGCCTTCCGGGTGATGCTGATCAGCCTTCGGCGCGACCGCGCCGCCCTGGTCATGGCCTTCGTCCTGCCGACCGTGATCTTCATGATCTTCGCGGCGATCTTCTCGGGCGCCATCGGCGACCGGATCCGCATCCATCTCGGTCTCGTCGACCTCGCCCGCACGGCAACCACCGAGCGGCTGATGACGGCCCTGGAGGCCGACACCTCCCTGCGCATCGAGCGTCTGAAGGCCACCGATCTCGCCGGGGCGACGAGCGCGGTCCGGCGCGGGGAGGTGGACGCCGCCCTGGTCCTGCGCGGCGACCTCGACGCGCCCGTGGCCGGAGCCCCGCCCGAGGCCGCCCAGCCCGTGGTCCTCATCGAGAACCCCGCCCGGGCCCTGGCCACGCCGATCGCGCTCGGCCAGTTGCAGCGCATCCTCAACGAGGCCCTGCCCGACGTGGTCCTCGCCCGGATCGTCGCCGACGTGGAACGGTCGGGCAAGATCGGGCCGGACGAACGCGCCTTCCTCAACTCGGCCTTCGCCGAGCAGCGCACCCGCAAGGAGCCGTTCTCCTTCGCCTCCCTGGTGGAACGCCAGAGCACCGCCTCGGGCAGCACCAACGAGCGGGTGAGCTATTATGCCGGCGCCATCACCGCCGTATTCCTGCTGTTCGCGGCCATGCAGGGAGCGATGTCCCTGGTGGAGGAGCGGCAATCGGGCCTCGCCGACAGGCTCATGGCCGGGCCCGGAGGGCTCGCCGTGGTGGTGGTGGGGAAGTTCCTGTTCCTGGTGATCCAGGGCGTGGTCCAGGCCGGGCTGATCTTCGCCGCCGCCGCCCTGGTCTACGGGGTCGAGATCGGCCCGCACTGGCCGGCCTGGATCGTCACCTCGTTCCTCGTCTCGGCCATGGCGGCGGGGTTGGCGCTCGCCGCCTGCGCGGCGGCCAATACCCGCCAGCAGGCGCATCTCGCGTCCACCTTCGGCGTTCTGCTGCTCTCGGCGGTGGGCGGCAGCATGGTCCCACGCTTCCTGATGCCGCCCTGGCTGCAGCAGGTCGGCTGGCTCACCCCCAACGCCTGGGCGATCGAAGCCTATCAGACGGCGCTCGGCGAAGGCATGGCCGCGGCCATGCCGGCCTGGGGGGTGATGATCACCGTGGCGGCCTTGGGCCTGGTGGCCGCGGTGGGGTTGGTGGCGCGCCGGGTGGTGTGAGCCTGCGGGCGTCACCTCGAACCCGAAACTGGCCGGCCCGAACCTCCAATCCCCGCTCTCGGCCTTGTAATGGGCAATAACTCCGGCGGCGCGACCGGTTAGCGCGTTGACCGCGCGGCGATCCGGTCTAGCTTCACCCGTGAGGCGCGGCATCGGCCGGGCCCAGGGAGTGACGATGAACATGCGGATCGGGTCTTCGGTCGCCGTGGTCGGCGCAGGGTTGGGCGGCCTCGCGGCGGCCTGCGTCAGCGCTGCGCGCGGCCACACGGTCACTCTCTACGACAAGAACGATTGGCTCGGCGGCAAGGCAGCGGTGTTGCACGAGGGCGGATTCCGCTTCGACATGGGCCCGACCATCCTCACGGTGCCGAAGGTGCTGGAGCGCATCTTCCAGGAGGCCGGCCGCAACATCCACGACTATCTCGACCTGCGCCGCCTCGATCCGCAATGGCGCTGCTTCTTCGACGACAACACCCATCTCGACCTCATGGCCGACGTGCCCACCATGGCCGCCGACATGGAGCGTTTCGCGCCCAATACCGGCGCCGGTGAGGGCTACAAGAAGTTCCTCGAAATCTCCGAGCACCTGCACGACGTCTCGAACAAGTTCTTCTTCTGGAAGCCGGTGGAGGATCTGTTCGACACGATCAACATCCGCGCCAACATGAATCCCGGTACCCTGCGGGACGTGCTTTCCCTCCGCATGGGCTCGTCGGTTGCCGGCACCATCCGCTCGAAGGTCAAGGATGCGCGCCTCGCGCAGATGCTCGACCATTTCGTGCAATATGTCGGCTCGTCCCCCTATGGCGCGCCGGCCGTGCTCTGCGCCATCGCCCACATGCAGACCGCCGAGGGCGTCTGGTACCCGATGGGCGGCACCCGCGCGGTGGCCGAGGCGCTGACGAAGCTGGCCTCCGAACTCGGTGCCACCCTGCGGCCGGGCGACGAAGTCACCGGGCTCGCCATCGAGAAGGGCACGGTGAAGGGCGTGAAGACCGCCGCCGGCATCACCCCGTTCGACGCGGTGATCTCCAATATGGATTCGGTGCGGACCTACCGCGAGCTCGTCGGCGGCGATGTCGGCAAGGCCTACGAGAAGAAGAGCTTCGAGCCGGCCTGCTCCGGCGTGGTGCTCTATCTCGGCCTGAACAAGCGCTACGAGCACCTGAACCACCACGATTTCGTCTTCTCCCGCGATCCGGAGGAGGAGTTCGACTACATCTACCGCAAGGGCGAGCCGGCCCCGGACCCGACCGCCTATCTCGCCGCCCCCTCCTCCACCGACCCGTCGGTGGCTCCCGAAGGAGGCGAGGCGCTCTACGTCCTCGTCCACACGCCCTACCTGAGGCCGCACCACGACTGGTCCAAGATGTTCCCGGCCTACCGCCAGGTCATCCTCGACAAGCTCAAGCGCACGGGCAACATGCCGGATCTCGAAGAGCGCATCGTCGTCGAGCGCCATCTGACGCCGCAGGACATCCACGAGCGCTACAAGGTGCTCAACGGGGCGATCTACGGCCTCGCTTCGCACGGCAAGTTCATGGGCGCGTTCAAGCCGGGCAACCGCTCGCGGCAGGTGCGCGGCCTGTATCTCGCCGGTGGCGCGGCCCATCCCGGCCCCGGCATGCCCATGGTGATGATGTCGGGTTGGATCGCCGCCGACGCGCTCGATTCCGACGCTCGGCAGGGTGGGGCGGCCGGTAGCGAGGTACGGCAGAGCGCGTGAGGCCGCCGGCGTCCCCGGCCCGACCGGCTCCCCGTCATTCGCCGCTGATCTGGCGGTTCATGGTCGGGTATTTCGACCGCTTCCTGCGCCGGCACATGAACGCGCTCCGGCTCGCCCGCTGGGGCGCGCCGGATTGCGCCGGTCATGCCGGCCCCATCGTCGTCGTCCTCAACCATCCGTCCTGGTGGGACGCGGCCGTGGTGATCCTCCTGGCCGGCCGCCTGTTTCCGGAACGGACGAGCCACGCCCCGTTCGATGCGTCGGCGCTGGAGAAATACGCGGTCTTCGGGCGAATCGGCGCGTTTCCGGTGGATCTCGAGTCGCTGCGCGGGGCGGCGCAGTTCCTTGCCCATTCCCGCGTGATCCTCGGCGCGCCCGGACAGATGCTCTGGATCACGGCGCAGGGACGCTTCGTCGATGTCCGCGCCCGCCCGCTCGACCTGCGCGCGGGTGTGGCGAGACTCCCCGAGATCGCCCCGGACGCGCTGTTCGTGCCCCTGGCCCTGGACTACGCCTTCTGGGAAGAGCGAGGCGCTGAAGCCTTCGCGGCCTTCGGCACGCCGGTGCGGGGTGCCGACCTCCTCGCCCTGCCCCGGCCGGAGCGGCTGGCCCGGATGGAGGCCGACCTGACCGCCACCCTCGACCGGCTCTCCGCGGACGTCGTCGCCCGCGAGCCCGACCGCTTCACGACGCTGACCTCCGGCGGCAAGGGTATCGGCGGAATCTATGACGGCTGGCGCCGGATGCGGGCTATCCTCACCGGTCGCCGCTTCGACCCCGCCCATCGCCCCGAGGGAGACAGAGCCCCGTGACCCTCGTCCTGGCGCTCGTCGCCCTCGCCTTCGCCCTCCTCCCCGCCATCCTGGCCTGCGCGAACCTCATCGCCTTGCGCACGCCGGAGCCGGAAGCGGCGCAGGACGGGCTGGTCTCGATCCTGATCCCCGCTCGCGACGAGGAGGGCACCATCGTCGACACGGTGCGGGCCGCGCTGGCGAGCACCGGCATCGCCGTGGAGGTGCTGGTGGGGGACGACCATTCCACCGATGGCACGGCGGGCCTCGTCCGCGCCCTGGCGGAGACCGATCCCCGGCTCCGGCTGGTCCCCGTGCCCGCCCTGCCCGAGGGCTGGACGGGGAAGAACCACGCCTGCGCTGCCCTCGCGGCCGAGGCGAGGGGCGGGCAGCTCCTCTTCATCGACGCGGACGTCTCCCTCGCGCCCAGTGCCGCGGCAGGGCTCGTCGCCCATGCCCGCGCCACCGGGGCCGCCCTGGTGAGCGCCGTGCCGCGTCAGATCATGCGCAGCCTGGGCGAGCGGCTCACCGTGCCGATGATCAATTTCCTCCTCGTCGGCTACCTCCCCGTGCCGATGATGCGCGCCTCGCTCCGTCCGGCACTCGGCGCCGCCTGCGGCCAGCTCGTCCTCATCGACCGCTCCGTCTACGGTGAGACCGGCGGCCACGGCGCCATCCGCGGACTCCTGCATGACGGCGTGTTCCTGCCCCGGATCCTGCGCCATGCCGGGCATCGGACCGACCTCGTGGCCGGGCACGCGCTCGCCACCTGCCGGATGTACCGGAACCTCGCCGAATCCTGGGCCGGCTTCTCGAAGAACGCCCATGAGGGTATGGCCACGCCCCGTGCCCTCCCCGTCTGGACGCTGCTCCTGCTCGCGGGTCATGTCCTGCCGCTGCTGCTCGTTCTCGCCGCCGCCTTCGGCCTCGCGACTCCGACGGCCGGGCTGGTGGCGCTCGCTGCCCTCGTCGTGTCGCTCGCCACCCGCGCGGCGATCACCCTCATCACCCACGAGCCGGCCGCGACCATCCTCCTCCACCCGCTCGGTGTGGTGGTGGCCCTGGCGATCCAGTGGAACGTGCTGCTGGACCCCAAGCGCGCCGGAGCGGCGGTGTGGAAGGGGCGGAGCTATCCGGTGAAGGGGACGAAGACGCCCCATTCCCAGCCGTAGGCGAGGCCGGGTTTTCAAGCGGTACCGTCGCCTGTCGGCTGTTCCCCAGCTGACCGGCCGCACACAGGATTTCTATCCCCGCGACCAAAGGATCGGCCCGGCATCACGACGACGCGTCGGCTGAACCGGAGACCGCCGGAGCGTGGAACGAAGTATACCAAGTGTTTGTTTTTTTTGACGTAAATATCAAAAAACTCTTGGTTTTATAATTTATGCAGATCGAATACTCGGATCTACGCGGCACGACATTGTCTACCCCGACAGGGATCCGATCATAGCCTGCCCGTGCCGGTCAAACAGCTCGGAATGCGATGGCTTCGATCTTCTGCCTTCCCGTCATCGTCGCGGCCAAGCCGGTGAAATTATTTTTCCCGACTGTGGTGGATGAAAAATCCTGCTCATCCGTGAGGCGCTTCGGAGCAAAATTTCGCGAATTCTGGATGAATCCTCTTGGGATCATGCATTATGGTGCTTGCAAGCCAATCTGATATGCCAAATACTGAATACCAGCCAGCGACCTCTGATCTCGACGATCACTTGCCGCGGCCAAGGAAGCCGATGCGCTGGGGTGCCTCGACCACCAAGCCTTCAAGTATCCATGTCCATGATCAGGGAGAAAGCTCATGGCGACGTCCGTGACCGCGCCCATAGCGGTGCAACCTTCAAAGCGGTGGCTCCAACTTATTCTCGGCGTTGCCTGTATGGTCGCCGCGGCGAACATCCAGTACGCCTGGACTCTGTTCGTCCCGGAAATTCAGAAGACGTTCGGCTGGGACCGCGCCGCGATCCAGGTCGCGTTCACGATCTTCGTCGTGGTGCAGACATGGCTGACCCCGATTGAAGGCTATTTCATCGACAAATACGGCCCGAGCCGGGTCGTGATGTTCGGTGGTCTGATGACCGGCCTCGCCTGGGTCATCAACTCCTACGCCACCTCGCTCACCGGCTTCTATCTCGGCTCCGTGGCGGGCGGTATCGGTGTGGGCTGTGTCTACGCCACCTGCATCAACAACGCCCTGAAATGGTTCCCGGACAAGCGCGGCCTCGCGGTCGGCCTGACGGCGGGCGGCTACGGCGCCGGCTCGGCCCTCACCATCCTGCCGATCGCCAGCATGATCTCGCACGGCAGCTACGCCCAGGCCTTCTTCATCTTCGGCCTGATCCAGGGCGCGGTCATCATGCTGGCCGCCATCGGCCTGCGCTCCCCGGCCAAGGACCAGGTCATCTTCTCGACCAAGGTCCTGCAGACCCGGCGCGACTACACCCTCGGGGAAGCCCTGCGCACGCCGGTCTTCTACGTGATGCTGCTCATGTTCACCTGCACGGTCACCGGCGGCCTGATGGCCGTGGCCCAGCTCGGCGTCATCGCGCAGGATCTCGGCGTGAAGGAGTTCCAGGTCAACCTGTACTTCTTCGCCATGGCGGCCCTGCCCTTCGCACTGATGCTCGACCGGATCATGAACGGCATCTCGCGGCCGCTCTTCGGCTACATCTCCGACCGGATCGGGCGTGAGAAGACGATGTTCATCGCCTTCACCATGGAGGGTATCGGCATCGTCGCCCTGGGTTACTTCGGCTCGAACCCCTGGGCCTTCGTGATCCTGTCGGGCATCGTGTTCCTGGCCTGGGGCGAGGTCTACTCGCTGTTCAGCGCCACGGCCGCCGACACGTTCGGCTCCAAGCATATCGGCAAGATCTACGGCGTGCTCTACTGCGCCAAGGGTTTCGCCGCCCTGTTCGTCCCGGTGGGCAACCTGCTGATGCAGGCCACCGGCACCTGGGCGACGGTGCTGTACACCGTGGCGGTCATGGATCTCTTCGCCGCCTTCCTGGCCGTGGCCGTCCTCCGGCCGATGCTCAAGCGCCACCACGTCGCCAACGGCTCGGTCACTCCGGCGGGCGCCCTGGCCCACGCCTGATCCCCGGCTCGTCCCGCCCGACCGGCGGGGCGAGCCCGGCACGACCGAAGGAGCCGATGACCGGCTCCTTCAGCGACCGGCCTCGATGGCGCCCCTCCGAGGAGCGCCATCTCCGGCCCGGCACACGGTGCGCCATCCTGTCCGCCGCCCCCGTGTTGCCCCATGCGCCGTCATGTCCAACTCTGCTCGGCTACCGCCGGAGTGCCCGAGATGAACATCGCCGCCATCCTCGCCCTACAGAGCATTCCGTTCGCGGCCCTGGTGCTCGCCACGGCCGGTGCCAACCGCGACCTCTTCGCGGTGCTGTATGTAGCGGCCTTAGGCCTGACCTTATCGATCATCATCTTCGGCGACGGCTATCATGCACTTCCGCTGATGCCCGGCGTGTCCGGCGGCAACCATCGCTGAGACGCCCACCGTCAGGTTACCGGCACCGGAACGGCGCCCCCCGTCGCATTCCCGACACTCACGCACCTTCCCGATGACCGGCTGGCCCCTCGTGCGACCGCAGAGTGGCCTTCATCCGCAGATCCGCGTCCGGAACATAACCGTCATACGGAATGTGATATACCAAACACCATGGTGCGGTGCGATATAGGCTTCATTGCAGTTGCAAGAGAGGCTCCCTTCATGATCGCTCTGTTCATCCTCGGCCTCGCCGCCGTCGCCGTCGGCCCTGCTTTGGCGCTGCTCACGGACCGCCCCGAATCGGCTGAGCCGGTCTCCAACACGACCTCGGCCGGCATGTTCGTTGCCATCAACGACAACGCCCAGGCCTCCTACCGTCTGGCCGCCTGAGCCGAGGCCGATCGATCGGCACCCGTCCAGTACCGGTTCCCCCCGCCAGGCTGAGCCGAGGCGGGGTTTTTCATGCCCGGCGGGAGAGTGACCGCACGCGCCTCAACCGCCGGTCTCGCCCAGGATCCACGCCGCAGTGGCGGCATCCGCCCCGCTCGTAGCCAGGTGCAGGATGATCGGCGTCTCGTACGGGTGGCGCTGTTTCAGCGCAGTCGCGAGGTCGTCTGCGAGCCCCTCCCGGGTCTTGAGGATGGCGACGACCTCGTCGCCCCGCTCCACCGCGCCCTTCCAGGCATAGACCGACCGCATTCCCGGCAGGACGTTGACGCAGGCGGCGAGCCGCGCGCGCACCAGTTCCTCGCCGATGGCGAGCGCCGTCTCGGCATCGGGAAAGGTGGTGTAGACGAGAAGCGGACGCTCCATGCTATGGGTCTCCCGGTCTGCGGCCTGTTCCGAGCGGAATGAGGCGCGCGGTCGAGCCCGGCGTCAACACGAGCGGACGATCACCCATGGCGCGGCGCTTCCAGAGGATCGCCTTCATCGCGAGCCCCACCGCCGATGCGCGCGGTGCGGCGGATACGCTGATGCGGCGCTACGACAGCGTCGCCCCCGAAGAAGCCGACGTGATCGTGGCGCTCGGCGGCGACGGGCTAATGCTGCAGGCGCTGCACCGCTTCATGCTGGCCGGCATACCGATCTACGGCATGAACCGCGGCACCGTCGGCTTCCTGATGAACGAGTACCGTGAGGACAACCTCCTCGAACGGCTGGAGAGCACCAAGCGCAGCACCATCCACCCGCTCATGATGGAGGCGGTGGACGTGGAAGGGCGCCGGCACACGGCGCGGGCCATCAACGAAGTCTACATGCTGCGCCAGACGCACCAGACCGCCAAGCTCAAGATCTCGGTGGACGGACATGTGCGCCTGCCCGAGCTCATCGCCGACGGCGTGCTCTGCGCGACGCCCGCCGGCTCCACCGCCTACAACCTCTCGGTGGGCGGTCCGATCCTGCCCCTGAATTCTCGGCTTCTGGCGCTGACACCGATCTCGGCCTTTCGCCCCCGGCGCTGGCACGGAGCCCTGCTACCGGATCACGCCCGCATCCATGTGGAAGTGCTCGACGCGGCGCATCGCCCGGTGGCGGCAGTGGCCGACCACACCGAGTTCCGCCGGGTCTGCACCGTGGAGACCTGGCTCGACCTCAAGACCGACCTCACCCTCCTCCACGATCCCGGCCACAGCCTGGACGAGCGGATTCTTCGCGAACAGTTCGGCTGATACGCCGGCGGCATATACAGGAACGCCCGCAAGAGCTCGGGGACGGGACACGGCCTTTCCTGCCGCGATCGGTGCGTCTCGCGTGAGCGTACCTGTCACAACCAGCGCCTTTTCCAGTCGTCTCAAGTGTCAGCGCTCATCTCATCAGCCGCGAGAATAAAATCTCGCAAATACCTGCATCACATACGTTTTCTCGTTCATGCCGATCGGTTCGGATCCGCCCGCTTCGCCCGGTAGGCGCCAATCGTACTGCCCACCGAGGCCGTCATGATGCAGGCGATGGCCGCTCCCTGCAGGGGCGTGAGACGCTCCCCGAGGATGAGGTAACCGGCGAGCGCGCCGCAGACCGGCTCGAGACTGAGCAGGATGCCGAAGGTCTGGCGCGGCAGGCCCCGCAGCGCCACCATCTCCAGGGAATACGGGATCGCGCTCGACAGGATCGCCACGGCGAGGCCGGCCACGACGATGGAGGGCGAAAGCAGCGCCGTGCCCGCGCCGGCAATGCCGAAGGGCAGGATGACCAGGGCCGCCACGCTCATGCCGAGGGCGACCGCCTGCCCGCCGGGCAGGTGCCCCGCCCTTTGGCCGACGAGGATGTAGAGCGCCCAGCACAGGGCGGCGCCCAGCGCAAAGGCGACGCCGAGGGGATCGAGGCCGGCGCTCGCCCGATCCAGGGGCAGCAACAGGCAAAGGCCGAGCAGAGCGAGCACCACCCAGACCAGATCGACGGCGCGCCGCGACGAGGCCACCGCCACCGTGAGAGGCCCGACGAACTCGATGGCGATGGCGAGCCCCAGCGGGATCGTCCGCAGGGAGAGGTAGAACAGCAGGTTCATGCAGCCGAGCACGAACCCGTAGAGCACCACCACACCGGCAGCGCGACGGCTGAGCGACCGGCGCCAGGGCCGCCATACGGCGAGCAGCAGCACCGCCGCCAGGGTGACGCGGTAGGCCGAGGTGCCCTCCGCGCCGATGACCGGGAACAGCTGTTTGGCGAAGGAGGTGCCGATCACGAGGGAGAGTATCGAGCCTACCAGGGCAGCCACGGGGGCGAGGCCGGAAAGAAGGGCTCTGGTGTCGGTGCCTGTCATGCCGCCCTCATAGCCGGATGAGGGCGAAGGGGCGACGGCAGGCGGAGGCCGGTCGCACCCCGTCGGGTCAGGCTGCCAGACGCATTCGGTCGCGGTCGGCGCGGTAGCTGGCGATCAGGGCGCCGGGGATCGCATCCAGGATCGCATCGGCCTCGTGGGTCGGCGATACGCCGATTTCGATCCGCACGGGGTCGGGTACGATGTCGAATTCCGGCTGGGACACGACGATGGAGGGCACGTCGATCGTCACGAGGTCGTGGCCAGTCAGATCGATCGGCGCGGCGGCGAGCGGGTGGACCTGCGCCCTCGCCTCGCGCACACTCGCCCTGAGCCCGTCGGACAGGGCATCGAGCACGGATTCCATCGCCTGCCCCTGCTCGATGGTGACGGCGTCGATGCGGACGGGCTGGAGGGCCAGCGGCACGGGTTGGGCCGGCCGGGGAGAGACGAGCTGCTGCGCCAGGCGCCATTCGGCGTCGAGGATCTGCATTCGTGTCCGGGGCTCCCGGCTGGCCATTTCCTCCATGGCCTTGGCTGCGACGCGGGCCTCCTCGCGGGCGGCCTCGGCCTCGTAGCGAGCCAGAAGCGCGACGACGCTCTGCGCCTCGGCGAGCGGCATGGTCTCGCAGGCGGTGAGGGCGCGTTCGATCATCCGGCGCGACAGGCTGGCATTCCCGGGCTTGGCTTGGCTGGTTTTGGCTTGGCTGGTTTTGGCTTGGCTGGTTTTGGCTTGGCTGGTTTTGGCTTGGCCCGGCTCGGCCTGGAAACCGGCCTCGCGCCAGGCCGAGAGCGCGGCGACGAAGGCGGGCAGCAGGACGGGCGGCAATCCGGCGCGGCGGTGGAGGGCCGCGAAGCCCGAGGCGGAGGGGTCGTGCATCAGCCCAGCCACGCGGTCGGCCTTCAGGCCGGTGAGATCGGACAGCGCCGCCTCCGCGAAGGCCATGCGGCCCGACAGGATCGCCCGCAGGATCAGGCCGGCATTGAGCTGTTCCCGGATGCGGAGATGGCTCACGAGGCGCGCGAGATCCGCCCCGTCGGCACCGGCGCTTACCTCCAGGGTGCTGCGCTCCAGGGCCTCGCGGCTCGCCCGCTCCCCGCGCGCCGGGGTGAGCCAGCCCGAGGCGATGGCGAAGGCCGAGAGCGATGCCGCCACACGGGCGGTGACGGCCTGCCGCACTTCGAGGGGCAGGTCGGCCCGTAGCGTCAGGGCGTTCCTGAGGCCGGCATCGCCGCCGTGCCGCTCCACCATGCGCAGCAGACTGCCGGTGGTGATGCGGGCGCTGCGGTTGCGCACAAGGGTGGTGAGCGAAGGGACGCCGCCGATCTCGGCCATGGCGCCGGCCACCGCGTGGGAGAGGCCGAGCCGGGCGGCGATGGCGGTGCGGGTGGTCTCGCAGCCGACGGCGATGCCGTCGACGAGATCCTCATCGGTCAGGACGGAGGAGCGCCGTAGCACAAGGGCGGCGATGTCGGGATGGTCGCCCGCCAAAGCCACGACCAGCGAGCGGGGTGCAGTCGCGCAACCGGCGCAGGCCTGCGCCAGGGCCCGACGCACGGTGAGGGCCGGATCGTCGAGAAGCGCCAGGATCGCCGATTGCGCGTCGCGCGCCGCCCCGGCATCGAGGCCGCCATAGAGATAGGCCCGGGTCAGCGCCGCCGCGGCCTCCGCGCGACGGTCGATGGAAGCGTCACGGGTCCAAAACAGGAATTGGCGGATGATCATTGACCGCTCCGGGTCGCGAAGAGTGAGAGATCGAGAGGTTTGGAGGCGAAGGGTCCGGCCGACGGGGCGGCGGCAGTGAATTCGGCGGGCCGGCGCGGGGGCAGCGGTGCGCCGACGAGGGCGGTGGCCGTGGCGGCGGTGGGCGAGGCCGTCGCCGCGACCTTCGCCGGCTCCGCGGGGATTGCGGCCGTCACGGAGGCCGTCTCTCCCGTCCCGTCCGAGCGCGGGAAATAGGTCGGCGCGCTGCGCGTCGGCTCCGGCGACGGTGACGTGGCCCTGCCCTGCCAGAGGCGGGCGACCCCCTCGGACATCGCCCCCTGGCGCTTGTCGGTCTGGAACAGGGCCCGCAATCCGCCGCCATCGATGGCCGCATAGGCGGAGACGGGATCGGTGGTGGAGGCCGGCTCGGCTGCGGCACCCGTCAGGGCCGTGGGAGCGGGCCGCGACGCGGATTGGCTGGCGGACAGGAGCGCGTAGAGTTCGGCGGCTCCACGAGGGCGGCCGGTCTTGTCGTAGAACAGGCTCCTGTTGGCGGCGGCCGCCTCCGGCATGTCGAGGGCGGCGGCGCGCGCCGGACTCGCCTGGGCGGTGCCGATCAGGGTCGCCGCCCCCCGTGCACCGAGAACATGGGCGGCGTAGAGATCGCCGCCGGTCGGCTCGCGCCCGAGGGCGGCGGTGAGCGCCTCGCCGTTGCGCTGGGTCAGGGCGCCCGCCAGGGTGGCCGCCACCGCAGGGTCACGGCGCAGATCCAGGATGGTCTGGCGGGTGGTGGCGTCCTCGACCGCATAGGTGCCGTTGGGCCGGGCGGTGATGGCGTCGGCATAGGCCGAGAGGCCGAGCTTGGGCCCCGCATTCTTCATCGTCCCGAGCCAGGTCTGTTCGATGAATTGAAACAGCCCGGTGGCCGAGGACGTGGCGGCCTTGGCCGACGGGTCGAGGGAGGATTCTCGCTTGGCCGTGGCGAGAAGGTAGTCGAATTCGGTGCCGGTGCTGCGCGCGCCGCTGCGGATCGCATCGACCACGCCCGCCGAAGCCGATCCGGCGGCCGTTCCCGTGGTCGCCCCGTTCCGCGTGCCCGCGTCCCGGCCGAGGCCGGTCTCGCGAGTGCTGGCGGGGGGCGTCGTGAAGAGGAACATGACCGTCCGGCTGCAGGCGGACCTGACGATGTCGGCCTAAGCCTTAATCTGTTCCGGTTATGGTAAATAAAGGTTAAAGAAACCGCCACTCGCGCCGTCCCGAACCTGTATAAGTTTCAGGACGATACGGGTTCCGCCAACCCGCGCCGCCCCCGGCGCAGGGCCACCAGCATCGCGAGGCCGGCAGCGGCCATGGCAGCCCCGGCGAGGGGGACGGCCGGATAGCCGAGGCCCGCATCGATCACGCCTCCGCCGAGGGCGGCACCGATGGCGTTGCCGAGGTTGAATGCACCGACATTCATGGCCGAGGCGAGGTTGGGCGCGTCCTGTGCCCTCTCCATCACCCGCATCTGCAGCGGCGGCACCAGGGCGAAGCTGGCGACGCCCCAGAGGAAGATCAGGATGGCGGCCGGGATCTCCCAGCGCATGCCCCAGGCGAAAAGGACCAACACTGCCACCAAGCCGGCCAGGGAGGCCACGAGTGTGCCGTCCACCGAGCGATCGGCGAAGCGCCCGCCGGCCCAGTTGCCCACGGTGAGGCCGATTCCGTAGAGCACCAGCATCGCCGTCACGAACGGCGTCGCGGCTCCCGTCTCGATCCGCAGGATCGGCACGATGTAGGTGAATACCGTGAACATGGCGCTCGCCCCGAGCACGGTGAGGGCGAGGGCAGCGAGCACCGGCCCCCGCATCAGGACGCGGAGTTCGGCCCGCATGTCGCCACCGGCCTCGGCCTCGAGGGGCGGCAGAGCCAGGCGCAGCGACAGCATGGCCACGGCCCCCACCGCAGCGATGCCCCAGAAAGCCGCGCGCCAGCCGAGCATCTCCCCGACCCAAGCCGCCAGCGGCACGCCGCCGATGGTGGCGATGGTGAGCCCCGAGAACATCGCGGCGACGGCAGCGGCGCGGCGCTCGGGCGGCACGATGCCCGCCGCCACCACCGCCCCGACCCCGAAGAACGCGCCATGGTTCAGGGACGTGACGAGGCGGGCGACGATCAACATCGTATAGCTGTCGGCCACCGCCGAGAGGAGGTTGCCGAGAGTGAAGATGCCCATCAATCCGACGAGCAGGCGGCGGCGCTGCATCCGGGCAAAGGCCAGCGTCATCAACGGTGCACCGATGAGCACGCCCATCGCATAAGCGCTGACGACGAGACCCGCCGCCGGGATCGAGACCTGCAGGTCGTTCGCGATCAGCGGCAGCATGCCCATCGGCGTGAACTCGGTGACGCCGATGCCGAAGGCACCGGCCGACAGCGCCAGCAGGGGAAGGTTGAGTCTCATGATTCGTGCTTTCCGTCTGTTCCGGAACAGCACATGGCGGATACCGCTTCTCCCTGGTAGTATCGTGCTGGGACCAACATCCGTGCGCCGGAGGCATCAATGCTGCGCGACAAGGTCGACCGGGCCGGAGACATGGCGGTCTTCCTCGCCGTGGCTCAGGAGGGTAGCCTGTCGGCGGCCGCGCGCCGGTTCGGCCTCACCCCCTCGGCCGTGAGCCGGGTGGTGGCACGCATCGAATCCCGGCTCGGCGTCCGGCTCCTCGTGCGTACCACACGCTCCCTGCACCTCACCGCCGAGGGCGAGACCTATGCCCGGGCGGCGCGGCGGATCCTCGCCGATCTCGACGAGACCGAAGCACAGATCGCCGACCAGGGCTGCCCGCGCGGCCGGGTCCGCGTCAGCGCTTCGATGGCCCATGGCAGGCGTGTGGTGGTTCCCCTCATCGGCGATTTCGTCGCCCGCCATCCGGGGATCGTGGTGGAGATCGACCTCAGCGACGAGATCGCCGATGTGAGCGGCGGGCGGACCGATCTCGCGATCCGGTTCGGGCCGCTGGCCGACAGCCCCCTTACCGCCCGGCGCCTCGGCGAGACCGGGCGAATGGTCGTGGCCTCACCCGCCTATCTCGCCCGGGCCGGCACGCCACGGGTTCCGGGGGATCTAGCCGGCCATAATTGCCTCGACTTCAACTTCCGCCGGATCGAGCCGGGCTGGCCGTTCCGCGAAGACGGGCGCGACCACCTCCTGGCGGTGCGCGGCAACATCGCGGCGAATAATGGCGAGACCCTGGTGCAACTCGCCCTGCAGGGCATCGGCGTCACCCGTGTCGGCACCTTCCATATCTCGGAGGATCTCGCGGCGGGCCGCCTCGTGCCGCTTCTGGAGGCGTACAATCCCCAGGACCGCGAGGCGATCCATGCGGTGTTCGTCGGCGGGCCGGCCATGCCCGCCCGCATCCGGGTCCTGGTGGATTTCCTCGCCGAGCGCATGGGCCGTAGCCAGGGACCGGTTTCATGAAGGTGATCGGCAGCGATCGGACGTCCCGCGCCGGAATACGGGAGAGGCCGTCATGCGCGCATTCCTGATCGTCCCTGGGGATTCAGGGGCCATCGCGACGGCGATAGCGAGCGGCGCGCATGCGCTGATCGTGGATGTCACCGGTCTCTCATCGCCGGATTACTTCCTCGACCGCAAGCAGAGCGCACCGCTGATCTACCTACGCTCGGGGGAACTGGAACGTGACCTCCCGGCGATGATGGCCATGGCGCCGCACGGCATCGTGCTGTCCCGCTGCGAAGGCGTCCGCGACGTCATGCGCCTCGGTGCGCGGCTCGCCGTCGATGAAGCGATACATGGGTTGGCCGACGGGTCGACGCAGATCCTCCCTCTCATCGAGACGGCCCGAGGCGCCCTGACCTCGCATACCCTCGCGGATGCGAGTGGGCGTCTCGCCGGTATCGCCTGGGACGCCGAGGCCATCAGGGCCGAGATCGGGGCGCTCACCACCCGTGATCGCGGCGGCGCGCTGAGACCGCCCCTCGCTCAGGTCCGCTCCCTCATTCGTCTCGCCGCCGCCGCAGCGAGGGTCGCCGCGATCGACGCGGCATGCCCGCCGTGGGGCGACTTCGCAGACGAGGTCGATGCTGCGTGGAGCGATGGATTCGAAGCGAAGCTCGTTCTCGAACCGGATCAGGCCGGATTCGTCACCGCTTTCGGCGGTCGCGCCCCGGCACCGTCCACGGAGAGATGACGGTGCCGGCAAGAAGGCGCTTCATCGTTCAGGCGCGTCGGGGCCAGCCTATTCGGCGGCTTCGCCGTCCTCATCCGCCGGCAGGGTCCGAGCGGTCGGAGCACGCTGCGCTTCGGGCGAGACGATGTCGTGGCTGACGGGGACGGCCGTTACGTCGGGGGTGGAGCGTGAGCCCGTATCCGCCAGCATCATCGAAGCGCCCACCGAGATCAGACCGGCGAGGGAGCGGATGTCGTCCGGCTGGCGCGGGCTCCGGGAGATGACTTCGGCCTCGCGCTGAAGGCGCAGGTTGCAGGCCTTGCTGGGCAGCCCGCCATCCGGCGTGCAGGCGTCGTGCCGGGCACAGGCCGCATCGAGGGCGTCGATGGGCGGGAGTGGGGCATTGTTGCCGGGCCCGCAGTAATTGCCATGGATCAGCATGGTGGGCGGCCGGGTCGTCGTTTGCGCCAGAGCCGGCGTCGCGAGAGTAGCGGCCAGCAGAAGCGGTGCGGTGAACTTGAGGAACATGATAGGACTACCTGTGCGAGCGCCCCCTCAGGCGTTTCGCGGAAAGGAGTCGCCGAACGACGGCTCGGCCCATTAAGGCTTTGCCCCTCATCTTGGTTCCCACTTTGACACGAAGCAGACCCCGGCCACTCTCGTCATGGCTCAGCTTGCGCCGTTGGTGGGAGACTGGCCGAACCGAGGCTACTGACCTGCTCCGGGCGGACGCTTCAACTCGAAACGCGCGTCGTCGGTAACACTGAAATAATCGAAATATCCTCCCCGCATGAGAGGATGCATGGCGCCGGTATCGACCCGGCCGTCCTTGATGAAGGCATCGTCGACATAGATCGACACAACCTGCCCGATCACTAGGAAGTGGTTGGCTTCGCTGCCGTCGAGAGGTGTCAGGGGCACGGTCTGGAGCCACCGGCATTCCAAGGCGGCGGGGGACTCGGCGACCCGTGGCGGACGCACCTTGCGCGATGGCACCGGAGTCAGCCCGGCCGCCACGAACTCGCTGTCGCCCCGGGCGAGGGGGGCCGAGGTGGCATTCATGGCGTCGCGCAGATCGTAGGTGGCGAAGTTGCAGACGAACTCCCCGCCCTCCTCCGCGAAGGTCATCGCATCCTTTCGGCCTGAGGACGAGAACATCACCATGTCGGGGCCGGTAGCGACGGCGTTGAAGTAGGAATAGGGGGAGAGGTTGACCTGCCCCTGCTTGTTCATCGCGCTGATCCAGCCGATGGGCCGGGGGGCGACCAGGGCCTTCAGCGGGTTGTGCGGCAGGGTGCGGTTCTCGGAATCGTAATGCATGGCGCGGCTCAGATCCGGGTGACGATGTCGGCCAGGGCCGGTCTCGGGCGATCGCCCGGAACCTCGCGGGCACGGCCGAGATGGATGAAGCCCGCGAGTTTCTCGCGCGGATCGAGGCCGAGGACGTCGAGAATGCGGCGGTCATAGGCGAACCACTCGGTCAGCCAGGCAGTGGCGAAGCCCGCGGCATTGGCCGCGACGACGAGGTTCATGCACACGGCACCGGCCGACAGCACCTGCTCCCATTCCGGGATCTTCACATGGGGGGCGGCGCTGGAGACGACCGCGACCACGAGGGGGGCGTGGGCGAGGCGGTGGCGCTCCAGATCGAGGCGCTTCGGATCGGCCTCCGGGTGGTCCGCCGCATAGGCCTCCGCGATGGTCTCACCCACGCGCAGGCGGGCATCGCCCTCGATCACCAGGAAGCGCCAGGGGCTGAGCTTGCCGTGGTCCGGTACGCGGGACGCGATGGTGAGAATCGCATCGAGCTCCTCGGTGCTCGGACCCGGCCCATCGAGATTGACCGGCGGAACCGAACGGCGGACGCGAAGGAGGTCGATCGTGTCGTTCCGGAAAGTGTCGGATGTGCTGTCCATGGAACCTGTTCGGCGCGAAGAAGGGAAGCGGCGGAAATCCAAGCCCAGGCGAAGAGCTTCGGCCCCGGAAGGAGTTATTGCCTCGGAACGAGCCTCGACCTCGAAGGGCTTTGGCCTTGGAGCCGCCACGGTCCGGTTCCAAAGCGGGCCGTCGCTCTCGGCGGGAGAGCGCCGGGCGCGAAAACATGCCGTGCGGTCCGCAGCTTGGCAATCGCCGACATGCATGGCGGCCCCGTGCATGGTGGCGCCGTGAAGGAGATAGCGGATGGGACCGGTAATGCGCGCGCTCGCGGTGACGGGAGCCATGGCGATGGCGGCGTTTCCGACGCAGGCGCAGGAGCGCGACCCGTTCGGCGGTCGCAACGGTCCGGCCCTGCCCTCCCCCTCGATCACGGGACCGCAATTGCCGAGCCCACCTGTCGAGGGCGAGGCACCGCTCGCCCTCACCGCCCTGTTCGCGGGCAGCAACCAGCCTGTACGGTCCGGCCTCGCCTGGCGCATCTACGAGGACCGGTCCGACGGGGTGCGGCCGAACATCGTCGCGCGGTCCGAGGCGGCGGATCCGAGCTTCACCCTGGCACCCGGCACCTACGTCGCCACCGTCACCTACGGCTTCGCCAGCGCCTCGAAGCGCATCACCATGGCGGGCGCGGCACTCAGCGACCGCCTGACGATCACCGCGGGGGCGCTCAAGCTCTCTGGTGCCATCGGCGACATGAAGATCGCCCCCGCCGAACTCGCCTTTTCGGTCTTCGTGCCCATCGGCACCAATTCGGAAGGGCGCCTCGTGCGCAGCGGCGTCAAGGCGGGCGAGTTGATCCGCCTGCCGGAGGGGACCTACCACGTGGTCTCGAACTATGGGGAATCGAACGCGATCCAGCGTGCCGACCTCAAGGTGGAGAACGGCAAGGTCACCGACGCCACCCTCAACCACCGGGCCGCCACGGTGACCCTCAAGCTCGTGGCCGCGCCCGGGGCAGAGGCCTTCGCCGGCACCGCCTTCAGCGTCCTGACGCCGGGCGGCGACACGATCCGCGAAGCGATCGGCGCCTTCCCGCAGGTGACCCTGGCCGAGGGAGACTACGTTCTCATCGCCCGCCATGACGGGCAGGTCTACACCCGCGAGTTCAAGGTCGAGAGCGGGATGGACCGCGACATCGAAGTGGTGGCGAAGGCGTCATGATCCGGACCGTCTGCGTGTCCGTCGTCCTTCTCGCCGCCGTGCCCGCCACGGCGCAGACCATCACCGACGGATCCGACGCGACGGTGGGAGCGGAGGTCACCGCCGCCACGACGGCGCTGCTGGGCAAGGGGCTCAAGAGCCCGGCCGAGGCACGCTATTCCCGGCTGCGACCGGGCAAGGCGGGCGCCGTCTGCGGCGAGGTCGACGTGACCAACCGGATGGGCGTCCATGTCGGCCCGCGCCCCTTCGTCGCCGATACCGGATCGGGATTTGCCGGCATCCTCCCCGATGCGGCTGAAATCCGGCACCCGTCCAGCATGGCGCAGTATCAGGGTTTCCAGCGCATTCTGGCGCTGCTCGCCGCGAATTGCGAGGGATGACTTTTTCCAGGCTCCATCCTACGGCCCCCTCCTGAATCGACCGGATGGGACTGAGGGGGCCTCAGCCTCCGAGAACCGCGAAGCCGGCCCCCGAGGCGGCTGTCAGCACGACGACGATCCAAGGCGGGGCCGCGCCGATCGTCAGGAGCAGGAACGCGCCGGCGGCGAGGGCGAAATCACGCGGGCCGAGGACGGCGCCTGTCCAGAGCGGATCGTAGAGGGCAGCGGCGAGGATCCCGACCACTGCCGCGTTGGCGCCCCGCATGGCCGCCTGCGCCAAAGGCTTCGCGCGGAACGCATCCCAGAACGGCAGCGCGCCGTAGACCAGGAGCAGGCCCGGCAGGAAGACCGCAACCAGGGCGATGACGGCCCCGGCCGGACCGTTCGGCTCAGGCCCGAGGACAGCGCCGAGATAGGCCGCGACGGTGAAAAGCGGCCCCGGCACGGCCTGGGCCGCGCCGTAGCCGGCCAGGAATGCATCCGGGCCGATCCAGCCGGTCTCGACCAGAGCCGTGCGCAGGAGCGGCAGCACCACATGGCCTCCGCCGAAGACGAGGGCGCCCGCGCGGTAGAACGCATCGAACATGGCGAGCCCCTGCGAGGCCAGAACTTCGGCCAGGAGCGAAGGTAGAACGAGGAGCAGGCCGAACAGGAGGAGTGCGAGACTGCCGGCCCGGCGCGAGACCGGGAAGCGGAGCGGCTGGCCCGGCACTCCGGCCGCCTGCCGGCACAGGACGAGGCCGGCCATGGCTCCCGCCGCGATGGCAACGACCTGCCCCGCCGATCCAGCGAGTGCCGTGACGAGGCAGAGAGCGGAAAAGGCGATGGACGCGCGGGTGACATCGGGCGCGAGGCTGCGGCCCATGCCCCAGACCGCCTGCGCCACCACCGCCACGGCGACGAGCTTCAGCCCGTGGACGATGCCCGATCCGACCGGGCCGCCGAGGGCACCGGCGCCATAGGCGAAGGCCACGAGAAGGAGCGCCGAGGGCAGGGTGAAGGCGGACCAGGCCGCCAACCCACCGGCCAATCCCCCTCCCCGCATCAGGCCGAGGGAAAACCCGACCTGGCTCGATGCCGGGCCGGGCAGGAACTGGCACAGGGCCACGAGATCCGCATAGGCCGCCTCGTCGAGCCAGCGCCGACGGTGCACGAACTCCTCGCGAAAGTAGCCGAGATGGGCGATCGGGCCGCCAAAGGCGGTGAGCCCGAGCTTGAGGAAGGCGAGGAAGACTTCCCGCACGGAACCCTCGCGGGCGAAAAGGGGTGTCGTCACGTGGGAGGACCTCGAGGGGACGGGGGCGGGCTCGCTCCCACGACGTCTTCCTACCCGAATTCCTCATCCTGAGGTGCCGCGAAGCGGCCTCGAAGAAGGGCTCCAGCCTGACTGGCGCTCCCTGGACACCTCCTTCGAGGGCTCCGCTGCGCTGCGCCGCCTCAGGATGAGGTCGTGGGTGGGATGACTCCCGGAACCTATCCCAGTCCGCCGGCCTCGACGATGAAGCGGGCCACCGTGTCGGCGCCGTGCCCCTCGCGCAGGGAGGAGAACACGTAGGGCCGCGTGCCCCGCATGCGCCGGGTATCCGCCTCCATCACCCCGAGATCGGCGCCGACCATGGGGGCGAGGTCGGTCTTGTTGACGATGAGGAGATCGGACCGGGTGATGCCGGGGCCGCCCTTGCGTGGGATCTTCTCGCCGCCGGCGACATCGATGACGTAGAGGGTGAGGTCGGCGAGTTCCGGCGAGAAGGTCGCCGCGAGGTTGTCGCCGCCGGATTCGATCAGGATCAGGTCGAGCTTCGGGAAGCGTCGGCGCATCTCGGCCACCGCCGCGAGGTTGATCGAGGCGTCCTCGCGGATCGCCGTATGCGGGCAGCCGCCGGTCTCGACGCCCATGATCCGCTCCTCGGGCAAGGCGCCGGCCACGGTGAGGATACGGGCATCCTCCTTGGTGTAGATGTCGTTGGTGATGGCGCAGATCTCGAAGCGATCGCGGAAGCGCTTGCAGAGCTGTTCCATCAGGGCGGTCTTGCCGGAGCCGACAGGGCCGCCGATGCCGACGCGCAAGGGGCCGTTCGGTGAGTGGCCGTTCAGTGAGGTCATGACGGGGTCTTTCACGAGCGGAAGATCCGAGAATACTGGGTCTCGTGCCGGGCCGAGCCGAGATCGAGGCGCAGTGTCGCGCTGCCGATCTCGTCCAGGCTCAGGGGCGGGATGGTTGCGGCCAAACCCGCCACCCGAGGGGTGAGGGACGCGATCACCCGCGTGCCGGCGCTCTGGCCGATGGGCGCGCAGCGCAGCGCCGCCGAAACGAGGTTCTGCAGGAAGGCGAGGCCGAACCCGGCGAGCACCGGGGCGAGCGCCATGCGATGGGCGCCGGCCGAGAGCCCGACCGCCACCGGGTAGGCCACCTCGCCGGGCAGCGCCTCGCTCAACCGGTCGAGATCCGCGCTTCCCCAGGCGGCGCGGGTGGCGTCAACGAAGCTGCGGCCTTGCTGGGTCGTCTCGAGGTGGAGTTCGCGCGTGGGCGCGAGGGCGACGGCGAGGTCGTTGACCTCCATCAGCACCGGGACGTCCCCCGCCTCGGCGGCGGCATGGGCATGGGCCAGAAGAATCAGGTCGTTTCGCACCGCGCCCCGTTCGAGCACGTCGCCGAGCCATGCGAGCAGCGAGGCCTCGCCGCCGACATCGCCGCATTCCACGGCCCATTCGAGCCCATGCGAATACGCATAGGCCCCGACCGGATAGCCCGGCGAGAGCCAGGCCATGAGCCGAACGGTGTCGATCATCGAGGGTTCGCCCCTCATCGTACCGGGCGCCCTTCCCCGGAAGCCCGAACCGCCAGCGGCCCATGGGGCAGAGGATGGGGGCAGAGGACGAGGCTCAACCGGACACCGTGCCGTGGCTGTGCGGATGAGGATGAGGATGATCGTGAGCATGTTCGTGGGCATGGCCATGCCCGTGGTGGTGCCCGGCAGCCTCGCCGGCATAGGCCCCGCCCTCGGGCCGGAACGGACGCTCCACCGGCTCGGCCGTTCCCCCTAAGCCCCGCACCATCTCGGCCAGCACGTGGTCGTAGGCGATATGGACCGCGTCCGCGCCGATTTCGGCCGGGATGTGCCGGTTGCCGATGTGCCAGATCAGGCGCTTGAGGGCGAGATCGTCGGCGGCCCGGATCTCCAGCAGCCGCTCGGGCGCCGCCTCGACCCAGACGAGGCGGCCATCCTGCAGCACCAGGGCGTCACCGTCGTCGAGGACCGTCGGCTCGGGCAGGTCGAGCAGGAAGGACAGTCCGCCGACCCCGCGCATGGCCATGCGGCGGCGATGCCGGTCGCCATGGTCGAGGACGATGCGGTCGACGATCTCGCCCGAGAGCGCGTCTCGGCGGATCACTTTCGTGGCGCGGATCAGGGAAGAGCTCAAAACAGGAAATACCGCTGGGCCATCGGCAGCACCTCGGCCGGTTCGCAGACCAGGAGCTCGCCATCGGCGCGCACGTCGTAGGTCTCCGCGTCGATCTCGATGTCCGGCGTGGCGTCGTTGAGGATCATGCTCTTCTTCGAAATGCCGCCGCGCACGTTCTCCACGGCGATGAGCCGCTTCTGCACCCCGAGCCTCTCGCCGAGCCCGTCCTCGATGGCGGCCTTCGAGACGAAGGTGAGCGCGGTGGCGAAGGGCGACCGGCCGATCGCCCCGAACATCGGGCGGTAATGCACCGGCTGGGGCGTGGGGATCGAGGCGTTGGGGTCGCCCATCGGCGCAGTGGCGATCATGCCGCCCTTGATGACAAGGTCGGGCTTCACCCCGAAGAAGGCTGGGGTCCACAGCACGAGATCGGCGAGCTTGCCCGCCTCCACCGAGCCGACATGGGCCGAGACGCCATGCGCGATGGCCGGATTGATCGTGTATTTCGCGATGTAGCGGCGGGCGCGCAGGTTGTCGTTGCCGGAGGCGTCGCCCGGCAGGCTCCCGCGCTGGCGCTTCATCTTGTCCGCCGTCTGCCAGGTCCGGATGACGACCTCGCCGACCCGGCCCATGGCCTGGCTGTCCGACGACATCATCGAGAGCGCACCGATATCGTGCAGGATGTCCTCGGCCGCGATGGTCTCCTTGCGGATGCGGCTCTCGGCGAAGGCGAGATCCTCGGGAATCGCCGGGTCGAGGTGGTGGCAGACCATGAGCATGTCGAGATGCTCGTCGATGGTGTTCTTCGTGTACGGCCGCGTCGGGTTGGTGGAGGACGGAAGCACGTTCATCAGCCCCGCCACCTTCATGATGTCCGGCGCGTGGCCGCCCCCCGCCCCTTCCGTGTGGAAGGCATGGATGGTCCGCCCCGCGAAGGCGCGGATCGTGTCCTCGACGAAGCCGGATTCGTTGAGCGTGTCGGAATGGATCATCACCTGCACGTCATGCAGGTCGGCCACCGTGAGGCAGGTGTCGATGGCCTGGGGCGTGGTGCCCCAATCCTCGTGGAGCTTCAGGGCGCAGGCGCCGGCGCGGACCATCTCGACGAGGCTCTCGGGCCGCGAGGCGTTTCCCTTGCCGGCGAAGGCGAGGTTCATGGGGAAGCTATCCGCCGCCTCGATCATCCGGGCGAGATGCCAGGGGCCGGGGGTGCAGGTGGTGGCGAAGGTGCCGTGCGCCGGGCCGGTGCCGCCGCCGAGCATGGTGGTGACGCCCGAGCACAGGGCCTCCTCGATCTGCTGCGGGCAGATGTAGTGGATGTGGCTGTCGAACCCGCCGGCCGTGAGGATCTTGCCTTCGCCGGCGATCACTTCGGTGCCGGGGCCGACGATGATGTCGACGCCGGGCTGGATGTCCGGGTTGCCGGCCTTGCCGAGCTTGAAGATCCGCCCCTTCACGATGCCGACATCGCATTTCACCACGCCCCAATGGTCGAGGACCACGGCATTGGTGATGACGGTGTCCACCGCGCCATCGGCATTCGTCACCTGCGACTGCCCCATCCCGTCGCGGATGACCTTGCCGCCGCCGAACTTCACCTCCTCGCCATAGGTGGTGTGGTCGCGCTCCACCTCGATGACGAGGGAGGTGTCGGCGAGACGGATTTTATCACCCGTGGTGGGGCCGAACATGTCGGCATAGGCCGAGCGGGCGAGGGAGGCGGGGCGGGGTGTGTTGGACATCAGGCGGCCTCTCGTGCCTCTGCGACGGCGCGGTCGAACAGAGCGTCCAGCGCCGCGTTGACGCCGCGACAGCCGGCAACGACTTCTTTCGCCCAATCGATGTAGTTCGCCACGCGCTCCGCGCTCCAATCGTCCGGGGGGCTCGCCACGAGCGAATGCAGGTTGCTGATCTTGTCCGCGATCTTGAGGGTGCGGGCGCCGGGCGACTTGTGCGGCGCCTGCTCGACCTGGAGCCGCTTGCGCTCGGCCTTGGGCAGCGACTTGTCGTCGGTGACCTCGGCCACGAGTTCGGCGACGCGCCGACCGAACAATTGCTCGATCTCCTCGCGGCTCGTCCCGGTATCCTCCACCGTGTCGTGGAGCCAGCCCGCCGCCACCAGATCGGCATCGGGCGCTTCGGCCGTCGCGGCCAGGAGCGAGGCCACCTCGGCGAGGTGGTTCACGTAAGGCTCGCGCGCCGCGCCCTTCCGGGTCTGTCCCACGTGACGCCGCGCGGCGAACTCGGCGGCACGGGTGACGAGGAGGATGCCATCGCGCAGGCGGGATGTCTCGTCGGTCATAGGGACCCCATCACGTCACCGCGGAATCCGTAGACCGTCCGGGCACCGAGCAGCGGCACCAGGGAGACCTCCCGTGTGGCGCCCGGCTCGAACCGCACCGCCGTGCCCGGCGCGATGTCGAGGCGCTGGCCCCTCGCCTTCTCGCGCTCGAAGGTGAGGCCCGGATTCACCTCGTAGAAATGGTAATGCGAGCCCACCTGGATCGGCCGGTCGCCGACATTGGCCACGGTGAGCAGGGTGCGCGGGGCGCCGTCGTTGAAGACGATCTCGCCCGGAAGCGTCGTCACAATGCCCGGCACATCCGACGAGGGCGCGCCGCGGATCGGGTGGTGGACGGTGACGAGCTTGGTCCCGTCGGGAAAGGTCGCCTCCACCTGGATGTCGTGGATCATCTCGGCGATGCCCTCCATCACCTGGTCGGCGGTGAGGACATGGGCGCCCGCCTGCATCAGTTCGGAGACCGAGCGGCCATCCCGCGCGCCCTCCACCACGGCATCCGTGATGAGCGCAATCGCTTCGGGATAGTTCAGCTTGACGCCGCGGGCGAGCCGGTTGCGGGCGACCTGGGCGGCCATGGCGACCAGGAGCTTGTCCTTTTCGCGCGGGGTCAGGAGCACGGGAAACCTCGGGTGTTGGTCGCGGGGTGCGACGGTCGGCAGGCAAGGACCATGCGCGGGCCGGTTCCTAGGGCGCCGGGACCACCGTCGTCGTCAAGCGCAGGTTGAGGGCTTTCAAGACGCGCATGGTCGTATCGAGGCTCGGATTGCCCTCGTCGGACAAGGCCCGGTACAGGCTCTCGCGGGAGAGACCCGTCTCTCTGGCGATCTGGGTCATGCCATGAGCGCGCGCGGCGACGCCGAGCGCATGCCGCAGGAGGGCGGCGTCTCCCTCCTCGAACGCGGCGGCCAGATACTCGGCCACAGCTTCATCTGTGTCGAGATAATCCGCCGAGTCATAGGGCTGGGTCGTGGTCATCACTCGATCCCTCATACAGTCCGCGCGATCATCTTAGCCCGAGCGATGTCGCGAACCTGGTCTCCCTTGTCGCCACCGCACAGCAGGATAACGAGAGCCTCGCCTCTACGAACGACATAGATCCGATAGCCTGGTCCATAATCGATCCTTAGTTCGCTGACTCCCTCGCCGACAGGCTTGATATCGCCGGAATTGCCTTGGGCCAGACGGTCGAGGCGCAACGCGATCCGTGACTTTGCGCGCACATCGCGAAGCCCCTTCAGCCAACGGTCGAATTCGTTGGTGCGGCGAATCTCCATATCGAGAACACGTAGCCCATAGGCTACGGATTTGCAATCAGTGGATAGTGAGAATTTGTGATGAGCAGGCATATGTCGGTCCTCGGACACGCAAAAGGCCGCCCTCGGATGAGGAACGGCCTGAAAACTTCGGGTGGATCTACCACGGCAAAGGAGATTGGACGCGCCTGTTCGACCCATGCGATGCAAGGGCGCGTCGTTCTTAGATGATTTGGGGTATGCCCGAGGATGAGCGTGCTACTCATACGTCTCGCGATACTGGTCAAATCGCACGGATTGCCCGACGGGTCAACGACCTGATGTATCGTGGTCAAGGCCGCGAAGGTTAGCGGCGGTCATTTCGATTCCGAGCGAGCTTCTTCATCATTTCAAGTCGCTAAAAGCGAGCTTAGTCCCAAAGGCCACATTCAGCACTCGCAGCGGTTCTGGATTCCGGGCTCCGCTCCGCGGCCGCGGAAAGACGCAGCGGCTCATGCTCTCATCGTTCACAGTTGCGTCGACCTCGATACGAAGCCCTGGTACCGGGGCTTGCGCAGCCTCCTCGCTCCGGCGTCGAATGCGGGGGCGTCGTCAAATCTCGAAGACACCCATGGCAGGCCCCGTGACCTATCCCCGCGACCTCGTCGGCTACGGCCGCAACCCGCCCCATCCGCGCTGGCCGAACGGCGCGCGGATCGCGGTGCAGATCGTGCTCAACTACGAGGAGGGCGGCGAGAACTGCATCCTGCATGGCGATGCTGCCTCGGAGGCGTTCCTGTCGGAGATCGTCGGCGCCCAACCCTGGCCGGGCCAGCGGCACATGAACATGGAATCGATGTTCGAATACGGCTCGCGTGCGGGCTTCTGGCGGATCTGGCGGCTGTTGCAGGCGCGGAACGTTCCCGTCACCGTGTTCAGCGTCGCCACGGCGCTCGCCCGCCATCCCGATATCGCCGCGGCCATGAAGGAGGCCGATTGGGAGATCGCCTGCCACGGCCTGAAATGGATCGACTACCGCGACTTCACCCGCGAGGAGGAGAAGGCGCATATGGACGAGGCGATCCGCATCCACACGGAGATCACCGGCGAGCGGCCGCTGGGCTGGTACACCGGCCGTTCCTCGGTCCACACCCTCGATCTCGGCGTGGAGGCTGGCTTCACCTGGCTCGCCGATTCCTACGCCGACGACCTGCCCTACTGGATCGAGGGGCCGAGCGGACGCGGCCTCGTGGTGCCCTACACGCTGGACGCCAACGACATGAAATGCGTCGCCCTTCAGGGGTTCAACACCGGCGACCACTTCTTCACCTACCTGCGCGACACGTTCGACGCGCTCTACGCGGAGGGCGAGACCGCGCCGAAGATGATGTCGGTGGGCCTGCATTGCCGCCTCGTCGGGCGGCCGGGACGGATCGCGGCGCTGGCCCGCTTCCTCGACCATATCGCCGCCCATGAGGACGTCTGGGTCGCGCGGCGGATCGATATCGCCGAGCATTGGATGAACACTCATCCGCCGGGCTGATCCCCCGCCCGCTGGACGGAACGGGCGTTCCTACTCCATCCTCGAAGCGGTATCCCCGACGGGACGAGGGGAACGCGTGAGGCCGTGGAGTTCCCAGCCGCTTCTTCGAAACCCGACAGGACCGCATCTCCGTGCCAACGACCGTCGAGAAGCCCCCCGAACGCCGTCGCCGCAAGGACGGCGCGGCGCGGCGCGAGGCGATCCTCGATGCCGGACTGGAGGTGTTCTCGGGGCTCGGCCTGCACGGGGCGAGCGTCGATCGGCTCGCCGAGCGGGCCGGCCTGTCGAAGGCCAACCTCCTCTACTACTTCCCCTCCAAGGAAGAGCTCTACGTGGCGGTGCTGCGCCGCGTCCTCGACGTCTGGCTCGATCCCCTGCAATCCTTCGACGCGGACAGCGAGCCCGCCGACGCGATCCGGGCCTATATCCGCGCCAAGCTGACCCTGTCGCGGGATGCGCCGCAGGCCTCGCGGCTGTTCTGCCTGGAGATCGTCCAGGGCGCACCGCTCCTGCGGGCCGAGCTCGAAGGCCCCCTGCGCGGGCTGGTGGAAAGCAAAGCGGCGATCCTGCGCGGCTGGATCGACCAGGGCCGCATCGGTGCACACGACCCGCACCACCTCATCTTTTCGATCTGGGCGATCACCCAGCACTACGCCGATTTCGCGGTCCAGGTGGATGCGGTCACCGGCCGGAGCCTCGACGAATCCGACTTCTTCGAGAGCACCGTGGCGAGCACGCAGGCCCTGATCCTCACCGGGCTGGGCCTGCGATAGGCACTCGGCGGATTTCGCGTCCAGGAGCCCGCTCTGGAAGCGAGCCCCATCGGCGAGATCCCCGAAAAACCTATTTCTTCGAGGCGAGATACGCGATCACGTCATCGATCTTCTTGTCGTCGGGATAGCCGGCGAACACCATCTTCGTCCCCGGCACCTTGGCCTTCGGGTTCTTCAGCCATTCGTGCAGGTTCGCCTCGTCCCAGGTGAGGCCGGACGCCTTGAGCGGGGCCGAGTAGGAATACCCGTCGAGGGAGGCCGCCTTGCGTCCGACAACCCCCGTCAGATCCGGGCCGACGCCGTTCTTGCCGAAGGCATGGCAGGCCTTGCAGGGCGCGAACGCCTTCTCGCCGGCGGCAGCATCGCCCTCGGCATGGGCCGCCATCGGAAGCAGCATCGCGACGAGAGCACCGAGCATCGGGTACCGCATGGGGTTTCCTCTCCGTGGTTGTTTTGAATACCTCCAGATTACTGACCGCATGCTTCCCGAAGGCAATGTCCGAGAGGGAAGACTCACGAGAACGTGTCACGTCACGAGGATGGGAAGAGAAGATTCGCGTATCCGCCCCGCAATTCAGCAGACGCCGCCTCCCCACCGGGCAAATCGGAGAGAGTTTGGGCAAACACCTATATCTGTTGGATTTAGAGTTTGATCATATGGTCCAAACAGCTACCGTTCACCATCGGACGGGGCGAACACGGTACACTCCGTTCGCAACCTTGACCGGCATTGGATCCCATCGTCCAATCTCTGCCAGCTCAGCGAGGTTGTCATGAATGTCGGCGTCTTCATTCCTATCGGCAACAACGGCTGGCTCCTGTCGGAGAATGCGCCGCAATACAAGCCGAGCTTCGAACTGAACAAGCAGGTCGTCCTCAAGGCCGAAGGCTACGGGCTCGATTTCGCCCTGTCGATGATCAAGCTGCGGGGCTTCGGCGGCAAGACCGAGTTCTGGGACCACAACCTCGAATCCTTCACGCTGATGGCGGGCCTCGCCGCCGTGACGAGCCGGATCAAGCTCTTCGCCACCGCCGCCACCCTGTGCATGCCCCCCGCCATCACCGCCCGGATGGCCTCCACCATCGATTCCATCTCCGGCGGCCGCTTCGGGCTGAACCTCGTGACGGGATGGCAGCGGCCTGAATACTCGCAGATGGGTCTGTGGCCCGGCGACGAGTACTTTTCGCGGCGCTACGAATACCTCTCCGAATACGCCCAGGTGCTGCGCGATTTGTGGGAGACGGGGTCCTGCGACCTCAAGGGCGAGTTCTTCCAGATGGACGATTGCCGGCTCTCGCCCCGGCCGCAGGCGGAGATGAAGATCATCTGCGCCGGCCAATCGGCCGCCGGCATGGCGTTCACGGCGAAATATGCCGACTACAATTTCTGCTTCGGCAAGGGCGTGAACACGCCCAAAGCCTTCGCCCCCACGGTGGAGCGACTGGAACTCGCCAAGGCCGAGACGGGCCGGGACGTCTCCTCCTACGTGCTGTTCATGATCATCGCCGCCGAGACCGACGAGGAGGCCCGCGCCACCTGGGAGCATTACAAGGCGGGAGCGGATCAGGAGGCCATCGCCTGGCTCGGGGTCCAGGGCGCGGCCGATACAAAATCCGGGGCCGACACCAACGTGCGCCAGATGGCCGACCCGACCTCGGCGGTGAACATCAACATGGGCACCCTCGTGGGCTCCTACGCGGAGGTGGCGCGCATGCTCGACGAGGTCGCCACCGTGCCCGGCACCGAGGGCGTGCTCCTGGTCTTCGACGATTTCCTCGAAGGGCTCGATGCCTACGGCACCCGCATCCAGCCGCTGATGCGCTCGCGGGCGCATGTCACCGCCGATGCGGTGCCGATGGCGAAGGTGGCGTGATGATCGCCGGCTATCACGACGCAGCCGGACGCCATGGCGGCATCACCCTCCCCGCGCGGCCGGAACCCATCGCCTTCGCTGCCGAGGCCACGGCCCTCATCGTCGTCGACATGCAGAACGCCTATGCCACGAAGGGCGGTTATCTCGATCTCGCCGGGTTCGACGTCTCGGCGACCGGGCCGGTGATCGGACGGATCGCGACGGCCGTCGCTGCCGCCCGCAAGGCCGGGATCAGGATCGTCTGGTTCCAGAACGGCTGGGACCCGGACTATGTCGAGGCCGGAGGGCCGGGCTCGCCGAACTGGCACAAGTCGAACGCCCTCAAGACCATGCGCAGCCGCCCCGACATGAACGAGCGGCTGCTCGCCAAGGGAAGCTGGGACTACGCCCTGGTGGATGCGCTGAGCCCCGAGCCCGGCGACATCGTGCTGGGCAAGCCGCGCTACAGCGGCTTCTACAACACCCAGCTCGACAGCCTGCTGCGCTCGGCCGGCATCCGCACCCTGGTCTTCACCGGCATCGCCACCAATGTCTGCGTGGAATCGACTCTGCGTGACGGGTTCTTCCTCGAATATTTCGGCATCGTCCTCGCCGACGCGACGCATCAGGCGGGGCCGGACAGCCTGCAGGCGGGCGCGCTCACCAATATCGAGACCTTCTTCGGCTGGGTCTCGGATGTCGCGAGCTTCGAGGCGGCCCTGGGCGAGCGGGACGCCGCCGCGGCGGAGTGACACCCTCCCTCGCGCCCTCGACCTCATCTTGAGGTGCCGCAGCGTAGCGGAGGCCTCGAAGGAGGCTTTCAGTTCGCTCCCAGGGGCCTGGAGGCCTCCTTCGAGGCCCGCTGACGCGGGCACCTCAAGATGAGGTCACGGGTGGGCAAGACGACACAGACGACGAAGACGGCCATTTCGACGATGGAACGGGAGCACCGCGAACCATGCCCAAGACCGTGATCATTCCCCCCGGCACCGGGAAGCCGCTGGCCCCCTACGTTCCGGGAACGCTCGCCGACGGCGTGCTCTACGTCTCGGGCACCCTGCCGCTGGATGCAGATGCCAACGTCGTCCATGTGGGCGATGCCGGCGCGCAGACGAGACACGTGCTGGAGACGATCAAGGGCGTCGTGACCGCTGCCGGCGGCACCATGGACGACGTCACCTTCAACCACATCTTCCTGAAGGACTGGGCCGATTACGCCGCGATCAACGCGGTCTATGCCAGCTACTTCCCCGGCGAGAAGCCGGCGCGCTACTGCATCCAGTGCGGCCTGGTGAAGCCGGACGCCCTGGTGGAGATCGCCTCCGTCGCGCATGTGGGCAAGCCGTGAGCGCGACCATCCATCACGAGATCCACGGGGACGGCGAACGGACCATCCTGCTCTCGCCGGGCCTCGGCGGATCGTGTGGCTATTTCGCGCCGCAGATTCCAGCCCTGGCCGAGCGGTTCCGGGTGGTCGGCTACGATCATCGCGGCACCGGGCGCTCGCCCGATGCGCTGGAACAGGGTCACAGCATCGCCGCCATGGCCGCCGACGCCCTTCGGGTGATGGACGATCTCGGCATCGCCACAGCCGACATCGTCGGGCATGCGCTCGGCGGGCTCATCGGCCTCGAACTGGCGCGTGCCCATCCCACCCGGGTGGGGCGGCTCGTGGTCATCAACGGATGGGCCAGGGCCGATTCCGCGACGAAGCGGTGCTTTGCCGCCCGCAAGGCCCTGCTGGCCCATGCCGGCCCCGAAGCCTACGTGGCCGCGCAGGCGATCTTCCTCTATCCGGCGCCCTGGCTTTCGCTCAACGCGGAGCGCGTCGCGGCGGACGAGGCTCATGCCCTGGCGCATTTTCCCGGACCTGAGAACACGCTGCGGCGGATCGCGGCGCTGGAAGCCTTCGATCTCACCGCGCATCTGTCCGGTATCCCGCACGAAACCCTCGTGATGGCAGCGGCCGACGACGTGCTCGTGCCCTATCTGCGCTCGGAGGAACTCGCGGCGGCGTTGCCCAACGCCACGCTGGATCTGGCCAAGAGCGGCGGCCACGCGCATAGCGTGACGCAGGCGGAGGCGTTCAACCGCACCCTCGTCACCTTCCTCGACCGGCCCTGAGGGAGTTCGTCATGGCTCATCCGGCTCGACCGGTTCGTCTTGGCGAGCCAGCGCGCCATCTCGCTCGGATCCTCGAGGGGCTGCCGGTGTTCAGGCGCGAAACCGGTGACCACTTTTGCTGAACCTGCTTAGGATGAAAGCTCCGCCATGACCGAAACGACGTTGCCCACGGTCGAGGCCGGAGCTTTTCGCGAGGCGATGGCCCATCTGGCCAGTTCGGTCCATCTCGTCACCACCGACGGGCCGGGCGGACGGGCCGGTTTCACGGCCTCTTCCGTCTGCAGCGTCAGCGACGCGCCGCCGACGCTCCTCGTCTGCATCAACCGAACCTCCTCCGCCTATGCCGCAGTGAGCGCCAATGCGGCCCTGTGCGTGAACACGCTGTCGGGCGGGCAGGCCGCCATCGCCGGCGCCTTCGGCGGCCGCACCCCCATGGACGAGCGCTTCGCGGCGGGGGCCTGGGGAGTGCTCACCACCGGGGCACCGGTGCTGGAGGGGGCGTTGACCGCCTTCGATTGCCGCATCGTGGCGCGCCACGCCGTCGGCAGCCACGACGTGCTGTTCTGCGAGGTGGTGGATCTCTCGGAGCCCGCCGGCCAACAGGGTCTCGTCTATGCCGGCCGGCGCTACCACACCCTGCCCGTGGCGGTCGCTCCGCCGCACCCCGCCGCCGTCTGACCGTCCGGCCTCGCCCCGAGCATCCCGTCACGCTCCTCGCCTCACGCGATCCACCGCCCGGAGACCACGAGACCATGGCAGCCGAACCCTATTTCCCCGTCTGGCGCGCCAGAGATGCGACGGCCGAGGCCGCGGACGTCATGCCCGACGAGCGCCTGCCGGCGGGCCAGACCGTGCTCCTCGGCTTCCAGCACGTGGTGGCGATGTTCGGCGCCACGGCCTTGATGCCGATCCTGATGGGGTTCGACCCCAACCTGGCGATCTTCTTCTCCGGCATCGGTACACTCATCTTCTTTCTCGCCACCGGCGGCCGGGTGCCGAGCTATCTCGGCTCGTCGGCGGCCTTCGTCGGGGTGGTGATCGCAGCCACGGGCTATGCCGGGGCGGGGCCGAACCCCAACATCGCCGTGGCGCTCGGCGGCATCATCGCGGCGGGCCTGCTCTACGGCCTCGTCGGCGCCGTCATCGGCCTCGTCGGCTATGCCTGGGTGGAGCGGGTGATGCCACCGGTGGTGACCGGAGCGGTGGTGGCCGCCATCGGCCTCAACCTCGCGCCGATCGCGACGCGGATCATCTCGGCCTCCGCCTTCGACACCTGGTTCGGCCTCCTGACGGTGGTCATCGTCAGCGTCATCACCATCTACGCGCCCGGCCTCGCCCGGCGCCTGCCGATCCTGATCGGGGCGGCCCTCGCCTACCTTCTCTATCTCCTCCTCGCCAACGGGTTCGGTCTCGCCAAGCCCATCGATTTCTCCGCCGTCATGGCCGCCCCCTGGATCGGCGTGCCGGGCTTCGTCGCGCCGGTGTTCGACACCAAGGCGATCGCCCTCATCGCCCCGGTCTTCGTGGTGCTGATCGCCGAGAATCTCGGCCATATCAAAGCCATCGGCGCGATGACGAGCCGCAACCTCGACCCCTACATCGCCCGCGCCTTCCTCGGCGACGGCCTCGCCACCATGCTGTCGGGCGGGCTCGGCGGCACCGGGGTGACAACCTATGCGGAGAATATGGGCGTCATGGCCATGACCCGGATCTACTCGACCCTGGTCTTCGTGGTGGCCGGCTTCACCGCGATCCTGTTCGGCCTGTGCCCGAAATTCGGAGCGCTGATCCTGACCCTGCCGGTGCCGGTGATCGGCGGATTGTCGGTGGTGGTGTTCGGGCTGATCGCGGCCACCGCCGGCCGGATCTGGGTGGAGAACAGGGTCGATTTCGCCAATGCCCGCAATCTCCTCACCGTCGGGATCGCGGTGGTCCTCGGCGCCGGGGACCTGACCCTGAAATTCGGCTCCTTCGCCTTCGGCGGCATCGGCACCGCCACGTTCGGGGCGATCCTCATCTATCATCTGCTCGGGCTGACGAGGCTCGGACGCGCACCGGCCGATCCGGCCAGCGTCCGGGCCTGAACGGACCCCGTCTCACGACGCCCCCGGATCCGAGCCTCACTCGGGCCTCAGCGGGATCTGTACCCGCTGCGACGGGCGGAGCCGGTGGTGATGTCGCGCTCATCCCCGCGGCGGGGCGCGGAGGCGGCGTATCTGCCGCGAGCATCAAAGGCGGCCTGGCCTACGAGGCCGCCGGGTGCCACGACCGCCGGGAGGCCGGCCGGCGCGGTATAGCTCTGGGCCGAGGCAGCGGAGGCTGCCAGGACCGAGGCAAGGGCGAGAAGACCGGTGGACAAACGTGCCGTCATGGGTGTCGTCCTCATCGTCGATTCCGATGCCGACCCACCGGCATCATCGATTCGAGGTCCCAATCCTTGAGCAGGACTGCCCAACCAAGCAACAGAAATTGCCGCCGCACTGTGCAGCATGCTGCCGACAGGCAGAGGACGATCGGCCCCTATCCGGCAGGAATCGAGCGGACCAAGCGTGGTTCGGTGCCGGGAGCGCGGCTCATTCGGCCGCGAACAGCCCCGGCATCTCGGGCTCGACGCTGCCCGGCAGGCTCGCCTTCGGGTCGCCGGGGCCGGTCTCACAGCCGAGCGACGGCAAAGCGATGACGCGGTTGCCGCGAAAATCCATGCGGCAGACGATGGTGCCACGGGTCTCGACATAGGCGAGCAGACGCCGTGCCCGGCCCGGCGAACGGCTGCCGATGGCGCGGGCCAGGGCCTCGTCGCCGGGGCAGGGCTCTCCCGCCAGAGCGGCGCGAGCGAGCAGCAGGAACAGGCCCTGGACCTCGTCGGGCAGGGCGGCGGCGGCGCTTTGCGCCTCCTCCCAGCGCCCGTCGCTGTCGGCCGGGGCGCCTTGCCCGTCGATTCCCGCACGGGCGACGCCGAGGCGGCGGCGGAAGGCGGCGAGAGTAAGGGACTCACCGTCGAGCCCACGCATGCGGCAGCGGACGAGGAAGTCCTGATAGATCACCGCCACCGGCTGACGCCCGGCATCCGGGTCGGTGGCGATGCCCCGCAGGATCTCGTCGAGCCCGGCCCGCAGATCCTCCTCGCTCAGGGGCTCGGGCGCCTCGGCGGGTTCGGGCCGGTAGGCACTGAGCTCACGCAGCAGATCGGCCGGGCTGGCGCGCGGTGTCGGAGGGGTGCGCGGAGCCGGGGCCCAGGAGGCAGGGCCGTCCTCGGCCGAGCGGGTGAGGATCAGGGCGCGCAGATCCGCATCGGCGGGGGCGGGGAGCGGCACGAGCTTCGGGGAGCCCGAGCGCGCCGAGGTGGAGACCGGACCGATGCGCAGGGCCAACGGCCGACGGCTCAACGCGGGCCCGAGGGCCACGAATTCGCCGCGCGAGAGGTCGCGGAACCGCTCGGCGCCGCGGCGGTCGAGGCCCAGCAGGTCGGCGGCGCGGGCCATGTCGATATCGAGGAAGGTGCGGCCCATCAGGAAGTTGGTGGCTTCCGCCGCCACGTTTTTCGCGAGCTTGGCGAGGCGCTGCGTCGCGATGATGCCCGCGAGCCCGCGCTTGCGGCCGCGGCACATCAGGTTGGTCATGGCGCCGAGGGAAGCCTTGCGCGCCTCGTCGGAGACGTCGCCGGCCGCGGCCGGTGCGAAGATCTGCGCCTCGTCGACGACGACGAGAACGGGGTGCCAATGGCTGCGCTCGGCCTCGAACAAACCGCCGAGGAAGGCGGCGGCCGCGCGCATCTGTGCCTCCATGTCGAGGCTCTCCAGGGTGAGCACCACGGAGACCCGGTGGGCGCGCACCCGCGCCGCGATGGCCTGGAGATCGCCCTCCCCATGGGCACCATCCACCACCACGTGGCCGTAAGCCTCTGCCAGGGTGACGAAATCGCCTTCGGGATCGATGATGACCTGCTGGACCGAGCCGGCGCTCTGTTCGAGCAGCCGCCGCAGCAGATGCGACTTGCCCGAGCCGGAATTGCCCTGGACCAGGAGACGGGTGGCCAGCAGCTCCTCGAGATCGAGCCGGGCGGGCTCTTCGCCCGGGCCCATGCTCAGCCCCATCTCGATCCCGACCGTCATTCCCGCTCCGCTGTCCCGCAACCCGTCCGCGACGATGGCGACCCTAGCACGGATGGGCTCAGGCGACCTCCCCCTGCCCTTCCCACATCCACAGGGACGCTCCAGGAGAAGAATAGGTCCATTATCCTAGGACAACTAACGTAGGTCTTTTATCCTATGAGCATAGCCCTTCCCGAGAGGAAGGCCTCGAATGAGCAGTGGGGCGGATGCGTTGCATTTTCCTGCCGGACTCCCTTGCCGGCTCGCCCGGGGCATCTAGTTCGCCTGTCATGAACACCATCCTCGTCGTCGCCCTCGTCTGCGCCTCCACCGTCCAGGCCCCGGATTGCACGCGGGAGACCGCCCTCGACGTGATTACCGGGCAGGCTCACACCCTGCAGGAATGCCTGATGCAGGGGCCGGTCCTCGCGGCCAATGCCGGCCACGGCGCCGACAAGGACAGCTACGTGAAGACCCGCTGCGACCAGCGGCGCTGACATCCGGGAGCGCGATCCTCATGAGCGACGACAGCGTCAGCCCGGACCGGGCGGTGATGATCCGCCTGCGCGCCCGTCTCGCGGTGGTGGAGCGGGCAGCGTGGTTCGGCTTTGCCGAGGCGATGCGTCGGCAGCCGGAGGAGACCGAGGCCTATATCGCGGCAGAGCGCGCCAAATGCGCCGCCGGCTTCGCCGGGCCGAAATGGGCACGCGACCTCAGCGATGCCGAGCGGGCGATGCTCGGCGCCGAGGTCGATGCCGGGCTGGCGCAGCTGGTGGAGGACGCCAAGGAGGCGTGAGCCTTACGGACCTCCCTCCCCGCGCATCTTCGGGCGCTGCTCATCACGACCAAATCACATTGTCGGTCGATTTGCGGCAAAATCGCAACAGATCGTCGATTTTAAGAGTGTTGCGGAAGAGAATCTCGACTTCCACCTGAAAACCCATGATTGCTCCCTTGATCGACTGGGGAATATCCATGGCCACCGTTCAAGTTGAAGATAACTACTTCGATATTGAAGCAATCCATGGCGCATGGTCCGCAGGATTTCTCAGAAAGACATCGGCCACCAAATATACACTCTCGCGCGACGATGGCACCTCCTATGGAATGGAACTGGTAGGATCCGGGTTCCAATACACAAAAAGCGGAGACATCAAAGCCGGGACGATCAAGTCGATCAGCCTGATCCACGTCGATGGATCAACGCAATGGACGATGTCGGGACTTTCGCTCAACGCGAATGCCTTTCGTATTGCACTGACCGATTCGAGTTTCGATGATAAGGGGCCGCTCCTCAAGCTGTTCGCCCCCATTGCACTGACCGTCTACGGTGCGTCTCTAGACGATAAGTTCTTCGGCGGCCAAAAGGCCGATACCTTTCTCGGCAGTTTCGGTTCGGATACCTTCGTGGGTGGCTCCGGCAAGGATGCGATCGACGGAGGGATCGGGGATTACGATGTCGTAGACTACAGTCGCGAGTCCGGTGGCAGGGCCATCAAGGTCGATCTCGAGAAGGGCACGGCGACCGATACCTACGGATTCGTGGATTCGATCAAGAACGTCGAGTTGATCATCGGTACGGGCAAGGCCGATTCCTTCATGGGATCGAAGACGGCGTCCTACGAAGCGTTCAGCGGCGGTGCCGGCGCGGACATCATCAACGGCGGCGGCGGAACCCACAACACGGTCCGGTACGACATCACGGCCTCGACGGGTGTGATCGTCGAACTGGTGGGCAATCCAGATGGGAGCGGCTTTGGGCGCTCCCTCTCGTCGTCCGAGGACGACAAGTTGATCGGCATTCAAGACGTCGTGGGAACGGGAGGCGACGATACGATCATCGGCTCCGATGAGGACAACATCCTCTCCGGCCTCTGGGGCGCCGATCATCTCGACGGCGGGCGAGGGATCGATACGGTGGATTACTCTCTCCACACCGGATGGCTCAACGGCGTCAGGGTGAACCTGGAGCAATCGTCCGGCTACGACACGATGGGAAAAAAGGACGATCTGATTTCCATCGAAAACGTCACCGGATCGGAGTTGATAGATTTCATCACGGGCTCCCAGCTCAAGAATACGCTCCTCGGGCTCGCCGGCAACGATACGCTTCGAGGTCTTGCGGGAAACGACCGCCTGTCGGGTGGCGATGGAGCCGACATTCTCTTCGGCGGTCTCGGCAAAGACATTCTGACGGGCGGTTCGGGCCACGACACCTTTGTCTTCGATAGCACGCCGAATGCCGTGTCGAACGTCGACCGGATCGTCGACTTTTCCGTGTCCGACGACAGGATCAGGCTCGATCACCCGGTCTTTGCCGCCCTCGCGAAGGGCCATCTCACCTCCGACGCCCTCATCATCGGCGCCAAGGCCACCGATGCCGATCATCGGATCCTCTACAATTCCAAGACCGGCGCCGTGTCGTACGATGCCGACGGCAACGGCGGTGCGAGTGCCGTGCAATTCGCCACACTCGACGCGAACCTCAAGCTGACGGCGGACGATTTCTACGTTTTGTAGGAGCGTCGAGAACCACCTGGGGGGACCTCACCCGCCCCACAGGTCCCGCCAGGCGGGCGGCATCGCCAGCCCCGGCAGGCTCGTCGCTGCGTGAATTCCGATCGCCACCGCACGGGCGAGCGTGTCGGCCGCCGCCGCGCCGATGCGGGCGAGGTCCGTGATGGGGTCGGAGAGCGCGACCCGGCCGGTGGAGACCGCGAAGACCGCATCACCGTCGAGCGGGGTATGAACCGGGTGGATCGCCCGCGACAGCCCGTCCTGTGCCATCACCGCGAGGCGGCGGGCCTGGGCCTTGGTCAGGTCCGCGTCGGTGGCGACGATGGCCAGGGTGGTGCTGCTGCCGGGCAGAGCCTCGCGCGGCCAGGTGAAGGCGTCCGCCGGCATCGGATCGGGGAAGCCGAGAGCGCCGAATTCGCCGTTCCGCTCGAAGGGTGCGGCCCAGAAATGCCGCCCCTCCCCCACCGTGACCCGGCCGAAGGCGTTGACGGCCACCAGCGCCCCGACCCGCGCGGGCGTGCCGTCCACCAGGGAGGAAGCCGAGCCGAGGCCGCCCTTGAGGTTGGCCGTGCGCGCGCCGTAGCCCACGCCGACGGTGCCGAGGGCGACATCCTCGTACGCAGCGGCGGCGGCGGCGTAGCCGAGGTCGCGATAAGGCGAGACGCGGCCCCACTCCTTGTCGCCTCCGTTGAGGAGATCGAACAGGATCGCGCCGGGCACGATGGGGACGCGGATGTCGCCAATGGGAAACCCCCTCCCCCTCTCGGCGAGCCAGGCCACGACGCCGGCGCCCGCATCGAGGCCGAAAGTCGAGCCGCCGGAGAGGACCAGGGCGTCGATGCGTTCCACCGTGCGCTCGGGGTCGAGGAGGTCGGTCTCGCGGGTGCCCGGCCCACCGCCGCGCACGTCCACCCCGGCCACCACCGGGGCGTCGAACAGGATCGCGGTGGTGCCGCTCGCCACCCGCGCGTCATGGGCGTGGCCGACCCTGATACCGGCGATGTCGGTGATGCGGTTGCGCATCGGAATCCTCCGAATCTCGCGGATCCTCCAAATGTCTCTCAGAACGATCTCATGCCGGGGCGGTCGAGGCCAGCGGCGACGGGTTCCGGCGGCGTCTTGGCCCGCCGCGCGGCGCGGAGGAAATCGGCGGCATAGAGGGCGAGCGCCAGCCAGATCAGGACGAACAGGACCAGTCGATGCGGCTCCAGCCGCTCGCCATAGACGAGGACGCTGAGCCCCAACAGGCAGGAGGGGGCGAGGTATTGCATCAGCCCGAGGGTGGAGAGGGTGAGGCGCTGGGCGGCGGCAGCGAACCAGATCAGTGGCAGGGCGGTGGTGACGCCGGTGAGGAGCAGCAGCGCGAGCCGGACGGGATCGCCCTTCACCACGGGCTCGGCGAGGCCGACGAGGTAGATTCCCGCGAGGGGCAGGAGCAGGAAGGTCTCGGCGGCAAAGCCCACCATGGCGTCGACTCCCACGACCTTGCGCACCAGCCCGTAGAGCGAGAAGCTGGCGGCGAGGCACAGGGACAGCCAGGGCAGGTGCCCGGCCAGCACCACTGCGAGCACCACCCCGGCGGCGGCGAGCCCCACCGCCACGGCCTGGACCGGCCGCAGCCGCTCACCGAGGACGAGGGCGCCCAGCGCCACGCTCATCAGCGGGTTGATGAAGTAGCCCAGACTCGCATCGAGCATGTGCCCGGACTGGACCGCCACGAGGTAGAGCAGCCAGTTGACGGCGATGAGCCCGGCCGAGACGACGAGGAGGAGATGGCGCCGCCTCAGGGGAAACGGGTTGCGCACCCGCCGGCGCAGAATCGCCAGCAGGGCGACCACGAGCACGCTCGACCAGACGATGCGATGAGCCAGGATGCTGCCGGCCGGCACGGCATCGAGCAGCCGGAAATGCACCGGGACGACGAGGCCCCAGCTCAGATAGGCACCGAGCGCGTAGATCAGACCCACGACGTTCCTCCCCTCCCTTGCGAGGTTGGGACGGGGTTTACACCAAGTCTCGCGGGACGGCTCCGGTGGGGGATCGGGGAGCCGATCTGGATGGAGAGGCCGTTCGGTTCCGCGACGGAATGACCGTGATCGGGAGCGGCAGAGCGGCAGAGCGGCGGTTTCTTGCTCGAAACCTGTCGCCTGTCATCGACCGCTTTGCCCCTTAGCGGCCCCGGGGAAGATCAGCTTCGGGGCAAAGAACCCTGAAAGCCGCCGTTGAAGCCTTCAGTTGCCGAACGCACGAGACCGTCACTTCCTCAGCGGCACGCCCTTCGTGGTGAAACGCGGCGCGCCCGGATGGCGCATGGGGCGCGGCTGGCCCTGTCCCTTGCCGGCACCGAGCCCCGTTCCCGGCGGCTGCGAGGACGGAATCAGCTGGTCCGGCCTCGGCCCGATGAGATCGGCGCGGCCCATGGCCCGCAGCGCCTCGCGCAAGATGGGCCAGTTCTCGGGGTCGTGGTAGCGCAGGAACGCCTTGTGCAGCCGGCGCTGCCGCATCCCCTTGATCGCGTCGACGGGCTCGCTGCCGCCGCGCCGCACGCCCTGCAACGGGTTGATCTCGGTGTGATACATGGTCGTGGCCGTCGCCATGGGCGAGGGCAGGAACGTCTGGACCTGATCGGCACGATAGTCGTTCTTCTTGAGCCAGACGGCGAGGTTCATCATGTCCTCGTCGGTCGTGCCCGGATGCGCCGCGATGAAATACGGGATCAGGTAGTATTTCTTGCCGGCTTTCTTGGCGGCGGCGTCGAACATCTCCTTGAAGCGGTCGTAGGTGCCGATCCCCGGCTTCATCATCAGGTCGAGGGGGCCGCGCTCGGTGTGCTCGGGCGCGATCTTGAGACGGCCGCCGACGTGATGGGTCACGAGCTCCTCGACGTATTCGGGGCTTCGCACCGCCAGATCGTAGCGCACGCCGGAGGCGACCATCACCTTCTTCACGCCCTCCACCTCGCGGACCTTGCGATAGAGCCGGATCAGGTCGTCGTGCGAGGTGTTGAGGTTCGGGCAGATGTCCGGGAAGACGCAGGACGGCAGGCGGCACGCCGCCTCGATCTTCGGGTCCTTGCACGCCATCCGGTACATGTTGGCCGTGGGGCCACCAACGTCGGAGATCACGCCCGTGAAGCCCGGTGTCTTGTCGCGGATCAGCTCGATCTCGCGCAGGATCGAGTCTTCCGAGCGGTTCTGGATGACGCGGCCCTCGTGCTCGGTGATGGAGCAGAAGGTGCAGCCGCCAAAGCAGCCGCGCATGATCGTCACCGAGAACTTGATCATGTCCCAGGCGGGGATCTTCGCATCGCCGTAGGAGGGATGGGGGGCGCGGGCGTAGGGCAGGTCGTAGACCGCATCCATCTCCTCGCTGGAGAGCGGGATCGGCGGCGGGTTCAGCCACAGGTCGCGGTCGCCGTGGCGCTGGACGAGGGGACGGGCGTTGCCGGGATTGGCCTCCCGGTGCAGCACCCGCGAGGCGCGGGCATAGGCCTCCTTGTCGTCCTTGACCTCGTCGTAGGCGGGGAGCCGGATCACGGTCTCGCCGGGACGGCGGGAGGCGGCCTCGTCGGCGGAATCGAGATCGTCGGCGGGCAGCTCGGTGTAATGCTCGGGCACGCGGCGGAACAGGGCGACGCCCCGGACGGAGTCGAGTTCGTGCGGCGCCGCGCCGGCCGCGAGGCGGTTCGCCACCTCGACCACGGCGCGCTCGGCATTGCCGTAGAGCAGGAGGTCGGCCTTCGCGTCCGCCAGGATCGAGCGGCGCACCTTGTCGGACCAGTAATCGTAATGGGCGATGCGGCGCAGGGACGCCTCGATGCCGCCGAGGACGATCGGCACGTCCTTGTAGGCCTCGCGGCAGCGCTGGGTGTAGACGATTGTGCAGCGGTCCGGGCGGGCGCCGCCTTGTCCGCCCGCCGTGTAGGCGTCGTCGCTTCGCAGGCGACGGTCCGCCGTGTAGCGGTTCACCATCGAATCGAGATTGCCGCCGGTAACGCCGAAGAACACATTCGGCCGGCCGAGCGCCTTGAACGGCTCCGCCGATTGCCAGTCGGGCTGCGCGATGATGCCGACCCGGAAGCCCTGCGATTCGAGGAGCCGGCCGATGATCGCCATGCCGAAGCTCGGATGATCGACATAGGCGTCCCCCGTCACCAGGACGATGTCGCAGGCATCCCACCCGAGCGCGTCCATCTCGGCGCGGCACATGGGCAGGAACGGCGCCGCCTTCCGGAGAGGCTGCAGGTTGCAGGCGAGGGGAGCCACGGATCGACTCGGGGAAGCTTGAAGGTCCATGGGGTCCGTGCATAGACCGCCCGGGCCGCAAGCTCAACGAAAGGTCGAATTCGAATAAGAGGCCTTCCAAAAACCATCGGCGGCTCGAGATGGGTGGCGAGCCGCTTACCCGGCCCGAATTGCTGCCGGCCGCTTCACACCCCGCCCCGCCGCCCGAGGAACGGGCGGCCCCCGATCACCGCCGTGGCGGGGTGATCGGGTCGCCGCGCAGGAGAGCGTTGAGGCGTTCGGTGTCGAAGCCGTCCGTGGCCTTCGGCTTGGCCGGGACGGGTTTCGCGGAAGCGGTCTTGGTCACCGGGGGCTTGCCCGCCGAGGAGGCGGAGGGCTTTGCCGAGGCGGGCTTCGCGCCCGTCGGGCGGGGGGCCACCGGGCCTGTGGTGGAGAGGACGCCCGGCTGGAGCAGGGTCGGGATCGAGCCGGTATCCTGAGGCTCGCTCACGATCGGAGCCTGCACCATCTGTGGCGCGGGCGCCGCCGGAAGATGGGCCAGCCGGTCGGCGCTGACGAATCCGATCGCCAGGATGCTCAGCCCAAAGACGCTGCCGATGACGAGGAAGCGCAAGATACGCACGCGATACGCTTTCTACAAATACTCAACACCTTGATCACCGGTTTTAAACCAAGGCCGTTAACGAACCCGAGCATCGGCGGGCGGGCGGACCGTGCCATTTTCTGACCCTTTCTCATGTCGCTGGCAGGAGACGGTCACAGGATCTGGCTGAGGAAGGCTTGTGTCCGGGAATGCCGGGGCCTGTCGAAGAAATCGGCCGGCGGAGCGGTCTCGATGATCTGGCCCTCGTCCATGAACACCACGCGGTCGGCGATCTCGCGGGCGAAGCCCATCTCGTGGGTGACGCAGAGCATGGTCATGCCGCCGCGCGCCAGCTCGGCCATGGTGTCGAGAACCTCCTTCACCATTTCCGGGTCGAGGGCCGAGGTCGGCTCGTCGAACAGCATCACCTTCGGGCTCATGCACAAAGCGCGGGCGATCGCCACCCGCTGCTGCTGCCCGCCCGAGAGCTGGCCGGGAAACTTCCCCGCCAGCTGCGGGATGCGGACGCGCTCAAGATACTCCATCGCCAGTTTCTCGGCCGCCGCCCGGCCCATCCGCTTCACGTGGATGGGGGCCAGGGTGCAGTTCTCCAGCACGGTGAGATGGGCGAACAGGTTGAAGTGCTGGAACACCATGCCGACCTCGCGGCGCACGGCGTCCACGCTCGCCTGCGCCCCGGTGAGTTCGATCCCGTCCACCCGGATCGTGCCCTGCTGATGCGCCTCGAGCCCGTTGACGCAGCGGATCAGGGTCGATTTGCCCGAGCCCGAGGGGCCGCAGATCACGATCTTCTCGGCCTTCGCCACCGTGAGGTCGACGTCGCGCAGGACGTGGTGGGCGCCAAACCACTTGTTGACGCCGGAGAGCGCGACGGCGGGGGAGGTCTGCGGTGCCTTCAAGGATTCACTCGTCATCGTCTCTCTCCCGCCGCGAGGCGACGCTCGATGAATCCGGCATAGCGCGCCATGCCGAAGCAGACGGCAAAATAGACGAGGGCGGCGAAGATGTAGGCGGTGGCCGGGATGGTGGCGGCCGACCAGCGCGGATCGGCGCGCGAGGCTTCCAGCACGCGGATGAAATCGCTGATGCCGACGATGGAGACCAGGGTGGTGTCCTTGAACAGGCCGATCATCGTGTTGACGATGCCGGGCAGCGCCACCTTCAGGGCCTGGGGCAGGATGACGAGGCGCAGCGCCTGGCCCCGGCCGAGGCCGAGCGCTGCCGCAGCTTCGGCCTGCCCCTTCGGCACGGTCTGCAGCCCGCCGCGCACCACCTCGGCCATGTAGGCGGAGGCGAAGAGCGCGATGCCGACGAGCGGCCGCAGCAGGCGGTCCACGGTGATGTCGCCGGGCAAGAACAGCGGCAGCATCACGTTGGCCATGAACAGCACCGTGATCAGCGGCACGCCACGCCAGAACTCGATGAAGGCGGTGGAGAGCACGCGCACCACCGGCATGGTCGAGCGCCGCCCCAGCGCCAGCAGGATGCCGAGCGGCAGGGAGACGACGATGCCCACCGTGGCCACCACCACGGTGACGAGGAAGCCGCCCCACAGGCCCGTCGCGACGGTCGTCAGCCCGAGGGACGGTGCGCCGGAGAGAAGCAGGTAGGCCAGGACCGGGAAGACCAGGAAGGCGAAGAGCGCGCCGAGATCGCGCCGGGGCGCCCCGAGCCAGAGCATCCATCCGGCGGCGAAGGCCAGCAGCGCGACGGCGAAGTTCGGGCGCCAGCGCTCGGCGGCGGGGTAGGAGCCATAGGCGAGGTAGTTGAACTTGTCGGCGATGAAGGCCCAGCAGGCCCCCACCGGCCGCCCCGCCACTTCCGGCCGGCAGGCATCGCCCGACGCCCCGGTCCAGACCGCATCGATGACGAGGAAGCGGATCGCGATGGGGAGCAGCCAGGCGAGCAATCCCAGGATCGCAAGGGTGGTGAGCCCATTGCCGAGGCTCGAGAACAGGTTCCGGCGCAGCCAGCCCAGCGGTCCGCCGACGGTGGCGGGCGGCGGGCGCGAGGCGACGAGATCGGCGCGGACGAATCCCTCCATCCTCAGCGCTCCACCATGGTCACGCGGCGATTGTAGAGGTTCATCAGGAAGGCCGTGGCGAGGCTGAGCGTGAGGTAGACCGCCATGGTGATCGCCACCACCTCCACCGCCTGGTTGGTCTGGTTGAGCACGGTGCCCATGAAGACGTGGACGAGGTCGGGATAGCCGATCAGCACGGCCAGCGACGAGTTCTTGGTGACGTTGAGATACTGGCTGGTGAGCGGCGGCACGATCGCCCGCATCGCCTGCGGGACCACCACGAGACGCAAGCTCTGGCCCCGGCTCAGCCCCAGGGCGGAGGCCGCCTCCCCCTGCCCCCGCGCCACGCTGGAGAGGCCGGCCCGCACGATCTCGGCGATGAAGGCGGCGGTGTAGGTGGAGAGCCCGAGAACCAGGGCGGCGAATTCCGGCAGGATCGGCAGGCCGCCCTCGACGTCGTAGGGGCCGCGCGCCGGCCAATCGACCGCGACCGGATGGCCGGCCAGCGCCAGCCCGATCCAGGCGAGACCCGGCAGGAGGATCGTGAGGGCCAACCCCGGCAGCCAGGCCCTGACCGGAGGCAGGCCGGTCTCGGCCGCGCGGCGCGCCCGCCGCCGCAGGAGCGACAGGGCGGCAATGCCGGCGAGGAAAGCGATCGGCACCAGCCAGGCGGCGCCTGAGAATTCGGGGCTCGGCAGAACGAGACCGCGCTGCGAGACGAAGGCGCCCCCCAGGCTCGCAGGAGCCTCGGCCGAGGGCAGGGCCACCCGCACGGCCACGTACCAGACGAGCAGTTGCAGCAGCAGCGGCACGTTGCGGATTGCCTCGACATAGGCGGAGGCCAGCCCGCGCGCGAGGAGGTTCGGCAACAGCCGGGCGATGCCCACCACGAAGCCGATCAGCGTGGCGAGGACGATGCCCAGCGCCGCGGCGAGCAGTGTGTTGCAGAGCCCCACCAGGAACGCGTCGAGATAGGTCGAGGTCGCCGCCGCGTAGGGGATCAGCCGCTGGCCGATGTCGAACCCGGCATTGCGCGACAAGAAGCCGAACCCGGCGACGATGCCCTGTTTCGCGAGCTTCTGCGCGGCATTGCAGGCGGCGAAATAGACCAGACCGGCGACGGTGAGTGCCAGGACGATCTGGAGCGCGAGGGCACGCAGGGAGGTCTTTCGGGATTCAGCCATGACGGCATCCTCCACGCGCAACCCCTCTCCCCCCTGCGGGAGAGGGTGGCCTTCGCGTCAGCGAAGGTCGGGTGAGGGGAGCGCCCTCTCCGGAAAGACCTGTGCCGGCCCCTCTCCCGCCCGCTCCGCGGGCACCCTCCCCCGCGAAGGGGGGAGGGTCTTGCTCCCACACGCCCCTCACCGGATCGGAGGCCCGTATTGCAGGCCGCCCTGGTTCCAGAGGCCATTCAGGCCGCGCGGGATCTTCAGCGGTGTCTGCGCGCCGACATTGCGCTCGAAGGAATCGCCGTAATTGCCCACATGGCGGACGATTCGGTAGGCCCAGTCGGTGGTGAGGCCGAGGCCCTCGCCGTATTTGCCCTCAAGGCCGAGGATGCGCTTCGCGTCGGGGCTGAGCGCCGATCGACGCATCTCCTCGACATTGGCCTGAGTGATGCCCGCCTCTTCGGCGTCGATCATGGCGTAATGGGTCCAGGCGACGAGATCGCGCCATTGGTCGTCGCCCTGGCGTACGCCGGGGGCGAACGGCTCCTTCGAGATCGCCTCGTCGAGGATGACGTGCTCGTCCGGATGCGCCGTCTTCAGGCGCTCGCCGTAGAGGGAGGATTTGTCGGTGGAATAGGCGTCGCAGCGGCCGGATTCGTAGGCGCCCAGCGTCTGCTCGCTATTGGCGAAGGTGACGACCTTGTAGGTCAGGCCCCGCGTGCGGAACCAATCGGCGAGGTTGAGCTCGGTGGTGGTGCCCTGCTGCAGGCAGATCGTCGCCCGGTCGAGCTGTTTCACCGACATGATGGCGAGGGACTTTCGCACCAGGAACCCCTGCCCGTCATAGAAGGTGATGACCGGGAAGTTCATGGCGGCGGTGTCGCGGGACAGGGTCCAGGTGGTGTTGCGCGACAGGACGTCGATCTCGCCCGATTGCAGGGCGGTGAAGCGCGCGGCCGAGGATTGCGGGATGAACCGCACCTTGGCCGGATCGTCGAAGATCGCCGCCGCCAGCGCCCGGCAGAAATCCACGTCGAGCCCGCGCCACTGGCCCTGGCTGTCCGGAATGCTGAACCCCGCGACCCCGCCGCTGACGCCGCAGACGAGATGCCCCCGCGCCTTGACCTGAGCGAGGGTGCCTTGGGCGAGGGAAGGAGACGCGGTGAGGATGGCGAGGAGCGGGATCGAGACCAGTCGCATCCGCGCATTGCAGAGGATCGGCCGCCGCGGTCAAGCCGCCGCCCTCACCATCGTCATCCCGGGGCCGCATAGCGGAGCCCGGGATCCAGACGCACATACATTGCGAGGATGGATCGCGATCATGCGGCCGCGTCAGCGCTGATTCCAACATCCGTCGCGACTCTGGATTCCGGGCTCGCCTTCGGCGACCCGGAATGACGGTGGGCTTAGGCAGCGCGAGGTTGACGCGTCGTCTCCCGCGAGGCTGAGGTTGCGGCGCAACCGCCCTCCCCGCATACGGGTTTCCATGTCGAACACCCCTCCCCGCGATCCCGCCCGCTTCGGCCCGGCCACACGCCTCGTCCATGCGGGGCGCGATCCGTCCGCGCAGCATGGCTTCGTCAACACGCCGATCTATCGCGGCTCGACGGTGCTGTTCCCGACCTATGACGACCTGCAGCACCGGCGCGGGCGCTACGATTACGGCACCAGCGGCTCGCCGACGATGGATTCGCTCACCCAGGCCTGGAGCGAGCTCGCCGGGGCGGCGGGTACGGTGCTGACACCCTCCGGCCTCGCCGCCCTCACGGTCGCCCTCATGAGCGTGGTGAGCGCGGGCGACCATCTCCTCGTCACCGACAGTGCCTACCGCCCCACCCGCATCTTCTGCGACGGCGTGCTGAAGCGCTTCGGCGTGGAGGTGACCTATTACGATCCCCTCGTCGGCGCCGGCATCGGCGCTCTGATGCAAACGAACACCAAGGCGGTTTTGGTGGAGGCGCCGGGCTCGCAGAGCTTCGAGATGCAGGACGTGCCGGCCATCGCGGAGGTCGCCCATGCGCATGGCGCCGCCGTCATCATGGACAATACCTGGGCGACGCCGCTGTTCTTCCCGCCGCATGAGCGGGGCGTCGACATCGCCGTGGAGGCGGGAACCAAATATCTCAGCGGCGGCTCGGACCTGCTCCTCGGCCTCACCTCGGCCAACGAACGATACTGGCCGGCGCTCCACCGCACCTTCGAGCATTTCGCCATGTGCGCCGGGCCGGAGGATGCGTTCCTGGCGCTGCGCGGCCTGCGCACCATGAACCTGCGCCTGCGCGAGCACGAGCGCCAGGGCCTCGCCATGGCGCGCTGGCTGCAGGCGCGGCCGGAAGTGCTGCGGGTGCTGCATCCGGCCCTGCCGGAGGATCCCGGCCACGCCATCTGGAAGCGGGACTTCTCCGGGTCGTCCGGCCTGTTCGGAGTGGTCCTCAAACCGGCTCCGGCGAACGCCGTGGCGGCGATGCTCGACGGGCTCGAACTGTTCGGGATGGGCTTTTCCTGGGGCGGCTTCGAGAGCCTCGTCATCCCGTTCGATTGCCGGACCTACCGCACCGCCACGCGCTGGGAGCCGGGCGGACCGGGTTTGCGCTTCCATATCGGCCTCGAGGAGATTTCGGATCTGCAGGCCGATCTCGATGCGGGGTTCGCACGCCTGCGCGCCTCGATGGGATGAGCCCCTCCCCCTTGTGGGGAGGGATCGAGGGTGGGGGTGGTTCCGCCGGACTCCGCAACAGGGTCACCCAGCCACCCCCACCTCCAACTCCTCCCCACAAGGGGGAGGAGGGTCTTTCACGGCGCCAGCCAGGTCCCCGCCCAGCCGTCGCCGTCCCGCTTCCAGGCGGCGCGCCGGTGTCCCCGCCGGTCGAGGAACAGGAATTCGAGCCGGGTGGCACTCACCTGAACCGCGCAGAAATTCGGCCAGCCGGCGGCGATGGCCGCGTCGGTCTCCGGCAGGGAATAGCCCTCGCCCGAGGCGAGTTCGGTGCCGGGCCCCGGCGCCACGCCATAGCAGACCCGGCTCATCGTCATCGATCCGTCCCAGGCGGCATCCGCCAGGGCATCGTCGGTATGGAGCGTGGCCGGGCCCGAGACCCGGATCTGGACCTTGCTCGCCGAATCGTAGCCGTGCAGCGCGGCCCGGCCGGAGGCGGCGATCTCGGCGGCCTTGCGGGACCGGCGGTCGCAATGGAAGCGCAGGATCCCGGTCCGCCGGTCGGCCTCGCGCAGGACGATGGTGCGGACCTGCGGGCAGCCGTCGGAATCCACCGTGGCGAGGGCCGGCATGTGGAAGGCGTTGCGGCGCAGCCTCGGCCCGTCCTCCAGAAGCTGCCAGAGATGCGCCAGGCTGGCGTCGAGATCGTCGAAGAAATCCGGCAGCGGAATCGTCGGGGGAGTCATGCCGAGAACGTCACGGAACGGGATCCGCCCCGGACTTCCGGCGCTTTTCCTTCAGGATCAGCGCGACGTTGCGGAGATAGATGCCCGTCGAGAGGGCCTGTCCGAAGATGATGACCGGCTCGCGCCGCACCAGCCCGTAGACCAGGGTCATCAGCCCGCCCGCGATGGAGAGGAACCAGAACGAGAGCGGCATGACGCTGCGGCCAGCCTTCTCGCTCGCCAGCCATTGCAGGATGAAGCGGGCACCGAACACGACCTGGGCCAGGATGCCGAAGACGAGCCAGCCGTCGAACTTGGTGACGAAGATGTCGTAGGCGTAGCCGCTCAGGTCTTCCGAAAGCTGCATCAGCATGGGTTCAGGCCTCCCCACCGGTCACGAGAGCGCCCTGCGCCGAAGTGGATGCCGGTTCGGCGAAAAAAGAGCTTGGCACGACAAAGGTCTAGATCTCCACCGCCTCGGGCGAGGGCCGCTTGCGGCGGATCAGCCACCACACCCCCGCGAGATCGAGGAGCCCGACCCAGAGCCGGTCGAACAGGCCGTAATTGGAGCGCCCGGTGAAGCGCGGCCGGTCGACCACGTCGGCATGGACCACGCGGTAGCCCTCGCGGGCGACGAGGGCCGGCATGAAGCGGTGCAGCGCATCGAAATAGGGCAGCGCCCGGTAGACCTCGCGCCGGAACACTTTCATGCCGCAGCCGGTATCGCGGGTGTCGTCCTTGAGGATGCGGCCGCGCACGCCGTTGGCGATGCGCGATTGGAGGGTCTTCAGGCGCCCGTCCTTGCGGCCGACGCGCTGGCCCTGGGCCAGGCCCGTGCTCCGGCCGCCCTCCTCCAACGCTGCCACCAGGGCGGGGATGAAGGCCGGATCGTTCTGGCCGTCGCCATCGAGGGTGGCGATGAGGGCGCCCCGCGCCACGGCGACGCCGCTGCGGATCGCGGCCGATTGCCCGCCGCTGCGGGCATGGCGGACCACGCGCAGCCAGGGCCGGGTACGGCGCAGATCGCCAAGGACCGCCCCGGTGGAGTCGGTGGAGCCGTCATCCACATAGATCACCTCGAACGGGACCAGGGCCGAGCAGGCGCGCTCGATCTCGGTGACGAGGCTCTCGACATTGCCGGCCTCGTTCTTCACCGGGACGACGATGGACAGGCGGGTGGAGGGGGCTGTGTCGGTTTGGGTCACGGGGTCACCGCATAGGCCGAGAGGTCGATCCGCCGGCCGCTGTTGATGTTGAAGCCGGAGACCCGGCCGACCGGGGCAGCCTTGACGGGGGTATCCTTAGCGCGTGTCTCCGCCCGCCGGAACTCGTCCAGGAACGGCTCGGTGACGAAGACGAGGCGGCAGCCGCCCCCTGCCAGGAACTCCGCCGCCTCGGCCCCGGTATTCAGCATGGCGAGGTCCGTCCCGATGAGGAAGACGAGGCTCGGCTCGCGGTAGCCGAGGCTGGCGACCTTCGGGGCGGCGCAGGGCAGCCCGTCGCGGAGGGCGGCGAGGCGCGGCGAGACCTTCAGCGCCGCGAGCACCGGCTGGGTCAGGCCGAACACCGCCGGCGAGAGCAGGGCCGAGGCCAGGATGGCGCAGGCCAGCGCCCGTTCGGGCAGGCGGCGGGCGAACAGCACGACAGCGAGGATCGCGGCGGCGCAGGAGGCCAGCAGCAGCGGCAGCCCGGCGACGGGGATCACGTGGTCGAAGGTCCAGGCCACGCCGACGAGGCCGAGGGTCAGGCCGACCGGGATCAGCACCGCCAGGGCGGCCACGGCCCTGGCTCCCCGCCGGCCCGGATCGAGGGCGCCGCGCCCCACGGCCAGGAGGGTGAGGATCGCCACGGCCGGCATCAGCGGCAGGACGTAATGCGGCAGCTTGGTCGGCACCGCCTCGAACAGGATCCAGGCGGGCACGATCCAGGCGAGGAGGAACGCGATCGCATCGTCGCGCCGATTGGCGAAGGCGAAGGGCGCGCTCAGCGCCGCGAAGGCGGCCCCCGGCCAGAAGGTGGCGAAGAACACCGCCAGATAGGTGCCGGGCGGCGCGCCGTGCTTCTCGGCGGCTCCCCCCACCTTGCCGAGCATGTCGCGACCCACCGCCTCGCCGAAGAACGCGCCGCCGCTCTTCCACGCGATGGCGACGAACCAGGGGGCGACGATGGCCAGGGTCAGCCCGAGGCCGAGGCCGGGACGCAGGTCCATGAGCCAACGGCCGGACCGCTCCTTCAGCGACAGCGCGAACGCGGCGAGCCCGACGAAGAGCGGCACCATAGGCCCCTTGATCAGGATGCCGATCGCCATGGCCAGCCAGAACACCAGCACGGTCGTGAGATCGGGCCGGCCCCGCGTCCGTCCGGGCGTGATCCGGCCGAGCCAGACCCGCGCCAGCGCGCCCATCGCGGCGACCGAGCAGGCGGTGAGGAGGGCGTCCGTCTTGGCGAGGCGCGCCTCCGCCGAGATCATGATGCAGGCCGAGAACAGGGCGGCGGCGACGAGCGCGCCCCGGCGCGGCAGGAAGGCGAGGGCCGCCCAATAGGTGAACAGGCTCGCCAACAGCGCGCCGATCAGCGAGGGCACGCGGTAGAGCGCGATGGTGGTGCGGGCCCGGTCGACCCCCAGGGCCTCGGCCCCCTTCACCACCGTGGCCTGCACCCAGTAGATCCCCACCGGCTTCTTGTGGCGCGCCTCGCCCTGGAAGCGGATGTCGACGATGTCGCCGGTCTCGATCATCTGCTTCGAGGCCTGGGCGAAGCGCGGCTCGTCGCGGTCCATCGGCTGGAGCGAGACGAAGCCCGGCAGGAAACAGACGAGGCAGAGGGCCAGGAGCAGGGCGCAGGCGCGGGCATGGCTCGCCGAGGCCGCCTCGATCAGCCTGTCGAGGAAGCCCGCTCCATCGCCGGGCGGGACGGCATGTCCGGCATCGGCGGTTCTCATGAGACGGGACGCAGTGGGGCGGACATGGGGCGGCTCCGGGCCGACGGGCAGCCCTTGACGATCGGTCGATGCCGCGACGGGCGGCGGTGTCGATGATGCGGCCGGGAAAGTCAAATTCGCCCGCATCGGAGGAGCGCTGCCAGGATCACGCAAAAGCAGCGAAACGACGGCGGTAATCACCGGGCGTCGTCGCGATCCGGCGCAGGAAGACCCGGCGCAGGGTTTCCTCGGCACGAAGGCCACAGCGTTCGGCGATGCGCTTCAGCGGCAGGTCGGTCTCCTCCAGCAGCCGGCGAGCGGCCTCGAAACGGATGCCCTCGATCGCCTCGGCCGGGCTGCGGCCCGTCGCGGCGCGGTAATGCCGGGCGAAACTGCGCGGGCTCATCCCGGCCCGGTCGGCCAAAGCGGGGATCGTCAGATCGGCGGCGAGGTTCTCGCCGATCCAGGCATGGAGGCGGCCGAACCGGTCGTCGCCGCCCTGAAGCGAAAGGGCCGCGCTGAACTGGGCCTGCCCGCCGGGCCGCTTGAGGAACACGACGAGGTGACGCGCCACGGCCAGGGACGTCTCCCGCCCGAGATCGGCCTCCACCAGGGCCAGCGCGAGATCGATGCCCGCGGTGACCCCGGCCGAGGTCCAGAGCGCGCCGTCGCGGATGAAGATCGGGTCGGCCTCGACCCTCGCCGCCGGATAGAGGGCCCGCAGGGCATCGCAGCGGGTCCAGTGGGTGACCACGCGGCGGCCGTCGAGGAGGCCCGCCGCCCCGAGGAGGAAGGCCCCGGTGCAGACCGAGGCGACGCGACGCGACCGGGCGGCCCGGCCGGACAGCCAGGAGACCAGGCCGGGATTGTCGAGATGGGCATGAACCCCACGCCCGCCGGCGACGATCAGCGTGTCGATGGAGCCGGAATTCGGAACCAGACCCTCGGCGGTCAGTGCGAGACCCGAGGAGGTGACGACGGAGCCGGCACGCTCGGCGACGACGCTGGCCCGATAAGGGGATGGCCGTCCGGCGTCGACGAAAAGGTCGTTGGCGGTGGCAAAAACCTGGAGCGGACCGGCTACATCGAGGAGCTGCACCCCCGGATAGGCCAGGATTGCCACGGCGAGTGGTCGCTCCCGCAATGGTTGGTTTGGCAGGATACGAGGGTTTTTGGTCATGTCGGCCGGCAACCTGCGCCGGTATCGTCGGATCTGTCCAGTCGCGGCCTTTCCGTTGCCGCCCCCTCCCGGAGACCCTTGCCATGCCGCAGACCGAGATCCGCTTCGAGATCGGCCTCCTGACCTTCGAGGGCGTGCAGCAGCTCGACCTCACCGCGCCCTACGAGGTCTTCGCCTCGCTGCCCGGCGCGCGCGTCCATCTCGTCGGCCTCGACCGCGCCACCGTGGTCAGCGCCACCGGGTTGCCGTTGACGCCCACGACGGATCTTACCGCCTGCCCGCCCCTCGACCTCCTCTGCATTCCGGGCGGGATCGGCGTGAACGCCCTGATGACGCACGCGCCGGTGCTCGATTTCGTGCGCGCCCAAGCCGAGCGGCCGATCCTGGTCACCTCGGTTTGTACCGGCGCCCTCATCCTCGGGGCGGCGGGCCTGCTGCGGGGGAAGCGCGCGACGACCCATTGGGGCGCCCTCGACCTCTTGGCGGCCTTCGGGGCGATTCCCGTCGACGAGCGAATCGTGCGCGACGGACGGATCATCACCGGGGGCGGCGTCACGGCCGGCCTCGATTTCGCCCTCGCGGCGGTGGCGGAACTCGCGGGCCGGACGGAAGCCGAGACGATCCAGCTGGCTCTCGAATACGCGCCGGCCCCGCCCTTCTCGGCGGGCCATCCCGGCACCGCCTCGCCTGAGGTGGTCGCGGCTGCCCGCGCACGATTCGCTGCCTCGCGCACCGCCCGCGAAACGATCATCGCGGGGATCACCGGGAACGGGGGGTTTTGAGCCTCATTCGTCATCGGGTCCGGAGGCGAGGGCATAGACCGCGTCGCCGAGGCGCTGGAACGGACCGTCGGGTCCCGAGCGCTTCCACAGCCGGGTGTTGAGGGCCGCCACCGGATCGATGCCGGGGACCGACAGGCCGCGCAGGGTCAGACCCTCCAGGATCTCGGCGGCGTGGAGGGGACGGCCCGCCTCCTCGAGGATCTCGGAGGCGGCCTCCATGAGGAGACGGCCCTCGCGCCGGGCCTGCGACCGGTCGCCGCCGGATTCGCCCGCAGGCTCCTCGCCTGCCGAATCCGGCGACGGGGCGACCGGGGCCGGATCGCGCCGCCCGTCCCCCGCCCCTCCGCTGGGCTCGGATATCCGGCGGCCGATATCGAGGAAGAGCGTGAGGTCGGCGATGGCCCGCTCGATCCGGGCCCGCTCACGATAGAGGTCGGAGAGGCGTGCCTCGGCCTCGGCTTCCGTCAGGAACATGGTAGCACCTCTGGAATATTCCAATTACGGAATATCTAGCAGAAGGCGTGCCGGGATGGAATATTCCTCTAGAATATTCGGAAGATGTCTCAGCCCGCGAGGGCGCGCCGTGCCGCACCGGCCTTGGATGCGCCCGCCTTCGCCCCGCCGAGCCTGGGCGGAACCAGCAGGGCGCTCGGATGGGCGGGCTGGAGCATCATGCCGGCCTCGTCGAGGGAGACGGGTAGTTTCGGGAAGACCTCCTGCATATGGGCGAGATCGGCCTTGAACGCCTGCCGGAAGCTGCGGATGCTGGCATTGTCGGCACCGAACTGGCTGTGCAGGTTGGCCCAGGTCAGCCGCAGCGGGCGCTGCAGGACGCGCAGGCGGTAGCCGAGCCAGAACAGGAGATCGAGCTTGCGGGCCGAGCCGGCGAAGGCGCGGGCCGCGCGGATATCCACCGGCAGGGCGTGCTGGATCAGGTTGTCGTAGAAATCCTGGTGGAACTGGACGGTCTTCGACCAGACCTGCCCCTCCCCCGATCCGTGCGAGAGCCAGAGGTCGAGCTGGCGGAAGGGCGGCACGTTGAGGGTGCTGGCCTTGTCGCTGCCGTCCCAGAGGCCGATCTGCAGGGTACAGGCGGCGAGCCGGTTGAGCTGTTCCTTGAACTGCCGGATCGTGCCGCGCTCGCCGCCGGTGACGGAAAATCCCATCTCCTTCATGAAGCCCGACAGGCTGTCCGCCACCGTGATGGTGGGGCTGCGCTGGCGCACCGCCTCGGTGCAGAGATGCAGCAGGACGAGGCGGGCCTTGGGGCCGTAGGGCAGGCCCTGGAACTCCATCTCGCCATTGACCGGGTTCTTGAGGCGGCCGGCCAGCAGGCTGAGGGAATTGCGGCCGTACTCCCGGAAGAACTCGCGGGCATCGCCCGGATCGCGATAGGGCAGGCCGCACAAGGCCAGCACGCTGTGGATGTGCTGCAGGTTCTCCGGCAGGGTCGGTTCGTTCTCGATGACCTCGCGCACCATGTCGCGCCGGCGCCGGTCGCGGGGCATGGCGCCGCGCATGTCGGCGGCCTCGCGCAGGCTCGCCGCCTCGGCGTCGCGGGCACGCTGCCGATGGAGGATATGCTCGACGATGCTTCCGAACAGGAAGCTGCCGCGGCCGGCCTCGACCTCCTCCAGGAGGTCGGGATCACGGATCTGGGCGAGCTTCTCCTCGATCCCCATGGCTGTCATCGATACCGGCGGCTCTGGTCACTGAACTCCCGCCATCGCACGATTCCGAGGCCAGGAGTCGCCGGGGCCGGATCTTATCCCGACAATCCACGGAGTCGGCCCAAGGGCTCGGCGAAGGGCTCGGCCAAGGGCTCGGCCACGGAACCCCGCAGCCGGGGGATCGCCGCACCCGTGCGGCGATCCCGCTGCCGGAAGAGACCGCGCCTCTAAGCCCTTCCGAGGTCTACGCAGAGTTCGATACGGGCCGGAATTCCGTTCTATCCCCATACTTCACCGGCAAACCCCGTTCTCCCCGCAGAATTCCATACGGATCGGCGCAGAATCCCATACGGATCGGGGCCGCGACAGCGCAGAATCCGATACGGCACCACGCAGAGTTCGATACGTCCTCGCGCAGAGTTCGATACGCGAAAGGGTCTCAACCTACGGGGAGACCACGCGAATTCGCCGTCCCATATAACTTGCTGAACTGACTCTCTAAAAAGAGGTTACTGATATCTTTCCTAATGGGTCGGTGGGTCGTTCGCTTTACCGGACGGCACGTTTTTTTGATCGATATCTTGGAATTTCCAGAATTCCTCCTCTCCCGGTCCACAGGTTCGGCACAGACGAGGATGGATCGCGCCTCCTGCGACACCGGCTTGAGGGGACGCCACCGGTTGGCCTAACCGTGGCCGAGCCCGGACCTGCGCCCTTCCCCCTTCCTGACTTTCTCCAGCATGGTGAGCCCGTGACATCCGAAGCCCCGATCGAGACCCTGCTGCGATTGATGGCGGCCCTGCGCGATCCCGAACGGGGCTGCGCCTGGGACCAGGTCCAGACCCTCGACAGCCTCGCCCCCTACACGCTGGAGGAAGCCTACGAGGTGGTGGACGCCATCGAACGCGGCGATCTCGCCGATCTCCAGGGGGAACTCGGCGACCTCCTGCTCCAGGTCGTGTTCCAGGCGCGGGTCGCCGAGGAGGCCGGGAGCTTCGCCTTCGACGACGTGGTCCGGACGATCTGCGCCAAGCTGATCCGGCGGCATCCGCATGTGTTCGAGGCGGATGGGTCGCTGCTGGCGGATGGTCCCGAGCGCCTGAACCTGGCGCAGCTCGACGCCAACTGGAATGCAGCGAAAGCGGCGGAACGGTCGGAGAAGACGGGGCGGTCCGAACACGCCGGGGGCGACCTCCTCGGCTCCGTCGCCAAGGCCCTGCCCGCCCTCACCCGCGCCGAGAAGATCAGCCGCAACGCGGCGCGGCACGGATTCGACTGGCCGGACGCGGCCTCGGTCGTCGCCAAGATCCGCGAGGAGGTGGACGAGGTCGCCGACGCGCTCGGGCGGAACGACCCGGATCACCTCGCCGAGGAGATCGGCGACCTGCTCTTCGCGGTGGTGAATCTCGCCCGGCATTCTGGAATAGACCCGGAATATTCCTTGAAAAGAGGGAATATCAAGTTCGAGCGGCGCTTCCACGCCATGGCGGCTTTGATCGCGGAGGATGGGGCAAGCCTGGACGAGGCCGATCTTTCCGCCATGGAGGCGGCTTGGCAGCGGGTGAAGCGTTCGGAAGCCTGATCGCCGGCTTGCTTCGGTCCGTTCGCCCGCCCGCGCTCTACCGCCGCCAGAACGGCCAATCGACGATCCGCGTGGCGTGGAGCGCCCACCAGACCAGAACCGGTTGGAGGGCGAGGCGGGGCCCGTGATACCACCAGCTATCGGGCAGGCCGGGAACGGAGATCCCCTCGACCGCGTGCTTGATATTGGCCGGAAACACGCAGATCGCGTAGGCGGCCAGGGCGTAGCCGGCAGCGCGGCGGGTGCGCGCGACGAACAGGCCCGCCACGCAGGCGAGTTCGTAGAGACCCGTCAGGATGACGACCTGCCTCGGCCAGGGCACCCAATCGGGCATGATCGGCAGGAACCTGTCGGCGGCCGCGAGGTGGAGGAGGCCGATGCCGCCATAGAGCGCGGCGAGGCCGAGCCGCGAGAGCAGGCGGCTGTGCGTTGGGGCCTCCGTCGTGGGGGCCTTCGGCGCGATGCCGCCCGGCCTCACGCCACTTCCGGCGCGACGCCGCATTCCTCGGCGATGAGACGGCGGAGCGCGTGGCTCAACGCGGCGACGGTCTCGTGCCCGCCGGGGAACGCCGTCGTCCCGATCGCCGTGACGGGAGACAGGCCGCGCAGGGAATTGGTCATGAGCACCGCCTCGGCGGCCAGGACCTCCTCGAGGGCGAGGGAGCGTTCCGTGGTCCCGATGCCGAGGGATTGTGCCAAGCCGAGAACCTGCGCCCGGACGATGCCGGGCAGTACGCCGTCCGACAGGGGCGGGGTGACGAGGCGCCCGTCCAGGATTGCGAACAGGTTGCCGGTCCCGGCGCAGGCGAGGTAGCCTTTGGTGTTGAGGAACAGGGCCTCGTCGAATCCCCGCGCCCTCGCCTCCCGGGCGGCGAGGATGGCGTCGAGATAGCCCAGCGTCTTGATCCTCGCGGCCGGCGAGGTCTCGTTGCGGCGGATCCCGCTCGGATGCAGCGAGACCGGCGCGAAACCCGACCCCGCCCGGCGCGGCGTGGCGGCGATCCACCAGACCGGCCGGGCCGGCTCCGGCGGGGCGAGGCCGCGCGGGCCGGAGCCGCGGGTGATCGTGGTGCGGAGCGCGCCGTCGCCGATGGCGGCGGCGACGCGGCGCATCGCCTCCCCCACTGCCTCCCGGTCGATGGAAAAGCCCAGATCGTCGGCCGAGGCGGCGAGCCGGGCGAGATGCGCCTCATGGAAGGCGAGGCGGCCGCCGAGGCAGAGGGCCGTGTCGAAGAGGCCGTCCCCGAGGGTCAGGCCCCGGTCGGCGAGGTCGAAAACATGGCGGCTGCCCTCGTGGAGGGCACCGTCAAACCACAGCATCGCGGCTCTCCCGCCACAGGCGCGCCAGATCGAGGAAGTTGCCGAACACCGCGTGGCCGTTCTCGGTCAGCACCGATTCCGGGTGGAACTGCACGCCCATCGTCGGGTGGCGCCGATGAGACAGGGCCATCACCTCGCCCTCCCCCGACACGGCATCGACGACGAGGGATTCGTCCATGCCCGGCTGCGGCGTGACGATGAGGGAATGGTAGCGGCCCACCTGCATCGGGTCGGGCAGGCCCGCGAACAGGCCGGACCCGTCATGCCGGATCGCCGTCGCCTGGCCGTGGAGCGGCCGCGCCGCCCGCTCGACCCGACCGCCGAAAGCCGCACCGATGGCCTGGTGGCCGAGGCAGACGCCGAGGATCGGGATCTCGCCGGACAGGGCCTCGATGGCGGGCAAGGTCACGCCGGCCTCGTTGGGGGTGCAGGGGCCTGGGGAGAGGATCAACGCCTCGGGGGCGAGCGCGCGGATGCCGGCGACGTCGACGGCGTCGTTGCGTAGGACCCTCACCTCCTGGCCGAGCTCCTCCACGTAGCGCACCACGTTGAAGACGAAGGAATCGTAATTGTCGACGACGAGGATCATGACGCCTCGCCCCGGTTGCGATCCGGCTCGAAGGCGGCGAAGACCCGCGCCGCCTTGGTCAGGGTCTCCTCGTACTCCGCGGCCGGGTCGGAGAGGAGCGTCACCCCTCCCCCGGCCTGGAGCACGGCGCGGGCCCCGTCCATGAACACGGTGCGGATGGCGATGGAGGTGTCGAGCGACCCGTCGAAACCGAGTGCGCCGATGGCCCCGCAATAGAGCTCGCGGGCATCGCCCTCGATCTCCGTGATGATGTCCATGGCGCGCAGTTTCGGGGCCCCGGTGATCGAGCCGCCGGGGAAGGTGGCGGCGATCAGGTCGATGGCGTCGAGCCCCTGGCGCAGGGTCCCGGTCACCACGGAGACGAGGTGGTGGACAGAGGCGTAGGATTCGAGCCCGCACAGGACCGGCACCTTGACGCTGTGCGGCTCGCAGATCCGCGAGAGGTCGTTGCGCAGGAGATCGACGATCATGATGTTCTCGGCCCGCTCCTTGACGTTGGCCTGGAGCGCCTCGCCCAGAGCCCGGTCCTCGGCGGGGTCCTCCACCCGGCGCACGGTGCCCTTGATCGGCCGGGTCTCCACTGCCCTGCCCTGCAGCTTCATGAAGCGCTCGGGGCTGCTCGACGCGATGGTGAGAGCGTCGAAGGACAGATAAGCGCCGAAGGTCGCCGGGTTGGTCTCACGCAGGCGGTGATAGAGCGAGAAGGGATCGTATCCCGCCGGCAGGGCCGCCTCGAAGCGCTGGGCGATGTTGGCCTGGTAGATGTCGCCGGCCCGGATGTAGTCGCGGACCGTCTCCACCGCCGCCTCGTAGGAAGCCCTGGTGAAGTTGGAGCGCCAGGCGAGGGGCGCGGCCTCTGCTCTCGTCCGGGCGCCGCCGCCGCCCGCGAGCAACTCCGCGAAACGGTCGAGCCGCGCCCGTGCCCGGTCGGCGCGGGCGGAATCCGTCCGTTCCGGAAAGCCGGTGGCGACGAGCCGGCAGGTGCGGCTGTCATGGTCGATGGACAGGATCGTGTCGTAGAGATTGAAGGCGATGTCGTCGGTGAGGCCGGCGCGGCGGGCCGGCGGCGTCACCCGCTCCAGGCAGGCGCCCAGATCGTAGGCGAAATAGCCGATGGCCCCGCCGGGAAAGCCGATCGCTTCGTCGCTCGCCAACCGGTAGGGCGCGAGGCAGGCGCGCAGGGCCTCCAGGCCGGACCCCTCGAGCGGGCGTCCGTCGAGCGACGCGCGGCCGTTCGCGTAGCGGAACCGCCCGAACGGGTCGGCAGCCACGATCGAGACGCGCCCCAGGGTCTCGTGGCGCATGGCGCTGTCGAGGAAGGCCAGTCCCGGCAGGGACGAGAACGCCTCCGCCGCCGCGACGGGATCGATGAAGGGGATCTCGCGGGTCCACATGATGCTGTCGGACTTAAGAGCTTGGCGCGGGCTGGGACACGGGCCCCTCCTGCGGCATGGTTTCCTGATGACGCGCCACAGGTGACACGGGTCGCGATCCGACGGAAGCCGCGCGGGCTGCATGGGCCGTGCAGGCTGTCGGCATGGTGCCCGGAACCGCCGCCCTCGCAACCGCGCGAGGATGGGCGTATAGGAAGGCTGCAACCTGGCACCCTCCGCCCCGAGAATCACGGCCGGTCGAGTTTTCCTCGGCCGCGACCGACGAGCGACCATGACCGTATCCGTCACCGTTCCGACCCCGGCGAAAGCCGCGCCCAAGATCTCCTTCGTCTCCCTCGGCTGCCCCAAGGCGCTGGTGGATTCCGAGCGCATCCTCACGCATCTGCGGGCGGAAGGCTATGAGCTCGCACGCCGACATGACGGGGCTGACGTCGTCATCGTCAACACCTGCGGCTTCCTCGATTCGGCCAAGGCCGAATCGCTCTCGGCCATCGGCGAGGCCATGGCCGAGAACGGCCGCGTCATCGTCACCGGTTGCATGGGCGCGCAGCCCGAGGAAATTCGCGAGAAATATCCGAACCTCCTCGCGGTGACCGGGCCCCAGGCCTACGAATCGGTGGTCGCTGCCGTGCACGAGGCGGTGCCCCCGGCCCATGACCCGTTCCTCGATCTGGTGCCGCCGCAGGGGGTGAAGCTCACCCCGCGTCATTACGCCTATCTGAAGATCTCCGAGGGCTGCAACAACCGCTGCACCTTCTGCATCATCCCGTCCTTGCGCGGCGACCTCGTCAGCCGGCCGGCCGGCGACGTGCTGCGCGAGGCCGAGAAGCTGGTGAAGGCCGGCGTCAAGGAATTGCTGGTGGTCTCGCAGGACACTAGCGCCTACGGCGTCGATATCCGCTACGCCACGAGCCCCTGGCGCGACCGCGAGGTGCGGGCGAAATTCTACGATCTCTCCGCCGAACTCGGCGAACTCGGCGCCTGGGTGCGGATGCACTACGTCTATCCCTACCCGCACGTGGACGACGTCATCCCGCTGATGGCCGAGGGCAAGATCCTGCCCTATCTCGACATGCCGCTCCAGCACGCCAGCCCGTCCGTGCTCAAGCGCATGCGCCGGCCGGGCAACCAGGAGAAACAGCTCGAGCGCATTCGGCGCTGGCGCGAGATCTGCCCGGACCTCGCCATCCGCTCGACCTTCATCGTCGGCTTCCCCGGCGAGACCGAGGCCGAGTTCGAGGAATTGCTGACCTGGATCCGGGAAGCCAAGCTCGAGCGCGTCGGCTGTTTCGAATACGAGCCCGTGGGCGGCGCGGTGGCCAACGGGCTCGGCGATCTCGTCCCGCCGGAACTCAAGGCCGAGCGCAAGCGCCGCTTCATGGAGGCGCAGCAGGGCGTCTCGGCCCGCCTGCAGAAGGCGCGCGTGGGCAAGCGCCTGCCGGTCATCATCGATGCCGTCGAGGGCGGTATCGCCAAGGGCCGCTCGAAATACGACGCGCCAGAGATCGACGGCAACGTCCACGTCACCTCGCGCCGGCCGCTGCGGGTCGGCGACATCGTCACCGTGAAGATCGAGCGGGCCGACGCCTACGACCTCTACGGCAGCGCGGTCTGACACCGCCCACCAATGAGCCCCACCGGCCGCGACCGGCGGGGCCTTCCTCGTTAGCCGGGGTGTTCCTGACCCGTCAGGAGTTCTTGCTCGTCAGGAATTCTTGCGCGGGCGGTGGTTCGGATCGATGCCGCCTTCCGGCGTGGTCTCGTTGTCGACATCGCCTTCGAAAGTCGACTCGCCTTCGAGATCACGGGGGTCGCCCCCCGACATCGTCATCCCCTTCGAGGTGCCGATTCCGGGATTGCCCTTGAGGTCCGCATCGGTCGGGACGTCGGTTTTCATGTGCTTGTTGGACATGAGCGCTCCATCACAGCTGCGATGACCCGTCAACGCGGCACCCACCGGCCAAGTTACCGGGTATCGTGCCGCATCAGGAATCGATGGACGCGCTGTCGATCCGGGTGATCCCGGCGCGGTCCATCTCGTCCCAGGCGCGGGCGAGCGAGCCGCTCTGGTCGATCGCCCTCACGGCGTCCTCCACCACGACGATGTCGAACCCCGCGCGCCGTCCGTGGAGGGCGCTCCAGGCGACGCAGAAATCCGTGGCGAGGCCACAGAGGAACAGGCGGGTGACGCCGCGTTCGCGCAGGTATCCCGTGAGCCCCGTGGGCGTGACGCCATCGGCTTCGAGGAAGGCCGAGTAGCTATCCGTATGCGCATGGTAGCCCTTGCGGATCACCAGCTCGGCCTGGTCGGCATGCAGCTCGTCGGAGAGCCGCGCGCCGGGCGAGCCCTGGATGCAATGGTCCGGCCACAGGATCTGTGGGCCGTAGGGCAGATCCATGGTCTCGAACGGGTGTCGCCCGGCATGGCTGGACGCGAAGGAGACATGCCCGGCCGGATGCCAGTCCTGAGTCAGGACCACATGCGGGAACAGGGCGGCGAGGCGGTTGATCGGCGCGATCACCGCATGGCCGTCCGGCACCGCGAGGGCTCCGCCGGGCAGGAAGTCGTTCTGGACGTCGACCACCAGGAGAAGGTCGCGCTCACCTGGGGTCATCATTCGCTTCGTCCTGTTGTCGGGTGATCCCAGGATCGCGGTATCCTTGAATCACGGGATACTCGGATCACGAGATGCCTGAATCAGGGGATGCTCGGATCCGGAGATTCTTGGATCCGGAGATTCTTGGATCACGGGGTCATGATCGTGGCGCCGGTGGTCTGGCGTCCGGCCAGATCCTTGTGCACCTGCACCGCGTCGGCGAGTTTCGCCCGTGCATGGACGGGGATCTTCACCGCGCCGCTCGCCACCACGCCGAACAGGTTCTCGGCCATGGAATCGAGGGTGGACCGCGTCCCCGCATGGGCGAACAGGGAGGGACGCGTCGCGAAGAGCGAGCCCTTCTGGCCCAGCACCGCCAGGTTGAAGTTCTCCACCGGGCCCGAGGCGGAGCCGAAGCTCACGAACATCCCCAGCGGGGCGATGCAGTCGAGGGAGGCCGGGAACGTGTCCTTGCCGACGCCGTCATAGACGACGCGCACGCCCTTGCCGCCGGTGATCTCCCTGACCCGCGCGGCGAAATCCTCGTCGCGGTAGAGGATGACGTGATCGCAGCCATTGGCCCGCGCCAGTTCCGCCTTCCCGGCCGAGCCCACCGTGCCGATGACGGTGGCGCCGATATGCTTGGCCCATTGGCAGGCGATGAGGCCGACGCCGCCGGCGGCGGCGTGGAACAGGATCGTGTCGCCGGGCTTCACCGGGCAGGTGCGGTGCAGGAGATACTCGGCGGTGAGGCCCTTCAGCATCATGGCCGCGGCGGTGTCGTCGTCGACCCCGTCGGCGAGATGCACGGCGGCGCTGGCATTGATCACCACCTCCTCCGCATAGGTGCCCTCGGCCGAACCGTAGGCCACGCGCTCACCCACCCGGAACCCGGTAACGCCCTCGCCGATGGCGGTGACGACGCCCGCCCCCTCCTTGCCGGGGGTGAAGGGCAGCTGCGCCGCCTTGTAGGCGCCCGAGCGAAAGTAGATGTCGATGAAGTTGACGCCGATGGCCGTCTGGCGGACGCGGATCTGGCCGGGGCCGGGCTCGCCGACCGCCACCTCCTCGTAGCGCATCACTTCGGGTTCGCCATACTCGTAGACCCGGATCGCCTTGGGCATCGTCGTCACTCCTCGTCTGTCCGATGGACGCGACATAAGCTGCCGGTATTAAGGGGCAAGTCCGGCGCTGCCGATTGAGGTGCCCGGCCGGAGGCGCGGGCGGCATGGCCATTGCGAAACATCGCCCGCCTCGTGTGAGTAGAGGCCGGGCGGCGGCGTTCCCCGGCAACCGCGACGGAGGGTGGCAGCGTTCCATGGAAGAGATCGTCTGGATCAGGCCCGCCGATTACGATCCCGCCGTCGTCGCGGGGCTCGTGTTCCAGCCGGAGCCGGGCCTTCCCGCCTTCGAGGTCATGGACCGCTGCCGGGTGGTGATGATGTTCAAGGCCGGGATCGCCTGGGAAATCAGGCCGTTCACGCAACTCACCTTGAAGATCGTCGAGGAGCCGGAAGGCTGAAGTCTTTCACGGGATCCGCGACAGTTCCAAGTCGCGGCGGATCGCCAGGAGGTCGAGGACGGCGAGAACCAGCCAGGGACCTGCGATCCCGATGAAGAATGCCATGTGACCTCTCCTGTCCCGGCGATGATCCGGCATCGCCGCATCGGACGATAGGACAGGTCCCGGCGGTCGGCAAACGGCAGGGCGCGGGTCTCGATCCGCCCTGCCCCCGGACGATGGTCAGGGCCGGCCGGCGGCGTCCAGGATCAGCTTCGCGATCGTGTCGGGCTGGGAGATCAGGGACAGGTGGCTCGCCGTCACCTCGATCGTGGTCGCGCCCATCCTCTTCGCCATGAAGCGTTGAAGATCGGGGTCGATCGTCCGGTCCTCCGTCGAGACCGCGTAGAAGCTCGGCTTCGATCGCCAGGCCGCCTGGGTGGTCCTGCCCGCCAGCAGCGCTTTGGCGAAGGGCTGCTGCACCGCGTAGAGCACCTTCGCCTTCGCCTCGGGAAGGTCGCCGGCGAAATCCCGCAGGAAGGCCGCTTCGCCGAGACGTCCGTACTCGCCGTCGAAGACGATGCCGGCCGTGGCGGGCGGTGTCGGAAACGTCCTGGCCAGGGCGGCGTAATCCTCTCCCGCATCGGGGGCGCGTGCCGCCACGTAGACGAGGGCCGACACGTTGGGGGCGATGCCGGCTTCCGTGATGATCATCCCGGCGAAGGAATGCCCGACGAGCACGGTCGGCCCGTCCTGCCGCTCCAGCACCCGCCGCACCGAGGCCACCGCCTCGTCGAGGGTGGTCAGCGGGTTCTGCACCGAGGTGACATCGAGCCCCGCCGCCTGCAGCCGCCCGATCACCTCCGACCAGCACGACCCGTCGGCGAACAGGCCGTGGACGAGGACCACGTTGCGCGCCCGCGGGACCGGTGCGGCCGGAGCTGGGCCGTGCAGAAGCGGGACGACTGACGCGGCGACGGACAGCCTCAGGAAAGAGCGGCGATCCATCGGGGGCTCCTCTGACGGCGACAGATTCGGTATTGACCGCGCCTTCGCGGGGAAAGTCCAGGCGCGGCTCGAAACCCTGCCCGCCGGGATGATCGCCCTCCGGCCCGCCTCAGACCAGCCCGGTCAGGTAATAGACCCCGATGACCAGGAAGACCGCGCTCGTCTTCAGCAGCGTGATCGCGAAGATGTCGGCATAGGCCTGCCGGTGGGTCAGCCCCGTCACCGCGAGCAGGGTGATGACCGCGCCGTTATGGGGCAGCGTGTCCATGCCGCCGCTCGCCATGGCGGCGACCCGGTGCAGCACCTCCATGGGGATGCCGGTGGCCTGGGCCGCCGCGATGAAGGTGGAGGACATGGCGGCGAGCGCGATGCTGAGCCCTCCGGAGGCCGAGCCGGTGATGCCGGCCAGAGCCGTCACCGTCACCGCCTCGTTCACCAGCGGATTGGGGATCGCGGAGAGTGCCTCGCGGATGACGATGAAGCCCGGCAGCGCCGCGATGACCGCGCCGAACCCGTATTCGGAGGCGGTGTTCATGGCGGCGAGCAGCGAGCCCGCCACCGCCGCGCGGCTGCCCTCGGCGAAGCTCTTCGAGACCGGCCTCCAGGCGAAGACGAAGACCGTGAGGATGCCGGCCAGCAGCGCCAGTTCCACCGCCCAGATCGCCGTGACGGAGGACAGGGTCGTGACGATCGGCTTGTCGAGCCCCGCCAGCATGGTCTCGGTCTTCGCCCCGTAGAGGCGCGGGATGAGCGCGGTGAAGGCGAGGTTCGAGAGGCCGACCACGACGAGCGGCAGAAGCGCCACCAGGGGATGCGCCAGGGCTTCGTCGGAGACGGGCGTCGGCTCATTGCTGTGGCCGCTGCCGTAGCCCTCTCCCCTGGCCTTGGCCGAGGCGATGCGCCGGTCGAGATAGGCGACGCCCGCGACGAGGATGAAGGCGGCGCCGATCAGCCCGAGCCAGGGGGCCGCCCAGGTGTTGGTGCCGAAGAAGGTGGTGGGAATGATGTTCTGGATCTGCGGCGTGCCGGGCAGCGCGTCCATCGTGTAGGAGAAGGCGCCGAGCGCGATGGTGCCGGGGATGAGGCGCTTCGGGATCTCGCTCAGCCGGAAGGCTTCCGCCGCGAACGGATAGACCGCGAACACCACGACGAAGAGCGAGACGCCGCCATAGGTGAGCAGATTGCAGACCAGCACGATGGAGAGCACCGCCCGGCGCGGGCCGACGAGATCGATCACTGCCGTGACGATGGAGCGCGAAAAACCCGACAGTTCGATGACCTTGCCGAACACCGCGCCGAGGAGGAAGACCGGCAGGTAAAGCTTCACGAAGCCGACCATCTTCTCCATGAACAGGCCGGAGAAGACCGGCAGCACGGCGGACGGGTCGGTGAGGAGCACGGCAAGCAGTGCCGCCACCGGGGCGAACAGGATGACGCTGAAGCCGCGATAGGCGACGAGCATCAGGAAGCCGAGCGCCAGCAGCGCGATGGCGAGGCTCATGACGACGCTCTCATGATGGGGCAACCTCCGGGCACTCTGCCCCTGTCGAGACGCACAGCTGATGCTAGAAGCCGCAGCGTGGCAATGCCACAGCGAGGTGACCCGAGACGGACGGCACCTATTTGAAACGGCAGCGGTCCGGTCGGTGCCGCTTCGACTGGTCTGGTGAGGGTGCCCCTCGCCGAGGAGCGATGACATGAAGCCGTCCTCTCCCCGTTTCGACGTGGCCGTCGTCGGCGCAGGTGCGGCCGGGCTCGGTCTGGCCCTAGCCCTGGCGCGCGAGGGCATCGCCACGGCCCTCGTCGGCCGCCACGCCCCCGTCGCCGACGGACGCACGGTCGCTCTTCTCGACGGCTCGGTGCGTTTCCTCCGCGCGCTGGGGGCCTGGGCGGAGGTGGCGCCACACGCAGCACCCCTGGCCGAACTCCACATCGTCGACGATACCGGTAGCCTGTTCCGTCCGCCGCCGGCCCGGTTCGTCTCCACCGAAATCGGCCTCGACGCCTTCGGCTGGAACGTGGAGAGCGCCCGCCTCGTGGAATCGTTGCGAGCGCAGGCCCGGTCGGCTCCCGGCCTGACCCTGTTCGAGAGCGACGCGGTGGGGCTGGAGCGGGATGCCGACGAAGCCCGGATCGGTCTGGAGGAAGGCCCAGCCGTCGCCGCGCGCCTCGTCGTCGGTGCGGACGGAGCCCGCTCGCTCATGCGGGAGCAGGCCGGCATCGCCACCAAGGACTGGTCCTACCCGCAGGCCGCCATCACCACGCTGCTCGCCCATGAGCGTCCCCACCGGGACGTCTCCACCGAGTTCCATACCCGGCAGGGGCCGTTCACCCTGGTCCCCCTCCCCGGCGGGCATCGTTCCAGCCTCGTCTGGGTCACCGGCGCGGGACCGGCGCGTCGCCTCTCCGAACTGGAGGATGCCGACCTCGCGCGCGCCATCGAGGACCAGGCCCAAGCCATGCTCGGTGCCATGCGCATCGACGGGCCGCGCGGGCTCGTGCCGATGCGCGGCCTCTCCGTCGCCTCCCCGGTCGGGCCTCGCATCGCGCTCATCGGCGAGGCGGCCCACGCCTTTCCGCCCATCGGAGCGCAGGGGCTCAATCTCGGCTTGCGCGATGCCGCGGCGCTACGCGACAGCGTCCTGGCCGCGACCTCGGACGGACGCGATCCGGGCTCGCGCGAGGCTTTGTCCGGGTTCGCCCGTTCGCGGGCGCTGGATGCCCGCCTGCGCACGGCTGCGGTGGATACGCTCAACCGCAGCCTGCTCAGCTCTCTGATCCCCGTCGATGCCCTGCGCGGGCTCGGCCTGCTGGCCATGACCACGATCGGGCCGCTGCGCCGCGTCGTCATGCGGGAGGGTGTGCTGCCGCGCCTCGGCGCCCCCGCCCTGATGCGGTGACGGTCAGCGTCGGGCGAGGCTCGTCGGCGCATCCGCCGCACCGAAACGGTCGCCGGTCGATCCGGTGGGGATCGAGGCCGCGGGCGTTCCGCGGCTGAAGGCGGTGCCGTCCCGCCCGAGGCGCTCGCCATGGGCGAACAGGGCCTTCATGTAATCCTGGTCGAACGGCGCCGAGGTGGTGCGCGTGAACCGGTTGTCGATCTGGGCCACGTCGAGATCGAGGCCGTTACGTTCGGCGAAGCTCTCCGTCAGGGCGAGGGCCGCACGGGTCTGCGCCTTGATCGCGGCCGACATTGCGCGGCCGAGCACGCTCAGGGTCGTGCGTGTGGCCATCTGGAAGTCCGGCGTCACCGTGTTGTTGACGACGAGATAGACCGTGCTCGTGGGAAGCCTCACCTTGGCCTTGCCGAGGATCGCGGCTTCCGGCGCCAGGTAGAACGGCGCAGTGGTGCCGCCATCCGCATGCATCTCCTGGAAGCGCTTCCCGTCCGTACCGACCACGTCGATCATCACCGGCGGGAATACGCCCGGCACCGCCGAGGAGGCGAGGATGATCGCGCGGAACAGGTCGAGCGCCTTCGGGCCGCCCTCGGAGGCAATGGCGCCCATGTCCCACAGGACGGGGCGTTCGCTGTCCACTGCCGTGGTCGCCACCAACAGGCGACGTCCCTTGGCGTGCTCGGCAGCGATGTCGGCGAGGAGCTTGCCCGTCACCATCCGCTCGATCCGGCGCTTGAGCGGCCAGGTATCGGTCAGGGCTTCGTTGGTACCGCCGAATTCGAAGACGTCGGCGGCCGAGATCTCCGTATAGGCGTGCGCCAGTGTCGCATCGGCGCTGGATCCGAGGAAGGCGAAGGGCGCGATCATCGCCCCCGTACTGACCCCGGTGATGATTCCGAAAGCGGGCCGGTTGCCGGCCTTCGACCAGCCGTTGAGGAGACCGGCGGCGAAGGCCCCGTTCTCGCCGCCGCCGGACAGGACCAGCCACGGATCGGACGCGGCACCCGCGCCGTCGATGAGATTCTGGAAGGCCTTGGTGTCGTCGGCTGGTATCCGGAGATGACTCTTCAGGCCGTCGGGCCTGGCATCGGCCGCATCACCGGCCGTGAACGCGACCCGTTCGGATGATCTCGCTGGCGATGACTTCGACGATTCTTTGAGAGGAGCGGATCTCGCCGGTGCGCCCGCATGGGCCGGAGCGGCCTCGACCGGTCCGGCGATGCCGAGCATGGCCACCATGCTGGCCGCATAGAAGAGACCGTGTCGGCTGGATGATCCGGACATGAGAGAGTGTCCTTGGTAAGTCTCGAAACGCCCGCCTCTGCTGCGAGAACCCGGCGTCGACCGGCCGGTTCCGGTCCGTGGACCCTCCCCTTGCGTCGAACATGCGCCAGCGCACGTCGTTGGGAAAGCGGTCTTCTCCCAAAACCCGCCTTTACGCGGGGGGTAACCTTGACTAACCGCTTCGAGGCTAGAGCATCATCCGGAAAGTCAGATCTGGTTTTCGGTAAAGATGATGCGGTGCCAACACCCTAGGTCGACGACCTGAATACGATATGCAGGTCGTCGACCTGGTCCAACGACTATCCATAGCCGGAGCCCGAGTCCCGATGAAACTACCGCGCCGCTTCTTCCAGCCGCTCGCCACAGGCGCGCCGGCCCCGTTCCGTGACCTGCCGGTGAAGCTCGAGCGGATGATCCATTTCGTGCCGCCGCACAACGACAAGGTCCGTTCCCGGGTGCCGGAACTCGCCGCCACCGTGGACGTGGTGCTCGGCAATCTCGAGGACGCCGTGCCGGTCGATCAGAAGGAAGCCGCGCGCAAGGGCTTCGTCGCCATGGCGCAGGCCACCGATTTCGCCGCCTCCGGCACCGGATTGTGGACCCGCATCAACGCCCTCAACAGCCCCTGGATTCTCGACGACCTGTTCGAGATCGTGTCCCAGGTCGGGGACAAGCTCGACGTGGTGATGGTGCCCAAGGTCGAGGGGCCATGGGACATCCACTATATCGACCAGCTCTTGGCCCAGCTCGAGGCGAAGCACGGCGTCTCGAAGCCGATCCTCGTCCACGCCATCCTGGAGACCGCCGAAGGCGTCGCCAATGTCGACGCCATCGCTTCCGCCTCCCCGCGCATGCACGGCATGAGCCTCGGCCCCGCCGATCTCGCGGCCTCACGCGGCATGAAGACCACCCGCGTCGGCGGCGGCCACCCGGATTACCGGGTCATCGCCGACCCGACGAGCGACGGCGCCGCCCGGGCTAGCGCCCAGCAGGACCTCTGGCACTACACCATCGCGAAGATGGTCGATGCCTGCATGGCCAACGGCCTCAAGGCCTTCTACGGCCCATTCGGCGACTTTTCGGACGGGGATGCCTGCGAGGCTCAGTTCCGCAACGCCTTCCTAATGGGCTGCGCCGGCGCCTGGACCCTGCATCCGAACCAGGTCGCCATCGCCAAGCGCGTCTTCGCCCCCGATCCGGCGGAAGTCGCCTTCGCGGTGCGGATCGTCGAGGCGATGCCGGACGGGACCGGCGCGGTGATGCTCGACGGCAAGATGCAGGACGACGCCACCTGGAAACAGGCCAAGGTCATCGTCGATCTGGCCCGGCTGGTGGCCGAGAAGGACCCGGAGCTCGCCAAGACCTACGGCCTGAAGTGACCTCTGGCCCGAACTGAGATGGCCTTCCCTCTCCCCGCACGCGGGGAGAGGGCTTCATGCCTCCTCGTCGGGGCATGAAGCGAGGCGGCAGCCGAAGGTGAGGGGGCGGCTCAGGCACAGCCTCGTTCGTTCGACCCCCCTCACCGCCGCTCCGGCTTCGCCTCCGCTTCCCGCAGCCACGGATCCCGAAGCGATCGGCCGGATGCCGTCCGAGATCTGCAGACCGAGACGGCTCCTTGCGATGCGGCGTGGCAACGCCGACGATGACAACCTGTCCGACGCATCCTATTTTGGCGTCATGACCGATTTCTCTCCCACCGGAATCCAGACGCGCACCGCCAAGTTCGGCCTCGGCGCCGTGGTGCGCCACCGGATCTACCCGTTTCGCGGCGTCGTCTTCGACGTGGACCCGATCTTCGACAACACCGAGGAATGGTGGCTGGCGATTCCCGAAGAGGTACGGCCGCGCAAGGATCAGCCGTTCTACCACCTTCTCGCCGAGAACGCGGAGAGCGAGTACGTGGCCTATGTCTCCGAACAGAACCTCATTCCCGACACGTCCGGCGAGGCCCTGCGCCATGCCGGGATTCCGGAGGTGTTCGAGCGGGATTCGGACGGCGCCTACCGCCTTCGGGGCGCGCACGCGAACTGAGTCCCGGACGGGACCCCACATCGCGGAGCTCTCTCATCGGCGGTGCGAATGAAAAAGGCCGGGCTCGCCGCCCGGCCTTTTCTTATTGTCATGAAGCGGGTTCGAGGCCCGGTCTCAGGGCTTCGGAGCGGTACCCACGGCGGCAGCGCCGGCGGCATTCTGCTTCTCGAGGTTCTTCCGCATGTCTTCGCTGCGCTTCTCGAGCTCGGCCTGGAGCTTCTTCTGCTGCTCTTCCAGCACCTTCGGATCGACGGCCGGGCCGTCGAAGGCCTTGCCGAAGCCGGTCAGCGGCACGGCGAAGGTCACCTCGCGCTGGGCCTGGTTCTGGACGCTGATGTTGAGGGTGGTGCCCTTCTTGAGCGCGTTCACGAGGTCGTTACCGACATTGCCGGCCTCGGCGAAGCAGCCGTTGGGGAAGCACACGGCGAACTTACCCGGTGTCGCCTGCTGGCCATCGACGGTGAAGCGGATGCCGGGGCCGAGGAGCAGGCCGAGCGGCAGCAGGTAGCGCACCACGCGCACGCTCTGCTGGGCGTTCTTCATGTCGTAGACCGCCACGGCAAGGACCGGCTGGCCCTGGTCGGAGACGAAGTCGCGGGTGGTGTAGCAGACGTCGGTGCTGGTGTTCTGGTCCTTGCCGCAGACCTTGGTCCAATCGGCCTGGGACGGCTCGGACTTTACGTTGACGATCTGCGGGCCGGCCGGCTGCTGGGCGGCCGGGGTCTGGGTGGCCGGCGCTGCCGGGGCCGGTGCGGTCGGAGCGGGGGCCTTGCCCTTCGGAGCCTGGGCGAAGGCCGGTGCCGCCAAGCCCGCATTGCCCATCATGCCGGCCAGGGCGAGAATCGCGGCGGCGCGCATCGGGCGCGCGGGACGGTTGGCAAAGAACATCAGCTCTGACCCCTTGGATATCGCGAATGACGAAGACATGCTGCGGCGCCTGAACCCAGCAGGACGTTTCCTGAACTCGATGATGCGGATCGAAACCCGCGGACGGCGTTCGGCCGAGCCCTCGCCGCCCTGGTTCGCGCGGTCAAGCCCTCGGCGCGCGCAAATCACCCGCTCCTGAACCCTGGATGGCCAATAGGGGCCCGCCAGGGTGCCGAACGGGGCGTTCAACGCCTCGAACCCGCTCGAACGACCGGGCCGCCTGCTTCCCTGCGGAATGCGGCGAAGACATGACACCTGCGCTGTCCGCCAGATCGCGGACGACCTGTCGGTTGCCCTTTCCAAAAGGCGTTTTTAAGCAAAGTTTAACCCTAACCGTTCATCACCGCAGGGCACGGAAAGTCGATGCACGCGGGGAGTTGAGGCGGAGGTGTCGGCGCAGCCAGCGATCATACCCTTTGGCGACGCTCCTCCCGTCGCCCTTCCGGCGGACAGGCCCGTCGTGCCGAGCCCGCATTCGGATGTGGTCAGGCCCGGCCTCTGCACGTTGCTGGCGGCGACCGCCCATGCCGATCCGGGCCGTGTCGCCTTCATCGATCCCAAGGACAAGGTCGGGTGGTCCGGGCGCAGCCCCATCACCTGGACCTATGGGTCCGCTGCCGAGATCGTCGCGCGCCTCGCCAGCGGGATGAGGCAGTGGCGGCTGGCCCCGGCGAGCCGTGTGGGCCTGATCGCCGCCGCCGGGTCGGAGACCGTGCTCTCCTACCTGGCCATCGAGGCCGCGGGCCACATTCCCTGCCTCCTACCCCTGACATGGGACGAAGACGCCCTCGTGGCCGGCATCCAGGCCGCCGGTATCCAGGCCGTGCTCACCCAATCCCGTATCGCCGGAATGCTGCCGGCCGAAGGCCTGCGCCGTGTCGCCCTGCGCTATTTCGGCCTGCGCTACCTCGCGGCCTTCGGGCCGGAGGTGCCCGACGGGGTCATCAGTCTCGACGGCATGGTCCTCGATGGACATGGCGGCCCGTTCGCGCCGTCGAGCGCCGGGCTCGTGACTTTCGCCGCTGCCGATCCCACGCAGCCGGTCTATCGCCCGGCGGACGCGCTGATCGCCTCGATCGCGGTCCATCTCGCCACGATCCGGATCGCACCACGCGACCGAATCCTGACCCTTCTCGCGCCAGCCGACCTGAGGGGCCTCGTCACCGGCCTCGGCGCCGCCCTCGTGGCGGGGGCCGGGCTCGAAACATGTGGGCCGTTCGACGCCGCCCACCTCGCCGAGGCACTGGCTCGACCGGGACCGACGCATCTTGTCGTGCCCGCTGCCCTGGAGCGCAATCTCGCGGCGAGCCGTTGCCCTCGCAGCCTCGAATCCGTCACCCTTGCTCACCGGTTGCCGACCCGCCTGACCACACGGCTGCTGGCGCCGGGCGCTGTGCATGGTCCGCGAAGGGTGATCGATGTCCTCGCCTTCGACGAGGCGGCCCTCCTCACCGCCTCGCGGGCCGATGGGGACGTCGCCCATTTTTTAGCGGATGCCCATCCGTTGGCACCGTTCCCGGCTCTTCTGGATATCGCCCGTGACGAGGACGGGCGATTCGCTTTCCGGGGCCGCGCCTCCAAAGCCAGCCCCCTGCAACGCGGCATCCCGCCGGAAAAAGCCGCCGATCTGTGGAGGGCCGTCCCATTCGCGGCAAAAATATTTGCCGGACGAGCAACCGAGATCCTTCGCTGCTGACCATCCGGCGGCGTCGTCGTGCCCGAAATTCACCGCTTTCGACGCATGGCACGGCGGCCGTGCCGAAGTCGGTGATTCAGCTGTTTTATGAAACGAATTTCCTATTTCGGAACAGCGGTCTGGAGTGAGTTCCGGATGTCTTGCGCGATGCAGCGTGAGGCTAGGGCGCTACGGGTCGCGAGCGGGCTCTTCGCCGGATAGCAAGAGGATTTTCACCCTGCAGCCGGCGAACCAACTGGGTTCACGTGTGTTATCGCACGGGTCCCTTCCCAAGGGGCGATGGATGAGCTAACCCTGACAGTCATGAGTGCGCTGCAACAAGTGTTGGTCGTCGATGATGGTCACCGCGCCATCGATCACTCCCTCGCCGCCGAGCTTGCCGAGCTGGGTTATGCGAGCGTTACCGCATCCCTCGAGGCCGCCGATGACGTTCTCGCCGTCATCGCCCGCCCCGCGGCCATCCTGCTTCAGACCTCGACCCGGCTCGACCCGGCCTATGCCATGCTTTCCGAGCGCCTGCGTGAGCAGATGCAGCATGCGGGCATTCCCGTCATCGTCATCGATGGCCGGACGGGACGCGGTAGCGGTGCCTCGGTCGATCTGCAGAGCCGCATCGGTCCTTACGTCCTGAACGAACCGGACCTCTAATCCTGCCTATGAGGACAGCACCGCAGGTGCTTGTTTGAGAAAAGATTTTTCGATGGAGGCGGGCCGGTGAGCCCGCCTTTTTCATGAGTTCTTCGCCGAATACGCCGGGGTGATCGACCCGGCGTGATGTCCCTCACGCCGCCTTCTTGGCGCGGGCGATCTTGGACAATTCGCGCAGGATCGAGGTCGTGATCTTCAGGCGCTCGGGGATGGAATCGAGCTCGCGGATGAACACGATGCTCATGTCCGGGCGCACCTTGGCGAAGGAGGCCTGACCGCCGACGAAGGCCACCAGCCCCTGCGGATTGGCGAAGGACTTGTCGCGGAAATGGACGACGACGCCCTTCGGCCCGGCCTCGACCTTCTCCACGTTGGTGTCGCGGCACAGGATCTTGATCGTGACGATCTTGAGGAGCTGCTCCACCTCCGGCGGCAGCGGCCCGAACCGGTCGATCAGCTCGGCCCCGAAGCTCTCCATCTCGGCGTCGTTCTCCAGGGTGGAGAGCCGGCGATAGAGGCCGAGGCGGACGGTGAGATCCTCGACGTAATCCTCCGGGATCGTGACCGGTGCTCCCAGCGCGATGGTGGGCGACCACGCCTCCTCCACCGGCTCCTCGATGCCGGCCTTGAGGGCGGTGACGGCATCCTCCAGCATCTGCTGGTAGAGCTCGTAGCCGACCTCCTTGATATGGCCGGACTGGGCGTCACCCAGCAGGTTGCCGGCGCCGCGGATGTCGAGGTCGTGGGAGGCGAGCTGGAAGCCAGCGCCCAGCGTGTCGAGGGTCTGGAGCACCTGGAGGCGCTTCTCCGCCTGCACGGTGAGCTGCTTGTTCGCCGGGGTCGTGAACAGGGCGTAGGCGCGGGCCTTGGCGCGCCCGACGCGGCCGCGCAGCTGGTAGAGTTGGGCGAGGCCGAACATGTCGGCCCGGTGCACGATGAGGGTGTTGGCAGTGGGGATGTCGAGGCCGGATTCGACGATGGTGGTGGAGAGCAGCACGTCGAACTTGCCCTCGTAGAACGCGGTCATCACGTCCTCGAGCTGGCCCGCCGCCATCTGGCCATGGGCCACCGCCACCTTGGTCTCGGGCATCTCGGTATCGAGGAAGCGCTTCACCTCCGCCAGGTCCTCGATCCGCGGCACCACGTAGAAGGACTGGCCGCCGCGATAGCGCTCGCGCAGCAGGGCCTCGCGGATCATCAGCGCATCGAACGGGATCACGAAGGTGCGCACCGCGAGGCGGTCCACCGGTGGCGTCGCGATGATCGAGAGTTCGCGGACCCCGGTCATGGCGAGCTGGAGCGTGCGCGGGATCGGGGTCGCCGAGAGGGTCAGCACGTGGACATCGGCCTGGAGCGCCTTGAGGCGCTCTTTGTGGGCCACGCCGAAATGCTGCTCCTCGTCGACGATGATGAGGCCGAGATCCTTGAAGGCCACGTTCTTGGCGAGCAGCGCATGGGTGCCGACCACGATGTCGACGGTCCCGGCGGCGAGGCCCGCGCGGTTCTGCTTCATCTCGGCGGCGGAGACGAAGCGCGAGAGCTGCGCCACCTGCACCGGCAGCCCTTTGAAGCGCTCGGCGAAGGTCCGGTAATGCTGGCGCGCCAGCAGGGTGGTGGGCACCACCACCGCCACCTGCTTGCCGCCCATGGCCCCCGCGAAGGCGGCGCGCAACGCCACCTCGGTCTTGCCGAAGCCGACATCGCCGCAGACGAGGCGGTCCATGGGACGGCCGGCATTGAGATCGGACAGGACGGCGTCGATGGCGGTGGCTTGGTCCTCTGTCTCCTCGAAGGCGAAGCGGGCGGCGAACTCGCCGTAGAGGCCGTCCGGAGCCTGGAGGCGGGGCGCCTGGCGCACGAACCGCTCGGCCGCGATCTTGATGAGCTGGCCGGCCATCTCCAGGATGCGCTTCTTCATCTTGGCCTTGCGGGCCTGCCAGGCACCGCCGCCGAGACGATCGAGAGCGACCTCCGCATCTTCCGAGCCGTAGCGGGTCAGAAGCTCGATATTCTCTACCGGCAGCAGTAGCAGTCCGCCGGCATACTGGATCTCCAGGCAATCGTGCGGCGCGCCGGCCGCCGTCACCGTCTTGAGGCCGACGAACCGGCCGATGCCGTGATCGGCATGGACCACGAGATCGCCGGGCTGCAGCGCCTGCACCTCCAGGATGATGTCCTGTGGGCGTTTAGACTTGCGCTTCTGGCGCACCAGCCGGTCGCCGAGGATGTCGCCTTCCGAGATGACCGCGAGCTTGTCGACGACGAAGCCGGAATCGAGCCCCCACACCGCCACCGCCATGTCGGTGCCGCGCTTCAGGGCATTCACCGCCGTGAGGGTGTTGATGGAGACCGGCTTCTTCAGGCCGTGATCGGTGAGCACGCCACACAGCCGGTCACGCGAGCCGTCGGACCAGGATGCGAGGATCACATGATGACCCGATCCCTGGAGTTCCTTCACATGGGCGACGGCGGCGTCGAACACGCTGGCCGTCTCGTCCGCCCGCTCGGCGGCGAAGCTGCGGCCCGCCTTGCCCTCGCAATCGATGGTGAGGCGGTCCGGGCTCTCGGGCATTGCGAAGGGCGAGAGCCGCGCGACGGAGGCGGCGGCGACCCGCTCCTTCCAGTCGTTCTGCGTCAGGTAGAGGGAGGACGGCCTCAGCGGCTTGTAGGGCGCGACGCCGGTGGACGGCGTCTTCATCGCCTCGGCGCGGGCGTCGTAATAATCGCGGATCAGGGTGAGGCGCTCGGCGACCGCCTCCTCCGCCTGCGCGTCGAAGACCAGCGGCACGCCCGGCACGTAGTCGAACAGGGTGTCGAGATGGTCGTAGAACAGCGGCATCCAGTGCTCGAGGCCGGCATAGCGCCGTCCCTCGCTGATGGTCTCGTAGAGCCGATCGTCGCGGGTCGCCGCGCCGAAGGTGGAGATGTAGCCCTGGCGGAAGCGCCGGATCGTCTCCGTGGTCAATTGCACCTCGCTCATCGGAACGAGATCGAGGGAGCGGAGCGAGCCCACCGTGCGCTGGGTCTCCGGGTCGAAGGCGCGGATGGATTCCAGGGTATCGCCGAAGAAGTCGAGGCGGATCGGGTTCGGCAGGCCCGGCGGCGACAGGTCGAGGATGCCGCCGCGCACGGCGTATTCCCCCGTCTCGCGCACCGTCCCCGTGCGCAGGAAGCCGTTGGCCTCGACCCAGGCGGTAACGGTATCCATCGGCACCACGTTGCCGATCGCCGCCGAGAAGGTCTCCACCGCGATCTTCTCTCGGGGAGGCACTCTCTGGATCAAGGCGTTGACGGTGGTGCAGAGGATGCGCGGCTGTTCCTCTGACGAACGCGAGCGCGAGAGCCGCGACAGCGCGGTCATCCGCTGGGCGGCGATGGCGGCGTTCGGAGAGACCCGGTCGTAGGGCTGGCAATCCCAGGCCGGAACGCTCATCACCTCGATCTCGGGGGCGACGAATTTCAGCCCGGTCTGGAACGCGTTCGAGCGCCCGGAATCGCGGGCCACATGCACCAGAACCGCCGGTCCCTCGAAACTCCGCGACAGGGCGCGGGCGAGATCGGCCACCACCACCGCATCGAACCCTTCGGGCACGTTGGCGAGCGTCGGGCTGTCGCCGCGCTTCAGCGCCTCCAGCGCACGGGCGAGCGCACCGGATTTCGGCAGGGCGAACCGCGCCGTCTGGGGCTTCGGGGCGGGAGCTTTGGGCTGGGGTTTGGCCATCGGGTCGGGGTTTTCGAACTCATGGGAAAGTGAGACGCGACGCGCCTCCCTCCCCCTGTGGGGAGGGACCGAGGGTGGGGGTGGTTGGGCGACCCTCCCACTGCGGAGGCGAGCGGCGCTACCCCCACCTCCAACTCCTCCCCACAGGGGGAGGAGAGCCTCGCATCGCCTAGACCGCTAATGAATCGGTGCGTCGTGCTTATGGAACGCCTGGAGGCGGCGGTATACCGGCGTGTCGTAATTCTGCGGCGTCTCGTCCTCGCCGGTGAGCCAGCGGAACAGGTCGCGGTCGGGCAGCTCGATCAGGGCCTCGAAGGTCGTCAATTCCTCATCGCTCAGCGTACCGACCTCCGCATCGGCGAAACGGCCCATGATCAGGTCCATCTCGCGCATACCGCGATGCCAGGCGCGGAAGAGGGTGCGGCGGCGGCGCGGATCGAGATCCGCGCTGGTGCGGGTGGTTCCGGACATGGGGTCAGCCTGTCATGCTGCGATCCTGGGATCCGGTGATCCCGGGACAGGGGAAACTGTGCGCGGCCCGGTGCCGCGATAGCGGCGTAGGACCCTGCCGTCGTCTATATAGACCCGCGCGGCGGCATCACCATCTCCGTTCGCGCGGCTCAACCGGCTTTGCATGACAGACGAACCCCGCCCGACGAACCTGCGCCCCAGCATCCTCGATCCGCTCTTCGCCCAGGCCCGGACCCTCCCCGGCGTCGGGCCGAAGATGGCGCCGCTGATCGAGCGGCTCCTCGGCACGCCCGAACAGCCAGCGCGGATCGTCGATCTTCTGTTCCACCTGCCCCAGGGCGGGGTGGCGCGCACGATGATGGGCTCCATCGCCGAGGCGCCGCCGGGCGAGCCCGTGACGTTGGGTGTCACCGTGACCGGCTATCGCCCGCCGCAGCCCGGGGCGGGGCGGCGTCCCTTCCGGGTCCTGGTGGAGGACGGCACCGGCGACATCACCCTGGTGTTCTTCGGCATGCCGCAGGCCCGCGTGGAGAAGATGCTGCCGCTGGGCGCCCATCGCTACATTTCCGGCCGCATCGACCTGTGGGACGGGCACCGGCAGATGGTGCATCCGTCGCGGATCGTGGACGAGGCGGGGCTCGCCGCCCTCCCCGCCGTCGAGCTCGTCTACGGCGCCACCGAGGGGCTGACCTCGCGGGCGATCTCGAAACTGGCGCATTCCGCCCTCGACCGGCTGCCGATCCTGCCCGAATGGCAGGACCCGGCCTGGCTCGCGCGGGAAGGGCTGCCGGGTTTCGCCGATGCGCTCAGGGCCGAGCACCGGCCCGAGAACGCGCCGCCGGCACCGGCAAGCGACGGCATCACGCCCCGCACCCCGGCGCGCCGGCGGCTCGCCTATGACGAACTCCTCGCCTCGCAGCTGGCGCTGGCCCTGATGCGGGCCCGCAACCGTAGGGCGCCCGGCCGCGCCAATGCCGGCGACGGCCATCTCAAGGACCGGATCGAGGCCGCCCTGCCCTTCGCGCTCACCGGCGCCCAGGCCCGGGCCGTCGAGGAGATCCGCGCCGATCTCGCCTCCGACCGGCGCATGCTGCGCCTGCTCCAGGGCGATGTCGGCTCGGGCAAGACGGCGGTGGCGCTGCTGGCCATGGCCTCGGCGGTGGAGGTCGGCCGGCAGGCGGCTCTGATGGCGCCCACCGAGATCCTGGCGCGCCAGCATTTCGAGCGCCTGACGGAGCTCGTCGGTTCGCTGCGCCTGCGCCTCCTCACCGGGCGCGACAAGGTCTCGGAGCGCCGCGCCACCCTGGCCGACCTCGCCGACGGCCATATCGATATCGTGGTCGGCACCCACGCCCTGTTCCAGGATAGTGTGATCTTCAAGGATCTCGGCGTCGCCGTGGTGGACGAGCAGCATCGGTTCGGCGTCCATCAGCGCCTCGCGCTAGGCGCCAAGGGGGCGGCGGTGGACATCCTGGTGATGACCGCGACGCCGATCCCCCGCACCCTGGCGCTGACCTGTTTCGGCGACATGGACGTCTCGGTCCTCGACGAGAAGCCGGCCGGCCGCCAGGCCATCGCCACCCGCCTCGTCTCCATCGACCGGCTCGACGAGGTGGTGATGGGGCTCGGCCGGGCGCTTGCCTCCGGGGATAGGGTCTACTGGATCTGCCCGCTGGTGGCGGAATCCGAATATGTCGACCTCGCCGCCGCCGAGGATCGCTTCGCCGACCTGCGGCAGGAATTCGGCGACGCCGTCGGGCTGATCCACGGCAAGATGCCGGGGCCGGACAAGGATGCCGCCATGGAGCGGTTCGCCGCCGGCGAGACGAAGATCCTGGTCTCTACAACGGTGGTGGAGGTGGGCGTCGACGTGCCCGAGGCGACCATCATGGTGATCGAGCATGCCGAGCGGTTCGGCCTCGCGCAGCTGCACCAGCTGCGCGGACGGGTCGGGCGCGGGGCCAAGGCCTCCACCTGCCTGCTGCTCTATCGCGGGCCGCTGGGACAGGTCTCCCGCGCCCGCCTCGAAATGATGCGCGAGACCGAGGACGGCTTCCGCATCGCCGAGGAGGATCTGCGCCTGCGCGGCGAGGGCGAGGTGCTGGGCACCCGCCAATCGGGCGCGGCCGCCTTCCGCCTCGCGAGCCTCGAGAGCGACGCCAACCTGCTGGAGGTCGCCCGCGATGATGCGCGGCTCATCGTCGAGCGCGATCCCGGCCTCAGATCCGAGCGTGGCAGGGCACTCCGGGTGCTGCTCTACCTGTTCGAAAGGGACGCTGCGATTCGGTTGCTCGGAGCCGGTTGAGCCGATTCGCCGGCCGTCAGGAGCCCACGCCAAACCTGAACGCATCGCCACAAAAGCGACGAATCGACCACCGATGACGTCTGCGCAGTTCAGCTTCGAGAACCATGGCACCGCAGCCACACGTCGCCGGAAAGAGCTTGATTTTCAAAGACTAAGCTGATTTCTGGATCTCGTTTCCCGAGCCGTTGTGCGGTGCCGCACGGACTTCCTGAACTTGAAATGAACGTATTCTCCCCTTAACTGAACATGAACGAACAGCCCGCCAGACTGGGCTGCCACAACGAATTCAGGAGGATGGATATGTCTGCCGGACTGTTCCAAAACCTACCGGGTGCCCACGAAATGGGGAGCGTCCACGCCCTTCCGAGCGAGCCGTGGCTGCTTCCGATCTCGGATGGCAAGCAGCCCGCGCTGAAGACGACGGACGATGTCCTCCTCGCGGTTCGTCAATCCGCCCGCCCCTTCCAGATCGCGGCGAATGCGCTGATGGTCCTGCTTTTGGTGGCCGTCACCGCCCAGATCGCCATGGGCTGGGGTGGTTCCACAATTGCCCCGCACGCCAACAGCCATGTCGCCGATGCCTCGCCGCCGACGCTGCCCATCGAGAAGGCCTCGATGACGGTTCACAACTAGGCGCGTTCCAGCGAGGCTCCCGAAAGGCGGGTTCGCTTTTCGGGAGGTGTGCGTCGGGTCATGTACCGGCCCGGAGACTTGGACCGGCAGCCCTGCGAGGGCGAGCTTTTCACTCCGTGCTGATGAGCTTCTCCTGGCGACGGGACGAGGCTTCGAGCACCGCCTCCGGCCCGGCCGCCTGGCCATTCTGAGCCGCGCGGATCGACGCCGCCATGGCCTGTAGCCTGACCTGCGGATCTTCCGGCTGGATGACCCCCGCCGACATCACCAGCTTGGCCGCGTCGTCGATGCTCATGGGCACTTCGATGATATCGGCCCGTGGCAGGTAGAAGAAGAAGCCCGTCGTGGGATTGGGCGCGCAGGGCAGGAACACGCCCACATGGTCGTTTTCCTCCCCCAAAGCCGTCTGGACGTCCGGTCCGGCCGGCGCCGAGACGAACACCACCGACCATGTTCCCTTCACAGGGAATTCGACCAGGCCGACGGTGCGGAACGACGTGCCGTTGGCCGAAAACAACGTCTCGAAGATCTGCCGCAGGCCCTTGTAGAGGCCCGAGATCACCGGGGTGCGTGCGAGCAGCACCTCCCCGAACTCGACCACGCTGCGGCCGACGAGGTTGGCGGTGAGGAAGCCGAGCAGCGTCACCGCGACGAAGGCGATGACGAGGCCGATGCCCGGAAGCGAGAAGGGCAGATAATGGTCCGGCAGATAGCTCGCCGGCACCAGGGGCTTCACCCAGCCGTCGATGAGGCTGATGAACCACCACGTGATGTAGATGGTGATCGCCAACGGCCCGGCGACGATGATGCCGGTGAGGAAGTAGGTCCGCAGGCGGCTCTTCTTGCTCACCCGAGGCGGCGGCCGTGCGACCGCGGGGTCTGGTTCCGGCAACGGGGTGAGCGTTTCGCGCACGGGCGGCCTGTCTCGTGGGAGGCTGGTCTTCAGCCTGCATGACAAGGGTTAGCGGGTCGGGCGTGTCACCTCAAGCGCGAGGAAGCGCCCCCTGCCCCGGATGATCCGAGGCCGAGGATCACGGCTTGGTTTCGCCGAGCGCCGCCTCTGCCGTGAGCGCCCTCTCCTTCCACGCATCCCGTTCCGCGAGCGCCTCCTTGAGGGCGAGTTCGGCGCGCTGTGCCCGGGTGGCGCTGGCCGAAGCCAGGGCTTGGGCTCGTTCGCGGGCGCGGGTCTCGCCGGCCATCTGGACCTTGAGGTCGCGCGGCGTTGCCATGGTCGTGTCCGTTCTCGTCGGGGAGGGAAGTTGCAGGATGCCTCGCCGGCGCTCGGTTCGCCAGAGCCGAGGCACCGTTCCCAGGGCGGCGTTACCTCAGGTCGACGAAAGCGGGTCGTTTGCCAGGACGATCGCCTCACCATGCGGGGTTGCGGCGGCGGCGCGCAGGAAGGCGTCGCTGCGGGCCTGAACGCTTGCGGAATCGGTCACGCTGCGTTCGGCGAGAAGTGTCTCCAGGGTCGCGAGCCAGCGTCCGTAATCGGCCGCCGCTTCCGGCTTCCCCTCCGGCCGGATGGTGCGCCCGAGGGCGCTCGCCCACTCCTCCTGCGTGAACAGGCCCCGCTCCTGCAGGGAGACCACCAGGGCGAAGACCTGCGCTTCCCACGGTTCCGCGAACGGCCGCGGATCGTCGGCCCGGCAACCGGCGCTCATGACGCCGCCCCCGGCAGGAGATACCCCTCGAAGGCGGCCACGGTGACGCGCCCTCCCGGGTCGGCGCTCGTCCCCCATAGTTCGGCGGCCTCGAACCCCACCGTGTAGAGCCATTGCGGCGGGGCCTCCCGGCCCTCCGCGCTGGCATCGGGCAGGACGAAGGCACCATGGACCCGCTCGATGACGCCACGCCGACCCCGGACGTAACGCGGTAGGCGGGTGTGGCCAATGGGGTGGTCGTTGCGGGTCAAGACGGGGTCGCGTACCGCATATAAGGCCGGCGCATCCGGCGGCCGGTCGCTGGGAAATCCCGCGGAGAAGCGGGGCGGGATCTCCTCGGCACGCAGCACCCGTTTCACCGGGCTCGCCGGCCCGGCGCTGGCGCCCGCAGCGATTTCCTCTTGCGTAGCAAGGCCATGGGCGGCGATCTGCGCTTCGAGGGCGGCGAGCCAGATCTCGTAATAGCTCGACGACAGGTACTCCGCCGGGGGCAGCGATTCCCGTGCGGCGCGGCTGCCGTCCAGGGTCCATGTACCGGTATAGCCCACCGCCAGAGCCAGGGCGAAGACGCGCCGTTCCCATTCCGCATGAAAAACCGGCTCGTTCGCCTCCGGCATGACGGTGCCGAATCCGTGGGCGCCGCCGAGATCCTGCGCCCCGTTCATCGGCCGGCCTCCGGGGCGAGCGGCAGCCCGGTGCCGATCATGGAATCGCGCGTGACCAGGGCGGCGAGCTCGGCCTCGCTCAGGGATTCGGTGCCGGCGGGCCGCAGGGGCAGGACCATGAAACGGGTCTCGGCGGTGGAATCCCACACGGTGATGCGGGTCGCCTCGGGAAGGGTGAGGCCGAACTCGGCGAGGACCCCGCGCGGGTCGAGGACGGCGCGGGCGCGGTAGGGCGGCGCCTTGTACCAGACCGGCGGCAGCCCGAGCACCGGCCAGGGATAGCAGGAGCACAGGGTGCAGACGACGAGGTTGTGGTTGTCGGGCGTGTTCTCGACCACCACCATGTGCTCGCCGCCGCGTCCCCCGATGCCGAGTTCCGCGATGGCCGGCGTTCCGTCGGTGAGGAGCCGTTCGCGATAGGCCGGATCGGTCCAGGCGCGGGCGACGACCCGGGCGCCGTTATGGGGGCCGATGCGGGTCTCGTACATTTCGACGAGCGCATCGAGTGCGTCCGCCTCCACGTAGCCTTTCTCGAGAAGCAGCGATTCCAGCGCCCTCACCCGCGCCTCGATGGGGGTGAGGCTGCTGCCATGCGCGTGGTCCGGATGGTCATGGTGATGGTCGTGATCGTGCGCCATGGCGTCTCGTCCTGTGCCCGGAACGGCTTCCAAGTCGGTTGTCCGGCCCGGAGGCGGGCAAGCACGGGGCGCGCCGGGCATTGTGCGAGGCCCAGTCTGATACCGGAGAGGCACCGTGTCGACACCACTTCGCAGTTCGTCAACGCACGGCTTCGATGGCCTCCTGGGCATCGCGGTGATCCTCCGCGGTGGCCTCGGGCTTCTCCTGCCGGGCGGGGGCCTGCGGCGCCGCGCAGAGGCTGACCGTGATCGGGAAATGATCCGAGCCGACGCCGGGCAGCCGTTCCATGTGGCTGAGCAGGAAGTGCTCGCTGAAGAAGACATGGTCGAGGGGCCAGCGCATCACAGGCCATTTAGCGTGGAAAGTCGCGAACAGGCCGCGGCCCCGGCGCGGATCGAGCAAGCCGCTGATACTCTGGAACAATTGGGTCGTGCGGGACCAGGCCACGTCGTTGAGATCGCCGGCGACGATGGTCGGACCCGGCGCTTCGGCCACTTCACGGGCGACGATCACCAGTTCGGCGTCGCGCGGCGCGCTGCTATGGCCGGGATGCGGGGGGCGCGGATGCAGGCCATAAAGCCTCACCGCCTCGCCGTCCGGCAGCACCACCTGCGTGCGCAGCGACGGCACGTCGTCTTGGAGCAGGAAGCGGATTTCGGGGCCGCGCAGGGGAAGGCGCGAATAGAACAATAGGCCGTAGGTGTTGTCCTGCGGCTGCTCGACCCGGTTCGGGTAGAGCGCACGCAATGGGGACATGGCCTCCTGCCAGGCAGAATCGGTCTCCAGCAGCAGGACGAGATCGGGCGAGCGACGCGTGACGAGATCGAGGGCCGCGCCGTAATTCCTGTTCGTCTGCAGGACGTTGAGCACCACGAGGCTGAGCCGGTCTCCCGGCTCGCAGGCCGTGGCCGCCTTCGCCTGGGTGGCGGCGAGCGGCGTGAAGGGCAGGATGTAGCGGACCTGCATGACCAAAGCCGCTGCCATGGCGATGGCGAGGATGAGGGAGGTCGTGTCCCTGGAGACCAGAAGAAGGCCGGCGAGGCAGGCCGCCAGCGCCACCGCGATCTGGAGCCGGGGGAAGTCCAGGCTGCGGACGAAGCCGATATTGGTCTCGATCAGGGGCAGCACCGTGGCTGCCACCAGCAGACCGGCGATGCCCTGCAGGGCGAGCGTGAGATACGTCAAACCTGGTCTCCGCCGCCGTGCGCCCGTCAGGGAGCCGCCCAACCGGGCCATTCAATGGGCCATGCCGCGTCGTCTCGCGCGACCGCCACGCGGCCCCGTATGACCGCCATGCGACCCCCGCTTCGACCGCCACGCGACCCGGTTTCGAGGGGCGCCTGACAATCGACGGATTCCGGTGGTGGTTCCGGCCTATTCCACCGTCACGGATTTGGCGAGGTTGCGCGGCTGGTCCACGTCTTTCCCCATGAACACGGCCGTGTGGTAGGCGATGAGCTGGATCGGCACGGCGTAGACGATGGGAGACACGACCGGGTCGAGGTCGGGCATGGTCACCGTCGCCATGGTGTCGAGGCCGGCCGCCGCCGCGCCCTTGGCGTCGCCGATGAGGATGATGCGGCCGCCGCGCGCGGCGACCTCCTGCATGTTCGACACCGTCTTCTCGAAGATCGCGTCGTGCGGCGCGATGACGATGACGGGCACGCTCTCGTCGATGAGGGCGATGGGGCCGTGCTTGAGCTCGCCGGCGGCATAGCCCTCGGCGTGGATGTAGCTGATCTCCTTGAGCTTCAGCGCGCCTTCCAGCGCCATCGGGTAGCTGGTGCCGCGGCCGAGATAGAGCACGTCGCGGGCCTTCGAGACCTCGCGGGCGAGGAGCTCGATCTCGCCTTCCAGCTTGGTCGCGTCCGCCATCAGGCCCGGCACGGTGATGAGCGCGTCGACGAGTTCGCGCTCGCGCTCGGCGCTCAGGGTACCCCGCGCCCGGCCCGCCGCGATGGCGAGGCACAAGAGCACCGTGAGCTGGCAGGAGAAGGCCTTGGTGGAGGCCACGCCGATCTCGGGGCCGGCGAGCGTCGGCACCACGGCCGAGGCCTCGCGGGCGATGGTGGAGGTCGGCACGTTGACCACCGCCAGGGTGTGCTGCCCTTGGCTCTTGGCGTAGCGCAGGGAGGCCAGGGTGTCGGCGGTCTCGCCCGATTGCGAGATGACGAGGGTCAGGCCGGCCGTGTCGAGGGGCGGCTCGCGGTAGCGCGCCTCGGAGGCGACGTCGATCTCCACGGGTAGCCGCGCCAGGGATTCGAACCAGTATTTCGCCACCAGCCCGGCATAATAGGCGGTGCCGCAGGCGGTGATCGAGAGCCGCGAGAGATCCTTGAAATCGAACGGCAGCGCCTCGGGCAGGGCGACCCGGCCATTGGCGAGGTCGACGTAATGGGCCAGCGTGCGGCCCACCACCTCGGGCTGCTCGTGGATTTCCTTGGCCATGAAGTGGCGGTGGTTGCCTTTCTCGACCCGGTAGGCCTGGGCGACGATGCGCTGGCGCTGGCGCGAGACCGGATTGCCGTCGATGTCGCGGATCGCGGCGCCCTCGCGGGTCAGCACCGCCCAGTCGCCCTCCTCCAGATAGGTGATCTCCTCGGTGAAGGGGGCGAGGGCGAGGGCGTCCGAGCCCAGATAGGTCTCGCCATCGCCGAAGCCGATGGCCAGGGGCGCACCGTGGCGGGCGCCGATGAGGAGATCGTCGTGGCCGGCGAAGATGAAGGCCAGGGCGAAGGCACCGCGCAGGCGCGGCAGGGCGGCGGCCACCGCCTCCACCGGGCCCAGCCCCCTGTCCATCTCGGCGCTGACGAGCTGGGCCACGACCTCCGTGTCGGTCTCGCTCTCGAAGCGCACGCCGCCGGCCTGCAACTCGGCCTTCAGCTCGCGGAAATTCTCGATGATGCCGTTATGGACGACGGCCAGCCGCGCCGTGGCATGGGGGTGGGCATTGGTCTCGTTGGGGCGGCCATGGGTGGCCCAGCGGGTATGACCGATGCCGATGGCGCCGGGCAGCGGCTCGTCGCGCAGCCTGAGTTCGAGGTTGGAGAGCTTGCCCTCGGCGCGGCGGCGATCCAGCCGGCCATTGGCCAGCGTGGCGACCCCAGCCGAATCGTAGCCGCGATATTCGAGGCGGCGCAGGGCTTCGACCACCTGTCCCGCCACCGCCTCATGCCCGACGATGCCAACGATTCCACACATGGTCGCTACTTCTCATACGAGTGGGCTTGGCCGGGGAGCGGAAGCAGGACTGGCCTCCGACGTCTCCGACCGGGATCTTGGCGGTGGCCCACGCAAGGAGCGGCCCAAGCCTTCTGGGAGGGCCTTGTACCGGATCGGAACACGATCCGGCCAGGGTTCCTGCTCTTTCACGGTCTCCGAGGCTGAATTCGGCTCAACGGATACGTTCACGTCCGACGATACGATACTGACGGAGCTAGTCTTTCTTGGAACGGGCGGCCTTCATCGCCTGCAATGCCGCCCGCATCCCGCTGGCCATGCCCTCGATGATGCGCTGGCGGCTGCGGGCGATGGCGAGGGCATCGGCCGGCACCGAATGCGTAATGACCGAGCCCGCGCCAATGATCGCGCCGGCCCCGACGCTCACGGGCGCCACAAGGGCGGTGTTCGAGCCGATGAAGGCGCCGGCCCCGATCTCGGTCCGGTGCTTGTTCACCCCGTCGTAATTGCAGGTGATGGTGCCGGCCCCGACATTCGCGCCCGGCCCGATCTCGGCATCGCCGAGATAGGTGAGGTGGTTGGCCTTGGCGCCCTCGCCGAGGCGGGCGTTCTTCATCTCGACGAAATTGCCGATGCGGGAGCCCGTCTCCAGCACCGCGCCGGGGCGAAGCCTCGCATAGGGGCCGACGCTGACGCCCTGTGCCAGGGTCGCGCCTTCGAGATGCGAGAAGGCATGGATCACGCAACGGTCGCCGACCGTCACGTGGGGGCCGAACACCACATGAGGTTCCACGAGAACGTCCCGGCCCAAAGCCGTGTCGACGCTGAAGAAAACCGTTTCCGGCGCCACCAGCGTGGCCCCTCCGATCTGGGCCGCGCGGCGCAGGCGCGCCTGGATCGTCGCCTCGGCGACGCTCAACTGAACCCGGTCGTTGACGCCCTGCGCCTCGGCCTCGTCCACGGGCACCACCGCCACGGCGAGCCCGTCGTCCACGGCAAGGGCGACCGCGTCCGGCAGGTAGTACTCGCCCGCCGCGTTGGCGTTGCCGATCCGCGTGAGCAGGGCGAGGGCATGGGGGCCGGAGAGCGCCATCAGGCCGGCATTGCACAGGGTGACGGCGCGTTCCTCCGCGCTCGCATCCTTCTCCTCGCGGATGGCGAGCACCCGCCCGCCCTCCGTCAGCACCCGTCCGTAGCCGGTGGGATTCTCCGCCGTGAAAGCCAGCACCGCCACCGTCGCCCCGTCGGCCAGGGGCGCGCGCAGGCGGGTGAGGGTGGCCCCCGTGACGAGGGGGGTGTCGCCGAATGCGATCACCACGTCGTCGGAGCCCGCCTCCAGGGCCTCGCGGGCGGCCAGAACCGCATGGGCCGTGCCGAGGCGCTCCACCTGCGGATGGACCGAGGCTCCGGGTGCGGCCCGCGCGATTTCGACGGCCACCGCCTCCTGCCCCGGCTCCACCACCACGGCGATGCGGGTCGCCCCGGCCTCGCTTGCGGCGGCGAGAACATGGCCGAGCATGGTCCGCCCGGCCACCGCATGCAGCACCTTGGGCAGGTCGGAACGCATCCGCGTGCCCTTGCCTGCGGCGAGAACGATGGCCGTGAGGCTGCGTCCGCCCGTCCTGGCGGGCTCGGTCGAATGGGGGGTCTGCGCCGTCATCGTCGCTCCGCCGCTGTCGGGCCGGGGGCCGGCTCGCGTCCTATCCGGCTGCGCTACTGCGTGGCTTGTCGGGTAGCAAGCCTGCGCGGCCGGCGAGCCGGGGGCGCGGACGGAGATCCGGTCCGAACCGTCCGAGTCATCAGCTCTTGCATCAGCTCTTGAGGATCAGGGTGATCAGCACCGCGGCCAGGCACACGAACATGACGACCCCCAGGACCAGGCTCGCCAGGGTGGTGGAGGAGATATAGGTGCCGGCGACGGTTCCCAGCATGCGCGTCACACCGCCTCCCGCCGGGGAGGCGGCGTCACCGGGGTGGCCGCATCCCGGACAGGCCACGGCTTGCGCGGAGACCTGTCGCGAGCAGGCAGGGCATGGGATGAGCGCCATGAGGTGCCTCGTAAGAGGTGAACGACCCGTGGAATCTGTCACAAGCGCGGCTATTCGGCCAGTCCGGGACCCTTATCGCCCCTCGCCGCCCCTCGCCGCCGTTCCCGGCCGAACTGCTTGCCTGCCGGGAAAATCCGCGTTCCGTTGAACGGTTTCGGTTCCTTCCGGCTTAAGGTTGGGTTCGGGCCGTGCCGTGGTAAAGCCGGGACATACTGCATCGCACCCCGCGCCTTCCCGCGCCGACATTACAGGTCCAATGACGCCGACGATTCCGGGACTTCGCCGCGCCGTGACAGAACCCTCCTCCGATGATCCCATGGTGACGGGACCGCAGGACCGGAGCCGCCGGGAGCTTTTCTTGCAGGCGAGCGCCGCCGCGCTGGCTCTCTCCCTCCCCGGCACCGCCTCGACCGCCTGGGCGGACGATGCCCCCGCCCTCCCCGCCGAGGGCGCGCCGTTCCTCGGCCATACGGTGCCCGACCTCGCCCGCGAGCTTGCCAAACGCCCCTATGCCGCCCCCCGCACCGACGACCTGCCCGGTGCCCTGACCGGGCTCAACCGAGAGCAGTACAACGCCATCCGGACCGTGCCGGGCAGCGCGATCTGGGCGAACGAGGCCTTCGGCTTCACCCTCGAGCCCCTGCATCGCGGCTCGGTCTTCACCGGCCGCGTGGCCCTGGCCCTGGTGGAGGACGGCACGGTGCGGCCGCTGGCCTACGACCGCGCCCGGTTCGAGGCGGAGGGCATCGCCCTGCCCGAGTTCAAGGACGATCCCGGCTACTCGGGCCTGCGCATCCGCGCCCGGTTCGATGGCGGCGAACTCACCAATTTCGCCACCTTCCAGGGGGCGTCGTTCTTCCGTCTCGTCGCCACCGGCCAGGGGTTCGGCGTCACCGCGCGCGCCCTCACCCTGCGCCCCGCCGATTCACGCGGCGAGGAGTTCCCCGAACTCCGCGCCATCTGGGTCGAGCGGCCGGGCCCCGGCGGCCCGCTGGTGCTGCATTGCCTCGTCGATTCCCCCTCGGCCACCGCGTCCCTGCGGATGAGCCTGAGGCCCGGCGGCGATTCGCTGTGCGATGTCGAGGGCACGGTGTTCGCGCGCGCGGCCATCGACCATCTCGGTCTCGGCGGCATGACCACGAGCTACCTCTTCGGCCCCTACGACCGGCGCGGTGCCGACGATGCCCGCGCCGGCGCCTATGCCTCCACCGGCCTGCAGATCCGCACCGGTGCCAATGAGGCGATCTGGCGTCCCGCGCGCAACCCGGAGACGCTGCAGGTCTCGTCCTTCGTCGACGAGAACCCCAAAGGGTTCGGCCTGATGCAGCGGGCGCGCAGCTACGCCGATTTCGAGGACGACGTGCAGCATTGGGAGTGGCGCCCGTCGCTCTGGCTCGAACCGTTCGGCAATTGGGGGCCGGGCGCGGTGACGCTCCTCGAAATCCCGAGCGATTCCGAGTTCAACGAGAACATCCTGGCCTATTGGCGGCCGAAGGCGACGCTGGCGGCGGGCACCGAGCATGCGTTCAGCTATCGCCAGCACTGGTGCTGGCAGCCGCCGGAGGCGCCGCCCGTGGCGCTCGTCTCCGGCACCCGCAGCGGCAAGGCGCCGGGGAGCAACCGCCGCCTCTTCCTGGTGGATTTCACCGGCGACATCCTGTTCGCCGATCCGGACCTGCAGCCGACGCTGCTGACGTCGCCCGGCACGGTGGCGGCCCCGACCCTCTATCGCTATCCCGACCGTAAGACGGTGCGGGTCTCCTTCGAGCTCGACACGGGCGGCGGGAAGTCCTGCGAACTGCGCCTCGTGCTCAAGCGCGGGGAGGCCTCCGTCACCGAAACCTGGCTCTACCGGTGGACACCCTGAACACGCACGCGCTTCCCCCCACCGCCCCGGCTTCCTTCCGGCCCGCGATGCCGCCCGAAGCCCCGCTGCCCATGCCGGTGCAGGCGCTCGACCGCTGGGACCCCGCATCTGGGCACCGTCCGGCCAAGCCCGCGCGACGGCCCTGGGCCGCCCGCGCCTTCGTCTTCGGCGGGGCGGCGCTGCTCACCGCCTACGGCGCCCTGGAGATGTACGAGGTCGTGGCCGTCTCGGGCGGGACGACGGCGCTGCAATACGTGCTGCTCGTGCTCTTCACCCTGAACTTCTCCTGGATCGCCCTCTCCTTCATGAGCGCGATCCTGGGCTTCGCCACGCTCCTGCGCCGGCCGAAGGCGCCGCTTCCGCCGACCCGGCTCGCCACGAAGACCGCCATCGTCATGCCGGTCTATAACGAGGCCACCGCCCGCACCTTCGCGGCCGTGGAAGCCATGCGGGCGGAGATCGACGCCACGGGCCTCGGCGAGGCCTTCGACTATTTCGTCCTGTCGGACTCGACGGTGGGCGATGCCTGGATCGCCGAGGAGCGCGCCTTCCTCGATCTGCGCGAGCGCTGGGGCGAGGATGCGCGGCTCTATTACCGGCACCGTGCGAAGAACCATCACCGCAAGGCCGGCAATATCGGCGACTTCGTCTCGCGCTGGGGCGGGGCCTACGACCACATGCTGGTGCTCGACGCCGACAGCCTGATGACCGGACCCTGCGTGGTCCATCTCGCCGCCGCCATGGAGGCGGACCCGGATTCCGGCATCATCCAGTCGCTGCCGCTCATCATCAACCGCAACACCCTGTTCGCCCGCGTCCAGCAATTCGCCGCCCGCATCTACGGCCCGGTCATCGCCACGGGCCTCTCGGTCTGGTCGGGCCGCGACGGCAATTACTGGGGCCACAACGCCATCATCCGCACCCGCGCCTTCGCGGAGGCCTGCGGTCTGCCCGATCTCAAGGGCAAACCGCCCTTCGGCGGCCACATCCTCAGTCACGATTTCGTCGAGGCGGCGCTGATCCGGCGGGCCGGCTGGAGCGTGACCATGCTGCCCGCCCTGCCCGGCTCCTACGAGGAGAGCCCGCCCTCCCTCATCGACGTCGCGGTGCGCGACCGGCGCTGGGCGCAAGGCAACCTCCAGCACAGCCGCGTCATCGGGGCGGCGGGGCTGACGCTGGCCTCGCGCCAGCATTTCGCCACCGGCATCGCCGGCTACGTCGCCTCCCCGCTCTGGCTCGGCCAGCTCGTGGTCGGTATCGCCCTGGTGCTCCAGACCGCCTATGTGCGGCCGGAATATTTCACCTCCGAATTCGGGCTCTACCCGGTCTGGCCGCGCTTCGACCCCGTGCGCGCGCTCCAGCTGTTCGGGCTCACCATGGGCATCCTGCTGGCGCCGAAGCTGCTAGGGCTGATCCTCGCCCTCATCGACGGGCCGGTGCGCCGGGCCTCTGGCGGCGCCATCCGCCTCGTCCTGTCGAGCCTCATCGAGACGATCCTCTCCGCGCTCATCGCCCCCATCGCCATGCTGATCCAATCCGGCTCGGTGTTCGAGATCTTGGTCGGGCGCGATACCGGCTGGAACCCGCAGCGGCGCGACGACGGGTCGATACCTTTGCGCGACATCGTCCGCCGCCACCGCTGGCACATGGTGCTGGGACTGGTGACCGGCATCGCCGCCTTCGCCATCGCCACCTCGCTGTTCCTCTGGATGTCGCCCACCATCCTCGGCCTCGTCCTGGCGATCCCGATCTCCTGGGCGAGCGGCCAGCTCTCCTGGGGCCTCGCCCTCAAGCGCCTCGGCCTGCTGATGACCCCGGAGGAGCGCGACCCGCCCGCCATCGCCGTCACCGCCGGGACGCTCGCGGCCCGCAACGCCGAGGCTGGCCTCGACGACTCGGATGCGATCCGCGCCCTCCACGCCGATGCGGGCTTCGCCGAAGCCCATGCCCTGATGCTGCCCGAGATGCCCAAACGTCCCCGCGGCGTGATCGACACGGACCGCGCCCTCGCCCAGGCCAAGGTGGTGGAGGCCGAGACCATCGCGGAGGCCGCCGAGTGGCTCAGCCCGAAGGAGCGCATGGCCCTCCTCCACGACCGCGCCCTCCTCGACCGCCTCACCCGCCTCGCGCCGGCGTGAGCTACGATCGTCACGCCTGTCGCGGGATGCGCTGACGAGCCCTCCTCCCCCTTGTGGGGAGGAGTTGGAGGTGGGGGTGGTCGGGCGACCCTCAAGCTGCGGAGGCTGGCGGAGCCACCCCCACTCCTAACCTCTCCCCACAAGGGCTACGGGCTACACAGGTTTTGCCTGAGCGTCCTTTTGAGCGTTGTCGCTTTTTCCCCTGGATGAGGAGGAGCGCATGTCGGGTTTCGGAGGCGGGAACGCGCTGACGCAGGCGCGGGGGTCGTGGTTGTTCGAGCGGATCGTGGAGACCGGGAGCGTGGTGCTGAGCGTGGTGGGGGGCGATCACGCCGGCACGGCCGCGGCACACCGCTACCTGGCCTCGCCTCAGAGCAGCGTTCCCACGGTCCTGTCCGCCCTGCGCGAGCGGGCGGTGGCGGCATGCCGGGGACGGCGTGTGGTGGCGGTGCAGGACACGACGGCGGTGAGCTTTGGCGAGGCAGGCGGGCGGCATGGTCTGGGGCCGGGCGGCGATGGCCGGCATCCGGGCTTCTTCATGCATCCGGTGGTGGCGGTGGACGCGCAGGACGAGGCCGTGCTCGGCCTCGTCGATGCGCAGGTCTGGACGCGCGGGGCGGCGCCGGTGGCGCTGCGCTGGAACCGGGGCGTGAGCGAGAAGGAGAGCCGGCGCTGGCTGGTCGGGACGCAGGCGGCGGACACGGCGCTGGCGGGGGTGGCCGAGCAGGTGGTCTCGGTGGCCGATCAGGAGGCGGACCTCTACGAGCACTTTGCCGATCACTCCGGGCGCGCGGTGCCGGGCAGCGCCCTGCTGGTTCGGGCGCGCCACGACCGGGTGCTGGTCGAGGGTGGACGGATGCTGGCGGTGTCGCAGGACTGGCCGGTGCTGGCGCGGGAGGCCGTGCCCATCCCGGCCACGCCCGGCCGGGCGGCGCGCACGGCGCAGGTGACGCTGCGCGCGGGCCGGGTGGGCCTGCCGCGCCCCGGCAGTGCCGGGCCCGGAACGCCGGCCGCTCTGACGTTGGGGCTGGTGCGGGTGGACGAGGTCGGGGGGCCCGCCGCGGGCGGACTGTGCTGGCATCTGCTGACGACGCTGCCGGTGGAGACGGTGGCGCAGGCCGCGGAGGTGGTGCGCCTCTACCGTCTGCGCTGGCGCATCGAAGAGGTGTTCCGCGCCCTCAAGAACGACGGCCTGCAACTGGAGGCGACGCAGATGCGGGTGCCCTCGAAACTGTTCCGGCTCAGTGTGCTGGCGCTGGGGGCGGCGGTGCGGATCCTGCAGCTGGTGGACGCCCGCGATGGCGGAATGCGGCCGATGAGCGACGTGCTCGACGCGAGCACGCGCCCGGTAGTGGCGGCCCTGGGACAGAGCCGGGAGCGGGCGACGGCGCGCCAGCGCAACCCTCACCGGGCCGGGTCCCTGGCCTGGCTGAGTTGGATCGTGGCCCGCTTCGGAGGCTGGAACTGCTACGGCAAGCCGCCAGGACCCAAGATCATGGCACGCGGCTGGGCAAGCTTCACCGCCGCCCTGACCGGAGCCCTCATCGATCACACAGAGCAAAACCTGTGTAGCCTGTAGCCACAAGGGGGAGAGGGACGCGGTCTGCCAACGAGGGCAGATGTGTGAATCCGGTAGCCCGCGTGAGACGGGGGGATCGACCGTGCCCGGAGCTCGTTTCCACGAGAGCCCGCGGATCCGGGCGGCCGATGCCGGCCCCCTGCCCGCTCGGCCGCCGATCCGGAAGGTCAGTCGGCGTTTCCCGAATCGGGTGCCTTGGCGAGACGGTCCGCCAGGGAGGCCTCGTACTGGATGAGGTCCTTGCCCCGCTTCATCGCCCGGTAGAAGTCCCGCGCCGCCACGTGGGCGTTGATGTCCCGGACATAGGGAGCCGTGGTCGGTACCGCCTCGAGCAATTCGCTCGCCTGGGCCACGAACAGGTTCTCGATCTCCGACACGTCGTCGGAGAGATAGAGCACCGTGAGAGTCAGGTAGAGGCGCTTGCAGGCCGTATCGGCCTCGCTCTCCGTGATGATGTCGGATTCGCGCAGGAACTTCGTCATCGTCTCGATGACGAAACTCGACCGCCGGGACCCGTTGCGGATCGCGGCCCCGCCGATCAGCAACCGCTCGAACGGCTTGAGTTCGATCTTCAGGGGCATGACCGGTCCTTCGGGCTCGGGCGGGATCATCGGTCCGGACGGTTAACAAGACGTCACCGCATTGGCGAGGGTTGCTTCGCGGAATCCGGCATCGCCCCGAAGGCCGCGAAAATACGGAGAATGCAGCGGATCCCCCACATGTTTCGTTAACCGTTCGCCTTAAGACCTTCGCAACGTCCTCGTGGTTTGGTGACGCTGCATCCAAAAAAGGGGTGCTTCCAGATCAGAATGGATCGGACCACATGTCTTCAGGCATCACGCTCACCGCGGCAACGCGCCAGAACCTGCTCTCGCTGCAGGGTACCGCCGACCTCCTGACCCAGACCCAGAACCGTCTGTCGACCGGCAAGAAGGTCAACTCGGCCCTCGACGATCCGACGAGCTTCTTCACCTCGCAGTCCCTGTCCGGCCGCTCGGGCGATCTCGGCTCGCTCCTCAACGGCATCTCAAACGGCGTCCAGACGATCCAGGCCGCCAACCAGGGCATCACCTCGATCCAGAAGCTGGTCGACTCGGCCAAGTCCACCGCCAACCAGGCGCTAGCCGACAAGAGCGCTGTAACGAGCGGCACGCCGGCAACGTCCGCAATCCTCTCGGCAGCGACGTCCTTCCAAGGTACGTCCACGGCGGCCACCGACGGCACGCAGGACTTCTCCGGCACCCGCAACGCCGTTTTCACCGTGAATGACGGCACCAATAATACTGTGATCACCCTCGATGCTTCCACGCTGAGCGGCGTGACGAGCAACGTCGGCAAGGCGACCGCTGATGACGTGGTCAAGGCAATCAATAACCAGCTGGCCAACGACACGACAAATCCTGCTGCGGTCTCTGCCTCCAAGACGACAGATGGTCGGATTGTTTTCACGTCGACTGCGACCGGTAAGGACGCAACGGCAACGGTCACTAACGCGACCGGCAACGAAGTCGATCTTGGATTTGGTACTGCCACAGCTGCACAGACAGCCAAGGGTGCTGATGCTAAGAACGGCGCCACAGCTGCAGCTGCAGAAGGTGCAGCAGTTGCTGGTTTGGCCACTGGTGGTACCGGCCCTGACTTCACGGGCGCAGCCGATGCGTCGTTCACGATCAAGCTCGGCGATGGCCCGGCCAAAAAGATCGAGCTGAACACGGCTGCGGATGCCACGCTCGGCGCTCTGACGGATGCAAAGGCGACGGACCTTGCCACCGCGATCAACAAGCAACTGAATGCCGATACCGGTTTCAAGGGTAAGGTCACGGCCGTTGGTGATGATACGACGGGTAAGGTGACCTTTACTTCGACGGCGACGGGTTCAGATCAGAAGATCACGATCGATGCGTCTTCCGCGACGACCGACACGGATATCGGTTTTGGTGCCGGTGCCACCGCAAAGCCGGTCGTGGCGAGCGGTGCTGGATCTGCCAGCGGCACCAACGCGACCCGCACCTCCCTCGCCAAGCAGTTCAACACGCTGCTGGATCAGATCACCCAGCAAGCGAAGGATTCGAGCTACAACGGCATCAATCTTCTGTACCGTTCGGGCACGGACAAGGCCGAGAACTCGCTGAAGGTCACTTTCAACGAGACGGGTTCGTCCAACCTGAACATCGAGGGTGCCAAGCTCGACTCCGATGGCCTTGGCCTGAGCTCGGTCACCGGTGGGTTCCAGTCCGACGACGAGATTAACAAGGCCCTGACGGCCATCACCGCCGCCACCAGCCAGCTTCGTGCCCAGTCCTCGACCTTCGGCTCCAACCTTTCGGTGGTGCAGAACCGTCAGGATTTCTCGAAGAACTTGATCAACATCCTCGACACCGGCTCGGCCAACCTGACGAACGCGGACCTCAACGAGGAAGCCGCCAACTCCCAGGCCCTGTCGACCCGCCAGTCGATCGGCATCTCGGCCCTCTCGCTCGCCAACACGGCGCAGCAGGGCATCCTGCAGCTTCTCCGCTAAGCGGATCAGCCGTCACGACACTAAGCGGCCGGGGGAAACCCCGGCCGTTTTCGTTCGCGCCACGTCCCGGCCCCGGCCGGATGGGGATTCTCGCGAGACGACCGGGCGAGCCACCACGATCCGACAGATAAGGGCGGTTCGGTCTCGCTGCCCCTCACGCTGCCGGGGACAAGGCCGCCGGATGACGGGATCGAGCCCGTTCAGCGACGGACGACAGCCCAGGCGTCGGCGAAGGCACGCCATCGCGCCTTCGCAACGGCTTGGAAGGATGGCCGAGTGGTTCGAGGAAGCGGACTTCAGATTCGCTTCCGGCCATTCCGCGCAGTCCCTCGAGATCAGCGACAGTATTGCCCGGGCTCGGTCTTTCGATCCGAAGGCGTTCGCTCGTCGTTCTCTGCCCCTGTCCGTATCGAGGCGTTGGGTGGACCAAAGGCGGTAGCACTCGTCCGGCCTTTGGCCCGCCGCCGAACGGCCGCCGGAGCGGAGCTCAGTTCGGCTCTGTCCCACCCGCGGGTGGCTTCTGCTCCGTGCAGACGATGGGGTGCTTGGACTGGTCGGTCCACGTGACCTCCTGGCCCTTGCCGCGCAGCTCGTGGGTGTCGTCGCCGTAGCGAAACCCTGAGCCCGAAGGCTGCGCCGGCAGAGTGATCTCCGGCCCTTCGGGAGGCCGGACGATCGCAGGCTGTGCCGGGTCGGAGGTGACGAACTCGACCGTGAGCAAGACATCCTTCGGGCACGAGAAGATCACCCGCTTCGTCGTTGCCCCCTCGCTGGCGGTCGCCCGGGACAGCGTCTTGTCGGGGGCCTCTGCGTGAGCGTGGATCGACATGCCGACCATGACGGCGGCAACGAGAAACGGCGACACCGTGTGAAGGCGCATCATCGAGAGCATCTCCGAGTTCAGCCTGATCGGCCGGAGGGCTGAGGACGCGCCCGACCGGAGGTCCCGTCAAGGATACGACCGCTCGGGATCATGATGATGGACCGGAACTCAGGGGCTCCGCGAGATCCCGATCGCCGCTCCTCGCCCATGACGATCCGACACGGGCCGCCAGGAGGGCCCTCCATCCGCGTCCGGTTCAACGTCAGTATCGGTCTCCCGGTCGGTATCCACTTCGGCTGAGAGCGCTCCAGCATGGCTGGCCCGCCCGTTCGAGGGGGCGAAAGACCGGAGTGGAACCAGCCTGCGAGCCATCACCGTTGTTCCGTCGAGGACGCCTCAGGTGAGGGCGACCGCAGGAGGCATGTCCATGCAGAGCAAGCTCACGAAGACGATCATCGGGGCTGTCATCGCCGTCGCTCTCGCGGCTGCCGTGTCCTATGGACTCATCAACCAGCAGACGGCGGATCAGCTGCAGACCAAGGCGAACCAGACGCTGTCGGACGACCAGGCTGCCCCCGGCACGGCGCCTCAGCAGCCGGCCCCCGCGCCGCAGGCCCCCAACCAGCAAGCGCCGACGCAGCCGACCCCCACGCCCGCACCTCGGCAGTGAGGCTGGCGGCACGGACATCCGCACGCCGTCTCGGTTCGCCGGCTGAAACCGCCCGGTAACCCTCCGGCTTTAGGCCTCGTTAGGCACGAAACCGCCGAACCGAGATGGATACCGATGACCAGGGACCAGCTTTCCGCCGAATTGTCGCGCATGGCGAAGATGCAGATCAGCGACATCACCCGGGCGGTGAAGAGCGGCGATAAAGCCATCGCCTTGAACGAGGTGAGCGACCTCGCGCTACGCTTGAATTTCCTCGCCGACGCCATCGCCGGCGTACCGGCTCCGGCTCCGGCCCCGGCACCGGCGGTTTCCCCCGCTCGCGTCCTCGATCCGGCGTGACCGCTGCATCGGAGTGGCGCGCGGAGCGCAATGGACGCTCCCGCGCCCGGCTTGAACGCTCGCTTCCCGCCCTCTTCCCGGTGCCGGTCCTGCAGCATGCGCTGTCACGTCCGCTGACGCCGCCCACGCCGCGCCTCGCCGTCGAGAGCTATTGGCGCAACCACGTCCTCCGGGCCGATCGCCTGGCGCGGGCACTGGCCGCACGCTCAGGCCAGCCGGAGGGATGGAAGTGGTGTCTCGGTTCGGAGAAGGGGTCGGGCCTCGCCGCGACCTTCCGGATGCCCCCTTCGCCCTATCGCGAGCCTGCGCACGCGCGAGGGCCCGGCCATTGCTGCATCTGCGGGCAGCCGGTCTTCCGCTTCGGCTGGCACAAGGATCTGTGGGGCACCGGCACGCCGAACAAGAACGCCCGCTGGCATTCGGCCTGCGTCACGGCCTGGAAGTTCTGGGTGGCGCCGAGCGACCAGGTGAAGGTTTTGAAGGCGCATCAGCGCCATCGCTGCGCCGCCTCCGGGAAGCGCCTGCTGAAGACGGCCGAGGTCGACCATCGCACGCCGCTCTATCGCGTCTGGCGCGAAGACCGCGACGCTGCTTGGCCGACATTGCTGGCCTATTGGGGCGCTCCGAACCTTCAGGTCGTGAACCGCGTTGTCCACGTGGAGAAATGCGGTGCGGAGGCAAGCGAGCGAGCGCTCCAGCGGCGGTCTTTCGTCTCGGACAATCCTCTCGATACGGAGGCTGACGCCATGATGCTTTTCTCGACATCGGCGTGAACCACTCGCCGTCGAAGCCTTTCCTCGGACCTGCTTCCCGCGCGCGATGGGTCATCACGCTACCGCTTCCGGAATTGGAGACGATCGAATGACGGATGACAAAGTCGGCCGGCAGGACCGTAAGGATACGAGGGCTGCCAAGGCCGCCGAACGTGCCGATACGGCTGGTCAGGTCTGGGAAGAAGTCAAAGTCCGTGAGACAGCGCGTGACGACCAGATCGTTCGGCTGAAGGCCCAGCGGCTCGAGCGCGATGCCGCGGATGCCGCTGCAGAGAAGCCTCCCACGAAGCGCTCGTAGCGAGTGGGCTTCAGGGCACTGACCAAAGCTGTCGGCTGCGGAATCCTAGGCCGAGCGGTGCGGGCCGATCGCAGCGCATCTGGTTTGAGACCGGGGGGCCATCGAAGCCGCCCTCCCCGGCGGCCACATGGAGCCGATGCACGAGGGACCGGGGATAGTTAGTGAGCGCTCGCGAGTTTCATGGTCACGAGTCCTGAGACGATGAGGACAGCCGCGATCATGCGGGTGAGGCTGGCTTCTTCTCCGAGGACCGTCACGCCGACCACGAAAGCGCCGATCGCGCCGATACCCGTCCAGATCGTGTAGGCAGTCCCCAGCGGCAGCGTTCGCATGGCCATGGCCAATAGCCCGAAGCTTCCGACCATCGCCACCAAGGTGATGACCGTCGGCCAGAGGCGGGTGAAGCCGTCCGACTGCTTCATCATGGATGCCCAGACGATCTCGAGAACACCGGCAATTCCGAGATAGACCCAAGCCATATCGGCCCTCTGCTTCAAGGGCCGGGCCGTCCCGGACTTCGACCCTGCAGGAGGGGGAGGACGTGGCCTCGCGAGTGCCTAATTAGCGAGCAGAATGCTTATTTTCAAGGCGGAAAAGTGCCGGTCATCCCCAAACGGGAATGGCGGCCCCTGAGATGCCGCCGCGCAGGAACACGCCTGTTCCATCCTTTCGACTGGACGATGGAGGCCCCTCGCTCGCGCATCGTCATTTTCCCGACCGCATCCGCGTAGGCCACCGCGCCAGGAACGAACCGCGCTCCGCGATCTTCTCTGAAAGACAGCAGCCCGTGGGAGAGCACAATGGACGACGATCGCGTCTGGTCCTTCGAGAAGAGTCTCTGGACCGGTGGGGCGGACCATTACCGTGAACTGGTCGACGACGAATGCCTGATGGTACTGCCGCAGCCCCCCTTCGTGCTGAGCGGCTCGCAGGCCATCGAGGCCGTCGCGGACACGCCCCGCTGGTCGGAGGTCGAGCTTTCCGGGGGACAGATCTCCCGTCCGCAGGAAGGGCTGATCGTCATCGCCTATCATGCGAAGGCCTCACGGGACGGCGAGACCTATCAGGCGCATTGCACCTCGACCTATCGCCGGCTGTCACACGAGGTCTGGCGCGTGGTTCAGCACCAGCAGACGCCGCCGCTGGTCGGCTCCACGGCCGAGAAGGCCGCTGGATAGATACGGCCATCCTCGACATCCGGACCCTGCGCTCGGCCCCCGAGAGCGGCGAGTCAGGCTTCCAGCGCAGCGGCCTGTCGCTCGAAACTGGCGAGGTCGAAATAATCCCGCCATTCCGTGATCGCGCCGTTGCCAACGCGCATGCTGCCCATGGTGGGAAGGGTGATGCGGCCGCCGTTCCGGTCGGTGAAGAGATCGAGCCTCTCGGTCAGAACCGTATCACCATCGTTTGCGATGTGCAGGAGCTGCCAGTCGACACGAATGCGACTGCCGGCGCCGAAGGTCTTATGGAAGCTTCGTGCGTTCTCCCGGCCACGGATCTCCGGCAGCGGGATGTTGTGGTAGACGACGTCCTCGGCCAGGAGATCGATCGCGTCATCGAAGCGATCTGCGTTGATGCGTTCGAAAAACAGACGCACCAGGGCGATCTCGGGGGTGTCTTCGATCATTGCGTGCCTCGTTGTCCCTCAATCGGCGTCGCCGGTCGTCGACCGAACTTCGAACGAGACCGCGCATGATGCCGGCAGCCGATCGACGCTGCCGGACGATCCTCACGGTCGGCGGACCACGTCACCGCAGCCCTCGTGCAGGGGAGAACCTACCCCCTCACGAAGGCGAGAATGTCGGCGTTGAGCGTGTCGGCATTGACGGTCAGCATACCGTGGCTGAAGCCGGGATAGGTCTTCAGGGTCCCGTTCCGGAGGAGCTTGATCGATTCCCGCGCCGCCGCCCCGATCGGCACGATCTGGTCGTCCTCGCCGTGCAGAACGAGGGTCGGGACGGTGATCGACGTCAGGTCGTCGCGCTGGTCGGTTTCCGAGAAGGCCGCAATGCCGTCGTAATGTGCCTTGGCACTGCCCATCATGCCTTGGCGCCACCAATTCGTGATCACGCCGGGCTGCACCGTCGCGCCATCGCGATTGAAGCCGTAGAAGGGCCCTGTCGGCACGTCGATGAAGAATTGCGCCCGGTTGGCGGCGAGCGCCTGACGGAAACCGTCGAAGACCTCGACCGGCAGGCCGCCCGGACTGCCGGCGGTCTTGAGCATGAGCGGCGTCACGGCGCTGACGAGCACGACCTTGGCGACCCGGCCGTCCGGTTGACCGTGCCGGGCGACATAGCGGGCGACCTCACCGCCCCCGGTGGAATGGCCGACATGGACGGCGTCGCGCAGGTCGAGGTGCCGGACGACGGCGGCAGCATCCGCGGCGTAAGCGTCCATCGTGTGCCCATCCGAGACCTGCGCCGAGCGACCGTGACCGCGCCTGTCATGTGCGACCACCCGGAAACCCTTCGCGAGGAAGAAGAGCATCTGCGTGTCCCAATCGTCGGAGGAGAGCGGCCAGCCATGGTGGAAGACGATGGCTGGCGCATCTCTCGGCCCCCAATCCTTGAAGAAGATGTCGACGCCGTCGGATGTAGAGACGTAGGGCATGGTCGTGTTCCTGCTGTTTGCCGAAGCAGTACGGATCGATGGAGCGTAGAGCGGGGGTCGTTTCAGGGGTGTGACAAGGCTGTTGTGCTTGGCCGCATTGCCCTCAGGCGAACCTGACGAGGTTGAGGGCCGGCAACGGCCCCCCTGGGAACTGTGCAAGACGGCCGCCATCCGCGAGAGAACCGAGGTCGATGCCGAAGAAGCCGAGCCGGTCGATGAGCGTACGAACCGTCGCTTTCGCCTCGGCATCGTCGCCTGAATAGAAGAGGACGCGCTGACCGCCTTCGCTGGCCGGATCGCCTGCCAGGAGCGGTGGCCGGAGATGGTTGAACGCCTTCACCACCCGGGCGCCGGGGACGAGGGTGGCGACGATCTCGGAGGACGAAACGCCCCCGAGATCCACCGGCTCGAACGACGGTGCCTCGATCGGATTGTTGGCGTCCACCACGATCCGGCCGCCGAAATCCGGCAGGCCGCCCAGCGCAGCCGGCAGCTTCGACCAATTGACCGCGACGATGATCATGTCCCGGGCGGCGGCGTCCTCGCGCGTGCCGGGCGTGATCGTCGGGCCTAACGAAGCAATGGCCTCGGCGAGGCTGTCTGGACCGCGACTGTTCGCGAGGATCGCCGGAATCCCGTGCCGAGCGAGGGCGCTGGCAATGGCACGGCCGATCTGGCCGGCGCCGATGATGCCGATGGAGGGCATGGAGAGGTGTCCTTGCGAGGGAGATCGAGAGGAGGCGTCAGGCGGATTGGCCACCGTCGACATTCAGTGTGGCGCCCGTGACGTACCCGGCGTCGGGACCGACGAGGAACGCGACCGCTCCGGCGATATCCTCCGGACGGCCGTAGCGGCCGAGGGCCGCGAGGCCCTTCAGTGTCGTGGCGAAGGGGCCGTCCTCGGGGTTCATCTCGGTGTCGATCGCACCCGGCTGGACGAGGTTGACGGTGATGTCGCGGGAACCGAGATCCCGTGCCCAGCCCCGCGTGTAAGCCGCCACGGCCGCCTTCGTGGCGACGTAGTCCGCCGCACCCGCGAAGGGGACATGCACGGCCCCTGTCGTGCCGATCGAGACGATGCGTCCCCCATGCGTCATCAGCGGAACGGCAGCGCGGACCGCGGCGGCGACGCCCTTCACGTTGATATCGAGTTGCCGATCGAACGCGGCACGGTCGGCTTCCGGATCGTCCACCATGCCGGTGACGAAGACGCCGGCCGAATTGACCAGGATGTCGAGCCGACCGAACGTGGCATGCGTCTGGCGGACCAGGCCGGCGAACTCGGATGCGTCAGCCTGGTCGGCCCTGATGGCGATGGCGCGGCATCCCGATGCCGTCAATTCGGCGACGATCCGGTCGGCCCGCTCCCGCGATGCGGAATAGCTGAAGGCCAGATCGGCGCCGTCACGCGCGAGACGACGAACGATGGCGGCGCCGATGCCACGCGATCCGCCGGTGACAAGGGCCACCTTGCCGGCGAGCGGTTGCGGGTCCTGGCCCATGATGCTGCTCCTGTCCTCTTGGGTGGAGCGAATATGGCCGAGGTATTGCGCTTGGTTTAGCCGGGATTGGGTTGCTACACCTTCAATCATCCCTTGAAGGTGGCATCGTGGAAACCCTGGCGAACCTGGAATCCTTCATCCGCAGCGCGGAGCACGGCAGCTTCTCCGAGGCCGCCCGGCGCTTGTCGCTGACTCCGGCCGCCGTCAGCCGGAACGTCGCCGTGCTGGAGCGGAACCTCGGTGTGCGGCTGTTTCATCGTTCGACGCGGAAGCTGAGTCTGACGGAAGCGGGCGAAACCTTCCGCCTCGCGGTCGCGGACAATCTGGAAGGCATCCAGGCGGCCATCGCCGGGATCGCCACCGCCGGCGGCGAACCGGCCGGTACCCTGAAAGTCAGCATGGCCCTGACATTCGGCACGATGCACATCCTGCCGCTCTTGCCGCCGTTCCTCGAACGCTATCCTCTGATCCGCCCGGAATGGCACTTCGAGAACCGTCGGGTCGATCTCGTCACGGAGGGCTACGACGCCGCGATCGGTGCCGGGTTCGACCTGGCGCCCGGTCTCATCGCTCATGCTCTGGCCCCCGCGCACGTCATCGCGGTCGCCTCGCCGGCCTACATGGAAGGCCGCCCACGTCCCGACGATCCGACCGGGCTTCAACCGCTCCAAGGCATCGTCCAGCGTTCGCTCCGGACCGGCCGCCTCCAGCAATGGACCATGCGCAATCCCGCAGGCGAGGACATGCCAGCGCACCTGTCTGCGACCATGGTCGTCAACGACCCGGCGGCGATGCAGGAAGCGGCTCTTCTCGGGCTGGGCGTCACCATGCTGGCGGTGCCCGACGTCCTGCCGGCATTGGAGGCTGGCCGCCTGATCCAGCTGCTGCCGGGTTGGTATGCCGATGCGGGAGCGATCTCGCTCTATTATGCCAGCCGAACCCTGCTGCCTGCCAAGACCCGCGCATTCGTCGACTGGGTCACCGAGGCGTTCAGGAATCGGCGTCTTGCCGAGCGCTTCGCGGGGCACCGTCTCTAGGTTCGTGTTTCGGCGCCGACGTCCGACGTGGCATGGCCCTAGAGCTGCGCCCGGCCACCTTGGGTCGGGTGCGGCTCTAGGCCTTTGTTTTGCCGCGCTCTTTTTCGCCGAACCGGCAGCCATTTCGGCGGTGAGCGCTCTAGTTCGGGATCAGCTCGCGGGCCGGGCCGCCCGTCTCCTGGCCACGGGCCTGGGCATAGCCCGGCAGAGCCGGGTTCTTGGCGTTTCCGCTGTCGGTGTCCGGCCCGCCGAGCCAATACGCGGATTGCGCCGGCGCCGGGATCGAGCCGGTGATCGTCGGGCTCTCCATCCGATGCGGGGTGGGCCGGGCCTCAGAGGCCCCGGTCAGGGCGGCGAGCGTGCAGGCGGACGCGAAAACGACGGCCGAAAAGGTCTTGATCATCGTCATGTCAGGTCTCCGGTGATTCCTGCTCGATCCGATCTCGTCGAGCAGTGATGCCGGACAGACGACGTCTTCGTCTGCTTATTCCATGACCCTATCGAAAAATTCCAACGCTATGATTGGGACCATATCCCGTGAACGAATACTCGGTGCCGGGTGCGAAGTTTTTCGTGCAGACGTGGAATAAACAGGATTTCGCGGCGTCCATGCCCCTGTCGCCGGCCCCGAAATCCGTTCGGTCCGGCCAGCGTGCCGACTGGAGCCCCGCCCATGCCAGGAGACAGGAGATGATGGACATGATGCGCCTCATCGAGCCGCTGATCCCGGCCCTGCGCCGCTACGCGCACGCCCTCCTGCGCAACCCGACCGATGCCGACGATCTGGTGCAGGATTGCCTCGAGCGGGCCGTCACCCGCTGGCACCAGCGCCAGGCCGACGGCGACGCGCGGACCTGGCTCTTCGCCATCCTCCACAATCTCGCCGTGACGCAGATGCGCCAGCGCGCCCGCCGCGGCGCCCACATGCCGATCGAGGACACGGCGGAGGCGAACCTCGCGGTGGCGCCGACACAGGAGAGCGGCCTGCGCCACCGGGACCTGATGACGGCGCTCGACGCGCTGCCGGAAGAGCAGCGCAGCGTGCTCCTGCTGGTGACGGTGGAGGGCCTGTCCTACGCCGAGACCGCCGACATCCTCGCGATTCCGACCGGGACCGTGATGTCCCGCCTGTCCCGGGCCCGGGACCGGATGATCCAGTCGATGGACGGCACCGAAGCCTCCGTCCCCGCCAAGCGCCCGCTCCTGCGGAGGGTGAAATGAGCATGCGTCCGATCGGTGACGACGATCTCCAGGGCCTCGTGGACGAGCGGCTCGATACGGCGCGGAAGCGCGAGGTCGAGGCCTATCTCGACTCCCATCCCGAGGCGCGGATCCGGGTCGAGCGCATGGTCGCCCTGCGTGAGGACATGCGGGCCGCCTTCGCGCCCATCGCCGCCGAGCCGGTTCCGGCCCGGTTGAACCTGGCGCGCATCGTCGAGGCGCGCCGCCGGCCGGCCCGGTCGGCTTTGCAGGCCCTTCCAATCTGGCAGGCGATGGCGGCGGGGCTGCTGCTCCTCGTCGGAGGCGCCGGTGGCTGGGGCCTGCGCGAGGTGGTCTCGCCCGTGCCGACCGGCATCGAGGCGCTGGCCCAGTCCGCGAGCATGAACTACGCGGTCTATGCGCCCGACCACACCCGCCCCGTCGAGCTCGCCGCCGCCGACCGGGACGAACTCGCCGGCTGGTTTTCCGCCCGGATGAAGCGGCCGGTCGCCGTGCCGGACCTGAGCGGCTCCGGCTACCGCCTCATGGGCGGGCGTCTCGTCGCCACGCAGCAGGGGCCCGCCGGGCTGCTGATGTACGACGATGGGCACGGCGCGCGCTTCGTCATGTTGATGCGGCCCATGAGCGTACCCGGCGACGCGCCGATGCGCGCCCACACGACGGAGACGTCGAACGGCTACGCCTGGGCCCAGGACGGGCTCGGCTACAGCCTCGTGGGTGCGGCCGACCCCACGATCCTGCACCCGCTCGCCAACGAGATCCGCCGCGCCACCGCGAAAGCCATCTGAAGGCCCGATATGTCCCTCCTGAACGACCTCACCGGGGCCGATCCGGCCTTGAGCCCGCGTGCCGCTTGTCTCCGCCTCGCCGCCATCGGGGCGCTCGTCGTCGGCACGACGGGGGCCTTCGCCTATGCGGGCGGCTGGCTCTCTCCGGGGGACCTGACCCAGGCGCGGATCGTCGACCGCTTCGAGCAGGTGAATGGCCCCCATCCGGGCTTTCGGCGCAACCACGCCAAAGGGCTCTGCCTCGCCGGGCGCTTCGAGAGCAGCGGCCGGGGCGCGCGTTTGTCGACGGCATCGCTCTTCACTGCGGGACGGGTCACGCCCATCACCGGCCGCATCGCGCTGGCGGGCGGCCAGCCCTATGCGGCGGACGCGGCCACGACGGTGCGCAGCCTCGCGCTGCGTTTCCACCTTCCCGACGGTGAGGAATGGCGCACCGGCAACAACGACATCCCGGTCTTCCCGGTCCGCAGCCCGGAGGGGTTCTACGCGCAGCTTCTCGCCGCCAAGCCCGATCCGGCCACGGGCAAGCCCGATCCGGAGGCGCTCAAGGCGTTCTTCGCCGCGCATCCCGAGAGCGCGAAAGCGGCTTCCCTGATCAAGGCGCGAACCATCACCTCAGGCTTTGCCGACGACACCTTCCGGAGCCTGAACGCCTTCCGGTTCATCGCCGCGGACGGGACCCGGACGCCGGTGCGCTGGGCGTTCGTGCCGGAACAGGCCGCGACGGCGGAGAGCCCGGCCCAAAGGGCTCGCGCGGACAAGAACGTTCTGTTCGACGACTTCGACTCTGCCGTCCGCCGGGCGCCCGTGCGGTGGCATCTCGTCGTCACCCTGGGGCAGCCCGGCGACCCCACGGCCGATGCGACGCTTCCCTGGCCGGTTGAGAGGCAGAGCCTGGACGTCGGGACCGTGATCGTCACGGACACGCAGCCGGAAGCGGACGGCAATTGCCGCGACGTCAATTTCGATCCTCTCGTCCTGCCCACAGGCATCATGGGATCGGACGATCCGCTGCTCAGCGCCCGTTCGGCGGCCTATTCGCAATCCTTCACGCGCCGCGCCGGCGAACCGAAAATGCCGAGCGCCGTCCAGAACACGCCTGCATCGGGAGCCGGATTGTGAGCCACACCGCGCGCTTCAACCTGCCGGCCCGGCTGCTGCACTGGACCATGGCGGCCCTGATCCTCGCCATGCTGTTCATCGGCGTGGCGATGGTGACCTCGCTGGCGCATTACCACACCCTGGTCGCGCTGCACCGCCCACTCGGGATCGGCATCCTGGTCCTCGCGCTGCTGCGCCTGCTCAACCGCTGGCGCCATCCTCCGCCCGGCCTGCCGTCGGACCTTCCGGGCTGGCAGCGGCGGGCGGCTCATGTCTCGCACGTCTTGCTCTATGGGCTGATGCTCGCTCTGCCGCTGGTCGGCTGGGCGATGCTGTCGGCGGCCGGCTATCCGATCGGGCTCGTTGGCTCCCTCGTCCTGCCGCCGATCCTGCCGCGCGATCCAAGTCTCTATGCGTGGCTCCGTCCGCTTCACACACTCCTGGCCTACACCCTGTTCGGTCTCGTCCTCGCCCATCTGGGGGCGGCCCTGATGCACGGTTTGATCCGCCGGGATGGCGTCTTCTCCAGCATGGTCGCGCGCCCGACGGCGTCCCGGTCCCAGTAACGTCGAGGCAGGCTGCAAGGCGAAACACAGTGAACGATCGCGCAATAGGCAGGGTGCTCATCGCCGGCGGCGGCATCGCGGGCCTGGCCATCAACCTGCCGGGCAACGCGGTCCAGGCTCTCGGCCAACTCGGCCTGGAAGACGCGCTCCGCTCGCGCAGCGGGCGGAGTGGGGCACGGTCGGTCCGCGCTACGAAGCGCTGCGCCGGCCCCGCGTGGCCCATGTCCAGGCCATGACCGATCGCCTGTCCCGCTCTGCGCGGATGCCGGGCCGGAAACCTCCTGCTTCCCGTGATCGGCCCGCGCAGCTACCGCGCGACTTACTCGCCGCTCCGCACGCCGGTCTCGGCCTGAGCCTGGCTGCGGCGATTGCTCGGCCTCTTCGCGGTCGAGGTTCTCGGCCTTGGTGCCGCGCAGGCCGGTCCGGCCCATGAGAACCGCGGCAGGATCGGTTCGTTGGCCCGGCGGCACATAAAAGTGCTTCCAGCAAAAAATGGAGCGCACCCCTCTAGACGACCGGTCTAATTCAGACTAGTTAAGGGTCATGGCACGCGTCACCGCACATACCGACACCCGACAGGGCATCCTCGATACCGCCTACGGCCTCGTGGGCGCGAAGGGTTTCTCAGGGGTGGGTCTCAATGAGATTCTGGCCACGGCCGGCGTGCCCAAGGGGTCGTTCTACCACTATTTCGGCTCGAAGGAGGCCTTCGGCGAGGCTCTTCTGGCGGACTACTTCGAAAGCTACCTTGCCGATCTCGACACAACCCTCGCTGAGCCCGGCTTGAGCCATGCCGAGCGACTGATGAACTACTGGCGGAAATGGCAGGCAACGCAGGGAAGCATTGACGACCAGCGCAAGTGCCTCGCGGTGAAGCTCGCGGCGGAGGTCTCGGACCTGTCCGAGGCCATGCGCCTTGCCCTCAAGAGCGGGACCGCCGGGATCATCGAACGCCTGTCGGGAGCGATCGCGGCGGGCGTGGCGGAGGGCTCGCTCACAGTCGAGGGCGAGCCGCGGACGATCGCCGAGATGCTCTACCACGTCTGGCTGGGTGCGAGCCTGATGGCCAAGATCGTCCGGACCGACGCACCGTTCGAGGCTGCCATGGGGACGACCCGGCGCATCCTCGGCCTCAGCTCGCATTGACCCACCTCATTCCGACGTTGCCGAGAACCACCTTTTACAGGCCCAAAAACGAGACGACCGGTCTATTTTTTACCGGCAGACGATCACCTTCCTCGGGCCGGCCGGCGAACAGAACCCAGACGGAGAAAACCCATGCCCCACCACACGAAGACATCTGTCGCCGCGACCCTCCCCTTTACCGGGCTGATGGCGTTCCTGACCATGCCGGAAGCAACTGCGCAGGAACGGATCACCCTCGAGACGATCGGCGCCGTCCGCATGGCGCGGTTCGAGGAGGTCCGTGGCGCGAACCCGGAGCTCCGCCCCTCCCAAGCGGCGCCGGTGCGAGATCCGGCCACGGGACGCACCGCAAAGGCGCGATAGCGCCGGTCCACCTTCCCCGAGCCGCCACCGTGCGGACCCGGCGAAAGGCCCGATAACCCAAGACGTCCTGCTCACCCCAAGCGAAAGATCCGGAGAACAACGATGAAGATCCTCATGGTGCTGACCTCGCACGACCGCCTCGGCGATACCGGCCGGAAGACCGGCTTCTGGCTGGAGGAACTCGCGGCCCCCTACTACGTGTTCAAGGATGCGGGCGCGGAGGTGGTCCTGGTGTCGCCCGAGGGCGGCCGCCCACCGCTCGATCCGAAGAGCGCCGAGCCGAGCTTCCAGACCGACACGACGCGCCGCTTCGAAGCCGACGCGGCGGCCATGGCGGTGCTCGCCGAAACGGGCAGGCTCGACGCCGTCGGCCACGAGGGCTTCGACGCCGTCTTCTATCCCGGCGGTCACGGGCCCCTCTGGGACCTCGCAGAGGACCCGGCCTCGATCAGGCTCATCGAAACGACGCTCGGCGCGGGCAAGCCCGTAGCCCTGGTCTGTCACGCCCCCGGCGTCCTGCGCCATGCCAAGGCGGAAGGCGGGAAGCCCCTCGTCGAAGGCCGGAACGTCACCGGCTTCACGAACACCGAGGAGGAGGCCGTCGGTCTCACCCAGGTGGTTCCATTCCTGGTCGAGGACGAGCTCAAGCGGAACGGAGGTCTCTACGCCAAGGGAGCCGATTGGGGACCCTTCGTCGTCACGGACGGCCTGCTCGTCACCGGCCAGAACCCGGCCTCCTCCGGCCCCGCCGCCGAGCGCCTCGTCGCCCACCTCGCGAACCGCTGAGGATGCGGGCGCCCGAGGTGGCGCCCGCACCCGACCACCCGCTCGAACCATGATCGTCGCTTGGCCGAGCCAGCGCGATCCGGCCGCACCGGCGGTCTCGAAGGATCTCATCCCATGGCCACCGACATCCTCTTCTCGGACGCGACCCGTCTCGCAGAGCTGATCCGCACCCGGCAGGTCTCGCCTGTCGAGGTGGTGCAGGCCCATCTCGACCGCATCGCGGCGGTCGATTCCAAGGTCAACGCGATCGTCACCGTCGCGGAGAATGCACTTTCCGTCGCGAAGGAGGCCGAGGCAGCGGTCATGGCGGGCAGGGAGCTCGGCCCCCTGCACGGCGTGCCGTTCACCGTCAAGGATTCCATCGACACCGCCGGCGTGATGACCCAGCGCGGCTCACCCATCTTCAAGGGCCGCACTCCCGACACCGACGCGACCAGCGTCGCCCGCATGAAGAAGGCCGGCGGCATCCTGCTCGCCAAGACCAACCTGCCGGAGTTCTCCTACTGGATCGAGAGCGACAACCTGCTCTCCGGCCGCTCGAACAACCCTTGGGATCTCACCCGTACACCGGGCGGATCGAGCGGCGGCGAGTCGGCGGCCATCGCGGCGGGCATGTCGCCGCTGGGCCTCGGCACCGACCTCGCCATCTCGGTACGCGGACCGGCGGCGCAGACCGGCATCGTCTCGCTGAAGGGGACCCATGGGCGTGTGCCGATGACCGGCATCTGGCCACGGGCGCCCCGCCGCTTCTGGCATGTCGGCCCGATGGCGCGCAGCATCCGCGACCTCGCGCTCGCCTTCTCGCAACTGGCCGGCCCCGATGGACTGGACGCCTTCGCGACCGGCGCCGTCCCGTTCGACGCCGGTATCGGCGCCGCGCCGGACCGCAAGCTTCGCGTCGGCTGGATGGTCGGGCCGGGCTTCGGTCCCATCGACACGGAGGTGGTGGCGACCGTCAAGGCGGCGGCCGAGGCGCTCGAGGGCGAGGGGCACCCCGTCGAGGAGGTCCACATCCCGGCACTGGAGCGCGACTTCGCCCTCGACGTGTTCAACAAGCTCCACGTCATGGAGATGAAGCCGGCCTTCCGGGAGGCGACCGCCGGGCACGAGGACCAGATGTACACGATGGCCAAGACCATGCTGTCGCTGCCCGACACCTCGATGGAGGATTACATCGCGGCCGAGCAGGCGGCGGAGCGTCTCCGGGACGGCTATGCGACCTACTTCCGAGATTACGACGTCCTTCTCACCCCGGTGCTGCCGGTGCCGGCGCACGAACACGGCATCACCGAACTCGTCGTGAACGGCGAGACGGTCGACCTGACCTACCTGCAGGGCGCGACGGTGCCCCTGAACGTGACGGGCTTGCCCGGGCTGTCGATGCGCTTCGGGACCAGCCGGGAGGGTCTGCCCATCAACGTGCAGTTGGTGGGGCGCTGGCAGGCAGAGACCACGATCCTGCACGCCGCCGCGGTACTGGAGAGCGTCAGCACAGTCCGCGGCCTGCACCCGAGCCTTTGACGGGCGGGAACCTGCCGGAGAGCGCTTCGGGGTCCCCGCCCATGACCGGAGGTCGAACGGCGGAAATGCCTGCTCGAAAAGGGCATGGGCGGGGCTGGGGGCGACGGGGCACGAGGTATCCGGTCCCCGAGAAGCTGAGATCATCCGGCTGGTCGAGCCGTTTCACCTGCCGGTACGGGCCACCCTGGAGAAACCTGGTATCTCGCGTGCCACCTTCTACCGCCGGTACGCGGCCCACCGGAGCGGCGGCCCCGAAACCCTGCCAACCGCCCTGCCCTCACATCTGCTTCCACGACCTGCGGCACAGCCACGCGACGCAGATGTCGACGAGCGGCATCCACCCCAAGATCGCGCAGGAGCGCCTCGGCCATTCCAGCATCGGCATCACCCTCGATCTGTACTCCCGCGTGATGCCCGGAATGCAGGAGGATGCCGCCGCGAAGGTTGACGCTGCCATGCGCGCCGCCATAGACAAGGCGGCCGGATGATTGGGTATAAATCCGGCAGCGACGGACGAAGAATCAAGCGTCGGCGAAGGCAAATGATCTAGCCTGCGCAACGGCTTGGAAGGGTGGCCGAGTGGTTTAAGGCAGCGGTCTTGAAATTCGCTCCTGGCCATCCCGTTCAATCCCCTGCAATTAGCTAAAGTGTTGTCTGGGCTCGGTATTTCGAGTTTGCGGCGTTCACCCATCGTTCTCTATCCCTGCCCGTATCAATGAGTTGGGTAGCAAATGCGGTAGCAACCGCCCTGCCCTGGCGTGAGGCACGAAGTCACCTCGGGCGCACCAGTGATCCATCCACCCGTTGCCTTTCATGAGCCTCGATTGGCTCAAACGAGGTGACCTGATGACGTCACGAACGGTTGCGGTCCTTGCCGGCGCTGGATGCGCCCTGGTCGGACCGGCGGTTGCACGCGCCTTCGCTAGCGATCCGACGGATCAGATTGTGTTGTCTCTGATCATTGCCGGATCGGTCGCGATGACGGTGCTACTTCTCGGCCTGCGGTCGCGAGACGATTGAAGCGAAAGGCCTCGTCACGGTAGCTCGAGGTCGCGATCGCCACCCCTGGCCCAAACGACCTGGCACGCTCCGCCGATAGGGGCCGCCAGCGACGGCTCTCCATCTGCATCCGGCTCAGGGTCAGCATCGGTCTCCCGATCGGGATCGCCGTCAGCTTCATCGAGGAGCGCCACGATGCGGTCGACGATATCGAGGGCGAGCTCGGCCAAGCGCTCGAACTCCTCTCGTGGGATGGTGGTGGCCTGGATCCGGCGGGAGGCTGGGAAGCGAACGACGTTGGACATGTCAGGCCACCGACTCTTGAAGGCTACCCGCTTGGGTCGATCTCTGCGCTGCGGCGTGAATATCGAGCGCCAATCGGCCATTGGTGGCGTAGTCCTGCCGCTGCTTGTCTTTGAACCAAAGCTCCGCGTAGCTAATCCAAGCCAGGGCAACCGCCTTCGCTGGTACGTTCTCCGCCGTGGCCGGCAACGCATCGGCCGTGTCGATCAGGCGATTCCGGATCTGCGAGTTGCGCTCCCAAGCCGCTTCCTCCTCCGGGCTATCGCCCATGCCAGCTGTTGCAGTCCACTCGCACCAGGCGCTCAGAAGCTCGTCCACCAGCGACAAGCGCGCGACCGGACCTTGGCCTATGCGACTGTCCTTGGCCGCTTCAAACACAGCGTCAGACCGGAAGGCGAGATCGAACAGGGCATCAAGGCGGAGATCGCGACGCAGCCCGTCCTCTAAGAGTCGGTTGGCCTCCTGATTGGGGACGGACTTTTCGTTGAACGCCCGGTTCTCTTCTTCCTTCGCCACGGCGTACATGCGCATCGCCATGAACCCGAGCCACTTCGCGATTGGCCCGTCGTGAACCATGCCGTTTGCATCTTCGTAGAGGATGTTGCCGTCCCCAGGCGTGAACTCAGTCGAGATCGCGCACTCAGGGTTGGCTGCCTGCTCCAGCTCTACAAGCCGAAGACGACGGCGCAGACGGTCGAGAGCACCAGCAAGCTCGGAGCCAGACATGCCAGCCTCATAGGCTTGTTTCCGACGGGCGAACTCAGCCAGCGCGACGGCGTGAAGGCGCTGGGCCTCATGGCGCAGATAATCCGAGATGTTGAGGAAGGCCGCCGGCACGTCCACCGGGTACGGCAGGAACCCCTCGGGCGGGTTGCTCCAATCAAGCCTGGGCTCCGCATCGACTAGCTCCGGACGGCGAATCACGCGGACGGCGGATGCCTTCAGGGAGGCGGCTCGTTCGCGCAGGGTTGGCTTAGCAGCGTCGGCACCAATAAGCCTGGCGAAGTTGAAGCTCTTCATGGCTCCCTCCCTCAAGCCACGTGCACGAAGCCGTAGGCGAGCACGCCCCCGGCAATGATGAGAACGGCAGAGACGAGGTCACCGGCCATTTCGAGGAAGCGCGGGGCGCGGACGTGGTCCGTATCGGTCCGGTCGGCGCGAATGACGGGCCAGTGCTCCCCCGCCTCGTCCTCCGAAGCCTCAAGCTCTGGGAATGGACGGGCGTATGCTGCTGCAAAAGGCGAGCGAGAGCGTTCACCGGCGCGAGCCGATGCTGTAGAATTTCGGATAGCCATGATGCGTCGTCCCTCGACGTAAGTGGTCAGGGCCGGAGTGAGGCTGCTACCTTGCTCTGGCCTGTTTTATGTCGTACCTTTTTGGAATGCGGATGTCAATTGAGGTCACACCTAAAAGGCGTGGACGTCCTGCCACTGGTAAGGATCCGGCGACCTCAATTCGCCTTGCTCCCGAGTTACGGGCTGAAATCGATGCTTGGAGCGATACCCAACCCGATAAGCCGAAACGATCCGAAGCCATCCGCCGCCTCCTGGAAGAAGCGTTGAAGGCGAAGCGACTGCCTTCGACTTAAGGAACCATCGTGTCTGAACAGCAGAGCAAAGAGCGAAAGAGAGCGGAAGCAGCTTTTGCGAAGGAGCAAAGCGAGCCAATTTCCATGCCTGACGAAGTTTTGCCCGTAAGTCGGTCGGAAGAGAATATGGCTCGCCAAAAGGCTGCGCGTTTAGCTCGGGATGCTGTCTCAGCCGCTCCTCGGAAGCATTAGTGCGCAGCTTTCATCTTGATCGAGTATGACGGCCAGAAGCCTGACGTGCACTCAAAAGCGAACGGCTACTTTAAATGAGCGGGGAGGCGCACGTGCAGCAGGACGCATCTGTTGAGGACAAGGCCGCCCGCATCATCGCGGAGAACGTCTATTATGCCTTCCGTGGCCAATGGACGACGCTGATAGATCCCTCTCACGAGGAGGCGCTCCTTGCCCGCCTGATAGAGGCAATCCGACCGGGGATTGGCGGATCGGTGGATGCCATCGTCACCGTGACCAACGCGGTTTTGTCTGCCTGGGAAGAAGGTAGCAAGAAGACCCCAAGCCCTCGGGTCAGATCGATCAATCTGGCTGACGGCTCCGTCACCATGGACCGCACCACAGGCGACGAGCTCTCTCAATCACCCCAAGGGCGAGACGATGTCTGAAGACACTCAAAAGCTCGGCATACTCGTTGGCCTCTTCGAGCTCGCGATTGGTCGCCTGTTTGAAGCCGTGCCAGGGGGCGACGAGGCGAAGCGCCTTTTTGTCGAGGACGTTCGCCAGATCTTGGACAGCACGAACGAGCTTCAGCCTCACTCGCCAGCCGCTGAGACCTATGAGGCACTGCTGAGGCGCCTTGGTGCAGCCGGACCGGATGCTGCCGGGGGCCTTGGGGTCGTGCCTACGCCAGAACGGGGCCTGCCTCCATCGGGCTCAGGCGAGTAGATAAGGGCCACCTTCCGTCTGGCACTCTCTGTAAGGCTGACCACATGGCGACCTCATTCAAAGGCCTTTACCTGTGTCTCCCCATGCAGCCACGGCCTACGCACGTTCGAGTAGAAGACGGCGAGCACGGCCAGCTGACGCTTTCGCTTGAGGATTACGAGGCACGTGCTGGCCAGCCGCCTTGGCAAAGCCTGCCTTGGGAGGGAGAGGTCGCCATGGCGTCCGACACCGCAGGCAAGGACATTCCCGAGACAAGCATGTGAGGAGGTAGGCCGTGTCGATCCCAGATCGCGAGCTAGAGCACTCCCCCCTTGGCGGTCCTATCACCCGTGATGGTCACACGGTGACGGTTCACATCTACCGGTTCGCGGGCACTGAGGATGTGTGGACCCTGGAGGTTGTCGGCCAGGATGGAGGCTCGTTGGTTTGGACGGAGACGTTCACGGATGACGTTGGCGCTTACGAGGCGTTTGAGCGCGCCTTAGCCGAGGACGGCATCCGATCGTTCTCGGAGGATGAGCCAGCCAACCACTGACCCGCCCTCGAAGCCGCGGCGTCACCCTCACTAAGCAGAATGGTGACGTCAAAAAGAAAGGCGGCGTTTGATTCGCCGCCCTGGAAAGGGTGAAGTTCAAAGGGCCTGATAAGGGCCTCAGACCTCTAGAATCGGAGAAGCGTCAGCCTCGTCTGGACCACTTGTGATCTCCTCCGCAGGGTCGTCTGAAAGGGACGCAAAATTCATCGCAACCCTTTGTTTCCAATCCGCATTCCAAGCCGCAAGATACTCATTTTGGGCTTGGAGAGTCCTCTGGATTGACTCTTCAATCGCATCCAATGCACGTACTCGCTGTGTTGTCTGGTTCTGCATGGTCAGCCCTCGACCATCGCTTGGTATCAGACCTAGAACATAGCGTGAAGCTGATGGTTGCGAAGATACCCGAAATCGAGTTCCCAGAAATTTTCTTTGGGTTCGTTGCCCCAATCGGGGCCGATGTTAAGAGATGCGTCGCTGATTTCAAAAAATGCTTTGAGGATCTTGATTATCGAGTAATAGAATTGAAAGTAACGGATGTATTTGATTCTCTAAAAGAACACATTGAGCCAAAGCCTGCATTAGATAAAACTACGCAACTAAAACGATACGATACTTACATCCAATATGGAAACCAGCTGCGTGGAGAATTCAGTGATAATGCTTTTCTAAGCGCTATGACCATAGGAAAAATTGCTAAGAAAAGAGAGGCTGATCTAAAATTACTTGGAAAATCAAAACTTAAACTCGCCGAGAAAACTGTTTACTTGATGCATCAGTTTAAAAGGAAAGAAGAAATTACACTTCTTCGATCCGTATATGGCAGGCTGTTCTTTCAAGTGTCTATTTATTCTCGCCGGGGCGCGCGTGTAGATAATCTGGCAAATCTTTTTGCAAGCGACACCGGGTCTGCCAACATAAACGAGTTTAGGTCGGATGCCGAAAGAATAATCCAAGTAGATCAGGATGAAAAGGACTCGGATCACGGGCAGCGCGTATCAAAAATATTTAGTGATGGCGATTTGATAATTAGTGCTGATGTTCAGTCGCCAACTACTTATGATCAAATCAAGCGGTTTATTGATCTTTTGTTTGGCTCCAATTCTATATCACCTAATAAAAACGAATACGGTATGTTTATAGCCAAGGCCGCCGCCCTGAGGACCCTCGATCTGTCTAGACAAGTGGGTGCTGCTATCTTCTCTTCAGAAGGTGAAATTGTATCAATAGGTTCTAACGAAGTTCCAAAAGGGCACGGTGGAACATACTGGTGTGATGATACTTATGATGATCGTGAGTATTTACGACTGCAGGACTCCAACGATAAGCGTAAACGTGAGATATTGTCAGAAATCGCAGGAATTATTGGAGTAGATATCAACGAGCTTTTAAAAAATAAAAGGATCAAAGACTCTCAGTTCATGGATGCTCTAGAGTATGGGCGAATCGTCCATGCGGAGATGTCTGCAATATCAGACGCGGCAAGACTTGGAAGAGGCGCTAAAGGAAGCTCATTATATTGTACTGCGTTCCCCTGCCATATGTGCGCAAAACACATTGTCGCCGCAGGAATAGAAAAAGTGGTATTTCTTGAACCTTATCCAAAAAGTCTTGTAGCGATCTTGCACGGCGACTCAATTGCCGTTGAGGGCAGTGATCGAGGCAAATACAAGCATTTTCCTGCATCGGAATTTGAACACTTCTACGGCATATCACCTAGGAGGTATGGTGAACTTTTCGAACGTGCGAAGCGAAAAGAAGACAATGGCACATATATGGCTTGGGTTCACGGCGCGCCGAGACCGAGCTTGAACGTCACAACTCCATACTATTTGCAGGATGAAAGTACAATTTTTGGAGATATAGTTGGATCTTACATGAAACTTAAGTCTCTGCCCGCAGACTTTCTGGACCAGAAAGCTGAGGAAGAAGAAAAATTAAACTAACGCTCCCGCTCTTACATTATTCTAATTTCCCGCGTCCTGATAGTGCTCAGTCCAGCCCCCTCCGGGCAAATGCGTCTAAGCAAATCCGGCCACCGTCCATCACCGGGCTGGTGATCGCCGCTGCCGCGGCCGCCTGCGTCGCCACGCCGGCTCCAATGCTCAGCACCTCCAGCAGGCCGAGGGCGTAATATTGCCCCGCCGCCACAGCCGCCACCGTCAGGGCGATGGTCAGCACGCTTTTGAGAGCGTCGCCTTGGGGGACGATTCGAATGAGGACGTGCATCCCAGCCTTGGCCCGGACGCGATGCCAGTTCTGGGCTTCGACAACATGGCCGTCGATCGTCACCGGCGGCAAATTCGGCGAGCGCGACGGCTATACGGAGCCTCACAAGGCCCATGCCGCAGTAGTTGCGGCCGGCCGAATTATTCGGATCGCGCGCGAGGGACGCGACGAGGTGTCGAAGCCGGGCAATATGGTGCGCTTCATTTTCGGCAGGCTCTAACGCCTACGGTTTGCCGTTCGCTTACTGGATGCAACGGATTTCAATAGGGTGCCGGAAGTAGGGCTGCTTTCCGCCCTCACTGTTTTCGTTGAACCTGATCGTCAGCAGGTCCAAATCCTTCCGGGCTGCCTCACAAGCCTCCTTCGTCGGGAGGTCAGAGGCGCCGGAGGTGAGTCCGCCGGTGGTGGTCATGAGAAGGCAGAGCATTGTTCACATGCCCGGCATTCAGCACGCCGAGCGCATTGTGCCGGCAGGCCGGAAGGCGTCTTACCCTGCGCCCAGGTAGCGTGAGCCACCGCTTCGTCGCTGGCGCTGTGGAAGGCCATGAGGAACGCCAAGCCATAGGCAGTCGTCGCGCTCGGGTCGGCCCCGTCCCGGCGGAAGCCCTGCGTCCGGTCCCGAATGTAGCCCTCCAGAGCCCGCTCGATGACGTCCTCGGTCTCGCGGCTTGCTGGCGACGTCAATAGCGCCGGCACCGTCTGCTTTGCCACGAAAGCCCCGTCGCTCTGCGCGATGGATTGCAAGGCCTCGAACACTTCGAGATCAGTAGACTTCAGACGTAGGGCGGCGACGAGAGCGTGCGCCTTCGCGCGCTGGACGATGTTCATTCCGCAGCCTCCATTTCCATGGCCGAGACCGGCGCGGTGCCATATTCGATCGTGAAGGGCGGGTCGCCTGAGGGATCGATGGGACGGCCGATCTCGTCCGGCCAGCGATAGGCGATCCGCGTCTCGGCGCGGCCCCGCCTGAGATGAGTGTGCTGAAGGAAGCCGCCGACGATGTAGCCGGAACGCGATCCCGGCCCATGGATCTCGGTTTGCTCCGTGTGGCGCAGGGCCATCATCAGTCGGAGTCCGAGATCGTGGGGATCGACCGGCGCCGGCAGGGTATTCAGATCGGCCGGCAGCCCGACTTTCGCGAGCGCTTCGGGCGATGCTTCCGGCTTGACGTAGGTGGCAAGCGGTACGGGCGTGTATGCCTCACAGCGCATCCCAAGCATCGAGCCTGACAGGGTGATGATGAGGAACGCCTTCCAAGCCTGCGCACGCTCAGACCACCCGCCGTAGAGGTACATGGCCCAATTCTCGGTCTCGCCGCGCTCGGGAAACGCCGCCATCATCATGGCATGCACTTCCCGCGACCAACCGGGCATCTGGTCCGCTACATCATCGAAGCCCCCCGGCGCATCCGAACTTATTGCCAGATTGAGCAGGGACAGACCCGAACCACTGCTTGAGCAAGTGATGACGGTGTCGATATCGGCGCGGATGAGCTGTTTGTCGTGGATCTGGCGGATGGTGCCCGTCTCGTCATAGGCGGCACCGTCCGAGAACACGACGATGCCGTCCTCCACCACGAACATGGCGTTGGCGGTCATGCGGCAACTCCGATGAAGAGGGCGGGCTTGCCCGTGCCGCCGCTCGGGAACACGGGACGCCCTGGCATGTCGCCGACGAAGCCGCCGAGATCGTAGCCTCGGAAGCCTTTCCGGAGCGCCTCGGCGCTAGCGACACCGCCAACCCTGCGGATATCGTCCTGGCTCCAGACCAGCTCGCCCTTGTGGACGATGCCGGCGGCCTCCAGGCGGCCTCCGGGCCCGGTGTAGCCCCCCTGGTCGAAGCCGAGGAACGACTTCGCGCTGGCGAGCAACGACGCCATGCCACCACCGCCGCCCGGCCCGCTGCCACCAAAGCCCGCGAACATGGCCGAGACGGACTTGTCGGCCGCCGCAGTCAGAAGCCGATCCGCCCAGCGGCCGGTCGCGTTGCCCAGCGAACTCATGAGGTCGCGGCCCTGGCGCAGGTCGGTGAGCAGGCCGCCGAACGCGTCGGTCGCGATGCTCTTCGTCTCCCGCAAGGTGTCGTTCATGCGGACGGTTTCGATGACCGCACGGGCCGCATCGCTGGACGTGTCGCCGACGACCCGCCGCCCTACCGCATAGGCCGATTGCTCGCTGGCGGACCGGCCTAGCTGCTCCCGCTCAAACTTGCTGTCGCTGTCGAACTGAATGAGGCGCTGCTTCTGCGCCGCGCTGGCCGCGTCGTTGGCGAATTGCAGGATGCTGGCCCGCAGCGAGTCCGTGACTGGGATGCCCCGTGCCATCTGCTGCGAGAGCATTTCGTTGGCGCGGGTGGTGGCCTCGAGCTTCTGGCCATTGACCCCGTAGAGCTCGGTGTTGGCCTTCAGGTTGTCGGTGGCCAGCTGGACCGCGCGGGCGTTCGCATCGAGTTCCTGGACCCGCTCGGTGATGCCGGGCGTCTGCCGGGTCACGTCGGCGATGTAGTTGCGGGTCTCCTTCGGGAAGCGGGACGGGTCACGGCCCACGCTATCGACGTTCCCCTGGCCCCAGTTGTAATCGGCCAGAGCAAGAGCGACGTCGCCGTTGCGTGCCTTCAGACGATCGCGGATGAGGCGCGCCGCACCATTGGCCGCGCTGGTGAAGTCGAGCGGATCCACGCCGTACTGCGTCGCCGTTCCCGGCATGAACTGGAAGGGACCGGCCGCGCCGGCCGGGCTGAGCTTACGGCCGTCGATCACCTCCGGCCGGAACCGCGACTCCTGCCGGAACACGGATGCGAGCAGGTTGGCGTCGATGCCGGCGCTGTTCGCCGCCGATGACACGCGGTCTCGGTACTGCTCCGGTATGTCGCGGACGCTGGTGGAGTAGTTGCCGGGCTGGAGGAGCGAGGACTGGCGAAGGGTCTCCAACTCCTTCTGGCGGGCCGCCTCGATGCCGGCGCGGTCGGCCTCCTTGGCGTCGCGGAGAAGCTGTTCGTACTTGTCGTTCGTTGCCGCCACGGCCTGCGCCCCGGGGGCGTAGCCGACCGTTTTCAGGTTGAAGTCGGCCGTCCAGTTGAGCGCGGCGACGGCCCGGCTGCCGAACTTGTCCATGTCCTCGACAAGGTTCTTCACCACCGTGCTCACATCGCCAAAGGCGCGGCGGGCGGCATCGATCTGGTCCGTCTTCAGACCCCATGCGATCGGATCGGTGATGGCCTTGCGGAGGAGCACGCCCTCGCTGGTGAGCTTCTTCAGCTCTTCCCGCTCCGGGTTGAGGGACCGGACGAGGTTGCCGACCGCGAACGAGCGCTGGTTGGCTTGCGCCTGGCCGCTCTCCTTCGCGGCCTTGTCGATCTCGGCTTGAACCTCCGCGATCTTGTCCTTGATGATGCCTGCGTCGTAGTTGAACAGCGGGTCGAGAAGCCCGCCGAGCGCGCCCTTCGAGCCCTCGTTGCGCTTCAGCTGCGCCTGAAGCGTCTTCATGCGGGACTCAGCGTCACCACCTCCAAAGCCCCGCTCAATGAACCGGCCGATCCCGTCGATCTCGTTGCTGGTGGTGGTCTTGAAGTCCTGCCACTGCCTGGCGAAGAACCCGAGCTTCTGCGTGGCGCCCGCGACGCTGCCGGAATAGGCGTCGAGAAGCATCTTCTGCGCGCCGAGGCGGTCGCCCTGCGCCTGAAGCCGGCCGATGGCCTGGAGCGCGGTGTCATCGAGGAACCCGAGCTGCGCGTTCAGCTTCTCGGCGCCGCGCGTCGGATCGGCAAATGCCTCGGCGAGCGCAGCGCCCGCCTCCGGTAGATCCTGACGGGTTGCGTTCGCGTAATCGCGCACGCTGGCAAGCAGGCCGGCGTACATCTTCGTGCCGATCTGGCCGGTCCCTGCGAACTGCGCCTGGAGATCGCGGGCGGCGCTGCGCGAGAGGCCCGCAGCGCCGGCCTGCGCATCGGCGATGGCGTTGATCGCGCCGACCGTGGCGCCGGATGCCCGACCGATGCCGGAGGTAGCAATCTCCACCTCCCGCTGCTGAGAGCGGTAGCTGGCAAATGCGGCCGCTCCGGTGATGACCGCCGCCGTGGTGACGCCGATCGCGCCGCCGACGAGGCCGATGCGAGAGACGAAGCTCGAAACCGCTTCGCTCGCCTGCGCCGCTGCACCCTTGATGCTGGCGCCGCCCGGACCCGCGAAGATCTGCGCGATCTGCGGACCCTGCTGCATGGCGATCATGCCGAGGCCGGAGCCGCTGCCCAGCTGGGCCACGATGTCCCCGCCCTGATACATCAGGTTGGTGGCTTCGTCCTGACGAAGGCGACGGTTCTGGTTCGCCGCCGTCTGCGGCGTGAGGCCGAGCGCTCCGAGCCGCCGGCTGGCCTCTGCATTCCGCATGGCGGCCGTTCGACCGGCCTCGATCTCCTTCAGGGTCGCGCTGCCGGCGGCCTCGAAATCACGCCAGCCGGCGGCGATGGTGCGCGAGGCGGTGACCGGCGCAGGATCGGAGGCGGGCGCATACTTCGCGGCGGCGAGGGCGCGAAGGCGGTCGCGCTCGGCGTCGTCATACCGGCCGGCGGCATACCCGGTATTGATGCCCGTTTCGGTGCGGGCAAGCTTGATCTGGCGGGCATACTCGGCGTCGACTTCCGCCCGCACCCGCTCGGCCACTCGCAGGGATGCCGGGCTGAAGCCGGGCGCGTTCGCCGGCTGGCCGGAGCCGGAGGCGGGGCCGGTCGCAGCCGATGCGCGCGAGGCAGCCTGCGCCGCGCGAGCCGCCGCTTGCGCTTCGCGGGTCTTCTGAGCGAGGCGGTCGCTTGCCACCCCGGCCTTGTCCATCGAGGCCGCAACCCCATCGAACGCCTGTCGGCCGGCGCCGCCCGCATCCTCGAATGCCCGCCTTACGTCCGCTCCACCCTCTACGCCGAGGCGGATCGCGATGTTGTTGGCCATGGTCCGCCTCCTTTATGCGGTTGGTGTCAGGCAGCGACGTCGACCGCCGGGCTGGCGTTCGCATTGAGGGCCGGAGTGAACACGAGCTGGTCGAAGCGCTCGTAAGCGTCCCAACGGGCCATCAGGGCGTTGATGTTCTCTGGGGTAACCGGCGCGGGCTCGCCGTTCGCATCGCCGACGCCGGACCAGTCGGCGATGACGGCGCGGGCGTACCGGATCACCATCGCGGTCGTGGCGCGGAGGTCGCTGGCCTCGTCCAGCAAGCCCGCTTCGCGCTCTTCGAGGTACGCCTTGCCGGCAGCCTCGCGGCTGAGAAGGATCTGGGCGATCGACGGGGGGCGGATCTGGAGACGAACGCCGTCCATGAGGTCGATCCAGGTCGCTTCGGTCTTGGGCTGGCTCAGCTTCAACATGGTGGATTCCTTTGGTGGTGAAGGTGGTAACTCAGTGCAGACGCGGCGCCTGGCGGGATAAGGCGATCAGGTCGCGGATCAGGACAGCATTGCGCTCCCTGACTTCTTCGAGGCGCTGAGCCGCGAGACGCGCGACGATGTGGGAGGCGGCGGCTTCGTCGATGCCGTACTCGGCCGCGATCTCCGGCACCGCTCCCTCGGCCCAGCGCAGGACGAGATTGCATTGCTCCTCGAGCATCGCCGCAGCGCGCTCGCGGGCCTCAGCCATCGGCATCATGTCGTCGGTCACTTCGGCGCCTTCCATTCGGGTTCGGACGGCTCGCCCATCTCGGCGAGATGCTGGCGGACGTAGTTGCTCAGGACGGTGACGAGGCTGCGCGGATCGACCTTGCCCGTGGTCGGATCGATCTTGATCTCCTCCGCCATCGGAATGCCGACCCGCGCCGGCCAGGAAAGCCAAGCGTCACGCGTCTCGCGAGCTGTGTCGAAGAACAGCCTCTCGGCCGCCGCGCGATCGACCAGCGTGCCTTCCTGCTCGGCTTGGTCGAGATGGCGCTGTCGGGCCTTCAGGATCAGCTCGGCCGTGCGAACCTTGCCGAAGTCGATTCCTTTGCCGTCATCCCGCATGCCTTCCTCGGCCAGGATGCGGGCGATCAGGGTGACTGCTTCGCGGGCGTCCGCCTCGGTGCGCACCTGCGCACCTACCTGCGCACCTTGGGTGCGCACTTTGCCTGAGGTGCGCACCTTGCTACGAGACGGGTCCGTGGTCGCCGCCCAATCCTCCCGAGCGGCTACGGGATCGATAAGACCTCCTGGCAAGCGCTTGATACGATTGTCTTTTAAGGCGTTGCGCACAGCGGTCTGCGAAACGCCTAAAATGGCTGCAAGCTTGTTGCCTGAGACGGGCTTATGCATGGGTGCGCACCTAGAATTTTGAACCTAGCGCTAGGAACATTGGGGACCCCGACCACCCGTATAGGCGTCGGGATGCCAGGGTCCCCGGCGGTCCGCGGGGCGGAAGGGGCATGCACATCACCGCGGGATCGGACCGGGCCCGCTTCAGCTACGGAGTATGCTGGAGGTCGGAGCAGCGGCCGCGACGGGTCGCGGGGTGGTGACCATGATGGAAAACGACACGGCGCTGCGGATCAGGTGACGTCGCGGTTGGGGGCGGTGTCGAGGGCGGGAAGGTCGATGCCGTCAGCGACGAGTTGCGTGCGCAATGCGTGGCGCAAGTATTCAGAAGCTGACGTGCGACGCTTGCGAGCAGCCGTAAGGAGTGCCTGGGAAACACCACGCTCGGCCTGGAAGCGGACGAACTCAGGAAAGGACATGGAACGGGCGACGGTCTGCACAGTAGGCTCCTCGGAAAAGGGCTTCAAAGTGTGCAGAGCGTGCCCGATTAGGGCAGTGGCGGGATACGTCATGATTTCCGCGCCGAGCAGGCTTAGCCAGTTGAGCGCCGAAATTTCAAGGATGGTGATCTTGTCCTTGGACCGTAGCTGACCCTTCTTGAGCCCTGGGAACGACTGCGCGAAGCCCTAGGGCATCGATTGGGGGCTGACGCCCGATTGGGCTGTAATCAGTCCACGAATGCCAATACGCCGAACAGGCACATCGCAAAGAACAGGAGAGCGAGGGCGCAAACGTCGAGCATGGCCCACTGATAGGCTAGATCAGCAGGGCGCACCTTAACCTGCCTGTTGATGGTGCGTACGAACCGTAGCCGGTAGCAGGCAGATTGTGTCTATGAGCTACGGTGTTGCTATTTAGCATTACTTGAGCGAAGAATATCTTTGTGCCGTTCCTCTCGTTGAGAGAGTTCCTGATCTACCTGCCACAAGAGGGCACGGGTCAGAGCAATCATTGCAGGGGTGCCTGCTTCGACGACAGCCTCATGCGCCGCCAAACAAGCCTCCGCCATATTATTGAAACGCTCGTCATCTTTCATTCGTCACGAGCCTCCCGTCCGACATCTGTCTATCTCAAGTTAGTAAGTTGCAAAAATTATCCAGGGATCAACCCTCGTTTCCACCACGAGGCCATGATTTGATCGACACTCGAAAAGTAGGTAACTCGATTGCGCGCAATCGGAGATATCGGTCCCTGAGTGGGATGCTTCTGGATGCGGCACGAACCGAAAGGCAGCCCTGTTAGACAAGCTCGCTACGACACTGGATTGCCCAGTTTCGGCGTTCTAACGATGCGGGTCACCAGACTCTCGCCATGGCTCGCTCTGATCCGGCACGTGCTCTGCGGATTAGGGCGATCCGGTTGGATGCGAGCGCTTCAGAAAACCGTTGGAAGTAATGGAATGTGCACAGCCTAGCCGCTCGACCTAACATATGTATAGGCCGTTGGCGGCAGCATGTCGTAACCGTGGATCATTGTTCACCTCCGAAGGCAGGCGGGGACAACGGGGAGAGTAGCGCGCTTCCGCCTGCGCGCTGAGCTCTCTGCCATGAACGCTTCATCGAACCAGGAACTCGAGCCCCTGATCCGGAAGCTCGAAACGACGATGACGCTCACCGATGATGAGCGAGATGCGATCCTACGTCTGCCTGTGTACCGTATGTCGCTATCTGCGCATACGGACATCATCCGCGATGGCGAGGTGTCCAAACAATGCTGCGTTATCCTGACGGGATGGGCTTTCCGATACAAAATCCTCAAGAGTGGAAAGCGCCAGGTCCTGTCGTTTCACATTCCAGGCGAGATCCCCGACCTTCACAGTATGCATCTACCTAAGATGGATCACAGTCTTAGCGCGCTCCGTGGATGCACTGCGGGATTTATCCCTCATGAGGCTTTGCTGAACCTGACTACCCAATTCTCCCAAGTGGCTGGAGCCCTATGGCGCGACACCCTCATCGATGCATCCATCTTTCGAGAGTGGATGACCAACATCGGACAACGTTCAGCGAAGAGCCGATTGGCTCACCTGTTTTGTGAGCTGTACACGAGGTTCAAAGTGCTCGGACTCGAGGATGGCTTCAGCATCCCGCTTCCGCTCTCGCAGGCCGAAATTGCCGATGCGCTGGGAATCACGATCGCCCATGTTAACCGCGTCCTCCAAGCATTGCGGATTGACAGCCTTGTCACGCTTAAAGGGCACCAGTTGGTCATTCTTGACTGGAAAGGTTTGGCAAAAATCGCTGATTTTGATCCGGACTACCTGCACCTATCTGAATAGGCTGCTACCTGTGAGAGTATGATCACCTGCCTACTCTGGTTTCAAATTTCATACTCCCAACAATGACGGAACAAGCGCTATGGGCACGCTTGGCCGCCTCTAACTTTTCGGGCCTGACCGTCTGCCTCACGCGATCGAGCTTACGCAAATTTCCCGCAATCGCCACACTTTATGTCACAAGCGGCGGGCAGGCTCGCACGCACCCTGTCAATAGCCTTCGAACAACCGGGAAACGGCGGCCGTCCCGCGTGGGCGGTCCAGGCGGCGAGCGCAGGAGCTGACGGCATGACTAAGCACCTCGTTGCGCGCGCCAACCTCCTCGTCCTCGGGGTGCTACTCGCCATCCTCCTGCTCGTCGGTGCCGTGACTTGGGAGCGGCTCAACGCCTCTCGCGACGCCCGTGAGTGGTCGCAGCACAGCTACCGCGTCCTGACGACGCTCAAGGACCTCGCCATCGCGCTGCGCGACGCGGAGACCGGCCAGCGGGGCTACGTCCTAACCGGCAATGATGAGTACCTTGCGCCCTACGGCGCCGCCCGCGACCGCATCGGCGTGCTGCAGGGCGAGATGCAGAGGCTCACCGGCGATAATCCGGTTCAGCAACAGCGCCTACGGGACTTGTCACCTGTCATACAGCACAAGCTGGAGGAACTTGCTCAGACCGTGCAGGCACGTCGGGATTCCGGCTTGGAGACGGCCCTACGCATCGTCAGCACCGACGCTGGCCGGGCTTACATGAAGGACGCCGAGGCGGCCCTTGCGACGATGCTGGCCGACGAGGAGACACTGCTGGCCGAGCGCCTCGCCCAGAACGACGCTCGTGCGAAATGGGTACGCTGGATGGTCGTCGGCGGCTCGGGGCTCGCCATCCTCATTCTGCTCTGGGCGGCTCGCCTGTTGAACCAAGCCTGGTCACGCTCTTACAAGACAGAGGCGCAGCAGCGCGATCTCGTCCTGCGCCTTCGCACGACGCTCGACAGCCTGAGCCAGGGCGTGGCGGTGTTCGGGCCCGACAGCAAGCTCAAGAACTGGAACGAGTGCTTCCAGGTGCTACTAGACCTACCAAAAGCCATGGTCCGACCGGGTACACCCTATACGGCCTTTGCCGAGCACACGGCCGAACCCGGTCGACCGGCGCTGGAGACAGAGGACCAGGTCCGACACGGCAGTCAGAACCCTCGCGAGGCGATCACCTACGAGCGCGAGCGTGGCGACAGCCATCACTTGGAGATACGCCGTACAACGATGCCCGACGGCGGCTTCGTCCTGACCATCTCCGACATGACCAAGCGCGCGCAGGCTGAGGGCGTGCTTCGCGAGGCGCAGAAGATGCAGGCCATCGGTCAGCTGACCGGGGGCATCGCGCACGACTTCAACAACCTGCTCCAGGTCATCCTTGGGAACCTAGAGTTTGTACGCGCCAAACTGACGGACGATGCCAAGCTCCAAGCCCGGATCGAGCGCGCCGCCTGGGCCGCTCAGCGCGGCGCTACGCTCACGGGTCAGCTCCTCTCCTTCGCTCGTAAACAGCCGCTGGCACCCGCGGCCATCGACCTCGCTGAGACCATGCCTGATCTCATTCCGCTACTGCGTCGTACGCTCGGCGAGCACATCGAGGTGCGATACGTCGAGACTGCCGGCCTATGGCCTGCGATGGCCGACCCGGCGCAGCTGGAAAGCGCGGTCCTCAACCTCGCGCTGAACGCCCGCGATGCGATGCCGGGCGGCGGACGGCTCACCATCGAACTCGGCAACAAGGTTCTGGACCAGGAGTATGCCCGTCGCCACGCCGAGGTCGTGGCCGGCGACTACACCATGGTGGCGGTGTCGGACACCGGGCACGGCATGACGCCGGAGGTGACGGCGCGCGTCTTCGAGCCATTCTTCACGACCAAGCCCGACGGCAAGGGCACGGGACTCGGCCTCGCGATGGTGTTCGGGTTCGTCAAGCAGTCAGGCGGCCACGTGAAGATTTATTCGGAGCCCGGTGATGGCACGGCGGTGAAGATCTACCTGCCGCGGGCCATCGGAACGGTCGCGGCCATTGGACAGCGGAGCGGTGTGCCTATGGAGCTGCCCCGCGGCTCGGCGACGGTGCTGGTGGTGGAGGATGAGGCAGCGGTGCGCGAGATCGCCTGCGCGATCCTGTCGGATCTTGGCTACCGGGTGCTAGAAGCCTCTGACGGTGAGGAGGCGCTGAGGGTGTTCGGCGCCCATACAGCATCCGTCGACCTGCTGCTGACCGACGTGGTACTGCCCGGCATGGTGCGAGGCCGCGAGCTTTCAGAGCGCATCACAGCCATCCGCCCGGACGTGAAAGTCCTCTTCATGTCTGGTTACACCGAGAACTCGATTGTGCATCACGGCCGCCTGGACGACGGGGTGCAACTCATCGGCAAGCCGTTCAAGCGCGAGCAGCTCGCCTGCAAGGTCGCCGAGGTACTGGGGACATCTGCCACATCGGGCGCGGAGGCACCCAACGTGGTCGCGCTGCGCCAGAAGCGGGATACGTGATCCCTAAGGAGTGAATGCGGGCAGCGGGATCCGGATAGTAACCCGAATGCCATCGGGGGCGAAGTTGACGGCGACCTCTGCGCCTGTTTGGGCGGCCAGGACCTTGTTGAGGAGGCGATGGCCGAAGCCCTCGCGCGTGGGGTGTCCGACGGGCGGCCCGTCATGCTCGCTCCAGCCCCAATGGAGCAGCTTGCCGTCCGGGCCGTTCTCAACCGACCAACGCACCTCAACTCGCCCGTCGGGGTCGGCGAGTGACCCGTGTCGGAGGGCATTCATGGTCAGCTCGTGCAGGGCCATGCCAACAGGTACTGCGAGTTCCGAGGGAAGTACGACCTGGGGCCCATCCAGTGTCAGGCGACCGCGCTCATTGTAAGGATCGAGCTCGGCTCGCAGCAGCCCCTCGAACGAGGCAGCCAGGGCGACATCTTCAGTGATCAGCGCGTGGGTGCGAGCAAGCGACGTGATCCGTCCCGACAGGGCTCGGGTGAACTCCGGAATGGAGAGAGAGGAACGCACCGTGGCATTCAGCACGGCTTGTACGGTCGCGAGGGTGTTCTTCACCCGGTGATGCAGTTCGCGCACCATCAGTGCCTGACGTTCCTCTCCAGCGCGTCGCTCGGTAACGTTGCGCTGCGCCGAGACCCAGTGGGTGATGCGTCCGTCGTCCTCGCGCACAGGCGTGATCAGCCACTCGACCATGTAGGTCGAACCGTCCTTGCGGTAGTTCACCGCCTCGCCCTGGAAGGGCTCGCCCGCAGCCATCGCGGCCCGCATCCGGTCGAGCACCGCTCGCTCCGTGCCCGGTCCTTGCAGAAGGCGCGGGGAGCGGCCGACAACCTCGTGCGCCTCGTAACCGGTCATTCGGCTGAAGGCAGGGTTGGCGTACTCGATACGGGGACCGGGCTCGTCGAGTTCGGCGGTGGTGATCAGGATGGCCTCGCCCGAGGCCTCAACGGCCGCGCGCAGCAGCCTCAAGTCGACCGCGCCGGTTCTTATGTCGTCTTGACTGGCCATCCGTCACCTCTAGGACCGGCCGTCACTCACCGGCTTACGGACCCGGGGCGACTCGCCATCGGGCATGCGGAGCTAACTTACCGCAATGCTTCAGGTTGCTTCAGGGCATTCGGCATAGGCTTCGTCACCGGGATGCTCACCATGACGGCCTGCGCCTCCTTGACCTGGGCCACCTCCCAAGGACGAACGCGCGCCGATGCGATCCGCGGCAGTCCGGTCGCGTGCACCCTTTTTACGACGGCGGCGATCGCGGAGATGGCGGGAGACAAGATGCCATTCGCCCCTGACCGCCGCATCCCGCCCTCCTTCGCATTCTGGCTCGCCATCGGCGCCATAGGCGGGTGGGCGTTGGCTGGACGCCATACGTCACCCAAGACCGGGGCGCTGGCAGGTATGGCCGGCGCCGTGGCCGGCACGCTCCTTGGCCGGGCCGCCCGGGGACCTGACTCTCGCACGGCTTCCGGGCGTGCCAAGGGTCTTGCCGAGGATGCCGCCGCCGTTGCCCTCGCGGTCCTGGTCGTCGCCTCGGCCGAGCGCTATCGCGGGGCCGCCCACTGCAGCGCAAACCAAGCCTGACCCTTCCGCGTCGGCGGCGCTCCATAGGCGAGAAAGAACTGAGTGAAACTGAAGGTCCTCTTCATCACTGGCTAGGCGTCGTGGGTACGCTCACGATGAAAAAGTCTTACCTCGTAGCCTGAGGCTGTGCTCGTGCGGCCCCATGGCGATTCCAGGAACCGGGACCTGTCGGACGCTACCTGAAGGTATCGCCACCCTGACGGACGAGCGTGAGCGCCGCTTCGGCGTCACCGCGCCGCCTGACCTTGAAGTCCTTCCCCATGAGATGGTTGTACTGGGCGAAGAACGCCTCGACCTCGTCCAGCATGCCAGGACGCAGGTCCGGTAGGGCCCCGATGTGGGCGTGGGTGCGAGCCTTCACCGCCACGCCAACGAGACGGTCGTTGCGCTCCCAAGTGCCATCGCGCTCCCGCTGGTCGGCCTCGATTACGCCGATCAGCCGTGCTTCCAGCACGCAGCCAGGGAATGCGGGTGCGTCGAGGAGGATCAGGATGTCGAGCGGATCGCCATCGGCACCCTTTGTCGAGGGAACCATCCCGAAATCGTACGGAAAACTCATGCCCTCCGGCAGGACCATCTTGAACTCGAAGGCGCCGAACGCATCCGAGTAGGCGTACTTGTTCGGACTTCCCTTGGGCGTCTCGATCACGACGTGGACGGCTCCGTCCTTCCCGAAGGTGGGAAGGCGGCTGAGGGAAGGTGCGGGCTTGATCAAGGGGCGGTCTCCGGGGCGGTGCCACCGTACCGTGGCCTAAGGGGTGAACCCCAAAACTGACTAATAGGGTCCAATGTGGAGCAGGTAGCGCAGTGGCGCACAGGTCCCAAACCGCTCCACTGCGCCACCTTGCGCCACTCCTCTTTCGCAGGTGTCGCATATGGGGGGCGGCTATGATCCCCGTCGCCTACGCATCGGGCCTGTGGGGGCCTGACCTTGACCCGGCCGAGTGCCATAGCGCCGGGGGCGAGGGCAAAGTTCTAGGTCAATCGCAGAGCTTGGCGAGTTTTCGGCACTCACGGTCAAGCCGGACCGAATGGTAGCATGTCATACACAGGCAACGGTGCCGCGAAACCATCCGTATCGGCAAGAATTGACGGTTAACATGGGTGGAAAGACTGCCCGCCAGCGCATTGACAGCTTTCCATGATCTACACCCGCAACCGTTTCCTTATCTGGGCTCCCCAACCTGGGAAGCGTCACTCGACCCCGTTCAAGATCGGCATCGACTATGCGATGGCAGACGCCTTTCCCCTCATTGAGGGCGACTTCCCCGAGCGGATTGCGCTCGCAATCGAGGCCCTAATAGCCTCCGAGAGCAGGGCAGGCGGGATGGCTACTTAGCCTGGCGGGATAATGCTCGATCAAACGCACGCCGTCCCACAGGTCCACGCCCTGGGTGTCCACCATCCCTTTGGCCTTACGCTTCGCCTCGTGATCATCGAGGGCGAAGAACAGGACCGTGAGCGATACCACTCCGTCCCGGTCGATGAAGCTGGCCCAGTAGGTCGTGCAATCTATCTCGGCAGGTACAGCCAAGCCGTGGCTCCTATGGCTCAGCTTACTACGTTCTCCGCTAAGAATTGTTGCGCTGCATCTAGGTCTCGCGACCTTTTGACTCCGAAGGACATCCAGCGGCTTGCCCCCACGAGGCACGGAGGTTGCAGCGTCACCTTCTGGATTAGTCCGGAGGACTCGATGGCCGCAGCAGATCCCGCAGAGCCGTTTTGGCTTGGTTTCGAGGCCTTCAACCAGGGCCAGAGCTTGGGTGAGTGCCCCTTCCCATGGGGGCCAGTTGATGGCGATATGTGGTCGGAGGGGTTCACTCTTGCCAGCAATCTCGTTGGGGGCTCGCGAAGCCAAGCGAACGCTCAAGCGCACCCAGACGCTTGAGGAAAGCCGAACCGCCCCTCAATCGACCCGACGTTTCAATCAGATCTCGCCGTGCTCCACCCGTAGGGCTGCAACCTGGCCCTGAAGCTCAAGCGCCTTGACCCGGTGGGCTCGGGCCAATTGTTGGAACGCCTTCGCGTACTTCGGCCTATCGGTGCGTCCGGCCAACTCGGCCAGAAGGCTGAATTCCTCGGCACGATTCGAATTCTCATCGATGGCTTCCTGCAAGGTCTCCAGGATCCTCAAGACCGCCGGGCTCATCATGCCGCCCTCAGCGTCTTAGCGACGGCGGCAACCGTGGTACGGCTGCATTCGGTGGCGTCGATGATGGCCTGCCAGGACATGCCCCTGGCGAGCATGTCGGCGATGGCTTTGTGCCGCTTCACGTCCACCGGACGGCCCTTGTACTTGCCTTCGGCCTTTGCCTTGGCCTGCCCCTGCTCCTGACGACGGCGGCGGTCCTCATAATCCTTCCGCGAGATGGCAGCGAGCATGTCCAGCAACATGGCGTTGATCGCGTCGAGCATGCGGCCGGTGAACTCGTCAGCGCTTACCGCCATCATCCACGTTGACGGCACGTCAAGCGCGACAACACGCAGCCGGCGGCTGGCAATCTCGACCTTAAGGGCTTCCCAGTCCTCCCGCTTGAGGCGGGACAGACGGTCAACTTGCTCGACCAAGAGCACGTCACTCGGTTGAGCATCGTGGAGTAGCCGGAAGAGCTCCGGCCGGGCCAGCGCAGCACCACTCTCGTTCTCGACGTACCAAGACGCGATCGTGAGTCCCCGCTCCGCCGCGAAAGCCTCCAGCGGCGCCTTTGCGCGAGTAGCATCCTGTCCATCGGTGGAAGCGCGGAGGTAGGCCCTGATGAACATCGAAAGTCCCGCTGGTCCGTTTTGACCAGTCCGGTATGTTGCGGACCGATTTGAACAGTCAAGTGGTATTTATCGGACCGCTTTCTAGCCGATCCGAAAAAGGCATACCCGAAACGGATCGGACTTCATTCCTGGCCTGCCTGCGAGATCACGGAACCGGCATTAACCACGAAAGCCGACAGCGTGAGCTCAGGTTCGTCAGGAAGTTTGCACAGCTTGGTGGATGCGCCGCTGGTCTCGCATCGCCCTCAGCAATCCTTGGATCTTGCGCAGGTGGTTCTCAGCCTCGGTAGCGTCCTGACCATCCGCGAGAAGACCAGCGATGTTTAGCATTTGCTCGACGCGCCGCTCCTCGGCTTGCTCGATCAGATTATCTAGGAATGCAAGTGTATCCTCCCCCTGTCTTCAACATGGCTCGCGCGCTCCCGCCTGGTGCTTCTCAAGTCAGACAATAGATAATATACTGTCTATTTTATCGTATACCCATAGTTATAATTTTTGAGTCAGCAAATGAACTTAAATAACAAAGGAGCATATTTATATCTCCAATGCGATGCTGGCAGTTGATCTTTGATAGGGCGCTGATGGTCCCGAAGCGCTTAGGGATGGAAGGCGGGCCAAAGAATGGCGGTATTGCTGAACAGCTCGGTCCCGGCGAACCGAAGGAGACAGACCATGCCTCGCTACTTCTTCTACATCCACTCCAAGGATGGGCTGCATCAGGTGCCCGAAGGTGACGAGTATCCCGATCTTGAGGCGGTCTGGCACAACATGGTCATCAGCGCCAAGCAAGTCGTCTCCGAAGCGCTTAGGGGCGGCGCTCCGTTCAGCGAGGCCATCCAGAAATCCTTCGAGGTCACCGATGACTCCGGCGCTATCGTGCTCACGATGCCGTTCGCCGTGGCCGTGGAGATCGATACCAGGGCTCAGCCCCCGGCTGGATGAAAGCTCCAGATCTTGATGGCCGAGGCCAACAGGGGTCGCAGCAAGCCTTGAGAGCAAAATAGCACTAGGGATCAGCCCGAGCAGCTGACGGCGATGAAGGTCTCCAGGACGGACCCACCGGCCACGACGGGTAGGAAGGTCCACTTCCAGGCTGCCTAGCGAGCGAGAGAGTACGACTGGAACGGGCGGATTTCTGCCTGCCTGCTATCAGCCACTTCATGGTTGAAGCGGACCTTGTCATTCAGGCTGTCTACTCGTCGTCCTCCTCGGGAACGAGATCGCTGAACGGCACCGTCAACACGTGCTGGGCATCCTCGTCCTCGATCTCGAAGGAGCAGGCAAACCAATCCCGCACGGCAAACGAGGGTGGCCCGGCAACGAGGTCACGGGCGATCTGCAACGCGTGCTGACGTGCCGCCTCATCATCGGCGAGCTCATCCCCCTCCGGGTCAACCGTCAGCTTGTCGAGGCGGGAACCGTAGCGCAGGTTGAAGAAGTAGCGGGGCATGTTACGCGCCCTCGATCAAGCGGGCATATTCCGCCTCCGGCGTACCGTAGCCGCCGTCCGCCATCTCCTCCAGAAGCTCCCGGTTGATCACGGTGACGCGCCCGCGCTTGGCCCGGATGCGCCCTGCGCCTTCGAGCTGCTGCATGGCCAGGGTCACGCCGGACCGCCGCACACCCAGCATCATCGACAGGAACTCGTGCTTGAGCAGAAGCTCCTCGCCGTCCGTCCGGTCGTGGCACATCAGGAGCCAGCGTGCGAGACGAGCCTCAATCTCATAGGTCGCGTTGACGAACGCCGTCTCCCGCACTTGAATCATTTCAATCAGGATGTAGCGCAGGAGGAGCTTGCGTAAGGATGGGCTCTCATCCACCGCCGCGCTCACGACATCAGGGCGGATGCGCAGGGCGCTTCCCGGCATCTGCACGAAGTGGTGATAGGGAACACGGTCTGCGCCGAGCAGCACGGGCGTAGCACCCACCACGCCCTCACGACCGATGATCCCCACCTCGACCCGGCCGTTCGCGTCTTCGGTCGTGATCGAAGCAACCCCAGCTTCCATAAAATACAGGTGGTCAGTTCGGGCGTTGGGTTTGGCCAGGGTATGCCCTGCTGGCAGATCCCTTGGCTCCAGGTGCGGCTGGAGCCGGGCAAAGTCCTCGGCCGACATGGCCTTCAGCAGGCGATTGCGAACAGCGGATTGTTGAACGTGAGCCATGGGCTCTTGCTCTCCATTTTGGAGCAAGAGCGCATCGTCTCTCAGCCGCCTACGCTCGGATATTTCCAGCAGGCGATGAAACCGATATAAGATCAAAAACAGTAATTTTCAATGTAATATCCCTGCAGCATCTCGGTTATTGCTAAGTTCGGCACCTGATCGTTTAGGGGTACGCTATCGCACTTTCGGGAAATTCGGTAGCGCACCGGGTAAATTCCGTCATTTACTTTCAGTTTATTTCAAGTTTACATCTTCGGATATAAAGCCCTGCGCCCCGGAGAGGCCCAGCAGACTGTCATCCTGGAGGCTTGCATGGATCTCATAGCTCAGCCGCTCGTCGTCCTGCTTGCCGAGGCTGAGGCCCTGGTCGGTATGGACCTCAGCGAGACGTTGGAACAGAAGGGCTACCGCGTCCTCGGGCCCTTTGCGACGGGGGCTGAGGCGCTACCCAGCCTCATGCGCGAGACGCCGACATTGGCGATTACCGACGTCGCGCTGAAGGATGGGGCCAGCACTGAATTGGTTCGTGCGCTACGCCACCAGGGGATTCCCTTCCTCGTCCACTCGGCTTGCCGGCCGGATCAGTCGCTCGCTCCCGATTGCCAAGGTGTGCCCTGGCTGAGCAAACCGGCCTCGGCCGAGGATGTGGTGGCAATGTGTGATGAGATGACTCTTTCGTCCTCTATGGCGACGATCGCGCCCGCGAGCCGCCTCCAAACCACTCTCGAACAACCGCTTACGCCGGTAGGCAGCGGCAATCCGTTCATTCGCAGGTTGGAGAGCCTCGCCACCTTGTCGAATGCGGAGCGGGCGGTGCTGGAGCGGATCAGCGCGAAACCCCGCTCCGTTCCTGCGCATACCACTCTCGTGCGCGAGGGCGACAAACCCGATGGTGTGTTCCTCGTCATGGAGGGCTTCGTCTGCCGCCAGAAGCACCAGCCGGATGGTCAGAGCCCGATCATGGCCTACCTGCTGCCGGGCGATTTCTGCGACCTCGATGTGGGCCTGCTCGACAAGATGGATCACACCCTTACCACCGTCTCGTCATGCCGGATCGTTCACATCGCGCCTGAGACAATCGCGGAGCTGATGCGGGAACACCCCGGCATCGCCCGAGCTCTGCGCATGGCCACACTCGTGGACGAGGCGACATTGCGAGAATGGCTCGTCAACATCAATTGCCGTTCCGCTCTGTCACGAATGGCGCATCTGTTTTGTGAGCTTCTGACGCGCATGAAGGCAGTTGGTCATGCCGTCGAGGACAGCTGCACGCTGCCGCTGACACAGACCGTGCTGGGCAGTACAACCGGACTTACGACGGTACATGTGAACCGCACATTGCAGGCGATGCGGCGGGAGGAGCTGATCACATTCAAGGGCGGACGCCTGACGGTTTTGGACCTTCCGCGATTGAAGAAAATTGCCTCGTTCAAACCGAACTATCTCCACCTGGGGCGCCGCTCCGCTGCGTGATGCCGGCGTCAAATGGCACAAGTTGCCAGGGGGATTCACAACGCTCCGCGAACGTCCGCTCCCGGGCACGATGAGAAATCGCTTTTACGGCGAGATCGGGTCGGAGGCGGAACGTCCGCTTCAGGGCGAAGGGGCAGGGTCCGGTGGACACCCGAACCGGATGTTTGAAGCAGGTATACAGGCCGCCGCTGACGCTCTCTTGCGCGTTGTGGTCGACACAGCACGCTGCCGCCCAGCGCGTGGCCGTCAGGATGGTTTTGAAAATCCCGAACCCGAAGCCCGAACGTGCGGGAGGCGCAGCATGAGCGATCTATCCGCAGCCATCGCCAAGATGATCATCGAGATGGATGGCATTCCACTAGGCACGGAGCCTTCCAGATGGGTGGACTGCGTCTTGAAGCGCTGGCCCCACGCGAGCCCCGCGGAGATCAAGCGTGGGTTTCTCATCGCAGTCGAGACCGCAAGATTAGACGAGGCAACGCGGCATCTCCGATGAACGCGGCCCCCGTCCCCGACCCGAAAACACCACCGCACCGAGCCGAGCCGCCACGATGTTCTCTCGCGTGATCCGCAGGGACGGGTGACGAATTAGTCCACGCCGGCGGCCCCGAGGCCCTAACGCACGCCATCGCCTTTATCCGCGAGCCGGCCCCTGCCAAGGCCGACCACCGTGGGGTCATCATCACCGATGCATGGTCCGGCCTTGCGGGGTGGCGCTCGTGATCGATGGCGCTCAGATCTCGGTCTGGCGTCGGACGACCGCTATCTCGTCCGTATCCTTCTGTGCCAGCGCAACATCCCGAGCCTCATCGGTGGCGGTCACAGGCTCGCTCGTCAGCTTCTTCCCCGCAGTCGGCGCCGCTTCGGATGCCTGCTCAGCGCGAGCACGTCGGTTGCCATCGTACTCGGTGTTTCCAAGATCCTCCGTGTGGACGACCAGTTTGTCGGGCATGAGTTGCTCTCCGTGTGCGCGGGCAACGTATCCTCCTTCCGGAAGGCCGGGAACAGGTTGGCAACACAAGGCTGCGATCCCGCGCACGCAAAAACGGCGAGGCTCTCGCCCCGCCGCATGCTTTCGAAACCGTTTGGAAGCTTAGTTAGGAAGCGGCGTGCCGCGTGCTCCGAAGCGACGAGCCGTCGAAGCAGGCGCATAGCCGTTGTTCGTGTCCAGCTCTCTCAGACGCACCGAAGCCTGGCCATCACGGTCGACAACGATCGAGCCCGTGGTCAGGTCGTCATAGGCGTTCGGAGCGGCCTTAACGGCCTGGGCAGCTCGCAGCTTGGAAGAGTGGCTCCAGCCTTCGTTCTGCTGGGCAACAGCTAGCGAAGCAAAGGTGCCGAAGCTCAGGACAGTAGCAGCAACGGCAGAAACAAAACGAATGTTCATAGGGTGACCCAGTCAGCTTTGCGCGGTCTCCGTCAAATGGCGGCTGGCCGTGAATTCTTGTGTGATGCTGATGTAGGACTCGACCATGACCACCGTCGTGCTCTTTCGCACCCACACTGGAGGTAATCACTTTGGCGGGTAGGTGTTTGAATTGCCGGCCCTTTTTGGTCGCTGCACGCGATGGGGACCAATCCACAGCCCAAAACCAAAGGACACAGCAGCATGACCCCAACCGAAGCCGCCGCCTACGCCCGAGGCGTGAGAGACGCCCGCGAGTTCGCCACGATCGCCGCCGTCACCATCAAGGCCCGCGACGATCACCGTAAGGTCCGCCAGCAGACCGCTGCTGCTGCCCTTTATGGACTGGCCGAGGGATTGAACCATCTCCTTCCGCAGAAGCCGGACCCGCTCATCGCGATCCTCCCCGCCATGCCAGGGGCGAACGGTACGGAACTCGGCCATGATCCCCTTGCGCCGCGGGCGTAGAGGTCAGGGGCCTTCGTCTCTATGAGCCCGCGTGGCGGAGTTCACCATGGTGGCTTTTGCCACCCACGAATTACCGTTCTGCGAACCGCTTCCGGCTGGCAGCCTTGCTCAGCAACCGCGAAAGCTGTTCGACGGAGTAGGGCTTCTGCAAGAGCTGGAACCCGTGGTCACTCTCCTGGGCAAGCACGTGGCTGTAGCCACTGGTCAGCACGACCGGCAGACCGGGATAGAGCCGCTCGATCTCGCGACCGAGGTCAACGCCATTCATGCCAGGCATCACGACATCCGAGAACACCACGTCGTAGGCGGTAGGGTCTGCTGCGAGGGCTGATAGGGCCTCCGCGGCATTCGCGACCCAATGCGTGCCGTAACCTAGTTCTTCCAGCGTCTGAGTTGAGAAGGTACCGACGTCGCGATTGTCCTCGACAACGAGCACGCAGGTGCCCCGTCCGTCGACAATTGCCTCGTCGGCCTGCGTTTCCTGCTGAACGTCGGCTTCGTTCTCGACCCACGGCAGGTAGAGGGTGAATGCCGTGCCCTTCCCGACCTCGCTCTCAACCAGGACCTCGCCCCCGGACTGTTTGGCGAAACCAAACACTTGACTGAGGCCGAGGCCGGTCCCCTGCCCGACGACCTTAGTCGTAAAGAAGGGTTCGAAGATCCGGTCGAGCTGATCGGCAGGGATGCCGCTGCCGGTGTCCGACAGCGTGATCCGAACGAAATCGCCGACCTGCTCGGGATGCGACCGCAGCGCTGGGATGGTTGCTGCGCGATCGACGGCAATCGTGAGCCTGCCCTCACCATTCATGGCATCGCGTGCGTTGACGGCCATGTTGACCAGGGCGGTGTCGAACTGGCTCGGGTCTGCGCTGATAAGGCAAGGCTGATCTTGGATTCGGATCGCTACTTCGATGCGGGCACCCGTCAGGGTAGCGACCATGTCGCCGATGGCCTGCACGCTCTGGCTCGCATCGAACACCTTTGGGCGCAGGGCCTGCCGCCGGGCGAAGGCGAGCAGTTGACCCGTGAGCTTGGCGGCGCGCTCTACGGTGTCCGAGATCGCCCCGATGTAGCGCTCACGTCGCTCTTCAGTGAGGTCAGGACGCTTGAGGAGATCGGTCGAGGACTTGATGACGGTCAGCAGGTTGTTGAAGTCGTGCGCCACGCCGCCTGTGAGCTGGCCCACAGCCTCTAGCTTCTGAGACTGCCGTAGCGCCTCCTCGGTCTGGAGTAGGCTGGCGGTACGCTCCTTCTCCTCCGTGACGTCGCGCGACACGCAGTAGAGCAGGCCCTCGACGGGCACGGCCGTCCACGACAGGGTGCGGTAACTTCCGTCTCGCGCCCGGAACCGGTTCTCGAAGGCCAATGTCAGTCCGCCGGCGGCGAGGCGGGCGATCTCAGCCCGCGTCTTCTCGCGATCGTCGGGATGTTCGAGCCACTCCGAGGTTTTCCCGATGATCTCGCCATAGTCCCATCCGAGGATCCGCGGCCAGGCCGGATTGATGCTGATCCAGGCGCCGTTCGCATCGGCAACGCCGAGCATATCCTGGCTGACCTGCCAAATCCGGTCCCGCTCCTGGGTGCGCTCGGCGACCAATTCCCCGAGCGTTTCGTTCAGCTCTTGGAGGCGGCGCTCGTCTTGACGCCGCTTCGTGACATCGGAGACGGTCAGCACGGCACCGGCGAGCACTTCGCCCCGGAAGACGGGCGCGTTCGAGCAGACCGTCTCGACGGGTGTGCCGTCCCGGCGGAAGAACATCGCTTCCCGCTCGCGGAGGATCTTCCCCTCGCGGATCGCCTCGACGAAGCCGCACTCAGAGGCGGGAAACGGACGTCCGTCGGGGTAGTGGTGGTGAGCAGCCTCGTGCAGGTCCTGCCCGATCAACGTGCCTGCATTCCAACCGAGCATGGCGTGCGCGGTCCGGTTGGCGAAGGTCACCACGCCGTCGAGATCGAGCTGAAACACGGCTTCGCTGACATGGTCGGCGACGGTTTGGAGTAGATCGGTCTGCTGCTGCAACGTCTCGGACACGCGGCGCTGCTCGGTGCGATCCCTCAGGATCTTGAGGTAGCCAACGTGGGTGTCATCATCGGCATGGAGCGGCATCATCTCGCCCAGCGCGAAGAACCGCGATCGATCCTTGCGCTGGTGCCAGCGCTCATCATTGCCGCGACCACTCTCGCGGGCCGCTGCCATCTCACGTTCGGGGATGCCGGCCGCTACATCCTCCTCGGTGAAGAAGACACGGGCGGGCATGCCGCACATCTCTTTTTCGGACCAGCCAAGAATTCTCTCGGCACCGGCACTCCAGCTCGTAACGAGGCCGTCGAGATCCATCGTAATGATGGCGTAGTCGATGGCGCTGTCGACGATCTGACGGTGGCGGGCATCGCTCTCCCGCGACAGGCGCCACGCCTCGTCCCGTGCAGCCACAGAGCGGCGCAGCTTCATCTGCGACATGACCTGACGGGCTAGGGCTTCCAGACTCTCGATCTGAGCCAGCGTCAGCCCTTCCGGTCGAGGCTCCACGTCGATGACGCAGAGGGTTCCGAGCGCGACGCCCTCGTCTGTCTCGAGCCGGGCGCCGGCGTAGAAGCGGATGAGAGGTCCGCCCGTCACCAGGGTGTTGTCCCGGGTGCGCGGATCGGCGGTCAGGTCGGGAATGATGAGGAGACCGGGCTGAAGCAGGGCGTTCGCGCACACCGATTGCGACAGTGGCGTTTCGCAAGCGTCGAAGCCGATGCGGGCCTTGAACCACTGCCGGTCACCAGCAACGAGACTGACCAGGGCGACCGGCGTTTGGCAGATCCGCGAGGCGAGCAGGACGATGTCGTCGAAACCCTGCTCGGCCTCGGTATCGAGGATGGCGTAGTCGTCGAGGATGGCGAGGCGGGTGGCCTCGTCGACCGAGTGCTCGGATCGCACGGTTTCACGGCCGGTCATGGGTTTGTCCTGAGGCGATCTTCGCCCCGCGCTTGCGCCGGGCCTTGGCTTCGTCGCGCTCGATCAGGAGGCGGAGCGCGACGCGGACCATCTCGCTGGCCGAGGCGTACTCGCCCTGGGCCACCTGATGGTCGACGTACTCAGCGAGAGGTCCGGTCAGGGCGATGTGTCGTGGGTGCCTGGCAGCCATAGGACGGCCGTATCATGACCTCGATGGGGTGTCGCCTTTCGACCACCGGATTTCGGATTTGCTGGCCGGTTCGTAGTGTCGCAATCCGGCGATGAGGGCGAGAGATATTGTGATGCGATATAGGCTGCTCTGCGCTTCGTCATGGTGCCGCCCAATGATCCCCGCCGCCGATGTCTGAAGCCACGGGCCAATGGCATTCCCAAGGCCCGAGGCAGAGCGCGCCGCTCCTCTTGGTCGCACTCGTGTAGTGGATTGGCCGCTTCAACCTCTGATGAGAAAACGGTATCGGGGGCCGGAATTGGTTGATGATGGAGACGACGGTGGTCGTTGATGAGAGCGGGCTGCCGGCACCGACGAGCCGCAACCTGAGTGCAGAGAACGCCTTGATCGAGGCGGACCCTCAAATCGAATCCTTGGTCGTCGGTCTACGGCAGAGCCTCAATGAAGCCGAGGAACGTCGGGACGCACAGATTGCGCGGGTCGCATCACTCGCCGGGCAGGATCGCCTTCAGTGGCAAGCTCAGCATGTGCTCATGATGATGGAGGAGACCCTCCGATTGGCACGTCGGAACCTCGACTTCATGGAGATCTTTTTGGAGACCGAGTGAAGGCCATCGGCATTACGGCGGGGCCTCCGGCGCCATCCCTTCAGAAGCTTCTTTAGTTCTATGAGCATTGCCTAGGGCTTCACTGGCTTCTTCCAAGGCCAAGAAGCGTGTCAACTGGCTGGGCTAGTCTAGTAGGCAGGTGTTGGGACCCTGCGATCCTCATCCGACGCTTCGTCCTGGTAGGTCATCTCTGCATTCCCGAGACTCTCAAACTCCAGGGCCAGTTTGCGGATTTTCTCGCAGGCTTCCTGCTTGATCTCATTGACGGATTTTCCATCCACCGGGACGGTGACCGTACCGTTTAGCCGCCCCGTACTGGTGAGAAGAGTGAAGTTGAACCGGCCCGAACGGCAACGGCGAACGAGGTAATGCGTCTTCAACACAACCGGGCCTCTACGAGACAGTAGGTCTCCCACTTATTTATCGCGGAAGCGACAATGGGGTTCCGTCTCGGAGCTAGCACCACCCCAAATATAAACAGCCGCACCTAAGGTGCCGCTGATCGGCGGTAGCCGCGAGCATTGGGTAGCGCACCACGATGCTACGAGACATCTCTCGTCCACGCTGAGTTCGCCCTGCGGGAGATTGAGACGACGTTGCAGCTCTTACGCCAGTGCCAGGCCCTCCTGACCGCGCTCTCGGATGCCGTATGATCACAGGGTCGGCCAGACAGCGTCACGGCCGACGAACGGCAACACAGATGGCCCCGGCGATCTCGGACGGGCTACCAACCAGATCGATGGGACCGTCATACGAGATAGCGTTCTCTGGCATTCCCTGCTCCGGCGGGCGGGCAGGCGTAACCACCATCGAGAGCCCGCCAATCTCATTGATGGCCGCCAGCCCGCGGGATCCGTCATCGAGGGATCCGGACAGAACCACCCCAATGATGCGGGAGCCGCCATGTGCCGCAACGGACCGAAACAGTAGGTCCACGGTGCGGTTGCCATGCGCCCGGTCTGGATCGTCGACCAGCTGACCGAAGCTGTTGGCTGCCAGCGTCAGGTGGTCGGCCGGTTCTCCGATATAGGTGATACCCGGAGTGAACCGACCGCCGTCTAGCGCCACGCGTACCGGCATGCGGGCGGCACGTCCAAGCACAGCGGCGAGATGGCTTGGTCTGTCCCAGGGCCTGTGCAGGACGACCAGAACGACAGCGTTCAGCGAGGGCGGCAGCTCGCGGAGTATGGCCATGAGGTCTTGGAGACCGTCGCCGCCGGAGGCGCCGATGGCGACGAACCAGGGGCTGCCCACGCGATCCAACATCGGAGCACCCTAACATGGATTGTGCTTACGCGGGCGGCTTGTGGAAGTCTGCGAGCTCTAAGGGGGGGGGCACCAAGGGTCTGATTTTTGCTCCGACGCCAGCGCACCAAGGCCGCCAAGAAGGCCCTCTTCGATGCAATGGAGGAGCTACGCCGCCTGCAGGGTTATCCACCAATCCCACCCACGCTGGGTGCAGTAGCCTCGCGCGAGATCTGCGGCCTTGGATCTTACGCGCCAAATAATCCTATGCGAAGGACATTAGGCCAGGCGGCGGCTAGGTTTAGTCATCGTCGATACCGAACCAGCGAGTCGACGACTGAGAGATGCGTGCGCTCCCGCTTTGCCAGGGGAGTGCCGTACCATGGCGGACACATCTCAAGTTCGATCCGATGCCATCACTGAGACGAAGCCGCCGGTCTACCGTGCGATAGTAATCGCTCCGAGCGGCACCGTCGTGAATGCGATGCGGCTTGTCGCAGGAAGCGACGAAGAAGCTCGTGCTCTCGCCAAGGCGATGGTGGACGGTGACGCTGTAGAGCTATGGGACGGCCTGCGCTTCATCGAGCATTTCCCGCCGGTCGATTGACAAGCCGGATGCCTTGAGCCCCACCACCTGGAGCTAGTTGAGGTTCGGCCGGCCGGCTGGAATGTTGCGGAGGATTTCTTTCGTCTCCCTCAGAAGGGCACGGCTCCTAGCAATCTCAGCCCGCACTTCTCGAACCAATCGAACCGGTGGACGGTCGTGCTCAGGATCCTTTGCGGCAATGCGGTTTTCCGCTGGGCTGACAATGCTCGACACTAGCTCGCCGTAAACCTAAGGAAGAGAAGCCCCAGCGATTTATTCGTTGAGGTTTAGAGGTCGTATTGTGACTTCTCCCCTAGGCGGCCGCAATTACTTGGGTTTCCGATTCCCATAATTGTCGTAGGTTAGACAAAGCGGTGACATCCGAGATGCTGTCGACCCGCGGGAGCCGTGAGTATGGGTGCACAGCATGATTCCGGCTATGGCGCACTGCCACGCCACGCTTGGTGCAGTAGACTTTGACATCTAGGCAGATGCCTTGGCAGCCCTCGCCTTATCTCTCTCCCTCTTGCCCTTCCGTTTGGGAAGGGGCGCAGCTGGACGCTCTTCCTCGCCCCGCTCTTTGAGCGCGAAGTCGTAAAGCTGTCCGGTCTGGCCTGGGTTGGTGTCGTGACCGTCGGACAAGGAGAAGAACGCGGCGCGGACGATCTCCTTCTTGGTGGCCTCGGGGTACTTCTCGCGAACGGCGGCGATCAGTTCCTTTGGTTTGATGCCAGGCGAGGCGACGTGACGGAGGGTGGAGGCAAGTTCTGCGAGAGAAGACATTATGACCTCGTTGGAGGTGAGCGAGGCCATACAGGTCGGCCTCTTGCAACTTATGTTACCACGACAATCGCGTGACGGTCTGCCCATAGGGCCTGATGCGCTTCAGCGCCCGCCCGTCGCCCGATGTTTCGCCTGGATCGCCTGAACCGTGGCCCACAGCTTCGCCGCGCTCTCGGCCATCGCGCGCTTCAGGCTGATATGCGCCGCTGAGCGTCGCCTGTGGATGGTTCGTGCCTTCGCAATGCGGGCTCGCCCCCGGCTGTTTTCGGCCCCGTGCTAGCGCCGCCATGCGATCGCCACCCCACCCGGCCCCGACAAGCCCATCATTCCACCAGATCGAACGACGCTAACCCCTTGATCGACATTGTATCTGGCTTCCTTGTTTGAACATTGTCCAATACAGTTGGTTTCCCGTATCGGTTGGCGTTCAAGACGAAGCATGACGACAAGGAAACCCGGCTTCCAACCTGGCCAGAGCAGCAACCCCGCCGGCCGTCCCAAGGGCAGCCGGAGTAAGTCTACGCTTGCCCTGGAGGCCATTCTGGAAGGCGATGCCGAGAGCATCGTCCGGAAAGCCATCGAGCTCGTCACCGACGGCGACACGCAGGCCCTGCGCATGTGCCTGGATCGCCTCATGCCGGCCAGGAAGGATTGCCCGGTGCAGTTCGACCTTCCCGTGATCGAAACCACTGCTGACCTTCCCAAGGCCACGCACGCCCTGTTGCAGGCTGTTGCCGCTAGCGAGCTCACCCCGTCGGAGGCCGCCGACATCTCGAAATCCGTCGACGCTCATGTCCGCGCCATCGAGGCGACGGATCTGCACGAGCGCCTTGCCCGCCTGGAGGAGATGACCCAGCCATGACCTCGAAAGTGATCGATCTTCGCCTCCGCAAGCTGGAAAAGGCGAGGAAGGCCAACCGCTTCGACCACATGTCGGAGGAGCAGCTGAACGAGGAGATCAACCTCTACCGCGGCGAGGTCTGCGAGCCCTACGGCACCGTCAACGCAACGGACGAGGCCCTGAAGGCATCCAGCGATCGCCTGGACCAAAAGGTCGCCGGGCACCTCGAATGGTGCATCGGGTACGTGACCGAGGAGCGGGCTGCGGGGCGGATGGAGTGAAGCGTTAAAGGTACGAGACGCACCCTGATTACATCATTCGCTACCGACACTCAGGTCTCAGTGGCAACGCTGACGGCATCGAGGATCCGGGTTATGGTAGCCGAAAGCTAGGCTGCAGAGCGCGCCGAAGATTCTTTGGGGAGGCCCCGCTTTCATGGCTGCAACCTCAACCTCTTGCCACCGTTCTTACACCTATGTGTAACCCGCGTACCCTTTCTCCATCTCTGGTCCTGATCGTCGAAGACGAGAGCTTGGTCCGGATGATGGCTGTCGACATGCTCGAGGACGCGGGATGCGCGGTTCTTGAGGCCGCAACCGCCGATCAGGCTTGGCAAATCCTGGAGAGCCGCAGCGACATTGACGTGCTGTTCACAGACATCGAAATGCCTGGTTCGATGAATGGGTTTGCCTTGGCTGCGCGGGTTGCTGAGCGCTGGCCACATATCCGCCTCGTGATCACATCTGGACGCTGCCGGCCCAAGCCCGACGATGTGCCGGACCACGGCTTGTTCGTGCCGAAGCCTTACCTGGCGGATCAGATTCTCAGTGCGTTCGACAAGGCTCGGCCAATCTAGAGATCTACGCCGCCTGTTCGGCAGTGTCTGAACCCTGGACCCTCCTGTTCCTCCTACAAAAATTCTCTTGGTAGTGTTCACTAGTGAACGGACAGGGGTGTTTCGTTGAAGTAGGGAGGGCCATGGGTCACGCGCCAAACAACGTTCGCCTATCGGGGGATCCTTTCAGCCGCAATCTGTTGCTGCGCTCGCTTGCAGTGACCGAGCGCCGCCTCGTGGCCACGCACCTCGAAGAGGTTCAGCTGCGAACCGGTGAGGTGCTGTTTGAGCCTGGCGATGACGTCACGCATGTGACCTTTCCTCTTGACGGCACTGTCGCCACCCTCCTTGTTCCCCTTCGCGAAGGCCGCACCATCGAGACCGCCACAGTGGGCCACGAGGGGGCAATTGGCGGTGTGGTCAGCCAGGGCTTCCTGCCGGCCTTCAACCGCGCCGTGGTGCAGATCGGCGGCCCCGCGTTACGCGTCAGTGCCTCACGAATGCAATCTGCCAAGCAAGCCTCGCCTGTGCTGCGCAATGCCCTGACCCGCTACTCCGACTGCCTCCTCGCTCAGGTTTTGCAGTCGGTTGCCTGCAACGCCGTGCACCCCATCGAGCAGCGCAGCGCCAAGTGGCTGCTGACCCTTCACGATCGTCTCGGCACCGACACGCTCCCAGTGACCCAGGAGCTTCTGGCAGACATGCTTGGCGTGCGCCGGACCTATCTGTCGGGCGTCTTGAGCCGCTTGCAACAGCAAGGCCTGATCCAGGTTGGCCGCGGGCGTATCACGATTACCAACCGGCATGCTTTGCAGCAGGCCGCCTGCGAGTGCCACGCCCGCGTGCGCAGCCACTTCGCCGAGGTCCTGGGCGCGACCTATCACACAGACGGCACCTTGGTCGCGCTCGATCCAACCGCGGCACCGAACCAGGCCCCTCATCTGGTGGCAGCCCCATGACGCTCACACCGTCCCTCCGCTCCGCGTCTGACGAGGCTCGGCGTCTGCAGGCGTTGGAGAGCTACCAGATCTTCGATACGCCCCGCGAAGAGGATTTTGATGGCATTGCCACGCTGGCGGCCGAGATCTGCAGCACGCCTATCGCGGTGGTGAACCTGATCGGCGACGGGCGGCAGTTCTTCAAGGCCGAGGTTGGACTTGGCGTGCGCGAAACTCCGCTCGACACCTCGTTCTGCCGGCAGGCGATGCTGCAGGAGGACTTCCTGTATGTGCCGGATGCCACGCGGGACCCACGCTTTGAGGGCAATCCCCTGGTCACGGGCGAGCCCGGCCTGCGCTTCTATGCCGGCGCGCTGCTCAAGACACCGGACGGCCATCCGATCGGCACCGTCTGTGTGCTCGACACGCAGCCGCGAGAGCTAACCGATCGCCAAAAAGCGACGCTGAAGCAGCTGGCGCGGCAGACCATGGCGCAGCTGGAACTGAGGCGCGTGGCGCAGGCGCAGCGCGCGCAGCAGCAACTGCAAAATCAGATCCTCAACAGCGCGACCGACTACGCGATCATCGCGTTGGACCGCGGCGGCAACGTCACCCGCTGGAACGAAGGTGCCCATCGCATCCTTGGCTGGAACGAGCAGGATATGCTCGGGAAACAAGCGGACGTGTTCTTCACCGAACAGGATGTGCAGGACGGTATCCCGGAAGCCGAGATGCACAGCGCCCTCACGGAGGGGGTCGGGCTCGACGAGCGTTGGCATCTGCGCAAGGATGGCAGCCTGTTCTGGGCCAGCGGCGAGATGCAGCCTCTGCGCAGCGAGGACGGCTCTCACACCGGCTACCTGAAGATCCTGCGCGACCGTACCGCCCAGCGCGAGCAGGGCGAGCGTCTGCGGCAGAGCGAAGAGCGCTTAGCCCTGGCCCTCGGTGCCGCGGGCATGGTCGGCACTTGGGATTGGGACCTCAAGCGCGACGTGATCTTCGCCGACGCGAACTTCGCGCGCATCTACACGGTCGACCCGGTGGACGCTGCCCGTGGTGCTCCACTGGCCGAGTATATCAAGAACTTCCACCCGGACGACATGCCGGCCTTCCAGGCCGAGCTCGATCGCCTCCTGAGCGGCCAGCAGGAGCAGTTCTCCTGTGAGTACCGCGTAAAGCAGCTCGACGCGTCCTACCGTTGGCTGTTGGCGCGCGGGCGCCTGATCCGCGATGAGGCCGGCGAGGCCGTACGCTTTGCCGGGGCCAGCGTCGACATCACCGAAAACAAGCTCAACGAGCAGCGCGCCCGCGAAAGCGAAAACCGCTATCGCCAGCTGACCGCTCTGGCACCAGGGATCATCTGGGAGGGCCAGCCGGACGGTTCGCTGACCTACCTCAACGACTACTGGTATCGCTACACCGGCCAGACCCCCGAAGAAGCCATGCCCATGGGTTGGGCCAAGGTCATCCATCTGGACGACCTCGCGTCCTTGGAGGCAGCCTGGGCGCACTCCCGCACGCACGGTGTCCAGTACGACACCGAGGCACGTCTGCGCCGGCACGACGGCACCTACCATTGGTTCCTGATCCGCGCGGTGCCGTTGCGCGATGAGCAGGGGGAGATCATCGGCTGGCTCGGCAACGACATCGACATTCAGGAGCGCCGGCAGGCGGAAGCTGACCTCCGTGATGCGCAGGATCAGCTGCGCCTGGCTGTCGAAGCCACCAGCATCGGGATCTTCGACTACAACCTAGTCGTCAACGATCTCAACTGGGACGCGCGGGTCCATGAGTTGTTCGGTCTACCGCCGGAGGCTCCTGTCTCCTATGAGACCTTTCTGGCGGGCCTCCATCCGGAAGACCGCAACTGGGTTGATGATGCGGTCAAGGCTGCGCTCGATCCCGCTGGTAACGGCAGCTACGACATCGCTTACCGCACCATGGGCCTGCAGGACGGCGTGGAGCGTTGGGTTGCGGCCAAGGGACAGGCGTTCTTCGCACAGGGACGCGCGGTGCGCTTTATTGGGACGGTGCGTGATGTCACCGAAAGCCGACGTGCCGAGCAGGGAATCCGCGAAACCGAGGAACGCTACCGGCTGGCCGCCCGCGCCACCAACGATGCGATCTGGGACTGGGACCTGGCCAGCGATCACATCCGCTGGAACGAGGCCGTACAAACCCTGTTCGGCTATGCCGCCGACGAGGTGGGTCCGAGCGGCTCCTGGTGGAAGTCGCACATCCACCCCGATGATCAACAGCGGATCAAGAACAGCATATATGCCGTGATCGACGGCGGGACCGAGCACTGGACTGATGAGTACCGCTTCCTGCGCGCGGACGGGAGTTACGCTGCGATCTTCGACCGCGGCTACGTTCTGCGGGACCCACAGGGCAAGGCCGTGCGCATGATCGGTGCGATGTTGGACATCAGCGAACGCAAGCGGGCCGAGGAGCATCAACGCCTGCTGACCAATGAGTTGCAGCACCGCGTCAAGAACACGCTTGCGCTGGTGCAGGCGATCGCCAGCCAGACCTTCCGCAACGCCACGGACATCGATGCGACGCGTGAGGCGTTTGCGGCTCGCCTGATCTCTCTGGGACGCGCGCATGACATCCTGACCCAGGCGAGCTGGACGGCGGCACCGATTGCGGAGGTGATCGAGGGCGCGCTGAGTGTTCACCAGCAAGCTGGCCCCTCACGCATCCGGATCAGTGGCCCCAACGTGCTGTTAGGCGCCAAGCCGGCTCTGTCCCTCGCTTTGGCCCTGCACGAGCTCGCCACCAACGCGGTCAAGTACGGCGCACTCTCCAACGAAACCGGCTTTGTGGACCTGCGCTGGCATGTGGTGCACGAGGACGAGGCCCCGCGATTCTGTCTAACCTGGTCCGAGCAAGGAGGGCCGCCCATCCTGACCCAGCCGGCGCGGCGAGGCTTCGGGTCGCGCCTGATCGAGCGCAGCTTCGCGGCCGAGGTCGGCGGTGAGGTAAAGTTGACCTACGCACCAACCGGACTAGTCTGCCGTTTAGAGGCCTCGCTTGCCTCCATGCAGGAGCAGCGCAGCGAGATTGCAGCGTAGCAGCGATTTCGAGTTTCGGGGTGATCGTCCTCGGCAAATCGGCGATTGCCTGCCCCCCAATGCGCCGGCGCTTGGCTGTTCTTCGACTGTCGATCGTTGAGAGGTCGCCATGGCGCATAGTGATGGCTTAGAGAACCGCTTGCTTCGGCCTTGAATGGTCACGGTATGGAATCCGTCCTTGGCAAATGCTCAGTCCTTGGAGCTCATAGCGATTGGCTCGCCCAGTCGCACGATGGTCTCCATGCCTTCTAATGTGTGCTCCAAGATGTCGCCTGCAGGCTGCCACGCGTCCGGCTCGCCGAAGATCGCCACGGCCGAGCCGCCGAACTTAAACACCGACTTTTGGGCGCCACGCTTGAAGGGCTGATCGAGTGGGTGGCGCTGCGCGATGCGGCCGACCGTGAGCGCGCCGAACTCGACGAAGCCGAGCCGGCCGAAGTGCTCTGTCTCCAGAATGTTCACTTGGCGCTCGTTGCGCACGTAAATGTCTGGCTTGTTCTGCAGCGCCGGCCAGGTCACCGTCCAGAGGCTGCGTCCAAGTCGCTGGTGCTCCACGGTATGGCCGTCGTCGGGATAGTGCACGTGGTGGTAATCAACAGGTGAGAGCCGCATCAGGATGACAGGTCCCCCTAGGAATGGCTTGGCACGCTCGGCGCTGCCGAGGATGTCCTCGGCAGCGAGCGACTGCCCCTTGATTGGGAAGCATTGCTCGGGATTAAAGCGCTTCCAGCCGAAGTAGCGCGCCTCGGCTGGTGCGCCCATCTGGGCTGGGTCGTCGGGGAAGCGCCGCGCACCCGGCCGGAACTCGCGGACGAAAAAATCGGCGTAGGAGCGGTACTTGCGCGGCCTGAACTCGCTCATGTCGATTTGGTACTCACGCACGAACGGCTCGATCTGCCGGGTCGTCCACGGAGCATCTTGATAGAGCGCGTAGAGCTTGTCGAAGAGCGGTGTAGCGCGCAGCCACTGCCCCGGCGCCCGAAGCGGCCGTGTTTCGTAAGTTGTCTGATGGTCAGGCATAAACTCTTCGACGGTCTTACCCTTGTCGCGATCCCATAGCTTCAGCGGCTTCGGATTGGCGGCCATCTTTTCTCCTCAAGAGCCGATCTGCAGGCGTAGATGCCCTCCGAGGCGACAACCGCTCCGCTAGAATAACGTTCACACCTCAAATGGGACGATAGAGATGCTGATTGGGACCATTGTTCATCCGTGGAAGCCTCGGGACAAGGTCCTGGAGCGTGCCGACGAAACAGGGTTTTCCAGCGCCTCCGCTGATGCTCAGGCCGATCATGGATCGTATGGCTGGATGAGAATGGAGAGGCGCCGTTAGGCAGCCCTTCCATCTGAGCTTAGATCGCCGATCATCATATGGTGAGTGTCATCGACGAGGGTGTTCGCCCTCGTCTAGAGGTCAGCTTATGTTGCGACCTGCTGCAGGCTCTCAGCAAGCTGGCTGGCATATTCGTCAGCCTTGTAGATTTCAGAGACGGCCTGCTTGAGCTTGCTCTCGTCCTCCGAGTTACCCAATGCCTTGGCATAGGCTGCGGCCGAACCAATGCCGGCAAGACCGTAATGGGCCATTCGCTGGTACTGGGCGATGATGACAACGTCGCGGAGCATGCCGTCCTCTGGCGCCTCTTCGAAGCCGTGCTTATGCGCTTCGCGGACCAAGCCTTCCATGCCCTTGCAATGCTCTGGCTCGGCTTGGCCGCCAGCTTGCTCGATAAGGGTTTTGAGTATGCCGGTATGCTTGTTGATGCCTTCAATCGACTTTTGCAGCATCTGCTTCAGCTTCTCGTCGGAAGCCCGCTGGCTTAGCTGTTGAACCGCTCGGACCATCTGATCGTTGGCGGACCAGTTATCCTTAAGCTCGTCCAGGTAGATGTCCTTGAGAGTGTTTGGCGTAGCCACGAGGCGTCTCCTTCGTTGGGTCCGCGGTTAACCGTACTCCTTCCATCCTGTTCCAGTTCAAGGTCTCATCGTTTCAAAACACGCAGGGACAAGATCCGAATAAAGTAAAAGTAGCTATTATTATAAATCTATGATAAAACTGGTTTGAGGGCATGGAAGTTTGACAGAAGAACTCCCATTGCTGTCCTATGGAACAGATCTCGCCATTATCTGCGCCGGTGCTCCGGCTGGTCGTGATCTGGGCATGGCACGTCTCGGCAGAGGGGGAGGTCTCCGTACTATTTGAGGCGCGAAGTGAATCGGTGCGTGTCAGATGCAGAAAAACGGTTGAACGAATACGATCGTAATCGCGTTTGGACCCCGATTAGTATCAATCGGGAGAAACGCACATGACGGTCAAGGCACTTATTTTGGCGGCTTCGCTCACCCTCGCCCTTACGGGCGCGACGCTCGCTCAGACCGCGGCCGGCGGTGGCAGCACCGAGGGTAACATGAACAATCCTGGCAGCGTGAAGAGCAATAGCGAGAAAAGCATGGAGCGCTCGACGGGCTCTGCGACCGGTGCAGCCATGGAAGCGCCTGGCTCGACGATGGCTCCTGGTGCTGCCGGTGGTGCTGCAGCGCCTGGTGGCGCCCCGATGAGCGGTCATAGCAGCGGTGGCGGCACGAGCTCCAGCGGCATGTCCAAATAGTCAAAAATCTCTGCTCCATGGCCCTTGGGCTCGTGGGGCGTTTTTGCTGTGTGGATCAGCAATACGTTCGCAACACCGTCGCTTTGAAGGTACGAACTCCGAATGCGCAGCTTCCTTCTTGCTCTCGGCTTTAGTGTTTTTATCAGTGGGCCCGTCATTGCCGCTACAGATGCAACTCCTACCAAGCGCGGAAACCCTGATCTAAAGAAATACTGTACCGGCGATGCATTAACGCATTGTGGAGATATTGATGCAGACGATCCAGCCATGGATGCCTGCTTCAAGAAAAACCGTAATAAGCTCACCGAGAATTGTCGTCGAGCTATGGATGCTTATAAGGCATCAAGCAAAAACTGAAGTCGCTGCTCAATTTACGATCATCAGAGGAACACGCTCCCCGGGTGATCTTTGAAGGCGTTCGCCAGGCGGATCACGGTAGCCTGCGCTGTTCCTGGAAGTAGCCGTTCGCAACGCGCCCCCCCTTGCTGGGTGCGTCGCCATCGAACATCGTTCGGTCATCTCGGTGATGTTGTGTGATCGCTTAGGGCTGTTCTTCGTTGGTAAGCCGAGAATTCGTCGCGCGAGCCCGATCCGTTCTCCCATCACCTCATCATGCTACACGTTACCCGAGCGTGCCCCGCCAAGTCGTCGGGTCTCCGATGGGCACCAAGTCCCTCTCCCCGAAGCATTTGCCGGATCGTACCGGCAGGAGATCGAAGGCAATCTATTTCGTGATCCTGACCGATACGGGGTCGCTGCCCGGGAAGGTTTCCTCCAGCGCCTCGCCGAGCTTCTCCTCAAGCCGATACGGGTGGTTGCCGGGCAAAGCGGCATCCAAGGGAGGCTTAGGCGCTTCCTCCTCCGAGAGGAGGCGCAAGCGCCGACGCTCGGCCGCCTGTCGCATCGTTGCGAAGGCAAGGAACGCGAAGCCGGCACTGATCAGAAGCATGGGAAGTGGGTTAGCACGTACTTTGTCGGACAAGCGCCCAGCCTCCAGCGCCGTCGCGCCTACAGGATCGCGGGTGCCGGTGAGTTCCTCGGCGAGGTTCGATGGATTGAGGCGGGAATGGAGTTCGGCCAGCGTGCCGTCCAACCTTCCGCGGCTCGCCTCGACGTCGTGCTCCAACTCATCAAAAGATTTGCTCATCCGCTGATGCGCTCCGTGATGAGGGCGACGTCCCGCCCGACCTGCTGCTCGGTCCGGATCGGCTCCAGCCCCGAGAGCGACGCCTTGCTGCGGCCCCACAGGGCCAAGCTAATAGCGATGGCCGCGAACACACCACCGATGACTAAGGCTGAAAGCGCCTCGGAGTGAAAGAGGACCGCTAGGCCCTTCACCAACGCCAGGATCAGCACGGCCACCCCTGCCATGGCGAACACACCGGCTGCGATGAACAAGCTCAACGCCCAGGTGAGACAATGCAGGCTACTGGTCATCTCGGCCCGAAAGAGGACGATCTCCGTCGAGACGAGTTCCCGGGTCTCACGGATCGCATCTCCGAGGAGACTCTGGACGGTCCTGGGCCGAGGCTTGATCATGAAGGGCCGTCGATGTCGGGGACGGGTAACACGTCGACGGGGACCACTGACCGGGAGCGTGGGATCGGCCTGACACTGGACGACGTCAACAGTCGGTACAACGCGAAGCCGGCAGCACCCGCCACGGCAAGGGTCAACCCAGGCCGACGTCTCGCTGCAGCGTCGATCTCGTCGTAGAGCTCGCTGACCGTGCGGCGTCCGATATCGGCGGAGAGCTCCTCAACGCCATCGGCAGCGTTGTCGAAGAACGCCTTCACGTTAGGCGCATCCTCGAAGCCCGTGCCGGCTCCGCGAATGGCCCCGGCCACGTCCGAGACCATCCTGACCACGTCCTGCTTGCGACGAGATACGTAATCCTGGGCTTGACCCCGGACGTTCGCAGCAAAGCCTTCGTCAGGTCGGGGATCGTGTGGCTCGGAATTCGTCGATGTTTGAGGCTCGGAAGTCATCATCGCCTTCCCGTCACGAGAGCGTGAGTAAAGCGAGACTGGAACGGCGTAGGGCCATAGCGGTTCCAAAACCCATCACTCGCGGAGCCAGCGTCCGCTATTCCAAATTCTAAACCCGAAACCGGACTGGCAGAAATGCACCGGTTTCGGCCGTTCCCCCAAATCCATGCCGCTTGAGCGTTCGTCCCGCCGGTCCATTAGGGCTGGCTACATCGGAGCTTAGCAAAGGCCGTTCGGCAGTGGTGCGGCTCGCTGCTGGGGCTATGAAGCGAGCCGGAAGGGGCTGGGCTGCTCTCTTGCCGAAGCTATACGAGCAGTAGGGTGATCTTGGCGAGATTGACGCCGTGGTCCAGGTGGCCGGCCTTCAAGGCATATTGGGTGACGACGTGACATGTCGCGAGAGAGCACGTGCGAGTTGGCCGGTATCAACGGGCTTCTCGTAGCGCGGGACCTCGGCATAAGCGGCGGGGATGACCCGCGCATCGTAGCCCGTGGCGAAAACGAAGGGCACGCTGCGGGCCCTTAGGGCGTCGGCGACCGGGTAGACCAGCTCGCCATTCAGGTTGATGTCGAGCACGGCGCCATGCAGATTCTGCTCCGCCTCGACCAAAGCGAGCGCTTCCGCAATCGAGCTGGTCGGGCCCACCGCGGTCGCTCCGGCTGCCTCAAGGGCGTCCGCGAGATCGGAGGCAATCGTGTACTCATCCTCCACAATAAGGAGGCGCAACCCCTTCAGGCCGTGCGTACGTGGATCAGCCACGGGACGCTCCTTCGCGCTGCGTTATAATCGGAACTGCGATCAGGCAGCGCACGCCACCCTCGCCAAATTCGAGCTCCGTTCTGGCATTCAGTTGGTATGGCAGGGCTCGCTCGATCAGTTCGCGGCCATAGCCCTTTCGCCGAGACTGACTGTTCTGTGAGATTTGAACTCCGCTCTCGCGCCATTCCAGCACCACCCGCGGCGTACCGTGCTCGTCCTCTTCCACCTGCCAGGTGACGGAGAGGTGGCCGGACGGCTGGCCGATGGCGCCATACTTGACCGCATTCGTGGCCAGCTCGTGCACGGCGAGAGCCAAGGCCTGCGCGGCCGGCGCCGGAAGCGTAACGGGTGGACCGTCCACCGCCACCTTGTTAGCCTTCCCGTCACCATGCGCCGTCAACTCTGCTTCGATGAGCGGGCGGAGTTCGACGGCATCGTAGTCCATCCGGGCGATCAGCCCCTGGACCCGCGACAGCGCCCGCAATCGGCTCTCGAACTCAGTCGAGAAGTCCTCAAGCGTGCTGCTGGATCGCATCGTCTTGCGGGCAACCGCCTGCACGACAGCCAGGAGGTTGCGGGTACGGTGCTGAAGCTCTGCCAGAAGCACCTGCTGGCGACCTTGCAGGCCACGCAGGTCATGGATGTCCGTCGAGGTCCCAACCCACTCTAGCGCGACGGCGGTGTCCTGATTGATCGGCTTGGCCCGGGTCTGATGCCAGCGGTACTCGTCCTTGGCAGCCCAGCGGAGGCGGTGCTCCACGTAGTACTCACCTGTCCTCTGGGCTCCGTGCCACGCTTCCTGCGTGGCAGCGCGGTCCTCAGGGTGCACGGCCTCAACCCAGCCTTGCCCAAGGCTTTCAGGCTCAGAAAAGCCTGTGAACTCCACCCACTGAGGGCTGCCCCAGGTGCGGGTGCCATCGCTCCAACTGCGGAATGCGAGTTGGGGTATGTTCGTTGCCAGAAGGCGGAAGCGCTCCTCGCTCTCCTTCAGGTGAGCCTCGGACAGATGCTGTTCTGTCCGGTCCCGCACCACTTTGACGAAGCCCGGCACGCCATCGCGTAGCGGCATCTGCAAGCCAGAGGCCCAGAAACGCGAACCATCCTTGCGCAGATGCCAGCGCTCGTCCTCAGCTCGGCCCTGCTCCCGGCTTATGCGGCGTTCAGCCTGCGGGACACTGGCTGCGCGGTCCTCGGGCGTAAAGATCACGTCGCTGTCTTGGCCGATCATCTCCGGGGAGGCGTAGCCGAAGAGACGAGCAGCGCCCGCGTTCCATGAGATTGCCTTGCCATCGGGATCCAAGGCGAAGATTGCGAAATCCGTGGCACTCTCGAGGATGACCTGAAGGAATTCGTCGCTGCTAACCCGCGTGTTCTCAGACGAGGGCCCAAATCCATCATTCATACTCGGCCTCATCGACGATGGCCGGGCATCGGGAGTCACGGCTTACACGCTCCCAAAGATACGTCAGTAGCGTGCTGCTGCACTCACCTAGAGCAGGTTTTCTTCCCCAGATGCTTCTGAAGTGCGGCTTCGGACTGATTTTTCCATCCCTGCGGCTTGAGGCACTTTGTAGGGCGGGGCTGAAGCGACGCCACCATGTTTTAATGGAGTTTGCGTAAGTGGAACGCTCCAGAAGCAACCGAGCTGGCCGTAAAGAAAGCGATCGTTTAACCGACGAGTGAGCCGAATTGCGTCACCTATGCACTTGCCAAACCTGCTCTTTCGAAAGCAGGCTAGCGGCAAACCACTTCTTTCGACATTTGGGCCAGATACAAAGCACCAGATGTCCGCCGCTACGATTGGTCTGCAATAAGGTCGTCCAGTCCCTCTGCGCCGAAATATGCCGCGACTTCTAAGCTGCGTCGGTCACCAGCAAGGTATGCACGAAGCGCTATGGCGTCGTCATTGAGGAACATTGCGAGCGCGACACGGGACACCAGCCATGGGCCACCTGCTACCCGGCGACCAACGTCGTGGTCCCGGCACCACATGCGGATCGTGCGCTCGGTGCGGTTCGCTTGTTGAGCCGCCTCCGCAGTGGTCATGCCCTCTCGCCGGTCGAATGGGATCAGGCAGCGGCTGGTCCTGGGCAGAGCGGAGGTCCTGCAGCTTTGTTTAAAAGTGGGGGGCTGGGTTAGCATGGGTACGCACTCCAACAGGTACTCGGATAGGATGGTCAGCGCCCTCGAAGAATATTGCCGACGGTCGAGGGGCTGACGCCTGCGCGGCGGGCAATCTCACGGTTTGTCAGCCCTGAGCTGAGGAGGCTCAGGACGTCGTGCCGCTTGCTGGCATTGGTTCGACGCTGTGCAAATTGGACAGGCGAAGTTGAGCTCCCCGAAACGGGGGAGCTCAGAGGTTGGCTCCCACCGCTCTGTCCACTTTGGACGGGGCAAGTTCGTCCCGGATGCGAACAGCCATGCGCTCGATGTCGGCACGGAGGGTCCTGAGGGCTGGCTCCTGCTCCTCCCATGAACGAGCCATGTCGAGCTTGGCGACGTGCTCCATCCATGAGAGGCGGCTGCGGATGTCGTTGAGTGAGCGCGCTGGAAGCGTCTGACAAAGATCCTCTAGGACATAGCGGCGAGCCTCGGCCCAGGAATGAGGCGCATAATCTGGCAAGAAGGCGCATCGGTCGCTGTCCAGCTTCTCTGCGGCCTCGTACTCGGCCCATGCCGCTGCCGTCGTCGCTGGGAGAGGCCATGCCTCGGCGACCGCTCGGCGCACGCTCTCCGGCATCCGGGACGGGGATTCGTATGCTCCCCAGCCGTCCAGCCGGTAGACGGTGTTCCAGGTCTCGCCTGGCCCAAGCAGCGGTTCGCAGGCTCGACGCAGGGCAGCTTCACGTTCCGTATCCGCCCAGACCGCATCCTCTGAGCCATATTCAGCGAGGAGATCACGGCATTTAGCCGCCCGCCTGCGCTCACGCTCTGCTCGCTCGGCACGCATCTCAGGCGTGTTGAAGAACTCGTTGAAGGCGTCCGCTGCAGCCTGTGCCTGGGTCTTTGGTTTTGAGGCGTCCAAAGTGGACAATGCCTGCTCGACGCTCATCCCGGCCTTACGAGCTAGGGTTTGCATCTTCATCATCGCCGCGGCCTTCTCGCCCGGACTGTCCGTGCGATCGTGAAGGGCGCGGACTTTGGCGAAGGTTTCCAGACCAGCAGCCATTAGCTCGTCCTCGTCAGCAATGCCGGTTGTTCTAGATTTCGCCCGGCACCGAGGCCAACCTCAGCCAGGAGGTGTTTCGGGACCTTGGTATCGGGGTGGTCCGGCGGCGGTGTGCGCTGCCCCAGTAGCCACTGGCCACCGTTGGTGACATAGCGCCGAAGGTGGCCGCGCCAGTCGTCCTCGGAGAGGCTGACGAGGTAACCGTCTGGGCCGGCCGGCTTCCCTTCGGCAGTACCTGGCTCGGGCTGGTAGTCGTTCCAGAGCTGGTTCCGCAGCCAGACCTCGGCGGTTTTGACGAACTCGGTACCAGCCTTGCCGATCCGGGCTTGCTCAGCAGCATACGACTTAGCGCCGGCTATGATTTGTTCCGGATTTGCGCCTCGCTTAAGTGCTTCCAGCCACCGCTTCCGGGCAGGTGTCGCTTGGAAACGCACGTTCCGTGGCGGGTAGGCTGCCCTGAACTCCTCGAACCGATCAATCCTGGTCCCCTTGGGGACTGTAGGGGACTCTTCTCTTCTCTTCTCTTTTAGGCTTGGAATGTATTCGAGCGGTGCTTGAGGTAAATTCTTTGTTTCCAGAGGGTTAGCGGCTTGGCTCCGGTTGTTTTTCTCAGTTTCTACGCGGATTGCTCGGGTTTTTCCGCCTTTTCCAGCATTTTCCCGGTTTTTCATGACGGATTCGAGCTCACGATCCGCCCGGGCGTTGTGAATGCGCCCGTCTTCTACCGCGACCTTGCCCGCTGCGATAAGCTCAACGAGAGCCCGTCCGAACGCCTTCACAGTCATGTTGCAACGGCCGGACAGGCCACGCTCGTTCAGGGCGATCGGCCCCTCGTTAAGCATGATCAGTTGAATGACGACGTGGTAGGCGCGATAGGCGCTGTCGCTCAGCGTCTCAGTGCCATCCATCCAGGCCGGGATGTCGTGCTTGTAGAAGCCAACCATCAGCGCGCCTCCGCCAGGACGTTGCAGGCGATGTCGCAGAAGCACTCGACCCGGATGGTTGGCCCAGAGCGCTGCTTCAGGATCTCGATCTCTAGGGTGTTGAGGCAACGGACTAGGCGGTCTTCCTCTACGTCAGTCCGGTCGGCCTTGTGCTCCAGGTAGTAGGCCTCCCTGTACAGGCCGAGCACCACGTCGGCGTCTTGCTCGATGGACCCGCTCTCACGCAGGTCCGAAAGGACGGGGCGCTTGTCCTGGCGCTTCTCCACTTCCCGATTAAGCTGCGACAGCCCGAGGACCGGGATGCCGAGTTCCTTCGCCAATCCTTTCAGGCCAGAACTGATCTCGGTCATCTCCTGCACTCGGTTGCCCGAGTAGCGCTTGGACGGACAGATTAGGCCGATATGGTCGATGATGAGGGCTGCGAAGGGGAGACCCCGACGCTCGGCTTTCAGCTTCATCTGTCGGGCCCGCGCCGAGATCTGCGAGAGGGTCAGGCTGGGCTGCTGTTCAATCCATATCGGGATGCCGGCGCAGATCTCGGACGCCTCCTGCAGGCGGACCAGCGCAGCGTCAGACAGCCCACGTGCTTCGGCGATGGCTCGATATGTGATTTGGTCCCACTCTCGCGGATTGTAGGCCAAAGCCGAGAGTACGCGCTCGGACAACTGGTCAGCATCCATCTCCAGTGAGATGAAGCCGAGCGCACCGCGGTGGCGTGCTGCGGCCAGGGCGATGTGCATCGCCACCGTCGTTTTACCCATGGCGGGTCGGCCTGCGAGCACGATGAACTGACCAGGTCGCATGCCGAGCGTAGCGGCATCGAGCTTCGGCACACCGAAGGGAACCCCGATGATACCCTTGCCGCGCCGGGTTTCATGGACGCGAGCGAGAACACTCGTGACGCTCTGACCGAGGGTGACGCGCCGGGCACTCTCACTGAGGCCTGCGCTGGCTACCTCGTCCAGCCGCTCGATCATGTGGGTGGCGTACTCAGTCGGGCTGTGCACCGACCCCGTCGTCATCGCGGCGGCGCCCGCCATGGACGTGTCGAACACCAGCCGCATCCGCGCTGCCTGAGCAATCAGCCGTGCATAGCTCGCTGCCCCGCTCACTGTGATGGCTTCTGCAATGAGCTTTGCGAGGTATCCCCCGACCGTGATGCCGCCAAGGTCGGCGTTGCCCAACATGGCTTTCATCAGTCCGAAGTCGATCGCCTCGCCAGCGTCCCGACGCTGGATCATCACCTCGAAGATGTGCCGGTGGATCGGGTCGAAGAAGTCGCTGGGCTGCACATGATCACGAGCGCGATCCAATGCATCGTTGTTGTGCAGGATCGCCCCAAGTAGGGCTTGCTCAGAATCGAAGGCCGTCGGGGGTTGCGCGCCACCAATTGTCATAGAGGCGGTCATTGCGACACCTCCCGCTCTGCAGCCTGCAGGGCCTGGATCAGCTCGGCGAGCTTCGCGCGGTTCACACAGATGCCGCCCTTTGTCGGCATCGGCTCACCGCGCGCGCTACGTGGAACGGAGAACACCCGCATGTCGATTAGGCTGTATCCGTCGCGGATCGCGAGGCTGATCCGGATTTCCTCAGAGTTGTTCTTCCGAATGGTCGCGATGGGGCGGAAGTCGCTCATGTACGCCCCCGCTTATCTTCGTTTGGTGGGAAGGCTAATTCGGCAATCACCGCCGCGTGTACGGGCGAGAGGCCATAGCGATTTATCAGGTGGGAGGCTTGTCGGGGCGCATTCTCTAGCGCATATCCCTCGTTGCTGACTTGCCGGAAAGCATTCGAGAGACCCGCCGTCGCCCCGCGATGCGCGGGTTTCTTCATGGCTCAAGCACCCTCTTGCCGGATGACTGCGGGCTGATCGAGCAGACGCTCGAAAGCCACGAGAGGAACCAGCATGCGGCGCCCAATCCGAATCGTTGGGATCTCTCCGCGACCTGCAGCCTCGTAGGCAGTGTTCCGGCTAACACCCAGGCGTCGACCGGCTTCTTCGACGCTGATGGTCTTTCGTTCGGACTGATTGGTTTCACCAAGCATCTAATGCTCCATAATGATCTTACGATGTGAAAGATGATAGCCGTACGTCCTTGACCGTCGCAATCCGTCCGCCTACGGATTGTAAGATAGTTATGAGGTAATCGGATGGGTAAGCGCGGACCAGTGTCAAAGGGGGAGTACGTCGGTCAGACTGCTGTGCTCTCAACTAGGATCACCCCCGACCTGAGGGCTATGCTTGAGGCGGAGGTAGTTAAGAGTGGAAAAACTTTATCAAGGGAGATCGAGCACCGCCTAAGAAGGAGCTTTATTGAAGATGATAAGATATCCGAAGCGTTTGGCAGTAGAAGAAATTATGCTTTTATGAGGCTGATTTCTATGGTCTTAGAGCTTTGGCATAATCCTGCTGACCCCTTAGCTGATTGGAAAGACGATCCATTTGCTTATGATCAAGCGTGCAGCAAGGTGGCAGGAGTCCTTAGGGCCATGAGGCCAGCAGGCGAAAGTAAAGCCCTGTCTGAACTTGAGCGAGTAATCGCAGAGGTGAAGTCGTTCGACGATCCCGCCCGCATCGTGCAAAAGATCCAGAGTGCAGATAATGCGCTGCCGTTAGGCGGAAGTAGGAGAAACCAAGTGCTTTCGCTGCTGAAGAGTGATTTGGGGCCAGTGGCCGATCGCCCCCAGATTTCGGAGGTCAGGCCAAGTGGTTCGGCAGATAACACCACCTCAAATAACTCTCCCGCCGGGGGAGCGAAGGACAGCAAGCCAAAGAGGTCGCGCAAATGAAGGGCCACATCCGCGAACGCTCGCCCGGCCGCTGGGCCATCATCCTCGATGCCCCTGATCAGGACTCCGGGAAGCGAAAGCGGAAATGGCACTCGTTCGCCGGGACGAAGCGGGAGGCGCAGAAGGAATGCGCCCGCCTCATCACCGAAATGCAGGGCGGCGACTATGTCGAACCCGGCAAGGAGACCTTGGCCAAGTTTCTGGACCGTTGGCTGGAGCACATGCGCTCGCACATCTCGCCGCGGAGCCATGAACGCTACACCGAGATTGCCCGGAAGAACGTTGCTCCACTCATCGGCAGTGTGGTCCTCACGAAGCTGCGGGCGGAGCAGATCTCCGCTGCCTACTCCAAGGCTCTTGTGAGCGGGCGCCGGGACGGCACTGGAGGGCTCGCTCCTCGCACCGTCCACCACATGAACCGCATTCTGCGCCAAGCCCTCCAGCAAGCTGTCAAGTGGCGCATCCTGGCTCGGAACCCAGCCGATGCCGTAGGGGCGCCGAAGGTCGAGAAGACCAAGATGCGCGCCCTCGATGCGAACGAGACGGCCCTGCTGCTCGCTCATTTCCGGCCGACCCGTGTGTTCGTCCCTGCCCTTCTCGGGGCGCTGTGTGGCCTGCGCCGTGGCGAGGTAACCGCTCTGCGATGGCGAGCCGTTGATTTCGCCAATGCGCAGCTCGCGATCGTTGAGAGCACCGAGCAGACCAAGGCTGGCACTAGGGCTAAGGAAACCAAGAGCGGCAGGGCGCGCCGGGTCGCCCTGCCCTCTCTCGTCGTCGACGAGCTGCGGCGCCACCGCCTTCGGCAGGCCGAGGAGCTTCTGAAGCTTGGGGTGCGCCTGTCGGACGACGACTTCGTCTATGCTCAGGCGGACGGATCGGCTGTCCAGCCGAACAGCCTGACACACGAGTTCACCCGGATCCTGGCCTTGTCGACCGCCCTGCCCCGTATTCGCTTCCACGACCTGCGGCACAGCCACGCGACGCAGATGTTGACGAGCGGTATCCATCCAAAGATCGCTCAAGAGCGCCTTGGCCACTCCAGCATCGGCATCACCCTCGATCTGTACTCCCACGTGATGCCAGGAATGCAGGAGGATGCCGCCGCGAAGGTTGACGCTGCCATGCGCGCCGCCATAGACAAGGCGGCCGGATGATTGGGTAGCAATCCGGTAGCAACGGACGAAAAGTCCGAGCATTGGCAAAGGCAAATTATCTAGCTTTTGCAACGGCTTGGAAGGGTGGCCGAGTGGTTTAAGGCAGCGGTCTTGAAAACCGCCGTGGGGGCAACTCCACCGTGGGTTCGAATCCCACCCCTTCCGCCAGTAATGCTTTCGCCAGCATTCGCATTCAACCGCTAAATCACTGAAAACGAACGATTTTGTGTCGCCTTACTTTCGTAGGTGACCGCTGGCGTTTGCCTGATTTCGCGTTTATGGTGTGGGTAGAAACGTGGGTTAGATTGTATGGCTGGAAAGCTCACTGCCCTTGCCGTTCAGCGCCAGAAGACGCCCGGCATGTATGGTGACGGTGGCGGCCTTTGGCTTCAGGTGACCGGCAAAGGGGCGAAAAGCTGGATTTTTCGCTTCACCCTCCACGGTAAGGCCCGTGAGATGGGGCTGGGGTCGGCCAATACGTTTTCGCTTGCCGAAGCTCGCGAGAAGGCGCTCGCCTGCCGGAAGCTCCGCGCCGAGGGGCACGATCCAATCGAGGTAAGGAACTGCCAGCGCCAGGAGGCTGCCATCGAGGCAGCCAAGGCCGTCACCTTCCGTGACTGCGCCACCGCCTACATCGAGGCCCACAAAGCCGGATGGAGCAACCCGAAGCACGCGGCACAGTGGACGGCGACACTCGAAACCTACGCCTACCCCGTCTTCGGTAGCCTGCCTGTGCGGGGCGTCGACACCGCCCTCGTGATGCGGGCGGTCGAGCCCATCTGGACCAGCAAGAGCGAAACTGCTGGTCGAGTGCGGGGGCGGATCGAGGCGGTTCTCGATTGGGCATCAACGCGCGGCTACCGGATGGGTGAGAACCCGGCGCGATGGAAGGGGCATCTCGCCAACCTGCTCCCCAAGCAGTCGCGGGTGCGGCAGGTCGAGCATCACCCGACCCTACCTTTCGCCGAAGTGCCCGCGTTTCTCAGATCGGTCGCCAACCAGCCTGGAACGGCGGCTCGGGCGCTGGCTTTTGTCATTTTGACCGCGACCCGCACCGGCGAGGTGATCGGCGCACGCTGGGCAGAAATTGACTGCGCCGCGGGCGTATGGACGGTGCCAGCCAACCGAATGAAAGCGAGAACGGAGCACCGCGTGCCGTTATCTGCGGGAGCTCAGGCCATTCTCGCCGCAATGGCCGAAACCCGCATCGACGAATTCGTGTTTCCCGGCGGCAAGCGTGGCAGACCACTCAGCGACATGGCGATGCTAGCTGTGCTGAAGCGCATGGGGCGGGCTGACATCACCGTTCACGGCTTCCGCAGCTCGTTCCGTGACTGGGCAAGCGAGACGACGCACGTCCCGTCCGAGGTGGTGGAGATGGCCCTGGCGCACACCATCGATAGCAAGGTCGAGGCAGCCTACAGGCGCGGCGATCTGCTCCAAAAGCGCCGGGCGCTGATGGACGATTGGGCCGCTTACTGCGGGGCCTATCATCAATCCGCCCCCGCCGAGATGGCGGGGGCGGATTGAGCATCCAAACAAAATCCGCTGAGAGACCGCGACCCTACCTCTTGCCGCGTAGCTGCTGCTTTAGGGCATTTTCGGAGTCGAGGCGTTCCATGTAGGCGTCGAGCGCACGGGCTGAGACGTACCGCCGGCGGCCGTCCGTCATCGATTCGAGCTGCCCACTGTTGAACAACTCGTAAATTCGCGTCGTGCCGATGGACAGGACACGACGGGCTTCCGGGACCGTGTAGCGCATTTGGGTGTGGGTGAACGATGCCATGGCAGACCTCCTCTGTTGTGGTCTGCTTTGGATTTACAAAGCATCAAAATTCGCCCTGGCGGCGTGACGGTTGCACGTTTATCATGCAACTTATGCGCATCATCACCACCGTCGTATCGCACACCATATAGACAGGCGCACGTTTATGGTATGAGTCGCACCGTTCGCTCATTAGGCTAATTCGGGGGCTGCCTGCGTGACGACTCCCCGGGCAAGGGCCGTTGCGTCCCAATGGGGCTCGCGTCGAGCATCCACTTCACCGCCTGCAAGGGTCTACGGTTACGTCCGAAGTCGGGAATTGCGAGCCCGACACGCGTCCGACCAGATCGAGCCTCAGCGCTTGGCCTTGGACGCCTGGGCTGCCTCAGCCGGCATCATTTTTGACGAGGTCTATGTCGAGCGAGGGTTTGGGGCCGACTGCCCGCTCTTCAAGCGAACGCAGGGAAAGGCAGCGCTCGCTCGCCTGCAGCCCAACGATGTCCTCGTGGCAGCCCGGTTCGACCGCCTTTTCGGGGCGGCCGAGGATGCCCACGCCAGCCTCGCCCTCGCGCGACAGCAGAAGTTTGCGATTTGCGCCCTCGACGTCCACGGGGGACAATCGGGGCTAGAGACCGACGAGTCACTGGCCACGATTCTCATGGCCCTCGCTGGCGGCACAAAGTACGCAGTCTCGTTGGAGCGAAAGGCAGCCAAGAACAGGCAGTCCGAGCTTGGCCGATATAAGGGTGGACGGGTCCCGTTTGGCTATTTGGTCAACTCTGAAGGGGGACTCGTTCCTGACCCTGCACAGCAGGACTTTCTAACTCAACTTCACCGGATGAAGTTGAGCAATGCGACGGGAGAGCAAATGAGGCAGGCCGCGCTTGAGCAAGGCTTCAGCCTCACTGCCGCGGGGATAGGCAAAATTTTGAAGAGGTGCTTCAGCGGTAGATGAGCCTGCATACAGGTGCAACGGCGAATCGGTATCGAGCCATCAGGTCCAAATCGGCGGCCATTGCCGATGGGGAGAAACGTTCGAGAACGGTGGCAAGCGGCCCATGACCTTTCGCCCCGAAGCGGACGTTCTGCTATCGACCAAAGTAGGGCATTAGGTAATCGAAGTGCCCTGCCCGAAAGCGGTCATTCGACATACCACGTTCAGACAATCAGGGGCTCATAGCTCGTTGATTGTGGCAAACCCTTATCCCTCAAACCGCTCGTCAGTCCACCACGACGGTAGGTGATGGGAGGCCACCGATTGGTTGACCGATCGAACAGGGCCATCGGGCGCACCACATGGCAATTGACTTGAGAGCTGGTAGAGAAGGAGTAGAGACCGGCGGTCCCGTCTGAGCTGCTCGCGTCCATACAGGTGGCGAAGCTAAAGTGAGCATGCAGGTCGACCTCAACAACGCGATGGCTCTAGCAGACCGCTTCGAAGCACTGCTGGAGAGTAACGGGATCAGCATTGGCGCCCATGGCTCAACCGGTGCTGACATGCTTCCACTCTGGCACATCCTCCAAGTGATACGAGAGGGATTCGTCGGCCTGCCGGACGACCTTCGTGCCGAATACGCTGCTGGCATCGCTGTTCACGACCTTGCAGCAAAGGTCATGGCGGTAGAAAACCATAAGAATTTTGCCACGCTATTGCCGCATCTCAAAATGTTGACGGGTGGCGCTGTTCACCTATCTCATGAGCCGCCCGCAGATGCTGATGTTTACAATAAGTTAATTGAGATATATTGGGCATGCTTGTTGATGGCAAATGGGGTCGAGGTCGACCTTGATCACCCGAAGCACTCAAGCGGCGACAATCCAGATGTGATCGCACTCGACTACGGGCAGCCAGCGCGCGCGTACGCCTTTAAAACGGTTCGATCTAAACATACCCAGAACCTGCTCGAGCACTTGACAAAAGGTGTAGCCCAGATCGAACGCTCCAACGCAAAAGAGGGACTCGTCTGTTTGCATCTTACCCCGCGTATTCTTAAAGCAGGTCTTTGGCCAGAAGGAAGATGCTACATAGATTGGCGACTACCAGCTTCACAAGCCGTTCTGCTCATGAAGCAATGGATTTCTCAAGTGGTGGTCGATAACGGCCAGCCCGCTATCGACTGCATCTTCGCTGGAAAGAAGGCAGCGGGTACCGTCTTGTGCCTTGCCCTCTTCCCTACCGTTGCCAGAAATCCAAAAACAGGGAACCCAGTCGTGATGCCGATTAAGGTCGCCGCGCTAGTGGAGATGGTGCCGAGCCGACCAATATCTATCGCATTGCATAGCGAAATTGAAGCTGCCAATCACCGAATGCAGATCGAACTCGGCTAAATGTTAGTAATCGCGGCCACGATCTTCATAAGTAGCCGACGCGCAATCGGCCCAAGGTAGTCGCGCGCTCCCCTTGCGTGATACGGCATATACGAATATGGCCGGGAGAATAAGTTTATGCCCTCAGACCAAGAGCGTTCCATGCGTATTATACCCATAACTCCGCCAACTATAATGAAATTTAACGGTCGAATAAAGGGCGAATAGCAAACTAATGCCTACGAATCCGACCGTTTGTATCGTAGAAAGTCTTGGATTCCTCGAAGAACAAAGCCATTGTGAAGGGAATATTATCAGCCGGACCCTGCAGCTCTCCGGTAAGCGTAGCGCTTACGTGTACATCAAAAGCATCGCAGAGCTTAAAGCGGTCGCATGTGAATTCGGTGCCTCGAAGCATCGCTATTTGCATCTGTCCTGTCATGGCAAAGTCAACCGCAAAGGCCAGATGATTGGTCTAGCGTTGACTACCGGCAGCATCTTGAATGACGAACTGGCGAAAATTCTTGCTCCTCATTTGGAGGGACGGCGCCTATTCCTCTCGTCGTGCCTCGCGGCCCGTGGCGACTTCGCGACAAAACTGCTTGAGCAAAGCAAATGCCGTTCGGTGCTTGCTCCAATGAACGAGATAGGGTTCGACGACGCCGCGGTGTTCTGGACCGCTTTCTATCACCTTATGTTCAAGGCGCAGCGGCACGCGATGTCAAACACGCGAATCGAAGAGACTGTCGGCACCTGCGCGGCGCTCGTCAACGAAAGCTTCCAGCTGTTCTCGCCCGGCGACAAGAAAGGGAACGTCAAGACGGTCACCATTGGCCCGCCCAAAAGTGCTAAGCCCACGGTCGGGTAACAGATAATTCGAGCTGTCTAGGACAACACTTCAGCAATGGCGGTTATTGCTAAACCGACCGCATCGAGTCTGCTCGTCCGCAACCGATTAGCGCGCACTAATGGTCAAATGTCGGCTTTTCAGTTTTCCTTTCCTAAAAGCGGTACGGTTGAAATCTACCCAACCTTGTCGTACTCCCTTTCCTGATAGTGGTCCTGAAAGCTGACCGTACCAGGGCTCGCTAAGGGTCGAATGCGGACAAGGGGACCGGTACGAAGTATCAGATTCTGTGCAATAGCCGGGCCTCCGATGTCGCGACGGAAGCGGTCCATCAGTGCCCCGGTCCGAGTTTGTCGGCGGCGAAGGCGTTCCGGCCGCTGAGGGGCTTCGGCCACCCTCCGTGCTGTTGTGTGCTGTCTGGCGTTCCGTCTCGGAGTTGTTTTCGGCGACGAGCAGGAGAACACCCCGGAGGTGCAGGCCCTGAGAAACGCCGCCAGCGCGCTGCCCCAGGTCACCCAGCGCCATTTCGCCCGGCGCCGGCTCGGGCCGTAGCGATAGATCAGCGACAGGCTCAGGCTCACCACGACCAGGATGACCGGCCACCGCGCGACGGACAGGATCGTGTCGGCCAATCCCCCACCCCGACGTGCTCCATGATCGCGGGAAGGATGACCACACTGATCGTCAGGAGAAGAAACGCTGCCCCGCCGAGGGTATTCAGGAAGGCCGTGGCATAGAACCGGACCAGGGTCCGGTCCTCCCGCTCCCGGTAGATGACGTTGAGGGCGTCGAAGAGGGCGCTGACTCCGGAATTCGAGCTCCACGGGGCGATGAGCAGGCTGATCATCGAGGTGAGACCGAGCGACCCGGTGCTGCGTTCGGCGATTCGCACCAGCTGCTCGGCCAGGAGATCGAGGGCCGCAGTGGGGAGGATGTAGGTCAGGAGGCCGACATGCTGGCTGATCACGTTGGGATCGGAAAACACCCCGCAGATCGAGACCACGGCGAGCAGGGCGAAGAAGGCGACGCCCCCCCCCGGCGGTGGTCAGCACGCGATCCTGCGGCAGGGCCCACAGGACACGCCAGAGGATGTCCCTCCATCCCGCACCTGGAATGTCGGAGGGACGGCGCGCATCGCGGCCCCGGTCCGGCTCCCGCGCCCGCTGCCGCGCTGTCTCAAGGGCAGCGGCATCCTGCGAACGAGCGCTAGTCGTCTTCCTCGTCAACGTCTCGGGCCATGGCTGCATCTCCGTAGGAGCTGGCTATGCGACGGCGGGCGGCCAGACCAGGGACCCGACGAGGGGCGCGATCGCACCTTATGGCATCAGCTGGAACGGCGTATCGGCGTTAAAAAAGCTCAGGGGCATCGGCAAACCGTTCGTGGATCGAATCGAAGGTCGGATACCTGCAATAAACGTCAGTAACGGGCGGACTTTTACTGATCTGCTTAACGATTTCTCGCGCGATGAAGCGGACGTCAAGCTAGGGCGGCAGTTTGACGCCGATTACGGGAGAGGCCGTAACAGTGCAGCATTTGAATAACTCCGGCGAGCGTGTGACGGGTTGAACCTCTTGTCCCGCTGCTGCAGCTCCTTGTCACTCGGCAGCGTAGTGATCAGGTCAGTCAGCGAAGCCTCCTGATCAGTCCCCATCTTTTCCTGAACGAACTTCAGGCCCATATCGCTCATCGCATAAACGTACTTGCGCGCGCGGCGCACAGTCTGATCATTCAGGAACCTTCCAATGGTTTCGGGCTGCTGGGATAGAATCGTTTCCGCCATCTTGCTGGTCCGGGTTGCCCAAAATACGCGCTTTGGTCCTAACGGCATCAGTATATGGCAGTTCTCGTCCTCCAGTCCGCCGTACCAGTGGAGCGGTCTATCTGAGGCATACAGGCCAGGGACCGTAAGCGGCATCTTTATCCAACCCCACGACATGCTGACGATTCGGTTGGCGATCTTTTCGCTGCTGGAGTTGCCAGCAACGATCTCGAGGACCTGCCGACTAATTCGAGTTGGGTCGTCGCCGATTGCCTGCTTCATAGCTTCGCGGAGTGATTTTGGTGTGCCCGGCTCCCAGGACTTGCGCCACCGGCGCTCTGCTTCTTTTGACGTGACAAGGAGGCTTTCCGAAAGCCTCGCTTGCGTTGCGGAAATGTTTTCAGGCGTCCGAAAAATGAGCGAGATCAGAAACTGTGTCCAGGCAACGCGCTCCTCGGCATCCAACACTTTTGTGTTGCTTTCCATCTTTTGCAAGACAGTCGCGGCGCGACCATCTACCGGCCGGAAGAACTCACTTTCCACCTGTCCCGAGTAAATCTCAGGCAAGCCCTCCAGCGTGTAGAGACGGTCAATGAACCCAGTCTCCCGCGGGGATGCCCGTTTAGGCTTGACGATATCTCGATAGGGCTTGCTGAACTCGACCAGTTTGCCGTTAACGGCGCACCAGCGCTTTAAGTAAAATTCTGGAATATAGTGGTGCCGCCAGGGTGATTGCAATTGGGGCATGCTTCAGGACCGACCGCTATCTCAACGGCCTCTTCAGCTTCCAGGTAGTTGATGACTTGGCGACGCACTCACTTGGCAGCGGAACACCCTCTTTGTCTTTTTCATAACCAGCGCTGATCATAACGCTTCCTGTAATATATCCAGCATTTACTGTCATTTGCTGTTCATTGGTGTAGCGCTTGCCCATCCGTTCCTGAAGCAGAGGATCAATCGCAGCCATTGCTGGCAGTCCCGCAGCTACAGCTTTGAGTGCCCGGGCTTTTGCTTCCGGCGACATAATTATTCCGTACATTTCCTGGTATAACGGGTGATCTTCTGTTAGACCCCCGGAGCCAAGAGGTAATTTTAGCTCGTCAATCTGCTCCACAATTGCTAAAGCTTCTGCCGAACCCTTACTTATTGCATTCTTCCTCAGTGATAAGCGTTCGTTCGCGGTCATCGCTTTCAATTTTTCGGTCGTGTAAATAAGCATGCCGTGGTGACCATTCTCCGTTGTCGTGCGCCCATAACCACAGGTTTTGGCCAAAATTTCAAGGCCGCGAGTCGTTCGCTGCCGCCAGCATGTTGGACAAGACGCCGATCACGGGCGCCGATCTCTTCGTCGTTTGAGCGTGTGCCCCGCATCAGCCTGCCTCGCCGAATGTGACGAGCGAGGCGGCCATCCCAGACCCTCCTTACGGCGAGGCGCATAGGTGCGAGCAATCTCGATTCTCGCCTGCACGGGACGCGGCAGGGCAAAGGAGTCTTGTCGCTGCGCGTCGGCCCCTCCCCAATGCAAGTCGTAAAATGCGCAACCTCCCGACGGCAGGCGTCATGGCGAGGCAGCACGGCCTTCGGCGCAGATTTAGCCCAACAGGAGGCACGAAGCCCGTAGTTTGCTGCCTGATCACGGCTGGCCGGGAACCTGTCGGTTGCGCGAGGCCATCAAGGCGGTGGGCGCACGGGTGCTGTACCTCCCGCCCTACAGTCCGGACTTCAACCCCATCGAGCAGCTCTTCGCCAAAGTCAAAGCCCTCCTTCGGACCGCCGCAGCGCGAACCGCCGACGACCTGACCATCGCCATTCGAGAAGCTTTCTCTGCCTTCCGACCGCACGAGTGCCGCAACTATCTCACCGCCGCTGGATACGATGCCTATGATCCAAGCTGAGCGGGCACGGCTCTAGCGACATGCTGCCTTGAAGCAACTAATGATTATGATTTGTCGCGTAGCATGCCATCCAAGCTGTGCTATGAGGTCCATGCGTGCTTCCCCTCCGGTGTCTGTCGCTGACTAGCGCAGTTTTGCTTTCCGCCAGCCTTGCTGCCGCACAGGATTGCCCCCCCGATGCGCTCGGCACCGCTAGAGTCATGGAGGTGCCTCTTACCCAAGGGCCAGTGGGGCGCACAAACTACCGTCAAACTCTGCCATTGGCGCCGGGCGAAGTCGTGCTTACCTTTGACGACGGTCCGATGCCACGCCGTACAGCCGCCGTGCTCGATGCACTCCGCGCAGAGTGCGTCAAGGCAACCTTCTTTGTGGTCGGAACGATGGTGGCCTCCTACCCCGACATTTTACGCCGCACCGCTGCCGAGGGGCACACCATCGCCACCCACACGTGGTCGCACGCCTACCTGAACCGTACACGCAGCGAGGTTGCACAGCGTGATCAGATCAGCGGTGGCCTTTTGGCTGCGCGTTCGGTGCTAGGCGATGCTAATCCCAGCCTATCTCCCTTCTTCCGCTACCCAGGCCTGGGCAACACGCGAGCGCTCGATCGGTACGTCGGCGGACAGCACCTGATCCCGTTCTCGATCGACGTAGATGGCGAGGATTGGAAGCGGATTACCCCGGCTCAGGTTGTGGACCGGGTGATGGGACGGCTCGACGTCCTGGGCCGAGGCATCATTCTGTTGCACGACATCCAGGCACGCACGGTGACGGTACTGCCAGAATTGCTGCGTCAACTGAAGGCAAATGGCTACCGGGTGGTGCACGTCACGGCCGCGCCGGGTGACACACGGCTGGCGCTGGATGCGATTGAGCCCCCGCGCTCACAGCGCATACAGGTCGCTCTGGGCCGCCTTGATCAGCAGCAAGCCGTTCGCCTTGCAAGTCGCGAAGACGCTAATCCATCAGCCTCTGCGGCTGCCGCGCTTGGCCAGAACACGTTGGGACGGGCGCACAGCATACAAATGGCTTCGGCTGAATCTGATGGGACGTGGCCGACAATGGCGCTGCGAGGGAGTGCACACGTGCACGAACCTATCCCCCTCAGTGGAAGACGTGGACATGAATTGACGGCAGAGGGGCCGATCGCCTTCGCTGCCGCAACCGGGTCGGGCAACGAAGGATTGTCCGGCATGACTACGAAAAGCGGGGGGAGAACGAGCGAGTCGTTTTCGCATCCGGTGGAATCCCCACAGGTCGCGACGGTTCAGGCCGAACGAACCCTGCCGTCTGCAAGGAGCGATGCGGAGCCACGTCCTTATCCTCGGGTGATCCCGCCTAAGATTCTTGCGGCGCGTCCATGGGTCGATCCGCATGAACGCTCGTCCACCGTGACGGGTAAGCCTTCGGTCACGCTACTCTCGACTGGCTCCGCGACCAAGGTCGCCGCTGAGATACGCGCCAGCTTGTCTTCTCAGGGCACGCCCCCTAACCGTGCGGTAACGTTGTCGTCCGGCGCGATGCCTCGCGTCCCGACATCAAAGCCCCCACTTGTGCAAGTTGCGGCCATCGAACCGCAGCCAGAGCCAATCCGCACCGCAGCCTTGGCTACCAAATCAGCGTCCTCATTCGAACACGGCACGACGCCGCGACTGGCGATTGTCGGCCATTTGCCGTCTGACCTCGCGCCACCGCGTACTGCCGTGCCGGTCACGACCGACCTAACAGCCGAGGGCTCCAACCGGCACGCACCAGCAACACAGGCATTCTCTGTGTCGTCGCTTATCCCGTCTTCGCCGACAGCCAAACCCGCCGTCGTGCCAATCCCCACCCATGTGATCAGCGGCCAGACGGGCGCCCTCCAGGCCGTGCCCAGAACGTTGAGATCACCTACGGCCGGACCGCGCGCCCAAGGCTTTGTCGTGCTCGCCGTCGCACCCGGGGCCGGACCGGGCTTCCAAGAGGTCACGCTGCAACGCTGAGCATGTTGCGCGCCCCTCGAGCCCGTCGCACACGTATTCTCTCAATTGAGCCCACCGCCATGCGTCTTCTCGTCCGCGTCCTGCCGGTGCTGCTAATATGCGCCAACCCCGCCTATGCTATTGACCCAAATGACCTCCCGGACGGCTGGTGGGCACCGACACAAGCGGCCTGCCAGGACCCGGAGGCGAGGACGTTGTTTGAGGTCAGATTAAAAGCGCAGTCCGGCCCGTACCTGAACACTAGTGAAAGCCGCTGCCGCATCGCCCGGGTGTCCGATACGGCAATTGGCTACCGGCTCGACCTACGCTGCTACGCCTCGCAAGAGGATCGGGAGGCCGACCTCAACGCCGCCACGCGCCAGATCGTAGTTGATGCGATTGGTCCGATAACTATGCGCGCAGACGGTAGGCGGGTCTTCCGCTGCGCACGAAGCGCTCCCGCAATCGCAAACGCGCTCGCCCCAAACAGCCGGGGCGGTGAATCAGAATTCGTTACTGCACTGCCTGGGCAGGCCGTGACCAGCGGAACTCCTGCAATCTTTGCCTCTACCAGCCTACCCCTGAACGACGTTCCCATCCGCCATGCTGCACTGCCGAGTGGCTCGTCCGCCGTGAGTCTGGCTCCCCCGCCTAGCGCAAGTGCAAACCTGCCATTTCCGGCACCACAGATGCCGCCTGTGCCCCTTTCTGCGGGACCGACCCGTGCGGTGACCCGCGGGCAAATCGTGGCCTACGCAGGGGGGCACGCGCCGGGCACGATCATCGTTCGTACCAAGGAGCGGGCGCTCTACCTCGTGCAGGGGGACGGAAAAGCGATCCGCTACCGTGTGGCGGTGGGGCGTCCGGGCGCAGCCTGGAGCGGGATCGAGACAATCAGCGACAAGCAGGAATGGCCGAATTGGACACCGACGCTAGATATGCGTCGCCGTCGCCCAGGCTTGCGTGCGATGCGCGGCGGCCCGAACAATCCCCTAGGTGCGCGTGCGTTATATCTGGGTACGTCCACCTATCGTATCCATGGCACTACGGACCCTGGTTCGATAGGACGAGCTGCCTCATCCGGCTGCATCCGCATGCTCAATAGTGATGTGATTGAGCTATACGAGCGTGTGCATGTTGGAACACGGGTTCAAGTACTTTAATGAATGCATCTCATGCCCCTGCACATAGCATGGTTGTTTAAATAATCGCACAACAACAAGAAATAGTTAGGCGCAGAAATCTGCCCGAGCAACCTTAAGCCTTCCGCTGCGTGAGTTAGAACTAATTCATGGGGCAAGTTTGTATGAATAAGTAGTCTAAAATTATTCCTCAACAATCACTCGCTTGACTTAACTATCTAATAACCGATCCATGATTCCTCGCTGCTTTTCAGGCGCGGCAGACCGTCTGATAACACTTTCCTGCTAATGTTCACGAGAATTGCGCTGCACAGTTTCTTAGAGTCGGCAAGGACAAGCTTTCACGATGAAAAACTCAACCTTGATTGCTGGTTTGGTTGCTATATTTTTTACTCCAACTTGCCGTGCCACGGAAATCGAGTCTGTTTCTGGAGCGTGCGTGAAGTTGGCAGTGCGTACCTTGGATTACCAATCCGAATGCAAGCCAAATTTCCTACGTACGCACCATCCTGACGGCAGGGATGGGTTCATATTTTCCACCGGAAAAGTAACGGTTTCCTTCTCAGGATTTCGAAATACAAGCATCGATGACGGCTGGATTACGAAGATGCAAATAGATCGTGTTGTCCATATGAAGGATAGCCAGCCGACGCCCTTGCAGGGAGTTGGAGTCTGCTCCTTCGGTCGCAAGAAAGTGGGAGAAGCCTATCCTGTAAAATGCCAGGTCGACACACAAGAAGGGCACTTCTCTGCAACATTCATAGCTGACGCAGAGAACTTGGTTGTAAAACCGGAGCGGCTTATCTCAGCGACGACCAATCCCACTGATACTCAAGAGCAACCCAGGTGGAGGTGGTCTTCACGCAGACGCGAGGTGTTATACGGAGTTCCTGAGACAGACGCCCTAGTGAGGATAAAGTGTATTGGAAATGGCAAATATAACTTTCAGACTGGATCGCCATCGGATAAAATGAATTCTTACAAAAACAAGATTCTCAAGCTTTTTGCAGACGGCAAAGAGGAGGCGGTCCCATACACGGTGGTGAACGGTGACGGCGATGAGCTAATTTTCCCCGTCACGGGAAGCAGTTTGTCATTGTCGCGCTTGGTGGAAAATGGTGATTTTGGAATAAAGACACCTTCAGGGGAACGTATAACTATTGACGGAAGTGAAGCTGCAGTTCATGTCCGTAAGCTCAAACTGGCGTGTGGCAATAATGACAAGACATCCAGTGTTGCGAAATTGGATCAGCGCCAGGACAACAATAGCGGTTGGTGGGTAGTGCTTTCAACAGGCTCCGATTCGCCACATCGGCACGAAAATGGAGGAGACTGGGTTGATCGTATCGCTAGAAAATGCGGCATACGAACGTTCAACGATTTCTCGGCAAAATTTGTTGGTTTTAAACCGGGGTATAACGTGTTTGTTCTGTTGGGTTCTCCCTATGGCTCGAAGCAGCTAGCAGATAAAAATCGGGAGTTGGTAAAGCAGTGTTTTCCAGGTAGTTATGTAAAATTCGGACAATACTTAGGCGAATAATATCGGATAATCCTGATGGGAAGATTCCGTTGCAAGCGTGATGACCCGCTGTTGTCTTTTGGTAAGGGCATGTGAGGGGGCGAAGAGAGCCGGAAGTTGCCGCCGCTGCCAAAATTCCAGGTCCTAATAGGTGATAATACCCAAAGCCGGCCGGTCCACTGCTGGCTCAGCCGAAATGGCACAGGCTTCACTGCAATGGACCCGTCGCGCTCAAGCAACGCATTAAAGACACTGCGGTAGGCGGCGTCGTACCAGCGAGTGGCCCCGACCGCAAAGAACGCGCACCTTTAATCCGTCATTCCAGGCGAGGACCATGGCTTGGCACCCACATTTCAAGTGGCCTGCACCGTCATTTCGAATGGGTACAACTCGACCTACGAGAGAGTTAGGTGGTGAATCTCGCCCGCACGCAGTGTTGCGATCACAGCCACAGCTTCGGAAGCATCGTCCAGCGACGGGGCCGACAACAATATGTTGGCGCGCCCAACGTTTGGGAATGAGGGCTGGTTTTAGATTGCGTAACCGCGCTCGATTTTTTCCTTTTTCATGATTGTGGCAGCGACGCTGTATTAGCAGTTATTGGTGCTCCCCGAGGTTTCGTTCATAAATTAGCATTGGGTCGTTGGTGTCGGCCAGCGCTACGGCTGCGCTTCGAGAACTCGTGAACGACGGCGCATTTAAATCAAATTATGCTTTCTCAAAAATCAGCGCGCAATTGTTCGCCCTAATATGACCCGGCTCGATTTCCCATTTCACCGAATTTAGATGGTTCGGGCGTACGCACCACTGCCGGGTCATGCGTGGGTTCGAACAGTGGCACGAATTAAAATTGCGGTTGGCCGGGCATGGTCTTTTCCCGTTTTAAATGCCGATAAGATTACGCTTAAGCCTAGCGGACGGCCTCTGCGAACTGCGTGCACCTGTGCCGCCGCCAGCCGTACTCCAAAGCTAAAGTAGGGTCCGGGTCACCCTCACCCGACATCTGGCCACGGACACCCGAGATTTGGCCCGCTGCCCGAATTGTGGACCGTCGCAAGAGGGGCGATCCTCACTATCCACGAGGGTCGCCTTTTATTGAACTGTTCCGCACGGAACACTTGCCGGAACCGGCCAGCCCGTTAGGCTCGACCTCCCCATCCTTTGTGACATGGTGCGACCATGAGCGACGAGCCCACACCCGACGTGCTCAATGAGCTGGATACTCCCGGTCCGTTGAAGGTCATGTCCCCGCGTATCGCCCCAAGGATGCCCCTTTCGCCGGTACTCGGCATGAGCGAGGACGCGCTTGCCGCAATCCCCCGACGGAGACAAAGACCAAGTCTCGAAGCGCGGGCTCAGAGCGCGAGAGTTGCGGGGACGGTGCCATCTCCCAGGCGCGCAAATGCAGGCGAAACAGGCCCGACGAAGCCTAGACAGGACCAAATGCACCTGCCGCGTGTTACGGCTGGCGCCACAAATGAGCGGCCTATTGAGAAACTTTTTCGTGATTGCACCGATGCCGCGCAGCAGTTCGAAAACTCGAAGGAGCGACGGACTCACTTGCTGATCCAGTGCCTTCAAAAATCAGCGCTCCTGTACGAGCACGGACAATCACGAGACCCCGATGGCTACGCGCGCCTTCTCGCCCGCCATAAAATTAGGGTGACGGAGCGTACGCACAATCCGTTCTCGCCGGTCGTAAAGCTTGTTTTTAGCAGCGTGGACAAGGGGCAGCGCACCAACCTGAGTCGGTATGCTGGCGTCTTGCGCTTTGCCCACGAAAATGGCGTTGGGCCGGACGCGTTTTCTCAGCTGATGAAGGAGGAGCGGGGCCTTGACGGCTGCGCCGAAAGAGATCGCGAGGCCCATCCGAGCCCGGAGCGACAGGCGGCAGCTTCGAAACGCGCCGCCCACCTTCAGGCGTTGCGGGAACAGGCTTATGGTGCTGACCTCGCAGGGATCGCCGACGAATTGCCGAGCGGGCTCACCGCTGTTTTGATTGAAAGGGATCAGCACGGAACTCTGCGGGTGCTCGGGGTACGGGCGGAAACGGTTCAAGATGTTCGCAGGTACCGCCCCCTCTCCTCGCCGGGACCTCAAGAGCAGTAGAAGGTCGTCGTTCATAACGGCCTCAGCTCCATGCGCGCCACCCACTGCCATGTAGAACGAGCGCTGTAGGTAAAACCGTTTGCCCCAGGTTGCGGGCGAACGTGGGCGCCGACACCTTCCAACCTATCAGCCAGGGGTGGCCTCGATACCCCACGTAGTATCTACGGTGTGCTCGCGCCCTTAGAACTTGCGACGTTGGCTGCGGTCGCATCCGGCCACCGGGCAGCGATGGCCTCGAACGTGATCACGGAGCCAAATTTCGGAAGATGGGTCGCGTACTCGGCGAGCTTCGAGGCGCTGCACAGCAGCATGGTCGCCGCATCCCCATGAGGTACCACGGCCTTCGGCGCAGATTTAGCCCAACAGGAGGCACGAAGCCCATAGTTTGCTGCCTGATCACGGCCGGACGGGAACCTGTCGGTTGGTCCCTTCACCTCGACATGGATCGCGAAGCGCGCTCCACTCTCGGCCTCGAAAACCGCGAGGACGTCCGTCTCTTGCCCCCGGCATCCCTCGCACCGACACTGCTCGGTGAAGTGTGATCGCCACCACGTGGCCGCCCCCCGGCTCCGACGTGCTCGCATTTCTTCACGGAGCAGCCGCGCTGTGCCGGCCGAGGCAGCGAACGTTGTCTGCCCGATCACCCAGGCTCTAAAATCTGGGGCGTGGCCAAGAGCTTCCGCGAAGGGCTGCGCAAATGCGTACTCCCGCGACCCGTACAGCATGGAGCCCTCTCCTCGTCTAACGGTGCGGCTCAGGCTGAACCGCTCTTTAGCCGGTGCGGCCAAGCGGACTGTACCTCCGGGTTCCATTCTCGTCTTCCTGCCTCAAGCCCATCATTCGCAGACCTTCTTCGGTAACCTCGACGAGGAGAGCGTAAAATTGTCCTGGTCTCATTTGATCGAGCGGCACAGAGGCGGATAGAGGGGACGCGTGACGACGCATGTCGGTAATTCGTTCCTTGTCGCGCTGTTTTGCACGTTGACGTTCCGGGCTCTCGTGCGCCCTCGCGTCAAGGGCTGCGCACCCCTTCATGCCCCCTCTCGCTTTCACCTCATCAGGCAGCGTTCCGGGTGAAACCCCGTTTTCGACTGCGTACCGAAGCGTGGCAGCCGCCCGTTGAATGTTCGATGACCCTGCGTTTCCATCCCCGACTCGGGGGCGAAGTACCAGTCGCGCCAACCGGACGTAGGGGTTTCGCCCCTCCTTAACCGCAGGGACGTGGTACTGCACATACAACGACTCCAGCGTTCCTGGATTTTGCCTGTCGTGCAGATGGAGCCGCACCGCATTGGCGAGGAGCGAATGGAAGTGGTCTTGGGCACCGCTAACCCTTTCACGCCCATCCTGTTCGCTTTGAGCGAATGCCTCGAACTCGACGAAGCACCGGCTCAGAATCTCACGCGCGGGATCGCGGCCGGCGACGACAGCCGACGCGCGTTGAAGGCGTTCACCGGTTATGCTCTGGGCGATTGCCAGGGTGGGGGTCGCTAAAGCATCTGCCTGGAATTGGCCAAGTCTTGGGTTCCGTGTTCGAATTGGTGCCAATGCGCTAACGCAAGGGGACGGCTCTGGCCAAATCAAAGGGGCTGCCGCGGTCTCGCATGCGTTGGGGGGCTCACCGTTAGACTGGCTAGCTTGGATAGTGGCGCGCGTTGGCCGGCGCGGCTGCCGGAACCGGGAGTAAGCCCTGTGGTGGGAGGACCCACCATCGCGTGGAAGAGGCGGGGCATCTTCACACGTTCGTCCCACGTGGGACGACCCACTCGCTTTAATGGGGACAGGACGGTGACCTTGATCCGTCACAGGGGGAAAAACACTCGGGGCGAAGGTTAGGGTGTCGAGCGGTCTCATCGGTGCGGCTTTCTCCGGTTGCACCGTGACTTTACAGGGGCTGCTTATTAGCCGCCGGTTCCACATCCGGTCTCGGGTATTGATGCACCGCGCGTGGACGACCATTCGATAGTTGGGTTTCACCGCTTTGCATCCCCCCAAAAAAGCCAAGGGGCAGGTGCTCGGTCATTATCACAGGGCGCCCGTCCGGCGGACGCGTTCCCCCATCAAATAGACGGCGCCTTCTGCGGGCTATTCCGACATGAAAAATTAGGGACACGCCGACCCCAGCATCGCAATTTATTGGGCTTGTAAAGTCACCGTGGTAATCACGGAGACCATGCATGTCAGTTTATGTCCCCCGTCGGCCTTCACCCTCTGGTGGCCAAAAGACGCTAGATGATTTCGAGTTCCCCAAACGCACCCTTCGTAAACCAATCCAATGCGACGAATTAGAGCCTTGCGAACTCGCCGATTGCAGCACTTGCAGAGCAGCACTCGTGACCCGGTTGTGGCCCCAAATCAGGGCCCAACTTCGGTCCGGTGGTGAGTGGCTGCCATTCACCCTCGTTTGGGGATTGCACCTCTATGATGACGCGCAGCTAATCGTCGCGTCCTTTGCGAAATGCGGACGCGCCCTACGGGACAAGCTTCGCGCCAATCGCTTAAATGGGTTGGCCATTATCGCCAGCTTCGACGTCAATCGGGAAGAGCGACTTGCCCCTGACGGGACGAAAGCTGGATGGCTGTGGTCGATTCACGTCCATGGTTTCATTCGAACCGACGGGCGGAAGGCTGAGATCAATGCCCTGTTTGTGCAAGCATTTGCTCCGACAGTAACGACGAATCGGCCGTTTCAATTTTCAGAATCCGGCCAGCAGCTCGGTTGGACCAAATACCAGATCAAAGACCCGGCTCGCATCGGCAAGCGAATCCACGATCCGAGGAGGAGGCGGCCATACAAGCGGCAGATGAGCAACCGCGAGGCCGAACCCATGATGAAATTCCTGGCGACGCAGCGAGCCAACGACCGAATCTTCCTCCAGGGCTACCAGTGGCAGGGCCGCGGGGTCTTGGTGCCCATCAAGGGCTTTGGTCGGTGGTCGCGCAGTGAGCCGAATGCGGATCAGGAGGAGGCCAAGTCGGTACTCACACGGCGTGGGATCAGGAATAGGCCGAAAGGGCCGGAGAGGGGCTGATGGTTGGTCACGGCGGGGGCAACGTGTATTTAAGGTGTATATACTGAAACGACCAAACGAATTTCATTGTCTGGTTGAGCCAGTATAAAGTGCCCAATTGTGCGCCCCGCATTCATTTGCACCCGCCCCTCCGGGAGGCGATGGGTGGCTTCCGACCACGCGCGCATGGGTTTGCTGCGCAAATTCATCTGCATGACACGAAGGCACTCATCGATTTCGCGTGTTCCGCCAAGTCAGCGGGCTGTAGCGCGCTCGCTTCGGCCCCGGTGGTAAAGGCTACGCCGTTGCTCTCTAAGAAAGTGGTCGCCACCGAGCCTTTGATGGCGAAGTTGACGTTTTGAGGAATGTCGCCGTTCGTGGCGACCATCACCTTCAACGCATTGAGCTTTGCCGTCACCACGCCGATGAAATTACCGTTCGCGTCCACGAGCGGGCCTCCGGAATTCCCTGGCTGAACCGGCGCCGAAATCTGAAAGTACCGCGAATCGTCGCCGAGCCCAGTCAGGGCCGTGATGTTGCCGAGGGTGAAATTCCCCGACGTCGAGAGCATACCGGACAGCGGGTAGCCGAACACGGCGACGGCCTCGCCGAGGCGTACGCCCGAGCGAACCGCCGCCACCTTCAGCGGCGTGATGTCGGTCTTTAGCAGGGCGAGGTCGTTAGTTGTGTCCTTCGCCGCAAGCCGGGCCGGCACAAGCCCGTTCGGCCCGTTGACCTCGATGGTCGTACATTCGCTGACCACGTGCGCATTCGTCAGCAGGTGCCCGTCGCGGCTGACAAAGAAGCCAGTGCCCGAGGAGGACTGGCGCGGCCGATCCTCAGGCGGTTTCGGAACGACCGCGGGTGGCGGTGGTACGGCCGGCTCGAACGGGCGTGCGACGGCCACGGCCGACGGCGGCGATGCGAATGTTGGCGGAGTGGTAAAGGGTGCGCCGGTCATCGCGGCGGATAGGGAGCCGGATACGAGGACGGCAACCCGCTCCATATGCAGATCGGTCTCAGCGGTCTTCCAGGCGAGGAAAAAGCCGAGGACGCCCGCTCCATCTCGATGGAAGCGAATATACCAGTCGAGGCCGTCTGTGCCGGTGGCCGAGATGGCGAAAAAGTCGGGCCGGAGCACCTTGTAATTGACGCGCCCACCGTTCTGGCTGAAGCGCGCCAACGCGCTTCGGTAGCTGTCCTCCAAGCTGTCGGGAGCGCTGGTGTAGCTCAGCACGACGCGTCCCGCAGGGTCGGTCCAGGTCACGCCCAGGTCACCGCGCTTTTCACGCAGCCCGAGACCGAACGGGACCCAGATCGGGCGACCACGGGTCGGGTGCGAGGCCTCGCGGAAGCCCCAGTTGCGCATGAGCGGCGTCGCCTCGGCAGAAAGCGTGGCAAGACCTGCTTCATCGAGCATGCCGGTGACTGGTTGTCCGGCCTGAGTCTGGTAGCGGATCAAGGTCTCAAAGAGCCGCTTTGAAAATGCGGAATTAGGTACCGCCACCTGATGGCCGGCAGCCGTCAGGAGGACCTGAAGCCGCATGCGTTCCTCAAACGGAAGGCGGTCGAATTGGGCTGCGGCGGCTTCGTATCGCGGTGGGCCGAACGGGACGTCGCTGGCCGTTGTCGGACGAGACACGGGCACGGAAGAGCCGTAGCCGTTCTCATCCAGGTGCCGCCGCAGGGCCGTGGGAAAATCGGTCTTTCGGCGCTTGCCGTCCGGACATTTCTCGAGCGGGAGACTGACCGCGCACACCTCGTACGACCATTCGTCGTTGCGGTCGTACAGTTGCAGCATCCGCGGCCATGCCGCATCGCCGCGCCCGGCGAGAATGCTCTGCGCGACCCACCCGCCGAGGAAATTATTGTCTCGCCAACGCTCCGGGTTGAGGTCGGCGCCATGCTCCATCGTGGCGAGTTCCTGGCGCTGGTACGAGGCAAACGCCGGATGCCGCGTGACGTCCTCGATGCGACCGCCGCGCAGCTGCTGAATCCTGGACGGCGGATTGGCCGTCGCATAGGCGCCAAAGGCGTACAAAAAACTCTGGTCTCCGCTAAGCAGTTCGTGGGCCCCATCCCCGTCGAGGTCCTCGAAATCATACCCCCCCGTGCCGTCGAGCGTGTCGCCATCCGCCACGGTCCACCGGCCCGCGGCGCCATCCTCGGTCGCAATCTGCGTGACGGTGCAGCAATGGGCGCCGCCCCAAAACGACGTGAAGACGAGGCTCGGTCTCGTCGCCGCCGGATCGAGGCGCACCGCTTTCAATTCGGCGACATCAGTCCCCGGACCCTCCGGCGCTTCACGAACGGATCGTTCCAACGCCATTCTGAAGCTCTGGCGGCCCCCCAGGCGCCCAATCGCGACCGGATAGCGCTCAGACCCACCGGCTGTCGCGGCACTGCTAATCGCGACAGTTAGATCGCCAATTCGCATCACGCTGTCGCGGAAGCCGTCGTATTTGACGCTCTCGGTCCGTGTCGCGGGCGGCGGTGACCAAACCTGTTCGACATAGCTGTCGCCGCGGGACAAGATAAAATCTTTCGGCAGTCCTCCTTCGCGCACGAGCCGTTCACGAACCAATCGAGGGTTGGCGGCCTGTTCCGGGCCATAAGCCACGGCAAACCATCCGTTTGCTGACCGCATCACCCGGATAGTCGGGTGCCGCCAGCGGTGATAGCGTGCGATACCAATGGCCTCGTTTAGATCGGCCCGAGACGCGAGGACGACCCAGCGAACATCTCTATTCAGCGCGAGGTCGCCAGCGATTACCGGCGGGATAAACAGCGAAGTAACAAACCCAAACGTGAAAAGCGCTCCCCTAAACATTCCACCCCCGTTTCAAACGCGTTTCGTTTCCATCGAGCCAGAATTTATTATAAATACTAACTCAGTAAAAATTTTTAGGCCGCCGAACTTGTGCTAAACAGCAAAAATAACAAATTTAGCGCGCATTAAACACACATATGATTATTCATTATTTGCAATTTTTAGTTCATTATTTCCTTTTGATTTATTTTGCTCTACAAGGTATTGAGTAATCTCATCTAATTCCATAATATGTCCTGTAGGATGAATAACTAAGGCACCTTTTTTTAAGAGTGCACGTGCAAATGTATGGACATCTTGATATCCTGTTGGCATGCGGTCCCCTAATTCGTCCAGATCGAGTGCTATAGGACCTTTTCGAGACCTAAGGCCTCGACGTATGTTCCGTACCAAAGAAATTGAAAATTTTGTGCCATCGAGTTCGGCGCTTGAAAGATAAGCACCGTCTATAGCTGCACCTATAAATATCGCGTTGGATAGTTTAGCTCTCATCAAACACGCATAATTTAGCTCGGCTCCCGAGAAATCGCAGTTCTCTAGATTCGCATTAAATAAGTCGGCCATATCTAAGTACTGATCGCAGAAAGATATATAGGCAAGACAACTCATTATGGGTTTGTTATTTGGACCTTTTCTCTGCCCTTGTAATCGCTTTAACATTTCCCCTGCTGCAGTTTCACTTGGCCAACTGACCATTGTTTTTTCCTTGCTAATAATGGCGCAGGCATGGATGCACGCCACTAGAGTTTCTTCAGCATTGCGCGCATGTTGCTTTTGCTCAAGAAAATTAAGTCGCTCAAGGCGTTGTACGGGCCAACCCAAAACCAATGAGGCATCTAACATAGAAGTCAGCCCGACCTGCAGGGCTAGAGCAGATTGCCTGTCCCTGAAAGCAATCTCACGCCTTATAAAATCAAGTAGGTAGTTGTCTAATGTCGCCTTGCCGCAAATATTCAACCAGCGGAAGAGAGCATCTTGCTCATCAAGCCCGAAGTCAGGATTAACTTGATGTGCAGCTAGCTGAGAACACACTAGTTCTACAAGGCGCACTACTCTAAGCGATATTAAATACTCCGCAAAAGTCTTATGGGTAAATTCGAACGTTTTCTCGCCGTTATCTCGTCGACCTTTTTGTCGGAAGTAAAATGCTAGAAGGAGAGAGGACACTCCTGATGAAATGCCGGACTCAAAGGAGGGTAGTAAGGCGCCAACTTTACTTTGTTGACAATGTAGTTCCACCTCTGCAATCGTCGTCGTCCGGCCAGCACCGTGCCATACAGCTAAGGCAACCTCCTCAAGTAGACGAACGAATGACTGATATGGCACGTCTTTCACGCTAGGGTGATTGTTCCTCGCCCAGCCACGCACATATACTGCTTGTAATAAGTCGCCATAAACTGAATTTATGTTAGTTGTCTCATCTAGCTTTAGTCCACGGCGATGGGCTAATGCTACAAGATAGTTCAGTAGTGGCTGAGAGGTTACCTCATTCATTTCGCCTTTTCTGAGGTTGTCCGGCATGCAGTCGTAGTTAAGTCCAGTAAGTTCTCCATATTTTTTCCACCATTCATCTCTTTGGTCCAACGAAAATAGGTCGTCCCTGTCTGTGAAATTCGCACGTGACTCTGCTGCAAGGGAGTACGGCACCAAATGAATTACTTGTCCTTCAGTGCGGAATGCGCTATCCGCAGACTGTACAGCTAAATCTCTGCCTGTTATCAAGCAAAGAAGTCGACAATGGATAGTGTTTACACGCTCAACATACCTAATTAACTCATTTACGAAGCCCTGTGCAGATTCTTGCGCTGCCTTCCCCTGCAATTGAATTTCATCAAGCCCGTCAAGGATCAAAACTAGAGGCTTTTGACCGTCTTCTGTAAGAGGGTCAGTGCCGAAGTGACCAGCCTGTTTAAAGAAATCCGCAACTGCGCGGACAAGTCCACTTTCTAAATCGATTTGGTGAAGTGGAACGAATAGTACTTTCCGGGTTTCGTGGGCAAGCTTAGCGGCTAAAATTTTGGCAAAAGAAGATTTGCCGGAGCCTGGACCACCGGCTATGACTCGAATCGAAAAATCTTTATCTTCTTTTGAAATCCAATGGTTTATCTCTCTTTCAGCCCAGTCAATTATCCGTATTGGGTCTGAGCGATGTGTTTTTGCATCTGAAAATCTAAGTGTTCTATCCGCAGAGTCTTGCCGTTTATTATAAAAACATCTGGGCGGTATGAATATTTGGGCCAAGCCAAATGTTTCGTCAAAAACCCGCTCGTTGACAACTGAGTTGAGATATGAGCGATAGCGATTCCAGTCTTGCTCTAAGACGGCCGCACCTATGAAAGGACTTTCTATGGCCTCAAGTATTTCTTTATAATAGGTCGGATTTGATCTCCATTCATCATGAAGACATCTTGTAAACACTGAAGGAAGGCGAGTCATAACATTTTTTATGTCATTCGAAGGCGTGTCGATTGCTGTTAGCCAATGTATGATGTCATTTTGCAGTATAGGTATTATATTCATTTTATTCGGATTTGACAAAAAATCATTATCAACCGAAATTATTGTGTTCTCAGAAAGCCCAATAAAAGAAGCGGCATATACATCGGAACTTATGTTCGAACTTTCGTTGACTATGTCAGTAAGGATAATTTTTAAAGCTCTCTGTATGGCCCTGGTAATTAAGTTGCCCACCCTCTCTTGTGGAGACGTTGTTACTCCAATTGATGCCCCTACATCTGGAAGTTCTGCTAGTGCATCTGTGTAACTGCCTGCCGCCATTTTAATGAGGAATTTTGATGCAGATTTGAAGAAATCGGCAGTTTTAAAAGTTAGTACTCTATTTTCTTCTCCGCCTGATGAAAAACTAATGCCCAACTCGCTCATACTACAAATTCCCTTTGTTTATTGCTAGCGTTAAGTCTTGGACGAAGTTGTATTCATACGTTTGATGCATTGACTCGGCGGAATTTTATCTGTAATAATATATATCTTTATCCTTTTTTATTTTGATTTTGTCACGGGGTAACGTCCGTTCCCCAGTGTAAGGTTAATGCACTTCATTGCATCTGCAAAGAAATTTTGTCGGTCCTATCTTTTCATTAAGTGCTTAGATTGGTAAGACTCGGCGCGCCTAACCTAACGGTTCGGAGGGCCCAGTGCTTCGTGCGACGTGCCTTTCTAGAGTTTGTGCTCGTAGCACGGTCTTGGCATATTCCCGGCCGGCGTCAACGTCTCCCATCGCACCCGTCTCGTTGCCACATCTGATGCGGCTCTACCGGTACACTCCAATGGCTGACGCGCAGGCCGGACAATCTGGGCATTGATAATGGCCATAATCGGCGCTGATTCTGCTGAGAATGTCGAGCCGGCGGGAACGTGCCGCGCACTCTACAACGTAGTATCGAGAGCAGGCAACTCTTTGGTGAGCGAGTCTGAACTTTACCGTTCGTGACAAACTATACAATAACGTAGACTTAACTTTCGGCCCGCCATGTTCGCCTGTCTTCATAGCTATTCGGTGCCATTCGAGTGATAGGCATGGGTAATAACGTGGGTAAGTTTGTCAGTTGCCGGGTTATGATATTGATATCATGGATGAATTCTTATTATGAGAGCGGACACCCCTTCCGCCAAACCCGCCGATTCCACACTATGGCGCGATTTTCTGCGCGATGACGACGCAAACGCCGCCGATTCGCGCAGTTAACTAAAGCTGGGCAGTGTTGAAGCCAGGCAAAGCATCTCATCGGTAAATCGCGGTTCATTGCCCGGCTTGCCGCGCACGACCCAATCCCGCTTGGCCCGCAGGTATTTGGTCAGTTCGGCCAGTTCGGCCGCCTTCTGCTCCAGTTTCGCAAGTTGAACTTCCATGATCTCGACTTCACGTGCCTGTGAGAGCCCCTCGCGTTGCAGTTCCGTGGCAATCTCCGCGATCTCCTTGAGGGACATACCCAGAGATTGCGCGAACCGAATCATCCGGGCCGTCGAGGCATCGCGTTCAGTGAACACCTGATAAGGGTTGCGTCCTCCCTTTACGCCGAGCTGTGGCGTGAGCAGGCCCTTACGAGCATAAAAGCGAACGGTGTCCTGGCTCAGTCCCGTCCGCTGTGCAAATTCTCCTATCAGCATTTTGCCTCTCAAACTCTTGACCATGGACCGTGGTCCAGACTTATAGAGCGTGTTCCCTCAATTGTGGAACATTTTCATGTCAAACGATCCCAATATCACTTCCCGGCCACCTATTGCCTTCGTGACGGGGGCAACCGGCCTTCTTGGCAACAATCTGGTGCGCGAATTGATCGCCGAAGGTTGGCACGTGCGGGCGCTGGTGCGCTCATCTGAAAAAGCAGCGCGGCAGTTCGGTGGACTGGATCTGGAGATCGTCACCGGCGACATGCTCGATGTGCCTGGTTTCGCGGATGCGCTTCGGGGCGCCAATGTGGTTTTCCATACTGCGGCTTATTTCCGGGATTCCTACAAGGGTGGCCGCCATTGGGATGCGCTCTACGCGGCCAATGTCGAGGCCACCCGCGCCCTGCTCGATCACGCATGGAACGCCGGCGTGCGTCGCTTCGTCCACACCAGTTCGGTTGCCGTGCTGCGCGGCGCACCCGGACAGATCATTGATGAGACCATGCTGCGGGATGAGCGGGACGCTGACGACTATTATCGCAGCAAGATCCTGGCGGACCGCGTGGTGCTCGACTTTCTCGATGCACATCCCGATTTCTGGGCGGCCATGGTGCTCCCCGGTTGGATGCACGGGCCGGGCGATATCGGACCGACATCGGCAGGTCAGACCATCCTGGATGTGGCGCTTGAGCGCCTGCCGGGCGTTCCCCCCGGGTCCTTCTCTGTGGTCGATGCACGAGATGTGGCGCGGGCGATGATCCTTGCTAACCATCAGGGAAGACGGAATGAACGCTACCTTGCCGCCGGTCGGCACATGACCATGGCCGATCTGCTGCCGTTGATCGCACAGACGACCGGGGCCAAGGCACCGGCCCGGCGCGTTCCGCTCAGTCTTCTCTACCTGATCGGCGCTGGTAATGAGCTCTATGCCCGAATGACCGGCAAGCCGGTGCTGTTGAGCTGGGCCATGGCGCGCACCATCGCGACGGAGAATGACCGCTCTCGCTACGATCCCGCCAAAAGCAAACGAGAGTTGGGTTTAGAATTCCGCCCGGTCATCGAAACGCTGCGCGATGAAGTGGCCTGGTTTCGTGCAAACGGCCTCTTGCCCGCGCGAACGGACCAAAGGCGGCCGCGTTAGAGGGCTATAGCGTAGACGTAGTGCTCATCATCGTCGGGCACGGTCCGCCAGACGTACGCATAAGTTGTTGTTTTTGCTGATGTTTTTATGGCGCGCCACTGTCGGCCCTATTTTCAGCCCTAACGACGCTGGCGGACATCTGCAGTCGTTCGCACCGGCAGTCGGATACTCGCTTCATAAGATTTGTACCTTCTGAGGATCGGTTCAGTAGCGGGATATACCCCTCCCCGGTGCTTTGGCCGTTCAGCTTCGGCGGCGCCCGGGTCTCAGTGGCGACGGAGGTTGTTCGTTGTCGGCAGGCAACGCAAAAAGCTTCGAGACATCGACCGACAGAGCGGACGCGAGGCGATCTAGAATGTCTACGGTGGGGTTGAAGCTACGACGCTCAATGCCGCTTACGTACCCACGGTCCACGCCAGCATCAACGGCGAGCGCCTTCTGAGACAGCCCCCGTTCAACCCGCAATCGCCGCAGATGCCACGCCACGCGGGCTCGTTCGTCCATGACGCGGACGCGAACAGCTTGCACCCGGGGAAACCATCGAATATCTGCGATACAATTGCTGCGAGAACCTGAGACGAGACGGTTATCCCCGTTGCGCAATCGGTGCGGCGTATGGGGCTCGTCCATTCGATGCAGGTTCGTATCCACCGCAGGGCGCGTGAGATCGGCGGTACCTGTGTGGAATTGGCCCACGATGGCGCGCGCATCCTCCTCGACCTCGGCCTTCCGCTAGACGGCGAACCGGATGATGTGTCTTGCTACCCATCCGTGGATGGCATGGCCGGCGGCGGTGATCTAAAGGCCCTCATTCTCTCACACGGCCACCGTGACCATGTCGGGTTGGCCAACCTCGCCGGACCGGACCTCCCGGTGGTCATGGGCGCCGCGACACAGGCGATCTTGACGGCCGCCGCCCCGTTCGTACTGGACGCCTACCTACCGCCATCGACTGATCAAGTCTGCATCCCCATGGGACCCAGCAAGTCCGCTGCAGGTAGGGGGCAACAGGATCCTGGCAGCCCGCCTCGAAGCGGACATTCCTCAGCCGACCCAACTGCGCCGTACGAGCAACCCTACACAATTCCCAGAAGCGGTCGTTCGTAGAGACCATGAGCCTGCGCAGAGCCCCGACTGTCAGGAACCTGCTTGCGAAAGCTCGGCTCATGCGAAAGCTTGGTCCAGTTCGAGGCGTGGCTGAGAGGCTAGAAGCGCTTTCGTGTAGGCATCTGTCGGATGTGTCAGGATCTCGCCCACCGGACCCTGTTCCACCAGCTTCCCGTGGTAGAAGACGAGTACGCGGTCCGCGAGATGCTGAATGACCCCAAGGTCGTGTGAGATAAATAGGAGCGCCGTTCCGAGGCGCGCCCGCAGATCCGCGAGTAGATCGAGTACCTGGGCCTGGATGCCGATGTCGAGGGCCGAGACCGGCTCGTCGCAGACGATGAGGGCCGGCTCGGCTGCCAGCGCCCGGGCTATCGAGACGCGCTGGCGTTGACCTCCCGATAAGGAGGACGGGTTGCGGGCGGCAATGTCGGCGGCCAGGCCGACCTGCTCGAGAAGTTCGACCACGCGCGTGGCCCTGTCCGCGCGTGCATGACTTGCGAGGTTCTCCCCGATGATGTCGGAAACGCGGTATCGCGGGTCGAAGCTGCTCAGAGCGTCCTGCGGGACGTATTGCAGGCGCGGGCGAAGGCCGCGCCGCTGCGTTTCCGGGATGCCGCTCCAGGGCTGCCCAAGGAGGCGGACGCTGCCACGATCCGGCGCCAGCAAACCGAGGACGATTTTGGCGCAGGTCGACTTTCCCGAGCCGGATTCACCCACGAGGCCCACGACCTCGCCGGCCTTCACCACGAAGCTCACATCGTCGAGGGCCTTCGTGGCGAAGGCCGGGCGGCCATAGCCCGCGGCCCCCGCGTAATGCTTTGCGATCCCGCGCACCTCTAGGACGACCTCCTGGCGGGGAGCGGGTCTCGGATCGCCACCATCCCGGTGAATTGCCTGAGCCGCCCCGGTGAGCCGGCGACCCCGCGAGGCGGAGGAAGGAATCGCCGCGATCAGACCCTTGGTATAGGGGTGGCGCGGCCGCGTTAGGACCTCCGCCGTTGGCCCGCTATCGACCACCCGGCCGTGCCGCATGACCAGTACCCGGTCCGCGATCCCGGCAACCACCGCGAGATCGTGGCTGATGAGCAGGAGCCCCGCACCCGCCCGCACCCGCCCCGCGAGCACCTGCAGAACCTGCGCCTGTACCGTCACGTCGAGAGAGGTGGTCGGCTCGTCGGCGATGATCAGGTCGGGTTCGCCCGCGATGGCCGAGGCGATGAGGGCGCGCTGGCGCAGCCCCCCGGAGAGCTGGTGAGCATATTGGCGGGCGCGGTGCTCCGGGTCCGGAATTCCCACCCGGGCCAGGACGTCGAGGACGCGCGCGCCGATGGCTTTCCGTCCCGCCAGGAGGCGATGCTCGGACAGGACCTCCGCCACCTCCTGCCCGATGGTGCGCAGCGGATCGAGCGAGACCAGGGCGTCCTGCATCACGAGGCCCGTCACTGTGCCGCGCAGGCGGCGCCAGTCGGCGGCCCCGAAGGCTTTCGCATCGCGACCCTGGAGGCGGAAGCGGTGGGCCTCCACCGTCGCGCCCGCGCCAGCGAGGTTCAGGAGGCTGCGCGCCGTCAAGCTCTTGCCGGACCCGGACTCGCCGACGAGCGCGACGCACTCTCCGGCCCGGACGACGAGATCGACCCCCTGGACGATGGGCGGCCCACCGAAGCCAATGGACAGGTTGCGGATGTCGACCAGCGGCGGAAGCGCGCCGGTGGCTGAGGCCTCGGCCGCGCCCTTCATGCGATGCGTCCCTCAAAGCGCTTTTGTAGGAAGACCCCGACGGTGCTGAAGGCGATGACCGTCAGGGTGATGGCGGCGCCCGGAAACACCGCCGGCCACCAGGCGACGCGCAGAACATCGCGGCTCTCGGCCAGCATGACACCCCATTCGGGGGTCGGCGGCTGTGGGCCGAGGCCGAGGAAGCTAAGGCCCGACACGGTCAGGATGGTACTGCCGATATACACGGTGGCGATCACCGGGACCGCCACCAGAACGTTCGGCAGCACGTGTCGGAGGAAGATCTGGCGCCGGCCGAGCCCGTAGATGGCGGCCTGCGTCACGTAATCGGCATCGCGGACCAGTTGGGTCTGGGCGCGCACGATGCGGCCGAACTTCGGAATGCCCGCGATGCCCACCGCGAGGGCGATGTTGAGCATGCCCTGGCCGAGGAAGGTGACGACCAACATGGCGAGGAGAACGCCGGGAAACGACGAGAGCACGTCGAAGAGGCGCGAGGTCACCTCATCCAGAAAGCGGTTGCGCTGGCCGGCCAGGATCCCGAGGAAGACGCCCGCCAGCACCGAGACCGTCATGCCACCGAGGCCGATCAGCAGGGAGTAGCGGGCCCCGTACAAGGTGCGGGCGAGGACATCCCGGCCGAGCCGGTCGGTGCCGAAGGGATGGGCCCAGTCCGGCGCCTTCAGGCCCTCCAGGACATCGCCAACCAGCGGGTCGTGGGCCGTGAAGAGGCCGGGCGCCGCCGCCACAGCGAAAAGGGCGGCGAGGAACAGGGCAGAGCCCAGGACGGGAAGCGGATAGGCGCGGTGCCGGTTCAACGCGACACTGGCGGGATCATGTCCGGCCCGCGCGGGCGCGCCGGGATCGTGGAGCAGGCCAGAGGGAGGAACGATGCGAGCGGAAGCAGTCATGCGGTCCTCAATCTCGGGTCGATCAGTAGGTACAGGATGTCGAGGAGCGTCGAGGCTGCAACGTGAATGAAGGCAGCGAGGAGCACGACCGCGAGCACCACCGGAACGTCATGAGTCAGCACCGCGCCAAGGGTGACGCTGCCGAGTCCCGGCCGGCCGAACACCTTTTCGGTGATGACCGCGCCGCCCAGCAGCCCACCGATCAGCCAGCCGCCGAGGGTGACGGCCGGCAGTGAGGCATGACGCAGGAGGTGGCGGGTCCGGATCGTGAGTTCGCCGACCCCACGGGCGCGGATCGTGGTGACGAAGGGCTGGTCGAGGGCCTTCTCGACGGCCTCCCGGAGCACCTGCGCCAGAAGGCCGGCGGTGGGCAGCGCCAGGGCGATCGCGGGTAGGACCAGGGATTGCCAGCCATTCGCTCCCGAGACCGGAAACCACCGCAAGGTGAAGGAGAACAGCATCAGCAGCAGGATGCCGATCCAGAAGACCGGGGTGGAGGCCAGGACGAGTTCAATGGCGGAGGCGACCTTCCGGGACAGCCGGCCCCGCCCGGCGGTGAGAAGCGCCACCGCCACGGCGAGCGCCACCGCCAGCATGCCTGCCATCAGTGCGAGTTGAACCGTGGGCCAGAGTTGCGAGCCAACGATCTCGCGTACGGGCTGGCGCAGGACGTAGGAAGTGCCGAGGTCGCCGCCGGCGATGCGGGATAGGAAGGCCCAATATTGCGCGAGCAGGCTCTGATCGAGCCCCCATTCGGCGGCGATGGCCTCGCGCAGCCCCGGGGTATCGATGTCGCCCGCCAGGATGTCCTCGATCCGGCCCGGGAGCGCATGGAGGGCGAGGAAGGCCGCCGTGACGCTGGCCCAGGCGACGATGACGCTCGTGCCCAGGCGTGCGACGACGCGGGACCAGAGGGCGCGCGAACCCATGGGGGCTACTCCTTTGCGATCCAGACGTCGTAGGCGTTCGACGGCGAGTCGAGCCCCGCCTCGAAGCCCAGCCCGCGCACGGCCGTCTTCGCAGCCAGGAACCAGCTCGGCGCGAACAGGGGGACGATGAACGCCTTCTCGACGCCCAGGACCTGGATGCGGTCCGTGAGCGCGCGCTTGGCGACCGGGTCCGTCGCCTGGAGGGCCTGATCGATCAGGCCGGTGATCTCCGGGTCGGGATTGGGCACCTTCGTGTAGAGGAAGCCCTTCGAGCCGAGCATGTCCCATAATTCGCGGGCCGGGTCGGCGGGGTTGTCGGTGTTGGGATAGATCGACCAAGTGCCGGTGGCGTTGCCCTTGGCGTACTCGCCCGCCGTGACGATGCGCAGGTTGAGGTCCAACCCGATGTTCTTGCGCAAGGCCGCCTGGATGCCCTGGATGAGGATCTCCCGGTTGTCGCGCACGTAGGGTTGCGGATACCCGACATCGAGGGTGAGGCGCCGGCCCTCCCGGGTGCGGAACCCCTGCGCGTCGCGCTGCGTCCACCCGGCCTCGTCGAGCAGCCGGTTCGCGCCCGCGATGTCGTTGCCCCAGGCCCCCACCAGAGCCTTGTTGTAGGCCGGGTTGGCCGGCCCGATGATCGACCAGGCCCGCTTCACGTGACTGAGATAGACCTGACGCACGATCGGCTCGGGATCGAACCCGTCGCGTAGGGCGCGTCGAACCCGGATGTCGTCGGCCGGCGCCCGGGTGTAGTTGATGTTGAGGGTGAAGGACGTGCTGGCACCCGACGGGCCGATGAGGAGCCGGTACTGCGGATCGTCCGCGAACAGGGACACGTCGGTGGCCTGAACGCCCTCGATGACGTCTACCTGCCCCGACGTGAGGGCGCCGGTGCGCACGGCGTATTCGGGCAGGAACCGGAAGCTGAACCCGTCGAGATGGGCCGGTCCCCGACGGGCCGCGTAGCCGGGGGGCCAGGCGTAGCGCGGATTACGCACGAAGCTCGCCGACTGGCCGCGCACGTAGCGCTCGAAGACGAACGGGCCGGTGCCGGCCAGGGACGGACCGCCGCCGCAGAGATCGCCCTTGGCCAGGGACTTGGGCGAGATCAGGCCGAGTTTGACGTTGGAAACCGATTCAAGAAACGTCGAATCCGGCTTCGAGAGCGTGAGCCTGACCACGTGCGGTGAGATCACCTCGGCCGAGCTGAAATATTCGAGCAGCGCGACGGCGTTCGCTGCGTTGGCGGGGTTTTTCACGAAGTCGAAATTCGCTTTCACCGCCGCCGCATCGAACACCTCACCGTCATGGAAGATGACGTCCTCGCGCAAGGTGAAGGTATAGACCTTTCCGTCCGGCGATATCGTCCATTCCGTGGCGAGCCAGGGCGCGAAGGTCCCGTCCGCCCTCTTGCCGACCAGCGAGTCGATGTAGTTGCGCGCCACGAAGAAGGCGGCCTGCTGCGACGAGCGATGCGGATCGAAGCAGGACGGCTCCGTCGTCACGCCCCAGGTGAGGGTGCCGCCGGGCCGAGGCTGCGGTTCCGCAGCATCGACGGGTGACAGAGGAGCGAGCCCGGTCGCGGAGATCGTGGCCAGCGCAAGCAAGGAAACGAATTTTTTCATCAATCTCAGCTCGGGATATGCTTTGTCTACGACCAGACTCAACGCGAGCAAAACATTCCCTAATTGATGCTGAGGGAATTTTTTGACTTCATCTCTGATCTTGATCGGTCTAGTTGTTGCTGGCGTGATCTAGTGCGACGTAGAAGCCAAAATCAACTGGGAAATACCAGGCAACCGACAGCATCGCGCTATTTGGAAACTTACCAGCGCCGAGCCGGCGTTGCGGAGACGAAAACTTCGACTCGCATTGGCGCGAAGAACCGGATCGTCTCCCGGACATGACCGCACCGCGCCACGCTCGCCCTGACACGTCCCACCCCGCGATCGACGGATCACCTTCCCGATGTCTCCACGCCAGCTGCATCTCAACGTGAACCTGCTGCATTCGGGCGTGTACCCGTCGGCCTGGCGCTTGCCCGGCAGTCAGCCCGACGCCTTCGTCGACATCGCCCATTACGTCCGGGTCGCCCAGGTCGCCGAGCGGGGCTTGTTCGACGCGATCTTCCTCGCCGACACCCCCTCGATCTCGGACCGCCTCGATTACCGCCCGTTCAATGCCCTGGAGCCCACCATCGTGCTGGCCAGCATCGCCGCGGCCACGGCGCGGATCGGGCTGATCGCGACGGCCTCGACCAGCTATAACGAGCCCTACAACCTCGCCCGCCGCTTCGCATCACTGGACCACGCGAGCGGCGGACGGGTCGGTTGGAACGTGGTCACCACGGCCGATGCCGCCGCGAGCCGGAACTTCGGGCTGACCGCTGCCGTCGAGCACGGGACGCGCTACGCGCGCGCCCGGGAATTCGTCGAGGTCGCTCACGCCCTGTGGGACAGCTGGGAGGACGATGCCCTCATCGGCGACAAAGCCAGCGGCCGCTTCGTCGACCCGGGGAAGGTGCATGCCATCCGCCACCGGGGCACTCACTTCTCCGTCGACGGGCCCCTCAACGTGCCGCGCTCACCCCAGGGCCGCCCGGTGACGGTTCAGGCCGGCGGCTCGCAGGATGGACGTGATCTGGCGGCGGCCACCGCCGAGGCGGTTTTCACCCTGTCGCAGACCATCCCGGATGGAGTGTCCTATGCGCAAGATCTGCGCGCCCGGGCCGCCAGCTTCGGGCGCCCGGCGGATTCCCTCGTCATCCTGCCGGGGCTCACCACCATCCTGGGCAGCACCGAGGCGGAGGCGCGCCGCCGCCAGGACGAGTTATGGGATCTGGTTCCCCTCGAATACAGCTTGGCTCGTCTCGCCGGCACGCTCCAGATCGCACCGGAGCGCCTCGCCCTCGACAAGCCGCTGCCGGACGCGCTGCCACTGCCCGCCAATGCCAACCACACCATGTTCCTCGGAACCGTGGCGCTCGCCCGTCGCGACAACCTCACGGTGCGTGAATTGCTGCGGGCCCTCGGAGGCGGTGTCGGCCACCGCATCATCGTAGGCACGCCGGAGGCCGTGGCCGACGACATCGAGGCGTGGTTCCGGGCCGGAGCGGCGGACGGCTTCAACCTGATGCCCGACGTGCTGCCCGACGGTCTGGAGACCTTCGTAGACGCCGTTGTGCCGATCCTCCAGAAGCGCGGCCTGTTCCGCACCGCCTATTCGGGAATCACTCTGCGGGACCATCTCGGTCTCGCCCGGCCGCCGAGCCGTTTCGCGGATAGCCCGGAGGTTCGAGTTCCGGCCTGAACCCAGCGATCTATCCCCCAACTCGCTACCGGCGCGGGCTTACGGCACGATCGAGGTCAGAACCTCGGCAAGAGGAGGCTTTCGTTAGCCTGCTGACTTTCAAGCTGAACGGAACAGACCGTGACCTCGAAGTTCGGTCCTCCTCGGGCTACCGAGATCGTCAGGCCGCCGGGATATGGGAAGGCGCCGAGGCGCATGCGGTCGCGGCGGGTCGGTATCGCATGCCTGCCTCAGGCCGTACCGACGCGTTACTCGCGTGGCGGGCCGTGCTGTTGACTGCGAAGGCGCCGACGATGCGGTCGCGGTAGATCGACGAAGAACCTGGCTTCAGACATGCGATGTTCCCAGGAGCGATTTCGCCTTGGGCTCGTCCTTGTAGGCCTACCATAGCGCCAGCATCTTCACACAAGGACCCAAGTGGTTTTTCCTTTGGAAGTGCATCGGCTGCTTCACGGCCGCGGTTGTCGCAGAATTCGATTCGACCGCCGTCGAGGCCAGATCGTCGAGTTCGTGGGCCTTCCAGAGCGCATCCAACTCGATGAAGCGCGGCCCACGCGAACTCTGACGATATCGGTCACGGTCGACCTCGCACCGGTGCCGAATGAAACCCGATCGCGTCTCCAGCTGTGAAAGGCTTCACTCGTAGGCGCGCTGGGTATCATGCAGCCAATAGGGAGAGGTTTTTCTTCGTTACTCCGAAACTCAGGAAGTCGCCTTCTACTTCGGCCTCGATTTTTATTATATTAATCTATCGACTTAGCTCGCCGAGGCCTTCATGTTCTAGAGACGAGACTTGATGGTCTTGGCTCGATGAAAAACTCTCGGTTCGGCGTACCATTCCCTGTGCCTGAAAATCTTGCGCCATCGCCACAATTCGTCTTCGATGCCGTTGGTTTCCGGCGCGGCGGCCGACCGATCCTCAATGGGATCTCGCTGAGGATCGCCCCCGGTGAACGGATCGGCATCGTCGGGCGGTCCGGCGTCGGGAAGTCGACGCTGCTGCAGATCGCCGCCGGCCTTGTCCCACCATCCTCCGGTGACCTGACGATCAACGGTGCGCGCGTGAAGGGCCCCGTCCCGGGGGGCACGATGATGTTCCAGCGGCCCGCCTTGCTGCCCTGGGCGAGCGTCCTCGACAACGTGCTGCTGCCGGCCCGCCTGTCCGGCCGACCCCTGGGAAGCCCCGGCGGCGACCGCGCGGACGCACTGCGCATCCTCGGAGAAGTCGGCCTGGCCGACAGGGTCGATGCCAAGCCACATGAGCTCTCGGGCGGCCAGCAGCAGCGCGTGGCCCTGGCGCGGGCGCTCGCGAGCCGGCCGCGCCTCCTCCTCCTCGACGAGCCGTTCTCCGCCCTCGATCCGGAGATGCGGACCGCCCTGCGCGCGGACGTGAAGCGCCTTGCGAGCGAGCGTGGCCTGACGCTCGTGATCGTGACCCACGATCCGGCCGACGTCGCAGCTCTGGCCGAACGTGCCCTCGTTCTTGCAGGCACTCCCGCCGTGATCGTCGCGGATTTCCCCGTCCGATCCGCGGTCGAACTGAGGGCGCGGCTCGGCGCATCACCCCTCCCCGTCGACCGCGAAGCGGCGTGAACCGGACCCTCCTGATGACCGCTCCCGACGACCTCTCCGCCCTTTGGACGCATGAATGGACGCGCGCGGACTGGACCCGCCGCGACACCCTCGACAGCCTCGCGCGCGGCGGCCTCGCCGCCCTGCTGGGTGGTGCCGGCCTCGGCCTGTCGAGCCGGGCCGTGCACGCGGCCGACGACGATGTGGTGCGCATCGGCTACCTTCCGATCACCGACGCCACCGCCCTCCTGGTCGCCCACGCCAAGGGCTATTTCGAGGAGGCAGGCCTCAAGGTGGCCGAGCCAACCCCCGTGCGGTCCTGGTCGGCCCTGGTCGAAGGCTTCGCCGCCGGCAAGTTCAACCTCGCCCACCTGCTCAAGCCCATCCCGGTCTGGATGCGCTACAACAACAAGTTCCCGGTCAAGGTTCTGGCCTGGGCCCACACCAACGGCTCCGGCATCGTCGTCGGGGGCAAGGGCGGCATCACCGACTTCAGGGGGCTCGCCGGCAAGCGGGTCGCGGTTCCGTACTGGTACTCGATGCACAACGTAGTGCTGCAGTACGCGCTGCGTGAATCCGGCATCACGCCGGTGATCCGGGGCGAGGCGGGCCCAGGTGAATGCGCTCTCCAGATCCTGCCGCCACCCGAGATGCCGGCGGCGCTGGCGGCCGGCAAGGTCGACGGCTACATCGTGGCCGAGCCGTTCAATGCGCTCGGCGAGATCAAGGCCGGCGCCCGGATGCTGCGCTTCACCGGGGACATCTGGAAAAATCACCCCTGCTGCGTGGTCGTCGCCCATGAGCGGACAACGGTGGAGCGCCCCGAATGGACGGGCAAGGCCATCGACGCCATCGTGCGCGCGCAGGCCTATGCGTCCGCCAACAAGGAGGCCGTGGCCCGGCTCATCTCGAAGGACGGACGCGGTTACCTGCCGATGGCCGCCGACGTGGTGGTCAAGGCAATGACCGATTACGGTCCCGCCTATGCGGCGAGCGGTGCCATCCGCCACGCGGACTGGGCGGCGAGCCGCATCGACTTCCAGCCCTGGCCCTACCCGTCCGCGACCCGCCTGATCGTCGAGGCCATGGGCCGGACCGTGGTGGAGGGCGACGCGACCTTCCTGAACGGGCTCGATCCGGATTTCGTCGCGCGCGACCTCGTCGACGACCGCTTCGTGGCCGCATCCCTCAAGCGCTTCCCGGATGCGTTCCCCGGGTCCGGCACCGACCGCACCGAGACGCTGTCGCTATGACCGTGGGCCTCATGAAGTCCGCACCATCGGACATCGGCGGCCCCACGTCCGCGCGCGCCTGGCCGGAGAGCCGATCCTTTGCCGGCGTGCTGCATTGGACAGCGCCGCTTCTCGGTGTCGGCACCATCCTTTTGCTGTGGTTCGCGGCCGGCCGTTTCCTCGCGAACGATCCGGCCTATACCGCCTTCGCGGGCTTCGCTCCCGGACCGGCCATCGCGTCGTTCGCCGATCTTCTCACCTCCGGCGAGGCCTGGCGGGCCGCGCTGCCGAGCCTTGCCAGGATCGGCCAAGGCCTCGCCTACGCCTTCGTGCTCGGGGTGCCATTCGGATTGCTCGTCGGGGCCTCGCCGCTGGCCGAACGCGCCCTGCAGCCCCCCTTCCAGCTCCTGCGCATGGTCTCGCCGCTGGCCTGGATGCCGGTGGCGGTGCTGGCCTTCCCGACCTGGGAGGGCGCCATCGTGTTTCTCATCGCGGCCGCCGCGATCTGGCCGATCCTGTTCTCGACCGCGGCCGGCGTGAAGCGGATCGATCCGATCTGGCTCACCCTCGCGCGCAACCTCGGCGGCGGCCGGATCGCCACCCTGCACCGGATCGTGGTTCCGGCGGTGCTGCAGGACATCCTCACGGGCCTGCGCCTAGCGCTCGGCGTCGCCTGGATCGTGCTCGTGCCGGCCGAGTATCTCGGGGTCACTAGCGGCCTCGGCTATGCCATCAACGATGCGCGCGACACCCTCTCGTACGACCGCTTGGCGGCCCTCGTCCTGCTGATCGGACTGATCGGCTACGCCCTCGACGCCGGCCTCGGACGGCTCGCTGCCCGCGCCCGCTGGATTCCCGCGACCTGAAAGGAACGCCCATGTCGTCCGCCTCCGTGAGAGAGATCGTCCAGACTTTCGAGACCATCGACCGGGACGCCCTGGCGGCCCTGTCGGAGAAGGGCCGCGCCGATCCGACGGCCGTTCGCACGGTGCGCGCCCGGACCATCGCCGAGGGTCGGCGCTTCCGCCATCTCAATTACGTGCGCAACCTCGACGCCCACGTGGTGGACGAGCCGCCCGGCCTCCTCGGCGATGACACCGCCCCGAACCCCACCGAGGCGCTGCTCGCAGCCCTCGGCACCTGCGTGGCGGTTGGCCTCCAAGCCAACGCAGTCGCGCGCGGCTGGACCGTGCGCGGCATCGAGATCGAGAGCGAGGGGGATATCAACATCACCTCGGTCTGGGGGACGGGCGACCTGTCGCCGAAGACCGTCGGCCTCACTGCCGTGCGCCTGACTGCGCGCCTCGACATCGAGGGTGCGAGCCAAGCCGAACTCGACGACCTCGTGGCCCATGCGGGTGACTGGTCGCCGGTGCTCAACACGGTCAGGAATCCCGTCGCCGTCAGCCTCGTCCGCAATCGATGAGCGCGGCCCTCGCCCGCCCCGCGGCGCTTCCCGAAGTCCCTCGGGACGTCGCCGGCGTCGTGCGTGACGAACTCGCGCCGATCGTCGGTGCGATCGACGGGGGGCTCTATCCAGACGGCGTGCTGCGCGGCCTCGGCGCAGCCGGTGCCTATGCCCACCACACGCAGGGTACACCCGAGGGACTGATCCGAGCCGTGGAAGCGATGGCGGCGGTGGGGGCCGCCTGCCTGTCGACGGCCTTCTGCGTCTGGTGCCAGGACGCCCTTGCCTGGTACCTCGCCCATGGCGATGCGCCTGCTCGCGACCGCCATCTGGCCGACATCGCCAACGGCGTACGCCTCGGCGGCACCGGACTGTCTAATCCGATGAAGGCGTTCGCCGGCATCGAGCCCCTCGCCCTCACGGGTCGACGGGTGCCAGGCGGCTACAGGGTGCGCGGGCGCTTGCCCTGGGTCTCCAATCTCGGCCCCGGTCACCCGTTCGCCAGCATCTTCGCCCTGGACGACGGCCGCCGTGTCATGGCGGTGTTCGCGGCAGGCCAGGAAGGGGTTGCCATCGCAGCCAATGCCCGCTTCGTAGCCCTCGAAGGCACCGGGACCTACACGGTGATGGTCCGCGACGCCTTCGTGCCTGACGACGACGTGATCGCCCCTGACGCCGCGGCCTTCGTCCCCCGCATCCGCAACGGCTTCGTTCTACTCCAGGCCGGCATGGGACTGGGGCTCGCCCGTGGCGTCGCCGCGCTGATGCGCGCGGATGGCCGGGGCAGCCGGGACGGCGCGGCGCTTCCTCTTGGGGCCGAGGGGATCGACGCGCGGGCGGCCGACCTGTGGACGCGGTTCGTGCACGCGGCCGAACGCCATGCCGACCCGGCGGCGGGCGCGTTCCGCGAGACCCTGCGCCTACGCCTCGACATTTCCTGGCTCGCCCTGGAGGCGGCGCAAGCCGCCATGCTTCAGTTCGGCGCGCGCGGGTATCTCGAAGGCTCCGAACCCTTCCGGCGACTGCGTGAGGCGCAGTTCGTGGCCATCGTCACGCCCTCGGTGAAGCACATCACGCGGGAACTCGCGGGCGGGTGACGGCTGCTTGTCAACGCGCGGTGCTCGACAGGTGCGGCCGGATGGATCCCAGCAGGAAGCCCACAGGAACCCGCGCAAGGCTCGCGGCTAGGTCCGACGGCAGTTCACCAGAGATCAGCCATTCGTGCAGCGCCTGCGCCACGACGGTCGGCGGCGGGAAAAGCACGGTGTTGACGATGCCCGCCTGCGACACGGCTTCCTAGATCAGGAGAAACAGCGGGAGCGACAGGTATCCCACGGCAGCATCGAGGAGTGACCCGTGCCGACCGGCTTTTTATTGTAAGGGTTCGAGAGCACGTCCGTGCCCTCATAGAGGTGCTTGGGAAGCACCTGCGCGCCATTGCTATTGAGGGACGATAGGATCGCAGGCGGGGGCTGGCTGAGGCGCAGGATCACGGTAAGCGGATCGGGCGTCTCGACGGTCGTCACCTTACCAAAGGTGATCTGGGCCAAAGCTGATCTGGTCGCGCGGATGGATCTTGGTCCAGACGTTCTCGAGGGTCCATTTAACGTCCGCCGCCGTGAAAGGCTGGCCGTCGTGCCAGCTCACGCCGGAGCGCAGGTGCAGGGTCAGACTGAGCCCGTCGCGTGCAGTCTCCCAGGCCGTGGCGAGAGCCGGAATCGGCTTGAGGTCGCGGTCGTAGTCGACGAGCCCGTCGAAAATTGTCCCGCTTACCACCCCGGTTGGAGCGGCTGAACTGACCGCCGCGGTCAGGATCACCGGCTCTGGCTGGACGATCGCGGTCAGGGTCCCGCCTTGCCGCTCGGGCTCTGCGCATACCGGACTTAGCGCGAGCGCTAGCATCACACCTGCGACGCCTCGCATATTTCTTAACACCATTCCGCCGCCTCCAGTCACACACGCCGAAGGCCAAGACAGCCGAGCTGTCCCGACAAGCCACGATGTCCACGTATTGAACAATGTATTCTTCAGCTGCACTGCAATAAGATCGGCTTAATACTATATTAATTCGATTTAATGGATGATTGTTCTACGGGGTAGCAAGATCGATACCGACATCTGTTCGTCTACTGCCGGGCGGTTCTTCCGGCAACTTAGTTTTCGGACGAAAGCCGAACGACGTCGTATTCGTCTCATCGGGCGTTCTAAAGGCGATTCAACTCTGCAACAGACCGAGGCCGCCGCGCTCAGGTGCGAGGCGGTGTCCATACGGCGTCACGGACCTGGATGGCGCGGGGAATCAGGCCGAGGCGATGGAACCGGTCCGCCGTCGCCTGTTGGTTCGCAAGGATCGGGTCGGAAAGTGGCCGCACACCGAACTGCGTTCGGTCCGCAGCCGTCTTCTGGATCGCAAAGGGAATACCGGTCACGGTCGCTAGCGCTTGGGCCACTTCGTCGCGATGTCCTTCGGCCCAGGCCGCCGCCTCGGAGAGTGCCGACAGGGCGCTGACCACGACGCCCGGATGCTTGTCGGCGAAGGTCTTGTTCGCCAGGAAATAGGCGGACACGTCGAGGGTCTGGCCCGAGGTGGCAAGAACCCGTGTCTTGCTCCGCGCCTGCGCGACAGCAAAGTAAGGGTCCCAGATCGACCAGGCGTCGACGCTGTCGTTGGCGAAGGCCGAGCCGGCATCGGCCGGCGTCAGGTAGGCCGGCGTGATGTCGGCGAAGGTCAGGCCAGCTTTCTCAAGAGCGGCGATGAGAAGGTTGTGCGCAGAGGTGCCACGTCCGAACGCGATCTTCTTGCCCTTGAGGTCGGCAACCGAGCGGATCGGTGAGTCCTCCTTGACCAGGATCGCCTCTCCGTCTCCCGAGGGCGCCGAGGCGGCGACATAAACGAGATTGCCGCCCGCAGCCTGATTGAATATCGGTGGCGCGTCGCCGGTATAGCCGAAGTCGATGCTGCCTGCGCTCAAAGCTTCGAGCAGGGGTGGTCCCGCCTGGAACTCGACCCACTGTACCTTTGTGCCCTGGGACGCCAAGCGCTTCTCGATCACGCCCTGCTGGCGTGCGACGACGATAAGGCCGATCTTCTGATAGCCGATGCGGAAGTCCTTGGGTGCGCTCTCATCGGCGACCGCCCCAGTAAAGGCCGCGAGGCCCGTTCCGAGGGCAAGAAGCAAGGCCGGCACACGGCGTCGGGTCATCGTCACGGGTTCGTCTCCTGTAGAGTGGCATCCGCCCCATGGCCGGGCGCGGTGTGGGTGAAGCGGCCGCTCACGGATTGTGGCAGGCGAAGCAGATTGAGGATGGGGCAGGCCTTCTCGACCCGGGCCCGAAACGCCTGGACCGTCGACGGTTCGGCCGGTGAATCGAGGCGTACCTCGTAGGTCAGGTCCCGCGGATGCACGGGGATATCCTCGAAGCCCTCCGTGCCCGCCCGCGGGTCGAACGTCCCCGCGACCTCGACCTCCAGGGAGGTGATCGGCAGATCCTGAAGGGCGGCCTGGATCAGGATCGTATGGGCGAGGCAGGAGCCGAGGACGCCGAGCTGAAGCTCCGGGGAGCTCGGCCCGAGGTCGAACCCCGCGAAGTCGGGCTGGCTGTCGGACACGATCGCGTGCCGGCGAATTCCGATGCGGCGCACGCCGCTGCGGCCCTCCACCGACGCGCGCGCCGTCAGGGGCACCGCGGAAACCTTGCCCTGCCGGACGCGCTCTTGGCGAGAATCAAGCGCGCGGCGTTTGTCTTCGAGATACAAATCTATTTCGCTCATCGGCTGGCCGCTACAGTGCTTGCATCCGCGGATGAACCCAGAGGCGTATTGCGTATGCCTCTGTATAGCCTTCATGCAGCAGAATGAGCGTTCGTTGTTGTGACGAATATGGGAACGATATTCTGGAAAATCCCGATGTCAGGGTTTCCCGATGCCGCCGACTCTGACGAGCGGGACCTGGAACCGCCCGTCGGACAGCGTTCGGTTTGACGTCATGGCACGCATGCTCATCCGCTTGAAAAGGGGGATGTTTGCAACGTCAGCGCTCGCGTTGCCGGCACGGACAGGCTCCGGGCGGCAAACCGCCTTGCAAGGCTTGGTGTGATGGCTTGGCTTTAAGGCCGGGCTCGCCGCCGAGGCAATTAGTTTCTTAACAACCGGGCACGCCCTCCGCTCTAACCGTTCCGAGCCGCCGGTCTCCCTGGCCTTCGGCTCGACGAGAAGGAGGCGATGGTGGACATCCCACGCGAGATCAGACTGACGAAAGGGTCCAGACGCCTCGACGTCCGGTGGGAGGACGGCACCCTCTCGTCCCTGTCGGCCGCGACCCTCAGGGCGGGAAGTCGGAGCGCAGGCTCGGTGCGGGCATCCGTGGATGCGGTCCCCTCGGTCCCAACGGCGGATCTGGTGATCCGCGATGTCCTGCCGGTGGGCGCCTATGCGGTGAACCTCGTCTTCTCCGACGGTCACGACCGGGGGATTTTCCCGTGGTCCTACCTGCGCACGCTGGCCGAGGGCGCCAGCACCACATCCGAGGCCGGCCATGGATGAGATTCACGATGCCACGTCGGAGATCGCGTGCGACGTGCTGGTCATCGGCGGCGGCACGGCGGGCCCAATGGCAGCCCTGAAGGCCAAGCTGCGCAACCCGAAAGCCAGGGTCGTGCTCCTGGAGAAAGCAAACGTGAAGCGTTCGGGCGCGATCGCAATGGGAATGGACGGGCTGAACAACGCCGTCATCCCAGGCTACGCCACTCCCGAGCAGTACACCAAGGAAATCACCATCGCGAATGACGGCATCTGTGATCAGGCGCCGGTCTACAAATACGCGGAGCGTTGCTACGAGATCATTCAGGAACTCGACCGTTTCGGCATCCGCTTCCAGCGCGACGGTAACGGCGATTACGACGTCAAGAAGGTGCATCATCTCGGCACCTACGTCCTACCGATGCCCAATGGCGAGACGGTGAAGAAGGCGCTCTACCGGCAATTGCGCAAGGCGCAGGTGCTGATCTCGAACCGCTTCATGGCAACCCGGCTCCTCAATGCGCCGGATGGGCGTATTGCAGGGGCCGTGGCGGTCAACACCCGCAGTGCCGAATTTCTGGTCATCCGCGCCAAGGCGGTGATCCTGTGCCTGGGAGCCGCCGGACGCCTCGGTCTGCCGCAATCGGGCTATCTCTGGGGAACCTACGAAAACGCCACCAATTCGGGCGACGGCTACAGCATGGCCTACCATGCCGGCGCCGGTCTCGCGAACCTCGAATGCTACCAGATCAATCCCTTGATCAAGGACTATAACGGCCCGGCCTGCGCCTACGTGGCGGGTCCGTTCGGCGCCTACACGGCCAATAGCGAGGGCAAGCGCTTCATCGAGTGCGATTACTGGTCCGGCCAGATGATGCAGGAATTCTATAACGAGTTGCAGAGCGGGAAGGGCCCGGTCTTCCTCAGGCTCGACCATCTGCATGCCGACACGGTGGGCGAGATAGAGACGATCCTGCACAAGGTCGAGCGGCCCTCGCGCGGACGCTTCCACGAGAACCGGGGCACGAATTACCGCCAGCGGATGATCGAGATGCATATCTCGGAGGTCGGCTTCTGCTCGGGCCACAGCGCGTCCGGCGTCTTCGTCGACGAATTCGCCCGCACGACCGTGCCGGGGCTCTACGCGGCCGGCGACATGGCCAATGTGCCTCACAGCTACATGCTTGGCGCCTTCACCAACGGTGCCATCGCGGGCGAGCATGCCGTAGACCGTGCGGCGGAGATCGACTGGCCGGAGGTCTCGGCCGAGGACATCGCCCGCGAGCGCGACCGGGTGCTGGCTCCGACACGGCGGGAGGACGGCATTCCGCCGAACCAGATCGAATACAAGACCCGGCGCTTCGTGAACGACTACCTGCAGCCGCCCAAGGTGACGGCCAAAATGGAGATTGGCCAGCGCCGCTTCGCCGAGATCCGCGAAGACCTGGAGACCCGCATGGTCGCCCGCGACAGCCATGAATTGATGCGAGCCCTTGAGGCTTCCTCGATCCTCGACTGCGCCGACATGGCGGCGGCGGCCTCACTCTACCGGACCGAGAGCCGCTGGGGCCTCTATCACAACCGCACGGACCATCCGGACAAGAACGATTCCGACTGGTTCTGCCACACCATCCTGCGCAAGGAGGCCGGGCGCATGATTAGCGAGAAGCGGCCCATCACCCCTTACATCGTGGCCATCGCGGACGAGGAGCGTGGTGCTTACGACCACCAGCGCGTCCGTAAGCAGGCCTGAGCAAACACCTCGACGCGACGTCAGTCCAGAAGGATACCGATGCCCCTTGCCCACGCCCCGAGTACGGTGCCCGTCACCGTGGATGCCGCCAAGTGCATCGCCGACAAGGGCTGCACAGTCTGCGTCGATGTCTGCCCCCTCGATGTGCTGCGGATCAGCGATCTCACCGGCAAGGCCTACATGAAATACGACGAGTGCTGGTATTGCATGCCCTGCGAGACCGACTGCCCGACCGGCGCCGTGAGCGTCCAGATCCCCTATCTGCTGCGGTGACCATGATGGCGGTGACCGATCCTTTCGAAGAGTTCGGCGATGTCGCCGAACTCGCCCTCAGGCTGACCGATCCCGATCCGGCCGTGCGTCGCGTCGCGGTTCTGGACCTCGCCGAGACGGCGGATCCCAACGCGGTCCCGCATCTCACCGGCATCGCCGTCGATCCGGATGCCGGAGTGCGCCGGCAGGTCGCCGAAGCCCTCGGCGGCTTCGACGGTCCGGCGGTGGCGTCCGCCCTCGCCGGAGCCCTTGCCGATCCCGATCGCGACGTGGCCAAGGCGGCGGCGGAAAGCCTGACCGAGCTGAAAGATCCAGCCGCCGGCGCGCCGCTGCTGCCCTTCGTCCGGCATGCGGATGCCTTCGTGCGCGCCGCCTCCCTGAGAGGCCTGCGCAACCTTCGTCTCGACACGTCCCTCGGCCCTGCCGTCGCAGCCCTCGGTGACCCGGAACCGGCGGTGCGGGCGGAAGCCGTCGGCGTCATCGCCTATTTGAAGAGGGAAGAGGCGCTGCCTTCCCTCATCGGTTCCACCCGCGATCCGGATGCCGAAGTACGGCGGGCCGGAGTCGGTGCGCTCGCCTTTTCCCGGCACGGCCACGCCGTGGATGCGATTGCGGATGCGCTCCGCGACGCCGATTGGAGCGTGAGGGAGATCGCCGCAGAGGCGTTGGGGAGGACCGGACCGGGCGTGCGCTCTGCCGCCCTGCTCGATGCGCTGGAAGACTCCTACTGGCAGGTGCGCCAGAAGGCCCTGCGCAGTCTCGGTAAGCTGAAGGAGCGGAGCGCCGTATCCGCGATCCTGGCCGCCCTCGATGACGAACGACCGGCTTTGCGCAAGGAGGCCGCTGCAGCTTTGGGTGAAATTGCCGATCCTGCTGCACGGTCGGGCCTCACGGCGGTCGCGGACGATTCCGATCCGGACGTCCGCAAGACCGTGCGCTGGGCCTTGGAGCAATTGTCCGCCTGAATGCCTGAGCAGAGTGCCGGGGGAGCCTTCGAAGAGGCGCCCCACGGCCTCGCTCGATCCCCGGGCGGAACCGGCCAGCTCCGTAGATCAGCCCTCGGTCTGCACGATTTCCTGCAGCCGTCCTGGACGGAGCAGGCGGATATGTGCCTTGTCGATCGCGACGATCCCATCGTGCTGGAATCGCTTGAGCATCATCGTTACCCATTGGCGGGTCGAGCCGACCAGGGCGGCGATCTCATCATGGGTGATGCGCCTATGAATAACCACGACGCCACCCTCTCGGCCGCCCTCCGGAGTTCCGTAGAGTTCGCCGAGATTGAGCAGAAGCTGAGCTAGGCGCTCGATCACCGAGCGCGTTCCCAGCATCTGCGCCATCGCGGTGTAGCAACGGCCTTTCGCCTCGAGCGCCGCGATGAGGCAGAGGGCGAAGCCCGGCATCTGGCGGATCAGGCTACGCAGGGTCGCGCTCGACAGGACGGTGACGCGCACCGGCTCGATCGCGACCCCCGACCATTGGTGCGAACCACCGCCATAGATGCTCGGGCCACCGATGAAATGGCCGGGCGTCCAATAGGCGAGCGTCACCTCCCTGCCGGACGGCCCGGAGTAGAACACCCTGACGCGTCCTTCCTCGATCAGGAAGATGCCCGCATGCGGCTCGCCCTGAGTGAACACACTCTCGCCGGGGGTAAGCCTCAGGACACGTCCGGCGGCGCGGACACGAGCGATCTCCGACGGCGTCAGGCCGTCGAGGAAGCTTGCACCGTCATCGAGGCCATCCGTCGTCTCGCTGAGGAACAGGGCACTCGCGATGAGGGGCGCGGGCCTGCGGAATTCCGTGTGTGCGAGCGTTGCCGAAGACATGATGGGACTCGTTCTCGAGCAGCCCACGCGCTGGGGAACCGACACCGGCACCAAGGATGGGCTGCGCGGTGATTATCGGGCGAAGGCCGCCTGGAGCAATTCTAAATTCAGACGTTGGAAGGCTACGATCTTCCAATAGTTGGCCCCGCGAGAGACATTGCTTCCAAAGCAACAGATCATCCGCAATTCATGTCAAGTGTTCGCTTGGCGATGAAATTAATTGCTCGCCCAGCGGGATCGCTTCTCGCCTAATGGTCCCGGTGCATGGCTTCGAGTTCCCGGCGGTTGAACCGTCGCTGCACTGAATTTTCCGCGATCCGCCAGTTCGATGGAGACCAACGCGTGATCAATCCTCGTCCGCTTGCCCGGGGCCTCGGCCGCACGGTCGCAGCGCTTCTTCTCATGGGCACGGCCCTCGGCGCCGCTCGTGCTGAATCGATCCGCATTGCAGTCGGCACGCAGGACACCACGATCAACTGCGCCACGGGCGGCCTGCTGATCCGTGAGCTGAAGCTTCTTGAGAAGTATCTGCCTCGTGACGGCAAGTATAAGGACGCGACCTACGCCATTGAATGGCGGAACTTCACCAGCGGGGCGCCACTCACCAACGAGATGGTGGCGGGCAAGCTCGATCTCGGTGCCATGGCTGATTTCCCGGGCTCACTCAATGGTTACGCCTTCGCCAAGGCCGGACGCCGCAGCCTGTTCATCAGCGTGCTCTCCGGCAGCGTGAAGGGAAGCGGCAACGGCATCGTGGTGCCGAAAGATTCGCCGGTCCAGTCTCTCTCTGATCTGAAGGGCAAGACCATCTCCGTCCCCTTCGCCTCCACCGCGCACGGATTGCTGCTGCGGGCCGTGAAGGCCCAGGGCTGGGACCCGGCGCACGATGTCACCATCATCACTCAGGCTCCCGAAGTGGCGGGCTCGGCGTTGCTCGCCAACAAAATCGACGCCCATGCCGACTTCGTACCCTTCGCGGAGTTGTTTCCGTGGCGTGGCTTCGCCCGTAAGATCTATGACGGCTCGCAGGCGGGTGCCCCGACCTTCCACGGCGCCCTCGCCGACGCGGATTACGCGGCGAAATATCCCGAGATCGTCACGGCCTATCTGCGGGCCGGAATCGAAGCGGATCGGCTTGTCGCCGCCGAGCCCGAACGTTACGCCGAACTGATCGAGAAGGTCACCGGGATCGAGGCGGAGGTCGCCTATCTGTTCCATGGCCCCCTCGGGCTTCAGACCCGCGACATCACTTGGAAGCCGGAATACCGCCAAGCAGTGAAGACCTCCTTCGAGACCTTGAAACTCCTGAAGAAGGCGGATTCCGACATCGATCTCGATCGCTTCGTCGATGACCGCTTCATCCGTGCCGCGTCGGTGCAGGCCGGCCTCGATTACGAGGCCCACTTGAAGGATTACGCACAATCGCCGCTGGTCGCGAACGATGCCGGAACCGGTCTGCCGATCACCGATGTTACGCGTGTGGCTCAGATCTGGGTGCGCGGTGAGCCAAAGGTCCGGCATTACGCTACCCCCGAAGGGGCTTTGCTGGGACTTGCCGCCCTGAGCCGCGAGGGACGTGAGGCCCGCGCCTTCTACGCCCAGGATCGGCAATCGGGAATCAAGCTCCTGGCAACGCAGGCTTGGTTCGTCCGGGACGCGAGCAAGCGCCTCGACGCCTTCTTACTCAGGGGTGACGCCGAAGCCCATGCCGCGCGGAATGGCGGCGAGGTCATCGATTTCGCGACCGCCCGCAGCGGTGGCGGTGCGCAGTTGAGCGCCCGGTGAGCGCCTCGGTCACGGCCGCCTTTGCCCCAGCGGGAACGCGAAGCCGGGGGCCGGCATGGCTCGGCGTCCTGCGTCGCCTGCCCGAGCGGCGCCTCGTCCTGCGCGGGACCTCGCTCCTCGCCAGTCTCGCCGCCTGGCATCTCCTCGCGAACGGCAAGGTCGATCTCGGCATCGTCAGCTTCCGCAACGTGCCGACCCCGATCGAGGCCGCGCAGGCGGCCCTCGCCCTCTTCCGATCCCCGATTCTCTGGCCCCATCTCGGCGCCAGCCTCGTGCGGGTCATGCTGGGCTTTCTGGCAGCGCTCGCCGTCGGAATCGGTCTCGGTGTCGCCATCGGCCGTTTCCGCCTGGCCCGGGACCTCCTGCTGCCGCCCCTGGAGGTAGTTCGGCCCATCCCCGCCGTCGCCTGGATTCCCTTGGCGATCCTGATGTTTCCGTCCTCCGAACTGTCGATGGCGTTCATCACCTTCACGGGCGCGGTGTTTCCGATCCTCCTCAACACCGTGCATGGGGTCGAGACGGTGAGTCCGCGCCTCGTCGCCTCCGCCCGCAGCCTCGGCGCGGGACGGGCCGCGATCCTCCGTGAGGTGATCTTGCCCGGCGCGACCCCGAGCATCGTCACGGGGGCTGCCATCGGGATGGGCACGGCGTGGTTCTGTCTTGTGACCGCCGAAATGATCTCCGGCCAGTACGGGATCGGTTACTTCACCTGGGAATCCTACACGCTGCAGAACTACGACAACATCGTCGTCGGCATGCTGTTGATCGGGCTGCTCGGGATGGGATCTAGCCTGCTGGTGCGCGGGATCGGATCCCTGCTGACCCCCTGGGCCGCCCTGGGAGGCGCACGATGACCAAGCCCGCGCGCTCCATCGGCGGCCACGTCGCCCTGGAGGGTGGCGTGATCCGGCTCGGCCGAGGAGCCGCCGCCTTCGACGTCGTCGAGGACATCGACCTCGACATCGCGCCCGAGCAGTTCGTCTGCCTCCTCGGCCCCTCGGGATGCGGCAAGTCGACGTTGCTGGGGGCCGTCGCAGGACATCTGTCCCTCCGCTCCGGCCGCGTCAGCCTCGACGGCCGTGACATCGCCGGCCCGCATCCCGATCGGGGCATCGTGTTTCAGCACCACACGCTATTTCCCTGGCGCAGCGTCATCGACAATGTCGCCTTCGGCCTCAAGATGAAGGGCGTGGCCAAGCGCGAGCGCCTGGCCCAGGCGCGCGATTTCCTGGCCCAGGTCGGCCTCTCGGGCTTCGAGGATCGCTACCCGGCGGAACTGTCGGGCGGCATGCAGCAACGCGTCGAGATCGCTCGCGCGCTGATCAACCGGCCTCGCGTTCTGCTGATGGACGAGCCCTTCGGGGCCCTCGACGCGCAAACGCGCCTGACGATGCAGGAACTCCTCCTCAGGGTCTGGGGCCAGAACAGGACGACGATCCTATTCGTCACCCACGACGTCGACGAGGCGCTCTTCCTGGCCGACCGCATCGTCGTAATGACCCCGCGCCCCGGGCGTATTCTCGACGATCTCACGATCGACTTTACACGCCCGCGCCAGCGGGACCTGATCTCCTCCCCCCACTTCACGACCCTTAAACGACATTGCTTGACTCTCCTTCACACAGACCCAGCCGGCCTGCCCCTTCCACGCCTCACCCCTATCGGAGCTCCCGGCGCGCTCGGGCCTCCTTGAGTTCACGGCGCTGACGGCGTGCCATGCGAATGGACAGGTAATCCTTCCTTGGTTTCTTGGGCGGGGGTAACGCGTGTTTCAGCGTAGAGAGGACACGCCTCATGGAACCGCATGACGATGGCCATAGATGGCGCATCGCGCGCACTCCCAATCGCCTAGAGCCTCCCACAAATTGAGAGAGAACACGACGGTGGGATATAGTGCCGCCACGTCGTCCTTTGGCATGAACGTGCCGCGGACCAGCACTATGTGGATGACTATCGCCCCAGCACAGAGCGACGTGGCAACAATGTGCTCTCCACCGGCGGCGTAAAAGAGGAACGAATTAGTGACAGAGCCTGCGCAACGGCCCGTGATCACCTATTATTTCAGTTTCATTTCTTTGTGGTCTTACGTTGGCAGCGGGGCTTTCCAGGCGCTCACCCAACGCCACGCCGCTGAGATTATATATAAACCCGTCAACCTGCTGGAAGTTTTTGCGACGGGCGGCGGCAAGCCTGTCAAAGAGCGGCCTTTGCAACGCCAAGCCTACCGGCTTGTCGAAATGCAGCGCTGGCGAAAGATCCGCGACATCCCGCTGGTCCTTCACCCGAAATTCTACCCTGCCGACCCCTCGCTTGCGCACCGCGTGCTGCTCGGTGCACTCGAGGAAGGCGCCGACGTCGCCGATTACGTCCATGCAGGTCTGTCGGCGGTTTGGGCAGACGAACTCGATATTGCCGATCCAAATACGATCGTACGGCTCGCCAATGCGTCCGGGCTCGATGGTTTACGTCTTCTGGAAGGTGCATCTGCGCAGGGCTTGCTCGCGCGCGAGCAAGCCCTGACGCACGAAGCGATTTCCCGGCAGGCCTTCGGGGCGCCGTTTTACTTCTACCGCGAAGAGCCGTTCTGGGGTCAGGATCGACTCGATCTGCTCGATGCGGCAATATCGGAAGGTCGCAAACCAATCCCGCTGCCCAAACTGTCCGTCCCGGCCTGATCAGCGATAGCGCGCTTACCCGCGCCGTTGAATAAGGCATTGAGAGCTAGGGCCGCGAGTGCGGTCAGCAGGATCGGGTCCTTGACGATAGGGTTCCACGCCTCGGGCACCAGCTTGAAGAACTGCGGCTGCACGATGGGGATCAATCCAATCCCGAGTGAGACCGCGATGATAAGCGCATCTCGGCGGCCTAGCCGGCCGAAGTCGACCTGCCCGAGGATGCGAATGCCGGTCGCGGCAACCATCCCGAACATGACGAGCGCAGCGCCGCCCAAGACGGGTTGGGGGATCGAGGCCGCGACGAAGGCCACCTTGGGCACGAGCCCGAGCAACAGCATGATTCCGCCGGCCGCCGCACAGACCCAGCGACTGTGGACGCCCGTGAGACCAACCAATCCGACATTCTGCGAATAGGACAGGTAGGGAAAGGTGTTGAACACACCACCGATCAATGTCCCGAGCGCGTCCGCACGCAAGCCCCGGGCGATATCGCGTGTCCCAACGGGGCGGCCCGTCATGACCGAGAGGGCCAGGAACATGCCGGTTGCCTCTATGAGGACGATCGTCATCACGAGGCAGAGGATTAGGGACGGCACAAGGTGAAAGGTCGGAAGGCTGAATGCGAAGGGCAAGACGACACGTAGCCACGGTTCGGCACCCAGGCCGTCGAGATTTGTCCAACCCATCGCCGCGGTCACAGTATAGCCGACGAGAATGCCAATCAGCACAGCGACATTGGCGACGAAGCCGCGAGCAAACCGAACGAGTAAGAGGATGACGCTGAGCACGAGGCCAGCGACGAGGATATGACCGGTCGCACCAAACTCGGGCGTGCCCGCGCCGCCGCCCGCCCACCCGACGGCTACGCGCGTGAGCGCAATGCCAATCATCGTTAAAATCGTTCCCGTTACGACGGGCGGGACCCGCCTTGGCCCTCACCGGTCAGGGCGGAGACCGCGCGCCGCGCGCCCCAATCCAATACGATCCCCCCGCACATGCCCCCAAGCGCCGACACCACCGCCAACCTCATCGCGGACACCGACCGCGCTTAACTGCTCATGAACGGGCGCACATCACAGCATGACCCGGACTTCGACCCGCCCCCGGTGACCAAGCTCTTCATGCCCGACGGCCCCGGCATCTGGCTCCTCAGCGAACTCGACCCAACCGAGCCCGACCGTGCCTTCGGCCTCTGTGACACCGGCCACGGCTACCCGGAACTCGGCGACGTCCTCATCCGCGAACTGCATACAATGCGCGGCCGCCTCCGTCTCTCGATCGAGCGTGACGCCCACATCACCCCAGACCGGCCGATATCCAATACGCTGAGGAAGCGCGGGCGGCCGGGTGCATCACCACCTGAATAACCAACGTTCATCTGGACCCACTACCCACCACTACCGGCACCTCGAACACGGCCACACAACGCCACCGGTCACCTGACCACCCGAGTGACCACATCTCACACTTCTCGCGAAATCAGCTCAGTCTAAGTGTTTGAAAATATGGAACCCGAACCGCGCCAGTTCTGCCCGGATCGCCCCTTCATCGCGACCGCCGACCTGTAGCTCAGCCCCATGGCATCAACGGGGGTGCAAAACCAATCCTTAGGCCAAGGTCTCGGCCCCCGATCATCTCAGCCCAAGCCAACTGGCCTCCGGGAAACCCGGCGCGGTTCACTCGACAGGTGGACGGAATTGGGAGAGGCCGGCACCCCGACATCGCCGAAAAGGTCCCTCGTGCAGGGTCCAGTCCCGTGTCCCTCAACACATCACTGCCTGCACCGCGCGCGAACACTCCGGCCGAGAGCTTGAATGCGTGAACGCGAACAATCCGGTATGAGCGCTGCAGCCCGAAGGCGCGCCAGACCCGCGAGACCATGCCCTGGCTCATGTCGACCCTCCGGGCCATAGCCCAGGTCGACGAGTGCGTGGCGTTCTCCGGCTGTCCCTGCAGAGTAAGGGTGACCATCCCTTCGATGGCCGAGTCCGCGACGGGACGCGGCGCACCCGATTGGGGAAGGTCTACAAGGCCGACGAGGCGATGGGCAAGGAGGCGGGCGTGCCAGGTGTGACGCTCATCCGGCTGACGCAAGATCACGCACAACGCCGCTGTTGGTCGATCCCGGCTCGGCGCAGGCCTGCACGATTTGCACGCAGGGAGCCAACGCCTAGCCGATCTTATGGCGGACGAGCCCCGCTGGGCGCATTCGCTCGTCCGCTGTCAGGTCAATAGCGGCGGGTTTGGGACCACGTGCCATCGAAAGCTTCCGTGCGAACAATACTCACACAAAACCACCAAACAAAAAACCGCAACCGACCTTCTAACTCAGACAGATAGACTATATCCTGCTCACGCGACTTGCCTCAGCGCCAGTTCGGCAAGCACTCCGCCCTTCTCCAGAAGCTCCCGATAGCTTCCCTCCTCGGCGATTCGTCCTCCCTGCAGCACATAGATGCGATCGGCGTGCTGGATGGTCGACAAGCGGTGTGCGATGACGACGCGGGTGGCGTCGAGCCATGCGAGCCCTTCGGAAACGATCTGCTGGGTCCGGTTATCGAGGGCGCTGGTGGCTTCGTCGAAGAGCAGGATCCGCGGTCGGCGCACCACCGCGCGCGCGATCAGCAAGCGCTGCCGCTGGCCGCCGGAGAGCAGCGTCCCGTCTTCGCCGACGAAGGTGTGCATGCGCATCGGCATGGCCCGGATATCGGCCTCCAGCCCAGCTATGCGCGCCGCCTCCCAGGCATCTGCTTCGGTCAGCGTGGCGCCGTTGAGGATATTGTCCAGGATTGTACCGCTCGTGGCGCGGCTGGATTGGAGCACGACGCCCATCTGCCTGCGCACACCCAGCAGATCGAGGCTGCTCAATGCCTGATCGTCGAAGAACACCGAGCCGCTCTCCGGCGTCTCGAAACCGAGCAGGATACGCATCAGAGTCGACTTGCCGGAACCGGAGGTGCCGACAATGCCGACGAATTCGCCAGGATTGACCCTAATCGATACCCCGTCCAGAACGACGGGGCCGTCGGCGCGATAGCGGAAGACCACATCGCTGACCTCGATCCCACCCCGCAGAGTGGGCAGCGCGCCGTGTCGGCCTATGTTTTCGGGTAAGGCCGCCAGCAACGGCGCAGCACGACCGTAGAGCGGCTTCAGGGACAACAAAGCGGGCAGCGCGCTTCCCAGCGATAGAGTCGCGGACATGAACTGGCCATAGGCGGCGTTGAAAGCAACGAAGCGGCCTATTCCAATCTCGATTCCGCCGAGGCCAACGATCCCGATCAAAAGGGCTGCGGAAGCGATGCCGAAGGCCGTTGCGAAAGCGGAGAAGGCGGACGAAAGTCCGCTTTGGCGGAAACCTAAAGCCCGCCTCGCGATGAATAGCGGCGACCAGCGAGCGAAGGCCCGCGCCTCGGCACCCGCGACCTTCAGCTTGGCGATGCCCTGGATCAGTTGCAGCGCCAATGCCTGCAACTGGCCGTCCTTTTCAAGGGCTCGCTGCTTCCAGGAGAGCATCCGTAGATTGACCCCCACCGTCACGACAAGCTGAAGGAGGACGAGCCCGATCGCAACGAGGGCGAGGCGCCATTCGTAGTAGAGGATCAGAGCGAGACTGGAGACCGAGAAGACAGCCGAGAGCAGTGAACTGACCGCGGTCCCCCCGACCACGTCGTGCATCTGGTTGATCGCCGCGGCTCGCAAGGCGAGATCGCCCGCCGCGTAGTTCCGGAAGAAACCAGCCGGCAAGTGCAGGAGCCGGTCCCACACCGCTCCTTCGAGATCAGTGTTCAGAAGTGTAGCGAGCCGCAGCACCAGGAAGCCGCGAACGAGCTCGAAGACGATGCCGCCGAGCCCGAGTGCTGCGATGCCGGCCGTCAGCTGCAGCAGTTCGGGATGCGAGGCCGCTGGGATAACCGTCTCGAACAGGATTTCGGTCGCTATCGGCGTCACGAGGCCGAGCAGGCTGCCGACGAGTCCGATGATCAGAATGGCCGTCAGAGTGGGCCAGGCGAGTGGCGCGGCGAAACGGAGCAGCCCGCCGCCGTCGATCGCCGCATCGGGCAAACGACGCTGGAGCACATAGCCGTGATCGACGATAGCGGCGGCCGTCCGCGCATCGACAGGGCGGTCCCGGCCAACCTCGCGAATGCGGTAGCCACCTCGCCAACCGGTTCCGGCGATCAGCGCGACCGGGCGGCCATCCTCGCGACGGACGCTGAGAATCGATTGCCCACCGCGGCGCCACCATCCTGGCTCCAGCCTTATGCGGCGTGTCCGAACGCCAGCCCAGGCGGCGAGGTCGGCGATCTGCCCCTCGATCGATAGGCCGTCATACTTGCTCGCATCGGGCGGCTGCGTGGAAGGCATGCTGACCGCCGTGGCCTCGGCGACGGTGCGGAAAGCCGACGCGAGCGAGTCGTCGTGAGGCGAGCCGCCAGCGGCAGGGGCTAGAAGCGGCGCGACGGTTGCGGCGAGGACGGCGCGGTCGCGGGCTGCCTTACCGGCGATGCGCGTGACCTCGTCGGCCTCCCTGTTCGCTTCAGAGAAAGCGAGTGCACGGGTGACCCGCTCGTGATGTCCGAGCAGGGCGTCCGCGAGACCGCCTTCCACGGCAAGGTCCGCGCTCGTGCGGCAGTCGATTACTGTGCTGCGATCGGCGACGATTCCACCGGAGGTCACCGGAACCGCAGGCATACCGGGCAAGCTCGGGCCGGCTCCCGGCAGATTAGTGAGAATTGCTGCGTCGCCGGCTGCAACCCAGAGCAGCCCCTGCGCCGGTCGCGCGACGCAACCCGATTCCAGCGTGCCTTTTCCTTCGCCGAGCAAGACGGATGTACCCGTCAAGACCTCGCCTGCGGCGCGAGCAGTGCGGTCGACCCAGTTTTCCGCCGCTTCGATCGCGGCAGCCTCGCCGGCATCGAGCCTGGCTAGGAAGGGCTCAACTGCGAAGGACGATAGCCGCGAGCCCGGCCTGGGGAAAGCAAGGAGCCGCGCTTCCGCCGGCATCGACAACGCGGTTGCCGTAAGGGAAAGCGGCAGGGCGATCTCGTGGAGACCGAGAGTTGCCAGGTGTCGGCGCCGTCCCGCCCGGCCGGCCCAGTCAAGATAGAGATCGGCCGAGCCGATATCGACCCGCAGGCCGGCTGATGCGATGGGCACCCCCCCGGTATGGTCGACGACCGTCGTGCCGGAGGCCGCGATCCAGTGAGGAGCTTCATGCGGCACAGATCAGGTCCCCATAGGTGCCCGGCTGGTGGTAGAGCGTTTCATGCGACCCGCGCTGGACGATCCGGCCATGATCGAGCACGAGGATCTCATCGCAATCGCGGATGGCGCTGAGGCGATGGGTGACGAGAATGATCGTGCAGCCGCGGCGGCGTAGATTGTCCAGGATCGCCGCTTCGGTCGTGGAATCCAAGGCCGAGGTTGCTTCGTCGAGCACGAGGAGGCTAGGCTCCCCTACCAGGGCCCGGGCGATCTCCAGACGCTGGGCTTGGCCGCCCGACCAATTGCTGCCGCCCTCGCTCACCGGAGCGTCGTAGCCGCCGGGGCGCACCGCGATCGTGTCGTGCAACTCGGCATCGCGGGCGGCATCGACGAGCGCGCGTTCGCTCACTTGCGGGTCCCAGAGCGTTATGTTCTCGCGAACGGTGCCCTCCATCAGGACCACGGACTGCTCGACATAGGCGATCGAGGCGGCGCGGACGCCAGGCAGAACCCGGTCGGCGGGCTGGCCGTCGAAAGCGATGCTACCTGCCCAGGGATCGGCCAGTCCAACGATCAGCCGTGCGATCGTGGACTTACCGCTACCCGAGGGGCCGACAAGGGCGATGCGGGCCCCCGGCGCGACCGTCAGCGAAAAGTCTTCGATCAATGGCCGATCAAGCGGGTTGTAGCCATAGGCGAGATCGGTGATCTCGACCGCGCCCGAGAGGCGGCGCGGCGCGCCCTCGACCGCTTCCGCGACCTTCGAAACCAGCCGGCGATCGAGCGGATAGCGCAGCACGTCGTCGACGCGCTCCATCGCCACCCGCAATTCCCGCATGCCCGAGACGACGCCGACGAGCCCGCTCATCTGCGACAGGAAGCTCGACAGCACGGTCTGGAACGCGGCGAGCGTCCCGACCGTGATCAGCCCCTCCATGGCGCGCCAGCCGCCGACGCCGAGGATCACGGCCATCGTCAGCGCGCCGAGCGCGCGCGGGATCAGACCGAGGAACTGGAGCGGCAACTGAGAACGATGCACCGCATTCAAGGTGCGCGCTTGAGCATTGGCCCAGCGGTTCAGGAAATCGCCCTCGGAGGCGGTCGCCTTCAAGGTTTCGATCGACTGAATGCCGCTGATGGAAAGGCTGCCGAGCGCCGCCTGCTCGCGCATCACGGTACGGGCGGCGTTCTCCTGCCGCCGAGCGACAAGACGAGCGAACACCACGTTGAAGAGGGCGAGCGCCAGCCCGATGCCGGCCAGTACCGGATCGTAGGCCGCCATGAGGGCACCGTAAAACACTGCGGAGAGCCCCGTTACCAGCAAGGCCGAGACCTGGCTCCCGATCAGGTCGCACGCCCGCTCTGTCGTCGCGAGCCGGCTTGCTATGTCACCCGCATAACGCTGGGCGAAGAAGCTCGGCGAAAGGCGCAGCAGGTGCCATGTCAGCCTCAAGCCCAGCGACACGCCGAGCTTCCATTGCAGGCGCGCCAGGAAATAGCCCTGCAGCCAGCTCAACAAGCCGCCGAGAATAGCGGCACAGGCGAGGCCGAGCAGCAACGGTCGCATCCAGTCCGTCAAGTGGTGGACGAGGATGTCGTCGACGAAGACCTTCGTCGCCGCTGGAACGAAGATGCCGGGGACGAGGGCAGCGATACCGGCTAAAACCAGGAAGACGACGGCGCCGCGCGAGGGGGCGAGTTGGTCGCGCACCGCACGCCAGACATTGGTTCGCACACCCGAAGGCCTGAACTCTGGCCCCGGCGTAATGGTCAGCAGCACGCCGGTGAAGGCGCGGTTGAATTCCTCATGCGAGACCGTGCGCGGCCCACTGGCGGGGTCGTTGAGATAGACGACCTTGCGGCCAACCCCTTCCAGCACGACGAAATGGTTGAACTCCCAGAACAGGATTGCCGGTAGCTGCTTGTCGGCAAGCTTGTCCGGCTCTGTGCGCCAGCCCTCGGCCGCCAAGCCGTAGCGGCGCGCCGCCTGCACCAGGTTCTTCGCCTTGCTGCCGTCGCGCGACACGCCGCAGGCGATGCGCAACTCCTCGAGCGGAATCCATTTGCCGTGATGCGCCAGGATCATGGCGAGGCAGGCGGCGCCGCATTCGACGGCCTCCATCTGCAGGATGGTCGGTACCCGTTTGCGGCCGGTCCGCGGGAAACGCAGGGGCGGCACCTCGCTCATAGGCCGATGAACCGGCGTAGTGCGGGAATGAACAGGCTGATCGGCCGGCCCGATTTCACCGTCACCTGGCCTTCCAGAAGCGTGGTCGAGGCGAGCTCAACCTGCTCGCCGCGTTTGGAGGTCCAGGCGTAGCTGTCCGGGCCGCCGGAACCGGGACTGATCCGCACAACGAGCTGGAGTGGCGGCCCAGCGCGGGTGAAGAGGCGGGCGAGATCGGGATTGCCGAGTCGATTGCTCAGCGCCGTCTCGTTCTCCGGGCTGTCGTCAACTTGGGTCACTGTGCCGATCAGCGAGCCATATTCCTCCTTCTTGGCGGTGGAGGGCGATAGGCGCACCGCCATGCCGAGTTTGACCTCCTTCCCGCTATCGGCCGGCACATAGAGCAGCGCGTCGAGCCTGGGGCCGCCCTGTTCGATCACCATCAGCTTTTGGCCGGCGCTGACCAGCGCATGGTCACCGGCCTCGTTGGTGGTGATAGCGCCGTCGGAGCGAGCTACGATGACGGTCGCCAGATTCTCGCTGAGATGGGTCTGGGCACGTTGCCCTTCGGCGTCGCGAAGCTGGCGATCGAACGCCGCGAGCTCCTGATCGGTCTGGTGACGCAAGGTTTGGAGCGTGGCGTCGAGCGATAACAGTTCCGTTCGCGCCCGGGAGATCGATTCGCGCGCGGCGAACAGCCTCTCGCGGGTTTCGATGATCCGGTCGGAGGGCATCAGCCCTTTAGACGAGAGCGATTCGCGTTGACCGAGCAAGGTGTTGAGCGCGTCCACCCGGGATTCTCCGAGATCGATCGTCTCCTGCAAGGCTTCTCGCTTGCGCTGGGCCGCGATCGTCTCCACGCGGATGCGGTCCCCGATACGAGCAGCGAGCTCTACGCGCTGTGCCGTGAGCTGGGTGACGCGGCTATCAACGTCGTTGAGGCGGGCGGCGTCCTCGGGCGCGCTGAGCCGGGCGATCAGATCGCCTTTCTTCACCTTGTCACCGCGCTGGCGATAGCTGTCGAGCCATCCGGCCTTGGGAGCATAGACGCTGACGAAAGCGCCTCCCGCCGGCACGAGCAGGCCATGGCCGCTGACGGTGGTGCGATAACTGCCCAGGATGGACCAGCCCAGGCAGCCGGTCACGATCACCAGCGCCGTACCCAGTGCCGCCCAGCCATGCGGAGAGGTGACCCGAACCATCTCGTCGAGCCTGTCGGGGCCCGCAAGACTATCGAGCGCCTCTTTGCGGTAGAGAACTGCCGTCATGGAGTGTGGTCTCGGAGCGAGGGGGCGTGCGCCCTCGTTTGAACGACGACGCGGCAGGAAACGGAAGGGAAGCCTTCCGCCTGCCATCGGAACTCAGCCCCGTCGATCACCCTTGCGGCTTGACTGTTTTCGGTGGCTTCGTCACTGGCGGCGGCGATTCCCGCGCCCACCACCCCGGCTGCAAGCGTGCCGACGTCGAGCGTGGCCGCGGCGCAGCCGCTCAAGCCGGCGATCGCAGCGGCCATGTCGGCGAAGCTCGTCCCTTGATGAACGGGGCGGTCATCGCGCAGCCGACCGCCGCCCAGCTCACGCCACCATTCACGGTGGCCAGCGCGTTAGTACCCGGTGTGGAGCCTTGCTGCAGCACACCTTTGCGCCGATCTTCCGCGGCACGTCGCAGGAATTTGGCCCTGGTTACTTTTTGGCCCAATCCACCAAAGCACCCACTCCTGCGCCGATCCCGGCAGCAACGCCGCCTACGACCGCCCCGGCAATGAGCACGGGAGCGCTGGCGACAGCGACGACCCCCGAGCCGACCGCAAGAACTCCGACACCGACGACCCCTAGAGTGCCGCCCGCAATGCCGCCGATACCCGCGCCGGAGATACCGCCCTGCATGCTGTCGAGGGCCTCGTCTGAAAGAGGCGTATGGCTGTCCACGGGCTCGCCCACCCCTTTCAGGTCCACATCCCTATTCACCGTCTCCGAGGTAGGGACAGAGGGTACTTCCCGCCCAAGCAACGGCGTATCGCTCGTGGATACCAGCACGGCGTCGGAATTTTGTTCTTCAGACATTCCATTCTCCTCTTTCGTTTCAGCTTAAATGCTTTGAATAATCATACTATATGTCATCTCAGTTAGGTCTATGCGGCATCATTCCGGAAGCATTTACCGTATTAGACCCACCGATGGCGGCTGTTTGCTCCGGCCAGCCAGTCGATCTATAGCAGTATATAATAAAATTTTGTTAATGCGTTACTTGTCGATAATAGCCTGAGTGAGTTCTCTATTTCAAGCTGAATCGTTGAGGGAGTTGGCGGCCAGGAGGCTGGCGACGCAGGAGAGACGACCTTTTGCAACGTCGAGGCGACCGGCGCGCTCGCGGTTCAGGCCAACCTGTGGCTAAGCCAGCCAAAGCTCCGCTCGACGACCCAGCGCCGCTGTGGAAGCCCGCTGGCAGGGCCCGCCACCCTCCGCCGGTTCGAAGGTGCCAGGCGACCGTAATATGGACATCGTGGCAGACGCCGGGATCGTCACCGACGTCAGCGACGCCGTCGCGGCCATCCTGGTCACCGGCGGCGGGATCGGCATCTCGCCCACCTACTGGCGGCGACCCATGTCGAGTGAGGCGACCTTGTCCCGGTCCTGCATGACTACGCCGTTGACCGTCACCCAATCACCGCTTTGTGGCCGGAGAGCCGCGGGGGAAACCCAAACGTGAAGGCGTTCCTGACTTTCCTCGGAGAGATCTTCCAGACGCCGGCGCCTTGGGACGTGACCGTGGCCAATCGAGTTACGGGGATCTCCTCAGGGATCTTAGGGGCCGGTGCCGAACCGCACGGGGGCGAAGGTCCACCGCCTCCGGTCGATCAGTTTGGCGTCGAAGGCCCGGTAAACCCATTGCCCTGATCGGGATCCGCGGCCTAGCTGGCTGCCATGAGCACCAGCATGCACGACGTCAGCGTTCCGATCTTCGTCAACGGACTCCGCAACATGAGCGCCTGGCTCGACAAGGCGGCGTCCGAAAAGCCGGAGGCCGAGCTTCTCGCCGGACGCCTCGCGCCCGACATGCGGGCCTTACCCGCCCAATATCAGATGGCATCCGATAGTGCGAAGAACGCGGTGGCTCGTCTCGCCGGCATCGAAGCGCCTTCGATGCCGGACACCGAGGCCAGCTTCGCCCAACTCAAGGAGCGTTGCGCCAGGACAATCAGCTTCATCGAAAGCGTCGATCCGGCCGCGCTGGCATCGAGCGCCGAGCGCGAGGTAGTGCTCAACTTTCCCAACGGCACCGGCTATCGCTTTACGGGACAGGCCTACCTGACCGGTTTCGCGTTGCCGAACTTCTTCTTCCACGTCACCACGGCCTACGCGATTCTTCGCGCATCCGGCGTGGCCCTCGGCAAGCCGGATTTCCTCCGTCACCTCGGGCCGCCGACCTTCTGACCCGACAACAGGCCAGATTCGGGGAGGCCGTGCGATGCCCGCGGCGCCTCCCGATCGGCACGGGACGGCCAGAACGACCGCCCCATTCTAAGCGACGCCGATCAGAGGACGGGCATCCCGCCCGCCACGGTGACGAGGGCACCCGAGGTGTAGCTGCTCTCGTCGGACGCCAGCATCACGTAAGCCGAGGCGAGCTCGGCCGGCTGTCCCGGTCGTCCGAACGGCACCTTCGAACCGAACGATTTCACCGAGTCTTGATCCATGCCGGAGGGGATGAAGGGCGTCCAGATCGGCCCCGGCAGCACTCCGTTCACGCGGATGCCCTTCTCGGACAGCAACTGGGCGAGGCTCAACACCATGTTGCTCAGGGCGCCTTTGGTGGCGCTGTAGGCGAGCAGCGACGGCATGGGGTGCTTGGAGTTCACCGACGAGGTGAAGATCACCGAGGCCCCCGGCTTCATGTGGGCGAGCGCCGCCTTCGTCACGTAGAACGGGCCGAACACGTTCGTGCGGAAATGGTCCTCGAAGACGGTGTCGTCGATACCGTCGAGCCCCTCGTTCGGTTGCTGGAAAGCGCCGTTGTTGACGAGGAGGTCGAGGCCGCCGAACGTCTCGGCAGTGCGTGCCACGATCTCACGTCCGTAGGCCGGGTCCTTGAGATCACCCGGTAGCAGAAGCGCCCGCCGGCCGGCCTTCTCGATCCAACCCTGGACCGCCACGGCGTCCGCCTGCTCCTCAGGCAGGTAGGAGATTGCGACGTCGGCCCCCTCGCGGGCGAAGGCGATGGCGACCGCCCGTCCAATGCCACTGTCGCCCCCGGTGATAAGGGCCACCTTGCCGTCGAGCTTGCCCGAACCCTTGTAGCTCTCCTCGCCGTGATCGGGCTCGGGGGTCATCTTGCTGGTCTTGCCGGGGAAGCCCTGGGGCTGGGCCTCGAACGGAGGCCGGGGGTACTTATAGAGGGGGTCGGTCGTCATGGCCTGTCTCCGGAATGAATGCCGGTCCAACAGGATTTCCTCGGCCATGTTCCTGACGATGGGGGCAACCGATCCTGTCTAGCCCTTCGACACGCCGTGCGATCGTCTTGGCGTATCGCTTGTCTTGCTGAGGAACATCGCGGGGAGCTTCTTTCCGCTGAAAGGAAAGAGCCACGCTCCCTATGAGCCCCGAGCCTCCACCGCTAACCAGACGGGATGGGGATCGCCGGGTCGCAAGTCGAAGGGCATCGGCAGCAAGCGGTCCGTCCAAATGGGGCAGACCGCAGGATGGAGGGAACGGGTTGCCCCAAACCTCCAGAACGACCCCGATGTCCGCGGATTGAGCAGATAGGTTCCGTTCGCGTTGTCCGTCCAAGGTGGCGGGAAGCGGTGCGCAAAGGCCGACAGCACAACCCCGGCCTCGCCTATAACAAGGTTGCACCTTCGATCCGCCGGTCGACCGACGGCGTGGCTCCGAGATCCGGACCCCTCGGTTTGATGCAAGGCTTTGCCAATGCCCGGCAAAGCCTTGCCCCTAGGCAAGCCGGCCTCCCTCAAACGTTCACCAAAATCCAGACGAAGACAGCCGAACACGCTGATGGCTCCGAGCCGAAGCAACAACACGCTGCCCCCGGCCCAACAAACAGGGCGACATCGCCAATCGTGAAGAACCGCCGCCCCAGCGGGAAACCGGATTGCCGCCCCACACGGGCTGTCCGACGTCAGCACCTGTGGGACAGATTGAGGGTCTTCACGAACGGAGGATGGCTGGTTCATCGTAGCCCCTGAGGAGCGAAGATGAAGCAGACATCCGGACCGGCCAAGAAGCCGGCAGAAGCGGTGATCAAGGACATCCGTCGGGCCACACGTCGGCAGTTCTCGTCCGAGGAGAAGATCCGCGTGGTTCTGGAAGGCTTGCGTGGCGAGGACAGCATCGCCGAGTTATGCCGACGTGAGGGGATCGCCGCCTCGATGTACTACGGCTGGTCCAAGGAGTTCCTGGAGGCTGGCAAGAAGCGCCTGTCGGGCGATACGGCTCGTGCGGCCACCACGGATGAGGTGCGGGATCTACGTCGCGAAACGGGGGCGCTGAAGGAGGTCGTAGCTGATCTCGTCCTGGAGAACCGTCTGCTTAAAAAAAGCATGAGCGGGGCTGGGGGCGACGAGGCATGAGGTACCCGGCCCCCGAGAAGCTGGAGATCATCCGACTCGTCGAGCAATCCCACCTGCCGGTGCGTGCCACCCTGGACAAGCTCGGCATTACGCGCTCGACGTTTTACCGCTGGTACGACGCTTACCAGCGCGGCGGCCCCGAGGCGTTGAGCGACCATCCCTCGCGGCCGAGCCGGGTCTGGAACCGCCTACCTGCGGAGATCCGCGAGCAGATCGTTGCCCTGGCCTTGGAGCAGCTTGAACTCAGCCCGCGTGAACTGGCGGTACGCTTCACCGACGAGCGGGGCTACTTCGTCTCGGAAGCGACCGTCTACCGGCTGCTCAAGGCTCAGGACCTGATCACCAGCCCGGCCTATATCGTCATCAAGGCCGCCGACGAGTTCCACGATAAGACCACCGCTCCCAACCAGCTTTGGCAGACGGACTTCACCTATCTGAAGGTCGTTGGCTGGGGCTGGTACTACTTGTCGACCGTATTAGACGACTTCTCGCGCTACATCGTCGCCTGGAAGCTGTGCACGACGATGCAGGCCAGCGACGTCACCGCCACGCTCGACCTGGCGCTGGGTGCGGCTGGACTCGATCAGGCGCGGGTGATGCAGCGGCCACGCCTGCTCTCCGACAACGGGCCGAGTTACGTCGCCAGCGACCTGGCTGACTGGCTCGGCATTCGGGGCATGACCCACATCCGCGGTGCGCCATGCCATCCTCAAACGCAGGGCAAGATCGAGCGTTGGCATCAGACGCTCAAGAACCGCATCCTGCTCGAACACGCCTACTTGCCCGGCGAGCTGGAGACGCAGGTTGCCGACTTCGTCGAACACTACAACCATGCCCGAGCCCATGAGAGCCTGAGCAACCTCACGCCCGCTGACGTCTACTTTGGACGCGGCGAAGGGATCCTGGCCGAGCGCGAACGCATCAAGCGCCAGACCCTGATGGATCGCCGCTTGCGCCACCACGCGCAGGCCGCCTAACCTCTCACCCCAGATGGACCAGAACCTCCGCTCCTGAACACCGCAGACTGTCCCAAATCATCTGACGACGGACAGTCTGCAGCGGCCCATGATCATCCACCAATTGCGGCGGGCGTTCGGTCTCGTCGATGCCAATGTGATCGTACGCAGCGACTCACATGACCGAACAACACCGTAGCCGTTGATCATGGCCGTATGCCTGGTTCACCGCACGTCGGCCGAGGGTGGTTTTCCACCGACTTGCTTCGATCTTTCTCAAGATTAATCTTCCGTAAAATCCGCAGATCCTGAATTGGCGAGATAGAGTTCAAAGCTAAAATCTTCACAATTTGCTCATCAACGACATGGCCACGATTAGGTTCATCCCCCGGTTTCGGACATCTTTCTCGCGAGTTGGGTGGCTGCTCCACGGTTCAAAACGAAATCGTGGCCTTTGGGCTTCCGGCCGAGGGCCACGTCGATGATTCTCACGAGATCGTCGTCCGTCCCGCCGGTTCGCAGGAGTGTCCGCAGGTCCGTCGCGTCGTCCTGGCCCAGGCATGTGTGCAACGTGCCCGACGCCGTGATCCGCACTCTGTTGCAATCCGCGCAGAAGTTGTGCGTGTGCGGGGTGATGAAACCGATCAGGCCACCCGTCTCCGCGACACGCGCATACCGGGCCGGGCCGCCGCTTCGCATCGGGACGTCGATGAGCGACCAGCGCTCCTCGATCCGCCGGCGCAAGGCGTCCAGGGGTAGGTACTGATCGAGGCGATCGACACCGACATCGCCGAGCGGCATGGTCTCGATGAGGCTCAGCGTCATGTTCCGATCGTGGGCGAAGGCGATGAGATCGTGGATCTCGCCCTCCGTCCCGTCCTTCAATGCGACCGCGTTGAGCTTGACCGCGAGCCCCGCCGCGCGGGCCGCGGCGATCCCCTCCAGCACCTTGGCGAGGGAACCGCCACGGGTCAGCATCCGGAAGCGCTCCGAGTCGAGGGTGTCGAGCGAGACGTTGATCCGGCGCACCCCCGTCCGGGCCAGATCCTCGGCGAAACGGGCGAGCTGCGTTCCGTTCGTCGTAAGGGTCAGTTCGCGCAGCGAGCCGTCCCGGAGCGGCTGGGAGAATTCCTCGAACAGCCCGAGGATGCCGGGCCGCACCAGCGGCTCCCCCCCGGTGATGCGCAGCTTGTCGATGCCGCGGGCGATGAACAGACGCGCCAGCCGAGCCAATTCGTCCAGGCTGAGAATGTCCCGTCGAGAGCGAAAGGTCATGTCTTCCGACATGCAGTAGACGCAGCGTAGGTCGCATCGGTCGGTGACCGAGAGACGCAGATAGGTCACGCGTCGTCCGAAGCTGTCGATGAGCCCGCAGGTGGAGGCCGCATTCTGTGCTGCCATCTCAAGCCGCCACGCCCGCGACCGCGAGCATCTCTGCGCGCGTCACGAACTTCTCGCGGGGTTTTCCGACCGCTCGACCACGGGCGGCTTCGGCGGCTTCGATCCGGCGCCAGGCGGCATAATCGAGGATGTGCCCGGTCCGCTTTGCGAGGCTGGCGAACAGCGCGTCGGCGTTCCCGATCGGAGCCGGGAGAGACGCGAGGTCGGCGAGCAAGGCCGTGGCCGTCTCCACGCCACAGGCGCGATTCGTCCCGATCGTGCCGTGGGGGCCGCGCTTGCTCCAGCCGCAGGTATAGAGGCCGGGCACCGGTACGCCCTCCGCCTGAATTCGCCCGCCGAGATTGGCGTGAATGCCCGCCCGCGCATCGTAGGGGACGCCCTGCACCGGCGCGGTCCGGCGACCGATGCTGGAGATGACGAGGCCGCAATCGAGGTCGATCGTCCTGTCCGAGCCGGTTCGGCGCAGATGCAAGCTTTGCACGTGGCCCTCGCCCGACAGGCGGACGGGTTCCAGCCCGAAGCGGATCAGACAACGCCGCCGCTTGCCCGTACCGCCCTGAGCGTCGGCGAAACCACGCAGGATCGGAGCGATGGCGCGTGCCTCCATGCCGGCGTCTATCGACGGCTCCGGAATGCCCTCGGGCAGGTCATCGGGGTCGAGCCCCGTTTCGCAATCGCGTAGATCGCCGAACTCACCGAGTTCCTTCGGCGAGAAGCGTGCGCGCTCGATCCCGCCGCGCCCAACGATCTGCACCTCCCGGATCCGGCTCTCCGCCAAGGCGTCCAGCGCATGGGCCGCGATATCGGTATGGCGCAACTCGTCGGTGGTCTTGAGGAGGATGCGGGCCACGTCGAGCGCCACGTTGCCGTGTCCGATCACCACCGCCCGCTCCGCCGAGAGATCGAAGCTCAGGTGAGCCGCGTCGGGATGACCGTTGTACCAGCCGATGAACGCGCCCGCCTGATAGCTGCCGGCCAGATCTTCGCCGGGAATATCCATCCGCCGGTCCATGGAGGCGCCATTCGCCAGGATGACGGCATGATAGCAGGCACTCAGTTCGGCCACGCCGACATCGGCCCCAACCTCGACCCCGCCGATGAAGCGGAAGCCGGGGAGGCCGGCGATCCGGTCGAACACCGTGGTCACCTGCTTCAACTTCGGGTGGTCCGGCGCGACGCCGAACCTGACCAGCCCGAACGGAGCAGGCAGGCGCTCGAACATGTCCACCGCCACCGGCACGCCGGAGCGCAGGAGCGCCTCGGTCGCGTAGAAGCCGGCAGGACCGCTCCCGACCACTGCGATGCGAGCGAGCGCACTCATGAGGCCAGCCGCCTTGCCTGCTCGTCGGCGCCGGGTAACGGCGGAATCTTGGCGGCGATCACCGGGGTCTCGGCTGCCCGCAGGCGATTGATCTCGACCCATTCGGACTTGCCCGCCGGCATCTGCCAGGACGGGTGAATCGCGCCGACCGGGCAGATCGGCGCGCAACCGCCGCAATCGATGCAGTTCTCAGGGTCGATGTAGGTCATCTGCTCGTCGAGATGGAAGCATTCGACGGGGCAGACGGTGACGCATTCGGTATAGCGACACCCTCGACACGCATCGGTGACGACATAAGCCATGGACGTCTTACTCACTCTGGCATTGACGGGAGGCTGAGAGGGCCGTCAGGCGGCGGCCACGTCTACGAGCATGTCCGAGAAGGTCGGGGCACGGCCGAGATCGGCGAAGGCCGGGGGCGTCAGGGCGTGGACGGTCGGCCCGCGCTGGTTGGAGCGCTGCCAGAAGCCCGCCGGGGCAACGACCACCCCGCGCATCACATCGGCCGACAGGGTGGCGAAGGCCTCGAAGGCGCCCCGTTCGTTGAACACGCGGATCGGCGTTCCTGCGCCGATGCCACGGGGCGCGGCATCCTCCGGGTGCAGGAGCACTGCCTGCTGCTCGCCCGCCTGCGCCACCTGAGCCGGAAGGTTGCCGTAGTTCGAATTCATGAACGCGTGGCTTTTCGGCGAGATCAGGCTGAGGGGGAAGCGCTCGGCCAGCGCCGGCGCGGTGCGCGGGTTCTCGTTCGGGGGCACATAGTGCGGCAGCGGATCGACCGGCTCACCCGCCTGATCGCCGCCATAGCCCTGGCGGAACAATGGCACTACGAAGTTTCCGCCTTCGGCCAGGCTCGACTTGAACTCGCACTTGCCGGAGGCCGTCGGAAAATTGCCGTCCCGGTGTGGGGCCCAGGAATCGGCCGCGTCCATCGTCAGACGCATGTAGCCCTTCTGTTTCAACTCATCGAGAGTGATCCCGGCGAGGACCGGGCTCGACCAATCCATCGAGGCTTCGATCATCTCCTCGTCCGACCGGAAGAAGAACGGATCGTCGATCCCGAGCGCCTTGGCGAGTCGACGGAACAGTTCGGTATTCGATACGGCCTCCCCGAGGGGGGCGATGGCCTGGTTGTTGTAGGACAGATACAGGTGCCCCCAGGAGAACATGATGTCCTCCTGCTCGAGCTGGGTCGTCGCCGGCAGCACGATATCGGCGTAGCGCGCGGTGTCGGTGAAGAAATGCTCGCTCACGACCGTGAACAGGTCCTCGCGCGCAAGGCCCTGCTCGATCACCTGCTGCTGCGAGACCATCGCCATGGGATTGGCGTTGTAGACCATTAAGGACCGGATTGGCGGGTCGAGGGACATCTCGCCGGTGAGAGCCGGGCCGAGGCGCCAGGAATTGATGACCCGCATCGATTCCGGCTGGAGATCCGGTCGCATCAAGCCCGCCCAATTCACGGGGAAGGCCCAGATCGGCAATTGGAGCAGGCCACCGCCGACATGCTTCCAGGCGCCGATCAGCGCCGGAAGGCAGGCGATCGCCCGGACGGTCTGGCCGCCGCCCGCATGGCGCTCGACCGCCACGCCGATCCGCACCACCGCTGCCGGTGTCGTGGCGTATTCACGGGTGAGCTTCAGGATGTCCTCGACCGGGATACCGGTCTCGGCCGAGGCGAATTCCGGCGTGTAGGCCTCGCACCGCACGGCGAGTTCGTCGAACCCGAGAGTGTGTTTGTCGATGTAGTCGCGGTCCGTGAGCCCTTCCTTGATGATGATGTGCATCATCGCCATCGCCAGGGCGCCATCGGTGCCGGGCTGGATCGGGATGTGCCAGTCGGCCAGCCGCGCCGTGCGGGTGCGGACGGGATCGATGACGACGAGCTTGGCACCGTTCCGCTTGGCCTGCTCGATGAACGGCCAATGGTGCGAGTTGGTGCTGAGCGTATTGCATGCCCACAGGATGATGTATTTGGAATGGACGAAACTCTCGGGGTCCACGCCCGGCGTATGCCCGATTGTCATCATGTAGGCGGTACAGGCGCCCGAATCGCAGAAGGTGCGCTCACAGACGCTGGCGCCGAGCTTGTTGAAGAGGGGATCGCCGACGTTGAGGCCGTTGATGATGCCCTGGGTACCCAGATAGCTGTAGGGAAGGATCGCCTTGGCTCCGCTCTCGGCGATGATGGCCTTCCAACGGCCCGCGATCTCGTCCAGAGCCTCGTCCCAAGTGATGCGCGCGAACTGGCCGCTTCCCTTCGGACCGACGCGCTCCATCGGGTAGAGCACGCGCTGGTCGCTATAAACCCGGTTCTGGTAATCGTTGACCTTCACGCAGAGGCGCCCTTTGGTGAAGGGATGATCCGGGTTGCCCCGGACAGCGATCGCCTTGCCGTCCTCCACCGTCGTGAGGATCGAGCAGGTATCGGGGCAATCGTGCGGGCATGCGCCGATGACGACTTCGCGAGCCATATCCACTCTCCGGTTGAGTAATTCTCGAACAGGAGGAGAGCGTGCCAATAATCGAGGCCGCGGGCATTATCGGGACCTGCGCCTTCGTATTCCTCGACTGCGGTCCTCAGCCCGGCGGAACGGACGGTCTTTCTAAACCTCAGGCTCAATGGCGCGGTTTGTGCACCGGTTGGAGCGATTCCAAGTGCTGACGCGAGAGAGGGAGCCATGCTGGGCCATTCGGTCGACAAGTACGTGACAGGCCGGTTGCTCGACACCTCCAACGATTTGCGCTGGTCGACTCTGCACGCCGAACGCTGGAGCCATATGCCCGGCGAGCTCCCGTCCCTCACCCCACACGATACCGAAATTGCCGTCCAGTTGGGCGGTCGCACCTTCGTCGAACGCGTCGGGGACGGACGGCGTCAAAAGACTCACGGCCATCGCGGCACGATTTGGCTCTGCCCGGCCGGGATCGAAGAAAACTATATCAATATCGCCGATCCGATGGTCGATTGCCTGCATATGTTCATGCCGGCTCACCCATTCGAGCAGACGATGCTGCGGGATCTCGACATAGACCCCGCCCGGTGTGAATTGCGCTACGATGTGATCCAGCAGGATCCCTTCATTGAATATGTTGCCTGTCGCGTCATCGATGAAATGGAGCACGAGACCGCAGCCGGACGTCTTCTTATCGAAACACTGGGAGTCGCGCTGGCGGCCCATCTGGTCCATCGCTATTCGGCCGCGACCATCCGCATCCCGGAGAGCGGCGACAAGCCCCTTGATCGACGACGCCTGGAACGGGTTGAGAATTACATCACGGCGCACCTGTTTGAGGATTTCGCGGTCGCCGATCTGGCGTCGGCCGCCTGCATGAGCGTGGCGCATTTCACCCGCAGTTTCCGTGCGGCGACGGGGCGTACGCCCTACGAGTATGTGAGTGGACGCAGGCTCGAACGCGCCAAGCATCGGCTCGTGACCGAGGAGACACCGATCTCCGAGATCGCAGCGGCGATCGGCTTCTCGTCGCAGGCGAATTTCACGCGCGCCTTTCGTAAGGCGATGGGCGTGACCCCGGCCCAGATGCGTTCCTCCGCTCAGAAATAGACGCTGCGGTTTGCTCCGAAGAGACGTCTCCAACCTCCGGACATGGATGGGGTCCGCAAGAAGACCGCAGATCGGAGGATCGATTGAGCGCGCTCTTCTCCATGACACGATGCAAGGGTCGAGAGCGCTGGTTCGGGAGCGGTATCGGTGTCATTCGGCGCTCGACGCCTGCTGTTCCGCAGGCGCAACCCGGCGGCGTGCAGAGCCGGGCCGAGTCGCGTCCATGGCCATGACCACGGAGCCCGGACGAGTTCCCGTCGGCCGGCCATTCCTTCGGATGGATCGAGACGATCAAATCGTTGCGAACGCCCGTTCGCGCTCGCGCTGCCGGCTTCAGCAGGAATCGAACAACGAAAGATGGTTGCGGATAAAGACCGCAGGCGGAAAATCCGGATGCTGACCCTGAAGAAAAACCCCGACATTTGATCTGGGGTCGAGGGGTCTCTCATGAAATCAAGATTTGGTCTGAGCCTGATTTCGGCTGCCCTATCCACATGCATGAGCTTTAGTGCCGAGGCGCTTGAAGTGAATCCCGGCGATTACGAACAGTTCCCCTCCGGGGCGACAATCGGATTGCTGTATTATCAGCATGGCCGTGGAGACGAAGCCTACGCGCGGGGTGCCAAAACGACATCAGATGCGAAGCTCGAGACGAATGTTGGCATCATCCGCCTGCTGCATGTTTATGAGATCGCCCCGGGCGTGACGGTCGACCCGCAATTCCTCCTCCCGGTTGGGGCGATCTCGACCGGCGGTGTCCTGTCACCCCTTGGATCGCCGGGCGGCGTGGGCGACATCATCATGGCCACCGCCTTCAAGTTCAAACTCAATACCGAATTCAACGATGTCTTCGCCATCACACCTTATCTCATCGCCCCGACGGGGACGTATGACGAGAACAAAGCGCTGAATTTTGGAACCAATCGCTGGCAGGGCGTCATTCAGGCGGCCTACGTCAAGCACTTCAATCCGGTTTGGTCGCTCGATCTGATCGGCGATGTCGCCTTTTACTCGGACAACACACGCTATAACCTCGGCGGCATCGGTCGGCTCTCACAGGACCCTCAATTCGAGTTGCAGGCCTATCTTCGATACAAGATCAATCCTGCTTTGGAAGTAGGCGGTGGCCTCGGCGGCAAGATCGGTGGCAACCAATCCTTCGAGCAGACGTCGCTGCGAAATTCACAAGCGACCCAATATGGCCGTCTCGCGGTCGCCTATTTTCCCGAGCCGACCCTTCAAATCCAGGCGATGATTGGCCAGGACTTCATTGTCGAGAATGGAACGAAGCAATCGACATTCTTCCAGCTGCGGATTGCAAAGATTTTTCCGTAGAAAACCAGCTGTAATAGGATGGCGGATGTCTAACTTAGCTATGAATAAATCGCCGCTTCGGCGAAAAGGATTGCTCGTGCCGTAGCATCTCTCGGCGGCAAGACAGGCACAATATCGGCATCATCGCCGATATTGTCTTTCTTGGCGTTGGTATTTCGCAAATCCATCAATCGTATATACTGGCGGGCAGCGTTGCCCTGGCGGCAAAAACCCGAAAGAGGTGAGTGCGCTTCCTGCAGAGCATAGTACTTTCGATTAAGCAGATTCAGAATCATAGAAACGTTGCCGAGCACGTTCGGCAACGCCTCGATTCAGTCATAATACATACGTCGACACATCGACTTACCCCTTACACTGAACTTCTCGAGTCAGATCCTCTGACTCGCCCAACTATTTGCCCTTTCGCTGTGCGCCGCAACCGATGCGATCGGGCCGGTACTGCAGTGCCCGAATCTCTTTCCATCCCGCCCGGATTCTTTCCGGTTCCCCCTCGTCGGTATCCGCCTCGCTGCCGTACGGGGTGAACGAGGAGCCCTCACGCTTCGCCGCAACGACGGTGCAATCGAGGAACGATGCCCCCTCTGGACGACGAGCATATCGCAGCAACGATTCACGACCGTCACAGATGGAATGATCGGCGCCGATCAGGGTGAGGATGGGACCGGATTGGCTCTCTCGTTCGACTGGACCCTGATCCGTTCACGATCAGGGCAGGAACAGACCGAACTGGTCTTATGCATCCGGTATCGATTCGAGCCGTTCTGGCTTGACGAGATAGCTTATGCACTGCGTGATCTCGCGGAACACACGATGAACCGTTTCGTCACCCGCACCATCCTAAAGCAGCAAGCCTAATCGGCGTCGCAACACCCGTCGCACCAGCGAGGCGGACGACACACCGGCGCAACGCTACAGAGGGACCGGGCACACCCGCGTGTTTTCGGATACTTGAACGCGCTATAAAAGTATAAGGGCATTGGAGTACCGGATGGGATAGTGAGTACGGCATGTAGCCGTCCGGTAGGCGCCGGCATGCACCCAACCACCTACGGCACTACGTACGAGCAGTCGGCGCTACGCCACCTACTACCTACGCGCTGCCCACGCAGCCACCACGTCGGCACGTCCCCCTGCCCACTCCGCCGACACCGATCCGGCATCCCGCTACCACCGAGCCTTTGTCCGGCACGCCGCCACCGCCACTGCCGCTACCCATTCTCGTTCATGATCCGACGGGCAACGGGAATCCTGACCTGACCGCACCAGCGCGGCCGCATGTCAGGATTTTATCATGGCCGACAACGCCCTCATCCCGCTGCCCCGCCAGCGACCACACCCCTTCGTCCACCCATCTCGACGCTTTCGACCCCACCGGGCTCGGACCGCTGACCATCCTGCCGATCAACTCCGATGCCCAACGTCGAAGCCACCACGTCTTCGTCCCCGCCGACCACCGCTTCAAGGCCGCCGCCGATGGCGTTCACCACCGTCCTTCTCCCGATTTTCCTTGCTGTGGAGGAGATACCTTTCGTACAGGGCCGGACCCCGACGGTCACCGCATCGTAGTACAGGCGTGACGCTGGCCTGACCAATAGATCTGCTTTGGCGGCCTCTGCCCGGAGGCAGACCTGAAGAAAGCCACCCATCTCGGACGCTTCGGGAGGGCGACATCTGTCAGATTTTTACCACCAGTTCGCGCTTGGAAACGGCAGGCCCACGAATTGGCAATAGCTATACCCCCGATATACCATAGCGGGAGATACGCCTGCGCGGACAGATGCACGCTCGTAAAGATGATTGTATAAGGCGCATCTAAGACATGGCTGGCGCGGAACAATCAAAGTGAACAATCGCCCTGAAATCATCATTGATACGGCAGGCCATGTATATCGCTTTCGCTTAGTCGCGATTATAGGCGGAATTTTTGGTGTTATTACATGCTCTGCGGGCTTGGCGCTGGCAGATCAGCCTTCGGCCAAATTATGTACGAGCGAGCCCACCACTACCGCGACAGGGGTTTGCATAATGAACGCCCTCAACGAAGCGGATAAAAAACTCAACCTCGCGTACAAGAAGGCTCAATCGGTGATCGAGCAGGATGACCGCGGTCAAGATGACCCCGGGGAGGTTGCCAAGGCAAAGACTGCATGGACAGCACAACTCGCGGCAGCTCAACGAGCTTGGATGGCGTTCCGGGATGCGGATTGCGGCGACCTTATCTTCAGCGAGTGGAACAACGGCCACGGAGTTCTTCCAGCGGTCTATGCTTGTCGATATGACAAGACAGTTCAGCGCACTAACGAGATTTTAAGCCGTTACCCTCTCCACTAGAGATCGCTTAGCACACTTTTGGACCATGCCATGCCTAAAAATGGAACCAGTGCCGCAAACAGAAAGTGGTTTATCGGGTTATTTATGGGATTTTCCAATCTACTGGCATATCTCGCCATGAGCCTGCTGAATATTCCGCATAGTTTCTATGCCAGTGCTGTGGCGGGTCTTATATGTGCTGTGCTTGCGTTGAGTGCTTATAGTTTTGTCCAGAGAGAAAATTAGAAGGTTTTCCTCGGCGATTGGAAAATCCCTTCTAATACTTTTCTGTCCTTGGATTGATCTGATGAACCAATCTTGTGCACGACGCAGCCAGAAGCAAAACCATTTTGGCAGAATGCTGTGCCGAAGCATCGGGCTACTCGCCTTGTTGCCCGTGGCCTCCATTGCTCAAGAAAGCTCTCTAGTCGCCTCGTCTCCATGTGGCGATAAATCTACCATTCCAGATCCGGCAGTTTGCAAAGATCCCATCATAAAGCGTCTCGATTCCGAGGTTGCAACCGCCTACAAACATGCCAGAGGGCGACTTCAGGGTGACCGAGCCCTGACAAGTGATCTTCAAGACAAGCAAAGGTTCTTTGTCGAGGATAGCGACAATGCCAACGCGACAGGGGCCGGAAGTCTGCAACGCTACCTCGAGACGTGGCAGCACTGGCTCGACGCAATCGGCCCTCCGCGAGAGGGATTTGCGGGTGCGTGGATCAGCGGGACCGGCAGTCTTCAAATCATACCACGGGATAAAACGACTTTTACAGTCCTGGTGCGTGCAGACGAGCCAATCCAGGGTATCTTCACATGCGAATTCATCGGCGTTGGACGGATGGACGGTGAAGTCCTTGATGTAGCGTGGGACAAGGCCGAGACAGGCGATGACGATGATGCTGAAGGGTGGACGCTTCGGATTCACCGATCCGGACATCTCCTCAGGCTCGACGAGCGTCGTAACGGTAGCGTGGCATCCTCGCCTCCGTTCTGCGGCGTTCAGGGAAGCCTAGCGGACAGCTACCTGCCTGCGCAGTATAAGCCTGAACCAGTCCTCACCTGGAGCACAACCATTACGAAAGATCGGAGCCGATAGGAATGTTATAGCGAAAAATCGGTTTTTCTCCTGCAACTTCATGACCAAGGTCGACTACCTGTGTCAGTACCAGGGAGAAAACGACTGTTTTCGACAGATTGACGCCCACCACCTCTACAAATAATCATCGCGCAATCTTGGCTCGTGCCGCAGTTTCTTGCTTCCGGCACGAACGGATCGATGACATTTCAAGCGATCTGATGACCTCAAGGAGAGGCGTTATCTGGCATTTCATGCAAGATCCGCCGAGCAGCTTCGTGCCCGAGTGCCGCAGCCCGACGATACCAAGCTTTGGCTGCGACTACATCAACCGGAACAGCCTCGCCACGGAAGCATAAGTCGCCCAGTAAGGCCGCGGCCTCCGCATCTCCCGAATGGGCAGCACGGCGCAACCAGCGCAGCCCCTCTCCGACGTTTCGCCGGCCTCCATCACGGCCATACAACAGGATATCTCCCCACTTGGCTTGGGCCGCTGGCGAGCCGCCTGCAGCGGCGGCCTGGAACAGGCGGTGAGCCGCCGATTTGTCTACGGGCACACCGATCCCCGCCTCTGTCAGCATGCCCAGGAGATGCAACGCGGCCGGCAAACGAGCATCCGCTGCTCGAGTCACCGCTGCGGCGCCGGTCGCCTCATCCGCGGGACCAGGGGCTGCCCGCAGTAGCGCAATCCCGGTGCCGAGCCACCCCTCCGGGGATCCGCTCTCGGCCGCGCGGCGATACCAGACAGCCGAAGCTTCCGGGTCACGCAATTCCGCCGGGCCATCCCGAAGAATCCAGGCGTACAGAACTTGCGCATCCGCGATGCCACCTTCGGCGGCGCGCTGTGCCCATGAGGCGGCTTCCACGATGTCTCGGGCGCAGCCGCTGTCGAACGGACCTTGCGAGCGCGGACTGGCGCGATTGCCTTGTGCCAGCAAGGCAGCGAGGTGGAATTGCGCTCCCGAATGTCCCGCACTCGCAGCAAGGCGCAGCCACCGGATAGCTTCCGTGGCACATTGGGGAACCGTCTTGCCGGTGGAATAGCCTCGCCCCAGGTGGAAACACGCCTCGACATCGCCAGCTCGCGCCGCGCGTGCAAGGCTGCGCAAGCCGCGTACATCCTGTCGAGCGAGCCGCGAGAGGCCATGCCGCCGCAAGGCCGCGCATGGCCACGCCATCACCCACCTGAAGGGGCCATCTGGGTCACGGTTCACGCATGCCATCCTGAAGCGGAGTGAGCACACGCATCAGCAGATAGTCCAGCACCGTGCGTCGGCCCACAGAGACATCCGCTGCCACCGGCATGCCCGATACCACCCGAAACCCCTCCGGAACGTCGTGCAGGGCTGTCCGGTCGAGGGAAACCCTGACCCGGTAGTATGGCTCGGTGCTATCCTGCCGCGGCAGGGATGCCGCGGCAGGGTCCGAGCGCTCGGTGAAGCTTGCAGGGCTGATCGCCTGGACGGTTCCCTGCGCCGTTCCGTAGCGCGAGAACGGCAAAGTATCGAACTTCACCGTCACGGCCTGGCCGGGCCGGACCCAGCCGACATCACGACCCGATACCGCCGCTTCCACCTCGAGATGAGCGTCGTTCGGCACGAGGGTGATCAGTTCCGCGCCGGATTGCAGCACCGACCCGACGGAAACACGGGCGACACTCAGCACGATCGCATCGGCCTGTGCCCTCAAGGAGACCAGTCCTTGGCGCAGGTCCGCCTTGGCCAGAGCCGCTTGGGCGCCTGAGAGCCGGCTTTGTAGCAACGTCAGGTCCGCCTCGTTGTGGGCGATCCGGCCGCGGGCATAAGCCTCGCGTTCGCTGGCTTTGGCTTCCAGGGCGCTCAGTCCCGCCGTGACGGCACTCTGTGCCTCCTCGAGGGATTGTTGCATCTGCGCCTGTGTGTCGTTGGCCGCCAGCGTGTTCATCAGGCTGCCGACCTGCAGCCGCTGCAACTCGGCCCGGCGGCTCGCCAGATCGGTGGCGATGCCGAGACGCTTGGTGCCGATCGCGACGTCGGTTTGCGCCCGCTGCAATTGCGCCTGAAGCGCGCCGGTCTCGGCGTCGAAGCGCGCGAGGGTCGCGCGGTGTTCGGCCATCCGTTCTTCGAAGAGGGCAGCCTGTTGCACGTGCACGGGATCCTGCGTCGAAGGAGCGTAGGGCCGACCGGCGATCTCCGCCTGGAGTCGCTCGATCTGGGCCGTCAGGCTCGCGACCTGCTCCTGCCGGCTCGACTGGTCCGAGCCGGTGAAGGTGGGATCGAGTTGAGCGAGCATGTCGCCCTTGCGAACCAGTTGCCCGGGTTCGACGTGGATGGCGCGCACGATACTGGTGTCCAGCGGCTGCACCACGAGCGTCCCGTTAGGGGCCGCCACGATGCCGCGTCCGGTGACCACCTTGTCGATCGGGATGAACGCGAGCGCCGCGAGACTGCTCAGCATCAGCGTACTGATCACTAGGGTAGTGCTGCGCGCCAGCGGCTGCATTGGCAGCGTGACCAGGGCGCGGCTGGGGCCGGCGAAGTCGAGGAGAGCGGCAGCGCCGTCGTCCGGCTGACGATGGAACCCGTACATCTCAGATCTCCGCCGCGACAAGTTCGTGGGCATCGGCCGGCGCCTGGACCGGCCGCCCCTTGGGTTCACGGTCGAGGTAACGGTTTTGCTGACGCCAGAGCTGCTGGTAGATCGCGCATCGCTCGACCAGCGCGTCGTGCGGCGCGATATCGACGAGGCGTCCTTGGTCGAGAACCGCGATGAGGTCGCAATCCAGGAGCGAGGACAGGCGGTGCGACACGATCACCATCGTGCGACCGCGGGCGATCCGCTGCAGGTTGGCATTCACCACTGCCTCGCTCTCGGGATCGAGGGCACTCGTGGCTTCGTCGAGGATCAGCACCGGCGGGTCGGCGACCAAGGCTCGCGCGATGGCGAGACGCTGACGCTGGCCCCCGGACAGATTGGACGAGCCCTCCTCGATCCACGTGCCGTAGCCCTGCGGCAGGCGCTCGATGAACTCGTCCGCTCCCGCGAGACGGGCCGCCTCCATGGCGTCTTCAAGGGTGAGATTGGGACGTCCGGCCAGGATATTGTCGGCGACCGTCCCGCGGAACAGTACGTTGTCCTGCAGCACGATGCCGAACGAACGGCGCAGATGCGCCAAGTTGATCTCACGCAGGTCGGTCCCATCGACCCGCACCGTTCCGGAATAGTCTCGGCTGATCCCCTGGAGAAGCCGCGTAATGGTACTCTTGCCTGAGCCGGAGCGGCCGACGATACCGAGCATCGTTCCGGCCGGGATTCCGAATGAAACGCCGTCGAGGGCCGGTCCACGGGCTCCGGGATAGGTGAAGCTTACGCCTTCGAGGCGCAGGGCGCCGGCGATCCGCGGTGAGATGCCGCCTTGCATCGCCGCGGTCTCGGTCGGGTTGTTCAGCACCAGCGCGACCTGCTGCACGGATGTGCGAACCTCCTCCACGTCTTCGAGCAGCCGGGCGAAACCGATGAGGGGCGCCGCGAGTCGGCCGCTCAGCATGACGAAGGCGACGAGCGCACCGACCTGTACGCCGGAGACTCCGTCGAGAACGAGGTAGGCGGCAACCAGCAGGACCCCGCGATCGATGAAGCGCTCCGCCGGGAGGGTCAGGGTGCGCGGCCAGCGGCCGAGCCGGCCCGCCGCAACCTGCGCGAGACCAGCCTCGGCGACGGCGGCGTCCCATGCCTCCCGCCGTTGCGGCTCGAGCACCAGCGACTTGACCGTCCGGATGCCCTGCACCGTCTCGACCAGCAGCCCGCTCTTGCGCACCTCGGCAGCGATCGCCCGGCCATAGGCGCGGCGCATCGCCGGCATGAAGGCTATGATCACGAGGGCGACGACGCCGGACGCTGCCAGCACCATCGCGGCAAGGATGGGTTGAAGCCAGAACACCACCGGCAGCAACACCAGCAGCGTGGTGCCGTCGAGGACGGTACTCATCAACTTTCCGGTCAGAAACGCGCGAATCCGGAAGATCTGGCCGATGCGGTGGTTGGTCTCGCCCGTGGGATGCCGCTCGAAATGATCGAGCGGCAACATCAGGAGTCGCTCGAACACAGCAAGATTGAGCCGTGCGTCGATCCGGGTAGACAGAACCTGTAGCGCTTCGCCTCGAGCATGGGTCAGCAGCGCCTCGAACAGCACAGTGATGCCGACCATGACGCCCACCAGGGTCAGGGTGGACCAGCTCTGATAGACCAGCACCCGATCGAGCACGATGGAGGTCAGCAATGCGGGAACGATGGCCAGGACGCTGAGGACCAGGGATGCCAGCACGACGTGGCGAAGGATTTCGCGTTCGCCAAAAACGAGGCGGGCCACGGAGGCGAAGCCGAACGGTGCCTCGGCCTGCGCAACACCACGTCCCTTTCGAACCAACAGCGCCTCGCCCGACCACCATTGTGAAAGCCGCAGGGCGTCCATCGGGACCGGCTCGCCCCGTGGATTAGCCGGATCCCGCAGCCAGGCGAGGTCGCGCTTGGTATCGGCCGCGACGACCAGGCCGGCGCTTCCATCGGTGAAGAGCACGACAACCGGGCGGTCGGGTGCGGCCTGGGCGAGTTGGCGCCAGGAGAGCTTGACCGCCCGCGCCCAGAGCCCTGCCTCCGATAGCCAAGCCGCCAAAGCAGCGGGTGAGGGTGGCACGCCCTCCTCCCTCAACCGGGTGCGATCGAGGTCGATGCCGTGAAAGCGCGCCGCCGCCGCGACGGCGGCGATGCGCAGTTCAGCCGGATCGGAACCGTCCGGCCCGCCAGGAGGCGGGCCGGCGGTGGAAGGGGAGTCCGGCATCGTTGTGGTCCTGGCAGATCTGAGGGTGTCCGGCCTCCCGAAAGAGGCCGCACGGCTCGTTTCAGCGTTGATGGAGGCTTGAGGTGGCTTGACCGGACTCGTGGGCGAGCCCCGCTACTCCGTGACGGTCGTCCTCTCCGGGCATCGGCAAGAGACCGGCCTGCGCCTCCGGATCGTGGATCGCCGCCGCGACTCCACCGGCTGGCGCGGCAACCGGGACCGCAACTCCGGGAGGAGACGAGGCCTGAAACAGCATGCTGTTGACCGCATTCCGTGGATCGCCGGTTCCAAGGCTGCTGATCTGCCCTGGCGGCAGGGTGAACAGCTCCGTCGCAGGTGCCGCATCGGCGCCCCCCGGAGTGGCTGCGGCTACGGCCGAGGAATCGGCTGAGGCAGTCCCGGCCGGCTGAGCGAGGCTCACCAGAGTTCCCCCTTGGCCGTCGCTCGCCAGGGTCAAGGCAGCCTGCGGTGCCAGTCCCTCGATCGCCAGAACGGCATGGTCTGTGCCGTTGCCGATCAGCACCTGCGAGGCTGCCATACCGCCGGCGGCGGTTGGTGCGCTACCGGGCGCACCGATGGCCTGGGTCATCGCCCCCTGCTGGTACGCGACGCCGGCGAGGTCGATCGCGTCGCCGGCCGCCAGTCCGGAGATGCCGTTGAGGAGGGTGCCGCTTCTCGTGACCGCCGCGTCCACCTTCAGCGTGCCCACACTGCCGGTTGCAAACGTGATGTCGCCGGTGCCGGCCGCACCGGCCGCACCGAGTTCGAGGGTGCCGCCGTCGATGACGGTGCCGCCGGTATAGGTATTCTGCACCTCGAGCGCGACCGTGCCGGGCCCTGCGGCGATTACGGTACCGGCACCGGTCGCGCCACTTGCATCATGTGACCCGGTCTCGTCGGAAATGACGTCGTTGATGGTCGTGGTCTGACCGGTGAGAGCCCCGAGTGTGATCGCCTGATTGCCCTGAATGAACCAGCCCGCGCCATAGGCCTGGCCGTCGCCGCCGCCGTTCTGTCCCTGGCCGCCGGCGACGGTATCGCCCGTGCTGCCGGAATTGACGACCGTCAGGCTCGACCCCTGCTCGACGAAGACAGCGCCTCCCGCACCCAGGCCGCCGCCACCGCCGTCACTCTGGGGGTTGTTCGTGCCGTCCCCTCCCGCACCGCCACCGAAGCCCCCTGGGGCGCCTGTGCCTGACAAAAGCGGTGCGCCGCCACCGCCGCCGCCGCCGAAGCCGCCATAGCCTCCCTGGGTCTGAGACCCGCCGCCGCCGCCGCCGAAGCCACCATTGCCGCCATAGGTGTTGTTGCCGCCGCCGCCGCCGCCCCAGCCACCAGTACTTCCCTCGCCGCCCTCACTCGTGTCGGCGCCGCTCAAACCGTAGATCCCACCGCCGGCACCTGCGCCGCCTTGCCAGATGGCGCTACCACCATCGCCGCCGCCGCCCGCGACACTTCCGTGAGCTCCGATGCCGGCATCCGACGGAGCACCTGTGATCGGACCCGCCGTCCCCTGCGATCCCGTCGCGGCATCAATGCCGTTGCCCCCGACCGCCTGGGCTCCGATACCACCGCCGCCGCCGGAAAGCCCGACCAGACTGGAGGCGGTGTTGCCACCACTCCCGCCGAGGCCGCCGCCGCCGCCGTAGCCCTCGCCGTAGGCGCCGGAGATCCCTCCCTCACCGCCTTGCGCGGCGTCATTGGAGAAGTGGACGTCGGCGAGCAGAACGTTCGCACCGCCGGCCACCATCAGGCCGCCACCGAGGCCCGCGCCGCCGCCACCGCCGGACGCGCCGATACCTCCCATTCCGCCGGACGCGACCGTATCGGCAATCGTCAGGTCCTCGATGGCTGCATTCCCGCCGAGCACCATCAGCCCACGTACGAAGTCGTTACCGTCGAGAGTATGCCCTTGGCCCAGGATGGTGACGGGGCTGCTGCCCTGCAGCACGGGCAGGTCGTTCGCACCCATGAGGGTGATGTCATTGGTGAACTCGATCGCCAGCGGCCCCGGCGTGGTGCCGGCATTGGCTTGGTCGATCGCCGCGGTGAGCTGCGCCTCGGTGCCGACGCGCAGGACGATGCTTCCCAGGGTCGGCGTGCCGAAACTCGCATCGGTGGCGGGTGGCGTACCGCCGGTCCCAGCCGGAAGGGCGAGTGCGGCGGACAGTGCCGACCGGTTGCCCGAGGCGTCGGCAGACAGTGCCGCGATGGGGCCGGCGCCGGCATCCGGCAGAGTATCGGGCGACAGGCTGAACGTGCCATTCGATGTGGCGGTCGCAGTCCCGAGTTGAAGCAGGATGCCAGCCTGCGCTTGCACCTGATACAGGGTGACGGAGCTTCCGGCCTGGGCCTGACCGGACACGACCGGCGAGCCATCCGCAGCGGTCGTCTCGACCAACCCAGTCGGTGCCGGCATCGCCTGGGTCATGGTCAAGGTCGAGCCGCCCTGGCCATCGCTCGCCACGGCGAAGGTAGCCCCGGCGTTCAGACCTTCGATCAGGACCGACTCCGACTGCGCGCCGTTCGAGGCCGTGACCTGTGTGGCGGTTTGCCCGTCCGTAGCCATGGCTCCGCCGACCGTCCCAACCGTGACCTGGGTCGCACCGGCGAGACCTGCGAAGTCTACCCGATCACCGGTCTGCATATCGCGCAAGCCCGTAACGAGAAGGCCGCCAGCGGGAAGGGCGGGAGCATCCACGCGCAAGGTCGCGCCGTCGCCGGTATCTCCGAAGGCGATCGCACTGGTGGCGCCTGCGGCCCCGCTCACCGCGAGCTCCAGCGTGGTGCCGTCACCGATGACGATGCCTCCCGAGAGGGCGTTCTCTTCCGTGATCGCGACGGTACCGCCGCCGACGGCCATCACCACTGCCGCGCCGCCCTGACCGCTCGGATCATGGACGCCGGACTGGTCGGAGATTCCCCCACCGAGTGTCGTCGTCTCGCCCGGCTTGGCGAAGGCCGTCAGGACCTGATTGCCCGAGAGGAAGATCGAATTTCCGTATCCCTGGCCGCTTCCTCCACCGCTCGCACCCTGGCCACCGGTCGCCGTGTCGCCGGTGAAGCTGCCACCTTCGATACTGATCGTGCTGGTACCGTCGGCGAAGGCACCGCCGCCGAGACCCGCTCCACCGCCGCCGCCTTCCCTAGCACCGGCACCGCCGCCGAATCCGGCCTGGCCCTGGTCGACGCCCATGATGCCAACGGCGCCGCCACCACCGCCACCGCCACCGCCGTAGCCGGCGGCTCCACCACCACCACCGCCGCCGCCGCCATACCCGCCATTACCGCCGACGTCGCCGCTGTCGCCATCTCCGGCGCTGCCGGCGCCACCGCCTCCCCAACCGCCCTGAACGCCATTGGCGCCGAGGCCTCCACCGACGCCCGCGGCATCGTTGTTGGCGGATGTGCCATCGTCCAAGCCCAAGCCACCATCCGCGCCGGTCAGGATGGAACTGCGCCCACCAGGGCCGCTGGCGCTCCCCGTCGCCGCAATGCCGAGGCCGCCGCCACCGCCGCTGCTGCCGTCCCGCCCATCGTCCTCGTCGGCCTGAACTAGGGGGTTGAGGTGCTGGCCGATATCGCCGAACACACCCCCGACGCTCGAATGCCAGGCGCTTCCCGCTCCCCCGGCGCCGCCCATGCCACCGCCGCCGCCATATCCCGCACTCCCGAGCAGAGCGCCGGCCTCCCTTGCGCCGCCCTGTCCGCCGGTGGCGGCGTCGTTCGTGAACGAGACGTCATCGAGGGCGATCGTCGCGTGGTTGACCGCAAGCACGCCGCCACCGAGACCCGCGCCGCCGCCGCCGCCGGCCTTGCCGATGCCGCCGGCGCCCCCCTGGGCGACAGCGTCCTGAATAGTAAGGTCTTTCAAGAGAGCCTGCGTATCGTCCACCATCAGGCCGCGGTAAGTATCGGCACCGTCGAGCACGTGTCCTTCGCCGTCGATCCGAACCACGCCGAGGGGCTGGTTCAGCGCTGGAAGGTCCGCATTCAGGGAGATGTCGGCCGTGACATGGATCGCGTAGTTGCCAGGCGAGGCGTTGACCGTCTCGATGGCGGCGGCGAGCTGGGCTTGATTGGCGACAGCGAGGACTTGCACTGCCCCATGGGTGGGGAGGATCGATGGCGCCGTGGGCGTGCCGTCCGGGTTCCAAGGGGTGCCGGGTTGCAGCGTCGACACCTGCTCATCCGGCGACCCCTTGGCCACCGGATAAAGTAGGATGCCCGCCGCGACCACGGCAGAAGCCGGCCCGGCGAACTCGCCTCCGACTCTCACAGCGTTTCCAAGATACCCAAGTGATCTAATGAAGACTGCAGCTCCATCTGGCGACAGTGAGCTCGCGAAGTTGGCCGCCCAGTCATTGAAGCCTTGTGCGAATGCCGATCTAGTCCCGTAATTCTCCGCATCCCTCAGAATCGTGGAGCCATAGCCGCTCGATTCATCGAGCACGCTGTCTTCGCCTGCCACCTCCGGGACGGTCGGTGGACCCCCGTTAGGCCCGACTGCCCTTCGCAGTCCCTGCAAAAGGATGCTGACTTCTGTACCGCCGGCGGTCGTATTGACGGCCTCCTGTACAGTCCCACCCTCAGGATTTGCCTGATTTTCGATAGTCGCGCCAGACATGCTCTAACCTTTCGTCGTCACATCTGGGGATACGGTCCATCTTTATGGCCTGCTCCTGAAGCGACGAGGCAACGTCGCAGCCAGAACTTGATAAACAATTGAATGCCGTAGCTGGGATGACACCAAAGTGAGCGGAACCTTAATAAAACGACATGCAATGAATTGTTGTACGTGGTGGCCCCGACCTCGTTCGATCCACCGATCCCAGGCTGACTCTGACGCTACCGCCAAGCTCGCTTGCGCTCGGGCAGCCGGGCGAACTGCCAGAGCAAATCGGTTGTCATGCTGCAGAATATGGACACGAGCTTCTTTCCGCTGAAAGGAAAGAGCCACGCTCCTTATGAGCCCCGAGCCACCACCCTTAGAGCGTTCTCGATTTAATCTGGCTCATATCCTGCTGCGGCGAAGAAGTTGGCGCACTCGTCGGGTGTGACGGCGTCGACGAGGCGCCCGATGGCCGACCACATTCCCTCGACGGTCCGTTCCTTGGCTTTGCGCAGCAGCGCTTTCAGCTCCGAGAAGGCCATCTCGATAGAGTTGAAGTCGCTGCGCGGTCCTTCGGTTCGGGGCTGTAGGGCGGGAGGAACAACAGCTATGCGCCCGCGGCCTCGATGGCGGCTCGCACGGCAGGCCCCTTGTGGCTGCCGAGGTTGTCCATGACGACGATGTCGCCGGGAACGAGCTCGGACGCCAAGACGCGGTCGACGTAGGCCTGGTAGGCGCCCCGTTCGCGTTTATCGATTTGTCATGAATTTATATGCTTGAGCAACGGCATCGTTCTTTGACTCTGCAAAATACATGGGAATTGGAAACGCCTTCGAGAGTTTGTCTGCTTGCTGACGAAGCACGGCACGCCGTGAAACATCGGGTTCAACGACGAAGTACGCGCGGCAGACCTGGGCAAACTCATTGAGATGCACCTTGAGCCACGCGGCCTGGGTCGCGCGTTCCTCCGCAGTCTCGTCTCCGCCGGAGGCGGTCGTGACGATCGCGAACGCCTTCTTGTTTTGAATGAGACGGTCGAGCGTATCATGCTGCGAGCGCAGCCGGTCAGGGGTGCCCGGTGGCGGCAGGTCGAGCACGACGACGGGCGGCGCATCGAGGCTTTGACCCGGATCGTCTTCGGTCGGCACGGAGGAGCGTCTTCCTTCGGTCATTCCATTTTTCCCGCCAGAATACGATGTCTCGACGTCGCATCGCATTGGCCGCCTGGGCCTATCCCGGTGTCAGAATTTGAGCCGAACCGAACCCCCAACCATGAGAGGGGGAGCGATGGCGACCAAAGGACCGAAGCCGACGTCGAGAGCAATGCTGCGATAGCGGGTATCGGTCAGATTCGTGCCGAACAGACTCAGCGCATAACGCTCGTTCTCGAACGAGATGCGGGCATTGAGCAAACCGTATCCCGGTTGCCGCAACGTATTTTCTGCATCGAAGTAGAAACCGGATCTTGCATTGTACCATACATCGACGGTCCCGGTCAGATTATCGTAACCTGTATTCCATGCATAGCTTCCGCCGATGGAGCCGTTATATTTCGAAACGTATTGCTGCTGGTTTCCGCTGGCGTCGATCGCGACCGAGCGTCCGGTGGCGATGGCATTCTTGAAATCTTCGTAGGTCGCATCGACATAGCCGATGCCGGCGCGGACCGACCAATGCTCGTCGATACGGAACCGGCCCTCGGCCTCGGCACCATAGGATTGGCTGCTGAGGGCATTCTGAATCGGGGTCGATTGGGTCGCGATGTTGTTGACCTGGACCTGCTGGTCGCTCCAATCGTTGAAGAAAACGGCGCCGTCGATGGAAAGCCGGTTGTCGAGAAGCTGCGCCTTCCATCCGGCCTCGTACGTCATCAAAGACTCGGACTTGTATGGTCGGTCGTCACCCACACTGACGAATGCCGAATTGAATCCGCCGGATTTGTAGCCCCGGCTGACGCTCGCATAGATGTTCACCTCCGGATTTAGCGCGAATTGGAGTCCCGCCCGCGGGGTCACGTAGGCCTCCGACAGGGTATTGCGGAACGAGGACGCGAAGGCGGCGGTGAATCCGAGGGCTGCGAAGGACGGGTTGTCGACGCTGAAGCGATAATCGATGTCCTTCCAGTCATGTCCGACCCGAGCGCCGGCGAAGAGCTTGAGACGTTCGGTCAGGGCATAGGACCCGTCGACGAAGCCCGCGACGGCGGTCGTCGCGATGTCGGCTTTCGACGCCAGGCTCACGCTGTCGCCCGTGAGGAAGCCACCGGGAGAGAACGTACTCTTGAGGCCGTAGGTGCTCGAGCCCTTGCTGTGCTCCACATAGGCGCCGGCCAGCCATTTGAACCGGTCGTCGGAATCGGAGATGTAGCGGTATTCCTGCGAGAACTGCTGGTAGCTGCCGCGGAACGGGTTGTCGGTGCGGTAGCGAAATCCGGCGATTCCGAAGGCTTGATACTGCGCCTCCAGCGGCGCGAAGTAGCCGCGGGGAAAGGTGTTGCCGCGATACTCGTTGTTTCTGTCCTGGAAGCCCGTGATCGAGACGATCCGGTCGCCGTTCTCGCGCTTGAGGGTGAATTGGGTGCGGGCCGTCGTCGTGTTGAGTGTGCCGTTGAAGGGATCGAGGATATCGACACGAGCGCGGCCGGCGCGGAAATCCTGATCCCGCTGGAAAGCCGCGTCGTAGCTGCGCTGACTCTGGCTCTCGACGCTGCCGATGAATTCGAGCGTGTCGGTGATGTCCCCCTTCACGCTGAAGCGCCCGTGCAGGTCTTCGAGCGAATTCAGATCGCGGTGCGTGGCGAGATTGGGCGTGTATCCGTCGTTCCGGCTGCCCGATAGCGCGCCGCGGACAGCCCAGCCCGAGTTGGCGATCGGCATGTTGACGATGCCGAAGCCGCGCAACTGGTTGAAGCGGCCGTACTCGATCCCGACTTCGCCGAACACCCGTGCGGGATCGGGCAAGCTGGAGATGACGTTGATCGCTCCTGCGAGGTTGTTGCGGCCGTAGAGAGTTCCCTGCGGGCCCCGCAGAACCTCGACGCGGTCGACGTCGAGCAGCCCACCCGAATAGCCTTGAGAATTCCCGACGGACACGCCGTCCTTGTAAAAGCCGACCGCCGGGTCGGTGTCGATGAGGCCGGAGCCGATGCCGCGAATGGCGGTGAAGTTGGTGTAGAGGCTGCCGCTCAGCGTCCCCATCTGGGCATTCGGGATTTCGTTGATCGCCTGATCGGCGCGGCGGATCTCATGACGTTCGAGATCGGCCGCTGTTCGCAGACCGAGGCTGATCGGCACGTCACCGGCCCGCTCCGGCCGGTGTTGCGCCGTCACGCTGAGTTCATCGAGGGTCACGGCATCCGCCGGTGCAGCGACCTGTTGAGCGAGAGTCGGGGATGCGGCGGACGCAAGAATGAGGGCAAGGCTGCCGCGGACGATCATGATGACACTCGGAAGGAAGAACCGGGTGCCAGTCTCTCAAACGACAACGGCCAAGGTTACCGGTATCCCGTTTGCAGTCTGACAAAAGGCCTATGCGGGGGCATGACGCCCCCGCCCCGGGCCACCGCGAAGGAGGGCGAGCGACGAGTCCGGGATACGGTCTCAGCTGCGCGCCGCGCTCGGGGGATGGCCGAAACGTCGCTTGAACGCCGTCGCGAAGTTCGCCGGATGCGCATAGCCGGCACGATAGGCTGCCTCCGACACGGTGAGGCCCATGGTCTGGATGAGCTCCCGCCCGTAGTTGAGCCGGCGGTCGGAGATATAGCTGCCGATGCAGACCCCGAAAGCGACGCAGAAATCCTGCCGGAGCTTGCTCGGGCTCATGCCGAACTCGCTCGCCAGGGACACGATCGATGTCGTGCCGCTCGGGTTGCCGTCGATCCACTGGCGCACCGCCATGATGCGTTCGATCGACTGAGCACTGAGGGAAGGCGCCTTCGGTTTGGGATCGACGTGGTCGAACTCGTCCGCCAGGGCGCTCAGGAGATCGAGAGCCCGGCTCTGGTAGTGCAACGCAATGAGTCCGTCGGTACGCGGCGGATGGTGGACAGCCCAGGCGATGCGTTTCAGGCGCGCGTCGAGGGGGCGGCGCCGGACCGATGTCGGGCCGTTCAAGGCCGCCCACATCCGCATGAAGGGCCGGTCCTTCAGGAAGCGCTGCTCGTTCCGCTCGAACCATTCCGGCAAGACGATGAGTTCAACGGTCCGGACCGGGAGGTCCGGCATGATCACCTTCTGTATGTGCATGCGCGCGTTCGAGGTCGCGACCCATACCTCGTTCGGTGAAAAGCTGTCATCGAACCCAGCCGTCTGCCCCTCGGCGCGCCCATCGAGGACGATGCTCATGCAGACGCAAGGAAAGGTCTGCGCCTCGACGAAAATCGGCTCGACCGATTGGAAGTTCGTGGAGAGCAGGGTGACGCCATCCTCCTTGAAGACGACATCGTACTTCGCCGATTTTCCGCTGAGTGTCTCCGGTGGGTGGACCGCCGTACCCGGATTCTCCCAATCGCAGATGGCGTCGCAGCGACACACCATTCCCTTCCGCCTTCCATGCCGACCGCGCTCCAAGATGCGCAACAGCTCCCGTGCATTTGAAAGTGTGAACAGTCTTTATGATGTAGAATTATTACAATGACGATGTTTGTTTGCACCGAAACTCAGTCAAGCATGGTGCTAGCAGCGTGCATTGCCGAAAACAAGAATTTTTGACTCCACGCTGTGTTGTGGCAGCTCCTCATCCCACCGCTCAAGGGGCAGCCGGACACTGTGAAGCGAGATCAAAATTCTTCCAATTTGGAAGATCGCAGCAAAGATCTTTTGACGAATCACAAATGCGATCCTTCGCGCAAAGGCCCTCGCAATGATGCATAGGACTCACCATCCAGGCTTCGGAAGTGCGGGGCGGTCATGTGTATTACTGGAACAGGTCAATACTATGCCCTCTCCACCGAATGAAATCGCATTTTCATAATAAGAATTCGAGTAAGTTCTCCCCTTATGTCCTGATCGAATGCGCTGTTCCCTGCAAGGCGGCCGGGCGATGACGCGGAAGCAGTGGCGGCGGCGCGCGCGATGATCGGTGCAGCCGCCCCTATTACGAGGCGTGGAAGGCAAATGATCTCGTCTGCCAGGGCGTGATCACCCCGGTCCTGTCACGGACCTATCCCCTGTCGGATGCCATCGCCTGCGTCGAGTGCATGCGGGGCAACCGCCATGTCGGGAAGATCAGCGTGCTGTGCCTCGCTCCGCGCGAAGGACCCGGCATCGAGCGTCCGGAGATGCGTGTCCGCATCGGCGAGGACCGCCTCTCCCTCTTCTCCGCATAAGCTTGCGGATCGAGCGCCGCGCCCTGCCACGGCCGGGACGCGCACGAATGGCCCGACGAAGGTCTGCTCCGCGTCAAACCATCATTCGTCTTCGCGCCATCGCGACCCAGGAGATCGCTGCATGAATTCGTTGTCCCGTCAGACGTTGGCCACCATCCTGTTCGGATTGATCGTGTTCGGGATCGGCCAGACCGTGCTGTTCGCGATGCTCGGCCCTGTCGCCCGCGATATCGGCCTCGACGTCGTCGATGTCGGTCTCGTCGTCACGGTCTCGGCGCTTGTCGTCGTGGTCGTCTCACCGTTCTGGGGGCGTGCCGCCGACCGCTGGGGACGAACGCGCACGCTGACGCTGGGCCTGGCCGGCTACGCCGTCACGACCGCGCTCTTCGCCTATGTGCTGCATCTCGGCCTCATCGGCGACATCTCGGTCTACGTGGTCTTCGGACTGATGCTCGCGAGCCGGGTCCTCTACGCGCTGGTCGCCGCAGCCATCCAACCCTCCGCGTCGGCGATCGTTGCGGCCGCAACCGACGAGGCGGGGCGTGCCTCCGGCATGGCACTGATCGGTGCAGGCTTTGTCTTCGGAACCATCCTCGGCCCGGTGATCGGAGCCGGTCTCGTCGGCTGGGGATTGCTGACACCGCTCTTTGCCACCGCCGGCCTGGCAGGCCTCGCGGCGATCGCGACCCTGGTGTGGGTCGAATCACCGATGGGACCCGAGACGAAGGCAGCCAAGGCCGCGGTGAAACCCAGCGATCCGCGGCTATGGCCGACCCTGCTCCTTGCCGCGCTCGCCTTCGTCACGATCGCCATGACCCAGCAGACCCTGTCCTTCTACGTCCAGGACCTGCTCAGCCTCGACTCTGCGGCTGCGACGCGACACGTCGGCTTCGCCCTGGCCGGTTTCGCGTTGGCCGCCCTGGCGAGCCAAATTCTCATCGTCAGACAGCTCTCGCCGACGCCGCGTACGATGCTGAGACTTGGAGCGGCAGGACTACTGACAGGTTTCGTCGCCCTCGCCTTGGCACAGAATCTTGCCCTCATCGTCGCTGGCTGCATCGCCTTGGGCGTCGGCTACGGCGTCATCATGCCGGGTCTGCAGACCACGGCCTCCCTGGCGGTCGGGCAGGCTGAGCAAGGCGCCGCCGCAGGACTGGTCTCCGCCGCCATGGCTCTCGGATTCGTGGTGGGGCCGATCCTCGGCACCTCCCTCTATTACGTCGAGCCGCGCCTCCCCTTTCTGATGGCCGTCGGCCTCAGCATCGGCCTCCTGGCCGCGGTCGCATCCGATCGCCTCGCTCCCGTCGCCCGGAGGATCGGATGATGACGCATCCGATCCCCCTCGCGATCTCCCTCGGCAGAGCGACGTTTGCGGTGCTACCTCTGCATGCATCATCGCGCTCGGCTCTGAAGCGGGTTGCGCGCCGAGGCCTCGCGCAAACGTGAGGCGGCTTCGCGTCAGGCGTTTCCGACGGCGTCCCGCAAAGATCGAAGGCGACCGCACCTTGATTTTTGTTAGACGCGCCAGATTTCGCTCGCAGCGTCGGGTCGCGCGAAAGTTGCTGTCGCTCGAGGCGTTGCACGCTCCACGTCGCATCAGGCGACAGACAGGCGACCCGATCCGTCCGATGGCGCCGGCCCTGCGCCAAGGGAAACGTTGATGAACGAGTTGATGATCGACAAGACCAATACCGAATCGTACCCGATGGCCGGCAAGTGCCCGTTTGGCGGCGATCGCATCGGCGGAGCACTCGGCAGCCGTCCGGCACTGGAGAACTGGTATCCCCACCGTCTGAGGGTCGAACTCTTGCACCAGAATGGGGTCGCGTCGGATCCGCTTGGACCGGATTTCGACTACGCCAGCGCATTCCGGACGATCGACCTCGATGCCCTGAAAAGCGACATCAAGCAGTTCCTGACCTCGTCGGTGGCGTGGTGGCCGTCCGATTACAAGAATTACGGCCCGCAGATGATCCGCATGGCCTGGCACTCGGCCGGTACCTACCGCATCGCGGACGGGCGGGGCGGGGCCGGCACCGGGATGCAGCGCTTCGCGCCGATCTCGAGCTGGTGGGACAACGGCAACACCGACAAGTCGCGCCGGCTGCTGCAGCCGATCAAGCACAAATACGGCAACGCCCTCTCCTGGGCCGACCTGATGGTGCTCACCGGCAACTGCGCCCTGGAGATCATGGGCCTGCCGACCTACGGATTCGCCGGTGGACGTCTCGACGCCTGGGAGGCGGACAACGCCACCTACTGGGGGCCCGAGGTCGTCGAGATGGGCAAGGTCTCGAGCTTCGACGAAATGGTCAACCGTGACGAGCGCTGGCGCGGCAAGAACGGCGACGCCGACTACGACCTGGAGAACCCCCTCGCCGCTTCCCACCAATCGCTGATCTACGTGAACCCCGAGGGACCCTACGCGAACGGCGACCCGCAGGGCTCGGCCAACGACATCCGGACGACGTTCACCCGCATGGCCATGAACGACGAGGAGACCGTGGCGCTCATCGCCGGCGGTCATGCCTTCGGCAAGAGCCACGGCATGACGCCCGCCAAGGAGATCGGACCGCCGCCCGAGATGGCGCCGATGGAGGCGATGGGGCTCGGCTGGCACAACCCGAACGGCGCCGGCTCGGGCAAGGACACGATGACGAACGGCATCGAGGGCAGCTGGACTCCCGATCCGACGCAATGGGACAATGCCTACCTCGAGAACCTCTTCCGGTTCGAGTGGGAGCAGACCAAGAGCCCGGCCGGTGCCCTGCAATGGACCCCGACGGATCCGAACGCGCCCAAGACCCCCGACGCCCATGTGGCGGGGCAGATGCATCCCCTCATGATGATGACCTCCGACATCGCCCTGAAGGTCGATCCGGAATACCGCAAGGTCTGCGAGAAGTTCCTCAACGACTTCGATGCCTTCACGCAGGCCTTCTCCAAGGCCTGGTACAAGCTCACCCACCGCGACATGGGCCCCAAGCACCGCTACCTCGGCCCGGAGGTGACGATCGAGGACGGTCTGCTGTGGCAGGATCCGATCCCCGATGCCGCCTATGCCCCGGTCGGCGAGGCGGAGATCGCCGTCCTCAAGCAGGCGATCCTGGCCCGGAACCTCTCGGTCTCGGACCTCGCCTTCACAGCCTTCTCGGCGGCCTCGACCTACCGGGACAGCGACAAGCGCGGCGGCGCCAATGGCGGCCGGCTCGCCCTGGCCCCGCAGAAGGATTGGGCCGTCAACCGGCGAGCCGCACCCGTGGTCGAGGCGCTCCGTGGGGTCATGGCCGACTTCAACCATGGGCGCAGCGACGGCAAGCAGGTCTCACTGGCCGACCTCATCGTGCTCGCCGGCTGCGTCGCCGTGGAGAAAGCGGCTCGGGACGCCGGGGTCGAGACGCAGGTGCCGTTCACGCCCGGCCGGGTCGATACCACGCAGGACCTGACCGACGTCGAGATGTTCCAGTGGCTGAAGCCCGTCGTGGACGGCTTCCGCAACTACGTCGATGACGGGTTCGGGGAGATGGCGCAGCGTCTGGCGTCGGAGGAGATGTTCCTCGACAAGGCCAACCTGCTGACGCTGACCGCGCCGGAATGGGTGGTGCTGACCGGCGGCCTGCGCGCCCTCAACGCCAACCACGACGGGTCGAACCGGGGCATCTTCACCGACCGGGTCGGCGTGCTGACGACGGACTTCTTCCGGAACCTGACCGATACAAATCTGGTCTGGGAAAAGGCCGACTCGGCCGGGACGTCCTTCGCCCTCAAGGACCGCGAGAGCGGGCAGACGAAGTTCCAGGCCACGCGCAACGATCTCGTCTTCGGGTCGAACGCGCAGCTGCGCAACATCGCCGATGCCTATGCCGGCAGCGATGGCCAAAGCCGGTTCGTGGCGGATTTCGTGCGGGTCTGGGACAAGGTCATGATGCTGGACCGGTTCGACGTGAAGGGTCACCGTCGTTACGGACCCATGGCGGCCTGATCGTCGCGGCTGCGAGCAACCCGTGCCCCCGTTCCACCCTTCGGTGGGCCGGGGGCACCACGAGAGCGGGTCGGCTCAGAGGCGACGTGTCATCGCCTGGATGTTCCGACCCCAGCGGATCGAGGGCGAGGCCCGGTCTTCATCGTTTTCCATCCTCCGCTCGGATCGGCAACGCGTTCGCGCGCTTGATCTGGCCGAGGGCGAAGCTCGATTCGATCGCTGCGACGCCGTCGAGGCGGGTGAGCTTGTTCTTGAGAAAGCGCTCGTAGGCTTCGAGATCCTCGACGACGATCCGGAGCAGGTAGTCGCGCTGCCCCGTCATCAGGTAGCAATCGACCACCTCCGGCCAGCGGATGACGGCCATGGCGAAGCGGTCGAGCTCCTCCTCGCGCTGGCGTTCCAGCTTCACCGAGGCGAAGACGCTGACCGGCAGCCCGACCGCGACCTGGTCGACGACCGCCACGTAGGCCTTGATCACCCCGGCGGCCTCCAGGCGGCGCACGCGCCGCGCGCAGGGCGAGGCGGAGAGCCCGACCCGTTCGCCGAGTTGCAGCACCGTCAGACGGGCATCCTCCTGGAGCGCGACGAGGATATTGCAGTCGATGGCGTCGAAATCGGCTTTTGGCACAGAACACTCGCGATCGTGACCCCGGCAGCCGATCTGAGCCACAATCCTTGCATCCGGCAAGTGGGTTTGGTCCCTTTTCGCCCCACGCCGTGGCTACGATTGGCTCATGAGCGATCCGCGATTACCCCACCTGACCGCGCTGGCCCGGAAGAGCCTCTGGCTCTCGACCTGGATCATCCACAACGCCAACCACCTCCGCGCCTCGGCGGACGGGTTGAAGGTGGGCGGCCACCAGGCCTCCTCGGCCTCGCTCTGCGCGATCATGACGACGCTCTACGGCGCCGTGCTGCGCCCGGAAGACCGGGTCGCGGTGAAGCCCCATGCGAGCCCGGTCTTCCACGCCCTGCAATACCAGTTCGGCCAGCAGACCCGTGATAAGCTGGAGAACTTCCGGGGCTTCGGCGGCGCCCAGTCCTATCCGTCGCGCACCAAGGACGTGGACGACGTCGACTTCTCCACGGGCTCGGTCGGCCTCGGCGTGGCGCAGACGCTCTTCGCGTCGCTGACGCAGGATTACGTACGGGCGAAGGGGTGGGGCGGCGAGCGGCCCGAGGGCAAGATGGTCGCCCTCATCGGCGATGCCGAGATGGACGAAGGCAACATCTTCGAGGCCCTGCTGGAGGGCTGGAAGCACGGCCTGCGCAACACCTGGTGGATCGTCGACTACAACCGCCAGAGCCTCGACGCGGTGGTGCGCGAGGGGCTGTGGTCGAAATTCGAGGCGATGTTCCGTAATTTCGGCTGGGACGTCGTCGTGCTCCGCCATGGCACGCTCCAGCGCGCCGCCTTCGCGGAGCCGGGCGGCGAGCGCCTGAAGGACTGGATCGAGTCCTGCCCGAACCAGACCTATTCGGCGCTGGCCTTCCAGGGCGGCGCGGCCTGGCGTCGGCGCCTCACGGAGGAACTTGGCGACCAGGGCGACGTTTCGGCCCTGATCGACCGGCGCTCGGATGCGGAACTCGCCGCCCTGATGGGCAATCTCGGCGGCCACGACCTGCCCATGCTGCTGGAGGCCTTCGAGGCGGCCCGCGCCCATGACCGCCCGGTCTGCTTCATCGCCTACACGATCAAGGGCCACGGCCTGCCGCTCGCCGGCCACAAGGACAACCATGCGGGCCTGCTGACCCCGACCCAGGTCGAGGGCTTCCGGGCCGAGATGGGCATCCGGCCCGGCCGCGAATGGGACCCTTTCGAGGGCCTCGACATCGCGCCGGAGGCCATGCGGCGCTTCCTCGCCGAGGTGCCCTTCGTCCAGCGGGGGCGCCGCCGCTACGAGGCTCCGGCGATCCCGGTGCCGGAGCGTCTCGCGACTCCGAGGCAGGCCTCGCTCTCGACCCAAGCCGGGTTCGGCCTGCTGATGCACGAGATCGCCAAGACCGACGGCGCCTTCGCGGCGCGCATCGTCACCACCTCGCCCGACGTCACGGTCTCGACCAATCTCGGTGCCTGGGTGAACCGGCGTGGCCTTTTCGCCAAGCAAGCCATGGCCGACCTCTTCCGCCAGGAGCGCATTCCCTCGACCTTCAACTGGACCTTCTCGCCCACCGGCCAGCACCTCGAACTCGGCATCGCCGAATCGAACCTGTTCACCGCGCTCTCGGCGCTCGGCCTGTCGCACTCGATCTTCGGCGAGCGCCTGCTGCCGGTGGGCACCCTCTACGATCCCTTCATCGAGCGCGGCTTGGACGCCCTGAACTACGCCTGCTACCAGGATGCGCGCTTCATCCTGGTGGCGACGCCGGCCGGCATCACCCTCGCCCCCGAGGGCGGCGCCCATCAGTCGATCAAGACGCCGCTGATCGGCATGGGCCAGGACGGGCTCTCCGCCTTCGAGCCGGCCTTCGTGGACGAACTCGCCGTGCTGCTGCGCTTCGCCTTCGCGCATATGCAGCGGAGCGGCGCGCCCGAGCCCGACCCGGTCACCTGCCTGCCCGATGCGGCCGGCGGCTCGGCCTATTTCCGGCTCTCGACGCGGGCCGTGGAGCAGCCGGTCCGAGTGATCGATTCGGATCTTGCCGCCGACATGGTGGCGGGGGCCTACTGGCTGCGCCGGCCCGGCCCGAACGCGGAGGTCGTCGTCGCCTATCAGGGCGCCATTGCCCCCGAGGCGATCGCCGCCACGGGCCTGATGGCCGAGGATCGGCGCGATGTCGGCCTCCTCGCCGTTACCTCCGCCGACCGGCTGCAGGCCGGCTGGACCGCTGCGCAAGGGCTGCGCGAGCGGGGGGCGCCGGGCGCGTCGAGCCATATCGAGCGACTGCTCGCCGACGTGCCCAGCCATTGCGGCCTCGTCACCGTCCTCGACGGCCACCCGGCCACCCTCGGCTGGCTCGGCTCGGTGCTGGGTCACCGCACCCGCGCCCTCGGCGTCTCGCATTTTGGGCAGACCGGCACGATCGCCGACCTCCACCGGCATTTCGGCATCGATGCACGGGGCATCGCCACGGCGGCCCAGGCCATCGCCCCAGGTCGCCGGATCCGGCATCTCCAACTCGCTTGAGCCTGACGCCCTCTGCATCCGCATCCGCTTCCTCGCGCTGCACGCCGTTGGCGTGAGCGGTGTCGATGTGGTGCATCTGTCACCGCGTACTCCGGCACCGGTGCCATGCTGGTTTGGCTCGGTGTTGCCCTTACGGCCTCGAACGTGTTGTTCGGCGACCTGCAGAAGATCACGGCAGAGCAACTCGGGCTGTCACAGGTCCTGATGGCGGCATCCAATTCCTCCGGCGGCGTGATTGGCAAGATGATCGACGCGCAGTCCATCGTCGTCGCCTCCACTGCGACGCAGTGGTACGGCACTGAGGCGACGATATTGCGCTACGACATCTTCCACTCGATCGCGCTTGCCTGCCTCGTCGGTGTGCTGGTGATGCCGCAAACCTATCTGCCGTCCTTCACAGCCATGGTCCCGGCGCATTGAAACCTGCTAGAGCGCTCACCGCCGAAGTGGATGCCGGTTCGGCGATAAGAGAGCGCAGATCTTGGCAGGGGGCGCAGGAGCGCCCCCGCTTCTTTCCTTCATTCGGCGATGGCGCGACGCGCCCGCGGAGACCCACGATGCGTCTGAGCGACTGTCACAGCTTCCACGATTTCCGCCGCATGGCACAGGCGCGCCTGCCGGGACCGATTTTCGACTACATCGACGGGGCAGCGGACGACGAAGTGACCTACCGGCGCAACACCGCCGCGTTCGACACCTGCCAGCTCGTCCCCAACGTCCTCCGTGGCGTGGGCGAGATCGACATGTCCGTGACGGTGATGGGCCAGAAGCTCGCCATGCCGGTCTATTGCTCGCCGACCGCCTTGCAGCGGCTGTTCCACCACGAGGGCGAGCGGGCCGTCGCCGCTGCGGCCGGCAAGCATGGAACGATGTTCGGCGTGTCCTCCCTCGGGACGGTGAGCCTGGAAGAGGCGCGCCGGATCAGCAGCGGTCCGCAGGTCTATCAGTTCTACTTCCACAAGGACCGCGGCCTGAACCGCGCGATGATGGAACGGGCCAAGCAGGCGGGTATCGAGGTGATGATGCTGACGGTCGACAGCATTACGGGCGGCAACCGCGAGCGCGACAAGCGGACGGGCTTCTCCATCCCGTTTCGCCTGACCCTCGCCGGGATGATGCAGTTCGCGGTGAAGCCGGCCTGGGCGATCAACTACCTGACCCACGAGAGCTTCAAGCTGCCTCAGCTCGACGGCCATGTGGACATGGGTGGGGGGGCGCTCTCGATCAGCCGCTACTTCACCGAGATGCTCGATCCCTGCCTGTCATGGGACGACGTGGCCGCCATGGTTCGGGAATGGGGCGGCCAGTTCTGCCTGAAAGGCGTGATGTCGGTTGACGATGCCAAGCGTGCGGTCGAGATCGGCTGCACCGGTATCGTGCTGTCGAATCACGGCGGACGCCAGCTCGACGGCTCCTGCTCGGCATTCGATCAGCTCGCGGAGATCGTGGACGCGGTCGGCGACCGGATCGACGTGATCATGGATGGGGGCGTTCAGCGCGGTACCCACGTGTTGAAGGCCCTGTCACTCGGCGCGAAGGCGGTCGGCCTGGGTCGGTACTACCTGTTCCCTCTCGCCGCAGCCGGTCAGCCGGGCGTCGAGCGCGCCCTGGACCTGATGCGGTCCGAGATCGAACGCGACATGAGGTTGATGGGCTGCGCGTCCATCGACCAGCTGACGCGCAGCAACCTGCGGTTCGTCTGAGAGGGATACCGTCCCTTCCCGATGCCCGATCTCCGACGCTCGGGGATCGGGTGCCGGGTGATCCGTCCGCATTGGCGTAAGATAGGCGGGTCGGTGCCGTAGGAGCCCGCGAGCGCGCCTTTCAGTCGGTCCTTGCGTTTGCGGGGAATCCTGATGGGATAGTCATGCGGAAGCCGCCGTCTCCCGCTCGAACCTTTATGCGCCCGGATCCAGCTTATGGGGGCGGTCCACCGATGGATCGCGCGAACCCCAGCCGTTCCATGCCCGTCGCCATTCCGGCCGCCGCCCTCGCCTCGAAAGCGGCCGAGCCTCCCTCGACACGCTTCATCGTTGGCCAGGACCCGCAGGGGAACTGGGTCGCCATGGAAGTCCACGGCCTCGGCGGCGGTCTGTTCCGCACACGGCACGATGCGCTGCACTACGCGACCGACCTCACCGGCCATCGTCCGGATGCGGTGGTGATGTCGGCCGACCAAATCGAGCTTCTTCTATGAGATCGACGCCTGAGCCGGCGGGCGCGGTGTATCCGTCATCCGGCTGCGCGCGCCCCCTCGCCTCTCGACGCGCCGGGCGCGTACGGCTTCGATATCCGCGGGAACGGTTCTGAGCCGCTTTATGACAGGCAGCCGCTTCCCATCAATCGGGAATTTCAGCCGCGAAGCGTTTCAATACTGCCGATGGCATATGCCACGTACCCCGGAAACCTTTTCGGATCGCCAAGCCATCGCCTGGACCAAATTCCTGGACAACGCCGCTGTCCTCGTCAGTCACGACGATACTTCCCTCAATGACAACCGCCATTTCGTTGAATGGATAATCCGTCAGTTTCATGGTCCCCGCAGTGCAGGTCCAGACGCCTGCGAGAAAATTACCTTTCTCGTTGGTCATGAATACATCCAGGACCTGTAGGCACTCACCGTCTACGATGGAGCCGAGAGTCGCTGGCCCCCGGATTTCCTGGCCGCTCTTGCTTCCCGAAGGGTCGATGTTGACAAGTACTTGTGTCGTGGCGGCAATGCTCATCGTGGTCTCCTCGGCAGAGTGTCGATATGGCTCGGCTTCGAGCTATCCTTTTTGGAAGGGTTGCTTTCCCAACCATCGAAGCCGCGATCCGCGGATTTCGCGGCGTGGCGGTCAGGCATCCAGGGTCAGATCGGAAGTGGGGACGGCCTGACAGGAGATGCAGACGTGATCGTCGGGCGGCTCGCCGTCATGCAGGTGCCTGACCTGTCCGCTGACGATTCTGACGGTGCAGTTGTCGCATTGCCCGACTCGGCACCCGCTCGAAACGGTGATGCCGGATTGCTCGGCAAAGGCGAGGAGTGGCCCTTGATGGGCATGCCAGGTGAGACTCTGTCCCGACCGGGCAAAGGTGACGACATAGGATTGCTTCCCGATGGCCGTGTAAGGCATCGGACTTACGAAGCGCTCCTGCATGATATCGAATGGAAAAGCCCCGTCGGATACGAGACTTCGTGTCATGTCACGCATCAATGCATCACCACCGCAGAGGTAATGCAGCGGGCGCCGCGCGAGCAATCCTGCCGGGAGGGCCTCCGGGGAGATATATCCGACTCGATCGAAATTGCTCCCGACGTGGTCGTCTTCGAGGGGCTTACTATAGTAATCGATGATCTTCAATCCCGGAAGCCGGGTCTTCAGAGCCCCCAGGCGTTGGCGAAAGACGTGTGTTGCGCTGTTCCTGTTGTTGTACAGGAGATAAAACTCAGAGGCCGAGGATTGCGCCGCAGCCGCATCGAGGGCTGCCATGAACGGCGTTATGCCGATCCCGCCCGCATACAGGATCACGGGGCGTTCTGAATGAACCGGAATAATGAAGCTGCCCTGGGGCATCTGCACGCCGAGCGTATCCCCTGCGCGTGCGCGATCCACGAGATGAGCCGAGACACTGGCCTGGCCGGAAGCTTCACTGTCCGGTCGCCTCGCGTTGCGGACACAGATCACATACTCGGATGCCTCCTCCGTGCCGGCCCCGTCGACGAGCGAGTATGAGCGCGTGACAAGGCCGTCCCCCATGTTGAGTTGCAGGGAGATGTATTGACCGGCTTCGAAACCGGGCACTTTGCCTCCGCCGATGGGAGCGAGGTGGATACGCTTCACATCTGCTGCTTCCTCGACGATGCGCTGGATGCCGAAGGCGCGGAACCCTTTCCACCGCTCCGGCTGACGGCCGGCTCGGCTCTCCCGATGGAGGTCGCAGACGACGGACCGCATCGGTACCGAACCGCTCACGGGGTCGGCATCGCGCGCATCGACGAGAGCGTTGAAGTTGCTGGTGCGAGGGCCCCTGACGGGCATCGTCGCTTGGCCGAGTGGCGTGCAGCCCTGCCACCACCCATAATCACCGACCATGACCCGTGGATCGAGCTTGCCGTCGATCCGTGCGCGGAACCGTGCATTCCCGGTCCGCGTCGTGACGACGACCCAGTCGCCGTCCTGGATCCCCTTCTCCACGGCCAGGGACGTTGCGATGTCGAGTGTTGGTTGCCGTGCCTTCCGTCTCAGGCTCGCGATGTTGCGGTGCTGGCTGTGGCAGTAATAGCCACTCTTCGCGTTGGTGAGAACGTACGGATAGCGCTGTGACGGCTGGCTGATGTCGTGATCGTCGAAATCAGGCAGGGCGCCGGCACCGTGAACATGCATCAGCTCTGAATACAGCTCGACCAGGCCGGATGACGTCGCGAAGCCCTCCTTCGTGTACTTGGTCGTCGGATGGGCAAGTGGAATCCGCATTCCCGCGGGATTGTCCCGCAGAATCTGCGTGGTCAGTCCCAATGGCTCGAGCATGGCGTTCCAGCCGCGATCGAGTGAACCGTTGTAGAAGGTTTCGGCCATGCCCAGGCGCCCGGCCAGGGCAAAGACGATCTCTGCGTCGGAACGGCAATCACCACGGGGCGAGACCATGCGCGAGCGGAGCTGCACCCATTCTGCCGCTGCGGGCGAGATCTCGAAGCCAATCCGCAGAGCCTCCCTCTCCCAGAGGGTATTCACCGGCAGAACGATGTCGGCGTATTCCGCGGTGGGAGTCATGAACAGGTCGCAATGGACATGAAATTCGAGGGCGCGAAATGCCGCCTCCGCCATCGTCGTGTCCGCCTGGGATAAAAGTGGATTGGCGCCGAAGGAGACGTAGGCGCGAACCTTGTAGGGGGCACCGTCCAGGATGGAGCGGTAGAGATTGCGGGTGCTGATCCAACCGCTGGCAGGTGGCCCGATCGGGCGCTCCGCACGGCCGAGCGCTTTCTCCAATTGCTCGGGGGGCAGCTGGGCCGGATCGTTGACGGGGCTGAAGGGAAGCGCGCCGAAGATGCGGTTGCCGCCGAGGCTGTCATAACTGCCGGTCAGGGCATAGAGGCAGCTCATCGCCCGCATGCTCTGCGTGGCGTTGGCGTGTTGCTCCACGCCGGTCCAGCTATGCAGGGTGGTGCGCGCGCTGTCCGCGATGAGATCGGCGGCGGCACGGATGAGAGCCGGCTCGATCCAGGTGGTCCGGGACGTTTCGTCGATGGAGAACCGTGCACAGGCTTCGGCGTAGAGGTCGAAGGCCGTCCGGCAGGGGATGGGTGACGGTCTGTCAGTTTCGACGAGGAAACGTCCGCGTAGCGCCGCCTCGCTCGGCACCGGCCTCCCCTCGCCCGGCCGTGCCACGGCCAATGGAACCGGCTTGCCGGCTTCGTGATCCCAGTAGACGTAAGCGTCCGCGGGAGTGAGACCGAGGTCGCCGCCCCGCAGGAACAGGCCGTTATCGTCCCGGACGAGCAGAGCTCCGTTCGACCATCGCGAAACGAAGGTGTGATCATACTGGTCGCGGTCGATGAGTGCGCCTGCGATGCCGAGGGCGAGGGCGGCGTCCGAACTCGGACGGACCCTCAGCCATACATCGGCTTCCCGCGCCAGAGCGGTCTCACGGGGATCGACGACAATCAGCTTGGCTCCCGCCTTTCGGGCCTCCCCAATGGCATGGGCCTGGGACAAGACGGTATTCGTAGGATTATGACCCCATAATATGATGAGGTCGGAATGGATGTAGTCCGGCGTCGGCATACCGCGCCCGAAAGTAAAGGCATGGCCGTTTTCTTTGTGCCAGTTGCACAATTCTGAAGCATAAGAAATATTCGGGCTTCCAAATTGGAATACGAAGCGCTCCACGAAGGGCGCGCTATCCGCCATGGGCGTACCCGATGGCGTGGTGATTCCGAACGCGACGGTGTGGGCCCCGGTTTCCTTCTTGATCGTCCGCAGCCTGCCTGCGACTGCGTCCAGTGCCTCCTCCCAACTGATTGGCTTCCATCCCGGATCGGGATCGCCCTTCGGGCGCGTCCGCTTCAGGGGGGACGTAAGCCGCTCGGTACTGTCTAGAAGTTCAGCGGCGGACTTGCCTTTAAGGCACATGGATTGGCCGGTCGGATGGTCCGGATCGTTTCTCACGCCGGTGATACGGTCGTTCTCGACCGTATAAATCACGCCGCAAGACGATGTGCAGAGCGCGCAATAGCCCGGCTTATGCTCCGCGGTCATATCAATCCTTTTGCTCCAGAGCGATCGGCAAGAAATACGATTGATGTCAATTGTATTTTGACGTGATCCTCTATGTCGAACGGGTCAGCGCTTCCGCGGGGTGAGGTTTTACTCAGGCAAACGATGAGCCATCGCCATGCCTCGGCACGGAACGCTGTGGCCGGCTTCATGGCCGGCAACGACGTTGACGTTTACTGTCGCGAGCATGAGGCCGCGTCATCACCTCGACGGGGGCTATTGATAGCCTTTCGGGAAAGGATCGGGGGCGATCAATTCCGGGCTGACATAGACGACCTCGAATTGTCCGTTGGGAAGCGCCTTGCCCACGCGTGTTTTGCACCAGAGATGGTGGTTGGGGTGGATCTTGACGTAGCCTTCGGGGGCATTGGCCAATTCGATCCCAGGCGATGCTTCCACGACCTTGTCGACGTCGAAGGAGCCACATTTTTCGACGGCCGCCTTCCAGAGAAACGGCGCGAGGTAGGCAGCTTGGGTCACGTCGCCAATGACGGTCTTGTCGCCCCACATCGCTTTGAAATCGGCGATAAATTTTGTATTGGTGGGAGTATCGATGGACTGAAAATATTTCATCGACGAGTAGGCACCGGCGATATTGTCTCCGCCAATACCATCCGCTTCGTCTTCGCTGACCGAAAGCGTCAGCAGCATCTGCTTGTTCAGGTCGATACCGGCGGATTTCAGCTGCTTGTAGAACGCCACGTTCGAGCCGCCAACAACGTCGCTCAGGATCACGTCCGGCTTGGTCAGCTTTATTTTATTGATAACGGAATTGAACTGGGTGTGGCCGAGCGGGAAGTACTCCTCGCCCACTACGTTACCCTTCAGTGCGTTTTCGATGTGCTTCCTGGCGATCTTGTTCGAAGTCCGGGGCCAGATGTAATCCGATCCGAGGAGATAAAACGACTTGGCTCCCCTCTCTTTGGAGATCCAATCGAGGCTCGCTAATATTTGCTGGGTAGCCTCCTGTCCCGTATAAATAATATTTTTTGATTGTTCTAGGCCTTCATAATAAGTCGGGTAATAAAGAAGGCCATTGTACTGCTCGAAGACAGGGAGCACGGCCTTGCGCGAGGCGGATGTGTAGCAGCCAAACACGGCTGCACAATGATCGCTGACCAGAAGTTTCTTGGCCTTCTCGGCGAAAGTCGGCCAGTCCGAGGCGCCGTCTTCCTGGATGAACTTGATCTTGCGGCCGAGGACACCGCCCGCCGCGTTGATCTGGTGGATGGCGAGTTTCTCCGCCTGTGTGGCACCCGTTTCTGAAATCGCCACCGTGCCGCTGATCGAGTGAAGGATCCCGACCGTCACCTCGCTGTCCGTCACGGCGAGGCCCGTGGTATTGGCCGCCGCAACATTTCCCGCAACAGCCCGTCCCGAAAACATCCCCGCGCCGAACAGGACGGATGCCGCTGTGAGGCTCGCTCCATTCCTGAATAGGTGGCGCCTGCTCATGGAATGCTGAGGGCGATGTTCATCGTCTGACATGAGTGGGCAGCCTTCGACACGAGTTCGAAATGGAGGTCGGGTGACTGAATGATTACTTGGATAGTCGTTGGCGACGGACTATCCAAAGCCGTGATAGACTGGATCGCGTGGGCGTCCTCTGTTCCGGTCCGTGCCGGAGCCGAAATGAAACTACCCAGGTGACTTTCGAGCCTTCAATTAATTTCTCTCACATCAATATTGTTTCCTCAAGAGCAAATTTCGAGCATGGCTCTGCTTGGTTTGTCATCAGCATTCTGAATTCCGAACATTCAGAGCCGTGCTTTGGCGGGGTGAATCGATTGGGGGAGGTCGGTTCGGATCGCGTGCGTTTCAGCGGATGGGCCTACGAGGGAGGATCCCCATCCTCCGGATGTGTCGATCGATCCGCGCGGGCGCGTCGTGGACGCGATGGAAGCGGGCGCATCCTGGCCTCAGGCGGTCAGATGTTTCGGTGTCGGAGTGGCCAGCCGATCCGCTGGAACGCGCGTTCTCCGCAGAATGGACGGATCGCGCCCGAGCCGATGGGCGGCGTCCGAATTCGGACCGCCGGCCATCTCGCCACCTTCCTTCGACGCGCCGTTGCTGCCTCGAGGTCCGACGCGTGCCGCAACGACCGCACCGCCGCTGGGTCAGATGCCTTTGATCCAAGCTGAGACGCAGCCGCTCCGGTCCGGGAGCAAGGTGACTCGCCCCAAGCCTTGAGGCGGGTCTCGTCTGGGCCGCGCATGTCGGCTTCGACCGCCGCCTCGGGAGCGGCGTCGAAATACGGGGGCTTCGGCGTCAGCCATCTGGGGCAGATAGGGAGCGCCCATCCCGAGGCGTCATGCCAAGCCTGTTGGGCCTGATTCATCGAGGCCTGTCCGGGCGCCGACCGGGCGGCAGCCATCCGCCGGGTCTCACCGAGGCCGGCCCATCGGTCGGGATCGGTGAGACTTGGTGCGGTGGTCGGCATCGGCGGTGCGACGGGATTGCCGTCGGAATCGAGGATGGGCTACCGAGGACGGCTCGGTTTCGCAAGGCCGCCCGAGCCGAACGGGGTGGCGAGTTCAGACTGGGAATGCCTCGTTCACTCGGCGGCCAAGTAGGGTCGATAGCGCCCTGCACGAGAGGCGGACAGGAATGCTGGCTCTAAGCCGCGTTCAGGATCTGCGAGAGCCACACGATGAAGTCCCGACCCGGATTGGTCCCGAATTCGAACCGCTCCTGGTAGACTGCGAACATCAGGTCCCGCCGCCTGCGCGAGCGTGCCAGATCGGCGGCCGCCAGTGCTTCGGGCAGGTCTGCCAGGGTCACCGCGGTGCAGGAGCAGGTTTTCAAGTCGCGTATTCCCAGGGTTCGCTTTGGCCGTTCTCAGTTGTCGGAATGCACCGAGCGGTTCATGGCGATGATCTCGGCATGGCTGGGGTTGGGACCGAGCTTTCCCATGAGGCCGTAGACCCGGTTCAAGGTCTTCGGCGCCTCTCCCTTCACCGCGGCGAGCAGGGCCTCGTGCATCGTCTCCGCGTCGTAGTCGCAGCAATAACTCGGGGTCGCGGGCTGCTGACGCCAAGATTCCGCCAGCATTCCGGCATCCACCGGGTCGAAGCCGATCTGGTCCACGATGCCCATGACGGTCCGCTTCGCGGCATCGTCATCGCCGGCCACGGCGACGGCGATCCGGTCGGGCGCTCCCGCCGGACGACCGAGTTCGGCGAGGGAATGGGCGAGGATGTTGTTGAACGCCTTGATGATGGGGCGGCCGATCTGCTCCGACACCCAGACGCTCTCCGTCTTCCCGGCGTCGAGTTCGGCGATCTGCGGATCGCGCAGGCCGGGATAGTAATTGCCCGTGTCGACGATCGGAGTGGCCGCGGGCAAGCCGTCGAACAGGTCCTTCGGCAGCGTCGCCACGGCGGGGAACGGGATCGACAGGATCACGAGGTCCGCGCCCTCGACGGCGCCACGGATATCGACCGGAGCCGCGCCGATCTCCTGGGCGAAGGCGCGGACGCCGTCGGGGCCCTTGGAATTCGCGACGCGGACCTCGTGCCCTGCCGCGCTGAGCTTGCGGGCGAGCGTGCCGCCGATATTGCCGGTGCCGATGACGCCGATCTTCATGCCTGGTTCCTTTGCAGTTGGATGGATGGCCCCTTCAGGGGGCGGTGGTCGGGCGCGCCAGAGCGTCCAGCGTGCGCCGTAGCGATTCGAGGCCGTCCGGGGTCAGCTGGCACGCCGTCCGGATCTTGTCGGGAATGCCGCGAAGCGCGTCTTCCATGGCCCGGCCATGCGGGGTGAGATCGATCAGAACCCGGCGTTCGTCGGACGCGTCACGCGTCCGCGTGACCACGCCAGCGGCTTCCAGCCGCTTGAGCAACGGTGTCAGGGTGCCGGTCTCCATGTCGAGGCGGGCACACAACTCGCCTACGGATTGCGGCGAGCCGTTCATCAATTCGAGGGCGACGAGGTACTGCGAGAACGTCAGACCCAGCGGCTCCAGGAACGGCTTGTGCAGCCGCACCATGCGGTTGGCGGCCGCGTTGAGCGCGAAGGAGAATTCCGCGGCGGTGCTTTGTCGATCGTCGGCCATTTGTGAAGCTTGCTATCATGTAGTGTGCTATATAACTGGCCGAAGACAGCGCCTCGTCAACCCCCGCGATGCCGACATTCCAGCGGAGCACGCGTGCCGACGAGTGGCCGGAACGGGTCGCGAGAGCGGTGGAGGAGATCGGTACGGCATCCCGAAGCCATGGACGCAGCCAAGCCGATCCTGACGACGAAGCAGCGCCTTGACGAAGCTAACGGAATCTCATCCGGTCGTAGCGCCGGGACGCCGGCATTCTCCGACGCCCGCCCTGCCCCTGCCCCGCCGTGAGACCGGACGTCTCCGCCTCCGTCCGAGCGACCCGCTAACGCCCGCTTCCACCCAGCGCGCGAACCGGGGCACCGGCGAGGTCGACCGTGGAGCCCACGGTGTCGCGGAGGCCCGAGCCCATGTTCGACAGGTGCTCGCCATATGTTTCACGGGTCTGCGGGTCGACGAGCGCGACCGGGGCCGCAACCGCCAACGCCGCCCCCGTCGCCACCGTCGACGCGGCACCCGCGGCCGTGCTCACCAGCCGGTCGCCGATGCCTATCTGCCCGTCCGAGATCGGCTGGCCGTCGGCAAGCCGTCTGCCCAGCAAGGCGACGACTTCGCCGGATGCGAACTTGCCGTGGTTGAGCGCATCGTCCGACTTCACTGTCGACAGGTTCAGGACTGCGACGTTCTCCCGTTCCAGCTCGGAACGATAGGGCTCGGCAGCAGGGTCGATGGCCCCCAACCGGACGCTGTCACCCCAGACCAAGCGGGAGACGGCGAGAGCCTGGTCGTCCCCGGAGACCATCAGCGTCAGGCGTGGGCGATCCTTGCCCATGTCGTGGAACGCAGCGCGGGCGAGGTCCATATCGACGTCGGGTGCCGCCAGGATTACGTTCCGGATCTTGGGGGCCACGCGCTTGTCGCGGATGGCCATCTGACGGAGGCTTTCCAGGGCGAGCCAGTTGCCCATCGAGTGGGCCAGGACGGTGATCTCACCGACATTCGGGTCCCGCGCGAGGTCGCGCAACAGCGTCTCCAGGGCGTTGCGGGAGAAGTTGGTACTCTCCCGGTCGTACCCATAGGCGAGCACACTGCCGCGCGACGGCCATGTGAACAGGACGGGTGCGACCTCGGCGCCGGAATCATGCACGATCTGCGCGAACCGAAAGACGGCGTCCTCGAACTTGTTGTTGAAGCCGTGCACGAAGACGAGAGCGTGGCGCTTGGCCCCGCGCCGGACCGACCGACCTGTCCAGGTGGCGACCTTCGACCGCTCGACCGGGTCGGCGCGTAGCGCCACGAAGTCGGTGGCCGGATTGCCCGGAACGGATTTCGGCCATTGAACCGAGCCGGGCTGTCGCGTGGCGTCCGGCGGGATAGAGACCGCGAGGTCGGTATAGGTCACGGCCTCGCCGCGCTCGCCGGAGAACAGAACGCCCTTGTCCGCCGCGGATTTGCGGGTCGTCGCAACGAGCATGTCGACACGCGAGGTCCCGGGCACCGCCCCCGCATCGGCGATGGGCAGGAGCACGCCGGACGGGCGGCCGGCGCAGGCCGGCAGGGCGAGTAGTGCCGTCAGGACGAGCGCCGCACGCCCATCCCGTTCAATTCGTCCGAACACTCGTGCCCCCGAAAACTGCCGTCCCATGCAACCTGGACGACCGGCCGGTTAACGGGCTGTCAAGGTCGGTACGGGCTATCGCAGGATTGAGGCGGGACCCAGGCCCGGCTCGGATTGCGGTCGCCTCATGCGCCGGGCTTTTCCAACGCCGATGCGCCGTGCTTTTCTGACGCCGATGCGCCGTCCCGGCGGATGCCATAAGGTGAGATGGCGCCCATCGTCGGGTTCCCGGTTTCGCCGGTCCCGAGGCTTGCCGGTTCCGAGGCTTGCGGCCCGATGACGCGACCCGGCCCCCACAGAGACGCAGCCATGGTCCAGGACGTTGACGAGGGAGACGACTGGCGCTCGGTCGGCACGCGGTCGCAGGATTCCGCCGCCCTCGAGACGGCCCGGCAGCGGGCGCGGGAGCCGGACCGGGGCCGCGATGCCAGCCGTCCCTCCGACATTCCGGGGGCGGGATGGAAGGACATCCTCTGGCGTGTCCTGTGGGCCCTGCCGCAGGATCGCGTGCTGACCACCGCCGGCGGCGTCGCCTTCTTCGCCCTGCTCGCCGTGTTTCCCGGCCTCGTCGCCGTGGTCTCGATCTACGGGGTGTTTTCCGATCCCGCCGTGATCAGCCAGCATGTCGGCCTCCTGACCTACATCCTCCCCACCGCGGCCCTCGATCTTTTGGCCGAGCAGCTGGTGCGGATCGCCGAACGCAGCACGGGGTCGCTCGGTCTCACCTCGACGATCAGCCTGCTCATCGCCCTGTGGAGCGCGAATTCCGGCGTCAGCGCCCTCTTCGATGCCCTCAACGTCATCTACCGGGAGCGGGAGGACCGGACCCTGGTCCGGTTTTATGCCACGACCTTCCTGTTCACCCTCTGCGGGGCCGCGTTTCTCCTCCTGACGATCAGCGTGGTCGTCCTCCTTCCCGCGATCCTGGAGCGGGTCGGGTTCGGGGGATTGGCCGACACGCTCCTGTCCGTGGCGCGGTGGCCGGTCATCCTGGTCGTGGTGAGTCTGAGCCTGTCGCTGATCTATCGCTACGGCCCGAGCCGGCGCCGGGCGAAATGGCGCTGGGTGACCTGGGGTAGTGCGCTGGCGGCGTTTCTCTGGGTCTGCACCTCCGGGGTGTTCTCCTGGTACGTCGCCAGCTTCGACAGCTACAACCGCATCTACGGGTCGCTCGGCGCCGGCATCGGCTTGATGTCGTGGATGTGGCTGTCGATCGTGGTCGTCCTGCTCGGCGCCGAGATCAACTCGGAGATGGAACGCCAGACCGCCCGCGACAGCACGGAGGGTCGGCCGAAACCCCTCGGCGGCCGGGACGCCTTCGCCGCCGACAACGTCGGACCGGGGCGCTGATGGACCACCTCCATCGCGTCATCGGCCGGAAAGCCCTGTTTCATCCAACTCTGAAAGGCCGATAGACCTGAGTTCCCAATCCGGTGAACGCGACTGTGGCCTGAGGGGCGCCGAATGCATGGTTGTGCTCCCGAGACTTGACTGCGAACCGCAAGAACCGTCGCGGAGCAGCAGGGGGCCGGTTATCTCCGGCGCTCTCGTGTCGCTTCCTCGATGGCTGTCTCGACGATGTCGAGGGCGTCCGTCATCTGCTCCGGCGTGACGGTCAGCGGCGGCGTCAGGGTCAGGACGTTGCCCATGGTGGTCTTGAACGACAGGCCGGCATGGAGCGCCCGGTAGAGCACCGCCTCGGCGAGGTCGGAATCGGGCTCGCGGCTGGCGCGGTCGCGCACGAGTTCGATGCCGATGAGGCAGCCCCGGCCGCGGACGTCGCCGATGGACGGGCAGCGTTCCATCATGGCGCCGAGGCGGGCAACGGCCAGCGCCCCGACGCGCGCGGCGTTGGCGACGAGATCCTCGTCCTCGATGATCCGGATCGTCTCCAGGGCGGCCCGCGTCGTCACCGGGTTCTTCTCGTGGGTATAGTGGCCGAACGCCCAGGCGCCGCCGACATCAAGGCTCGGGTCGGCGATCACCGCCGCGATGGGCAGGATGCCGCCGCCGAGCCCCTTGCCGATCACCAGGATGTCGGGGGCGACGCCGTCATGCTCGCAGGAGAACATCCGCCCGGTCTTGCCCAGGCCGGTGGGGATCTCGTCGAAGATCAGCAATACGCCGTGCCGGTCGCAGATGCGCCGGACCTCCGCCCAGAAGCCCGGCGGCGGGATGTAGGGTACCGCCCGTGTCGGCTCGGCGACGAGGGCCGCCACGTCGGGGTCGCGGGTGAGGACGTAGTCGATCATCCGGGCGCAGGCCCGGCCGCTCGCCTCGGCGCTGTCGGTGCCGTAGGGGCAGCGATAGCCGCCGAAGGGGGCGACGTGCAGGGCACCGGCCACCAGGGGCCCGGCGGGGCCGGAGCGGAACAGCATCTCGCCCGACATCGCCGCCGAGCCGGTGCCGGCGCCGTGGAAGGCATCCCAGAACGACAGGGTCTTGTGCCGGCCGGTGGCCGTGCGGGCGACCTTCACCGCCACCTCGACCGCGTCCGAGCCGCCGGTGGTGAACAGCACCTTCCCGAGGTTGCCCGGCGTGATCGCAGCGAGCTTTTCGGCCAGAGCCACGGCAGGCTCGCAGGCGTAGCGCCTGGGCGCGAAGGGCAGCGCGTCCATCTGCTCGGCGATGGCGCGCTTGAGGCGCGGATGACCATAGCCGATATGGTGGACGTTGTTGCCGTGGAAATCCATGTAGCGGCGCCCGGCCGCGTCCTCGATCCAGATGCCCTCCGCCCGCACGATCGCGTTGAGGCAGGGCGTCGAGACCGACTGGTGCAGGAAGGCGTCCGAATCCCGCGCCAGCAGCCCGTGCGTCGCCCTGTCGAGGCTCCGCGCCTGCCACGCGGCGCGCCGGTCGGTGCGGTTGGTGTCGCCCTCGGATTCGGCGATCCGTGCGTCCCGGCTCATGCGGTCGCCTCACGGCGGCGCCAGCCCTGGGCGCGGGCGATCACGAAGCGGTTGAGCAGCGCCAGAGCGAGGCGGGCGCCGAGGGCGGTCGCCATGATCACGCTCGCCATCGCGGCGGCGGCGGCCGTGGTGCCGGCCTCGTCCATGTGGACGATGGCGATGGCGGCGAGCTTGGTGCTCGGCCCGTAGAGGAAGATCACCGCCGAGACCGTCGTCATGGCGTTGACGAACAGGTAGACGAACAGTTCGAGCACGGTCGGCAGGCAGATCGGCAGGCTGACCCGGCGGAAGGTCTGCCAGAACGGTACCTTCAGGGAGGCCGACACCGCCTCGAATTCCGGGTCGATCTGCTTGAGGGCCGTCGTCGCCGTGACGTGGGCGACCGTGTAGTAATGCGCCAGCGTGTTGATCACGAGGAGCGCCAGGGTCCCGTAGAGGACGTTCAGCGGGTTCCAGGGCGCGTTGAAGAAGAACACGTAGCCGAGGCCGAGCACGAGGCCCGGCACCGCGAGCGGCAGCATCGCCAGCAACTGCGCGAAGGCCCGACCGGCGGGAAACAGCCTCAGCTTCTCGATGAGGTAGGCCCCGCAGAGGATCGTCATCGTGCCGATGGCCGCGACCGAGAGCGCCATGGCGAGCGAGTTCCAGTAGGGCGACCAGCCATCGGAATCGGCCGCCGCGAAGTCGTAATGGTCCAGGGTCAGGCCGAGGTTGTAGGGCCAGTAGCGGATGAACGAGGCCCAGACCGCGACCCCGTAGGTGCCCACGATCACGCCGGCCACGAGCATGGCGTAGACCAGGACGAGGCGGTCGCGGACCGGATGGGGCTTCGGCTCGTAGGGTACGGAGCGGGCCGAGAGCAGGGACGATTGCCGTCGCTGGATGAGCCGGTCGACGATGAAGGCCAGCACCGCCGGCACCAGCATCAGGAGGCCGACCACGGCGCCCATGGGGAAGTTCTGCTGGCCGACTACCTGGCGGTAGGCGTCGGTGGCGAGCACCGGGTACTGGCCGCCGATCACCTTCGGGATGCCGAAATCCGTGACCACGAGGGTGAAGACCACGAAGGCCGCGCTGACGAGGCCGTAGCGGGCGCCCGGCAGCGTCACGGTCACGAAGGTGCGCAGGCGGCTCGTGCCCATGGCGGAGGCGGCCTCGTAGAGGCGTCCGTCCGAGAGGCCGAGGGCGGTGACGAGGATGATGAGGGCGTGCGGGAAGGCGTAGAGGCATTCGGCGAGGGTGATGCCGATCGGCCCGTAGACGCTGTGGCCGAACAGGAGCCCGCGTAGGAAGCCCTGGTTGCCGAGGATGTAGGTGAGCGCGATCCCCGAGAGCAGCGAGGGCGCGAACAGCGGCAGCAGGGCCAGGGCCAGGAATAGGCCCTTGAACGGCATTGCCGTGCGGGTGAGCGCGTAGGCGTAGCCGAAGGCCAGGGGCACCACGAGTGCCACGACGATGCCGGCCACGGTGAGGCTGTTGAGCAGCGCATCGACCAGGGTCGGCGTCGCGAAGTAGGTGCGGAAGTTGGACAGGCCCGCCATCCCGCCATCCGGCGCCTCCAGGCTCTTGATCAGCAGCGTGCCCAGCGGCAGCGCGATGATGAGCAGAAGGAACAGGCACAGCACCGCGATCAGGGCGGTGCCGATGGCGGCTTCGGGCACGGTGCGGCGCTTGGCGGGCAAGGCCTCCGGCAGGGACAGGACCGCCTCCGGCAGGGACAGGGCCGCCTCCGGCAGGGAGACAACGAGGGGAGATGTCCCCAGGACGGCCTCGGCCATGGCGCGGCTCACGGGCGGGCGGCCACGGGGAAGGCCCGCAGGGCCGCCGGCGGCAGGGAGACGTAGAGGTACTGGCCTTCCGTCAGGGCGAGGTCGCCGTGGAGATTGGCCGAGACGTCGGCGACCAGGGAGCCGCCCAGGTCGAGGCTCGGTTCCAGGCGGGCGCGGGTGAAGGCTCCGAGGAATTCGAGGCTGCGCACCCGCACCTGGAAGGCGTTGACGTCGGTGGGACGCACGTTGCCGACCCGGATCTCCTCCGGGCGGAAGCCGAGGCGCACGGGACTGCCGGGGACGAAGCCGCGCCCGTCCTCGCAGACGAGATCGACGCAACCGACCCGGATCTGCCGGGCCGATCCCACCCGGGCGTCGAGGAACGTCATGGCGCCGATGAAGTCGGCCACGAAGGCGGTGGCCGGGTTCCGGTAGATCTCCGCCGGGGTGCCGACCTGCTCGATCGCGCCGCGATTCATCACCACGACCCGGTCGGCCATGGCGAGCGCCTCCTCTTGGTCGTGCGTGACCATGATGGTGGTGATCCCGAGGCGCTTCTGAAGCTGGCGGATCTCGTCGCGCAGCCGGGTGCGGACCTTGGCGTCGAGGGCCGAGAGCGGCTCGTCGAGGAGGAGCAGGGAGGGCGAGGTCGCCAGCGCCCGGGCGAGGGCCACCCGCTGCTGCTGGCCCCCCGAAAGCTGGACCGGGTATTTAGGCCCCTGTTCGGGCAGCCCGACCAGGGCCAGGAGTTCGGCGACCCGAGCGGTGACCTGCGCCTTCGGCATTCGCCCGTTGACGAGGCCGTAGGCGACGTTGGCCGCCACCGTCAGGTTCGGAAACAGCGCGTAGGATTGGAACACGATGCCGAAGTCTCGCGCCGCCGGGGGCGCCGTCGAGACGTCGACGCCGCCGATCTCGATACGTCCCGAATCCTGACGGTCGAGCCCGGCGATCAGGCGCAGCAGGGTGGTCTTGCCGCAGCCGGAGGGACCGAGGAAGCAGACGAACTCGCCCCGGCCGATTTCCAGGTCGATTCCGTTGAGGGCGGTGAAGGCCCCGTAACGCTTCGACAATCCCGAAACCCTGAGGAACGGCGTCGCATCGCGAAGCGTCATGGCGGTGCCCCCCTGCTCTTTCGTGTGGTCGTTCAGGCTCGCTTTGCGTCTTCGCGGCTACTTCTTGGCAGCCTTCGCCTCGTAGCGGCGCGACCATTCGGCGAGCACCCGCTCACGGTTGTCGGCCATCCAGCCGAGATCGTTCTTGATCATCGCGGCCTCGGCATTGGCGGGGTAGTTCGCCGGCACGTTGGCGACGCCCGGATAGGCCACCACCGCGTAGCTCTTGGCGTAGAGTTCGTTGGCGGCCTTGGTGGTGCCCCAGTCGGCGACCTTGCGGGCCAGATCCAGGTGCTTGGTGGTGCCGACGATGGCGTAGGCCTCTTCGTCCCAGCCCGTACCGTCGGCGGGGACGACGACGGCCAGCGGTGCCCCCTTCGTCTTCTCCGAGGCGCCGCGCATGTCCAGCGACAGGCCGGCGGTGCGCTCGCCGCGCGCCGCCTGGACGCAGGGAGCCGAGCCGGAATGCAGGTAGGCGGCGATGTTCTCGTGGAGCTTGTCCATGTAGGCCCAGCCGGCCTCCTCGCCCATGCCCTGGAGCCAGCCGGCGACCAGCAGGTAACCGGTGCCCGAGGAGGCGGGATGCGGCATCACCACCTTGCCCTTGAGTGCGGGCACCAGGAGATCGGCCCAGCGCACGGGGGTCTTCACCCCGTCCTTCTCGGCTTCCGCCGTATTGAAACAGACCACGCCGATGGAGGCGTCGGTTCCGGTCCAGCTGTAGGGGCCGATGGAATCGCGGAAGGCGGGCTTCAGCGCGTCGGCGCCCGTCGGCTCGTAGGTGGCGAGCAGGCCCTGCTTCTCGAACAGCAGCAGGCTGGAGGCAGCCAGCCCCATCACCATGTCGGCGCGGGGATTATCCTTCTCGGCCAGGAACCGTGCGGTGATGACGCCCGTCGAATCGCGCACCCAGACCACCTCGACCTCCGGCACCGCCCGCTCGATCCCGGCTTTGAAGGGAACGAGCTGATCGTTCTCGAGGGCCGTGTAGATCGTGAGCTTTGTGCGCTCGGCGGCCATGGCCAGGGTCGGCGACGTCAGGGCGAGGGTCAGAGCGAGGAGGCCGAGGATCTTCATCGATAATGCTCCGGAGTCTTGTCGTTCCGACGTTTAAATCCTGATGCATGACAGGAAGAAGACAAAACCCCGTGCAATCAAGTCCAGGCTTTTTGCATATGCTGCCTATTTCAAGATCATGGCGCAGAATTACTTACGTTGATTGCGGACGGCCGAAATCGACCCCCGGCGCTTGGCCGCGGGTCGATGTTGAAACCTTTCGATTGCTCCCGTGAAACGGTCTCCAGCCGTGACGCGGTGTCCCTTAGAGCGCTCTCCGCCGAAGCGGATGCCGGTTCGGCGAAAAGGAGCGCGGCAAAAAATGGAGGGCTGGAGCTGCCCCGGCCCAACGTGGTCGGGTGCAGCTCTAGCAGGCCTGTGGCATGCGTCCGGCGGCCAGCAATCCGTTGATATCGGCGACGACGCCCGGCAGGTCGGCGATCGTGTCGACGAGGAAGTGGGGCTTGGATTCCGCGAACAGGGTGGCGATCCGCGTCCGCTCGGAGGCGAGGCGATCGGCGGACAGCGCCCGGAACGCGTCGTAGGTCAGCCCCAGCGCGTTGCCCGAGCAGGTGAGCGCCACCGTCCACATGCCGGCTTTGCGGCCTTCGAGGATGCCCGGCACCGTGTCGTCCACCTTCACGCAGGCGGCGACGTCGTCGATGCCGAGCGCGATGACGTTCGCCAGCGCCTGGGCCGGAAAGGGGCGCCCGTTCGGAACTTCGTCCGTGGCCACCACATGGTCGGCGACGTAGCCGTTGGTGGCGGCGAGCGCGACCACGCGCTCCATGACGCGCGCCGGGTAACCGGAGCAGGAGCCGATCTTGAGCCCCCCTGCCCTGAGGTCGGCGATGGCGTCGAGGGCGCCGGGGATCACGGCCGAGTGCTCGGCGATCTTCTCGATCTGCAACGGCATGAAGCGCTCGTAGATCGCGGTGACATCGGTGTCGGTGGCCGGATGCCCGTGGGCGGCCGCGTAGCGCGCGGCGATCTCGGGCTGGTTCAGGAGCGTGCGGATATGGTCCCACTTGCCCATGCCCATCGGGCCGCGCGCCTCGGGCAGGCTGACGGCGACGCCGAATTCCGCGAAGGCCTCGACGAAGATCTGGGTCGGCGCGAAGGAGCCGAAATCGACGACGGTCCCGGCCCAGTCGAGTATCGCGGCCTGGAGTTTCCTCGGGGGGGTGTAGGACATGGCTGGACTTTCCGGGTGACCCGCGGAACGCGCGGGAGGCCGAGGAACGGGCGGTCAGACGGTCGTGATGTTCAGTTCGGTGAACACCGCCGCCACGGCCTCGACCGCGCGCTCCATGTCGGCGGATTCGACGTGGCCGATGCAGCCCACGCGAAACGTCTCCAGTTGCGTGAGCTTGCCCGGATAGAGGATAAAGCCCCGTGCGCGGACGGCGGCGTAGAAATCGGCGAAGCGGTACTTCGGGTCGCGCGGGGCGTGGAAGGTCACGATGATCGGCGCCTGGATCTCGGGCGCCAGGAAGGATTTGAGGCCGAGGCGCTCCATGCCGCGGATCAGCACGTCGCAATTGCGCGCGTACTTGGCGTGGCGGGCCGGCAGGCCGCCCTCCTCGTCGTATTGCAGCAGCGCCTCGTGGAGCGCCGCGACCACGTGGGTCGGCGGGGTGAAGCGCCACTGCCCGGTGCGCTGCATGTAATCGTGCTGGTCGCTGAGGTTCAGGGCCAATGAGGCCGAGTTGCCCTCGGCCCGCGCCAGGGCATCCGCCCGCGCGATCACGAAGCCCATGCCGGGCACGCCTTCGAGGCACTTGCCCGAGGCGGCGATCAACGCCTCGAATGGAACCGTGGCCGCGTCGATGGGGAGCGCCCCGAAGGAGCTCATCGCATCGACGATGAGGCCGCGCCCGTGGCGGGCGACCATTGCGGCGATCTCCGGCAGGGGGTTGAGGATGCCGGTGCTGGTCTCGCAATGGATCAGCCCGACATGGCTGATCGTGGGATCGGCCGCGAGCAGGCCGTCGACGGCCTCGGGCGTCGTGGGCACGTCGTCGGCGGTCTCGTAGACGCTATGATCGCGGCCCAGAGCTTCGCAGATCTTGGCGAGGCGCTTGCCGTAGGCGCCGTTGACGAGGACCAGGACCTTGCCGGTGCGCGGCACCAGGGTGCCGATCGCCGCCTCGACCGCGAAGGTGCCGCTGCCCTGGAGTGGCACGCAGACATGGCTGCCGGTGCCGTTGGCGATGGCGACGAGGCGCTCGCAGACGCTGGCCGTCAGGGCGTTGAAGCTGCCGTCCCAGGAGCCCCAATCGGTCATCATCGCCGCGCGGGTGCGCTCCGACGTCGTCAGCGGGCCGGGAGTCAGGAGAATGGGAGCGGCTGTCATGGTGATCCTGCCCGATCTGCCGTGAGCGCCGTGAGCGCTTCGGGACAGGTAGATCTTGCGTTCGGGCAAGCCATCAGATCAAATCGTTTCTTGTGATGCCCGTCATCAGTCTCGCCGATAGGTCGCCATGAACCTGTTCCAGCTGCGCGCCTTCGACGCCGTCGCGCGGGAGGGCAGCTTCACACGCGCGGCCCAGCGACTCTGCATCAGCCAGCCGGCGGTGACCGGGCACATCAAGGCTCTGGAGGAGCGCTACGACCTCGTTCTGTTCCGGCGCACGGCGCGGGCGGCGGAACTGACTCCGCAGGGCCGGGCGCTGTCCGAACTCACCGGCCCGCTCTTCGGCCTCGTGGAGCAGGCGGAGGATCTCCTGGAGGCCAACCGGACGCTGGTTTCGGGGCGGGTCGAGATCGCGGTGGATTCGCCCCATATCGTGATGCCGTTGCTCGCCCGCCTGCGGGCCCGCCATCCCGGCATCGTCGTCGGGCTGATCCTCGGCAACGCCGCCGATACCCGCGAGGCCCTGCTGTCGGAGCGGGCGAGCGTCGCGGTGCTCACCGAGGCCGAGGCGCATCCAGACCTCCACCTCGCGGAGATCGCGGTCTCGCGCATCTGCGCCGTGGTTCCGCGCGACCATCCCCTGGCGGGTCGCGCGGCGCTGGATCTGGCCGAACTCGACGGCGCCGCCATGGTGCTGCGCGAGCCCACCTCCGTGACCCGCCGAACCTTCGATCGTGCCTGCCGGCGCATCGGCATCACGCCCGCCGTGCTGATGGAACTCGACAGCCGCGAGGCGGTGATCGAGGCCGCCGCTGCCGGCATCGGCATCGGCATCGTCTCGTCCCTGGAATGCGGCGAGGACGCCCGGATCGCCGCGATCCCGATCGACGGGCCGGACCTCGTCAATCGACACGCGATCGCCTGTCTGGCGCGACGCCGGAACCTGCGCCTGATCCGTGTCGTGTTCGAACTGGCGGTCGATGCGGCGGAGGCGACGCGATGAGCCGGAAGCCCTCCGCACCGGAGAACCGGGCGCTGGCCGCCTCCCGCCACGACGCGATTCTGGCACGGCTCGGCCAGGACGGCAGCGTCAGCGTCGAGGCGATGGCGGACCGTTTCGGCGTCTCCCGCGAGACGATCCGGCGCGACCTGAAGGCCCTGGCCGAGCGGGGCCGGCTCGCCATCGTGCACGGAGGCGCGACCCGGCGCGCGGACGAACCCGTCCTGGCCATCCGCGAGCGCGACAATCCAGCGGGCAAGGCTGCGATCGGACGGGTCGCGGCGGGGCTCGTCGAGGACGGCATGGTGGTGGTGCTCGATTCCGGCGCCACCACCCTGGCGGTGGCGAACGCGCTGGCCGGCCGCGACCCGCTCTTTTCCCGCCCCATGCCCAAGGGGCTGACGATCTGCACAAACAGCCTGCCGGTGGGGCTCCTGCTCTGCCGTGTCGCCAGCGTGCGGGTCCACTTCCTCGGGGGCGAGATCGAGGGCGCGGACGAGGCGGCTTTCGGCACCGAGGCGCTCACCGCCCTGGCGCGCTTTCGCGCCGACCTCGCCTTCGTGGGTGCCGGCGGCATTTCACCAAGCGGCGAGATCACCGACTTCGCGCCGCTCCCCACCGAGTTGCGCACCCACATGCTGGCGGCGGCGGAGCAGGGCTACGTGGTGGCCGACAGCACCAAGTTCGGTCGCCTGACCCCGATCCGCCTCGCGCCGATCCCGGCGGGGACCGGTCTCATCGTCGATGTCGAGCCCCCGCCCCTTCTCCGGAACGCCCTGACCCGACGCGGCCTCGACCTGATCGTCGCGCCCTGATGTGGTTTTTTGTGGCTTTTTGATTTCTTTTGCAGCGGGCCTGCATTAGGAACGGACGACGTTTTCGGCCGCTCGTCGGCGTGGCGTTGCCCTCACAGGACGCGAGATCTCATGATGGCCACCGGCATGAGCCTGCCCGTCTTCTGCGCGGTGCTTGCCGCCGCCTTCATGCATGCGGGCTGGAACGCGGTGGCGAAGCTGCGCCTCGAGCCGATTCTCACCATGGCGCTGATCTCGGCCTCGGCCGGGCTGTTCGCGCTTCCGGCCTCGCTTTGGTTCGGATGGCCCCAAGCCGCCGCCTGGCCCTGGCTGGCGGGTTCGATCCTGCTGCATCTCGGCTATTACATCGCCCTGGCCGAGGCCTACCGGCACGGGGATATGGGGCAGGTCTACCCGATCGCGCGCGGCAGCGCCCCGCTGCTGACCGCCTGCGCCTCGCTCCTGGTGCTGCAGGAGGCGCTGCCCCCCCTCGCCGCCCTCGGGATCGGCATTCTCTGCGCCGGGGTCGCCCTGATGGCGTTCGCCAAGGCCGGCGGCCAGCGGCTGAGCCGGGCGGCCCTGGTGCACGCGCTTCTCACCGGCGGCCTGATCTCCGGCTACACGCTGGTGGACGGGCTCGGCGCGCGGGCGGCGGGCGACCCCCACGCCTATGCCGCCGCACTTTTCGTGATCGACGCGATCCCGCTGCCGGTTTTCGTGCTCTGGACGCGGGGCCGCGACGTGCTGCGCTCCGTGCGGGGCCTCATGGTGCCAGGACTCGGGGGCGGAGCCCTGGCCCTTGGCTCCTACTGGATCGCGATTTGGGCGATGACGGTCGCGCCCATTCCCCTGGTCGCGGCGACGCGCGAGACCAGCGTCCTGTTCGCGATGCTGATCTCCGTCATAGTGCTGAAGGAGCCGCTTCTCCTGTCGCGAACGGCGGCGGTGGTCATCATCGTGGCGGGGGTCGTGGCCATGCGCCTGGCCTAGAGGCTCGATCCCGCGGCGCGCTCCGACGATCGAGCACCATGCCGCGAGGGCTACGCGAAGCGCGGCAAAGCGGAGCTCCCGATGCGAGGGAATGGATCGTCAGAGCCGCCGGGCCGGGCGACCGTCTCTGACGACGAGCACTTGATTGCGTGCAGGCTGCGAATACCCACTCATGAAGCAAAGCCGGTCCCCGCGACGATGACGCGGAAGTACCGCTCCGGGCGTGTTCCTGCGCGTTTGCTTACGCCGGCAGGATGACCACCTTGGTTTTGACCGGTGTCCGCGAATAGAGGTGGATCATGTCCTGGCTGAGCAGACCGACGCAGCCGCTCGTGATGCCCGTGCCGATCGTGTCGGGCTCGCTGCTGGCATAGATCGTGTAGAGCGTATAGGCGCCGTTCTGGTAGAGATGAAGGGTGCGGGCGCCGAGCGGATTGTCCAGGCCGCCCGGCATGCCGCGGGCATATTTGGCGGCCTCGGGCTGACGCCGGATCATCTCCTTCGGCGGTGTCCAGGTCGCCCATTCGGACTTGCGGCCGACATAGGCGTCGCCGCTCCAGAGGAAGCCATCGCGGCCGACATTCGCGCCGTAGCGGGTGGCGGAGCCGTCGCCCTCAATGCGGTAGACGTAGAAATTGCCGGGATCGACGACGATCGTGCCGGGAGCTTCCTTGGTGTCGTAGCGAACCGTCCGGCGATAATATTTCGGGTCGACCTTGCTGATATCGGCAGCCGGGATCGGGAATTTCTCGTCCGGCATCGGCCCGTAGATCTTCGCCGCCTCGGCGAGGATCAGGCCGTCGGATGTCGCGCAGCCGGCGAGCCCCAAGGCACTCAATCCAGCGGCGGAGCCGGCCAGGAAAGACCGGCGGGTGAGAGGCCGCGTTCCATGCCCGAGCGGATCGATAATCCCACCGTCCATGATCATGATCCCGGACCTTCCCTGCCCTGCGGACCGAAGAACGAGTGCTCCGGTCGCGCCTCAATGGCCAGCTGAGACTGGCAAGCTCGGCTTTTGCGTCGAGAGTATGGCGAAACTCTCTCGTTGCCGGGGATGGGGGGACGACAACGGCCTTTGAGCGTCTTCGGTGAGGACGATGACTTGCGATGCGAACGACCGGTGCCGCGCCGTCGCGCGAAGAGGCCTCGACGGATCAGGCTCAGCGACGCCCGATATCGGGTCGGCGCCAGCGAGGTGTCGCACCGGTCTTCGCCAAAGCTGGCCGTACGGGTTTCTTTACAGAATTCATCGATGACATGGAGCGATGTTGCAGGGGCTGTCGCCATGCTCCCGATCGATCTCGAGATCGGGAACGGCTCAGTCCGCCAGACGTGCGGGTGATGGGTCGATACAATGGCGACGGGCGTTCAGAATTCTCAGGTCCTCATCCCTCTCTACACCTCGGTCGAAAAGCTGGCCTACAGCCCCCTGGACTCTGCCGGCCTGCAGAGCGGCATGTACGCGCATGTCTCCGTGGTCGGCATCGCCGGGGCCGACGGAAAGCCCGTTCCCGCGTCGCTGAGCCAGACCCTGCCCGCGGCACACTCGACCCCCGGTGCGACCCCCGAGGCGAACCACGGGACGGGGGTCGACGTGCCGCCCGCCACCGGCATCTTCCAGGTGGATACCGGATCCTGGGCGACCGTCCTTCCGCAAGAGCTCGTCGAGGCTGCGGTCGGGCCGATCGACTGGACGCAGTATCCGCAATATCGAGAGGGTAGCCTGAAATACAGCAGCGACGGCATCGTCGAAACCGGGCACTGGGTTCCGCTGATCCTCGCCTTCCCCGACGCGACCCTGCCGGATGGCAGCGTGCCGACGACCACGGTGACGGCCCTCGTCCGCGGCGACGGCACCACGACGTATATGCTCGGCGTCGGGTTCAACACCGGCTTCGCCACGGATGTGAAGGGGACCACGCTCACCTCCGCGAACAATGCCGTCCTGAACCTCGCCGAGATGAAGAGCGGGGAGATGGCCCATAGCTACATGATCGATCGCGAGGGCATGCATCTCGGCTGGTCCGGCGCCGACGAGGGGGCGGGCTGGACCGTGCAGAAGCTCGACGAGGCCCTTTCGGCGCCGTTGCCGGGCAGCCCGCAGGATTGGCTCTGGCCGACCGGCTCCGTCGTCATCGACGGCACGGTCCATAGCGGAATGGACCTGCTCTTCGACACCGGCACGCCGGAAGCCTTCGTCCATTACCCCGGCATCACGAAGCCGGGCCATTTGATGCCGGATGGCAGCGCATTCACCGTGACCGTTCCCGGCTCGAACGGTGCGGCGACCAGTTACGGCTTCGTCCTCGGCGACGAGAGAGGGGATACGCCCTCGAACGTCTGGGAGAGCCGCGCTACCCATGGCTCGGCTTCGTTCATGAATACGGGAACCCATTTCTTCCGCGACCACACCTACGTCTACGATGCGGATAAAGGCCTGATCGGGTTCAAGACCAACGGCGCGCCGGTCTCTCCGACGATGGCCGAGGAGGTTTCGTTCATCAACGGGCTCTCGCCCGACGGAACGCTGACGGAGGCGAGCTTCGCCGGCTGGGAGGGTAGGACAGCGCATAAATGGGGGGCGCCCACCGCCGGAACCGGAGCGACGATCACCTATGCCTTCGATCCGGACTCGTCGTTCTCCGCCAACGAGCAGGCCACCGTCCTGCGGGCCTTCGCGACCTGGTCGGGCGTGGCGGATGTCCGTTTCGTGGCGGCTTCGTCGAGCACGGCCGCCGACGTCCTGATCCATCGCGGGAACGATGGCCGGGCCGACGCGAGCAACACGAGTTCACGCGGCAGCGGAAGCACCCTGGGCACGCCTCAGAGTCAGGTCGTGGTCTCGATCGATACGAGCAAGCATGGGTTCGACCTGTCGGGCTCCCTCCACAAGGCCGCCGGATATGGATTCGGGACCATCGTGCACGAGATCGGCCATGTGCTGGGTCTCGGAGATGATGGCCGCTACAACGGCAAGGTCGATCCGGCGACCCAGCAATTCAGTGCCTATGACGACCGCGAATGGTCGGTCATGTCCTATATCGACTGGACCAAGGCGCATGACGCCAAGTACCGCGCGAGCGATCCGGTCGCCGGCACGGATTGGGGCCATGCCGATGGCGAAACCCGCAAATCCAGCCAATCGCTGATGCAGCTCGACATCCTGGCGATCCAGCAGCTCTATGGCGCCGCGTCGCCGGCCGGCACGCCGTTCTCGGGCGGGCAGACCTACGGCTTCAACAGCTCGATCACCGGTCCCCTGGAGAAGATCTACGATTTCAGCCTCAACACGCAGCCGGTTCTGACCCTCTTCAACGAAGGCCGCCACAATATCCTGGACCTGTCGGGTTTCGCGAAGGCCGCCTTCGTCGATCTCCGCGCGGGGGCCTTCAGCAGCGTCGCCGGCCTCACGAACAACATCGCTATCGCGCAGGGCACGGTGATCGAGACCGCCATCGGTGGAAGCGGGCGCGACACCATCGTCGGCAACGATACCGCCAACCTCCTCGACGGCGGCGACCGGTCCGACTTCCTCTACGGCCTGAAGGGCGGCGACACCTACATCGTCGATAGCAAAGCCGATCGCGTGTACGAACTCCCGCATCAGGGCTACGACCGGGTTCTCACGGATGTCGGCTACGCCCTCGGCACCGGCCAGTCCGTCGAGTTTCTGGCCGCCAGGGACGCCACCGCCACGGACGCCTTCAAGCTCGTGGGCAACGAGATCAACCAGGTGCTGCGCGGCAATGCCGGCGACAACGTCCTGAACGGCAAGGGCGGTACGGACAGCCTTTACGGCGGTGCCGGCAACGACACCTACATCGTCGACCGCCTCGCCGACCGTGTCTTCGAGACGGGCGACGAGGGCCGAGATACGGTCGTGGCGTCGACGAGCTATGCCCTGGCCGCCGGCCAGGAGATCGAGATACTGAAACTGGCGATCGCCACCGGAACGTCGCGTCTGCACCTCGTCGGAAACGAGTTCGACAACCTGTTGCGCGGCAACGAGGGCGCCAACACCCTCGACGGGGGATTGGGTTCCGATATCATGAGGGGGCTCGCCGGACGCGACGTCTTCGCGTTCTCGACCACACTCGGGGCCAACAATATCGATCGCCTTACCGATTTTACCGTGGGCGAGGATCGCATCCGGCTCGACGACGCCATCTTCACGGCGCTGGCCCCCGGTCGCCTCGCCGCCGACGCGTTCAAGGATGTGAGCGTGGCCAGGACCGATGCCGACGATCGCATCCTCTACGATCACGACACCGGAAACCTGTTCTATGACGCGGATGGCAGCGGTGCGGGGCAGGCCATCCGGTTCGCCATCCTGAACGACGGGGTCGATCTCGGCTACCGCGACCTCTTCGTGGTATGAGAGCGAGCCGCGCCAGCTCTGCCGGATGGGGTTCTGTCACGCGCGATCAGGGCGCCAGTGACCGTCCATGCCTCAGCAAGGCGTCGATGAAGTTCTGGATTTCCGTCTGGCGCCGCTCGGGGTCGGTGACCTGATCGTCGAGTCCCAGCCGCCAGGCGAGGTCGCGCCGGTCCGGCTCGCGATGGAGGTTCTCGACCAGGGCGGCCTGCGCCTCGACCTCGGCGGAGGACAGGGCGAGCCCGCTCTCCACGAGATCGTCGGCCTGGCGGCGCAGGGCGCCCGCAACCTCGTCGAGGCCGATTTCGGGGTGGTACTGCACGCCCCAGAAGACACCCCCGTCATGGCGGATCTCGGCGGCCTGGACCGTGGTACCCCGGTTGCTCGCCAGGAGGGACGCGCCCGCCGGCAGGGTCTCCACCTCGTCGGTATGAATGCTCGGAGCGTCATAGGCGGCGGGTCGGCCGGCCAACATGGGATGGGCACGGCCACTCTCGGTGGCGGTGATGCGGCGGGCAAAGCCTGCCTCCGGGCCGTGAAGGTTGCGTCGCACGGTTCCGCCGGCTGCGACGGTGGCGAGTTGCAGCCCGGCGCAGGAGCCGAAGGCGGGGGTGCCCGATGCGAAAGTGGCCTGCATGAAGGCGACCGCGCGCCGAACTTCCGGTGTCTCCTCGTAGAGGGCGAGCGGCGAGCCGCTGAAGAAGACGGCATCGTAGCCGCCCGGCGATTCACCCGGCGGCAGGGCGCTGTCCGCGTCGGCCGGCGTGACCCGGTGACAGGTCGCGCCAGGTGCCATTCGAGCCAGGAGATCGAGATAGGTTTCTCCGGATGACCGCCCAACGCTTTTCCGGCGTTCGTCGCGCGCTTCGGGAGGCTCGCTTTCGGCGATCAGGAAGCGCAACCCGGCTGTGGTGACCTTCAAGGAAACGCGTGCTCCGGAGAGTTATTCTCCGGTACCCGAACCGGTGGCGGCGATCCGCGTTCCAGCCTCGGCGAACCTGCCGCAGGGGGCTCTACGGTCCGCGCCACCAGCGTCGCGCTCATGACGCGTGGGGGGATCGGCGCATCATGGCTACGGTTCCGAAGTCCAGTCCCGGATGTTCCGCCGAGCCGGAGAGTCGGCTTCGTTTAAGATTTTCTCCGGGTCCGACACATCCAAAACGAAGGTCCGGGAGTTTTCAGGGCAAGCCGTCTTCGGGCGGCGTGTCTCGTGACTGAAGGAGAAGACGATGAGACTGCTCGCCTTGGGCGCACTCTCTGCGCTGACCCTGGGAGCTTGCTTGAGCGTCGGTTCGGTGACTGCACAGGCCGGCGATTACGGCTATGGCGGCTACGATGAGCCCGCGACCGTGGTCACTCGGCGCACGGTTGTCGAGCGCCAGGTCGTTCGCCCGCAACGGTTCGTGCGTGAGGAGATCATCGAGCGACCGCCGGTCTATGCGCCGCGCCGCGTCGTCCGCGAGGTGATCGAGGAAAGGCCGGCCGTCTATCGGCCGCGTCCGGTGGTTCGGGAGGTCATCGTGGACCGGGAGCGCGTCTACGACCATCGCCCTTATGGTCCTCGTCCGGTCGGGTTTCGGCACCCTGGGCCCGATTTCGAGCCTTACGATTGACAGTGGCCGACAGGGTGTAAGCCCGTGGGACAGTGCGAGGGGCCTGTGAGGCCCCTCGTCACGCTCAGACGGGGCCTCGCTGAGGCTGACATTATCGAGGCTGACTTGCCGAAGCCTTGCCGCTTCAGGCCTTCCCACTTCAAGCTTTGCCGCCCTCGCCTTCCCTGACCGCCGCATCATATCCGGCGATCCATTCCGCATGCGCCTCGGTGCCCTCGGCATAGGGGCAATCCTCGCGCCTCAATCCCTTGCCGGGGGCGTAGTAGCCGAGGGCGCGGTGGTCGAGGTTGTCGTCGGGCGGCTGTGTCATTGCCGCAAGGTAGGGCGCCATGAGCCCGGTCCAAGAGGGCGAAGCCCGATGAAGGGCTGCGGCGGAAAGCTTGAGCGCAACAATCGCTGTATCAGGCTATTTGATCCGGGACCCCAAATATCGTGCGATGATTGATATTTGCTATAAACCTTCTATAATTGACGCGATGTCGCCATTTATTCTTGGAACATTGCTTGATCAGCATGGTTTTTGGCTGAGCACCTAAAGCTAAGCTACATCGGCGAGGTGCCCCCTCAAGCACTCGGAGCACTGCAATGCATCGTCGCGCCTTCGTACTTGGCATGCTCACGGCCACCGCTTCCCTTGCCGTCACCCGCACCGCGGCGGCCCAGCCTGTTCCCGGTGGTGGCATGCCCACGCCGGTCTACCTCAACATGGCGACCAAGGGCGGCTTGTTTCTCGAGAACTCGGCGCGTGATGCGTTCGACAAGACGACGAATCCTCGGGTGAAGAAGTTCTCCCGCGCGGAGGTGGTCGAGCAGGTAAGCCTGTCCCGCAAGTTGGCTCCCTATTCGGAGGGGTTGGCCTCCGCGGCGGCAGGCGGCCCTCCCGGCCCCGGAGGTCTCATCGGGGGACTCGTCGCGGCGCCTCTGGCTGTCGCGGGTGGGGTGGCCGGCGCCGCTGTCGGTGTCGCCGGCGGTGCGCTGGGGGCCCCTCCGCCTGGCGGCATGACTACGGACGAGCAGAAGGCTCAGCTCCTCTCGCAGCTTGCCGCGACCCAGCCGGGCCCGCAATATGATGCGGCCTTCGTGAGCGCCTCGCTGCAAGGCCACCAGGAAGCCTATGCCATTCATGGCTCCTACGCCGAGAGCGGCGAAGATCCCCAGCTCCGCCGCATTGCCCAGGGCGCCATCCCGCTCATCCGGCTCCACATTTCCCAGCTGACCAAGATGCAGGCGATGATGGGCGGCCAACGCGGCTGACCGTCCCGGCGTTGCGGCGCGTGAAGGGCTCGGCGGGGTTCCGCCGGGCCCTCTCCGTTTCAGGAACGGCGGCGCCCTCGTCTGACCCACGCAACGAGCGCGGCGACGCCGACAAGGGCCGCGCCGGCGAGGACGGCCCGGGGCCATGGAGCGACGGAAGATGGGCCGCTCGGCCGGGACAGAAGTCGCCCGCCGCCGCTGTCGTGTCCCAGAAGCCATGAGAGCGAGCGGCGCAGTTTCGCGGCCGCGTCACGGTCGAACCATTCGCCGTGCGTGAAGATCACTCTCTCCGGCTCGAATCCCACCAGACGTTCGGCCGCTCGCGCGACCTCGCTACGGTTCGCGCGCAGAAGAAGCCTGAGATAGAGCGGCGCCTTTCCGTCGGGGGAGACGATCCCGAGCATGCGGGCCAGCGACCGCGGCACGGTGGACAGATCATCCGCCCGCAGGTTGATGATGAGGTCGGTGAGGAGAAGCGTGCCGCTCGGTCGGTGAAAGAGGCAGACCTCTTTGAACACGGGGCCGGCGACCAGCACCTGGTCGATCTCGTCGGCCCAGAGGCGGGGCGGTCTGTTCCCGAGCTCGGCGTCGATCCGGACACCGGAGCGGCGAACCTGGCCACGATCTTCGAGTCCCGGGACCGCCCAGGTGATCGCGTTCGGGCAGGCCGCCTGCCAATCCCGGAGGAACATCCAATGGCCGACGCTCGGGGCCACGAGATGACCGATGCGGCCGAGTTCCTCCAAGCCGCGCTGAAGGCCTGGATTGTACGGGATGGGCGAGTGCAGGAGCAGTTCGCCGCCCGCCAACCGTAGAACCGTCATGCGGATCGGCAACGGTATCCCGCCCGCATGGATGGGGGCCGCGTCCACGATCCAGACGCCGTCAGCAACCTGTTTCAGGGTATTCAGAGGTGGATAGCCGGTTTCGTACGCCACGCCATGGATCTCCGGGTTCTCTGTCCATCAGAGGGTGAAACGTAGGAACCGGGCGCGAGGGTCCCATCTTGGGCGTTACTCAACGCTCAAAGGCTCTGTCTTCGAACCTGCGGCACGAGATGCCTTCTGTAGCGTCGGGAGCACCGGCTATAGCCGGTGGCCGGGGAAGCGGGCCACTAAGTCGCACACGAAAAGCCCCCGAAACCCGGCGGGCGCCGGGGCTTTTCCGCGCATTGATGCGTTGGCCGCTGCCGAACATGGAGACCCTCATGGCAGCGAATGACAAGGCCACGACCTACACCCTGAAACAGGCCCTCGCGGCGAAGGTTGGCGACCACGTCGAGATCGCAGTGGAAGCCGAGGACGGGACCAAGTTCAAGATCGTGGCGACCGCCGAGCAGCTGGACGCGCTGACCGGCGATCTGGAAACCATCCTCGACGAGGACGACGCAAAGGTCGAGGCCGCGGAGTAACCGCGATCCGGCACGGTGATCATTGATTATTAACTATATTGCCCCCATCTAGGGGACATACCGATCGCGACCTCGTCGCTTCATCGGAGACGGCCACGATGCCGGGACAGGGTGACGCCGGATGTACGCGCACTTTGGCCCGGCCTTCGTGGCCGTTGGCTTTGACAGGAGCCGGGAACTCTTCGCTGAGCTTCCAACGCTACGTCTCTTCTGTCCGACATCATGTCATCCACGGGCGGGAAAGCATGCGCCGCCGCACGGTCGAACCGGGCCGTGAGCGAGGTGGATTGACGGGCGGCCCATCCGCCCGCCTCGGTCTTTCCCATCGCTGATGTCTTCTCCTCGCGACTCTGTTCGAGACTTTTCGCGATGATGTGTTTCGTGAGATGTCGAATGAATGCAAAAGCTGCCGGCATCGTGTTGCCCGCGATCCACCCCCGTTCTAATCCATCGCTTTGAGAAGGATCGCGACTTGGATCGATCGACGGATGTTTCCGACGTCATACACGCCGAGCCGAACGATGCCGTCGAGACTGGGCCGGACGCTGTCCTGGAACCGTTGGCGGACTTCCCCCATATCGATCTCCGCACCGGGGTAGAGCCCTGGGAGAAGCGCCGGGCCGCCGGCAAGACCTTGCGGGGGAAAGTGCCTCACGCGGTCCATGCCTCTCTCGACATCGGCTCCGACCGTCCCGATCCGGTCTCGCTGATCGAGGGCGCTCATGATGGCAGGCAGACCCATCTGATCCCGCTCAGGGTCGCCCGCATGGCGAGCTCCCCGTTCGCCTTCCTGCGCGGCGCGGCGCATGTGATGGCCTGGGACCTGGCGCAAGGACCCCACGGGACGATCGACGTCGTGATGAACGGCGACGCCCACATCTCGAATTTCGGATTGTTCGGGACACCGCAGGGCGAGGTGGTGTTCGATCTCAACGATTTCGACGAGGTGACGATCGGGCCCTGGGAATGGGACCTGAAACGGCTCTGCGCCAGCATTGAGGTGGCGGCGCGCGACGATGGCGTACGGGCCGTGGAGCGGCGGGCGGCCGTGCTCGCGGCCGTTGCCGGGTATCAGCACACCATGGACGATCTGGCGCCCCGTGGTTCCCTCGATGTGTGGCAGCGGGCGGCGCGGGCCGACCAGCTCGAATTTTCCGGTATCGAGATCGACGCGCAATCCCAGACGGTGGTGCGCAAGGCCGTCGAGAAGGCGCGCCGCAAGAACAACAAGAGCTTGCTCGACCGGGTCGGCGAGCGACGCACGGATGGCAGCTGGCGCTTCAGCGAGGAGCCGCCGATCCTCATGCGCGTCGACGAGGAGACGCGCCAGAACGTGACCTCGGGCCTCGAACGTTATGCCGAGACCTTGCCGCGCGAGCGCCGCTTCATGCTCAACCGCTATCACGTGGTCGATGTGGCCCATCGGGTGGTCGGGGTCGGGAGTGTCGGAACCCGCGCCTATGTCGCCCTGCTCTGCGGCAATTCCGATCAGGACGCGCTCTTCCTTCAGGTCAAGGAGGCCGTTCGCCCGGCCCATGCGCCCTATCTGACCGGCATGCCCGAACCCTATGCGAGCCACGAGGGCGAGCGCGTCATCTACGGGCAGAAGCTCCTGCAGGCGGTGGGAGACCCCCTGCTCGGTTGGACGTCGATCGACGACCGGCCGTTCTATGTCCGCCAGATGAAGAACATGAAGGGGGAGATTCCCATCGCTAGGATGGCAGGGCAGCCCTTGCTGTACTTCTCCCACGCCTACGGCGCCCTCCTCGCTCGGGCGCATGCCCGTACGGGTGATGCGGCCGCCATCGCCGGCTATTGCGGTCATGATGGCCGCGCGGATCTGCGCGAGGCCTTCGCGGACTGGGCGCACGCTTACGGTGATCAGAACGAGGCGGATTACCGGGCGTTCCTGTCCGCGATTTCTGATGGCAGGCTCGAGGCCGCGCCGGATTCCTGCCTCTGATCGGTGAGGCGGGAGGGATGGGCGCCTCGGCCCATTGCCCTATCTCGCCATGGCCGCCGAGCAGGGAACCGATCATGAGTACCGAACGCGCCGAGGGCTACCATGAGGCATTGTCGAGCGTCAGAAGCACGATCCAGCGGCGTGTGGGGGCCGGCGACATATCGCATGAGGGGAAGCTGGAACTCCTCGACCTCCTGTCGATGCTGGACGATATGCTGAATTCGGGCAAGCGGGACGAGGATGCCGACCGGTCCCCACCCGTGCCCCTGAGCGGCAGCTTCTGACCACCCGTCGTCACCGCGGGGAGGTTTTGACAGCGGACGCGGTCCGATCCTCCGGACGGTGCCGGGCAGGCATCGTCGGGGACGGCATCGATTCCCTGCTAAGGGTGCCCATCCCTCTTCTCGGGGAGCGAAAGGGGGACGGCGTCCCCCTGCAGGGTCCGGCTGGTGAGGGGCATCGCCATACGGTAGCGCAAGCCGTCGGGCGTGAAGGTGAAGCTCGCCTCGGCCTTCAGGTTGTGCGCCAGCATCTCGCCCAGAACCACCGTGCCAAAGCCCTTGCGGCGGGGCTCGCGCTCGTCCAGCGGCACGCCACGCTCCACCCAGTCGAACACGAGGTAGGGGCCGCCATCCCGCTCCTCGATTTTCCGCTCCTCGACCCGCCATGTCACGGCCAGGCCGCCCCCCGGCGTGGACAGGGCCCCGAACTTGAGGGCGTTCGTCGAAAGCTCATGCAGCGCGAGCGCGAGGGGTTCGGCCGCGCGCAGATGCAGCCGCAGGTCCGGTCCGTCGACCTGCGTGCGTCCATCCTGGTAGGCGAGCGCGCTGGTGAGTTCGTCAGTGACGAGGCGGTCGAGATCGACCCCGGCCAAGGGGTTCTGGATGATCACGTTCTGCACCCGGGCCATGGCGGCCAACCGCCCGTCGAGATGCGCGGTGTAATCCTCCAGGCTCTCGCTGAATTCGGCCGAACGCCGCGCGATCATGCGCATCGTCGCCAGCGTGTTGCGCACTCGGTGCTGCAATTCGGCCAGCAGCACCACCTGCTCTTCTGTGTCCGTCGGGTTGGATCCCATCGTCATCGCAGCTCCACGGCATGCTTGAGGCAGAACCGGTTCAGGATCACATCGATCCGTTGGCATCGAAATGATGGCCTTCGTGGTCGAGGTGAAGATAACTCGGATTGAACAAGGATGCCCTCTGCAGGGCAAGAAAGTCGGGAATGGTCAGGCGCCCACCCTTCAGCACGATCAGGCCGGCGCGTCGCAATTCCTGCAGCGTGCGGTTGATGTGCACGTTCGAGAGCCCGAGCGCATCCGCCAGTTCCACCTGCGTCAGGGGCAGGTCACAGGTGGTGCCCTCCGTCAGGCCGACGCTCTGCAAGCGCAGGAAGAGTTCGCAGAGGAGATGACCGACGCGCTCGAAGGCCGTGCGCTGGCCGAGATTGACCGTCCATTCGCGCTGGACCGCGACCGTCACCAGGGTGTCCCACCAGAGTGCCTTGGTGAGCCGCACATTGTCGTTGGCGATCTGTTCCAGCGCGGCGCGCGAGATCTCCGCCAGTTTAACGGGGGTGAGGGCAACGATGGAATGGTCCATCTCGCGCAGGAGATAGACGTGGCTGTCGCAGAGATCGCCGGGCACGAAGAAGGAGATGATCTGACGCCGGCCATCGTCGAGCTGCTTGTAGCGACAGGCCCACCCTTCCAAGATCAGGTTGACGTGATGAGGATCGTCACCTTCGCTGATGATATCGGAGTGTTTTGCAAAAATCCGCTGCTTGCTGGCCGCGATTTCCAAGGCCTGCCGGTCGTCATGCGAGAGCTTGGTGAAGTGCTCAAGCTTGCGAAGGAGATGTTGCGGCATGCTTTCCTCGTCGTGCGCAGAGCACGAATAGAGAATTGCCCACACACAATAATTTACTTGTGTTAAGTTTTCGGGGAGCTTCTCATTGACCCCCCTGGAAATGAAAGCAAGACCTTGCACGGGTGCCGCCGTCAAGCCTTGAGGAGCGTCTCGATCGCGGCAAGCACCGTTTCGGGCTCGACCGGCTTTTCCAGGCGGAGAACATGGGCGTAGGCGTCCGGGATGACGCCCTGGTCGTAGCCCGTCGTGAAGACGAACGGCACGGATCGGGCGATCAGAACGTCCGCGAGCGGGTAGACGCACTCGCCCCCGAGATTCACGTCCAGACTTGCTGCATCCGGCTTCGTACGTGCCTCCAGGATCTGGAGGCCGCTCCGCACGGAGGCGACCGGGCCCAGCATTTCAGCTCCGGCATCCTGCAATTCGCGCCGCAACTCGTCCGCCAGAAAATACTCATCCTCCGCGACGAGGATGCGTCGGCCTTGGAATATGCTGTGCGGCATCGGTGTCCTTCTGGCGGATCGTGCGTTCCGATACGGGAAGTGCAATGGTGCAGTGAATGCCGTCGGCTTCCATCACGTAGGTTGTTCTGGCCCCGAGTTGGTAGGGCAATGCCCGTTCGATCAGTTCGCGGCCGGAGCCGCCTCCCTGCGGCTGATCATCCCGCGATGGCATCCGCACGCCGTGCTCACGCCAGTCCACATGGAGCCATGGGCCATCTTCCGGTCCGGGATACTCCACGTGCCAGCGAATTTCGAGGCGTGCCTGCCGCTGCGCGAGCGCCCCGTATTTCAGCGCATTCGTCGCCAGTTCGTGCAGGGCCAGGGCGAAGATCTGGACCGTCGAGGAGCGCAGCGCGATCGCCGCCGGCCCGTTCATGCTGACGCGGGAGGCGCCGCCGTCGAGCGCGGCCACTTCGCTCCGGATCAACTCGTCGAAACTGACTCTCTCACCCTCGGCGAGGCGGGACAGTAATCCCTGCACACGGGCGAGGGCCGCCAGGCGCGGGCCGTAGCGCGCCCGGAAATCGGCGAGATCCGTGCTGTTGCGTAGGGTCTTGTCGACGGTGGCGCGCACCACGCCCATGAGATTGCGGGTGCGGTGCTGCAGCTCCGCCACGAGCACGCTCATATGCTCGGCCGTCTCCTTCTCCTCGGTGATGTCCCGGCCGACGCCGCCGATCCAGCACACGGCACCGGCCGCGTCGCGCATGGGAAAATCGGTGTCCCGCAGCCAGCGGATGCCGCCGTCACTGGGCCGCCTGACGCGATACTCGAAGGTGACGCTCTCGCCCGTCCGGACCCGTTGCAGGCTCTCGACCGCACGCTCGCGGTCTTCCGGCACGATCAGCTCGACCCAGCTGGTCATGTGGTCGCCGGCGACTGCCGTCGCACGGTCGAGACCGTAGATCGTCTCGAAGGCAGGCGTGAGATAGACCCACTCGAAGGTCGAGGCGTCGCGCATCCAGAGCACGTTGGAAGAGGCTTCGCCGAATTGGCTGAGGCGCTCCTCGCTCTCGCGCAACGCCGTCTCGGCTTTCCTGCGCGCCGTCACATCGCTGGCCGTTCCCAGCCATTCCTTGATCTCGCCCCACTCCGTGAGCGTCGGCACGGCACGGGACAGGCTCCAGCCGAGCGACCCGTCGCTGCGGATCACCGCATGTTCCAGCTCGAAGATCGATCGCGTCGCGATTGCCCGGTCGATGGCGGCCCGGACCTCCGCCTGGTCGCCGGGGCGGATGTAGCGGTCGAGCCAGGTCTTGTTCGGCTGGTCCGTGGCGCTCCGGAAGGCGCGTCCCTCCAGCCGTTGCAGCTCCGACCAGTCCGGGCTCATCCGGTAGACGACGTCCGAACTGGCGGTGACGAAGGCACGGAAGCGCTCCTCGCTCTCCCGCAGGGCCGCCTCGGTGCGCTTGCGAGGTTGGATGTCCTTGAACAGGATGGCGACCCGCTGCTGTTCGGTGGTGCCGACGCGAAAGGCATAGACGTCGTACCAGCGCCCGATGGCGCTCGACCGGCGTTCGAACCGTTCCGCCACGCCGTTCAGGGAGATCCGGCCGAACGTCTCGAACCAGTTCGCCTCGAGCCCGGGGAGCAACTCCCGCATCGTCCGGCCGACGGCGTCGCCGAGCCCGGTCTGGTGACCGAATGCAGGATTGACGGAGAGGAACCGGTAATCGACCGGACGCTGCCGGTCGTCGAAGATCATCTCGACGATGCAGAAGCCCTCGTCGATGGAGTTGAACAGATGGCGGTACATCGCCTCGCTCTCCTCCAGTTTCGTTTGCGCGACCTCGTCTTGCAGACGCAGGATCTCTTCCTGAGCCGCCTTCCAGGCGGTGATCTCCTTGGCGGTGGTCGCCACGCCGTCGCCGAGTTTCACCACCGATTGGTAGAGCCAGCCGTCTCCTCGCTCGTGTGCGTAGCGGCGTTCGGCGACCGAGGACCGGCCTGTCTGCACGACCTGCCGAAAAGCCTCGAAGGTCCCTTCCTGAACCACGCCTGGACTGCGTTCGAGGAGGCTTTGTCCCCTCACCTCGCCGAGGTGCCGTTCCGACGTGTGGTTGTTCAACCGCCAGCGGAAATCGACGATCTCGCCCGAAGCGTCCCGGACAGCCTCGAAGACCTGGATCATGTCCATGGAACTGTCCAGCGTAGCCTGCAGCAGGTCACGGCTCAGCTTCAGCTCGGCCGTGTGCTCCCTCACCTCCCGTTCCAGTTCGGCACGATGCCACGCTTCGGTTTTGCGTAGTGCGTCATGGGCTTCCGTCAGGGCGCGGGTACGGTCCATGACCCGCTGCTCCAGTTCGCTCCTGCCGGCCCGTGCCTCATCGAGGGCGCCGGTCATGGCGTAAGCGGCGGAGGCGAAGTGCGTCAGCCGAGTGAGGAGCCTGAGATCCTCGCCGTCGAAGCCGCGACCGGGGTCATGGATGCCGGCCCAGAGCGTACCGACCGGCTCATCGCCGGCACGGAACGGCACCAGCAGGAGTTCCCGGATCAGCGGCTCGACACGGGCGGCCGGGAAGCGGGTATGGGGGTGGGAAAGCAGCAGGGGAATATTGCGGCTCACCACGAGTCCGCAGGGGCTCTCGTCGAAGGAGATCGAGCCGCCCATATGCGCAGCCCATGGTCCTGCGATTGCCGGCCAGTGGAAGCTTTTCGTCGGCTCTCCCGACCCGAGAATGCTGATGCCGGCCGACTCGGCCATGCCCATCTCGACGACAAGATCCGCCAGGCGCTGCAGGACCGTGTCCGGCCGGACGGCCAGCGCCTGGGCCAGTTCGGCCAGCGCATGGGCTTCTGCCTCGTAGTCGGGAGGCCGTACGGGACGCCTCAGCAACGCGTCGGTGATCAGGACCTCTTCGAGGCCGGCCAGCGCATCCGGTGACTCCGTGAGGGTCATCTCTCTTGGGTGCTCGTCGTTCGTTCGAGGTCGAAGCAGCCAGGAACACTGCGAGCGTACTCAATTTCGCTCTCCAGCGCGAATGTCATCAATCTTTCCGCGATAGGGCGCGCTGAATCAATTTAAACTTGTGCCGAAAGCCGAATACGCATTGGTCCAATCTCCAAGGTGCCGCATTCGCTCGAGACGGACCGATCGACGTCGAGGGGACGAGCCGGCGGTGCGCGCCCTATCCGTCCGCGTCCGTCCGGGATGCCCGGTCGCCGAGGATGAGGTCGAGCTCCCGAAAGACCGCCGCATTGCTCACCGGTTTCTCCAGCCGCCGAGCGGATGCGTATCGGTTCGGGATCGTCGCCAGATCGTAGCCGGTGGTGAACAGGAACGGTACGTCGAGGGCACGGAGGGCGTCGGCCACCGGGTAAACCTCGTCACCCCCGAGATTCACGTCCAGGATGGCGGCGTCGGGCGGCATCGGGCCTTTGAGGAGGGCGAGGGCGCCCTCGAGGGTGGCGATGGGCCCTAGCACCTCGGCGCCGGCATCGGACAAACCGCGCGACAGTTCGTCGGCCAGGAAGTACTCGTCCTCCACCACCAGGATACGCCGGCTGCAGAGCGTCCGCTTCGGCATCATGTCTACTCCCTTCCCCCGTTGTGAAACGGATGGAACCATGATGCCGTCAACGTCATCTTCTTCCATCACGTAGATTGCTTATGCGTCGAACCAGTCGGGTGGGGGGCGATTACTCAGCCCACCGGCCGGATCATCCCGTTTATAACGATGCGCTCCTGCGTGGGAGCGGACCCCGCGGGCGGACGAAACACGTCATGCGTCTTGAAACCGGTTCGGTTCGATGGCTCGCCGGCAAAAGCCGGATCCTCGTCGCCGGTTGACCCGAGGGCTGAAAATCGCGAGGAACAAAGGCCGAACGCGTTGCCTGCCTGCTGCCCCGTGCACCGATGTGACAGCCCAATCCGATGTCGAGCCCTGCCGACACTGCCCCCGTCCGCAAGATCATCCATATCGACATGGATGCGTTCTACGCATCCGTCGAGCAGCGCGACGATCCGGCTCTGCGAGGGCGGCCCCTGGCGGTCGGCGGGTCGCGCGAGCGCGGCGTGGTGGCGGCCGCCAGCTATGAGGCGCGAGCCTTCGGCGTGCGCTCGGCCATGCCCTCCGTCACGGCCCGGCGCCTGTGCCCCGACCTCGTCTTCGTCAAGCCGCGCTTCGAGGTCTATCGGGCGATCTCCGAAGAGATCCGCGCGGTCTTTGCCCAGCATACCGCGATCATCGAACCGGTGGCCCTCGACGAGGCCTATCTCGACGTCACCGAGAACCTGCAGGGGCTGGCCACCGCCACCGAGGTGGCGCGGGTGATCCGGGCGGAGATCCTCGCGCGGACCGGTCTCGTGGCATCGGCCGGCGTCTCCTACAACAAGTTCCTCGCGAAGGTCGCCTCGGACTTCCGCAAACCCGACGCGCTGTTCGTGATCACGCCCGTGATGGGCCCTGGCTTCGTCGAGGATCTGGCCATCGGCCGGTTCCACGGCGTCGGCCCCGTCACCGAGGCGAAGATGAAGCGCCTCGGCATCCTCACCGGCCGTGACTTGAAGGCCCGCTCCCTGGAAGAGCTGCAGGCGGCCTTCGGGAGCTCGGCGGCCTATTATCATTCGGTGGCGCGCGGCATCGACGAGCGGCAGGTGCGTGCCCATCGGATTCGGAAGTCGGTGGGGGCGGAGACCACCTTCTCGGAGGACCTCACCGAGTTCGATGCCATGGAGGCGCGACTGGCGCCGCTCATCGACAAGGTCTGGGCGTCCTGCAGCGCCAAGGGCGTCGCCGGCCGCACCGTCACGCTGAAGGTGAAATTCTCGGATTTCGTCCAGATCACTCGGGCGCAGTCCTTCGAGGCCCCGGTCGCCGGTCGCGATACGATGATGCACACGGCGCTGGGACTGCTGCGCACGGTGTTCCCGCTCCGCCGCAGCGTTCGCCTGCTCGGCGTCTCCCTGTCGGGCCTGCAGCAGGGCGAGACGGAGGGACCGCGCCAACTCGGGCTCGCGATCTGATCCCGGCAGCGGGCAACGGCGGATGACGATTGCCGCGCGACACCGGCGCACTATCTGAATTGTGCAGCTCATGGATCGATCGGGTCCGGACCAGGACGTGCGGATAAGAGGGAATGCATGAGCAGCCGGAATGACAAGGGACTCCTGCTCCTCCTCGGCGACGCCATCGGCGAAACCCAGATCCTCCTGTCCAAGCAACTCGCCCTGTTCCAGGCCGAGATCGGGTCGGCGGTCAATCAGGTGGCGCGTCCGCTTGCCCTGTTCCTGATGGCGGCACTCTTCGTCCTGATCGGATTGTTCGTGCTCCTGGTCGCCTTCGTCAAAGGGCTGGCGCTCCTGATCGGTTCGGAGGCGATCGCGTCGCTGATCGTCGGCGGTGCCTTTGCCGCCGTGACGCTCGGTCTCTTCACCTTCGGGTATCGGTTGATGTCCCTCTCGAACCTGGAGCCGATGCGGACGCGGCGCCAACTCGCACGGGACCGGGACGCTCTGAGAGCCCGCTGACGCCGAGCCAGGAGCCGCCTTCCGGTCTCCTCGCCGATCGACCTCCGGGCTCAGGCGGAGATCGCCTGTTTGTCGACCACTCCGCCCCGCTCGTCGAAGCGGTAGGCCAGCATCTGGGCCGTGGCGAGATGCACGTCGGCCACCTCGGCGGCGCTGATCCCGTCGAGATGCATGATCAGCGCTCGCAGCGAATTGCCATGCGCCACGAGAAGAACCCGCCTGCCCTCCCGGACCCGGGATTCGATCTCGTCCCGGTAATACGGCAGCATCCGGTCGGCGGTCATCGCCAGGCTCTCGCCGCCCGGCGGTATCGCATCGAAGGATTTGCGCCAGGCACGGACTTGCTCGACCCCCCAGCGTTCCTGGGATTCGCGCTTGTTCAACCCGGCGAGCTCGCCGTAATCGCGCTCGTTCAGCGCGGCGCTCCGGTGGACAGTGAGGTCGGGCTGCCCGAGGCCCGCCAGGATGAGGGCCATCGTGCGCCGGGCCCGCGTCAACTCGCTGGTGAAGGCGAGATCGACGACGAATCCGAGCTCTTTCAGCCGGCGCCCGGCGCTCTGCGCCTCGCTGACGCCGCGTTCCGTCAGATCGGGATCTCGGATGCCGGAGAAGAGGTCACGCTCGTTGTCGTGGCTCTGCCCGTGGCGGACGATGACGAGAGTTCGGTCGGGAAGGAGCATTCGGGGAGCGGTGTCCGCAGGAGGTCGGGCGAAGTCGGGTTGTGCGAAGTCAGGCCGCGGGTCAACGCCTGCGGCTGCCGGTCAACGCCTACGGCTGCCGCGCGGGCCGGTGACCACCGGGGTGTTGGCCCGGTTCTCGTCGAGGAGCTTGCGCCACCGGATCAGACGTTCGGGATCGAGCGTGCCCTCCGCGACGGCGGCCTGCACGGCGCAGCCCGGCTCGTGGGCATGGGTGCAGTCCCGGAAGCGGCAGGAGGGGGCCAGCTCGACGATCTCGGCGAACAGCGTATCGATGCCCTCCGCGGCGTCGCTCACATGCAGCGTGCGCATCCCCGGCGTATCGATGACCCAGCCGCCGCCCGCGATGGCATGGAGGGAACGCAACGTGGTGGTGTGGCGCCCCTTGGCGTCGTGTTCGCGGATCCCGCCGGTCTCCTGGGGGAGGTCCTGGTCCGGGCCGGCGAGCGTGTTGACCAGGGTCGATTTCCCCACCCCCGATGAGCCGACGACCGCTACGGTCAGACCTTCGCCGCACCAGGGGGCGAGGAGCGTCACGGCGTCCGGAAGGCGCGGATTGACCGTGACGACGGCGAGGTCGCGCTGCAGGCCGGCGGCCTGCCGCCGGTAGCTCTCGGCATCGGGCGCCATATCGGCCTTGGTGAGGACGATCACCGGGTTCGTCCCGCCCTGATTGGCGAGCGCCAGGTAGCGCTCCAGCCGGGCGATGTTGAAATCGGCGTTGCACGACGTGACGACGAAGAGGGTATCGACATTGGCCGCCGCCAGCTGCAGCGGGCCTCCGCCTTCGTTGCGCCGTTGCAGCACGCTCCTGCGTGACAGACGGCGCTGCATCGTCCCGGTCTCGGGCTCGACCAGCACCCAATCGCCCACGGCGAAATCGCCGGTCTGGGTATGGACCGGAAGCACGAGACCCACCGGCCCCGTGAGGGATAGGGCGGTCAGCCGGGAGCGGTGGACCGTCGCGATCCGCATGGGCACGAGACCGGCCTCGGCCGGTTCACGTTGCTCCTCGAAGAAGTCGGACCATCCGAGACGGGAGGGCCGCAGGGGATGGGAATGGCTGGGATCATCGGTCACCGGCCAGCCATGACAGGGCCTTGGCGGATTGACCAGCGCCCCACCCGTCTTCCGGCACCCCTCCCCTTGCTCCGCGGCGGCAAGGTGACCGATCATCGAGGCAACGGATTCGGGAGAATGGATTCCAGGGATGGGTCAGACGATGTCGAAGCTCGATGAGAAGCGCGAGGAGATCGCGGCCCTGATCGCATCGGAACTCGGTCTCGGCGATCTGACCGGATTGAGCGAGGCCGACCGCGCGGCCGTCGATCGCCAGACCTCGGAGGTGATCGAGGGCTGCGCCCTCGACACGGATGAGCCGGCCGATTGCGAGGAGGCGGGCACGCAGCTTCAGCAGCGGCTGCGAGAGTACCGCGCCCTGCTGGAGTTGCGGACGGACGAGGCGGATGCCCGGCTGGCCGAAGAGGGCGAGGTGTTCGGCCGCGAAGACGATGCGTGAATCCGGCCCCGCCGGCCCCGGTGGAATCGGAAGACTGCCCTTCGCCTATGTCCTGGAGGGAAGTCCGTTCGCGACGGCCCCGCCCGACGTGTCGAGCTTGGCCCGACACCCGACCGCGTAGACATTGGGCGGCCTGCTGCCGACCTCACGCTGCCAGCGGCAGGTTTGCGTGAGCCTCACATAGACATCCAGAACCGAGGCGTGATCGCCGAATTGCTGGCGGAGGCGGGCGACCCGATAGATGCCCCGGCGCTCGCAAGGACCGCAGGCGATGACCAGATGCGAGGCTCTCACGTCGCAGAGGCGCTCCATGTCAGGCCACCGAACCGGGAGATGAGCCCCGGATCCTGCTCTGCGCCGGTGCGACGTTGCCGGTAGCTGCCTCCCCGCCGGCCATGTTCGTCGCTTCGGACGTAGCTAGGGCCGCAAGCCGCAGCAAAGGATCGGCCAGCATGGTGGACACTCCGCGCATAAGAACATATAGAGAACATAGAGTTCAAGCGCGGAGGTCAAGATGCAGACGGCCGACCTGTGGATATCGGGAAATCTCTCTCCCGCCGGCCTGCCCTCGGGCATGGCGAAGCGTGCGAATGCCGGTTCGGCTGCACGCGTGCCGTCACCCCGCACGAGCGGAGACCGGGCCATGCATTTCGACGTGCTGGAGGAGCGGGTCGGGCGCTGGGGCTGGTCACTGCGTGACGCTTACGGCCAGGAGGTCGCCCATTCTCCGATGCCGTATCCGAGCCGTGTCCAGGCCTCGGCAGCGGCCTTGGCCTTTTCCCAGCTCGTGGCTTACGCCGGCAAGCAGATGCGCCGGCCCTGAGGCCGGACGGCGAGTGTCTGCCGGGTGTGGGTTCCCTCACGCCTCGTGCGAGCGAATGACGGATCGACCCGTTCCCCTAACGGATACTGCCGCAGGGGAGCGAACCGATCCTGCCGGGGATCTCGAAGATCGTCCCGGATTGTAGTCCGGGACGACGTGTTACGAATTTATCAGTATATTGGCGGAGCCCACGATGGTCGCGGCCAGCATCACCGATGCAACGCCGACCATGATGTAGGAAAAGACTTTCAGCATCGATGCCAATGAACTGTCCTGACTGGGTTAGCAGCGGCTTCCGCCGGACGTCTGGCCGTATTGCATGACGTCGCGGGTCTGCTGGTTTGCGTTGCCCTCCGCGGCCGAACTCATCGGACAACCGAAGGACGCGGGGGCTCGACGATCGGCTCGGATCGCGTTGGTGGTCTCGACGTCGTAGGGAGCGAACGCCGTGTAACGCGAGGGACGCTCCATCGCCATCGTAGGCGAGATCGATGTCAGTCCCACGACGAGAGCAGTCGAGAGGGCGGCGATGTAAGACTTCATATGGGCAATGGCTTTCTTTTCTTGTGAAGCCTCCGTGTCCTGGCTGCTTCTTCTGTGTGAAGCCAATATGAAGTAATAATTTTCTTTGTGGCGTGTCGCCACGCACGTGGTGCAGCGGATTAAAGATCCTGATCAAGCCTATGCCATCGATGTATGTGGCATTCCAGCATCGAATTATTTGATGGGACAATCAAATACAAAAGTGTTGGTTATATAATCCCTGAATAGTTTGGGAATGAGTGTCGCAGGGCCTGCGATGGCGGAAGTGGCTGTGACCAGAGCCTGATTTCGAGAATGGCCGTTCCGATCTCGTCCATGCGAGTGCCGTTCGGACGAGTTGTGTCGACGGCGTGTGGGCGGCTTTCCTCCCCCCCTCACGCCATCGTCCGCATCGGTTCGCGCGCCGGATCATCCCCGGTCGATCATCGGCGAAGAGCATCGCCTCGCTCGTCGATGATCCTCTGGCGGCCTGTGTCAGGTCGAGGGTGCGATACGGTCGAGCGCCGCCATGGTGTCGTCGGACAGGTCGAGTTCCACCGCGGCCATGTTCTCGCGCAGGTGCTCGACCGACGACGTGCCGGGGATCAGCAGGATGTTGGGAGAGCGGCGCAGGAGCCAGGCCAGCGCGACCTGCATGGGCGTCGCGCCGAGCCCCTCGGCAATCTCGTTCAGGGCCGCCGACTGGATCGGGCTGAAGCCGCCGAGCGGGAAGAACGGGACATAGGCGGTACCGGATGCGGCGAGATCGTCGATCAGTGCGTCATCGGCCCGATGGACCAGATTGTACTGGTTCTGGACGCAGACGATCGTCGCGAGGGATCGGCTCTCCGCCACCTGCCGCGCCGTTACGTTGCTCAACCCGATTCGGCGAACGAGGCCCTGTCGCTGGAGATCGGCGAGGATGGAGAGCGGCGCCTCGATGGAGCCTTCGGCCGGTCCATGCACGTCGAGCATGATGCGCAGGTTGACCACGTCGAGGGCGTCGACGCCGAGGTTGCGCAGGTTGTCATGGACGGCGCTCGTGAGCTCCGCTGCGGAGAAAGCGGGGTTCCAGGAGGCGTCCGCACCGCGCCTGGCTCCGATCTTGGTGACGATCACGAGGTCGTCCGGATAGGGGTGGAGCGCTTCGCGGATGATCTGGTTGGTGACGTGCGGTCCATAGAAATCGCTGGTGTCGATGTGGTTGACGCCGCGCTCGACCGCTTTACGCAGCACCGCGATGGCGGCGGCCCGGTCCTTCGGAGGACCGAAAACGCCGGGCCCCGCCAATTGCATCGCGCCGTAGCCCAGGCGCTTCACGGTGCGGTCTCCGAGGGCGTAGGTCCCGGCCTGTCCGATCTTGGTCATGCGACTCTCCTGTAGGATGACCAGGACTGTAATGCCTCATGGATTGCGTGATAATGCGCCCTTATTCGCACGGGATGTGCGAAAAGGCGAACAATGGCGACCGATCTCGGGGATTTGGCGGCGTTCGTCGCCGTTGCGGAAGCCGGCGGGTTTCGCGACGGCGCACGGGCGAGCGGCGCGAGCGCATCCGGCTTGAGCGAGGCGGTCCGCCGGCTGGAGGCCAGGCTGGGCGTCCGGCTCCTCAACCGGACGACCCGCAGCGTCGCGCCGACCGAAGCGGGCGCACGCCTCCTCGAACGATTGATGCCGGCCTTGAGCGAGGTGGATGCCGCGCTGGACATCGTCAACGGCTTTCGCGATCGCCCGGCCGGCACACTCAGGCTCAACGTGCCGGTCAGCGCGGCGCGGCTCGTGCTGCCGCGGATCGTGCCGCCTTTCCTCGAAGCCTATCCCGATATCAGGCTCGACATCGTGGCCGAGGACGGTTTCGTAGATGTGCTGGCCGCTGGATGTGACGCCGGGATCCGCTACGACGAGCGGCTCGAACAGGACATGATCGCGGTTCCGATCGGGCCGCGCCGGCAGCGCTTCGCCACGGCCGCCTCCCCGTCCTATCTCGATCGTCACGGGCGTCCCGCCCATCCGAGAGACCTGCTGAGCCACGCCTGCCTCGGCGGCCGTTTCGCGAGTGGCGCGACGACGGCGTGGGAATTCGAGCGTGAGGGCGAAGTCGTTCGCATCGACCCCAGCGGTCCCCTCATCGTCCGGGTCGGGGCCGCCACCGACCTCGCGGTGGATGCCGCCATTGCGGGGACCGGGATCATTACCCTGTTCGAGGATTGGCTACGCCCGCATCTCGAGAGCGGGGTTCTGGAGCCCGTGCTGGAGCCATGGTGGCAATCGTTCTCCGGCCCGTTCCTGTATTATCCGGGCCGGCGCTACCTTCCCGCGCCGCTGAGGGCCTTCGTCGACTTCATCGGCGCGCATCGCGATCCTCGCTGATCTCGCCGCGCGACCGAGCGCCTCGTCGTCTGCTCAGAGGCCGAAGTTTCGGCTCAGGACGATCATCAGTTCCGTCTGGCTCGCCGTATCCGTCTTGACGAAGATCTTCTTCAGATGGGTCCGGGTGGTATGGATAGACATGCCGAGCCTGTCCGCGCATTCGCCGGTGCTGTGGCCGGCCAGCAGGCTGTGGCAGAGCTCGGCCTCCCGTGGCGTCAGCCCGTACAACGTTTTCAGGATGTCACCGGCGAGTTCCCGGCTGTCATCGAGGTCCGTGATGGTCAGAATGGCGCGGCAGCCGTCGAAATACTCCAGCCCCGCCTTGCGCAGGGGCTGAACCCGGAGAGTGAGAGGCCGCTTGGCCTCCCGGCGGATGACGATCGGCGCCGAGGCGAGTGAGACAGCTTGCGGATCGGACCAGATGGCGGCGGTGATATGCGCGCGAAGCCGGGCCGTGGCCTGAGCATCGGAGGGAACGACGAGTTCCCCGAGCCGCACAGCCAGATCGGGGCCGAACAGGCGTTCCGCGCCGCTGCTCACCCGTAGAACCCGTCCCGTCCTGTCGAGGAGCACGCTAGGATTGCGGACCGTTTCCAGGGCGTCGGCGATGCCCGTGAGACGCGCCTCGCCGAGGCTGTGGGCCAGTTGGGCGGCCCGGTTGAGGGGGGCAATGAGGCGCCGCAAGGCGATCTGCTCATCCAAGGTGTAGGGCCCCTGTTGGATGGTCCGCTGCATCATCATCACCCAAGCATCATCGCCCGCCTGGACCATCAGTCCGGCGGACCATTGAAAGCCGTGGCTGCGCAAGTAGTCGGCGTAGAACGCTTCGGATCGCATGGCGTCCGGCGTCGCGTAGTCCTGATCGACGAACATGCCTGTCTTGAGAAGCTTGGGGACGCCTCTCACGCGGTAATCGTTCTTCGACCAGCCATCGCGAAAATAGCCGTCGGCCACCGCCTCGAGACTGGCGCTCATCGGCAGGCCGGGTACGCGTCCCTTCAACGGGATGGCGACGACCCCTCTCGCGCCCGTGGAAGTCGCGATTTTGGCGACTGCTTTGTCCCAGTCATGAGACTGAAGCGCGGATGTGACGAGCGAGTTTTCGATGTCCTGCAAAGTCTCGTCGTCGAGGAACATCTTGATCCTTCAGCGGCGTCGAACGCTCCCGCGTAAAGCGATGCACTCTCGGCTGAGGAAAAATAACCCGGCTGAACTTAATTGAAAAGACCTTGATATGTTTTTGTTGGATGAGGTGCCTATTTTATAAACGGATCTTATTGTAGTTAAAATTCTGGCAATATTGGAATATTTACTGATAGTTATCAATAGATAGAGCGTTCGAAGGGCTAGTGGTTGGTCGAAGATTCGGACCTGCATAGAGCAATCGACGGTCAATAGTTGCAAGAACGCTGCAGGGCGGGGGAGCTGGATCCCTTCGATCATCGCCACGCCGCCCGTTTCGCCGCGCCTGGGCTTGCCGCTCCATCGCCGCCATCAGGCTGGCTCGTAGGCAGGCGCCGACAATCGAGTGCTGTCCGAAGCCGTTTCCTGTGAAAGCGCACCCAGAGGGCCGGCATGAAGCCGGGCGATCAGCCGTGTCATGTCCTCGGGCAGGTCGGCAGCGCTCTCGAGGCCGAAGGCGAGATCGAGGCCAGGTATCATGCTGCGTAGGAAGGCCTGGGACGCCTCCGCGCCGGGGCGGGGAAGCTCCGACCCCCTGGGCGGGATGTGCAGGACGGGCGTGCCGAGGGTCGTTGTGGGGAGAGCGAGCATGGCTTCCACGGGGTGCGCGACGCGCCTTGCGCAATCCCGCCGCCACCGGACCGGGGCGGCCTATCTCGTAAGGCTGCCCAAGCTAGACCATACTGGTTGAACCGTAGCTGAAGGGAGCCGGTGGCCTTGCCGCTCCATCGTGGTTCTGCCGTCCAACGAGGGCAAGCGGCTGAGATGAGGGAATGCCGTTCCGGAATTCCGGGAACAGGACGACGGATTCCGCGAAGCTGCCGCCGATCCGGGATCAGGATCAGATGTAGTGGCGGAAGACGACCTGGCTCTGAGCGTCCTTCGCCTTGCCGCGTTCACATCCGTCGACCGGAGGCCGAGCCTGGATCAGCGATGCCGGCAGGACCAGCGTGACGAGGGCGAGCAGCCAGCGGAAGGGACGTGCAACTGTCATGTCGGATTCCTGGGGCTGCGTCGCGGTCGGATCGTCACCTTGAGATCATGCGCCTATGGCGGCTGAATGGTTCATGGCTGGCCGCGATCCGTTTCGCTGTGCCGGCGCGCACATCGGCTTGGCCGTTCTAAGACAGAAACGGCTTCAGCAGCGGTGCGGTCGCCGCGCCCAAGGCGCCGAGCGCGATGAAGAGCCGCCAGACGTGAAGATCCGTGATCATGGAAGCCTCGATCTTGCCGCCGTTCGGCGCGTGAATGCCACATCATGGCGGCGATACGTTGCGGCGTGGTTTCGAGACAGGGTGAACGATGTCTTCTACCTTTCCGAGGCCATGGCGCCTCGGTCCCCGCCTCCCCGGGGAGCCCTGGGCGATCCCCAGACCGGGCGGTTTCATGCCGCCGGGTGTCGGCGCGTGGCTCTTATGAAATCGGGCTCCCGCCCCGTTCCGCGTGACCCCGATCGTCAGCGGGAGGCCCGTCAGGTGTCCTAGACCACGAGGATATCTTGGAATGTCAGGACTGGGCGCGAGGTGAGGAGGGCGAACTGGAGGGCGTCGGCCGATCCGCTGCCGTCCGCGTCGTAGGAGACGGCGCCCGTCCGCGAATCGTAGAGGATCCGGTCGTCCGCATCGAGGATGGCACCGGCCGCGCCGAGATCCTTGAAGGCACCCGCCGCCAGGGTTCCGGTCTTGATCAGTGCCGTGAAGATTCCGTTCTCGAGTCGGAGCGTGTCGTCGATGGCGGCGAAGTCGACGATGCTGTCGACATTGCCCGAGCCGAGCGCCGTCTTGAAGAAGAAGATGTCGGCACCGGCTCCGCCCTTCAGGATGTCGTCGCCCAGACCGCCATTGAGCATGTTGGCACCGCTATTGCCGGTGAGCGTGTTGGCGAGAGCGTTGCCATTCCCGATGATGTCCGCGCTGCCGGTGAGGAGAAGGTTTTCGAGCTCGTTGCCGAGGCTGAACGCCACCGAACTCCGCACGAGATCGATGCCGCCCCCCGCCACCTCGAAGATCTTGTCGCCACCATCGGTGATGTAGGTGTCGTTGCCCAATCCACCGGTGAGCCTGTCGGTACCGGTCCCGCCATTGAGGACGTTGGCGGCATCGTTGCCCAGGAGCACGTTGTCGAGGGCGTTGCCCGTCGCCTTGATCGCCCCCGTTCCGGTGAGGGTGAGGTTCTCTAGATTTCCGCCAAGGGTCAGGGTCGCCGAACTCCGAACGAGGTCGGTTCCGGCGCCGAGCGCCTCGACGATCGTGTCGCCGCCATCGGTGACGTAGATGTCGTTGCCGAGGCCACCGATGAGGGTATCGCGGCCAGTGCTGCCGTCGAGGATGTTGGCGGCGGCGTTGCCGGTGATCCGGTTGGCCAGGGCGTTGCCGGTGCCGTCGAGGGCGATCGCGCCCGTCAGGGTCAGGTTTTCGACATTGTCGCCGAGGGTCAGGGAGACCGAGCTCAGGACGAGGTCGGTGCCGCCGTCCAGGATCTCGGTGATCGTGTCGCCGCCATCGGTAACGTAGGTGTCGTTGCCGAGGCCTCCGATGAGGGTGTCGTTCCTGGCCGATCCGATGATGGTGACACCAGCGGTCAGGCCGGCATTGGAAACCAGCACCGAATCCGTGCCGGTGACGCGGCTGGTGAAGTCGATCGTACCGCCCGCACCCCGTAGGGAGATTTCGAGCCGTGTGGTGGTCGCCGTGCTGTCGATGAGGCTGGCGAAGGACGAAAGCTGGGCTGTCGTGGCGAAGACTGACGTGGTGTCCAGCGTCTCGACCCCTGTGAAGCTGGCATCTCCCAGGTCGAAGGCGTCTGTCACAATGTCCGTTCCGATGCCTCCTTCAACGGTCACGCCGCCGCCATAACCGGTCATGAGCCGGAACGTGTCGTTACCGGCTCCGCCATCGAGTCTGTCCACGCTGCCGCTATCATAAAGTGTGATCGTATCGTCACCCTCACCGCCAAAGACGATATCGTTGCCCTCGCCGCCGTCGAGGATGTCGTTACCGGCTCCGCCGCTGAGGGTGTCGTCGCCCGAACCCCCGGTGAGAGTGTTGGCGCCGGTATTGCCGATGAGGATCTCGTTACCTGCAGTCCCTGAAATCGAGATCGGCGATGCGCCGAGGGCGGTGATCTTCGTAGTCACCCCGTCTGCGAGGAGGGTGATGCCGGTAACGCTGGAGGGGGCGCTGAAACGAAGGTCGTCGACCGTCGCGGTCGCCGTTTCATTCCCGCCATATGCCGCGGAGACCGCGATCGTATCTCCGGGATCCGAAGCCGCGATGGCATCGGCGATCGTTGCGTAGGCGCCCGGAACGTTGCGCGTCGCCATGAAGGTCATCTTCCCCTGGAAAGGCGTCGTGACCGTCTCGAATCTCGAACATCACGGCGGTCATTCGTTTGCCCGGCGCGGTTAGAGCACCCGATTGCATGCCGCACATCCTCCAAATGGAGTATGTCGAGTCAAAGATTCGCTGGTGGACTGTGCTGGTGGGCTCAAACCATGATGAGCCATGCCTTAAAATCAAGCATTTCGGCATTCATGCGGAGTCCGCCGCGGCCGTACCATCGATGCGGACTGTATAATGATGTCGATGTTCGTCATAACGTTTGCTGGATCTGGTTTAGACGATGCCAATGACCGTCAGTTCCGAAGTCCTGATCGACTATATCTGCGAAGTCGCCGTCATTCCGGAGATGTGGCCCAGTGTACTGGCCGAACTGGTGCGGGTCGGCGAGGGACAAGGCGCGCTTTTGTTCACGACGGTGGGCAGCGAGTTCAGATACGTCACGTCCCCGGGCTTCGAGGCGGGGATCGCCGAATATGTCGCCGGGGGCTGGCCTGCGCGGACCGACAGGCCGGCGCGGTTGTTCGCCAGGGAACATGCCGGCTTCCTCACCGACCTCGACGTCTACACCGCCGCCGAGATGGAGGCGGAGCCGGTCTTCCGGGACTTTCTGCGGCCGAGGGGCCTGGGTTGGGGCGTCGCCAGCGCCATCGCGGTGCCGAGCGGGGATCGGCTCATCTTCAACGTGGAGCGGGAATTCGCGCGCGGTCCCGTCCCCGGCGAGATCGTCGCCCGCCTCGATGCCCTGCGCCCTCACCTCGCCCGGGCAGCCACCATGTCGGCGAGGCTGCGGCTGCAGACCGTCAGGGTGGCGGCTCAGGTGCTCGATGTGGTCGACATTCCCGCCGCGATCCTCGGCAGGCACTCCCAGATCCTGGCCATCAATGCCGGCTGCGCGGCGTTCCTCGGAAGCACCATCCGGGAGGCGCATCGCCTGACCTTGTCCAACCCGGAGGCGGACCGCCTGCTGGAGCGGGCCCTCGAAGGACTGGCGACGGAGCGGCGGACCTCGACCCGGTCCATCCCGATCCCGGCCACGGACGAGCGCGGCCCGGTGATCCTGCATCTCCTGCCGATCCGACGGGCGGCGGCGGACCTGTTCAACGCCGCCTCCGCCATCGCGATCTTCACGCCCGTGGCACAAGGCGCCGCGCCCGACCTCACCGTCCTGTCCGGCCTCTTCGACCTGACCGTAGCCGAAGCGCGGGTGGCGCGCGAGATTGCCCTGTGCAGGACGGTGGAGGACATCGCCCTGCGGACCGGCGTCGCCACCAGCACGGTCCGGACGCAGCTGCGATCCGTCCTGTCCAAGACCGGAACCAACCGCCAAGCCGAACTCGTCGGGCTCCTCGCGGGAACGACCCCGCGGGACTGGCGGACATCGTAAGACGATTGGACGAGCCGATCCGTGTCCTGTTGTCCCGTGGAGTTGCCTGTATGAAAAGCGCCGCCCGCTCGGGTTCGTCGGATCGCCATGACCAATCCTGACCCGCTGCGTCTCGTCGATGCCTGCTACGCAGCCGCCCTCAATGCCTCGCTTTGGCCGGGAGTTCTCGAGCAGGTGAGCGCCTGTCTCGGAGCGCGGGGGACGGTGATCGTCTCCTACGATCCTCGCCGGACGGCGGACACACTCCATTCGGACAGCCTGCGGGAGGTGCACGACGCGTATAACGGCGGGTGGTGGGAGCATGACAGCCGTATCGCCCGCGCGCGGGGGCTCGGGATGCGGCCCGGCCTCGTGGTGGCGGATGCGATGCTGTTCACGCCGGAGGACAAGCGCAAGGATCCCTTCTTTCAGGATTTCTGCGTCAAGCACGGGCTCGACGAACTCGTGGCCTTCTTCGCCCCCGATCCCGGCGGCGGGCTGATGACGGTGAGCGCCCTGCGCGAGGCCGGCAAAGGCTACTTCGAAGCCGGGGAGATCGCCCTCCTCACGCTGTTGGGGCCGCATGTCGCGCGGGCCTTCGACCTCACGGCTCGGCTCGGCGTCGCCCACCGGCAGGCGGCCGATCTCGGCTCGGCCCTGGCGCGCGCAGAGATCGGCGTCGTCCTGCTCGATCGGGGTGGCGCCGTGCGGTTCGTCAATCCCGGCTCCGAGAGGATCGTCGCCGGTTGCCTGAAGATCGCCCCGGGCCTGCCCGTGAGAACCGTCGTGGCGGCCGATGGCCCGAGACTCGACCACCTCGTCGCCTCCGCCCTGGCGGAGAACAGGCCCTGCGCGGCCGAACCCATCATCCTGCGTTCGTCGGATGGGTCCCCCCGGCTGCTGGCGGAGGCGATGCCCCTGCGCACTGGCGAGCCCGGTCTCGAACTAATCGGCTCGGCCAAGGGCGGGGCCCTGCTCCTGCTCCATCCCGTCACGCCGCCAGTGTTGGTTTCCGTTGCCCCGCAACTCGAGCAACTGGGCCTGACGCGGATGCAGGCTCTTGTGGCGATGGAGATCGGCCGGGGAAGCTCGCCCCGGGAGGCGGCGGAATTGCTCGCGGTCCGGGAGGGCACGGTGCGGGTTCACCTGAAAGCGATCTTCGGCAAGCTCGGCGTCAGGCGTCAGAGCGAACTCGCCATCATCGTCGCGCGCCTCGATGCCATCCTGAGCCGACGGCGCGAGCGCGAAGCCGATACCAAACCCTGAATGGTGCAGGCGTCACCCAGTATCATGAACGCAAAAAGCCGCCCGAAGGCGGCTTCTCGCGGAGACCTTGGTCTCGCTCTATCGGTGGGAAGCGTAGACGCTTCCGGCCGACTTAGTTGAAGGTGTCGATCTCAGCCGACTCGTAGCTGGTGACTTCCATGCCGACACACACTTCCTGAACGACGGGGGCAGTCCAAGCCATGATGTTTCTCCTGCGTTGCAAGTCTTCTTTAGAAGACATCTCAGATGCGCGGCACGACCGCGCTTGAGCAATACCTATTGTCCGCCCTGCCCCATAGCAAGCAGAAAGACGGAAATATTCTGCAGGATTCCCTTAGTTTTCTCTCATGGAAAAGAGGGGGAAGCCGCATGCGGACGGACCGCTTCCGTCATGTCCGGGCGAAGGCCGCGGCCTCTTTCACCTGATTCTCGTCGGGAGTTCGGCCCGTATAGAGAACGAACTGCTCGAGAGCCTGCAGTACCACCACGTCGTGGCCGGTGATGACGCGCTTTCCCATGCTTTCGGCCGCCCGTAGGAAGGGCGTCGCCGAAGGCAGCGCCACCACGTCGAAGGCGACGGCGCAGGCAGCGATCTGAGGGGGCGGAAAGGCGAGGGTTTCGGCTTCCGGCCCTTCCATGCCAAGGGGCGTGACGTTGACGAGGAGCGGGGCCTGCGCCTCGCCGATCTCGGGGCGCCAGCCAAAGCCATGGCTTTCCGCCAGGGCCCGTCCGGCCGGTTCATTGCGTGCCACGACCGTGCCATCCACGAAGCCCGCATCGCGCAGGGCCGCGACGACGGCCTTGGCCATGCCGCCGGACCCGCGCAGGAGGAACGGTGTCTGCGGATCGATGCCGTGCTTCTCGAGGAGCAAGCGGACCGCGATGTAATCGGTGTTGTAGCCGGTGAGGCAGCCGGCCTCGTTCACCACCGTGTTGACGCTGTCGATGGCCGCGGCCGAAGCTTCGAGGCGATCGAGAAACGGGATCACGGTCTCCTTGAACGGCATCGAGACGGCGCAGCCACGAATGCCCAGAGCCCGTATGCCGCCGATCGCAGCCGGCAGGTCGGTCGTGGTGAAGGCCTTGTAGACGTAGTCGAGCCCCATGAGCTCGTAGAGCCGGTTGTGGAAACGCGACCCGAAATGACCCGGCCGTCCCGACAGGGACATGCAGAGCGTGGTCTCGCGTCCGATCGGGGGCTTCATCGCGGTCTCCGGTCGCTCGGAGACGCGGCATGCCCCGCACTCCGGCACCGGAGCGATATCACGTCCCGCGATACGTCGCGCCCGTCAGGCCTTGCGGTTGCGCCCGTCGTCCAGGATCGCCTCGGCGTGGTACCAGCCGTCGCAGAAATCCATCCTCGGCAGTTCCATCGGTCGCGAGATGCGTGAAGCGAGGTCCACCACGGCGTTGCTGCCCATGCGTGTGCCTGTCGAATGGGCACGCGCCGATGCTGCAACCTTCCTGGGCACGAAAGCAAAGATTTCGGCTGAATTCCGAGGTGAGCTCAAAGTCATGATCCAACGTCTCCAAAAGCTGCTGGGCCTTCATGCCCCCGACGTCTCGTTATGATATGAGCGGTATCTGATATTTGCACTGGCTAAACGTGAGAAAGGCACGCCATGCCGGTAATTCGAGCATGCCTGAATTTGTTTCATGCGTGAATGTATGGTGCGCTGCCGCCGCCGGACGCCTCTTTCGCTCCTGCTCATGCCGATGACGGACGGCTTTGTGGCGATTGTGCTACGTCATCGGCGCGCTGCCCTCGAGCAGCCGAGCGTATCGTCTTGCTCACATGTGAGGGCGGATCAAATCCAGACCTGCCGCGCATCAGGTCGTTCGGAACCATGACGGCGTAAATATCTTGATCAAGCCTAGCAAGCGCACGCCGATATCATCGCTTAACTTGGGTCAAGCTTTGCCGTGTGCGCATGGATGCGGGAGAACGATCCGGTCCATATTGTGTCCGCCGGATCGATCCCGTTTGGCCTGTCACGACGTCATTCAAACTAAGGAGGAACGAGCCATGGGTCTTTTCAGCAAGGACATCCAGACTCTCGACGATCTGTTCGTGCATACCCTGCAGGACATTTATTACGCCGAGAACCAGATCACCAAGGCGCTGCCGAAAATGATCGCCAAGGCGACCGATCCCGAACTCAAGAGCGGGTTCGAGAAGCACCTTTCGGAGACCGAGGGTCAGATCAAGCGCCTGGAGCAGGTGTTTCAGATGCATGGTCATACGCCGAAGGCGGTGACTTGCCCGGCCATCGACGGGATCATCAAGGAGACCAACGAGGTCTCTGGAGAGATCGGCGACAAGCAGGTCCTCGATGCCGCCCTCATCGCCTCCGCACAGGCGGTGGAGCATTACGAGATCACGCGCTACGGCACCCTCGTCGCCTGGGCCAAGCAGCTCGGCCGGGACGATTGCGCCAGCGTGCTGCAGCAGACCCTGGACGAGGAGCGCGCCACCGACGAACGCCTGACGCGGATGGCCGAGAGCCAGGTCAACCGCCGCGCCGCCTGACCCGATGAAGTCGCCCTCCCCGGTCGGAGGGCGGCCCGTCCGTCAGGTTGGGAAGAATTGGTTGGCTGGGCGCGGCAGGCCGAGATGGTCGCGCAGGGTCGTGCCTTCGTATTCGGTGCGGAACAGGCCCCGACGCTGGAGTTCCGGCACCAGGGTGTCGACCACGTCGTCGAGACCTTCCGGCACGAAGGGGAACATGACGTTGAACCCGTCGCAGGCCCGCGTCACGAGCCATTCCTCCATCTGGTCGGCCACCTCGGCCGGCGTCCCCACCATGGTGAGCCCGCCATAGCCGCCAACACGCTGGGCGAGTTCGCGCACCGTGGCCCCGGTCTTCCGGGCGTAGCCGACGATCTGGGCCTGGGCACTCTTGCTGGCATTGGTCTCCGGGAGATCGGGCAGGGGTGCGTCGAGGTCGAACTCCGAAGCATCGACGCCGAGGCGCACCGAGAGGTTGGCGATGCCGCTGTCCGTGGGCACGAGCGCATCGAGCCGAGCCTTCTTGGCCTCGGCTTCGTCGCGTGTCTCGCCGAGGACGATGAAGGCGCCGGGCAGGATCTTGAGATGGTCGGGATCGCGGCCGGCGGCGGGCATCCTGCCTTTCACGTCGGCGTAGAAGTCCTGGGCGGCGGCGAGTTTCGAACCGGCGCCGAACACCATCTCGGCGGTCTCGGCGGCGATCTGGCGTCCGGCTTCCGATGCCCCTGCCTGCACGATCACGGGCCAGCCCTGGATGGGGCGGGCGATATTGAGCGGCCCCTTCACCTTCAGGAATTCGCCGGAATGGTCGAGGACATGGAGCTTGCCGGGGTCGAAATAGACCCCCTCCTCCACGTCGCGGATGAAGGCGTCGTCGGCCCAGGAATCCCACAGGCCGGTGACCACGTCGAAGAACTCGCGGGCGCGGGCATACCGGACCGCGTGGTCGAGATGAGCGTCCCGGCCGAAATTCAGGGCCTCGTCCGGGTTGCCGGAGGTGACGAGGTTCCAGCCGGCGCGGCCATTCGAGATATGGTCGAGGGAGGCGAACTTCCGGGCCACATGGTACGGCTCGTTATAGGTCGTGGAGGCCGTGGCGATGAGCCCGATCCGTTCGGTGACGGCAGCGAGCGCCGGCAGCAGGGTCATCGGGTCGAAGGACGTCACGGTAGCGCTGCGCTTCAGCGCGGCCATGGGCATGTTCATTACCGCCAGATGGTCGGCCATGAAGAACGCATCGAACTTGGCTGCCTCCAGGCGCTGGGCGAAGCGCTTGAGATGGGGAAAGCTGAAATTCGCGTCCGGATATCCACCGGGATAGCGCCACCAGGCGGTGTGGATGCCGATCGGCCGCATGAAGGCGCCGAGATGGAGGCGACGAGGCTGGGTCATCCGAGGCTATCTCCGTCCGGTGCGTGAAAGCACGACTTCGGAATAGAGCAGCGGAGAGAGAAAAGGCTCCCGGATTTCGAGGGAAATGGCCGGGAAAATCTCAGGGCCGGTTCACCGTCACGGGCGTCGTTCCTGCCACAGGATGGCGGCCCGGCGGGCGACGTCTCGCACCCGCCGGTCGAGGGCGGGATAGCGGCGGAGGGTCGAGACCAGCCGCGCCCGCGCCGCGCCCTTCAGGCCGCGCCAGCCGAGGGAAACGGTGAAGTCCACCAGCGGCAGGGGCTCGACGTTGAAACGGCGTTTGTAATCGTAGTCGCCGATGCTGAAGTCGAACGAGCGGCAACCCTCTTCATGGAGCGCTTCCATGGTCTTGTCGATGACGAGGCGCCCGGGCGAGCAATGGGACCATTCCCCCCCGGCATTGCTGATGCGGATCATGACGTAGGTGTCGGCATTGCGGATGCCGAGCAACGCCGCGACGACCTCGTCGCCCGATGTCAGGGCGCTGACGACGGCGTAGCCGTGGCCGAGGCCCCGTCCGACGAGGCGACGGTAGAAGGCGTCGAACTCGGCCTCGTCGAGGCGGTAATCGGCGCCGATGCTGCGCATGCGCGCCTCCTGCTGGCGCGCCATCACCTCGAGAACCCGCTGGGCCTCGCCCTGGTCGGTGACGATGCGGAAGGCCGTCTCGGGCTCGCGGGAAAACACCCTCCAGCTTCGCTCCAGCTCCTTGCGCACGGTCTTGGCGAGGCTGCGATGATAGGCCTCCCAATCCTCGCCCGTCCTGACCTCGTTGCCGTTGAGCGGGCACGGGGACACACCCCTGAGGAGGGACAGCGGATTGGACCCGTCGGCGAAGGTCGCCGGCATCTTGCGCAGGGAGAGAAGGTCGGCGCGGGGCAGCGCAGAGCGGATCGCCTGCCATAGCTCCAGGGCGCCGGCATGGTCTCTCGGAGCCGCTGGGCCGAGGAGCGGCGCGTTGTAATCGGTGAGGCCGAGATCGGCGAAGGCGATGATGCGGCGGGGCCCCGTCTCGTCGACCACGAGGGGAAGATGCAGCGCGAGCACCCCCGTTGCCCTGTCCCGCGCCGTCACCAGGAGGGGCGTCAGCCCCACGCGGTCTTGGAGCGATTCATACCAGGTCTCGATCCAGACCGGATCCTGAAACGGCGTCGGCGCACCCGTCCATCCGGGCACGCACTCCGTCCAGTCGGATGCGATCGCCACATCGTAGCTCCGCGCTCCGGAGGCTCCCTTTCCCGATGGCGCGATGCTCCGGCGATGGGCCGGCAGCGCCGTCCCGCTCACGCCAGAGCGGAGAGTTCGAGGATCTGGCCCGGTCGGGCCGCATCGAGGCGGAAATCGACGGCACGGCGGGCCGCGCGCTCCTTCTTCACCCAATCACTGTTGCGCAGCAGCTTCTGCATCACCGCCTTGGACCAGTAGCCCGGCCCGGTGATGGCGTGGCTCGCCGGCTCGCGGCCGAAGCGATGGCGCAGCATGCCGTTGGCGAGGTTGACGATCTGCTTGCGGCGGATCGGCTCGTCCACGAAGGAGACCGTCATCGACACGTTGAGGCAGTCGAGGTTCTCGACCCGGTGTGGCGCGTTGAGGGGCCAGCTCAGCATCTGGCCGGGCGACAGCTCCATCACCTGGGCATGGGCGTCGTACCAGGGGGCGTAGGGCATATCGACCTCCACATCGAACAGGGCGATGTCCTCGAGATGCTTCGGCGTCACGAAGGGCGGGGTCGAGGGATAGACGTAGACTCGCTTGGCGCCGATGATCTGCCACAGGTGCTGCCCCGGCAGGTCGGCATGATAATAGACCTGGGCGTTGGGCGACGAGATCAGGATGCCGCAGGTGGATTTCGCCGGAGAGAAGCCGGGTACTCGCTGGGCCAACTCCTCGAACATGGCGTCGAGCGTGTCGCGGTAGCGCCGGTCCACGGTCTCGACATTGCGCAGGTTGAGCCACATCCGCCCCTGGGCGATGGACTCGATCACCTGCGCGCCGGGAAGTCCCCCGGTCTCGCCCTCGCGCCAGAACTTGCGCTGTCCGGCGGCTCCCATATGGACGAGGCTGTACTGGCCGCTTGGATAAGTGTCGATCAGATCGGCCAAGGCCTCCCGCGAGAACAGGGGAGACTGGTGCAGCCGATGCTCGAGCCGCAGCGGCTGATGCCCCCAAAGGGCGCTGTGGGGCTCGTCCCAGGAGGTGAAGATCGGGTTGTTCATGGCTACGGTCAATCCGTATCGTGTCCCGCTGTTCTTCAGATGAGGTGGGTCGGTCCCCCTGCGGGACAGGGCCGATCCATTTCCGGACATCATATCCGACGTTGATAAAATCTTTGCATTCGCGGTGCCGACGGAAAAAGATTCCTGCGTGGGCCGCGTGAATACGGTGTCATGCTCTTCGTAGAAGGGCCGTTGGCGGGTGGATCGAGCGTTTTAAACTGCTCGGCCGAAAGTCTTTCGCAAGCGACGGCCTGCTAGGACAGGCCGGTCACATCCTTCTCCGGAACCTCACCGCATGACGCAACGCCCTGGACCGGGAGAGACGCGGGTACCCTCCCCCTGGCTGCATCTCGTCGGTACGGGGCATCCGCCCTGCGGGGTCGGCGATTTCGCCGGACAGTTGATCGAGGCCCTCAGGCGTCAGGGTCAGCCACAGGAGACCCTCCCCTTGGAGCCGGGCCGCGTGCCGCTCGGCGAAATCTGGCGCGCCGTGGGGAATGCCCGCGCCGTCATCGCCAATCTGCCGCTGGTGCCCTGGAAGCGGGCGCTGATCGGCCCCCCTTCGGCCTTCACCATCGCGTTCCTGCGGCGTCGGCGACGGGTCGCGATCCTGCATGAATGGGGCAGCATGCACCGCCTGCGCCGGCTCGTCCTCCGGCCGCTTCTCCTCTTCGCGGACACGATCGTCCTCCTGTCGCCCCAGGTTCGGGAGGAGCTCGCCGCCGATCCCGTGATCGGCCGTCTCGCGCGGCGGGCGGTGATGATGCCCCTGCCCCCGAACATCACGCGGCCCGAAACCACCGTGCCGAGCGCCCTGTCCGCACAGATGCGCGCCGCCCGCGAGGGAGGGCGTCTCGTGGTCGGTCATTTCGGCTCGATCTATCCGGGCAAGCAGCCGGAGGCGATCCTCGACATCGCCGCCAGCCTGAAGGCACGCGGCGCCGATCCGCTCGTCGTCTTCATCGGTTCGTTCATCCGCGCCTCCGACGGGATTGAAGAGATATTCCGGGCCAAGGTCGCGGCGCTCGGTCTCTCCGAGACGGTGGTGGTCTCCGGCTATGTCGCCTCGCCGGAGGAGCTGTTCGGCCTGTTCGACGAAGTGGACGCCTTCGTCTACGTCCTCCCGGAGGGGCTCACCGCGCGCCGCGCCAGCATCCTGGCCTGCGTCCAGGCCGGCCGGCCGGTCGTCGTCACCGAGCCGGTGCGCGCGGACGAATTCGATCACCATCCGCGCTTCCAGGCGCTCCTGTCCGGTGGGGCCATCGTCCTCGCGCCGGGCGGAGCCGGACCCGAGGCCTATGTCGACCTCGCCCTTGCAGCGTCGACACGGCCGACGCTGCCCCCCGCCATCGATCGCCAAGTCTGGTTCGCCGATGCCGCCGGCAGCCTGAGGGACGCCCTCGGCTGAGGCGCGACCAAGCTTGGGAGGTACGACGCTTGGGAGGTGTGAACTTTGGGAGGTGTGAACTTTGCCCTCTCCCTGGGATCGAAGGGCTGAAGAGGCATGCCATGACCCAATCTGATCCAGGCACCGTGCCGTATGAGAACAAGACCGGCTGGTCCGCGCATTGGGCGGTCGGAGGGCTGGTCGTCGGCTGCGTCGCGACCCTGCTCTGGTTCGGCGCGCTGATGACTCTCGGCGGCTGGGCCGTCGGCATCATCGAGTTCTGAGACTGCCGGACAGGGCGGCCCACTTTCGGGCTGAGACGCCCCCGGGCGTTTCACGCGCTGCGGAAACGGGCGAGGTAGCGCAGACCGAAGACGGAGATCAGGAAGGTGACCCAGACCGGGTCTCCTCCATCGAAGAAGAAGCTCTCCATGCAGGAGAGCAGCAGGCCGAAGAGCCAGACCTGCACGAACATCGTCACCAGCGGGTCGGCCCGGCCGTTCGCTTCGATCCTCATCACGTCCCGCAGGGGGGCGGCGACGAAGATCGCGAGTACCAGGACCAGCCCGGGCAGGCCCAGGGTGACGGCGGTGTCGAGGTAGCTGTTGTGGCTGTGCGAGGCGTATCCGGCCCAGCTCGACCCGTCATCGGACGCGGCGCGCACGGTGACGTTGTTCCAGAATGCCGAGAAGCCGTAGCCGGTGAGCGGACGCGCCGTGAGGGCCTCGATGGCGAACTGCCACACATCGGTCCGGCCGGTGAAGGTGGAATCCACGGGCAGAGCCCGCACGATGGCGGCCAGGGGCTCGCTCACCACCGTGCCGACGCTGAATAGGTTGATCGTGAAGAGCGGAACCAGCGTGAGGAGGATTCGGCCCGCGAGCGAACGGATGACGCCGAACAGGCCCGTGATCGCCAGCGAAGCCACCAGGAGCGCCGTCGCGCTCTTGCCTTCCGAGCCGAGGAGGAACAGCCCCGACAGGGCGACGATGACGAGGCCCACCGTCACGAGCCCCGAACGCGCCACGGCGATGCCGATGAAGACCAGCATGGCCATGACCGCCGCCGCACTGTTCTTATGGCCGAACACGCCGCGCCAATTGCCCGCGAGCATGGGCTCGCCCACGTCCTTCGCCTGATGGATGGCAAGGTCCGGCGCGAGCAGCATGCCGAGATAGCATGCGCCCAGCAGCAGCAGGGAGGCGATGGCGAGGAGGTTGCGCAGATCGTTCCGCGACCGCGCCAGCAAGGGCAGGCAGGCGGCCGCCAGCATCACGGAGCCCGCCAGGGTCAGGCGCTTGACCGACGTCATGGGATCCTGTGACAGAACGACATTGACGGCGAGCCAGGCTCCGAGCGCCAGGAACCAGGGCGAGGCGAAGCCGCGCAAGGCTTTGGCGTGAGCCGGGAGAGTCAGGGCGTGGCACAGCAGCGCGAAAAGGCCGAAGCTCGCATAGGTGAGCCCCTCCCGCCCCGTGGCGAGTTCCAGAACGTCCGGATTGCTGAGATCCTGGAACGGTTTGAGAGAGATCCAGCTGAGCAGCAGGACAGCGAGGAAGACGACCTTCCGCGCGATGAGGATGGCGGGCGTGTCAGCGAGTACCGCCTGCAGGCGGCGCCATCCCCCGGGCGCTGCCCCCGATACCGGCACTCCGATTGCCCCCGTCTTCATCGACCCGCCTCCTTCATCTCCCGCGAGTCCGCAGGCGCGGGGTGCTGGCGCGGTAGGGCTGCGGTTCGATGCCCAGGGCCGCGAAGCAGCGCCCGAGGGCCACGAGGATCGGGTGCAGGGCGATGGTGGGTTCCCGTGTCCGGACCAGATTGAGGATGGCGCGTCCGAACGAGACCCCGAGGATGGCGAAGGATTTGCCGGCCAGGGTCACGAGACCAAGACTGCCCTGCGCATGCTTGCGCTCGATCCGGTAATTGACGGCCCCGATCCGCAGGCCGCGTGCGGCGAGCCATCCCGTCCGCGTGCGGGCGAGAGGCACCGTCTCGGTGATGACCGCATCCGCCTCCCAGTAGAAGGTCACACCGGAGCGGCGGGCACGGGTGAAGAAGTCGGTGTCGCCGCCGCCGAGGAAATTGTAGCTCGTGTCGAAGGGTGGAGCTCCCATCAGCGCGAAGGTGCGCCGCGTAATCAGGCAATTGCCGCTGCCGTAGATCACCGGAACCGGCCCGCTCTTGTCATAGGCGGGGGCGAAGGCGGGGTGGTTGTCGAGGCCGGGCCGTGTTCCCGGTTCGAAGCGCGGGATCACCGGGCCGCCGACGATGCCGACCCCCGTGCGCTGCGCCGTGGCCACCATGCGCTCCAGCCAGTCGGGCTGTGCCAGCTCGTCGTCGTCGATCATCAGGAAATAACGGGTGTCGGGATAGGCCGCGAGGGCAGTGGTGAAGGCCCGGTTGATCGCCGAGCAATTGCCCTGGCGCTGCTCGACCACGCATTGGCCCTGGAGCGGTCCCTTCGCGAACACCGCCTCGGCGGCCGCCAAGCCGGCCTGCGACGCGCCGTCGTTGTCCACCACCACGACGGCGAAGCGGAGGCCGGTCCGCTGGCGCGCCAGGGAGGCGAGGGTCTGGACGAGGTGCTCCGGCCGTTTGAAGGTCGGGACGCAGACCACCGCGTCGAATGGATTGGCGCGCGCCTTCACGACGCGCTTCCGGTGAAGCGCTCAATCACGGTCATCAGCGGCTTGGGCCTCAGGTCGGAATCCAGGGGGAGCGGCCGGTTCGCCGTGCCGTCGGGTCGGGTGAAGTATATCGGTACCCAGGTATAACGATCCGTAATACCCCAGGTAAGGACCGCGCTCGGCGGCGTCACCTCGTTCACCGCTTGGAGGAAATCGGCCGCCTTGCGCGCGATCATCGCATCTCGGGTGGCGGCGTCGGTCGGCAGTCCCACGTCGATCACATCGAGTTCGGTGACCAGAACGTCGAGCTTCAGCGCCTTGATCTCCCGCAGGAAAGCCTGGAGGCCGTCGCGGTCGATCTCCCGATCCGCGAACAGATGGGCCTGCAATCCGATGGCATGAATCGGGATACCTCGATCGACGAGGGAGCGTGCGATGGCGAGGATGCCGGCTCGGCGCATGGCGAAGCGCGGTCCGACGAATTCGATGTCGTATTCGTTGAGGACGAGCCGGGCGGCCGGATCGGCGGCATGAGCCGCCTTGAAGGCGATGGGGATGTACTCGGCGCCGAGGGTCTTCGTCCAGACGAAGGAGCGCAAGTCCCGTGGCGAGACCGGATTTTCGGGCATCGGCTCGTTCACCACATCCCAGGATCCGATGAAGCCGCGATAGCGGGAGACCACCGCTTCGATATGGCTGGTCAGCACCCATTCGGCCTCGACGGGGCTCGTGATCGCCTCCGCCCAGGCGGGCATGCCGCCGTACCAGGCCAGGGTGTGACCCCGCAGGCCGAGTCCGTTGCTACGGGCGAAGGCGGCGATCGTGTCGGCATCCCCGAAATCGAACGTTTCCCGGTTGGGCCGCAGGACCGGCCATTTCAGGCTGCCCTCCGGGACCAGCAAGCGGCACCTCTCCGCCAGGGCGGCGCGATAGCCCGCATCCGCCGCGAGAGCGTCCCCGCGAACCGCCGCCCCGAACGGGATCTTGCGCGGAGAGGCGACGGCGGCGCTATGGGCGAGCGCGCCTTCCAGCCCGAGCGCGCCTTCCAGCCCAAGGATGCCGCCCAGCGCTCCCTTGAGGATGGTCCGGCGATGGGGAGGGCCCTGTTTCATGCCGAGATCCTGGGAAGAGTGAGAAGTCGCCCAAAACGGCACATCCCGCCGGGAGATGGTGGGGAGTTCTGCAAGTTCAGGTCCGTACACAGGTTCTGGGCCGAACAGGGAATGGTATCCGTCACGGATGACCCTGCGATGCATCCATCCTTGTGGGATGCCTCCCGCGATCGGACAGCCGAGACCTATGGGTCCATCAGGACGTGGTGTTCACCAGAACTTGTGCCCTCGGCAGGAATACGCCGATCACCAGGACATGACGGCGCCCCGTTCTCGAGGATAGGACATCGCTCCGGCCCGACCGCTCCGGACGGAGCCTGGCCCTTCTCTTTCCCGCGCCATGGCACGGGCCCTGCGGAAGCCTCGGCCATGACCGCCCAACTGTCCCGAAATCCGACGCCCGTCGCGCCGGCGCTCCCTGCCGGGCGACCCGGTGTGGGACGCCGCATCGGAGAGTTGCATCGCACGCCCATGCGTCTCGTCGCCGGCGCGTGGGCGACCCACCGCACCGTGCTGATCGGTTACGGCCAGCTTCTGGCCGGGGCGGGTGGGCGCCTCGTGCTTCAGATGGTCTATTTCCTGGTTCTCGCCAACACCTTGAGCCTCGCCGAAATGGGGGTCTTCGCCTCCGTCTCGGCGGCGGGCGTGATGATCGGCTGTCTGGCGGGGTTCGGCTTCCAATCCTTCGTGATGCGGTCGGCCGCCGGAAGGCGTTCGTCGATGGGGGGATATCTCGCCGTCTACTATGCCTGTTTCGGACTCGCCCTGCCGATCATGTTCGGCCTCTCGCTGGCTCTCTACGCGTTTCTGTTCCGGGACGTGATCGCCCTGCCCGGCTACCTGGCGATCATCGTGGTCGAGGTGGCGCTGTGGCGCCAGATCGAGCTCCTGGTCCAGGTCAATAACGGGCTCGGCCGCTACGCCGCGGCGGCGACGGTGATGTCGCTTCCCATCGGCTTCCGCGCCGCCGCCGCCGTGGCGTTCTGGGCTGCGGGCGGCGGCAACGCCGAAACCTGGGCCGTCTACTATCTCGTCGGCAACGCGGTCTCGGTCGTCGTCCTCGCCATCCGCTTCCATCCGCGCACGCGGATGCGGTTCCGCGCGGCGCTGCTCAAGGGCCGGCTGCGCGACGGACTGCTCTTTGCCGCCTCCTATTTCATGTTCCTCGCTCAGGGCGAGATCGACAAACTCATCGTCCTGACGCTGGCCGGCGAGCGCATGGCGGGTATCTACGCGATCTCGATGCGGCTCATCGATTTCACGGGCGTGCCATTGCGGCCGATGTTCATGATGTATTCGCGTAAGCTCATCCAGGCCGGCCGCGCCACCCGGGCGAGCCTGCGCGAATCTCTGAAGGTGGAAGCGATGGTGGCGGTCGTCTCGACCGGCGCCCTCGTCTTCATGGTCGCGGTCCTGCACATCCGCCCCGACCTTCTCGGCCCTAACGTATCGGCGGCCTACGGCATGCTCGCCGTCATCGTCGCCGTGCCGGCGGTGCGCAATCTCCTGGAATTTCATGGCGAGTTGTTCTTCGCCTTCGGTCGGATGGGGTTGCGCGCGGGCGTCACCGCGACCCTCATCGCCCTCAAGGCTCTGGGCTTCGCCCTGCTTCTCACGGCGCTTCCCGATCCGGCGCAGTGGAGCCTGTGGCTGAACGCGATCTATGTCGCGATCTACGCGTTCTCCTTCTTTACCCTCTACGGTCTTTTGTGGCGGAACACGGCACCGTGATCGCGACATCGCATGACAGGCGCGGTCCGATGACGGAAGCCTTCACCCTTCCCGGCGCATCGGTCCCCCCCATGAAGGGCGGCGGATCGGAGGAGGTGCGCATGAAGGCCGAGACCGGAGATCGTGCCTTCGCAGCCGCGGAGCAGGGCCGGGCCGAGCAGGACCGAGCCGAGACGGTGGGCCTGATCACCCTCAGCCACCGGGGCGATCTGGAACGATGCGCCCTGCTGTTCGAGAGCATCGATCGGCACGCGGCGTCGCGCGGCTGCCATTACGTCCTCGTCGACGACAGGGACGTGGCGCTGTTTGCGCGCTTTGCCCGTCCCGACCGGCGGATCCTGCCGCAGTCGCAGTTCCTGCCCTGGTGGATCAGGCCGATCCCGTTCCTGCGTCGGCGCCGGCTCCGCTACTGGCTCACGCCGTTCGGCAAGCCGGTCAGCGGCTGGCACATCCAGCAGTTCGTCAAAATCGAGGCCACGCGCAGGCTGCCGGAGGCACGCTACTGCCTGATCGATTCCGACGTCTGCTTCTTCCGGGACTTCGACCTCGCCGCCTTGGCCGAGCCCAATCCGACGCCGTTCCACGTCCATCCCGGCGGTGTCGGAGCCAACCGGCCACGCCACATCCAATGGCTCGGCACCGCGAGCCGGCTCCTCGCCACCAAGCCGCAAAGCGTACCCGCCGACGATTACATCGACCAGATCATCATCTGGGACCAGGCAACGACACGGGCGATGACCGACCGGATCGAGGCGGTGACCGGCCGTGGCTGGGTCGCCGCCCTGTGCCGGGACCGTCACTTTTCAGAATACATGATCTACGGCACCTTCGTCACTAACACGCCCTCGGTCATGGCGCGGCATGCGGTGACGACGCAGAGCTTCTGCCGGACCCATTGGGACGACGACGCCCTGAGCGAGGCCGACATCCTGGCGATGCTGGACGTCGCCACGCCGACGGAGCGGGCCTTCTGCATCCAGTCCTTCGGATCGACGCCGCTCTCCACGATCCGCGCCAGTATCGACGCGTTCCGTGCCGAGGGTGGAGAAGAGCGTCCCAAGCTGCGGACGGAAGCGGCCTGAAGCCTCATTCCGCCCGCGCCTCGACTTGCTGAGGCATATCGCACGCCGAGGCAAATCCCTCGCGGGTGATGAATGATGAAGGGGACCGACAGGCGCGCTAATACGTTTCCCCGTGCCCGGTACTTGGAAAAGTAAGATTTGCCGTGTCATGTGCGAGAGCACGGTCGACGCACTTTCCGGAAGGCGGATTCTCTCCCATGCCCTCGCAGAAGTCTTCGCTTCCGTCTCGCCCCATCACGACGGAATAGAGACGGAGCATGAAGGCCACGGCACAGGACGACACCGCCTCCATGGCGGGGCAGGTCGGGCGGGAGGATCTCCACCAGGACACGGAGATGCCGGCGGGCGAGGCCGGGTTCAGCCTCGCGAAGGTCCACGAAATTCTCGAGGAACTGCTTCCGGCGGGCGAGGTCTCGGTCTACGAGGCCGGCGGCGGAGCATCCTCCTATCTTCCGGTCTCGGTGCTGCGCCGCTCCCGCGTGACCGTGGTCGATATCGACCCGACCCAGGTGAGCAACAACGCCTATGCCGATACGGTGATCTGCGGCGACGTCCAGACCCACCGTTTCACGCCCCTGACCTTCGACCTCGTGACGAGCTACAACGTCATCGAGCATCTGCCCGATGTCGGCGCGGCGATGGAGCGCTTCGCCGAATGCCTGAAGCCCGGCGGTCTCCTGCTGATCGGCGCACCGCATCCGCGGTCGCTCTCCGGCCTCGTGACGAAATATTCGCCGCATTGGTTCCACGTCTGGTTCTACCGCCATATCCGCGGTCACGAGCGGGCGGGCGAGCCGGGCGAACCTCCATTTCCAGTCCATTATCACCCGCTCGTCCTGCCGGCCCGGCTGAAGCCGTTCCTCGATCGCCTCGGGCTCGAGCCGATCTACGAACATGTCTACGAGAGCCCGCGCTATGCGGAGATGCGGATATGCCGTCCGCGCCTCGCCGCCTTCACCGACGGCGTGACCGATGTGGTGAACAGGGTGACGGGGCGGCGCTTCAACCTGCAGCGCGGTGATTATCACCTGGTGCTGCGCAAGCGGTCCGGGCATCCGACACCGCAATGACCCCCGACGCCATCCTCGATCGCGACGTGACCGAACTCAAGGCGCAGCTCTCCTTCCGGGCGCGGCTCTCCCATCGTCTGTCGCGGCATATCCCGTCCGCGCCCTTACTTCCCCGCCTGCCTGGCCCGATGGTGAGCGTCACGTTCGACGACGTGCCGGACAGTGCCTGCGAGACGGGCGCTGCCCTCCTCGACGACCATGGCGTGAAAGGCACGTTCTACGTCTCCCGCACCCTCCTCGGCACCGCCACCGAGCATTGGCGGGTCGCAGGGGCCGAGGCCTTGGCGGAGATCCATTGCCGCGGGCACGAAATCGGTTGCCATACTCATGATCACCGCCTCGTGCCCACCCTCGACGCACCGCGCTTCGCCGCGGATCTCCGGCGTAACCGGGATGCGCTCGCTTCCCTCGTGCCGGGACTGGTGCTGGAGAATTTCGCCTTTCCCTACGGCTATGCGTCGCTGGCCGCAAAGCGCGTGCTGAGCCGGACCTATGGATCCGGCCGCAGCATCATGCCGGGCCTGAATGCCGGACGCATCGACCGCTATTTCCTGCGCGCCAACCCGCTCTTCGACCGCTGCCTCGACGCCGTTCTCCTCGCGCGTCTGATGGACGAGGCGGTGGCCCGTAACGGCTGGGTGATCTTTTTCGGCCATGACGTGACCGAGGGGGCAAGCCCCTACGGCTGCTCCCCCGCCTTGCTCGAGGCCACTCTCCTGGCCGCGAACCGGCGCGGCATCCCGGTGGTCTCGATGGCGGAGGGGATAGCGCGGGCCCTTGGCATCGCTGGGGAACGGCGCCCCGTGGAAGAGGCATCCTGCCTTTCGGGCTAGACCTCGACGCAGCTCTCGAAGAACGGTCCACGCGACGCGTGAGCCCGCCCGCATCCGAGGCTTCTTGTCCTGTCCGGTGCCATGACGAAGGCGTGTCTTCAGGCGTCCCATCCAATTCCGGCGGGAGGTGTAAAGACGTGATTCATCATCGTTCCGCGTTGTTGCGCATTCGTTGAAGGCCGCCTGAGAATTTAATCTAATTTGGACTCGCAGTTGCTATTCCCTCGTGCATTCGGCCGCGCGCTCTACGGACTGTGCCGGCTCGGGACACGAACGGACCGAAGCGGGATCGTCACACCAGCAATCCCGGGGCGCGCCGGGGCTCGTGTCTTCTCGGAACTCCGTGATGGTGGGAGGCGATTGATGTTGGTCTACGACGATCCCCCTGCATCCGGCAGGCCCGGCCCGGTCGAGCCGGTACGCGACGGCTATCGCCTCTCCGTCGGGGGTGTCTTCTCGGCCTTGCGCCGACGCATCGTCTGGATCTTCGCCTGCGCGCTCGTCCTGGCCGGGATCGGCCTCGTCGGGGGAAAGCTGCTGAGCCCGCGCTACACCGCCGAGGCGCAGATCTATATCGACCCGCGCGACCTGAACCTCGTCTCCCGCGAACTGACCACCGGCGGCCAGGATTCCAACGCCTACCAGAGCGTGGTGGAGAGCCAGACCCGTCTCATCACCTCGAGCAGCGTGCTGCGCCGGGTCGTCGATGCCACCGGCCTCACCAGGGACGACGAATTCACGGCCGCGTCGGGCGGGATGGTCTCGAAGGTCGTCGCTGCCCTGGGGTTCGGAAGTCAGGATGCGCCTTCGGATGACGAGGGCGACGCGAATGCGGCGGTCGGGCTCCTGCAGCAGCGCATCTCCGTGCGCCGAACCGGGCGGACCTACGTGATCGACGTCTCGGTCTGGGCGCGGGATGCGGCGAAGGCTGCGCGCCTCGCCAACGCGGTGGTGGCCGCCTATCTCGCCGAGGATGCCGCCGCCCGGACGGAGGCCGCCAACCGCGCCAATTCCGGACTCACGGCGCGGCTCGGCGAATTGCGCACCGCGCTCAACGCCGCGGAGAATCGGGTTCAGGCCTATCGTGCCGAGACCGGGCTCGTCGGCACCCGCGACGCCCTCGTGAGCGATCAGCAGCTGACGCAGATCAACGCGCAGCTCGCCGCCGCCCGCGCTCGGGTGGTCGAGGCGCAGGCCCGCGTCGAACAGAGCCAGCGCATTACCCGCGCCGGGCTGGATGCCGGGGCGACGGACGATATCCTCTCCTCGCAGACCGTGGCTGCCCTGCGCAGCCAATACGCGGACCTCACCCGGCGTCAGGCCGAGCTTACCAACGAGCTCGGGCCGCGGCATCCTTCCGTCTCCTCCATGGTCAAGCAGGTCGCCCAGGCGCGCCGCTCCATCGATCAGGAGGTCTCCCGTTTCGCACAGGCGGCGCAGACCGACCTCGCCAAGGCGCGGGCTACCGCATCGGCCCTGGAGAAGAACTTCGATCAGGCCAAGGGCCGCACGGTCGGTCTCGCCCAGGCGTCGATCCGCCTGCGGGAACTCGAACGGGAGGCCGAGGCCAGCCGCTCGGTCTACGAAGCCTTCCTCACCCGCTCGCGCGAGACAGGCCAGCAGGCCTATCTCGACATGGGCAATGCCCGGGTCGTCTCTCCGGCGACGAAGCCGATCATGCGCAGCTTCCCGCCCCCGGCGCGGACGCTGATGGCGATGGGACTCCTGGCGGGGCTCGGCCTCGGCATTCTCCTCGCCCTGCTCGACGATTGGGCCCGGTTCGGCCGGTCGGACCCTGTCCGTGGGCCCAGGGTCGCTGAGCCCCCCATGGCGGTGAAGGCCGCCGCTCCGGCACGAGAGCCGGAGCCGGCTCCCAAGATGGCCCAGGCTTTCAAGCGGGCTCCCGTGTCGGAGCCGGTCCAAGCCTTCAATCCGGCGCAGGTTGCGGGCCCCGCCCCCGCCCCCGCTCCCATTCCCGCCCGGCCGCCCGAGCCGCGCCGCGAAACCGAGCCGCGCCGCGAAACCGAGCCGCGCCGCGAAACCGAGCCGCGCCGCGAATCCAAGCCGCGCCGCGAATCCAAGCTGGTCGAGATGCCCCGTTCGGCCGAGGCACCGATTCCGGCGGGTATTCCGAAGGATAGACGCATCCCGGTGAGCCCGCCCGCCTTCCGCGCGCCCGATCTGCCAGATCCGCGGCGGTCGGCGATGGCTTTCATCCGTGGCAACGCCAAGGACCCGGAGACCAGGCCGGCCATCGAGCCCCCCGTCCGAGTGGAGCCAAAGGGTCCGTCGGAGCCGGTACAGGTGCCTAGAACCGTCTCCCGTCCCGAGCCCGAGCAGGCCCCGAAGAAGCCTTTCGACAAACCCGATCCGGGACAACGTCCATCGGTCAAGCGTGCCTCTGCCGCATCGTTCAGCGTGTCCGGCGCTGCCGCGCTGATCGGAGGGGCACGATGACGACACCGTCTCCGGTTCTGCCCGAACCGGTTCCCCTGACCTCTCTCGGCGGCGTATCGATCGCGGCTCTGGGAATGCGGGAGACCGTGAATCTGATGACCGAGGCCGTGCGCCGTCATCCGCGCCCCGGAACGCCCCTCTACTTCACCTCGGCCAATGGCGAGGTGATGTCACGGCACGCACGCGACATTGAGTTCGCCCGGCTGATGGACATGGCGGATGTCATCAGCGCCGACGGACAGCCGATGGTGACCATGTCCCGCTTCGTCGGGGACCGGGCCCTGCCCGAACGGGTCGCCACCACCGACCTCTATCACGAGGTCGCCCGCAAGGCTCTGGCGGAAGGCGTGACCTTCTATCTCTATGGCGCCACCGAGAACGAGAACCGCGCGGCGGTGGCGACGACACAGCGCCTGTATCCAGGGCTGCGCATCGTCGGTCACCACCATGGCTACCTCGTGGGCGACGCGTTGGCCGCCAAGGTCGCCGAAATCGACGCCCTGGCGCCGGACATTCTCTGGATCGCCCTGGGGGTGCCGCGCGAGCAGGCCTTCGTGCGCGATCACGGTCCGCTTTTGCGGAACGTCGCCCTCATCAAGACGTCGGGCGGCCTGTTCAACTTTCTCTCCGGAAGCCGCAGCCGGGCACCGGCCTGGGTCCAGCGGATCGGTTTCGAATGGTTCTGGCGGTTGCTGCAGGAGCCCCGGCGCCTGTTCTGGCGCTACTTCCTCACCAATCCGCACTCGCTCTACCTCATGCTCACACGCAGCGGCGATCGCTGGCGGACGCGTCGAGACAAGGCGAGAGACAACCGGGCGAGTGACGGCCAAGCCGATCACGGCCAGACGATCGTCCGAACCGCGACCGATGACGGCGATCGTGTCGTGACACGGGTGAAGGGGGCCTGACCCCTTTCGAGGTTCACTGCTGGGCGAAGCCCGCGGCCATGTTCACCGCCAGAGCCAGGACGCTGGTGTTGAACAGGTAGGCGTAGATCGTCTGCGCCGTCACGATCCGGCGGAACGCCTTACTGGTGATGTCGGTATCGGAGGTCTGTGAGGTCGCCCCGATGGTGACGGAGAAGTAGAGGAAGTCCCAGAAATCCGGCTCCTCTCCGCCGGGAAAGTCGATTCCGCCACGGTTCCGACCCTCGTCGACCTCGCCGTAATAGAGATGGGCGTAATGCACGGTGAAGATCACCTGCACGAAGACCCAGGCGCAGAGCATCGTCATGATCGCCAGGGCAAGGTGGGCGAGGCGCGGCGCATCCGGCTCCCGTCCTCCGATCACCAGCATCGCCACGGCGCCGCAACTCGCGAGCCCCGCCAGGATGGCGAAGAGCGAGATCACCGGTGCGCTGTCGTCGAGCCGCGACGCTTCCCGGCGCAGGGCGTCCCGCGACAGGGACGAGGTCCGCCAGATGACGAGGGCGGTGTAGACGACGACGCCGACGCACCAGCCGACGAGGAGGCGCGTCCAGAGCGACGCGAAGGGCAGGGCCACCGACAGCACCACTGCGAACACGATCGCCCCGAGAAGCCGTGGGCGCAGCAGGAAGGCCTGGATGAGGTTCTGCATCGATGGGACTCGCGCTCCGGCACCCGGCTATAACGCCGGATCGCGCCAAGCGGTCATCGCATCCCCGTGAAGAGAGTTGCGCTCACCGAGGCCCGGCGGACGGCCTGGTATCACGCCTTGGGTGGGCGGCAGGCGGTGTCGCAGGAGGTCCCCGAGAACCGGGAGAACAGTTTGGCGAGATGAGGGCGCAGGGGCAGGAACCCGCGATAGGCGGCCTCGGCCAGGATCGGCATGCCGGGCAGACTCGCGAAGGCTGCGAGCCAGCCCCAGCCGGGCAACTCGCGCCAGAGCCGGATGAAGCCCGACGCCCCGGAGGCGAGACGGCCCTGATCGTCCCGGACGTGGAAACGTGCTTGCGCGGCTTCGCGGCTGAGATCGGGGCCGAGCGTGGCGGGGGCGTCGTCGCCGCTGACGTCGACGAAGGCGAGGCGTTCGGCCCCGCGACTACGCCGGTAGGTCCGGATCTCGGCGGAACAGAGCGGACAGGCCCCGTCGTAATAGACGGTCAGTGCGGCGGGTGGGGTCATGGTGGGCGGTACCGTCTCTCTTCATCGGCTCCGGAGAGGGAGGCCGTGTCCGGGGGCAACGCCGATACGAGCGAAACGGCCACACCCTCGATGGAAGCGGAGGTGTGGCCGTCTTTCGATGTGATGACGGAGGGGCACCCGTGTTCCGGGACGCCCCCCGCGCTTCAGCGGGCGGCGAAGGCCTTGAGCGCGGCCTTGCCGGCGTAACGGCCCTGCGCGCCGAGGCCTTCCTCGATGCGGATGAGCTGGTTGTACTTGGCCAATCTGTCCGAGCGGGCGAGCGAGCCGGTCTTGATCTGCCCGCAATTGGTGGCGACGGCGAGATCGGCGATGGTGGAATCCTCCGTCTCGCCCGAACGGTGGGACATCACGGCGGTGTAGCCGGCGCGCTGCGCCATATCGACGGCGGCCAGCGTCTCGGTGAGGGTGCCGATCTGGTTGACCTTCACGAGGATCGAGTTGGCAGTGTTCTCGGCGATGCCGCGCGACAGGCGGGTGACGTTGGTGACGAAGAGATCGTCGCCGACGAGCTGGCAGCGGTTGCCGACCTTCTCGGTCAGAAGCTTCCAGCCGGCCCAGTCGTCTTCCGACATCCCGTCCTCGATGGAGAGGATCGGGTAGGAATCCACGAGCTTGGCGAGGTAATCGACCTGGGCCTCGATCGAGCGGGTCTGGCCCTCGCCTTCGTAATGGTAGGCACCGTCCTTGAAGAACTCCGTGGCGGCGCAGTCCAGCGCCAGCACGATGTCGGTGCCGGGCTTGAAGCCGGCCGCGGCGATCGATTCCATCACGAAGTCGAGCCCGGCCTCGGCCGAGGGGAGGTTGGGAGCAAAACCGCCCTCGTCGCCGACATTGGTATTGTGACCGGCCTTCTTGAGGGCGCTCTTGAGGGTGTGGAACACTTCGGCGCCCATGCGGACGGCCTCGGCCAGCGAGGACGCACCCACCGGCATGATCATGAATTCCTGGAAGTCGATCGGGTTGTCGGCATGCGCGCCGCCGTTGATGATGTTCATCATCGGCACCGGCAGCACCCGCCCCTGGGTTCCGCCGACATAGCGGTAGAGCGGCAGGCCGGCGGTCTCGGCCGCTGCCTTGGCGACCGCCAGGGATACGCCGAGGATGGCGTTGGCACCCAGCCGAGCCTTGTTGGGGGTACCGTCGAGCTCGATCATCGCCTCGTCGACGGCGATCTGATCCTCGGCATCCATGCCGCCGATGGCGTCGAGGATATCGCCACGGACCGCGGCCACCGCCTTGCGCACGCCCTTGCCGCTGTAGCGACCCTTGTCACCGTCACGCAGCTCCACCGCCTCGTGGGCACCGGTGGAGGCGCCGGACGGCACGGCGGCTCGGCCGAAGGAGCCGTCTTCGAGGAGGACGTCCACTTCGACGGTCGGGTTGCCCCGGCTATCGAGGATCTCGCGGGCGGCGATGTTGGTGATCGCGGTCATGCGTGCCCCTGCTCTCAAGATGTTGCGGCCGGTATCCGGCCATGTCGTCATCGTCCCGCGGGCGTGCGCCGTCGGCGAGCGCGCCCTATGGACCGGTCTGATACAGGGCAGGCTTATCCGTCAACGTGCCGCATCCGGCAAGCGCCCCTCGCCGATGAAGCTCGCCGGTCGGTCAGAAATCTTTGCTTAGGTTACGAGACGTTCCGCTTCGCAAGTTGTGTCCCCCACTCCGCTCCTCCCGCCGAGATTGGGGCAGACCCTGCAGCTAGGAGACTAGGCCGTTGATTTCATGAAGCATTCCGGGGTTGAGGTTTCCCTGACACGCAGCCTGCGCTATAGCGGCGGACATGACCAACCCACCCTCCTCCGACGAATCCCTTCAGCTCGGCCAGCCGACCCCCCTGCCCGCCTCCCCCGAGACGGCGCGCCTGGACCGGGTGCCGAACCCCCATCCGGGAACGGATTATCTGGCGCGGTTCACCGCCCCCGAATTCACCTCGATCTGTCCCGTGACCGGCCAGCCCGATTTCGGCATCCTGATGATCGACTACGTGCCGGACCTTTGGCTCGTGGAATCCAAATCTCTGAAGCTCTATCTCGGCTCGTTTCGCAATCACGGCGCATTCCATGAGGATTGCACGGTCGGGATCGGCATGACGCTCGTCGATCTCCTCAAGCCCCGGTATTTCCGCATCGGTGGCTATTGGAATGCTCGGGGCGGTATCCCCATCGACGTGTTCTGGCAGACCGGCGAGCCGCCGAAAACGCTCTGGCTTCCGGACCAGGGGATCGCGCCCTATCGCGGGCGCGGCTGATCAGCTCGTAGCCCGTTTCGACGATCTTCCGGCTGTAGCGTGAACATCGTAGCAGCTTCTCACGCTGGCGTGGCATCGTAGCGGCCAAGAAAAAAGGCGGCCGGTCAAAACCGGCCGCCCTTCGAGAACGCGTGACTTAGCTCGGTTCAGTAGCCGTAGCCGTAGGCGGGGCGCCCATAGGCCGGACGGCCATAGCCATTGTTGTTGTAGGAATCGCGGGCGGCGCCGGCTGCGATGGCGCCAGCCGCCAAGCCAGCGATGCCAAGGCCGACGGCAGCGCCGGTCCCGATGCCACGGCGATGCCCGCCACCGTAGGCGTAGCCGCGATTGCCGTATCCACGGTTTCCGTAGCCACGATGACCGTAGCCGCCGTGGGCATAACCGCCATGGCCGCCGCGACCGTAGCCGTGACCATGTCCGGGACGGGCTTCCGCTGCCGTCCCGGCAGCCATGGCGCCGAGGGAAAGGGTGACGGCTGTGATCAGTGCGAACTTGCGCATGGAGCTCCTCAAATCGACGCTGTGCCTAAGCCAAAACAACGAAGTGTGGGCGGGTCGGTTCCATTGTCACGTCTGGTCGAACGATTCCGAGGGGCGTGACTCGGTCAGCCGCTCGACTTTGCCAAGCGATCGAAAGCCTGCAGGGTCTCCAGTAACGCCGGCATCGCCCGGAGAGGAACCATGTTGGGGCCGTCCGACGGGGCATGGTCCGGATCGGGATGGGTCTCGATGAACAGGCCAGCGACCCCCACCGCCACAGCGGCACGGGCCAGTACCGCCACGAACTCGCGTTGCCCGCCGGAGGTGGCACCCTGCCCGCCCGGCTGCTGCACCGAATGGGTCGCGTCGAACACGACGGGGGCACCGTGCGTCACCTGGGCCATGATCGGCAGGCTGCGCATGTCGGAGACGAGGGTGTTGTAGCCGAACGAGGCTCCCCGTTCGGTGACCAGCACGTTGGGATTACCGGCATTCGTGACCTTGGCGGCGACATGAGCCATGTCCCAGGGGGCGAGGAACTGGCCCTTCTTCACGTTCACCGCGCGGCCCGTGGCGGCGGCCGCCAGGAGCAGGTCGGTCTGCCGGCACAGGAAGGCTGGGATCTGGAGGACGTCGATGATCTCCGCAGCCGGTGCGCATTGCGACGCTTCGTGGACGTCGGTGAGGACTGGGAGACCGAACCTTTCCTTGATGTCGGCGAAGATCGGCAATGCCCCGGCAAGGCCAAGGCCGCGCGCGGTGGAGCCGGAGGTCCGGTTGGCCTTGTCGAACGAGCCCTTGAAGACGAGGCCGATCCCGAGACGGTCGGTCATGCCCTTGAGCGCGTCGGCAATTTCGATGGCGTGGTCGCGGCTCTCGAGCTGGCATGGGCCGGCAATGAGCGCGAAGGGCAGGTGGTTGGCGAAGGCGGTGGACCCCGCCATCACGACGGGACCGGCGGGTGAGCGAGCGGGTTCGGACATGGCGCCCGGTCTAGCCCGCCTGAGCCCCGTCGAAAAGGCCGGCGCGACGGCGAAGGATCGTCCGACGATGCCGTGTGAGCATGCAGCGCGTGAGATCGGGCGCCGGGCCGCCCAGGCCGAGGGTATCGGCGAGCCCCTGCCCGCTCGTCTCGCATCGCAGGGCCGCATTCCCCGCCTGTCCCGCCTGCGGCACCCCCGTGAGGCGAGACTCTCGATGGAGGGTGTGGGCCAGGGCCTCAACCTTTCCGGCCTTCGCACCCACCAGCCCTTCCGCCGCCAGGCCGATCAGGACGAAAAAGGCTCCGGCCGGCTCATGGTCGCGCGACCCGAACGCCATCCGCGTCGGCGCCCGGCAATCGAGGCTCATGCGATCGGCATCCCCGGCGCGGAACACAGCGAGAGACGCCTCGCGCCCGGCCAGAGACGCGCCGGTGGCCCGGATCATCCGCGCGGCGAGTCGATCGCAGGAATCGCCTGCTTTCGCCGGATCCGGTGTCGAGGACAAGGCGACGGCGGTCAGGAGGCAGGCGATGAATGAGAAGGATCGGGCTTTCATGGGCCCGATCCTAAAGCAGGCCGCCGCTCGAGCCCAACGATCTCAGCGTGGCGTTCCGATCGATCCCGTGACATCGGCGGGACAGGGCTCGTGGGCGTGCGAGCGAAGGACCCGGCGCACTCGCAACGGATAGGCGCCGGTCTCGTCTTCCACCGTGCCCACCAGCGCATCCGTCGTCAGGGTTCCGTGGAAGGCGACATGGCCTCGTTCGCCGCCGACCAGGAACGACAAGCCCTTGGTGTCGTCATCGAGGGTGAGGCTTTCGGCCTGCGCCGATTGGAATGGGGTTTCGTAAACCAGCACGTTGCCGGTGGGAGAACGCTTGAGCGTGATCCGCCGCCCTGCCCGCTCGCCACTTTCGGGCGTCGTGCAGAGATCCGCAAAAACGAAGGTGCCCGTGGCCCAGACCGGCTTCGCCGCCACCGACTTGGCATGGGCAGGCCCTGTCGGAGCGATCGTCGAGGAGAGAGCGACGAGGGGCAGGCCAGCCACCAGGATCCGCTTAAGAACAGGCATCGGATTCTCCCCCTTCCATGTTCGCAACAGCAGACCCGTAGCTTCGCTTCGTCATATCTCTGGATTGCGACAGGATCCGGCATCGGCGTGCGCGAAGGCACCTTCGTGACCGAGGCAAGATTCGGTCCTGTTGGCTGAGGGGACAGTCATGCGAAGAGCCGGCCCGAAGGAACGGGCCGGCTCTGGTCGAGACCTCGTCTGCGAAGAGGCCGGGGGCTCATCGCGCCCCCGGCTGAGTGTTCAGCCGGCCTTGTTGAGGGCCACGGCGACGAAGCGGGTCACGCCCTTGGTGCTCTTGACCCGCATCAGCACCGCCTTGCGGCCGCTGGCCTCGGCCGCCTTGATGCGCTCGGCGATCTCCGAGGGCTTCGAGACGCTGGAGCCGGCCACATCGAGGATGATATCGCCCTGCTCGATGCCCTTGGCCGCGGCCGGACCGTCGGGATCGACATCCATCACCGCGACGCCCTCGTCGCCGGCGCCGACCTGCGAGGCCGGGGCGAGGCTGAGGCCGAGGCGCGGCTGGCCGTCGCTCGACGAGCTGCTGCGGTTGTCGTTGCCTGCCTTCGGGTCGTTCGGCAGGGCGCCGAGCTCCACCGTGGCGGTGTCGGACTTGCCGCCGCGCAGATAGGCGAGCTCCACCTTGGCGCCGGGCTTCAGGCCGGCGATGCGGCGGGACAATTCGCGGGCATCGTTCACCGGTGCGCCATTGACCGATTCGATCACGTCGCCGGATTTGAGGCCGGCCTTAGCCGCCGGGGTGCCGGGTTCGGCGTGATCGACGAGGGCGCCCTTGGCCTTGTCGAGGCCGAGGCCGTCGGCGATGTCCTTCGTCACCGGCTGGACCTGCACGCCGAGATAGCCGCGGGCCACCTTGCCGTCCGCCCGGAGCTGGTCGACCACCGCCTGCACGGTCTCCGCCGGGATGGCGAAAGCGAGACCCACGCTGCCGCCCGAGGGGGAGGCGATGGCGGTGTTCACGCCCACCACTTCGCCGCCGACATTGAAGGTCGGGCCGCCGGAATTACCCTTGTTGATGGGCGCATCGATCTGCAGGAAGTCGTCATAGGGGCCGGCGCCGATATCGCGGCCACGGGCCGAGACGATGCCGGCGGTGACCGTACCGCCGAGGCCGAACGGGTTGCCGATGGCCACCACCCAATCGCCGACGCGGGGCGCGGTCTTGCCCAGCGAGACGTAGGGGAAAGTGCCGCCTTCGGTGATCTTGAGCAGCGCCAGATCGGTCTTGGGGTCCTTGCCGATGACCTTGGCGTCGAGGGTGCGGTTGTCGTCGAGCGTGACCTGCACGGTCTTGGCCTTGTCGACCACGTGATTGTTGGTGACGACGTAGCCATCGGCCGAGATGATGAAGCCCGAACCCATGGCGCCGCGCTGGCCCTGGCGCTTGGGCGAGGGACCGCCGAAGCCCTGGCCCTGGCCGGGTCCGCCCTGGCCGAAGCGCTTGAAGAACTCGCGCAGCTGCGGCGGAACCTGCTGGCCCTGGCCCTGCCCGGGGCCGTCATCGTCGTCCATGCCGGCGCTGTCGTCGAGCTTCACCTTCACGGCGACCACGCCGGGCTTCACCTTGTCTACCACGCTGGCGAAGGAGCCGGGCGGATGGTCCGGCACGTCGATGGGGTTCTTGGACAGGGCCTGGGCATAGGCCGGGGTGGAGGGCTGAGTCAGGCTGATGCCCGCGGCTCCCGTCGCAGCGATGGCGATGGCGGCGACGGAGGCGAGGGCGTTGCGGCGCAGGCGAGAGGTGGACGACGTCATGGACAGGTCTCTCCGGAAAGGTCGTGTCCCCGCTGAGCGGGGCCATGACCCTCCATGTAGAGACCTCAGCCTGACCCGGCCGTGTCGCCGAGATTACGGTTTGGACAGGTTGGGAGCCGGGAGCGCCCTCACCCCCGCCCGCCATCTCAGATCCAGCAGCAATCCCGCCGGGTGCGTGTCGAGGACGGGCGTGATCGGCAGGCCGGCGGCGTGGAGGAGGCGGGCGGCCCAGTGGTTGCAGACGTTGGCGGCGCTGAAGCGGCCCTGCCCTTCGTAGAACAGGCTCGGCCCGTAGAGGCCGGGACCGCCCTCGATGGGGACGTTGTCGGCGAGGCGGAAGCTCGCGTCGAGGCGGGCGAGCAGACGGGCGAGGCCGGCCTTCGAGACCCGGATGGGGACGATGTCCGAATGCGGGAAGCTCGTCCGGGTATCGTCTTCGAGGCCCACCACCTGGACGACGCCCTCGCGGCCGCCGGGGGTGAACAGGGCTTCGAGGGCGAGGCGCAGGTCGAACTGAGCCAGTGTCGGCGTCGCCCGGTAGAAGCGGGCCTCGCCCCAGCCGAACTCGATCCCCGGATAGGCCCGGAAGCGCGTGGCGATGCTCCGCAAAGCCGTGCCGGCGCCCTCCCCGGTGAGGGCCTCGCGTGGGATCACGAGCCCCGAATGCCAGCCGTGGCTGACGAGTTCGATGTTTTGTGAGTCGTCGTCGGGAGCGGGATAGAGCGCCGGGTCTCTGGAACTCGCTGTGACGATCGCGGCGAGGACGAGGAGAAACAACAGGCCGGCGAGGCCCTGGCCCAGCCGGCGCAGGATCACGCGTCGGACAACCGCGCCAGGGCCTCGCGGATCTTCTCCAGCCGTGCGGCTTCCGCGTCGCGGCGCTCGCGCTGCTCGTCCACCACCTCGTCGGGCGCGCGGGCGAGGAAGTCGGCATTGCCGAGCTTGGCCTCGATCTTTCCGATCTCGGAGGCCGCCTTCACCGCCTCCTTGTTCAGGCGGGCGACCTCGGCCTTGAGGTCGACGATGCCCTCCAGGGGCAGCGCCGCCACCGAGCCGCGCACCAGCAGCTGGACCGCGTTCTTCGGCGGGGTCTCGGCGAAGGAAATCTCCGATAAGCGGGCGAGGCGCAGGAGCGTGTCCTGCCACTGCGCTGCCCGCGCCAGCAGGGCCTCGTCGGCGCCGACGATGACCAGGGGAATCTGGGCACCGGCCGGCACGTTGGTCTCCGAACGGGCGGAGCGGATCTCGGAGACGAGGTCCACCACCCAGCCGATCTCGGCTTCGGCCCGAGCATCCGCCAGCCCCGACAGGTCGGGCCACGGCGCCAGCGCCAGGAGCCCACGCTCGGCGATGCCCTCGCCCTTGATCGCCCAGAGTTCCTCGGTGAGGAACGGCATGAACGGATGCAGCAGCTTGGCGATCTGGTCGATCAGGAACGCCACCGTGGCCTGCGTCTCGGCCTTGAGGCCGGCATCGACGCTCTCGCCTTGAAGCACCGGCTTGGCGAGTTCGAGATACCAATCACAAAAAATATTCCAGACGAAGCGGTAGGCGGCCGCCGCCGCGTCGTTGAAGCGGTAGGCGTCGAGCGCCGTCGACACCTCGGCCACGGCGCGCGCGGCCTCGCCCAGCGCCCAGCGGTTCAGGGTCTCGGTGGCGGCTTCCGGGCGGTAATCGGCGCGGAGCACGCAGCCGTTCATCTCGGCGAAGCGCGAGGCGTTCCAGAGCTTGGTCGCGAAGTTGCGGTAGCCTTCGACACGGTTCACCGCGAGCTTGATGTCCCTGCCCTGCGCGGCCATGGCGGCCAGGGTGAAGCGGAGGGCATCGGCGCCGTACTGGTCGATGAGGCCGAGCGGATCGACGACATTGCCCTTCGACTTCGACATCTTGGCGCCCGAGGCGTCGCGCACCAGGGTGTGGAGATAGACCGTATCGAACGGCACCCTGTCGGTGACGTGGAGGCCGAGCATCATCATCCGGGCGACCCAGAAGAAGATGATGTCCTTGCCAGTGACCAAGGTGTTGGTCGGATAGTAGCGGTCGAGCTCCGGCGTCGCGTCGGGCCAGCCGAGCGTCGAGAACGGCCACAGGGCTGAGGAGAACCACGTGTCGAGGACATCCTCGTCGCGACGCAGGGCCACGGCGCGGCCGTGCTTGGCCGTCGCCTGCTCCAGGGCTTCCGTCTCGCTGGAGGCCACGAAGATGCCGCCCTCGTCATCGTACCAGACCGGGATCTGGTGGCCCCACCAGAGCTGGCGCGAGATGCACCAGGGCTCGATATTCTCAAGCCACTGGAAGAAGGTCCGCTCGTAATTCTCCGGAACGAAACGGGTTTTCCCATCGCGCACGGCCTGTAGCGCACGCTCGGCCAGAGGCTTCACGTTCACGTACCACTGGTCGGTGAGGTAGGGCTCGATGACCACGTTCGAACGGTCGCCATGCGGGACCGCATGGGTGTTGGGCTCGGTGAGCCGCAGGCGCTCGCGCGCCTCCATCAGGGCGACGACGCGCTTCCGCGCCTCGAACCGGTCGAGGCCGTGCAGAGCCAGAGCCTCGGGCTCAGGGTTCGAGTCCTTCAGGAAAGCCGCGTTTCCGTCGAGGGTTATGCGCGCTTCCGGATCCAGGATGTTAATCGGCGTGCAGCCGGCTCGCTTGCCCACCTCGAAATCGTTGAAGTCGTGCGCCGGGGTAATCTTGACGGCGCCGGTGCCCTTCTCCGGGTCCGAATAGGTATCGGCGACGATGGGGATCAGACGGCCGACCAGCGGCAGGCGCACATGCTTGCCGACGAGATGCGTATAGCGCTCGTCGTCGGGATGGACCGCGACCGCCGTGTCGCCGAGCATGGTCTCGGGGCGGGTGGTGGCCACGGTGATGACCTCGCCGGTCTCGGAGCCCGCCTCGTCGACGATCGGATAATCGAAGTGCCAGAGATGGCCCTTCACCTCGACCTGCAGGACTTCGAGATCTGAGATCGCGGTCTGGAACTTCGGATCCCAGTTCACGAGGCGCTTGTCGCGGTAGATCAGCCCCTGAGCGTGGAGATCGACGAAGGTCTTGGTGACGGCGCGGACCATCTGGTCGTCGGGCTGGCCGGACAGGCCCATGGTGAAGCGCTCGCGCGACCAGTCGCAGGAGGCGCCCAGCCGCTTCAGCTGGTTGACGATGGCCCCGCCGGACTCGGCCTTCCAGGCCCAGACCTTCTCGACGAAGGCCTCGCGGCCGAGCTCCCGCCGGCCCGGCTGCTTCGCCTCGGCGAGGCGGCGCTCCACCACCATCTGGGTCGCGATGCCGGCATGGTCCGTGCCCGGCTGCCACAGCACGTCGCGCCCGCGCATGCGTTCGAAGCGGCAGAGGATGTCCTGCAGAGTGTTGTTGAGGGCGTGACCCATATGCAGGCTGCCGGTGACGTTCGGCGGCGGGATCACCATGGTGAAGGGCTTGGCGCCCGCGCGCTCCGGCCGTCCGGCCTTGAATGCGTCACCCGCCTCCCAGGCGGACGCGATGCGCGCCTCGACGGCGGCGGGATCGAAGGTCTTGTCCATCATGGGCTTGCGTCGGGCCAGTTCGTGCGAGGCGGCCGTCAGACCGCGTATTGGCCCGCTTTCACCCCGTCACGTCCTCCGCGTCAACATCGGAGGGCGGTCAGCGGCCCCGCGCCACGCGCTCGATCTCGGCGCGGACGAGGCGTTCGACCATGCCCGGCAGGTTGTCGTCGAGCCAGGATTGCAGCATCGGCCGGAGCATGTCCTGCACCATGTCCTCGATGGTCCGGGCATTCTGGCTCACCCTCGTGCCGGCAAGAAGCTGGAACGCATGGCCGACGCTGGCATCGGTCAGGTCGGAAACGAGGCGCTGCTTCAGGCTCTCGCGCGGGGCCTCCACCGGTTCCTGGCGGGGGGCGGCGCGGGGCGGCTCGGGCTGACGCACCACCGGTGGCGGCAGGGGCTCCGGTTCGGGCTCGTCGTCGTCGAAGGAAATCGAGTCGAAGTCGATCTGCCCGCTCTCGGCGAAGTCGATCTCCGGCTCCTCCATGGGGGCGGGCTGGGGCTTGCGGGGCTGCGCGACCTCGGCGAGGTCGAGCACGTCGTCGTTCTCCGGCAGCGGCGGAGTGGAGCGAACCGGCGAGACCACCTCCGCCTTGGCGTTCTGGTCGTCGGCGATGATCCGGCGAATGGATGCCAGGATCTCCTCCATGGAGGGTTCCTGGCCCTTTTCCGGCGTCTTGGGGCTCGCTGCACTCATCCGGACGACGCTCGGGTCACATGGTTAAAGAAGTATTTCGATCACTCTGAGTATTTCACCACGGGCGCCGGAAACAAGGACCGGCAGGGCGCAAGGCACAGGATAACACCGACGCCCTGCGAGTTCCTCGCGACCCTCAGCGTCCGTCAGGCGTACGCACGCCGTACCAGAGATCCTTGATCTGGTCGAAATGCTCCTTCGGGCTGTAAGCCACCACCGGGATCGACGTGAAGCGCACGGTGAGGCGGCCTACCGCCTGGACCACGCCGTAGGAATTCACCACGCGGTCGCGCTGGGCGAGAATGAGGTTCACGCGCGAGTTCAGCAGTTCCTGCTGAGCGTTCAGCACGTCGAGCGTGGTGCGCTGGCCGACACGGGCCTCCTCGCGCACGCCGTTCAGCGCCACTTCGTTGGCCTGCACCTGGGCCTGCGATGCGATGACCTGGGCCTTAGCTGCCTCGAGACGACCCCAGGCCGTGACGATGGCCGACCGGACCTGGTCGCGGATATCCTCGACGTTGATCCGCGCCTGACCCACCAGTTCCTTGGCCTGGCGGATCTGCGAATAGGTCTGGCCGCCCTCGTAGAGAGGGACCGAGATGCGGCCGACGATGGAGGCGGTCACGCCGTTATCGCCCGGGAACTGCGTATCGTAGCGCTGCTGGACGCTGCCTTGCAGGGCGGCGGTCGGATAGAGCGCGCCTTCGAAAATCTTCACCTGCGCTTCGGCCACATCCACCGCATGAAGCGAGGACATGATCTGCGGATGCTCCTTCAGGCCGATGGAGATGGCGTTGTCGAGGTTCGGCGGCACGAACCGGTCGAGGGGACGTCCCGGCGCCAGCTGCCGCGGCTCGACGCCGATGATGCGCCGGTACGTGCCGATGCTGGCGCGCAGGTTCGCCTCCGCGCCGCTGACGTCGGATCGCGCACCGGCGAGACGGGCTTCGGCCTGGGCGACGTCGGTCCGGGTGACCTCGCCGACATTGAAGCGGTCGCGGGTCTGGCGCAGCTGCTCCTCGAGCACCTCGACGTTGTTGCGGCGCAGTTCCAGGGTCGCCGTGTCGCTGAGGACCGACATGTAGATCTGGGCGGCGTTGAACAGGGTCGTCATCTCGGTGGCGCGCAGCGATTCGCGCGTGCCGAGCACGTCCGACTGGGCCCGACGGGTCTGGTTGTCGGTCTGAAAGCCGTTGAACAGGGTCTGGTTGATCGTCAGCCCGGCGCCGCCGGGCTTCGTCACCTGATTGAGAGAGATGCCGCTCACACGGCCCTGACTCTGGGTGAGGCCGATATCGGCGTCGAGACTCACGGTGGGGCGGTAGCCGGACTTGGCCTGCGCGACGTTCTCATCGGTAGCGCGCAATCCCGCACGCGAGGCGTTCAGCGCTGGGTTGGCGCCATAGGCACGGGCCAGCGCGCTATCCAGCGTCTCGGCCACGGCCGGAGAGGCGGCGGCGAGCGTCAGCGCGGCGAAGCCACCCAGCCGTAGCCGGAAGCTTTTCGCAAGTTTGCGTTGTCTCACGTCCATCTGCCCTTGCGGTTTCTCGATGAACCGGTCGGCTGTTCGTCACAGCCATAGCGCCTAGGGTGCCATCCGGATTGCCCGCCTCACAGGTCAGCTTAGCGGAGGTTGTGCTTCAGGGCATCGGCGGAGAGGGATTAGGCGCGAGATTGATGGCGCAGTGCCGCATAAAAGCGACACCTGCTCCCGCGGCTAGAACGAAAAATGGGAATCCGCGCTGAACGCCGAGAGGGCCGGAAGCGAGGCGTCGAAGAGCGGCCGCGCTCCGAAAGCATCCCCGGTCCTGATGAACAGGGTGGCCTTCGCGGCCCTGTCGCGACCCATCACGCAGACGAGGCGTCCGCCATCCTTCAACTGATCGAGGAGGGATTGAGGCCTCGTCTCGACGCGGCCGTTGACGAGGATCGCGTCGAACGGCCCCGACTTCGCCGCCCCCTCCTGCAAAGGACCGTGAACGATCTCGATACCGTCCGTGCCCGACAGGCGGCTCTCGGCCTCGGCGGCGAGGGTCTCGTCGGATTCGAGGGCGACGACCCGCACGCCGAGCTGCCGCATGATGGCGGCGGCGTAACCGTAGCCGGTGGCGACATCGAGGGCGACCTGGCCCGGCGCGAGCTGCAGCGCCTGGATCATGCGGGCCAGGATCATCGGGGCCGGGACGGCGCGATCCGATGTCGCCGGATCCTGTCCGGTGATGCGGAGGGATTGGTCGATATAGGCGAAGTCCTCACGGCCCTGCGGCACGAAGCGCTCGCGCGGCACGGCTTCGAAAGCGTCGAGGACGGGGATGTCGTTGACATCGAAAGTCCGCAACTGACAATCCACCATGAGGCGTCGCGCCTGCGCGTAATCGAGCATGGGTTTCGTCTTCCCTCGCCGCATCGACCGTAGGCGCCCCTCCGCCTCATCCGGATATTCGGAAGGGGCCGGACGCCAGCGCCGAAGCTTGCCGGGTTGTCGTGGATCGGCCCTCAAAACGCAAGGTTCGAGGCGTGGTCGGGTCGACGGAAGACGGCTCCGCTTCCGGCCTGATGGAATGGGCGGAGGTTTCAGCAGCCGGTGGCGTCGAGCAGCGTCTCGACCATGGAGCGGTAACCCGATCCGAACAGGCGCAGATGCACCAGCGCCGGCCACAACTGATAGATCGCCCGACGCTCGGGCATGCCCGATTCGGCCGCACCATACGCCTCTCGGAAGGCCGGGCCGGGCGCACCGAACAGCGACAGCATCGCGAGGTCCACTTCGGCATGGCCGTGGTAGCAGGCGGGGTCGATGAGCCCGGAGACGCGGTCGCCGTCGATCAGGACGTTGCCCCTCCACAGGTCGCCATGCAGCAGGGACGGACGCGGACGGGCCGGAAGACGCTCGGGGAGCGCCCTCGCCAGGGCCTCGATCCTTCGCCTGAGCGTGGGGTCGAGATGAGGAGCGTGGCAGAGCAGCCGGTGCTCGCTCCAGAAGTCGGGCCAATTCTCGCTCCGGCGATTGTCGATCCGCGCCGTCCCGAAGGCGTAATCGCGGGTCCAGCCGTAATTGTCGCCGGTCAGGGCATGGAGGCGCGCCACCACGTGGCCGAGATCCGCATCCGCGTTGCCGCCGCGGGCCGGCAGGGGCTCGATCACGAGGGTCCGGGCATCGGCCGCGAACACCTCCGGCGCGGGAATTCCGGCGGCGCGGATCGCGCGGAGCATCCCGGCTTCCGCCAGTGGATCGGGTCCATCCTTGACGATCGCCGCGCTGCCGTCGTCGAGCAGGATCCGCACGAGGCCGGAGAGGTTGCCGCCGCTCATGGGCTCGACCCGCACGAGACGGCGCCCGAGCAGCGCCGCTCCACGCTCTGCCAGTGGCATCATGGCTCGGCCAGAGGCGTCATGCCTTGAGCGCGCGCACGAGGTGACGGGCGCCCAGGGTCACGTCGGCCCAGGTGGCGTCGAACCCCGCATCGGCGCCGTAATAGGGGTCGGCGACCGCCTCTCCCCTGCGCCCGGGCACATGGTCGAGGAGAAGCGACAACGCGGCGCCCTCTTTCGGTCGAAGCCTGCGCAGCACGGCGAGATTGTCGCCATTGAGGGCGACGATGTGGCTGAAGCGGGCAAAATCCGCAGGCTCGACCTGACGGGCGCGGTAGCCGGACATATCGACGCCGTTGCGCCGGGCGACGGCCAGGGCACGCGGGTCGGGCGGTTCGCCCGCATGCCAGCCGCCGGTGCCGGCCGAATCGACCTCCGCGTCGAGACCCGCCCGCTCGGCCTCGACGCGGAACGCCGCCTCCGCCAGGGGCGAACGACAGATGTTGCCCAGGCACACGAACAGGACGGCTGGCTTGCCTGCGGACATAACGGCTCCTCGAATGTCGATGTCAGTTGTCGCGCGACGGCCCGGTCGCCCGATCCTTGTCGGAGCCTTCCGCTTCTTCCATCGCGACCCGCCTCGCCTCCTGCCGACGGCCGAGCCAGAGGCTGTTCAGGAGCCAAGCGGCCGAGAGCGGCACAGCCGTGACCGCCACGGCCGTCGAACCGAGACCGAGGGCCGCGATCCCCGCGAAGGACCATGCGCCGATCTGGTCGCCGGTGCGGTAGACCACGGTGTCGATGAAGTTCTTCGCCTTGTAGCGGTCCTCACGCGGGACCACCGTGAACAGCACCTCGCGGATCGGCCGGGCGATGGCGAAGTTGCCGGCCCGCCGGAAGACCTGGAACGCCACGATTGCCGTGATCGTGGGCGAGACGGCGAGCGCTGCAAATCCGAGGATGCTGGCCGCCGGCAGGAGCGCGAGGGCGGGGCCGACCCCGATGCGCCGCACGATCCGGCCGGTAAGGAAGAATTGCACGCCGAGGGTGAGCAGGTTCACCAGCAGGTCGACGCTGGCGAAGAAGGCCGTCTGCGACCCACGATCGGGGAAGCTGCGCTTGGCGATGCCGGCCTGCTCGAAATACAGGAAGGTCGAGGTCACCGAGAACAGCAGCAGGAACAGCCCGATATTAAGCAGGTAGGGCGATTGGAACGTGCGGGTGATGCCCGCGAAGGCGCTGCCGCCGATGGCCTCGCTCGGGGCGGCGTCGCCCGTGACGGGAGCCCGGTTCAGGCGGTCGGACAGGCGCGCGAGGCCGCGCATGCTGAACACCGCCACCTCGAGGAGCAGGGCCGCGCCGATGAGGAGCGCCCAGGTCGGCACGTCGCGGGCAAGGATCGCCGTCGTCGCCGATCCAGCGATCGCCCCGAGAGTCGCGCCGGCGGCGATGAAGCCGAACAGGCGCTTGCCCTGCTCGGTGGAGAACACATCGACGATGGTGGCCCAGAACACCGAGACCACGAACAGGTTGAAGATCGAGAGCCAGACGAAGAAGGCCCGGCCGATCCAGACGTCGCCCTCCGGCCCGGCGAAATAGAGCGCCCCGGCGAACAGCACGATGTTGGCGGCGAAGAACCGATAGGTCAGCGGCACGAACCGGGCGCGTGGCAATGTCTTCACGAGCCAGGCGAAGGGGACGTTCAGCGCCAGCATGCCCACGAGGGTGCCGGTGAACAGCCAGGGCAGGTTCTCCAGCCCGCCGGCGACACCCATCTGGTCGCGGATCGGCCGGAGGACGTAGTAGGCGGCCAGGATCGAGAAGATGTAGGCCCAGGACCATGCAAGGGCCGGCACCTCCTCCGCCAGTACGTCGATGAGCCGCCGCAGCCAGGGCGGGACGTAGCCGCCACTTTCGGCGGGCAGCGGCTTTGCCAGCCCTGGCCCGTCGCTCAACGGGTGACCCCGAAGCGCGCCCGCGATTCCTCCGCATTCAGGTCGAGGCCGAAGCCGGGGGAGCCCATGGCGAAGCTGTCCGCCTTGGCCAGCGGCCCGACCTCCACCGGATCGAAGCCCGCATCCTTGACGAGTTGGGAAGCGATCGCGAGCGCCGCGGGATCGTCGCCGGCGATGGGGATCGCCATGAGTCCGCCTTGGCGATGGGCGTTCTTGGCGAAGACCTTGTAATTGGCCGCGTTGAAGGCCCGGACGATCTTCGCCCCGTTCAGATATTTGGCCGAGACCGCCGCGATGCCGTTGGCCTGGACCTCGCCATAGACCTCGCCGTCACGGGCCTGGGTCGCGTTGCCGGCATCGATCACCACCTTGCCCTTGAGCGCGGCGGCATGGTCCTGCGCCAGCTGCGGATAAGCCTTGTAGGGCACCGCGATGAGGATGACGTCGCCGAACGCGATGGCCTCGGCCGGGCTGCCCGCCCTCGCCTTCGGCCCGAGTTCCTCGACGAGGCCCTTCAGCTCCTCCGGGTGGCGCGACGACAGCATCACCTCGTGGCCGGCCTTCGCCCAGAGGCCACCGATCGTGCCGCCGATATTGCCGGCCCCGACGATGCCGATGCGGACCGGCTGCGGTGCAGCCTGGGCCGAGGCGGGACAGGGTGATGCCAGCAGGCTCGAAGCGGCGAGAAAGCCGCCTACAAGAGCGATGACGGCACGGCGGTTGAGGACATCAGAGCGCGTCGACATAGGCCTCCATTCGGGTTCGCTGGGCGGCATCGGGCAACCGGCCGCGTGCCGCGCCGAGATTGTCCTCGACATAAGCCGCCTTGGCCATGCCGGGGATCGGGCAGGTGACGGCCTCGTGGGCGAGGACGTATTTCAGGAAGAATTGCGGCCAGCTCGCGCAGTCGAACTCCGCCGTCCAGGGCGGCAGGTCGCGTCCCTGCACGGCCTTGAACAGGCGGTCGCGCCCGAAGGGCACGTTCACCATCACCGCCATGCCGCGCTCTTTCGCCAGCGGCAGGATGCGTTCGGCGGCGCGGCGGTCGTCGAGGGCGTAATTGACCTGGATGAAATCCATCGTCTCGCGCCGCATCACCGCCTCGAGATCCGCGAACTGGCTGTCTTGCCAGACCGTGACGCCGATGTAGCGGATCTTCTTTTCGGCCTTGAGCTCACGCAACGTGGCGAGGTTCATTGCCGTATCGCTGAGGTTGTGGACCGCCACGAGGTCGATCCTGTCGGTCGCCATGCGGCGGAAGGAGCGTGCGATCTCGGCCGCGCCGGCCTCGCGGCCCGGTGTCCCGACCTTGCTGCAGAGGAACACCTTCTCGCGCAGACCGTCCTGGGACAGGATCTGGCCGAGGACGTCCTCGGCCGTGCCGTAGCTCGGCGCCGTGTCGATGACCGACCCGCCGAGCGCCACGAACCGCTGCACCGCCTCGCGCAGGGGCGCGATCTTTTCGGGAATCGGCTCGACCTCGTAGCGGCGTGACGTACCGATCCCCATGGCGGGGAGCATCTCGCCGGAGGACGGGATGGCGCGGCGGATCAGACCGCCCTCCTCCGCATGGGCCGGGGACGTGGCGCGCTGTAGCAGCGGCACGATCAGGGGAGCCAGGCCGGCACCGGCCAGGAACGCACGTCGGGATGGATGCATGCGGGCTCGGTCCTCATCCGGGGAACGGGGAGGGTCAACTCCGCTGCGCCGCCAAGGTGCCAACGGATCAGGAAACAGCCGTCAGCTTGTCGGCCATGGACTGTTCTTTGTCCCGCCGCGACGAGAAGGCCATGGTGAAGAAGACCCGCTGAACGCCGAGCTGGCTCAGCTTCTCTTCGCAGAGTTCGATGAGCCGGCAGATGTCGGCGAGCTCGCCCTCGATATTCGTGCCGTTGGCATGCATCTCGGCGTTGAGGTGGCTGGTCTCCAGGATGGTCTTGATCTCCTTCACGTAGGAGGAGACCGAGGGTCCGACCCCCATGGGGACGATGCACAGATCCGCGACGACTTTCATGACGGTTCTCCTTGGCAATGCGGGCAAACGGGATGGCCGATCCCGATGGTCCTAGAGGCGTCTCGACGGCCTGCGTCGCCAGCGCCCAGGGGCCGATGGGAACGGCCGGGCGCCCGGTCCGTTGATGGGCATACCTCACAACAGGATGTTTCGAATGCGCAAGCTCGCACTCCTCTCGGCCGCGGCCGTCAGCCTCGGTGCCCTCCTCGCGGCGGCACCTGCGGAAGCCCGTGGTTGGGGCCATGGCGGCGGATACGGTCATGGTGGCTTCGGCGGCCACGGTGGATACGGTCATCGCGGCGGTTATGGCCGTTACAGCGGTGGTTACGGTCGCTACGGCGGCGGCTACGGTCGTGGTTACGGATATGGCCGTCGCGGCATCGGTCCTGGTGCCGCCATCGGCCTCGGCGTCGCTGGCTTGGCTGCCGGAGCCATCGCGGCCGGAGCCTATAACGGTGGTTACGGCTACGACGGTTACGGTTATGGCCGCCCCGTCGGCTATTACGGCGGTTACGCTCCCGCGCCGGCCTATGGCTACGGATACGGTGGTTACTACGGCTACTGAGCCGAAACGGTATGAGGAAACGAAGGGGTCGCCGCGAGGCGGCCCTTTTTGCATGCGCTTATCGCTGTCGCCTGTTCCGAGCCATTCCGGCTCATGAAAAGCGACGGATCGGAAGCACCCCGTCTCCGCCCCGATGCGGCGCGATTAGGGTGGTGCGAAGATCGTGATGTTGCTGTTGATCTGGTAGGCCGCCGTCGGCGGCGTATTGACGAAGCGCAGGCGGATGGGGCTTTCGCCCAGGATGGCTCCGAAGGACGGGGTCACCGTCATGGGAAAGCAACGGTTCACGGCATCCCTCGCTGCCTCCTCGAACCGTTTTCTGGCGTCCTGATCGCCCTGGAGGCGGCGCGCCGTGACGAGAGGTGCACCACGCAGCTCACCCGTCTTGCTGATGCCGAACAGGAACGCGATCAGCGATCCCCTGGTATCCGGCGGGACCGACCAGCAGGACGCCAACGTGGCGCGAAGGTCCGCCCAGTTGTTTACCGCAACTGCCGGTGACGGAGACTGAGCGAAGACGGTGGTCGTCATCAGCATGGACAATCCGCCGAGCATCGCCGCCCCGAAACGGCACGCGATGACAAACCGGCGGATCGGTTCATGTTTCATGGTGGTCAGTCTAACCGCCACTTCGGCCCGGAGCAAAACGGCGCCCATCTGTCCGCTTCGCGACTACCGGGCTCACCCTTTCGTCGGCGCGTTCGGCCTCGGCTTCACCGCCTCTTCGAGACGTGGAAGATGGCAAAGCCCGCCAGTGCCGCGAGGCCCAGCGCGAGCGGCCGGTTGTCGTGGAAGGCGCCGAGCGCACGTGAGCCCGCATCGCGAAGATCGCCGACCACGGGGTTGCCCTGAAGGATGCTCTGAGCGCGCTCCAGATTCTCAGTCCTCGTGCTGATGGACACTTCGAATTCGTCGCCGTGGCGTTCGATATCCACGCTGTTGCGGGCGAACCCGGCACGTGCCAACCGCTCCCTCGCCGAGCGAGCCGCCCGGAGAGACGGGACGATAACCGAAGCTAAAGCGCTGTCAGACATTCATTTCCTCCAATTTGGATGGACGAACATCTTTGAAGGCTCATCGGTTCCTTGACGAAGACCGCATTCGGTTTGCGCTCCCGGCGTACGACGTCAGTGCACTGCTTGACCCGAGGGCAAGTTCAGGCTGCGTCCGTCGTGCCGGCACAGATTCCGAGGCCGTGGGCGAAGCCGGACACAGGGGCCCGGCTCGCTGTGGACGGCGTCAGGCCATAGTCCAAGTGAGGAGCATGATCCCACTGAGAAAGATTCCGTAGGTGATCGCGATGGCGGCGATCTCGCGGTGTTCGTTGACGATGTTGCGGGAAGCGAGGATCATGGCAATGACCGGCAAGGGTTGGATGCCGGCTCTATAGTCGAAGGATTTCTAACGTGTGGTCGTCATGAATGGTTAATATGATTTTAACCATTCGGTGTCGCCCGCCGGACACACCCTTCGATGTGCCGGTTCGCATCGATGACTTAGATCGGCCATGCAGGACGCATCGCCCCGGTTACGACGGGATCGACGGCTTCACCGGAGCCAGCCGGAGCAGAGCCTCCTTGTCGACCAGAAGGGCGGCGGCGATTTCATCGAGAGCGATGTGCTCGACGTCGCTGATCCCCTCGTGATCGGCGGCATCGGCCGCGATCAGGAACACCCCGTTTCGTTGATCGATGGACCTGTCGGCGATGGCGGCCACGCGGCTCAGATTGTCCGCCCGCCCGACGCGGGTCCGGGCCCGCGCGATCCCGTCGAACAGTTCCGCCTCCAGCATCAGCGTATCGTATCCCTTCTCGATGATGGGATTCGCCCGCATGGCCGCGAGTGCGACCTCGACCTCCGCCTCGTCCACCTCACTGTCGGCCACGATGACGTTCGAGGCTGCGGATACGGCCGCATACATCAGCGTCTTGTCACCGACATAGGCGGTGACGCGTTCGAGCAGGTTCTGAAAAATGCCCATCAGGGACTCCTTGGGGCGGTCCGGCCGAGGGCCGCGAACGGGCAACGCTCGAACCTGCCATTCGGAATCGTATGCAAAGTTCGCACGCCGAACGCACGAGCTTTCTTAGGCCGGCAGGCGGTGACGTCACCGCATGGCAGAGCCTGTGTCATCGGTGCCGCCACTCATCGTCGGTGTCGTGGCACGGCAATGGGAGCGGTCGAGGGAATTCGCGACGTCGGTCGGTCTCGCCGAACCGGGCCCTCAGCCCCGACAGGCCATGTCGGGCGATCCACGGCGTCGCCCGCAGTTGAGGTTTAGGCGAGGTTCGATCGACGGATGGGGATGATGCGGAACCGGAACCAACCTCCATCCGACCTCCGAACCGGCGGAGGCCATCCCCTTCGCTGAACGGCGCTCTACATTCCGCATCGCCGGCTCGGAACGCGCGGGAAGGCAAGGGCGGGACTCCGGGCATTTGGCCCTGGGCACCACGGCTTCGATATGTGCTCGCAGAACCGTCGAAGAAACGGATGGAGAAGAGATGAGTTTACAAGGCCAAGCGATCGCTGATCTCTGGGATCAGACCTTCAACAAGGGCGACACCGCCGCATTGGGAAAGCTCTACAGCGACGAGGGAAAGGTGATCCCGGCGGGGGGCTCGCCCGTCCAGGGAGCGGACAAGATTTCCGCTTTCTTCGCCGACCTGCAGGCGAAGGGATTCAAGGACCATAAGATCACGGTCCAGGACACCACGCAGAGGGGCGAGACCGTCATTCTCACCGGGCTCTGGCAGCTGACCGGACCGGGAGAGGGAGGTCAGTCCCAGAGCTATGGGGGCAATTGGGTGAACGTTCTGGAGCCTCATGGCGATGGTTGGCGCGCTCTGCTCCACACTTGGAACTGAGTGACACCTGGAACTGAGCGACATCTGGAACTGAACCATCCTCGGTTCGCCGGGCCAGCATCCCGGCCCGGCCCACATCCCGTTTCGAGGGATGAGCCTATCCGGACCCGCCGGGTCATAACCGGTCCCATCGCCTCTATCGGGGCAAAACGGAGGAACACGTCATGGACGAGGATCGCTTCAACATCGAACTGCGCAAGTTCCTGAAGGAAGTCGGAGTGACGTCGCAGCGTGAGATCGAGCGTGTGGCCCGTGAGGGTCAGGTGCCGGGCGGGTCTTTGAAGCTTCGCATGACTCTCACGGCCGAGAACGCGCCGCTGGAGCACGTGGTCGAGCGCACGATCTCACTGGGCGAAGATCCGGGCACGACACGCTGACCTGTCACGATCAGCGGCCTGCCTCCTTCGACACCTCCATGAACAGGCGGGTCGCGAGGTAGAGCCGCGGCGTGATGCTGGCGAGGACCGCGAACTCGTCCGTGCTGTGATAGCGGCCCCCGACGATGCCGAGGGATTCGAGGATAGCAGGTTTCGCCGGGCTGTCCGGCTGGAAGGCGTAGCCCGCATCCGTCCCCCCGCCGATCTCCGCCAGCATGAGCTCGGCACCCATTTCGGCATAGATGGCGCGTGCGCGTTCCCCGAGGGCCTTCGTCCCCGGATTGCTCGGCAGCGGCGGGCGGCCTTTGGCGAGATCGAAGGTCACCTGCGTATCGGGAACGCGATGCGATTCGGCGATCTTCCGTCCCTCGGACAGGACGCGGTCGTACTCGCTCGGCACGAAGTAGCGCATGTCGCCCTCCGCCTTGGCGTCATCGGGAATGATGTTCGGCTTGGTGCCGCCATGGACCATGGTCCAGTGCAGGCTCGTCCCCTTGGCTGGGTCTCCGAGATCCTGAAGCTGGAGGATCTGGTGGGAGAGTTCGACCACCGCGTTGCGTCCGGCTTCCGGCGCGCCGCCGGCATGGGAGGCACGGCCTTTCACGGTGAGGCTCGCGTAGTTGATGCCCTTCGTCGCCACGGTGACGGCATCGACGCCGGCTTCGGCGAAGGAGGGTTCGAACGACAGGACCACGTCCTGATCGCGGGCGATCCTGACGATCTCGTCGCGCGACCCACGCGAGCCGCGCTCCTCATCGGGATTGAAGACCACCGTGAGGGTACCGTAACCGTCGAACCGCAAGGTCTCCAGGATGGAAAGGAGGTGCAGGATCATCGCGATGCCGCCCTTCGCATCGGCGACACCCGGTCCATAGGCGCGGCCGTCGCGCTCGGTATAGGGGCGCTTGGCAGCGTCGCCCGTGCCGAACACGGTGTCGTAATGCACCAGCAGCATGATCTTGCGCGTGCCGCTGCCCGATCGCGTACCGATCACCGTGTTTCCGCCGAAGACGGGGGCGTTGCGGGTGCTGACTGCGAGTCCCGAGGCTTCGAGGCGAGCCTTTAGGAGCGCCTCGACCTTGGACAGGCCGGACACGTCGCCGGTGCCGCTATCGAGATCGACCAACCCCTTCAGCGTCTCGAGATACGGGCCGTCCTGCGCCTTCACCGCTGCGAGCACGGTGTCGTCCGGAGCGGACCGGGCGGCGAGCGGCGCCAGCGCCATGAGGACGGCGAGGGCCAGAGACGCGGTCGTACGCATGGAAATCCTTCTCGTCGTAGGCCGACGCAGCGAGCCACGATCTATCCGGCTCGTAGGCTGCCCGTCCCGGAGTTTCTCGCATCGATCGTCACAGAACCGTAGAGACCGGTCCGACGCAAGGATCGCGCGGCTTGCGGGCTAACCGGCCGGGTTTGGGCCGGGTCGCCAAGGCGTGCCCCTTGATCGGACCGTGGTCGCGCGCTCCGGCTGATACGGCCTATGCCGGCGGCACGTGAGCGATGCGGACGTTGTTCGTCGTACCCGCCACGGCGAAAGGGATGCCGGCGGTGATGACGACGAGATCCGTGGGCTTGGCGAAGCCCTCTTTCACGGCTTGGTCGATGGCGCCCGCCACCATCTCCTCGTAGGTGGTGACCTCCGCGGCCTGGACGCTGTGCGCGCCCCAGAGCAGGCAGAGCCGGCGCGAGGTCGCGAGGTCCGGCGTGAGCGCCAGGATCGGCACCTCCGGGCGCCGGCGTGCGATGCGTGCGGCGGTGGTTCCGCTGAGCGTGTAGGCCACGATGGCGGCGGCGTTCACCGCATCGGCGAGGCTGGCCGTCGCGGAGGCGATGGCGTGCGGTGGCGTTTCCTCCTCGTCGGGGTCCGAGGCGGTGATGAGCGAGCGGTAGAGCTTGTGCGTCTCGGTGCGATGGATGATCCGGGCCATCATTTCCACGGTCTCCACGGGAAATTTTCCCGTGGCGGATTCCGCCGAGAGCATCACCGCATCCGCCCCGTCATAGATCGCGGTGGCGACGTCCGAAGCTTCGGCCCGGGTCGGTGTCGGGGCCGAGACCATCGAATCGAGCATCTGGGTCGCCACCACCACGGGCTTCACCGCGAGGCGGCAGGCGCGGATCAGCTCCTTCTGGCGCCCCGGAACGTCCTCCTGCGGGATCTCCACGCCGAGGTCGCCGCGCGCCACCATCACGGCGTCCGAGAGGCGGATGATGTCGTCGATGCGCTCCAGGGCCTGGGGCTTCTCCACCTTGGTCATGATGCCGGCCCGGTCGCCGATCAGCCCGCGCGCTTCGATCACGTCGGAGGGCTTCTGCACGAAGGAGAGCGCGACCCAGTCGACGCCGAGCTCCAGCCCGAAGGCGAGGTCGGCCCGGTCCTTGGCGGTGAGCGGCGAGACGTCCAGCAACGTGCCGGGGAGGTTGACGCCCTTGCGGTTCGAGAGGGTGCCGCCGATCACCACCTCGGCGATGATGCTGTCGCGGGTGAGGCCGGTGACACGCACCCGCACGCGACCGTCGTCGATGAGCAGGTCCTGCCCCGGCGCGACGGCGGCGAAGATCTCCGGGTGCGGAAGGGGGATGGCGTCGCGCCCGCCTTCGGCGCCATCGAGGACGAAGCGGAGGCTCTCACCCGGGACCACGTCGAGGCGGCCGCCGGCGAGTGTTCCCAGGCGGATCTTGGGGCCCTGGAGATCCTGCAGAATGCCGATGGGCCGGCCCACCTCGTGCTCGAGCGCGCGGATCGCGGCATGGACCACCGCGTGGTCGGCCTGCGTGCCGTGGCTGAAATTGAGGCGGAAGGTGTCGACGCCCGCCAGGAACAGCCGGCGCAGCATCTCGGGCGACGCGCTGGCGGGGCCGACGGTGGCGACGATCTTGGCGTGACGGAAGCGGCGCATGAACGATTCGGCCGCGAGCGACCGCCTTCTCGGAACGGGGTTCGGACGCTCAGGATCGCATGGAAACCGCCTGGGTCGAGAGGGGGGCCGGGCCATTGCCTAGGAAGACGGTGGACCTCATGCGGCCAGCCCCATGAAGGCGCGCATCGGCGAGGGGTCGCGGCGAAGGTCGGCCGCCGATCCTTCATAGACGACGTGGCCGTTGTTGAAGCCGTAGACCCGCTGGGCGAAGCTGAGCACCGCGGCCACGTTCTGCTCCACCACGACGATCGTCCGGCCCTCCTGGGCGAGGCGGCGCGTGAGGGCGATCAGGTCCTGCACGATCAGCGGCGCCAGGCCCTCGAACGGTTCGTCGAGGAGGATGATCCTGGGGTCGCGGATGAGTGCTCGGGCGATCGACAGCATCTGCTGCTCGCCGCCCGACAAGGTCCGGCCCCGCGACGTCCGGCGCTCCTTCAGGCGCGGGAAGACTTCCCAGACCCGGTCGAGGGACCAGCCCTTCGGTGCGGTGAGGCGGGCGACGCGCAGGTTCTCCTCCACCGTGAGGGTGCCGAAGATGGCGCGTTCTTCGGGCACGAGCTGCATGCCGACCCGCGCGATCTTCTCGGGTGGTAATCCCTGGATCTGTTTGCCGTCGAGGCGGATCGTGCCGCTACGTGGGGAGAGGGCGCCCATCAGGGTCCGGAGCGTCGTGGTCTTGCCGGCCCCGTTGCGGCCGAGCAGGGCCACGACCTCGTTCTCCTCGACCCGGAGCGAGACGTCGAAGAGGACGTGCGAATCCCCATAGAGGGTGTTGATGCCCTCGACCTCAAGCAGGCTCATGCGTGGCTCCCAGGATCGTGGTCCCCTCGCCGGAGGCTTCATCCGGGGCAGCACCCAGATAGGCCTTCTGCACCGCCGGGTCGCGGCGCACGGTCTCGGCGGGCCCGTCCGCGAGAAGGCGCCCTTCGCTCAGGACGGTGATTCGCTCGGCGAGATCGAAGACGGCATCGAGGTCGTGTTCGACGAGGAGGATCGTGCAGGAACGACCGATCCGCCTGATGAGTGCGCAGGTCGCGACGCGTTCCGAGGGGCTCATGCCGGCCAGTGGCTCGTCGAGGAGGAGAACGTTGGGGCTGGTGGCCAAGGCCATGCCGATCTCGAGCCGGCGCTTCTCGCCATAGGCGAGGATGCCGACGCGCGTCTCGGCCCGCATCCCGAGATCGAGGATGCCCAGCATGGTCTCGACCTGCGCCTCCACCTCCGCCCGGCCCGTGGCTGGGGCGAGAAGGTCGAGACGGAATCGCCCGCGAGCCCTGGCGAGGGCCGCCACCCGCAGGTTCTCCCGTACGGAGAGGTTGAGAAAGAGCTGGTTGAGCTGGTTGCTCTTGGCGACGCCGCGCTGCGTCGCCTCCGTCACGCCCGCCCCCGTGAGCCGCTCGCCGAATAGCAGGACCGATCCCGCGCTTGGGGTCACCTCGTCGGAGAGCATCTTGAAGAGCGTGCTCTTGCCGGCGCCGTTCGGGCCGATCACCGCATGGATCGAGCCGCGCCGGACCTGGAAACTCACGCCGTCCACGGCCTTGAGGCCCCCGTAATGTCGGGCGAGCCCTCGAGCTTCCAATGCGATCTCCGCATGGGCGGTGCGACCGTCCACCGCCGGTCGTGGCATGGGCAGCGCGACCTCGGCCGGGATTTCCGGCGCGACGATACCTCCCGAAGCGATGGCGTCCTCGATCGCCTCCGTGCGTGCCTTCGCGGCGCGGAGACGGATCGCCTCGCCGCGCTGTTGCCAGCGATGCAGGATCTCTCCGCAGATGCCGCGCCGCAGGCCCATCACCAAGCCGATGAAGGCTACGCCCAGGATCAGCTTCCAGAGGGAGCCGAAGCCCGGAATGAGCTGGAGGTTGTCGCGCAGCCACAGCCAGAGCACGGCGCCCACGAGGGGCCCCACGAGCGTTCCGACCCCGCCCACGATGGTCTGCACCACCAGCTGGCCCGAGGTCTCCAGCGCGAAGGCGTCCGGCGGCATGTAGCTCTGGAAGGAACCCAGCATCGCGCCGGCGAGGCCCGCATAGAGGGCCGCGATGGTGAAGGCCGCGAGCTTGTAGGCCGGCACGTCGTGGCCGAGCATGGCCACGCGCGGGGTGTTCTCCTTGATCGCTTTCAGGATGAGCCCGACCGGCGAGTGCACGATGCGCCGGGCCAGCACGAAGCCGAGGAAGAAGGTCGCCGCGAGGAGCGCGTACATGGGGAGGCCGGCGGTGATCCGCACGGCCCACGTCCCGAAGCCGATCACCGGCACCGGAACCCCCGCGATGCCGTTCTCACCGCCGGTATAGTCGGAAAGCGGCGAGTTCTGGATGAAATAGGCCATCTGCCCGAAGGCCAGGGTGATCATGGCGAAGTAGATGCCGATGCGTCGCACGGCGAGCCAGCCGACCGCGAGGCCGAACAGGCCGGCCGCCAGGGTGCCGATCAGGAAGGCGAGCCAGACACTCTGGATCAGACCCGAGACCAGCAAATAGGCGGCGACGAACCCGCCTGCCCCGTAGAAGGCCGCCTGGCCGAAGGAGAGCAGGCCGGCGAGCCCGAACAGGATGTCGAGGCCGAGGCCGAACAGCGCCCAGTTGAGCGCCCGCGACAGCAGGTCGTGCGAGAAGCCGAGCGGCGGCAGGAGGATCGGCGCGGTGAGGAGGACGACGAGGAGGGCGAGTTCGGGCCAGGCTCTGCGCAGCGGACGGGCGCCCATCAGACCCGGCCCTCCGTGCCGAACAGCCCTTGCGGCCGCGCCACCAGGACGAGGGCCATCAGGCCGTAGAGCATCACCTCCGAATAGGCGGAGTTGAAGGCACTGGTCAGGCTGATGATTTCGCCCGCGATCAGGCCGCCGACGATGGCGCCGGGGAAGGAGCCGAGGCCCCCCAGCACGATCACCACGAAGGACTGAACCATGAAGCTCGCGCCCATGTCGGGCGTGACCGCGACGACGGGGGCGTAGAGCATGCCGGCGAGGCCGACGGCGACGATGCCCACCGCGAAGACGAATAGGAAGGTGCGTCGCACGTCGATGCCGAGGATGCCGACCATGCCGGCATTCTCGATGCCGGCCCGCACGACCAGTCCCACCGAGGTCCGGTACAGGACAAGGTAGAGGCCCACCAGCAGCGCCGCGATGATGCCGATCAGCTGGAGACGGTAGGTCGGGTAGACCAGAAAGCCGAGCTTCGTCGCGCCGGTACCCCAGGAGGGGACGGGCACCCGCTGGCTGTTGCCGCCGAACCAGGTCCGCAAGGCTTCCACCAGCACCATGCCGATCCCGTAGGTGACGAGGATCTGGTCCTCGTCCGGCCGGGCGTAGAAATGGCGGATGATGAGCCGCTCCATGGCAAAGCCGATGATGAGCATCACGGCGCAGCCGCCGAGCAGGGCGAGCACGAAGGAGTGCGTCGCCTGCATCATCACGAAGGCGGTGTAGGCGCCCACCGCGAACAATGCGCCATGGGCGAAGTTGAGCACGCCCAGCGTGCCCAGGATGATGGTGAGCCCGCTGGAGACCAGCGCCAGCAGGCTGCCGAGGGCGAGGCCGTTGAAGGCCTGGGAAAGGAGGACGGCGGTGCTCGGCATGGTCGTGTGCCTCAGGTGTAGGGGCCGAGCTTGCACCCGAACAGGTCGGGCGGGTTCATCACCGTCTCGCCGTCGACGAGATCGACGACTTCGTAGAAATCCTCCGGGCCCTTCATGGCCGAAGGCGCCTTGCCGCGCAGGATCGGGATCGGCCGGACCATCTGGTGGTCCTCTGCCCTGTAATAGACGCGGCCGATCGTGGTCTCGTAGGGCTGGGACTTCGAGCCCTCCATCACCTTGATGATGTCGACAGGGTTGAACCCCCCTGCCCGCTCCACCGAGAGTGCCCAGAGGTAGGTCTGCATGTAGGCGATGTGGGCGCCCCAGCGCGGACGGTACTTGTTTCGGGCAAAGAACGCCTCGACGAAGGTCTTGGCCAGGGGATAGCGGTCCTCCAGCGTCCACCAGAAATCGCAGGAGCCGTAGACGCCCTGCATCAGCTCGGGCCCCACCTCCTTGTCCTGGAAGGAGGAGAGGTTGGGCACCACGAGCTTCATGCTGGAGAGGACGCCGAACTGTTCGGCTTGCTTCGTGGAGGCCACCGCGTCGGACCCGAAGCAGATATTGACGAAGACATCGGCGCCGCTGTTGGCGATGTTGAGAAGCGCCGAGCTGTAATCGGCCGTGCCCAGGGGCACCGTCTCCTTCAGAACCTGTGTCCAGCCCTGCTCCTTCGAGAATTTTGAGAAGGAATCGTAGACCGTCTGGCCATAGGTATAGTCGGGGACGAGGAAGGCGGCCTTGAGGTTCTTGCCCAATGCCTTGGCGACGACGGGCGCGAGGGCTTTGGCCGCCATGTAGGCGTTCTGCTGCGAGCGGAAGCCGTAGCGTTGGCAGTTCTTGCCGGTGACGTCGTTCGAGCCGGCGATGCCGACCATGTAGAGGACCTTGTCGCGGCTCGCGAGCTCCTCGAGGGCGATGGCTTCGGCGCTGCTGACGGAGCCCTGGAACAGGATTGCCTTGTCGCGCTGGATGAACTGGGTCGCGGCCTGGACCGCGACGTTGGGCTTGCCCTCGGTGTCGGCGATCTTGTGGCGGATCTGGCGCCCGAGCACGCCCTTTCCCTTGAGGCCCCAGGCAGCGGGGATCTCGCCGCCCGCGTTGATCTGCGCGATGGCCAGCTCATAGCCGAGCTTGAGGTCGCTGCCGTCACCGGAGAACACCCCGGTCAACGGCATGTTGAGGCCCACGAACACCGAATCCGTGCCCACCCCCTCCGGAAAGGTGCCGATCTGTGCGGGACTCTGGGCGCGGGCACCGCGCAGGTCCGGCAGCATCAGGCCGGCGGCACCGGCGAGGAGGAGCGTGCGGCGATCGAGCATCAGGGGTCTCTCCGGTCTGGCTTCGAGGGGTCTGTTCGGGTGCTCTAAGGCTTCTGTGCTTGGGACTCGGTCGGGATCAGGAATGCAGGGGCGGTTCGGCTTGGCGTCAGCAAGTCACGCGCCGGTCGCCACAGGCGGCAGCGGCTCGGGCGCAAGCGCCGGACCGTCCCGGAACTGTGCGGGCGCGAGCCGCTGGCGGTTCACGGCGAGGTCGAAGACGTCGAAGCGGTTGTAGTAGCCCACCACGTCGTGGAACTGCTTGGGCTCGACGCAGGCGTTGAGGTCGATCTCCGCGTAGAGAATCCCCTCCTCCTGCAGCGCCTCGCCGATCTGCGTGCCGGTCGGATCGACGAAGAACGAGGCGGCGCGCGGCGTTCCGTCGAGCACCTCGGCGGCGCCCGGATCGCGCGCCGCCAGGAAGTCGTAGGCGTCCCGGTCCAGCACGCCGGCCGTGACCAGTCCGAAGGCCTTGGCCTCGAAGCAATGGGCACTGGCGCGCAGGCGGTTGGCGGCGAGGTTGTCGTAATTGCCGCCGCCCTGCGGCCGACGTGTCGGCCAGACCGGAGGCCAGGACGAGATGTGGAACTGCTCGCCCTGCGCCATCAGGGCATAGCGCGCGAGCGGGTTGGTGTTCTCACCGCAGATGAGCTGGCCGATGCGGCCGATCCCCGTCTCCACCACCTTCAGCCCGGCCCCGTCGCCCGAGGCCCAGATGAGCTTCTCGTAATAGGTCGGCATCAGCTTGCGGTGGTGGTTGAGGATCGTGCCATCCTCCCCGATGAAAAGGTTTGCGTTCCAAAGGCATCCCACGCTGGCGGGCGATCGCTCGCTGATGCCGATCGATACGAAGATGCCCGCTGCCCGCGCCGCCTGCCGGATCCGCGCGATCTCCGGTCCGTCGACGAGGATCGACTGCTCCGCCATGCGGGCGAACAGATCGTGGTTGTCGATGGGAGCCGAGAGGGCCGCCCAGACCGGAAAGGCCGGGATGAAGGTCTCGGGAAAGGCGACCAGCGCGGCGCCGGCCCGGGCCGCTTCTTCGATCAGGGCGACCGCCTTGGCGGTGGTCGCGGCGGCATCGAGGAAGACGGGTGCTGCGTGAATTGCTGCGGCCTTGAACCGTGGGAGCATCGGGGTTTCCCTTTCCACGCCGAAGTTACGTGGTGGAATCGGCTTGCGAAGCGGGCAATTCTGCAAGGCGCCTTGCAGGATGTCTCCGGGATGATGTCCGGGCCGGCGCACAGGGGCGACTGGCGCACATCTTGCGCCCGCTTCGACCATGCAGACCTTCGATCTCCTGGACTGGAACGACATCAAGGTCTTCCTGGGAGCCGCCCGTGGCGGGAGTCTCGCCGCCGCGGCCAAGCGCCTGAAGGTCGACCAATCCACTGTGAGCCGGAGGCTGGCGAACCTGGAGAGCGTCCTCGGCCTCGCACTCTTCGAGCGCGTGCCGTCGGGGCTCCGTCTCAGCGATATGGGGCAGCGCATGCTCCAGCATGCCGAGCAGGTCGAGAGCGCGGTCATCTCCCTCCGGCACGAGGATCATTCTGGCGATGGCCGTATCGGGGGGCGCGTACGGCTCGCCACGATGGAGGGCATTGCCTCCCTGTACCTCGCCGAGCGCCTCTCGAGCTTGAGAGTCCGTCACCCCGACTTGATGATCGACCTCGTGACCTCGGCTCAGACCGTCTACGTCAACCGTCGCGAGGCCGACCTCTTCCTCAGCTTCTTCAAGCCACCGGGGAGAGGGTTGGTCTCGGAGCAGATCGGAGCGTTCCGGCTTGGCCTGTATGCGGCGCCGAGCTACCTCGCGCGGCATGGATGCCCCGTCGATCTATGGGCGCTTAAGGAGCACCGCTTCGTCTCTTACGTCGAGGATCTCATACAGGTCGATTGCGTCCGCTGGCTGGACGACGTGCTCGACGAGCCCCGGACGGTGTTCCGCTCCACCAGCATGATCGCGCAGAAGAGCGCGGCACTCGGAGGGCTCGGCCTCGTTCTGCTGCCGAGCTTTGCGGTGACGGCCCGTGACGACCTCGTTCCGGTTCTGCACGAGAGCGCCTTCACGACCCGGGAACTCTGGCTCAACGTTCACGCGGATCTTCAATTCGTGCCCCGCATCCGGGCCGTCATGGCCTTCCTGAAGGGCACGATTACAGCGGATGCACAGTTTCGGGTGTCGGCGGACGATGCCGCTCCACCGGCGGTTCGCCATGTCGGGGAACCGCCGCGGAAGCGCGTTCCAAGTGTTCAACCGCGATGCGAGACAGTGCATTCTGCATGATCGTCGGGCGGTCACCCGCCTGCGCGCTGGAGGCCTGCGGGCGCTTCTCTGCGGGGCCGCTCAATTCACGAGCCCGTCCGCGTCCCGACGTTGCTGATGGGCGGCGGTGATCTTCTTCATGAGCCGGATTAGTGTCGCCTGCTCCTCTTCCGAAAGGGGTTCGAGCGTCGCGTCATGGGCCTGACGCGCGGCCGTCTCCATCTGCCCCAGCAGCGCACGGCCTGCCTGGGTCAGGCGACAGCGTTGAGAACGCCGATCGGTTGGCGAAGCAGAGCGTTCGACGTATCCGCGTAGCTCCAGGCGTTTGAGGGCGCCGGTCGTCGTCGTCCTGTCCAAGGCGACCGCATTGGCCAAGGTTGTCTGGTCGGCTTCCTCACGTTCTGCCAGTAGAGAGAGCAGGCTGTACTGCAGGGGAGTGACGCGGAAAGCGCCACAACGCTCTGAAAATAGGCTGACATGGATCTGATGTAGCCGCCGCATCAGAAAACCCGGCCGTTCCGGCAGGAGCCAAGGCGTTCCGAGGGGCTGAAGAGCCTCCGGTGATGGCGCCGCATCCGCTTCAGCCAGCCCGCTTTCGTTCATCTGCGTCCCGTCTCCCGCTCCCGATCCGAAGCCCGGACGGTTCCTGGCACGTAACATGCCTTGGCAGATATACGAAGCATGCTTCGCATTTCCCTGGTCACGTCCGTGCGAGGCAAGGCGAAGGCCGACGCGCGACGATGGAGGAGACGGAATGGACGCTGGTCGCTACGACATGCTGCTGCGCGGCGGACGGGTCATCTGTCCGGCCTCGGGCATCGATGGCATCAAGGACGTCGCCATCCGCGACGGGCGGATCGCCGCCGTCGAGGACAGCATCATACCGTCCGCCGCCACCGAGGTGGTGAACGTCTCCGGCAAGCTCGTCCTGCCGGGGATGATCGACACCCACGGGCACGTCTACCAATACGTCACCGGACGGTTCGGACTGCCGCCGGACATGGTCGGCGTGCGCTCGGGCGTGACCACGGTGATCGACCAGGGCGGCGCGTCCTGCATGACCCTGCCGGGCTTCCGCCACTTCATCGCGGAGAAGGCCGAAACCCGGATCTACGCGTTCCTTTCCGCCTATCTGGTCGGGGGCCTCGAAGGTCACTTCTACCCGAACCTCTACAGCCCGGACGGGGTCGACATCGACGCCACGGTGAAGTCGGCCGTGGAGAACCGCGACCTCGTGCGCGGCATCAAGGGTCATGCGGAGATCGGGGGCTTCGCCCGCTGGGGCATCAAGGTGATGGAGATGGCGGCCGAGATCAGCCGCCGGGCCGACCTGCCGCTCTACGTGCATTTCGGCCAGCTCTGGGGCCTGCCCGAGAACGGCGCCAATGGCGAGGACGCCAACACCATCATGGAGCGGGTGATCCCGCTGCTGCGTCCCGGGGATTTCCTCGCCCACCCGTTCACCCGGCATCCCGGCGGCTTCATCAATGAGGAGGGCGTCGTCCACCCGATCATCCGGGCGGCGATGGATGCGGGCCTCCGGGTCGATGTCGGGCATGGCAGCCACTTCTCCTATCGGGTCGCCCGCGCCTCCCTGCCGGCGGGCGTCGTGCCCTACACGCTGGGCGCCGACATGCACGGCTACAACACCGAGGTGCCTCGGCCGGCGGGCACGCCCGACGAGCACCACGACGACGAGAACCATCCCTTCCTGGGCCAAGCCCGCTTCAGCCTGACCCAGGCCATGAGTTCGATGATGGCTTTGGGCCTCAGCCTCGAACAGGTCGTCCCCATGGTAACGAAGCATCCGGCGGAGATGCTGGGCCTGTCCGACCGGATCGGTGCCCTGACGCCGGGCTTCGCCGCCGACGTCTCGGTGCTGCACGACCATCGCGGCCGCTTCCTCCTGCGCGACAACGAGGACACCCAGGTCATCGCCCAGCGCCTGCTGCAGCCGGCCTTCTGCCTGCGCGCCGGCCGTCGCTTCGACGCCGACTCGCCGATCCTGCCCAGCGCCATCGCGGCCTGACCCTGGCACCCAAGGAGACGACCGCATGAGGGCCGATCCGTCCCCGCTGCCGCCCGACCCCCGGCACGATTGGTCCTGCCTCGACCGGGCAGCGCGCGATGCCGCCTACGACAACAACGCGGCGGTGCCCGATGCCGCCGCCCAGGCCGCGGCGCGCAACGCGGCCTCCGCCGCCTACCGCGCTGCGCATCCGGGCGCCCTCGACATCCCCTATGCGTCGGCGCCCCGCACGGCCCTCGACCTCTATCCGGCGGCAAACCCGGCGGCGCCCTGCCTCGTCTTCATCCATGGCGGCTATTGGCAGCGCAATTCTCGTGACCTGTTCGCCTGCTTCGCCGAAGGCCCCGCCGCTGCTGGCTGGTCCGTGGCGATGCCCGGCCACACCCTCGCCCCCGAGGCGAGCCTGACGCAAATCGTCGAGGAGATCGGCCTGGCCCTCGATTGGCTGGCCGAGCACGGGCCGGCGCACGGCCTCGGTGGCCCACTGGTCCTCGCCGGCTGGTCGGCGGGGGCGCATCTCGCGGCGATGCAGCTGCATCACCCAGCCGTGGTGGCGGGGCTCGCGATCTCGGGCGTCTACGAACTCGGACCGATCCGCGACACCGGGCTGAACCAGGCCCTCTTCCTCACCGACGCGGAGGTTGCGGCCTTGTCGCCCCTGCGCCTGCCGGTGGTGGGGAAACCCCTGGCCATCGCCTACGGCACAGCCGAGCGCCCGGCCCTCGTGCACGACGCCCGCGACTTCCACGCCCTGCGCAGCGCCCACCACGCGCCGGGGCCGCTCCTTCCCGTCGCGGGGGCCGAACACTTCTCGATCTTGAGCGAACTGCGTCGTCCCGGCGGCGTGCTGGTGCGCGCCGCGATCGATCTCATCGAGGGGAGACACGCATGAGCGACGCGATCCTGCTCACCGAGGGCGTCGGCGCCCGCCTGCCCCGCAAGGAAGACGACCGCCTGATGCGCGGGCGCGGACACTATGTCGGCGACCTGCGCCTACCCGGCCTGCAGGACGTCGCCTTCGTCCGCAGCCCCCTGGCGCATGCCCGCATCCGGTCGATCCACGTACCGGAGGCGTTTCGCCACCAAGTGTTCACGGCGGCCGACCTCGCGGACGTGCAGCCGATCCGGGCCGTCTCGGGGCTCGCCGGCTTCAAGGTCTCCGAGCAGCCGGTCCTCGCCAAGGACAAGGTCCGGCAGGTCGGCGAATTGCTGGCGATCTGCCTCGCGCCGACGCGAGCGCAAGCCGAGGACATCGCCGCCGCCATCGTCCTCGATCTCGAAGAGCTTCCGGCCGTGCACGACATGCTCGCCGCCCGCGAGCCCGGCTCCGCCCTGGTCAACGAGCATTGGGGCGACAACGTCTTCCTGGAGACCCTGGTCGACGTGAACTTCGCTTCGGCGCTCGATGCCCCGATCAAGGTCTCGCGGACCATCTCCACCGGACGCCAGTGCATGGCGCCCATCGAGGGGCGGGGCACGGTGGTGCATCTCGACCACCGCATGGATCAGCTCGTGGTCCACACGGCGAGCCAGATGCCGCATATCGTGCGCAACGGCCTCTCCGAATGTCTCGGGATCGAGCAGGGGCGCCTGCGCATCGTCTCGCCCGATGTCGGCGGCGGCTTCGGCTACAAGGCGATCCTGCTCGCCGAGGATGTCTGCCTCGCCTGGCTGGCGCTCCGCGTCGGCCACCCCGTGCGCTGGCTGGAAGACCGGCGCGAACACCTCACCGCAAACGCCAATTGCCGCGAGCACCATTACCGCATCACCGCCTATGCGGAGCGGGACGGCACCCTCCGGGGCATCGATTGCGAGGCCACCGTCGATTCCGGGGCCTATTCGGCCTACCCGTTCTCCGCCTGCCTCGAGGCCGCGCAGGTGGCGAGCATCCTGCCCGGCCCTTACGACTTCCCGGCCTATCGCTGCCGGACCTGGTCGGTCGCCACCAACAAGTGCCCGATCCTGCCCTATCGCGGGGTCGCCCGGACCGGCGTCTGCTTTGCCATGGAACTGATCCTTGATGCGGTGGCGGCCGAGGCCGGCCTCGAGCCCTGGACGGTGCGCGAGAAGAACCTCGTGCGGGCCGAGCAGATGCCCTTCGACAACATCACCGCCAAGCATTTCGACAGCGGCGACTATCCGCAGGCGCTGAGACGCGCCCTGAAAGCCATCGACGTCGACGCCGTACGGGCGCGCCAGCGGATTCCCGAGCCCGACGGGCGCCGCATCGGCCTCGGGCTTTCGATCTACTGCGAGCAGGCGGCGCACGGCACCTCGGTCTATTCCGGCTGGGGCATCCCCATGGTGCCGGGCCACGAGCAGGCGGGTGCGCGCCTCACCCCCGATGGCGGGCTCGAACTCCGGATCGGTGCCCATTCCCACGGGCAGGGATTGGAGACGACCCTGGCCCAAGTGGCGCACGAGATCCTCGGTGTGCCGGTGGCGCGGACGCGCCTTGTCCATGGCGACACCGCGATGACGCCGTATTCCACGGGCTCCTGGGGCTCGCGCGTCATGGTGATGGCCGGTGGCGCCGTGGCGGCGGCCTGCCGCGAACTCAGCTTGCGGGCGCTCCGCATCGGGGCGCACCTGCTCCAGGCCGACCCGGCGGACTGCCGTTTCGAGGCGGGCCGCGTCATCGGTCCCTTGGGCGATGTCGGCCTTGCGCAGATCGCCCACACCTGGTACCGGCGCCCGCAGGATTTGAGCCTGGACGTGAATCCGGGCGGCCTCGAAGTCACCGCCGGTTACAAGCCGCAACGCGATTCCGGCACCTTCTCGTACGCGGCCCATGCGGCCCTCGTCGCCGTGGACCCCGATCTCGGGGCGGTGGAAATCCTCGACTACGTCATCGTCGAGGATGGCGGCACCCTGGTGAACCCGCTGGTGGTGGACGGCCAGATCTATGGCGGCCTCGCGCAGGGGATCGGTACGGCCCTCTACGAGGAGATGCGCTTCGATTCCCGGGGCCAGCCGCTGGCCTCCACCTTCGCCGACTACCTCCTGCCGGGGCCGGCGGAGGTGCCCGAACCCCGCATCGACCACATGGAGACCCCCTCCCCCTACACGCAGTTCGGCGTGAAGGGGATCGGCGAGGGCGGGGCCATCGCGCCCCCGGCTGCGCTCGCCAACGCCATCAACGACGCCCTGCGTCCCCTCGGTGTGGCGATGCTGCATGCGCCGGTGAGCCAGCACCGCATCGTCGAGGCCGTGCTGGAGGCCCGTGACGCGGCCTCTGCCCGCAGCCGGGAGGCCGCATGAAACCCGCCCGCTTCGCCTATGAGCGCCCCGGCGATCTGTCCGCCCTGCTCGCCCGGCTCGCCACCGCCGAGGGCAGCGTGAAGCTGATGGCCGGGGGGCAATCCCTCGGACCGATGCTGAACCTGCGCCTCGTCGAACCCGAGCTCGTCCTCGACATCACGGGCATCCCCGAACTGCGCCGGGCGTCCGTCGAAGGCGAGACCCTGGTGCTTGGTGCCTGCGTCACCCACGCGGATATCGAGGACGGGCGCGTGCCCGACCTCACGGGCGGCGCCATGGCGCGGGTAGCGATGGCTATCGCCTACCGGCCGGTGCGCAATCGCGGCACGATCGGCGGCTCCCTCGTCCATGCCGATCCGGCCGCCGACTGGGTCACGTCGCTGATCGCGCTCGGCGCCGAAGTCGAACTGGCCTCGACATCCGGTCGCCGCCGGCTGGCCCTGGAGGACTTCGTCACCGGCGCCCTCGACGTGGCCCTGGCGCCCGGTGAAATGCTGGTCGCCGTGCGGATTCCCGCCCTCCCTCCCGGCACTGCCTGGGGCTACGTCAAGCATTGCTCCAAGATCGGCGAGTTCGCCCACGCCATCGGGGCCGTGCGGATCGAGCCCCATGCCGGGCGCGGCCGTGTGGTGATCGGCGCCATCGAGCGTGCGCCCCTCGTGATCCCGGACGCATCCGACCTGTTCGGCGGCCGGATCGGGCCTGACTTCGCCGAACGCTTCGATGCCCGGGCCGCCGATGCGCGCCTGCGTGGGGCCGGGATGACCGACGCCGTCGACCGTCACGTCCACGTCACCGTGCTGGGCCGCGCCATCGCGCAGGCGGCCGCCGCGCCGCCCTCCCTCACACCTACTGTCAGCGAGGCCGCATGAGCACCGCCGCGTCCGCCCTTCGCGACGACCGCCTGCCGCTAAACTTCACCGTGAACGGTCGTGCGCGCAGCCTGCGGGCCGAGCCGCGCACGCATCTCGGCGACGTCCTGCGCGACACCCTCGACCTGACCGGGACCCATCTCGGCTGCGAGCACGGAATCTGCGGGGCCTGCACGGTGCTGCTCGACGGCGAGCCGGCCCGCGCCTGCCTGACCTTCTCCGGCGCCTGCGCTGGCGCCGAGGTGACCACTATCGAAGGGCTCGACGACGACCCGGTCGCCGGTGAGTTGCGGGCGGCGTTCAACCGCGAGCATGCCCTCCAGTGCGGCTACTGCACGCCCGGCATGCTCATCGCCGCCCGCGACCTCGTCCTGCGCCTGCCCGACGCCGACGAGCGCCGCATCCGCGCCGGCCTCTCGGGCAACCTGTGCCGCTGCACCGGTTATGTCGGCATCGTCCGAGCGGTGCGCAGCGTCATCGCCGAGCGTCGCGCCCGCGGCATCGCGCCGACGACCGGCGGACAGCGCGGCCTCGGCCCCGTCGGCGCGCGCCTCGGCACGTCGTCCGGCACTGCATCGGATGCGGCCCGCACGCCCCTGCGCCCCGTTGCACAGGCCGAGGCCGCGCCGTCGATCGCCGATCTCGACGGCGATTTCGTGCCGGCCCACCGGTTCGACCAGTCCTTCACCGTGGCGCACCCGCCCGACACCGTCTTCGCTCTGTTCGGCGACGTCGAGGCCGTGGCTGCCTGCCTGCCCGGCGCCATGCTGACGGGCCAGCCGAACTCGGACGCGGTCGAGGGCGCGCTTCAGGTGCGGATCGGGCCGATCGCCGCGCGCTTTCGCGGCCGCGCCCGGATCTTTCGCGATGAGGCGGCCCGCACGGGACGCATCCTCGGTGCCGGCAGCGACGCGGGCGGACGCTCCGCCACGCAGGGCGAGATCCGCTACCGCGTCGGGCCGGGCGAGCCCCCCGGAACCGCCCGGATTGATCTTACCGTCGGCTACACCCTCAAGGGGCCGCTGGCGCAGTTCGGGCGGCCGGGGCTCGTGCGCGACCTCGCCGGACGCCTCGGGGCCGACTTCGCCGCGAACCTCGAAGCCCGCCTCTCCGGTGCGCCGGCCCCGGCTGCCACGGGCCTCAACCCCCTGCGCCTGCTCCTCACGATGCTGAGGACTTCCCTGCGCCGGCGCCTCGCCGCATGGGGCCGCCGTCCCTGACCATCGCCTCCTCCCCGCGATTCTGCCCGCGATCCTGCTCAAGACCGGAGACCACCATGACGCGCAGCCACACGATTCCCGCCTTGACCCTCGCCTTCGTCCTGTCGGCGGGGGTGGCCCACGCGCAGGCGATCCGGATCGGCGTCAACGAGCCCCTCACCGGTCCGTTCGCGGCATCGGGCACCTACGTGGTCAACGGCGCCCGGATCGCCGCCGACGAGATCAACGCCAAGGGCGGTGTCTTGGGAAAGAAGCTCGAACTCGTCGTCGAGGACAACAAGAGCAACCCCACCGAGGCGGCGGCGGTGGCCGAGAAATTGATCACCAGCGACAAGACCCCGGTGCTCATGGGCGCCTGGGGTTCCAGCCTGACGCTCGCGGTGATGCCCAAGCTCGCCGATTACGAGACCGCGATGCTGGTGGAGACCTCGTCGTCGGGCAAGATCACCACTTCGGGCAACCCCTACGTCTTCCGCATCTCGCCGCCCTCGGCCCTGGAAGCTGAGGCTTTCGCGCCGATGGTGGAGAAGCTCGGGCTGAAGAAGGTCGATTTCCTCGCCATCAACAACGACTGGGGCCGGGGGGCGGCGGCCGATTTCGGCAAGATGCTCAAGGGCAAGGGCGTCACGGTCGGCCTCGTGGAGACCATGGACCAGGGCGCGCAGGACATGAGCGCTCAGCTCTCCAAGTTGAAGGGCTCGGATGCCGACACGATCATGATCACGGCTGCCGTCGATCAGCTGACGCTCCTGTTCAAGCAGAGGGCGGCGCTCGGCCTCAAGAAGCGGATCATCACCACCGGCGGCTCCCAGAACCCCGACCAGATCATCGCCCAGGCGGGCAACGCCGCCGAGGGAACGATGCATCTCACCACCTTCCTGCCCTGGTACCCGGAGAAGACCCCGAACCCGGCGGCTACCGCCTATTTCATCGGCGAGTGGAAGAAGCGCGGCTTCGAGTTCGCCGGCGTCACCGAGAGCTTCCGGGGCTACGACGGCATCCGCGCCATCGCGGCGGCCATCGAAAAGGGCGGCGCCGCCGATGCGGCCTCGATCAAGAAGGGGTTCTGGTCGGTCGATTTCACCGGCCTCAACGGACAGATCCGCTTCGCCAAGGCCGGCCCCGCCGGGTCCGAGAGCGGCCAGAGCAAGCCGGACGTCTATCTCGTCAAGATCGACGGCGGGAAGGTCGTGGTGCCGACGCTTTAGCCGGGCGCATGCCTCCCGGCTCGCACCCCTCGGGTATCACATGCGGAACAGGCTCTTTTCCTTAGGGCTACTGGATTCCCCCATCTGTTTTTGCAGGCAGAGTGCGTCCCTCTCCCCCTTGTGGGGAGAGGTTAGGAGTGGGGGTGGCTCCGCTTGCCCCCGCAAGCTGAGGGTCGCTCAACCACCCCCACCTCCAACTCCTCCCCACAAGGGGGAGGAGGGCCGCCCATCCCGCGCAATTGCCGTCACGCTGACGGACAGGGACCCGCGCCAAGCTCGCTGACTCTGCACTGACGCCCAGCCGACGACCGTATCACCTGCTTACAGGCGAGGCCTCGATGACCGAATTCCTGCAGCACCTTCTCAACACCCTGGTCCTGGGGGGAACCTATGCCCTGCTGGGCATCGGGCTGACCCTGATCTTCGGGATCATGAACGTGGTGAACTTCACCCACGGCGCCCTCTACACGGTGGGCGCCTACATCATGTACCTCGCCGTCACCGCCCTCGGGCTCGGCTTCTTCGCCGCTCTGCCGACCGCGATCCTCGGCGGCCTCCTGCTCGGCGCAATCCTCGACCTCGTGCTGCTGCGTCCGTTGCGCGGCGCGGACATGGACACGACCATGCTGGTGATGATCGGGGCCGGCATCGTCCTGCAATCGGGCACCCTCTGGCTGTTCGGCGGCGTCGCGAAATTGATTCCGACCCCTTTCCCGGATGCGCCGCTCCAGCTCGGACCCGTTTCGGTGTCGTGGCTGCGGCTGTTCGTGCTGGGCGCGGCCCTCGCGCTGATCGGCCTGACCTACTGGCTCATCAACCGGACCCGCCTCGGCCTCGCCATGCGGGCCACCTTCCAGGACCATGACACGGCCTCGCTGATGGGGGTCAACGTGCGGCTCATCTACACGGCGACCTTCGCCGTCGGCTCCAGCCTCGCGGCAGCGGCCGGCGCGCTCCTCGGGCCGGTCTACGTGGTCTTCCCGCAGATGGGCGGCATGGCCGAGCTGAAGGCCTTCGCCATCGTGATTCTCGGCGGGCTCGGCAACATCACCGGGGCGGCCATCGGCGGCTTCATCCTGGCGCTGGCCGAGGAGCTGGGCGCCGGCTACATCTCGTCGGGCTACCGGGACGCCATGGGCTTCCTGATCATCATCGCGGTGCTGATCTTCAAGCCGACCGGCCTCTTCGCCAAGGCGGAGCGTATCGGATGACCCGGCACCTCCCCGCTCTCGCCCTCCTGGCGGCGCTGGCCGCCCTGCCCTTCGCGCTGGGCCACAACCCCTACCTGCTGAACGCGCTGATCACGACGGGCATCGTCACCATCGCGGCCATGAGCCTGAACCTGCTGCTCGGCTTCACCGGGCAGCTCAGCCTCGGGCACATCGCCTTCTTCGGCATCGGCGCCTATGTCAGCGCCCTTACGAGCCTCGGCTTCGACGTGGAGCTGCTCTGGGGCCTTCGCATCGTACACGAGCCGTGGCCGCCTATGGTGGGCTTCGGCCTCGCCGTGCTGGCGACGGCCGCCTGCGGCTACCTCGTCGGCCGCCTCTCCTTCCGGGTGCGGGGTGCCTATTTCGTCATCGTGACGATCTCCTTCGCCGAGGTGGTGCGGCTCGTCGCCCTCAACTGGGTGGAGCTGACGCAGGGCCCCCTGGCGCTGACGGGCATCCCACCCTTCAGCCTCGGCCTGCCCGGCCTCGGCTCCGTCACTCTGCGGACGAAGCTGCAGAACTACTACCTCGTCCTCGTGGTCGGCACGCTCTGCTACGCCCTCATCGCCCGCCTCGTGCGTTCGCGCTTCGGACGGGCCATGCGGGGCCTGAAGGAGAACGAGTCCCTGGCCCTCTCGGTCGGCATCAACGCCACCCGGACCCTGACCCTCGCGGCGGTGATCTCGGCGGCGATGGCGGGGGCGGCCGGCAGCCTCTACGCCCATTACCTGCGCATCATCGATCCCGACGTGTTCCTGTTCTCCACCACGGTGACCATGGTCATCATGGTGGTGGGCGGCGGCAAGGGCACGCTGCTCGGCCCCGTCGTCGGCGGCCTGATCTTCGGCCTGCTTCCCGTCGCCCTGCGGCCGGTCATGGTGCCGGAGGCGCAATGGATGGTGTTCGGCCTCGTGCTGATCGTGATCCAGTTCGTCATGCCCCGGGGCATCGTGCCGGGCCTCGCCCGTCTCGCCACGCGCCGTCACGCGCCCGGTGGTGCACCCGCCCGGATGCCCGTGGAGGCCAGGCCATGAGCGAGATCCGCGCTCCCATCCTGTCGGTGGACCATGTCGGCGTGCGCTTCGGCGGCCTCGTCGCCATCGCCGACCTGCATTTCGACGTCCATCCCGGCGAGATCGTCAGCCTGATCGGCCCGAACGGGGCCGGCAAGACGACGGCCTTCAACGTGGTGACGGGCTTCCTGAAGCCCAGCCAGGGTCAGGTCCGGTTCCGCGGCACCAGCCTCCAGGGGTTGCAGCCACATGAGATCGTCCGTCTAGGCCTGAGTCGGACGTTCCAGCGCACCAGCGTGTTCCCCGACGACACCGTGTTCGACAATGTGATGATCGGCCTGCATCGGCGGGGCCGCGCGCGGCTGGTCGACACGCTGCTCGGGCGGGACCGCACCGGCGAGGCGGCTCTGCGAGACCGGGCCCGTGAACTCCTCGACTGGGTCGGGCTCTCCGGCCGGGCCCAGGAGAAAGCCGGGTCCCTGGCCTATGGCGAACAGCGCCTCGTCGGGGTCGCGCTGGCCCTGGCCACCGAGCCTGCCATGCTGCTGCTCGACGAGCCGGTCTCCGGCATGAACGCCTCCGAGACCCAGGTCTTCGTGCGTCTGATCCGCTCGATCCGCGAGCGCGGCGTCACCATCCTCCTCGTCGAGCACGACATGCCGATGGTCATGGAAGTGTCCGACCGGATCGTGGTCCTGAATTACGGCCGCCTCATCGCCGAGGGGCCGCCGGCGGCGATCCGTGCCGATCCGGCCGTGATCGAAGCCTATCTCGGCCAGGGAAGTGCCGCGCGCGAAGCCGCACAGGCCGCCAGGGAGACGATCGATGCTTGAGATCCGCGATCTCGTCTGCGGCTATGGCACGGTGACGGCCCTGAAGGGGCTCTCGCTCAAGGTCGAGGAGGGACAGCTCGTGGCGTTGGTCGGCGCCAACGGCGCCGGCAAGTCGACGACGCTTCGGGCCGTCTCGGGACTCATCCCGGCGCGCTCGGGTAGCATTCACTTCGCCGGCCGGGACATCACCGGCACCGACCCGCGCAAGGTGCTGGCCCAGGGCATCGCCCATTGCCCGGAGGGGCGGCGGGTGTTCCCGCAGATGAGCGTCGCGGAGAACCTCGCCATGGGCGCCTACCTGCGGCGCGATCCGCCCGGGGTGTCCGCCGATCTCGCGCGCATCTATGGCGAGTTCCCGCGCCTCGCCGAGCGCAAGCACCAGGCTGCCGGCACCCTTTCGGGGGGCGAGCAGCAGATGCTGGCCATCGGCCGTGCGCTGATGTCCCGCCCCCGGCTCGTCCTGTTCGACGAGCCTTCGCTGGGGCTCGCCCCTAATATCGTCGAGCGCATGTTCGCCGTCATCCGGGCGATCTGCGACGCCGGCACCACGGTCCTCCTCGTGGAGCAGAACGCCTTCGCGGCCCTCGAACTCTGCGACTACGCCTACCTGCTGGAGACTGGCCGCATCGTACTGGCGGGGCCGGGCTCTACGCTGATCGCGGACCCGCATGTGCGCCAAGCCTATCTCGGCGGTTGAAGGCGGGGCCTGGATCCATGCCTGCCGGATCGGGGCCCTGGACGGCCGGGCCATTCTCCCCGTCTTCGTCGCCGGGCGCCATCTCGTGCTCGTGCGGGACGGTGACGGCATCTTCGCGGCGGAACGGGCCTGCCCGCATGAAGGGGCGGATCTCGCCCTCGGCCATTGCTCCGGGGGACGCCTGTTCTGCCCAAGGCACGCGGCATGGTTCGCGCTGACGGACGGTGCCGTCTCGCCGGGATGGTTCTTTCGCGACCTCCGCACCTACCCGACCCGCAGGAACGGGGGCGATATCCAGGTACGGATCGAATCCGACGGATGAGGTCGCGGGCCGGCCATCGTGACCGGGATCCGCGAGAGGGAGCATGGCATCGCCGGGCTCGCTCGCCGAGACGATCGTCTCGGCGCCGCGGCGATGAAGCCCAGTGATCAGAGCGCCTTCAGAAAGATCGGCCAGCGCGGATCGTTCATGATCGAGCGCGCCCGCATGTGTTTCCAGATTCCGTATTTGTAGAAGTCGAAATCGAGGGTGGAGATGGTGTTCTGCACCATCGCCCAGGTCGACCATTTCACGTCGGCGAGTGCTTTGTGCACCATTAGGCGGGCGAACGATGCCTTGTCGTAGCGCCCGAAATACGCCTCGATCAGCTCGCGATCGACGCTCTCGGGGAAGAACATCTCTCCGCTCCAGATCGCGAGGTCGTAGAGGCGATCGTTGTTGGAGGCGTATTCGAAGTCGATCAGCAGGATGGAGCCATCCTCGCCAATGAGGAAGTTGCCCGGCATCGGATCGTTGAAACAGGGTACGAGATCGAGACCGGAGGCTTCGAGCGCCGACTGCGCCAAGCGCGTCTGGCGCGTCAGCCACACATGGTCGGGCGGCATCGGTGCCCGGAGTTCGGCCACCTGCCGGTCATGTTCGGCGATCATGTCGAACACGGTCTTGGTGAGGGGCAGCAGCGGCGCCGCGTGGAATCGGCGATAGACGCCCATCGCCTCGGCCCGCAGGGCGGGGTCGGCGAAGTCGCGGTGGGTCGAGGGACGTCGGCCATCGACGAACTCGGCGATCTCGATGTCCCGTGCGTCGAGATGATCGAAGGTACGGGGCCCGAGTCCGATCGCTTCGGCCTGCCGGCTGGCGGCGCGGGCGGCGGCGCGATCGATGAACATTTCCGTTCCGCGACCGGGCATCTTCACGAAATAGGCATGCGGTTCGCCATCGATCTCGACGCGCCAATTCATGTTGCTGATGCCGCCCAGGACCGGGCGATAGCGCATGGGGCGTCCCTGCCATGGCGCGACCGAGCGGAGAATGGCCTCGAAGGCGCGTTCGGTATCGGTGGTGCCGCCGCCCAGGGATATCATGCTCGCCTCGTCACAGGGATCTCAGGCTTTCCTCGAAACCCGGTCCACCGACCCGCATCCGGCACCGCAGGAAGCGCCAGGCCGCATATTTGCGGAATTCCAGGGCGCGGCGGGGTGACAGGCGGTCCATCGCCAGGGCCCGGAGGCCCCAATGGAGATCGTCGGCGGCGGCATAGGCCCGGCAACGGTGGAAGATGGCGTCGCGGTAAGCCCCTTCCGCCATCTCGATCGCAGGCTTCATCTGGGCGTCGAACTGGCAGGCCTCGTTGAGAAAGGCGCCGAGCTGGTAATGGGGGTCGGTGTCACAGGCCATGTCGAAATCCACGAGCTGGAGCGCGCCGTCCGGGGAGAACAGCAGGTTCGAGGCATGGGGGTCGGCATGGGCCGGACGGATCTCGGTTCCGGCGGCTGTCAGCGCCGCCTCGATGGCGTCGACCCAATCGAACAGGAACCAGGAATCCTGCGGCAGGGTGTCGGCTTCCTCGCCGAGGAATGCGCGAAGCCCGCGGATCGCCTCGAAGACGCTCCAGCGACGTTCGAACGGTTCGCCGGCACCGATGCGCCGGAAGGCCTCGAAGACCGTGACCATGCGCTCGGGCCGGCGCAACGCGTCGAGGGTGGCGGGACGCCATTCGGGGCCCAGAGACTCGAACAGGATCGCGCCCTCCGCCTCGGCCAAGTGGAGGGGGCGAGGCGCAAGACCCAGGGAGGCGATCCGTTGCGCTGCCCGGAAGGCAGCGGAGGGATCGAGCAAGGCCGCGGCCGCGCGCTCCCCCACCTTCAGGAAGTAGCGAGGTGCCGCATCCGCGGCCTCGCCGACGTGGTACGAGGTCGATTCGACGCCGTGATAGGACGGTGAGGCGACCCCCGGCACGGCCTCCCGATAATGGAGCGCCCTCCCCGCCAGCATGGGCGCGGCGGCAAGGGCCGCTTCGGCGAGGCGTTCCTGCGTATCCGCCGGCATGCCGAGCGCTTTCACCGACGCTCCTTCTCCACTTCGAGGACCGACAGGCCCTCGTTGGCGAGGATAAGGAGCATATCCGCCAGGACTTGCGTGCCGAAGGCATGATCCTCCGGCGTGGTGAACTCGGTCGGGTGGTGGATCACGCCGCCGACACTGGGGACGGCCAGCACGATGGAGGGGCACACCGCCGCGAGGCTGATCGCATCATGGCCGCCGATCGTGTCGAGGGATCGGGCCGGGGCGCCGTTGGCGTCGCTCGCGCGCTCGGCGAGGTGGACGAGACCGGGCGACATCCGTCCGGCCGCGCGGCGGTCGATGGAGCGGATCTCATGCCCGACTTCGGCCCGTGCGGCGGCCGCCTCGATGCTCGCCAGCAGCCGCGTCTCCGCCTCGGCCAGGATCGCCTGCGATGCGGAACGGAGCTCGATGAACAGCACGGCCTCGCTCGGAACGGTGTTGGGCGAGTTCGGATACACCTCCATCCGGCCGACGGAGGTGTGCAGGTCGAGCCCGAATTCCCCGGCCAGCGCCTTGAGGTCGGTGATGACATAGGCCCCGGCCAGGAGGGCGTCGTGGCGCGCTGCCATCGGGGTCGGCCCGGTATGGGCCTGCCGCCCAAGGAAGGCGAGGCGATACTTCACGGCTCCCCAGAACCGCGTGAAGGCACCGAACCGCAGCCCTTCCCGCTCGAGGACCGACTCGCCTTCGATGTGCAACTCGAGATAGGCGTCTGGAATCGGGACGGTATCGGTCCCGGCATAGCCGATGCTCTCCAAAGCTTCGCCGACCGAGATCCCCGCCCCGTCCCGCCGGTCGAGGGCCCAGGCCAGGTCCGCCGCTCCCGTGAAGACGCTGCTGCCGAGGAGACTCGGCTGGAAGCGAGCCCCTTCCTCGTTGGTCCAGTTGGCGACCACGAAGTTGCAGGCGGACCGGCCGCCGCTCTTTTCCAGGCTCTCGCGGACCGCCAGGATGGCCTCGCAGGCGGAGATCACACCGAGTGCGCCGTCGAAACGGCCGCCATTGGGCTGGCTGTCGATATGGGAGCCGACCATCACCACGGGGGCGTTGGCGCCGGCCAGATCGAGGCGACCGAACTGATTGCCGATAGGATCGACCTTCCTCGTGAAGCCGTTCTTGCGGAACCACGTGGCGAGCCAGTCGCGCGCCTGTCCGTCTTTGGGCGAGAGGGTCAGGCGGGTCATGGAGCCGTCCGCTCCGCCGCCGAAAACGGAGACAGCCTCCATCATGGCCTGGAGGCGCGCGGGGTCGATCCGTACAGAAGAGGGTGAGGTCGTCTCAGGCATGGATCACATCCACTTGTGTGCGCTGAAAGGCCCGCGCGATATCGCGCGTGAGAGGGGCGTTGGTAACGAGGGTGTCGACGGCGTCGAGGCCGAAGGTGCGGATCGTGCCGAGCCGGCCGAACTTGGAGGAATCGGCCAGGATGACGGAGTGGCGCGTGCGCTCCACGGCGAGACGGCGCAGGACCGCCTCGTCCTCGCCCAGATCCATGAACCCATGCGCGTGATGCACGGTGACGATGCCCATGATCGCCACGTCGTAGATGTGCTCGCGCAGGACGGCGTGCGTGCGATGGCCGAACAGGGCCCTGTAGTCCGGCTTCATGTCTCCGCCCAGCACGGTGACCTGCGCCTGGGGATCGCCCGCCAGAAGCGCTGCGATGTCGATGGAGTTGGTGTGAACCCGGATGCGCCGGCCCAGCAACTTGCGGGCGAAGGCCAGTGTCGTGGTGCCCGCATCGATGAAGACCGTCATGCCGTCCTCGACGAGTGGCAGGGCGGCCTCTGCGATCCGCGCCTTCTCCCGGGCGCCGACCCGGACACGTTCGTCGAAGGGCCTGTCGCTCTCTCTCCGGTCGAGGACGGCCCCGCCATAGACCCGCCGCGCATGGCCACGCAGTTCGAGGTCGCGCAGGTCGCGCCGCACGGTCTCGGTGCTAATGGCGAGCCGGGTCGCGAGGTCCTTCACGGTTACCCGCCCGTCGCGTTCGAGCGCATCGAGGACGAGATCGAGGCGACGCCCGGTAATCCCCATCGCAGGCATTCCCTCCTTTGCCGCCGATCCGGGGCCATGTGCCCCGGTCCCGACGCCGACCGGGAGATGGGCCCGCCGAAGGAACAAGCCGTGCATCAGACGAGTCCGGCGACACGGTTCGGGGCGGGATCCGTCACGAGATGGCAGGCGGCGAGATCGCGCGATCCGCGCACGCCGAGGTGCGGGCTCAGGGTCACACAGGTCTCGAATGCCTGCGGGCAGCGTGACCGGAACGAGCAGCCGGTCGGCAGGTCGATCGGGCTCGGGGGCTCGCCCTCGAGGAGACAATCCTCCGGCCGGTAGCGCCGCTCCTCCAGGGTCGGCATCGCCGACAGCAGGGTCCGCGTATAGGGATGGCCGGGATCGAAGAAGAGGCGCTCGTTATCGGCGAGTTCCACGACCTCGCCGAGATACATCACGGCGATACGGTTGCAGGCTTTGCGCACCATGGCGAGGTCGTGACTGATGTAGATGTAGGTGAGGCCGTGCGCGCGCTGGAGCGTGTCGAACAAGGCCAGCAATTTGAACTGTTCCGTCTGGTCGAGGGCCGAGAGGGTCTCGTCCATGAGCAGGATCTCCGGGTCGAGCACCATGGCGCGGGCGACGTTGATGCGCTGGCGCTGCCCGGCGGAAAGCCCGAGCGGCAACTGGTCGTAGAGCGAGACGGGCAACCCCACATCGTTCATGACGTCCCGTACCTTGTCGCGGATACGCCGGGCGTCGCGCCAGCCATGAGTGCGCAGGGGCGCTTCGAGCATCGCACCGATGCCCGTGCGCGGAGGCAGCGAGTCGAACGGATCCTGGAGCACGAGCTGAAGCTTGCGCCGGAAGGCGAGAAGCTCGGACCCGGAAAGCCCTGCAATGTCCCTCCCCTCACACAGAACCTCGCCGCTGCTGGGCCGTTCCAGGCGGCTGAGCAGGCGCATCAGGGTGGACTTGCCGCAGCCGGATTCGCCGACCACCGCGAAGCTGTCGCCCTTGTGGATGTCGAAGGTGACATGGCGAACCGCGCGCAGCGCGCTCGTCCCGGCAAAGCTGCCGCGCTTCTTCACCCGGTAGGTCTGCGACACGTCCCGCAGGCTGACGATGGCGGAGCCCGGTATTGCGCCCTTCCGCGGGACGGCCGGCACCGTCGGCCGCGCGCTCCAGATCGCGGGGATCTGCGCCACGAGTTCGCGGGTATAGGGATGGCGGGGCGCGGCGATCAGCGCTTCGGTCGGCTGCTCCTCCACCAGCCTGCCCTCATCGATGACGAGGATACGGCTCGCCGCCTCGCGGGCGACGGGGAGCGAGGACGAGACGAACAGGATCGCGGTGTCGAACCCCTCGGTCAGCTCGCGCATCAGGCGGATCACCTGGGCGGCGACGGTGACGTCGAGGGGCTGGGTCACGTTGTCGGCGACCAGAAGCGCCGGGTTCGAGATCATGGCGTCGACGATCAGGGCCCGCTGCATCATTCCGCCGGAGAATTGCGACGGGTAATCGTGAAAGCGCGCGCTCGCCGAGGGAATGCGCACCGCGTCGAGCATCGCGATCACGCGGTCCTGTGCTTCGGCCGCATTCACCTCCGGCGCCACCGCCCGGATCTTCTCCACGATCTGGCGCCCGACCGGGAGGGTCGGATCGAGGGCACCCATGGGATTGGCGCCGACATAGGCGATGTCGCGGCGTAGCCGCCGCATCGCGCGCGCGGGCAGCGTGAGAAGGTTGCGGTCGCGGAACCGAACCTCGCCGCCGCCGATGACCAGGGGCGGGGCGATCCAGTTGACCACCGCCCGGGACAGCACCGTCTTGCCGGCGCCGGAAGCGCCGACCACGCCGACGATCTCACGCGGCGCGACGTCGAACGAGATGCCGTCGAGGATACGGCGCTCGCGACCCGGAAGGTTCAGGTCGATCCGCAGATCGCGGACGGAGAGGACGGGGCCCATCAGGCGCCTCCGTGAATCGTGTTGCGCGCGCGCTCGAAGGCAGCGCCGATCAGGTTGATGCTGGTCAGCGTCAGGCACAGGAAGACTCCCGGCATGGTGGCGATCCACCAGGCATTGAGGAGGTACTTGCGGCCATCGGCGATGATGTTGCCGAAGGTCGGTGTCGGCGGTTGCACGCCGAGACCGAGGAATCCGAGCGTCGACTCGAAGATCATCATCCGGGCGACGTCGAGCACCGAGGTGAAGAGCAGCGGCGGCACCAGTAGGGGCACCAGCAGGGTGAGGATGATGCGCGGGTGCGTCGCCCCGGAGACCTGCGCGGCCCGCACGTATTCACGGCCCCGCTCGGCCATGACCATCGACCGCATCACCCGGGCATAGACTGGCCAGTTCGACAGGCCGAGTACCAGGATGATTGCCGGGATCGTCGGACGCGAGACGCCGAGCACCGCGATGGCCAAGATGATCATCGGGATCGAGAGTTGCGCGTCGGTGATGCGCATCACCACCGTATCCGTGCGACCGCCGAAATAACCCGCGATCGTGCCGAGGGCACAACCGATCAGGAGAGTGACGGCGACCGCGGCAACGCCGATCAGGAAGGAGTAGCGCAGGCCGACGAGGCTGCGCACCAGCATGTCGCGGCCGATCTGGTCGGTGCCGAGCGGGTGGGCCCAGCTCCAGGTCTCACCGACGAACAGCGGCGGCAGCAGGCGCGCGCGCACGTTCATCTTCAAGGGATCGATGCCGCTGAGCTCGGGGTAGAAGGCAGCGGCGAGGGCGAGGAGCGTGAACAGCGCGAAGCCGATGCGGAACTCGGTGGAGCGGCCGGCATGCGAGAGGATGCGCCGGCCGATCGAGCGGGAGGCGGCGACGTCGACCCGCAATGGCTGGGCGACCAGGGTGGCGTCGAGGGCGCTCATCAGTATTCGAGCCTCGGATCGATGGAGGTGGCGGCGAGATCTACGAGGATGTTGATGAGGACGAAGATCGCGCTGGTGACGATCGCGATGCCCTGGATCAGCGGGAAGTCGCGCTGCAGCACCGCATTGATGGTGAGCAGCCCCAGACCGGGATAATCGAAGATGTATTCGACGATGATCACGCCGCCGAGCAGGCTGGAGAACTGCACCCCGAGCAGGTTGAGCAACGGGACGGAGGCGTTGCGCAGGGCATGAGCGGCGACGATCCGGCTCGGCGACAATCCGCGGACATGGCCGACGGCGACGTAGGATTCGCTCATCTGCGCGGCGACGGCCCCCGACAGGGTCCGGATCAGCACCGGCGACAGTTCCACCGCGAGCACCAGGGCCGGCAGCACGGTGTAGGAGAAGCCGCCATAGCCGATCGCCGGCAGCCAGCCGAGCTTCACCGACAACAACAGCGCCAGGACGATACCGAGCCAGAAATTCGGCAGTGAGACGAAGACCGACGAGACGGTGAAAGCCAGCTTATCGGCGATGCCGCCCGGGTGCAGGCCCGCCGCGATCCCGAGAAGGCTGGAGAAAACGAGGGCGAAGAGCAGGGCCAATGCCGCCAGTTGCAGGGTCATCGGCAGGGCATCGAAAATGAGGTCCAGGACCTTCGCACGCTCGCCGCGGGTGGTGTCGTTGAAGGTCGCGCCGCCGGTCGACGCGCCGTTGGCCGGCCGCACGAAGCTCTGGCCGAGATCGCCCTGGACGACGCGCACGATGTAGCGTCCGAACTGGACCGGGATGGGATCGCGCAGACCCATCTGGGTGGCGATCTGCTCGATCAGGGCTTCGGGCGCCATGCCGCCGGCCATGAGCCGCACGGGATCGCCCGGCACGACCCGAAGCAGCGTGAAGATCAGCAGCGAGACCAGGAAGATGATGACCGCACCCTGCGCGAGGCGCCGGGCGAGGAAACTGAGAACGAACATCGGGTGCAGGTCCGGTGACGGGTTCGGCAGGGCGCGACACGTCTCCCGCCGGAGCGGACCGTGTCGCGCGCCCGACGCGCATGGGATCGGGCTGGTTGCTCAGACCGTCTTGGAGGCGTCGATGGAGCCGTCGGGGTAGACATAGAGACCCTGCAGCTCCTTCTGCATCGCGTGGATCATCACGGAGGTGAACAGCGACAAAGCCGGCACTTTCGCCGCGAGGAGCGGCATGGTCTCGTCTTGAAGGATCGCCTTGCGTGCTTCCAGCGTGGGCGCGGCCCGCTCCTTGTCGAGGCTCGCGTCGATCGCGGCGTCCTCGATGCCGGTGATCCGGTGCGAGGACGAGTGGAAATGGGTGCGCAGCACCAGATCCGGCTCCGGCGAGCCCGTGGACCAGCCGCAATCGACCATGTGGCCCGGGCCGCCGCCGGGGCGATGGTAGAGGCGCTCGTTCCATGCCGCCGGTTCCAGGACGGTGAGGCTCACCGGGAACCCCTGCTCGTTGAGCATCGCGGTGATGACCTCGCCGTATTCCTTGGTCTTCGGGTAGAAACCCACCGACGTGATGTATTCGAGCGGCGGCAGCCCCTTCCCCTTCGGGAAGCCGGCCTCGGCCAGCAGCGCCTGCGCCTTGGCGGGGTCGTAGGCCGGATAGTTCTCGAGATCGACGTAGCCGAATTTCACGGGCGAGACGTAGTTCGCGGATGCGTGGCCGGCCGCCCCCAGAAGCTCGACGATCATCGCCCGGTCGATGGAGTGGCAGGCCGCCATCCGGATGCGCACGTCGTTGAAGGGCGGTTTGGAGCAGCGGAACCAGAGATACTTGTTCTCGACGGAGACGACCTGATTGATCGCGATCTTCGGGTTGGCCTTCACGGTCTCGACCTGCTCGGGCTCGAGCCGTTCGACGATCGAGGCCTGCCCGTTCATCAGCGAGAGCATCCGGGTGGTCGAGTCGCCGGTGAAGGTGAAGTCGATGCCCGGGATCGCCGGCTTGCCCTTGAAGTAGCCGTCGAAGGCGGCGAGGACGGTGCTGTTGCCGCGCTGTTCGACGAAGCGGAACGGACCCGTGCCGTTGAGCCGGCGGGTCAGGGCGCCGCCCGGCCCTTCCGCGATGTCCTTGGCCGACATGATCGGCAGGAACGACGCCAGGAAGATGAAGAGATGGGCGGGATAGCCGCCCTTCGACGTGTCGACGATGACGGTCTCGTCGTCGGGCGTCGTGATGGTCAGCGTGTCGGTCGGGCCGGGATACCATTGCGCCGGCCGGTCCTTGCCCGAGCCGTATTCCAAGGTGGCCTTGACGTCCTCGGCCTTGAACGGTTTGCCGTCGTGGAAGTGGATGCCCTTGCGCAGCTTGATCTGCAGGCGGGTGGGCTCGATCAGCTGGATATCGGTGGCGAGCTCGTAGACCACCTTGCTCGGGTCATCGAGCGTCATCGGCGTGCGGGTGAGGAAGCCCATCACGAATCCCTCAATGTTCTTCTGCGAGAGCGTGGTGTGAGCGGTCGGATCCCAGTTGCCGGTGATGTTTTCGGCGGACAGGAACACCAGCGGCTTTCCCCCTTGCGCGAAAGCGGAGGAGATCAGGAAGTCCGGATTGATCTGGCTGACACCGGCCAGTGCCGCACTGCCTTGCAGAAACCGCCTGCGATCCATCCCGTCGGCCATCCTGAAACTCCCAAAGCCACGTATCCGTCAAAGTGGTCAAAAACCACAAAGCACGGCGCGTGCCAGAGCGCTCGAATCGGTCAAAACGGGCATGGGGCGGATGGTGGCGGGGCGGGGCGGGAGATGGCTCCCAATCGGCGATCCGGCTCTCTCGTCCCATCGATGGGTGGGGATCAGCGAAGGGGCGATATCAGCAGGGCTCTGGCCCGGTGCGGGCCTGCGCCGCGCCGGCGCTTCGGTGGAGGACAGCGTCAACCTCGCTCATAGGCCAATTTAACGAGGCTCCATGAAGTAGCCTCGCCGGGTATCGCCACACGTCGCGGAGCCCGGTCGGGTCGATGCACCGTTCCGGGATCTCCGGCGTCGGGCCGTCGCATGCTTCGAGCGAGAGGTTGCGCCGTGACGGCCGGCGTGAGGGAGCCTGCCGCTCGGCACCCTTATCGATCACGCGGCCTCGGAAAGGCTCCGCTCGGCGACCACGAGGGCGCGGCCCAGCTTGATCGCTCCGTGGTGGCGGCGGTCCGCGATCGCGTCGTGAATCGCGAGCAGGTGGGGGGCCAGCGCCGGGGTCGTCCGAATGATCTCGGTGGCCTGGCGGGCGAAAAGGTCCTCGGCCTCGGCCGGGTCGTCGGCGAGGTAGAGGATCTGCAGGGTGACGCAGAGCATCTTCGCGGGCGTGTCGGCCTCGCTCTCCTTGATGACCTCGGATTCGCGCAGGAACTTACAGTGGGTCTCGATGAGGAAGTCGGAGCGCCGCGATCCGTTGCGGATGAGCGCGCCGTTGATGAGGAAGCCCTCGTAGGGCTTTTGGATCATAGGGATCGTATCCAGTGGCGGTGAGATAGTTGCGGCATTCGTCTTGTCGGAAGGCAGAGAAAGCCTCTCGAATGGCAATGGTCAGGTCGTCGGCGGTTCGCGCTGCGGCGGTCCGGAGGAGGGCTTTCACTTTAGCGAAGGTCTGCTCGATGGGGTTGAAGTCGCTTCGCGGTCCTTCGGTTCTGGACTGTAGGGCGGGAGGTAGAGAACCCGTGCGCCGACCGCCTCGATGGCCTCCCGCACCCCGGCGACCTTATGGGCGTTCAGGTTGTCGAGGATGACGGTATCGCCGGGTTCGAGCACCGGAGCCAGGGTGTCGGTGACGTGGGCCCGGAACCGCATACCATTCGTGGCTCCATCGAAGACGGTTCTGACGATCAGTCCCGTGGCCCGCAGGGCAGCGGTGATGGTGGTGGTCTTGTAGTGACCGTGAGGCACGGCGATCCGGCAGCGCTGGCCGCGTGGCGCGCGACCGTAGCGGCGGGCCATCTTGGTCGTGGCGGCCGTCTCGTCGAGGAAGACCAGGCGATCCGGATCGAGATCGGGTTGACGCTCGAACCAGTCCTCGCGTGCGGCCTTCACATCCGGCCGCTCCTGCTCAGCTGCGTGGGCAGCTCCTTTTTACGGGTGATCCCATGCCGGGCGAAGAAGCGTGACAGGCTGCTCGTGCTTGCCCGGACGCCCCGTTCCGAGAGAGCGTCGCGGAGTTCACGCAGGAAGGATTGCGGATGCTCTTCGTTGATCCGAAGGATCAGGGCCGCCTGCGCTTCCAGGCGCTGCGAGTTGTGGTCGCCGCCCATGGGCTTGGGCGCGATCCGCCCGTCCTGCCGGTAACGCTCGTGCCAACGGATCGCGCTGGCTGCCCCGACCCCGAAGCGTTTGGCAGCCTGACGCCGCGATGCACCCGCTTCAATCGCGGCGACCACACGCTCGCGCAGATCGACTGACAGGGCCGAAGGCATGGCAATCCCCCCTCATAAGCCCGTCCAGTGACTCACACGCCAGCCAGATCGCCTACTCCAAACGATTCAAACCGCCAGGGCACGGCTCTAGACCGGCATTGGCGCAATGCCCGCACGGTCTCGTCGCACAACCCCCGGCTCTTCAAGGACCGCATCGTCGGAGATTTCGCCATCAATGGTACCGAACCGCCATTCCAGTGGAAGACTGGCCAAGTGCTGCCGAAATGATGCCCCCTTTCAAGGACAAGTAGAACCAGCGATAGCGATGGCGTTGGTCGGGGCTCACCGGTTCCCTTTACTTCTGGGATAGCTGGATTTGACATCGTCCGATTTGAGTCGGCTCAGCCAAACAATACCCCGTAGCCCTCCTCGAACACCCGTCCGAGTTGGCGGCGGTAATCGGCATAGGCCGGCATGCCGGACGTCACGCGTCCGTAGCTGAGTTCTGGGCCGGCCGAAACTTCGGGGATGAGGGCGAGCGGGGCCGCGGCTGGGGTCAACTGGGTGCCGCGTCCCGCATGCAGCGTCGTGAGCAGCCCGAACATCTCGCCATGAATGGTCGGCCGGCAGAGCACGGCAAGGCGACATTGCCCCTGCCAATTGGTCACGAGATAGATCATGCCCGACTGGTTCGGCACCGCGACGCTGCCGGTCTGGGCAAAAGGTGCATCGCTTCGCTCAGCCTCGCGGAAGGCAAGGCGTGCGCTCGCCGCGTCCCACGCGATCTCGGTGCGATAGGCGAAGACCGCATCCGCCATGCCGAAGGATGGCCGCAGCGTCAGATAGCGCCCTTCGAGCCAAGCGGCGGATTCCCGGGAATAGGAGCCGAGTTCGGAAGGAGCGTGCCGCGTCTCCGGTGCTGCGCTGACGGGCTCGGTGCCGTTGCGCAGGCGCTGGCCGAGCGCTTCCTCCAGGCGGATGGTGGTGGCGAGCGTGAAGGGCCGGCGGCCGGCCAGAGCCTTCTCCAGGGTCGAGATGCTGATCCTAGCCAGATCGGCGAGCGTTTGACGGGAGATCCGGCGACGGGCGAGCGCCTCGCGCACGGCCTGGGCAATGGCGCGGCTCTGGCCCTCGGGCAGCTCGGTCTCGGGTTCTTGCACGGTCTCTCGGCTCGTCGCTCGTCTCTGCAGAGATCCGCACGAAACCGCACAGGCTGGCAAGACACAGCTTGGTAAGCGGAGTGGCTCAATCCGCGCCGTCCACCGCCTCTGCCTCCACGACCAAGCGCAGCGGCCCCTGCACCAGGCCATCCAGAGGCCAGCAGGTCACGAGGGCGATGTTCCGTCCCGGGGCGGCCGGATCGATGCCCGATGCGTCCCAGGACACGACCCGGCTGCCGCTGATCCGGAAACGGATGGTGCGCCCGTCCCGTCGGGTCACCGAGACGACATCGCCCGGCTTCACCGCTGCGAGCACCGCAAATTGCGTATCGCGATGGGCCGCGAAGATGGCGGTGCCCGGCTCGCCCGCCTCCGGTGTCCCGTCGAGATGGCCGGGGCCGAAGGCCAGGGCCTGTCCGCTGCCGCCGCGCAGGGCTACGAAGCTCTGTTCCGCCACCGTGAGTCGTGCCACCGGCTCGGTATCGGCCGATGGCCAGGGCCGCACCGGGCGGCCCTCGGCGAGGCTTCGGGCGAAGGCACGCTCCAGGAGCACCTGCGCGAGCGCGGCCTTGGCGGGAATCCAGGCGGCTCCGACCAGGACGCCGAGGCCGGCGAGGATGAGGAGGGTGGCGAGCACCCTCCCCCCGGTCATGCGGCGCATCGGACGCTCCGCACCCGGCGAAGGGTGAGCAATCCGCCGAGCAGCAGGACGAGACCCAAGAGGATCTGCGCCCGGGTGCCCGCCGCGGTCTGGGGCAGCGGGACCGCCTGGGCCGGAACCATGGCCTGGGCCGGGATGAGAGCGGCGCGGCGCTCCTGCGGCGGCTGCGCGGCGCGCTCGCCGAAGACTTTCGCGAAGTCCCAGCCCGCCGGCAGGTTCAGGGGCAGATCGGTCGCCACGAGGGGAGCACCGGCCGGCCGGCGCGGGGTCGCGTCGACGGCGACGAGGCTCGTCAGGCGGGTCATCAGCTTATGCGCCAGGGCGAGCTGCAGGATCGTGGCATCGGCCTGGTTCGGCATTACGCGCCCGGTGACGCGGGCGGTTTCGGCCTCGGCGATCTTGGAGCGTGCCCAGACCTTCGAGATGCCCGTCCCCTCGGCCGCGTCGGCCAGGGACACGCTGGTCTGCCACGGCGCTTCGCCGATACGGCCCGTCAGTGTCAGGGTGCCCGTCGGCTCCGCGATGTCGGCGGCGAGCACCACCGGCTCGCCACGGTAGAGGTCGGGCAGCGGATTCGGGGTGATGTCACCGCCGTTCGAGAGCGTCGCGGCAAGGTCGGTGACGGCGGGGGTCTCCAGCTTGGCATAGAGGCTGCGGGTGCGCTCGGCCACTTGGTCGACGGTGTGGATCGCGGTGTAGCTGCCCCGACCGATCTCGGCGGCGTGACGCATCAGGTGCCCGTTCGGAGCCGAGCCGATCCCAACCATGAACAGCCGGCTCCGGCCGAGGCCGTCGTGGATCGCGGCGAAGATCCGGTTCTCGTCGCCGATGGCGCCATCCGTGAGGAAGACGATCTGGCGGACGCGGGTCCGATCCTCCGGATGGCTGTCGGCGAGGGCCGCACGGAGGGGCGCAAGCATCTCGGTGCCGCCGCTCGCTTCCAATCCGGCGACGAAGCTCTCGGCCGCCCGCAGGTTCTCGGAATTCGCCGGGACCGGCTCCTGAAAGAGCTGGCTCATGGTGTGGTCGAAGCGGATGACGGTGAACCGATCGCTTGGCGTGAGCCGGGCAAGGCCGGCGAGCAGCCCGGCCTTCGCCTGCCGCATCGATGCGCCGGACATCGAGCCCGAATTGTCGATGACGAAGACCACGTCACGGGGCTGGCGCCGCGCCGCGTTCGCGTCCGGCGGGGTTACGGTAGCGAGGAGGTAGGTGCGGCCGGCCACCGTCTCGCGGAACAATCCGAGGCGCGGCTCCATGCTCGGCACGGGTTCCCAGGTGAGTTCGAAGTCGCGGTCGGCGGGGGCGACGCCGTCGGCCAGGGTCACGCGCCGGGATTCCGGGCCGGTCTCGTCGACATGGAGAGGATGGGTGGCGCTCCTCACCATGCCGAGCGGAAAGCCGGCCTGGAGCCGCACCGTGATACCGACGGGATTGACCGGGGCGGCCAGGGAGGGGTCGAGGACGGGCGCGGTGATCCGATCGCGATCGGGCACCGGGTCGGAGGCCGTCTCATCACGCGCCGAGACGAGATCCAGTGCGGGCGGGGCCGGGTTGTAGCGAGGAGCCACCACCAGGGGCAGCCTCAGGGAGCGGGTGCCCCCGGACATGGCCACCGTCTGCTGGTACTCAATCTGCACCAGCACGGTCTCGCCCGGTCCGATATTGGCGACGGTGTTGGTGAAGACGTTCGGCCGATCCTGCTCGGTCAGGGCCGCGCTCTGTCCGGCCGCCTTGGCCGCCTCGTAGATGCGCTTGGCCGCCGCGCGCTCGCGGATCTCGGCGACGATCACCTTGTCGCCGATCACGAGCTTCATCGTATCGACCGCCGAATCTTCCGGCAGCGGGTAAAGGTAGGTGCCTTCCACCCAGGACCCGGTGGTGTTGCGGAAGGCCTGCGTCACCACCGTGCGGGCGGTCGGGCCGCTGATGGTGACGCTGAAATCGGTGCTGAGACGCGGCGCCTCGACCGGCGAGGCGGCATCCGGCACACGCAGAACCAGGCTGCCGCTCGACGGTGCCGGCAGGGCACTGGCCGAGCAGATCGAAATGAGTAGCGCGAGAAGCGCCAGGAACAACGGCGAAACGGGCTGGACGATTCCGGTGCCATCCGGCGGGCGGACGCGCTTGGTGAGAATTGAGGGTAGCATGGGTCTGATCTCCGAGCTCCCGGCTCGATGGCCGGCTCGTTTCGGAGATTCACCCGCGCATCGAAGCTTCGCCATGGGACGCTTCGGCCAGTCTCGGGCCGCACCCGGACGACTGAGCCCGGCGCAGGCGGATCTGTCCGGTGTCCGTCCGGTACCGTGCGGACAACGCGGTTCCGCTCCGCCTTCAAGAAGAGGCGAACCTCGCTGCACGGCCGCGTCCCAGGCGGCCGTGTTGCGGAAGGGTGGTCATCGGCGATTGCCGGGCAGGCTCGGGTTGCGCAGGCTCGAGTTGCGACAGCCAACTCCAAGCCCGTGAGATCCCCGACGACCGACGAGATGACGAGCTTGCGCTGGCCGTTTGAGAAGAGCATCGGCGTGGATTGGCTACATCTCGCCCGAACAGCCCTCGTGGCCGCGCTCGGGCTGTTCGCCGTACAATGCGAGGCATGCTCGCTTCGCATTGAGAAGCTTGTCGCGGGGCTCGAATTCGCCTTTAGCGGGCCTTGAACGCCTTGATCAGTTCGATGCCTGCCCGCAGCTTGGCAGTCCGCGCGTCCGATGTCCTGAGGCTGCGCACCATCTCGGTGAGGCACAAGGTCGCTCGCAGGCCTGTCGGTATACGTCGGCGGAAATGAAAGGTGCGTCCACGCAGGACGACATTCGCGATCGGCGCCACTCCGCTCCTGCGGCACCTGGCTGGGTGCCTTGTGTAGCAGCGGTGTGTAGCAACAGGCTCACACCGCAGGGCGACTGCGCGAGGAGCTCAATAATCTGAAGGGCTTAGATGTGACAGTGGCTGGGGGACGAGGATTCGAACCTCGACTAGAGGAGTCAGAGTCCACTGTTCTACCGTTAAACTATCCCCCAACGAACCCTTTGAAGACAAGGCGTTTTTTACCGCCGCTCTTCGAACTGGGCCGGAAGCTTCGTGAGCGCCTCCGAACGAGGTTGTTCGCATAAGCCACTGCTCCCGTCCGGTCAACCACCCCGATGATGCCAAAATCACCGAGGATGTATTTCCACGGTCGGCGTCTCGCGGGCGGCGGAGTCGACTTCCCCGCCCAGCCGAGACCGGCCTTGCCGAGGGAGATGCAACCCGCCGACATCCATGTCACGCATTCCCGACGCGACGCACGCGCGCCCCCGCTCCTGACTGGCCGGATGTGCTGCGGCCGTGGGGCCATTCGTCCGATGGGAAAATCGTGCGTAAATGTCAGCTCACCGAAACATCCATACTTGTCCGGGGTTGGCGAAGAGAGCGTGAGGCCCGATTCATTCCGGCGACGTTTCGGGCGGGGACCGTCAGTGTTCGAGGAACGTCACAGGGTCCGCGTGGAATGAGCCCCGCCGGACAAGAGCGCTCCCGCCGCAGGGCGAGGGAGGTCACGGGTTGAGCGCGCGCGAATACGATCTCCTCGTCATCGGCGGCGGCATCAACGGCGCGGGTATCGCTCGCGACGCGGCCGGGCGCGGCCTCGGGGTGCTGCTCTGCGAGAAGGGCGATCTGTCCGAGTTCACTTCGTCCGCCTCGACGAAGCTCATTCATGGCGGTCTTCGCTACCTTGAACATTACGAGTTCCGACTGGTGCGGGAGGCGCTGGCCGAGCGCGAGCGCCTATTGCGGCTCGCTCCCCACATCATCTGGCCGCTGCGCTTCGTTCTGCCACATGACGAGGGCTTACGCCCTGCCTGGATGCTGAGGCTCGGCCTGTTTCTCTACGACCACCTCGCCCGCCTGCAGACCCTGCCCGGCTCGGCCTCCCTGCGCCTGCAAGGCACGGATCTGGGCGCGCCGTTGCAGCCGCGCCTGACGCGCGGGTTCGCTTATTCGGATTGCTGGGTCGAGGATAGCCGCCTCGTGGTGCTCAACGCCATGGATGCGCGCGAGCGCGGCGCCGAAATCCGGACGCGCACCGCCGTCGAATCCGCCCATCGCGATGAGACATCCTGGGTCGCCACGATCCGCGACGTCGTATCCGGCCGCCGCGAGACCATACGTGCGGGCATGGTCGTCAACGCCGCTGGTCCCTGGGTCAGTGAGACCCTGGGGCGCACGCTCGGCCTCGCAAGCCGTGCGACGGTCAGGCTCGTCAAGGGTAGCCATATCGTCGTGAAGAGGCTCTATGATGGCGCGCAGGCCTATATCCTGCAACAGCCGGACGGGCGGATCGTCTTCGCGATCCCCTACGAGCGCGACTTCACCCTCATCGGTACCACGGATGTGCCCCATGGGGGGGAGCCGGGCCCGGTCCGAATCTCCGAGGACGAGACCCGCTATCTCTGCGACTGCATCAACCGGTCGTTCCGGGCTCGGGTCGGCCCCAACGACGTGGTGTGGAGCTTCTCGGGCGTGCGCCCGCTCTTCGACGATGCCGCCACGAATGTCTCTTCGGTCACTCGCGACTACGTCCTCGATGTCTCGAACCGCGATGGCCGCCTGCCCGTGCTCTCGGTCTATGGCGGCAAGATCACCACCTACCGGCGCCTCGCCGAACACGCGATCGATAAGCTCGCCCCCTATCGACCGGGGTTGAAGCCCGCCTGGACCGCCACTGGGATTCTTCCAGGCGGCGACATGCCGAATGCCGATATCACGAGGTTCCTCGGCGATCTCATGGCGCGACGGCCCTTCCTGCCGCCGATGATGGCGCGGCGCCTGGCCCGTGCCTATGGCACCCGCACGGACGAACTACTCGGCACGGCCCGAACCCTCGCCGATCTCGGCACCGATTTCGGAGAGGGACTCACGGCGGCGGAGGTGGATTACCTGATCGATCGCGAATGGGCACGCAGCGCGCAGGATATCCTCTGGCGCCGCTCGAAACTCGGCCTGCATCTGTCACCCGAGGGACAGGCTTGGCTCGAAGACTATATGACCGGCAGGGCCAGCGCGGCCTGAGAGCCGATGGACTCGCGCCCGGCCTCGCGAGCCGTACAGGAAACGACACGCTCCAAGGATAGGAGGCGGCCATGACCCGTTATGTCGGTGCCCTCGATCAGGGCACGAGCAGCACGCGCTTCATCGTCTTCGATCGCGGCGGCGCAATCGTCGCGTCGGCCCAGCGTGAGCACGAGCAGATCTATCCCTGCCCCGGCCATGTGGAACACGACGCGAACGAGATCTGGCGCAACACCCGCATCGTCATGCGCGAGGCCCTGGCGATGGCGGGGTTGGTCGCTTCCGACCTCGTCTGCATCGGTATCACCAACCAGCGCGAGACGACGCTGATCTGGGATCGCGCCACCGGGCGCCCGCTTCACAACGCCCTGGTCTGGCAGGATACACGGGTGGACGGGCTCGTGAGCGAGTTCGCGCGCGATGGCGGCAAGGACCGCTTCCGGACGGTCACGGGGCTACCCTTGGCGAGCTACTTCTCCGGCCTCAAACTCGCCTGGCTTCTCGACCGGGTACCCGGCGCCCGCGTAGCGGCGGAGGCCGGGGATGTCCTGTTCGGCACCATCGATAGCTGGCTCGTCTGGAACCTCACGGGCGGACCCGCGGGCGGTCTGCACGTCACCGACGCAACCAATGCCAGCCGAACCCAGCTCATGGCTCTCGACACCCTCGATTGGGATCCCGGCATGATCTCGGCCTTCGGCATCCCGCGGGCGATGCTGCCGAAGATCGTCTCCTCGAGCATGGTCTATGGCGAGACGCGCGGCGCCCTCCCCGGGGTTCCCATCGCCGGCATCCTCGGCGACCAGCAGGCGGCCCTGTTCGGCCAGGCCTGCTTTTCGCCCGGCGAGGCCAAGAACACCTACGGCACCGGCTGCTTCGTGCTGATGAACACCGGGACGGCGCCGGTACCCTCCACCTGCGGCCTCGTCACCACCCTCGCCTACCGGCTCGGTGATCAGGACCCGGTCTATGCGCTGGAAGGGTCCATCGCCATTACGGGGGCCCTGGTGCAATGGCTGCGCGACAATCTCGGCCTCATTCGGGACAGTGCCGAGATCGAGCCCCTCGCCCGCACCGTGGAGGACAATGGCGACGTGTATTTCGTGCCGGCCTTTTCCGGGCTCTACGCGCCGCATTGGCGCGAGAGTGCGCGCGGCATCATCGCGGGCCTCACCCGCTACGCCAACAAGGGCCACATCGCCCGCGCCGCTTTGGAGGCCACCGCCTACCAGACCCGCGAGGTCATCGAGGCGATGGAGACGGATTCTGGGATCGCCATCAAGGAATTACGGGCCGATGGCGGCATGGTCCGCAACGACCTCCTCATGCAGTTCCAGGCGAACCTCCTCGCGGTGCCGGTTCTGCGCCCGAAGGTGACCGAGACCACAGCACTGGGCGCCGCATACGCGGCAGGCCTCGCCACGGGCTACTGGGCCGGCACGGGCGACCTCGTCGCCAATTGGGGCGTCGACCATCGCTGGCACCCACGAATGGACGAGGACCGGCGCAACCGGCTCTACGCCGCCTGGGGCAAGGCGGTGACGCGTTCGTTCGGGTGGACGGAAGCGACGGGATGAGGAAGGTCGGCCATTGCCGGCCTTCTTCGCCTCACCGTGACCCATCGAGAAAGAAATTGGAGGCCTCGCCCGGAATCGAACCGGGGTGCAAGGATTTGCAGTCCTCTGCGTAACCACTCCGCCACGAGGCCTCTCGCACATCCCATCGATGAGGGAATGGCGCCCCCGGATCGGACGGTCGATCCGGGGTGACCGGTCTCTTACAGAGCCCGGGCCCCGTCCGCAACGGGGATTCCGCGACAGGAGGCCAAACGGAGGCGAGGCCGTAAACAAAGCCGACAAATATGCGAAGAGGCCTTGCGTCCCGCCAAAGCCGTGTGTAGAGACCCCGCCGTGGTCCCCGATAGCTCAGTTGGTAGAGCAAGCGACTGTTAATCGCTTTGTCGTAGGTTCGAGTCCTACTCGGGGAGCCAATTTCCTCTTCGGTCGATTGTGACGCCGAACGAGGTATGGGTGTGAGACCGAGCGGTCTCCTCATTTCAAACCTATTCCTGTTCAACCTCGGCCATCCATGAGCGCTTCGTTCCGCCGGACCGGCTATGCGTGGGTAGTGCAATGCGGTAGCGTCACTCGGTGCGGGGGACGTCATATTTTCGGCGTGTAGTGCTCGCATTGAGCTTCTATGTTCTCGAGCGGACGGGGCCTTCCTGACGATGGCAAAGATCGCTGACTCCGGGGGCAGTCAGAGACGGGGGCATGTCATGCTGCGGTCTATCTCCATCGTCGGAACCGCATTGCACGTTCGATGAAGTCTGCAAACATCCTGATGGACTACACGGATCTGGTGTCCTTCTTCAAAAGAGGGTTGCCGATCACCGGGATCCAGCGCGTCGTCTATGAGATCACCAGCGCTATACAGGCGGACGATCTCGACTGCGTCATCACTCCCATCGGCATCACCCCCTTCAAACGGCGGCTCGCGCCCATCAGTGCCCCGATGTTAGAGCTCATCGAGGCCTATGGCCGGACCAATACCGTCAAGGGGCGCTCCCTCGTCGCCAAGGCGGTGGAGGAGCTGAGTTATGTCCGCATCTTCAAGAACCAGCCGGCGGCGGCTGCCGACAGTTCCATGCCCCGGTCCGCCCCGTGGCTCGTCATGCTCGGGGCGAGCTGGTCGCGCTCGAATTATGCCGGCATCGTCAGCGCGCTGAAATCCGCCAACATCTCCTGCCGCAAGGCGATCCTGGTCCACGACATGCTGCCGATCGAGCAGCCGAAGCTCACCTTCCGTTCAGCCCATGAGACGTTCAAGCGCTGGATTGATCTCGTGCTCGAGACGGCGGACGTGATCTTCACGCCATCTCGCGCCACCGCGGAAGCCTTGATCGCCTATCAGGGGTTCGATTGCGGGCGGATCGTGACCCTTGATTTCGGTGTGTCGCAGATCGGTGACAACACTCCGCCGAGGCCGTTGAAGGTGAAGGGGCCCTACATCCTCTACGTTTCGTCGGTGCATCCGCGGAAGAATCACCGGGTCGCCATCAAGGCTTGGTCATTGGCCTTCAAGGGCAATGAGGAGGCGGCCCCGAGCCTGGTCTGCGTCGGGCATAGCAAGCGCAGGAAGCGCATGATGCTGCGTGCAATCATCAGGCGGACGCCATTGCTGGCGCGGAAGCTCCACTTCCTCGCAAAGGTCGATGATCTGGCCCTGCGGACCCTCTACAAGAATTGCCAGATGTTCGTGTTTCCCTCTCGCTACGAGGGTTGGGGGCTACCGGTGGCCGAGGCCCTGAGCTTCGGTAAGTTCGGCATCGTCTCGAAGACCACGTCCTTGCCCGAGGTTGGTCGGCACTTCGTCGACTATGCCCCTCCCCATATGACGAGGGAATGGGCCGACAAGATCAAGGCCTATGCCACCGATCCCGAGTTGCTCCGAGAGAAGGAGCGCGAGATTCAAAGAAATTATCGGCCGGCCACTTGGACCGATACAGGTCGGCAGATCATGGCGGCGCTAAAACGTGTGGACGAAGAGGCTAAGACCGTCCGGGTCGGCAAGCACCCTGCCCCGCCCGGCCGGGCCGCTCCCCCGGCAGGCGTCGCACAGTTAGGCGTCTCTCAGACCACGCCGTAACGTCGTTCGCCCCCTCCCCGTCTTTCGAAGTCGTGAAATCCCGCCCTGGACACCCTGCGGAATCCGCCTTAATCAGGCGCACCAATGACTTGAGAGGATCGATGGATTCGGGAACCAGGCAATCGAATGCGGAATGACCTCAATGTCCATTGGAGGATAGGGTCGGTTGTTGCGTTGAATTGCCGAATTTATAGTCAATCAAGTGACAATTTTATTTTTATGCAACGTTTTTCTTGGCTGCGATGAGACGAGAACAAGAGTTTAGGTCGTATCGATGCTCGCGGATCTGAGTTATGTCATGGCGATGCAATCGTCGTTTTTGTTTTAGATAATCTAAGAGCTGAGGACGTGATCTATGGCGACATCCATCACCCGGTACGTGCGTGAAAAAGGCGAGATTCCGCTGGCCTGGGCCGGTTCGACCCTGGACATGAACTATCTCAACTTCGGCGACGCCTTGAGCCCGGTGATGATCGCGCTGCTCTCGGGCAAGCCGATCCGCAGAACGCCGATGAAGTCCTTCGCGCCTCGCCTGTCCTGCGTCGGTACGATCGGACACGGCTTCGCCAATGGTCAGGTCTGGTTCTGGGGAACGGGCTGCTCGAACTGGGCCAACCCCTCGGCGCCGGCGAACGAAAAGAAGCCGTTCGTTCCTTCGGCGGATTCGCACTTTACCGTGACCGCCACACGTGGGCCTGTCTCAGAATCGCTCCTCTCGGCCAAGACCCTCTCGCATGCCGTTCCCTACGGTGACCCAGTCTGGCTGCTGCCGCTTTTCTACAAGCCGACCGTCAAGAAGCGCTACAAGCTCGGTGTCATCCTACACCTGTCGGAGCTCGCAAATCGCGAGATGGAGGCGGTGCCGCGCAAGGAGATCGCGCGCTTCAGAATTCCGGCCGAACTCGCCGACGACGTCCATCTCATCACGACCGTCACCGAACTGCATGTCGGCGCGCTTCAGTCGAAGATCGACGAGATCCTGTCCTGCGAGCGTATCGTTTCCACCAGCCTCCACGGGATGGTGATCGCGGAATCCTATGGCATTCCCTGCCTGTATTTCGCGCCGAGCCTGAGCAAAGACGGGCTGCAATCGGTGGAACTCACCCCCGAGGGAGATGTCGACCTACGCATCGTCGATCTCTACACCGGCCTCGGCCTGCCGAAGATCGATGTCTACAACCAGCCGCGGCCCAAGCCGAGCGACTGGCCCGCCATCATGAAGGCCATCGACAAGAGCTGGTCGCCGAAGAGCTTTGATGGCGATGCCCTGATCAACGCCTTCCCTGTCGATCTGAGCCCGATCTCCGCCGCGCCCGGCGAGACGATCTGGGAGCACAAGGCGCTGACTGACCTGAAACTACGTCACGATGTCAGCGAGCTGAACCGCCTGGACCGCAAGGAATTTCCGGGAGGTGCCAAAGTGGCAGCCGCCCGATTTCCTGACGAATCTCCCAAAGGCGCTCCCAAAGCCGCTGCGAGAGCTGTGGCCGAAAAGACTGTCTCCGAGCCAGCTGGCGAAGATGCTGCGGCGAAGCTAGAAAAAAAAAAGAGCTCCGTCGCTCTCCTGAAGCGCATTAAATCGACCCTGCCGCCCGGTTCGGTCCCCCTGGCCTGGGCGGCCAGTTCGCAGAAATTTCCCTACGCCAATTTCGGTGACGCGCTGAGCGCCGTTATGGTCGCCGCCATCTCCGGGCGCGTCGTGCGGCATGCGGCCTTCGACAGCAATTCCGAGCGTCTCGTCGCGGTCGGAACCATCGGCCATGCCATCACCAACGGGACGGTCCACATGTGGGGCACCGGTCTCGATGCCCAGCGCAGGCCGGGCAGTCCGAACCCGGCGCCCTATCAGCGCCCGGCGGGGACCGAGTTCCACGTCCATGCCGTGCGCGGCCCCAAGACCGGCGCCGTACTGAGGGCGCAGGGCATCACGGTGCCGGAGATCTACGGCGATCCGGTCTACCTGCTGCCCAAGTTCTGGCCCATGGACCATGTGGCGAAGACCCATGAGATCGGCGTCATCGTCCACCTGACCGAGCTCGCCTCCCAGGATCCCGCCGCCACCGTCCTCGACGTGATGACGCGCTACGGTATCCCCCGCGAGCGCAAGGGCGATATCCGGATCATCAATACGATCACCGAACGTGACGCCCCGTCGCTGCGCGCCAAGGTCGAGGAAATCGTGTCCTGCCGGCACATCCTCTCCACCTCGCTCCACGGCCTCGTGATCGCGGAATGCTACGGTATTCCGAGCGCCTGGTTCGCCACCTATGGCCAGGGCGAGGGCCGTGAACTCAAGCTCGACGACGATGAGGAGAAGGTCGATCACCGGGTGCGGGATTTCTATCTCGGCGCCGGTGTGACCCGCCTCAACGCCTTCTGCCTGGAGCGGCGCGCCAAGCCCGAATGGGACAAGGCCCTCGACTGGATCAAGGCCACATGGCGTCCCTTGGCCTACTCGCCCCAGGCCCTGTTCGAGGCCTTTCCCCTGCCGAAGGCGGTCGAGTTCGATGCGACGCCCTGGCCGGTGGAGCCGAAGGTGCTCAAAGCGCTCAAGTTCTAGGCTTCCGGCTCCGCGGAACGCGTCATATCGTCGAGTCCACGCGCCGATCTGGGAGAACTGAACTCCGTCCCTTTCGGAGACGTCACCGCCCGGGGAGCAGGAACGGAATGCTTCCGTCATGGACCCGGGCCGCCGACGCGAAGACGGCACTTGATCCAAATCTTTCATTTGGTCCGAGTCTTCTATCCTAGTCGCCAACGACCCATCGCAGAACCATCCAAGGAAGTCTGGAATGCCTAAAAGTGTGATGCTGGATGGGTACAATCTCGGCCTGGAGAAAGGGACCGGTGTCGCCACCTACGCCCGCAACCTGAGCTACGAGTTGCACGAGCTCGGCTACCGGACCGACGTCCTCTACGGGACCCGCGCATCGCCGGGCATCGATCCACTCCTGCGCGAGATCTCCTTCTTCGATCCGGCGGTGGGCGTCCCGCCGCAATGGCTGGTGATCCTGCGCTATCTTCGCGACCAGCTCACCTCGCCCCTGGGGCGGCGTGCGGTGAAAGTGCCGATCACCGGCACCGTCATCAGCAAGACATTCGAAGCGCGGATGCCGTATTTCGACCAGATCTGGAACAGCGTGAACCTGTTTGACGTCGCGCTCGCCTATTTCAAGACCTACAACCGCACCCTGCGCGTCAGCGGCCTGCGTACGCCCGACATCATGCACTGGACCTATCCTCTGCCGATCCGGATTCCGGGCGCCAAAAACATCTACACCCTGCACGACCTCGTGCCCCTGCGTCTGCCCTTCACCACCGGCGACATCAAGCGGCGCTACCTACGCCTGATGCGGCGTATCGTGAAGGATGCCGATCACATCGTCACCGTGTCCGAGACCTCGCGCCGCGACATCATCAACCTGCTCGGCTGCCCCGAGCACCGGATCACCAACACCTACCAGTCGGTGGAAATCCCGAAGAAGTTCGCCGAGAAGCCCGAAGACGTGGTCCGCCGCGAGATCGAGGGCGCGTTCGGCTTGCCCTATAAGGGCTATTTCCTGTTCTTTGGCGCCATCGAGCCCAAGAAGAATGTCGGCCGCCTCGTCGAAGCCTATCTCGCCAGCCAGGTCTCGGCACCTCTCGTCATCGTCGGCGGCGCGGCCTGGAAATCGGATGTCGAGTTCAAGTTCATCAATCCGACGACGAACTCGTATCTCGAACAGATCGACAACATGACCTACCAGCGCGACCGCATCCGGCGGTTCGACTACGCGCCGTTCTCCCTTCTCGTCAGTCTCATCCGCGGCGCCAAAGGCGTGGTGTTCCCCTCCCTCTACGAAGGCTTCGGCCTGCCGGTGTTGGAGAGCATGCTGCTCGGCACTCCGGTCATCACCTCCAAGGAGGGCTCGACGCCGGAGGTCGCCGGCGATGCCGCGCTGCTGATCAACCCCTACGATGCACGCGACATCGCCGACGCGATCCGCGCCGTGGATTCGGATGCGGATCTGCGCGGGCGCCTCTCCGAGATGGGCAAGGTTCAGGCGGCGAAGTATAGCCCCGAGATCTATCGCGGCCGCCTCAAGGAACTCTACGAGCGACTCTGAACGACCCTTTCCGGACCGCCGCCGGCCTCGTCGGCAGGCGGTTCGGACCACGATGAGGCCTCGACCCGAAATGGCGATTCTCGTGACCGGAGCGGCGGGCTTCATCGGTTACCATTTGGCCGATCACTTGCTCGCGCGTGGCGAGACGGTCATCGGAATCGACAATCTCAATGATTATTATTCGGTCGCACTCAAGCGTGACCGGATCGCCGATATCGCGACGCGCCGGGGCGACTCGTTCCACTTCCTTCCCCTCGACTTCTCGGATCACGAGGCCCTGGACAGGGGGCTGGACGGGCATGGGATCGACAGGATCGTCCATCTCGGGGCGCAGGCCGGGGTGCGCTACTCCATCGAGAACCCGCGCGCCTACGTTCAGGCCAACGTGGTCGGTCACCTCAACATTCTGGAATTCGCGCGCCACCGGGGTGTGGCGCATCTCGCCTATGCCTCGTCCTCCTCGGTCTATGGCGGCAATACCTCCCTGCCCTTCCGGGTCGAGGACCGTGTCGACCATCCGGTCTCGCTCTATGCCGCCACCAAGAAAGCGGACGAGTTGATGAGCGAGACCTACGCCCATCTTTATCGTCTGCCCCAGACGGGCCTGCGCTTCTTCACCGTCTACGGGCCGTGGGGACGGCCCGACATGGCCTTGTGGCTGTTCGCCAAAGCCATCTTCGCGGGCGAGCCGATCCGTGTGTTCAACGACGGTGCGATGCGGCGGGATTTCACCTATATCGATGACATCGTCGCCGGCATCCTCGCCTGCCTCGACAATCCGCCGCCCGATGACGGCGCGGACAAGGCGGGCGGCAGTCATGCGCCGCACCGGCTCTACAACATCGGCAACAACACGTCGGTGCCGCTTCTGCGCATGATCGACGTGCTGGAGGAAGCTTGCGGGCGTCCGGCGATCCGTCGGTCCGAGCCGATGCAGCCCGGCGACGTGAGGGAGACCTATGCCGATCTCAGCGCCATCTCCAGTGACCTCGGCTATGCCCCGACGACGCCGATCGAAATCGGCATCCCGGCCTTCGTGCGCTGGTTCAAGGCCTATCACCGGCTCGGTTGATACGAACCAGACACCCCCGCGTCGACGGCATTGCGGATGGACAGCGTCCTATCGGGGACCCGGCTGCTAGCGGGAGGTCCCTCATCCCCCAAATGGGGGATGGCAGCAATTGGCGGGATGCTAGTGTTCCCAGGATCGACGGGCTCGACCTTACCCGGGATTCCTATGGAACAGAGATGTTCATCGATTGCCGTATCACCTACGACCTCCGATCAGATGATCGGAGCCTCGACCTTTGGACAGTGTTCGACACCAAGACCGGCCGCCCGGCATTGGTGAATGGTGTCCGGCAGGTCGGGCTTGCCTTCGCTGCGGCCGACGCACTGGTCGACGTCCTGAACGCCATGGAGCGCGCCGCGCCTGGCTCGTCCGTAACCTGGTGAAGCAGGGCGCAGCGCCCTGGATCGTCGGTCTTCTCGCCCTCATGGCCGGGAGCGTTCGCGCCGTGAGCCGATCACGGGCGTGAACGACTTTAGCCCCTTCGGCGCCCCGTCCTTAAGACAACGCTAACCCTGTTCTTTTACCACGTTGGGGTCGGCGAGGAGCCGTCCCGATGTAAGGGCCGTGCGTCTTGGACGTGGGCGATCCTCTGGGGCGATCTTTGGCCGCCGCGTCCATCGCGCCGGTCCGGGATGCGCGAAGGGACGTCCGTGAAACATCCCGGGCAGTGGTCTTGTCGCGCGAGACGTTCGACGCCAGGGCCGCGGAGAGACAGTCGTCCGGGATGCGTGCAGGGCCGACCGCAGGATGGCACAGGACGGGGCTTCGTAGCCTGATCCTGACGGCCGCCGTCGCCTTGCCGGGGGTGCAGGCGCAGGCCCAGTCGCGCCCGGCGACACAGCCAACCACCCCGACTTTCGGCAGTACGAATCCCTCCTCCGCCACGGGTGCCGGTACCACGGGTGGTCCGACCCTGCGTGGGAGCGGCGCGTCCGGCGATGCATTGACGGGTGCCGCCTCCCCGAGCGACGGCCCTTTTTCGCAGACGGACGATGGTTCGGCCGGCACCGCTGCCCGGCGGCGCTCCCCTTCGCCCGTTCCGCCTGTGGCTTCGAGCGCCGGCAACAACCGCAATCCCACCGATCTCTTGCGCCTGCGCGCGATCCCACCTCGTCGTTTCGGCGTGGCGACGACGCGGCCGGTCCGTTCCATCGTGCGGACGCCATCGCCGGACCTGCGCCTGACCCCGGTGATCCGCAACGCCGTCGTCGGCGCGCCGCTGCCGACCCCGTCACCCGCCCCGCCCCTGGCGCCGTCCCTGACCCTGCTACCGCTCGCCGGGATCAGCACGCCGGGTGCTTTCCTCGGCTCGGCCCTGCGCAGGCCGCTGGTGGTGGACGAGGCCTATGCCCCCCTCGGCATCAAGCTCGGGACCTTCACCTTCCTGCCGGTGTTCCAGCAGAGCGTGGGCTACGACACTAATCCGGACCAGATCACGCCCAACCGCGCCAAGGGGTCGCTCGCCCTGCGCACCGAGGGCGAACTCGCCTTCCGCAGCGACTGGTCCTCGCACGAACTCGCGGGCGAACTCCGCGGCGGCTATCTCGACTTCCCTGACAACCAGGCCGCCAGCCGGCCCAACGGCGCGGGTACCGTTCGCCTGCGCCTCGACGCCAACCGCAGCACCACCGTCGATGTGGAGACCCGCTTCCTCGTCGACACGCAGCGGCCGGGCTCGCCCGACATCAATGCCACGCTCTCGAACCGTCCGATCGTGGCGAGTTACGGCACGACGATCGGCGTCACCGAGACGTTCAACCGTTTCCAGGTCTCCCTGCGGGGCCTCATCGACCGGTCGGAGTTCGAGAGCGCGACGCTCTCCAACGGGGCGATCCTGAACCAGAGCGACCGCAACCTGAACCAGTACGGGCTGAGACTGCGCGCCTCATACGAGATCTCGCCGGTCATCTCGCCCTTCGTCGATGTCCTGGCCGATACCCGCGTCTATGACCTGCGCACGGATTCCAACGGGATCCGCCGGAATTCCGATGGCATCACGGTCACGGGCGGCGCGCGCGTGGCGCTCACCCGTTTCGTCAACGGCGAGGTCTCGGCGGGTCTCCAGCATCGGACCTATGTCGATCCGGGCCTGAAGGACCTCACCGCGCCGATCATCAATGCGGCCCTGATCTGGACGGCGAGCCCGCTCACCACGGTGCGGCTCAACGCGGCCACCGGCATCATCGAAACCGCCGTCCCGGGATCGAGCGGCGTCCTGACCAAAGCGGTGACGCTGGAGGTGCAGCACGACCTCCTGCGCAACCTGTCGATCACGCTGGGCGGCGGTTACCTCGCTAGCGACTACGACCGGGTCAACATCACCGAGCGTGGTTTCTCAGCCACCGCACGGCTCGACTACCGCTTCAACCGCTGGCTCTCCCTGCGCGGCAGCTACATCTACCAGCAGATCGACAGCAGTTCCGCTGGGTCGAGCTTCAGTGCCAATACCTGGCTGCTGGGGCTACGGGTCACGCCTTGAGGGGGCTCGGGCCGCCTCCTGAAACCTGAGCGTCCGCAGGGCTTCAGGCGGCCTCTGTCAGGTGCCGGATAAGGCCCTACCGCGCCAATGCCAGCGACGCGCCGGACTTGGAAAGCGCACCGTCCAGCGCCCCGCCGCCCTGGCGCAGGCGGGCCGTCACGGTGCCGCCTGGCTGGTAGAGATAGACCTCGCCGTCGCGGTAATCCCAGGCGGTGACCTTCGCCAGATCCTTGTTGGCGCAACCGGACGCATTCGCCTTGTAGAGGTCGAGGGCGGGGGCGCTCGACAGGGAGACCTTGCAGGTCGCGCCCGTGGCGTCCCTGGCGTTCCAGCTTCCCACCACCGAGGAGCGACCGCTCGACACGACCGGCGGAGCCGGCGGCGGCACATAGACCGGCTCGGCAACGACCGGGGCGGGCGCGACGGCCACGTCCGTACCTACCGGAGGCGGGGCGTCGACAGGGGCGGCGCTGGCGCCGGGGGGAGGAGCAAGGGGGGAAGAGGTCACCGGACCGGCGGGCATGGCCGGTGCGGCCGGCTCGAGAGCGGCCTGGGCACCGAGACCGGCACGGCTGCCGCGGCTCGGCCCATCGAGGCGCGACGAGCTGCAGGCGCCGAGGCCTGCGGCAAGGGCGACGAGGGCAACGGTCGACAGGACTTGACGCGGCATCGATCTCTCTTCCCGGCGGGGACATCGGCAATAGACCGCTGCGTCACCGCCAATTGCGCTGACGGCAAGGCAATGCGGGACGACCGAGAGGGGAAAGGCGCATCGCTCTGGCGTTTCGGACACGGTGTGGCGGCAAGGCCTCAATCGCCTCCGCGCATGCTCGCGGCCTCAGCGCCGAGGTGCCACTCCATCGATGGCAAGCCGAAGATGCATGGGCCCGCGCAAGGCAGCGCCCGAGCGATAGGGAGGCGGATCGTCGATCAGACGCGGATGGACGAGGCGTTGTGCCAGCGCCACCAGGGCCGCCTCGGCCTCGAGCCGGGCGAGCGGCGCGCCCGCGCAATAATGGAGTCCGCCGCCGAAGCCGAAATGACGGATATCGGGGCGATCCGGATCGAACCGGTCCGGATCGCAGAACACCGCCGGGTCGCGATTTCCGGAGGCGAGGAGGAGGACAATGTCGGCACCCTCCGGGATGGTGATGCCGGCGATGTCGATGGCGCTCAATGCCCGCCTTGTCCGGAAATGCACCGGTGGGTCGTAGCGCAGCATCTCTTCGATCAGACGCGGCGCGAGGTCCGGCTCGCCGGCGAGCCGCGCGAGGATATCGGGGTGGCGCACCAGAGCCAGCGTGCTGTTGGCGATGAGGTTCACGGTGGTTTCGTGCCCGGCCACCAGCAGCAGGATGGCGCTGGCGATGAGGTCGACTTCGCCCATCCCCGGTTCGCCGCCTGGCCCGGAACCGGCACTCAGGCCCGACAGCATGTCGTCTTGCGGATGTCGGCGCTTTTCCTTGATGAGGCCACGCATGTAGGTGGAGATCTCGTCGAAGGTGGTGATGTTCTTCGCTCGTGCCTCTTCGTTGCCGAGGTTGTCCGGTTCGAGGGCCGAGGCGAGCTGCGTCGCCCAGCCGTGGAATTGCGGCTCGTCCTCCGGCGGCACGCCGAGCATCTCGCAGATGACCGTGACGGGAAGCGGATAGGCGAGGTCGCAGACGAGGTCGAAGCTCGTCGCATCGCTCTGCTTGTCCAGGAGGTCGGCTACGAGGTCATGCGAGCGCCCGCGCATGGCATGAACGCGCTGATGGGTGAATTGCCCCATCACGGCCATCCGCAGCCTGTCGTGGTCCGGCGGATCGCGGAAGATGAAGGGGCGATGGGTGTTGGTGAGGTGGTCCTTGACCGGGTTGACGATCCAGTCCGAGAACGGATTACCGGTCCGGGGGCGTTCGCTCGGCGGCAGGGTCTCCGAACTGATCCGCGGATCGTGCAGGAGACTCGTGATCGCCGTATGGGTCGAGACCACATAGATGCCGTCGTCCTGGCGCGAGACGGGCGTCTCGCGCAGTCGGGCATAGAGCGGATAGGGATCGGCCCGGTTCGCCTCGTCCTTGACCGCCTCGAACAGCTGTCCGGTCTTCATGGCGATGTCCGTTTCTCGGGAAAGCCCGGCGACAGCACCGTCAGATTGTGTTCGTCGGTTCCACCGCAGATGGGAGGGAATGGTGCGCGGGCGGCGATCTGCTCGGCATAGGCGGGAAGCCACCGGGCGGAATCGAACGACACGGCTGCGATGCAGCGGCCTTTCGCGCCGTAGATGACGACGAAGCGGCCCTCCTTCGGGCTCCCCTGCGCGAAGACCATGGAATCCGCCCCTTCGGTGAGGCCGACCGACTTGATCGTGATCCCGCCCTGGGACGACCAGAAGGCGGGCATCTCGGCATAGTCCGTCTCATTGGCTTCGCCCGCGAGAAGGCGCCCGGCGTGCTCGCCCTGCGCCACGGCGTGTCCCCAATGTTCGAGGGCGACGGGACGTCCGTCAAAGAGCGGATGGGGGAACCGCGCCACGTCGCCGGCCGCGGCGATGGCCCTGTCAGGACGCCCCTCGGTGTCGAGGGCGTAGCCGGTCTCGTTGCAGACGACGCCGCCCGGCCCGGCATCGAGTCCCGATCCGCTCAGCCATTCGGTGTTGCGCACGGCGCCCAACGCCACCACCACGAGGTCGGTTTCGACTACATTGCCGTCCTCGAGAATGGCCCGGACCACCCGGCCTGCCTCATTGCCTTCGAGCCGTGCGACCTTGGTCCGGCTGCGCAGGTCGACGCCGAGAGCTCGGTGCAGGGCAGCGACGATCTCGCCCACCGGCTGCCCGAGAATCCGGGCGAGGGGCGCCGGCCCCGGATCGATCAGCGTGACGGCGCGGTCGAGGGCCCGGCAGGAGGCCGCGACCTCGCAGCCGATGAAACCCGCGCCGATGATGAGGACGCGCTTGGGGCCGGCGGCGAGCGCCTGACGCAGGGCGGCGGCATCGTCGCGCCCGCGCAGGGTATGGACCCCGGCAAGGCCTGCCTCGGTCGGGTTCGGCCATGATCGTGCGCGCGAACCCGTGGCGATGAGAAGCCGGTCATACGACAAGGTCGTACCGTCGGCGAGGCGGACCTCGCGCGCCTGCCTGTCGAGACCGGTGGCGGCCACGCCGAGCCGCCAATCGGCAGCGAGGGCGTGGAGGTTCGGCAGGACCGTCGCTTCGGGCGCCACCTCGCCCGTAAGAGCGGATTTGGAGAGCGGCGGCCGGTCGTAGGGGCGATGCGGCTCATCGCCGACAAGGGTGAGGCGGCCGGCAAAGCCCGCGCGGCGCAGGGCCTCGGCCCCGCGCAGGCCCGCCAGGGACGCGCCGACCACCACCGTATGTCCCCCGGTGTTCTTCCTTTCGGCGTCCATGCTTCTCATCGGCCCTGTCGCTCCGGATCCTCGACGCGGATCGCCTGGACCGGGCAGGACACCCGAGCACGCTCGATGGCGAGACGGGCGGAGGAAGAGGGAGCGGGGTCGTAGAACAAAGCCTCTCGCCCATGCAGCACGAAATGCCCCGGCGCCGCGTAGCAGCATTGAGCATAAGCTTGGCAACGGTTGAGATCGACGGTGACGCGCAAGGGTGGCGTCGCGTCGGGTGGCAAGGAAGAATCTGGCATGAGGCTCGCTGCAGGAATCACCCGACAAGGTTTCCGGCGAGCCGAGGTTCCGTCGCGAGCGCAAAGGTCGCGCGAGCGCTTCACGATTCGACGTCGGTCCCGAGCTTCCGGTGCATCACCAGGGCATCGACCAATCCGAGGGTCGGATGCCGGAACGCGTCGGGCAGGCGCGCAAGTTCCGAGAAGCCGAGGCTCTTCCACAGGGCTACCGCGCGGGTATTGCTGGCGACGACGAAGTTGAACTGCATTGCCAGGAAGCCCTGCCGGGCGGCATCGTCGATAGCGTGTCGTCCCATGGCGCGGGCGATGCCGCGGCCGACCGCGTCGGGATGCGTCATGAAACCGGCATTGGCCACATGGGCCCCGCCACCCTGCTGGTTCGCCTTGAGCATGAAGGTACCGAGCACCCTGCCCTCGTCCACGGCGATGAAGACCTGGTTTGCCGGGGCGAACCAATAGTCCAGCATGGCCTCGCGGGATCCGTCACGCGGAAGCGCATAGGTCTCGCCCGCCCGGATCACCGGCTCGAGGATGGACCAGATCGCATCGGAATCGTCGAGTTCGGCGGCACGAATAAGAAGGGACGTCATCGTTCGATCCGGGCTCATGCCACTCCGATTCTTCCCCAACCGGGAAGTTTGATCGCCGGGCGGCGCAGGTCGAGTCCTGCGACGAGGCCGAGCAGGTTGATCTCGACCCCCTCGACCCAGCCGACAGTGATACCGGCATAGCCGCCGACGGTCAGCCTGATTCCAGTGCCACTCGGCGTGCGCTCGACGATGCGTCCGGGGGGCGCCCAATCCTTCCCCAGCGCCGTCGGCGGAAGAGTGACTTGCGGCTCCGGCAGGCGGGCCAGCACATGCGCCGCGAAGCTGTTCGAGTTCGGGCCTGGCCAGGCCCGGTAGGTTCCGAGCGCCCGGTAGGGGTAGTCGGCCACGGCCGCGCGGATCGCCGGGATGGCGCGGGCGGCATCGTCCCCGTCGAGGGCGAGAATGGTTTGCGGATCGTTGCCGAACCAGCGGCCGTCTGCGGCCCAGCCATCCGTGCGGACCGGCAGCCCCCAGCCGACCACGTCGTAGCGGGTGTAGCGGGCGGCACCGGCCGGTTTCACCACGATCCAGCTGTGATGGGCAAAGATCCCGCGCCAGCGCCCGACACGCGCCGCATAGACCCTGACGAGGGCCGGATCGGTCGCTTTGGGCGGGTGCAGCAGCCCGGCGCTCGACCAGTCGGCCACTGCCCAATCCGCTGCGCCGCCGCCCCGCGCCGTCCACCACAGCGCATGGGTGCCGAGCGGCAGAAGGAACAGACCGAGCAGAAGCAGGCCGAGCATTCGGACGGTGGTGCCAAGGAGGGAGAGGGAGATCACAAACAAAGATGTTTGCCTGCGCCGAGCCTCCCGCAAGCGCCGCTTTCGTCGCAGCGGCGCATGCCGTTGATGCAGTTCGGCAACAGGCGAGGCTCCAACCGTCCATCAGCGCCCTCCCCCCCTTGCGGAAATAGACGCTCTCGCGGATGAAACATTATAACATAATTCTTGAGGGGCGTGATGCGGACGAGACGATCGAGGATCTGGCTGGCCGGGACGATGCTATCCAGCGCGGGCCTTACATCCGGCGCGATGGTCGCTCCCGTGGCGGCCCAGCAGGCCGAGGCGACGCTCTCCGAACTCAGCGTGACCTCCGCGAGCCCGATCCTTCCCGCCCCCGGCCCTTCCGCCGTGGGTGGGTTTCCCACCGGCGTGCTGCCGGTCGTCGGCGACAGCTTTTCCCCCGTCACGGTGGTGACCCGCTCCGAGATTCAGCGCAACCAGCCCCGCACCCTCGGCGACGCCCTGTCCGACCGCCCCGGCATCTCGTCCTCGACCTATGCGCCGGGCGCGGCTTCGCGGCCGATCATTCGCGGCCTCGACAATGCGCGGGTGCGAATTCAGGAGAACGGAATCGTCAATGGCGGCGTATCCGATCTCGGTGAGGACCATGCGGTGCCGGTCAACCCGCTCACCGCCGATCGGATCGAGGTGATCCGGGGCCCGGCGACCCTGCGCTACGGCTCGGGAGCTATCGGCGGCGTGGTCTCGTCCGAGAATAACCAGGTGCCTACCTTCATTCCGGCCCGGGGTGTCTCCGGCCAGGTCACCACCGGCTATTCCAGTGTCGATAACGGTCGGCTCGGCGCGGCGAGCGTCGATGCCGGGGCCAACGGCATCGCGGTCCATGCCGACGGGTTCAAGACGGCAACCGATTCCTACGCGATTCCCGGCGGCATCCAGCGCAATTCGGCCACCGAGACGCAGGGCGGCTCCATCGGAATCTCGGCGATCGGCGATCGCGGATTTCTCGGCGTTTCGTTCAGCCATTACGAGGCGATGTACCAGATCCCCGGTGGCGAGTCGGAAGAGACCCGCTCAAGTCTGAACCCGAAGCAGGACCGGGTGCTCGCACGTGGCGAGTACCGACCGCTCCAAGGGCCGTTCGAGGTTCTGCGGTTCTGGGCCGGCGGCTCGGTCTACCGCCACGAAGAGATCGGTCTGGCGCATCACGACCATGAGCATGAGCACGACCATGAGGAGGTGGCCGGCCCCGAGGGCGTGCAGGCCATCTTCAAGAACCGCGAGGTCGAGGCCAGGTTCGAGGCGCAGCACGTACCGGTCGTCACCGCGCTCGGCACCCTGACCGGCGCGGTCGGCGTGCAGACCAGCCGGCGCGTCCTCAATTCGCAGCTCGAGAGCTTCCTGCCGCCCACGGAATCGCGCTCCCTGGCCGCCTATCTGTTCGAGGAACTCGCAGTGGGGGGCGGCCTGCGCTTCCAGGCAGCCGGCCGGATCGGGAACGACCGGCTCAACAGCATCGCCACGCTGTTCCCGACCGACTATCTGCCCGGCGGCATCGATCCGTCGAGCTACGCACTGACCCGCCGCTTCGCCCCCAAGAGTCTGAGCTTCGGCGCTCTGCAGGACCTCCCCTACGGGTTCGTGGCGAGCATCAACGGCTCCTATGTCGAGCGCGCGCCCACCAGCTACGAGCTGTTCTCGCAGGGACCGCACCACGCCTCCGCGACCTTCGAGATCGGTGATCCGACCCTGAAGCTGGAACGCGCCCGCACGATGGAGCTCAGTCTGCGCCGGGCCGAAGGCCCCCTGCGTCTCGACGCGACCGGATATGTCACGCGCTATACCGGCTTCATCTACCGCCGGGATACGGGCAACCGCTGCGATGACGATTTCGCCTCTTGCGGCAGCGGCGACGAATTGCGCCAGATCGTCTACTCCCAGGCCAACACGACCTTCTACGGCGCCGAGATCGGCGCGCAGCTCGACATCGTTCCCGTTGGCGACGGCTGGGCCGGGATCGAGGCGCAATACGATTTCGTACGGGCGCAGTTCGACGACGGTTCCTACGTTCCGCGCATTCCTCCCCATCGTCTGGGTGGTGGCGCCTTCCTACGGGCGAATGGCTGGTTCGGCCGTGTGAACCTCCTTCACGCCTTCGACCATACGGAGATCGCGCCGTTCGAGACGCTGACCCGGGGCTGGAACGACCTGCGCGCCGAACTGGCCTACACGCAGTCCCTCGACCCGGCGATCTACGGTGCCACCGAGGTCACGGTGGGGCTCCAGGGGCGCAACCTCCTCGACGACGATATCCGCAACTCCGCGTCGTTCAAGAAGGACGAGATCCTGCTGCCAGGTCGCAACGTTCGGCTGTTCCTGACGGCCCGGTTCTGAAGCCGGACCCCTCCTCGAAACGGGCCGCACCTGCCCGTTTCGGGACCGATGAGACCGAAGTCGGACAGTTAGCTGCCCGCGGCGTGACAAACCGTGCTATAAGGTGAGCAACCCCGCACGAACCCGTGCCCTGGGCAACTCCATGAGGCCCAAGTGGCGAATGCGTTTAAAAGTGGTGCGTCCCAGTCGCGCACCACTAACGATTTCAACGAACGGGCCAAGCAGCTCTCCGAGCGTCTCGGCGCTATCGAGAAGCCGGCGCAGATGAAGCGCGGCAACGCCCCGCGCCGCTCGTTCAAGGCCGGCCCCCGCCCCGAGGCCGATACCGAGCCGAAGGGCGAGGTCGAGACGACCTCCGAGAAAGACGAAGGCGAAGCTGAGGGCGAGGCTTAAACTTCGGCCTCCTGTCGCTAGTCCTGATGCGGCATTGAACCGGCGCGCCGAATCTCGTGTTCCGAGCATCTGTTCAATGCCTGTCATCGTGCTCCATTCTCGGCGTGTGTGCCGCGTAGAAACGCGAAGGGCCCGGAGCGCCGCAGCGGATACGAAATCCGGTACGACGTTCCGAGCCCTTGTCTCATCCAGCGTCCGGCGTCCCCCGGAGCGACGAGGCTAACCCTTCCCCGGGAAGGGCTTCCTCTGTGGGTGTCAGCGGCGAGCCTTGGCCTTGCGAGCCGCGTAGCGCGCATCGCGCTGGGCCTTCTTCTCGGCGAGTTCGATCGCCTTGCGTTCGGCGGCGAGACGCGTCTCTTCCTCTTCGCGGGCGATCTGTGCGGCGAGCTCCGCCTCCTCGCGGGCGCGCTTCTCTTCAGCGGCCTTCTTTTCGGCCGCGATGCGGGCGGCTTCGCGTTCGCGAGCCCTCTCGTCCCGGGCGCGGGCAACCGCTGCGCGGGCCTGGGCCTTGGCAACCATTTCCGGGTCATCCGCCGGAGGACGGGCCTTGAATTTTTCCAGCAGCATCTGCTTGGCGCTGGCGGAGTTCTTACGGCGGTCGTCGAAATTCCTGTAGTCGAAGGCGCTCATCTGACCTTTCTCGGGTGGTGCGTCTCGGCCCGTTCCGCGAGCGGAAGCGCGCGGCGCTGAGCCTTGCTGTGAATCAGCGGAAGACGGGATCGAATCGAAAAGCCCAATGCCTCACGATTCGGCCGGAATCAACAGAAGCCGCCCATGACAGGGCGGCTTCCTACGCATGTGTTGAACGAAGGCCTCACTGAACGACCCTCGCCCTTAGCGGTTCAGGCCGCCTGAAGGTTGCCGGCGGACTGCTTGCCGGTGCGACGGTCGTTCTCGATCTCGTAGGACAGCTTTTGTCCCTCGATGAGATTGCGCATACCCGCGCGTTCCACGGCCGAGATATGGACGAACACGTCCTTGCCGCCGTCATCAGGCTGAATGAAGCCGTAGCCCTTGGTTTCGTTGAACCATTTCACGGTGCCCGTGCTCATGGTGATGTCCTTCTCGTCGTCGGGAGGAACGCGATTGCAGTCTTCGCGCCCTCGTCTCGAATTGTGTGGGGAGGGGCCTCTCGGGCCGCAGAAAACGACGTGCGGCCGACAGGGCGCAGGGTTTCGGAGATGCGATGAGATCGAAGCGACAGACCGCGGCAGTTCTGCAATGACTGCTGGGCGTGCGACCCGGATTGAACCGGCGGGGGATCGTGGAAGACAAGGTCCGATAGGTGAAAGTTAGGGTGCCTGCGATGTTCAGACAAGGCTCCCGGCCGTTCCGGGTTCCCGTCGAGATGCGCGATTTCCATCCTTCCCCGGAGCCGACTGAACGAAGGGCTGCGGCACCGGCCGAGATTGCCCTCGTTGGTGGTGCGGTCTAGGCTTGCCACTCTGCGACATGAGGCGAGGAACGACCTTAACGACCCGGTGAGGGGTCGTCACGGAAGGTTGACCGGCATCGAAGCGGGGGCGGGATGACGGAATCGACGGCTGACGGACGAACCTTTGCGGGCATGCCGTTGCAAGGGGCGAGAGCGGACCGGTCCGAATCACGGGCGGGCCGTGTTTCGTGACGTCGAACACGCGTGACCTAAAGGGCAGAGGCCTGAAACACGGCTGCGCGGGCGTGGCCATGGCCGTCCTCGGCGGCGTGTCGATGAGCACCTTAGCCGCCTCCCCCGCCATCGCCTTCGACCTGTTCGGTATGTTCGGTTCCGAAGAAGAGCCGCCGGCACCGAGCGGCGAGACGCTGCCCTATTCGGTGAAGTTTCAGGGGCTCGAGGATGACGACGTGCTGCAGGCTCTGCAGGACACCTCCACGCTCTATCGCCTTCGCCAGGACGCTCCGCCCGACGGCGAGGGCATCGTGCGGCGTGCGGAGGCGGACCTTCGCCGCCTGTCAGACGTGCTCTCCGGCTACGGCTATTACCAGGGCAAGGTCGCCATCCGCATCGATGGCGTAGAACTGACGGGCGAGGCCTCGGTGGCGGCTGCGGCGCGTGCCGCCGAGGGCGGCCGGAACCGGGCCTTGGTGCCCGTGAAGATCGTCGTCGATGCCGGACCGCTCTACAAACTCCGCACGGTGGCGGCCTCCGATCCCCGCGGCAATGATTTCCCGTCCGAGGTGCTGCCCGAGCGGTTCACCCGGGTGGGCGACGACGTCCCCGCCCGCTCGGCCACCGTGCTCGCCCGCGAGGCGAAGATCGTCGACCGCTTCCGCGCGCTGGGCCATCCCTTCGCCAAGGCGGTCTCGCGCGATCCGGTGGTGGATGACGAGGCCCATGTCATGGACGTGCGCTTCACCATCGATCCCGGCCCCATCGCGGGGCTGGGCGAAGTTGCCGTGCGCGGTACCAGCGGCATCGACCCGGCCGTGGTGCGCTCCTTCATCTATAGCGAGCCGGGCGATCCCTATTCACCCAAGGCCGTGGCCGACATTCGCCGGTCCGTCGCCAAGGTGGAGGCCCTGGGCTCCGTCCGGGTACGCGAGGGCGAGGCGCTCGACGCGCAGGGCAACCTGCCGATCTTCGTCGACGTGACCGAGCGCGACCGCAACCTGATCGGGGTCGCGGCCCGCTTCTCCACGGTCGATGGCCCGGGCATCCGTGCCTATTATGCCAACCGCAACCTGTTCGGCGGCGGCGAGACCCTGCGGCTCGACGCCGACATCTACTATCTCGGCAACGACCTCTACGCTGCGCAGCGCAAGGCCGCCGGGATCGATTCGAACGGGCTGGGCGGCAGGGTCTCCGCGACCTTCGTCAAGCCGGCTCTATGGGGCACGCGCAACGATCTCGTGGCCAATATCTTCGCGGGCCGCGAGGCCCAGCAATCCTACGTCTCGGACGCGGCCGGCGGTACGATCGGCATCCGGCACCGGTTCTCCGACACGTTCTACGCGCAGATCGGCGTCGACGGTCAGGCCGGACGCTCGCAGGACGCGCTGGGCAAGGTCGATTACCGCCTCGTCGGCGTGCCACTCTCCGTGGCTTACGATTCCACCGACAACCTCCTCGATCCGACGCAGGGGTTCCGGGCCACCGCCTCGGTGACACCCTATGCCGGCTTCCTCGGCTCGGATCCGTCGATCTTCGTCGCCAAGGCACAGGGCTCGACCTACTACGCCCTCGACGACGAGGCCCGCTACATCCTCGCCGGCCGCGTCGGATTCGGCTCCATCTCGGGCGCGAGCCTGGAGGACATCCCGGCCAATATCCGCTTCTTCGCCGGCGGTGGCGGCTCGGTGCGTGGCTTCCCCTATCGGACCTTGGGCCCACGCGGGCCGTTCAACCTGCCGGTCGGTGGGCGTAGCCTGCTCGAAGCTTCGGTGGAGGCGCGGGTCAAGATCACCGACACGATCGGGATCGTGCCGTTCTTCGACGCCGGCACAGCCTTCGAGGGCAGCCTGCCCGATTTCGAGGAGCGCATCCGCTACGCGGCGGGCCTCGGTCTTCGCTATTATACCGGCATCGGCCCGATCCGCGTCGACGTGGCGTTCCCCCTCGACCGCATCAAGGGGAACCGCGAACGTCCCGTGGCCCTGTACATCAGCCTGGGGCAGTCGTTCTGATGGAATTTTTCGGACGGGTTATGGTTCGGTGCGCATCGACCCTCCCCCCTCTGCGGGGGAGGGTGCCTGCGGAGCAGGCGGGAGAGGGGCCGACCTCTCCGGACATGGCGCTACCCTCTCCCGACCCGCTTCGCGGGCCACCCTCCCCCGCAAGGGGGGGAGGGAGAACGCGCGTCATCGTGGCGATCGTCTCTCTGACCGTCTGCATCGCCGTTCCCGCGACCTACACCCGCGCCGACGACGGCGAGAAGACCGTGCTCGGCGGGTTGTTGTCGAAGGCTTTGTCCACGCCGGGCTCCCAGGTGTCCATCGGTGCCGTGGACGGGGCGCTCTCGTCGAACGCCACGATCCGCGACGTGGTGATCAGCGATCGCAACGGTCCCTGGCTGAAGCTCGACAAGGCGCGCCTCGTCTGGAGCCGCCTCGCCCTCCTCTCCGGCCGGCTGCAGGTCGACAGCCTGGAGATCGGCCGCCTCGAAGTGCTGCGCCGTCCCCTCCCCGCCCCGGTCTCGGCGACGCCGGAGCCCGATGGCTCGCTGCTGCCCGAGTTGCCCGTGAAGGTGGAGATCACCGCCTTGAAGCTCGCCGAGCTCGTCCTCGGCGAGACCGTCGCCGGTCAGCCGGCACGCCTGTCCGCCGAGGGGAAGGCCAAGCTCGGCGCGCCGTCCGAAGGGCTCGACCTCGACCTGTCCGTGCGCCGCCTCGACGCCACCGGGCAATTCGTCGCCCGCCTGCTCTTCGTGCCTAAGGGCGAGAAGCTCGAGGTGAAGACCACCCTGGTGGAGGCCGCCGGTGGCCTCCTTTCCAAATTCGCCAATCTCCCCGGCGAGCCGCCGATCAACCTCGATCTCGACGGGCGCGGCACCCTCGATGCCTGGAACGCCCGGCTCGATTTCGATGCCGGCCCCGATCTCGGCGCCAAGGGCACGGCCCGCATCGCCCGCGCCGGCGCCGACCGCTCCCTCACCCTCGACCTCTCCTCGCGGATCGAGGGGCTCCTGCCCGGCCCGGCGGCTGCGATCTTCTCCGGCACCACCAAGCTCGACGGCGCCCTGCGCTTTGCCGATAACGGCGCGTTCGGCATCGACCGCCTCGCGCTTGCCTCCCGCACCGCCCGCCTCGACGCGTCGGGCGGCCTCACGCCGGAGCGGGTCGCCGACTTCACTATCTCCGCCCGCGCCGTCCCCACCGAGGGCAGCGTCACCAAGGCGGCCAATGCCGAGCTCGACACCCTCGTCTTCGACGGGACCGTGAAGGGGCCGATCGCGCGGCCACGGGTGAACGGCGACCTCAAGGCGGCGGGCCTGCGCGCGGACGGCAACGTCCTCGAGCGGATCGCCGCCAGCCTCGCCATGGAACCCACGGGCGGCGATCCCAATGCCACCCGCTTCGCGCTCCGTGCGGATGCCAATGTGGAGGGGTTGAAGCTAGCCGACCCGGCCCTGCGCCGGGCGGTCGGATCGCGCGGTGCCTTCAGCTTCCGAGGCACGCTCCAGCCCGATGGCGTGGTCGATGTGGCGGCGTTCGATCTCGACGCGCCCACCGCCACGCTCTCCTATGCCGGCCGGGTCGGCCAGAACACGCTCACGGGCACGCTGAAGGCGGGTCTCGCCGATCTCTCGGCGTTCTCCGATGTCGCCGACCGGACCCTGGCCGGCAGCGTCGCCGTTAAGGCGAACTTGAGCGGGGACCCCGCCCGCAAGGCCGTGACCGCCGATGTGGATGCGACGACACAGGGGCTCGTCCTCGGCCTGCCGGCCCTCGACCGGCTCCTGGGCCGCGAGCCGCATTTCTCGGGCAGGCTTTCCCAGGTTTTCGATGGGTACAGCTTCGATGGTGTGAAGCTCGACGGCGCCGAGATGGTGGCCCGGCTGGAGGGCAAGGCCACGGCACGCCACGCCGACGCCAAGCTCCTCGTGGACGTGAAGACCCTCTCGGCCGTCGATCCGCGCCTTGCCGGCCGCGCCCTCCTCGACGGGCGGCTCTCCGGAACCCTAGAAAAGCCGGACCTCACCGCCACCCTCACCGCTGCCGACGGACGGGCGCTCGGCCGCCCGATCCGGGACGTGCGCGTGGCTGCGGCGCTCAAGGACCTCACCGGGGCGCTCGATGGAACGGTGGCGCTGGGCGGCGAGATCGGCGGCAAGACCCTGCGCGGGGACGTGCATCTCGCCCGCACGGGCGCAGATTGGTCTCTCGACCGGCTTGCGGTGAATCTCGGCTCGGCCACCCTCGCCGGCAAGGCGGCCGTCGATGCGGCGACCCTCCTGACGCAGGGCAGCGTCACGCTCTCTGCCGCCAATCTCGACGATCTGTCGCCGCTCGCCCTCACGCCGCTGGCCGGAAGCCTCGACGCGACCGTCGCCCTCTCGCGCGATGGGGGACGCCAGGACGCGTCGGTGAAGGCCAAGGGCGCCTCCCTGCGCTCGGGTGAGATCGGCCTCGCGCAGCTCGACGCCGACCTCACCGGCCGCGATCTCCTCGCCCATCCCGTGGTGGACGGCCGGGTCAATGCCGACCGGGTCATCGCCGCCGGCGAGTCCATCGACACAGTGCGCCTCCTCGCCGTGGGGTCGCCCAATGCCAGCGATATCACCCTCACCGCCAAGGCGCGCGGTTTCGATCTCGACGGGGCTGCCCGGCTGGTTCCGGCTGAGGCCACGCGGATCGAGTTGTTGCGCTTCTCCGCGTCACGCGGCAAGGATCGTCTGGCGCTGGCTGGTCCCGCCACGATCACCCTCGACCGGGGCTCGGCCGTCATCGACGGTCTCGTCATCGCCGCCGGTACCGGGCGGGTCAGCCTCGCCGGCCGCGCCGGATCGAATCTCGACCTGAAGCTCGGCATCCGGGCGCTGCCGTTGGCTCTTGCCCGCATTGCCTCGCCGAGCCTCGCCCTCACCGGTACCCTCGACGGGGACGCCGATATCCACGGCACGGCCGCGCGGCCGGAAGGGCATTATGCCCTGTCGGTGGCGAAGGTCGTGACCCCGGAGACACGCAAGGCCGGCCTGCCGCCCATCGACGCCAAGGCGAGTGGCACACTGGGCGACGGCCGCGCCGGGATCGAGGGCCGTGTCTCGGCCGGTCGCGGCGCCGAGCTGACCCTTGCCGGCTTCCTGCCCGTCTCGGCGGGCGGACCCATCGCGCTGAAACTGCGCGGCACCCTCGACGCGGCCATGGCCAACAGCCTGCTCAGCGTCGGCGGTCAGCGGGTCGCCGGCCGGATCGCCCTCGACGGGGGCGTCTCGGGCACCCTCGACACGCCCCGTGCCGAGGGTGCCGCCACCCTCTCCGGCGGCAGCTTCACCGATCCGCTCCAGGGCATCGCCCTCAAGCAGATCGAGGGCCGCGTCACCGGGCGGGGCGATACCCTCGTGGTGGAGCGCCTGACAGCGCAGACCCGGAACGGCGGCGGCCTTCAGGCCAGCGGGCGCGTGGCCCTGGACCCGAATGGCGGGTTCCCCGGCGCGTTCAAGATCACCGCCGAGCGGGCCGAGCTCGTCTCCAGCCCCATCGTCACCGCCACTGCGAGCCTCAACCTCGCCCTGAGCGGTCCTTTGGCGCGGACGCCGAAAGTGTCGGGACGGGTCGACCTCGTCTCCGTCGATGTGACGGTCCCCGATCGGCTGCCCGCGACCGTGCAGCCCCTGCCCGGCGTGCGCCGGGTCAATACGCCCGCCGACGTACGGGTGCGCCTCGATGCGAAGGCCGACCGCAAGGCGAAGGTCGCCGCATTGGGCAAGCGCAGGAAGGCGCCCCCGCCCTTCGACGCCACGCTGGACGTGGCCGTCCATGCGCCGAACCGCATCTTCGTGCGTGGGCGCGGAATCGACGCGGAACTCGGCGGTGACCTGCGCCTCACCGGCACTTCGCGCGACCCGGTGGCGGTGGGCGATTTCGCCATGCGTCGCGGGCGCCTCAGCATCATTGGTCAGCGCCTCGATTTCACCCGCGGCCGCCTGGCCTTCAACGGCGAGCTCGCGATCCCCGATCTCGACTTCCAGGCCGAGACCAAGGCCGCCGAGGTCACCGCCCGCGTCGCCGTGACCGGCCCCGCCAACCAGCCCGACTTCGTCCTCACCTCCGACCCGTCCCTGCCGCAGGACGAGGTGCTGTCGCGGCTGCTCTTCAAGAAGGCGGCCGGGGGACTTTCGCCCTTCCAGGCGTTGCAGCTCGCTCAGGCCGTGTCGCAGCTCTCCGGCGGGGCCGGCGGCCCGGACGTGTTCGAACAGGCCCGCAAAGGCCTCGGCCTCGACAGCCTGGACGTTTCCACCGGAGCCAGCGGCGGTCCGGCCCTGGGTGCCTCGCGCTATCTCAGCGACCGTCTCAGTGTCGGCGTCAAGGCGGGCGCCAAGCCTCAGGATACCGCCGCCACCGTGGATTACGACGTGACCCGTCGCATCAAGATCCAGGGCGAGGCCGGCAGCGACGGCCGCACGGCCGTGGGGGTGGGAGCCGAATGGGAATATTGATGGGGTCGGAGCGAATGACCGGCACCGGAGCGGCCTCGAAGACGTTATCGGCCGGCAGGACTCTCAGGGCCACGGCCGCCTGACGGCTGACATAGCCTGCGGCGCCGAGCGGAGAGTGCCCGCCACATCGGGAAGGGGCACGCCGAATGATGGGCTGGTTTCGGGCCTTGATGCCGCGGGAGGATCGCTTCTTCGACCTGTTCGAGCGCCATTCTCAGACCCTCGTCGCGGGAGCGGAGGCGCTCCAGGGTGTCCTGAAGGGCGGCGACGGCGTGCCGGGCTATTGCCAGGTGATCGTTGATCGCGAGCACGAGGCGGACGCGATCACCGCCGAGGTTCTGCTCGCGGTCCGGCGCAGCTTCATTACCCCGTTCGACCGCGGCGACATCAAGGACCTGATCCAGTCGATGGACGACGCCATCGACCAGATGAACAAGACCGTGAAGACCATCGCCCTCTACGAGATCCGCTCCTTCGAGCCTCTGATGCGCGAGATGGGCGACACCGTGCTCGAGGCGGCGCGTCTCACGGCCGAGACGATCCCCCTGCTCAACGCCGTCGGCACCCATGCGGGACGCATCAACACCCTCACGGAGCGCATCACCCGGGTCGAGGGCCGCTCGGACGAGTTGCAGGAGCGTGGCCTCAAGGCCCTCTACCGGGCCCATCGCAAGGATGGCGGCGACGGCGACACCATGGCCTACATCATCGGCGCCGAGATCTACGGGCACCTGGAGGATGTGGTCGACCGGTTCGAGGACGTCGCCAACGAGATCAGCGGCATCGTGATCGAGAACGTGTGACGGGCATGGACGCCGCCTCCCTCGCGCTGCCGGCGCTGGCCGGCCTCATCGCCGTCGCCCTGTTCTTCGACTTCCTCAACGGCCTGCACGACGCGGCCAATTCCATCGCCACCATCGTCTCGACGCGGGTGCTGCGCCCGCAATACGCGGTGCTCTGGGCGGCGTTCTTCAACTTCATCGCGTTCCTGTTCTTCGGCCTTCATGTGGCGCAGACCCTGGGGACCGGGATCGTCGATGCCGGGATCGTCGATCCGCGCGTCATCCTGAGCGCGCTGGTGGGCGCCATCGCCTGGAACATCGCCACCTGGGTGTTCGGCATCCCGTCGAGTTCATCGCACGCCCTGGTCGGTGGCCTCGTCGGGGCGGGCATCACCAAGGCGGGGTTCGACGTCGTGGTCTGGTCCGGCCTGTCGAAGACGATCGCGGCCATCGTGCTGTCTCCGCTCGTCGGATTCCTCCTCGCCCTCCTCCTCGTGCTGATCGTGTCCTGGACCTGCCGGCGCGCCACGCCCTTCGGGGTCGATCGGAGCTTCCGGCTCCTGCAATTCGTCTCGGCCTCGCTCTATTCCCTCGGCCATGGCGGCAACGATGCCCAGAAGACCATGGGGATCATCGCGGTGCTGCTCTACTCGCAGGGGCATCTGGGGAGCAGCTTCCACGTTCCGCTCTGGGTGGTCCTGGCCTGCCAATCGGCGATGGCGCTCGGGACCCTCTTCGGCGGCTGGCGCATCGTCCACACGATGGGTTCGAAGATCACCCGCCTGAACCCGATGCAGGGCTTCTGCGCCGAGACGGGTGGCGCAATCACCCTGTTCCTGGCGACATGGCTCGGTGTCCCGGTCTCGACCACGCACACCATCACCGGCGCCATCGTCGGCGTGGGCGCGGCCCGCCGGACCTCGGCGGTCCGTTGGGGCATTGCCGGGAACATCGTCGTCGCCTGGGTCCTGACCCTGCCCGCCGCCGCCCTCATCGCCGCATGCTGCTACGTCCTGACGGGCTGGCTCGGCTGAGCGATCTTGCCCGGCTCGCCTGGAGCCATGATGCCGCGAACCTCCGCGCGAGACCCTTCTACTCGTGGTCGAGGGAAATCAGGCACGCCTCACACTACCGCTGCTGCGCCGATATTGGTGGTCAGTTGTGATGCTCGAGAATACTGAAATAAGTTTCGCGGTAAGGGTTTCGCGAGTTGGACGTGACAATACATGTTTTGTCGTTATTCAAGTCATCGGTGGGGCGGGCAGAGTTTTTATTTACGTAAATTTGAATACGCGATCGTTCAGGTGGAGCGAATATAAATCAAATATCGATGAACTATAATTCATACAAGTAGTTATAAAATATTAAATAAGACTCTTTATTCGGTTATTATCATTGTATCGTTGGGGGAGTATAAGTCGTGCGATTGTCGATCAAGGCCGTACTGATCGGCTTGTTCAGCATCGTCGGTTCGATTTCGGCAGCGCAGGGCTTGGTGGCCCTATACAAGCTTCAGGACATCGGCACGAAGTTTGCTGTTCTGGTCGACAATGCCGTGCCGTCGGTGACTCAGGCCGACAAGATCAATCGTCTGGTGCTCCGGGTCCGCACGTCCCAGCTGCGCTACCTGACCGCTCCCAACAGCACCATCGAGCAGGCCGATCTCAAGCTCGCGAACGAAATGATGCTGGAGCGCAATAAGTCCATCGAAGACTACAAGTCCCTGATCACCGAAGCGGAAGAAAAGGCGATCTATGAGGATCTGATCGCCAAGATGGAGATTCTGAAGGCCGATTGGGGAAAGCTTCGTTCCATGCGCGAGAGCGACAGAGAGCAGGCGCTGAGCTTCTTCCGCGAAGGCAACCACGCGAATTATCGGGCGGTCGCCGACGCGGCCACCCGTCTGGTGGAGATCAATGTGGCGGCGGCCAACGCCGCCGGAGAGGCGGCGCGCAGCCAGCAGGCCGAAGCGATCCGGATCTCGATCATCATGCTCACGGTTTGCATCGTGATGGCCCTCTCGGCCATGATCTTCTCGTTCCTCGGCGTTGCCCGCCCGATCGAGCGCATGACCCAGGCCATGCGTCACATCGCCGGCGGTGACGAGACGACCGCCGTTCCCTCCATGGGCCGCCGCGACGAGATCGGCGAGATGGCCCAGGCGGTGGAAGTGTTCCGGACCAACCTGATCCGCACGCGTCAGCTCGAAGAGGACACGGTCCTCGCTCGGGCTTCCGCCGAGGAGCAGCGCCGTGCTGGAATGCGCAAGATGGCCGAGGATTTCGAGACGGCTGTCGGCGGCATCATCGGCATGGTCTCCTCCTCGGCCACCGAGCTTCAGGCCACGGCGCAGGCCATGACGGTGACGGCGACACAGACCGCGTCGCAATCCACCACCGTGGCTGCCGCAGCCGAGGAGGCCGCCGTCAACGTGAACACCGTCGCTGCCGCCGCCGAGGAACTCGGCACGTCCGTGCAGGAAATCGGCCGACAGGTCTCGAGCTCCGCCACTCTCGCACAATCCGCCGTCACGGAGGCCGACATCACGGCCGGCCTCGTGCAGGAACTCAGCGGCGCCGTGAGCCGGATCGGGGATGTGGTGAGCCTGATCTCGACCATCGCCAGCCAGACCAACCTGCTCGCCCTCAACGCCACCATCGAGGCCGCGCGCGCCGGTGAAGCGGGCCGGGGCTTCGCGGTGGTCGCCGCCGAGGTGAAGGAACTGGCCAACCAGACGGCCCGCGCCACGGAGGAGATCTCCCAGCAGATCGGCCACATCCAGGGCGCAACCGGCCAGGCGGTCTCGGCCATCGGTTCGATCACGATGCGGATCCGGGACATCAATGCCGTGGCGACTGCCATCGCGGCGGCGGTCGAGCAGCAGAGCGCGGCGACGCAGGAGATCGTGCGCAACGTCTCGCAGGCCTCGGCCGGTACCAACGAGGTGACGAGCAACATTGCCGGCGTGGCCAGTGCTGCCGAAGAGACCGGAGCGGCCGCGAGCCAGGTGCTCGGCGCCGCTGGCGAACTCTCCCAGCAATCCGAACATCTCACCGGAGAAGTGCACCGCTTCCTTGCCACGGTGCGGGCCGCCTGACCCGATTCCACCGCGCGGACCTACAAACGGGTCGGGCTCGCGGGAGCCTGGCCCGTTCTCATGTCGACCGTCCGGGTTCACCCCCGGTGGGCGAAACCCTCACCGTCCGTCGGTCACCCTCTGTCCCGTCTCGCCGTAGCCGAGCTTGGCTCCCTGGCGGTTGACGCTTCCGAAGCGCAGGACGGCCTGTTCGAGGTAGTCGATCGCATCGATAAGGGCATCCCGCGCGGCCCCGACCGCCTCCTCGCCGTCCTCGTCCGGTGTCTCGGCGAAATTGACGGCGGCGATGAGAACCCGGTCGCGTTCCTCTTCGATCCGGCGGTCGCGCTCCACATGTCCACGCACATCGGCATCGAAGGCCTCGATCACCGCCAAGGGCAACGCGTCCTTCGACGACGATCCGTCGAAGGCGCGGGCCTTGCGCCGGGCCTGTGCCGCCGCCGCCCTGACGATGTCAGCGAGTTTGGCATCCATGGTCGGTCTCCTGGGGTGATCGGGTTCGAGGCGCTTTCGTTGCCGTGCATCCCCTCACCCCGCCCGCGGTGAGAGGGGGAAACCAGCCGCTCAGCTCCTCAGCCCCGGTGCCTCCTGGCCGGTGCGCGCGACGTATTCGGTGTAGCCGCCGCCATATTGATGGATGCCGTCGGCGGTGAGTTCGAGGACGCGGTTCGACAGGGCGGCGAGGAAGTGCCGGTCGTGGCTCACGAACAGCATCGTGCCCTCGTAGTTCGCCAGCGCGGTGATGAGCATCTCCTTGGTGCCCATGTCGAGGTGGTTGGTCGGCTCGTCGAGGACGAGGAAGTTCGGCGGGTCGAACAGCATCTTGGCCATGACCAGCCGGGCCTTCTCGCCGCCCGAGAGCACGCGGCATCGCTTCTCGACATCGTCGCCGGAGAAGCCGAAGCAGCCGGCCAGCGCCCGCAAGCTACCCTGGCCCGCCTGCGGGAACGAGCGCTCCAGGTCCTGGAACACGGTGAGCTCGCCGTCGAGGAGGTCCATGGCGTGCTGGGCGAAGTAGCCGAGCTTGACGCTTCCCCCCACGGCGATGCTGCCGTCGTCGGGCGGGGTCGAGCCGGTCACGAGCTTGAGCAGGGTCGACTTGCCGGCGCCGTTGATGCCCATGACGCACCAGCGCTCCCGGCGGCGGATCGAGAAGTCGAGTCCTTCGTAGATGGTGCGGCTGCCGTAGCGTTTGTGCACGTTCTTGATGATGACGACATCGTCGCCGGAGCGCGGCGCCGGCTGGAACTCGAACGCCACCGATTGCCTGCGCTTGGGGGGCTCCACCCGCTCGATCTTGTCGAGCTTCTTCACCCGGCTCTGCACCTGTGCGGCGTGGGAGGCCCGCGCCTTGAAGCGCTCGATGAACTTGATCTCCTTGGCGAGCATCGCCTGCTGGCGCTCGAACTGAGCCTGCTGGTGCGTCTCGTTCAGGGCCCGCTGCTGCTCGTAGAAGCCGTAGTCGCCTGAATAGGTGGTGAGTGTGCCGCCGTCGATCTCGATGACCTTGGAGACGATGCGGTTCATGAACTCGCGGTCGTGCGAGGTCATCAGAAGGGCGCCCTCGAAGTTCTTCAGGAACGCCTCGAGCCAGATCAGGCTCTCGATGTCGAGATGGTTCGATGGCTCGTCGAGGAGCATCACGTCGGGATTCATCAGGAGGATGCGGGCCAAAGCCACACGCATCTTCCAGCCGCCCGAGAGCTTGCCGACGTCCCCGTCCATCATCTCCTGGGAAAAGCTCAGCCCCGCTAGCACCTCGTAGGCCCGGCCTTCGAGGGCGTAGCCGTCGAGCTCCTCGAACCGGGCCTGGACCTCGCCGTAGCGCTCCACGAGGGCATCCATCTCGTCCATCCGGTCCGGATCGGCGAGGCCGGCCTCGATCTGCTTCAGTTCTGTGGCGACCACGCTCACCGGGCCGGCCCCGTCCATCACGGCGGAGACGACGGAGCAGCCCGACATCTCGCCGACATCCTGGCTGAAATAGCCGATGGTGATGCCCCGATCGGTGGCGACCTGGCCCTCGTCGGGCTCCTCCTCGCCGGTGATCATCCGGAACAGGGTGGTCTTGCCGGCGCCGTTCGGCCCCACGAGGCCGACCTTCTCGCCCTTCTGGAGAGCGGCCGACGCCTCGATGAAGACGATCTGCCGTCCGTTCTGCTTGCCGATTTTCTCGAGGCGGATCATGCGCGCATCGTTGTCCTGAGATCTGTCCCGCGGCCTTACGGCATGGCGCGCGGAAGCGGAAGGCGGGGTACCACGGGCACGATCCGGGAGGCACGGCTTCGCTGTCGCGGATGGGTGCCCCGGCCGGACCCGAGCCCAGATGCCGCGAGGGCCTTGCTTGGACAGCGCCGGGCCGATCGCGTATCCACGCATCGCCTCATTCAAAGGGTATTTGCCGAAGCTTCTCTGCCGAAGGTCCCCTACCCCGTGCCGGTCCAGTCGCTGATCCTCTACCCCGATCCACGGCTGCGTCTGCGCGCCGAACCGGTAAGCGTGTTCGACGAGGACCTTCGCCGCGATGCCGCGGATCTCGTCGCCGCCCTCGCCCGGGTTTCGGCCATCGGCCTCGCCGGGCCACATGTGGGGTGGCTCGCCCGGGTTGTGGCGCTTCGGCTCGAGCCCGGTACGCCAGCGACGATCTACGTCAATCCGGAGATCGTCTTCGCTTCCTCCGAGACGGAGCCCCAGACGGAGGGCAGCGTCTCGATGCCGGGCGTCTCTGACACCGTGGAGCGGGCTGCGCGGGTACGCCTACGCTATTCCGATCTCGACGGGGTCTCACATGAGGTTGAATCGGTGGGGTTCGAAGCGGCCTGCCTGCAGCACGAGATCGACCAGCTCGACGGCATTTTCTGGATCGAGCGCCTGTCGCGGCTTCGTCGGGACCGTGCGGTGAAGCGCTACGCGAAGTCGAGGCGCGCGGCATGAGGCGTGGATCCCATTCCCGCCCGCTGGCGGCCCTGTTCCTCGCTGCGATAGGGGCGGCGCGTGCCGAAGCGCAGCCGGCCAAAGCTCCGACGCCCCTGCCGTCGTCCACGGCCCTGCCCTCCGCGCCGGCGATTGGCTGCCCGTCATTGGCCAATCTGCGTCTTCTCCTGCGCCAGTCGGAAGGTGACCTCAAGAAAGCGGCCGCGACCCTGGCCGATCCGAAGGCCGACCACCTGAGTTGCAATCTTCTCGGACGTGATACGGTCAATGCCATTACGGACCATGCCGCCCTCAACGGCAACGAGTACGACTGCGTTGGCATTACTGGAACCAGCATCTGTTCCTGGACCATCGCCGGAACGGTCGTCCCGGCCGATCCGGCGCGAGCGGCCAAAAAGGCGCCGCCCCCCAAATCCAAGCGCTGACGGCGCGGCATAGCGGCGGGCGATGCCGCAGCGCGCCCTATATCGCCTCCGGTAGAGCCAAGCCGGAGATCCACACCATGAAGCTGTCGCAACGCCGGGGAATCGCTCTCCTGTTGATCATGACGGGAGTGGGCATGGCGGGAACGACCCTGGCCGGCGCCGGCTCGATGTCGGCGAGCGAGGTGGTCGCCTGCGATACCTTGGTCAACCTGCGGGTCTTGATGGGGCAGGCTCGGGTCGATCTCGGCGACCTTCCCGGCTGCCGCCGAATCGCCCGCGATCGTGTCGGCGCACCGGAACACCGCGCCATGATCGGCGGCGCTCCGTTCGAATGCCTCGCGGTAAGGGGCGAGCCCTCCTGCCTCTGGATCAAACCATAGGGAGTCATGCCGGAGGGAAGCGGATATTCGGCACCTAATACCGATGCGCTTTTCCGACGAACCACCCTACCTTAGCCGCAACGAAGGGGGGGTAAACTCATGGGTGAAACTACCGGATCATGCGGTGGAGAATCGGCTGGCCGTCGAGGGGGGCGCATCGCCTGCATGGTCGCTGTGGGATTGTTGGGATTGGTCTCGCAGGCTCGAGCAGAGGCCCCGATCAAGAGCCCGCAGGATGCAGCCTGCCGCAACGAGGCGCGTGCGAAGGTGTTCGTCACGCCCGATCCGGGTGGGATTGGGCTCTACGCGGTCGGCCGGCAGATCTACATGACCTGCATGGCGCGTTCCCAGCCACGCGCCGCACGTCGGCGGCGATAGGCTACGTCCGCCGACGATCAGACGCTGCGCGGTGCGCCGATACGCGCCCGCAGGCGCAGGCGCAGGTTCTCGTTGGCCGTTGCATCCGCATCGACGGCGAACATCAGCCGCAGAAGCCGGCTGATCGGGGTCGTGCCGTCTTTAACTGCGGCCTCGACCTGGTCCTGGAGCGCCATCCGCTCATAAGGACGCTGAGAATCGAAGCTCGACTGGGCCTGATGCGCCATGGTCTGCGTTCCGTCGCTCGGGATCACTTTTCCCCGGGCGGTTCGCTACGCGAAGACGTCCGCCTCCGCCAGTCCCTTTCGCCGACTATTCATAGCCGGCAGCCGGTTCTGACGCATTTGTGTCATGTGTGGCTTGCAGAGCGGTTCCAGACTGGACCCTCAGCGCGGGACAATGTGGAGACCGTCATCGGGCAAGAGGTTGCGTGCCGGCCCGCCGGTCTGCTGGCCACGGCCCTGCTGATAATAGGGCAGTTCCGGCCGGCGGTCGTTATCGCTGCCGGAATCGTATTCCCAGGCCTGGTTCCACGGCGCCCGGCCACCCACCGTGATGCCACCGGTGGAGTCGATGTCCCGCACCACTGGACGATCCCGATAGGGACCGGGACCGGCCTCCGCGGCAAAGGGAGCCGCCATCATCGTCAGGGCGAGCAAGGCGGAAAAGGCGGTCTTCATCACAGGCCTCGGGAGCACTGGCCGGGATCCGGCGCGAATCGATCACGTGATCCTATAACAGCAAAGGTTGTCGCGACGTTCCGCCCGTCCCATCGCGGCGCCATGGGAAGGGCGGACCAGAACGGAGAGGATCTCCATCGGTTCTGCCCGACTTGTCCCTACGCTCTCGGCATTTCCCCGACCCAGATGCCGCGCTCGACATGGTCCGTTTCATCAGGCGTTCGGGCATCAACACGGCCTACCATCTGGGAGCCTGGGCCTGTCACCTGCGTCATCCCAGCCTGCCGCTGCTCTTCGCCACCGGGTTCCTTGTTCTCGGCGTCTTCGTCGCGACCTTCAACGACCTGACGTTCGGGCTGAGTGCCCCGCCCTACGGCCTCAACCAGGTCCAGATCAGTCTGGTCTTCGCCATGTTCCTGTTCGGGGTGATGTCATCCTCGACGGTAGGCTCCCTGGCGGACCGGTTCGGTCGTGGTCCTATCCTCGCCTCGGGGATCCTGATCATGCCGGTGGGCATCGCCCTTACGCTGCTGCCCTCGCTTCCCGGCATGATCGCCGGCTTTGCGGCGGTCACGGTCGGGTTCTTCGTGGCGCGTTCGGTGGCGAGCGGCTGGGTCGACCGGATGGCGGCCGGGTCCAAGGGCCATGCGGCGTCCCTGTACCTTCGCGTTGACTATCTCGGTTCGAGCTGCCTTGGTTCGGCCGGCGGATGGTTCTGAGCAGCCCAGGCTTGGCCGGCTGTGTCAGCGTTCAACGTTGTCCTGCTCGCGCTCGCCATGGTGGCGGCCGCGCTCTTGTGCTGGAGCGAGCGACGGCGCGCCGCCTGAATCACAAGGTACAAAAAAGAAGCCCGACGCCCGGCGAGGGGCGGCGGGATTGAGCGGATCCGCTTGCCGTCAATGCACGGTCGCGGCGGATTCCATCGGCGCCACGGCGCGCGGCTTCGTGGCGCGGAGCGGCTTCGTCGCCGTGGAGCTCGATGCAGTCTTGGTCGATGCGGTCTTGGTCGCGGCAGTTTTGGTCGAGGCGGCCTTGGGCGCCTTGGGCACGGCCGGTGTTTTGGCAGAAGCAGCCTTGGCCGAAGACGATTTGGCGCTGGCCGTCCTGGTCTGGCGCGGCGCGGTCTCGGACGCCTGGACCACGGCCTTCTCGGCGACGGCCTTGGCGGCGGTGCTCCGCGAGGCGCGGGGTTTCAGGGTCTTGGCCGGGCTCGGTGCCAGGCTGAGATCGGCGGTCACGGGCTGAACGTAGACCGGTGCGGAAAGGCTCGCCGCGCGCAACTCGGCCTCGGCCGTCAGCCAGTGATCCTCGGCGCGGCCGAACACTCGGCCCTCGCTTTCCCAAATGTCATAGGCGCGCTCGCGCACCAGCTGCTCGAAGGGATTCATTAGCGCTCTCCTCGTGGGTGGTGGCCCCGATGGAAGCGGAGGTTGGTTAATGCTCGGTTAATGTCGCCCCGCGGCCAGGGCGTCTCAGGCTTGCGAGAGGCGTCGCGCGTTGGCGCGGACCTTTCGGCGGTATCCCGTGACCACCTTCTGCGTGGAGACCCCGGTCGCGATCATCATGGCCGCCTCGCCGGCCGCCAGGATCTTCTCGCTGACCATACGCTGAGCCTCGATCTGCGCGGCCGGGCCGCCCAGGGAGAGCTTGGCGAGACGAAGGCCGATCACCTGCTGCGATTCCATCGCGAGCAGGGTCGCGTCCATGCCGAGCTTCCACCACGCACCGAACATGTCAGTCCTCTCCACGCCGACGGGCGCAATGGCCGCGCTTATGCCACGCGGCTCGCCATGGTCGAAACGGGCGGCTCGGTCGAACCGACGTCACGGATGCACGATTCCGTGAGCGCGTCTCAATCGAAGGAGCGCGACTTCGCGGAGGACCCGCCGAGGCTGATCTTCTTCGGGGCCGAACCGCCGCCGAGGCTGATCTTGCGGGGCGGCGGCGGGGCGGCGGGGTTCGGAGCCGCGGGCCGTGCGGATTTCATCTGCGCCTGGCCATGGACCACCGAGCCGATCTCGCCCGCGACACGCACGAGGTCGTCCCGCTCGCAGGCTCGGGCGACAGACAGGCCGAGCTGATGCATGTGGCTCTTGCCGTAGAGATAGACGGCGAGCTTGGCGCGAGTGGTGGGGGGGATTTCGGCGAGAATCTCGGGCAGGTCCTCCGGCTCGGCACGGTAGACCGCTCCGAGCAGGTCGAGGGAGACCGGGCAGGCGGGATCCGGCTCGGCGCCGCTGGTGGGGTGCGACTGGGTCATGGAATACCTGTCTGGCTCGTGGATGTCTGGGCGAGTGTGTGGGCCGGAGCCGTGTCGGCGGCGGCGGGCGGTGTCGTCTGCGTCCGGACGACGGCGTCCTCCGGGCGCGGTTGAGGATTGGGCCGCGCCGGCCGCTCCGGCTGCAGACAGCCGCTGCAGACGGAGGCGATCGCGATGCGGGCGCGGCGGTCGGCTCGCTCCCACACCGCTTCGCGAGCGGCCCGGGCCCGTGCCACTTCCTCCGCCGACGGCATTCCCCCGCTGGCGCCGATCTCGGCCGGAGCGGCGTCGGGAGGCCTGATTCTCAGGAGGAGCGGTTCCTGGGCCAGAACGGGCGATCCTGCAAGGGCGCAGGCGAGAGATGAAGCGGCGAGCCGGCAAGCGAGGATCGTGCGGCCCATCGGCTCCTCAATCGGATCGGCAGACCCCTGGTCCGTCGGGGAACGATCGTCGGCCTAGGGTTAACATGACCTTAACGCGAAGACGACCTTGCCCCATGGGAGTCTCCATTCTCACCCAACACCGCTGTGCCCCGTCTTCGACCCCACAGCCCGAATCTCATCGCTGGGCATATGTCGGAGGGCCTGCCGGTCGCCGAGGGATGAATCTCGACCAGCGACGGTCGGCGTCTGGAGCCTCGCGGACAAGACGACAAAAGCCGATCCGGCTCTACACCACCCGTCAAGATCTGAACCGTCCGGCATAAACAGGCTGCCCGGAACGGATACCGCACGCCTCGATCGCGCAATGACAGGAGAGGGCCAACCAGCGAAAATCCGTGATCTTCGGACTCGCGACGGCTGGACGAAGCCCCCTCTTTCCTTTTACGGGATAGACGTGGGGCCTGTAGCTCAATGGTTAGAGCCGACCGCTCATAACGGTCTGGTTGCAGGTTCGAGTCCTGCCGGGCCCACCACTCGCTCCCCGCGAACGACGGACGTTCGCGTTTGGCGGGAGACGTGCGGCGTCTCAAGGGCATAGCGAAAAGCTGCCGCTTTGTGGCCTCTTCTCCGGGGCGGTCCTGCGGGCATGATTCTCGGCGATTTCGGCCGGTTTCTCGCCTGCCGCCGGTGCAGCTTCCGCAGCATTTTAGGTGGCCTAGCTGGAGACCGGTTCGCAGGCTAGCAGAGCCGTGGTTCGGTAGTGGCTGTGCACTGGCGTGTGAGCGATGACCGCCACTTCGGACTGGACTTGCGCTGCGAATGGAGCGGAACTGTCAGCGTCCTTGAGGCCGCCGACGCGGTGCGCCTTCGACCCCCTGCCGATCCCTCGCGATCGGTGGGGTTGCGCTGGTGGCAGCAGACCCGCTGCCGACCCATCGCGAGGCCACCCGTAATGATCGACGAGACACACTAGGCGCTGCTCACGGCTGCCGCCGAATCCCACGACCAGTTGATCGCCCGTCCCGCCGGGCTGAACGCCCGAGCGGCCAAGGTGCAGTCCGCCAAGCTGTGTAAGACCGCGCTGGCGGTCGAGGTCGTTGTCACCGCGGATGAGCCGCACTGGCACCAAGACCAGCGCGGTCCGATCGGGCTACGCCTCACGCCAACCGGTCGGGAAAGCCTTGGTCTCGATGCCGGAGCAGACGGGGCTGAGACAAAGCCGCGATCCGGCACGAAGCAGGCGCTGATCATCGCGATGCTGCAGCGTGACGAGGGCGCCACGCTCGCCGACCTGATGGCCGCCACCGGCTGGCTCGCCCATTCGACGCGCGCCGCCCTGACCGGCCTGCGCAAGCGAGGGATGATCCTCACGAAGGGATGCGATGCGGAGGGTCGGACCGCCTATCGCCTGACCGACGATGCCACGACGGAGGCCCGGTGATGGCTGCCGCGATCAGCCCCCAGCTCAAGGCCGAGATCGAGAGGCTTGCCTCCCTCGATCTGGGTGATCTTCGCATCCGGTGGCGCCAGCATCTGCGAACGGCCCCTCCCCCGCATCTGTCCCGAACCCTGATCGTGCGGCTTCTCGCCTACCGCATCCAGGCCAAGGCCCTGGGCGACCTCGATCGCGACAGTGCCCGACTGCTCGATCGGATTGCGAAGGAGCGCCTGCGCCGGCGCGCCGCCGCCGAACGCGCGGCCAAGCCGAAGGCACCGCCCCTCGTCCCGCCGATCCCGACGCCCGGGCTTCGGCCCGGCACGCTGCTGGTGCGGGAGTTCGGGGGTGAGGTCCACACCGTCACCGTGATGACGGGTGGGTTTGCCTGGAGGGAGACGACCTATGCCAGCCTGTCGGAAGTCGCCCGCGCGATCACCGGCACCCGCTGGAACGGACCCCGCTTCTTCGGGCTTCGGGACAAGGGAGCCACCAGGGCGCCAAGCAGCGGCGACGAGTCCTTTTCGGCTCTGGCCAAGGGGGGGATCGCGTGATGGCATCCCCCTCCAAGCCGCTGCATGCCAAGGCCCTGCCGTCGAAGACCCACGCCCCCAAGGCTCTGCGCTGCGCGATCTACACCCGCAAATCCACCGAGCACGGGCTCGATCAGGCCTTCACCTCCCTCGACAACCAGCGCGAGGCCGCCGAGGCCTACATCAAGAGCCAGGCGCATGAGGGCTGGCGCCTGCTGCCCGAGGCCTACGACGATGGCGGTGTCTCGGGTGGCAGCCTCGAGCGGCCGGCCCTGCAGCGGCTGCTTGCCGAGGTCGAGGCGGGGCGCGTCGATGTGGTGGTGGTCTACAAGGTCGACCGGCTCACCCGTGCTCTCTCGGACTTTGCCAAGCTCGTCGAGCTGTTCGACGCGCACGGCGTCTCCTTCGTCTCGGTGACCCAGGCCTTCAACACCACCAACAGCATGGGACGGCTGACGCTCAACGTCCTGCTGTCGTTCGCCCAGTTCGAGCGCGAGGTCACGGCCGAGCGCATCCGCGACAAGATCGCGGCCTCGAAGCGCAAGGGCATGCGCATGGGTGGACCCGTCCCACTGGGCTACCGCGTCCATGACAAGAAGCTGGTCCCCTGCCCCGATGAGGCGGCCCAGGTCAGGACAATCTTCGAGCGCTACCTCGCGCTCGGATGCTTGAACGGATTGGCGGCCGATCTGCAGGTCCAGGACATCCTGACCAAGCGAACCCCGCGCCGGGATGGCACGATCCGGGGCGGCATCGCCTTCACCAAGGGTCCGCTGGCCTATCTGCTGCGCAACCGGGTCTATATCGGCGAGGTGATCCACAAGGACCGGCACTATCCCGGAGAGCACGAGGGCATCGTCCCGCGCGAGCTGTTCGATGCGGTCCAGGCGGCGCTAAGCGAGAAGGCGCAGGCGCAAGGTTCCCTCCGGGGCAACACCGGCTCGTGGCTGACGGGGCTGCTCTACGATGACCGCGGCAACCGGATGACGCCGAGCTCGGCCAGGAAGGGGGCGCTCCGCTACCGCTACTACGTCTCACGTGCGCTCGAGACGGGACAGCGCGGCAAGGCCGGCTCGGTCCCGCGGGTGCCTGCACCCGAGATCGAGCAGGCCGTGCGGGAGGCGCTTACACCGCCCTCCCCTGACCTCCCCTTCCCGAACGATGAGACGCACTTGTTCGCCCAGGTTGGCCGCATCGTCGTTCACCCGAGCCATCTTGCTATCAGCTTCGTCCCGCCGGATGGGGCAGAGCACGACCACAGAGCGGGCGAAGCAGGAGCAATCGAGCCTCCCTCCCTCCGTGTACCGTGGTCAGCCCGGCCGAGCCGTCGTCGGTGCGAGGTCATCCGCGCTGAAGGCGATGAAGGGCCAGCGCCGCCCCGGCCGATGCGGGCCGAGACCCGGGCCCGTCTTGTCGACGGGATCGCCAAGGCGCGCTTCTGGCTCGACGATCTTGTCAGCGGCCGCGTGGCGGACACCCATGCCATCGCCATAGCGGAAGGCTGCAGCGAGCGCTCGGTGCGCATGACCCTCAACCTCGCCTTCCTGGCTCCATCCCTCATCCAGGCGGCGATCGCCGGCACATTGCCGGAAGGGTCCGGTATCTCCGCGCTCATGCAAGCGCCAATGGTCTGGTATATCTGATTAAAATCTCATGAACTTGACCCTATGGCAATGAGCTTTACCCTCCGAAGACAAAGATGACACGTTCGAATCGTGTCGGGTGCGCCAATAATTTCAACGACTTACGGCGGTATTTGGTCCCCGCTTCCGGTGCTGCCGGAAAGCGTACCGGAAGCGGATGATCCAGTTGGTCGCCGAAAGAGCGATCAAGGATGCCGGGATGCCGCAACGAAAGACTTCCTAATGACGGATGCCACCGAGGGCCGTCAGGATCGTAAAGACACTAGGGCTGCCAAGGCCGCAGAGCGTGCGGACACAGCGGGCCATGCCTGGGAAGAAGTCAGAGTCCGTGAGTCGGCGCGCGACGATAAAATCGCTCGCCTGAAAGCTCAGCGTCTGGAGCGGAATGCTGTGGACGCCGCAGCCAAAAAGCCCGCCGGCAAGCGGCCAAATTGAGCGAGCAATGTTCAGGCTGGCCGGGATTTGTCGTCCGGCTTTTTAGGACGGCTTAGAGAGGCCGCTACAACAGCTTTGTGCAAAGTTTAATTTTATCTGTATTGTTAAAGTGATTATATTACAGGATAAAACGTCTTGATATGCCGAGATCCCTCCCATAGCTCTAGCGTGTGTCCTTCAACTATAGATTTTGTATACTATATAGCCTGACCTTCATTGTCAGAGTAAATGCGCATTGCGTTAATCGCAGTTCCGCCCCCGATTAAAAAAACTACTCGGTAAGCGATGCATGCCGGCGGAGCTACAAGCTCTGAGATTGGTTTAACGAGGACGTTCATTTTTTGAGTCCGAATTCCGCAGGGAATTTGGAGATTCAAAACAATTATGCCGTGATTCGCCACAACATGGATTTCATAAATTACAAGTGTTCGAAGCCAGACGATTGCGTTTTTAGCTGATTTCTCCAACCGGCAAAGTTTTTTCTTCTCTTTGTCGGCAATCGCACCAAGGTGGAACTGCATCCGATCGGAAGACATAGTTTCATGTTTCCTCCCTGAACTTGACCCGCCCTGCTCCGGCTCGGCGGGTCTTTTAATCTCTGCGGTAAACTTAAGATACCCCCCGGCCGTATCCCCAACTGTTAGGAAATGTCATGAGATTTGTAAGAACCCTGCCAATCGTTGGATCACTTGCAGTACTGCTCAGCTTGCCCGCCGCCGCTCAGGGAATTTACTCGTCCCCCAATGGCCAGCGCGGCGTCATCATTCAGAATCAATCAAACACGACAGGTAATAGCCGCGATGTTGTCATCTCGTACGGAGCAACCGGTGCCGACACAGTGACCACCAATTCCGCCGCTGGGGGCAACGCGAGCCGCCCAGAACAAGCCATTCCGAATGGGAGCGCTGGTGGCGGTCCAGGCGGCCGCTAAAACGCATGTCGTTGAAGGGTGCCGGTCAGTAGGATCGGGCTGCTAATAGCGAATGCTGCCGCTGCGCTCGCCGTCGTGCTGACGCCGATGGACAGGAGGCCAAGCAATTCAGGGGCATAGAATTGCCCCGCTGCAATAGCAGCCACCGACAGGACGATGGTCAGCACGTTTTTCAGTGCGTCGCCTTCGGGGACGATTCGAATGAGCACGTGACTCCCAGCCTTGGCCCGGACGCGGTGCCAGTTCTAAGCTTGATGCCAGCGATGCGCTTGGCAGCCTCCCAGTAGCCATTGGCGGCTGCCGTGGCCGTGTTCCAGGCCGATTCCCAGCCGGTTGTGCTCGCCGCACATTGAGCTCAGAGAAGTCCTCGTTCAGCAATGCGAGAGCCAAATCCGTAAGCTGCCGGATCGTGCGCAGAGGGTGCCTGCGCCGAACACGAGCCTCCAGTCCACATAAGAGAACAACGCCTCCGAACGCTGATCGGAGCCCCGCATTCACGTACCACAAGCGCTTCCGGGAAGGAGTGAATCATGCCCAGTTCGGCCACGCCACGGACTTCTTCAGCATCCTGCTATAGCTTCCCGCGTTTGCGATAGGTCCACCATCTTCACAGCCGTCCGTGCACGAGGCCATGAATGAAGCCGAGCTTTTGGATCACCGCAGGCGAGAGGACAAAGGGATAGAGATCTCGGTTGCCCATGGCACGGTTGATGCTGTTCATCGCGAAGGTGAACGGCAGCCAAGCATCGATGATCGGCTCGATGCCGTTGGCCTCATAAGGATCGAAGTTTGCACGAGCGGTGAGCGCTTGACCGTTATCAACTCGGGGCTTCACCTCGAGACCAAAAGCACTCGCCATCTCCAGCGTATCCACGATGTGCAGATAATGCGCCCACGTCTCGGCAAAGTCCTCCCAGGGGTGCGTGGTCGCGTAGGTGGAGACGAAGTTCTCCTGCCAATCCGCTGGAGCGCCTTCGTCGTAGTGGCGCTTCAAGGCAGCCCCATAGTCCTGCGCGTCATCACCGAACACGTCTCGGCATGCATCGAGTTTACCGCCATCGCGCACGAGGAGGTCCCAGTAATGATGGCCGATCTCATGGCGGAAGTGCCCAATCAGCGTACGATAGGGCTCGCCCATATCCTTACGCCGTTTCTCGCGCTCGACGTCGTCAGCCTCCACAAGTGCGACGGTGATGAGGCCGTTATCGTGTCCTGTCAGGACCCTTGGGCCTTGTGTCTCAGGCGGGTCAGAGAGGAAGTCGAAGAGTAAGCCGTGCTCTGGGTCCTCGGTGCGAGTTTTAAGCGGCAGGTTCCAACGCAGGAGAGAGTAGACCAGGCGGTGCTTAGCCACTTCGATTTGCTGCCACGCCAACAGCTGAGGCGGATCAGAGACGTTCGGGATGGTTCCGTTGTGTCGGCAAGCAAGGCAGAACTCCTGGTCTGAACCGGGCGGCACGAGCCAGTTGCACGCATCGTGACCTGCATTGGAGCAGAAGCGGCTTGGCCGATCTGGTGCAGCAAGCGGCACCCAGGCATCGCTGGCCGCTGGCTCCAGAGCCGAGAGCGCGCCGATCTCTGGTACATAGGCGAGCCTGTGGCCGCAGCGAACACAGGAACGATTTTCGAAGTAAAGAACATTCTGGCACGATTGGCACTGAAACAGCTTCATCGATTCCCAACTCAAGTTAACGAGGCTGTGTAATCAGCATACCCACGAACGAATGCCACCGCACGATAGCTCCGTGGTTCGTGGAAAATAAGTTCTAATGTAGTCCTACGGACCGACGGACAATGGGGCTTGGGCAAACGTTTGAAGCAGCGTGCGACATCATACCGAAACCATACCGTCGCTGGACCGTTGTCATGTGAAGGGTTTGATCGGAGGCGCAGATGCCACGTTACTACTTCGACGTTCATAACGGCGATTTGGTGCGTGACAGGGACGGCGTTGAATGCTCGGATCTTGAAGAGATCAAGAAGTGCGCAAAGGGCCTGCACGCGAGCGTTATCAATACCGAATTGCAGTTACCTAATGATTGGGTGAATTGCAGGGTCTTTGTTCGCAACCAAAGCGACGAAATTATCTATATGTGCACGTTCTCATATAGTGGAGCGTGGATCAATGTCACACACCAGGTGAATGGGGAGCTACAGTATGGTGGGGCGAGCGCCGCGCTTGCACCCGCGACTAGAACGACAGCGGTGCAAGTGTTCACACCCGGGCGCTAGGTGATTTCTGGCGCGCAAGCTCGAAAGCCGACTGTTTCCGGAAACGCACTGGTTACCTCCGCAAGCAGGAAACTGAGTGTGCCTTCGCGTCTGAAATGCTTCCCATTAGGCATTAAAGATTACACATGAGTGGTGTATATGCGGTTTACTGAGGAGCTATGTGGCGGGCTTAAACCAGCGCTTATCAGGCGCCGGGATTCCACTATTTGTTTACGCCAAGCGGCGCAGGAGCGAAAGACCGCCCTTCTGGCCCGGCGGCGGGGAGCGGACATTAGAGAGTTCGTCGAGATGGCGCATGAGTGCTTGCGGCGCTCCAAGCATTATAGGTTAGCTGCACGACAGCTCGGGTGGCATTTGCCCGGCTAATGGTTAGAGATCCGTGGGGCTTGGTATGTGGCGGCTCCATCAGCTCGATTTTGGCTGATTACCTTCGACGATGTTCCGAGGTTTAGGAATGAATGCTCGTAAATCGAGAGTCTGACCTTGCCGCCTCTGCCATCATTCCGCGCTGTAAGTTACCCAAGCCACACCGTTTTACCGGCAGTCGCATCGGCGTGATGGGCCGCATCTCCAATTGGGCCACAGCCACATCTCGAGCATAAGGATACCTCTCGGAGGCCCTAACGCGGCTTGGAAATGGTCCTCTGTATTAAACCCTAGACCTTAAGTGCAAGCATATGGCGGGGATCGTGGACAGCAAGGTGTGCCCCTATGAACTTTCGTTACTCGACCGAATTCCAGGGAAAAAGTGAGCTTTCCTCTCTCTAGTCGCTTTTTGACTGGGCATGATGCCTCTCTTGTCGAAGAAAGTGAATACCGAATGCGCCCCGCGTCAGTCGAGTTCTTAAAAGCCCTTACGAACGTATCGTCACCGAGTGGCTATGAGCAGGATGCAGCAAAGCTCTACCGTGAGTACACGGGGGCTTTTTCAGACCAGGTCAGTACCGATGCGCATGGCAACGTTGCCGCAGTGCTAAATCCGAACGCATCAATGAAGATTATGCTCACGGCGCACATGGATGAAATCGGGTTCATCGTTCATTACATCGATGATAGTGGTCTTCTCTATATTAGCGGCATTGGCGGACACGATAGCGTCATCCCGCTAGGGCAGCGGGTGTTGGTTCACGGGAAGGAGCGGGTTCCTGGTGTCGTCGGTAGCAAAGCGATCCATCTTCTCGATGAGGAAGAAAGAAAGCAGAAGCCAAAGCTCACGGACCTGTGGGTGGATATCGGCGCGACGTCGCGCACGGAGGTTGAATCGATCATCCAACTTGGGGATGTGATCACCTATCAGTATGAATTCCAAGCGTTGATGGGTGATCGCGCAACTGCACGAGGGTTCGACAACAAAGCCGGCTTATTTATTGTGGCGGAAGCCCTACGAGCCCTCAACGAGGAGGGAGGCCTGCATCCCGATGTCGGCGTATACGCAGTTGCGTCTGTGCAGGAAGAGATCGGCTCGCGCGGAGCGCGAACCTCGGCCTTCAACATCGCGCCCCAGACCGGGCTCGCCGTCGACGTTGGTCATGCCATCGACTATCCTGCTGTGAGTAAAGCTCGCTTCGGACAACTGGACATTGGCAAGGGCCCCAGCGTGTCCCGTGGCCCCAATACCAACCCGATGGTGTTCAGCCTTCTGTTAGAGGCGGCAAAAGCGGAAGGCATCCCGTTTCAGGTGAGCGTCTTTCCCAGCGCGACGCCGACAGATGCGAACGCGATGCAAGTCAACAGGGGCGGGATGGCCGTCGGTCTCCTCGGGGTTGCGATCCGCTATATGCATACACCTTGCGAGCTGTTGAGTCTGACCGACGTGGAGCAATGTGCTCGCCTGATGGCGGCTTATTGCCGGAATGTAACCCCCGAGACGGACTTCACACCGCGTTGAGGTCAGGTGCGCGAAGGCCGCTAAGATGACAAACTGCTGACCGAGCGAGTGTATGTCCTTCTCCGTACATAGACTCGCTGGTTGTCGCCCAAACCTAATTCTGGGAGCTTCATTTTAGGAAAGGTTGGCTCCCAGTTGGAGCTCTCTTCAAGCGGAAGCTTATGTTTGCAATCTATATTGGTGTGAGGTCATACCGAAACCTAGCCGCGAAGTCGGTGTTTTGTAATTATCTGTGTCAGCGGAAGACATCTCGGCGGTGGGACCATCTTTAATCCTATACCCGAGGTTTTCCTCGGCACGCGGGCAATATTGATTTTGACACGAGAGCTTACTTATTAATAAAAGCCTTTGCCAATAGGTGTCGATAAAGTATAAATATTCGCATAGATATCTTCAAATCTTTTGATTAGTGATTCGGATCGGCTAGGATCTGTACCCACACTAGCATGCTGCATCGGGGAGCGTGAAGTGAGCTTTACTGTACGTGCAAGATTATCTGCCCGCAGATTCACATTCTACCGAGCTTCGCTTTTGAGCGCTTTAGAGCAAAGCTTGTCTCTTGAAGCAAGCGGAATGGCTGATGTTCACATTATTGACGAGAATGGCTGCTGTCGCACTGCAGCGGAGGTTTACGAACTCCTCTTCGGACCTTGTTCTGCTAAGAAGCAAATTGACGAGCAGAGTGCTAGGGCCGTGTGCGCGGTTGCAGCGTAACGAGACCAGAATCTAATTAGATTGAAGGGTACCCGCCGTGACGAGAAGGTGCTTGGTACCTAGTATCGGGTTACAGGTGTGAGATAAGCTGATAGCAATTCATCATTTACATTTGTGGATACTGGAAACCGCTAACCGACGTCAAAAGCCTTGGCGGGGTCTGGCCGACTTTGTGGCGGCGGACATGCCCCGCAAGGAGCGTTCGCTCGCATTCGGTCAGGTGAAGAGGAGCAGGCTTGGGACCATGGGCCATCCATCACCTCGGTGCGGACATCGCCCACACGTGGGTAAACACTCGAAATCCGCAAATGAACTTCTGGCTCAGCCCCCTAGCATGGCATCGTGTGCGGCAACCTGCGTGCCGACCCCAAGGTTGTCCGTTCAGACAAAGGGGCACTCCATGACGTTCAAGGCTTTCGTTTGGACCCCGATGCTCATCCAAGCGGTTCGCTTTCTGAATTCGTCACGCGAAGCTGCGCACGAGGATCTCCCATGACCATGACGCCACTGGCAAAGCTCCTCAGTTCGCTGGACGCGATGCTAGATACAGATGACGCGCCAGCTGTTGCAGAAGCTAATGTAGAGATCTGGGAGTACTCTCAGCCTTCGATGGCCTGTCTGAGCAAAGGCATGCCCTTGAGGATCTCGCGGCCGCGTTTGCAACCCGTCTAGCAGACTCGACGTTCCATGAGATTGTCCGGACGCAGATTGCTCAACACCAACGACGCCTCACCGGCGATTGAGGTGATCGCGCCCACCCTTTGCCGATTGCATTGCTGAAAATGACCTTTAACTCCCAATTTGCCGAGGGACGAAAGTTCGACGGAGGTCGTTTACGCGTGCGTATCGGAGCTGAAAAAGGGCCAGGCGCCAATTGGCATCAACTATGCAGGTCAGTTCACATCATGAGTGCCAACCGTGGTAGCAGAGCCGCGCTAATTTTTAAGGAGCATTCTTGATCAATCTACGGATCCATCATCGGACGACTTACCGCTACCGACAACCGGTAAACTTCGGACCGCATCGGCTGCTGCTGCGGCCCCGCGAATCCCGCGATGTCCGCCTCATATCGAGCGACCTTACGGTGACGCCCCATCCGACCGTGACTTGGTCCTACGACGTCGCTGGTAATGCCGTGGCGACGGCTACGTTTGTCGCGCCTGCCTCTACGCTCATTATCGACAGCGTAGCGCGGGTCGAGCTTAGCGCTGTTGCCTACCCTGTGTTCGACATCGCGGCGTCAGCGGCCTTGTTTCCCTTCCGCTATTCCGACGACGAGTGGAGGGATCTGGGCGCCCTCGCAGTTCCACAGTACTCGGACCAGGAGGGGAGGCTCCAGAGCTGGGCACAAGGGTTCGTCGCGTGCAACCCGACCGACACCCTGTCCCTCCTCAAGGATCTAAACGCTGGCGTAGCGGGTGGGGTCGACTATGAGACCAGAGACGATGAGGGAACCCAGTCACCGAGCCAAACACTCATGCTCGGTCGAGGGTCGTGTCGGGATCTCGCGACACTCTTCGTTGAGGCGGCTCGCAGCCTCGGCTTCGGCGGAAGGATCGTCTCTGGCTACCTCTACGATCCGGGGCATACGCTCGCCGGCTCTGCGGGGGCAGGGTCCACTCACGCCTGGGCTGAAGTCTACCTGCCGGGCGCGGGCTGGATCAGCTTCGACCCTACCAACCGCAGCGTGGGCGGAGCGAACCTGATCCCAGTCGCGGCCGCCTGCGACATTCGCCAAGTGATGCCCGTGGCGGGTAACTTCAGTGGACCAGCGGATGCGCTGCATGACATGTCCATTGAAGTCGGCGTTAGTTTGTAAGCTGATGAATGACACTCAGACGGTGCGCCGCCAAGTCTTCCGCAGCTTTACGTTAACTTGGTTGAGTCTTATGACTTCAGTCTTGATTTCGACAATATTCGGTGATTTTGCTTGGTAATTAGTATTGGTCATGCCTGTAATTCTTTTCAGACTCACGGCGCAGGTGAGAATCGGCGTGGAAAAAGAACCCGGCTGACGGGCTGATCGGCGTCCAATTGGGACCCACTCTGATCTCACAGGGCCAGAGCGTTGCAGATGCAATCCGCGCGCTCGGCGTGAGTTCAGTGACGTACTACCGGTGGCGGCGTGAGTTTGGCGGCCTGAAGTCGGATCAGGTTAGACGGATGAAGGATCTGGAGACCGAGAATACCCGGCTCCGAAAGGCAATTGCGGATCTCACCCTAGATAAGCTCATCCTGCAGGAGGCATCCCGGGGAAACTTCTGAGCCCCGCGCGCCGACGCGCCTGTGTCGAACACATCATGCTGGCGATGACCATCTCCGAGCGCCGCGCCTGTCGGGCGCTCGGACAGCATCGCTCGACACAGCGCAAGGTACCGCGGGGCCGCGACGACGAAGAGGCTCTGACGGCTGATCTCGTGGCGTTGGCCGAGAAGTACGGGCGCTACGGCTACCGCAAGATCAGTGCGTTGCTGAAGGCGGCCGGGTGGTTCGTCAACGACAAGCGCGTCGAACGCATTTGGCGGCGTGAGGGTCTGAAAGTGCCGGCCAAGCAGCCCAAGCGAGGGCGGATCTGGGACAACGACGGCTCCTGCGTCCGTCTTCGCCCGGAACACCGCAATCACGTGTGGTCATACGACTTCGTCGAGGCCCGCACGCACGATGGGCGCAAGATCCGGATGCTGAACGTGGTCGACGAGTTCACGCACGAATGCCTGGCGATCCGGGTCGCACGCAAGCTCGAGGGGATCGACGTCATCGACGTGCTCTCGGACCTGTTCATCCTGCGTGGCGTACCGGGCCATATTCGTTCGGATAATGGGCCGGAGTTCGTTGCGAAGGCCGTTCAAGCTTGGATTACCGGCGTTGGAGCAAAGACGGCCTACATCACGCCAGGCTCACCGTGGGAGAATGGCTACGTCGAAAGCTTCAAAATGGCGCCCTTCCCCGGCGGGCCGAGTGGGGCGTTGCTGCCGTTGCGATACGCCTGTTCGTCATGTGGCAGTCTGCAACTCAGCCACCGGGATCCCGAGCCAATGCACAACCTAAGCTTGAAATTAGGACGATAATCTTATAATGTGCTGGTCGCTGCGATGTGTTTCGCAGCTGACCGGATGCCCCCGATGCCCCTGCCATTGCGACCCTTACCGCCACCGAAGCCTTACCGGCAGCGAGCGGGTGCATCCTCCCCCTCATACTTAACACAAGGCGGCCTCCGGGCCGCCTTCGTCGTTTCTGGAGCCCTTTGATGACCCCGAACACCTCGACCAGCATAGCCACAGCCATACCGCCCGGCGTGATCCTGTTCGGCCGCGACGAACGACACCGCCCCCACGCCTCGCGCTTTGCGTGGCCGTCTACGGCCTGCCCTCGATCATTGCCTTTCATCGGCGCCACCCCAACCGCTGGGTCATTCTGGCGGTCAACGGCCTGTTCGGCGGGACGCTCGTTGGGTGGGTGGTGGCATTGGTGTGGGTGCTTCATGCTGTGCATCGACCGGAACAGCCTGGCGCATCGCAGGGTGGGGAATCCGGGCTGAACCTGTTCTTCAACGACACTCGGCGGCCCGCCTTCGTGGCGGCCCCACTTGGATGAGGGCCACCTCGTAAGCCGGCCCATATCGACGGCCTCCGCCGTGCGCGAACTCGAACGGCTAATGGCTCTGCCCACCGCCGGCCACATCGACGAGACCGAGCACCGAATGGGAGCAGGCCAGCGGCCGGGGGTGGGCCTGAAGTCTGCTCGCGGCGAATATGCGTACCCCGGTGACTATGCCAACCCATATTCAGCGAGAAGGGCCGCCCTTTTGCCATGCATCTGCAAGGCCTTCACCTGGAGCTGACGGCTGGCATGCAGCAGCAAAGTCGCTACCTCGGATTGTCCGCCCGGCAGGGCGTAAGCGATGCCAGCGAGATCAGCGGATGCAATCTCATCGGCCTCAATCCCGCTGTCGAGCGCCTCAAGGACTCCCCGAACCATCGGTATGAGCTGGGCATAGCGAGCGTTTTTTCCCACGTTCTGCCTCCCGCTTGGCCTCGTGCGTCGCAAGTAACGAAGGCCGTCCATGTGAAGTTCGTAGGTCGAGTAAAGATCCTTTGCGGCCTGCGATAAATGGTGGAATGGATGCCCCATCGCGCAGGCTTAATCTATGTATGTGTCAAGCCAAATCGATAATTATTGCTATCTCTTGTCGGTTAATGGCGTAGCATTGATAACTTAGACAAGTTTTGACCAGGCACCTGAATCTTGAGCACGTCCGCGAGGATCAATTTCAAGCTCTTGGAGCACCTCAATCCATCGTCGCGCCTTCGTTCTTGGCATGCTCACCGCAACGGCGGCTCTAGCTGTCACCCGCACTGCTGTCGCCCAGCCTACTTCCGCAGGTGCCCTACCAATGCCGGTCTACCTCAACATGGCGACCAAGGGTGGATTGTTTCTGGAGAACACCGCGCGGGATGCTAACGATAAGACCGCGAACCCGCGCTTGAAGAAGTTCACCCGCGCTGAGGTCGTTAAGCAGGTGAGTCTCTCTCGCGAGCTGGGTCCTACTCGGAGGCGACGGTCGCTGTGGCCGCAGGCGGCACTCCGGGGCCAGGAGGCTTAATCGGAGGCCTTTTTGCAGCTCCCTTGCCGTTGCAGGAGGTGTCACTGGCGCAGCGGTTGGTGTCGCTGGTGGCGTGCTGGGTGCTCCCCCGTCCAGCCGTATAACCACGGATGAGCAGAAAGCACGGCTTCTCTTGCAGCTCTCGGGCACTCAAGCCGGCCTGCAGTACGATGCGGCATTCGTGGGCGCTTCGCTGCAAGGCCATCAAGAGGCTTATGCAATCCATAGTTCCTACGCGGAAAGCGGTGAGGACCCGCAGCTCCGCCGCATCGCTCAAGTAGCTGTCCCGCTTATTCGCCTTCACATTTCCCAGCCCACAAAGATGCAGGCGATGATGAGCGGCCAGCGCGGCTGAAGGTAGAATCATTCGATCACGTTATGGCATCGGCAGGTTTTTGCCGGGCCCTGTCGGTGCGCGCCGAAGCCGGCTGTGCCGAAAACCACCGCCCCGAGCCCCCAGCGGCGGTTGCAGGCGTCGAGAGCGTCCATTAGCGCCCCACCTCGCTCACGGTCGAGACCGACGAACAGCGCGCGCTGTAAGGCCGCCTGGGGCACAAGATCACCGATGATAAACCCTCAGCCTTCGAATATCGATAACCCGCCTTCCAAATCCGCCGCACGCCTGCCGTCGCCGCCTTGATCTGTACCAAGGTGTCGAAAACGCCCAACAAGACCCACTACTAATTCTGGCTTAGCTGGCCGTGGCGTTAGGGGCCATCGCCTCGGAGCCGCGGCTCGAGCGACCGTCCTTACGAGGCACGTTTTCCTCGATGCGACGGAACGTGGCGAGGGCCTGGCCCACGATCTGGTCCATGTTGTAGTAGCGGTAGGTCGCGAGGCGCCCGACGAACCAGACTTCACGCTCGTCTAGCGCGAGGCGCTCGTAGCGCTTGAACAGGGCTTGGTTCTCCGGGTTCGGGACCGGATAGTAAGGGTCGCCTTCCGCCTCGGGAAACTCGTAGGTGAGAGCGGTATGGGGATGAACCTGTCCGGTGAGGTGCTTGTACTCGGTGACCCGGGTGAAGTCTTCGGTCTGGGGATAGTTCACTACGCCAACGGGCTGATGCCATTCCACCTCGCGCGTGACATGCTCGAAGCGCAGACTGCGGTAGGGCAGCGGCCCGTGCCGGTAGTCGAAGTAGGCGTCGACAGGGCCGGTGAAGATCGTGCGCCGTGCCGTCCTCCCGGCGCCTAGCGCCCCATGGTCGGTGCCCACCGAGACGGTGATGTTGGGATGATCAAGCATCGCCTCGAACATGGCCGTGTAACCGTGCTTCGGCATGGCCTGGTAGGCATCTGTGAAGTAGCGGTCGTCACGGTCGAAGCGGGTCGGCACCCGCGCCGTCACGGACTTGTCGAGCTGAGAGGGGTCGAGACCCCATTGCTTGCGGGTATACCCACGGAAAAACTTTTCATAGAGTTCGCGGCCCACCGCGGAAACGACGACATCCTCCGCGGTACGGACCTCGGCGACCGGCTCTGCTCGTGCCGCGAGCCATTCCTTCAGGGAGTCGGGTGCCAGATCCAAGCCGTAGAGCCGGTTGACCGTGTCAAGGTTGATGGGGATAGGAACGCGCTGCCCGTCTACTTCGGCGAGAACCCGGTGCTCGTAGGGACGCCACTCGGTAAAGCGCGAGAGGTGGTCGAAGACCGACTTCGCGTTAGTGTGGAAGATATGCGGGCCGTAGCGGTGGATGAGCAGACCGTCATCGTTGAGGACGTCGTAGGCATTGCCCCCGACATGATCGCGCCTGTCGATCACGAGCACGCGCTCGTCGCGCTCGCGGGCCAGGCGCTCTGCGAGCACGCTACCGGCGAAGCCGGCCCCGACGATGAGCCAGTCGTACATGGGATTCTCCTGATGGGTCGGGGATGGGCCGGTCGGTCGAGGCTTGGATCAGATTGACGTGGCGAGCCGTGGCACGGGATGGGCCGGTGCGGCGAGTCCGGTACGGATCATGGCCAGCATGGCCCCCCAAGTCGTGTCCCAAGATCCCGTCGCAAGGCGCGCGTCGACGCATTCGAGCCAGGCGTTGGGAGGACGCCGCATCAGATGCTCTACGGCCGCGACCACGTCCGCCGCTGTCGAGGCGATCTCGACGAGGCCCTCCTTGCCATAAGCGTCCACTACGTCGCGCACGGGTGTGGAAACCACGGGGAGGCCTGCAGCGAGAAACTCGGGCGTCTTCGTCGGGCTGATAAACCGAGTCGACTCGTTCAGGGCAAACGGCATTAGGCCGACATCCCAGTGGGCAAGATACTCGGGCAGGTCGTCGTACAGCTTTGGCCCGAGCCAATGGATGTTGGCGCCGCGCGGTAGCAGCGCGGGGTCGACCTTCACCACCGGGCCGATCATAACGAAATGCCAGTCAGGCCGAAGGCTGGCCACCGAGGCGAGCAGGAGAGCATCGAAACGTTCGTCGATGACGCCGAAGAAGCCAAGGCGCGGACGTGGGATTTCTGTTAAGTCCGCAGGCTCTCGAGGGGCCTTCCGGGCACGCCCGAAATGGCGGACGTCAATGGAGGAAGGAAAGCAGTGGACATTGTCGTGCCGGTGCCGCTTTGCCTCATAGAGACTGGCACCGCCCGTGAACACGATCTCGGCCCGGCCGAGCAACTCAACCTCCAGCCCGAGAAGGCTCGGTGACGCGCCGCGAAAGGCGGATAGTTCGTCCATATTGTCGTAGATGGTGAGGTCGCGCGGCAGATTGCGGGTGAAGGCCATGGCCGCGGACGTGTAGTACCAGAAGATCCGGGGGCCGGGCGGAGAGACCGCCAGCCATTGGCCGATGAGCTTCTCCTGGATCGCGGCTGCCTCCTCCGGCGGGGTTCCTGGCGGGATAATCGGGGCTGCCACCCTGACGCCTGACTGAACTGTCTCGATGCGCAGGTACGGGACGGAGCAATCCTCGTAGAGCGGCTCTTCGATCACCATCACGACGAAATGTGCGGCGGCTCGTACGAGGAGGTGCTGCGGACGCTGCCAAACGAAGGCCCATCGCAGGTGTGAGAGGCACAGCAGAAGCGGCTTGGCTGACAGGTCCTTGCAAGCGGGAAATGCCGGAGTTGGCTGTGGTTCACTCGTTCCGAGAGCGGAAGTTTGTCCGACTGGCTGACTTGTTCCGCGATCCAAGGTTGCGTAACTCCTGATTGAAGATCTGCAAAAAATATAGGACCCGCCAAGATTCGGTCTCGGCAGATATCTACGACCTGCGCATTAACTTGAAGCAATACACATGCGTTTAGTTTTGGTGCTTGAAGGAATTTTCTGCCGAATAATTAGTGGACTCTAGAATGAAACTCACGCCGATGCGGAGAGTTTCCAGCAAGGGAAAGAAAGTCTAACCCTTTCCTAGGGAATGACGTGGCCTTATCACAACCGCCGCATGGCTTCCCGGATCTATGGGGTGGGTTTGAGTGTAGCACCGTCCGCCTCGGCGCCCGGTTCCGCGACCAGTTCATAGAGACGGGACATGCCAACCGCATTAGGGATCTCGATGCCGCGGCCGCCCTCGGCATTCGTACTCTGCGGTACCCCGTCCTTTGGGAGACTATTTCGCCCCTGCGCTCGGACACTTGCGAGTGGAACTGGACCGACGCGCGTCTCTCCCGATTGCGGGAACTTGGCATCCGCCCCGTCGTCGGCCTCGTGCATCATGGAAGCGGCCCCTCCTATACCAGCCTCCTCGACCCGGGCTTCGCCGAGGGCCTCGCTGTTCATGCGGGCCGCGTCGCGGCGCGCTATCCCTGGGTCACGGACTACACGCCCGTCAACGAGCCCCTGACCACGGCGCGGTTTAGCGCGCTTTATGGCCACTGGTATCCACACCGGACTAACCAGGCGGACTTCCTTCGAGCCCTTGTGAACCAATGCAAGGCCGTACTGCTCAGCATGCGCGCCATCCGCCGCGTCACGCCTGAAGCTCGCCTCATCCAAACCGAGGATATCGGCAAGACCTTCTCAGTCGCCAAGCTGGCGTATCAGGCCAATTACGAGAACGAACGTCGCTGGCTCAGCCTTGACCTTCTCGACGGGCGGGTAGGGCCATCCCATCCCTGGCATGCCCGTCTTCTCTCCATCGGCATTGCACGATCTGATCTGGACCTCCTCGCCGAGGGCGAAGGCGCCCCGGATCTGATCGGGGTCAACCATTATCTCACAAGCGAGCGTTACCTCGATACCAACGCTATGGCCTATCCAAGCAGCTTGCGAGGTGGAAACGGACGTCACCGCTACGCCGATGCAGAAGCCGTCCGCATTGACCTGCTGGCCGGGACGACCGGTCCGGAGGCGCGCCTTGCCGAGGTTTGGCATCGCTACCGGCGTCCGCTGGCAGTCACGGAGGCCCACCATGGCTGCACCCGTGACGAGCAGCTGCGATGGCTGCAAGAGGTTTGGGAGGCAGCATGCAATCTTCGGCGCGCCGGCTGCCCTGTTGAAGCTGTCACGGTGTGGGCGCTGCTTGGCGCCGTGGACTGGAACTCCCTGTTGGTGAACCGACATGGGTTCTACGAGCCAGGCGCATTCGACACCCGCTCCCAGCCGCCCCGCCTGACCGCGTTGGGCCGCGCTGCGAGCGACCTCGCGATTCAGGGGCACTTCGAGCACCCCGTCCTGCAACGTCCCGGTTGGTGGCGCCGGCTCGGGCGGCACTACCAGCCTTCCCTGTACCAGAGCCCGCCCCAGGAGCCCGGGCGGCCCCTCGTCGTCCTTGGGGCGCAGGGCCCGTTCACGGACGAAGTCCTGCGCGTTTGCGCGTGGCGAGGCCTCGACACCCTGCACATCCCTTGCGTCATGGATGTTGGCGACACCCTTACATTTAGTGCGGGCCGTAGGCCCTGGGCCGTGCTGGACGCCTCGACTCTCGAACTGTCTGCAAAGGCCGTCCGCTATCCGGGCGCCACCCTCTGGACCGATCCTTACGCGGCGCAGGCCGTCGCCGCCGCTTGCGCCGCCGGCAACCTGCCGCTCCTCGGGTTCACCTCGAATCTCGTCTTCGACGGCAGCACGGGACCCGTCCATGCCGAGGATGCCCACTCGGTTCCGCTCAGCCTGTTCGGTACGAGCCAAGCGCAGGCCGAGGGCTTGGTGGCGAAGGCCCACCCCGCGGCGCTCCAGATCCGCACCGGCTGCCTCATGGCTGCATCGGAGACGCTCAGCCTGCCATCGACCCTGCACGCAGCCTTCGTGGCTGGTGAGTTCCTACCCACCCTACCATCGAACGTTACTTCGCTGAGTTACGTGCCGGACTTGATCCACGCTGCCCTCGACCTCCTGATCGACGGCGAAAGGGGGATCTGGCACCTCGCCAACCAGGGAGAGACCACATGGACCGGCCTCGCCGACCGCATGGCGGCAACCATGGGCGTTGCATGTCCGCCGTTGACGCGGCTGTGCGGGGGCGCAACCAACACGGCCCTTACGAGCGTCCGCGGGCTCATGATGCCGTCGCTCGACAGCGCCATCGACCGCTTCGTTCGAGACCGCCTAGCCTTCAAGGACCAGACACGGGGGCAGGCTGCGGAATGATAGTCCACGCATGGAGGAAACCCTCCGGTGAAAGAGCAGCCATCTTTCCTTCTAGGAAGCGCCATTCTCGACGGCTTCGAGTAGCCGACCAGAGTGGTCGCCGCACAGTGAACTCCGACTTGGTCGAGGAAATCGCGCGGCAGGCCCCTATCCTCGTGCTCGGTCGCCAAGAGGAGTTTCAACGAGATGCCATTTGAGACGCCCCCCTCCGCCGCAGAGAGCGTGGCGCTGCCTGAGCACCTGCGCCTTCCCAGCCGGTTCATGCTGCACCATGTCCTGCGCTGGCGCTGGCATTTCGGCACGCTCTTCGCGCTGATTGTCCTGGCCGCTGCCTGTGGGGTGGCGCAGCAATACGTCATGAAGCTCCTGGTCGATGGCATGGTCGGGCCGCGCGAACTGTCAGGGTGGGTGACCCTATCCCTCGCGTTCTTCCTCGGCCTTATTGCAGCGGAGTCGATCTTCCACCGCCTGACGGGATGGCTGACGTGCAAGACCACCGTCGGGATCGGGGTTGAGTTACGCCTCGAACTCTTCGACTGCCTCAGCGGGCAGGCAATGCGCTACTTTGCCGAGAACCTCGCGGGCTCGCTGGGACAGCGTATAACCGCGACCGCGGGTAATTTCGGTGCCCTGATCAACACGCTCGTTTGGCGTATCATCCCGCCGCTCGTGGATCTTCTCGGCGCCATCGTCATCTTCGCGGGTGTCAACGCTGGTATGTCGGCGGTTCTCCTCGCCTTCGTCGTCTTCGTCACCGCCGTGCAGATATGGTTCGGTGAGCGTGGCCGTCCCCGCCATCGTGCCTATTCCGGTGAAGCGGCCCTCGCTGCGGGCGACTTGATCGACGGCATTGCCAACATGTGGACGATCAAGGCCTTTTCAGCCCGTCGCCGGGAATACGAAAGACTCGATACCCTGTTCCGCCGCGAGGCGATGCGCCAGCAGGGAAGCTGGATGTACCTGGAGAAGGCACGCATGCTCCACGATGGGGCTCTCTGGGTTATGGCAGCCGCCCTTCTGAGCTGGGTCCTGATCCTCTGGAGCGAGGGCAAGGCCAGCCCCGGCGATGTGGTGGTGGTATCCGGGCTGACCTTGCGTGTCCTTCACAGCTCAAAAGACATGGCCCTCTCGCTTGTCGACCTCGCTCAACAATTCGGCTTCATTGAGGAGACGCTCTCGGTCATCGCCAAGCCCCGCCTGGTGCAAGACCTGCCGGATGCGCCGAGCCTTTCCCTTCACCGCGGTGAGATCGAGTTCCGGAATGTCAACTTCGGCTACGGGCCCCACAACAAAACGCTCGACGGGTTCAGCCTGAAGATCCCACCCGGGCAAAAGGTCGGCATCGTCGGCCCCTCGGGGGCGGGCAAGTCCACGGTAGTCCACCTGATCCAGCGCCTCTACGACCCGGATGGCGGCACCATCCTGATCGACGGACAGGGTATCGAGACTGTCACTCAGGACTCTCTCCGCGACGCGCTGGCTGTGGTTCCCCAGGAAATCAGCCTGCTTCATCGTTCGGTGATGGAGAACATCCGTTTCGCGCGCCCGGATGCCTCCGATGGGGAAGTCTATGCGGCCGCCCATGCTGCCGCCTGCGACCGCTTCATTCGCCGCCTTCCCCAGGGCTACGACACCGTTGTGGGAGAACGGGGCGCCAAGCTCTCCGGGGGGCAGCGCCAGCGCATCGGCATCGCCCGCGCCTTCCTAAAAGACTCGCAAGTCATCATCTTTGACGAGGCGACCTCGGCTCTCGACACCGAGTCAGAGATGGAGATCCAGGATAACCTCGTACGGCTCATGCGCGAGCGCACGGTAATCTCTGTCGCGCATCGCCTGTCCACGCTCGCTACTTTCGACCGCATCCTCGTGGTTGAGGACGGCCGGATCGTTGAGGACGGAAAGGCCGCCGACCTTCGCCGTGCCGGCGGGCTGTTTGACCGGATGTGGCGCCTTCAGGCCGAGGGGCTGTCGAGCGACGGAGTTCAGGATGCGGCCTAAACGGGCAGCTCGTTAGGCAGCCTCGAAATGTCGATCTGCCCATGGCCGAAGTCGCCCCAGCGCAGCCTATCGCTAGCTTAGGCGCCGACGTCTTCCCGCGATTGCCTATCCGCTACGAACGACGCGCCAATATCTACTAAGCCTTTACCACTCCCGCCGCCAGCCTCATCACCCGCAACCAGATCAGCCGGTTCTGTTAGTCGCTTTCTAATCCAGCCGTCACGTTAGGGCATTATGATCGTACCTTAGGTAGCAGCTCAGCCTATGGTTCGGCGGCCCGTGGCCACCGCGCTGGCGGTTCGGGTTTCCGGCATGAACAGCCAGAACAGCACAGCGCCGAGTCCGGCTACTGCGGCAAGAGCGAGGAAGACGGCATTGTACCCCGCCCAGACCACCAATGCGCCGGTGAGCGCCATACTTATCGCGCCACCGATCCCGTGCACCGTGCCGACCACGCCCTGAGCAGCCGCAAAGTGTCCACTCCCTCGTGTGAGGTCGGCAACTACAACTGGGAACAAGGCCCCGATCAGCCCCGCACCGACGCCATCGAGCAGTTGCACCGCAATCAGCCACGCCGTGTTGTCGGAAAAGGTGTAGAGAGCTCCACGCAGCGCGAGTGCCACGAAGGCGGCCAGCAGCAACGGCTTGCGCCCCCACACGTCTGCCCGAGCACCCGCGAGTGACGCTACGGGAACCATCACCGACTGCGCCGCGATGGCGGATGCCGCCGTCAAGGCGATGCCCTGGCCGACGTTCTGCAAAGCGAGTTTCTGTGAGACCAGTCCCAGCATGGACGCGTTCGCGAGATGGAACAGGGCCCCGCATGCCGCAAACACCATAAGAGGCCGGGAACCTAACAGTAGGCTCCAGGCCGACAGTTTCGCCCCGTGCACTGCCTCACCGGGCAGAAGGCCTCGAGCAACATCTTGGTCAATTGAGCGCGAGGGGACAGCCGCAGCGGCCGCTACGGTGGCTATCGCCGAAAATCCCATCGTCCAGAACAGGACCGAAGTGCCGAGGAAGGGCGCAGCGAGCAAAATCACCAAGCTGATTGAGCCGTCGCCAAGGTGGAACACGGCCTCGTTCCGCCCGGCCCGCCGGGCAAAGCGCGCGGGTCCGACGGTGCCGAGCGAGATGGCGGCAAGGGTCGGCCCGATCATGACGGCCGCCAGCGCCCCGACGAGGCCCGCTACTGCGACCGACCAGAACTGGGGCGCCAGCGGAATCACGAGGCAGGTTGCGGTCGCCACCACGACCGCGAGCGCGACTAGCGCGCGTTTTGCCCTTACTGCATCGACAAGTGCGCCCAATGGCGCCTGCGACACGAGACCGGTCAGGGCACCAACAGAGAGCGCCGCGCCGATGCTCGCCGCATCCCAGCCGTGCTCGGTCATCAGATAAACGCCCAGGTACGCGCCGAGCCCGTATCGGGCGTCGGAGGCGAAAAAGCTCAGGGCGTCCAACGCGCGCTCGGCGCGCTGCTGCAGCTCCATGCAACGGCTCCCGGCGCGGTAAGCTCGGCAAGCTGCTCAACTAGTGTGGCCGCGCCTCGTTTCAAGATTTGGATGCGGCGAAACAAGTCTGCTAATAGGTCCCCGCTCCTGTTGCAGGCGCGCGGCGCGTGAACGGCAACGCAGCGTGGGGCCTAGTCGCGGTCACCGTTTGCGTGGCCGTCTACGGCGTGCTGTCGTTCATCGCGTTCCATCGGCGCCGTCCCAATCGCTGGGTCCTCCTGGCAGTCAACGGCCTGTTCGGCGGGACTCTCGGTGGGGGGCATCGGTCTGGGCGCTCGATGCGGTGCATTGGCCGGATCAACCCAGCGCCTTGCAGGGCGCTAAGTCGGGGCTGAACCTGTTCGTGAACGACACCCATTGGGTGGCGCACGTGGCGGCCGCTCCGCCGGCTAAGCGGGACTGGGACGTCAGACCCGCGCTGCTCCCGCGAGTCCAATGACGCCTTTGCACTGGGAATTCACTTGTCGAAAATCCCGCGCTTCGCGTTGTCCTGTCTGAGCGGGCGCGAAACAGCTCACGAAGCCTGCCTGCTCACCCGTTCCTTCCATCAACGTCACGCCGGACCGGGGCCAACGCGGTCGTTTAGACCTTCGGCTCAATCCATCAGGCTATGAGACCCTGGCGACTGACTCGCCCAGACGCACGATGGTCTCCATGCCCGCCGGGGTATGCTCCAGGATGTCGTCAGATGGCTGCCACGCGCCCGGCTCGCCGAAGATCGCCACCGCCGAGCCGCCGAACTTGAACACCCCTTTCTGGGCGCCGCGCTTGAAAGGCTGATCGAGCGGGTGGTGCTGCACGATGCGGCCGACAGTAAGCGCGCCGAACTCGACGAAGCCGAGCCGTCCGAAGTGTTCTGTCTCTAGGATGTTCACTTGGCGCTCGTTGCGAACGTAGATGTCTGGCTTGTTCTGCAGCGCCGGCCAAGTCACGGTCCAGAGGCTGCGTCCGAGCCGCTGGTGATCCACGGTACGGCCATCGTCGGGATAGTGCACGTGGTGATAATCAACAGGTGAGAGCCGCATCAGGATGACAGGTCCACCGAGGAATGGCTTGGCACGCTCGGCGCTGCCGAGGATGTCCTCAGCTGCGAGCGACTGCCCCTTGATTGGGAAGCGTTGCTCGGGATTGAAGCGCTTCCAGCCGAAGTAGCGCGCCTCGGCTGGTGCGCCCATCTGGGCTGGATCGTCGGGGAAGCGCCGCACGCCCGGCCGAAACTCGCGAACGAAGAAGTCAGCGAAGGAGCGATACTTACGCGGCTCGAACTCACTCATGTCAATGTTGTACTCACGCGCAAAAGGCTCGATCTGGCGGGCAGTCCAGGGCGCGTCTTGATAGAGTGCGTAGAGCCTGTCGTAGAGCGGGGTCGATTGCAGCCACTGCAAGGGCGAGCGTCTCGGACGGGTCTCGTAGGTGGCTTGGTGGTCAGGCATCCACTCCTCGACCGACTTGCCCTTGTCGCGGTCCCACAGCTTCAGCGGCTTTGGATCGGCAGCCATCATGTCTCCCGTTGCCCAGGGCACACACGCGGCCCGGGTACTTGGGACCTACAACCAAGCTTTCGGAAGACTGTTCCTCATGGGCGAATGGGACGTTCCGCATGCCCACGAATGGCATTATGCAGAACTACGTCTGGCACACCCAGGGCGCCGAATGCCAAGCCATTCGTCACAGAGGCGGTGTTGGTTGGACTTCGCACCATGGCCCTGGCCGGTGGAACGTCCTGTGAGACGAGGCATTCTCCGCTCATCTCCATAATCGCCACCCACGTCGATGAGATTAGCGAATGCACAATCACATCAAGCCCGACCGTTGCATTTGGCCTTCTGTGTCAAAGCAACCTAGCTATGCTCCAGCTTCCAGCAACAATAACAGCCGAATGAAGGCTGCGCTTGAGCGCCAGATGGGTCAGGAGCCCCTAGGTCGTTTGAGCACGCTTGGTAAGTCTGTTCCACCCACGACCGATTTTGAAGGTTTCGGCTCGTTCTCCGGTTAGGGGAACGCCCGGCAACGAGAGCGTGACGCTGCCCGCGGAGTTATGTGTGGGCATTACGTGGGAGTCTGAGGATCATAAAGCCTAATCTAAGGTTCGGTCGCCCGGGACACTCATATGGGCCATGGTTACGCACGCTCCGTTGACGAGCCCCTCCAAGGCTGGCCTTGTATAAGTTAGGACCATCGTTGCATCCTCCGAGAGCCTCCGGCGAACCGAAGGAGACAGACCATGCCCCGGTACTTTTTCAACGTCCGCTCCAAGGAGGGGCTGCGCCAGGTACCCGAGGGTGACGAATACCCCGATCTCGAAGCGGTCTGGCACGACCTAGTCATCAGCGCCAAGCAAGTCGTCTCCGAAGCGCTCAGAGCCGGGGCTCCGTTCAGCGAGGCCATCCAGAAATCCTTCGAGGTCACTGATGACACCGGCGCTACCGTCCTGACCATGCCGTTCGCTGTGGCCGTCGAGATCGACACCCGGGCTCACACCCAGACTGGATGAAAGCACCAGATCTTGACGGGCGAGGCCAACAGGATCGCAGCAAGCCAGGGGGAGCAGAACCGCTCCGTGAATCGGCCCGAGGGGCTGACCGCCGATGAGGGTCTCCAGGACGGACCCGCCGGCCAGGAGGAGCAGGAAGGTCCGATGACGACTCTGGGCAGCCCCTAGAAAGGTCCGCTTCCAGGCCACCTGCCGGGACAGAGAATCCGACTGGAACGGGTGCAGGCTGGGTGAAGACGCCGCCTCGTTCTGAAAACGTAGAATAATCCTCTCCGTGACAGGCATTCCAAGTTGCCAGACCACCGTTCTGATGCCGGTGGGATGCCGGTTCCGGCGCTACTAAGGTGTTCGAAAGGAAATCCTTCTATCGATTCCGCTTTTCCACACAGCCTCGGTGGGGAGCGGACCCTGGCCTTTCGCCCCGAAGCGAACGTTTCGCCCCCAACCCTACCTCGCGGTAACAGACGTTTCTCATCGTGCCCGGGAGCGGACGTTCGCGGAGCCTTGTGAATCCTCGATGGCAACTCGTGCCATTTGACGGGCGGGCATCACGCAGCGGAGCGGCGTCCCAGGTGGAGATAGTTCGGTTTGAACGAGGCCATTTTCGTCAATCGCGGAAGATCCAGAACCGTCAGGCGGCCGCCCTTGAATGTGATCAGCTCCTGCTGTCGCATCGCCTGCAATGGGCGGTTCACGTGAACCGTCGTCATCCCGGTTGTATTACCCAGATTGGCCTGCGTCAGCGGTAGGGTGCAGCTGTCCTCGACGGCATGTCCAACTGCCTTCAGGCGCGTCAGAAGCTCGCAAAACAGATGCGCCATTCGTGACAGAGCGGAACGGCAACCGACGTTGACGAGCCATTCTCGCAATGTCGCCTCGTCCACGAGCGTAGACATGCGCAGAGCCCGGGCGATGCCGGGGTGTTCCCGCATCAGCTCCGCGATTGTCTCAGGCGTGATGTGAACGATCCGGCATGACGAGACGGTGGTGAGGGTGTGATCCATCCTGTCTAGCAGAGCCACATCGAGGCCGCAGAAATCGCCCGGCAGCAGGTAGGCCATGATCGGGCTCTGACCGTTCGATTGGTGCTTCTGGCGGCAGACGAAGCCCTCCATGACGAGGAACACACCATCGGGTTTGTCGCCCTCACGCACGAGAGTGGTATGCGCGGGAACGGTGCGGGGTTTCGCACTGATCTGCTTCAGCACCGCCCGCTCAGCGTCCGACAAGGTGGTAAGGCTCTCCAACTTGCGAACGAAGGGATTGCCGCCTACCGGCGTAAGCGGTTGTTCGAGAGTGATTTGCGGGCGGCTCGCTGGTGCAATCGTCGCCACAGGGGACGAGAGGGACATCTGATCACACATCGCCACCACATCCTCGGACATGGCCGGTTTGCTCAGCCAGGGCACGTCTTGGCAGTCAGGGACGAACGATCTATCCGGCCGGCAAGCCGAGTGGACGAGGAAGGGAATTCCCTGCTGGCGTAGCTCGCGAACCAATTCAGTACAGGCCCCATCCTTCAGCACGACGTCGGTGATCGCCAGTGTCGGCGTCTCGCGCATGAGGCTGGACAGCGCCTCGGCTCCCGTCGCAAAGGGCCCGAGCACACGGTAGCCCTTCTCTTCCAGCGTGTCGCTGAGGTCCATAGCGACCAAAGCATCAGCCTCAGCAAGCAGGACGACGGGATGCACATCCAACGAGTTCATGCACGGCTCCGCTTCGCTGAGCCTGATGCGAAATTCGCTGGTGGCCTGCCCCCTGAAAAGTGGTCCTCCCTGAGGTATGGCTGTGAGCCATGTGGAGGATGTCATCATGGGACGGAAGAAGCATACGGCTGAAGAGATTGTTGCCAAGCTGCGCCAAGTGGATGTTCTGGTCTCGCAGGGTCGCAAGGTTGCCGAAGCAATCCGGTCCATCGAGGTAACAGAGGTTACGTATTACCGTTGGCGCTCTGAGTACGGCGGCCTGAAGGGTGACCAGGTCAAACGGCTGAGGTCCCTGGAGACGGAGAACCAACGGCTTCGTCGGGCGATCTCCGACCTGACCTTGGAGAAGCTGATCCTCAAGGAGGCGGCATCGGGAAACTTCTGAGCCCGGCTCGCCGCCGGGCTTGTGTCGACTACGTCGTTGCTGAGCATGGCGTGTCGCAACGCTTTGCCTGCCGTGTCCTGGGACAGCATCGTTCGACCCAGCGCAAGTGTGCTGTGATGGTCGAGGACGAGGCCACTCTGACAGCCGCCATCATCGCCCTGGCTCTGCAGTATGGGCGCTACGGCTACCGTCGGATCACGGCTTTGCTCCGGCGTGACGGCTGGACGGTAAATGTGAAGCGGGTCGAACGGATCTGGCGACGAGAGGGGCTCAAGGTCCCGGCTCGGCAACCGAAGCGAGCGCGTCTCTGGCTCAACGACGGTTCCTGTCTGCGACTACGGCCGAAGCACCCCGACCACATCTGGTCCTACGACTTCGTCGAGCACCGCACGCACAACGGGCGCAAGTACCGAATGCTAAATGTGATCGACGAGTTCACCCGCGAGTGCTTGGCAATCCGGGTCGCTCGTAAGCTCAAGGCGCTGGACGTGATCGACGTGCTCTCAGACCTGTTCAGTCTTCGCGGGGTGCCCGGTCACATCCGCTCGGACAACGGGCCGGAGTTCATCGCCAAGGCTGTTCAGGACTGGATCGCGGCGGTTGGATCAGTGACCGCCTACATCGAGCCGGGCAGTCCATGGGAGAACGGGTACTGCGAGAGCTTCAACGCGAAGCTCCGCGACGAACTCCTCAACGGCGAGGTGTTCTACACCCTCAAGGAAGCCAGTGTCGTCATCGAGCAGTGGCGGAAAGACTACAATACTATCCGACCGCACTCCTCGCTGGGCTACCAGCCACCTGCACCGGAGGTCGTTATCTGGCCAACGGAACCAAGTGGCTCAGCGCCGCTCGCTCACCCCGCCATCGTCACGCGACCGACGATGCACTAACTTCGAACTTGGGCCACCGCATGGGGGCAGGCCACTGGCGCATGACGCAATTACCTCATGGCATAGCGGCTAATAATCATCCGCAAAAGATATCGACTCACTTCGGTGTGATTCTAAACATGCTGCAGGCGTTAAATTATGCGGAATATATATTATATGAAACAATCACCGCTTACTGTCATACTATTGACATCGCTTGTAAACCGTCAGGGCGCAGGTGCTTGAGAGACCGCAAGTGCTCTTGCCCCAGCGGGGAGCAGAGCCGTGTCGCAGCCTCAACAATCCGTTGTTCAAAACCTCTTGCTGAAACGCCTCTCACCCGACGATTTCGCACTGCTCCAGCCGAACTTTCAGCCATTGCGGACTACGCTGCACCAGACGCTGATCTGGCCGCATGACTCGGTCACGCATCTGTTGTTCCCGGAAAGTGGCTACGTCTCTATCATAGGAGAGAACGCAGGCGGCAAGATCGAGGTCGGCATGATCGGACGCGAAGGGCTCGTCGGAGCCTCGGTCGTCCTACATGACGCTGGCACTACGCCTTATCAGGAGTTCGTGCAGTGCCCAGGTGAGATGCTCGTCATCGAAGCAGGCGCCTTCTGTTGCGCTGTAGACCACAGCCCGACCTTGCGCAGACTGATGCTCCGCTACGTCCAGACCAAGCTGATCCAGGCCCGACAGATCGCCTTCGTCAACGCCGCCTACCACATGGACGTGCGTCTCGCCCGCTGGCTGCTGATGTGCCACGACCGCGCGGATAGCGACGAAATCCCAGTGACCCACGAGTTCATCGCGCTGATGCTCGGCGTCCAGCGCGCGGGTGCGACGATCACAGTGCAAACGCTGGAAGGCACCGGCACTATCAAGGCAAAGCGTGGGCGCATCACGATATGTGATCGGGAGGGGCTGGTTGCTCTTGCAGACGGCAGCTACGGCACGGCAGAGGCGGGGTATGCCCGCCTGATCGAGGGGGCATGAGATGCCTCGCTACGACTTCAACCTTCGGCACCGCCCAGGACCCGCTGGGCTGGCGGTAGACCAAGAAGGCGAAGAACTTGCGGGACTCGAAGCCGGGCGTGAGCGCGCTTTGATCATGGCGCGCGATCTGGTCGCGAGAGGCCGCATCAGTCTCATCCGCGACTGGTTCGTCTGCTCGTTCGAGATTGAGAACGAGGATGCCGAGCGGGTCCTAACGGTGCCGTTTAGCGCCACCGTGCCGGATGATGAAAATTGGGGCTGAGAGGCGCTGCGACATTCCAATAGGGATTGTGTCAGTGGAACGTTCCAGAGGCGGCTGCGCAGAATGTAAAGAAAACGACGGTTTCCCTGACGCTCGAATGTGTCCGGAAAGTTGGTCTGAAGATCAAAGATTGGGGGCTGAACGCTGGAAGGCTCTGCTGATCCAGAGCCTTCTATGAATTGTGAGTGGCAGGCCCTTCAGCTTGGGCCTGCCCATCCCCCCACATGAGATCGCGAGGGGCTTGCCGCAAACTGGGCGCGGCGGATTGCTTGCCTCAACGGTCGCGGCGCTCGCGCACGGTGGTCGTCTCCTCACGCCGCTCAAGGCGGTCCTCACGCCAGTCGGGATCGACGCCGAGCACGCCGCCGACAGTCCCAGTTGCAGCACCAACCGCTCCACCCACCACGCCGCCGACTGGCCCAGCCGCGCGGTTGCCGTCTTCAGCACCACGTTCCGCACCGCGTACGGTGCCCTGCGCTTGCGCAGTAGCTGCCAGCGAGACGGAAGACAGAGCAAGGGTCGCTGCAAGTAGCAAGTGTTTCATCGTCGGATCTCCGATTGCGTGCTCTGTTAACGGTTGAGAATTCAAAAAGTACCATCCGAGGAGGGCAGCGGCCTTGGCGTTGTTCAACAAGGGCGGAGAGCAGATCCAGCCGTGATTATGGAGCGTGCTATGTGGTTCTCGCCTCACCCCTTCGCATAAGTGGCTGTGGTCTCATCAGGACGGCAGAGCTGCCATGGTTTGAATGCAAGGTCGAACGGAAGCGAGATGGGAGTTCAGGCTCGCGTACGTGAACTCTGGTGCGGTCTGACGAGTGCCTCAATGAAGTTGCGCACTTCGGTCAGCCTCTAGTCCTTTTCTGTGACCTGCTCGTCCAGCCCCAGCGCCCTCGTCGTCTCATTGGAGAACGCGACGGCCCCGAGCCCGGCCGCCACCGCCTTTCACAAGGCCATCCGCAGGAAGGGCGACGAGCTCGCCCAGATCGGCGGCATTAGGGTTTTGGACTACGCGCTGGCCTTCATCCGCGATCAGGCCCCGAGCCCGACCACGGCCGACCATCGAGAGGTAATCCTGACGGAGGCGTGGACTGACCTCGCGGGGTGGCGCTCATGACATCAGACCAGAACCAGGTTGATCTATCCTCAGCCTCAGACGGTCGGCACCCTCAGGAGATCGCTCGCATGACCACTGTCCGGAATCGCCGTACCGAGTTCGCCCGCCTGGAGCGGGAGGCTGCAGCTCTCCCTGAGCACGGTCCTGTCGCCGACCTCGTAGCCGAGATCCACGCCGAGCTATCCCGTCTCGTCCTCGCTGAGAGTGGAGCGCATGAGACTCGGCCCTTCCTGAAAAACTTCGGCCGCCGCGCCTATGACCTTATGGGTTCTGTCGATGGGATGCGGGTCATCTGCCATAAGGTGGCTGGCCTGGACCCGCGCAACGCCGAGGTGCGCCGCGACATGCTCGACAAGGGGTGGGACGGCGTCGGCGGCGAGCACGACGTCTGGACCGCATGAGCCCCGAAAAACCTGTGGTGGACGTCTATGCCTGCTCCAGCAGTGCTTTCTCAAACGACCGGCCCAAGCCGTTGCCGACGTCGGTCTCATCGCCAAGCAGGCGACGCCCGGATGCGATCACCTGCACGGCTTGGCGGCGAGAACATTCCTGCCGGGCAACCACCTCAAGATCCCGGAGATATTCGATCACAGGCTCTCGCGCTTTGGGTGCCCGACCAAGCACGGAGGTCACTCTCGCCTCTACGAGGCCGGGGATCGCTTCCCAGAATTCCCCGGATCGTTCGAGCATGGCGGCTTCTCCCGTTAAGTCAGGAGCAAGCGTGTCTACCTTCGGGACACTGCCTTCATTCACCCAGATCGAAATCCAATATGTTAGTCGGATCCCGCACACGGAAACGGCGAGGCTCTCGCCCCGCCGGTGGTCGTCATATGGATGTGAAGGCTTAGCGACCGCCACCCGAGGTCTGGCCGTACTGCTGGACCGGGAAGTTCGGCTGATTGGCGTTGCTTTCCTGAGCCGAGTCGTGGCCCCGGCCACGGCTGTACCCGATCGATCCGGTAGTCAGATCGTCATCGGCTGTGACACGGCCCGCGTTGGAGGACATCACGTCATAGGCCGGGACCTGCCCCCGTGCGAGATACGTCTTGGCAAGGGCGGGCGAAGCAACGGCGCTGAGGCTGAGGACGACAGCAGCAACAGCAGAAGCAATACGAGTATTCATGGCGCAATCCACTTGGGTTTGCGCGGTCTCCGTCGGATGGCGGTTGGCCGTGACTTGTTCAGTGAGCTTGATCTAGGCCCGCCTCGCCAGGGACGTCGTGCGGTTCGGCACGCGCTCACACACTAACCAGCTTTTGGATTTCAACCATGCGCGGGCGTTCGCGCCGGCGGCGATCGAGCGTCTGGCATGGAGAGGTGCGGCCTGTCCGTGGGCGGGAGGCGCTGCGCCCTTCACCTATGGGTGAGGCCAGAGTGAGCGGCCTCTATGAAAAGGCCCGGCTCAGAGTAGGATGGGCTAAATTTTGCAGGCCTTACTGCATGGGCTGGCTTCGCTTTAAGCCCGGTTCAACGAAACGTATCCGGGGCCAGGGGAATGGACGAGCAGGACGAAGGCACATCAGATCCCCTTACGCTTGAGGTCGTGGATCGTTTCTTCATTGAGCAGCACGAGCGGCACGACACACAGGTCGCCCTCATGCGCCGCCTTCTCGCGAAGGGTGAGAGCATCACCGAGGCCATGCGAGAGCTGGTGGAGGTTGAGCGCAACCTTGATAGGCTGCGGCAGGTGCAATCCTTTTTGCTCGCCTCAGATCCGGGGGCATGAACGAGCAAAACACGGGCGAGGTCGAGCCGCAGATGCTCGATGTCGTGGATCGGCTCATCGCGGAGGCCGAGGTCCGGCATATTGAGTGGGTCGCTCACCTGCGTGCCCTGATCGCCTGTGGGGAGCGCAGCACCGAGGCGATGCGGGTCCTGGTCGAGATCGAGGGCGACCCCGTCCGCCTCAATGATCAGCGGATTGGCCTGTTGTCCCCGGAGCCAATGGCATAACGACCATTGGTATCCGTAATTGGGAATCCATGATCGACCCTGACCGCCTACTTCTCAATCTGCAGAGAGATGTCGAGGAGGCCCAGCGGCGCCGGGATACGCAGATCGCCTTGATCGCCTCCCTCGCCGGCCAGGAAAAAGAGCAGGCCGAGGCGCGGCAGGTGCTCCGCCTGATAGAGACGACCCTCCTTCAAGCCCAACAAAGCCACGCCATCGTGAAATTCCTCGCGGAGCCCGAATGAACGGCCTCGCTGTCACGGTTCTCGATTAGCACGGCCCGGCAGTCGCGCGTAAATGCGACCTCCTCCGCGGTGAAGCGCCCATGCCGATAGGCCCCGTTCCGCTCACCCGTGGGAGCGCCGTTGCCCTTGGCGCCACCGGCAAGCTTATCATTCCACCATGACGAACGATGCTAACCCCTTGATCGGCCCCGCATCCGGCTTCCTTGTTTGAACATTGTTCAATACAATGTGTTTCCCGTATCGATGGGCGTTCAACACGAAGCATGACCACGAGGAAACCCGGCTTTCAACCTGGCAAGAGCGGCAACCCCGCCGGCCGCCCGAAGGGCAGCCGCAACCGCTCTACGCTGGCCCTGGAAGCCATCCTGGAGGGCGATGCCGAGAGCATCGTCCGCAAGGCCATCGAGCTCGCCACCGACGGCGAAACGCAGGCCCTCCGGATGTGCCTGGATCGCCTCATGCCGGCCAGGAAGGACCGCCCGGTAGTTCGACCTCCCCGTGATCGAGACCACTGCTGACCTCCCCAAGGCCACGCACGCCCTATTGCAGGCTGTTGCCGCCGGAGAGCTCACTCCGTCGGAGGCCGCCGACATCTCGAAATCCGTCGATGCTCATGTCCGCGCCATCGAGGCGACGGACCTGCACGAGCGCCTTGCCCGCCTGGAGGAGATGACCCAGCCATGACCTCGAAAGTGATCGATTTCCGGCTCCGCAAGCTGGAAAAGGCGAAGAAGGCCAACCGCTTCGACACCATGTCCGAGGAGCAGCTGAACGAGGAGATCAACCTCTACCTCGGCGAGGTCTGCGAGCCCTATGGCACTGTGAACGCCACGGCCGAGGCGCTGAAGGCATCGCCCGACCGCCTGGACCAAGAGGTGGCCGGGCACCTTGAATGGTACATCGGTTATGTGGATGAGGAGCGAGCGGCGGTGCGGATGGGGTGAGGAAGAGGAGCGCGCAAAGCTAGGGCTTATATGTTCCCTGTGAGATGTCCCTGGATCCTCCTGAAGTGGTTCGTCTGGATAGGTAGGCTGATGACGGAACGATGGGCCGACAAGATGGATGAGATGCTCGACTGTGTGATTGTCGGCGGCGGCCCAGCCGGCCTGACAGCCGCCCTGTACCTGGCCCGGTTCGGGCGCCGCTTCCTGGTGGTGGATGCGGGGGATTCCCGGGCGTCCTAGATACCGACGAGCCATAACATCCCAGTCTTCGCTGACGGGATCTCTGGGCAGGAGATCCTCGACCATCAACGCAACCACGTCTTACGGTATGGTGGGAAGTTCCTGAGCGGCACCGTCAAGGCCCTGCACGAAGCCGACGGAGGCTTCGCCGTCGGTTTCGAGGACGGAAAAGAAGCCGGCATCATGCGCAAGCTCCACGCGCGTCGGGTACTGCTCGCAACGGGGGCGGACGACGTAGAGCCGGACCTGCCGGACCTGCCGGATGCGATCCGGCGCGGGCTCGTGTGCTATTGCCCGATCTGCGATGGCTATGAAGCCAGGGGCAAACGCATCGCGGTCCTCGGCCATGGCGATAAGGGCCTGAGCGAGGCGGTTTTTGTGGCCCGAACCTATTCGCGTGACGTGACGCTGCTGACGCTGGGCCAGGGCATGGACCTTGATGCCGGTGAGCGCGAGCGTGTCAACAAGCACGGCATCAAGGTGGTACATGAGCCGGTCGTTAGCCTCGGTATTGAGAACGACACGATCACGGTGCTGCGTACCGTAGGTGGCGGGGAGCATCACTTCGAGGTGCTGTACTCAGCGCTTGGGCTGAAGCTGCGCTCAGAGCTCGCCCTCGCCTTGGGGGCCAAGCACGATGGGACGGGTGCGCTTGTCGTCGACGAGCATAACCGCACAACGGTGCCCGGCCTGTATGCCGCCGGCGGGGTGGTACGCGGCCTCGACCAAGTCGTGGTCGCTATGGGTCATGGCGCAATGGCGGCTACCGACATCCATAACCGCTGCGAGTTGCCTACTGAGGAAGAGGTGGATGGAGCCAGGGGGACACCTGGTTCCGTCTGACCCGTCTTCCGCACCATACGGCCCGCGGAACAGGTCGCCCATGGCCACCCTGTAAAACAAGGTTCGCCAGCGCCTTCACTGATGCTCTAGCCGGTGGCGGATCATATGGCATTCGGGGCAAACGCTGCCAGATTCCGACTCTAGACTGCCGTCGGCGTTCTCCTCAATTTAACTGTTACGACGTTCCACGGCATCCGATAGCTTCGAAAACACCTCCTCGCACATATCCCCGAGGCTTGTGCGCATCACTCCTCGTGCTCAGGTGCGACGTCCCCCATCCATCAGCGATATCGCAGTCTCCTGCGGAGTTTGTTTCGCACCTATAGGGAAGGCTGCTGTCTGCGCGTCCGCCATATGGGCGTCCACCGCTCCGCTCACGTCAGCGTCGAGAGCCAGCGCCTACTCAAACAGATCGTCGAAGGTTGGGCCGGTTGCCGTCTGACTGATGTACTTGACTATCCTCCGTTAAGATTTGCCTCCGACGCCGCGGGCGGGACAATCAAGCGTTAACTCCTCCGTCGCGAACAAAGTCGATTGTGTCCAGTTGTCCGACAAATCCTTGCCGGAGGTCACTCATGGACACCACACCGCTCTCGGCCCCTGCGTTCAAGGCCCCAGCCATCCTGCTGTCGGGCTTTGTCGACCACGATATGTACCGGGACTTCCGGCGCCAATTCGACCAGGCCTCGGAACAGAAGTTAGTGGTCGTCGAGCTATCCACGCTCGGCGGCGATCCGGAAGTCGCGCGGATGATGGGGGAGGACATTCGGTTTCATACCGCAATGACGCCAGATCGTCGCTTCGTCTTCCTGGGCAAGGCGGTGATCTATTCGGCCGGCGCCACTTTCATGAGCTTTTTCGCGCGCTGCAATCGCTATCTCACGCCTGGGACACGCTTGATGATCCATGAGCGCAAGCTGTCGAAGGAGCTGAAGCTCGACGGTCCGTTGACGACGTGCGTCGCCACGGTCAAGGCGGCTCTGAATGAGATCGAGTGCTCGATCGAGATACAGAACGAGGGTTTCGCAAACCTTATACGGGGATCAAGCGTCACGATGGACGAGGTCTTACGACGCGCCCCATCGAACTGGTACGTCCATGCGGAAGAAGCCTCAGCCTTAGGACTGATCGAGGCGGTCATCTAATGCGAAGGATCGCATTCGCATCAGGCGGGTATTCGAGTGGTCGTTAAGGCAGACGTTGTCTGAGGCTGCTCGGGTATGGAGCTGCGTGAGTTCGCTGGCTGAGGGTTATGGATCGTCGTAGCAAATCAGGCCGGGTCTGCATCCTCTGCATCAGCAGGAGAGCGACTGTCTTGTCGGTCAAGCGCTTTGGGGCTGCCATGGCGTGGTGCTCCGCAGGATGGCATTGAGGATGGTGAGGAGCTTTCGGGCAGTGGCGACGAGGGCGACCATCTTGGGTTTTCCGGCCGCCACGAGCTTGTCGCGGAAGGCTTTGAGGATGGGATTGTGACGGGCTCCCACCATGGCGCCGAGGAAGAGGGCCGTGCGCACGCTGGCCCGGCCGCCGCCGATGAAGCTCTTGCCGCGCCACTGGCCGGACTGGCGCGTCCAGGGGGCGAGGCCGGCGAGGGCCGCGATCTGGCGGCGGTCGAGGCTGCCGAGTTCGGGCATCTCGGCCAACAGGGTGCGGGCGATGGTCGGCCCGACGCCCGGCACGGAGACGAGCAGATCCTCCTTCTCGCACCAGGCGGGCGAGCCGCGCACGGCACCGTCGATGTCCACGTCCACGCTGGCCAGTTCCTTCTCCAGCGCCTTGATCAGGCGCCGGATGCTCTTCTGGATCCGCGCCGGCGCCCGCTTCTCCCGCTGGCGTTCGGCACCGATCATCGCCACGATCTGACGGCGGCGCGCCACCAGATCGGCCAGGAGCCGGGTCTCGGCATCCGGCAACGGGCGGATGGCCGGTTTCGTGGCTTGCGTGAAGCGAGCGATCACGGCCGCGTCGATCGGGTCGGTCTTGGCGCGTTGGCCCAGCGCCCGGGCGAAAGCGCGCACCTGGGCCGGGTTGACCACCACGACGGGCAGCCCGGCCGAAGCCAGACCGGCCGCCACCACGGTCTCGAAGCCGCCCGTGGCCTCGAGAGCGACGGCGCCCGGCGCCAGGGGAGCCAGCCGCCCGCACAACTCCGCGATGCCCGCCCCGTCCCGAGGGACATGGAAGGTGTCCTGGCTCGGCAGGACATGCACATCCAGCCGGTCCTTGGAGACGTCGATCCCAATCACGATGGCGTCCATCCGATCCCATCCTTGCGCAAGCGGGCTTCGCGAAACGCGGCCCAAGCGACTGTTCGGGGTCGATGGAACGGCAGGCGAAGACCCAAGCTCTCCTGCGGGCTCGCCGGCCCTTGGGAACAACGGTCTCTCGCCTGCCACCGCACCGGAAAGCTTACCAGATGCGGCACGAGGCAAGTTACAAGGGGACGTAGGCGCACCACTCGCATTGCCCTCTTTCGGCGGCTTGGCGAGCCTTCCCTTGCGAGCACTCGGGGCAGACTTTCAGCGTGAATGAGGTACCTATGCGCAGGGCATAGCCGCGACCTTTAAACGTGATTGCCTCGCCACTCGGAAGGCGGTTCGCTTGCTCGTTTGTTGCCAATAATCGCTCCCACATCACCGCATGGGTACAATCACATTGCGGCGCAACATAGGTGATAGCTTCCTGTCCGCCGTCCTAGTCGACCGGGATCCGGTCAGGGTGGCGGCGGACTCCGGCAATTCTCTTGATCAGCCCGGCCAAAAGGCCGCCGGTCACGCCAGGCTCTCCTCGCAGTCTAAGAGAATACATCTCTATTGGTTTGGCGGTGTCAGAACCAGCTTACCCTCGAATGGCTTCGATTGATTTGTAACACTTGTACACCCATAAGGGTAATTTCCCTCCACAATTGTTCTTACTTTCAGAACCCCTTGTCCGTTAGCCTTCACAAGGTAGCCATCGTTACTCGCGACGTGGACTAAATCTCCGTCGTGATGCAGTACATTTTTGTTCTCGAAAATACGTGGTGCCGTGAGTGTAATTTGGCTTGTGGATTTATTGACAATATCCATCTCGACATCACTGTTGGCAGGCAACCGAAGCTCGGCAGGTGCACACTTTGCGCCCCCGTTTTCAACAGTCATGAGGATCTCCACAGGAGGTACCCTCTGATCATTGGATGACCGCGAAGCCATATTCTCAGCCGCTTGGGGAGCAATGCATAAGATGGATGCTCCGAGCGCTACAGCCGTCCCGATAGCCATACCACGAATTATCTTAGCGCGACCTGAGTTGGCGTGGGCATTTGCAGTAGCAACATCGATGCTCTTCCCTGCGACCAGGGGGAACTGGGAATTCCGGGGTTCCGTCATGCTTTCCCTCTCGTTGATCGGCTCACACTGACAAAGATCTCACAACGGTTGGGTTCAACTGCGTGCGGAGGCAATATTGACGCGTCACAAAGGTGGATGTCCAGAAAACGTACGTTTTTCCGACGTCGAATGGCGGTTGGCGTTGGCTCGCCTTGATCGCAAAGGGAACTGTCCGCTTCCGACGCAGCTCTATCGTACTCAGGCGGCTCGCGGCCTCGAAGCGGTGACGGCCAGCGGTGGACAGCGAAGCCAAGATTAACACAAGAGCGATACCCCCTGTGGCCAGGAAGGGATCGTATTAATTCATGCAATGAAACTGACGATGAACGCCTATATCAGGATAGGTCACTGCTACAGCGCACCACGAAAACCATCAAGATTGTTCGACTGACAGCAGAACCAAGTCATCGGTCATGAATTAAGCATTCTCACGGGTGGATTGGCCGCCCGTCAGTGAGCCGGCGTCGTAGTCGTTATTTTAACATATGAACGATAACTTGCTCAACATTTGGCAGCTTCGTGGCGGCAACAGTCAGTCACCGCTCTTTAAGGACCTCGTAGACAGTGCCATCGGGCAGGCTTTTCCGCCGGTGGAGGGCGCGTTTCCTGAGCGCATTGCGAAGGCTCTTCAGGCCTTTGAAGCAGCGATGGGAAAGCGTTTGGCGAGCCGGCCTTCATCACAGGTCGGAGCAGGCGGCACCGCGCGGAATGCGGCCCATGTCAATTTGGACCCGCTGGCTCCGATGGCCGATCTGACCAATGTGGTTTTTCTGCCCCAAAACGTCCGCCACGGGCTGCGGCACCCCACCGAGGTCGGTGTCTGGCCGTAGCTATTGGTTGGACGTTCTTGATCCAGACGGGTGAAGCCGACGACGCCGATAAGTTCCTGGAGGAAACGCCTGCGTCGTCGGCACCGACCCGTTCCTGGTATCAAAATAAGCCGGCACAGGTACAAACCACTTTTGAACCAGTTGGTTTCCAGTCATCGAAAACCAACTGCCTTGCGCTCTTCTAAAAATGTACAACATAGGACACTTCAGCGATAAGGCTGGCGAGGCTCCCAAGTAATCTATGTTGCTATGACCTCTGCTCCTATTGGAACCGATGCCAACGCGCGGAATTATTCTTCCGATAACACTCTTGGAGGAATGCCCCATGAAATTTCCCCTGATCGCCAGTGCCGCAATCATTCTCGCCTTCACGGCTGGGACTTCTATTGCCGCGCCTTGCAACACCGGCACCACGAAGGGTAATAGCCCAGAGCAGCAGACCTCGAATGACAAGAGTTCGAGCGCCGATCACTCAACCAAGAACATGGCAGGTGGCCAACAGTCCAGCTCCGCTAAGACCGTTGGTGCGATGAACAACGTCGGAGCGAACCAGGGTCTTGCCACGGGTCAGGCCGCAAACACTTCTGCGGGCAAGGGGAACGAGGACCCTGCCAGTAAGAACTTGGCCGGTGGCCAGCAGCCTGCCGCGCCCAAAACCGTAGGCGCCATGAACAATGCCGGTGAGAACCAGGGCCTCGGCAAGAAGGGTGACGATTGCTGATGGTCTAACGGGCGCTAGCACGTCGCTTAAAGGCGACCTGCCTCATACCAATGAGCGAAGCCCCGGCCGCTCCAGCGGCCCGGGGTTTCGTGCGTCAGACGACGGCTCACGCAAGCGCCAGGGTGCCGCTGAGAAATACCCCATAGGTCATCAACACTGCCGCAACCTCGCGGTGCTGGTGAAGAACAACTCATGAGGCGATAGGTTGACCTCCGCGGCTTCCGCAAAGGGCAAGACAACGACCTGCCGTCCATGCTCGTCCGTGATCTCGAACGTCCGGTTCAGAGCACATCGAAGGGGAGTGCCACTCCTGAGCGCCTCGCTGATGATGTGCTTGGCGCTCACCACCGCGTCACGCCACGCCGCATCAAGGCCGGGATACTCCCCTCCTTCAGGATCCTCCACGAAGGTCTCTGCCCGCCGGATGTGGGAGTAGAACCTCGGCATTCGGAGGCCGCCTGTATTCCTCAATAAGCAGAAACTTTAACTTACAGGAAAGCGTTCCGACGCAAAGCAGTTGGAACGATATCGCACGCTTCTGCTTCAAGTAAATCTAACCGGACACCTAAGACAGATGCGGTGGTGCCTCGCCTCTGAAGGGGCCGATGAGGCGCTCATACTCCGCCTCCGGGAAGCCGTAGCTGTCGCCCGCCATGTCGCGGAGCTTGTCTCGGTCCAGCACTGTGATGAGCGCCCGCTTTGCTCGGATCATGCCCAAGCCCTCAAGCTCCTGGATGGCGAGCGTGACGCCCGAACGCTGCACGCCTAACATGAGGGACAGGAAGTCGTGCGTGAGGGCGAGATCCTCGCCGCCCAGCCGGTCGTGAGCCATCAGGAGCCATCGTGCCAAGCGCTCCTTCATCACGTAGGCGCCGTTGGCCAGGGCGGACTGGCTGAGAGTCAGGATCTGGATCTGAACGTATCTCAGCAGAACCACACGCAAGGCATGGCTCGCTTGAACGGCCTCTTCCAGAACATCGGCCCGTATCCGGAGCCACGGCCCGCCGACCTGCACAAGGATGTCGTGAGATGCCCGATCCGATCCCAGCACAGTGGCGGTGCTGACCATGCCCTCGAACCCGAAGCATCCGACCTCGATCCTACGTCCGTCGCTCGTGACCGCAAGGTTCGATGATAGGCCCCCTTCCGGGAAGTAGGCGAACTCAAGCGGCTGGCCTTGGTGGATGAGGACCTCGCCCTTGTGGACGTCCACGCGCTCGCAATGGGGCAAGAGCCGGTCTAACTCGCTGGGAGGCAGCACCTGCAAGAGGCGGTTGCGGGTGCTCGACACGCTCATTCCTATTTCAGCCCTTTTCGCCAGCGAGCAAAGGATAAGCCCGCGACTTCACCCTGAGAGGAGGCGCCGCTGGATGCAAGGTCGCACGGACGGAAAGGCCAATGACCGCCGCGAAGAACGCTTCATGGAGGCGCTTACGCGAACGACTTCTGCTGTCGCGAAAACGACGGTATTTCCGACACCGAGCGTCTGCCGGCGTCAGCCCTACCGCATTGTGAGGCGGACCGGGGGTGTCGACCGAGGGTGTTTGAAAACGCAAGGCGGTAGAAAAATCTCCCTTTAAGGCCTCTTGGCAGAGTCGGAATGGCTTAATTCTCCCGCGCGGACGGCAACTTTGCCGGCTGCGCCGTCCGCCTCATGGAAGATTGCTCTACCTTTTCGGGAGGCGCCCGCATTTTCACACAGCGTTTACCCATCCCGGACATTCCAGTCTCAGCGAGCTTCAGCCTACACATCGACCCACACTGCGATCGCAGCGACCATGGTCAGCATCCCGGCCAGCATGAGGAGCGGGATTGGAAGGCTTAAGGCCAACAGTCTCTAACGCGAACTCCGACCAAGGCTGCGAAGCTGGTCGTCGGAGAGCGCTGACGATCGAGTGCAGACGTCAGCAATCTTCTCGCCCTTTCGGATCAATGGGAGGGAGGAAGCACCGCCCTCACAAGGATCAAGCGGACTGAAGGTTGCTGGCGCTTTCCTTCCCGGAACGCTTGTCGGCTTCAACGTCGAACGAGACCTTCTGGCCCTCGATCAGGTTGCGCATGCCTGCACGCTCCACAGCGGAAATGTGCACGAACACATCCTTCCCGCCATCATCAGGCTGGATGAAACCGTAGCCTTTGGTCTCGTTGAACCACTTCACGGTGCCGGTGCTCATAGACGTTCTTCCCAGTGTGTTTCGTCAACCTGCTTTTGGCTGAGGGCCAAGGAGGTGCGACGAACCTCAAAGGGACGGGATGTCTGTTTAGTTCCAGGGCCATGGGCCGACGTTGCGGCTCCTGCGCCGTGCCTACCTAGCAGCTGTTGCCCCCATGAGTTGCCTAGGACTGGGGCGCAGCATGCCTTTGGCCGTCATATACGGCCTCGGTCGATTGATCACCTCGTCAAGTCGGGACCAAAGCGTCTTGGGTGAGAAGGGCTTGGCGATAACCTCGTTGACGCCGAGACGGACAGCGCGCTCGACGGTGTTCTTTTGTGGCCGAGCCATCATCAGGACGAGCGGCACGCTAGGAGCCGGAGAAGTCTCCACATTCCGGATGAGGCGAATAACCTCCTCGCCCGAGAGGATGGCCAGATCCCAGTCCAGGATCACTAAATCCGGGCGAACCTCGGCAATACAGCCAGCGCTTCTGCCCCGTCGACCGCCTCCTGTATCCGTCGGAGGCCGGTCCGCTGCAGCATGTCGCGAACGATACGGCGAACGTAGAGGCTCTCATCAGCGATGACTGCCGAGAGGTCGGGAAAGCTCGGAGCGCCGATCATGTGAGGAAATCTCGTCGACGTACGCGCCCGTCGCTACAGCAAGCCGTATCGCTACCGGCTAAAACTTTCCTTTTTGCCCTATGTGCGGCCCAGCCCCGAGCTGCTTTCGCAAGAGGTGATCTGTGGTGAAAACGTTCGTTTTTCGTACATCCAGTTGCTTGCCCGTACGGGCGCCCTAGAATGGTTCGTCTGAGATCAGGTGGTGGAACGCACTATGATGCGGTTCGTTCAGTTCTATTCTACGTGGGAGGGCTGGATGTCTGACAGTGACGCAGCAAAACCCGGAGACGAGGCAACGCTAGGAACTCCTGGAACAGGTGAGAACCTCTGCCCTGATTGTAGCGGAACCGGTATAATCGAGGGGAAAGCCTGTCCCGAGTGCAAGGGCACCGGCAAGGTCATTACCGGCATCGGCGGTGGTTAGTAATTTTTTTTAAATCGTTCCTTCCCAGTGAGGCGCGGCTGCGAGCATTATGGCAAGGCAGAGCGTGCGTCGGCCTGAGTGTGTAACCTCGGCGATGGTGATTTTGGGCGGTTGAAGCGAGAACTGCGTGTCCGCGCATGTGAGCCTCAGTGGGTCCACGGTGCGTGTGGGCCCTTCGTGTTCTGATCGATAGCGACCTGAATTGCGGCCGCTAGCTCAGTCAGCAGGTAGGGCTTCGGAAGAATGCGGACCCCCTCCGCATCCGCGTCTCGCTTGGCCGCTTCCGCATAGCCACTGGTCAACAAGATCGGGAGCTCACCACGGCGGCGTCGCACCTCTCGCGCCAGGTCGACGCCGTTCATGCCACCCGGCATCATGATATCGGACACGACGATATCGACTGCTCGACCGTTCGCTAACGCGCCGAGTGCTGCGCGAGCGCTGGCTACGCGAACGACCTCATATCCGAGCTGGCCCAGCATCTCGGCGACCAGGGCAGCGACCTCGTCGTCGTCTTCGACGAGGAGCACACATCCCACCGACCCTGCCGTCGGGCGGTTCACGTGCAAGTCAATCAGGTGATGCTGATCGGCTGCGGGTGTCCGGTCAGAGCGCGGCAGAAGCAGCATGACGCTGGTGCCTTGTCCGGCCTCGCTCTTGATCTCCACGGTGCCCCCGGACTGGGTCGCAAAGCCATGTACCTGCGCTAGTCCAAGACCGGATCCTTTGCCGATGTCCTTCGTCGTGAAGAACGGCTCGAACACGCGGGCTCTCACCTCCGGAGGCATCCCCGTTCCCGTGTCAACGACAGAAAGGCGCACGAAGTCGCCCTCAGATCCTGGTGATGCGGGTACGTTCTCGGCCCGCACCAGGATGGTACCGCCTTCCGGCATGGCGTCGCGGGCGTTGACGGCAAGGTTCAGGACGACAAGTTCGAGCTCGCCGGGATCGACCTCGATCGGCCAAAGGTCCGGCGCGAATTCCAGACGGACGTGCACGTCACCGCGCAAGCTGCGATCGAGCAGCTCGCGCATGCTTCCAATCTGACGCGCGAGATCAACCGCCTCCGGGGCTAGGGACTGCCGGCGCGAGAAGGCGAGCAGTTGGCGTGTCAGACCAGCACCCCGCTGGGCGGCCTGCCGCATCCCGTCCATGAGGCGCTTGCGACGGTTGGGATCGGTCTGGCGATCGAGCATGTCGAGCCCGCCCGAGATCACCATAAGCAGGTTGTTGAAGTCGTGCGCGACCCCGCCGGTCAGCTGGCCGATGGCCTCGATCTTCTGAGCCTGCCGCAGGGTTTCTTCGACTTGGGCTCGCTCAAACATCTGCTTGCGCAGCTGACGGTTGGCCTCTTCGAGCTCGCTGGTGCGGGCGATGACCAGCGCCTCCAGCTCCTGTGCCGCTCGATCACGGGCTTCGAGGAGCGCGCGCACCTCGTACTGGCGCAGGCGAGCTCTGACCGCCGCCTGGACGCTGCTCGTCAGCGTAATCGCGTGCACCGGCCGCTCCAGAAGGGAGACGTTGCGCAGCGATTTGACGAGGCGTTGACGCCACGCGGCGACTGCGGGCTGCTCCTGACGGCTGGTCAGGATCACGAACGGCAGGTCTGACCAGGCCGGCTGGCCTTCGACGCATGCGAAGAGCGGCAGCAGGTCCTTTCCAAACAGACCTTCCTCCGCAACCAGCACCGCGGCCGCGCCTGCCTCAACGCCTTCCAGCAGCTGCGCCAGAGTCAGACAGATCTCGGCTGGCAAACCGACGCGACGGCATAGCTCCGCCGAGGCCGGCCCATCTCGCCCGATCGGCGCGAAGATGAGCACCCGCCCGCTGTCTCGTTCAGCTTGCAACATGTTCATCGACCGGCATGAGGGGTGTGGCGTCGCCTGAGTAGCGTGGCGAGCCCGAGAAGATCCCGGTGAAGTTCTTGAGCGGCGGTCCGACGGTGATCCCTTCTGAGCTCAGGACGAACTCCCGGATCGTGTGCTCGTGGCGGCCGCTGCGCTTTTTCACGACGGAAACAGCGCGTCGGACAACGCCCTCGGCCTCGAAGTAGCGCAGCATCAGCACCGCATCGCTGAGATAGCTGATGTCGAGTGGGGTCTGGGTCGGACCAACGAGACCGTGCTGGGCCAGGACCTGGATGGTGAGGACCCCCTGCTGGGCCAAGTAGGTGAGCAACTCGTGCATCTGCAGGATCAGGAAGCGCTCGTCCGGCATGGCGTTGAGATAGCCATTAAGGCTGTCGATCACGACGACCCGGGCACCGCCCGCTTCAACGCTACGCCGAACGATGGCCGCGAATTCGCCGGGTGAGAGCTCGGCAGGATTGATCTGCTGCAGACAGATCAGGCCGGCATCGAGAGCGGGCTGGAGGCCAAGGCCGAGGCTGCGAGCCCTGGCTTCGATCGTCCCACGGTTCTCGTCGAAAGCAAAGAAAGCGACGTTTTCCCCACGCTCGGCTGCCGTAACGGCATACGACAAAGCGATGGTGGATTTGCCGACGCCTGCCGGTCCAATGAGCAGGGCGTTGGTGCCTCGTTCGAGACCACCGCCGACCAGGTTGTCGAGCTCGGCGTTGCCGCTCGAGACGAACTCACCCACGAAGGGCGTGTGATGCTCGGCCGCGATGAGGCGGGGATAGATCTCGAGGCCGCCCTTCTCGATCGTGAAGTCATGATAGCCGCCGCGGAAGCGGATGCCGCGCATTTTGATCACACGCAGACGCCGACGCTCGGCTCCATAGTCGATGGCAATTTGCTCCAGCAGAACGACCCCGTGCGAGATCGAGTGCAGCTGAAGGTCGTTCTCCTGCGATGAGAGGTCGTCGAGCAGGATGACGGTGCTGCAGCGGCTGGTGAAGAAGTGCTTGAGCGCCAGTACCTGACGGCGATAGCGCAACGAGCTCTGCGCTAAGAGCCGAAGTTCGGAGAGGCTATCGAAGACGATACGGGTCGGGTTGATCTCGCTGACACGCTCAAACACGAGCTTGGTGGTCTCGCTGAGCTCCATCTCGGCTGGATGCAGGATGGTGAGTTCGCGGTCTGGGTCGAGCGTGGTTTCTGGCGAAATGAGCTCGAAGATGTCGATCTGATCGAGCGACCAGCCATGGCGTCGGGCGACAAGCCGTAGCTCCTGCTGTGTCTCCGAAAGCGTGATGTAGAGGACCCGCTCACCCTGACGGGCCCCCTCCAACAAGAACTGCAAGGCAATTGTCGTTTTACCCGTGCCAGGCCGGCCTTCGTAGAGGTACATGCGGTTGCGATCGAGGCCACCGCCGAGGATATTGTCGAGCGCGGCACTTCCGGTCGAGATCCGCGGCGGATCTTCATCCTCCGTCTGCTCGGGCAGGTTCATGACTGCACCTGTGTGTTCGCTAGCTGGCCCCGTCGCTCTTGATCCACCATCTCCTCGCGCTCGAGCGCGCGCAGGGCAGCCCGCATGACCTCGCTGCTATTCTGATAACGGCCAGATGCGATCCGGGCCTGGATGAACTGCAGGAGTTCGGGCGTGATCGAGACGTTCTTGGCGATGCGTGTCGGCATGAGTGGTTCAGGGGCACGAGAGCACAGGCTGTGACACTCGCTGACACAACTCGCGCCCAACTCTGTGCAAAGCGCTCAGGTTCCCGCCGAGCTTAGCCAATCAGAGGAGAACAGCCGTTCCATAATGCCAATCAACGCGACATTGAGCTGAAGCTCTTGTTCGACTGAGTTCCACATGAGGACATACGCGAACGATTTGCGTGTCGTGAAAACGTTCGTTTTCCCGACATATTGAGAATGCTCTCCTTATATCGGCTGAACGGCTCCGTTTCTGTCGGGGAAATAAGACTCGTTTTCTATTGCTAGATAAACGTGCCTGAATCACTATCCCGACATGCTTGTTGGATATGCCTGCGTTTCCACCCTCGATCAAAACCTTGACCTTCAGCGCGATACGCTGACCAAGGCCGGCTGCGAACGGCCATTACGAAGCGGCCTCAGTTCGAGGCTGCCCTTGCCTGTCTGCGCCCCACGGACGTGCTGGTGGTTTGGGATCTCGATCGCCTCGGCCGCTCGCTCGTCGAGATGATGCGCACGATTGACAATCTGCACCTACAACGAGCCCCTGGATGTGGTCGAGAAGTCGATCATCCCGGCATTGGCGGTGGATTATCCGAACGCCGCGGTCTGGATCTGCGACGACACCCGGCGCGACTGGCTGTGGGCCTATTGCGAGGAGGTCGGGGCGAACTACGACACGCGGCCCGACAACCAAGGCGCTAAGGCCGGCAACCTGAATAACTCCCTGCGCCATACCGCGAACCAGTCCAACGCACCGATCATCCTGGTGCTCGACGCGGATTTCGCGGGGGCACCCAACATCCTCCGCCGCGCCGTAGGCCTTTTCCACGACGAACGGGCGGCCGACGTCCAGACCCCGCAATTCTTCTTCAACGCCGATCCCATCCAGCACAACCTGATGGCGTCCGAGGCCTGGGTCGACGATCAGCGAATCTTCTTCGATGTGTTCCAGCCCGCCAAAGATGCCTGGGGCTGCACTTTCTGCGTGGGGACCTCGTTTCTGGTGCGGCGTGATCGCGTCGAGGAGATGGGGGGATTGCCGTCACCAAGGATGGTCGCGCGATCGGACCACTCAGATCGAGGCACTCGCCCAGCAGCTCACCCGGAAGGCACTGCAGGGAGATATGAGGGCGGCCAAGCTCCTCTATGATACCATCAAGGCCCTGGCACCGGCGACTGAGTTCGATGGGATGTCGCCCGAGGAACGGCTGGCGGCCCTGGACGATCGACGGAGGCAACACCCCGGTATCACTGTTCGGTTCGTCGACGCTGGCGATATGCGCTCGAAGCTTAAAGATATCTAAGCCCCCCGTGACCCCTGAAAACCTCATGCAGCCGGAGAGCCCGGACGAGCCCTGATCCCACCGGTCGGCTTGCCTGTTTCGCCGATACGCGCTCCCTGTTTGGCTGGGAGCATTCCCTGTTCCGCTGCGCAGGGAATTGCTCCTTAAGTCATTGCCTTGGCTGCTGTATTGCCGCCCTAGACCGAGCCCAGGAACTGCATCACTCGGTTTTCCCTGTTGTTTTCCCTGTTAGCAGGGAAACGGCGCCAGAGACCGGTTCCGACAGGATGCGTGCCCCACCACTCGCTCCCCGCGAACGACGGACGTTCGCGTTTGGCGGGAGACGTGCGGCGTCTCAAGGGCATAGCGAAAAGCTGCCGCTTTGTGGCCTCTTCTCCGGGGCGGTCCTGCGGGCATGATTCTCGGCGATTTCGGCCGGTTTCTCGCCTGCCGCCGGTGCAGCTTCCGCAGCATTTTAGGTGGCCTAGCTGGAGACCGGTTCGCAGGCTAGCAGAGCCGTGGTTCGGTAGTGGCTGTGCACTGGCGTGTGAGCGATGACCGCCACTTCGGACTGGACTTGCGCTGCGAATGGAGCGGAACTGTCAGCGTCCTTGAGGCCGCCGGCGCGGTGCGCCCTCGACCCCCTGCCGATCCTTCGCGATCCGCGGGGTTGCGCTGGTGGCAGCAGACCCGCTGCCGACCCATCGCGAGGCCACCCGTAATGATCGACGAGACACACCAGGCGCTGCTCACGGCTGCCGCCGAATCCCACGACCAGTTGATCGCCCGTCCCGCCAGGCTGAACGCCCGAGCGGCCAAGGTGCAGTCCGCCAAGCTGTGTAAGACCGCGCTGGCGGTCGAGGTCGTTGTCACCGCGGATGAGCCGCACTGGCACCAAGACCAGCGCGGTCCGATCGGGCTACGCCTCACGCCAACCGGTCGGGAAAGCCTTGGTCTCGATGCCGGAGCAGACGGGGCTGAGACAAAGCCGCGATCCGGCACGAAGCAGGCGCTGATCATCGCGATGCTGCAGCGTGACGAGGGCGCCACGCTCGCCGACCTGATGGCCGCCACCGGCTGGCTCGCCCATTCGACGCGCGCCGCCCTGACCGGCCTGCGCAAGCGAGGGATGATCCTCACGAAGGGATGCGATGCGGAGGGTCGGACCGCCTATCGCCTGACCGACGATGCCACGACGGAGGCCCGGTGATGGCTGCCGCGATCAGCCCCCAGCTCAAGGCCGAGATCGAGAGGCTTGCCTCCCTCGATCTGGGTGATCTTCGCATCCGGTGGCGCCAGCATCTGCGAACGGCCCCTCCCCCGCATCTGTCCCGAACCCTGATCGTGCGGCTTCTCGCCTACCGCATCCAGGCCAAGGCCCTGGGCGACCTCGATCGCGACAGTGCCCGACTGCTCGATCGGATTGCGAAGGAGCGCCTGCGCCGGCGCGCCGCCGCCGAACGCGCGGCCAAGCCGAAGGCACCGCCCCTCGTCCCGCCGATCCCGACGCCCGGGCTTCGGCCCGGCACGCTGCTGGTGCGGGAGTTCGGGGGTGAGGTCCACACCGTCACCGTGATGACGGGTGGGTTTGCCTGGAGGGAGACGACCTATGCCAGCCTGTCGGAAGTCGCCCGCGCGATCACCGGCACCCGCTGGAACGGACCCCGCTTCTTCGGGCTTCGGGACAAGGGAGCCACCAGGGCGCCAAGCAGCGGCGACGAGTCCTTTTCGGCTCTGGCCAAGGGGGGGATCGCGTGATGGCATCCCCCTCCAAGCCGCTGCATGCCAAGGCCCTGCCGTCGAAGACCCACGCCCCCAAGGCTCTGCGCTGCGCGATCTACACCCGCAAATCCACCGAGCACGGGCTCGATCAGGCCTTCACCTCCCTCGACAACCAGCGCGAGGCCGCCGAGGCCTACATCAAGAGCCAGGCGCATGAGGGCTGGCGCCTGCTGCCCGAGGCCTACGACGATGGCGGTGTCTCGGGTGGCAGCCTCGAGCGGCCGGCCCTGCAGCGGCTGCTTGCCGAGGTCGAGGCGGGGCGCGTCGATGTGGTGGTGGTCTACAAGGTCGACCGGCTCACCCGTGCTCTCTCGGACTTTGCCAAGCTCGTCGAGCTGTTCGACGCGCACGGCGTCTCCTTCGTCTCGGTGACCCAGGCCTTCAACACCACCAACAGCATGGGACGGCTGACGCTCAACGTCCTGCTGTCGTTCGCCCAGTTCGAGCGCGAGGTCACGGCCGAGCGCATCCGCGACAAGATCGCGGCCTCGAAGCGCAAGGGCATGCGCATGGGTGGACCCGTCCCACTGGGCTACCGCGTCCATGACAAGAAGCTGGTCCCTTGCCCCGATGAGGGGCCGCGAGTGCGGGCGATCTTCGAGCGCTACCTCGCGCTCGGCTGCCTCAACGGGCTGGCGGTCGATCTGCAGGTCCAGGGCATCCTGACCAAGCGAACCCCGCGCCGGGATGGCACGATCCGGGGCGGCATCGCCTTCACCAAGGGTCCGCTGGCCTATCTGCTGCGCAACCGGGTCTATATCGGCGAGGTGATCCACAAGGACCGGCACTATCCCGGAGAGCACGAGGGCATCGTCCCGCGCGAGCTGTTCGATGCGGTCCAGGCGGCGCTAAGCGAGAAGGCGCAGGCGCAAGGTTCCCTCCGGGGCAACACCGGCTCGTGGCTGACGGGGCTGCTCTACGATGACCGCGGCAACCGGATGACGCCGAGCTCGGCCAGGAAGGGGGCGCTCCGCTACCGCTACTACGTCTCACGTGCGCTCGAGACGGGACAGCGCGGCAAGGCCGGCTCGGTCCCGCGGGTGTCTGCACCCGAGATCGAGCAGGCCGTGCGGGAGGCGCTTACACCGCCCTCCCCTGACCTCCCCTTCCCGAACGATGAGACGCACTTGTTCGCCCAGGTTGGCCGCATCGTCGTTCACCCGAGCCATCTTGCTATCAGCTTCGTCCCGCCGGATGGGGCAGAGCACGACCACAGAGCGGGCGAAGCAGGAGCAATCGAGCCTCCCTCCCTCCGTGTACCGTGGTCAGCCCGGCCGAGCCGTCGTCGGTGCGAGGTCATCCGCGCTGAAGGCGATGAAGGGCCAGCGCCGCCCCGGCCGATGCGGGCCGAGACCCGGGCCCGTCTTGTCGACGGGATCGCCAAGGCGCGCTTCTGGCTCGACGATCTTGTCAGCGGCCGCGTGGCGGACACCCATGCCATCGCCATAGCGGAAGGCTGCAGCGAGCGCTCGGTGCGCATGACCCTCAACCTTGCCTTCCTGGCTCCATCCCTCATCCAGGCGGCGATCGCCGGCACATTGCCGGAAGGGTTCGGTATCTCCGCGCTCATGAACGCACCCATGGTCTGGAGCAAGCATCCTGACGCTTGCGGCGGCAGCGCAAAGTGAAAGAGCACTTGCTAGGCTTCACCGACTATCCATGCAGTCCTATCAGATGGACGCTCGCCGCCATTTTGTTCCGTCGGCAAAGCGCCAAGAGCGGAAGTTGGCCTCCGGCCCGGAAACAGACATTTAGTTGCAGGTATGCGACCGTCCGGTGTCGACCCTTTGCAGACGTTGAGAAGGTCCGCCTCCAGGCAGCTTGGTGAAACAGAGGGTACGGCCGGGTTGGGTGGATTAGTGACTGCCCGTTCTTCAAAATTATCAGCGGCAAAGCCCACATGACTGAGGAACTTTTTCCAAGGCAGGCGTTTTTAGGTCTTCCATCACATCGCCCAGCGCGACGACAAGCCGACGCGCAACTACACGTTGGCTATTAAGCTAGCAGTCGTCATCGTCTTCCGGTCCTGCCCGTGCTCAGCCCCTAGTCATCCCGCGGCTTGCTCGATAATATCGAAGCGGCATACCCGCTGCTCGATCAAAACTGAACGGGCGAAACGGGCAGGCAGCGCTCTCCAGGCGCTAAGAACTGCTTGCCATCCCACGCCAGAAGACTGCCTCCAAACCTACAGGACAAGATATCGAGTTTGGCTTAAATTTGAGTATTCACCTAAACGAATGGGAAGTCGGTTCTACGTAATCATTGGTTTCCTTAGGAATCGCAAATGAACTGGAACAGCCGAGCAGTACGCATTTTCGTTGGAATCCTTTTACTCGGTGCCGCTATTCTTGCCGTGCTCCCAAGATTAACCGGGCACACCAGCCTTGATGGAACGGTGAACGCTCGCTTCACACTCGTCTCTGCGCCTATTGAAGGCGTTATCTTCGATACTCCTCCAAAAGTGGGAACGTCGCTACCGGAGGGTACTGAAGTCTTTCAAATCCACAACATGCGCATTGCTCGGACGGCCGAAGCTCAGCTAGACGCTGATCTTGGTGCGTCGCGCGAAAAATTAAAGGCGCTAGAGTCACAGTTGAGCCATCTAGCCGAGATGAAGAAGGAGCTTGTATCGCGACTTGCAGAGTATCAAAAGGCGAGTATCCAAAGCATTCAGCAAGAGATTGTTATTCGCCAGCAGCGGATTAGCACAGCTCAAGCAAATAAAGTGTCGGCGGACGCCGATTTAAGTCGTAAGCAGACTTTAGGTGTAACGGGTGTAGTGGCGAACAGTTCCGTCGAACAAGCGCGTGCTGCGTCAATTTCAGCAAGTAACGAGGGTACTATCGCAAAGGCCGAACTTGATCGCCTTGGGTACCAGCTGGAAGCACTAAAGCGGGGCACCTTCGTGGGCGAAGGACGGAACGATGTACCGTACAGCCAGCAGCGTACCGATGAAATTATGATTCAGATGGCTAACGTAGAGGCGCAAGCGATAACAGAGCGCGCTCGAATCCAGCAGCTGAGCAAACAATTGGTCATTGAACGAACTCGCAATGATCGGTTTACGTACTCCCCCGTGCAAATGCCCTTCCAGGGAGTGATTTGGCGCAACAATGTTGTAGCTGGATCGAACGTCATTGCGGGCAACGAGCTGATGCGCCTGCTCGATTGCCGCGATCTCTTCGTAGATATCCTGGTCAATGAGGTGGATTACGATGAAATCAAGCCGGGCGAGGACGCAGAGGTCCGCCTGCTTGGAACATCGGAAGTGATCCCAGGAAAGGTTGTCTCAGTGCGAGGCGCAAGTGCGGCGGTCGAGGAGGTCACACTTGCAGCTGTTCCACCAGTCAGCCGCGGCAAGAGTGCGCGCATTCGCGTTGCCTTGGCAAAGAGTGAGATGCAAACGGATTATGCCAATTTCTGTCAGGTAGGCCGAACCGTACAGGTACGCATCGCGCGCGCTAGCAATAATATTCCAATGCTGCATTGGGTGAAGAGCCTGTGGTTCAGTATTACTTAGTCCTCGCACCAACGCTACTCGTTGCTGCCTTTTTCTTCATCTTTACACTGAACTGGCCGCGAAATAAAACGTGGGCTAGAGCAGTCACCTGCACGTTTGTTCTAGCCATAGCGGTGCGCTACCTTTGGTGGCGCTTCACTGCGACTGTCTTGCCGCACCCTCTGGATTACAGTTTTAGTTTTTTCTGGACGTGGTTCGTATTCTGTGTCGAGTTGGGGGCGTTCGCCGACATTCTCATCTTCTTGGTGACGATGGGGCGATATGTGGACCGCAGTACGGAAGCGGACCGCATGGAACGAGATTATTTTGCTCAGGACCCGGCGAGCCTCCCCACCGTTGACGTTTTCATCCCGACCTACAATGAGCCGCTCGATGTGCTCGAACGGACAATCATCGGCGCTTTAGCCCTCGATTACCCAAAGGACAAGCTCACCATCTATGTCTTAGATGACAAACGAAGGGGCTGGTTGCGCGAGTACTGCCAGGAGAAGGGCGTCATTCACGTCACTCGGCCGGATAATTCGCACGCGAAAGCGGGCAACATGAACAACGGGCTGAAAGTCTCGCGCGGGGATTACATCGCCATCTTTGATGCAGATTTTGTGCCATACCGGAACTTCCTGCGACGCACTGTACCGTTCTTTCAGGATCCAACCATTGGCATTGTTCAGACGCCGCAGCACTTCTTCAACAAGGATCCAGTACAATCAAATCTGAGCTTGGAGAAGGTTTGGCCCGATGAGCAGCGACTGTTCTTCGACGAGATGGCAGCAAGCCGCGATGCATGGGATGTAAGCTTCTGCTGCGGGTCATGCTCTATTGCTCGTAGAGCAGCTGTGGAGGTTATCGGCGGGTTCCCGCATGACTCGATCACGGAAGACCTTCTGACTACCCTATCGATGCTCAATAAGGGCTATAAGACCCGCTATCTCAACGAACGATTGTCAATGGGCCTCGCCGCGGAAAATCTGAAGGGCTACTTCGTGCAGCGAGGCCGCTGGTGCCGGGGTGGAATCCAGACGATCTACCTGCATAACGGGCCACTTCGGGGGCCGGGACTAAATCTTTTTCAGCGTATTATGTTCATTCCGCTCTCATGGCTCGTGCAATACACGGTCCGTCTTGTAATACTTCTCGTTCCCGCAGTTTACCTATGGACCGGCACGGCACCGCTTTTCTTTACGGGCACTGAGGATATTATCTACTATCAAGTTCCTGTGCTAGCGGCCTACTTTCTACTGATGGGATGGCTCACGCCAACCCGCTATCTGCCCCTGGTTTCCAGTGCTGTAGGAGCATTCGCCACATTCCGCATGCTGCCAGTGGTGATCTCAAGCCTTGTCAAGCCATTTGGGGTACCATTCAAGGTCACACCCAAAGGCTCGGGCAACGAGGATTCAGAATTCGACGCCTACACCTTTTTCTCTATTGCGATCTTGATCGCAGTTACCGCGCTCGGCCTCATAGTGAACATCGTGCCAGAATGGTCTCGCATCGGCGAGGGGGAGTTCTCAGTCGTCTCCGCATATTGGGCTGTCATCAACATCGTTGTCCTGATGGTTGCTGCGCTCATCTGCTTCGAGAAGCCCCGCCCATTGTCTGAGAGCTTCGCCACGGACGAGGCTGCACATATCGTTGGTCCTGGTGCTCGCTACCACGCCGCACGGATCGTCAGCCTATCTTTAGAAAGTGGAATTGCCGAGTTCGAGTTCGATCCTAAGTTTAGCCTAGGCCAGACTATAACCGTTAAGACCGAAGGATTCCCGCTTCTTCACTGCACAATCGAGAAAATTTCTGAGATTTTGGCGAATCGCCCATATACAGTGAAATTTATATTTAAGGTTTCCGGTAGAGATAGAGATAGAATGATTGTGGAGCTTTATACCGGCCGCTACAGTCAGGACATTCATGATCTTGACAAATCCGCTATAGTGGGTGGCGTCTGGTCACGTATGTTCGGAAAATCGGCCCAGACGGCTTAAGGTACGAATTGTCATCACAGCTCCTCGTTCGCTGAGCCTCCACGCCCTGTATTAGAGGCGGAACGTCCGCTTCGGGGCGAGAGGCCAGAGCCCACTCTCCACCCAGTCCGGTCTTTGACGCTTGTCGTGCGATTGTCGGACGGGGAACATCTTGGATCGGGCGCCGCGCTTTAACGGATACGGCCGTGTGCCTACATTGTCCTTGTGCCCGTCCTCCTAGCGCTTGGCGCTCTCCTCCTGTTCGTTCTGGTATTCGGCCCCCAATGGTGGGTGCGCCGGGCGATGCAGCAACACGCCACCGAGCGGCCGGACTTGCCTGGAACCGGCGGCGAACTCGCCCGCCATCTCCTCGATCTGGCGCGGCTGGAGCACGTCCTCGTCGAGATCGCGCCAGCCGACCACTACGATCCGGTCGCGAACGTTGTGCGGCTATCGCCGGAAAACCATGATGGCCGCTCGATCACGGCGGTCGCGGTCGCGGCACACGAGGTTGCCCATGCGCTCCAGCACGCGGCGGGGGACCGACTTCTCGCAGCGCGGGTGAGGTTCGCCCCGGTTGTGCAGGGCTTCGAGTTCGCCGCGGCCGTGGTGATGATGACCGCGCCCGTGGTGCTCGCCTTCGTTCATTCGCCTGTCCTGCTCGTCCTGCAGGTGGGTATCGGCATGGCGCTCCTTGGCGTCCGCCTCCTCTTCCACTTCCTGACGCTACCTGTCGAACTCGATGCGAGCTTCCGCCGGGCCCTGCCCATCCTGGAGACGGGTCGCTTCCTTGACGCCAGCGACATGCCTGGTGCCCGCACCGTACTGCGCGCCGCCGCCCTCACATACGTGGCCTCATCACTCGTTGCGCTCGTGAACATTGCCCGCTTTCGGCGGCTCCTCCCGTTCTAAAACCTCCGAGGCGAGCGTCTGATTTCTCTGCCGCGCTTACTTGGAAGCGCACCATCTCTTTCCGGTCAGACCCAATCCGCTGCTTGGCGCCCTTATAGGACGGTGGGGAACTGGGTGCGGCGGCCTGCAGTAGGCCGCCGCGATGTTGGTTAGATGTCAGTCTGCTCGGACATAAGCAGCGCGTCGTCTGCCTCGATACCGAGGTAGCGCACCGTGCTCTCCAGCTTGGTGTGGCCGAGCAGCAGCTGACAGGCACGCAGGTTGCCCGTCCGCCGGTAGATTAGCGCGACCTTCGTCCGACGCAGGCTGTGCGTACCGTACCCCGCCGGGTCGAGGCCGATCAGCGCTACCCATTCGTCGACGAGCCGACCATACTGGCGCGTCGTCAGGTGCTCGCCCGGGCGGCTGCGACTTGGGAACAGCCAATCACTCGCACGAAGCCCCCGCAGCTTGAGCCAGGCAGTCAGCGTCTCACGTAGGTTTCGGTCAGCTCGAACGGGACGGGTCGTCCAGTTTTTTGCTGGACGATGGTGGTGCGCAGGCGGACGCCGTCGCCAAGATGGACGTCTGCCACGCGCAAGCGGACGAGGTCGCAGCCACGTAGCTTGCTGTCGATGGCAGTGTTGAACAAGGCGAGGTCGCGAGTGCGGCCCTCGTGCTGCAGCCGGGTGCGGATCGCCCAAATGTGCTTTGGCTTGAACGGCGGTTTGGGACCGATGAGGCGGCCAAGGTTCCACGGTTGGCGGGTGGTGTTGCTGGTTGAAGGCATGATGGAACTCCGTTTGAGGAGCCATCAGCATCTCACTGCGACCCGGCTACACCGCAGCTGCGCGCCATAAGCTGAAGTTGGCTGCCTGTCCGGAGGCGGTCATTCCGCATCCGACCCAAGCCAGCCATACGAGCAGCACTCGAAACTTCTCGAAAGCAACCATTTCTTAGCCATTCGGCAACTGCGGCTCGGGATGGCAACCGGACCGCCGCATTTGATCCGGAAGAGGACTTTCCGTCTCCGACCCAACTACGCCGAAGAAACAATTCCAATGGGTGCTATGAAGCAGACCTAAAACGTGCCTTCGCCGCGGTCTGCTTGTCCAAGCAATATCCGCTGCAATTCGCCGACTGCTGTCTCGATCTGCATTTCGTTGAGCGATGAGTATCCGAAGACCAACATGTCGTCCCGTGCCCCAGGGTCGAAATCGTAGGCCGCCCCGCTCGAAAGAGCGTAGACGCCGATGCCCTGCTCGCGCGCGAGCAGCTGGATCTGCCGTGCGGGCGGAAAGCCGGGTGGGAGGCGCCAGACCAGGTGCAGGCCGCTCTCCCCGCCGAGGACGACTGCTCCGTCGAACGTCCTACTCAGCGCTCCGACGAGGCAGTCCCGGCGCGCCTTGTAGACCTGTCTCAGGCGTCGCAGATGCCGGTCGAAGTGCCCCTCGTCGATAAAGGCAGCGAGCGCGGCCTGCTCAAGCCAGGCTTGACCGTTGCTCATCCGTGCCTTCAGCATCCGCGCCTCGTCCCAGAACATGCGCGGGACCGTGGCGAAACCGATGCGCAGTCCGGCGCCTACGGACTTCGAGAACGTTCCGGCGTAGAAGACGCGCCGGCCGCCGTCGAGACCGGCCAGGGCCGTCAGCGGCGGCCCGTCGTACCGGAAGTCGCTGTCGTAATCGTCTTCGACGATGTAGCTGTCGGTTTCCTCCGCCCATCGCAGCAGGGCCAGGCGCCGCGTCAGCGGCATCGTGGCCCCAGTGGGGAACTGGTGTGAGGGCGTGACGTAGAGCAGGCTGCCCTTGGCCGTGGGCAAAAGGTCCGTGCGCAGGCCCTCGCCGTCGACCGGCATAGGATGGATCTCCAAGCCGGCGTTCCTAAAGATCAGCGAGGCTCCGAGATAGCAGGGGTTCTCGATGCAGAGCTGCCGGGTATGTCCCTTCAGCAGGTTGAACACGAGGTTGAGGGCGTCCTGCCCACCCGTGGTCACGATGACCTGATCCTCGGTCACAGCCACCGCTCTGGCGCGCCGTAGGTGCGTGCTGATGGCCATGCGCAAATCCGGGAGGCCGGCCGGATCGCAGTAATCGGTAAGGTAGGCCGTCTCCCGCGCCAGGAGCCGCGTTACGATCCGGCGCCAGATGGCCAGCGGGAACCCGGCCGGGTCGGACCGCCCAACCCAGAAATCGAGTTCGGGCCGGTCGCCGCCCCCGCCGGGCGAACCTGCGAAGCAAAGCAGGGGCTCGCTCGACACGTCCGGCACCGGGCCGTTCGTGAACGACCGACTGCCCTGTTGGATCAGTAGAAGACTGTCCGGTGAGATCGGCTCGACGAATAGGCCCGCCGTGCCGCGCGCCTTGACGTAGCCCTCCGCCGCAAGGCGTTCGTAGGCTAGCATCACCGTGTTGCGGGAAACTCGGAGTCGCTCCGCCAGCAGTCGGCTCGGAGGCAGTGCCATGCCGGCCTTGATCTGACCGTCCAGGATGATCACCCGAACCTGGTCGAAAACCTGCGCTTGGAGTGGCTTCTCGGACTTGGCGTCCAGCGTGAGCGTCAGTTCCACACGTTCCATCCTGCCCGATGTCGCCTGCTTGCCGTGGCGTAACCCGTCCCTGCCGCAACGAACCAGGTCTCAGGCGCACGGCCCCGATCCATAACAAAACGGTTGGTACCATGGCCCAGCGCTCTTTTGGCCCTTCCACCGGACCAAAATTTGGAATTGTTTGCACTTGAATGCATTGTGCTGACGCACTGGGCCGGCCCGCTAGAAAAATAAGGCAGGACGCTCGGCCGTGGAGGAAACATGAACGAGATCGTCAAGCCCGACTCCCTGCTGGTCGCACAGGCCGAGAGCCTGACCGAGACCTTCTTCGGCGGCTGCCCGCACGACTGCCCGGACACGTGCTCGATGCTGTTCGAGGTCAAGAACGGGGAGCTGCTCGGCGTGCGCGGTAACCCGGACCACCCGATGACCCGTGGCGGCTTGTGCGTGAAGCTAAAGGACTACGAGAAGCGCCACTACCACCCCGACCGGCTGCTCTACCCGATGAAGCGGGTCGGGCCGAAGGGCTCGAAGCAGTTTGAGCGCATCACCTGGGACGAGGCGCTCGACACCATCGTGACGCGCTGGAAGGCGATCATCGACCAGTACGGCCCCGAGGCCATCGCGCCCTACAGCTACCTCGGAAACCAGGGCCTCGTGCACGGCCTGAATGGCGGCGATGCCTTCTTCAACCGCATGGGCGCCACCGTAATGGAGCGGACCTTCTGCGGCGAAGGCTCGTGCACGGCCTGGCTGCTCACCGTCGGCCCGACCGCCGGCCTCGATCCGGACAGCTACATCCACTCCAAGTACATCGTGATCTGGGCCTGCAACTCCGTCAGCACGAACCTGCATCACTGGGCCATCGTCAAGGACGCCCAGAAAAAGGGTGCCAAGGTCGTCGTCATCGACACCTACGCCTCGCGCACGGCCAAGGCGGCCGACTGGCACATCGCCCCGAAGCCCGGCACGGACGGCGCGCTCGCCATGGCGCTGATCAACTCAATTATCGAACAGGGCCTCGTCGACCAGGACTACGTCGACAATTACACGGTTGGCTTCGAAGAGCTGAAAGAGCGGGCCAGCACCCGCACGCCCGAATGGGCCGCTGAGATCACCGGCGTCCCGGCCGAGGACATCCGCAAGCTCGCTTGCGAGATGGCGACCGAGCAGCCGGTGGCCATCCGCATGGGCGTGGCGCTGGAGCGGCACTATGGCGGCGGCCAGACCATCAGGGCGGTGTCATCCATCCCGGCGCTGACAGGCGCCTGGCGCCATGTCGGAGGCGGCGTCACGCAGTTTGGCGTCTGGGAGCATCCCTACAAGTTCGACGTGATGTGCCGGCCCGACCTGATCCCCGAGGGCACCCGCGTCGTCTCGAACCTTCAGATCGGACGCGCGCTCACCGGCGAGCTGAAGCTCGACCCGCCGATCATGTCGATGATGTGCTGGAACTCGAATCCCGTTACGCAGGCCCCCGAGACCGACAAGATCGTCGCGGGGCTGATGCGCGAGGATCTGTTCATGGTCTCCGCCGAGCACTTCATCTCGGACACCGCCTCCTATGCCGACATCGTGCTTCCGGCGACGATGGGAGCGGAGATGGAGGACATGATCCTGTCCTGGGGCCACCTCTACCTGACCTACAACACCAAGTGCGCGGATGCGCCCGGTGAGGCCATCCCGAACAACGAGATCTTCCGCCAGCTCGCCGCCCGGCTTAGCTTCGAGGAAGAGAACTTCAAGTGGACCGACACGGAGTGCCTGGAGCACTACGTCGACTGGAACTCGCCGGCCTGCGAAGGCATCGATCTCCAGTACATGCGTGAGCACGGCTTCGCGCGCCTCAAGGTTGGCACGCCGGACGACCGGGCCCCGCATAAGGAAGGCAACTTCCCGACGCCGACCGGGAAGTGCATGTTCATGGTCGAGGGTGCCACCAACTTCGTCGCGCCGCCGTTCCGGCAGATGTACGAGGGCTTCCAGCCCGGCGAAGCACTCGATCCGCTGCCCGACTATCTCGGCCCGCGCGAGTCCCACACCAACGATCCGGAGCTGGCCAAGCGCTTCCCGCTCAACATCGTCTCGCCCAAGAGCCACTACTTCCTGAACTCCTGCTACGCGAACATGGAGGACAAGCAGAAGGGCCAGGGCGAGCAGTTCGTGATGATCAGTCAGCACGACGCCGATGCGCGCGGCATCCGGGATGGCGACCGGGTGCAGGTCGCCAACGACCGCGGCGCCTTCAAGGGCGTGGCGCGCATCACCGAGGACGTGAAGGCGGGCATCGTGGTCGCGACGCTAGGCTACTGGCGTCAGCTTAACGAGGGCACGGTCAACAGCATCTCGTCGCACGCCTTCACCGACATGGGCCACGCCCCGTCATTTTCGGACAACCTCGTCGAGGTCGCCCGGGCGAACTAACCGAACGATGTTCCGCGCAGGCATCCTTCCGAGGGTGTCGCGTCTACTGTACCGGTCCGTTTGCTGGAGGCTTACGAAGCAAGTCTCTACAGGCATGACTCCGACGGGCATCTGCGACCGGCGGCGTCCGCAGCGAAGGTGAAGGAATGACCTCAACATGAGCGATATCGCAACGGTTGCGAAGGCCTTCTTCTATGCCTGCGAGACGGGTAGGGGCTGGGAAGCCTGCGAGCGCTATTGCACCCCCGATGCGACCTCCTCGGCTCAGGCCGACGCCCTGGCCGGCGTCACCTCGCTACGGGACTACACGGAGTGGATGAAGAGGCTTCTGACCTTCATCCCCAACGGTCGATACGAGGTGAAATCGTTCGCCACCGACGAGGAACGCCAGAACGTAGCGGCTTACGGCATCTTTCGCGGAACCCATACCGGAGAAGGTGGTCGGTGCCCGCCGACAGGCAAGAGCACGTCGACCGACTACGGCTACGTCATGCAGTTCGAGGGCGACAGGATTGTTGGGATGACGAAGATCTGGAACGACGCCCAGGCCGTAAGGGAGCTTGGTTGGGCATAGCCCCCAAAGTGGCGGCCTCGTCTTCTAACGAGCAGTGTGACGAGGCTGCCATCCGTTATCGCTCAAGCCGCGTCAGCGAGCGGCAGCTTTCCTTATCGCTGGTTCCGTAAGTCGAATGGCCGAAAACTACCCGTTCCAGTCGCCCGGTTCGGTTTTACCAAGAGCTCAAGAGCAGAGCCTTGCCATTGGGATCCAGAGCGAAGATCGCGAAATCCGTGGCACTCTCGAGGATGGCCTGAAGGAGTTCGTCGTTGCTAACGTGCGCGTTCTCGGGCGAAGCCCCAGATCCATCATTCATGCTCGGCCTTACCGACGGCGGTCGGTCCTCGGGAGTCACGGCTTACACGTTCTCAGAGATACGTCGGTATTGTGCAGTTGTACACACTTAGAGCAGGTTTTCTTCCTTAGATGCTTCGGAACTGTGGCTTCGGGCTGATTTTCCCTTCGTTACGGCTTGAGGCACCTCGTAGGATCGGTCTCAAAACCAATGGAATGGTCCGGTCGGACGCTGCTCTGACAGACAGCGGAGCTTAATCCATTCGCAATAATTTTTTCCTATTTAGGCTGCCGCCTTCGTACAAGATGCGCGGCTGGGAGGCAGTAAAGCTGATGCCTAGCTCGAATTTCGCCGATCCGCTTTTTTGCGTATGTCGTGATGGATTCGCGACGTCAAAGTCGATAACAGACTGGACAGCACACTTCTGCTGAGCTGAGTTGCAGGTTACCTGCATTGTGCCACTTCGATGAACGTACCTTCGGTTAGGCCATTGCCGAACAGCTCGCTGTTTTTCATCGATCAGCTGCGCCTGAGTGTAGGCACGCCCATAAAACTGGACTGTGGGACCGTACATGTACGGTACCCCCTTCACTGCCGCTGCGTTGCTTGACGACCAGATCTGGAGATAGCGCTCTGCAATATAGGCGCTCTGCTGTCTCATCTCTGAAAGCGACAACGCCATTGCCGACGATGACAAAAGGACGCCGCAAACAGCCAATGCAAAAGAGCAGGATCTCAGCATTCTGAACTCCAAAACGGGACCGGGCCAAACGTGAACGTGAAACAGTTAACGTTCGACAGGCTCCTGAAGCCAACGCATCACTCCAGTTTGCGCAGAGACCTTCCGGGTGATGAGCGGTTCTCCCTCGGCACGCATGGAACGCTGACTCTTGTAGGGAGCGCCAACCTCGGCTGAGGAGTCGGCATCGGCATACCCGTAACCACGACTCGGATACGAGGCAGTCCGATAACCCGCGTTTGGATGCTCCTCGTAACGCCGTTTGGAAGGCTGGACTGGAAGAGAAACTACTGGTGGCTTACGGAACGGGGCCGTACGGTCTCCAGATACGAATTCTCCACGAACCCGCTCAGCAGGCTCGCTTCGTGAGCGATCCACGTTCGTAACAACGCCGCGAGACCTGACAACAGGGATTGAGGCCGGCTTCACCCGAGTGACATTTGGCAAGAGGGAAGGCTCAATTGCGGGAAGCTCTGAGCTTTTCGAGGCTTTTGGCCGCTCAGCAAGCGCGGCTCGCCCCTTCTCGCCAGCTTCATGTGAGTCCGTGTCGTTGAATACTAAGGACGGCGCAGAACTAGGACGATCCGGACTCAACGTCTTTTGTTCGTTCAGGACGGGTTCTTGCAGCTCTGAACCGCGTGGTTTTGCCGGCTCTGACCATGAGCGAACGGGCTTCTGCACAGGCGCGACATGTGCTGCAGGATCTGATGTTTCAGTGGCGAGCTTGACTCGTGAGCCGATTGTCGCGTCTGCCCCCGTCTTGACGGACGGCAATAAAAGCGAAGCGGTGAGTGCAGCACCGGCGGCGAATGCAGCTCCGACGGATAATATCATCGTCTTAAGAGCAGCCATAAAATATCCTGGGTGCGTGAAGCGGGCCTTATTGAACGGTCACTGCCATACGTCGGTTCCTGATCTATCCTCGTGCCCGTCCGTACGGTCGCCTGCGCAAATGCTTGGCCTATCACCGGAAACCTGCCTAGTGATCAATGGGAGGAACAATACATCTGGCGCATATCGTCTGCGTGTAGGAAATCCGACGGTATTCCCGACGCCGAGCGTATGCAGGCGTCAGCCCTACCGCTTCCTGAAGCGGACCGGTGGGCGTCGACCCAAGTTGGGCATGTAGAGAGACGTTAGGGCTCTCCGAAAGCGGCCATCTGCCGGCCGCCTTGGGGTTGGCTCGGAATGGGAAACCGACATGACTCACCAACGCTGCTGACACCATGGTGGCAACAGTGCTGCGCTATCAAAGGGTCCTCCGCAACGGCCGGTACAAGGAAATGGGACCCATGATCGAAGCTTTCTCCCACGTAAACTGGCTCGCCGTCGGAGTCGCCAGCATCGCCCACTTCCTCCTTGGCGCTATCTGGTTCGTCGGACTGGTCGGAAAGCACTACCCGGTCGTGCTCGGCATCACTGATCGATCGCAGGAGAAGCCAGATCCACTGTCTTTGATCGGCCCCTTCCTGTGCACCGCCGTCACGGTAGCTACGAGTGCCATCCTCCTGCGTGCGCTCGGCATCACGACCTACGGCGATGCGCTCGTCTTAGGTGCCCTCGTCGCTGTCGGCTATCTTGTTCCGATGACCCTCAACATCGCGATCAATCCGCTTTTCCCGCGCCCCTTTGCGTACACGGCACTCAACGCCCCCTTCTTCGTTATCGGCAGCCTGATGTCGTGGGCAATCCTGGTGGCGCTTTCGTAGGACCGCCCGCCATCGGATACGGGCCATGCGCCGCGCTGACCGCCTCTTCGAGATCATTCAGGTGTTGCGCCGTGCCTCCGGCCCGCTGACGGCCGACCGGATCGCCATGGAACTGGAGACGAGCAAGCGCACCATCTACCGTGACATCGATGCGCTGGTCGCCCAGCGCGTACCCATCCGGGGCGAGGCGGGTGTCGGCTACGTCTTGGAGCGCGGCTTCGACCTGCCGCCGCTCATGCTGACTACGGACGAGGCCGAGGCGGTGGCCCTCGGCGCGCAATGGGTGATCGCCCATGCCGATTCGGGCCTGGCCCGCGCGGCGCTCAGCGTGCTTGCCAAGATTGCCGCGATCGTGCCCGAGGACCTGCGTCGGGTGATCGACGATCCAGCAGTCGGCACACCACCCGCGCGTCATCGGGGCGACGACCCGATCGACATTGCACGCCTGAGGACGTGGTGCCGTGAGGGACGCAAGCTCGCTATCGGCTACATCGACGAGACCGGAGCGGCGAGCGAACGGGTCATCCGTCCGTTCATGGTCGGCTATGTCGCGACCGTTCGCGTCCTGATGGCGTGGTGCGAGTTGCGGCAGGACTTCCGGGTGTTCCGGACTGACCGACTGGCTGCCATTGCGTTCCTCGACGAACGCTACACCGAGCGTTCCGTATTGCTGCGTCGCCGCTGGTTGGCGATGAGGCGCTAGAAGCGAGCCGTTCCTCTGTCCTCCGGTCGATGATCCAGTCCCACTGAAGGATCGCGAGCGGGCGGGATAGCGGCGTCCGCTTTGACTTATTGCCGCTCAGAAGCAGACAGTCGCAAATCCACCCGTTCCGGTCGTCAGTCTCGGCCTCACCGAGGAGCCGACAAGCGGACGTTCCTACCTTCTGCAACGGGTCAGCCTCGGCCGATAACCAAGGACCGCTTCACCATTTGACCGCCCGGAAGCGGACGAACTGGCATCGACCCAACCTTGCCGTTCACGACAGCTTGCGCTGCTCCCCGAAGCAGTCGTTCGTTCCAGGGTCGTCAGGAGGCGCGGCGAACACTGCCCATCTCCTCGCGGACCCTGACGAGGTCCCGGGTAGGGGGTAGACCGAAGAAGCGCGCGTACTCACGGCTGAACTGCGTCGCGCTTTCATACCCCACATCGAACGCTGTCGCCGTCGCGCTGTCGCCGCCTGAGACGAGGCGTGTGCGGGCCTGAAGCAGGCGGATGCGCTTCTGGAATTGGATGGGGCTCAGGGCCGTCGCAGCCTTGAAGTGGCGATGGAACGCCGATGGGCTCATCGCTGCCATGTCCGCGAGCGTCTCGACCCTCAGCGCCTCGGCGAAGTGCTCGCGTATCCATTGGATGGCGATGTTGATCCTCGCCAACGTTGTGTCGGGGGTCGCAATGTCACGCAGCATCCACCCTAAGGACCCCTGAAGGACACGATACAGGATCTCGCGCTCGTAGGCTGGGGCTAGGGCGGGGATGTCTGCAGGGCGATCCATGAGCCGCAGCATGCGCAGCCAGGCATCCAGTAGCTCCGGCGTCACCGCTGCGATCGAGAATGCTACCTCCAGCGTGGGCCTCTGAGGCGTGCGCGCGAGGTCGGCGAGCAGGTTCGCAATGAGTGTCGGGTCGAGGGTTAGGCTGACCGCCATGTAGGGGTCGCCGGAAGGGGTGGCCATGACGTTGCCGGCAGCCGGCAGATCGACCGACATGACGAAGTACGTCGCCGGATCGTAGTGCAGCGTGCGTTCGCCGACCGTCATCGTCTTGGTCCCCTGAAGGATCAGGTTGACCATCGGGTCGTAGACGGCGGCGAGATCGTGCTCGGGAACCTTGCCCCGCACCATCGCCACGCGCGGGATGCCGGTCTCTGTTCTCCGGTTCTGCGCACGGGCGACCAAGGCACGAAGTTCGTGGAGTTGCTCTTCCATCGACATACCATCGACGGATTGCCCGTCCGCGACAATCGAAAAGCAGGAATAGGCAAGATAGCGGCAGGATCGGGCGAGCCGGCCGCCCGAGCCCTGGGATAGCTTCTGCTCACACCAGGAAGCGGGATCCATGAGCAAGATCGTCATCATCACCGGAGGAAGCCGCGGCATCGGGGCAAGCGCTGCCGTCCATTGCACACGGCGTGGCATGGGCGTGATCCTCACCTACAAGGACAATCCCGAGGCGGCCGAAGCCACTGTCAGGCGGATCGAGTCCATCGGCGGCAAGGCTGTAGCGCTGCGCCTGGACGTGGGCGAGACCAACACGTTCAACGCGTTCCGCGAGGCGGTTCAGAGCTCCCTGCAATCCGTATGGGGGCGGACCGATTTCGACGCGCTCGTCAACAACGCGGGCTTCGGTCTCTACAGCCCGATCCCAAGCGTCACCGAGGCGGAGTTCGACAGCCTCTTTGCCGTCCATCTCAAGGGACCGTTCTTCCTTACCCAGGTCCTCTTGCCCATGATCGCGCAGGGAGGCCAGGTCGTGAACCTGACGAGCGCCACCACCCGCGTCGCCACGACAGGCGTGGCGCCCTATGCGGCCTTCAAGGGCGGCCTGGAGGTACTCACCCGCTACATGGCCAAGGATTCGGGCCCAGGGGCATCCGCGCCAACGCCATCTCCCCTGGCGCGATCCGGACCGAGCTCGGCGGCGGGCTCAACGGCGAGTTCGAAGCGTTGCTGGCTTCGCAGACCGCGCTCGGCCGGGTCGGGGAGCCCGACGACGTCGGTCGCGTCATTGCTGCCCTGATCTCCGACGACAGCGCCTGGATTAACGCGCAGTCGGTCGAGGTCTCGGGCGGCTACAGCATCTAACCGGACAGGCGAGGAAGTACCGATGCTCGATCACGTCTTCTTGTCCGTCAGCGACCTCGACCGCTCGACAGCCTTCTACCTGGCGGCACTTGCCCCCCTAGGGATCACGGACCGCGCCGATTACGACGGACAGGACGGCCCTCCGGGGCACCCCGACCTGAGGGGGTTCGGTTGTAAGGGCCGCATGTTCCTTTGGCTGCGCCCTGGCACCGTCGAGGGCCGTGCAGCACATGTCGGCATCATTGCAGCCTCGCAGACGCAAGTCGATGACGCCTACGCCGCCGCCATCGCGGCAGGCGCTGCCGACAACGGTGCGCCGGGCGCTCGTCTCTACTACGACCCCCGCTACTATGCCGGCGGGGTGCTTGATCCGGACGGCTATAGCCTGGAGTTCGTCTACAAGAGCTGGCAGCACGCCCGGCCCTGATCACCCCTTCCGTTGTAAACACCCAGCATCGCCGAGCTACGAGGCTCGCAGGGACGCGTCCAAGCATATGAACAATCTGATGATCTACGGTGCGACCGGTTACACCGGTGGGCTGGTGGCGGAGCGCGCCCAAACCGCCGGCATCAAATTCGTGATCGCTGGCCGGGATGGTCCAAAGTTGCACGCGGCGTCCGCTCGGCTCGGCTCGGCATCGCGCACCGCACTTTCGGTCTCGATGACGCCCAGGCATTGCGGAAGCACATCGCCGGCACATCGGTCCTGTTGAACTGTGCGGGTCCCTTCGCAAGGACGGCGGAGCCGCTAATGCGAGCCTGCATCGAGGCCGGCGTCCACTACCTGGACATCACGGCCGAGATCAATGTCTACCGCTTGGCCGAGAGGTTGTCCGACGCAGCCGCGGCGGCAGGGGTCATGCTCCTCCCGGGGGACGGTTGGGACGTCGTGCCGACCGATTGCCTGGCGGCCCATGTGGCGCGTCGCGTCGAAGCCCCGCGGCGGCTGCGGATCGCCCTGCAGGTGGCGGGCTCGATGTCCCGCGGTTCGGCCATCAGTGCCGGCGAGATCATCGGTGGGGGCCTGTTGGCCCGTGCCGGGGGCGCTCTGGTTGCAAAGACGGACAGCCGGCCGGTCTTCTTCGACTTCGGCGTGGGAGAGGTCGCGTGCGCACCACTCTCCTTCGGGGACCTGGTTACGGCTTGGCGTTCGACGGGTATCCCGAACATCGAGATGTTCGTGCATGTCGCCGGGGATGCCTTCCCGGTTGGCGACCTCTCCCTCTTGCCTGACGGTCCCAGCGCAGAGGAGCGCGACGCCAATCGAGCCCGGGCCGTAGCCGAGGTCACCGGCATCGAAGGTAGCGTCCGCCGCTCGGTCATCGAGACGCTGAACGGCTACTCCTACACGCCGCTGGCGGCGGTCGAGGCTGCCCGGCGGGTCCTGTCCGGAGACCATAAACCCGGCTTCCAGACACCGGCCCTGATATTCGGTCCAGGCTTTGCCGAGACCATCGCGGATACGTGCATCGTCGACCTATGAAGCGGTGGCGTGCGATCCTATTCGGACGCCACTGAGTGCTCCTGGAACTCCCCCTCCAGGGCGCGGCCCGCGATGCGTGCGGTTTCGACCAGGCGCTTCTGCGACAGGCCCATGCAGGCAAATGAGGAAAGGCCTCGCAGCGTCACGAGCACGTAATCGGTGACCTGCCGCGCGCGGGTCGGATGCTTGGACGCGATGTAGGCATGGATGGCGTCCGAGCCGGCTTGTCCCAGCGATTCCGCCGCTCGTCGAGCAGTCTCGTCGTCTGCGCGCATGCCCTCGGTGATCATGCAGCCCCTGAGGCACGGATCGCCGCCATACTGGCGGGCGGCGGCAACGAGCAGCGCGGTCAAGGCCTCGGCTGGCGGCCGCTCGGGCAACAGGATGCGCGCCAGCGGCAGCGCGCTGTTCTCGGCATGCCGCTGCATTGCACGCTCGAACAGCTCCGCCTTGCTGCCATAGGCGGCGTAGAGACTGGGCGGGTTGATCCCGAGTTCACGGGTCAGGTCTGCGATGCTTACGGCATCGTAGCCCCGTGCGTGGAAGAGGGCTTGGGCCTTGGCAACGCCCTCCTCGCGGTCGAAGGCTGGCCGCCGCTTTCGCTGTGACGCTTCCATTCCGCATGCACCTCCAAGCCCCACATATAGCGACCGCTATATAATCGCAAGGCTCTGGCCCTTCGCTAGGTAGCGACCGCTAAATAAGAGCTTGCCTTCGTCCATCCGTCTATGTAGCGATCACTACACAGGCGCCGTTCGGAAGTGCCGCAAAAGGGTTTGAAGCATGTCGTTCGAAGGCAAGGTCGCGATGGTGACGGGTGGCTCCTCGGGTTTGGGGCTGGCAATCGCGAAGGAACTTGCGAGCTTGGGCGCTCGCGTGGTGATCACAGGACGTCGCCAGCAGCCACTTGATGACGCCGTCGCCACGCTGGGGGGCAACGCCTCGGCGCTTCGGGCTGATGTTTCCAAGCCTGATGAGATCGAGACACTCTTCTCGCGAGTGCGCGACGAGCATGGCCGCCTCGATGTCCTCGTCGCCAACGCCGGAGGCGGTGAGATCGAGTCTCTCGGCTCGATCACCGAAGCGGCCTACGACCGGATGTTCGACACGAACGTGAAGGGCGTCCTCTTCACCGTCCAGCATGCCCTGCCGCTCATGCCGCCCGGCGGCTCGGTCGTCATCGTCGGCTCGACGGCGTCCATCCAGCCCGGCCCCGGCCTGAGCGTCTACGGGGCGACCAAGGCTGCCCTACGCGCCCTGGTGCGAAGCTGGGTGCTCGACATCAAGGGAAGCGGCATCCGCATCAATCTCCTCAGCCCCGGGCCGGTGAACACCCCTTCGCTGAAGGGGATCTTCGCAAGCCCCGAGGAGGCGGATGCCGCCCTCTCGTTCCTTGCGGAGCGCAGCACGCTCGGACGCATCGGCGAGCCGGAGGAGATCGGACGTGCGGTGGCGTTCCTCGCCAGCGACGCCGCCAGCTACGTCAACGGCACGGAACTGTTCGCCGATGGCGGCGCCTCGCAGGTCTGATCGACCGCACTCTGTCCCACCACAATCGAGCGAGCGTGATCGCGCTCGCCCCCATGCGATCATCGTGTGGCGTGCCGTCGGCCCATTACCGCCCGTGCCGGCGACACCGATGGCACCGTGCGGCGATCGTGCACCAAGCGTCCCAAAGAAGTGAGAAAGAAAGATCCATGATCACCGATGCTGCCGTCCTAAGCGCCATCGACCGTCTCGTCGCCGAAAGCGAGGTCCGTCGCTTGTTGGCCACATATGCTCAAAACCTCGACTACGGATTGGTCGATGCGAACGCCCATCTGCTGGCACATGCCAGGTTCAAGGTCGGCGACGTCATCGTGGAAGGGCGCGACGCGATTGCCCGCTTCCTGAGGACGAACCTCCAGTATCATGTCGATGACACGCCGCGCACTTGGCACTCGGTCTCGAACGTCATCGTCGAGGTCGGGTCCGAGACGGCCGCCAGCTCGATTTGCTACTTCACGGTCCACCAGGAGCTGCCGGGTCTTCCGCTGCAGCCGATCGTAACCGGACGGTACATCGACAGCTTCGAGCGTCACGACGGCACATGGCGCTTCGTGTTGCGCGAAGTCGAGGGCCGTCTGTTCGGCGACGTCAGCAACCATGTGGCTGCCCCGGCCGAAGCTACCGCAAGGTGATGCTGTCATAACGGACAAACGATAGGCGCCGGTGACCGACGCGAACAAGGGCCTCGGGCTCGCCATTTCGAAGGGGCTTGCCCAAGCGGGTCTGTCGGTCCGGATGGGCGCCCGCGACCGCAGATCCTGATTTTAGTTTCCAACACGGAGTGCAAGCGATGATGAATGGGGAGATCAGTTCGACCGGCGGCGCAATCCTGGATCATATCGAGTTCGCAGTTGCGGACGCAGAGCGGTCGCGGCGCTTCTACGAAGGAGCGCTCCGCCCATTTGGCATGACCGTCGTCATCCGTGTGGGTCCCGAGCGATCACGCACGGGTGGCGTACGGTACGGCATAGGATGGGACGGATATCCCAGTATCTGGTTCCATGATGGAGAGGCGCCAGGTACGCCTATCCACCTTGCGCTTGCGACAACCGGCCGAGACGTTGTGGATGCTTTTCACCATAGTGCACTCGCGGCCGGAGGGACTGATAACGGCGCTCCTGGTATTCGCGAACGTTACCACCCGAACTACTACGCTGCCTTTGTTTTTGACCCTGATGGAAACAACATCGAAGCGATTTGTCAGTCCTGTTGAAGGGATACGACCGGGGCAGGTCCGCTTCATGATTAGGACGGCAGAAGCAGACGAGTGACCTATCCTAGTCACGTTCCTTAGCCCTCGGTCTGTCGTCAAAATGACCGTTTTTCCGTCACGCAGAATCAGCTGCTATCGCCACAACGTTGCCGTTAAGGCCAACTTACGCTGTACTCAAAGGCCCGCCATCGCGGGTAATGCCATTATGAAAGCTGCGTGCACGCACGTGGGCTGAGTATGCCAGATTGTTTGCAATGCAACAGAGGCAGCAAAGTCTCGTTGTGGATCATGTAAGGTGTCAGTTCAGTTTTTATGTTGGATCGTACACCTCTGATAAGCACCACAGGCCGCAACTTGAGGATGCAGGTACGCCTGATTCATTTATGGGAATCGGTACTCTGTATTGATTTGACTCAATTACAAATGTGTCGTTCATTCGGTCAAGGAAATCTGAAGCCATAAGAGGCTTTGTGTATCCGAAGGAGACGACAATGCCGTTTGGCACCCGTCCGCTGAACCCTTTGGTCCACAAAATCGAAAGCTTCGTTCGCCTCTCCGATGTCGAGCGAACGCTCTTGCAGGAGATTGGTACATCCAGCCGGAATGTCGAGCCGCGAAAAGCGCTCATAGAGGAAGGCGAGGAACCGCCCGGCGCTTTTTTGATCCTGGAAGGCTCGGCCTATCGCTACAAGCAGCGGAAGAATGGGCGGCGCCAAATCACAGCGCTCCTCATCCCAGGTGACCTGGGCAATCTCAATGCTCCTCTGCTACGCAGGATGAACCACTCCATTGGCACGTTCTCCGCCTGCCGCGTCGTATGGCTGACCCCTGAAACAATAGAGCAATTACAGCAGCATCAGAACATCGCTTACGGTCTGCGCATGAGCGCCCTTGTAGATGAGGCGATGCTACACGAATGGCTACTAAACGTCGGAGGCCGCACGTCTATTGAGCGCTTGGCGCATCTCCTCTGCGAATTGTATCTTCGCTATCAGACGGTCGGGTGGGCTCGTGGACAGAGCTATGAGCTGCCTCTGAAACAAGCTGATCTGGCGGACCTCACCGGCATATCAAACGTGCACGTCAATCGAACGCTGCAGGAACTCCGGCGCAGACGGCTGATCGAATTGAAGAACCGTCGTCTGAGCATCCTGGACTGGGCGGGCCTGAAAGCTCTAGCCGAGTTCGACGCCAACTACCTGTACCTGCGAGAAGGTAGAAACGGCTTTGCGTCCGACGATCTGCCGTTGCGCTTGAGTAGTGCCGAACCAGACAACCGATTCGCCTTCCAGAGCGGCGGTCTCACGTCGGTTCGGCTTAAACGCTCGAAGTCCCGCTTCCATAACCCTCTCCAAAAACCGAGCGACGCTTCGCCGTAGATAAACCGACGGTATTTCCGGCACCGAGTGTCTGTCGGCGTCAGCCCTACCGCTTCGTGAAGCGGACCGGCGAGTGTCGACCCAAGCCGGTCATTTCGGACTGGGAACTGTCAGCTCCAAAGCGGACACCGATGGTTAGTAGTCAATGGCAGGGTTGGGCGACATTCGGTCCATCCTAATGCCGGCTCGACGTCGCTGATCAGCCTGAGAAGAGCGACGCTTCGAGATGATCCACGATTGCTCGGACTTTCGCTGATGGTCTCGGACCTGCCGGGAAGATCGCATGGACCTGAGCCGGATCGAGCCGGTAGGGTTCCAGCACTTGGGTCAGCTGGCCCGTCCGCAATTCGTCCCCGGCCATGACACGGGTCGCCAGCGCGATGCCCATCCCCGCGACTGCGGCAGCCAGGATCCCCGACGCCGAGTTGATCCAGAGCTTCGCCGGGACATCAACGGAGCTGACGGTCTGATCGTGCGTGAAGCGCCAGCTCTCGCGACCGAACAGACCGTGCTGGACGATGCAATCGTGTCGGACAAGCTCGGTCGGGTTGGCGGGCGTGCCATGGGTCGAGAGATAGGCCGGTGCCGCGACCACCAGCCGTTCGACCACCGCAAGCTTGCGGGCTCCGAAGGTGGAATCTTCCAGCGGCCCAACGCCGAGGCGAATGGCGACGTCGACGCCGTCCATGACGAGGTTCTGGCGCGCATCGCTCATGGTCATCTCGATCCGCAGGTCCGGATGCCGGGCCAGGAACGTCGACAGCGCGGGAACGACCGCGCGTGAGCCGTAGAGCACCGGTATCGCGAGCCGGATGACGCCCTGCAGTGAGTCCACCCCCCGGGCAGCTTGCTCGGCTTCATCGACCTCCGCGAGGAGGGATCTCGCGCGCTCGAGATACAGGTTGCCGGCTTCCGTTAGCGAGATGCTGCGCGTGGTGCGCAGTAGCAGCTTCGTGCCTAGCCGCGCCTCCAGCGCACCCATGATGCGCGACACGGAGGGCTGCGAGAGCGTGAGTTCGCGGGCCGCGCGCGAAAGGCTGCCAGTCTCCGCAACGCGGACGAACACAGCCATTTCCTGCCAGCGGTCACTCATTCGAAATTCGGATAGATGTTGTTTGTGCGAAGTGGATACACCGGATTTTACGAATGGCCTACTTCCCGGCTTACGGCGCCACCAGGGCGCTCAGGAGAACGGCGATGAAGCTTCAGGATAATGCCGACGCCATGCTCGACCGCCTGCGCGCCCGCATCCCAGCCTGACCCCGACCCCTTTTCCCAACGTTCGCGCTGACTGCGCTGTTCTAACCGACAGGCGCGCCGAATCTGATCCCCTTCAAAGGAGCACCAAGATGTCTATCAAAATTTACGGCGATCCCGGTTCGGGCAGCCGACGTCGCGTTACATCAGCCGCTGCCGCCATGGGCGTCGAAATCGAGATCGTGGATATCGATCTCTTCAAGGGCGAGAGCCATACGCCCGAATTCCTGAAGCTAAATCCGCACGGGTTGTCCCCCGTGATGGTCGACGGCGACTTCGTCCTCTACGAGTCCGCAGCGATCAACCTCTATCTCGCCGAGAAGGCGGGAAGCAACTTGGCGGGTCGGACGACGTGCGAACGGTTCGAGATCCTGCAGTGGATGTTCTGGTCGGGCGAGCAGTGGCGAGTCTTCGCGACGCTCACCTTCGATGAGGTGCTCGCCAAGCGCTTCATGGGACAGCCCGCGGACGAGGCCATCGTCAAGCTGGCGGCCAACAAAATCCGTGCGGCCGCCGCCGTGCTGGACGTGCACCTTGCGAAGTACAGCTACATCGTCGGCGACCGCCTAACGCTGGCCGACTTCGATATCGCCGGCCCGTTCTCGCAGAACGAGCGTACGAAGATCCCGCTGAACGAGTTCCCCAACCTGGTGGCCTGGCAACAGCGACTGCTGGCGACGGTGCCTGGTTGGGCAACAACGAAACAGGAAGTCGATGCGCGTATCGACGGTGCTCTCGAAGCGGCCGGCATCCAACAATGAAGAAGAGCACCGGTGCCTCTAGGGCGACCGGCGCCGTACCTTTGCAAAGGGTCGTGAGCGGGCGCGGCGGCGACGTCGACGGTCCTATGCATGGACGTCCGAGAGCAGACGGTCGAAAATCCACCCGACTCAATCGTAGAGTGAGCCAGCGCGTATCGGACCGCATAAGACATTGGTCCTGTCAGCTGCAGTGTCAGCTATCTGATCGATTTCAAGACAGTAAGAGATTGCTCCATCGATCGTAAGAAGGATGAGGGCAGCATTTGCCGGCCTAACACGGGGCATCAGACCGACAATCCGGCGTCAGGATGTTTTCAGATTAGCACCTCGGAGCGCGCAAGGCTGCCCAGGGTAACAGTTTCGCACCCGCAGTCTCAGTCGCGGCTGATCGGTTTCACACGCGTTCCACCGCTGAAGATGCCGTCCCGACCGGTGGGGGCCGCCGTCGCGTGCGTCGCTCCTCGATGCGCTGCAAGACGACATAGAAGGACGGCACGAACAGCACCGCCAGGCAGGTCGACGCCAACATGCCGCTGAATACCGTGATGCCGATCGACTTGCGCGCCGCCGCCCCGGCCCCAGAGGCGGTAACCAGGGGCAGTACGCCGAGGATGAAGGCGAACGAGGTCATCAGGATCGGGCGGAAGCGCAGGCGCGCCGCCTCCACGGCCGCCTCGGCGATGTCGAGTCCTGCCTGCCGCTTCTCGCGGGCGACCTCGACGATCAGGATGGCGTTCTTGCTCGCCAGCGCGATCAGCAGGATCAGCCCGATCTGCGTGTAGAGGTTGTTGGCGACGCCGAGCAGCAGCAGCGCCGCCACTGTGCCCGTGAGTGCCAGCGGCACACCCAGCAGGACCGCGAGCGGTAGGATCCAGCTCTCGTACTGCCCGGCCAGCACCAGGTAGACAAGCACGATAGCCAGCGCGAAGACCAGGTAGATCTGCGAGCCGACCGCGTTCTCCTGAAACGACATCGCCGTCCAATCATAGCCGGAGCTGGGCGGCAGCACCTTCGTGGCGATCTGCTGCATTAGGTCGAGGGCTTGGCCGGAGCTGAAACCGGGGGCCGCCCCACCGACGATCGTCGCCGTCGGGTAGAGATTGTAGAGGCTGATCAGGGATGGGCCTTGCACCGGCTTGATCTCGACCACGGTGCCGAGCGGTACCATCGCTCCGTTGCCGGCCCGGACCTTCAGGTTCTGGATGTCCTCCGGGCGCAGCCGGTAGTCAGGCGCGGCCTGCACGTAGACCTGGAAGGTGCGGCCAAACTTGTTGAACTGGGTGACGTAGGACGAGCCGACATAGCTCGACAGCGTCGAGAACACCTGCCCGACCGTCACCCCCAGGGCTTCGGCCTTGATCCGGTCGACCACGACCGAGAGCTGCGGCACGCCGGCCCGGAACGAGGTGTTGAGCTTCTGCAGCCCGGATTGCGCGTTCCCGTCAGCGACGATCGTCCGGGCGAGGCTCTCCAGCAGCGGATAGTCGAAATCGCCGTTGCGCAATTCAACCTGCATGGTGAAGCCGCTGGCGTTGCCGATACCTTGGATCGGCGGCGGGATCAGCACGAAGGTCGACGCGCCTTCCACGCCCTCCAGCACCGCATTGAAGTGCCCATAGAGGCTGCGCAGGTCCTGGCCCTTCTCCTTGTCCCGAATGTCCCAGTCCTTGAGCACGACATAGGCCACGCCGGCATTGGGCAACGTGGCGTTGGCGTCGAGCACCGAGATGCCGCTGATCGTGAGAACGTTGTCGACGCCGGGCGTCGCCTTCGCCAGCGCGCTGATCCGCTGCATCACCGCGTCGGTGCGCTCCTTCGAGGCGCCATCCGGCAACTGCGCCCCGATGAGGACGTAGCCCTGGTCCTCGGTCGGCAGGAACGCGGTCGGCAGGCGGGTCAGCCCCCACCCGGCCAAGCCGATCAGCACGACGGCCAGGGCGATCATGGCGCCGCTGCGGTGGACCATGCGGGCGATCAGCCGGGCGTACCAGCCTTCGGCAACACCGTAGACGCGGTTGAAGCCACGGTAGAACGCGTTGCGCTTCTCCGGCGGCACCGGCTTGCGCAGCCACAAGGCGCATTGTGTCGGCTTCAGAGTGGCAGCGTTAACGGCGCTGATCAGCGCAGTGGCGGCGATAACCAGAGCGAACTGCTTATAGAGCTGCCCCGTCAGACCGGGCAGGAAGGCCGCGGGCACGAACACCGCCATGAGCACGAGGGTGATGCCGATGATCGGCCCGAACAGCTCCTCCATCGCCTTTTCGGCCGCCGCACGAGGCGTGAGGCCATCGTCGATATGGTGGGAGACGCCTTCAACGATCACGATGGCATCGTCCACCACGATGCCGATGGCCAGCACAATGGCAAACAGCGTCGAGAGGTTCACGCTGAAACCCATCGCCGCCATGGCGGCGAAAGCGCCGATGATGGTCACCGGCACCGTTGTCGCCGGCACCAGCATGGCGCGCCAATCCTGGACGAAGACCAGGATAACAATGAGCACTAAGGCTGCTGCCTCGAACAGCGTCGTGTAGACCTCGTCGATCGAGGCCTGCACGAAGCCGGTCGTATCGAACGGAACGGCGTAAACGAGGCCCGGCGGGAAGCTTTTTGCCATTTCGGCCATCCGGGCGCGGACCGCGCCCGCCACCGTCAGCGCATTGGCCTCGGGCAATTGGAAGATGCCGAGGCCGGCAGCGGGCAGCCCGTTCAGCGTGAAGGACTGGCTGTACGTCTGCGCGCCGAGTTCGACCCGACCGACATCGCGGAGCCGGGAGATGCGGCCCCCGTCCTGCGCATCCGCCTTGATGACGATGTTCTCGAAGTCCGGGGCGTCATTAAGCCGTCCGCTGACGTTGAGGGTGTACTGGAAATCTTGCCCGGCTGGGACTGGTGGCATCCCCACGGCTCCGGCGGTGACCTCCTGGCTCTGCTGCTGAACGATGCTGATGATCGACTCAGGAGTGAGGCCGCGCGCCTGCAGCAGGCTGGGATCGAGCCAGATCCGCATCGCGTACTGCCCGGCGCCGAACACCGTGACGTTGCCGACGCCGGGTAGGCGTGCCAGCTCGTTCTGCACGTTGATGACGCCGTAGTTCGACAGGAACAGGCTGTCGAACTGCCCATCGGGGGCGGACAGCGTCACGAATTGCAGAACCGAGGTGGACTTCTTCTGGGTGGTGACGCCCTGGACCTGGACCGCCTGTGGCAACGACGACATCGCGATCGCGACGCGGTTCTGCACCAGCACCTGAGCTTGATCCCCGTCGGTGCCGATCGCGAAGGTGACCGTGAGAGTGTAGGTGCCATCGCTTGCGCCGGTCGATTGCATGTAGAGCATGCCTTCGACGCCGTTGACCTGCTGCTCGATCGGCAGCGCCACCGTGTCGATCACGGTGCGGGCGCTCGCACCCGGATAGCGTGTGGTGACCTGGACCGTCGGTGGCACGACGTTCGGGTATTGCGACACCGGGAGGTTGAACAACGACACCGCACCGACCAGCAGCATCACCAGGGCGAGCACGTTGGCTAGGACGGGTCGCTCGATGAAGTAGCGCGATATCATGGCGTTGACCCTAGATGCCGACGTCTCAGGGGCGGTCCGCCGCACGGGCGGGCACGCGGGATCGTGGTGGCCGACGGCCGATCGCCGAAAGGATCGAAGTCTTGGACCACAGCTGTCATGGGCTTTGCCTGGGGGATCGGCGGATGTTTCAGCGCTGCAGGGGCGTCTTCTTGGGCGGGGCATCGGCCGCCGCCGCTTTCTGCGGCGCGACCTTGGCTCCCGGGATCGCCCGTTGGAGCCCGTCCGTGACCACCCAATCGCTGGGACCGAGCCCGGTCTCGATCACCCGGTAGCGCCCCTCGCGCGGACCGAGCTTCACCACCCGCTGCGAGACCGTGTCGTCGGTCCCGACGGTGAGCACGTAGCTGCCCTGCTGGTTCGTCCCAATGGCATCATCGCGGACGAGCAGTGCCTTGTCGTCGCGCCCAACCGGGATCCGCACCCGCACGAACAGACCTGGAAGCAGCCCATGATCGCTGTTCTCGATGAGCGCCCGGGCGAGCAACGTGCCGGTGGTTGGATCGACCTGCGGCGCTAGGTAGTCGAGCCTGCCGGCATGCAGATAGCCGGTCTCATTCTGGAGGCCGATCTCCACCGGGATCTTCGACAAATCGCCCAGCGTCCGCTGCGTGGCGAGCAGGTGCTGCTTGACCAGTAGGACCTGCTGCTCGCTCACATTGAAGTATATGTAGAGCGGATCGATGCGCACGAGTTGTGCCAGCTTGGTCGGGCCGCTGATGCCAACGAGCGCCCCGACATCAGCCAGGTGGTTGGTGACGATGCCGTCGAACGGCGCCGAGACTTGGGTGTAGCCGAGGTTGATGGCGGCGATATCGAGATTGGCCTGCGCCTCCATGACGGCGGCGCTGGCCTGGTCCATCTTGGTCTTGGCGTCCTCGACCCGGGCCTGCGATGCGAATTCCTGCTGCCCTAGGGTGGATTGGCGCTGATACTCGGACTGCGTGTTCGCCAGGGCAGCCTGCTGCGCCGCTAGGGCGCCCTGCATCTGCTTGAGCTGCGCCTCATAGATGTTGCGCTGGATGGAAAAGAGGGGTGCGCCCTTCTTCACGGCCGCCCCATCCGTGTAGGTTATCGCCTCCAAGAAACCCTGAACCCGGGCCTCGAGATCGACTGCCGCGAACGCCTTGGTGTTGCCGGTGAGTTCGAAGTAGCGCGTCACCGTCCACTCGGATGGCTGCGAGACTGTGACGCTGGGCGGCGGTGGAGGAACGTATTGGTTGGTGTCGCGGCATCCGGAGGCCAGCGCGGCGAGCGCCGTCGCGGCGAGAAGTCGGACGGGCCCGGAAAGATGTAGCGTGATCGGCACGGGCGGCCCCTCAAACTGGCATCGGTATGGTCGGATCGTGTGGCGTGGTCTTGATGCGGCTACCAACTGTCGCCCGCCTTGGCCTTCCGGGCCATGGTCAGGCACTCAAGCAGATCGACATAGCTCGCCAGGCCGCCGAGTTGGGCTTCGGCCGTGCAGCGCGTCCTGTCTTGGGCCGGATAGCTGGCCCACTGCTTGGCAACCTGAGCGTGCGCCGTCGCTTCGTCGGCGAGGCAGAGCTTCTGCCGGCCGGCATCGAGGGCCATCAGCGTGGTGGCGTCCCGGCAGCCCGGCTCGACATCGAAGACCGGCACCCTGTCCGCGATCGGCAGGGCCAGAGTGAGTTCTATCAGCAATGCGGGAAGAGCTAGCATTATGGTCATACACCTTCGGTCAGCACACCGACCGGTCAATCCGATCTGCGATGGTCCTACCCAGCCGACGCGCTCGGCGATGTCGTGGTCTTTATGCGAAGAACAGTCTTGAGTCGGCCGTCAGCTCAGTATTTCTATCACAATTTGGCCCGTTCAAGTGACAAATGGCGAGTCAGCAGAGTTTTATTTTACCGATGGTCGTCAAGATGACTGTGGTACGAGCAGATTACTACCATTGATAGATATAAAATATGAAATATACCCTTAATAACATGATCGACATATAGATAATACCAGTAGTTGGCCGGTTTACATTTAGTATGCAGAGGCAGCGCAGGAGTGGCCGACGCATTATCCCCTGTCACTGCATCCACGACGAACACGGCAGGTTGGTCGGGATCTATCGGACGCTGGGGGGCGACCCCCTAAAAGTGGTCCTCCCTGAGGTGTGGCTTTGAGCAATGTTGAAGTTGACCTTGTTCCTGGTTCACAGGCGCCCCTGCCATCTTCGACGCTCTCGACCGAGCGCCTGAACCATCCGTCTGATTCAGTGCTCCAGTTCGGGAGATCGGCCGGACCCAAGTGGGTTCAGAAACGATAGGCGAGGCTAGCGGTTGCCCCATGCCTCGTGATTTCCTTGGCAAATTCGCCGTCATATTGGATGCGCACGTCGAGTGCTCCGTCCTGATAGAGCTGAACGCCCGCAGTGACGCGGCCCGAGGCCCGCTCGATTGATGCTTGCAGAGCGAAGCCATCGCTCGAAGGCGCGCTGGTAAAGTTAGCGAAACCGCGCCAGTTCGTGGTGGTGCGTAGGCCTACGCCGGCAGAGAGGAAGCTGCGCAGAACCAAACCGTCTGAAAGCTCATTACGCCTACCAATCTCAAGCGCTGGAGTGAGGATGGCCGTCGAATACGAACTGCCGGCGAAGGTAAGGCCGATCCCACCGGGCTCCACTTCTGTGAAGGCATTGTTGCGGGCATGAACCAGGTCTAGGTTCAGATAGGGCCTCAGATAGAAGTCGTCGGCCTGCAGAGTGTAGGCCGCCCGGGTGCGGATGCCGGCAGTGTAGAAGGCGCTTTCTGCGCTCGCCATCGACGTGTAACCCGGCGCTGCGATCCGGCGTTTGATGTCGTACTCGCCATAACTGCCGAAGACTGCGCCGGTCAGCAGCAGAGGTCCGGACTGGTATTTCAACGTGACTGCGCCCTGCACGGTCGAGCCCGCGGCGGAGACGCCGTCGCGACCGCCAAAGGCATTGCCCTGATAGGCGAGAGCGCCGCCCAGCAGGAGTCCGGGGATAATTTCGCTCTGCCCTCCGACCTGCCACGCAGCGGAGTCCATGCTGGACCTGCCACGATCGGCATCGCCCCGGAGCCATGCTCGCTGTCCGCGCGTCGTCGCGTAGAAGCAAGCCCCCTCGACCAGGAGCGCCTGAGAGCTCCCGGGGGCACTGCTGAATATCGGGCAGCTCATTGAGTTGTCGGCGATGCTGGAGGCGTCTGCGACGGAGCGGGCGAACAGCGTTGCCATGCTACGCGGTGAGAACTGGGCAAGTGAGTGCATGAATTGACCGCGATCGGAGCCCGCACTGGCATCGAGCCCAGCGAAGAGCGGACCAAGTCCGGCATTGCCGGTGGCGAACACATGCTCCAGTGCGCTGAGCACGGCGCCTTGGTGCTGTGTCAGGCCGAAGCGGGCCCGGTCGAAATGCGTGCCTGTGATGGCAACGTCATATTGGCCGAGGGTTTCGCGCAGTGTGTAGGAGAACAGCGGGCTGTCAGGGGCCTTGAGCGAACCCGAAACGGTGCCGTCCACGGTCAAAGCCGGCAGAAAAATATTGGGCATCGCGCTGGCAAGGTTCGGGCGGATGCTGCCGTCGAGAACGGCGTTTCCTGTTACGACAAAGGTGCCGCTGCGCAGGTTGCTGTAGTCGAGATGCGGTGAAATCCGTCCTGTGGACGTCTGGACAAGATGGCCGTCGACATAGGAGCGCCTTCCCGGCATAGCCATCAGGGTGCCGGAATTGGTCAAAGTGCCGGCCGTCTCGTCGGGGGGATGCCCAAAGGTATTCTGGAAGTTGCCGTCGATCGAGCCGCCCTGGAGCCAGGTGTTGCCGTAGATCTGGCCCTGATTGTCGACGTTGACCCCCATCCCTACCGCCTTGATAGCGCTGCCGGACAGGCCCCAGACCGAGCCGCTCGGACCGATATTGATTTGGTTAGAGGCGTTCCCGCCAGCGACCAGGATGCCGACGCCCTGTGCTCCGGTGCCCCCCTCAATGGTACCATTGACGTTGATGGTGATCGGCCCGGCTCCACCGGGAGCGCTGCTCTGCGCAAAGACGCCGATGCTGTTCTCGCCCTTTGCCGAGACGCTTCCGTCGACGTTCACCGTCACGGTTCCCGCCGCCGAGCCGGCCCCCGTGCTGGTATGACCGGCAAAGACGCTGCCGTTGCTGGCGATCAGGCCACCACCGCCGCCGATGCTCTGCGCTAGGATGCCAAAGGCTCCTGCCCCGGTCGTCGAAATAGTCGCCGCCGTGCTTACGGTGACGTTCCCGCCGAGGCCCACACCGCCGGCAGCCGAACCACTATAGATCGAGGTCAGCTGCGGAGCTGGCCCGGTCTCGGCATATCCAGTGAAGAGGCCGCCACCGCCCCCAATGCTCTGGGCGATGATGCCGTGGCCGCCGATGCCAGAGGTGGAGATCGAGCTCTGCGCCTGCGATGCCGTGACCAAGACAGGTAGGCCGTTGCTCGAGCCGGCGCCCGACGAGATGTTCAACGAGCCGAACTGCTTGATGAATGCCGTCAACCCTGGCGAGGCCGCGACCACGCCGCCGCCGCCGCCCACGCTCTGGGCGATAAGCCCCGCGGCGCCGACGCCCTGCGTGCCAATGGTGCTGACGCCCCCGCCAAGATCGGCTGTAACGCCGCCACCCGCTCCCAGCGCGCCTGCTTGGCCGCCGATCGTGAAATTCACCGCCCAGTCGTTCGTCGAGGAGGTCGACCCCGTGGCCGAGAGGCCGCCGCCGCCGCCGACAGATTGCAGAACGATGCCATGTGCATTGTCACCTTGCGTCGTCAAGGCCAAATTCGCTGAATTGCCCGTGAGCGAAACGGTGCCGCCATCGCCACCGCCGCCGCCGGGCGTGGCCACCGTCATGCCGAGCTCAACGCTGCCCGACGGTGCTTCGGAGCCGTCATAACCGACGCCGCCGCCGCCACCGACGCTCTGCATCAGGATGCCGATCGCATGTGAGCCGCTCGTGGAAATCGTTGGTGAGCCCGAAAGGTTGACCGTGGCTGTACCGCCATTGGCGCCACCGCCGCCCCCTCCGCTGATGCCGAGCGTGAGCGAACTGCTGATTGAAAGCTGCGCCAAAGCGGTCAGCGGCGTGTTCGCGCTCCCGCCTGCGACGGCCATGCCGCCAAGGCCACCGCCGCCGCCGATGCTCTGCGCCAGCAGTCCCGGCGAGAAATCGCCCTGCGTGGTGATGCCGCCCGAGAGGTTCGCGGTCACGCTGCCGCCGACCCCGCCGGAGCCGCCGAAGCCGCCGATTGACAGCGTTGGCTTGACGTAGATCGTGCCCAGCGGCACCGATATGCCCTCGACGGCGCCGACGATAGGCTGCGTAGCGGATGGAATCGAGGGCGCGACGCCGGCCGTCCCGCCGACGCCGCCGCCGCCGCCGACGGACTGGGCGACAACGCCGGGCGCATTCTTGCCCTGGGTTCTGATCGAACCCGCATGGTTGACTGTAACGGTCCCGCCATTGCCGCCGCTGCCGCCGGTGCGCCCAAGATTGATTGTGGGGGTGATTGAAATCGTGGGCGTCACCTGGGTCTCACTGAGGCTTCCGGCCCAACTCATGAGGCCGCCTATGCTGAGAGAGCCTCCGGAAGCGACGCCGCCGCCGCCGCCGATCGATTGGACGAGCAGTCCCGTCGCGCTGACGCCTGCGGTCGTGATTACGCCATCGGAATTGACCGTGCCGGTGGCGGCGCCGCCGTTTCCGCCGGTGCCACCGGTAGATCCGACGGTGACGCCGATGCTGAGATTCGCGCTGGTTCCGATGCTATTCGTGTTTGCCGACCCGATACCCGCATTGCCGCCGCCGCCGCCGATCGACTGCACCATGCCGCCAATCGAGTAGTCGCCATAGGTATTGATGATCGAGTTGGACAAAGCGTTGTTGCCGACCGTCAGCGTCGCAGCTCCGCCATCTCCGCCGGCGCAGGAGGAGGACGAGCTGCACTGGCCGCCGACCGCCACGCTCAGGTTGAGCGCGAACTGAAGCAGGCTGCCGCTGTTGCCAGGCAGCGAGCCGTAGCCTACGCCGGCCGCCATCGAGGAGCTGTCGCCACCTTGTCCGCCGCCGCCGCCGATCGACTGAACCTGAGCGCCGTTGCTACCAGTGCCATAGGTCGAGACGCTGGTCCCGTCGCCAAGGGCGATCGAGGCCGTGCTTCCGTTGAGGATCGCTGAGCCGCCATTGCCGCCCGAGCCGCCGACGGCGTAAGCCATTGCCAATGTCGGCGTGCCGGAAATCCCGTCCTCCGAGGGGATCGGCAGCGAGAGCGCTGTGGCCTGGGCCGAGGCGCCCCCGCCCACCCCGCCGCTTCCGCCGATCGACTGCGCCAGGATTCCCGGCGCATCGAATTGGCTATCCTGGCTTGCCTGTCCATTCTGGCTGGAGCCAGTCGTGATCGTCGATCCCGACAAACCGACATTCACCGTGCCAGGAGCTCCGCCGTCACCCCCGCTGCCGCCGACCGCGACCGAAAAGCTGAGGAACCCATTGGAATCAGTCGCATAGGCAGCCCCACCGGCGCCGCCGCTGCCGCCAATGGACTGGGCAACGAGCCCGATCGCGCCGGTGCCGGTCGTGTTGGCGACCAAGCCATTGGCACCGACGGTCACGGTGCCGCCCGCGCCGCCCGCTCCCGCCGTCCCGCCGATGGACACGCTGTCGAGTCCCGATCCGTAGGCGTTGCCGCCGATGCCGCCGCCGCCGCCGATCGACTGCGCGACTACCGTGTGGGAGAGCGTGCCCGACGTTGACAATGCCCCCGCAGAGCCGCCGCCAAGCGTGAGCTGGATGTTGCCGCCGGCCCCCCCATTGCCGGACGCCCCGCCATCGACACTGATCATGCCGCCTGCAGTGCCGCCGGCGCCACCATCGCCGCCGATGGACTGGGCCACGATGGCCTGGGCGCTCTCGCCGGAGGTCGTAATCATGCCCGTGCTGGTCAGCGCGATCACGCCGCCGGCGGCACCTGATGCACCCCGGCCGCCGCTGTCGGAGAAGGGACTGCCGGAGGCGTTGCCGCCAGCGCCGCCGCTGCCCGAAATCGATTGTGCCAGAATGCCCTGTGAATAGGCGCCAAAGGTGGTGATCGCGCCGGAATGCGTGACGCTGATCTGGCCGACCGAACCACCTGCTCCAGCGGTCCCGCTGGTGTTGTCTGTAAGGCCGGTCGCGTCTGCTCCCCTTCCGCCGCCGCCCGACAATGCCTGCACGAGGATACCGCGCGATGTGTCGCCCCTGGTCGTGATGGATGCGCCCGAAGTGACAGTAACCCCGCCGGAGCTTCCGCCTTGGCCGCCATTGCCACCATGCCCCGACCCGAGTCCGGCAGTGACATCTCCGGCATCGCCGGCATTGCCGCCGCTGCTGATCGCCGTAATGCCGTTAGCCGACTCACCAGAAGTTTTGAGCGTCACGCCATTGCTCAGTAAGACAGTGACGAGCCCTGTGATGCCCCCCGATCCGCCATTCTGACCCTGGGCATAGGTGTCGTTGGCGTCGACGACACCGGAATCACCCCCCTGGCCTCCCTGCGCCTTTGCCAGGATGGCGCTTGACGTCGCGCCATTGGTAACAATGGTTACGCCCTCGCCAAGATTTACGGTGACCGGATCTCCACGACCACCTGAGCCGCCGCCGCTAGGGTTGATGCCACTGCCACGCGCTTCGCCACCGTTGCCACCAGCGCCGCCCTGGGTGGTCGCCTCGATGCCGGCCGAGTTTGCGCCGCTCGTCGTAATCGAAAGAATGCCAGTACTTGCGACGGACACCGCTGTCTGATTAACAGAGGCGCCGGAATTACCGCCAGATCCACCATTGCCGGGCGTGACGTCAATGCTCACACCGTTGCCATCGTCACCACCACTCGATGCATTCCCACCAATTGCAGAAGCAAAAATACCGGACGCATTGTTGCCCTTCGTTGTGATGATGTTGCCGGGACCGGAGGCACCTTGTGCCATCGTGACGGTCAGTGAGCTGCCGCTGCCCCCGTCCGCTCCGTTGCTGTTGTCATATCCGATGGCGGTGCCGGCCGCGCCACCACGCTGCCTTGCGACTATTGCTGCGATGTTGTCACCGCTGGTGCTGACGCTAGTGTCGGTCAGGTTCACAGTCATGGCCTGAACAGCGCCGCCGCGGCCGGCAGACATGTCATGATAGCCCGTGCCACCAGTGCCGCCATTCTGCTCGACCGCGATAGCGGCGCCACTTGCAACGTTGGCGTCCGTGGCAAGGGTGAACGTACTGTTGTTGATCGTCACGTTTGAAGTGAGCGCCGCGCCGCCCGGTGCACCGCTATTGTCGTGGCTGGTGCTCCCTCCGCCCGTTTGGCCTGATGCCTGGGCGTACAGGCCGTACAGCGCGTCTGGAGCCCAGCCCGCCTGCATGAAACTGAGATTCAGCGTCATGTTAGCGAGATTCGTTGTTACGGTCCCGGACGTCCCGCCCGCCGACGGGGCGTCGGAGTTCGCGGCAGCTCCTCCCGAAGCAGCCTGCAGGATTCCGCCAATCGCACCGCTCTGAGGGAGCGAGCCTGGGCTCGTCAGTAACAAGCCCGCACCGGAGCTGTTCAGTGATAGATTTATCCCGTTGAAAGAGTAGGGGCTGGTTTGGTTCAGCGCAAACGGGATACCCACGGGATCGCCCGGCCAACTGTATGGCGAAACAGCCGAGAAATTATACGCAATGGAGCCGCTTATTGACGCCATAGGCGAGAGATATTGCGGCGCGTTTGTACTCTGAGCAAATACGACGCTGACGCTGACCGCGGGGAACACTGTAAAAACAAAATATAGGACGTGGGTGCAGGAAATGCGATGCATGGGACGACTACCTTTTGTAATGGCCCATTTCAGTGCGCCGGCAAGTTTTCAATACTAACGTCGGGGAAGCTTGCTCTCTTGGGCGCATCGCCCCATCTGCGAGCGGCAGTTCACGGCCGAACTCACAGCGCCAGAGCCTAGGATTTAGAAAATTCGTGATTAAATAGAAAGCCTTAGTTGGATGCAGGCCCGCAAAAACGGGAAGAAGCCGATCGAGGGGCGAACTCGCAACGGACGAAATTGTACAGGCCGCAGTGCTCAGCGGGTTGGTATCGTTGATCATCACGTCCCGAACGAACCCGATGCCACCACCCAAGTCTCGTTGAGCCGTGCCTATGCTCGATATGGTCAGTGATTTGGCTACACCGGTCATCCGTCGTGCTTCCTGTTCAAATATCTGTACAGCAACGTCCGTATCTCGTGCAGGAGGGACCCTTAGCCATCGTCTCCGGATCAGCTGCCACTCGCCCGCCATTGCGAGTTTGAGAAATTCGCCATGGCACCGAGGTGCGCGAAGGGCGCGCATGTACCGGAACTGATTCCATAAAAGACTAGAACGATAAGTTCGCCTCCGCTTAACCCTTGAGGGTTAAAGGTGCCGCTCCAGGACTGGGCTGTGCAAACGAGGAGGTGATCGCGTGGCGAGGGCCTGTGAAATGACCGAGGAACTGATTGATCTCATTTACGCAGTTTTACTCGGCGAGACGTCGTGGCAGCAGTTTCTGGACACCCTTGCGGCAGGTATACCGAATGGAAAAGTCGTAATGGTGATGCACGGCATCGCCAGTCCCGAACAGGGTTATGTCCCGCTCAACGCAGGATTCGAGGACAGGTCAATTGAGATATACAATGCCCACTACGCGGCTTTAAATGTCTGGCAGCCACCGTTAACAAGACGAGCGGTCGGAATCGGATTTATCGACGATGAACTGTTTCCGCCCCAAAAGCTCGTCGCCAGTGAGTTTTTTAATGACTACCTAATACCGAACGATATAAAGGCGATGGCCTGTGCTAAAATTGGCGATGTCAACCACTACTCGTTCTCAATTGCCACCCTGAGCGCTCAAAGCGATCATCAGCTCAAGAAGGTTATGGCCGATCGCCTTACGGGGCTCGGCCCTCATCTTAAGCGCGCTTTCGACTACCATAGGAAAGGCGCGAACAATCGCGCGGCGGCAGAAATAGGCGTCGCATTGTTTGACGCGATCGGCATAGGGGTCGTCGTGATCGGTGACGATGCGAGCGTCAAAACCATCTCTACAGCCGGGCAGGCCATGCTGACGAAAAATTCGCCTGTTCGCATTTCTCCATTGGGTCGATTTGGCTTACGGGACGCGCAACTGCAGGTCATTCTGAATGGGATGTTGGAAAGAAAATATGCTGGGCCAAAGGTCGTCAGCCAGTTCTCGCACAAAACAAAGCTGACATTTATTTTAGTGAATAAGGATTGTGTCTCGCTATACTTCGAGGGGCCGACTGTCATCGTGCTTATGGAACAATTAGGCCGTGGCGCTACGGCGTTCGATCCGCAGCTCGTTTCCCTTGTCTATGGGCTAACCAAGGCGGAAACGCGCGCTGTCTCCGGAATCGCAACCGGAAAATCTGTCGATCAGATCGCACAAGACGCGTCTCTCTCGCGGGAGACGATCCGCGCTCAGATGAAAAGCCTTTACGCAAAAACAGGTGCGTCCAGCGAAGCTGACATATTGAGGTTAATAGGGTTTAACCCGGCGTGACTTGACCGGCGAGTTGACCCTGATCCGGCAAACTGGTCCGTGATGAGCGCACGTTTTCCGGGCATCCTGAACCCTGAAGAAGGGTGGGTGCCACGCCTTGCAAATGCTTCACGAACAAACAGACCGCCTTTGCCCCGCGGCAAACGGAGAATGGTGCGACGGTGGACGAAGGCTGCCGGAAGATGAGTGTGTCCGAGCCAACCTTCTACCGCTGGAGGATACAGTTCGTCGGCATGGGCGTGTCGGAAATTTATCGCGAAGCCGTAAAGCTCGCCGGTCTGGCCTGGTTTCGCGTCGTGCCCGTCAGACAGTGGGCCTCATCACGGTGGGGCGGAGGTGGATTAGGTTGCGCGGGCCGATCGGCGAGAGCGCGCCAAAATACTTACCTTTCGGAAATAGCGGATTGAAGGTCCCGAGCTTCTCGTCGTTCTGATCGGCATCCCCTGAGATCACGTCGGCGGTGAGGCTGCCAGCGGGTTGCAGCGGCACGTCGCGAAAGCGACGGCCGATTTCGCCGCCAACACCCCAGTCCGCAATCGGATGGCCAGCAAAGCGTCCGCCCTGGAGGACCGCCTCGGCGTTCCAGAACCATGCGTCGGTGTCACCGAAGAACCTCGTGCGGTAGGTATGGTCCGTCGCCCTGCCATCACCCTAGTCGAACACCGCGCTGCGATCCTCCAGCCCTAGATAATAGGCGTCGAACCCGGTGGCCTGGTCCCGGGTCAGCCATCGCGTCGTATAGAGAACCCAGAGCCTCTTCTGGCGGGAGGCCCGATTATCGAGATCGCCACGAAGGATGTCGACCGGGCGGAAGGACAAGGCGGTCGCCTGACCGCTCTCGCCCGTCAGCTTGGCGTCGACGCCGTCGAAAGCCTGCGGAACGTTGGGGCCGTAGCGCGTGTCGATCAGGCGTCCGGCACCGAGCGAGACGAGCTTGCGTCCCACCGACAGCCGCAGTGCGAGGCGCTCGCCGACCCGCATGTGAGTCTCGACGAAGCCCTGCAGCATATCCGCGCCTGTGGTAACTACGGGGCGCGGCGGGCGGCCGGTGCCCGTGATCGCGGAGAAAATGGGCTGCACGAAGACCCGCAGCGTTCCCGCGTGCAGGTCGACATAGGGTAGCATGCGCAGCCGGACGAAGGAATTGTTGCACGCCGATCCCCATTCGACGCTGGAATAGTCCTCGTAGCGGGTGCGGATCTCCACGCTGGTCGAGAGATAGATCGAGCCATCCCCGGTCAGCGGGATGTACTTGAACCGCTCCGTCCAGCCGCCCGTGCGCCTCGCGGGATCGGCGTGGTAGGATCAGTCCTCCGGATAGCGCTCGATGGTGAGCGTCGGCGCACGGGCGACGTTGGTCGAGACTTGAGCCCCGGCCGAGGTGGAGATCGCGGCGAGCGCCACCGCAACGACTAGGCTCGATGGTCTCATCAATAACCCTCCCGAGCGCGGCGGCCGTTCTCCAATCAGCCTGCGTCTTTCGGCACGGGTGTGGCGAGGAGCTGCTGCTCCCAAAGATATGCGATCCCGCTCCCCGCGGCGTGCTGATTGAGCACTTCGGTGACACCGACGGCAGTGTCTAACCGAGCCCAATCGCGTTGCCATTCCGCCATCACCGCCAGCCAGGTCAACATGTTCACGCCGGCCCGAATCATACGCTGGATGGCGACCTCGTGAGCCTCGACCGAGACACCGCCGGAGGCGTCGGTGACCACCGTGACGTCCCAACCTTCGCCTGCCGCCTGGATCGCTGGCATCGCAACACAGACTTCGGTCCAGAGGCCTGCGATGATCAGTTGCGTGCGGCCGGTCGCCTTAACCGCATCCACTACCTTCTCATCCTCCCAGGTGTTGACGAACGTTCTGTCGATCACTTCTTGGCCAGGAAAGACATCGGTGACCTGTGGGAAGATCACCCCGCCCCGATCGGCGATCACGCTCGTCAGGATGGTGGGAACGCCGAATACCTTAGCGGATTTCGCAAGCGCAGTCGTATTGTTGACGACCATGTGTGGATCGTGGCTGTTCAGGTTCGTGAGCTGGTAGGGCTGATGATCGATCAGAACGAGTACGGAGTCTTCGGGGCGAAGAAGCGAATCAAGGCCGTTGCGAAATTTCATGATTATCTCCTCTTTTGCTGGCTTTGGGGTGTAGTAGTCGTCTTCGGCCTACAGGACATGGCGACGTATTAGGTCAGGGACTCCGGCAAAGATCAGGCGGCGTCACGATCTGACCCGGAGCACGATCTTGCCCTTCATCCGGCCCTCCTCCGAGCGCGCGTGAGCGCGTGCGACTTCGTCGAGGGGAAACTCCAAGCCAACCTGCGGCACCACCAGGCCTCGCTCGATGAGGCGCGTGAGGGCATCGAGCTTGCTGCTGTTCTGGCGCGAGAAAACGAAGTGGTAGGTCGCGTTCCGGCCCCAGGCGTCGATGAGGTTCTGGGGCGTCGCGGTGTCGACCAGGGTGACCACGCGCCCATCCTCGCGGAGAATGCGTGGGGAACGTGAAAGCGTGTCGCGACCAAGGGTATCCAGGACGACGTCGATGCCCCTGCCGTCAGTCAGGCGATTGACGGCGTCCACGTAGTCCTCGCGCTCGAAATCGATGACTGCCGAGGCACCGAGCCGTTTGACGAGCGCCACGTCGCTGCCGCGCGCCGTCGCCAGGACCCGCGCACCGATGGCCTTGGCGACCTGGACGGCGATGGCCCCGACGCCGCCGGCGCCGCCATGGATCAGCACGGTCTCGGTCACCTGCAATCGGGCGCGCTCGACCAGCCCTTCCCAGACGGTCACGCCGACGAGACTGACGCTCGCCGCCTCGGCATGTGTGATGTTGACCGGCTTCCGCGCCACGATGTCGACGTCCGCCAGATGGTATTCCGCGTACGATCCCGGCCCGTCGAAGATCCGCGACGTGTAATAGACCTCATCCCCGACACGGAACTCCGTCACGTTGGATCCGATCTGGTCGACGACGCCGGAGACGTCGTGCCCGATGATGGCCGGTAGCTCGACCTGGTCGGCGTAGTCACCGCGGCGGATCTGGTAGTCGAGCGGGTTGATCGACGTCGCATGCACTGCCACGCGGACCTGCCGCGGTCCCGGTCGGGGGGCAGGAAGCTCTCGAAGCTCGAAGCTGTCCGGCCCCCCGAACCTCGTCAACACCATGGCTTTCAAGTGAGTCTCCTGTCGTTGGCAGGCGCCTTTGTGTCAGTTGGGATACGGGATGACGAACTCGTTCTCCTCACGGGACGGATGAGGTACATTCAGCCATGACGATGAGAAGATCGCTTCCCCCGCTCGCGACGCTGCGGGCCTTCGAGGCGGCAGGGCGCCGCCTGAGCTTCCGCGGAGCAGCCGATGAACTGGGCGTCACGCCGACCGCCATCAGCCATCAGATCCGGCTTCTCGAACAGACCCTGGGGCTGCGCCTCTTCCACCGCGAGACGCGCCGGGTCCGACTGACCGCCGAGGGAGCCGTACTGCTGCCTGTGCTCCGCGATGGCTTCGACGCGTTCGCCGAAGCCATCGACCAGATCCGCGGCCGGCACCCAACCGGTGTCCTCACGCTCTCAGCTCCGACCGCGTTCGTCGCGAAATGGCTGGTGCCACGGCTTGCCGACTTCCGTGCCGCGCATCCCAGTTGCGACCTGCGACTGCACGCGTCCGACAGCCTGATCGACTTCGCGCGCGATGGCGTGGACGTCGCTGTCCGGTACGGGCCGGGTCCTTATTCCGATTTCGGCGCTCACAGGCTTCTGTCCGAGCGCGTTACTCCTGCTTGTAGTCCCCACCTCGCCATACGATCCGTGGGTGACTTGAGAAATCACACGCTGCTGCATTTCGAGTGGCCCCGCCTAACCGACGAGACGCCGACTTGGCCTGCCTGGTTGCGGCATGCTGGGGTGACCGGCGTCGATGGCAGAGCGGGCATTCGGTTCAGCGACGAGGGGCACGTCATCCAGGCCGCGATCGCCGGCCAGGGGATAGCCCTCCTCTCGGATGTGCTGACCGCCGACGAGTTGATGAGCGGCGCTCTGGTCCAACCCTTCGGGCCAGTCCTCGACGCGCACCCTTACTGGGTCGTTCACCCGCGTCACTCGGTTCGGAAATCAGATGTCGAGAAGTTGGTCAGCTGGCTTGTCTCCGCCGCTGTAGGTTCAGTGCCGACGGGCGCCAAGCCGAATGTCGCCTTTCGGGAGACAACCTCATGACGGCTCACCACCCAACCCGGTCGTAGAGCAGGCCGGCGGATTTCGAACCATGACGGACGAAGGAGGGGAACTTCACGGCTGATAAGTCCTATCGGCGTGCCGTAAGATGACGGGACAGTGGTTCAGGTCGTCGATGCGTAGTGTCCGTTGATGCCAAGAACTCGCGAAGAAGCGTCTTGACACCCGACGGGTAAACTGCGCATTTTCATTAAGTAGAAGTTTTCGTGTCCGCAGCGGACCGGCTTGGACCCACCCGCAATCGTGATCCCTTCCGAACGGCGCGCCTGACAGGCTCGCTGCGCGATTGCACGTCCCCTCGCCCCGCGGCACCTGCCCCGGGGCGTTTCTGTCTCCGGGCTTGAGCGGCCCTTCTCTTACAGCACTGCGCCGACTTTGACCCTGCTGCCGTCCGGCACGCGGGCTCGTCGTCGTGCGCGCTTTTCCAAGGACATCCCCATCATGACGACGAACGCACTGGCCTTCCCCACGGCCGGGTTGACCATCCTCGACCAGGTTCCGGCTGCTCTCAGGGCCAACCCGCGCAACGCCCGCACCCATTCGAAGAAGCAGATCGCCAAGATCGCCGACAGCATCAGGGCGTTCGGCTTCACCGTGCCGCTCGTCGTCGACGAAACCGGGCTCGTGCTCGCCGGGCACGGACGCTTGTTGGCAGCCAAGCAACTCGGCCTGCCCACCGTCCCGACCGTCCGGCTCGATCACCTGAGCGACACGCAGAAGCGCGCCTATGCGATCGCCGACAACAAGATCGCCACCCTCGCCGGCTGGGATCGGGCGACCCTCGCTCTCGAGCTTGGCGAACTCTCGATCCACCTTCCGGAGATTGGGCTGGATCTCTCCATCACCGGCTTCGAGATCGCCGAGCTCGATCTGCTGACGGGGGATCTCGAAGAGGAGCGCCTCGCCTCGCGCGAGGACGAGCAGCATGAGCCGGAAGCACCGGTCTCGCAGCTAGGCGACCTCTGGCAGCTTGGCCCGCACCGGATCCTGTGCGGCAGCGCCTGCAGTAGCGATGACGTCGAGCGTCTGATGGGCGGACGAGAGGCTGACATGGTCTTCACCGATCCGCCCTACAACGTGCCCGTCAACGGCCACGTCATGGGCCGCGGCCGGGTCCAGCACCGTGAGTTCGTCATGGGCTCTGGCGAGATGACGGAGGAGGCCTTCATGGCCTTCCTGAGCGAGAGCCTCGGCAATGCCGTCTCGGTCTCGTGTGACGGGGCTCTGCACTACGTCTGCATGGATTGGCGTCACCTACCGGAGCTGCATGCCGCGACCCGACCGCTCTACGGCGAGCAGAAGAACCTCATCGTGTGGAGCAAGACCAATCCGGGGCAGGGCTCGCTCTACCGCTCGCAGCACGAGCTCATCGCGCTCTACAAGGTCGGCACGGCGAGCCACACCAACAATGTCGAGCTTGGCCGGCACGGGCGCAACCGTTCGAACGTGTGGACCTATTCCGGGGTCAACACCTTCAAGGGCGCGGGCGATCTCGCGCTGCATCCCACGGTCAAGCCGGTGGCCCTGGTCGTCGATGCGATCAAGGACGTGACGCGCCGCGGTGCGATCGTCCTCGATCCGTTCTCCGGCAGCGGTACGACCTTGCTGGCTGCAGAGAAGACGGGACGCGAGGCGCGGGTGCTCGAACTCGACCCGGTCTATGTCGATGTCGCTGTTCGGCGCTGGCAGGCGTTCACGGGCCGTGACGCCATTCTCGACGGTACGGACGAGACCTGGGACGAGATCCGATCGGTCCGTACGGCCCCTGCCCTGCTCGAGGAGGCTGCGTGATGGCGGATGCTGCGAACACCACGATGATCAAACCGAAGCGGCCCGCCGCGTACGAGGTCGGGTACGGTAAACCGCCGGCCGACCATCGCTTCCGGAAGGGTCAGTCCGGCAATCCCCGCGGGCGGCCCCGGGGGCACTCAGCCCCGCTTGGTCGGCGCGATCTTCTGGACGCGCTCACCCAGGCCGCACGTGAGCCGATTGCCATCACCAAGGATGGCCGCACGATCCGGACCACTCAGATCGAGGCGCTCGCCCAGCAGCTCACCCGGAAGGCACTGCAGGGCGACATGAAAGCCGCCAAGCTCCTTTTCGATACCATCAAGGCCCTGGCACCGGCGACGGAGTTCGATGGGATGTCGCCGGAGGAACGGCAGGTGGCCCTGGACAATCGTCCGAAGCTCCACCCTGGCATTGAAGTCCGGTTCGTCGACGCTGGCGATATGCGCTCGAGGCTCGGAGACACCTTAGCCCCCTCCCCTGATGCCTCATAATCCCAATCAGCCGGGGAGCCTTACGGCTCTCCGGCTTTTTTGCATTCGAACCCAGACGATCCCTGCCCTGGCCGATCGGCTTGCCTGTTTCGCCGACACGCGTCCCTGTTTGGCTGAGACCAATTCCCTGTTCCAGCGCACAGGGAATTGCCCCTTAAGTCATTGCCTTGGCTGCTGTATTACCGGGCCAGACCGAGCTCGGGAACTGTACCGCGCCGTTTTCCCTGTTGTTTTCCCTGTTAGCAGGGAAATGGCAGCAGAGACCGGTTTGGACCGGATGGGTGCCCCACCACCTTTTTCCTTTTATGATGCCTCGAAATTGACTCGACGCGAGGACCATTCGAGGGCTACCGGAACCGGAAACGTGTTTTGACCCCGCTTGGGTGGGTCGCGGCAAGGGGCGGTCGGAAACGAAACCAACCCACTGTTTGAACCGCGCCGGCTTTCCCAGAGGTCGTGTCCCTTGGCGTGGTGTAGCTTGGTGTGGGCCACCACGATCACCGGCTTGGGTCGGGAGGATCAGGCTGCCAGGGTCGGCAGGCTGATGAGGGGATCATCGCCGATTGGGGCGATGCTTTCCAGGGTCATGTAGCGGGCACGTTGCACGGCCCATTCGTCGTTCCGCTCCAGCAGGATGGCGCTGACGAGGCGGGTGATGGCGGCCTCGTCGGGGAAGATACCGATCGCTTCGGTCCGGCGTTTGATCTCGCCGTTCAGTCGTTGGAGGGGGGTCGTGGAGTGGAGCTTGTGACCCGGTGGGCGGCCGGGAAGCCCATGTATGCCAGCACGTCGGGCTCCGCCGTGTCCATCAGGGCGGCGCGCTTGGGCGCTATGGGGCGAAGCTGATCGGCGAAGACGACGCGGCGGCCCGAGCGGCCGGCATGGGCGAGCACGTTCCTCATGACGCCGGAGGCGCCGCGAGCGCAGCGAAGCGAACTGGATGCGGCAGCGCTGCTAGGTGGGGTTCATCACCTTGGCCACCGAGGCCTTGATGCCCTCGTGGGCGTCCGAGATCACGAGCTTGACGCCGCGCCGGCCCCGGCGCGCCAGCTTCCGGAGGAACGCCGTCCAGAACGTCTTGGCCTCCGACGGGCCGACGTCCATGCCGAGGACCCTGCGCCGGCCGTCACTGTTGACGCCGACCGCCACGATGACGGCGGCCGAGACGATCCGGTCGTCCTCCAGCCGCTCGGCGCTCTTCTCGTCGTGGGCCGCGCCGGTCAGGCCGCCCACTTCCAACTCCAAAAGTCGCTCGGCGACAAAGCCGATCATTTCGCGCAGCAGATCGGTGTCGGCGCTCTCCTCCATCAACCCACGCAGGGCCATGATCTCGTCGGTCATCGGGGAGCTCTCCGGTTCGGGGCTGGAAGTCGCAACCCGACCCTACCCGGCAACCGCCGATGACCACCCGTCAGCTACACCACTGCCTGGGACACAACCATGTCGGGCCATGTTCGGGAAGATCGGGCTCTCGTAATCGCTATCGGTGGTCGTGACATAGCGGCGCCGAACGCGTGGCTGCAGGTCATGGGCGCGCATGAGGCGGCGGACCTTTTTGTGATTCACCCGCCATCCCTGCTGGCGCAGAGCTGCCTGGACGCGGCGCCAGCCGTAGGCTTCGAACGCGTCGCCGACCGCGGCCATAGCCTCGACTCGGGCGGTGCCGTCGGCAGCACGCATCGGAGCGTCGTAGTAGGTGGAGTGCGCCAGACTCATCCGTCGGCATCCCTCCGCGACGGAGAGGCTGCCGGGCCGGTGATTACGGACGTAGGCTCGCTTCTCGGCAACGGTCCGTTGCGCAGAGCTCCCTTTAAAAACTCAAGCTCAAGCGCCTGCCGGCCGACGAGCCGTTCGAGCGCGGCGATGCGCGCCTCGTAGGCTTGGATCGTGTCGTCGGCGACCGCGTCATCATCGAACGCGCCGGCTTCGTACTTCTGCACTTAGACGCGCACGAGGTTGCGCAAGAGATCGTGGCGCTTGGCCAAGCCGTGCAGCGTCTCGCCGGACAGGTACTCCTGCGCAACCTGACGCTTGAACGCGACGCTATGGGAACGGTGCCGTGCCATGGTCTTCATCCTTCGAAGATCCAACAATCCGGTCAATCAGCCTTGTCCAATCCGTCCACCCCCAGGGCCCCCCTCCAAGTATCTCGGCGCAATTCAGCATGTCGCGATAGGACGTCGTTGTCCGGTGCGTAACGTAGGAAGCGTTCGTCCAGCACCTACTTGGTGAAAAGGACGATGACGGAGCGTGTGCCCTGTCGCTCCCGTCGAACCGTTCAGTCGTTTTCTTTATCGCATCGATCAGAATTACGCGCTTATCGAATTGTAGATCGGACGGCATTCTGAGGGGGCGCTGTCGATGAGGATTCGCGCCGCGAACCCCGCAACCGGACGCGACCGAACCGAGATGCCTGTCCCGGAAGACGCCAATCATGGCCGCCTCAGCGACGACTCCTGCCCCACGTGCCGCTGCCCGCCCTGCCCGTCGCGATGGGCCGGTTTCGGCCGGGCCCGCACGCGCTCGCCCGATGGGGGATGTCGTGCGGCCGCTCGCTGCAGCGATCCTGACACCGCTGGCCTATGCCGCCGAATGGCCTTTCACCGGTGACGGCAATGCCACCTTCTGGACCTGCCTCGTCTTCGTCGGTCCCGTCCCACGGCCTTCTGCTTCTGCGCCGTCAACGCCGCGAGCGCGCGATCTTCGGCGAGGGCGATCTCGAACCTCATGGTCGCGGTGCCGGTCACCGGTCTCGCCCTCTCCATCACAGCCCTGCACGAGGCCTCGAGCCTCGACCTGATCGTCGGTCCTTTGCCATCGTGCTGGGCATCGCCGCGAGCACGGTACCGATCCCGTCCCTGACTTCCCCACCAAACGAGGAGCACTCTAATGAAGGCCGTCGGTTTTCACACATCCCTGCCGATCGAGAACGAAGTGTCGCTGGTCGATCTCGATCTGCCAGCCCCGACGCCCGGTCCGCGCGATCTGCTCGTCCGGGTGCAGGCCGTCTCGGTGAACCCCGTCGACACAAAGGTCCGCGCCCGCGTCACCCCGGCCGAGGGCCAGCCGCACATCCTCGGCTACGACGCGGTCGGAATCGTCGAGGCGGTCGGCGAAGAGGCTCGACTGTTCCGAACCGGGGATGCCGTGTTCTACGCCGGAGCGCTGGGGCGGCCCGGGACGAATGCCGAGCTCCACTGCGTCGATGAACGCATCGTCGGCCACAAGCCCGCTTCGCTTTCGGCGGCCGAGGCCGCAGCGATGCCGCTGACCGCGATCACCGCCTGGGAAGCTTTGTTCGACCGGCTCGACGTCGGCAAGCCGGTGCCGGGTGCCGCCCGGTCGATCCTCATCATCGGCGGGGCGGGCGGCGTCGGATCCATCGCGACGCAGCTCGCCCGCCAGCTCACGAATCTGACCGTCATCACCACCGCCTCGAGGCCCGAGACCGCCGCCTGGAGCCGCGAGCTCGGTGCCCATCACATCATCGATCACACCCAACCGATCGCTGCCGAGATCGCGGCGCTGGGATTGGGCGCACCGGGCTTCGTGTTCTCGACCACCAACACCGATCAGCACGTGGCCGAGATCGCCGAACTGATCGCGCCGCAGGGTCGCTTCGCGCTGATCGACGATCCGGAGAGCCTCAACGTGGTACCCTTCAAGCGCAAGAGCGTGTCGACCCACTGGGAGTTCATGTTCACGCGCTCGATGTTCGAGACCGCCGACATGGAAGCACAGGGGCGGCTCCTCGACGAGGTTGCGCGCCTCGTGGATGCGGGCACGCTGAAAACCACCTTCGCCGAGAGCTTCGGCCCGATCTCGGCCGTCAACCTTCGGCGTGCGCATGCGCTGATCGAGAGCGGGCGGGCCAAGGGCAAGATCGTCCTGGAGGGCTGGGCATGAGCGGGGCATCGGCCCCGGACAGGCGTAGCGTGTTGGCGGGCGCCGGTGCGGCGATGTTGTTCGCGTCTGGGCCAGCCCACTCGGCCCTGGCGAACTCCTGTCCTTCGAGCGCGGCACCGTTCACGCCCTGCCGACGATCACGCAGGGGCCGATGATCCTCCTCTCGATCAACACGCCGCGCCGCGCGCCCACCGATATCATCTTCGTCGATCCCGCCGACGGGGCGCCCGAGACCTTCATGGCCCGCAACGCCCCGGAGGCTTGAGCACCGCTCGCGGTCGGTGGAATGTCGAGGCCGAAAGGGGGCCCGAACGTCCGGCGAGCGCTGTGAAGTTCGACGATCAGGCGATCCTGTTCAGGATTTCGATCGCGAGCGGCTCGCTCAGGAGTTCGTCGAAGCGGGCGGCGAGCGTATGGAAATTCACGCCATCGGCATGGATGTCGAGGGCGGCCTGACTTTCCCAGACCTCGTACATCACGATCGTGCCGGGCCGCTCACGACTTTCGTGAGCCACATAGGCGAGACAGCCGGGTTCCGCGAGCACGGCGGGCACCAGCGCCGCCATGGCCTGAACTAGCGCTGCCTCCTGTCCTTCGCGGGCCACAAGGCGGGCGATCAGATGGACGTGCTCGGACATGATCTGCTTATCCCTGCGTCTGTACCGGCCCCGCCGGACCCCATTATGGTGCGCAACGCCCCAGACGTGCTGATCGTCCGCCGACGCTCAGGCCGCGATGGTGAGCCCGTCATGGCCGGCGAGGCTCTGGCTGAGGAAGGTGATCAGTGGCTCCACGAGGTCGGGTGCCCGGTCTTCGCCGAGTACGCTGACCTCGGTCATGGGCAGGGCCGGCCAGAGCTCGGGCGCCCGCAGGATCTGTATGCCCTCCTGCACGAAGGAGCGCCCGAGCAACGTCACCCCGAGCCCGCCCGCCACCGCTGCCTGGACGCCCATCAGGCTGCTCGCCGTGCACGCGGCGACCCAGTCGCGCCGTACGGAATCGAGGGCCGCGATCATCTGCTCGCGATAGCTGCAGGGGGCCGCCAGCATCACCAGGCGCGCGGGCTTCGTAAAATCGAGCTGATAATCGGCGGAGGCGAGCCAGACGAAAGGCTCGCGCCAGATCACGCGCCCCCGCCCGTTCGCACCACTGCGCTTGACGATGACCGCATCGACCCGGTCCGCGTCGTAGGCTTCGAGGAGGTTGCAGCTCAACCCCGTCATCAGCGGGATATGGACGTCGGGATAGAGGCGGCCGAACCGGGCGAGGAGCTTCGGCAACTGACCGGGGATGAAGTCCTCCGACACACCGAGCCGCAGGGTGCCGCTCGCCGGCGGCTCCCGCCATCCGCGCAGGAACCGGTCGTTGAACTCCAGCATCTGGCGGGCCGCCACGAGCAGGCGCTCGCCGTCCGGCGTCAGTCCAAGCATGCGGCTGGTCCGGTCGAAGACCCGCCGGCCCAGGATCTCCTCGAGGCGCAGGACTTTCTGGCTCACCGCCGATTGCGAGCGATGCACGACGTCGGCGGCGGCCGTGAAACTCCCCGTCTCGGCCACCGCCACGAAGGCCCGCAGCAGATCGAGTTCCAGATCCGGGTGTCGCATCGCTCCGCCGTCTCCCATGATCGCACGCGCCAGCTTCGAGACCTGCCTCTCGCAGACCGCCCGCCGATCCGATGCCCTCAGCCACGCACCGAGGAAGATGCAGACTGGGCGACGGGGCCTTCAAATGTCTCGACATGCTCGTCCGCCGGTAGCACGACAACCCGCGTCTCGACCGGAACGCGGCCGTAGAGATCGATGATGTCCTGATTGAACATCCGGATACAGCCGGAGGAGACATCGGTGCCGATGGATTGCGGTTCTGTGGTGCCGTGGATGCGGTAGAGCGTATCGCGCGGACCTTCGAACAGGTAGAGCGCGCGCGGTCCTAGCGGGTTGCCGGGACCCCCGGCCATGCCGTTGCGCCACGGCCCGTTGCGGTCCGGTTCCCGTGCGAACATGTCCGCCGTCGGGGTCCAGCGTGGCCACTCGGCCTTGCGTCCCACCCGCGCCGATCCGCTCCAGGCCAGACCGGCCCTGCCGACGCCGACACCATAACGCAGGGCTCGGCCGTTCTCGCGTACGAGATAGAGAAACTTGTTACCCGGATCGACGACCAGCGTACCTGGCGTTTCGGCGCGCGGATAGGCGACCTCCTGGCGAAAGTAGCGGGGATCGATGCTGCCGATCTCGGTCGCCGGAAGGGGGAACCGTTCGTCGGGACGCGCACCATACATGGCGGTGAACGCCGCGTTCGGTGGCGGTACCACGGCCTCGCGCCGGGCCTCCATGGTCACGCAGCCACCGCCGGCAAGGCTCACCCAGGCCAGAAGGATGAGGATCGGAAGCATAGGACCGCCTCTACGCCGGAGGGAGGCAGCCGATCCCGACTTAGTCATGAGGCGTGCTACCTTTCCAGAGACGTTCGGCGCCGAAGGCATCGGATGGCCTTCAGACGCTCAGGCAAGATGCCTTTCGTCTAGGCCTGAGGGAAACGCATAGTTCTGATGGGTTTCAGATGACGATCGAATGGACGGCGCGCACCGGTAACTCGTCATCGCCCTCGATGCCGGCTTTCTGAACCTCTACCGCAAGATAGCGACGCCCGACGATCAGGCAGGCACGAGAGTTTTGCTCAACCTGGCCCGTGTTTCGCCGGCCAGACGGTGCAGGACATCCGCGTAGCGCGTGAACGAGCGCGCAAGAGGCGAGCGCCACAGGCCGTGTCCGTCATCACAGAGCGGATCGTTCACCACGGGACTGCCATCGGCGCCCACCAGGACGTTGCCGATGTTCGGATCGAGGCCTTGCGGCGATACCGCACGCAAGGACGCGACATAGGCTTCGTATCCGGGCCACGCGGCCCTGAAGTCCTCGCGGATCCCGTCGAAGCTCGCGTGATCGATCCGTGGCTCGTGGGCCGGCCATTCCACCTTGAACCGGTCTCGGACGCCCTCGTCCATCGCGACGCCCGGATGGTCCGCGATGACGGCATGGGCATAGGCCAGCCACCAGGCATCCCGCGCCGGATTCGTGAGCCGTGAGCCCACGGTCATCAGCGCGCCGCAGCGGCTGACCTGCAGGTCGTGGATACGCGGCGCGTGCGGGCCATCGGAGCCTGCGAACCCCTTGCGAAGCAGGGCCGCATAATCGCCGAACCCATCGGCCTTGCGTGCGAAGCGCACGATGACGTCCGGATGGTCCGGATGCGCATGGACGGTACCATGGTACCCGAATCCGATCTCCGACCAGCCTGTGGCGATGAGCGCGGCATAGGCCTCCGCGGCCGACCGTTCGGCGATGCCCAGGACCGCGAGCGAAGGACTGGACGTCCTTCCGTGAGTTCTGAACCCGAACATCGCAGCCACTTCTTCCTGCCGAACGACGATCCGACGCGACGCGCTCTCAGTAGCCGCACGGGTGCGGCGTCGAGGCGGGACCGGACGGGCAGGTCCGGCAAAGGTCCAGGAGGCCCTGTCGATGTCGGGGGCAGCGTGACGCGGGTGTCACTCCACTGTCATGGAATGACCGGTGCTTTCGAAAAGTTCAATCCCTATGGGGAAGTAAATCGGCGGTGCGTGGGAATGAGCCAATCTGACCCATCATTCCTCGAGGAGCCACCATACCCGCCAGCAGGTCGCGGGCCAGGATCCCCTCCGCCTCGCTTAGTCCGAGCTCTGCAACGGGACGAACGTGCCGACCCGCATGGGCCGGGCCGACCTCTACGTCGTCGAGGACGAGATAGTGCGTGATGTGGTTCCGGCTCGCGTGCTCGGTGATCTCATCGCCGCGCCCGGCTTGCTCGGCGGGAAGCATCGCGCCCGTTTCGGCATTCCTGCTCGTCGGCAGGATGGCCGTCCGCCAGTCCGGGTGAAAGCAGTCCTCGGATAGGCCGGCTTCCACCAGTGTCGGGCGGCAATCGTCGACGCGCCATGTGGACGACACGACCACCTTCGCGTCGAACTCCCGTACGAGGGCGGCAACGAGGGCGACCTGGGTCGGGTTGAGCCTGTCCTTCCCTGCTTGCCGTTGAAAGTCCACCGTCGTGACGACGCCGTCCACGTCGAGGTAGATCGTCAGCGCTCCCGCCCCTGTTCGTTCGCTCAAGGGGCCAGTCCCGTTTCGTGAAGCAACCCTGCTTCGGCCGTGGACGCCTACCGCGGGACGCTGCGATCGTCCAGCATCGAGTCCCCGGCCGGCCACGTCGAGGTGCCGCTAGAACACGTGCCGTAGGATGAAGAAGAGGACGCCCGCCAGGGTGATGGCTGCGGGCAGGGTCAGGACCCAGGCCAGCGCCATGTTGCGTACGGTCGACATCTGCAGGCCCGAACCGTTGGCGGCCATGGTGCCGGCGACGCCGCTCGACAGGATGTGCGTGGTCGAGACTGGCAGACCGTAGAGTTCGGCGAGACCGATGGTGCCGGCGGCGACCATCTCGGCGGAAGCGCCCTGCGCGTAGGTGAGATGGGTCTTCCCGATTCTCTCGCCCACGGTGACGACGATGCGCTTCCAGCCGACCATCGTGCCGAGGCCGAGAGCCAGTGCGACGCAGACCTTGACCCACGTCGGGATGTAGCGTGTCCCATCGTTGAGGAGGCCGGTATAGGCCTTCAGGGTACCGGCCTCGGCTTCCGAGAATGTCGCGCCGTTCTTCGGCAGGAGCCGGATCGCGTCGGCGGCGAGATACATGTCGTTGCGCAGGTTCGACGTCGCCGCAGCCGGCACCTGCTTGATGGCGCCGTAGGCCTTCACGTTATCGGCGATGTCGGTGGAGAGCGCGGCGAGGGCCCCGTACACGGCAGGCTGGTTCAGGTCCTTGGACTTGAGAGCTTCCGAGACTTGCTTGCGGGCCTCGGCGGCTTCAGGCTTCGGCGCGTTCCCGGCATGGCTGGCGAATACCGTGCTGGCGTTCTGGGAGGTCTCGATGAAGGCCGGGGTGGTGTCGTCCGCCATCGTGCGGTTGAGGGCGTAGGCGGTGGGGGCGGCGCCGATGAGGATGAGCATGATCAGGCCCATGCCCTTCTGGCCGTCATTGCCGCCATGGAAGAACGACACGAGCGTGCAGGTCAGGATCAGAAGGCTGCGAATCCACAAAGGCGGCGGGGTTTCGCCCTTGGGGGCCTCGTAGAGATCCTTGCGCCGCACGGTGAATTTGAGGGCCAGCAGTAGCAGGGCGGCGGCGACGAATCCGATGACGGGGCTGAACAGCAGCGCCTTGAACACGCCCAGGGCCTGCGCCCAGTCGACGCCCGAGGTTGCCTGTCCCTCGGGGGCCATAAGCTGGTTGGCGAGGCCGACGCCGATGACCGATCCGATCAGGGCATGGGACGACGAGTTCGGCAGGCCGAAAGCCCAGGTGCCCAGGTTCCAGAGGATCGCGGCGATGAGCAGCGCGAAGATCATGGCGTAACCGGCCGATGACCCGACCTGCAGGATCAGTTCCACCGGCAGCAGGGTGACGATGGCATAGGCCACGGCGCCGGAAGACAGCATCACACCGAGGAAGTTGAAGGCGCCCGACCAGATGACCGCGACGAGCGGCGGCATCGAGTGGGTATAGATCACGGTGGCCACGGCATTGGCGGTGTCGTGGAACCCGTTCACGAACTCGAAGGCCAGAGCGATGAGCAGAGCCAGTCCGAGCAGCACGAAGGCGCCGATGGCGAGAGGCGACTGCCCCACCGCGTTCATGTCGGTCACGAGGCTGTAGAGCGCGTAGCCCAGTCCGGCGACTAGGACGAGCAGGAAGGCGATGACGCCGCCCGGATGAATGCCGTGGTCGAGCTTTGGCCCCGTGGCGGGCGCCTTGGCGCCCTGCGGCAGGCCGGTCGGAGCAGCAACGGCGTCGGACATGATGGCCTCAGGACCCGGGGGATCAACGATCCTGCCAGTAGGTCGCGCTCACAACAGTCCTGTGACATGCATTCAAAAAGCACCGATGGCGCTGGATTAAAGTGATCGACACGAACGTACGACGCGAACTCGCTCCTTGAAGCGTGCCAAGTGCAGGCGCTGCTCAACGTTGTCCGAATCCGTCCGGCCCTGTCGGATGGAACGACCACCTTTTTTTGATTCTGACCTCGACCACTCTGTCGGCGCGGAGGCGTTCGTCGCTCATCATGGTTGGCGTCACTGGCCCGTGTCGGCGCAACGCAATTGGGCAATGAGCCAGCGCCCGGCCGGTCCCGGAGGCCGTTCCATCGGGTATACGGCCCACATCGGCAGGAACAGGCCGCCCTTCGGCAAAGCGGCGATGTCGAGCCGCACGAGGTGTCCGACGGCGAGGTCATCCGCCACGACCTCCAGGGGCATCCCGCCCCATCCGAGCCCCGAGCGCAGGAAAGCATGCTTGGCTCCGAGATCGGCCAGCCGCCAGGTCCTCGGCGAGAACACGCCGAACTCGCGCCCCTTCGTCAGCTCGCTGCGGTCGGTCAGGACGAGTTGGACATGCTCGGCCAAGTCAGCGGTCGGGATCGTCCCCGTCCTGCGCGCGAGGGGATGGGCGGGCGAGGCGACCATGACCAGTTCGATCTGGCGCAACGGCTCGCGCGCAAGCTCGGGCGGCAGCAGGGGCGTGGCACCCGCGACCGCGAAAGCGCAGCGCCCGTCGAGGACCGGCGCGATCACCGCCCCCAGGGTCTCGACCTGGATGCGCAGGGGCGTGGAGGGAAAGGTCGGCTGGAACGCGGCCACGGCTTGCGTGAGCACTTGGAACGGGAACAGGACGTCCAGCACGATGCTGACTTCCGCCTCCAGGCCGCCGGCAAGGTCCCGGGCCTGGGCCTTGAACGTCTCGGCGGCCGCTACCGTCGCGCGTGCATGGGCGAGCAGCACGCGGCCCGCCTCAGTCAGGACCGGATAACGGTTCGAGCGGTCGAAGAGCTTGATGCCGGATTGCGTCTCCAGGTTTGCCAGAGACTGGCTGACCAGCGACTGCGCCCGCCCGAGCTTGCGTGCAGCTGCGGAGAAGCTGCCGGTATCCACCGCGGCGACGAAAGTCCGGAGTTGATCGAGGGTGAGTTGGTCGAGCATCCATCTGTCCAGGTGATGGTATGCATCGAAAGATATAGGCTTCGATGAGGGATGGAAGGGGCCTACGGCTTAGCGCACAGCCGAGCCGATCCAGAGTTCGGCGACATCGAACTGGATGTTCATCATGTCACAGACCCTCACGGCCCCGTCCGCTCCGTCGCGCAAGCTCACCATCGCGACATGGTCGTTGCAGATCCTGCTCGCTCTCGTGTTCCTGGCGGCGGGCGGCGCTAAACTCGCCGGGGTGCCGATGATGGTGCAGGTCTATGACCTCATCGGCGTCGGCCAATGGTTCCGCATCGTCACCGGCCTCGTGGAAGTCGCAGGCGCCGTCGCCCTCTTGATCCCCGGCTACGCAGCCTTTGCCGCCCTCTGGCTGGCCTGCACCATGGTCGGTGCCATCATCGCCCATCTGGTCGTTCTACCCACGCCGGTGGCCCCGGCTGCCGTGCTGCTTGCCCTCACCGGAACCCTGGCCTGGCTGCGCCGAGACCAGATCCTCTCGGTCCTGGCGCGCCGTCGCTGAGTAAGGGGCCGTTGCCCGGGATGGCCGCGGCCGACGCGAACGGATGCGGCGCCATCGCAAAGGGGCCGCGCTCCCATTCTCGCCTCATCGATCTGCACGCTTCTTCAATCTGATCGCACCAGAGAGACCGTCCGCCATGGAACTCGGCATCGACAGCTTCGCCGTCACCCTCCCCGATCCGGAAACGGGCCGGTCCCTTCCGGCGGCCGAGCGCATGGCGCGTCTGCTCGCGGAAGTGGAGGTGGCCGACCGGGCCGGGCTCGACGTCTTCGGTATCGGTGAGCACCACCGCGCCGAATTCCTCGATGCGGCTCCGGCCGTCATCCTCGCGGCCGCGGCGGCACGCACGAGCCGGATCCGATTGACAAGCGCCGTCACGGTGTTGAGCGCGGCCGACCCGGTCCGCGTCTTTCAGGAGTTCGCTACCCTCGACCTGATCGCCAAGGGCCGGGCGGAGATCGTGGTCGGGCGCGGCTCCTTCGGCGAGGCCTACCCGCTCTTCGGGTTCGCCGCCGAGGATTACGACGCCCTCTTCGCGGAGAAGCTCGACCTGCTTCTAACGCTGCGCGAGCGGACCCATATCACCTGGCGCGGCCGGTTCCGCCCGCCGCTCACCGGCCAAGGCGTCTATCCGCGTCCGCACCAGGAGACGCTTCCGATCTGGATCGGTGTGGGTGGAACACCGGCCTCCTTCGCGCGCGCCGGCACCCTCGGCCTGCCGCTGATGGTCGCCATCATCGGCGGTAGCTTCCAACGCTTTCGCCCCCTGGTCGACCTTTACCGCGAAGCCGGCCGCCAGGCGGGCCATGCACCGGAAAGACTCAAGGTCGGGGTGCATGCCGTCGGTTTCGTCGCCGACACCGACGGGGCCGCGCAGGAGGCGTTCTATCCCGGCTGGGCTCAGCTGTTCGGGAAGATCGGGGCGGAACGGGGATGGCCGAACACGAACCAGCGTGAGCAATTCGAAGCCATGTGCGGCCCCTACGGCGCCTACCTGATCGGAGCGCCGGACACGGTTGCGGCGAAGGTGGCGACGGCCAGCGCCGCGCTCGGTGGCATATCCCGTCTGACCTTCCAGATGAGTTCGGCGATGCAGGAGCCGGATGCCATGCAGCGATCCATCTCATTGCTCGGCACCGAGGTGATACCGCGGGTGAAAGCGTTGTTGCCGGCCTCGTGACGGCGCCCTGCCCCAGGCGCAGGGGCCCGTTCTTGGAACGACACCGTTCAGGCCGGCACGTGGGTGGGCACCGTCCCGAGGCCGAGATAGAACGTCTTGATGTCGTCGCGCCCACGAAGTTCGGCGGCGGTGCCGGTGAGGACGCTGCGTCCATTCTCCAGCACGACCGCCCGGTCCGCATGGCGCAGCGCGACGGTGACGTTCTGCTCGGCGACCAGGATCGTCAGTCCCTCGTCGCGGTTGAGGCGCTCGAGGGTGCGAAAGATCTCGGCCACCACCTGCGGAGCGAGGCCCATGGAGGGTTCGTCGAGGACGAGCAGGCGCGGACGACCCATCAGGGCACGCCCGATCGCCACCATCTGTTGTTCGCCGCCGGAGATCAGCCCGGCCAGAATCCGGCGCTTCTGCAGCAGGCGCGGGAAGATCGCGTAGATCCGCGCGAGGTCGGACCGGATGGCGGATCGGTTCGAGCCGCGCCCGAGCCCACCGGTGACGAGGTTCTCCTCCACGCTGAGCCCTCGGAAGCAGTGGCGGCCTTCGAGCACCCCGACGAGGCCCGTCCGCACCAGGGCGTCGGTGGGTGTCCGGGACACGTCCTGTCCGTCATAGACGATGCGGCCCGCCGTCACCTGCCCGCGTTCGGCCGGCAAGAGGTTCGAGACCGCCTTGAGGACGGTGGTCTTGCCGGCGCCGTTGGAACCCACGAGGGCGACGATCTCGCCCGCCGCGACGCCGAGGTCGACGCCCGAGAGGGCGCGGACGGCGCCGCCATAGCGGGCCTCCAGCGCCTCGACGCGTAGCAGCGGCGTGCCGGTCACGGAGTGGCCGCCGCGGCGTGGGTCGCATTCTCCTCGGCGGCACAGTTGCGCGGCGTGATACCGTGCTCCTTGGCGTAGGTCGCCGACGAGGCCTCGATGATCGGGCGCAGGGTCGCCCAGTCGGGGGCGATCCAGTCGGAGACCACCTTCCATTTCGCCCCGTCCCATTGCTGGAAGGTGACGCGGCCATCGCCTTCGTGATTGGCGCAGGTGACGTTGATGGAATGGAACAGGCCCTTGGCGCCCAAAGCCGCGACCCGGGCTTCGTCGAGACGCAGGTGCTCGAAGCCCCAGCGGACCTCGTCTCCGGTGAGCGTCCGCTTGCCGAACTTCGCTTGCGCCGCCCGCACCGCCTCGACGTTGAGGATGCCGTTCACGATGCCGAGGTTGTGGTAGACGCTGCCGATGCGCTTCTTGTCGGCGAGATTGCCGGTATTGCCGTCGTAGACGGTCTTGATGATGTCCTTCAGCACCGGATATTCGGCGCCCGACGCCTGCGTGGTGATGGCGACGTAGCCCTTGGCGGCCTCTCCTGCCGGGATCACGTCCTCCTCCGAGTTGGACCAGACGTTGCCGACGATGCGGTTGGCGGGAAAGCCCGTCTTCTGGGCGGTCTTCAACGCCACCGGGTTCATCACGCCCCAGCCGCGCAGGACCACATAGTCCGGCTTGAGGCGGCGGATGGTCAGCCATTGCGATTGCTGCTCGTTACCGGGATGCGGCACCTCGATCTGCTCGACCTTGAAGCCGTGCTTCTTGGCGAGGAGCTCATAGATCGGGATCGTCTCCTTGCCGTAAGGCGAGCCATGATAGAGCACCGTGATGGTCTTGCCCTTGAGCCTGTCGAGTCCACCCTCGCGGCTCCCGAGATATTCGACGATGCCGGATGTCTCGCTGTAGGGGTTGAGGAGGAGCGGGAAGACGTAGGGGAAGACCCGCCCATCGGTGGAATCGGTGCGGCCGTGATTGATCGTGATCAGCGGCACCTTGTCCTTGGTGATCCGGTCGACCATCGCATAGGCGATTCCCACAGAGAGCGGGTTCCAGGCTGCGATGCCGGGACGGGATTTGAGCCGCTCGTAGACCTCGACGCCGCGCTCGACCTCATACTGGGTCTCGCCCTCGCTCCAGGTCAGCTTGACCCCGTTCACGCCGCCGTCGCGGGTGTTGATCAGGTTCAGGTAATCGATGAAGCCACCGAAGAACCCGGTGCCGCCGGCCGCATAGGGCCCGACCCGGTAACTCTGCAGGGGGAAATGCTGTTCGTCGGCACCGGCCGAACCGGTGAGCGCGACGAGGGCGGTCCCGGCGACGAGCACGGAACGCAGGGCGGTTCTGAATGCGGGCATGGGAAGTCCCTTAGTTCACTGGTCTCAGGAGTTTGAACGGTCAGGCCGAGGGGCGTAGGCGGCGCACGGCGCGGTCGAGGAGCGCACTGAGCCCGGCGGGTTCGCGGATCAGGAAGGCGACGATCAGGATTCCGAGGACGATGCACTGACACATCTCCAGCGTGCCGGAATCGAACCCGTCGCCGAGTAAGGCTGCGCCGAACCGTGACAACAGCAACGGCAGGACGACGATGAGCCCCGCGCCCAGGAAGGCGCCGCGCAGGGTGCCGAGGCCGCCGATGATGACGATGAACAGGATCTGGAAGGAGCGGTCGAGGTTGAACCCTGCCGGCTCCACCGTGCGCAGGTAGGCGAAGGCCCAGAGCACACCCGCTACGCCGATGATGAAGGAAGACAGCCCGAAAGCGAGGAGCTTGGTGCGCGCCACCTTCACGCCGATGACGCGGGCGGCGGTCTCGTTGTCACGCACGGCGACGAAGTTGCGTCCGGTGGGCGAGGTGACCAGGCGCCAGGCCAGGACCGTCAGCAGCGTCACCACGGTGAGCGAGAACAGGTAGCGGCCACGGGCATCCTCCACGGACAGGCCGGCGACGACCAGCGGCGGCGCGCTGATGACTCCGGATGGGCTGTCGTTGGAGAGCCAGCTGAAGCGGTTCAGCACCCAGGCCACGAAGAACTGCACCGCCAGCGTCGAGACGGCGAGGTAGAAGCCGCGCAGCCGCAGGGCCGGCAGGCCGGCCACCAGCCCCGTCAGGGCGGCGACGAGCCCGGCCAGCACGATGGTCGCCGGCAGCGGCAGGAAGGGCAATCGCAGCGACAGGTTGAAGGCGGCATAGGCCCCCACCGCCATGAAGGCAGAGGACCCGAGCGAGAGCTGGCCGGCATAGCCGGTGAGTAGGTTGAGTCCGAGGGCCGCCAGCGACAGGGCCAGGAACGGCGTCAGGATCGCCTCGTAGAGGTAGCTGCTGCCGACCAGCGGAACGATCCCATAGGCGATCGTCAGAAGGAGAGCGACGCCGATGCCCTTGGCGGATAGGCGTGGCAGGGACTTGTCCAGCGGAGTAGAGGTGGCGGCCATGGCGCTCAGACCCGCTCGACGCTGCGCATGCCGAACAGCCCCGAGGGCTTCAGCAGCAGGAAGCCCAAAGCCGCGACATAGGCGATCCAGCCCTCAATGCCGCTGCCGATGACCGGCCCGAGATAGACTTCCGACAGCTTCTCCACCGCGCCGACGATGAGGCCGGCGACGATGGCGCCGAGGATCGAATCGAAACCGCCGAGCACGAGGACCGGCAGGGCCTTCAGCACCACCAGGGAGAGCGAGAATTGCACGCCGAGGCGCGCTCCCCAGAGTAGTCCAGCCACCAGGGCGACGATGCCCGACGCGATCCAGACTGCGGCCCAGATCCGGGGCAGACGCAGGCCGGTGTTCAGAGCCGCCAGCGGATCGTCCGCCACCGCACGGAAGGCGAGGCCGGTGCGGGTGTAGCGAAAGAACAGGCTCAGCACGGCTACCATCAGCCCGGCGACGGCTGCGGCGAACAGGTCGAAGCGGCTGACGAGGATGCCGGCGAGGTCGATCGGCGTATCGTCGATGCCGAGATCGAGCCCGTGTACCTGCGTGCCCCAGGCGAGCTGGGCGGCTCCCTCGATGACGTAGGCGACGCCGAGGGTCGCCATGAACAGGGTGATCGGCGGCTGGTTGACCAGGGGCCGCAGGACGGCGCGTTCGATGGCGAGCCCGAGGAGGGCCATGACCGCCAGGGTCGCGGCAAAGGCGCCGATGAAGGGCACGCCCCGTTCCGTAAGGCTGACGAAGGTCAGTGCCGCGAACAGCAGCATCGCGCCTTGCGCGAAGTTGAGCACGCCGGAGGTCTTGTAGATCAGCACGAAGCCGATCGCGACAAGCGCATACATGACCCCGGACAGCAGACCGCCGACCAGCACCTCGACGAAGAAGGCGAGATCGGGATTCATGCGCCGGCCTCGAAGGCGAGGCCGAGATAGGCGGCGATGACGGCGGGATCGCCCTGGACCTCGGCCGGCGTCCCGGAGGCGATGCGCCGCCCGTGATCGAGGACGGTGACGCGATCCGACAGGCTCATCACCACGCCGACATCGTGCTCGATCAGTACGATGGTGGTGCCGGTGGAGTCCCGCGCGGCGCGAATATCACCGCTCATCCGCTGTTTCTCGGTGGCCGTCATCCCGGCCATGGGCTCGTCGAGCAGCAGGAGGCGCGGCTTGGCTACCAGGGCGCGGGCGAGCTCGACCCGCTTCTGCACACCATAGGGGAGAGTGCCGACGAGCCGGTCGCGTATGTCGGCGAGGTCGAGCGCGGCGATGACGGCCTCGGCCCGCTCCCGGTGCTCGCGCGCTTCGCGACGCGCATGGGGAAGTCCGAGGACCTGCGCACCAAGCCCAGCGGACTGGCTGTCGACCAGCCCGATCGTCACCGTATCGAGGACGGTGAGACCCCGGAACAGCGCCAGGTTCTGGAAGGTGCGGGCCACACCGAGGCGGGCGAGGTGCCGCGTCGGCAAGCGGGAAAAGCGGTCGTCGCCGATCCGGATCGCTCCGGAATCCGGCGCGTAAAGCCCGCTGATCGCGTTGATCAGGGAGGATTTACCGGCTCCGTTCGGGCCGATGACCGCATGGATCTCCCCCTCCCCGACCGACAGATCCACGGCATCGAGCGCCACGGTCCCACCGAACCCGAGCGACACGCCTTCGACTACAAGGAAGGGAGCATCCTCCTCGACGATCCTGGGGTGGAGCCGTTGGCGGGAAGCGGGAAGGCTCACGGATCGTGGCCGATCGACGAGATGCGGCCGGACAGCAACATTCATGATGAGAGAAGCGTTTCCGGGGGCGAGGTGATGCATTCACGTCAATTAATCGAGATCATGACGCGATAAAGCCAGTCTCATGGGATAGATGATACCCTTGACGGATCATCGATAGGCCCAGATTCATGTATAAATCTAAATCTGTCAAAAGGATAAGGAGCTATATTTCGAGCGCTTTTACCTCATTCGTTCCATGCGAGCCGTGATCGGGAGATTGATTCTGCTCAGGCTATCCGTGCGCTCTCTTATTCTTGAAGCGTGCCTGTCGGCACCGCGCCGGTTGATCAGGGGGCGCGATCGATAGACGATCCGAGCACAAAGCGGATTCTTGACGTTGCGCGTGTCCGTCCGGCCTCAGGAGTTCGGTATTCCCCACCGAACTCCTGGAGCCTGACGGCCGGTGTCCCAAATGGCGTTAGGCGGACGCCGCGATCCCGGCGGCAAAATCGCGATAGGACCGCAACGGACGGCCCAGAAGTGCCGTGAGTCGATCGATGTCGCCGGTCTCGGGCCGCATCCCGATGTCGAGAAAGCGATCGCACATCAGGCGCATGTCGAAGGCCATCCAGCTGGGCACGTGCTGCTGCCGCAGGTTCTGCTCGAAGGCGCCGGTGTCGTCATCGCCATACGCGACCGGGCGGCCCAGGATTTCAGACCAGATGGTGGCGACGTCCGCACCGGTCAGCGTCTCGGGACCGACGAGATTGATCCGGTCGAAGGGGAGCGGTGTGCTGGACCGCTCGCGGCGGATGAGTTCGAGGGCGGCGATCTCGCCGATATCGGCCGCATCGATCATCGCGAGGCCCTTGGCCCCGATCGGCATCGGGTAGACGCCGTAGCCGAGCACGACGTCCTTGATCAGGGCATCGTTGTTCATGAAGTAGGCCGGGCGCAGGATCGTGGCGTTGAAGCCCATTCCCTCGATCATCCGCTCGACGCCGAACTTGCCCGCGAAATGCGGCACGTTCACGTAGAGGTCGCTATGGATCACCGACAGGTAGACGATCCGCTCGATCCCGGCCTCGCGGGCAAGGTTGAGGGCGATCAGGGCCTGGGTGAATTCGTCCGGCACCACAGCGTTCAGCAGGAACAGGGTGGAGATTCCCGACAGGGCGTTCCGCAAGGTGTCGACATCGAGCAGGTCGCCCTGGACCACGGTCACGCCCGCAGGAAGCTCCGCTTTTACGGGGTCGCGGACGAGTGCGCAGACATCGGCGCCACGCTGGACGAGGTGGTTGATGACGTGGCGGCCGACGGTGCCGGTCGCGCCGGTGACGAGGATGGTCATGGGGGTCACTCCAAGGTTGTTTCAAACGACACCCGGAGAATGAGGGGCTCACTCGTGGTTCGATAGACCGTCTGTTAAGACGGTCCGTCTCACAGGTGGAACGTATGGACCTCCTCGCCCTCGCCGATTTCAACCTCGTCGCCCGGCACGGGGGGTTCGGCCGGGCTGCCCGCGCTTCTGGACGCCCGAAGGCGACCCTGTCCCGCCGGGTCGGGGAGCTGGAGGCCAGCCTCGCCCTGCGCCTGTTCGAACGGGGCGCGCGCAGCCTGAAGCTGACGGAGGAAGGCCGCGCCCTCTACGAGCGGACGCGGGTGCTGCTCACCGAACTCGACGAAGCGGCGTCGGCCATCGCCACGGGAGGAGACAGGCCCTGCGGTCGCTTGCGCATCAGCGCACCCGTGCTGTTCTCACAGACCGTGATGGGCCGGCTCGCGGTCGATTTCGCGTTGAAATATCCCGACATCCGGCTGGAGATCACCACGGAGGACCGGGCCGTCGATATGGTGGAGGAGGGCTACGACCTGGCGATCCGGGTCAACCCGGAGCCGGACGAGACTCTGGTCGGCCGCATCTTTTTGCGTGACCGGCTGGTGGTCGTGGCGAGCCCGGGCCTGGACCGGCCGGGAGAAGGGGCGACCGTGCCCGGTGTCATCCGCGGACCGATCGGAGGTCCGCTGACCTGGGACATGCGATCGTCCGTCGGTAAGTCGAGCGTCACCGTCGATCCGGTGCTCGGCCTGTCATCGCTCATGATGGTCCGCGAGGCGGTCCGCGCCGGGCTCGGCGCCGGACGCCTGCCGATCTCGCTCGTCAGCCGCGATCTGGCGGCCGGCAGGATGGTTCTCTGGGGCGATCTCGACCGGCCGGAGATCGCCCTCTGGACGCTCTACCCGTCGCGGCGGCTGCTGAGCGCACGTGTCTCCGCCTTCCTCGTCCATCTGAAGGAGGCCTTCCCGATGGGGACCGCCGATGAGCTCGCGGCGCATATCGATGGATAGCAGCGAGGCCCCTGCCCCGGCGACGGAGCCCGACGGTCTGTCTTCCGGCGCCCAGACCGACTGCTTCAGCGGATGAGCGCTTCGGCGATCTTCTCAGGCTCGACCGGCGCTTCGATCCTGACCACATCCGCGAAGCGTGCCGGTAAGCCGGCTCGCTCGCAGTCACGGCGCAACGCATCGACCCGGGCATACTCGTCCTCGACCACGAGGATCACGCGGCTTGCCCAGGGGCTCGATTCCATCGTCACCCCAGATCTTGTGCCTGGGCATGATCGATGAGTGGCAAATCGATGGTGCAGTGCAGGTCCGTCGAGGAGAGGTCGTAGGTGGTGCGTGCCTGCATGACGTAGGGCAATGCCCGCTCGATCAATTCGCGGCCGTAGCCGCCGGCCTTCGCGATCGGACCCTCTTCCTCCAGCACATGTTCGAGCCCGGTCTCCCGCCACTCCAACACGAGGCGCTCGCCTTCCTCGCCCGCATAGGTCCGCCACGTCACCTCCAGGCGGCCCGCCTCGGTGGTGAGCGCCCCGTATTTGCGGGCATTCGTGGCGAGTTCGTGCAAGGCCAGCGCGAAGATTTCCACCGTGCGCTTGCGCAGGCGTACCTTCGGACCCGACAACAGGACGCGCTCGGGCATGTTGGCGGCGCCGAGGGCGTCGAGCTCCGCACGGAGCACCGCGTCCATGGTGATCGGCTCGTTATCCGCGCGGGATAGAACGCCTTGTACACGTGAGAGCGCGGACAGCCGGTTCGTGAAGGCCACCTCGAAATCCTCGAGCGTCTCGCTGGAGCGCAGCGTCTGTCCAGCGATCGACCGGACCACGCCGAGCAGGTTCCGGGTGCGGTGCTGCAATTCGGCGACCATGACCTTCTGGCGTTCCTGGTAGGTGCGCAGGTCGTCCACATCGGTGGAGGTGCCGAGCCACTCGACGATCCTCCCCCGTTCGTCATGGACCGGGGTTGCGCGCGTCTGGAACCAGGAATAACGGTCCTCCGTCGCATTGCGGATCCGGTAATTGACCACGAGCGTGCCCAAACGCTCCGCCTCCTCCCAGCGCGCGAGGGTCTCATCACGGTCGTCAGGGTGGAGAGCGGCGATCCAGCCGTGACCGAGGCTGTCCGCCTCGGACTGCCCCGTATAGGCGCCCCATTGCGGGCTGGCCCAGGTCCATTGGCCGCCATCGACCGCCCGCCAGACCAGCTGTGGGACGCCCTCGATCAACGCGCGCTGGCGGGCCTCGCTCTCACGCAGCGCATCCTCGGCGCGTTTGCGCGTGGTGACATCCGTCGCCGAGCCGAACCATTCGATGATGTTGCCGTCGCCGTCGAAGACCGGGATGGCCCGCGAATGCGTCCATCCCACCGTGCCGTCGAGACGTCGGACCCGGTGCTCCAGGTCGAAGGAACGCTTCGCGGCGTTGGCCGCCTCGATCTCGGCACGGACCTGCGCCTGATCTTCTTCCGGGATGTACCGGGTGACCCAGCTCTGGTCGGGATCGTCCGTATCGGACAGGAACCCTCCCCCGGAGAGTTCGTGCATCATGTCCCAGGCCGGACTCATCCGGTAGAGCACCTGCGAACTGGCCTGGACGAGCGCCCGCAACTGCTGTTCCGAGCGGCTCTGTGCCGCCTCGGCTTTGCGACGCGCGGTAATGTCGACGAAGGTCATGACGGTGCCGTCGATGCGATCCTCCACGGTGCGGTAGGGTCTGAGCCGCATCATGAACCATTGCCCGGCCCGGCTGCGGACCTCGTTCTCCACCGGCACGAGGTCCTGCAGCACCCGACTGGTGTCCGCCTCGATCCCGTCATACTCCAGACGGTGCGTGAAATCGGTGATCGTACGCCCGATATCGGCTTTCGTGATGTTGAAGAGTTCCGCGATCGGTGGCGTGAACATCTTGATGCGCAGGTTGGCATCGAGGAACAAAGTGCCGATTTCCGTCGCGTAGGTGAGATTTTGCAAGTCGCTATGCGCCACCGAGATGCTGGCCAGCTTGCTCTTCATCTCGGCATTGACGGTGTGAAGCTCCTCGTTGATCGATTGGAGCTCCTCTTTCGAGGTCTCGAGCTCCTCTGCCGTCGAGCGATACTCCTCGTTGATCGATTGCAGCTCCTCGTTGGTGGCACGAAGATCCTGGATCGACGCTTCGTGCCCGCTGCGGCTGGCGATCAGGGCTTCCTGGGCAGCCCTCAACTCGGCATGAAGGCGGCGAACCTCGTCGGGCTGGGTGTCGGTTGCGGCCTCTGACGTGTCGTTGCCGCGCACGCGGCCGCCATCCAGGAAGAACACGAGCGCGCGCGTCCCCATATGCGCCTCGCTGGGAACGGGAACGACGTGCATGGCGATCCTGCGCCGCTCGCTGTCGAACGCGACCACGGTCGGATGGGTGAGCGTCGGTTCCTTCTGGTCGAGGGCGCGGGTCAGCGCCAGCCTGGAGATCGAGCCGCAGCTCCGGCCGCACCACCGTGGGGAGTTGGTTGGAGACCGGCCCGGCCGAGTGGAGGAGGAAGCGCCCCGCATTCGCCGAGAGGTGCAGGATGTGCTGAACGTCATCCACGAGCACGCTCGCGGGCGCGCTCTGTTCCAGAGCGGACAGGTGCAGCGTGGCCGACCTGTCCCCATTCTCGTTGCGCGCGGGCGCAGCGTGATCCGGGGGCATGAACCGTTCGGGCACGGCGAATTGCGGCAGGATCGGCAGTGTGCGGGCCGCATTCGGCCGGGAGCAGTAGATGCGCGCTTCCCGGTCGAGGGGGGCGAACTGGTCCGTTGCCGCGTCCACGGTCTCGGCCGACCCCAAGAACAGGTAGCGTCCCGGCTTGAGGCCGTAATGGAAGATCGCGCAGAGCTGCTGCTGCAGGCTGCGCTCGAGGTAGATCAGGAGGTTGCGGCAGGTGATGAGATCGAGCCGCATGAAGGGCGGCTCCTTGATGACGCTGTGCGTGGCGAACATGACGCTGTCGCGCAGCTCCTTGCGCACACGGTAATGCGAGCCTTCGTCGACGAAGAACTGAGTGAGGCGCCCATTGGAGACGTCGGCCTCGATCGAGCGCGGGTAGCGCCCCTCCCGTGCGATCCCGAGCGCGGTATCATCGAGATCCGTGGCGAAGATCTGGATCTGCGGATGGAGCTTCCGCCGCGCAGCCTCCTCATGCAGCAGGATCGCGAGGCTGTACGCCTCCTCTCCGGTGGCACAACCCACGACCCAGGCGCGGAGGTTCTCCCCCTTTTCGGGCCCGAGATCGTCGAAGAGCGGTCGGATCGTCTGGTGCCTCAAGGCCTCGAAAGCCTGCGGATCGCGGAAGAATTGCGTCACCGAGATCAGTAGATCGGTGAAGAGTTCTTTCGCCTCCTCGGGAGTGGCCAGAAGGTGATTGGCATAGTCCGCGAGCGTATCCGTGCGACAGACTTGCATGCGTCGGATCACGCGCCGCATCACGGTGGCCCGCTTGTAGCCTGAGAAATCGTGGCCCAGGCGGGCGCGAAGGAACGCCACGATGCGCCGAAGCTCGTTGGCGCTGGCGTCCATGTCGAGAGAGCGGACGGCCTCCTTGCTATGGGCCAACTCCACCACGCGCTCGGCCAGGCGGGCCAGCGGCGCGACGAAATCGGCCGTCCCCGTGGAGATGGCGTTCTGCGGCATGGAGGCGAAGCTGGCTTCCGCCGGCTCCTGCACCATGACGACGCCCCCACCCTCCCTGATGGCCTGGATACCCACCGACCCATCGGCGCCGGCGCCCGACAGGATGATGGCGATGCCGTCGCCACGGGCGGCGGCGACGGAGCGGAAGAACATGTCGATGGGCGAGCGCCGGCCGCGCGGCTCGCTGAATTCCCGTGCCGTGACGCTGTCGCCATCGATGACGAGTTCGCGGTCGGGCGGGATCACGTAGACGCAATTGGGCTTGAGGGTCGGCCTGTCCTGGATCTGGTTGACGGGCATCCGGGTGCAGCCCGACAGGATGTCGGCGAGCATGCTCGGGTGGTCGGGTGCGAGGTGAAGAATGACGACGTAGGCGAGGCCGAGATCCGGCGGGAGTTGCCGGAACAGGCCCTGCAGCGCCGCGATGCCGCCCGCCGAGGCGCCGATGGCGCAAACGGGTACGAATTTCGGAGAGGGAAATGCGTGAGATTCGGGGTCGTACATGTGGCCCTATCCGTGGCGGCTGACCGATCTCTTAGCGAGAACTCGGGCAGATACCCAACGGTCGAGTCCGCTTCTGTTTTCCCCACACTGGTGAAAAACCGGCTCGCCGGCTCGTCCTGCACCGCGTCGGCTCGTCCAAGGGCCCGAACCCTTGCGAGGAGGGAGCCTCGACGGAACCGAGCACCTGCTATCCGGCCGGAGCCCATGAGCACATGTGCCGGATGATCTTCGATGATCAGGGCGGACGTGGCTCGCAGGCAGGGGCGAGCGGGGCCAAAGCAGGCCCGGCGGCGAAGGATCGTGAGAGCACCATATCGCCCCCGGTCTACGGACCGGCGGGCCTCGCGGCGAGAACCCTGCTCTCAGTGAGGAAGGCGTCCGCGTCCGCGGACGGAAGGCGGGTCGACCGATACCGGACCGTCGAGGCGCGTTGCGTCGGCGCTTCGCCGACGCCGAAATCCTATGCGGCGGACCGCTCGCCGAGATGCAGATAGTCCGCATCGAATTCGGCGAGACGCTTCAGGCGCGGCCAGTCGAGGATCCTCAGGGTCCGGCCCTTGAGCTCGATCAGCCCGCGCCGTCGAAGCTCCTGTAGCGAACGGTTGACGTGGACGGTGGTCATTCCCGTCGTATCAGCGAGCTGGTTCTGTGTGACGGGCAGGTCGCAGCTTTGGTTGGTTCCGACACCCGCGGCCTGAAAGCGGGTGATCAGTTCGCAGAACAGATGGGCGATCCGCTCCAGCGCCGTTCGCTGACCGACATTGACCAGCCACTCGTGCAGGGTCGCCTCATCCACGAGACTTGCCATCCGCAAGGCCCGCGCGATGGCCGGATGATGCTCCATGAGATCCTTCACGACAGTCACCGGGATCCGCACCACCTCGCAGGCGGAGAGCGTGGCGAGGGTGTGATCCATGCGGTTCATGAGCGCCACATCGAGATCGCAGGTGTCGCCGGGCACGAGATAGGCGGTGATCTGGCGGGCGCCGCTGGAGCGCTGCTTGTAGCGGCAGGCGATCCCACTCATCACGAGATGGACGCCATCCGGTGGGTCGCCCGCCCGGACGAAATCGGTATGCGGCGCGATGGGGCGAGGATTGGCGCTGATCCGCTCCAGGATCTCCCGGTCGGCCTGGGAGAGCGTCACGAACCCCTCCAGCTTGCGGATGAAGGGGTTGCTCCGGCCCTCGACTGGTTGAAGCCTCCGAATAGGCGTCACGACCTCGGCGCTCATCGGTGGCGGCGCTTTGGTGAGGCTGTCCAGCAGCGCGATGATATCGTTGGGCAGAGCCGGTTTGGTCAGCCAGGGCAGGTTCTGGAAGTCCGAGGCACGAGGCTCGTCCTGCTGGAAACCGGAATGGACGAGGATGGGAATTCTGCGTTGGCGCAATTCGCGGCCCAATACGGTGCAGAAGCCGTCCCTGAGCTTGACGTCCACCACCGCGAGGGCGGGACTGGCCAGGTCGATGGCGGCCAGTGCCTCGGGCGTCGTCGCGAATGGCCCCAGCACGCGGTAGCCCGCCCCCATCAGAGCGTCGCTGAGGTCCTCCGCTATGAGAAAATCCGGTTCGGCTAGGAGCACCGTCGGTTGTCGGGCTGCAAGGTCCATGTCCGGGCTCCAAAAATGAAGGCCACCTGTCATCTGACGGGCAAAATCGTATACCCAGTTATAAACATGATCTGAATTGACAGTAAACAAAACAAAGCGTCCGGTGCGGTATCGAACTTACGTCGGATACGCTGGTCAGCTTCGGTTAATCTATGACAGTTTGCCAAATGTTATTGAGATCATCTGTTGTCCATGCCATGACTTAGCGATCGCCTGCAACGATGTCCGAGCGTAGGCGGCTAAGAGACGCCGAGCTCTTGCTCCGACGAGGAGGCAAGGGCCCATGGCTCACATCCAGCAATCTGCCGTGCGCAATCGCCTGCTGAAGGTCATGACCGGTGAGGATTTCGCCCGGCTCCAGCCTCATCTGGAACCCGTTGACCTGCTGGTCGATCAGACGCTGATCGAAGCCAATATCCGAACCGAGTACCTGTACTTCCTGGAGAGTGGTCTCGGTTCGATTACGGCCGACGGTACCAACGGCCGGGCCGAGATCGGGATCATCGGCCGAGAGGGCGTGGTCGGTGCGTCGCATGTGCTGCTCGGCTCGGACCGTGTCCCCTACCGGCACTTCGTGCAGATGCCGGGTCACGCCTTGTCGATCCGCGCCGGGATCGTCAGCGCGGCGGTGGACGAGAGCCCCACCCTCCGCAAGCTGCTCCTCCGCTACGTTCTGACCGAGATGATCCAGGTGCGGCAGACGGCGATCGTCAACGCCAGCTTTGAGATCGAGGTGCGCCTCGCACGCTGGCTGCTCATGTGCCACGATCGTGCAGAAGGCGATGAACTGCTGCTCAAGCACGAGTTCCTGTCGATGATGCTGGGCGTGCGGCGCTCAGGCGTCACCCTGGCCATGCAGCAGCTCGAAGGGGCCGGTCGTATCCGAGCTCGGCGCGGGCGCATCACCGTGCTGGATCGGGAGCTCTTGGAGGAGATGGCCAATGGCAGCTACGGCACGCCCGAGGCCGAGTATGCCCGCCTGATCGAAGGCGCCTGACATGCCCCGGTACTTCTTCAACCTTCGCTATGGTGCGGGCCTCGGCAAGCTGGCAGTCGATCCGGAGGGAGATGAACTGGCCGATCTGGACGCCGCGCGCCAGCATGCATTGCAATGTGCTCGCGAGTTGGTCGCTGGATCTCGCTCGTTTGCCGTGCGGGATTGGTTCGCCTGCTCCTTCGAGGTCGAGGACGCGAATGCGCGCCGCGTGCTGACCGTGCCGTTCAGCGACATCGTTCCGGAGGACGATGACGAAGATTGAACGGCGCCGTCCCCAGGATGCCCTGAGGTAACCCCTTGGGCTCCGGCGGTCACGGCATCGTGGCGTGCCGCGCCTCCGGTTCCATCAGGCGACGCCAGCGTCCCGGAGTCGTGCCCTGGTTTTTTGCGAAGGCGCGCGTGAAGTGGCTCTGATCGGCGAAGCCGCAGGCCAGGGCGATGTCGGCCAGCGTCCGATCCTTCCTTCGCATCATGACCTTGGCGCGGGCGATGCGCTCCCCCGTCAACCAGCAATGGGGCGCGATGCCGGTGGATTGGCGAAAAGCGCGCGCGAAGTGGCTGACGGATAGGCCGCAGGATTCCGAGACCGCCCGGAGGTCGATGGCCTGGGCGAGATCGGCACGGATCCGGTCCTGAGCGCGACGAAGCTGCCAGGGAGCCAGGCCGCCGCGAACGGTCTCGGGCGCGGGTTTGAGCCGCGTATAGGTTCCCAGGAGATGGGCCGCCACCGCATGGGTCAACTGGCGGCGGATGGCCCCGGCCCAGCGATCGCCCCGATCCAGGGTTTCTCCGACACTGACGGCGAGATGATACAAGGCGGGGTCCGCCAGCACCATTCCGTAGACCGGTAGGAATTCCTCGACGGGATCGGCGTCGTGAATGTTCAGATCCTCGGCCACCTGCGTCAGGATCTGGCGATCGAGCCCGATCTGGAGGGTTCGCGCCGGAGCCCGCAACAGGCGGGGCTGACGCAGGTCATGAAGGATCGCCTCACCTGCGCGCAGTTCTATCTGTGGCTGACCATCCGCACGGTCCCGGAGCGCGACGTGGTTCCATGGCGTCGGTGGCTCGTCGAGCCGAATCTGGAGAACGAGCGCATCGACCCGGTCGATCCGGACCGCGCTTCCGACGCCGTCCCCGGACATCAGCACGATGGCCCCCTCGGACCAGTCGCCGAGCCGGATTCTCGATGGGCCAACCGGATCGCATGGAGTTCGCTCGAAACGAAAATGCTGCCTTGCGCGAGGGCGAGCGGATGCCGGGGCCGGGCGCGCGAGAGCTTGCTTTGCCGGTTCGTGGACAGGCGTCACGTGCATGTCTGTTTCCCCATTCACCATGGAGATCACTTAAATCGCTGAGGCCGCTCTCGTATTTCGCCGAATTGCCGTGGACTTCGCATATCCTGCTGTCCGGATTGCGAGGGGTTATGAATAATGCTGCCTATACTCGCCGGGTGTCCGACCGACAGCGCGCTTGAATGCCGTGTTGAACGAGCCCTGACTGGAAAACCCGGAGGACAGGGCGACGTCGATCAGGGATATTTTTCGCTCGATCAGTAATCGGCGTGCGCGCTTCAGTCTTTCTTCGCTGACGAAGGCATAGGGCGTTTTCCCGGTGACGCGCTTGAACATGCGGGTGAAGTGGAAGGGGCTGAGGCAAGCCACGGCGGCGATCTCGGCCACGGACAGGTCCCGTTCGAGATTGTCGCGGATGAAGGCGACGGCGCGGTTGATCCGGTCCGGGGATGCGGCGTCCGTGGTGGGGCGCGCTCGCGTTTCCGGTCGGTCGTGACCGTAGGCCTGCGCGATCCGGGCCGTCAGGGCGAGGGCGGCAGCCTCGACCATCATGCGACCCGCCGAGCTTTCCCGGATCAGTTCCTGATGGATCGAGAGGCCGATCTGGACGAGCAGCGGATCCTCGACGCCGGCGAGATAGCGCACGGCATCGGCACGGATGCGCGCGTCGCCATACAGGGCGGCGAGATGGTCGAAACGCTCCGCCGGCAGATAGATGTGGAGGATCTCGTCCAGGGGCGCCGAGATGTTGATGTCGTCCTCCCCGACCCCGATGGGACAGAGCCAGATCGTTCCGGTCTCCACCGGCGTCCGCTGCCGGATCCCGGCGCCCTTGCGGCTGACATGAGCATCGGGGCTGCGCCGGACCGCGAGCGTGATCTCCATCTGGGTCGGGACGATGGCGGGCAGGTCGCCGGCCGGATGAGACCGCAACTCCGCGGCGACGCCGTTCCATTGCCGGCCCGCCGAGGAGGCGAAGAGACCCGCTTTCGGGAACTTGTGTGCGCCGTGACGGTGAAAATCCATGCCGGCAACGTGCAAGCCGCGCTCGAACTCGGCTATTATACAGGTGTATCGGATACCAGACGAGCAGTGCCCGACATCGCGGCGAAGCCAGGCGGACGAGCGAATGCGGCAGGTCTTCTCGCGGTGGCCGAGCCGGGCGTCCGCCTCGCCCGGAGCGGATCGACCGACCTCGGGAGACCCACCCGCCTGGATGCGAGCCGGTCCGGCCCGTCGCCGGAAGCTGCACCCCGCCGGGCTCGGCTTTGCCGCCGGAGTGACGCTCCCGCCCGTCATCCTGGCGGGGCTCGCCGGTTGGGCGGCCGCGGCGGCGTCCACGATGGCGGCCCTCGTCATCGGAGCGGGCGGGGCGCTGGCGCTTGCGGCCGCAATGTTGAGCATCACGCGAATGCGAGCCGCGTCCGAACGCAGTGAGGCGCGCTTCGCTGCCATCTTCGAGCGGGCCGGGATCTCGATGTGGCGCGAGGATTGGACGGAGGCGGCCCGGGCGGTCATGGAACTGCGCCATGCGGGCGTGACCGATATCGAGTGCTATTACGCCAGCCGTCCGGACGAACTCCGCGCTTTGTGTGCCAAGGTGATCGTCACGGACGTGAACGCCTTCACCCTCGAGGAGACGGGGGCCACTGACAAGAGCGCCTATCTCGGCCCGCTCGATCGGCTGCTGCCCTCGACAGACCAGACCTTCGTCCAGTGGCTCGTCGCGTTCGGCCGCGGCGATCGGTTCTTCCGCTCGGAAGCGCATGTGGTCCGGGCCGATGGAAGCGAGGGGGACACGCTCTTCACCGCGATGCTGCCGCAGGATCTCGACGGGTTCGCCGAGATCATCGTCACCTCCCTCGATGTCACGGCGTTCAAGCAGGCGCAGGCGAACGTCGCTGTGGCCGATAGCGAGCTCGCACGATCATCGCGGATCACCACGGTGGGAGCTTTGAGCGCGTCGATCGCCCACGAGGTCAATTCCCCGCTCGCGGTGATCGTCGCCAATGCCGAAGCCGCCCTGCGCTGGTTGAAACGGCCCCAGCCGGATGTCGAGGCGGCGTCCGCAGCCCTCGACGACGTGGTCGGCGCCGCGATCCGCGCCCGAGACGTGATCTCCCGCACACGATCCTATCTCGGCAACGCGCCCCGCCTGTTCACCCCCGTCGATCCGCTACAGGCGGCGCGGGACGCCAATCTGCTGATCGAGCGCGAGATCCGTGTCCACGGCGCGACGGTCCACATTGCCGCCGACGGCGAGATCCCGCTCATCGCGGCCGATCCGATCCAGATCCAGCAGGTCTTCGTGAACCTGCTCCTCAATGCGGCGCAGGCGATGACGGACAGCGCCGGACGCCGGGATATCCTGGTCGCCATCCGCCGCGAGGCCGCCTTCGTCGCCGTTACCGTCAGCGATACGGGCCCCGGCATCGCGCAGGAGCGGCGCGCGCGGATCTTCGAGCCGTTTCATTCGACCAAAGCGAATGGCATGGGCATGGGCCTCGCGATCTGCCGCAACCTCATCGATGCCCATGGGGGCGACATCCGTGTCGATGCCGCGCCGGGTGGAGGCGCCGCGTTCCACATCACGCTCCCCATCTCCGATGCGTGATCCTTTCCCAGGCGGTGAGGTGGTCGCCCTGGGATTGCGGTGCGGCGCACGATAATTAGGGGTCGGTGCGAAGCTTGCAGTCGAGGCGCTACGCAATTCGTGTATGAGACGAGCGTATTCGCGCCCGCGAGACCAATGCCCGAAGCGACCATTCATATCGTCGACGATGACCCTGTGCTGCGTGAAGCGCTGGTCCGCCTCTGTATGTCCGATGGGCTGGCAGCAGTCGGTCACGCGGATCCGAGCGGATTGTCGGGCTCGCTCCTGCGTCAATCACCCGAATGTATCCTGCTCGACGTGCGGCTCGCCGAACAGAGCGGACTGGCCGTCCAGGAAATGCTGCGCGCGGACGGCAATACGGTGCCGATCATCTTCCTGACCGGCTATGGCACGATCCCCATGTCGGTCCGTGCCATGCGGGGCGGCGCCGTCGAGTTCCTGACCAAGCCGTTTATTGCGGACGTGCTGCTCGCCGCGATCCGCAAGGCGCTCGAGGCCGATGCCGCCGCCCTCGCCGATCGGCGCGCACAGGGCGAACTCGCAGCCAGGTTCTCCACGCTGACCCCACGGGAAAACGACGTGATGCGATGCGCCATCGGGGGGCTGATGAACAAGCAGATCGCCGCCGATCTCGGCATCACGGAGATCACCGCCAAGGTTCACAAGAGGCGGGTCATGGAGAAGATGCAGGCCCGGTCCCTCGCCGACCTCGTCCGCATGGCGGATCAACTCGGCATCGTGGCCACGCGCCAGCGTTGAGCGGCCGAAGGGTCGAGCCGCCATGGCGGTGAACACCGTTCTGCCGGAGCCGGCGCAAGCCGAAACCTTCGTATGAGACGGTTTAACCAACGCATCGATCGGATGATCTGCCGTATAATATTCAGATTGCTTGGACGGATTAAGATCTGGACATGAACTCAGGGCCGCGGCGAAGACATCGAGCGGCTCCGTTCTGACCCGAAACCAGTCTGACATCCGGAGACGTACCATGATCAAGCATCTCGCTTCCGTCGCCCTCCTGCAGCTTGGCCTGATGGCCCCTGCCCTCGCCATGCCGGATCGTCATCCGGCCCGCAGCACCGTCGAGCAGGTGGACCTGGACGGGACCGGTTCCCTGCAATCCCGTCATGAGGCGCAGGCGTCCCGGACCATCGACAGCTCGGCCAAGGGCGGCAACGCCGACGAGACGAACCACGCGGTGCCGAATTTCGGCACGACGTCCGGCGGTCCCGCCGACTGAGCTTCCATCGCCTCGCGGCAACGCGGTCATTTCCGGGGAGAGCGGCCATGAACCTTCTGATCAGACCCTGTCTCGCAGCCATCCTCGCGCTGGCATCGACCGTGCCCTTCGCGCAATCCCACACGCCTCCGGCGGGGCTCGACGCCGCCGGAGCGCGGGACCGGATCGACGCCTTGGGGAAGGCGACGGCGCCGGTGGCCGTCGAGGCCGATCGCCAGCAGGTCGGCCGTAAGACGGATCTGCAGGCGAAATGAGATCCGAGGCCAAGTGAGATCCGAGGCCAAGTGAAATTCAGGGCGGAGGACCGAATGGCCAGCAAGTGGTCCATTCGGTCCTCCGCTCCGTTTTCCCTGACGGCGGCCATGCATCCGGCGTCCAGAGTGGGAAACGTTCTGTCCGAACGCGCTGAAGCCGGCCCAAATCCAGCCAAAGCCTGTCGGCCATAGCCCTCCCCCGCCGGTCTCGGGCTTGGCGTTTCGCCTCTGTGCCTTCAGGGCTCCGGGTGCAGGAAACCGTGGACCGCCTGGACCACCACCGATCCCTCGCCCACCCCGGATGCGACGCGCTTCACCGAGCCCGCGCGAACGTCGCCGACGGCGTAAAGACCCGGGACCGTTGTGGCATAGGGAGACGCGGCCGGCATCCCGTCGCTCCGCAGGCCGGTCGGAACGAATCCCTTTGGATCGAGACCGAGGCAGTCCGAGAGCCATCCGGTATTCGGCAAGGCACCGATCATGACGAAGACGTTGCCGATGGCCTTCGTTTCACTGATCCCGCTCGACCGGTCGGTCCATGTCACCGATGTCAGGGTGTCTTCACCGAGAAGCGCGGTGATCTCGGTCTGCGTATGCAGGGTAATGCGCGGCGACGACGCGATCCGCTGCACGAGATAATCGGACATCGTCGCGGCGAGACCGGTGGCCCGCACGAGAAGGTGGACATGCGCCACCGTGCGGGACAGGAACATTGCGGCCTGACCGGCCGAATTACCGCCACCCACGACGATCACCGCTTCGCCGGTGCAGAGTTGCGCTTCCATGGCTGTGGCGGCGTAATGGATGCCCTGCCCTTCGAAATGCGCGTAGCGCGGCAGATCCAGGCGGCGATAGCGGGCGCCGGTGGCGGCGATGACGGCGCGCGCCGGGACGGCGGTGCCATCTTCGAGGATCACCCGGAAGGGTGACCCGCCGCAATCGAGCCCCGTCGCCATGCGGGAGATCGCGAGACGCGCCCCGAACTTCTGCGCCTGGACCTGTGCGCGGCCGGCGAGCGCCTGACCGGAGATCCCGGTTGGAAAGCCGAGATAGTTCTCGATCTTCGAGGAGGTGCCGGCCTGACCGCCGGGTGCCAGCCCTTCGATGACGATGGTGTCGAGCCCTTCCGAGGCGGCATAGACCGCAGCGGCGAGGCCCGCCGGTCCGGCGCCGATCACCGCGACATCGTAGATGCGGCCGGGGTCGATCGCTTCCGTCAGCCCCAGCGCGTCCGCCAGTGCCGCGTTCGTAGGATTGCGCATCACCGCAGCGCCCGGAGCGATCACCACCGGCAGGTCGGCCTCGGTCAGGCCGAATCCGTCCAGGGCATGGCGGGAGGCCGGGTCGCCCGCTGTGTCGAGGATGCGGTGCGGGTAGGCGTTCCGGACGAGGAAGCGCTCCAGGCGAAGGGTCTCACGCTGGTGACCGGGACCGATCAGCACGACGCCTCCCCGCCCATGGCGGATCAGGCCGACCCGGCGCAGGATGAAGGCCCGCATGATGATCTCGCCGATATCCGGCTCGGCGGTGACCAAGCGGCGAAAGGCGGCGCGATCGATCCGCACCACGCGCGTCTCCACCACGGTGCGCCCCGAGACCAGGATCTCCCGGTCGTTGAACAGGTCGAGTTCGCCCGTGAACTGTCCCTCGGTGTGCACCACGAAGACCCGGGCGGTTCCGTCATGGTCGGTCTCGAACATCTCGATCCGGCCGGCGAGGACGAGGAAGAAATCCACCCGCCGCTGCCCTCTGGTGAAGATGAGGCTACCCTCCGGCAGTATCTCCTCCGTGCCGTAGCCGGCCACCCGGCGCTCCATTTCATCGCTGAGGCGGGGAAAGGTTTGCGCCGTGCGCTCGTCGCCGTCGGTGTCCGCCGCGAGGGGGGTGTCGGTCATCTCGGATCACTCCGTGCCGTCGAATCCGGAGGGGCCATTCCTGCCCCGGATAGTGTCTCGTCCTGTCGTCACTGCCGTAGCTGCAGGACGGCATGCCACCTGGCTTGTCCGATCGCGCGATGTTTTGGACGGGCCGGTGCCAATTCCCGGCGACCGCCCACTCGCCGACGATCGGGAATGGTGCCTGGCCGAACGACCGGGATCAGCACGAGGCCTCATTGATTCGTGTCCGGCGATCCATGGTGAGCGCGGTTGGAGAGGTGTTCTCGAGGTGAACGCGGATCGTTCAAAACACGGACCATACGTGCAAGACGAGCGGGGCGACTTATGGCGACTTGGATGCCGGACGGATGCGCAGCCGTCCGGCGGCGCGCGGCATCAGGGACGGGCATGCGCCCGGCCACGCTCCATCATGGCCCGTATGAGCGCCGCGCGGTGACCCCTGTAGTAAACGACAGTATAGTTCACAGGCATCCGGTCACGCTTCATGGTTCGCTCGAACGGCCGAGGCTTCATCCGCCGTCCAGGCCACCGGGAATGGGGAGATGACGATGCTTCAGGCCGTTCATGCGCAGAGCCCGGCGGGACGGGCGGAGGCAGGTATGAGCGCCGAGACGGCCTGTGCCGCCATGTCCCGTCTCCTCGCCGTGGCTGGGCACGACCTGAAGCAGCCGCTCCAGGTCGCCGTCATGGCCATCGAGCGCGCGCTGCAGCGCAGCTCCGACCCGGAGGTCGCCGCTCGCCTCGGCATAGCAACGGGCGCGCTTCACCGGCTGGGACACGAGCTCGACGACCTCGCGCGCTCATCGCAACTCCGCAACGGGCCGGCGATCCGACGCGGAGCCGTATGCCTGCGCCACATGTTCGAGGAACTGCAGGCGGAGTGGGGCGGTCATGCTCGTGCCAGCGGGATCACGCTTCGCTTCCGGCCATCGACGAGGATGGTCGACACCGATCCGACGATGCTCATGGCGATCCTGCGCAACCTCATCGGCAATGCCATCAAGTATTCCCGCTGCGACGGGACCGTTCTGATCGGATGCCGCAGGCGTGGGCAGCATCTGGCGATCGCGGTGTACGACCAGGGCGAGGGGATTCCGTCGTCCCGGTGCGGAACGATCTTCGACGCCTTCGACCGTGGCGGGCGCGAGCATACCCAGCCGGGTCTCGGCCTCGGCCTGGCGATCGTGCGCCAGACGGCACTGGCCTTGGATCACAGGATCACGGTTCGGTCCGTGGAGGGTACGGGATCGCTGTTCTCCGTGACGGTGCCGTTAGCCGGGCGACCGGACGACAGGGTGGGTCGGGGCGCCGTCGATGCCGCGGAGGGGCGATGGACGCGCCTGTCGTAGCGGCCCCCTCGCCTTTCCGCCCCGCCGCCCCGCCGGAGGGCCGGCGACCGGGCGGAATCCTGGGCATCGTCGCCCTCGGCCTCGCCCTGGTCATCTTCCTCGTCGACGCGTTCACGCCGCTCGAAGGCGCGGTGGCCGTGCTTTACGTGGTCGTCGTGCTCATCGCCGCGCGAGCATTCCAGCGGAACGGGGTGATCCTGACGGCGTCCGGGTGTCTCATCCTAACGGCCGTCGCCTATTTCCTATCGCATCGCCTGTTCGACAGTGACTCGGCGCTGCTGCGCGCCCTGGTCAGCCTCGCGGCCATCGCGATCAGCGCGCTCCTGGTGCTTCGCAATCAATCCGCGGCCCGCATCCTCGCGGAGCAGGCCGAACTGCTCGAACTCACCCACGATCCGATCTTCGTGCGTACGCCCACCGACACGGTGACGTTCTGGAATCGCGCCGCGGAAGACCTCTATGGCTGGCGCCGGGACGAGGTTCGGGGGCGCAACGTGCACGTCCTCCTGCGTACGGCCTTTCCGGATGGGGAGGCGGCGATCCGGGACGCGCTGATGCGGAACGGGCGGTGGGAGGGTGAGCTCGTCCAGACGGTGCGGTCGGGCGCCAGGGTCGTCGTCGAGAGCCGCTGGTCGCTCCAGCGCAATGCGGATGGTCAGCCGCTCGCTGTCCTGGAGACCAATACCGACATCACGGAGCGCAAGCGCGCCCACGCCGCCCTGGCGGAAAGCGAGCGGCGCTACCGTACCATCTTCGACACGGCCCGCGTGGCGATCCTGCAGCAGGATTGGCGCCAGGTGAAGGCGGTCATCGACGCGGTCCCGCGCGATTCGGGGATGTCCCTCGGCACCTATCTCGACGATCATCCGGAGGTCGTCCGCGACCTGCGCCGCAGCGTCACCATCGTCGACGCCAATGCCGAATTGCGGCGCTTGATCGGAGCCGATACGGGGGCCGCAGCGCCGCAATCCCTCGACGCCTTCCTGTTCGAGGACGAGCCGACCTTCGTCGAGTCGTTGCTGGCGCTGGCGCGGGGCGAAACCTTCTTCGAGGGGGAGACCGTGATCCGCTCGCTTTCGGGGGAGCGGGTGCCGATTCTCTTCGGCATCACCTTTCCGTCCCATGCGGATGGGTTCGAGTGCGTGCTGGTCTTCGCCCTCGACATCGCCGAGCGCAAGCAGGCGCAGGAAGCGCTGTTGGCGCTTCAGTCCGAGCTCGCCCATACGGCGCGCGTGACGACGCTGGGCGAACTCACCGCCTCCATCGCCCATGAGGTCAATCAGCCCCTCGCGGCCATCGTGACCAATGGCGAGGCGGCGTTGCGCTGGCTGAAGCGGAGCCCGCCGGATCTCGGCGAAGTCTCGGCCGCGGTGACGCGGGTCGTGGCGAGCGGCACCCGCGCCGGCGAGATCGTCTCGCGGATCCGCACTTTCCTCGCCAAGGCGCCGCCCCCGCGCGACTGGCTCGATCTACGCGAGATGATCGGAGAAGCCGTACTTCTCGTCGAACGCGAGATGGTACGCCATGACGTGCGATTGGTGCGTGACGTGGCGGCCGACGTGACGCCGGTCCATGGCGACCGGGTTCAGCTGCAGCAGGTGCTCATCAACCTGATGGTGAATGCCATCCAGGCCATGGCGACGGTCATCGGGCGGCCCCGTCTCCTGATCATCCGCGTCGCCCCGGACGGGACCGAGCATGTCCGCGTCACCGTCGCCGATAGCGGCGGGGGAATCGCGGCGGAGGCCGTCGAACGGATCTTCCAGCCGTTCTTCACCACCAAGGCGGACGGGATGGGCATGGGACTGGCGATCTGCCGCTCGATCGTCGAAGCGCATGGCGGTCGCCTCTGGATCGGTGGCCATGACGATCGCGACGATGGTCCGGGCGCCGCCTTCCACTTCACCATACCGATGACGGCCGAGAGGGGATCATGATCCGAGGTAATGCGGCAGGGCCGGCACGCGCATCGATCGCGAGGCAGACCGTGTTCGTCGTCGATGACGACCCGGATATCCGGGATGCCCTATCGGGTCTTCTCCGCTCCATCGATCTTACCTGCGCTGCCTTCGCGTCGGTGGCGGAGTTCCTCGCCGCGCCGCGTCCCCTGGGCGCCGGATGCCTCGTGGTCGATGTCCGCCTGCCGGGCGTGAGCGGCCTCGAGTTCCAGACTCAACTCGGCGCCCTGGGGATCGACCTGCCGATGATCCTGATGACCGGGCACGGCGATATTCCGATGACGGTGAAAGCCATGAAGGCCGGAGCGGTCGATTTCCTCGCCAAGCCGTTCCGCGAGCAAGATCTTCTCGACGCGATCGGCACGGCGTTGGCGCGCGACGCGGTCCAGCGCAGCGCGCATGCGGCCCTCGACGATCTGAGGGCCGATTACGAGACCCTCACTGCGCGGGAGCGGGAGGTGATGGCGCAGGTCACCGCCGGCCTGATGAACAAGCAGGTCGCCGGCAATCTCGGCCTCAGCGAGATCACGGTGAAGATCCACCGGGGCCACGTCATGCGCAAGATGAAGGCGCGCTCCCTGGCCGATCTGGTTCGGAGTGCCGAGTCCCTCGGGATCTCCCATGCCGGCGGTGCGCCGACGCGGTGACCGATCTGCCGGCCTTTGCCGAAAGGTGGGGCCCGGCAAACCTCCGTATGATTCCAACCCAAGGCGCGAGGGGCCATATCTCGGCCTGGGCCAACCCTCCCCGATCACGGGGACCGGGCGGTGAACCCTTAGGTCAGTGGAATGCCAACTCCGCCTGTGATCGCGATCGTCGACGACGACGAGGACGTACGCGTGGCGACCGGAAGCCTCGTGCGCTCCCTCGGCTACACCGCCCGCATCTACGCCTCGGCCTGCGACTTCCTGGCTACCTGCTCGGCGGACGCGCCCGACTGCATCATCACCGACGTGCAGATGCCCGGCATGACCGGCGTTGAGATGCAGAAGGGTCTGCGCGCCCTGGGATCGCGGGTGCCGGTGATCTTCGTGACGGCGTTCCCGACCGAGGCCCTGCGCGAAACCCTCCTGGCGGCGGGCGCCAGTGACTTCCTGGGCAAGCCCTGCGACGGCGCCACGATCATCCGCTCGCTGGAGCAGGCGCTGACGGGGCGGTCGACGAGGGACGCGACGGCGTGACCGCCGTCGCGAAAACCCGGATCAGCCCTTCACGAAGGCGAGGAGGTCGGGGTTGATGACGTCGTGGTGGGTGGTGAGCATTCCGTGCGGAAAGCCGGGATAGGTCTTGAGCGTGCCATTGGTCAGGAGTTCGACCGATTTCAGCGCAGAATCGGCGATGGGAACGATCTGGTCGTCGTCCCCATGCAGGACCAGCGTCGGCACGGTGATGGCTTTCAGATCGTCCGTCTGATCGGTCTCGGAGAACGCCGCGATGCCGTCGTAATGGGCCTTCGTGCTGCCCATCATGCCCTGGCGCCACCAATTCTGGATCACGCCCTGTTGCACTGTCGCGCCGTCGCGGTTGAACCCGTAGAAGGGCCCACTCGCCACGTCGAGGAAGAACTGCGCGCGGTTCGCGGCGGTGGCCGCGCGGAACCCGTCGAACACCTCGATCGGCAGGCCTTCGGGATTGGCTTCCGTCTTGACCATCAGCGGCGGCACCGCGGAGACCAGCACGGCTTTCGCCACGCGTCCGGCCGGCTCTCCGTGCCTCGCTACATAGCGGGCGGCCTCGCCGCCGCCGGTGGAATGACCGATATGCACGGCGTTCCGCAGGTCCAGCGCTTCCGTCACCGCGAAGGCGTCGGCGGCGTAGTGATCCATGTCATGGCCGCTATCGACCTGGGCCGAGCGGCCATGACCGCGCCGGTCATGCGCCACGACGCGGTAGCCGTGCTGCAGGAAGAACAGGATCTGCGCGTCCCAATCGTCTGAGGAGAGCGGCCAGCCATGGTGAAACATGATCGGCTGGGCGCTCTTGGAACCCCAATCCTTGTAGAAGATCTCGACGCCGTCCTTGGTCGTGACGAAGGGCATGGAAGGCTATCCTGTTCGGGAGGGAGATGGTCCGAGCTATGGAAGCAAGGCGCCGAGTCGGATTGACGATTCGCGTCACCGCTTGGACGAATGCGCCATTGCCGATGCCTTCGGTCGGACGGCCCTACTCGGCGAGCAGGCTTTCCAGGAAGAACACCCGCCGCGCCGTCTCATCGAGATTGCAGCTCGAGGCGGCGATCAAGTCCATGGTTCCGCCTCCTCCGAAGATCATCGTCAGCTTGCAGGAGGCGGTCCTGTAGGCCAGCCAACCCCGCTGAGAATCGCGGAGCGCGGTCTTCTCCTCGTCCGTCGATTTGCGCATGAGCGTCTGGTAGGCGGCGTTCAGCTTCTTGTCCTGCAGCGACAGTTCAGCGGACGCACAATCCAGCATCTCGGCTGTGACGCCACCGGATTTGTCCATGCATTTATCGTAGTCCGGGGAATATGTCTGCGTATTCATGCCGGCGGCGTAGGACGGCTCGACGACGATGCTGCCGAGCAGGCTGACCATCACGGCGACGGGAAAGGCGAATGTGCGATTCATCGGGACCTTCGGTTCTCCAGACAAGAACAGCCATGATTTGACCGGTGTGAAGCCGGCTCTGAGGGGCCGTCGGAGCCGGACGGCATGGTGCCCGGTTCTAAGCAATGATCCCGCTCCGCAAAGGCGCTGCCGGTCATCCCCCCGTCAGCGCATCAGCCACGACACCAGCCAGATGCCGCCTGCAAGGACGGCCCCGAAGATCAGTGTCTGGACGAGGATGTAGACCAGCAGGATTCGTCGCGGAAAATGCGCACGCGTGGCGGCATTCAGCATCTGCCGCACGCGTGCGCCATAGAGGATCGCGCCGAGGGCGACGATCGCCCCGATGAGAAGCTGCGTCATCGCCTCATTGCACCGCTCCGCAGGTCATCGTCGGCGGTGCCGCGGCAGCGCCCCTTCGGACCACCGGATTCCGACACGGGACACCTCATAGCTGTGGCATGGGAGCCGGACGGGGCCGGGGCGCGGGCGCCATTTCTCGCGGGGCGGGTGGAGACGCTGGGGCTTCGATCCGAGCGGGCGGCGGGGCTTCGACGCGGGCGGGAGGTGCGGAGGCGGTAGCGCCCGGTGCATTGGCCGCCTTCGCAGGGGGAGATTCCGGCGCCTGCCGGGTAGCGGGCGTCGCCTCTCGGACCGTATCGCGCAGGAAGTCGCCGGTGCTGGCGGCCCGCGCCGCCGGTGCCGTCGCGGTGGTCCCGGCGGCCTGGCCCGCGCCGTTGCCGCGCGGGGCCGGCGCCTGCGAGACTGCAGGAGCCTGGCGGCGTTCGCCCTCCGGCACCGTGATCCGGAAGGTGTAGGGCACCGTCGTCCCGTCGCCGAAGGTCACGGCGACGGACAGGGTATCGAGACCGGAAAAATCGGGCCGTGCGGTGTAGAAGATCGACATCGAATCCTTCTTCACGTCCTCGCAGCCATCCACCTGCGGAATTGTGGCGCCTCGCTCGTCGATCTTGCTGCCGAGTACTCTCAGCTCCCGCCGGGTTTCGACGCGCCCGCCGCGCGGCGGTGAGACGAGGCTGATCAAGGCCGCCTTGGAACGGCACCCTTGCTGGGGAAAATAATGGGTGAAGCCCTGGAGGAAGATCCGCTGGCCCGGGCGGGCGGTCTTGTTCTCCGTCTCCGCGAGCGCCGGCAGCACGAGGCCATGCCCGAGGAGGCCGGCGAGCGCCAAGGATCGAAGGGCCAAGGATCGCAGGGCCAAGGATCGGAGGGCCGAGCATTGCAGCGGCGCGGTGGACCGGAGGGCCGCGTTCGGGAGGCGGTGTGTCATGGGCTTCTCCTCGGCTTCGGGATGGAACGGGCGAGTCGTGGCGGGCGCTCAGCCGGGGCTGGACCGCTCCAGGACCGGCTTGCCGCCATCCGTGCGGAAGCGGACGGTGTAGGTGCTGTTGGACGTCTGGGCGCTGCACGTGATCACCACGGGGCCGCCCATGGGGTTGGGCATCTCGCAGACGCCCTTGGCCTTCACGAGGAGGCTCTGGCCGCGCTCCTCGTACATCACTTCGTCGATGGGCTGACGCAGGGTGCCGCTCTCGACCCATCCCTTCGCCGATGCGAGGAAGCTGACCTCCCGGTCGTCGGAGGTTCCGAACACGAACTCGGCACGCGCCGACCCGGTGGTGGAGGAATTCCTGGCGGTGGGGGCGCAGGACGCGGTGATGTCCTCGCCATCGATCACCAGCGATTCGCAGCGGCCCTTGAAGGTCAACTTCAGGACCATCCCCGGCGGCGTCTCCCCCGTCTCCGCCCCCGTCCCCGCATTGTCCCGGGGCACGGGCGGCGAGGCCGGGCGCGCGGTCTCGGTCGGCGGCACGCGGCCCGGATCGGTACCGGCGGCGGGCCGGTCCGACGCGTCGCGAGACTGTCCGGCCTCCCAGACACAGAGACGCGCGCCCGCACCCTCCCAGCACGGCCCCTTGGGCGCCAGGGTGCCGAGGGGAGCCGTCGCCTGCGGTGCGCCGGGGCGCTCGTTCCACGAGGCGGTGGCCTTCTGCGGGTCCCGTGGATCGCGGGTGAGCCGCGCGATGAAGTCCAGCCCTCCCCTGGCATAGGACCGGACCTCGAATCCGCCCGCCCCGTCCTGTCCGGCATCCGCCCGGAACTGGCAGGGGCCGTCGATCCGCGCCGCGCCCCCGACCTCGATGAGGCAATCGGCGGTGCGGGGCGCGCCGATCCCGGGTGCTGGCGCGACGCCGCCCCCGGCGAAACCGGGACGGCCCTCGCCGATCTTCCAGGCGCAGGTCCGGGTGCGTGGCCCCGTCCAGCAGGCCCCGCCGGAAGTGACGGCCTCGGAGGGACCCTCGTCGGGCTTGCCGCCGGGCGTCTCGTTCCATGTCGCCGTGCCGCTTCCGGGGCTCGTCACCGCCACCACCACCCCGTAGCGGAGGTAGCCGTTCTCGTAAGTGGCGAGACGGAAGCCGCCCGTCCCGTAGCTGCGCGCGTCGGTCAGGAACTCGCAGACGCCGTTGATGGCGATCCTGCCATCGGCCTCGACGTAGCAATCAGCCTTGCGGACCTTGATCTGCGCCTCGGCGGCGCCGGGCAGGACGAGGCCGAGCCCGACGATCCCCGCCAGGAGGGCGAGGCAGCACCGGGCCAGCCGCACCGGGTACGCCAGGGAATTCGAACCGCGATCAGCCGCCACGGGCATCTCCTAAGGGTTGCCGAGGAGGCGGCGCGCCGCCTGGATGGTCCGGTCGTTGCGCTGATCGACGATACGGCCGTGATAAAGATTCCGGTCGACCAGTCGCTGCTGCAGCGCCGCCCAGAAGCCGGCGCCCCACTGGTCCTCGCTGAGATTCTGAATGATGTCCGTGGACTTCAATTCGAGGGCGCGGATCGTCATGTCCGCCGCCTTTCCGGGGGCGCGGGGGAGATTGGCGCCTCCGATATCGTAGAGGAAGGCCGCCGCCGCGGCCGCGGGCGCGAAGGACCGCTCCGCCACGAGGCGGTCGAGATAGCGGCTCGCCAGGGCGGCGTCGGGCGTGGTGATCCGCTGCTTGTTGGTGTTGGCCGGCGACAGGAGGAGCGCGTAGAGATACTGCGCCACCGACACACCGTTCTCCGCCAGGGCGCGAAGCTTCCCCTCGGCGGCGGCGTCGGTGGTCGCGCTCTTGAAGAGCGCCATCATCTCGTCGGTGCTCGGCGCCGGCGCCGTGGGGCGTGCCTGGGGCGGCGGCTGGCCCGGATCGGTGGGCCGAGCCTGCGGAGCGGCGGCGGTGCCGGACAGGGCACGGATGGCCGCCTGGGTCTGGGGCGTCGCCGCCCCGTCGGCCGGTCCGGAATAGAAGCCGCGCCGGGTGAGATTGCGCTGGATCGCGGCCACGAGATCGGAGGGCTGGCGGCCGAGATCGTCGGTGAAGGTGCCGATGGCCAGCGGCAGCTTGGCCGCCACCGTGTCCATGTAGATGTCGGCGGCCTTCTGAGGGTCTTTCGGCACGCCGCTCTCCGCGTCGGCGTAGCAGCCGGCGATCCAGAAGAGTGTCGACCACGAGCCCAGATAGTTGTTCCGGATCGCGACCGGGTTCGCCTGAAAGGCGAGCCCGTAGCGACAGCCGCGCTTGAGGTCGTACTGGCCGCGCCCGCGGTTGAGCAGGAGATCGGTCATGCCCCGCTGGGCGCCCGGATAACCGAGATCGGCGGGCTTCTGATAATAGTTCAGGGCGGTGGCGGCATCGGGCTTGACGGGGTTCTTGACGTAGATCCCGGCCCATTCGGGATTGTACAGGGCGCCCATGAACGAGCGGGCGGAGATGTCGCCGGCATCCGCCGCGGCCTTCAGCTTGTCGAAGGCGGCCTTGTCGCCCTCCTTGCCGGCCTTGTCGAGGAGGTCGAGATAGATCTTCTCGCTGTCCTTGCTGTCGGCGGGTTTGCCCCAATCCGCCGAGGGTTTCAGCAACAGCAGCGCGAGGCCGGCCACGAGGGCGATGGCGGCCTGGGGCAGGACGAGCCAGGCGGAACGGTAGCGCGCATCCGCGTACCAGAGCGCCGCATGCGCGCCGAGCCGGTCGGTCCCGCTCACGACTTCGCCTTCATGTAGGCGCGCAGGGCCGTGATGACGGCGGGGTTGCGCTTGTTCTCGACGGGGAGCGTGTAGAAGCCGCGCGCCGTCAGCTCGGCCTGGAGGGCGCCCCAGAACGGGCCGCTCCAACTGCCCGCTTCCTCGAACAGCAGCCAGAAGGTGACCTGATCGTCCTTGAGGTCGACGCCGCGCAGGGCGAGGGCGGCCGCCTTTCTCGGATCCTTAGCGAGGTTGCCCCAGCCGGAATCGTAGAGCACCGCGGCTTCGCCGGCAGCCCCGCCGCTGCCGGCGGCGGCTGCCCGCTCGTAATACGCGACCGAGACCTGAGAATCCGGCGCGAAGACCTGTCCCTTGTTCCTCACCGGGTTGTACAGGCGGGCATAGGCGGTGAGCGCGTCCACGTCCCCGGCATCGGCCCGGCTCTTGAGCTGAGCCATCTTGCCCCGGTCTCCCGCCATGGCGGCCCCCGCCAGGGCCGTGACTTCCGGGGCCGGCCCGCTCGGCGCCACCTTGCGCGGCTCGGGCCGCGGGGCCGCGACGGTGTTCTTGATCCCGGCCTCCACCTGGAGGGCCGTGACGATGGCGGGATTGGCGCGCCCGTCCACGAGGCCGATATAGCGCCCGGACTTGGCGAGATGGCGCTGGATCCCCGCCACCAGGGCCGGGCTCTGCATGCCGAGATTGTTGACGAAGGCGTCGATGGTCGGCTGGTGCTTGCGCCACAGCACGGCGGTCACCAGCTCGCCTGCCCTGACGGGATCCTGCGGCAGGCCGCTCTCGGGCTCGACATAGCATTTGGCGAGCTTGACGGTGACGCGCTCCTCGCCGGAGATCGTGCGGTTGAGCGTCTCCGGGTCGTCCATCCAGGTCTGGGCGAGGCGGCAGCCCCGCTTGAAGTCGCCATTGGGGTTAGCGGGGTCGAGGAGCACGTCGGCCAGGCGCGTGATCGCCAGGAGGTCGCCCGCCGCGGCGCCGGGAGCATAGAGGGCGGCGGCCCGGGAGAAGTCGTTGGGCGACGGCTTCTTCGGGAAATAGGCGGCGGTCAGCGGGTCGTAGAGCGTGCCGAGCTTGGTCGCGGCGTCGATCTGGTTGCGCGTGGCCGCGGCGGTGAGTTCCTGGAACGCCTTAAGGTCGCCCTCCTTGCCGGCCCGGTCGCGCAAGGTCGTCAGCTCGGCCACCCGCGCCTTCGAGGCGGTGGCCGGCTGGCCCCATTCCCCCTGCGCGGCCAGGGACAGGCACAGCCCCGCCAGCCCCAGTGTCACCACCTGCGGCAAGCCGAACCAGGCCAGGCGGTAGCGGGCATCGCCGTACCATAGGGCCGCGTGCGCGCGCAGCCACTCGTCTCGCGCGTTGCTCATGGTCTCGATGGGCTCCGGGCCGTCCCGTTCGCCTGGGCGAAGCGTCGGATCGCGGCGATGACCGCGTCGTTGCGGCGGCTCTCGACCGGGTTGGTGTAGATGCCTCGCGCCGCCAGCGCCCGCTGGAGCGCTCCCCAGAAGGCGGGGCTCCAGGTCGCGCCGAAGACCGGGTCCGTCAGAAAGATTTGGTAGCCCGGATCGAGCTCGAGCTGGCGAAGGATGAGGGAGGCCGCCCGGTCCGGATCCTTCTCCAGGGCGCCCGCGCCCTTGTCGTAGAGACCCGCCGCCTGGGCGGCGGCGTCGCGGGCGCCGGCCGCTGCGGCCCGCTCGAAATTGGCGGCGGACCGCCGGGCGTCCGGCGCGAAGACCTCGCCCTTGTTGAGGAACGGGCTGTAGAGGTAGCCGAGGGTCGCCAGCGCGGTGGCATCCCCCCGGTCGGCGATGGCCTGGACCCGCGCCAGGGCGGCGAGATCCCGGGTCGCCGCCTGGGCGAGGCTGCGGAACTCCTCCGCCGTCAGGCCGGTGCCGGTCTCGGCGCGGCGCTCCGGGGCGGGCTCCGGCAGGAACGGGCGCAGGCCCGCCTCCCGTTCCAGCGCCGCGATCGTCTCGGGGTGGACGAGCCCGTCCACCGGACCGGTGTAGCGGCCGACGGTCCGCGCCGCCATCGCCTCCTGCAGCGCGCGGATCAGCGCGGGCTTGTGCAGGCCGAGGCCGCGCACATAGGTGCGGATCGACGGTTCGTATTTCAGCCGGAGGGTGTCGACGATGAGGTCGCCGGCCCGCCGCGGATCCTGGGGAATGCCGCTCTCGGCATCGACGAGGCAGCGGGCGAGCTTCTCGGCCAGGCGCTCCTCCCCGCGGAGCATGTCCCGCGTCGTCGCCGGATGGTCGAGCCAGGCCTTGGCCAGGCGACATCCCCGTGTCCGGTCGTCGCCTGGGTTGGAATCCTCGAGCAGCAGGTCGGCGAGGCGCGCCATGGCGGCGGGATCCCCGGCATCGCTGCCGGCCCGGTAAAGCTCGGTTGCGCGCCCACGATCGCTCGGCACGGTCTTGCGCGGGAATCGTCCGGCGACGAGGGGATCGTAAAGGGTCGCCAGCCGGGTCTGAGCGTCGATCTCCCCCGCCTTGGCTCCGGCCGCGAGCTGGTTTAGCGCGGCGGCGTCGCCCTCCCCGCCCGCGCGGTCGCGCAGGATTTCGAGTTCGGCGGCGCGCTGCCGGGACCCGGTGGCGGGCCGACCCCATTCGCCCTGCGCCACGAGGGCGAAGAGCAGGTTGGCGAGCAGAACGGTGCCGGCCTGCGGCAGGGCGAGCCAGGCCAGGCGGTACCAGGGATCCTCGTACCACAGGCTGCCATGGACGGCGGCGCGCGCGGTCATCGTGCCGGATCTCATGCGGTCACGACGCCGTGGCGGAGGGCGCCGCGCCCCCGATGGCGCGCTCGACGTCGACGAGTTCGAACTGGCCGTGATCGCCGAGCGGATCGGCCGAGAGCCGCAGGGCCTGGGCCTCGCGCAGGCGCTCGAGGAGCGTGCGCATCTCGCGCGCGTTCGCCCAGTCGCGGCCTTGCGCGCGCCGCTCGATCCACGGGAGCAGCACGGTCTCGAACCGGGCCGGCAGCCGGAACGATTGCCGGGTCGCCATCAGGCGCAGGATTTCGAGGAGATCGTAGGGATCGTAGGCCGGGAACTCGATCGTCTTGGTGAAGCGGCCGGCGAGCCCCGGATTGGTGTCGATGAACCGGCTCATGTCCTCGGTGTAGCCGGCCACGATGACGATGATCCGGTCGCGGTTGTCCTCCATGAACTTCAGCAGGGTGTCGATCGCCTCCTTGCCGAAATCGCTGCCGCCACCACCGCCGCCTGCGGCCAGCGTGTAGGCCTCGTCGATGAACAGGATGCCGTCCAGGGCCTCCTTGCAGCGCTCCAGGGTCCGCGCCGCGGTCTGCCCGACATAGCCCGCCACTAGCCCGGCGCGGTCGACCTCCACCACATGGCCCTTCCGCAGGACGCCCAAAGCCTTGAAGATGTCGCCCATGATGCGCGCCACCTCGGTCTTGCCGACGCCGGGAGGACCGGTGAACACCATGTGCTGGCTCACCGCGCCGACCTCGATGCCCTCCGCGCGCCGCTTGGCATCCACCAGGACCCGCGCCACCACGGTCTTCACCTGCTGCTTGACCGGGGCGAGCCCGATCATCGCCTCGAGGCGGCCGATGACCCTGCGCGCCTCCTCCATGTCGATCGCGCCGGCGCCCTGGCTGCCGAGGGCGGCGGCGATGTCCGAGGGTTCGAACCGGTTGATGTCGCCGCCGGGATGGGCGGAGAGCCGCATCGCCTGGGCCTGGCGGGCCTTCTCCAGCACCGTGCGCATCTCGCGGGCATTGGCCCAATCCTCGGCGCGGGAGCGGGCGCTCACATAGGGGATCAGCTCCTTCTGGAAGCCCTCCGGCAGGACGAAGCCCTGGTTGGCCGCCATGCGCTGCAGGATCTCGGCGAGTTCCGGCGGGCTGTAGGGCGGGAACTCGATCGTCTTGGTGAAACGGCTGGCGAGACCCGGATTGGTGTCGATGAACCGACGCATGTCGTTGGTGTAGCCGGCCACGATCACGATGATCCGGTCGCGGTTGTCCTCCATGAACTTCAGCAGGGTGTCGATCGCTTCCTTGCCGAAATCGCCGCCGCCGGCCCCGCCGGGTGCCAGCGCGTAGGCTTCGTCGATGAACAGGATGCCGTCGAGGGCCTCCTTGCAGCGCTCCAGGGTCTTGATCGCGGTCTGGCCGGCATAGCCCGCCACCAGCCCGGCCCGGTCGACCTCGACGAGATGTCCCTTGCGCAGCACCTTCAGCGCCTTGAAGACGCTGCCGAGCACCCGCGCCACCTCGGTCTTGCCGACGCCGGGAGGGCCGGTGAAGACCATGTGCTGGCTCATGGCCGCCACGGGCAGGTTCTGGGCGCGGCGCTGCTGCTCCACCTGCATCCGGGCGATGACGCCCTTCACCTCCGCCTTCACCGGCGCGAGGCCGACCATGCCGTCCAGGGTCGCCAGCGCCGTGGCGAGGAGGTCCTTCTTCTCCACCGCCGCGCCGTCATCCTCGAACTGGATCGGACGGATCTTCCGGTTCGCCCTCTCCTGATCCATCGCGCGCCGCATGCCGGCGATCCGCGCCGGAATGTAGGTGGCGGCGAGCAGGCCGCCGACGATTCCCCCCAGGATCAGGACGTTGCGCAGCAGGGCCGAGGGTGTCGCCGCCAGGGGGGCGAGCACGTCCGGCCGTAGGGCGACCACCAGGGCGGTCGCGCCGAGCACGATGGCCAGGAAGAGGGCGGCGGGATGCTTGTCGAGGCGTTCCATGGATGTGACGTGCCTTGATGCGGGTCGGGCGCGGTGCGTGTCGCGGTCCGGAAGGGGCGCTGGCCCTCAGGCGTCCTCGCCGATCGCGAAGAGCAGGTCGACGATCTCCAGGCGGCGCATGTCGCCGCCCTCCAGGGCGACGCGGGCGGCCTGCGCTTCGCGGGCCTTCTCCAGGAGGGTGCGCATCTCGCGGGCGTTCGACCAGTCGTCGGAACGGGAGCGCTGGGCGAGCCATGGAGTCAGCGCCGCCTCGAACCCCTCGGGCAGCGTGAATTGCTGGCGGGCGGCCATGCGCCGGAGGATCTCGCACAGCTCCTTCGGCTTGTAGGGCGGGAACTCGATGGTCTTGGTGAAGCGGCCGGCGAGCCCCGGATTGGTGTCGATGAACCGGCGCATGTCGTTGGTGTAGCCGGCCACGATCACGATGATCCGGTCGCGGTTGTCCTCCATGAACTTCAGCAGGGTGTCGATCGCCTCCTTGCCGAAATCGCCGCCGCCGGACCCGCCCGCGAGGGTGTAGGCCTCGTCGATGAAGAGCACCCCGTCGAGGGCCTCCTGGCACTTCTCCAGGGTCTTGGCGGCGGTCTGCCCGACATAGCCCGCCACCAGCCCGGCGCGGTCGACCTCCACGAGATGGCCGCGCCGCAGGACGTTCAGGGCGCGGAAGATCTCGCCGATCGCCCGCGCCACCTCGGTCTTGCCGACGCCGGGCGGGCCGGTGAAGATCATGTGCTGGCTGATCGCCGAGACCGGTAGGCCTTCCGCGCGGCGGCGCTGCTCCAGTTCGAGCCGGGCGATGAGGGCGTTGACCTCGCGCTTGACCGGCGCGAGGCCGACCATCCCCTCGAGCGTGGCGATGACCTCGTCGGGTGAACGTGCCTCGACGATGCGGCGCGGGGCGAAGAGCAGGCGCGGCAGGCTCAAGCCCCCGGCCGGTTGCCCCAGGCCCGCCTCGGCCCGCCGCGCGGCCGTGGCCGTCACCACGAGGCCGAGGGCGGCGAAGAGGGCGGCGGCCGATCCGATGGCGGCCTGCCAGCGCAACTCACTTCCGGCGGCGTTCCACCATGCCACCGGCCCGTACTCCGTGCTCATCAGCAAAGGCGTCAGGATCGCGACGAGAAGTCCCGAGATGACGAACGGGATGATGGCGGATTTCGACATCGGTCAGCCTCCGCAGGGCTTGCTGGTGTTCCAGATGACGGGGATCCGCTGGACGCCGCCCGTCGTGTCGATCTTCAGGCCCGGCGTCAGCTCGAAGAAGACGTCCTTGGCCGCGCCCTCGACGACGATCTCTCCCCTGCCGACCTCGTAGGGGGCGGGGAACGGGACCGCGATGTTGATCGGCCCCTCGGCGACGTTGAAGGCCGGCGAGAGGTAGTTGCCCGCCCGGATACGCACCACGCCGCCGGCATTCGCCGTCATCTTCGACAGGCGCATGTTGCCGAGCGGCGCGGTGCAGGCCTTGGCCTGCGTGACGAGCTTCTCCTTCTCCTCCGGCACCAGGGTCTCGGCGGCCTTGTCGATCTCGCTCGTCTTGACGAGGTTCAGGGCCGGGCGTTCCGCCGTCCCCGCCATCTCTCCGCCACCCATGAGCAGGAAGGCCGCGATAGCGCCCGCCGCCACGATGCCACCGGCCAGGGCGATGATGCTCGGTGAAACGGCCGGCTTTGCCTGAACCGGTCCCGCAGGAGCCGCTTTGAGATCGGCGCTCCTGTCCTGAGCTTGCGTTTGATGCTCAGTATTCGACATCTTTCCAGCTCCATATTCTGGCTAAAATAATTGAAACCCCTAGTATAAGTCGACATTTTTATTAATAAATATTATCCCGTACGTTAAATATTAAAATTATTCTAAAAAATCCTGGCAATTTCTCGTTCCTTAATCGGTCAAGCTTCTATGCACCTGTTAAAAATCGGTCTACTAGTACACATGACCTATGGCGTCCGCCTTGACCTTTCCTGTCTGTGTCCAGGCAGTAAGCCACCAGCTCGGTCCCATGCGGGATGAATCCGATGCCCTGGTCGGGAGTGGAGTGATCGGGACGTTGAAAGAGACGATCATCGTCGCCGATGACCATCCGCTGTTCCGCGCGGGGATGATCCACATCGCCGAACGGCTCTACCCGGAAGCCCTCGTTCGAGAAGCCGCCTCGATGGAGCAGGTTCTGGCACTGTCGCGCGCCGGGCCACCACCGCAGACCTTTCTCCTCGATCCGGATTTTCCCGGGATCGATCCCCATCGCTCCATCGGTGCGCTGCGCGAGGAATTCCGGAAGGCCTCGATCATCGTCGTCTCCAGAATCGAGGACGAAGCCGTGATCCGCGCCGTCTTGGCCGAGGGCGCCGACGGGTTCATCGGGAAATCCCTGCCCGCGAAAGAGATCTCGCAGGCGATCGCGGCGCTGCGCGATGGCGAGAGCGTGATGAGGCGAAGCACCGCCTCGGGCCTCACCACCCCGCGCCTCACCCTTCCGCCGCTCACGCAGCGCCAGCGCGACGTCCTGCGTCTCGTCGCCATGGGGCACACCAACAAGGAGATCGCCCGGGAACTGGACATCTCCCCGTTCACGGTCCGGATCCACGTCTCGGCGCTTCTGCGGGCCCTCGACGTCACCTCCCGCTCCGCCGCTGCTGCGAAGGCGGCCAATGCCGGTGTGTTCGAATGATCCGGATTGCCGGGGCGGGTGCTCGGGCATTGCCCTCTGGGGCCGATCTCTCACTGTCCGGCATGCTGGATGCCGGCGAGGCTTCACCGTCCATGTGTTCCATCCCGTATCGGCCCCGTGGGGGCCATCCCCGGTCTGGCCTCGTGAAGAGATCCAGTGATCGACATGGGTGTTCGAGGCGCGTGAGTGTGTGGGCGATGCTGGTCCTGGCCGGTTCGGTAGTCGGCGGGCTCTCGCCCGCCTCGGCCGATCCGGACGTCGTTCAGCCGCCGAAGGAGACCGTTCTGGCGGCGATCTGCGGGATTCCAGCGCGCGCCGAGACCGGAACCTGCCGGATGAAGGACGGGCGCCCGGCGGAGTTCTGGTACGGGACAACGATCTCCACCTCGACCGGAACTTGGTTCACAGGCTTTGCGACGATGGCGGCGCCAGGGGAAAATGCAGAGATGCCCAACCGGCGGACCATCGCCGCCGCAACCTTCGCCCTGGAGGAAATGCACTGGCGCCTCAAGGGCGTGCAGGCCGATATCGGGCAGATCGGGACCGGCAACCGCAACGGGGACGCTCCCCAAGTGGATGAGGCACTCGGAGCCGTGACGAGGCCGGTGAACCGGATTCGTCTGGTGATGGGCCTGCGCCTGACATCCTATGGAGCGGCGGGCGCGCACAGCCTCAGCTTCCTCCTGCTGCATTTCAGCAAGGTGCCGCTTCGCTGGAGGGTGGTCGGCGAGGTCCCCGCCGGGTCCGACGACACCGCCGCCTGCGATTCCGATGACGGGCAACCCTGCGGGATGGGCAAGAGCCTGGGTCAGCTCGAGATCCTAGCGGAGGATTCGTTCAAGCCCCTCGCATGGCCTCCCATCCGGGTGACCCTCACCGGCACGGTCCGTGGCGAGGATGGAAAGGTGCGCCCTGCGACGGGCCGGGATGCCCGGACCTACGCGTTCGACGAAGTCAGGGGCACTTATCGCTGAGGCGGGCCGCCATCCCCAACCCGGCCGGGTCATGGGGCCTCCATCGGGGGTGGGTAGGCGCAGAGGAATTCCGCTACCTCACCTGGATCGGGCAGTGCATCGAGGACGCCGCTTCGTGTCACCGCGAGGGCGCCGCAGGCGGCTGCCATCCGTCCGCACTCACTCCAGGATCTGCCCGTCAGGAGGCCCGCCGCCAGGCCTGCGATGAAGGCGTCGCCGGCACCGATCGTGTCGATCGCCGTCACCGGGAAGGCCGGCTGGTCCAGGACGGTCGAGCCGCCGAGGACGATCCGCGCCCCGGCCGCGCCGAAGGTGACCACCAGCGCCTCCACGCCACGTGCATGCAGCGCCTCAGCGAGCTTCCCGGCCACGGCGCGCAGGTTATGACCGCTGGCTCGTCCAGGGTACAGGAATCCGAGGAGAGCCTCTGCCTCGGTCTGGTTCACCACGAGGATCGTGGTGGATGCCAGAATCCCCGACAAGATCTCCGGCTGCGTCATCCGGAACGGCGACGGATTGAGCAGGGTCGGGACGCCGGCCATGCGCGCCGTCACGAAGGCTTCGGCGATGGCGTCGTCGCCGATCTCGAACTGCGCGATCACCATCGCGGAGGAGGTGAGGCTCGCCGCCGCCGAGCGCACGGTCTCCCGCGACAGGAGCAGGTTGGCGCCGGGATGGACTGCGAGGCAATTCTCGCCATCGGCCCCGACGAAGCCGACGCCGATGCCGGTGGAGCCTGGATGGTGCCGTATCATGGCGGCGGGCAGGCCCAACCGCCGAAGCGCGGGATCCGCCAGCGCCGCGAGATGGTCCGTACCCACCGGGATCAGCCCATCGACCTCCACACCGAGCCTGCGCAGGCCGGCGGCGACATTGAACCCCTTGCCTCCTGGCTCCCAGGCGACGGCGGAGGCCAGGAGGGATTCGCCGGGATGGGGAAGCCGGTCGACCCGGAACGTGCCGGCCGCGACGAAACTCCCGAGCACGAAGGCGCTTCCCATGTAGCGAGCCCGCCGCAAGATCCTGTAAGGAAGGGACAGTGACACGCTGCCCGCACGCTCTTCGCACGATGCCGCCGCATTGACCAAAACACTAAGCGTTTTCGCGAACCTCCGCATCCAGAACGATACGGCTCTTCCGATGTATCGGCAGCTGGAGCACCAGTTCCGGGCCATGATTACGGACGGTGTTCTTGGTCCCGGAGCCACGCTGCCAGCCGAACGGAAGCTTGCGCAGGATCTCGGCATCAGCAGGAAGACCGTCCAGCAATGCTACGACGCTCTGCGCCAGCAGCGGCTGGTGAGCGCGCATGGCCGCAACGGCTACATCGTGGAAGACGGCTTCCGGCGCATCAAGCCCGGGATGGAGCGTCTCAAGGGCTTCACCGAGGAGATGCACGAGTTGGGTCGCGTCCCCTCCTCCCGCATTCTCGAACGGACGATCGGCGAGGACCGCTCCATCGCCTCGATCTTCGGTCTCTCGTCCACCGCCCGGTTCCTCCGACTCGTGCGTGTGCGCATGGGGGACGGCATTCCCCTCTCCGTGGAGAAGGCCTGGTACGATCTCGGTCTCGCGCCCGGCCTCGCCGAGGTCGACCTGTCGGGGTCCATCTATGCCCGTCTCGCCGAGTGCGGTGTTCCCCTGGTCGACTGCGAGCAAACCATCGAGGCCGCCTCCCCCGAGGCGCAGGAATGCGCGATCTTCGGCTTTTCCGAGCCGCTTCCCTGCCTGCTGATCAAGCGCCGCTCCTACGGCACCGATTCCCGCTTGATCGAGTATGTCGAAGGGCTCTTCCGCGGCGATGCCTACGCCTACCGGCTGCGCCTGCGCACATAAGGACGATGGCCACGGCCGGACCGACGGGCATCTCCTGTTTTGGTACCAGTCAAGGATACCATTCTCTTTCCAAATTATGTGAATACTGTGGAATTGCTGATTTTGGACCCATTTTGGTAGCGGTCATTACTTTTGCGTGATAGCCGTGAAGGCAATCGGAGCAGCCGATTCGAGGCCGATGTCCCCAAGGCATGGGAGTGATCGTCTTCATCGCTATGTGCCGCTTGGAAATGCTGTGTGGCCGAACAGATCATTTTCCGAAAGATACAGGTTTCGGAAGATTAGAAACGACGAGTGATTGCTTGGTGGCCGCCTTGTCGGAAGGGTTTCGATGAAATCCAGTTCTTGTCGCGATGGCTCGGAGTCTCGGTATGGCTAACCATTACTGCCTCGATCCCCTCGACCCTTCTGGGGAGGCGGAAGTGTTCGTTGTTTTCGAAGGCAAGTATCCGAATGTGCGTCTGCTCTCGGTCATCAGCCGGGATCACGATGACATCCTCGCGGATCTGGTGGAGGAGCAGCGGCGCGATCTGATCCGCGAAATCGGAGCCTTCTACCGCCCTCCCCTGACCGCGGGGGCAGCGGCGCCGTAGCGCCACGAGTTCGCCCCGGCATCAGGGCCCGTCCTGCGTCTTACCGCCTGAATGGGAAAAGATGGCTGCAGGCGATTGCAGTGGACGCGTTTCGATATACGTTCGCCCGAAAGCTGGCGGCCCGGAACGACTGAGCCTGATCTCGTCTCCCGGACCTTGCGGGAAAGCGGATACCGAATGCGCGTCATCGACCGTATCGTAGGCAGCAGGCTCGATCCAGAGATCGCGCACCGCCTGCATCATCTCGATCACCGCCATGCCGTCGACATCCTGGCGATCGACAGCGCCGACATGGCCCGGCGGCGGTTACGGGCGACGACGAGGGGCGGTCAGGAGATCGCCATCGCCCTGCCCCGCGAGGAAACCCTGTTCGACGGTGCCGTTCTGATCCTGGATGCGGACCGGGCCGTGGTGGTGCGGGTCGGGGCGGAACGCTGGCTTCGGCTCGCGCCCAGGGACAAGATCGCCGCCCTCGAACTTGGCTACCACGCCGGCAACCTGCATTGGCGCGTCCGGTTCGATGGTGACGATCTTCTCGTCGCGCTCGAAGGTCCTCCGGAAGATTATCTGGCGCGCCTCGGCGATCTCGTCTCTGGCGGACGCGTGACGCATGGACTCGACGCTCGGAACGAGGCCGCCTGATGCTGCAGCGGCTCATTGCCCTGCAGCAGGCGGATTCGGCCTTTCCAAGCGGCAGCTTCGCTTTCTCGAATGGGATCGAGGGGCTTGCGGCGCTACTCGACAGCCTCGGCGGGGCCGAACTGGGCCATGCGGTCGAGGCCGTTCTACGTCACCGCTGGGCCGGCAGCGACCGGGTCGCCTTGGTTCTGGCGCATCGGGCGGCGGGGGATCTCGCGCGGCTCGCCCAGATCGATGCCGCCATGGAGGCGGCCTGCCTGCCCGAGCCGATGCGCACGGGCAGCCGCCGCAACGGTGGTGCGCTGCTCGCCGCCCATACCCGCATCGGGACGGCGGGGGCCGACGGGTTGCAACGCGCCGTGCGCGACGGCCGCCTTCTCGGGCATCTGGCGGTGATGCAGGGCGCGCTGTGGCGATCCCTCGGTCTGGACGAAACGGCGATCACCGAGATCGCCGGCTACCAATGTGCCACTGCCCTCGTCACCGCGTCCGTCAGGCTCGGGCTGGTCGGCGCCATCGAGGCTCAGCGCATCCTGACCGCCCTGATGCCGGTTCTGGCGGAGATTGCGGCCCAACCTATGCAGGGGGCGGCCCGGGACGACAGGGAAAGCCCGGACATCATGCTCGTTGCCTTCACACCGCTGATCGAGATCGCCACCATGCGCCATGCGCGGGCCGATCTGCGCTTGTTCGCGAATTGAGGTGCGGTTCCGTAAGGCGGGCCCCGATTGTCACCTTCGAGCCCGCAGCGCCCCGATCGATCTGTGGTTTGCCGGCCCGCGGTTTTTTGATTCACGTCTTGCCGCATGGCGGCTCGGAAGACCCGCCTCCTTCTGCCGCGTCATGCGTTTAGGATTGCCCATGCTGCTGACACCGACCGAACTCGAACGGCTGACCATCTTCACGGCGGCGGAACTGGCACGGAAGCGTCGCGCGCGCGGCCTCAAGCTCAATTATCCGGAGGCCGTCGCCATCATCACCGACGAGATCCTCGAAGGCGCCCGCGACGGGCGCAGCGTCGCCGATCTGATCGGGTGGGGCTCGACCATCCTGACCACCGGGGACGTCATGCCCGGCATCGCCGCCATGCTGCCGATCCTGCAGGTCGAGGGCGTGTTCCCCGACGGGACCAAGCTCGTCACCGTGCACGAGCCGATCCGGCCCGCCGAAGGGTCGCCGGCCGATACGCTGGAGCCCGGCGCCATCCTGCCCGCCGAGGGGGAGATCGAGCTGTCCGCAGGGCGTCCCCGCACGACTATCGAGGTGGTCAATACCGGCGACCGTCCGGTGCAGATCGGGTCGCATTACCACTTCTTCGAGGTCAACCGCGCCCTCGACTTCGACCGTGAAGCGGCGCTCGGCCTGCGCCTCGATATCCCGGCCGGCACTGCGGTGCGGTTCGAGCCGGGCCAGCGCAAGACCGTGACCCTGGTGGGGTTCGGCGGCGAACGCCGGCTCACCGGGCTGAACGACCTGACCCAGGGGACGATCGACACGCCGGCGGACCGCGCCGCCGCCCTTGCGCGGGCCAAAGCCGGCGGCTTCAAGGGTGCCTAGAAGTCCGGGCGCGTCAGACCAGACGACGATGAGGAGACCTCGTCGTCGTCTGCCCGCGCGACGGCGCGGCGGCGGGCGTCCGCCGAACGCACTGATTCCGGCCATCGGTCGGGATCAGTGCCGCTTGGTATCAAGGAGACGATCATGGTGACGATCCCCCGCCGCGACTACGCCGCCCTCTACGGCCCCACCATGGGGGACGGCGTGCGCCTCGCCGACACCTCCCTCGTCGCCGTCGTGGAGAAGGATTACGCCGTCTACGGCGACGAATGCCTGCATGGCGGCGGCAAGACCCTGCGCGACGGGATCGGCATGGCGCCCGGCATCACCTCGGCCGAGGGCGCCCTCGATTTTCTGCTCTGCAACGTCCTCGTCATCGATCCCGTGCTCGGCATCGTGAAGGGCGATCTCGGCATCCGCCACGGCAAGATCGTCGGCATCGGCAAGGCCGGCAACCCGGCGATCATGGACGGGGTCGATCCGCGGCTCATCGTGTCCGCCGGCACCACGGTGCGCGATTGCGAGGGGCTGATCGCGACGCCGGGCGCCATTGACGTCCATGTCCATTTCGATTCCGCGGGCTTGCCTGACCACGCCATCGCGTCGGGCATCACCACCCTGCTCGGCGGGTCGCTGGGGCCGATCACCGTGGGCATCGATTCCGGGGGGCCGTTCAACACGGGCAAGATGCTCCAGGCCGCCGAGCATTGGCCGGTGAATTTCGGCTTCCTCGGCCGTGGCAACACCCACAAGCCGGCGGCCCTCAAGGAGCAGTTGGAGACCGGTGTGCTCGGCCTGAAGATCCACGAGGATTGGGGGGCGATGCCCTCGGCCATCGATGCCTGCCTGGGATTCGCCGACGAGCACGATTTCCAGGTCCAGCTTCACACCGACACGCTCAACGAATCCGGCTTCGTGGAGGACACGCTCGCCGCCATCGGCGGCCGGGTGATCCACATGTATCACACGGAAGGGGCCGGCGGCGGGCACGCGCCGGACATCATCCGCGTCGCCGGCCTGCCCCATTGCCTGCCCTCCTCGACGAACCCCACCAATCCCTACACGGTGAACACGTTCGACGAGCACCTCGACATGACAATGGTGTGCCACCACCTCAACCCGGCCCTGCCGGAGGACGTGGCCTTCGCCGAGAGCCGCATCCGCGCCCAGACCATCGCGGCCGAGGACGTGCTGCACGATATCGGCGCGATCTCGATGCTCGGCTCCGACAGCCAGGGGATGGGCCGCATCCACGAGGTGATCTGCCGGACCTGGCAGCTCGCCTCCAAGATGAAGGACCAGCGCGGCAGCCTGCCCGAGGATCGTGCCGGCTTCGGCGACAATGCCCGGATCAAGCGCTACATCGCCAAATACACCATCAACGCCGCGCGCACCTTCGGCATCGCCGAGCACATCGGCTCCCTCGAAGAGGGCAAGATGGCCGACATCGTCCTGTGGCGGCCCGCCTTCTTCGGCATCAAGCCGGAACTCGTCATCAAGGGCGGCTTCATCGCCTGGGGCGCCATGGGCGATTCCGCCGCCTCGCTGATGACCTGCGAACCGATGCTGCTGCGCCCGCAATGGGGCGCGTTCGGCCTCGCCAAGCAGGGGCTCTCGGCCTGTTTCGTCCATCCGCTGGCGATCGAGCGGGGCCTGCGCGACGAACTTGGCCTGCGCAAGGCGCTGCTGCCGGCCCATGGCACCCGGACGCTCAGCAAGGCCGACATGCTCTGGAACGACGCCTGCCCCGATATCCGCGTCGATCCCCAGACCTTCGACGTCTTCGTCGACGGGGCCATCGCGACCTGCGAACCGGCCAAGGTCCTTCCCCTCGCCCAACGCTACATGCTGCGCTGATGCTTAATACCGCAATGACTCTCACCCCATCTCCTGCCCGCGCCAGTGCCGCGCGAATTGGCATCGGCGGACCGGTCGGCTCGGGGAAGACGGCGTTGATCGAGCGTCTGATCCCGGTCCTGGCGGGGCGCGGCGTCGATCTCGCCGTCGTCACCAATGACCTCGTCACCAAGGAGGACGCGGAACGCCTGCGCCGGTCCGGGCTGATCGATCCGGCCAGGGTCTCGGCCGTGGAGGCCGGCGCCTGCCCGCACACGGTGATCCGCGAGGACCCGACCCTCAATATCGCCGCTGGCGACGCCCTCGAGGCGGCCTTTCCTGGCCTCGACCTCCTGATCTTCGAATCCGGCGGCGACAACCTCGCCTCCACCTTCTCCCTCGATCTGGTGGATTGGTGGATCTTCGTCATCGACGTGGCGGGGGGCGACGATATCCCGAGGAAGCGTGGCCCCGGCGTGCTGCGTTGCGACCTTCTCGTGGTGAACAAGACCGATCTCGCCCCCCATGTGGGGATAGACCTCCCCGCCATGCTCAGCGAGGCCACTGCCGTGCGCGGCGGCAAGGCGATGATCGCCACCAATGCACGCTCGGGTGACGGAATCGACGCCGTGGCGGATGCGATCTGCCGCGCCGTGCTCTTCGCGCCTTGAGTGACGTGGGAGAGGAGGTCCGGGGCGCCTCGCCGGAGGGAGCGGGCCGCTCGCGCCATTCTCAGGCGCGACTCGTCTTCGTGCGCGGCGGCGGCACCACGGTGCTGTCGCGGCAGGTCGTGCCCTATCCGTTCCACATCACCCGGCCGTTCCGGATGTATCCGGACCATCCCGACATCGCGACGCTGTATCTCCAATCGGCCTCCGGCGGGCTCTACCGGGCCGACTGCCTCGGCCTCGACATCACGGCGAGGCCCGGGAGCCGGGCCCATATCACCACACAATCGGCCACCGTCGTGCATGATACCGGCGCCTTCGCGGCACGCCAGGACACGCGTCTGGCCATCGCCAGCGACGCGAGCCTGGCGCTCCATCCCGATCCGATGATCCTGTTTCCCGGCTCGGCGCTGGATCTCGACACCCGCATCGTCGTCGGCCCGGATGCCCGCGTGATCGTCAGCGAAGGCTTCGCCAGCTACGATCCGACCGGCATGGGCCGGCCCTTCTCCCGGATCGCCCTGTCCCTACGGGTCGAAACTGAGGATGGACGCATCCTCGTCAACGAGCGCTCCACCCTCGACGGCGCGACCCTGGCGGGCCCCGCCTCCCCCATGGGCGCCTACGCGGCCTATGGTTCGATGGTGATCCTCGGGAGCGTCGATTGCCGTCCCGATATCGGCGTGCTCCAGGTCGCCGCCGAAGGAATCGGCTGCTTGTGCGGAGCGAGCCCGCTTCCGAACGCCGCCGGATTGGCCGTGCGGGTCCTCGCGCCCAACGGGGGCGCCCTGTCGACGGGGATGGATGCGGTCTTCGCGGTCGCTTTCGCCGCGCTGTTCGGCTGCGCCCCTGCACGCCGTCGCAAATGAGGACGGGACTGGACTGGATCGGCGGGCGCGGGCTCCGCTCAGCGGTCGTGAAGGAAAGGCGCTCAGCCTGCCCAGCAATGATGCACCATGCAGCCAATTTACCCTTTAAGAAACGAAGTTTCTTACCGACAGTGTGCCTCGGTTGAGTTGGAGTGATCCTGCTCCAGGGAGCAACCGTGGGTGGACAAAGGCATGTCCTCCGCAATGAAAAGTGGGGAACGAACCGATGGCGTCGAAAGACGAAGGCACCGCTTATCTTCAGCTTCGTCGCCGGTTGTTGCTCGGCCTGGCAGCGGCCCCCATCATTGCCGCTACGAGAAGCTCGTCCGTCTTTGCGGCCGATACCGTGAACACCACGGGCCTCGCCGTCACCGACACCGAAGTGACCGTCGGCATCCTCCACTCCGTCACCGGCACGATGGCGATCTCCGAGACCGGTGCCACGCAGGCCGAAAAGCTCGCCTTCGAGCAGATCAACGCCTCCGGCGGCATCCTGGGCCGCAAGATCAAGGTGATCCAGGAGGACGGCGCTTCCGACTGGCCGACCTTCGCCGAAAAGGCCAAGAAGCTCCTCGTCAACGACCATTGCGCGGCGATCTTCGGCTGCTTCACCTCGGCTTCGCGCAAGGCGGCGCTGCCGGTGATCGAGCAGTATAACGGCCTGCTCTACTATCCGACTTTCTACGAGGGCCTGGAGCAGTCCAAGAACGTCATCTATACCGGGCAGGAGGCGACGCAGCAGATCCTCGCCAGCCTCGACTGGGTCCACAAGGAGAAGGGCGGCGACAGCTTCTTCTTCATCGGCTCGGATTACATCTGGCCGCGCACCTCGAACAAGATCGCCCGCAAGCACATCGAGAGCGTGCTCAAAGGAAAGGTCGTCGGCGAGGAGTATTTCCCCTTCGGCCACACCCAGTTCAACTCGGTGATCAACAAGATCAAGCTCACCAAGCCGAAGGTGATTTTCGTCACCGTCGTCGGCGGCTCGAACGTGGCGTTCTACAAGCAGCTCAAGGCCTCCGGCATCGATCTCTCGAAACAGACCCTGCTCACCCTGTCCGTCACGGAGGACGAGGTCGAGGGCATCGGCGGCGACAACATCGCCGGCGCCTATTCCTGCATGAAGTACTTCCAGTCCATCGAGAACGAGAACAACAAGGCCTTCGTCACCGCCTTTCACAAGATGTGGGGCGAGAAGACCGTCATCGGCGACGTGACCCAGGCCGCCTATCTCGGCCCGTTCCTGTGGAAGATGGCCTGCGAAAAGGCTGGCTCGTTCGATGTCGACAAAGTGGTCGCGGCGTCCCCGGGCCTGGAATTCAAGGACGCGCCGGAAGGCTATGTGCGCGTCGACCCCAATCACCACCTCTGGTCCAAGACCCGCGTCGGCAAGGCCAAGGCCGATGGCCAGTTCGAGATCGTCTATACGAGCCCCGAACTGATCAAGCCGGACCCATTCCCCAAAGGGTATCAGTAGACCCTATCGAAGGCGGTCCGAAGCCCGGACCGCCGTGTCGTGTCGATCGACAGGACTGCCGTCCACCCGTGAACAGGGTGAGACGGCAGTCCTTCACAAGGGATTTATGCGGCCCGGACATTGGCCAGGAATTGCCGTACTTCGGAACCGAGATGTTCCGACTGGCGTGACAGTTCCGATGCCGAGATCAGCACCTGATCCGCCGCGGCGCCGGTATGCACGGCGGCATCGGCCACACCCGTAACGTTCGAGGTCACCTCACCGGTGCCGACAGCCGCCAGGGAGACGTTGCGGACGATCTCCTGCGTCGCCGCACCCTGCTGCTCCACGGCCACCGCGATCGTGGTCGCCACCGTGCTGATCTCCTTGATGCGGTTGGTGATGGTGCCGATCGCCGTCACGGCCTGGTCGGTGGAGCCCTGGATCACGGCGATCTGGCCCGCGATGTCCTGGGTGACGCGCGCGGTCTGGTTGGCGAGTTCCTTGACCTCCGAGGCGACCACGGCGAATCCGCGGCCGGCATCGCCGGCGCGTGCCGCCTCGATGGTCGCGTTGAGGGCGAGCAGGTTGGTTTGCGCGGCGATGGCGTTGATCATCGTCACCATGTCGCCGATCTTCGCCACTGCCCCGCTCAGGGCCTCCACGAAACCGAAGGTCTGCAGGGCTTCGTCGACGGCCTCCTGCGCCAATTGGCTCGAACCGCTCACCTGCCGGGCGATCTCCTGAACGGAGCTCCCCAGTTCCTCCACCGCCGTCGCGACGGCGGTCACGTTCGCCGCCGCGTCACGGGCCGCGTTGGCGACCGTGTCGGACTGGCCGGCCGTGCGGGCGGCGGTGTCGGCCATCTCGCGCGCGGTGGCCTGCAATTCTGTGGCGGCCGAGGCGACGAGGCCGACGATGCCGCCCACGGCGTTCTCGAACCCATCGGCCAAGCCCCGCGTGCCGGCCCGACGCTCCTCGTCCGCCATCACCCGGGCCGCTTCCTTCCGGCGCTCCTCCGCCTCCGCGCTCTGCCGCAGGGAATCGCGCAGCCCGACGACGGCCTTGCCCACGAGCCCCACTTCGTCCCGGCGGTCCGCCTGCGGCACGGGCGCATTGTAATCGCCCGCGGCCATGTCGCCGATCGTGGTGCCGAGCGCCCGGATCGGCACGCCGACGAGACGCCGGATGAGGGCGAAGAGAATGGCGGAGCTCGCCAGGACGCACAGGGCCGAGATACCGATGAGGATCCATTGCGCCCTGTCGGCCGCGGCCGTCAGCGTCGCCACGGGAACGGCGGTGACGATCGCCCAGCGATCCTTCGTCGCTCCGGCCTGGATCGGCTCGGCCATGTAGCGCCAGGATCGGGAATCGGGCCCGGTCACGACCTCCTGCACGCGCTCCCCGGTCTCGACCGCCCGTCGCGCCGCCATGGCAGCCGCGGGATCCAGCTTGTCGAGGGATTTGCCGACCACCTTCGCATCCGGATACGCCACCGCTCCGCCCTGAGCGGAGACGAGCGTGACGTAGCCGGTGCCGAAGGGTTGGACTGAAGCCACTGCCGTGCTCATCGCGGTCAGATCGATGTCGATCCCGCCGACGCCGAGGAACTTACCGTCGACTGTGATCGGTGCCCCAAAGGACATGATCATCGTGTCCTTACCCGCCACGGGGTAGTTGTACGGCTCGATGGCGACGGGCCGATTCAGCAATTTGGGCTGCTGATAATAGGCCCCTTCCACGGGGTTCTCGTAGCCTGTCAGCACTTCGCGCACGATGGTGCCGCTGCCACGGTTCCAGTACGGCAGGAAACGCCCGGTGGCGTCGGAGGTGGAACCGCCGGCGAACTCGGTGTCGCGCGCGTCGAGAGCGTTGGCCTCCCACCCGGTCCATGTGGCGAGGATGGCGGGATTCTCTGCCAACAGCCGCTTGAGAGCCGCATCGTAAATTGCGCGATCCTTCACGCCACTGCTTTGCATGGCGCCGGCGACCACAGCGATATTCTTCGCGATCTGGGCGACCTCGTCCAGGCGACCGCGGACGGCGCGCGCCTCGTTCGACAGTGTCTCCCCCTGTAGCGCCTCGGCCTGGGTGGCGAACGAGTCGCCGATCTGTCTGGTCAGAAAGATCGTTCCGACGGTGAAGATCGCTGCCAGCGACACGCTGCCCGCAATCGCGGCTTTGAAGGAAAGAGTGGCCATTGCAGGATCGGTTCCGCCCATAAGATATGCACTGAGGCAATATCCAATTGGTAGGTTAACAAATGATCTATTAGTAGTATGATTTAAATTTCCATTTTCCCAATGCAAGGTTTGTAGTGAGCGGATTAAAGGTTGTCTGAATCCGCGAGGAGGACCGATGGTGGTGTTCGCAAAATTCTTTCGCGTATCCGTAGGGTTTTTAGCTCGTGCGATTGGGTGTTCGTTCATCAGTTGCGGAAGAATGGTTGGTGAAGAAGCCTCGTTGCGGTTTATTGAGAGCTACCTAAGCTGGAATTCCGGCAGTTGCGACGGTCTCCGGCGAGGGCTTTGGGAAGCATAGCTTTCCCAGATCCTCACTTGCCGGCGGTCCCACTCGGACACGAATCTTCTTGGGATCGAAATGGGGAAACGCCACGATGGTCGCGGAAAGCCGCTTCTGATGGCCGTCGAGCTTACCGATCTCCACCGACCGACCGAGGGCTGCCGCCGAGACGTCGAGGCGCGCCAGGGCGATGGTCTTGCCGAGGACCGGTGACTTCGTGGCGCTGGTGACGATCCCAATCTGGGTCCGGCCGTCATAGACGGGATCGCCATGCACGACGGGCTCGTTGCCCGTGACGTCTAGGCCGACCATCCGCTTGTGCGGGTTGTCCCGCCGCCGTTCTACCGCCTCCGATCCGATGTAGTGGTCCGGCTTGTCCTTGGGCACGGTGAAGCCGATTCCCGCCTCGAACGGGTCGGTCTGGTCGCAGAAATCGTATCCGGCGAAGACGAGGCCGGCCTCGATCCGGAGCATGTCGAGGGCGGCGAGCCCCATCGGTGTGAGGCCATGCGGCTCACCGGCCCGCATGATCGCGTCCCAGAGGTCGGTCGCCCGGCTCGGATGGCACCAGACCTCATAGCCGAGTTCGCCGGTATAACCGGTTCGCGACACCAGGACCGGCACGCCGTCGATGCGCCCGACGGTGAAGCGGAACCATTTCAACTCGTCGATCGTGGGTTCCTGGGGTGGGCTGACGACGAGGCTCGACAGAATCGCCCGCGATCTCGGCCCCTGGACGGAGACGTTGTGAAGCTGGTCGGTGGAACTCTTCACCCAGACCTTCAGCTTGTGTTCCTCGGCGAGCTTGCGCAGCCAGATGCCGGAATATTCGTCTCCGCAGATCCAGCGGAAGTTGTTCTGGCCGAGACGGAACAGCGTGCCGTCGTCGATCATACCGCCATGCGGGTTGCACATGGCGGTATAGACGATCTGGTTGACGGCGAGCTTGCGCACGTTGCGCGTCACCGCGAGCTGCATCAGATCCTCGGCATCGGGCCCGATCACCTCGAACTTGCGCAGGACCGAGAGGTCCATGATCGTGGCCCGCTCGCGGCAGGCCCAGTATTCCTCCAGCGGGCCCGCCGCGTTGAAGCAGGTCGGCACCCAGAACCCGCGATAATCTTCCATCTTCCGTGTCAAGGCGGCGGTGCGTGGGTGAAACCCGGATTCGCGGGTGAGGCGCGGTTCGGCATCGGGGGTCATGCGGTGGCTCATACCCTTGGAGAAGGCGCTCTCAGAATCATAGACCCGGACGTGTATGTCGGTGGGGCACCAGCCATTGGCGGGATCGATGTCGTCGGCGCAGGACGAGGTGGCGCAGACGAGGTCGGTCAGCGCCCGCAACAGAACGTAATCGCCCGCGCGTGACCAGGGCTCGTCCATGGTGATCCGATCGTCCGGCCCGGCGACGGTGTTGTAGAAGAAATTGATCGCCGGCCAACCCTTCTTCGGCTGAACCCCATGCGGTCGCAGGACAGCATTGAAGTTGTCGGTGCAGTTCGAATGACCGGGATATCCCATATCCTCATAATACTTGGCCGAGCAGGCGAGCATGAACGTGTCGTGGCGCCCGACCGTATCCTGGACGATCTCGACCAGGGGGACCATGCGCGCGTCGAAATACTTCGACAGCAGGCCGGGTTTCGGCGCTGTCGATCCCATCAGGGTATGCGTGGTGGTGGCGTCGAGGCCGTATTCATCACCCGCTTCGAGGGCCACGGAATCGAAGGCGAGGAAATCCGCGCATTGGCGCCCGTCCACGTCGATGATCTGGATGTACTGACCGGCCTTGACCGTGAAGGCCTCCGCCGTCGCGGCCCTCACGCGCAGGTCGAGAAGGGGCGGAGCGAGGGGCGGCGGCGCCCTCCCCTCGAGGGACGTGGCAGGCTCGATCTCCACCCGCAGATCGGTCGGCGGATCCTGCGCGTCCGGCTCCATCGGGCCGCCGGGGACGATGAGCACGCAGACCGAGGCGGCGGCCGCCGTCACCTCGAAGGCCGAGCCCGGTTGGGACTCGCCGTGAAACAGCGCGTGCGCTTCGAGATCGGACGCTGCGAGGCCATGCCGCGCGAGGGCGGCGCTTTCCGCCTCTCCGCCCATCCCCTCGCCCCGCCGGCGCAAGAGATCCCCCACGTTCGAGGCGACGCGCCCGTCCGCGGCCGCCGCTCCGAACGCATCGGGGCGAGCATAGAGAAAGGCAGGCTGGCACCCTTCCGGATCGACGATGCGCAGACGATCCCCGGCCTCGACCTCGAAGAAGGCTGAGGCTCCACCCCTCGCCGAGAACGAGAGCGTGCGCGGCGACGTTGCCCCCCGCGCGGGCTCGGGCTGCATCCAGATCTGGTTCATTCGACGATCCCTGGTATACTGGCCGCGATGCGGTCGGGCCGACGCGAGAGTGTTACGCGATCATTCCGCGGCTTGGGGCAGGCCCATGAAGGCATCGAGCGAGTCGTCCATTGCCTTCATCCATGTGGTGTGATGGGCCGGTGAGAGCGTGCCGGTGATGGTCGAGCGGTAGGATCTGTCGCGATAGGTGAGGATGCCCTCCATCTTGTGGTGCTCCCATTCCTTGAACAGCTCGGCAACTTTGTCGACGTCGAGGGGAGGATAGTCGGTCGCCGCCAGGAGCTCGCGGACATACTCCGTCTGAAAGTCGATCGCCTCGAACGGGTTGGTGAGCGTGTCCTGATAGGCCAGCCACTTGGTGATGTCGGCGTTCCGCTCTTCCGCGCCCGGCAGGGTGAGCTTGCCCATCATGTAGTCGCGGGCATACCAGGCCTGGGCATCGAACATGTTGAAGGTGTAATACTGATCCTGCATCCCGATATAGATTAGCTTCGGGTTCGACTGCCAGAAGATGCCCTTGTAGATCCCGGCCGGATACAGGCAGTTGTGTGACTTGAGGCGCAGCTCGTCCGGCAGGAACGGATAGGTGTGCTGATAGCCCGTGCACAGGATGATCGCATCCACTTCCTTGGTGCTGCCGTCCTTGAAATGCGCTGTCTTCCCCGAGAGTTTCAGCAGAAGAGGTTTCTCCACAAAGCCTTCGGGCCAATCGAAGCCCATCGGCTTGGTGCGGTAGCTGAAGGTGATCGATTTCGCGCCGTACTTGATGCACTGGGTGCCAATGTCTTCTGCGGAATAGCTCGCGCCGATCATCAGGAGATGCTTGCCGGCGAACTCGTCGGCGACGCGGAAGTCGTGGGCATGCATCACACGGCCTGGGAACTGCTCCAGTCCCTCGAAACTCGGGACGTTGGGCACAGAGAAGTGCCCGTTGGCCACGACCACGTAATCGAACTCTTCGACCTGATGCTCATCAGCGATCAGATCCTTCGCCGTCACGGTGAACCTGCCGGTTTCCTCCGAATAGCTGACCCAGCGGACGGGCGTGCAGAAGCGGATATACTTGCGAACATCGCTGCGCTCGACGCGGCCGGCGATGTAATCGTGCAGCACCGCCCGCGGTGGATAGGACGGAATCGGGCGGCCAAAATGCTCCTCGAAGGAGTAATCCGCGAATTCGAGGCATTCCTTCGGGCCGTTCGACCAGAGGTAGCGATACATGCTGCTGTGGACGGGTTCGCCGTTTCCGTCGAGGCCGGTGCGCCAGGAATAATTCCACTGGCCGCCCCAATCGGATTGCTTCTCGAAACAGACGAGTTCGGGGATCTCCTCGCCTCGGCGACGCGCGGACTCGAAGGCCCGCAACTGAGCCAATCCGCTCGGACCCGCGCCGATGATCGCAACCCGTTTCCGCATGATGAGATCTCCGAGAAACATCGTGTGAGGCGAGACGGCCCCCGATTGAGCCATCCGCTCCGACAGCGAGGATCGCCCCGCGCGTTCATTCTTCTTGGGAAAATTTTATGCCGGGGTGAAATGACGATGCAATAGTGACTGTTGGCACTACTGTGCAGGTCTGCCTCTGCATTGAGAAAACGAAGGGCGTCTGAGTTTGCGAGGATCATGCCAAATGGTCGTTTCGACCAGATAATGTGCCATTACCTTGCATTCGCATTCTCTCTTTGCGACCGTGGACGAAGGACCGGGGGGGGTAAAGAAGGCCTTGGGTGGTGGGGCTGCCGACGATACTGTGCGGGACGCGCACATGGGCGAGGCCGGCCGTCTCGCGACGAGCGCCGTGAGATGCAGTGGATGGCACCGTTTCCAAGATGACCGTTTTAGGATGAGTGACGAACCGATCCGGAACGGTGGCATCGGGTTGACCGACGCCGAATGGTACAGACGGTTCGGCGAGGTCGCGGCTTCGATCGGAACCGAGGGTTTTCACCGGAACTTACTGTCCCTGTTCGCCCTCTCCATCGAGAGCGATTCGGGATGGATCATCCGTTACTCGCGTGTGGCCCCGCCGGACGTGCTCTACACCACCGGGGTTCCAAGCGAGATCGTGGATTTCTACAACAGGAAATGCCTTCGGATCGATCCGTTCTCCCTCTATTGGAAGACGTTCGGCAAGCCGGGCATCCTGACATTGTCGGAGATCGGGCATACCAGCCCAGAATCGATCCTCTATGCGAAGATCTTCCCCCCCGCCGCCAATATTTCCGACGAATTGGGGATGTTCTTCTCGACGGTGGGGCATTGCTGCTTCGGCTTGTTCCTCGAACGCGAGCGGGGGGAGTTCTCGCAGGAGGATGTCCGTCGGGCGGAACTGATCTTTCCGGCCCTAGAGGGATGTCACCGGAGCCATCTCGGCCACCTTTTCAGCAATCTGCGCTATACGAACGGGAAGCAGGCGGAGGGATTGCTCAACCGCCCGACCCTGATCCGAGACCGCCACGACGTGGAGGTGTTTGCTAACGAGACCTGGAAGCAGGCGGTCCTGGCTGATGTCTCCATCGAACCGATGCTGGAGACGCTGGCTCGCGCGGACGCTATCCAGACCGTCCACGCGCGGGATCATGTGATCACGTCGGAGACCTTCGATCGCGACTTCGCCCTGGCGCCCGGCGGCCGGATCTTCATGCTGGGTCCGAAAGTCTCGGCGCAGGACGATCTGGCCAGTTATCAGGCTGCGGCGGACATCCTGACAGCCCTGACACCGCGGGAGCGGGACATCCTGACCCTGATCATGAAAGGCCAAGCCACGGGCAACATCGCGCAGATTCTGAAGATCAGCAAGGGCACGATCAAGAACTGCAAGATCCGAATCTATCGCAAGGTGGATGTCACGTCGGAACGGGATCTCATCAAGAAGTTCAGTCCGTTCTTTCCCTCGGCCTGACACGGGCCGCATAGCTCCGCGGCTTCCCAGTGAGGCCGACCCGCAGGCCGGTCTCACCGGGGCCCGGCGGCATGCCGCCGGCTCACGGTCTGGTATCAGGCGGTCCGTTCGTCGGCCGGATGGGTGCGCAGGCGCATCGGGTCGTAGAACGGCGTCCGCACCACGTTGGCGACCAGCGGGCCGGTCTCGGTTTGGACCTCGACCTCGGTTCCAAGGGCGGAGAGCTCCGGTGGCAGGTGGGCGAGGCCGAGGGACTTCATCAGGTGGCGGCTGTAGGTGGTGCTGTTGACGGTGCCGACCTCGATTCCGTCCTTGAAGATCTTGGCGCCGGGCGTCACCGCCTCATGGTGCAGGATCTCGAGGCCGACCTGGCTGAAACGCTCGGTGCCTCTCCTCGCCAGCAGGGCGGCCTTGCCGCGAAAATCCGGCTTGTCGAGGTCGACGGTCCAGGCCAGGCCCATTTCCCACGGCGTGGTGTCGGGCTTCGGCATGTCGAAGGGAAAGAACAGCAATCCGCCCTCGACGCGGACGATATCGAGGCAGTCCCACGAGGCGGCCACGATGCCGAAGTGCTCGCCGGCCTGCATGATCGCATCCCAGATGGCGACGGCGTCCTTGGCGGCGCAGAACACCTCGTAGCCGCGCTCGGCCGAGTAGCCACCCCGCGCCAGAGACACATCACGGCCGAACAGCGTCGTGCGGACATGCTCGAAATACTTCAGCGTCGCCAGATCGAAGGGCGTGTGCGGCGCGAGGATGTCGAGGGCCAGCGGTCCCTGCAGTGACAGGATGTGGACGTCGTCGTCGCGGGCCGCTTCCACGGCGCGGCCTTCGGTGAATTCGGGAAGAACGTCTTCGAGGCTGCCGCCGCCATGCGAGACGCGGAAGGCCTGCGGCCCGTCGCGGTAGACCAGCACGTCGTCGATCAGGGAGCCGTTCTCGTCGACGATGTTGCTGATGGCCGATCGGCCTGGCGCGATCTTGCCGACGTCGCTGGTGAGCATCGCGTTCAGCATCGCTTCCGCGTCCGGACCGGAAACGTTGACGATGCGAAGGCCGGAGACGTCGAACAGGCCCGCCCGCGAGCGGACGATGGTGGTCTCCTCGTAGCGGTCGGTGCTGTAGGATTGGGGGATGGGCATCCCGTTCCACTCGGCGTCGAGTGTCGAGCCCAGGGCCAGGTGGCGTTCGTTGAGGGCCGACTGGCGGGGAAGGTCTTTGTAGCTCATGGCGGCTGTCCCTTAGAGCGCTCTCCGCCGAAGTGGATGCCGGTTCGGCGAAAAAGAGCGCGGCAAAACAAAGGCCTAGAGGTGTGCCCAGACCCAACGTGGTCGGGCGCAGCTCTAGCGTTCCGTTTTTTGATTGGGCGGGCTCTGTCTCGTCCCGCGCGCGGGCTGCCGGAGCCGACGGTCCCGGCAGCCCGGTTCGATCAGAGCTGGAAGAACCAGTTCGAGAGGAGGAGCACCACGACGCCGGCGGCGAGCGTCAGGTAGGGCAGGATTCCCGCCCGGCGGCGGCTCACCGCACCGTCGGGGCCGACATGCAGGTCCTCGTACATCTCGGCCGGGAACTTGCCGCCGTCCTGGACATAGTGGCGGTAGCAGAAGACCGGGATGATCAGGGCGGCGGTGATCAGGCCGGCCCAGAGGGCGACCGGGTTCCAGACCTTCGCGCCCGCGCCCATGAAGATCACGTTCACGAAGGCGAAGACGCCGCCGAGCACCAGGATGACAGTCGGTGCGCGGTAGGGGCGCGGGATGTGCGCCGAGTCGATCCGGTGGATCCAGGCCGAGTTGAGGTTGAGGAAGTTGAAGATGATGTAGCCGCAATTCGACACGGCCAGGATGAAGAAGAAGCTCGTCGCATCGGCACAGGCGATCGCCAGGATCGCGAGGTTGAAGACGAGATCGGTCCACATCGCCCGCGTCGGCGCGCCGTGCTCGTTCACATGGCTGAGGTAGCGCGGCAGCCAACCGTCGGCCGAGCCCTGGTAGAGGGTGCGCGAGGACCCCGCCATCGCCGTCATGATGCAGAGCACGAGGGCCAGGATCATCAGCATGACGAGGAAGTTCTCGACGATGGGACCGCCGCCGACCATGTGCGCGAGTGCTGCCGCCACACCCGACCCGTCCACGATGGAGGCCTCCAGCATCCCCTCGACGCCGAGCATGCTTTGGAAGGTGAAGGGCACGAGGGTGAACAGCAGGAGGCAGAGCAGGCCCGAATAGAAGATCGCCTTGAACGTATCCTTGGCGGGATCACGGAACTCGCTGGTGTAGCAGATCGCCGTCTCGAACCCGTAGGTCGACCAGGCCGCGATGAACATGCTGCCGAGGACCAGCGTCCAGCCCGTGATGTTCCAGGCACCCGGCGCGGGAGCGGCCGGTGCGGCGAGGGGGACGAGCGGAGAGAAGTTCTCCCAGTTCACGCCGTGGATCAGCAGCGGGACCACGCCGACGATGAACATCGGGATGATGACGAGGAGGCCGATATACTTCTGGACGTTCGCCGTTCCAAGGATACCGCGGTGCTGCACGGCGAAGACCGCGAGCATGAGGGCGGCGCCGATGAAGAAGGCCAGGTTGAGGGAGAGCGAGACCGGGCCGAGGGTGGTGGTGAACAGGGTCCAGTTGCGGATGCCGGGCGCCACGGCCGCGATGGCCGCCGTCACCTTGTCGGCATCGGCCATCTGCAGGGCGGCACCGTTGGTGGCGAGCCATTGCACCACGGCCGGCGACGTGGCCGTCGGCTGCGGCGCCACCGCGTTGATGATGTAGGAGGCCGCGATGGAACAGCCCAGCGACAGGACCGGCGACCAGGCGAACCAGTTGCACCAGACCGAGAGGGGCGCCACCAGCTTGGTGTAGCGGACCCAGGCCGCGGCCCCGTAGACCGACGCGCCCCCCGACTTGTTCGGGAACAGGCCGGCGATCTCCGCATAGGTGAAGGACTGGATGAAGCCCATGATCATGGAGAGCGTCCAGATCAGGAAGGCCAGCTTGCCCGTATTGCCGGCAATGCCGCCCACCGAGAACAGGACGAGGGCGGGAACGCCGCTCGCGACCCAGAACGCGCCCGTCCAGTTGATGCTGCGATGGAGTTTGCCGTCTCCGGCGGCTTCGATGGCGGGGGAAGTGTAGCCCGCCAGAGGCTTTGCCGCGGATGTCAGTCCGGTGCTCATGGTTGAATGCTCCATTTGTCTTGGCGAGGGATCAGTTCGGATCGAGACGCGCCCTCCGCGAGACTGCGATCCCCGGGCCGTTCGTTTCGATGAGGTTTGGGAAGAACCGAGGAGCACCCGGAGCCTCGTCTTTTCCATGAGGCACGCTCCCGTGCGCACTCGCCACGCCAGTGAGAAGCGCTGAGAGACATGTCTTCGAGATATCTTATCGTTTGATCAGAAAAAACCAGATTGCTCACCACCGGCTATGATGGTGGGAAGAATGCCTTTAGTGGTTTGTTGTTCGCTATTTATTTAGGTTGGCGGGGTTGTCGATAGACTTGCTTTGGACATGTCACCTTCGAAATGGCGCGAAGGCCAAAGTTTTGGGTGAAATGCCGGTATCGTCGCTACCCTGATGTTTGGTGGCTGCTACAAAGGTCCTGTCGGCACACGGGATGAAGGTCTGTTTGGTGTTGTCCGGCTGATGGATGTCAGCCGGACGGTCGGGTCGTGCCGGGCAGGAGTGGCCGGCAAATCACGTGAGCGAGACCGTCGACGATCGCCTGGGTTCTCTACGGGAACAATCATTTCTCCTCGGGCTAAGGGCTGTCAAGCGCTATTGCAGGTCACTGCCGAGTAAGGACAGAAATTGAACTGAAATGCACCGCAATTGGCCGTTTTTATCCACTCATGCTCAGTATATAAGCAATCTGCTCAGACAGAATCATTCGCTGCCGATGATCGCAAGGCGCTGACATCCTTCGTGGCCCGCACACTGTGTTGCCCTGAGGGGATCGATCGCCGAGGATGCCCGAATCAACCGTGGATTCATGGGCTTTGGCTCTGCTGGGCACTTTCAATTTATCAGGATCGCCCCTGCTTTTTCGAGAATTTGACGAAGGCAGTCGATGAAACGATCGTCCGGCACTTGCCTGATCGACATCGGGCCAACGTGCCGGCGAAATCGGCGGTTGACATTTTTATTCTCTTGGCGAAAGTTAAATTCTCTTAGAGAACGGTTGTTGCCCTATGGTTGGGTCACGGAGAGTCATACTCCTTGGATCAAATCCTGCTCCGAGGGTTCGCATGGTCCGTGCCGACCGCTGCGACCGTGAATGGGAATGATGAGCCGGGCGATTGCCATATCGTCCGTTGTCGAGATGAGGCCGATGTCAGATCAGTTCATCAAGAGCCGGCCGGTCTATCAGTCGCTGGCGGTGGATTCCTCCGGATTACGACACCTGCTGGTTTCAGACTATCCGACCTTCAGCTTCGCGGCATCGCCCGGACAGGAAGCGGAGATCTGGTTCGTCGCGGCCCCTGACCAGGAGGGTCGTACGAGACCGCCCGAGGCCGGTGGTGGGCGATGCTTTCGTTCGCCACGGCACCTCATCGATCGCCTCGACCATCGTCTCGCGCGGGAGCGCATGGGGCTGCGGCTCTATGCAAGCGGGACCGAGGATTTCCTTTGGGACGTCTTCAACACGGCGCAACGCGCCGGAATGAACAAGCAGGAGATCTTCCAGTGTCATTCCGGCACCAAGGCGCGTCGCGTCGCCTGCGTCCATTGCCGGACCTTCAACCACGCAGTGACGACCACCATCGTCCGATGCGAGGGCTGCGGCGCGAACCTTTTCGTCCGGGATCATTTCTCCCGGCGCCTCTCGGCTTTTATGGGGGTCAAGGTCGATGCCGAAGTCGCCGGCGACGTTCCTCCCGCAGAGCAGGCCTATTCATGATCGTCGAAGGCAAGCTGTCGGCGCGCGTCGCCGAGATCGAACTCCTGAACCCGACCCTCAAGCGCTTCCGCTTCGTTCCGGAAGGTGGCGGAACATTCCCCACCTCACCGCCAGGGGCGCATGTGCTCGTCACCCTGCGGGATACGGACCGTGTCTGGCAGAACGCCTATTCGCTGGTGACCCCGCCCGATCAGCGTGATCACTATGCGATCATCGTCCGCCGTGTTGCGGAATCGCGCGGCGGCTCGCATTTCCTGCATGACATGCTCAAGGCTGGTGATGCCGTGGAACTCGGCGTACCTGCGAGCCTGTTCCCCATCGCGTCCCGGGCCCGAAAGCATATCCTGATCTCCGGCGGCATCGGTGTGACGCCGTTCCTGTCCTACTTGCCGGTTCTCGCGCTTCGTGGCGCCAATTATGAACTGCATCAATTCTGCGCCGGCGACGAGGTCGAGACCTTTCGGGACCTGCTCGGAACCGATGCGGCGGGCGTTCACGTCCATGGCGTTGCCCGGGGTGCGCGGCCGGATCTCGCCGCCCTTCTCGCCGACCAGCCTCTGGGCACGCATGTCTATACCTGCGGGCCGGAGGGCCTGATGGATGCGGTCGAGGAGACTGCGCGCGGCCTCGGATGGACGCCGCATGCGATCCATCGCGAGAGTTTCGGCGGGGCCAAGGGCGGCGAGCCGTTCGTCGTCACCCTGGCGCGGTCCGGCCGGTCGATCGAGGTCGGGGCGTCGCAGACTCTTCTCGAGGCGCTGGAGGGGTATGGCATCGAGGCCCCCTGCCTCTGCAGGGGGGGCGCCTGCGGCGTCTGCCTCCTCCCAGTGGTGGAGGGCCTCCCCGACCATCGCGATCACGTCCTGTCCGATGCCGAGAAGTCGGAGGGACGCCTTATCGCGACCTGCGTCTCCCGGGCCAGATCCGAGACCCTCGTGCTCGATTTCTAAGATTAGTCGACGACGAGGAGAACCGATCGTCGTCTGTTGATGCGACCGCGCGGCGGCGGGCGTCCGCCTAACGCGCTGAGACCGGCCATCGATCGGGATCAGTGCCGCTTAGTAAAAGGTGGCTGAAATGGGTATTCACTTCAAGACGTACGAGACGTTCCGGGACGACTTCTCCTATCGGAACAGCGACGCTGCGGTCCTGCGCTTTCCGTTTCCGTTCGGCGAAGACATATACAGGTACTCGGTCAATATCGAGCCTCATGTGAAAGCAGGCCCGTCGCCGGCCTTCGAACACGCGTTCGATGTGGACGAACATTACGTCGCGGAATGCAGGGAGCGCGCGATCGTCCTCGATCACGATCCGAAACGGTGTCAGGTGCTGCCGCACATGATACCCGCGCAATGGGACACGCTCGAACTCCTGATGGAGAGCCTGTCCACGGATTACCCCGAGCATTTCAGTCTGACGCGGGACGGGACCGCGTGGCATTGGATCAACCGTCCCCTGAACCTCGACCAACGCTTCGTCTTCGGCGACGCGTCCACGCTGCCCTGCGAGCCGTTCGAATACATCACTCGTCAGGCGCAAGGCGATTTCACCCTTCAGGATCAGCGGGACAATAATCTCTACGTCGATGGCGGTATGGTCACGACGCAGGCGGATTGGTCGCTGGAATTCGATATCGGGATGAGCTTTCACGAATGGCACGGGCCGGTACCGCTGGCACATGAGATCGGCGTATTCGACCGGGCGCTGCAATATCTCCTGCGTCTGCAATACGGGCATCCCGTCCGCCGGTTGAACTGGACGATGACGATCAACCCCCGTCTCGATACCTCGCCCGAGAATTATCCCGACTGGGGCCCCGACCGCACCACCCTCACGGCGGAGAACATCGCGGGCAAGCTTCACCTGCGCGTCGAGTTACAGACCCTGTTCCGCCTGCCCCGCTCCAACGCGATCCTGTTCGGAATCCGCTGCTACCTGATCAGCCTGCAGGATATCGAGCGGGTGAAAAAGTGGCACAAGCGCCTCCATCGCGTACTGGCGACGCTCCCGCCCGAACTCGTGGAGTACAAGGGCCTGACCCGCTTCTACGACCTGCTGGTGTCCCGTCTGGCCGCTATGGACGACGGCACACCCCTGTCCCTCGGCATCCAGCCCGACCAGACCCAGTTGCCGGCCTGAGCTGCCTGTAAGATTTTGAGGCGGTGGTGTAGAGGCGGGCCGCCCGAACTATCGAGGGTCGGAGGCCTTGGAAATGGCAGCTGCAGACTTGCTGATGATGCCGCAAAGTTCGGCAATCGCTGGTTTAATCAATAAAGTAAGTGGTGAGCGCGCTGGGACTCGAACCCAGGACCTACAGATTAAAAGTCTAAACGTTTTTCAGTTATGACAGTCACTTACGAGGATGTGTTGCGCTTCGTGTTGCAGTTCCAGTTTTTGTCCACTCCGGTCCAACTCTCTGCAAAGAAATGCAGTGCGCTCCGCCTGGGACAGTAGCGGGGCGTTCGGTGCCTTGGTGAGGCGCACGCCGTCGCGGACGTGGATCGTGCAGTCGAGGCGCGTCACCGCCTGCTCTACCGCCTGCACGGCCTCTGCTGGCGTGACGCGAAACCACTCTCCGTTCAGCCGACGAGCCGCTAAGATCATGTGGGTTTCGCGCTCGACTCGCTGGGCAAGCCTCCGACTGGCAAATCGGAAGGTGTGTACGGCGTCGGCGGAGAACGGCGTTGCCGTAGAGATCTGACCCAGCCGGTGTGCCACGTCGTTCGCGAGACCGACCTTGACTAGCTTGAGCGGCCGCCCGGTGATCCCGCGCAAGCGGACGATGTAGACGTTCACGAGGCGTCACCGATCAAGCCGCGCTCCACGCCCGCCAATAAGGCCGCCTCGTCGTCACGAGCCTCGAAGAGATAGCCGTACTGGTCGAATGTCTGCGCGATGGAGGCATGACCCATAAGGGTCTGGATCCGCTTCGGAGATAGCCCCTGCCCTATCCAGAGCGCGGCCGCGGCGTGCCGCAAGGCATGCAGAGAAAACTTCGCCCCCAGCTTCCCATCCTTGCCCGCCACGGTGATGCCTGCCGCCTCCTGAAGCGGCCAGAAGCATCGATGCAGGATGTTGGCGTGCCCTTGTACCGTACCGGTGATCGTCGGGAACACGAGCCCGAGCGGGCCGTTCGGGCAGGCGAGCTTCCACGCCTTCAGCGTCGTCAGCAGGGTGGGCGGAAGCGGGATGTCCCTAGTGCCAGCCTTGGACTTCGGTAACCCAAAGGCGTTGAACCGATCCACGCGCCGCCTGACGTGCAGCACGCCCTTGCGCATGTCCACGTCCTCCCACAGCAGGCCCCGTAGCTCGGATCCCCGTAGACCCGTGAAGATGGCCGTGAGAATCAGCGGGCGCCACTGATCCGGCGTCGCGTTGATGATCGCCTTCAGCTCTTCGCGCGTCGGCATATCGGGCCGGACGTCCTCGCGGGAAGAACGCCGTATCGGCTTCGCGCTGCGCACGTTGTTCGCCGTCACCAAGCCGCGCCGCTGCGCCTCTGTGACGATGGACGACAGGCTAACCATTACGCGAGAGACCAGCACACGCGAACGGCCAGCGGTCAGCAGATTGTCAGCGAATTCGTTGATGAGCGGCACCGTCAGGCGCGAGAGCTTCACCGCCCCGATCAGCGGGCCGATGTGGTGCGTCAGGTGCCCGCGATATTGAAGTACCGTTGTCCGCTCCAGCTTATCCCGCTCGCATCGCCGCAGCCATAGCTCTGCCGCCTCGGCCACCGTGGGGGATAGGCTGTCCGGCGTGTGGACACCCTGTGCTACCTGGGTCCGCGCCTGGACGAGGAAACCGTCAGCTTCTTTCCGGGTAGGGAACTGCCGGAAGCGCCGCTTCCCTCCCCCGTCGACATAGCCCGCCAGCCAAACCGTCTTCCCGCTTGGTAGCGTCCGTTTTCGTATCGTAGCCATTCCAACCCTTTCCACGAAAAGGGTGCCCAATTCATGCTTGGTGCACCCTTGTGATATAACGTCAGATGAGGCTTGACGCGTCAAGCATCTGAAGCTACTTCATATGAGTGGAACGAGTTCATGGCGCTCTTGAGCGGATTGGTCCGGATCGTCGCAACGATCGAAGGTTTGGAAGAAGTATCCGTTGGCATTTTCGCGCGACATGCGCGTGAAGCTGGGTACATCTCACAAGGCGGGCGAGGTAGATCTGCCGCAAAGATGTCTTTCAGAGACGCTGCGAATTTGCTTATCGCAGTCAATGGATGTGGTCTTGCTAAGGAGGTTTCTGAAAAGCTTCCTCTGTACAGGAAGCTCCCCGCAAAAAGCGCGGGAGAACACAACGTAACTGGTTTGGGGCTTCAGGGATCTACCTTTGGGGGCGATCTTGAAATCATGCTCGCTCTCTTTTCGAAAAACAGTCGATTTGAGGTGCCGGGTGCTACATTCATTAGGTTTTATAAGCCGAACCCAAAGGTCGAGGTAAGGTGTCATCCTCTTGTTAGTCAAATAGAACATGAAGAATTATACGCATACAAAAATACAGATCTAGGGGCTTATTCGGCGGTGCCTGATAGGTCGGATGAAACGGTCGTCTCGCACGTCACAATGCAAGCTGTGGCAACAGCACTTCTAGAATAGGATTACATAGATGAAACAGGATACAGCGCGCCCCACGGGCGCGAACGCTACCGGCTTGTCTGACGACCCGGTGATTGTCGGCGCCGAGAACATCGCCATCGTGATCTATGGCGAAAACGAAGGGCAGCGTGAAGGCAACATCCGGCGGATCTATCACGCCATCTCGAAGAAGGAGCTTCCGACATTTAAGCTCGGCGGACGGGTGCACGCCCGCCGTTCCACGATCTTGGCATGGATCGAGAGCCAGGAGCGGGCGGCATGAGCGCCCTTCGTCCAGGCACCGCCCGCGGCGATATCGCTGTCTATGACGGCCGTACACCGATCGGCTTCATCCGTGGCTCCACAGCGGGCGTCTACGCATACGACAGCGAAGGCCGCCCGGTTGGCACTTTCGCCGATCGCAAGGCTGCACAGAGCGCCCTAAGCGCCCGCGCGGCCGGGAAGGCGGTCTCGCCATGACCGCCGACATCCGCGAAGCCTTTCACATTGCAGCCGTCCGGCTTTTGGGCTGGCGGCTAGACAACGAGCGCCAAGAACAATGGGGCGTGATGCACCTGGAGACGGGCCGGCGTGAGTACGACCCCGAGCCGGCTGTTAGTTTCTTCGGGCGTGATTACACCCTCACCGAGATCTGCGACTTGGCCGGCGTGCTGGAAGGCCCCTTGCCTCCGCACATGCACGCTCTGTTTCTGGTCCTCGATGACCATATCGGCGAGCAGATACCGGCAACCTATGCTGAGGCGGTGGAGGCGTTGCGTGACTTCATCGCCTTTGAACAGGACAGAAAGCATTTCTCGCCGCTGACAGAGCCGCCAACAGTGGAAAAGATCCGCGCCGACTCGTACCGCGCGGGCGCGGCCGCAGTGCTCGACCTCGCCACAATGATGGAGGCCGGCGCATCATGAGCGCGATCGTCGTCCCATTCCGTTTCGCACGGCGCTTACCGCAGATCCGCAAAACCGCCGGCTATATGTTGACGGTCCCGCACAACCACGCAGAGGGGCACCTTCGTGAACAGCTTCGGCGGCTCGAGGATGGCCTTCGGAAGAAGGGCGTAGCCGAAGAACTGATCCGGCCTGAGGTGGCATCCTACGAAGGCGCCATCCGTGCACATCTCTGGCGGCTCCTGCTCAGTCATGGAGGCGCCGCATGAAGAGGGATCAGAAAGGCAATTCGGGCAAGGTCGGTCGGCACACCCGGATCTTCCACTACATGGCCGATACCATTGCTTGGAAGTCGCTGTCTGCAGGTGCGCGCGCTACCTATCTCATGCTTGGGAAGCGGTATGCTGGACCAGGATCCAACAATGGAGCGATCCCCCTCTCAATACGTGAGGTGAGCGACGAGCTGCGTGTCGGAAAGAGCACGGCCGCTGAGTACCTTCGTGAGCTCCAAGAGAAAGGTTTTGCTGTCGTCACTGTCCGCGGGGCCTTCAGTTATAAAAACAAGCGCGCGACCGAGTGGCGTTTGACCGAGTACCCGTCCGACACGGACGGTGAATTGCCGACCAAGGAATTCACCAAATGGCGCCCTGAAAGCAATTTCACGGTCCGCCCTGAGGTACCTAAGGTACCTGTAGCCGGACCGTACGGTACCTGTGGCCGGACAGTGATCGCTCAGAATGCCCGAAACGGTACCTGAGGCCGGACCGTGAACCCCCATTTCACTGTTTCACGGTACCTGACACCGGACACTGTGTAGTTAACCAGTCCCCGTTCCGGAAAGAGCTACCGAGGGGAAGCGCTACGCCTTCCTGTCTTGGCTCTCTCAGATCCTGAAATCGATTGCCCAATCAATTAGGAGGGACGTGTCGTGATCCGTGAGGCATGCGGCTTCAAGGTCCGTGTAGGCGGCAAGGGAAACCGCCAAGTGGCCGTCTCTGCAGTGAAGGCGGACAGCCGGCCCTTGGTGCACCTTAAGATGCGCGATGGCATTGGGGACGGCTCAAGAGCGGCTGACACCATCGATTTGGATTTGAGCCAAGCCAATGCGCTGGCGAATGCGCTGATTGCTGCGATCAAGGCTGCAGGAAAGGATCCGGTCGTTGAGGAGCATCTGGCCGAGCAGTTTAAGCGGGAGACTGCTAGGCGGGCTGAAGATGAGGCTTGGGAAGCTGCCGCCCCCCGATTATCGAAGCGGAGCCGTTCCAACAGCAGGTCTCGCCTTCCAGATGCAAATCGTAGAAAGCCCGATTGATCGCGCGGCCGTTTTGGAAAACGGCAAAGCGTGACATCGCAGCCGTTCCAATTCGATCAGGATCGGTTCGAGAAATGCCGGGCCCTTGCGGACCGTGGTGCTACTACTGGCGAGCGTGCGGCTGGACGGGCCGCTGCGGCACGTGTGGCGGCTTCGGCCGGCATGACGCTGGAAGAGGCTGTGCAGCTTGTGGATGCCGCTCCACGGCCCTCCACAGGGCCAGCACCTTCCCAGGCTCCCCCCTCGGCTTCTCGCACGCCCTATGAGTCCTATGCCTATGCTTGGAGGAAGCCCAAGGCGAAGCCCGAGCCGATCACAGTTGCGGAGATGATCGCGCAGAAGGCTGCGGAGCTGGAGCGGCGCAAGAAGGCTGCCGCTCGTCAGCGGAGAGAAGACCTCAAGATGTATGCCGAACAGGCCAAGGCGGACGCTGTCATTCGAGAGCAGCAGGCCGTAAGAGACCGGGAATGGGCGCAGGCTCGCGCTCAGCACCAAAGGGCTGAAACTGCGGAGTAAGCGGATGACGATGCTTCGCCAGAGCAGGGTTTTGGTGAAGAGCGAGCTCTGACCGTGCTGTTCCTCGCCGCAGTGGTGCCACGGCGAGGTTCTATGGTCTATCGGAACGGTCCCGCGTTGTCGGTGTGATGGAGGATCGTCTCGCTACTTGTTGAGCATTTTCGAAAGCAGCGCGGCCGGTGATAGGTCGGGAGCTGCATCGTCCTTCACAATGCCATCCGACGAAGGGCGAAAGAGTGGCGCGAGGATCAAAGCTCGCTCCTTCTCATCAGCAGCTCCCCTCTCAATAAGCGCCAAGTACGTCATTGCCATTGTCGCTCGTTCATCTGCGTCAATCGCGAGGTGATGTTCGCTCATGTAGAGGCGAACCATTATTCGAGCTGCCCAGAAAGCCATCGTCGTTATGACGACGCCGATCGTTACGAGGATAAGGTAGGCAGAGAATGGCTTGTCTGCCTGCGCAAATAGAAAGCTCAGTCCAGCCACCAACAAAAGGCTCGCAAGAACAGATGGCGCCACCCATCGCGCGTGCCACAACAATGATGATCTGTAATTTACGGCCTCTTTACGATGCTCCTTAGCCTTATCGCGCCAATAGTCTACGGGCGCTTTGAGTTTCATCATTTCTTCGTAAGTTTTTTGGACGCTAGCCAAATCCGCGATTGCTATTTGGCTTTCAAGTCTGCTTCGCTCTACGGATCTCTGAGCTACCCGCCATTGCCATCTCCGTAGAATGTCAGCTCGCTTTTTAAGACGCTCACATAGTTCGTTGTAGTCCTGAATGCGTGAGGCTTCCTCGTTCTTCGATAGCGAGATGTGATTTGTAAGTCTGACGCTCAAGCCGTCATAGTTCTTTTTTGAGCTTTTTGCGGACGTCGCACCTATGCCCTCATCTCGCATTATGGCAAGTGTTAAACCTATCCATGTTGTCCTATGGTTGAGGTTCAACTGATCTAGGCGATTGAGTATGTATGCGAGAGATATAATCGCGGAGTGATCCGAGTGCTGAGTTCTTACTTCATCCACAAACAGGAAGTCGGCGGTGCCAACAGTGGGGAGGCCAACATTCGAAAAGGCAGCGGTAAGATAGTTGTTAATCATCGGAGCTGCCTGAGGATCCGTTTCGAGACTGCCTAGCGCATTGTTGGCCTGATATAACGCTTGAAAAACATTCTGCCTTAATTCATTGACCATGTGAGTGTTATTTAGCTTTCCTACCCATTCATAGCCATCAAGCTGAGTTTTGATGAAATCCTTTATTTGTTCGACCGAGTATAGATTGACTGATTTATCTGTGGATTTATTGTGAAAAGACACAAGTGGAGTCGCGTTTTCTGCCATATCACTCCCAAGCCTTCGGCAATTCCCATTCGCGCGGGGCACCATAGCCCGGCCCGTCATAGCTTCGCGTGGTGGTAATCTCTGTCCGGCTGAATCGCCGACAGCTGCGCTCGTACTCTGGCGACTTCATTGAGACGACGCCACACGCTGCGAGAGCCCTCCACCGCGGAGAAGCCTCGCGAGCCTCGGAAGTACCTGGAGCGACCATAACGCCACCCACGGCCACCACAGCGCACCACAGCGCCATTCCGAACCAAGCGAACCAGAGCCGATTGTACCAAGCGAGCGGCTTGCCGGTGACGCGCTCCCATTCCTGGGCCCGGTCTCGCTTCTCACGATCGCACAGGACGGCGGATTCGCGCTGCGTCAGGTACTCGTTAGCCTGGAGGAAGTGCAGCCCCCTCACGGCAGCGTCAGCGGTCTCCTTGCCGGCCTGCTTCACCCATTCGCCGGATACCTCGCGCAGCACCTGGTCCCGCGCCTCGTAATGGCCGACGCCGTACCGGATCCGCAGCTGCGCCACGTCTTCCATTGCCGACGCCATGAGAGCCGATGCAATCCGATTGGAGCGCGGATCGACGTCCATCCGATATCGCTTTGCCATGGCTGCTTTCCTGTTCGGATGCTTCAGACGCCGAGATATCGTGCGGAACTGTCGGTTGGACGGGCGTGCAAATACCGGCCGGTGGTCGCCACGCTGGCATGCCCAAGGGTCGCCTGCACTAGGTGGATCGGGGCGCCGCGATCGAGGCTATGCGAGGCGTGGGCGTGACGGAGCCAATGCGCACAGACCTCCGAGCTCAATCCGGCGCGCTCGGCCGCTGCTTTCACCACACGATGGACCGCGCTCGGATCGAGGGCCCCGCCGTTTCGAGATAAGAACACGGGCGCATCCGCATCGGCCTCGCCGCGCAGGGCGGCCAGCACCTGCCACGTGGAGGCGGATAGGAGTACCACCCGCGTCTTGCCGCCTTTGCCGAAGATTGTGGCCTGTCCGGCATCGTCTCGGGCCGCCAGGTCGCGCCACCGCAGGCCGCACACCTTGGAGATCCGCAGGCCGCCGCTGTACAGGACCGTGAGCAGCACGCGATTCCGCAGGGCCGGCTCCTGTCGGATCATCAGCAAGGCATCGCTCTCGCTCATGATGCGCTCGGCCAGGGTGTTCTTGACCGGCGGCACCTTCACGGCCGCACCGATATTGAAGCGCAGGTAGCCGACCTCCTGGGCGAACCCGAGCAAGCTCTTGAGGGCTGAGGCCGCAAGCGCCACCGTGGCCGAGGAACCAGTCAGACCAACGATGTAGTTCTGCAGGTCGCCCATCCGCACCGCCGCCAGGGGCTTGCCGACATGGGGGAGGAAGCGCGTGGCCTGGCGCTCATAGATGCGGTGCGTGTTCACGCTCGGCGAACGGGCCAGCCACAGGCGCACCATGTGCTCGTCGCTATCGGCCTGCGTCGGGTGCTCCAACGGCATGGCAGGGACCGGTACTGAGGCGGGAAGGATGGTCGCCGCCCCAACGCAAGATAATGGCTCTTGTCGTGCGCTCGAATGGGCCTCGGCTATGCACCATAGGCCGGGGTCGGTGACAGCCTCAGCGGTCACATCGAGCATGTACATCGGGCAAGATCTCCCGCTCGCACGACTGGCGAACGCAAGGGACAATGCCTCCAAACTCTTAACTACACAATACATCTTCAAGAGATGCGTGCGTTTAACCGAGGGCTCACAAGCGCTTTCTCTTCGTTGCTTGCTGTAGAGGCATGAAGGGGTAGGCCCATGCGATTAAGGAAACGCCGCCCGGGGACACGACCGAGCTAGCTCGTCAGAAAGCGCCAGCGGTGGAGAAAAAAATTACGAGGGTGAAATTTCATTCTCATAGGCATACTCTATTCCCATTGGCATAATTTTGAAGGCGTACCCTATGCGATCTCGTAGAGCCCTTGGCCTCGCGGCCTTCCTGTTCCTCAGCATCGGTGCGACCGGTGCCAAAGCCGATCCGATCCTGACGCCGCTTATCGCCGCCTCTCTAAGTGGAACGGCTCTCGCCGGCACAGCCTTCACCATCGGAGCCGCCTCAGTAACCTATGCGTCCATCGCCTCTCATTCGCTGAAGGCACCCAAATGACTGCGATTAACGCATGGGCGGAGAAGGATTCGGCGACCGTCTACACGGATGGAGCCTGGGTTGGGGATGACGGCAGGCTCCTTTGGATCGCCCCTAAGGTGGTCCCGCTTCCGCACATGAACGCCTGCATGGTGGTGCGTGGAAACTCGCAGACGATTCACGTTCTGCAAAGCCACTTGCCGTCCCTGTTCACCTCGTTTGACCAGGCTGTGCGCGATGTCGGTCCTCTGATCCTCAATCCGCCGCCCAACCTCCGAGCCGCTATGGGACCCAAGAGCTTCGATGGCTGGCAGCTGATGTTGCTCGGCTACTCCGAACACGTCGGGCAATTTGCTGGGGCCTTCATGCAAGGCACCCTCGAATATGGCGAGCCGGGGTGGAAGACGGAGCCGTTCGTCCGCCTTCTCAGCCCTCTGTCACCAGAGCTCGCTTCCCATGTCGAACCAATGCACGGTGACCCCGGTGCCAACGAAGCCGGCGCGATTATGGATCGGCAGCGGCGCATCCTGAACACCGATCCGGCCGGCGTGCCCGGCTATGTCGTCGGTGGTTTCTGCCAGCGGACCCATATCACCCGCGAGGGCATCACCACCTCTATTGTACGGCGCTGGTCCGACAGGATCGGGGAGCCGATCGCCGGCCCGAGTAAGGCCCGGGGCTCCGCGCGCGATCCCTTCCGCATCACCGCATCGGGGATCCCCGCCTTCGCATGACGCTAGCCGAGCACCTTCGCACAGGCGCTTTGGAGCCCTTCGCGTGGGGTGTTGCGGACTGCTGCCTGTTCCCCTCGGACTGGATCCTAGCTCAGACCGGGATCGACGCGGCCGCACCGCTCCGGGGCCGATATCGGACGCCACTCGGGGCAGCCCGACACATCAAGCGCCGCGGCGGCTTCGTCCGCATGGTCTCGGACCTCATGGCCGCCGCCGGCTTCTTGGAAACCGACAACCCGCAACCCGGGGACGTGGGCGTGATACATCTTGGCGACGGCCTTGCCTTCGCGATCCGGACCCGCGTCGGATGGGCCAGCAAGTCCCTCTCGGGCCTCGGATGCGGGCCGTTCCGCCATGTGGTCGCCTGGACCATCCCGTCGAGGGAGCGGCCCCAATGAACCGCGCCCATGCCGCGGCCATCTTGCGTCAGCCGCCAGGGGATCGAGGTCCAAGCCTTCGGCTGCTGCTGAGATATCACCGCACTGCCCTGTCCGAGCTCGACATGCGGAGCCCCGACAAGCTCACACAGATGCGTCACTCTCGGCACTCGCGGGCCTTGGTCAGGATCGAGCAATTGGCACGTAGGGCACATGTCGGCGATCTCTGCAGGCTGTAAAACTCCCTGCCCTGATGAGAATTCAGAGGCACCTGAATCGAGAGGCATCGCGCCAACTTTTGCTTCGAATGGGGCCAGGGGTACGAAGACGAGTACCGCAAGGGCACGATGCAGGAAGACGATTGAATTTTCGCTTGCATGAAATCACGCAATCCGCAAACGGTGCAAAGGCTCCCACGAGGAAACCCCACCCACCATGCTCCAGAATTTCGTGACTTGGTGGAGCTCGATGTTTGGGCTGAACGAGCCCACACAAGCGGCCAACGTCTATGCGGTCGTAGTGGCCGGCCTACTGTTTCTAATCGCAAAACTCATACTCGAGCTCATAGGCGACGTTCTCGGTGGTCTCGCCGCCGGCATCATTAGCAAGGTGCGAAAATGAGCATCCTTCTCTACGTCTGCGGCACGCTCATTTTCGTCTTGGGCGGCTTCTTTCTTCTCGCATCGTTTGGAGCGCAAGGATCAGAAAGCGTCTCCTACATCGGGCTCGCTATTGGTGGTCTATCTGCTGGCCTCATACTTCTTGGCATCGGACGCATCATCGCGCTCCTCGAGGACATCGCCGGCAACACCAAGCGTTCGGAAGGCTTGAACTAATGCTCGTCCGGTCGCTCGCGGTCGTCCTCAGCCTCGCCCTTCCGACCCTTGCCACTGCAGCCGAACGCAGTCCTGACGAAGAAGCTGACCGCATCTACTCTTACTGCTTCGAAGGCGGTGGCAGCATGGCGCAGGGTCGTGCGTGCTTGGTGAAGCAGGAGGAGCGGGTGAGCCGCGAACTCGGCGCTGCGATCCGTAAGAAGAAGTTCGAGATCGGTGAGGTCGCCAATCGGTCGCCCGATGGTGAGCCTCCCCATGGGGCTGATACCGCCCAGCGCTGGAAGGTTGCCTTCACCAAGGAGCAGGCCGCCTGGGCTGCCTATTCCAAGCTTACCTGTCAGGCTCTCCTTGATTTCGGAACCGGTACGGCCGGCGCCGAGGACGACGCCGGAATGTGTCGTCTTCGTACGAACCTGCGGCGGATCAAGGATCTACGATAGCGCCTTCCCCATGTCGGCTTGTTGCACCCCCGTCATTGCCAAGGAAGCCACCGTGTCGCCTAGATTTTCGTCTATCCTGCCAGCGTTTGCAGTGGCGATTGTCGGTGCATGGCCAGCATGCGCCGATAATTTCGATCTGAATTTCTTCGATCACAGACTCTCTTGCAGGCCGGATCCAGGAGGGCTCGGAGATTGTCAGACATTGAGGTTGGGATCAACGATAACAATCAAATCATCGTCCGTTCGAGTCGAGAAGATCGGCCAGATTGATGACACTTATTACATAGTTGGCTCTGCGAGCCCTGGCGGTAATTCCTGCGATGGTGCGCCATTCGTAATCTCGTTGAAGCGCGGGGAGGCTCCGAAGCAATTCGGGCCCTTGGACGTTTGCAATGAGACGACAACAAACTTCCTTGCGGACAGCGTCACCTTTGTCGAGAAGGCTTTCGTCGGCGAGAAAGTCCGGACTTGGACGTGGTCTCCTAAAACGGGTTTGACGCGAACCGAGGTGGTCAAGGCTGCCGATACGTCAAAAGGCTGGGGTACACTCTGGGATCGAAAGTTGGGCCATCCCTCCGAACTCTATGAAAGTGTCGAGCTTACGCAAGCGATAGAAGCCAACATTGGTCTAAACTCGAAGAGCTTTCGCGAGCAGATGTCCGGTATTGGAAGCGCCACTTTTGACGGCGATGTCCTTACCGCTCACGCTTGCGTGAAATACGAGTGCGACCAGACAGGCGCGTTCCTAGCCCTCGATCTGCCAGCGAAGAAAACTTACTCTGCATTCAAACCGCGTGGGAAACGAATTGTCGTTCAGCCTGCGGTGAAGGAATGGCCTGAGAGTGCGCGAAGAGAGCTCGCGGACTGGGCTAAGGCTTATAAGTAGTGGGCGCCTCGGAGGCATGATGGAGGAATCCGCCACGGCGCGGGCCGGGCGGGCACGTCGTTCAGACGAGCATGAGGGATGTCAGCTCCCGATGGCCTGCTCTCGCTCGATCGCAGCGAGCAGATGGGTATGCTGCTTTGCCTCCTCCCGAACGATCCGCACACTCGTCAATCCGACAGCCTTCCATGTGGTCAGACCACTTCGCGAGTTTGGTTTCCGGGGTGCGCCGAACTGCTTGGAAGGACACAGTACAATTTTAGGCAGCCACGGACGTGAGCGATGTGCAACCTCTACAGTCTGATTACGTCACAAGCGGAGATCCGTGAGGCTTTCGGTGTGGAGGAGGACCGCGCCGGCAACCTGCCGAGGATGCCGGGTATCTTCCCGGACCAAATGGCGCCCATCGTGCGGATCGAGGACGGCAGGCGGGCCCTTGAGATGTTCCGGTGGGGCATCCCAGGTCCGAAGCAGTACGGGGAGCACCCGGTCACCAACGTCCGGAACGTGAAGAGCCCGCACTGGCGGCCCTGGCTCAAGCCGGAATACCGCTGCCTCGTCCCGGTGTCTTCCTTCAGCGAGTACGCGGACACCAAGCCGAAGAAGACGCCCACCTGGTTCGCCATCAATGACGACCGTCCGCTCTTCGCCTTCGCCGGCATCTGGCGCCAATGGACCGGGGTACGCGGCACCAAGGCCGAGAACCCCGACCGCGAGGAAGCCGAGCACCGGCTGTTCTCGTTCCTCACGACAGAGGCGAATGGGATCGTCGGCCCGGTTCACCCGAAGGCCATGCCGGTCCTGTTGACGACACCGGAGGAGTGGCGGACGTGGCTCGAGGCGCCGACCGAGATCGCCCTCGAGCTACAGCGCCCGCTGCCCGACACCATGATGAAGGTGGTTGCGACGGGCGCACGGCGCGATCCGGCAGAATGAGGATCGCATCGCGGCCGGCCTAGTGCTGGGACCAGACTGGCTGCGAAGCTGTCTTAACGGGCCGAGGCTTCTGCGTCGGCAACGAGGCGCCGGGTCGCGGGGGCACGCGGGGTCAGGGACGGCGTGGTCGTCAACTCGGAAGCCGGACGAACCGATGCCGTGACGCGAGCCTGTTCACGGTAGAGGGTCGGCGTGATGTTGACGCGATCCTCGGCCATCGCCGTACCGGTCAGGGTGGCGGCTGCGAGAGCGGCGAGCACAATTTTACGGATGGTCATGGTACTAATCCCTCTAGTGTTTCGAGGCCTGCGCCCCGTCTGATGAGAGGGATATGCGCTGCGGTGCACCATCATTCAAACAGATCAAATCGATAGCTAGTATTGATGAAATCGATGCATCTTCCCGTCTTCGTTCTCCTCCTGTCACTGGGGACTGCGTTCGCGGCCCAGTCCCTCCCCGGCGCAGGCCTAAGGCTCACGAAAGACGGAGGCACCCTGTGAGTGAGCGACAGGCGATCTCGTCTGACGATGCAATCTGGAAGTGGCGGACATTGCATCCTTAGCTGCCGCCACCTTCCCGCTGACGCTCGACAATGGCGCTGGGGTCTACGAGTTCGTCGGCGGGCGCTTCTAGCCTTCCGGTCCGGTCGGCATACGGTGGAACGTCGACAAGTGATCCAATCAGGCGAAGCAGGGCTTGCTGTTCCGGCTTTCCGCTTCCATTGGCTAAGAAAGCCCCTAGCTCAATATGGCTACGCTGCCCTCCAGACGGGCCATTGGGCTGGTGAATGATGAAAGCCCTTCCGTCCACCGGCTCTCGGCCGAGAAACCAAGAGTCCCCGCTTGGGCTCTGGTAGAGTTCTCGTCTCTCCGACATCGGGACTGACTCCTGCTTAGCGTCGAGCATACGCCAGCGGGAGGAATCACGCGAGGGATCGGAACAGGAACGTGAGGCTCACCCCCGGGACGGCGATGGCCCGCCCCTTGGAGCATTCGGAGGCCCATGACATGGTGAGGTATGAGCGAAACGTCGATCCACCCATATTCCCTGGAGATCATTCCACCGAGGACGGAGGGCGGCTCCTACCAGTGGGCTATTCGCAAAGGCGGCAAACTCGTCCAACGGTCGGATCGTAGTTTGCCTACCGAGGCCAAAGCCCGAGAAAATGGGCTTGCCCAGGTCGAAAGACTGCTTTCAGGTGCCGGTGATCATTGATCGGCATCCCATCCGAAATCCGCGCCACAGCCGCCCGCCTCGCCACGATGACACAGACGGGCGCTTTCATCCCGAAGGATCAGGTTGGCCTCTACGCTGAGGCCTTGCGCGCGCTGGCCGAGAGGCGGGAGAGGGCGGGGAAGTAGCCCATCGCCGCATGCGGCTCCCAGACATAGCGGCTCGGGCCATGCTCCCCTATCCCGGCCGGCCCGTCACTGCAGCTGAACTTGATGTCAGCCTCATCGTCACCCAGGATCCCCCCCCTGTTGGAACTTGGCGCTCCTGAATGCCTACTCAGCTGCATCGAGGAACGGTACCGCCACCTTTTCGACCTCGACGAGGTTATCCGAGTACGTCCCGGCCTGGCCAAAGCTGCAGTGCTTGTCCGAGCTGATCGCGTTCACCGAGGCGCCCGCTGAACCCACGCTTGTCCAATGCCCGACGTTGGTCAGGACCAGTCCCGGCACCACGTCCTCGCTGAGTTCAGCAGGGCCCTCGAAGGAGCCCCGGTCGTTGTAGACGCGAACGGGCTCACCCGTCGCGATCCCGCGCGCCGCCGCATCGAAGGGATGGATGAGCACCTTGAGTTCGCCCTGACGCAGCTTCTTGTGAGGCTCGTTCGCGTATTGCGAGTTCAGGAAGGCATGCGGCTTGGGAGATATAATGTTGAGGGGAAAGCGTTCAGCCTGAGAGGGGTTCGAAGCCGGAGATTCGTAGGGAGGCACGTAGTCGGGCAACGAGTCGATCGGCTCTCCCGATTGCATCCCATCGTACATCGACCGCCAGACAGGGATGACGAAGTTGCCGTTCGCGGCCATGCTCGACTTGAACTCGCATTTTCCTGATGCCGTTTTGAAGTTGCCCTGGGCGTGTGGAGCGCGCTCATGCGGCAAGCCGACGTTGAGGCGGGCCCAGCCCTTTTCCTTGAGAAGATCGAGAGTGATTCCTTCGAGCTGCGGAGCACCCCAGTCGTAGAAGTCTCGCAGCATCTCCTCGTCGGTACGGTCCCAGTAATCGTCGGTGAAGCCCATCGTCTTGGCCAGCCGTCGAAACATCTCGACATTGGGCACGCATTCGCCGGGTGCGGCAATCGCCGGCGTGTTGAGCATGAGGTAGAGATGCCCCCAGGTCACCATGATGTCGAGTTGCTCGGCCTGCATGGTGGCGGGTAGGACGATATCCGCGTATTTTGCGGTGTCGGTCACGAACAGCTCGCTTACTACCGTGAATAAGTCCTCCCGCATGAGACCCTTGACGATCTTGGCCTGGGCTGGCGCTTGCGAGACCGGGTTTGAGTTGTAGACGAACAGCGACTGGACCGGCGGATCAAGGGCGAGTTCGCCTGTCAAGGCCGCACCCAGATCGAGTTCGTTGATCACGCGGGTTCCCGGTTTGATCCAGTCGGGCCGGCAGATCCGGTCGAACAAAGTAGGGAACTCCCAAATCGGCATCTCCATCGTACCGCCGCCGACGTGGCGCCAGGCGCCCACGAGGGCGGGAAGGCAGGTGATCGCGCGGATCGCCTGACCGCCGCCGCGGCTGCGCTCGAGCGCCACCCCTTGGCGAATCGCGGAGGGCTGAGCCATTGCGTATTCGCGAGCGAGCCTGAGGATGTCTTCGACTGGGATACCGGTGATGTCTGAGACACGCTCGGGTGGGTACTCGGCGACGCGTAGCTTCAGCTCGTCGTAGCCGAGCGTGTAGCGGTCGACGTAATCCTGATCGACGAGCCCTTCCGCGATGATGACGTTCATCATGCCTAGCGCGAGCGCGCCGTCTGTGCCTGGCTTGATCGCTACATGCCAGTCCGCCGCCTTGGCGGTGCGGGACTTGTAGGGATCGATGACAACAATCTTGGCGCCTTTCCTCTGGGCTTCGAGGAGGAACGGCCAACCATGGAGGTTGGTGCTGATCATGTTCATGCCCCAGACGATGATGTACTTCGCGTGAGCAAAGCTTTCGACGTCGAGGCCGCCAGTTCCGCCTACCGTCATGTGCCAAGCAGTAGACGAACCGGATTCGCAATAGGTCTTTTCAGCCACCGATGAGCCAAGGCGATTGAAGAAGGCGTCGCCGGAGGTAAGCCCGTTCAATGTGCCTTGATGCCCAAGGTAGGCGTGGGGCATGATCGCCTGCGAGCCGTGCTCGGCGATGATGCTGGTCCAGCGGTCCTTGATCGTGCTCAGGGCCTCGTCCCACGAAATGCGAACGAACTTTCCGCCGCCCTTCGGCCCGACACGCTTCATCGGGTAGAGGACGCGGTCGGGATTGTAGTGGTGGTCGGCGAAATCGTTCAATTTCACGCAGAGACCGCCTCGGGTCATCGGATGAGCGCGGTCGCCGGTGACGTCGACGAGCTTGCCGTCCTCGACGTGATAGATGAAGGCACAGGTATCGGGACAGTCGTGTGGACAGGCGCCATGCACCGTCATCCGCTCGTTCAGGGCTGTCATCGAAGACCTCCGCATTTTCGCCGCAGCGCCTTCAGCTTGAAGCGACGTGCGTGCCTTCCGCGAGGCTATGATGGCCGGAGCAGAAGCGGAATAGGATAACCGTCCAAAAAATTGGTATTGGGTGCTGGTGTTTTGGGCTCGAAGCGTATTTTCTGAGCAGACCCTCCCCGCCACCAGATCATGACTGTGTTAAAACCCAGGGCTGGCGCCACACAAAGCAGCACGGCTTGGCCGTTGCGACGATCTTACTTGGAAGACCGTTGGCCGCCATTCTCACAGTGGAAGTTGTGCCGCCCGGTAAAACCCATAGCGCCGAAGTCGCACACTGCATCCATCTCTAGGCTCACGCCGTCGGCAGTTCACTCACCTGCGTCGTGTAGCGCAGGCTGCGCATCTCAAACTTCGTCGACCAGGTCCGTTTTTTTTCTAGGCCCGCCCGAGCCGGCACCACGGCGCCGCGACCGAAGCGGCGGTTGCACTCGTCCATCGCGGCCATCAGCGGAGCGCTACGCTCACGGTCGAGCTGGGCGATCAGGGCTCGCTGGGATTCCTCGAGAAGCTTGAGGTCGGTGGTGATCACATCGGTCTTGCTGTAGCGCCATGGTCTGTCTCCTGGTGCCTCGCGCCAGGTGCGGGCCACACCCTCGCGCGCCGCCTTTATCAGCGCCAGTGTGTCGTTCGTCGCCTCCGGCGGGCCGATCAGGAAGGTAGGTTCGCGGGGTTAGTTCAGACCACGCACGCGCAGCCAATCACTCAGCGCGCGGCTTCGGGCATCGTAGAGAGCGCGAAGTCTGGTTCCCTCTTCCCCACGGCCCGCTGATTGGCCCGAGACTGCATTGACCATCTCGTCACCAAACCGTGCCGCAAGCTCCGCAGCCCAAGCCGCGTCAGCCGCATAGAGGCGGCTGGCTGTGACCGACAAGAAGGGGACAGGCCTCGGGCGGGCTTTCACGTTCGTCATGCGCGCCGATACGGACGACTCGCCGCTCCGGTTTCAGGAGTGAATACAAAATCCTCGGCCTCGTTCAGGCATTGCTGACCCCGAGGCGGTCAGGCGAGGGTGTGGGTAGTGATCAGCTACCGAGGCGGGCGATCCAAGAACGCCTGCAGCATGGCGTCCCGTGTCTCGCGCATCTCATCCCGCACGGAGGGCACCATATCCGTCGATCCGGCGGCGCTCGAGCCGAGTGATCGCGTCGCCGGTGACGTAGGTCGGGCCTACTTCGAGCCCGAGGGGGATGGGTTGATCCGCCAACCCGTTGGTGTCTGGCTGAAGCGCAAGCCGAGCACGCCAAGCTTCGGCACAAACGCCTCGAATCCTTCCAGCAAATGCTCCATGTCGCGCCACCCGGCCGGCAGGAGTGCTTCTGGAGCGTGGCGGCCGGGGGCTGTCAGAATCTCCATGGTGCGCGCCATAAGCGATGTCACGCCGATCCCGCCAGCGGGCCCGATCAACATCAGGCCTTCAATGTCCACACTGAACTGCTTCCCCCGCGGTGGCTTGAAGCCATGCTGGACCTGCGCGCGGAGAATGGCCGTATCTGCTGCCCTTCCCGCACTCGCTGCAGCCTGGGCCTCTTCACGCGCGATCGCGCGCGCCCCTTTCATCCGTCGTGCGAGCGGACCTGCTACCTTCGGGGGACAAGGCATTTCCTGATCGTTCGAAGCGAAGCCAGGCAAATCGCCAGCCTCAAGAGGTAAATCTGACGCCGGCGTCAAAAGATTGTTACTCATTGTGGATTCTTCCCATCTGTGTGCCTGATAACACATCCGGGCTGTTGATTTTGTTTCTTTCGGTGATCTACGAGCTAAAGATTGATCACGGAGAAACTACCAAATGACTGATACCCCACAGAATTTCGCGAGCGACTATATCGAGATCGCGGCCGACATTGTTTCTGCATATGTCTCGAATAACTCTCTCCCGGCCTCGGAGCTTCCGAATATCCTGAACAGCGTGCATGCCGCGATCAGCGGCCTGGTCGCCGGCGGATCGGCCTCTGCTCCCACGGACGATATCGAGAAGCCGACCCCCTCGCAGATCAAGAAGTCGATCACGCCGGATGGCCTAATTAGCTTCGAGGACGGCAAGCCCTACAAGACGCTTCGTCGACATTTGACGATCCGTGGCCTGAGCCCAGAGGCCTACCGGGCAAAGTATGGCCTACCGGCCGACTACCCCATGACGTCGGCCAACTATTCAGCTGCACGGTCTGCCCTGGCTAAGCAGCTCGGTCTTGGACAGCAGCGCAAGGGTGTAGCCAACGCGAAGTCCGCCGCACCGGAAGTGGCCATCGCAGAAGAGGCCACTTCGGCGCCTGAGAAGCCAAAGAAGGCTGGTCGGCCTCGTAAGACTGCCGTCGCCGTCTGATGGGCGTCGAGCGGCCTCCCTGCCCAACTACGGCCCATGCAGTGGCGGGTTCAGCCCTGCCCTGACCCGCTACTGCTGACGAGGGTACGAATCATAGCCCAGAGCGCCTGATGCTCTGGGCCACCCCGGTCGAGACTCAGGAAGATAGGAAAGGTCATGTCTACGGTATGTCCCCCTGAGGCCTCGTTGGCAGTGTGTCGGACAAACGTGTGTCCGGTGGATTCCTCCATCACGAGGTGCCACCGGTCGCCATTTGAGCTGGCATAGAGTTCCCGCATCAGATCTTGCCCCCTGCTTGGCATCCAGCAAATGCAAGCCATAGACCCGGTCAGAGGGATGGGCGCACGAAGCTGTCTCAGATGATCCGTGCCTCGCCGATCTTCAGCTTGATACGCGCAACGGTGTGGGAGCCTAGCGAGCCGACGTGCCGTGGTGCAGGCCCTTCCGGCTCTTGTGCGGCAGCTACTCTGATTGCCTCGTCCACTGACTGCGCCAAGATCGCATAGACATGATCGGCCCCGTCTGGCTGACGGACTGCAATGAGAAACGCAAAGTGAGCGGACTTTTTGGGCATAGTTGCCGCCGATGACATGTAGCGGGCCTTACGGGAAGCCCCGCGAAAGTCATACCTCCATAGGGCCTTAAGCGAGAAGCAGCTCGCCGCCCCGATCCGATCCGATACCAGTGCCCATGAGGAGGGCAGCGTTAAGGTCCTAATTGTTCAATGACGCCACGCCAGCCGAGCCCCTCATAAGTCTCGTAGCCTGGGGTCAGGTGGAAGGCGATCAGGCGGCCGCGCTCATCGACATAGTGCCCATGGGATAGGCTGCCTGCCCGAAGCGGATAGGTCTCGCCAAGGGAGACTCTCGCCCCCGAACTGGCAAGGATGCGGTTGTCGGCATCGAGCAGCATGACACGGCTATGGGCCCGTTCCGCCGGCGCGAGGCGGACACCTTCGACGATGGTGCGCGCCTGTGGCTCCCAATCGAAATGGATCGCGAGGAAGCCGATCGCCTTGCCGTTCGTCTCGCCGCCCTCCCGCACGGAGGCGACATAGGTGGCACTCTGCGAACCATTGAGCGCGGCAACCTGCGCCACGTTGGCTACCGCGAAGTCATCGCCGGAAGCCAGCGGCTTGGCGCAGGCGAACCACGGCTCCAGGCTCACGTCCAGGCCGACGACATTGAACCGGTCGGGTCGGCCATTAGCGATGACTTTGCCGTCGAGGCTGCACAGCCAGAGATCGAGATAGACCGTGTAGGCGGAGAGGATGACCCCGAGCCGATGTGAAGCGTGGTTCCGTGACGCTTCCGATGGGGCGAGGGCACATTCGACGACGGCCGCATCGGTCGCCCACCACCGCACGTCGCAGGTGCGCTCATAGAGGTTCCGGTCGATGATCTCCACGGCATTAAGGGCAAGATCCATGCAGCGTGTGGCCCGTGCTTCCTCGACGATGTCCGTCACGGACCGCGTGAGTTCGTCTACGCCAGCGCTGAGACCAGCTCCGAGCTCGGCCGCAAGCTGTTCGACCTCGCCCGAGACGCTCCGCACCTCCTGCGCCACAACTCCGAAGCCCGCCCCTTTCTCGCCCGCACGCGTCGCCTCAATGAGCGCATTGAGCGCCAGCAGTTTCATGCGCTTGGCGACTGATTGGATCGCTTCGAGATTAGTGGAAGCGGTTACCCTCAGGTCCGCTGTCAACGCACCTACAAGATCGGTAAGGGAGTTGGTTGTCATTCGAGTTCCACCTTCGAGACCAGGCCCTTAGCATAAGTCTGGCCAGTCAGTGGGTGCGCTCGCGTTCCTGAAGAATGCCGTGAAGCATCCCCGCCGCCCTAATCTGTTCATGGGGCCGGCCGGGGGGATCGTCCATCCCACGCCGAGCCGGTGCGTAACTTGGCGCAGCGGCAGGATGGGCAGTGTCGGTTGGCTTCGGCGCGAATGCCTGGGTTCGACCAACTGTAAATTTTGTACGGAGTAATGCGATGAGGGAACGGGCATCGCTCCCACCCTCGTTATCACATCGCGTTGCAAAAAGCCGCGGAGTGCGCTGCGATGATCGGACCCGCTGAGCTCGAAGACATCCGACTGGATCTCGAAGATGCGAGGCTGGAGCGCGAAGCCGCCACGGCGGCTGAGGGTACGGTAAATGCGCATGAGAGGGGGGTGGCGCCTTCACCGACAACGTCTCGGATTGCCTCGTATGCAGGTGACGCGAGATCGCCGGGCTTTTGGTGCAAATCCATAGATCCCGTGTAGCACCCACCCAACGGACAAAGCTCGAAAAACGACCTTTCGCATGATCAGTTCAAGGGAATCGACCGAGACTGAAATCGAGCCGAACACCGAGTTCGAGGCTTGGTGGAGTCGAATGCAGATCATCTTGCAAAGCCTGATCGGTCTGATCATCGTCGCAGGACTTGCTGGATTGTTCGGTCAGGGCTGGATCTCAACGGTAAAGCAAGCCTTTCCCAGTGCTCCACTTACAGTGGACTATGAGCGTTTGCTACGCGCCAATGCCCCGACCGAGATGACGATCATCGTGTCGCATCCGCTAGCGAGCGACATGCTACAGATCGGCCTGGGATCTGCTCTTCTCGACCATGTCTCCGTCGGTTCAACCCAGCCCCGTGCCACTTCGATCGATGCGACACCTCATGGTGTAAACTACACCTTCCAGCTTGGGCCAGAGCGTCAGGGCAAGGTGCTGTTCAAGCTGTCGCCCCGCATTGCAGGGCCTCTGGAAGCCGTGTTGTCGACGCACGGCGAGCACCTCAAGCTGCCGCTCTTCATCTACCCCTGACAGGCAGTCTCCGACCGGAAGCGGACGCGGGCCATGGATATCGTTCTTCGTGCGGCATTGATGTACCTCGTCGTGCTCCTCTTGCTGAGACTCACGACGCAACGGATCATGCGTTCGGCTACCCCGCTCGACATGGTGGTGATCTTCTTTTTTGGCGGGATGGCAGTCCCCCCTATCCTTGGGGACGACCGCTCGATTACCGGCGCAGTGCTAGCTCTCTGCACAATCGCTGGTTTGCACACAGCGCTCTCGTACCTGAAGCGGATCTGGCCGATCGTGGGGATGATAACAGAGGGTAATCCCGTCGTGATTTACTCGAATGGCACATGGGATGATGCCAAGATGCAGCGTCGCCGCGTCGATCCAAGGGACGTTATGGCTGAGATGCGTCAGCAGGGGATTACGAGGCTCGAAGACGTGCAATCCGCAATAGTCGAGCACACTGGGGCGATCACTGTGGTGCCTAAGCGGAAGGCTTCTTGAACGGAAGGATGCCCTCGTTCGTCATCTCACTGTTGGCCGCACCAAATTCAGTAAGCCGTCAACGTTGATTTTGCCAGTCCGACTCAATCTGCCCTCAGGCCGGGCCTCGCTGGCGAACGAGAAGCGCAACGCCGCGTTGGTGGACAAGGCTGAATGAGACGAGGAGAGTCGAAATGCGCATGACAATCATGGTCCTGACCGCCGCTCTTGCTCTACCGTTGTCCGGTTCCGCCTTTGCCCAGACTGCCACGAGCGAAAGTAGTGTGAAGAGCCCCGGAAGCGCGAAGAGCGAGGACGAGAGGCGAACGAAGCGCACGATAGGCTCGGCGCCAAATGGCCCAGCCGATAGCACTGACCCGGCAATGGGACCGGGGGAGGCCGGCGATCTCGGTCCTAAATCTATGTCAGGCAACCCGGCAGAGCCGAAAAGTGGGAATGCTGCCATTGGCAGTGACGCTACACCGACCGGGAAGTGACGCTTGTTAGTTTGCTGTCTCCCATGCGGATGCCGAACGGCCTACATTGGCCGCCTCGTGATCCACTGGATCGCGGGGCGCTTTCCTGATCGAGACAGTTTCACTTGGAGGAGAACTAAGCTGCGGGGCCAAAGGTACACGAGGTAACTGACGCGCCGTGTTTAAGGGCGAAGATCTTTCCGGGCTCGCTCAGTCCGCCAACGTTTTCCGCTCCCGAAACCGGACGCCGGCCCCTCCCCCGTTCTCGGGGATGAACTCGATACCCGCGGTTTCCAGTACAGAAATCGCCGCCCTGACGTTGTTCGCCATATCGGACGCTGGGCCGCCGCTAACCTCCATCCTCTTAATGGTAGGTATGGAAATCGACGCCGCGCGCTCAGCTCGTGATCGGCTGCCGCTGCATCTAATGGTCCTTCTGAGTGGCTTCATGATCCGCGATCAATGGGCTTCAACCGATAGCGAACGGCACCGCTGTGACCCCCTTTCCACGCTCGATGTTTTCCCTTTGTTCCACAGCCCCTGAGCCTCGCGCGGGCTAGGGATATGCGTCAGAGAAAGGGAGCAACCCTACTCGCGGTTCTTTCCATGTTGACTGTCTCGCAAAACGTCTTGAAGCACCATCGCGAGGTTGCCGCTGTGATGGCTACCTACGGGATATTCCTCATCGGTATCATGATGCTGGCCTGGACTATCGCATAGCGAAAGGGGCTTGAGACAGCGTCTGGTCGGCGACCGTCCATGTCGCGTCTACCGGCGGGTAGGATCGGTCACCTTGGTGCCAATACCGTGTAGGGCTTCCAGGGCGGCTGCGATCCTGTCGGGTAGGCTGTAATTGTCCGGAGGTGGAAAGGCTCTGCTCACGGCATCGGCGAGGCCCGTGTGGAAGCCGTTGTCGTGGCACTTGTCACGTTTGGGCGTCCAGTGCTGGTTCGATTGTTTGATCATTCCCTGTCCGTATGGCCAGCCGGCCCCTGGCAGTCAGCATTCTCATAACTCAGATTAAGTCGAGAGAAGGTGGCCAGTTGCATCAGCCATAGCGGTCGCCTTTAAGAGCGCGGCGTCCAGATGATCGCGAAGACGATCCAATCGAGGGCCGCGGACGTTTCATACATCGCATCAGAGGCCGCAACGATTTGACCTCAAAGAGCCATCCGTCCCAGCAGACTGCAGGTGCTCTTATCCCCGGCAGATCATGCGGACAGTGTACGGCTTGCTGCCGAATTCCTGCGATTGAGGTGCTAGCCAAGCCTGCGGGCGTTCTGTGTCGTCACAGCACCGGCGTAGCATGTGGGGTCTATCAGGATCGGCCAGACGCCTGCGCCCGGTGGTATTGCCTCTGGCGCAAGATCGGCGCGCTACCAGATGAGCTGAGGCCCGACCGATCAGGGGTGATGTTCGCGATCGAAGGTCAGGCGCCCTGCGCCGACGCGCTCGAAGGGGCCTGCATCGTTGGCCGCGCCGTGAACGGAGCACGTGCCTTCGCCAGCGCAGAAATCACCGAGGCATTTGCCATGTTCATCCGCGAAGGGTCGTTGCCGGTGTGGAAGGTGTCCGATCAAAATGCGAGCAGGATGCGCTCGGCCCCCTAACGTCGCTTCGAGCCATCAAGGTTGGCCGCTGCGCGGTTGAGGAGTGTGGGGGTTCCTGGGGTCTGGAAACGGGACGCCCCCTCCCCTCTCTCGATAATGGGGCTTTTAAGGCGCGCGAGTCTGACCGCGTTTTCTTACGGCCCCTCCCATTGCCATTAAAAAAACCGATCCCTTTTATGGGGCGTCCAAGATCGGGTCGGCAGACATCACGGTTGCTCCCTTCGCTTGAGTTTCACCCCCGGCTCGCCGTGGTTCAGAAACTCGATCCCCTCGGCTTCCAGCACACGCATCACCTGCTGAATCTTATCGAGACCGCTGGTGAGGCCTTCAGATCCACGCTTCTCCATGCTGCCGATGGTGTTGATGTTCACACCTGCCCGCTTGGCGAGTGTGCCTTGATCCATCCCAGCCAGAGCACGTGCCGCCTTGAGCTGGTTCCCCGTCGTAAGCATATCGGGTCTCTTTCCTGGTGTGCTAGGTTTTTTTCATAGTCTGCTATTGACGGCAAGAGCGGAACGACTCATACCAGACTAGGATTTAAACCTAGTTTAGCAGGTTCGCAATGACCTTCCACTCTCGCTCCACCTCCTGGTCCATGGTTCTGAGCGGCATTCGCAATTCTGGTCCGTCGAAGGCCGAGCTCAACGCCGCCATGCTGGCCGAGAGCGCCGCCAAGCGCGATGCCGGCCGCGTCCAGATCGCCGCGAAGCACGGCCTCGTTACCGGCTCCACCTTTAACGTCCCGACCATCATGGCCTGCGCCATCGTGGAGGCCCGCAAGCATCGCCGGAACGATCCGACCCTAACTTGGGCCGCCGCCCTCTCCCGCGCCCTCCGCTTCTTTTGGGCCTGCGCTGCCGCCGCTCGCCGCCTGATGGTCCCGGCCGTCGCCCCCGTGGCTCCGATGCCTGCCGCCCTCCGTCGCGGCATCCTGGCCCGCGCCTGGGAGCTGTTCCGCTCCTCCTACAACTATCCCCGCGTGCCGTTCCGCTCGCTCGGCTGGGGCTGCTTCACCTGGGCACTCAAAAAGGCTTGGTCTGAGGCGCGCGAGACGGTTCGCCTTGCCGGTCTCGGTATCGAGGCACTGAAGGCCGCTGACGCCATCAAGCCCCGCGTCCGCGTCGGCCTCTCGACCTCCTATACGGACAGCATCCACGAGGTGGCCGCCCGCAACAACGCGGCCCGCCTCCGCGCCGCTGCCATGGCCTACGCTACCGCCTAGCAGCCCTGATCCCTGCCGGCGGGTAGCCGACCCCCTCCCCGATCCCACCGCCACGAGCCCTTTAGGAGCCCGAACAATGACGCACGCCCGCTTTCCCGATTTCAGCCAGCCCGTTCCGACTCGGACGATCGAACACGTCCCTCACGCCTCTGACCCGATCCAAGCAGCTATCGGCCGACATCGGAGCGCATACGACGCCTATCAAACCGCGCCAGAGGGCCAGGCCTCCGTCATTGCCAATGATGAGTACGAGGCGGCGACAGAGGCGCTTATCGTGACCTCATGCGCATCTCGTTTCGGAGCGTTGGCGCTTCTGGCACACTTGCGCTGGTGGCTTGCCGAGGAGGCCGAGTTCTCTGCTGCCCATCAGCCTAGTTATGGCATCGCCGAGGCTCGTGCCGCAGATCTCACACTCTTCCTCGGCACGAACCTTCCACCGGTCGCCATACCCACGGCAAAACCGATGGGGCGCTTTAAGTCTCCGTCATCGTCTCGGTCGGTGCCATCTTCGTCGATCTATCGCCGGCGCGCGCCAATGCGCCCAGAGAACGAGGTGCTTCCGGGTGAGATCGAGCCTTGGCAGGCAGTCGCGGCCGTCCGCCCGGACACAGCCTTCGTGAGAGCACTGAGGGTCATGGATGCTGCAGGCGATTTTCTTGCCGCCGCAGTCATCGTCGGCGGCGGTACACTGCTTACCGCTCTCGCAACGCTTGCTTGAGAGGAGCCGTACCAATGGCATCCCCCAAACCGAAGCCAGCTTCCCGGTCGGATGAGCCCTCACTGCGTGAACGCGCCGCGACGCTCGGAGCCACAGCAGCTCGCCTGCGTAGATCGGCCGCGAAAGAGCCGATGCATACCGTGTCGAGTGATTCCGCTACGGAGGAGCTATCAAGAACCCAGCTGCTTCATCAGCGCTGGAGAGTAGCAACTGAAGCTGCGAACGCACATGGGCAAAGCTGGAAGCAGGACCCTGAGAGGCGGCATCTCTGTGAGGCTGCCACCGAAGCGGAAGAAGCGCTGCTATCGGCCCCTGTGACCAATCTCCAAGATCTAGCTTTCAAGACCGAGGTGCTCCGTACGAACATCGGCGTAAGCAGTCTGGATTCTGGACTGGCGCATCAAGCCGTCCTGGCGGTCTGTGAAGGCGTAGAGGGGCTGGTGGGTTCGTCGAGGGTAGACGTCGCCTGCGAGGCATCGGGGCAGGGAAGCGACTTTGAGGCCATCGACACCAACGCACTCGTCTACCTGTTCGATCTTTTTGAGATGATGCATACGCAATGGCTCGCCGTGTCGTGCCAGCCGATCTTCGTCAGGAGCGGTAATCAGGCGGGCTTTCCTACTTCGCTGGTGGATATCGAAGCGAGCCGGGCAGCGAATGCTCGCGATCGGATCGCTGACGAAATCAGGAAGCGCACCCCTCGAGACCCATCGGAGCGGGACACGCTGCTGAGCCTTCGAATCAAGGATGAGATCCTATGCGAGGGGCGGATCCTAGATCGCGATCTCCTTCTCGATGCCGTGAAGGCTTGGGGCTGATCATGAGCAACGTCGTGCTCTTCCCGGCCCGCCGCTCGGTCCCCGCCTCAGCTATCTCTCGCCACGAGTTCGAGAAGCTGGCTGACCTCGCTCTGGATATCGTTGAGCGGGTCATCTCACTGCTGGATGAGGTGGACGGAGGTGCCGACACCAAAAGCAACGGTGACATCCAAGGAGCGCCACAGGGAGCCTTGAGAATGGCCTCCTCGCTCCATCGCGCGTCAGTCTCGGAAAAACTCCTTGGGCCGAAAGCCCATGTCGGCCTTAGCTCTCAGCCCAGCTCGCGTCTCATCGATGAGAGACCTGTCTTGTAGGGCCCTCAGGGAGGAGAGCATCTCGGCAATGCTTCGATCGGCACTGAAGCTGATAGAGGCGGTCAGTTCAAACTCAGAGCCAGTCTCCTGTTCCCTCCGTATGATGCGTTCGAGGTCGGCGGTAGCCATGAAATGGATCCACCACTCAAATGCCAGGCTCCACGCATACTCGACGCCTTTGCCGAGATGGTCCGCTTCGACCACATCGAGGGAGTAGGTTAGCGCTGACCCATTCTCATGGAGTGTGCGTTTAAGGACGATGGCGGCGAGCGGGGAGTACGCGTAGCCGGCGTGTAAGGTCCCAGGATCGATCTGCCTTGTCTCGATGAGCAGCAACCCAACCCTTTCGCGTCCATCGCATTCGCTGAATTGCATTCGCTTAGTGAGGGCGTTCCGCTCATAGCGAGGTGGCACGATACCATCGGCAATGATGCCCATGGCCGATGCGAATTTGTCGACACCACGGTACGCCCAACTGTCTTCAGGCCATGGACCCACGGCCTTCAATGTCTGATAGCCGATGTAGCGGCGCGTCATCAGGCTGGCTGAAATTGGTCGGAGGGGCTGCCGCCTATCAGATAGATCTGGCATGCGGCGCTTCTCTGCGATGCGGTTCGATCTCCCAATTGAGTCGGGATGCCGCGGAAGGACGGGATCCGATACACGGCCTCCGCGTGAGGCGTCGAAAATGAGCTGGCAGGGACAAGCCATATCTCGGAGCTCATCAGAGCTGTTCATCGATAGGAGTGCGTGACGCTGGTCGCCGTGAAGGAGCTTTCGCTCTACGAACCGCTGATCGCCAATAATGCTCATCAAGCCGCTCTGTCGCGGCGCACCCATCTCCTTCCCAAGCTCCTTGAACCTCGCCTGCGCACGATCCCAGGTCGCAAAGGCTTCCGGTCGGCCCTGCTCCACGACCAAATCAATATCGCCCACGTCCGCCTTCGCTGCATCTATCATGCTGCCGAAAAGCCAGACCTGCCTAACGTCGAACGGCAGATTCTTCGTTTCGTTGACAGTGGCACAGGCGTCGAGAAAGCGATCCAGTATCGCTTGCGCATGGGGTTTCGGAGTGCGGCGTCTGGCAATGGCCCCTGATAGTGCCAGGCCCGCCTCCGTAAGCCCGTCCTTTGGAGGCCCATGCTCCTGCTCTTCCAATCCTAGGAGGCCGCGGTCCCTTAGCTCTTCTAGAAGCACCATGACGGTGCGGGGATCGAGGTCGATGTCCTTACGAACGGCAAGGCGCCATAGGTCGCGCCTGTCGCCGTGACGCCATCCTCTCAGTAGGTTTCGGATTTTGATGAGCGGAATGCCGAGGAAAGCCGCTCCCTTCGGTATCGTGACGCCCATGCGCTAATCGGCCCCGGACTGAGTTATCGCCCACCGCCAGCAGGCGCAGCTCAAGTTTTATACAATCACCGCGACAACGCGCATTCGGAATTTCTCAAACCCCGGCGATCTCATTGGCAGCCAGAGGAGCCCATACTGAGGTCACGTTTCGCCATCGCTCGCCTTGATGGGGGCTGGCCACTCACTGACCATCCTGCGAGCACGTGCGGCACCGTGTAGCCTGTGGCGGCGATCTGAGCGACGTAGGGCCCGGCTCGCTCACCCTGGTGCCAGATACGGACGATTGAGGCATCCGGCCCGCCGAATGGGTGCTGACGGGCGAGTCCTGCATCACCATAGGGCTTGGCCTCATCACCGCCCGTGTGGTGAAGCGCTACGAGGCCCAGCCCGCGTGACTATCGCGAGCGCCGCGGACCTGATGCGGCTGCCTGCCGGCGATCGAGAACCGCAGATCCGCTATCTAATAGAACGTGAGCGTGCCGAGCTCGCAGCGATTGAGAGCGACGCCGGCGATCCTATTACACGCCAGCGCCGCACACGCCGGACTCGCAACCTCGCGAAACTTCGACATATCGCGAGGGCCGTAGGGCTGGGGATCTGAAGTTCGAAATACGCGGTGCCAAACCGCGAAAAGGATGGTGCGTGCTCTTCGGGGCACGCCTTTTTAGCTAACTAAAGAAGCTTTGCACAAACTCGGCAATAGCGTTCGCTCCTTCGCCAGCACCTTTCTCTGCAAGCTTTCCGCCAGCTTTCCATCCTCCCTCCTTTGCTAACTCAGCAAGCCGGGTGCCAGTGGACTTTTTCACACTAGATTTTGATAGATGTGGCGGAATGGCATTGAGTGCCCTAAACCCTTTTTCAGTGAGCTCCGTGGCAACAAAGCAGTAGCTAGTATCCCCAGAAAATATTCCCTTATCTCTTATATAGCCTTCCTCTTTGAGCCAGAACATTGTGTTGGCCCAGTTGCCGGCACGCCCTTCTTCAGCATCTTCGCCAATATCCGGAGTATCTAGAAAGTCAGAAGCCTCGAGGTCCAAACGCATAGGGCGCGCCTCGTAGAGACGCGCCAGTATTAGGCCAATAAAAAGATCAAAATCGTTTGTCTCGGCCATTGTGAGCCTCATAAGCACCGTTAGAATTGCGACTTGCGGATTATAGCGCGATATTCGAAAGTTAAAACGACCGGCTATAAGGCATGGTCTCAATTTATTATCGAGCGAATTCCGCTACAATGTTCAATTATTTTATTTATAGGAAGGCTTGATAACCGCAGATTGATAGCTGTATTTCCCGTTATTTCGTTCTCTAAAAGTATTTTTTTCATCATATCAATCGTCTCATTTAGAAACGAAACTGTTTCAAAATACGTGCTGTTGTTTTTAATCATTGGATTGTCAATGGAATTTGCCATTGACAAGCTGCGTGCCCCAAGCTCCAGGCTTGCCTTAAGGTTTTCCAGAAACAGATCTACTGTTGACGTATCTGACTGTGAAATATAAACTTCCGGTTCCACGCTGAAGAGTTTGATCTCGCCAAGCGGAAATCTTACTCTTGAATTTTTGTAAAGATTTAAGCGCCTGCAACAAAAATAAAGTTTGAGACTGAAGAATTCATAGTCCTCTCTTTCTTTTGCATACTTGAGGGTTTCCTGCATTATAGCAGTTTGTAGGTTGCTTTCTGCTGCAGCCCTTTGCAATTCGTTGCGCTGTTCATCCAGCACAGCACGTGTGTTTTCGAGTTCTTTTCGCTGTAATGCGAGTTCCTTTCTTTGCAGTTGTGTCGCTACAAAAAGCCACAGGAATGCTAAGGGAGCAAAAAAACCCGCAAGCACGTCCCCGATGCTATTTAGCGGAAGACGGTCTGGTGGCGACTTTGGTGGTGTAAATAGCGATTCAACTTCCGCCCATCTGCCGTAAAGTACGAGAGCGCCGAGGCCGACGTAAAAAGCTGTTGCGAGATACCACGGCCATAAGGCATCGCCTCGTGAAGGCTCTTTTTGAACCTTGCTAAAGATCCGTCGCAGCATCGTATGTTTCCTGAGGCGCACCTCGGCTTATGGCCGCAATTCGCTGGCAATCCGGTTGGTCTTGGCTAGGAAGCTAAGTGCGTCGTTGGCCGCTGTTTCAGCTTTCCTGGCATAGCTGACATCTCCGTGTGAGCCGGCCGAATGCGCATGCCGCTTAGCCTCTTCGACGAGGGAAATTGCAGCGGTAAGGGCGGTTCGAAGATTAGCCAGGTTGGCCATTCGATATCTGCCTCGTGTTCGATCCGTGTTGCATGGACCAACCTACGGCAGGCCGTAACCCATTGTAAAACCACACATCGTGTTGCAGCGGGTTGCAACACGATTCCGGAGGCGATTGGCCACGAAAAAGCCCGCTAAGTCATTGACCGAGCGGGCTAAAAGATTGGTGAGCGCGCTGGGACTCGAACCCAGGACCTACAGATTAAAAGTCCGTTGCTCTACCAGCTGAGCTACGCGCTCGCTTGCTCGGTGGGCCGGTCCCGATGGGGATCGGGCTGCCCGTTGGTGCAAGCGTGGCTCGCAATAGGGGGTTGGAGTGGAGGGGTCAACCGGTGCCGCGCTTGGCAATGTCATCGCGACGGTTTGGCTCGGGCTGCACCGGAGGGGTGTTTGGCTTTTGCTGGGTAGGCCTGCCGTCTTGGATCGCCCTGAACGCGGGGATGCCCGTGTCATGATCCTCTCGGCAGTCTGGTAAACGGACAGCGCGGCCGGGGGGCGTCCTGCCGCCCTCGATGGCGACCGTCCCGTCACTCCCGCGAAAATGGTGTCGACTTCGTCCGGGGCCCTACCAAACCGCGTGCCGGCACCCTTGAAGGTGATATCAGCGGGAGACGGTTTCGTCGGCGCGCTCGGCCTCGGCGCGCGCCCAGCCCTCGCGGGTCTCATCGCAGAAATCGGCGAGACGACCCGCGGCGATCGTCGCACGCATCCCCGCCATCAAGTCCTGGTAATAGGACAGGTTGTTCCAGGTCAGCAGCATCATGCCCAGGATCTCGTCGGTGCGGACGAGGTGGTGGAGATAGGCGCGGGAATAGTCCCTCGCGGCGGGGCATGACGACGTTTCGTCCAGCGGTCGCGTATCCTCGCCGTGCCGGGCATTGCGCAGGTTTATCCGGCCATGGCGTGTATAGGCCAGGCCATGGCGGCCGGCGCGGGTGGGCATCACGCAATCGAACATATCGATGCCGCGCATCACCGAGCGCATCAGGTCGTCGGGCGTGCCGACTCCCATGAGGTAGCGCGGCTTGCCAGCTGGGAGATGCGGCTCCACCGTCTCGATCATGGCCAGCATCACGGCCTGCGGCTCGCCCACCGCGAGGCCGCCGATGGCGTAGCCCTTGAGATCGAGATCGGCCAGGGCCCTGGCGCTTTCCACCCGCAGGTCGGGCAGGTCGCCGCCCTGGACGATGCCGAACATAGCCTTGCCCGGCTGTTCGCCGAAGGCGATCCGGCAACGCTCGGCCCAGCGTAGGGAGAGGCGCATGGCGCTCTCGATGGCCGCCCGCTCTGCGGGAAGCCGAACGCATTCGTCGAGCTGCATCTGGATGTCGGAGCCGAGCAGCCCCTGGATCTCGATGGAGCGCTCCGGGCTCATATGGTGGCTCGACCCGTCCACATGCGAGCGGAAGGTCACGCCCTGCTCGTCGAGCTTTCTCAGGGCGGAGAGCGACATCACCTGGAAACCGCCCGAATCGGTGAGGATCGGGTGCGGCCAGTTCATGAAACGGTGGAGGCCGCCGAGCCGCTCCATCCGCTCCGGGCCGGGACGCAGCATCAGGTGATAGGTGTTGCCCAGCACCACGTCGGCGCCGAGATCCCGGACCTGGCCCGGATACATCGCCTTGACCGTCGCCGCGGTCCCCACGGGCATGAAGGCCGGGGTACGGATCGTCCCCCTCGGCATCGAGATTGCTCCGGTGCGGGCCTGTCCGTCGGTGGCGTCGACGCGGAAGCCGAAATGGTCGGATGTAGCGTTTCGGAGGGAGGCAGTGTCGGACATGGGCCAGGTCTTTAAAGCTCCGCGCCGCAAAACGGAAACATGCGAGCCTCCTACAGCCGGTCGGTCATCAGCACAGTCCGGAAGCTGACCGCGCCTCTGGTCGCCACTGCCGACCGGCGCTATCGCATCCTCCCATGATCCGGAGATTCCGAGCGGGATTTGCCCGTCCCGGCCGACTCACCAAACGACCGCGAGGGATAGCGATGCTCATGGGGATCTGGCTCGATCAGCCGCTAGCACTGATCATCGGCATACTCGCAAGCCTGTTCGCCGGCATCTCGATCGTCTTGATCGTCCTGACGAACGTGCCCGCCACGCGGGCGCATCTGTTGAACAATGTCGGCGGCATCGTCGCGTCGTTCTTCAGTTCGATCGGCATCCTGCTCGCCCTGCTCACCGGCTTCGTGGCGAACGATGCCTGGGAGCGGCAGGGCAAGGCATCGCGGATCGTCCAGACCGAGCGGGCGAACCTGATCGCCGCCTACGACCTCAGCGAGGCCACCGTCTCGGACATGTCGGACATCCAGAAGGCGCTCCTCGCCTATGCGAATGCGGTGATCGCCGACGAATTTCCGAAGATGGGAACGGGGACGGCGTATTCCAGCGAGGCGGGCGCGGCCCTCAGCGCGCTCATGAAGATGGTCGCCGACCCGGTGCACACCACGGCGTCCGGTGCCGTCGCTCATACCGCGCTGATGACCACGATCATGAACCTTCGCGAAGCTCGCGGCGAGCGGCTCGCCCTGAGCGCCAGCAAGAACGACGATTCGAAATGGCTGACGTTGCTGTTCCTCTGCACGCTGACGCTGATCTCCATCGGTATCGTCCATGTGGACAAGCCGCGCGCCCAGGTGATCACGCTCGCCATCTTCTCCACGGCGATGGTGGGAACGCTCTGTGTCATCGCGCTCCACGAGCGGCCCTTCGATGGTCCCTTCGCCATCGGGCCCGAAGCGTTCGAGCGGGCTAAAAGCATGATGACGACACACCAGGAATGACCGGCCTGCCGGGGCCGCGCCGCCGTCCCGCTTCGCGAGCGTGACACTGCGGGCATCCGCGGGAGGGAGATTATCGCGTCACTCGGATCGGGCTGGAAACAGCAGGCTCGAATCCCCGTACGAATAGAAGCGATAGCCGGCCGCGATGGCATGTGCGTAGGCCGCCCGCATGGTCTCCAACCCGGAAAAGGCCGAGACCAGCATGAAGAGGGTCGAACGCGGCAGGTGGAAATTGGTCATCAAGGCGTCCACCGCGCGGATGCGGGTGCCAGGCGTGATGAAGATCTCGGTCGGACCGGAGAAGGCATGAAGCCTACCATTCTCGTCCGCCGCGCTCTCGAGCAGGCGCAGCGCCGTGGTCCCCACCGCGACGATGCGGCCTCCCCCGTCTCGCGTCCGGTTGAGAGCATCCGCGGTTTCCTCATCGAGAAAGCCGATCTCGGCATGCATGCGATGGTGGTCGGTATCGTCGGCCTTGACCGGCAGGAATGTGCCCGCCCCCACATGCAGCGTCACGCAATGGCGCCGGATGCCGGCGGCGTCGATCCGTGCCAGGAGCTCGTCGGAGAAATGTAGGCCCGCGGTGGGGGCGGCAACGGCGCCTGCCTGCCGGGCATAGACGGTCTGGTAATCCACCGCGTCCTGCGCGTCGGTGCTGCGCTTGCCCGCGATGTAGGGCGGAAGCGGCAATTCGCCGGCCAGCACGATGGCCTCGTCGAGGGCGGGGCCGGAGAGATCGAAGCGCAGGACGATCTCGCCGCCCTCCCCCTTCTCCGTGATGGTGGCATCGAGAACGCCCAGGGAGCAGGCGGCACCCTGCCCGCTCCGCCCGAAGCTCACCCTGTCACCGATGGCGAGACGCTTGCCCGGCCGAGCAAAGGCGCGCCATCGGTCGGTTGCCTCGCGCAGGTGCAGCATGGCCTCCATCCGCAGCCCCGGCGATCCCGAGCGGTGACGGATGCCGTGAAGGCGGGCCGGGATCACGCGGGTGTCGTTGAAGACGAGGGCGTCGCCCGGCCGCAGCAGGTCGGCGAGATCGCGTACCGCGCGGTCCTCCAGGGCCTCGCCCGGCCGGACCACCAACATTCGCCCGGCATCGCGGGGCTGGGGTGGCCTGAGGGCGATGCTGGATTCGGGCAGATCGAAATCGAAGAGGTCGACGCGCATCGGGCGCCAACAGCACGGTTCAGGGCTCGGGATCAATGGCCGGCGGATCGCCGTCTGGAAAAAGCGGGAAGCGGCCGTCGCGCATTGTGGATGCGGGACATAGACATGCAGATGAGGGCCAAGTCGCCGGAAGGGCCTGACGGGCGAAACCCATATCATCGCCACTTTTCATGTACCCGCCTTTCTCCACCGGGCCGCACGGTTACAGGTCTACGTTGAAAACAACCTTGACCGCGTCGGCGCGAGTCTGCGTTGTGGCCGGCCAAGTTGGCTCAGATTCGGTTCGTGCGATGACTGACACCTTCAAGACCGCCCTCCCCAAGGCCAAGGTTCCTCGCCGGCGGATCACGCTGGACTCGCAGTTGATGTCCTACTGGGACCGGGAGGCCCAGCGTCTCGATGTCATGGCGGCCAATGCCCGGTGGGGTTGGATGGCCCGAAGCTACGCGCGCAAGGCTGAGCGCGCGCGTGCGCAGAGCGCCCGCTCTGCCCAGAGAGAGGCGGATCGCGGTGTGGGGGTCGCGCCGGCATCGCAAGAGATCGAACCCCAGACATAGCAGCGACTAAACCCTTCACCGGCGGGTTCAACCTTTGCCGTGGCCTTGTCGATGGGGATGATCGTATGGGCAGGGCGCGCCAAGCCCTGCCCCGCCATTCGCCGGGCCCGTCACGGATTCTCACCGGAAATGGACCGCACACAGAAAGCCGCCCTCGCGAGCGCCGGAATCGGCCTTCTCGTGATGGCGATCAAATTCACCGCCTACTGGCTCACCGGCAGTCTCGCGCTCTATTCGGACGCGCTGGAGAGCATCATCAACGTGGCGGCGGCGGCCTTCGCCTTCATCGCCTTGCGCGTGGCCGCCGCGCCCGCCGACGAGGACCACCAGTTCGGGCACCACAAGGCCGAGTATTTCTCGGCGGTGATCGAGGGGGCCCTCATCATCGTGGCCGCCATCCTCATCCTGCGTGAGTCCTATTACGGCCTCCTCGACCCGAAACCCCTCGATGCGCCGATGCTGGGCCTTGCCGTCAGCGCGGTGGGGACGGCGATCAACGCCGCATGGTCCATGGCGCTTTTGAGCCGCGGCAAGGTCTGGCGCTCGCCCGCCCTGGTGGCCGATGCCCGCCATGTGATGGCGGATGTCTTCACATCCGGTGGCGTTCTGGTCGGCGTCGCCCTGGTGGCCCTCACCGGAACCCTGATCCTCGATCCGCTCATCGCCGGCCTCGTCGCCCTCAACATCCTGTGGTCGGGCTGGACCATGGTGCGCGATTCCGTGAGCGGCCTTCTCGACAAGGCGGCTCCGGCCGAGATGGTGACCCAGATCCGTGCCCTGATCTCGGAGCATGGCGAGGGGGCGCTGGAGGCGCATGACGTGCGCACACGGCATGCCGGGCAGGCGACGTTTATCGATTTCCACCTCGTGGTGCCCGGCGAGATGACCGTGAAGGACTCGCACGACATCTGCGACCGGCTCGAGAGTGCCATCGAAGGTGCCATCGCGGGGGCCGTCGTCGTCATCCATGTGGAGCCGGCCGAGCATGCCAAGGGCCGCGGCGTGCCGGTGGTGTAGGGGCGCGCCTCCCCCGGAATGCGCGAGAATCCACCGCCACGCGCACCGTCGTTCGAGCGTCATCCGACCCCCCTAATGTCCGCCACGGCCGGTGATTTGACGTCCGCTCGTCCGCGGACGCGTCCGGCCGAGGATGAGACCGCATGACCGCCTATTCCGTCGCGAACGGCATGACGCAGACCGCTCGCTTCACCCTGGCGGGCGCCGACACGCTGCAGGTGGACGGAACCCTCTCCGTCTCCGCCAACGCTCAGTCCGTGCGCTTCCAGGTCGCCCCGGACGGCGCCGAGATCCACAATGACGGCCTGATCGAGAACACCGCCGGGGGGCGCGCGATCCGCTTCGAGAGCGAAATCGGCGCGACCCTGACCGCGACGATCGACAATGGCGGCGCCATCCGCGCCGGGGACGATGCCGTGCAGATCCAGGACGGCACCGTCGCCGCCGGCACGCTCACCATCACCACGGATAGCGGCTCGACCATCGTCTCCAGCACAGGCCAGGCCCTCGACCTCGCCTCGACCACGGGCGGGTTCCTCGCCGAGATCGACAATGCCGGCTCGCTGCTGTCCCTGGTCTCGGACGGCGTGCGGATCGGCGCGACGCTGGATCTCGTCAATAGCGGCACCATCCGGGGCGGTTCCGCCACCGGCTACGTTCAGGGTGCCGACGGCATCCAGTTCGAGGACGGGGCGAGCGGGACGATCCGCAACGATGCCGGCGGCGCCATCCTCGGCGACCGCCACGGCGTCAATATGGGCGAGGGCAGCGTCGCCACGGTGACGAACGAGGCCGGCGCCCGCATCCTCGGCGGCAACGGTTCCGGCATCGGCTCGGACGGCACCGCGACCGTGATCAACCATGGGATCATCACGGGCACCTTCGCGGATGCGGCCGGCTCCGATGTCAACGGCGCGACGCCCGGTTCCGAAGACGGCGGCGGCCCGGACGGCATCAATGACGGCGACGGCGACGGGATCGACATCGATTTCCGTGCAACAATCGAGAATCATGGCACCATTCGCGGCCTCGGCGCCGGCGGCACGGGGTCCGATGGGCTGCCCAACACCGCCGAAGGCATCGCGGCGGGCGGCGGCGACATCGTCAATCTCGCCGGCGCGCGGATCTACGGCGCCGGCCTCGGAATCCTGATCGACGACTCGTCGCAGGGGGATGCGCCGTTCCTCACGAGCATCGACAATGCGGGGCTCATCCACGGCGGGTCGGGCATTGCCATCAAGATCGTCAGTGCCCTCGACGACGTGGTGGTCAATGCCGGCCGCATCATCGGCTCAGGCGGCACTGCGATCCAGTTCGGCTCCGGCGACAACACGCTGGCCATCGAGACGGGGTCGGCCATCCGTGGCCTCAGCCTCGGCGGCGACGGCACCGACACGCTCGACTACTCGGATTTCGGCGCATCGGCGCGCGCGCTATTCGAAACCGGCCGGGCCACGGGCACGGGGGGCGTCTCCGGCTTCGAGATCGTCAAGGGCTCGGCCTTCGCCGATTCCATGCGGGGCGATGCCGAGGCGAACCAGTTCCTCGGCGGCGCGGGTGAAGACCGGCTGTTCGGCGGCGCCGGGGACGACATCCTGACAGGCGGCTTGGGAACGGATGTCCTGCGCGGCGACGCCGGTGCCGACACCTTCGTGTTCGATACGCTTCCCGCCGGTAAGAAGGACCGGATCGTCGATTTCAGCCACAGCGAAGACAGGCTCGCCCTCGATGCCAGCGTCTTCAAGGCGCTGACCCCCGGCTCCCTATCGGACGAGGCCTTCGCCGTCGGCGCCGCGACCACGGAAGACCACCGCATCCTCTACGACGCGGCCAAGGGCCATCTCTTCTACGACGCGGACGGCTCGGGCACCGACCACGATGCGGTGCTGCTCGCGACCCTTCTCGGCAAGCCCGAACTGACCGCCTCCGACCTGCTAATGGTCTGATCCGGGCAATTTTCGGCGCGGGGGCCGAGATGCCCCCGCCGGGACCTGGTATGGCCGCGGACTCGCCGGCCCTTCCCGGCGACGGGATGCGTTGGTCTTCGCTGTCGTCAAAATCTGACGTTTGGCGCCTGATAAACCGTCGCAATGCGGGGCGGACGTTCTGCCTTAGGCTTTGACGCGTTTCTGCATCTCCACATTCTCAACAGGGCTCCCGCACTCCATGCCGGGATAGCTGCGCACCTCTCTCCAACCATGACGTGCGTAGAAGGCGCGTGCTCGGGAATTGAACGCACGCACCTCTAGACGCACGACGTGATGAATGCGTGCGGCTTGCCGCTCGGCGGCGTCGAGCAGCTTCGAGCCAGCACCCTCGTTCCAAAAGGCGGGATCGACGTGCAAGTCGGCGATCTGATCGTCCTCGACCTGCATCATTCCGATCAGCACGTCGTCCCGGTTATCGACGATGAAGCTTCGCCACTGGTTCTCGGCGTGAAGCCGCGCAGGGTCGAACGAAGCGAAGGTTTGAACCGCCTCGAACGGAAGTTCAGGCGCCCAGGTGACAAGCCAGGAGCGCCGCAGCAGGCGCACGAGAGCGGTCACATCACTCTCTTCGGCCGGACGAAGGATCATCCGCTCAGACGCCATTTGCGCTCCATGGGATGGCCCCGGTGCTGCAAGAGCCTCACCCGACCATGACACTCATTCAATCTGGCGGCCAGAATGCCCAGAAGGGTGGAAAGCGAACCATGCTGCTCGTCGGCTCAGAGGTTTGACAGCGTTCGTCCGCGTGCGGCTTTGATGACTTCGTGGGCGGGGATGTTGACCCAGGTTTCACCACCGGTGTCCGCCCCCGCTTCCAGCCAGTCGCCCACGATCCGGTAGCCGAGGGTGTAGCCGAGCCAGCGTGGATACCGTCCCCCGAAGCCGAAGAACCACGCGCGGTGGTCGTGAGCGTCGCCGGCGAGCGTCGCATTGTCCGGCAGGTGAGCCGCGAGCACCTCATCGGTCACGGCGCATTCCCACGGCGCGGGTGGCGAGCTGAACAGGCGGCTCACAAACTGGCCTGCCAAGCCCTCACTGACCAGGGCCTCGCCCAGGGTCCAGCCGTAGCCGGGACCGGCCATACGCATGCAGTGGTGGGCCTCGTGCGCCACGGTCTGGCGCAGGTCCCCATTTTGCAGCGAGTGCGCGAAGTTCGGGTTGTCGGGGTCGATGGTGAGGGAGAACAGACCAGGGCGCATGGCTTGTCCCGTCGTGCCGGTCTCCGGGATCACCGCGCCGGGCAGGCGCTGCACGAGGATGTCGAGCGGCGGCACCGGTAGCACGCCCGCTACGGCCTTTCGAGCGATCTCGACCTCATCAGCGATGGTGCTACGCCAGGGCCCCAGATCGCCGGATGCCTCAAGCCAATGGAGTCGCCACGTCATCCGATACTCCGTGTGCTTCACATCCCCACCCTGCCGTGGAGGGCAAGATGGGGCAACTTCGCCTACGGATGGCTTCCGGACTCTGGCCTTTCGGCCAGAAGCGGACGTTTTGCCTCCGACCTGACGGAGACGTTCAGGATACTGTTTGTCGAGCCTGATAGCGGACATCCGCCGCTAAGATAGGTCCAGCATGATGTTGGCCGATACAGCGTCCTTTCTGGCCGATCAGGCGACGCCGGCCATCCGACGAAGCGGCATAGATGATCCTTTCTCAAGTGGGGATCCCAGATGCGTCGCGATGTCGAGTTTCATTCCGAAGGCCGTAACTTGCGCGGCTGGCTCTACGAACCAGAAGGCGAGGCGCAGAGCCATCCCTGCATTGTCATGGCGCACGGCCTGTCAGGGGTGAAGGAGCAATACCTCGACCACTACGCGGAGGTTTTCGCTGCCGCTGGTCTCGGCGCGCTGGTGTACGATCACGCCAACTTCGGTTCCAGCGACGGGCTGCCCCGGCAGGAAGCCGATCCCGTCCTGCAGCGACGCGGATATCGCGATGCGATCAGCTTTGCCGAGACCCAGGCTTGGGTCGATCCCGCCCGCATCGGCCTATGGGGGACAAGTTACAGCGGAGGCCATGTGCTGGAGGTTGCTGCCCTCGATCGGCGCGTCCGCTGTGTCGTCAGTCAAGTGCCGACGATAAGCGGCTACTGCTCAGCACTTCGACGCACGCGTGCTGATCTCGTACCGGCGTTGCTCTCCCGGCTCGACGCAGATCGTGCCACGCGTTTCAGGGGTGAGGAGCCTGCGACCTTCCCGGCCGTCTCGAACGATCCGCATGAAGGGTGTGCGATGGCCGGCAGCGACGCCTATGTCTTCTTCACCGAGACCCGAGATTTTGCGCCAACTTGGCGTAACACACTCACCCTCCGCAGCGCTGAACTGGCGCGCGAGAACGAACCCGCCATCCATATCGCCCGTATCAGCCCCACCCCACTCTTGATGATCGTAGCCGACCACGACCTGTTGACGGCCACGGAACTCTGTCTGGAAGCTTACCAGCGGGCGCTCCCACCCAAGCATCTGATGTTGCTCGCCGGAGGCCATTTCGATCCCTATGTCAAGCTCTTCGAGCAAACCAGTACTGCCGCTCGTGACTGGTTCCGTACTCATCTCGTCGATGGCCACGCGTGACGAGCCGTCAGCGATGTCCCTCCACGCCATCGCGCGCGACTATGTGGATGGCTCGGTCGTCGGCGAGCATTGCCATGTCGGCGGGCAGCTTATTCATGCCACGGCCGGCGTCATGCAGATCCGGGCGGCTCAGCGCCTGTGGCTCGTCCCGCCTCGGCGAGCCCTCTGGATCCCGCCGCGCCTGACGCATGCACTCCGAGCACGGGGAGACGTGTCGCTCCGGACGCTCTACATCGAAACGGCTTGCGCCCAGCGGCTCTTGGGCGATGTGCCTCGCGGCTTCGTGGTCCCAACGCTGGTACGGGAGTTGATCCTGCGCATGCTCGATCCATGCGCCGCAAGCGATGGAGAGCGTATTGGCCGCCTCACCGCCGTGCTGGTCGATGAACTCGCCGATCTCGACCCGGAAGGTGTCGCCCTCTCGATGCCCTCAGACCCCCGCCTAGCGCGCGTTTGTGCCGGCATACTGGCCCGGCCTGGAGAAGAGCACCGGATCGACGAGTTGGCGCGTCGCGCCGGCGCATCAGTTCGGACTCTGAGACGCCTCGCTCTTCATGAACTCGGCTGTCCCCTCTCGACGTGGCGTCAGCAAGCCCGGATTCTCTCGGCAGTGCCGATGCTGATTGCTGGAGAGTCCGTGACTGGGACTGCCCAAGCCCTCGGCTATGAAACCACCGGTGCTTTTGCAGCCATGTTTCGACGATTCGTAGGGATGTCGCCGCGCGAGTACTATACGTCTTGCGGATGATATGCCCATTGTTTGATTGCGGAAGTCGTCATCAAGTCTACTTTTTCTGCTGTCTGACTGATTGCGGACTGGCCGAAATCCCTCAGCCCAGTCGTAGGTCATCGTCCGCCCCGCTGCCGCGAAGCGGACCTTCCCGGCTTCTGCCAAGGGTCGTGAACAGACGGAATGAGCCGTCAGATGTGGACCGCCGGAGGAGATCGTTACTCGGAAGCCGGCCTGGATCGTCGGGTGTTGGGCGGACCGCTGCCTGAGGGGCATCATGGGCGGACGCCCCCTCAGGCGCGTATCGTCCCCGCGCCGGCAGGGGCTGCCGCCATCAGCCTGCGGCGGCGGGCGCCGCGGCGGAGGACGTAGAGGGTGAGGCCGGTCGCCGCGAAGAGCGGCATCGCCAGGGAGGCGGCGAAGAACAAGAAGGCGACGAACCCGCCGAAGAAGCGGCCGCGATGCACTTCGAGCATGTTCTCGGCCATCTGCCGGCCGAGGGGCTTGTCGGCAAAGCGAGTCTGAGACAGGCGGGCGCCGGTGGCGGGGTCGAAGGTCGCCTCGTCGCGGGCTTTCGGCAGATCCGAGGCGCTGGCGAGGAATCGGATGCGGATCGCCGCCTGTTCCGGCCCCGGCAGCGCGATGAGGGCCATGTGCGCGCCGGCGCCCTCCCCGGCGCTGAACGTCGCCCAGGCGGTATCGAGGGCCGAGCCCGTGGTCTGAGGCGGCGCGCCGGGTCCGCGTGCCGCCCGGGGCGCACGGGTCTCGCCGGTGAGGAGCCAGGTCGCGGCGTTCCTGTAGCTGTCGAAGGACCACCACAACCCGGTCAGGGCGATGGCGGCGTAGAACGGAACGAGCCAGGTCCCCGCGATGGTGTGGAGCGACCACCAGCGCGGCCGTCCGGGCCGTTTGAGGGAGGGTTTCAGCCAGATCTTCCACGTATGGAGTTTGGGCCAGCGCAGGTAGAGCCCGGTGGCCAGGAAGACCAGGAGGGCGATGGCGCAGATGCCGGTGATGCTGCGGCCCCAGCCCTTGCCGTCGCCCGGAAGCAGCAGCCAGCGATGCAGCTTGCGGATGGTGGCGAACGTGTCTTCGAGGCGCATCTCCCCGAGGGTCCGGCCGTCGACGGGGTCGAGATAGAGGGTCGGCGGCCGCGCGCCCATGGCCGGGTCGTTGGCGAACCGGATGCGCGGGCTCCGCTCGGGATCGCCCCAGAGCGCCAGGGAGCTCACCACCCTCCCCGGCTGCTGCGCTTCGACCCGCGCCTTGAGGGCGGCGGGCGAGAGGCGGGGCGCATCGCTCGCGGTGACGAAGGCGCGGTCGGCATTCGCCCATTCCGTCAGCGCCTCTTCATAGCTCAGCAGCGCGCCCGTCACGCCCACGAGGGCCAGGACGAGCCCCGCCGTAAGGCCGAGCAGCCAATGCAGGCGGAACAGAACGGTGCGGGTCGTCATATGCGCTCGCCTACCAGAATAACCCTACGGTCACGATTGCACGGACCGGATCTTCCGCCGCGACGCCCAGATATGTGCCGACTATGCGCGCCCTCGGGGAAGTGCAGTGCTGCGTGAGACAGACCATCTCTCTGTCGAACGACGATAAGTGCCGAACTACGAATGCGAAGCCGGGTGTGTCAATTGTTCAATGGCGGATGGATGAATCTCATCGAATAGATTGGAATGACTATAAACCGCCATGGAGGAATAATGTTTACTTATTCAGATTTGTGCCTTCGAGATAGACATGGAATATTGATATATAATTCCAATTTATAGGTCTACTCTTTCGTGCGGAAGCGATGACGCGCCGCCATATCCGTCCGGCGCCAGCCTTCATTCGTTCTGCGTCTCCCCGAAAATGTCCTCGAACGCCGCGCGCAACGCCATGTCCAGTTCGGGCAGGGTGACGATCTGGCCGAGATCGACGAGGCTGGTCACCCCGTGTCCGGAGATGCCGCAGGGCACGATGCCGGAGAAATGCGACAGGTCGGTTTCCACGTTCAGGCTGATGCCGTGGAAACTCACCCAGCGGCGCACCCGGATGCCGATCGCCGCGATCTTGTCCTCCACCCCCTCCCCCTTGTCGGGGCGGCGCACCCAGACGCCGACGCGGTCCTCGCGCCGTTCACCGCGCACGTTGAAGGCGGCGAGCGTGGCGATGATCCAGGCCTCCAGGGCGGAGACGTAGGCGCGCAGGTCCGGCCTGCGCCGGTTGAGATCGAGCATCACATAGGCCACCCGCTGGCCGGGCCCGTGATAGGTGTACTGGCCCCCCCGCCCGGTGGCATGGACCGGGAACCGGTCCGGCTCGACGAGGTCCCCGGTCTTCGCCGAGGTTCCGGCGGTATAGAGCGGCGGGTGTTCGAGCAGCCAGACCATCTCCGGTGCCTCCCCGCCGGCGATCCGCCCCGCATGCGCTTCCATCGCGGCCACCGCCTCCTCGTAGGGGACGGGAGTGTCGCTGATCCGCCACAGGACCGGCCGCATGCCGGAGCGCGGCCGAAAATCGACCGTCGAGACGGAGAGACGGTCTTTGCCGACGGGTTCGTTTACCAAGGCTTCACCATATCTCAGGAACACTCCGGCATGGCGGGCCCGGTGCGGGCCGACGGAGTTCGTGGCGCGTGGCAGTTCTCGAAGACCTCAAGGTCGATCTCTCTGTGGTGCTCGGGCGCAGCCACATGCCGCTCCATATGCTGCTGCGCATGGGCCGCGGCGCCGTGATCGAACTCGAATCCACGGAAACCGATATGGTCGAGATTCTCGCCAACGACCACCCGATCGCGCGCGGCCAGATCGTCGTGACCGGAAACCGGATTTCGGTGGAGATCACCGAGCTCATCCGCAAGGCGGACGTGGTCCGCATTCCGGGCGTCACCATCGGCGATGGGGCGGTTCAGATCCTCGATGGACCGGTCGATCTCATCTGAGACGCATGACGGCGCTTGTCGTGGCAGATTCGATCTGTTATCCGCTGCGCCGCGCCACACGAAACGCCTCGCACCGCCCTCCGGCGGAGAGCGCGGCGGAACGGGTGGCACCGATGCGGCCATGGCGGAATTGGTAGACGCGCTAGCTTGAGGTGCTAGTCCTGCAAGGGGTGGAGGTTCGAGTCCTCTTGGCCGCACCAACTCAATCGAGTTGTTGTACCCCGAAGCGTCTGATCCCGGAGACGGCCACGAGGCCGGACGGGATCGTCGAGCGATCATCAAGAAGAGTGTCGTCGGGTTCGGATCTCGGGTTCAGGCCGGAGGTCTGGAATGCGCATCCGGCCGCAAGCTCCGCAGCCCAGGTTCGATGCGGGCGGATCGCGGCCGCTCCCGAACCACGCGCCCGGCATGCCTCCTCACTCCGCCTTCTGCGTCGGGTAGGTGAAGACCGGCGCGGCTTGCAATTCCGCTTTCGTCTGGCGGATCTCCGCCTCGATCGGCTCGCCGACATGGACGCTCGCCCGGCCCTTCGTGGCTTCGGTCGTGGTGGCGGCGCCCGCAGGGCCGGTGGCCTGGTCGGTATCGCCGGTATTCTCCGCCTTCAGGACGGCATCGCCGGATTTCGCGCCCGGCATGGTCTCGGGTGTCACTTTGGCGGCTCGAGCCTCGGAGGGGGCGTCCTTCGGCTTGACGATGGACGGGTCCGGAAGCTCTCCGGCCTTGGCGTTGGTGTTCCACGCCATCTGGTCGAAGGCCACCGCGACCCGCTTGCCGCCCACACCGAGGAAGCCGCCGACATCGATCACCACCGCCTGGATGCGACCATTCCCGTCCACCAGCACGTCCTCGATGGTGCCGACCTTGACGTGATCCTGGCCCACCACGCGCAGGCCGATGACCTTGGACGCCTTGAAGCTCCCCAGCGGGGCCTGGGTGAGGAAGGCGGATTGTCCCGTCTGGCCGTCCTGTGCGAGCGCCGGAACCGCCGAGGCGGCGACGATGAGGAGCGCGAGGGTACGGACGAATGCCGGCATGTCGGTTCTTCCAGACGATCGGGAGCGATCTGCTGAAACCTCAACACATGCGGCCGGGTCCTGGTTCACCCCGGCCCGCGCCGTCCGATCGGCGCGGAGGTCCCGTGGTCGACGGGTTCAGTGGCCGAGCACCGATTGCTGCCCGGTCTGGGTCTCGGCCTCGGTCGCCTTCGCCATGGCGACACCGATCTCGAAGAGCAGGAGATCGACCAATTGGCGCATCACCAGCGTGCCCGACGTTTCGATGATCTCCCGTGCCGCGATGCAATGTCCTGCCAGCGTCTGGAGGTGATCCTCCCGGTTCATTGCCGATGAGTACATGGGGAGCGCCCTTTTGTTCTGTTGTCGAAGACCCTCGTCTTCGAGGTGTCGTCTGCTGTCTGCCGAGTGGCCGCCGCTCAGGCGGCGAGATAGGCATAGGAAGAGGGTGCGAGCACGGAATCCGGGTTGCCGCTGACGCTGCGCAGGCGCGCGAGGGTGCGCTCGTCGAATTCCGCCGTCGCCGCGATGATGTCCTCGCCGCTGATCGTGTGGGGCAGCCCGAGCGGGCGGGCGCGGAAGTGCAGCTGCACCACGTGCAGCAGGTAGAGCGTCGGCATCTGCAGCACGAGGCGGTTCACGCCGTGGTGCATGCCCCATTCGACGATGCCCGTGAGCAGGGCGAGGGAGACCGGGTTGACCACCTTGCCGCGGGCCCTGTGCGAGCGCGCCACGGCCTGCCGCGTCCATTCCCAGGTCCGGGTGCCGCACGGACGTTCGCCCTCGCAGAGCTGTGGCATGATTTCGGACAGAAGGTGCGGCCGCGTCGTCGGCAGAAGCCGGCTATAACCGATCACCCTGCCGTCCTCGATCGCCAGGAAATGGATGGCATGGGGCGTATCGAACTGATCGATCTCGCGGCCATCCGGCCTGGCGAGGTCCGACCAGCCTTTCTCGGTCACGAAAATCTCGTGGCGCAGGCGCCAGGCCTGCTCCATCTCGTCGCGGTAATCGCCCTCGTTGGCGGGGGTGATGATGTGGATCATGCCAGCAACTCCGTCCTCGGCGCATGTCTGGCAGTGCCCGGAAAGGTTGCGTACTACGGGAAACCGTAGGGTCGACGATGGCTCGTCTGGGATGGCCGCGTTGGCGGAGAGCGTTCTTCTTCCCGCATCGAGCATCCGACCTCCGAGAGCGGCGTCATGACGCTGACTTACAATCCCTTCGGACGAGAACGATTCTTGGATTGACCCCGGGGCGTTCTTGCGGACACTCCCCACGCCCGCGCCGATCTCCACGAAGGATGGCGGCGGGCGGCCATCTGGCATGCCATTCGCGCATCTGGCATGCCATTCGCGCATCTGGCATGCCATTCGCGAAAGCCCATCGATGGAATTCTTCGCCCAGCAATTCATCAACGGCCTGACCCTCGGGTCGATCTACGGCCTGATCGCCATTGGCTACACCATGGTGTTCGGCATCATCGGCATGGTGAATTTCGCGCATGGCGACGTCTTCATGGTCTCGGCCTTCATCGCGCTCATCGCATTTCTCATCCTCACCACCTGGCTCGGCCTCTCGTCCGTCGCCCTGGTGTTCCTCATCGTCCTCGTCATCGCCATGGCGCTGACTTCCCTGTGGGGATGGGCGATCGAACGGATGGCCTATCGGCCCTTGCGCGGGTCGTTTCGCCTCGCGCCGCTGATCTCGGCGATCGGCGTGTCGATCTTCCTGTCGAACTTCGTCCAGGTGGTGCAGGGCGCCCGCAACAAGCCGGTGCCGCCCCTCGTGCGCGACGTGGTCGTGCTCTACCAGAACGAGCAATACACCGTGACCCTGTCCTACAAGCAGGCGATCATCATGATCACCACGGCCGTGCTGCTCGCGGGGTTCTGGTACCTCGTGCAGAAGACGCCGTTCGGCCGGGCGCAGCGCGCCGTCGAGCAGGACCGGCGCATGGCGGCGCTGCTCGGCATCAATGTCGACCGCACCATCTCCCTGACCTTCGTGCTCGGCGCGGCCTTGGCCGCCGTCGCGGGCACGCTCTACCTGCTCTATTACGGCGTGGTCTCGTTCTCGGACGGGTTCGTACCCGGCGTGAAGGCCTTCACCGCCGCCGTGCTCGGCGGCATCGGCTCGCTTCCCGGCGCGGTCATCGGCGGGATCATCATCGGCCTGATCGAGACCTTCTGGTCGGCCTATTTCACCATCGAGTACAAGGATGTGGCCGCGTTCCTCATCCTCATCGTCGTGCTCATCTTCAAGCCTTCGGGCATCCTCGGCCGGCCCGAAGTGGAGAAGGTCTGACGTGGCAACCGGTTCGACCACCCCCATCGCCGCGACCGCCCGCGCCGAGGCGTCTCCCCTGCCCGGCCTGATCAAGGATGCGGGGCTGTTCGCCCTGGTGACGCTGGGCCTGTGCGTGCCCATCGTCAGCTACCGCACCGATCTCGGCCAAGGTATCGGCCTCGTCATCACCACCCGCTGGGGCACCGTGCTCGCCCTCTGCGCCGCCATCTTCGTGCTGCGCCTCGTGCAGCAGCTCTACCTCACCGGGCGGGCGCGGCGGCGGGCCGCCCGTGCGCCGGTGGTGGAAGGGGCGAGCCGCCTCGCCGCGATCCTCGCGCCGATCACCCTCGTGATCGCCCTCACCCTGCCGCTCCTCGCCACCCTCCTCACAGGGTCCCTCGGCGAGGGCCGCTACTGGATCGATCTCGGCATCCTGATCCTGACCTATGTCATGCTCGGATGGGGGCTCAACATCGTGGTCGGCCTCGCCGGCCTGCTCGACCTCGGCTACGTCGCCTTCTACGCGGTGGGGGCCTATTCCTACGCCCTGCTTTCCACAGTGTTCGGCCTGTCCTTCTGGATCTGCCTGCCCCTGGCCGGCCTGTTCGCCGCCGCCTTCGGCGTGCTGCTGGGCTTTCCCGTCCTCAGGCTCCGGGGCGATTACCTCGCCATCGTGACCCTGGCCTTCGGCGAGATCATCCGCCTCGTCCTCATCAACTGGACCGACTTCTCGGGGGGCGCGGCCGGCATTTCCTCGATCCCGCGCGTCAGCTTCTTCGGCCTGCCCTTCTCGGCGGGAGAGAACGGCTTCGCCGCCACGTTCGGGCTCAGCTTCAACGCCATGCACAGGCTGGTCTTCCTGTATTACCTGATCCTGGTCCTGGCGCTCGTCACCAACCTCGTGACCCTGCGCATGCGGCGCCTGCCCCTCGGGCGGGCCTGGGAGGCGCTGCGCGAGGACGAGATCGCCTGCCGCTCGCTCGGCATCGACACCACCATCACCAAGCTCACCGCCTTCGCTCTCGGGGCGATGTTTGCGGGCTTCGCCGGATCGTTCTTCGCCGTGCGGCAGGCCTTCGTTTCGCCGGAGAGCTTCAACTTCCTGGAGAGTGCCATCATCCTGGCCATCGTCGTGCTCGGCGGTATGGGCAGCCAGATCGGCGTCGCCATCGCCGCCATCGTCATGATCGGCGGCCCCGAACTCCTGCGCAATCTCGGATTCCTCAAGGCCGTGTTCGGCGAGGGGTTCGACCCCAACGAGTACCGCCTACTGCTGTTCGGCCTCGCCATGGTGGCGATGATGGTGTTCCGCCCGCGCGGTCTCATCTCCGAGCGAACGCCCTCCGTTACCATCGCGGAGCGCGGCCGATGACCCTTGCTACAGGCATCAACCGGCTCGCGACGTTGCAGGACGAGCCCCCCGCCGCCATTCCCGGCGGCCCCGCCGATCCGGTGCTGATCGTCGACCACCTGACCATGCGGTTCGGTGGCCTCACCGCCGTCAACGACCTCTCGTTCAAGGTCGGGCGCGGCGACATCACGGCCCTGATCGGTCCCAACGGCGCGGGCAAGACCACGGTCTTCAACTGCATCACTGGCTTCTACAAGCCGAGCGAGGGCATGATCCGCCTGGTGCAGAAGGGCGGCGAGACCTACCTTCTCGAGCGGCTGCCCGGCCATGACGTGAACCGGCTCGCCCGCGTCGCCCGCACCTTCCAGAACATCCGCCTGTTCCCGCGCATGACCGTGCTGGAGAACCTGCTGGTGGCCATGCACAAGCCGCTGATGCGCGCCTCGGGCTTCTCGATCCTCGGTATTCTCGGCCTGCCGGCCTATCGCAGCGCCGAGAAGGCGGGAATCGAGAAGGCCGCCGCCTGGCTCGACCGAATCGGCCTCACGGCGCGGGCCGACGATGCCGCCGGCGACCTGCCCTACGGCGATCAGCGCCGGCTCGAAATCGCCAGGGCCATGTGCACCGATCCGGTGCTGCTCTGCCTCGACGAGCCCGCCGCCGGCCTCAACCCGCGCGAATCCTCGGAGCTCAACACCCTGCTGCGACTGATCCGGGACGAGTACGACACCTCCGTCCTCCTCATCGAACACGACATGTCGGTGGTGATGCAGATCTCCGACCGGATCGTCGTGCTCGATTACGGCATCAAGATCGCCGACGGCACGCCCGACGACATCCGCACCGATACCCGCGTCATCGCCGCCTATCTGGGCGTCGACGATGAGGAGGTGGCGGCGGTGGAGGCCGAGGTCGGCCTGACGGGAACGCAAGCATGAGTGTCGCTGGCATTAACGTCCTCGTGGAGGAGACCCGCGCGCTTCAGGCGCCGCTCCTCGATGTGCGTGGCGTCTCTGCCTATTACGGCAGCATCCAGGCCCTGAAAGGCGTCGATCTGCACGTCAAAGAGGGCGAGATCGTCGCCCTGATCGGCGCCAACGGGGCCGGCAAGTCGACCCTGATGATGACGATCTTCGGCCAGCCGCAGGCGCGGACCGGCAGCATCACCTATGCGGGCCGCGACATCACCCGCATGGCGACCCACGAGATCGCGCGCCTCAACATCGCCCAGTCGCCGGAGGGGCGGCGCATCTTCTCCCGCATGAGCGTGCGCGAGAACCTGCAGATGGGCGCGGCCCTGCATGGCGGGCGCTACTTCGCCGAGGATTTGGAGCGCATGTGCGTCCTGTTCCCGCGCCTGAAGGAGCGGCTCGACCAGCGCGGCGGCACCATGTCCGGCGGCGAACAGCAGATGCTCGCCATCGCCCGCGCCCTGATGAGCCGCCCGCGCCTGCTCATGCTCGACGAGCCGTCGCTCGGCCTCGCCCCGCTCATCGTCAAGCAGATCTTCTCGGCCGTGCGCGACCTCAACGAGCGCGAGGGTCTCACCGTCTTCATCGTCGAGCAGAACGCCTATCACGCCCTCAAGCTGGCCCATCGCGGCTACGTCATGGTGACGGGCGCGGTAACGATGAGCGGCACGGGCCGCGAGCTCCTCGACAACCCGCAGGTGAAGGCCGCCTATCTCGAAGGGGGCCAGCATTGAGCGGGTCGGCAATGACGCCCTCACCCTCTCCCCCCTGCGGGAGAGGGTGCCTGCGGAGCAGGCGGGAGAGGGGGCGCCCTCTCCGGAGCCGGCGCTCTCCTCTCCCGACCCGCTTCGCGGGCCACCCTCCCCCGCTGAGGGGGGAGGGAAAGCGCGTCACGCTTCGGATGGCATCGCCAGGCAAGACATCATGACCGAGACCCTGTCCCTCGACACGCCCAATCTCGGCATCTTCCTCCTCGTTACGCTGGCGATGGGCGGGGGCGCGGCCTGGATGGCGGGCAGCAGCTTCGCCCGGGGATGGCGTCCGTTCTGGCAGTGCGTGCTGGCGGGGCTCGCCATCGCGGCGGTCTCGCGCTTCCTGCATTATGCCCTGTTCTCGGGCACGCTGCTCTCGCCGGCCGGCTACGCCCTCGACGCGGTGGTGATCCTCGCCATCGGCGCGCTCGGCTACCGGGTCACCCGCACCCGGCAGATGACCACCCAGTATCGCTGGCTCTACGAGCGCACCGGCCCGCTGACCTGGCGGGACCGGCAAGGGGCGTGAATCCGCACCATCTTCATGCAACCATGCGCCATGCGGAGACGGTTGGATCCGCCGCGCTGATCGAGGGGAAATGACCATGAAAAAGCTGATGGCGATGAGCGTGGCGCTGGGCGCGCTGATGCTGGCGGGCACCGCGCAGGCCGAGATCAAGATCGGCGTCATCGCGCCGATCACGGGGCCGAGCGCCGCGTTCGGCGCGCAGATCCGGAACGGCGCGGTTCAGGCGGTCGAGGACATCAACAAGGCCGGCGGCGTCAACGGCGAGAAACTCGTCGTCTCGGTCGGTGACGACGCCTCCGACCCGAAGCAGGGCGTGTCGGTCGCCAATAAATTCGCCGGCGAGGGCGTGAAGATGGTGGTCGGCGACTTCAATTCCAGCGTCTCGATTCCTGTCTCCGAAGCGCTGATCGAGGCCGGCATCATCCAGATCACCCCCGCCTCCACGGCGATCAAGTTCACCGAACGCGGCAACTGGAACACGTTTCGCACCTGTGGCCGTGACGACCAGCAGGGCGCGGTAGCGGCGGCGTATCTCGCCGACAAGTTCAAGGGCAAGAAGGTCGCCTTCATCCACGACAAGAGCACCTACGGTAAGGGGCTGGCCGAAGAGACGTTGAAAGCACTGAAGGCCAAGGGAGGGTCCGCTGCGATCTCCGAGAGCCTCACGCCCGGCGAGAAGGATTTTTCCGCCCTCGTCTCGAAGCTCAAACAGGCCAATGTCGATGTGATCTACTTCGGCGGCTACTACACCGAGGCCGGGCTGCTGATCCGCCAGATGCGCGACCAGGGTCTCCAGGCTCCCCTCATGGGTGGAGATGCTCTCGCCGACCGTGAGTTCGCGCAGGTCGGCGGCCCCGGCTCCGAAGGCACCTTCATGACCTTCTCGCCCGACGCCCGCAAGAACCCCAAGGCCAAGGCCACCATCGATTCCTTCAAGGCGATCAAGTTCGAGCCGGAAGGCTACACGCTCTATTCCTACGCCGCCGTTCAGATCCTGAAACAGGCGATGGAGGCGACGAAATCGACGGATGGGCAGAAGCTCGCCGCACATCTGCACCAGGGCAAGCCGTTCGACACCGTGATCGGCGACATCTCCTACGACAAGAAGGGCGACATCACCCGGCCCGACTACGTCATGTACATGTGGAAGAAGGGCGCCGACGGCTCCATCAACTACGCCGGCAACGAGGTCCCGTAGAACGACGCCTACCCCTCTCCCCGCCGGGCGGGGAGAGGACGTCGTCCTCCCCTCGTCGGGAGGCGGCGTGAGCCCGTCAGGGCGAGGGTGAGGGGGTATTTCCGGATTTGCTTCTCCGGACGCGCCCCCTCACCGTCGGCTTCCGCCTCGCCGCGCCGACGACGTGCTCGTCGCTTCCCTCTCCCCGCATGCGGGGCTACCGGATTCATAGATCTGCTCGAACGCTGTTCGCTCGATCCAAGCGGGTTCGACATGAAGCGCGACGGGCTCCCTTTCCTGGAAGGCAGGGCCATCGCATATGGTACCACGCCGTCATTCCGGGTCGCCAGAGGCGAGCCCGGAATCCAGATCCGCCGACGGTGCAAAGTCCTGCACCGCCTGTGTTTCTGGATCCCGGGCTCCGCTGCGCGGCCCCGGGATGACGGGGTGCTGCGTTTCAATTTCTCGACGAGTAAATCGGCATATGCGATCGCCCTGCCTGGAAGGAGAGGGCTGAGGTGAGGTGTGGTCCACCTCCGGAGAAGTCGCACACCTCACCCTGTCCCTCTCCTTTCAGGAGAGGGGACCCGCGCTACCCGCGCGATGTGTGAATGCCGTAGACTTGCGGGGAAAGGCGATGCTCACCGAGACTGCCTCAAGGCGTCGGGCTTTCCCCGTGCTGGCCGTCGAGTGCCACGTCCGCGCTGGGCACGCTCTCGTCCACGGCCTGCGCCCGGCGGATGTCCGGTGAGGTCGCTTCCGCGAGGAGGTCGGCGAGAGCCGTGTCGAGGGCGGCGGTGCGGGTCTGCTGGCTGCCCAGCCGGCGGATCGAGACGGTGCGCTCCTCGCCCTCCTTGCGGCCGACCACGAGCATGACCGGCACCTTGGCCAGCGAATGCTCGCGGACCTTGTAGTTGATCTTCTCGTTGCGCAGGTCCGACTCGACCCGGAGCCCGGCGCGGTTCAGCGCCGCCACGACCTCGCGGGCGTAACCGTCCGCCTCCTGGGTGATCGTCGCCACCACCACCTGAACCGGCGCGAGCCAGAGCGGGAAATGGCCGGCGAAATGCTCGATCAGGATGCCGGTGAAGCGCTCCAGCGAGCCGCAGATCGCCCGGTGCACCATGACCGGAGCCTTCTTCTGGCTGTCGCCATCGACGTAGAACGCCCCGAAGCGCTCCGGCAGGTTGAAATCCACCTGGGTCGTGCCGCATTGCCAGTCGCGGCCGATGGCGTCGCGGAGCACGTATTCGAATTTCGGCCCGTAGAAGGCGCCCTCGCCCGGGTTGATCTCGGTCTTGATCCGGCCGCCCGACTGCTCCTCGATCTGCGCCAGGACGCGGGTCATCACCTCCTCGGCATGGTCCCAGAGGGCATCCGAACCGACCCGCTTCTCGGGCCGGGTCGAGAGCTTCACCACGATGTCGCCGAAGCCGAAATCGCTATAGGTCGACAGGATCAGGTCGTTGATCTTGAGGCATTCGTCGGCGAGCTGGTCCTCGGTACAGAAGACGTGGGCGTCGTCCTGGGTGAAGCCGCGCACGCGCATCAGCCCGTGCATGGCGCCCGAGGCCTCGTAGCGGTGGACGATGCCGAACTCGGCCATGCGCAGGGGCAGGTCGCGGTAGGATTTCAGGCCGTGCTTGAAGATCATCACATGGCCGGGGCAGTTCATCGGTTTCAGCGCGAACCAGCGCTTGTCCTCGGCCTCGTCGCCGGCGCTTTGCGCGGCGAACATGTTCTCGCGGTACCAGTCCCAGTGGCCCGAGGTCTCCCAGAGCGACTTGTCGAGGATCTGCGGCGCGTTCACCTCGGCGTAATCGCCCTTCAGGCGGCGACGCATATAGGCGATGAGCTCCTGGAAGATGGTCCAGCCCTTGGCGTGCCAGAACACGACGCCCGGCCCCTCCTCCTGGAAGTGGAACAAGTCCATCTCGCGGCCGAGGCGGCGATGGTCGCGGCGCTCGGCCTCCTCCAGCCGGTGGAGATAGGCGTCGAGGTCTTCCTTCGTGGCCCAGGCGGTGCCGTAGATGCGGGTCAGCATCGGGTTGTTGGAATCGCCGCGCCAATAGGCGCCCGCCACCTTCATCAGCTTGAAGGCGGTGCCGACCTTGCCCGTCGAGGTCATGTGCGGGCCGCGGCACAGATCGAACCACTCGCCCTGGCGGTAGATGTTCAGGTCTTCGCCGGGCGGGATCGCGTCGACGAGCTCGACCTTGTATTGTTCGGCTTTCGACTCGAACAGCGCCCGCACGTCGTCGCGCTTCCACACCTCCTTGGTGAAGGGGGCGTCGCGGGCGATGAGCTCGCGCATCTTCGCCTCGATCTTGGGGAAGTCCTCGGGGGTGAACGGCTGGTCGCGGGCGAAGTCGTAGTAGAACCCGTTCTCGATCACCGGGCCGATGGTGACCTGGGTCTCCGGCCACAGGGATTGCACGGCCTCCGCGAGGACGTGGGCGCAATCATGCCGGATCAGTTCCAGGCTGCGCGGGTCGGCGCGGTCGAGGAATTCGATGCGCACATCCGCATCGATCAGGTCGTCTAGATCGCGGACCCGCCCGTCGAGGGCCATCGCCACGGTGCGCTTGGCGAGGCTCTTGGCGATGCCCTCCACGACGGTACGGCCGGTCACCGCGGCGTCGTAGCTGCGGGTATTGCCGTCGGGGAATGTCAGAATGGGCATCGCGAACGAGTCTCCGGGGGCTCACTCCTGCGAACGAGGCAGGTAAGCGGTTTTGGGTTTGAGGTGGCGCGCGGCGTCAGCGCGTGCGGCGCGGTTTAGACCGTTTCGCAGGAGGAAGAAATCCGCGCGTGGCCTTGGCCGGCCTTTTCCGGGCTCTCGCGGACGTGAACGAACTTCCGAGACGATCCGGATCGGTTGATACGAGCTGCGATTGACAAGCTTCCGGCCCGATCCGCCCATGCACGCACCAGGGAGCCGCGGCGGGCCGGTGGCGGGTCACGCTCGTGCCGGTACGCCGTAGAAGCTCCGATCAATCAGGCCGGCCCGAAAGGCGACCGGCCGATGGGAGAGTATCGATGGCGAACCCAGCTTCCGCCGCTGCCGCCGAGCCCGTCCCGGCGGCGGAGATGCCCGCGCGCCGGTTCTGGCCGGAGGGCTGGTGGCGGCTCGTCGACATCAAGATCGGCATCATTCCCCTGCCGGTCTATCTCATCCTGGCGATCCTGCTGGCGGTCCTGACCTCTGAGGGCGAGATCAAGCCCGATGCGCCGACGATGATCGCGGTGCTGGCGCTCGGCGGTTTCACCTGCGCCGAGATCGGCAAGCGGCTGCCGGTCCTCAAGACCATCGGGGCGGGCGCCATCTTCGCGACCTTCATCCCCTCGGCCCTGGTCTATTACATGCTGATCCCGACGTCGCTGGTGAAGGCGATCGCGGATTTCACCAAGTTCACCAACTTCCTCTACCTGTATATCGCCACGATCATCGTCGGCAGCATCCTGGGCATGGACCGGGAGGTGCTGATCAAGGGCTTCCTGAAGATCTTCGTGCCCCTGGCGGCCGGCTCCGTTGCGGCGGCCTGCGTGGGCACGCTGGTCGGCACCCTGCTCGGCCTCGGCGCCTATCACACGTTCTTTTTCCTGGTCGTCCCGATCATGGCCGGCGGCGTCGGCGAGGGGGCGATCCCGCTCTCCATCGGCTACGCCGCCATCCTCGGCCAGGGCCAGGGCGACGTGTTCGCTCAGGTTCTGCCCCCCGTCATGCTCGGCAGCCTGACGGCGATCGTGCTGGCCGGAACCCTCAATGCCGTGGGCAAGCGGATGCCGCATCTCACCGGCGAGGGCCGCCTGCAACCGGACCGGGACAACGACGTCACCGCCGCCAAGGTCGAGGACGCGCCCGTGGACGCGGCGACGGTGGGCGCGGCCGCCCTCACCGCCGTGACACTCTACCTCCTCGGCGTGATGACGCACCACCTCACCGGGCTCCCCGCCCCCGTGGCGATGCTGTTCCTCGCGGTGCTCGCCAAGCTTGCCAGCGCCGTCTCCCCGCGCCTCCAGGCCGGCGGCTTCGTCGCCTACAAGTTCGTCCAGATCAGCATGACCTATCCGCTGCTCTTCGCCATCGGCGTGTCGATGACCCCCTGGGACAAGCTGGTGGCGGCGTTCACGCTGGCGAACCTCGTCACCATCGTCTCGACGGTGGTGACGCTGATGGGCACCGGATTCCTGGTGGGGCGCCGCCTCGGCATGTACCCGATCGAGACCGCCATCGTGAATGCCTGCCATAGCGGCCAGGGCGGCACCGGGGACGTGGCGATCCTCACCGCCGCCAACCGCATGGCGCTGATGCCCTTCGCCCAGATCGCCACCCGCATCGGCGGTGCGCTGACGGTGACGGGGACGCTGGTGGTGATGCGGTGGGTCAGCGGGGGCTGAGGGGAGCGGCCACGACGACCTCCGTCCTTACCGAATTCGCGATGAAGCACTCCTCATGCGCGGCCTCGTGGAGCGCCGCGAGTTGGTCGGCATCCGGCGTGGCCCCGGCCCAGTCGATCTCCGGGCGGAGCGTGACCCGCGTCACCGCGCGACGTCCGGGCTTCGTCTCCTCCAGCACGCCCTCGGCATGGTCCCGATAGGCGGTCACGCCGAATCCGGCGAGGCGCGCGAGGTGGAGGAAGGTCAGCATGTGGCAGCTCGACAGTGCCGCGACCAGCATCTCCTCCGGGTCGACGGCCTCGCGAGCGGCCCATTTCCCGACCACGTGCTCCGATGCGGTGCCGGCGAGCGTCACGCCGCCATCGAACTCGACCGTGTGCCCCCGGCCGTAGCGCCCGGCGGCGAAATCCTCCCCGGGCTTCAGGGCCCAGGCGACATCCGCGATATGGGTCGACATGATCGGTTTCTCCGGTTGTCGACGGCGCGCGTCATGCGCCGTGGGCCGCATTGCTGTCGGCCGGCGCCTCGTCCCGTTCGATCATGCCGTAGTCGCGCAGGACATGGGCGATCCGCAGACGATAATCGCGAAACACTCCGCCACGTCCTTCCGCCTGGGTCGCCCGATGATGCGGGCGTTCACGCCAGGCGCGTACCGCCGCCTCGTCCCGGAAGAACGACAGCGACAGGACTTTGTCAGGCTCGGTGAGGCTGCGGAAACGTTCCACCGACAGGAATCCGTCGATTTCGGCAAGCTCTTCCTTGAGGGAGGCGGCGAGATCGAGATAGCGGTCGGCGCGATCCGGTGCCGGCCAGACCTCGAAGATGACCGCGATCATGCCGGCTCTCCGGTCACGCGGTGCGGGGGCACCCTGTTCCAGGCGCGCATAGATGGTTCGACGGCCTCCGTCCGCGACTTCTCGCTCCCCTCTCGAAGGACACATGCGATCATGAAAGCCTCGTCTCCTGCCTTGGCCGAGGCAGGATCATAGGCGATGGCCCGCCAACGATGCTTCGGTTAAGATCGAACGATGCAGGATGGCCCCGTCATCGCCGCCGTCGCCGCGCTTCTCGGCGACCCCGCCCGCGCCAACATGCTCACGGCGCTGATGGACGGGCGCGCCCTCACGGTGAGCGAACTTTCCGCGGTGGCCGGCATCGCCCTGCCGACGGCGAGCGGGCATCTCTCCAAGCTCGAAGCGGCGGCCCTTCTCACCGTCGAGCGGCAGGGACGGCATCGGTATTATCGCTTGTCCGGGTCGGACGTCGCCGTCGTCCTGGAGCACCTGATGGGCTTGGCCCAGCGCACCGGGGCGGTCCGCACCCGAACAGGCCCGCGCGACGCGGCCCTGCGCGAGGCCCGTATCTGCTACGACCATCTGGCCGGCGAGCGCGGCGTCCTGCTCCTGCAGGGCCTCATCGCGCGGGGGTGGATCGACGAGGCGGAGACGAATCTCACCGCCTCCGGCCGTGCCGGCCTGACGGATCGGGGACTCGACGTCGCGTCGCTGGAGCGGGAACGCAGGCCCGTCTGCCGCTATTGTCTCGATTGGAGCGAACGCCGGAACCATCTCGGCGGCGCGCTCGGCGCGGCTCTGCTGCACCATGTTCTCGACCGGGCTTGGGCCTCCCGCGCGGACGGCCGCGTGATCGCCTTCACGACGGACGGCGCGCGCGCCCTGTCAGCCGCCTTCGGTCCTCCCGCCTGAAACGCCTCGATCCGTCTCCTCCACCGCCTCGCACGCAAACGGCGAAGGCGGGGCGTTCACCCCGCGCCAGCGCCCATAGGTCCAGGGGGCGTACCAGGCCGAGCGCGGAGGCAGGACGTCCGGCACGAGGTCGATCCCGTGAGTGCCGAACGGGCCGCAGCGGCAGATGCGCGAAAACCCGATCCAGCCGCCCGGCCAGATTCCGTGCCGGCGGATCGCCTCGTCGGTGTAGTCCGAACAGGACGGCCAGTGCCGGCATTGCCGGCCGATCAGGCCCGACAGGGTGAGCTGGTAGCCCCGGATCGCCCAATGGGCCGCGCGCCGGACCATGGCTCTATTCGGCGGCCTGGGCCTTGGCGGCGACCTGATCGAGGGCATTCACCACGGCGTCGAAGGTGAGGAGGGTCGAGGCATGACGCGCCTTGAAATCCCGCACCGGCTCCAGAACGGCGAGGTCGGCCCACTCGCCCTGCGGTGCCGGCCCGTTCTCCTTGAGCATGCGGCGCACCGTATCGCGCACCTCCCGAAGCTCGTCCGCCTTGGCGCCGACCACGTGTCGGGCCATCAAAGAGGACGAGGCCTGGCCCAGGGCGCAGGCCTTCACGTCATGGGCGAAGTCCGTCACCGTGCCGTCCTTCACCGAGAGATCGACGGTGACGGTGGAGCCGCAGAGCTTGGAATGGGCGGTGGCGCTGGCATCCGGAGCGTGGAGCCGGCCGAGACGCGGGATGTCGGCGGCGAGTTCGAGAATGCGGCGATTGTAGATGTCGTCGAGCATATGGGAGGTCCCGTCGGGGCGCCGACAGACAGCCGGCTTGCGATCACGATGGTCTGATCCGCATTCCCCGCATTGCGCGGCGGCGCGATAACGACGATATAGGCGCCAGCGTACCGTTTCGCGAGGAGGCGGTTCGTCGACCAGGGTCGCGCCCACGGCCAAGGAGACCTTAACGTTCGGGCGCCGGCCTGCGGCAACGCGGCTGAAAACGCGACCGAGATGGTTCGACGATGTACGCAAAACCAGATAGTTCGACGATGAACGCACGTGTCGCCCGTGCGGGAGATGCCATGGATGCCGCGCTCAAATCCCTCTCCTATCGCCTGACCGACACGGATCATCAGGGAATGGACCCGATTGCCACGGCTGCGCCGGCCACCCTGAACGGCATGCGCAACGACAATTCCCGCCCCGTCGAGGCCCCCGCCGAGGTCGCTCCCCTGCCCGCTTCGGCCAAGCGCGTGCCCGATGCCGTGGCCACCGGCCGTCCGAGCCGGGAAGAGGCCGAGGCCGCCGTGCGCACCCTGCTGCGCTGGGCCGGCGACGACCCGAATCGCGAAGGCCTCAAGGATACGCCCGCCCGTGTGGCGAAGGCCTATGGCCAGCTCTTCGGCGGCTACGAGCAGGATGCCGACGCCCTGCTCGAGCGCGTGTTCGAGGAGGTGGAGGGCTATTCCGACATCGTGCTCGTGCGCGACATCCCGTTCTACTCCCATTGCGAGCACCACATGGTGCCGTTCATGGGCCTCGCCCATATCGCCTATTACCCGACCAAGGGCGTGGTCGGCCTGTCGAAGCTCGCCCGCGTGGTCGACACCTTCGCCCGCCGCCTGCAGACGCAGGAGACCATGACGGCCCAGATCGCCGACGTGATCGAGAGCATCCTCAAGCCGCGCGGCATCGCCGTGATGGTGGAGGCCGAGCATCTCTGCATGGCCATGCGCGGCGTGCAGAAGGCCGGCGTCTCCACCCTGACCACGCAGTTTCGCGGCGTGTTCAAGGACGATGCCAACGAGCAGGTCCGGTTCCTGACCCTCGTCCGCAACAACAAGAACTGACGCGGGCATTCCACGCGATGACGGTGAGCCAAGCTACCGCCGCGCCCGGTGGGTTCTCCCCGCCCGGTTCGCGCAAGGATGTGGAGGAAGGCGCAACGCTGACCCCGCGCTTCGACGCGAACGGTCTCGTCGCCTGCATCGCCGTCGATGCCCATGACGGCCGGGTCCTGATGCTCGCCCATATGAACGCCGAATCCCTGCGGCTCACCCTCGAGACCGGCGAGGCCTGGTACTGGTCGCGCTCGCGGAGCGAGCTCTGGCACAAGGGCGCCACGAGCGGGCAGGTCCAGCGCATCGTCGAGATGCGGGTCGATTGCGACCAGGACGCGCTCCTGATCTCGGTGGTGGTCGGGGGCGATGGCGGATGTTGCCATACCGGTCGACGCTCCTGCTTCTACCGCGCCGTCTCCCTCGATCCGGTATCCGGCGAGGCCCTGCTCGGACCCGCCGGGCCGTGACCTGGGATGGGCTGTCCTTTCGCGGGGTCGCCCTCTACCGCCAGGGCATGCTGTCCACCCTGTCGCAGAAGCCGGTCTTTCCACGTGGCAGTGTCGAGCCCGTGGCCGAACCGAAGCCGTCGGGACCGCGAATCGGTCTGGCTCTGGGCGGAGGTTCCGCGCGGGGCTGGGCGCATATCGGCGTCATCGAGGTGCTGGAAGAGGCCGGCATCCACCCCGACATGGTGGCGGGCTGCTCCATCGGTGCCGTCGTGGGGGGCTGCTACGCCGCCGGCAAGCTCGATCTCCTCAAGGATTTCGCCCTATCGCTGACGAGGCGGCGGGTCATGGGGCTCCTAGACCTGCGTTTGGGTTCGGGCCTCATCGCCGGCGAGCGGTTGAAGCGCCGCCTCGAAGGCGATCTCGGCACGCGGCGGGTGGAGAACCTGCCGATCCGCTTCGCCAGCGTCGCGACGGATCTCGGCTCGGGCGACGAGGTCTGGCTGACCCGTGGCTCCCTGGTGGAGGCGATCCGGGCCTCTTACGCCCTCCCCGGCCTGTTTCCCCCGGTGCGCCTCGACGGGCGCCTCATGATGGACGGAACGCTGGTGAATCCGGTTCCGGTCAAGCTCGCGCGCGGGCTCGGGGCCGAACTGGTGATCTGCGTGAACCTCAACGGCGATCCGCGGGCCGAGCCCGGTCTGGTGATCGGGCCTGACGGCGACGGTGCCGCCTCGCCGGCCCTGCCCCTCACCACGTCGCGCCGGGGATGGAACCTGCTGAACCGTATGCGCGGCACCGGTCGGCGCGGGCCGGCGCCACGCCCTGCCCCGCCCCGCGAGCCCGGCCCTCCCGGCATGGGGCGCGTGATGTTCGACGCGTTCAACATCACCCAGGACCGGATCTCGCGGGCGAGGCTGCAGCGCGACCCGCCGGATCTCATGCTGTCCCCGCGCCTCGCGGAGATGGGCTTGTTCGAGTTCCACCGCGCCGAAGAAGCGATCCTCCTCGGGCGGGAAGCGGCCAAGGCCGCCCTGCCGCGCATCAGGGAACTCGTCACCCTGGCGGCCGAGCGGGTCTGACCCTGACGGAGCCCCTCCGCTCCGCGTGAGGGATCCCCGACGCGGTGTCAGGCCATGGTGATGTAGTCGCGCATGGCCTGATGCTCCGCCTCCACGGCGGCGATCCGGCGCTTGACCACGTCACCGATGGAGACGAGGCCGGCGAGCCGCCCGTCCTCGACCACCGGCACGTGGCGGAAGCGCCCATCGGTCATCAGCTGCATGACCTCCTCGACGGTGCTCGACCGGGTGCAGGTGGTCACCGACGCCGTCATGTGCTGCGAGATCGGAGCATCGAACGCCCCCGCTCCCTGGCGGGACAGGGCCCGGATGATGTCCCGCTCGGACAGGATGCCGAGGACAGCGCCCTCGTCATTGCTCACCACGATGGCGCCGATCCGCTTCTCGGCGAGGAGATGGATGGCGTCGTCCAGGGTCCGGTTCGGCTCCACAGTGACGACTGAGCCGCCCTTCTCGGAAAGGATGCGTGCGACGGTCATGACCATGATCTCCCATAGGCTGTTACGCGGGCCGGGTTGATCCCGGCGCATCACGGAATTGTGTGATGTCATATCTGATGTGACAACCCACGGGACCGGCCTTCCGATGCCAAAACATGCGGAAAAATTACGCTTTTGCGCCTCCTAAGCGGTCAAACATCGGAAAGAGGAAAAATCCTGCCAGGAACCCGCCCAGATGGGCGTCCCATGCCACGGTCGAGGATTCCGCGCCCAGCGGCAGCGAGATGATCCCGAAGACGAAGTTGGTGACGAGCCAGATGCCGAGGAACATCACCGCCGTGCGGTTGCGCAGGAGCTCGGGGATGGTCTGGAGCGGCGGCTGGGCGGCGTGTTGCCAGGGCTGGCTGGCATGGAAGGACGGCGGCGGCTGGAACACGAAGCGCGCGGCGGCGGCCATCAGCGCCGAGACAGCGGCCGAGGCGCCGATCAGCGGCGCCGTGCTCAATGGGTCGATCGCCACGTGGAGAACGCCTCCCGCCACCGCGCCGATGAGGCCGAGGAGGCCATAGCGCCAGGGGCCGCATCGCCGCGCCACGGGGGAGCCGAAGGCGGCGAGCCAGACCACGTTGAAAATGACATGCGTCCACGAGCCGTGCAGCAACGCATAGGTGGCGAAGGTCCAGAGGCTCGCGGAGGGATTGGCTACGACGTATTGCGCGAAGGCCGCGCGGGCCTGGACTACATCCGTATCGCCTATTGCCGAGGAGGCGGCCGACAGGATCTCCGCGGCCCGGTCCGGGTCCACCGAGGCGAGCCAGCGGCCCGGGATCAGGGCCAGATTCAGGAGAAGCGTGATGTCCCATTCGTCCGGGAGGACGAATTCCCGCAGGGCATGGAGGCCGAGCAGGAGGGCGATCGAGGCCGTCACCGCGCCGGGCATGTTGAAGACGGGGACGCGGCTTTGGCGCGGCAGATCGGGCATGGCATCCATGGCGCCACCATGTCGGCGCGGATGCCGCCGCCGCAAGCCCCCGGCCCATGCAAATTCAGGCGAGCGATGCGCGATTCGGGCGCAGCCCTCCACGACCCGAACGGTCCGACGACGCAGGACATCGCCGCGATGGGTGCCGGGCGGCAGCGTTTCCCCCGCCGCGTTAACCCTAATCAGAGCTTAAGCGAGCGTACCGCCTTGGACGGGCATAGAGTGTGCGGCAGGCTTGTTAACCGAACCGGCAGCTGTGTCCAGCGCCGGATGGATCGGGCCGATTTCGAACAGGTCCCAGCGGGACCGTGCCACGACGGGACGCCATGAAGCATCCGACCAGCCGTATGCTCTATCATTACTGGGACCGGCTTCGTGGTACGCGGGCCGCGCCCGAGAGGAGCGAGATCGAGCCCGGCGAGATCCGCAACCTCCTCTCCGAGAGCCTCATCCTCGAACTCGACATGGCGCGCTCGGCCGCGACGGTCCGGCTCGCGGGGACCCGCGTCTGCGCCCTGTTCGGGCGCGAATTGCGCGGCAGCGCCTTCGGCGACATCTGGGGTGCGGGACAGGCCGATCCCTGGCGCCTCGTGGAGACGGTGGCGGTCGATACGGTGGGGATCGTCGCGGGGCTGCGCGGGATGACCCAGAGGGACGAACAGATCGACCTCGAACTCCTGCTTCTCCCCCTGCGCCACCGTGGGCAGACCCAGGTCCGCATGTTCGGGGCGCTGAGCCCGAAAGTCGTTCCGCAATGGCTGGGGCTTCGGCCCGTGACGCGGCTCGAAGCCATCTCCCTCCGCGTCCTCGACCCGACCTACGACGTCATCGATCTCGCCAGGAACGATGCCGCCTCCAGCCTCAGGAACCTGCCCGAACCGGCCAATGACAGCGTTCCGGTGCGGCGCGGACATCTCATGGTGCATCCCGGCGGACGGGCCTGATCGGTACTTTAATGGACCGATCGAGAGACTGATCTGTCTTCGGCAAAGATTTTCGTAACGAGCCGACCTGTAGGATTGTGCTGACGACGATCGAACCCGAGTGCGGATTTCGCGATGATCGAGGCTTTCGCGCCCGCTGAAACGAAGTTCGCGCCCGCTGAAACCAAGCCGGTCCGCCTGTTGCGGCCGTCGGATCTGCGTCGGCATCAGCGCGTCCAAGTCTCCCTCCTCGGCCGCTACATGCTTGCCGACCGGCGTGAATATCCTTGCCAGACGGTCGACATGTCTCCGGGCGGCGTGCGCCTGACCTGCGCGGTCCTGGGCGAACTCGACGAGCGCGTCGTGCTGTATCTCGAGCGTATCGGGCGGATCGAAGGGACCATCTCCCGGTTTCCCAGCGGGGGCATGGCCGTCCGCCTGAGCGCGACCCAGCGCAAGCGCGACAAGATCGCGTCGCAACTCACCTGGATCTCCAACCGTGAGGCGCTCGGCCTGCCCGAAGGCCGCAACCACGAACGTCTCACGCCACAGGAGACAGGCGTGCTCCTGAAGCTCGAGAACGGGCGCGAGGTCGCGGCCCGCATCATCGACGTCTCCCTGTCCGGCGTCGCCCTCTCGACCCAGGCCCAGCCGCCCGTTGGCATGAGCGTCATGGTCGGGCGGACACCGGGGCGCGTGGTGCGCTATTTCGAGGGCGGCATCGGCGTGGGCTTCATGCTGCCGATCTCGCCCGACCTTTTTCATGAAGGCCTGACGCTCTGAGAGCGTCGTCCCGCCTCTCCGGTTGAGAGCGCTCCGTCTGCGGGTCCTGCCGGCATGGCGCTCGCCCGAAGGTCGGCGTCGTCGCGACAGGACCTCCCCAATGCGTCCCGCGCCGGCTGGCCGTTTCGGCCTGTCTCCCCCCTCCGTCCCGACAGCCACGGCGTCCGGCGAGAGCGGGGCCGCAATCGTCGTCGGTCGATCCCGCCTCGCCATGGTTACGACTTCCTGATCGTCATCGCGCGAATGCGAGTCCTCGATTCAGCGGGTGATTGGCTCTGACCCGCAGGAGCTCCGTCCCGGGGCCGAATCGATAAAATTGCGCGTATCCGCTTCAGCGCGGCTCAGGAAGCGTGGCGGCATCGTGTTCCTCGTTGGACGAGGTGGTCGCGATGGCACGGACGAAATCATTCTTGCTGGGGATGCTCGCGGCATTGGCGCTGTTCGGCGCCGGCGCGTCGCAGGCCCAGACCATGGCCGCCCTGCCCTCGCCCTCCCCCTCCGCCGATGTTCTCGGTGTCGCCCGCCCCATCGTCGGCTGGGTCTCGTTCTGCCAGCGTTACCCGGCCGAGTGCGCCATCGACGCGAATGAGCCGCCCCGTATCGCCCTCACCCCCGCCACCTGGAGCCTGATCGTCTCGGTCAATCGTCGGGTGAATACCGGTCTGCGTGCCGTCACCGACACGGAGCATTGGGGGGAAGCCGACCGCTGGGACCTCGCTGAGGACGGAATGGGAGATTGCGAGGATTTCCAGCTGGTCAAGCGCAAGCGTCTCGCCGATGCGGGTCTCTCCCGCCGCGCCATGCGGATGACCGTGGTCATCGACGAGAAGGGCGAAGGGCATGCCGTGCTGACGCTCCTCACCGACCGGGGCGAGTTCATCCTCGACAACAAGACCAGCGAGATCGTGCCCTGGTATCGGACCGGTTACGTCTTCATCAAGCGCGAGAGCCAGGATTCAGTGGCCTGGGTTTCGCTAGGCGGTGTCACGTCTCCGGTGACCACTGCGAACCGCTGAACCGGATTCTCTCGGGTTGCACGAAAACATCACGTCTCTGCCATGGAACCCATGGCGATGTGGGAAGTTAATTCGAGTTTAACTTTTGGATTGAGCCCTGGCCCTGGCCGTGCCAGTTTCTTGCCTTCGGCAACGAATGGCAGGGCGACCGGAATGCGGCACGCGGTTCTGCGAGGCGTCGACGGCGGAAGCTACTCGGCAAGTGGGCTCTCATACGGAGTTACTTGCGGGGTTACTTGCGGGCTTTCTTGGCGACGCATTGGACGTGCGGCCAAGCTGTCCCTGGTCGGCTCCATCCTGCTCCTCGGTGAGGCCGCGACGCAAGCGCGCCCGGTCGCCGCCCTGCCCGATGCGCCAGCCGTGAACGAGAGTGGCGGCGCCCGCCCGGTGGCGGCCTGGAACGGGTTCTGCGCCAAATACCCCGCCGAATGCATCGTCGACACGTCGCAGCCTGCGGTCATCGCCCTCAATCCAGCGATCTGGCGCACGCTCACCAGCGTCAACCGTCGCGTCAACGCGCGCATCCATCCGATCACCGACATGGCCCATTGGGGCGTCGTCGACCGCTGGGACTTTCCCGATGACGGCTTCGGCGATTGCGAGGATTTTCAGCTTCTGAAGCGTCGTATGCTGGTGGAGCGGGGGCTCCCCCGTCGCGCTCTGCGGATGACCGTGGTCATCGACGATATCGGTGAAGGCCATGCCGTCCTGATGGTCCGCACCGACAAGGGCGATCTCATCCTCGACAACAAGACCACCGCGATCCTGTCCGCGCCGCGCACCGGCTACACCTACGTCAAGCGCGAGGGCCAGGACGGCATGGCCTGGGTCTCGCTCAACGGCGTCGCCTCGCCGGTGGCTACCGCCAACCGCTGAGAGGGGCGGTGCCGATCCGTCCGCGCCGGACGTGCCATGGCGCCAGGCGATGCGATGTCCCGCACCGTCATCCGGCCGCCGCTGCGGCTCGCCCTGTTCAGCCGGTGATGAAATGGGCGAGATCGAGCGCGACCCGGCCCGAGAGCAGGCTCCAGCCGCAGGCGACGATGGTGGCGATCATGACGAAGGGGATCGGGCGGCGCTCGATCCGCCGGCCTCGTACGGTGTTGCGCAGGATGATGAAGGGCGCGCCGAAGGCCAGGATCGGCAGGGCCGCCACCGCTCCGACGCCGCCGCGTTCCAGCAGGCTGAAGCTCGCGCGACGGTCCGAGACGAGTTCGAAGGCGCTGGCGAGGAGGCCCGACAGGGCGAGGCCGACGCACAGGGTCTTTATCGATTCGATGGCGGAGGGGCTGATATCCATGGCGCGCTCGACCGTTGATGACGGATTGAGCACGCACTCTGCCAGAGCGTTTACGAGTTGTTAAGGATGTCCCGGCGTCGGGATGAGCCGACGCACAGGGAGGACTACGTGCATTCGGGCATTGTGCTGGTCGTGGCTTGCGAACGTCCGCGACCGGCTTGCGCGATTCTATGGCTGCTTCGGCTTTAGTCTTCGAGATCGATGTCGAGGATCGCCATGGCGAAGTTGAACGAGCGGTCGCCGTCCTCGTCATCGACGGAGACCACGCCGAGGAATTCCTCGCCGATATAGACCTCGGCGGAATCGTCCTTCTTGGGGCGGGCGACGAGACGGATATTCGTGTTGGCGAATGTCCGGCGCATATAGTCCTGGACCTTCGTGATGTCGGTCTTGTTCACGCGTTCGCCTCTTGATTCGTCGATGGTCGGTGGAGGCCGGGCTCGCTTCGAGCGACCGAGTCCCTCCGGATGGGCACCGCTTGCCACGCCGCTTCGCCACGGGCAAGTCGCTGCGGGCACGCGCGGGCCGCCGGTTCAGATGCCCTCGGCCATGTGGATGAACTGGTCGATATTGACGAACTGGTCCATGGCGCGCGCCGGCTCGGCGCAGCCGGCGGTGCCGACCACGCGGGCGGGCACGCCCACCACCGTGGTGTGGGCCGGCACCGGGCGCAGGACAACGGAACCGGCCGCGACGCGGGCATATTCGCCGACTTCGATGTTGCCCAGGATCTTGGCGCCTGCCCCGATCATGACGCCGCGGCGGATCTTGGGGTGGCGATCGCTGCCTTGCTTGCCGGTGCCGCCCAGGGTCACGGCGTGCAGGATCGAGACGTCGTCCTCGATCACGGCGGTGGAGCCGACGACGACGCCGGTGGCATGGTCGAGGAAGATGCCGCGTCCGATGCGGGCGGCGGGATGGATGTCGGTCTGGAAGACCTCGGACGAGCGGCTCTGCAGGTAGAGCGCCAGGTCTCGCCGGCCGCTGGTCCAGTACCAATGCGCCAGCCGGTGCGCCTGGATGGCGTGAAATCCCTTGAAGTACAGCACGGGTTCGATGGCGCGGCCCGCCGCAGGGTCACGGTCCAGCACGGCCCCGATATCGGCGCGGAAGCTGTCGCCGATGCGCGGGTCGGCGGCGATGGCCTCGTGAAATCCATGCGCCACGAGCTCGGCCGGAAGCGACGGATGGCCGAGGCGTGCGGCGACCCGGTGGGACACGGCGGCTTCGAGCGTCGCCTGGTTGAGGATCGTCGCCACGATGAAGGAGGCGAGTTGAGGTTCCTCGCGAACCACGGCTTCGGCCTCGCCGCGCAGGCGCGACCAGACCGGATCGACGGTGCCGGCGATGGCTTCGTTCCCGATCGCGGGATTCGAGAAGGGGCTGGCGGACATGGATTCCTCCGCGATGCGGGGTCTATGGCGGGCGGGGCCTATGCGGCCGGATCGCCATGTCAGGGGCCGGACGGCCGTGCCGGGAACCGATACGGGAGAACACTCTCCCCGGGGTCAAGGGAGAACGGAGCACTCCGTTCCCCTTGGGGTACGTCCCATAGCGTGGGGAAAGGCCGCCCCCGTATCAAGGGGGCTTCCTGAGCTAACCTTCCCGAACCACCTCTCGGTGATACTCAGCGTGTCAGGCGCTGCGCCGGAAATCGACCGATCCGAAACGCGCATCGATCACGGCGGCGAGCCGGTCGATCATCTCCTCCAGGGGAACGTCGGACGTATCCACCACCGCCGGAGCGCGGGCATAGAGCGGCTCGCGGCTGAGCAGCACGGCACGCAGTTCCTGCATGGCGGAGGCATGGTCGCCCGTGGTGGCGAGCTTGCCCTGGTCGCGCACGCGCTGCATGTGCTCCTCGGGCTTCGCCCTGAGCCAGACGGTGAAGAAGGCCTGGAGAAGCAGGTCGTAAGTCAGGGGCTCGGCGACGATGCCGCCGCTGGTGGCCAGGATCATCGGGCCGGGATGTTCGGTGAGCCGGCGCAAGGCAGCCTGTTCGAGGCGGCGATACCCTTCCTGGCCGTAGATCGCGAAGATCTCCTTCACCGAGAGCGCGTTCTCACGCTCGATCTCGGCGTTGAGCTCGATGAAGGTCCAGCCCAGGCGTTCCGCCACCCGGCGGCCGAGGGTCGATTTGCCCGCTCCGCGCAGGCCGACCAGGGCCACCCGCGGCATCGGGGTGTCACCGTTGGACATGGCGTGGCCGGACAGGATGCCCTTCGCCAGGGTGATCTGTTCCGCCGATGCCGAACCGAGAAGGTCGCGGATCACGTGCCAGTCGGGCGGGGTGTCCTGCACGGCGATCATGTCGTCGAGCCGCACGCCCATTGCATCCGCCACGCGACGCAGCAGGATGATCGACACGTTGCCCTGCCCGCTTTCGAGCTGTGCGATGTAGCGCTCCGACAGACCCGAGGTCTGGGAGAGGAGTTTCCGCGAAAGGCCGCGCACTGTCCGTGCATGCCTCACACGCCGACCGAGTTCGGCCAGAAAAATCGATTCTTGTTCAGCCGCGCCGGCCATGCCGTCGTCCGTCTTCCGTGTTCGCGTCCCGGACCTGACCGTCCCGGAGGCTGATGGCCTCACCATATCCCGCCACGCGATCTTGGCTCGGCACGGAATTCGTGCCGGCGAGATCGATTGCAGCAGGCTCCCAAGCGCCGGTCGCGATCCTTCATTCCATGGTCGTTCGACCAAGATCAGGCTCGTGACGAGGCTTCACAATCGTCAGTTTGGGGCCCGATGTACAAGACTTGCACTTCAAGCTCCGTGTTGGAAGCCTGATCTTGCAACCTCATGCGCTCTCGATGCCGCACTGCACCATGTGATGTCGAAAGAGAGCATACGCAAGCGAAACATGCGTGTCCCCGCCGCAATCGGCATGACAGGAGAACATTCACGTATGTTTGTTTCTGAATGGTTTCAGCTTTGTCCCGATCAGGGACAGACGGGGCGCTTGCCGCCTTTTGGGTGAGGCGCTCGACGCGGTGACGGGCTTTCGAGGGCTTACTGGCTGGGCGGAAGCGCCGAGGCTTCCATGATGGTGCCGGGTGTCGGTGCCTTCTTCGCGACGATCGGGCGGCCCACCGAGGCCAGAACGACCGCCGAAGGACGACGCGGCGGCAGCGGCACTTCCACTTTCTCCGTCACGGAGAACTCGACGGCGCCCGCGACGGCGGCCGGCTGGGGCATTGCCGGATTCACCGACAGGGCGGCCAAAGCCGTGGCCTGAGGGGTGGCGGCCGGCGCATGGGCGGGTCCGATCTCCGCCACGGCCGGAGCGAGGCCGGACAAGGCAGCCGGCCGGCGCGGCGGCAGCGGGACTTCCACCAGCTCGGTCGGCACGGGCGGAGTGGTCAGGCTCGGAGCATAGGCCAGGGCCGTTCCGGCGGCGGTGACGTTCGCATCGGGCTGCGCCTTGCGCTGCGCGCCGAAGCCACGGGTGAACACGTCGCTGAAGGCCGCGCTCGATTGCGGCGAGGCGGCCGTGGTGTCCTCGATGCCGGCGACCAGGGTGCCCTGGCGCTTGCCGGCGTAGTAATAGCCCCGGTTGTAATAAGTATAGGCTTGGTGGGTGTTGCCCTTGGCGGTGCGATAGGCGCCGGCGAGATAGGCAATGCCGTAACGAAGATTGATCTTCGGATCGTAGAGACCTGCCGCATCCCCGCGATATCCCATGCCGCGTGCGGTGGCATGTTTGATCTGCATCAGGCCGAGGGCGCTGCCGCCCTTCGCGTTGGGATTGTAGTTGCTTTCGCGCTTGACGACCTGGTGGACGAAGCTCGCCGGGACGCCGTTTGCCTTTGCCTGCTCCTCGATCAGCGCATCGATGTTGTCGCGGGCCGGGGTGCCTTGGCCGAGAACCGGGCCCGGCAGGACGGCCGCAGCCACGGCGAGGAGCAGGAGGCGCTGATTCATTCGGAGACCCGGTGGCGTCGTTCTTGATCTGAGGCCAAGGGTCGAGGCTAAATGAGGCCGGAAGGCGGCTCCACTGTCATGATTGCGGGAAAGCGGAGCCGTTTCTCCGCGTGCTGTGGCGCACATGGCACAGGCCTGAACGCGACCCCGGCCCGTGGTCCGGCGGTTTCGCCAGCATTGCCAAGGAGCTGAGCTGTACGGGGCAAGGATCGGCGGCGTTTGCGCGTCAGCGCGTCAAGAGAAATTCATCCACCGCTTTTGCGAACCCGTCGTCGTCATTTCCCGACGTCACCGCCGACGCGGCCCGTTTCACGGCCTCCCCGGCATTGCCCATGGCCACAGAGAACCCGCTGCGTGCGAACATCGCCATGTCGTTGGCAGCATCGCCGAGGGTCGCGATCCGCCCGTGGGGAATCCCGAGGCGGCGCGCGATCTCGTCGACGAATGTCCCCTTGCCCTGCCCGTACGGCGTCACGTCGAGATAATAGGCCTGGGAGCGATGGACGTCGGCGCCGTGTCCCAGAGCCTCGGCGACCCGGCTCTCGCATGCGGCCAGATGATCGGTATCGGCGCTGACGCCGACGATCTTGGATGCGCCCACGAGGAGGGGACCGAGATCCTCGACGCGGGTCGGTTCGGCCTGGAGGGTCCGGCGTTCGAGATCGGTATAGGGCCCATGGGGGTCGCGCAGGTTCCACTGCCCCCGCGCGAACACCCAGATATCGAGGCCGAGCCCGTCGAGGAGCCGCACGGCCTGGCGGGCCGTCTCCTCCGGGAGGAGATGTTCGGCGAGGATCTGCCCATCCGGGGCGAGCAAGGTGCTGCCGTTGAAGGCGCCGATCGGATGACGCAGGCCGAGGTCGGCGATCAGCGACCTGAGCCCCATCGGCGGCCGGGCGGAGGCGATGGTGAAACCGATGCCGGCCGCGTCGAGCCGCCGGACGGCGTCCCGGCTGCGCTGGGTCAGGCTCTTGTCGGAGGTGACGAGGGTCCCGTCCACGTCGGAGATCACGAAGGCGATCGCCCGGTCGCCGGAGGGAGGGCCCGACATCATGCTGTGTCCTGTCTGATGGGATCGTCGGGCTGCAAACCCGATCGGTCCAGGATCGTTGCCACGATGGCCTCCGCGCTGCCGACGATCGGCACCGCCAGCGCGCCCTCCTCCGGGCGCGGCGGTTCGAGCGTGGCGAATTGGCTGTCGAGGAGGGCACCCGGCATGAAGTGGCCGGTGCGGCGGGCGATGCGGGCCGCGATCAGGTCGCGGTCGCCGTCGAGATAGACGATGCGAATGCCCGCCCGCCCCTGGACGAGCGCATCGCGATAGGCCCGCTTCAGGGCCGAGCAGGCGAGAACGCCCGGTTTGCCGGTCTCCAGGCGTGTGCCGATCCAGGCCGACATCGCCGCCAGCCAGGGGGCGCGGTCGGCATCGTCGAGGGCGTGGCCATCCCGCATCCTGGCCACGTGTTCCGCGCTGTGGAAGGCGTCACCATCGACGAAATCCCACCCGAGGCGCTCGGCCAATAGCCCGGCGATCGTGCTCTTGCCCGAGCCCGAGACGCCCATCACGATGAAAATTCGAGGCGGGCCCTGATCCGGTTCGATGCTCAAGACCCGGTCGCCGTGCCGGTGTCGATCCGGGGGCCTTTCACCCGGTCCCGCAGGCGCTGCGGGCCGAGCGCCATGGCGAAGAAGTCGTACTCGCCGCGACGATCGTTGGCGAAGAGAAACTGGAAATGCATCCGGAACGGTCGCCATCGCACTTTGAGGTAGGTTTCCGGATCGATGATCTCACGGAACTTGGCCGAGCGCACCAGCGGGTTGCGCGGGGGGCGGCCGCCGAGGTCGAGGGGCAGGCGCTCCACCGGATCGAAATCGGGGAAGTTCATCCAGTCCTGGGGGGCATAATAATCGACCCAGACGATTCTTTCCGAGACGACGAGGCTCGCGATGTCCGATTGCACCCGGCGCGCCTCCTTCTGCAGCGCGACGATGGGCAGGCCCGAGCCGAGGGTCAGCAAGGAAAACGCCGTCGTTCCCGTGCCGATCGCCGGATCGGCGGCGAGCACGCGGGCGGCGACTTCCACCGCCGTGAGCGCGCCGGTCGAATGGCCGAGAATGAGTACTTCGTCGAGCTCCGTACCCTCCGCCCGGAATGCCGCGAGGCGGTCCACGACCAGGGCGGCGAAAGCGTCGACGCGGGTTTCGTAGTCGCGCCGCCGGCCCTGGCCGTGCTGCCAGTTGAAGACCCAGTCGTTGAGCAATTGCCAGAAGAACGCACGTTCCAGCAGGGCATCGAGGGATTTGATCCAGACGAGGCCGGCCGCGAGGCCCAGCGGCACCGTCACCCAGGCCGGCCATTGCAGGCTGTGCCCGAATCCGTCTCCCAGATGAGCATGGATCTGATGTGCGATCAGGCCGCTCACGAGGGTGAGGAGGAGGATCAGGCCGAGCGGATAGAGGATGACGTTGCCGTATTTCCAGTTCAGCCGGTAGAACTTCACCGCCATGCCGGTGACGATGGCCTGGAGGCTGCCCGCGAACAGCAGGAGGACGCTGACGATGCGCCAGCGGGCGAAATCCTTGAGCACGATGTCGTCCCAGAGCAGGACGTCGTAGCTCGTCTCCGCTCCGCCGACCTCCGGTTCGGCGGCCACGGTCCAGCGCTGGGAAAGCCCGTCCGCTCCCATGACCGCGCGTCCGGGGCGGCGCTTGGGCTCACCGAACCTCTTGGCATGGAGCGTCAGCTCCCGCACGAACAACATGCGGTAGCGGGTACGCCCTTCCGGATCGTAGCCCGGCACATAGAAGACATGCCGGCGCCGCACGGGGCTTCGTGCGCCGTCACCGTGGGTCCGCTCGGCGCGCGCGCCGGGAGGGCGATCGGGGATCGTGTCAGACAAAGGCATCCGGCTCGGCTGTCCTCGCAGGTGCCCCCTGCTCGTAGGTCGGGAAATTCGCACGCCGATCCGCCCACCGTCGAGCGATTTCGGCAGTAAGACGAGACAGATGCGGCCAAGTAGCCCCGTACGTCGTCCGTTGCGAAGCCCCGGCGGCAAGTCCAGGAGCTCGGCATGTGGGTATCGGGGACGATCCGTTGCACGCGTCCCGACGGGACGGCACTGTGTCCAACCCGCCACGGACAGTGACAAGGCTTTGGTTTAGGCAGCGGATGAGAGAAACCGACAGGCGAAACTGCATGCGCACTCTGCCTATCGTCCTTATCACCACGCTTTCGGTGTCGGGATGCGGCGCTTTCCTGCCCGCCGCCGGCCCGTCCACCACGGCCGTGGTGGACGGCGCGGATCAGGCGACGAGCGAAGGGACCTTCGCCCGCTACGAACTCATCGACATGAACTCCGCCGTGGTGGAGGCACTGCGCGGACGCTCCCTCGATAGCCTGTTCGCATCCTTCGGCGATCGTCGCGCTCCGGCGGAATCCGTGATCGGCATCGGCGACGCCGTGGCCGTCTCGGTGTTCGAAGCCGGTTCGGGCGGCCTGTTCTCGGGCCCGCTCACGGTCAATTCGTTCTCCGCGGGCTCGAAGGCGGCGCAGCTGCCCGAGCAGGTCGTCTCGCGCGACGGCGCGATCTCGATCCCCTATGCCGGCCGGATACAGGTGGCCGGACGGCGGACGCAGGACGTCCAGGCGCTGATCGAGACGGAGCTCGCCGGCAAGGCGATCCAGCCTCAGGTGATCGTCACCGTGACCCGGCCGGTCTCGCAATCGGTGACGGTCGGTGGTGAATCCATCGGCGGCGCCCGCGTCCCGCTCGGTACCCAGGGCGATCGCATTCTCGACGTCATCGCCACCGCAGGCGGGGTCAAGACGCCCGTCAACGAGACCTTCGTGCGCCTGTCGCGGGGCGGTACGACGGCGACGGTGCCGCTGACGACGGTGGTGTCGAACCCCAAGGAAAACATCTACCTGCGCCCCAACGACAATCTCACCCTGGTGCGCGATCCCCAGACCTTCCTGGCGGTCGGCGCGCTGGGTCAGGCCATGGAAATCCCGTTCCAGGCCGAGGGCATCACGTTGGCGCAGGCGCTGGCCAAGGCACGCGGTCAGCGCGATGCCGATGCCGATCCGACCGGGACCTTCATCTTCCGCTTCGAGCCGGCGGCGGTGGTCCGCCGCCTGAAGCCCGGAAGCCCGCTGCTGGGGACACCGCTCGTCCCCGTGGTCTATCGCGTCGACATGCGCGACCCGAACAGCCTGTTCCTCACTCAAGCCTTCCGCATGCGCAACCGCGACATGGTCTACGTTTCGAACGCGCCGTTCACCGAGATCAAGAAGGTCCTCTCCGTCTTCTCGGCGGCGGCCCAGCCGGTCATGACCGGCGTACGCGTCGGCGGTTCCTTCGACTGAGGCCGGCCGGATCGTCATGGGTCGGATCGTCTTGGACCGGGGCGTCTTGGACCGGGGCGTCTTGGACCGGGGCGGTTCGGTTCCGCACCGACCACGCGGGGTCTTGCACGCACTTGCGTTATGGACCGCCTTGCCTCACGGCTCGACGATGCCATGGGTGCCGGGGGGCAACTCGTAGGGCCCGCTCGTCTTAAGAGTGGACCGGACGGGTTTTGGGGCGGGGCGACATGAGGATGAGACGGGTGGCCTGCTTTTTCGGGCTGGCGAGCGTGGCCCGCCATCTGGCCTCGCGGCGCAAGGCCGCCACCACGCTGTCGAGATCCGCTGTCACCACGCGAAGCGCCGCGTGCGGAAGTCTCGCCGTGTTCCTGGCCGTCGCTCCCGCCCGAGCGGACGTGACCGTCGGCGTGGCGGTTCCGCAATCGGGTGCCTATGTCGCCGTCGGCGAGCAGGTTCTTCGCGGGGTTCGCGCCGCGGTGCGGGACGCCAATGCCAAGGGCGGCCTCGCCGGGCAGACGATCCAGCTCGACGTCCAGGACGATGCCTGCGATTCCAACAAGGCCGTGGGAGTCGCCAAGCATTATGCCGCGAGCGATGTGCGCCTCGTCGTCGGCCATGTCTGTTCCAACGCCTCGCTGGCGGCGTCCGAAGTCTATGCCGCCAACGGCATCGCCATGGTCACGGCGGCGTCCGTCGCCGCCAAGCTCACCGATCGCGGCCTCCAGAACGTGTTCCGGGTGTGCGGGCGCGACGACGACCAGGCCAAGCTCTCGGCCACGGTGCTGGCGGAGCGTTTCCGCGACAAGAAGATCGCCATCCTCAACGACCAGAGCCCCGGCTCTCGGGCGCTCGCCGCCGCCACCAAGGACAACCTCAACCGAATCGGCATCAACGAGGCCCTGGCGACCGCGTTCGTCGCCAGCGACGCGGACGATGCGGCGCTGGCCGACCGGCTGAAGGAAGCGGGGATCTCGGTGGCCTATTACGGGGGCGACGCTCTCGAAATGGGCCGCCTCGTGCGGATCTCGGCGGAACGGGGCTTCCGGCCGCAATGGTTCGGCACCTCCGCCATCGCCACGCAGGATTTCGCCACCGCGGCCGGGCCGGCCAGCAACGGCGTGCTGATGACCTTCTACCTCGATCCGCGCCGCAAGCCGGAGGCGGCTGCCGTGGTCCAGGCGCTCAAGGCGCAGGGCGGCGACGTGGAGGGCTCGACGATCTATGGCTACGCCGCCCTTCAGGCCCTGGTGGAGGCGGGGAACTTCGCCCGCAGCACGGATGCACGCCGCATCGTCTCCGCGCTCCATACGGAGCGGTTCGATCTCGTCCTCGGTTCGGTCGGTTTCGATGGCAAGGGCGACGTCACCGCCCAGGGCTACGTGCTCTATGTCTGGAAGGACGGGACCTTCACCTACGCGCCTCCTCCCTGACGCAGTTCGGCCGGTGAGGCCGAAGGAAGGGCGCGCGCGAAGGAATATCGGATCGTTTTGTCTCCTGCCCCGTTCGTGAACGGACCGAGAGACGGGGGAAGCGAGTTTTTGAAGCGAGTTGTCATGGCCTCACACCCTGCGCGCCGCAGCCTGCTCGCCGCCGGATTGGGCGGTGCCGCCGCCCTGTCGATGGGGGGAGCCCGGGCCGAGACGATGCCCGAGACGCGCTGGCGGCTGGCCTCCCACTATCCGAAATCCCTCGATGTCCTGTTCGGCGCGCCGGAGACGCTCGCGCGCCTCGTGGCCGAGGCGACGGACGGTCGTTTCCAGATCCAGGTGCTTCCGCCGGGTGAGCCGGTCCCGGCCGAGGGGGTGATCGATGCGGTGTCCGCCGCGACGGTGGAGATGGGACACGCGCCGGCCACCCTCGGCAGCGGGAAGGACCCGACCTTCGCTCTCGCCTCCGCCCTGCCCTTCGGCCTCAATGCCCGCGGCCAGAATGCATGGTGGCTCCAGGGCGGCGCAGCCGACCTGTTCGCGGAGGTCTTCGCCAAGCATGGGTTGGTGAGCCTCCCCGGCGGGAATACCGGGGCGCAGATGGGTGGCTGGTTCCGCCGGGAGGTGAAGAGCGCGTCCGATCTCCAGGGCATGAAGATCCGCATCGCGGGTCTCGGTGGTCAGGTGCTGGCGAAGTTCGGCGCGGTGCCCCAGACGACGCCCGGGCCGGAGATCTATGCCGGCCTCGAATCGAAGGCCCTCGATGCGGCGGAGTGGATCGGCCCCTACGACGACGAGAAGCTCGGATTGCAGAAGGTGGCGCCCACCTACCATTACCCCGGCTTCTGGGAGGGCAGCGCGATGCTGCATTTCTGGATCGGCGCCGAGGCCTGGAAAGCCTTGCCGAAGGCCTACCGCGCCATCCTCCAGGCCGCCGCCGCCCAGGCCCATGCCGAAGTCCTGGCAAAATACGATGCGCGCAACCCCCGCGCTCTGCGCCGTCTGGTGGCCGCCGGCGCACAGCTCCGGCCCTTCCCCCAGGACGTCATGGAGACGGCCTTGAAGCATTCCAACGACGTCTATGCCGAGATTTCTGCCAAGAACGCCGATTTCAAGCGCATCTACGAGGCTATGAAGACCTTCCGGAACGAGGAATATCTCTGGTTCCAGGTGGCGGAATACACCTACGACAATTTCATGATCCGGGCCCGCGCTCGCGGATGAGCACTCCGTGCTGACGGGCGCTGCGTGGCTGCGGACAGAAAAAAGGCCGCTCCGAAGAGCGGCCCGAAGTCTAGGGAGGAAACGCCCAAGAAGGGCAGCGGGAGCGCGACGCCATCGCGTTCCCGCAATGCACAATCTGAGCGTCCTGGGCGGAAATGCAAGGCCGTTCGTGCAACGGAGCCATCTGTTTTCGTGTGGCGTCGCACTTCGTAATCCCGCTGTAACGAAAATGTCGCAGGCCAAGATCAGCCTCAGTCTTCCTGGTCATCCGTGTGATGCAAGCCGATGAGTGCATTCGGAAACCCGGTCTCTGCATTGGGTGGAACGCCACGAATTCTGGCGTTTCCATCTCCCTGACCCGCCCCTCGCGAGATCATTCATCTTCACCTCCCGCTTGGCGGGAGAGCAAACTTCGACGGAAACGGGGCGGTGACACACGATGGCGATACAGGCGAAGCGAATACGGGACTTGAATGACGCCGAACCCGATGCGGACGGCTCCTACGTCCTCTACCTGCTGCAGCAGGCCAACCGCGCCCATTGCAACCCGGCCCTGGAACTGGCCATCGAGGAGGCCAACCGGCTCGGCCTTCCCGTCGTCGTCTGTTTCGGACTTCTCGACGGCGCCAACGGGTTTCCCGAAGCCAATGCGCGCCACTACGCCTTCCTGCTGCAGGGGCTCGCCGACGCGAAGGCAGGGCTGGAGGCGCGCGGCATCCATTTCGTGATGCGCAAGGCCTCGCCGGCCGAGATCGCCATCGACCTTTCGGCCAAGGCGGCCCTCCTCGTCCTCGACCGGGGCTATCTTGCCATCCAGAAGCGCTGGTACGGCGAGATCGCGAAAGCCGTGACGATCCGCGTCGTCCAGGTGGAGGGGGACGTGGTGGTGCCGGTGGAGGTCGCCTCCCCGAAGCATGAATTCCCGGCCCGCACCCTGCGTCCCAAGATCCTGAAGCTCCTCGACGAGTATGTGGAGGAGCTCAAACCCCGTGCCGTGAAGCACAAGGCCGGGCGCGGGCTGCCGAAGAGCGAGGTCGACGTGTCGGACCCGGAGGCGGTGCTGGCGGGAATGAGCCTCGACCGCGAGGTCGCTCCGGTGACGCGCTTCACCGGCGGCGAGACGGAGGCGCGCCGGCGCCTGAAGGCCTATCTCGCCGGGCCGTTCGGCTCTTATGGCACCGACCGCAACCGGCCCGAAGCGGGGGCCGCCTCGCATATGAGCCCCTACCTGCATTTCGGGCAGATCTCGCCGGTGGAGATCGCCCTGGCGGTAAGGGCCTCGAAGGCGGGCGCGTCGGAGGACAAGGCCTCCTATCTCGAGGAACTCGTGGTGCGGCGGGAGCTCGCCATGAACCATGTGAACTACACGGAGCGCTACGACAGTTTCGAGCACGCGGTGCCGGACTGGGCGCGCAAGGCCCTGGCCGAACACGCCGATGACGAGCGGCCCACGCTCTACACCGAGGCCGAACTCGCCGAGGGCAAGACCCACGATGAATACTGGAACGCCGCCCAGGCCGAGATGCGGGTGACCGGTTACATGCACAACCACCTGCGCATGTACTGGGGCAAGAAGATCCTCGAATGGTCCCCGAGCGCGGAGGAAGGCTTCAAGCGCACCCTGCGCCTCAACAACCGCTACTTTCTCGACGGGCGCGACGCCAATTCCTTCACCAACGTCGCCTGGGTCTACGGCCTGCACGACCGTCCCTGGGCGCGCCGTCCGATCTTCGGAACGGTGCGCTACCAGAGCGAGAACTCGCTCAGGAAGTTCGACGCCAAGGCCTATCTCAAGACCGTCGGCGAACTCTGCCGAGCTGAGGAGAAGGCGGGAAAGACACCGCGCAAGACGAGCTGAGGGGCGGTACACGCCTTGCGTCGCGGGCTTCGCCTGGCGAGTGTCCTGGCTTCGTGAGGGCCTTGGCTTCGTGAGGGGGCTTGCTTGGCGGGTGTTCTTGCTTGGCGGGTGTTCTTGTTTGGCAAGTGTCCCTGGGCCTTCGGTTCGTGCCGGACAAGCGCCGTACACGCTCGTGATCCTTCCCGTCTTTCCGGGGCGCCAGAGGCGAGCCCGGAATCCAGAACCACCGGTGGAGCAGAATGAAGATCGACCTCTGGTCCTGGATTCCGGGCTCCGCTCCGCAGCCCCGGAAAGACGGGGTCGGTTCACGGACGTGTCGCCCCTCCGACGATCGGTCGCCCGCGCGAGCCCGCGATCATGCTTGACCCCGCTCCCGCCTCCCCTCCGCCGCGCAGGCGACTGGAACGCTGGCGCGGCGCGGCCTCCGATGCGGCGCCGCTATGGCGGCAGCGCCTGCTGTTCCTGTTCGGGGGGCTTTGCGTCGGGCTCGCCGCCGTGGCGATGGCCAAGCTCGCGGATTGGGCGCACGAGATGTTCCGCTGGATCGTCTCGCCCTCCCCCCTCGTCGCCCTGGTGCTGACGCCGCTCGGCTTCGCCATCGCGATCCTGCTCGCCATTCGGGTGTTCCCGAACTCGCAAGGCTCGGGGATTCCCCAGGTGATCGCCGCGCGCCATACGGAGGACCCGGCGATCCGCAACGCCCTGGTCTCCCTCAAGACGGCGTTCGGCAAGATCCTGGTCATGACGCTGGGCCTCGTCTGCGGCGCCTCGACGGGGCGCGAGGGGCCGACGGTCCAGGTGGGGGCCGCGATCATGGCGGCATTCGGCCGGCTCGACGCGGAGCGCCTGCCCGGCGTCATCCTCGCCGGCGGAGCGGCAGGGGTCGCCGCCGCCTTCAATACCCCCATCGCCGGCATCGTCTTCGGCATCGAGGAGTTGAGCCGGACCTACGAGGCGCGCACCAGCGGTCTCATCGTCGCCACCGTCATCGCGGCCGGGCTGACCGCGCTGGCGATCCAGGGCGACTATACGTATTTCGGCACCACCAAGGCCGCCCTGCCCTTCGGGCCGGGATGGCTCGCGGTGGCGATCCTCGGCGCGCTCGGGGGCATCGCGGGCGGCCTGTTCGGCCGCGTCACCCTCCTCTTCGCCAGGGGGCTGCCCGGTCGGATCGGCGGCGCCATCCGCCGCCACCCCATCGTGTTCGGTGCCCTCTGCGGGCTCGGCGTCGCCCTCTGCGGTCTCGCCTCCGGCGGTACGGTCTACGGCACCGGCTACGAGGAGGCCCGCGCCATGCTCCACGGCACCGATACCGGGCATCCGGCCTATGCCCCGCTGAAATTCCTCGCGACGGTGTTCTCCTCCATCAGCGGCATTCCCGGCGGCCTGTTCGCCCCCTCCCTCAGCGTCGGGGCGGGGATGGGCGTCTGGCTGCACGGCCTGTTCGCTGACGTGCCCATCGGCGCGCTCGTGCTCATCGGCATGGTCGCCTACCTCACCGGCACGCTCCAGGCGCCGATCACCGCCTTCGTCATCGTCACCGAGATGACCCAGGACCACGCGATGATGATCCCGCTCATGGTCACCGCCCTCATCGCCGACGCGGTCTCGAAGCTGATCTGCCGCGAAGGGCTCTATCACGCGCTGGCCGCCACGATCCTGGAGAAGGCGGAATCCGGTGCCGCGCCCGTCATCGCGACGCCGCACAAGCTTGAGCGGAACGCTTGACCCGACAGGAGGGTTATCGGTCGTTCCGCACGCTGGAGTTTTGCGCGTATGACCCTTCTCAAATGGGCCCTCATCTGTTTCGTCATCTCGCTCCTGGCGGGCGGCCTCGGCTTCACCGGCATCGCCTCGGGCGCGCGCTCCCTGTCGCGCATCCTCTTCGGTGTGTTCCTGGTGATCGCCATCGTGATCGTGGTGCTCGCTTTGGCTGTCGGCCAGGCGGTCTTCTAAGCGGTCATCCGATCGGAAACCGGGCCGGCGGGAGTTCGTAACGTCCATGGCGAACGCCGCACCCATCCCCGGCAAGATCTGTCTCGTGACCGGTGCCACCTCGGGCATCGGCTACGAGACGGCCCTGGGCCTGGCACGGGCGGGCGCCCGTGTCGGGATCGTCGGCCGTGATGCCGGCCGAACCGACGAGGCGGCGTCCCGCATCCGCGACGCGGTGCCGGGCGCCGTCATCGACGTATTTCTCGCCGACCTGTCTTCGCAGGCGGAGATCCGGCGTCTCTCCGCCGAGGTGCGGGCGCTCTATCCACGCCTCGACGTGCTCGTGAACAATGCCGGCGCCATCTTCGATGCCCGGCACGTGACAGTAGATGGCCTGGAACGGACCTGGGCGCTCGACCATCTCGCCTACATGCAACTGACCCTGGACCTCCTCGACCTGATGAAGGCGAGCGCGCCCGCTCGCATCGTGAACGTCGCCTCGAGGGCGCATAAGCGCGGCCTGATCGATCTCGAGGATCTCGACGGTGCGCGCCGCTACGGCACGTGGAAGGCCTATTCCCAGGCCAAGCTCGGCAACGTGCTTTTCACCGCCGCCCTCGCCCGTCGCCTCGCCGGCACAGGTGTCACCGTGAATTCGCTCCATCCCGGCGTGATCGCCAGCGGTTTCGCCGGCGGCACCGGGGGATGGTTCGGCATCAGTTGGTCGCTGATCCGGCCCTTCCTCAGCAACCCGGCCGATGGGGCGGCGACCTCCCTGCATCTGGCGACCTCGCCGGAGGTGGACGGCGTCAGCGGCCTGTACTTCTCGAAATGCCGTCCCGTCCCGACCTCTCGCCACGGACGCGATCAGGCGCTTCAGGAACGGGTCTGGGCGTTGAGCCTGCGGCAGCTCGGACGGGCGGAATAGGGCGACGGCCCCGTTGGTGGAGACGCGCCGGTGGGATCGCCTGAATCCGGCCCCTTCTTAATCCGCTCCCATATCAAAAAATGCACCGTTTATGATATTCTTCGCATCGATTGAGAGGCGAGGACGGCATGAACGTATCTGTTGGCGACCGGTGGGAGGGGTTTATCTCCCGCATCGTGCAGGATGGCCGCTATGGCTCGGCGAGTGAGGTGGTTCGCGAAGGCCTTCGCCTCGTCGAAGAGCGCGAGGCGAAACTCCAGGCCCTGCGTCGGACCTTGAGCGAGGCCGTTGAGGCGGGCGGTGACGCGAGCGAGAATGAGATCGATGCCGCGCTCGCGGCAAAGAGCGCGGAACTTAAGGCTCTGGGCTATGGGGAGTGAGCAAGGTTCGGTTCCTCGCTTTCGCGCGAACCAACCTCGTCGATATCCTCGGCCACGTCACTGAAACCAGTGGCAGCCTCACCACCGCACAGGGGTTCGTTGCGCGACTTCGCCGGCAATGCCATCGACTGGCGACGCTCCCGGGACGGCTCGGCCGGGCACGTCCGGAATTGCAGAGCGACCTACGTAGCTTTCCTTGCGAAAGCTACGTGATCTTCTTCCGCTATGAGGCCGGGACTGTAGAGATCGTCGCGATCCTGCATGCCAGCCGGGATCCCGGTCCTCACCGATCATCCGTCCAGCGAATAATCGGTGAGGTCGAGGGTCACGCTAGTGAGGCCGTCTCGGACGAGGCCGGCACGAACGCGCCGGACAGGGCCTTCTCGATCAGCGCCTGCGTTTCCGCCACTCCGTAGAGCGCGATGAACGAGCCGAAGCGCGGTCCGCGCGCCTCGCCGAACAGCACGTTGTAGATGGTGGTGAACCAGGCCTGCGACACGCCGGGCCGTCCGTCCGGGCTCTTGGCCTTGCCGGACAGGTCGGGGAAGTGCCGCCGCCCGACCTCGTAGACCACGGCCTGCAGCCCCTCCGGATCGGTAGAGCCCTTGTGGGCCTCCAGCGTCTGCGACAGGTCGGCGAGGGCCGCCCTCTCCTCCTCCGTCGCCGTGCGGTAGGTCTTGGCCGGACGCACGAGGTCGCGGAAATACGCGAGTGCATGGCCGACCAGCTTGTCGAGGACTGGATGGGTCTGCGGCCCGATCTCCGGGTCGTAGCGGCGGATGAAGCCCCACAGCACCGCCGGATCCTCGGTATTGGCCACCGCCGCGAGGTTGAGCAACATGGCGAAGTTCAGCGAGCCGCCCTTGCCCACGGCTTCGGCCGCCGGCGGGTGGCCGGCATGGAGGTGCCAGACCGGGTTGCCGAGCTGCTGCGCCGGCTCCTGGCCGGGGAACTTCTCGAGGAAGTTCAGGTAATCGTCGACCTGACGCGGGATCATCTCCACGAACAGGCGCTTGGCCTCGCGCGGCTTGTTGTACATGAACAGGGCAAGACTGTCGGCGGTGCCGTAGACGAGCCAATCGTCGATGGACAGGCCGTTGCCCTTCGACTTCGAGATCTTCTTGCCTTCCTTGTCGAGGAAGAGCTCGTAGTTGAATCCCTCCGGCGGCTCGCCGCCGAGGGCGCGGGCGATCTCGCCCGAGAGCTTCACCGAATCGATCAGATCCTTGCCGGCCATCTCGTAATCGACGCCGAGCGCTACCCAGCGCATGGCCCAATCCGGCTTCCATTGTAGCTTGGCGTGGCCGCCGGTGACCGGGGTCTCGTAGGCGGTGCCGGTCTTGGGGTCGCGCCAGACCAGGGTGCCGGCAGAGACCCGCACCTCGTCGATGGCCACCTGCATCACCTCCCCGGTCTCCGGGTGCAGCGGCAGGAACGGCGAGTAGCTCGCCGAACGCTCGGCCCGGAGCGACGGCAGCATGATCGCCATCACGGCCTCGTAGCGGTCGAGCACCGTCAGCAGGGCCGTGTCGAACAGGCCGGCCTTGTAGCATTCGGTGGCCGAGCGGAACTCGTAATCGAACCCGAACGCGTCGAGGAAGCGGCGCAGCTCGGCATTGTTGTGCGCGCCGAAGCTGTCATGCGTGCCGAACGGGTCGGGCACGCGGGTGAGCGGCTGGTTCAACGCCGGGATCAGGATCTGCTTGTTCGGCACGTTGTCCGGCACCTTGCGCAGGCCGTCCATGTCGTCCGAGAAGGCGATGAGCCGCGTGGGCACGCTGTCGTTGGTGAGCACGCGGAAGGCGTGGCGCACCATGGAGGTGCGGGCCACCTCGCCGAACGTCCCGATATGCGGCAGGCCCGACGGCCCGTATCCGGTCTCGAACAGCACTTCCGATTTCGGCTTGCGCTCCAGCCGCGCCACGAGCTTGCGCGCCTCCTCGAAGGGCCAGGCAGCCGCATGGGCGGCGGCCTCCACCAGGGCGGGGTCGAGGGCGAGCGGAGACGAGACGGGCGGGGCGGACATGGAATGGGCGTCAGTTCTGCGAGAAGACACGGGATGGCCGGAACCGGCCGGATGCGGCCGGGCACCCTAGGGAGCGGGCCGGGGAGGGTCAACGCGGAGGTGCGATGCGAGTCTCCGGCGAGGCCGGGGCCGAGGTCGCTCGAAGCCAGGCTTTGATGCTCGGTACGTCGAACAAGCGGGCATTCCCGACCGTTGCGGGGGCCGAGCGCGAACGCTCTCAGTCGCCCGCCCCCGAGATCAGCATGTCCAGGCGCATCCGCGTGATCGCGCCGATCTCGTCGAGGGCGGTGGCCTCCTCCTCGGCCTGTCCCCGTCCGAGGCGGGCCTCGAACACCGCGAGGATCTCGGCCCGGCTGCGGCCCCGTACGGCGATGATGAAGGGGAAGCCGAACCTCTCCCGGTAGGCGGCGTTCAGGCGGTCGAAGGCCGCCGCATCCTCCGGCGGGAGGTGGTCGAGGCCGGCGCTGCCCTGCTCGCTCGCCGAGTCGGCCGTCATTGCTCGCGCCCGTGCCTCGGGCCCGGCGAGTTCCGGATGCCCGTTGAGGAAGGCGAGGCGCTGCGCCTCGGGCGCATGGCGCACCGCGTCCATCATCGCGGCGTGCAGGTCGCCCACGCTGGCGAAGGGGCGGGCCGGCGCCACCGCCTCGGCGACCCAGGCCGCGTGTTCGAACACCCCGCCGAGCAGAGCGACGAAGGCGTCCCGGTCGAGACGGTGGATGGCGGCCAGATCCGACAAAGGCTTCAACTCCCGCGATAATCCGTACGACGACCGGGGCGTGAACGGCATCGGCACGGGATCATGTCCCCTGGCTTCGACCATGGCGAACCGTGCCACCCTTTGTCCACGGCGATCTCCGCCTCGCTCACGGGGGCAGCCTCTTCGGGACGCGGTCGACGCTCCCGCCCCGGGCACGGCCGTGGCGGTTCAGGCCGGCTCGGGCGCGGCGCCGGTGGTGCCCCGGCGCTCGCCGGCCGGGGTGGCGGGCGGGACGAAGGCGAGGATCAGCACGATCGTCGCGAGCTCGAAGACCGCGATCAGCCACAGGCCGGCGGAGGCCGAGCCGGTATGCTCGCGCAGATAGCCCATCACCGTCGGAGCGCCGAAGCCCGCCAGGTTGGCCACCGAGTTGATCAGCGCGAAGCCGGCCGCGGCGGCGGAGCCTGCCAGGAACCGTCCGGGAATCTGCCAGAAGACGGGGATCGCGCTCATCGTACCGGCGATCGCCACGGCGAGTGCGACCATGGCCAGAACCGGGTTCGACGGGATCAGGAACCCGACGAGGGCGATGGCCAGTGCCCCGATCATGGCGGGCACACCGCAATGCAGGCGCACCTCTCCGGTGTGATCGGAATGGCGCCCGTTGAGCACCATGCCGATGCCGCCGAACAGGAAGGCGGCGGCCATGATCCAGCCGATGGTGAGCGGGTCGGTGAAGCCTGCGTCATGCACTACGCTCGGCCCGAAGAAGATCAGCGCCGAGTACCCCGTGACGAGGCAGAAATAGATCGCGATACACTGCCAGACCCGGACATCCTTCAGGGAGGCGAGGACGCCGTGCTCGCGGGGCCCCAAGGCTTCCGCGTCGCGGGCGAGGTCGGCTTCGATCAATGCCCGCTGCTCCGGTGTCAGCCAGTTGGCCTTGGCGGGGCGGTCGGTAAGAACGTTGCCGAGGAAGAAGATGGTGACGAGCCCTGCGAGGATCGAAGGGATACCCTCCAGCAAGAACACCCATTGCCAGCCGTCCCAGCCGTTCACGCCGTCCAGGCCGGTGAGGATCGCCCCGGCCAGCGGCCCGCCGATCACCCCGGCGATGGCTGCAGCCGACATGAAGAGGCCGAGCACCCTCGCCCGCCGCGCGCTCGGGTACCAGTAGGTGAGGTACAGGACCACGCCTGGGAAGAAACCGGCTTCGAACACTCCGAGCAGGAAGCGGAGCACGTAGAAGAAGGCCGGCGTGGTGACGAACATCATCGCCACGCAGCAGGCGCCCCAGAGGAGCGTGATCCGCGCGATGGTCTTGCGGGCGCCGACATGTTCCAGAAGCAGGTTGCTCGGCACTTCGCACAGGAAGTAGCCGATGAAGAAGATGCCCGCGCCGATGCCGTAGACCGTCTCGCTGAATTTGAGATCGGACAACATCTGCAGCTTGGCGAAGCCGATATTGACCCGGTCGATCCAGGACAGGATCCAGAGCATCATCAGGAACGGCAGCAGGCGCCAGGTGATCCGGCGGTAGGCCGCGTCGAGTGACGGGTTCTGTCCGACCGATGACTTAGGATGAGTTGGATATGACCGGATCGCCATGGATTGCCCCGAAGATGGTCGCGTCGTCGGCGGCGATGAAACTCTCACCGAAGTGCCGAGACGAGATGGACCCTCCCCTTATGCAATCCAAACCCTGATCGGGCCGTAAATCTCGACCCGTTCCGGCATGGTCAGCTTCCGCGATAAGTGGTGCAATTGCCGGGCGTGCACAGCATCGGCACGTGGTAATGCTGCTTGGCGTCGAAGACGGCGAACCGCACCACCGGGTTGTCCACGAAGATGTCCGCCTCGCTCACGCCGGGCCGGCTCTTCAGATAGCCGTCAATGAAGAATTCGAGCTGGTACTGGCCGATCTTCGCCTCCGCCGCCGGCAGGATCGGTGTGTCGGTGCGCCCGTCGGCATTGGTGACGACGCTCTTCACGAGGCGCCAGTGCCCCTCCTCCATCACCGAAAAGTCGATGCGCACGCCGGGCGCGGGGCGCCCGCGCTCCGAGTCGAGGATATGTGTCGTGATGCCGGCCATCGGGTCTCTCGGATCGTTTCGTGGGTAAGCGGTTGCGGACGGTCGGGGCTTTCAGCTGCCGCGATAATACGAGTAGCCCCAGGGCGTGAACAGGATCGGCAGATGGTAGCGCTGGCTCGCGTCGCGGATGTGGAAGCGGATCGGGACGAGGCTCAGGAAGTTCGGGCTCGGCAGCGCCACGCCGATCCGGGCGAAGTATTCCTCGACATGCATCAGCAGCTCGTAGCGCCCGGTCTTCAGGGCGTCGTCGATGAGGAGCGGCTCGGGCGAGCGGCCGTTGGGCCCCGTCGTGATCGTCTTGATCGGCCGGTAGGTGTCGCCATCGCGCACGGAGAGGTCGCAGACCATGCCCGCGCCCGGTGTGCCGTGGAAATTGTCGATGGCGTGCATGGTGAGGCGCGGGCCGAGGCCGGATTGCATCGTCGGGCCGGTGTTCAGGGCGCCCGGCTGTGCAGGAGCCGGGGCGGGCGCGCCCTGGGCCAGCACCGTGCCGGTGGCGGCGACCGTGCCGCCGAGACCGATTCCGGCAAGGCCGGCGCCGACCAGGCTGCGGCGCGTGAGGTCGGGTCGCTCAGGGGGGTGGTTCAACTGTGTCTCCTGCAGAGGGCCGGTTCCGGCGCGACCGGGGGCGGGGTCAGGCCGGCTCATGGGCGGCACGGGCGGCGGCCCGGCGCTCCAGCGCCGGGGTGGCGGGTGGGACGAAGGCGAGGATCAGGACGATCGTCGCGAGCTCGAAGGCCGCGACCAGCCACAGGCCGGCGGAGGCCGAGCCGGTATGCTCGCGCAGGTAACCCATGAGGGCGGGGGCGCCGAAGCCCGCCAGGTTGGCCACCGAATTGATCAGGGCGATGCCGGCCGCGGCGGCCGAGCCCGCCAGGAACCGCCCGGGGATCTGCCAGAAGACGGGGATCGCGCTCATCGTACCGACGATCGCCACGGCGAGCGCCAGCATGGCCAGAACCGGGCTCCACGGGACCAGGAACCCGACGAGTGCGATGGCCAGCGCCCCGATCGTCGCCGGGATCCCGCAATGCAGGCGCGCCTCGCCGGTCCGGTCGGAATGGCGCCCGTTGAGGATCATCCCGATGCCACCGCACAGATAGGCCGCCGACATGATCCAGCCGACGGTGAGCGGATCGGTGAAGCCGGCATCGCGCACCACGCTCGGCCCGAAGAAGGTCAGGGCCGAGTTCGCCATGATGATGCAGAAGAAGATCGCGATGCATTGCCAGACCCGGGCATCCTTCAGGGAAGCGAGGACGCCGTGCTCGCGCGGACCCAAGGCCTCGGCGTCGCGGGCGAGGTCCGCCTCGACCAGCGCCCGCTGCTCTGTCGTCAGCCATGTGGCCTTGGCGGGACGGTCGGTCAGGTAGAGGAGCGTGACGAACCCTGCGAGGATCGAGGGGATGCCCTCCAGCAGGAACACCCATTGCCAGCCTGCCCAGCCGTTGACGCCGTTCATGCCGGTGAGGATCGCGCCGGCCAGCGGCCCGCCGATCACCCCGGCGATCGCCGAGGCCGACATGAAGAGGCCGAACACCTTCGCCCGCCGCTCACTCGGGTACCAGTAGGTGAGGTACAGGATCACGCCCGGATAGAAGCCGGCTTCGAACACTCCGAGCAGGAAGCGGAGCACGTAGAAGAAGGCCGGTGTGGTGACGAACATCATCGCCACGCAGCAGGCGCCCCAGAGGAGCGTGATCCGCGCGATGGTCTTGCGGGCGCCGATATATTCCAGCAGCAGGTTGCTCGGCACCTCGCACAGGAAATAGCCGATGAAGAAGATACCCGCGCCGATGCCGTAGACCGTCTCGCTGAATTTGAGATCGGACAGCATCTGCAGCTTGGCGAAGCCGATATTGACCCTGTCGATCCAGGACAGGATCCAGAGCATCATCAGGAACGGCAGCAGGCGCCAGGTAATCCGGCGGTAGGCCGCGTCGAGCGACGGACGAGGTCCTGCCGATGACGCATCGGAAACTGGATATGACCGGATCGCCATGGATCGCCTCAGGGTCCGTCACACCATCGGCGCCGATGCAAACCACGCCGAAACATTAGCAATAGTTGGACCATGTTCCCGCGCGATCCGACATCCGACCGGGCCGTGAAACTCGCCTGCGAGCGAGGTTATCCACGCCGGGCGAGGCTTTTCATCGCGTTCCTCAGGGCTGCGGAGCCAACCGGAAACCTTCGCGCTTCGATGGTGTAGACAGACGGTGATCGACGCCTTGCCAAGGAGACCATGCCATGTGGCCCGACAGACGCTTCCTCGATCTCGTCGGTCTGGATCATCCCATCGTCCAGGCCCCGATGGTGGGGCCTCGGGGCCAGCTCACGGCTGCCGTCTCCACCACCGGCGCCCTCGGGTCGCTGGCCTGCGCCGCCCTGAACGCCGAACAGGTGCGCAGCGAGGTCGCGGCGATCCGCCTGAACACGGATCGTCCGTTCAATCTGAATTTCTTCTGCCACGCTCCGGCCGCCGCCGATCCGGCCCGCGAGGCCGCATGGCTCCAGCGCGTGACACCCTATTACCGCGAGCTCGGCCTCGACCCGGCGGCACCCGTCGCCATGGCCAACCGCGCGCCTTTCGACGAGGCGATGTGCGCCGTCGTGGAGGATCTGCGCCCGGCGGTGGTCAGCTTCCATTTCGGGCTCCCCGAGGCCGCCCTCCTCCGCCGCGTCGGGGAAGCGGGCTGCCTCGTCGTCTCGTCCGCCACCACGGTGCGTGAGGCGCGCTGGCTCGATGAGCGCGGCGTGGACGCGATCATCGCCCAAGGGGCCGATGCCGGGGGCCATCGCGGCATGTTCCTCACCGATGCGGTGGAGTCGCAGGTCGGCACCTTCTCTCTGGTGCCGCAGGTGGTGGACGCGGTGCGCGTCCCGGTCATCGCGGCGGGCGGCATCGCCGATGCGCGCGGGATCGCCGCGGCGCTCATGCTCGGCGCTTCCGCCGTCCAGATCGGCACGGCCTACCTCCTGTGCCCGGAGGCCGGCACCTCCGCCGTCCATCTCGCCGCCCTGCGGGCGGCCCGCGACGAGGATACCGCGCTCACCAACGTCTTCACGGGGCGCCCCGCCCGAGGGCTCGTCAACCGTGCTTTGGCGGAGCTCGGCCCGGTGAGCGCCGACGCTCCCGCCTTTCCCTCCGCCGCCGTGGCGCTCCAGCCCCTGCGCCAGCGCGCGGAGGCGGGAGGCTCGGGCGATTTCTCGCCGCTCTGGTCCGGTCAGGCGGCGTCCCTGGCACGGGAAACGGGGGCTGCGGACTTGACCCGGCGGCTGGCGGAGGCGGCGCGCGGGATGCTGAGGAACCGCGGATAGGCCTGCCTTCCGATGGGGACGGGCTGGCGAGTCAGAACGGACTGACGGGGAAAAACCGCAGGTACAGCTCTGCGTATTTCCCTTCGTCCCAGAGCCGTTGCAGGGCTTCGTCGAGGGCGCGGGAGAGGGCCGTATCCTCTCGGCGGGTGACGAGGCCGATGCCTTCGCCGAAATAGTGGTTTTCGAGATAGTCGCCGCCCACCAGCGCGCAGCAATTCGAGGAATCGATGCCGCCGATCCACAAGGCGAGGTTGAGCCCGTCGGCGAAGACGTAGTCCACGTCGCCGCGCCGCAGCGCGCCTTCGGCGGTGGCGAGGTCGGTGAACTCGCGCGCCTCCGCCTGGGGGAAGAACGCCTTGAGATAAGCCGCATGCGCGCTTGCCGCGACGATTCCGACGGACTTGCCCGCGAGGGCCTTGGCCGATGGGGCGGGAAGGCCCTTGTCCGTGCGGGCGGCGAAGCGCGCCGGCCAGCGAAAATACGGACGGGTGGCGAGGAACCGGCTGCGCAGGGTCGGCGTCAGCGGGATGGCGGCGGCGACCACGTCGCCCTGCCGGTCGGCCAGCCCGTCGAGCAGCGTATCGAACCGGCGCGCCTGGATGGTGCAGCTGAGCGTCAAGCGTTCGCAGACCGCCCGGACGAGTTCCACCACGAAGCCGGTCGGCGCGCCGTCAGGGCCGGCGAAATGCAGGGGCGGGAACTCGTCGTCGGTGAGGAAGCGGATGGCGCGCGCCGTCTGCGGCGCTTCGATCCGTTCGAGCCGGCTGCGCGGATTCCAGAAATTCGGGATCGTCACGCCCGGCGAGGTGGCTTCCTGCGCCGACGCCGGCGAAACGGCGAGGAGCGCCGTCACCAGCAAAGCGGCGGCGGACCGCCTGCCTCGGGTTGACGGTCTGGTTGTATCTGTGTCGCACTGGTTGTGCGCGGGAATCGTCTGGCTCACGGCTCTCCCCCTATCACGTTCCCGGGCCTCGGGGAGCCGGTTCCGGTGTCGATCGTCGGTTTCAGGAACCTGCGCGGCAAAACGGTGGCACTGCCCCCGGAGATCGCGTTTCTCCTCAGCCACGCCACGTCCCCGCTGATGCTGGCGAAGGCCGCGGCCCTGGCCCGGGCGAGCGGCGCCGATGCCGCCACCACCCTGATCCAGGCCGGGTTGATGGAAGAGGAACGCTTCTACCGCGCCCTCGCGCTCACCCTCGGGGCGCGGTTCCTCCGGGATACCCTGCCCCTCGGCGCCGGAGCGCGGTTTCCCGATAGTCTGATCGCGGGCGTCGCCCCCCTCGCACCGGGAATGGGGGCCGCGTTCGTCTATGCCCCTCGGGGGCGCGCGATCGCCGAATTGCTGCAGGGGCGCAGCCCGACGGGTCTGATGCCGGCGATCACCACGCCGACGGCCCTGCGCCACGCGATCTTCGCCCAACGCGCGGCGGGAATCGCCGCCCATGCCTCGGACGACCTTCTCAGGAGGAGGCCGGACTGGGCCTACAATGCCGCCCCCGTGGCGCCGCTCCTCGCTCTGGCCGGTCTCATCTTCGGGGCGCTCGTTCTCGCCATGGCCAGCCTGCCGGCGCTGCTCGTCACGGCGGCCTGGGTCCTGGTGCAGGTCGGGTTCCTCGCCCTCCTCACCTTTCGCGTGGCCGCCATCGGACCCACCGGCGAGGCTGCGCCGGAAGACCCACCCGGACCAGGGCTGCCGGATGGCGACCTGCCGGTCTACACGGTGTTCGTGGCGCTCTACCGGGAGGCGGCGGTGGTGCCGCGCTTGCTGGAGGCGCTGACGCGGTTCGATTACCCGGTCTTATGCAGCAACCTCACCCGAAAGCGTTGAGGTGGTTTAGTAAGTAGGGCCTAGCGGCTGAAGCCTCCTCGTTCACGAAATCCATGCGACATATTGCCCCATTAGCCGAAACACACAGGAAACGTACTTAAAAACTAGACGAAGTGACTTGCGCTTAAGGGAGCGACGCAATCCAAGAGCTTATGGTCGGCAGGTGGGCGTGATGCCTCTTCACTCGGCAAAAGCTGTCGCCAACGAGATCCTAACGCGGCTTGGCCGTTCTGGGATGCCGGGACAGATGTGGCTTCAGAAGATGATCTACATCGCTCACGGCTGGAACCTGGCCGTGAATGGCGAGCCGCTGGTTGCGGAAAATCCCGAGGCTTGGGACGGCGGCCCCGTCTATCGCGACATATGGGATCACATACGGGACCACGGGATCGACCCATCGACCAAGTTATTCACCGACCCTGTTTCTAAAGAGGTTTATGAAGCCGATTTGAGCGCTAGGGAAAAATCGGTCGTCGATCATGTTTGGAATAAATATAGAAAGTATTCTGGACGCGACTTATCTCGCATGACTCACATGCCGGGTACTCCATGGACCGAAGTCTATCTGAATGAGGGCCGGGACAGCGCTATCCCCAACCACCTCATAAAGCAGCATTACACTAATTTGGCCCTTGCCGGACGTGGCACCAAGTAACGACATCACAGTTCAGGACATCGACAGGGCACCGGAAAATCTTCCGGTGTCGCTGGAGAACAGTGAGTCCCCCGAACTAGCTAGGGCATTACAGCGCGTTGCTTCTTTGTCTGATACTCTCGAAAGATTTAAGGACGAGAGGAATGAACTGAAAGAAGAAATTGCAAATCTTAAGCGCAGCAAAAATACATCTGAAACATTAGATAAACTTATTGAGCCTTATGCAAGACGTACTTACTGGTTTATGGTTGGATACTGTTCTTTTGTTGGATTAATGCTATTTAGCAGCGCGCAAGTTGGAAGTGACGTCCACATTGATAATGATGTGATGAAAATCCTTGTAGGAAGCACTGCCGTAACCGTCATTGGTCTAGTCGGAATGATTTTAACAGGTGTTTTTGTAGGCGCCCGAAAAAGCTAACTGTCTAAATCAAGGACCACACACGCACGCCCTTATGCCTTCCTGCGTCTCCTATCCGTCCCTGAACGACGGCGCGGCTGAGGTTCTGGATAAGTCGGTAGGCGACCGCCTTCCGTAGCATCACGTCGTTCTCATCCCACCCCTTTGCGCGGATCACAGCGAGCGCGATCTCGCGCGTCGTAAGCGGCTTACCAGCCTCCTCCAACGCCTGCTTGCACAGCTTGAACATCTCCCCGTAGACGAACAGCCGGTTCAGATGGGCGTAGGCAGGAAAGCGAAGCTCCGTTGCCGGGGTTAGCTCATAGAGCGCTAGGACCGCCGTTACGGACGACAGGTCGCGTTCTGCCACGGCAAGCTGAGCCCGCAGCGCTTTGATATGCGCTTCGATCTCGTTGCGCTTGGCAGTGAGGGTGCTGACGACGTGAAGGAGCGCCATCTTAGGCAACCTTCGCCATGTGGCGCTGCCAGTAGCCCTTCCACACCTTGGACGGGGCGTGCGTGAGGGCAGCGCCGGTGATGAGGGCGTATTGCTCGCCGTTGCTCACCCGGCGGTGATTCTCGCGCCAAGCCATCTCACCAGCGTAAGAGGCGAGGTAAGCGCCGCTGATGTGGTGGTGAATACCCATCTCAGCGCGGCGGAGGCGAGAGAAGAACGACTCGGCCTGATTGGTGCAAGCCTCGTCGAAGCTGTAGCCCTCTTGGTGGTTGATGCGGTGGGTCTTGAACGTCTTGTGGAGACGATCCCAGCCCTTGGCCTCGTCAGCGTGGACGACGCTGCCAGCCTCGACGCGCTGCTCAATCGTCGGGACCGACTCGGCTTCCGACCGGAAGGCGAAGGTGAGAGCCTTGCCGCCGCGCTCGCGGATCACGACGACGACGCGACGCTTACCGGTCTGGTTCTCGGCAAGGCGACGGTCGATCCGATCCGCCTTCATATTGGCGGGGCGAACGTGGCCACCTCAGCCGAAACGGCCTCACGGAGCTTGTGAGCCATAACGAACGCCGTCCGATACTGGCAGTCGAGGTCACGGGAAAGCTGGAGGGCGCTATGACCCTTCGCGCCGTTGGCGAAGATCGCGATGGCAAGGAGGTGGTCACGGATGGGGAGCTTGCGGGAAGCGAAGATGGTGCCCGAGGTGACGCTGTACTGATGGCGGCAACCGGCGCACTTGAAGAGCTTGCGGGTGGCGATGAAGGAGTGCTTGAGGCAGCCGCAACGCGGGCAGAAGGGAGCGCCTTCGGTAGCCTCCCAGCGGATCGCCTTGAACGTCTCCCAAGCCTGATCGTCCGAAAGACGAGCGACCTTGGCGAGGCTGAGGGAGCGGGCCGCTTTGGAGAGAAGGAAGTGCTGGGCCACGGCGTCACCTGAACGTTTTGCGTTGAGGTGAGTGATATGAGTTGAATTGAGTTAGGTCAACGCTTTAAATTGCCCTTGACGCAAAAATTGTCATACCCTAGCTCTCAATGACGATGAGCCCTGAGCAATGCCGTGCCGCCCGAGGATGGTTGAACTGGTCGCAGCCCGACCTCTCTAAGCGCGCCAACATCGGCCTGAGTACGATCCGCCAGTTTGAGAACGGGCTCAGAAAACCTATCGTCAACAACCTCTTGGCAATGCGGCGGTCATTCGAGGAAGCCGGCGTCACGTTCCTTGAAGAGCCGGCCGGGATTACCGTTTCGGGCAACCCCGGCGCGACGGATCAGAACGGCAGCGGCGAAGCGCCGTGATGCGACAGGCCGCGCACGATCTTAGAGACCGTGCCGCCGTTCACACAAAAGTAGTGGGACGCCTTTTGCTGACTCCACCGCTCCACGAGAACGGCATGGAGGATATGACAGGCGGTGAGATGATCGCAGGGGAACTCGAAAGGCATGGGAAATCCTTGTCGCTAGATGCGAGGTGATCTCCCGGCTTGAACCGAGGCGACAGAGATGCGATGATTAAGCCGTGGGGCCTTGCATTCTCTGTCGCCGTCCAAATCGGAAGGTAGCTGGATTGTTTGGTTCTGAATGAGGCCGGTGCGCTAACACCGGCCTCATTCTAAAATGCTCTTCTGAGTTCATGGTGGCCGACCATGACATTCTCCTTCGTTAGCGCCGGACGGACGCGGGGTGGAATGAGGAGCTAGCGACCTCGGAGAAAGCCCGGTAGGCTTTCGACCGTGTTGACTAGCTCGGCATCTGAGCCGGACGACGGTGACACGTCGGCCGGCTCATTCTTTTTGAGAGGTAAAAGGTAGTGGCTGCCGTCTTTTTCTAGGCGCCTCTGCCGAACCAACCGTGCGATGGCGCTGTAGCCATACTGCGGGTTGCTCTCGATCCTCTCTGCATATTCTTCGTGCTCGCGCATCTTCGATATAATATCGCGCGGTAAAAAACGGTCGTTTTCGCTGAAAAGACTTAGAATGAATGCGCCTACGCCCATCATGCTTCGATCATCAGCGTCTTCTTCAAGCTCCCCGCTCTGTTCCAATGCATGATATAGGCCGGGCAAATAAAACTTGTCGCCCAGCTTTATAACTTGATCGTCCCTAACCATCCGACTTAAGGCGTTATAAAGGCCATTAGGATTGCGAACTATCCTATCCTTGGCATCGTTGCTCCCATGCTCTTTAATGAATTGAGCGAGTTCCTTTGGAAGCATTCCACGATCGGCAGATAGTAAAGCTTCAATTGCCGCTTCACGCCAGATTGATGATCGCTCCGAGCCTTCCTGCGCGCCCTCTATCGCCTCTTCTATACCTGCGAGGAGGGATGCCGGAACAATAAGCTTCACCGCCTCAAGCCAACGATCCTCTTCGGCAAGCTGCTTCTGTAGCGTCTCTATCTCACCCATGATCTCAGCGCGTTTAACCCGGCGCGCGAGGATATCCTCGCGGGTCAAGCTAAAGCTCCAGGGAGACGAATCGGACACGGGACACCCTCAACTCTCATCATGATCCCCTAGTCTCTCGCATTATGCAAGCCTCCCTCTCGCGGGAGCGGAAGGATGGGAGGATATGAGGTTGGAAGGTTGTGAGGTGCGGAACTTATAAGGTCCGAACCGGCCCGCTCACCTCAAGGAGTTTAGGTGAGGGTGGAAGATTATAAACGAGACGGCATCTCATGTGCCGCCGTTTCTGTTTGGGGCACGAATAAACTCGACAACCCCAACTCAGGTGAGTGCGCCGATCGAAAGATGGCCTCATAACGCTGTCCTCCCAAAGAGAAGAACTCACGCGTCGGTAATCAGATCGCTGGGGCTTTACCTCCACGCCAATCTGGTGAGCTTATGTTCAACGTCCTTGATCCGGCAGAAAACCAAGTTCCCGAGTCAACTCAGGATCTTATTCGCCACACGACGCAATTGAGTCGCGACATTCGTGCAGAATTAGCGCAGAGCCGCTTGCTTCTGAGGGAGTCGAGAGAAATCCTTAGCAAAATCTCGTCTCTCAAGCCGAACTACGAATACCCTCCGGTAGCGCCGCCCGTCACCACCGCCCCCTAATCGACGGGCGGGAAATGCTCGATGAAGCGCAAGCCATCCCATAGTTCAACGGCGTGGCCGTCCACCATTGCCTTGGCGTGCTCACAGGCTTGCTCATCGTCTTCGGCCTGAAGACGCAGGGCGTTCACAACTGTCCCGCTCTTGGCGATGATGATTGCCCGATAAGCGGGAGCGCGCGGCTCAGTGAGTGAGTCCGACCGTGATGATGAGCCATCCGACATGGCTGCGCTCCGCTTTTTGAAAGGGAGGGAGCGCAATACTCTCTCAGCTGCCGAAATCCACGATACCCAACGGCAGTTTGCGACATTCCCCCAATGAGGGGGATTCGTAAACGATGACGGCTTGTTTTCTACGATCTCAGACAGAATGCCGGATCGGTTGATCCGCATCATACCGCCGTACTCACCTCAACGCTTTTGGGTGAGGTTGCTGCATAAGACCGCGATTACCCGGTGGCGAAGCTCGACATCAAGCTCCTCACCGAGGCCGACGATGCCGCCACGGCGGGGGCGCTCGCCTGCCTCGCCCTGCCGGCACATGTGGAGGTCGTCGTCGTGCCGCCGGGGCTGCCAAAGACCAAGCCGCGCGCCCTCAACGCCGCCCTGCCCCTGGCGCGGGGAAGCTGCCTCGTGGTCTACGACGCGGAAGACGTGCCCGATCCCGGCCAGTTGCGGGCGGCGGCCGCAGCCTTCGCCCGCGCCTCCCCACGCACGGCCTGCCTGCAGGGCCGCCTCGTCATCGACAATGCCCGCGATTCCTGGCTCACCCGGTGCTTCGCCCTCGAATACACGGCCCTGTTCGACGTGCTCGGCCCGGCACTGGCGGCGTGGCGGCTGCCGACGCCGCTCGGCGGCACCTCCACCCATTTCCGGACCCATATCCTTCGCGCCGTATGCGGATGGGATGCCTGGAATGTCACCGAGGATGCCGATCTCGGTCTGCGGCTGGCGCGGGCCGGCTACGATGTGGGTGATCTGCCGAGCAGCACGATCGAGGAGGCGCCGGCCCGCTACAAGGCCTGGCTCAACCAGCGCACCCGCTGGATGAAGGGCTTCCTCCAGACCAGCCTCACCCATGGCCGCACCCCCATGGCGACCTTCCGCGAACTCGGCCCCCTGGCGAGCCTCTGCGCGCTGGCCCTCATCCCCGGTACGGTGGTCTCGGCCCTGGCCTACCCGTTCCTGATGCTGCCGGCCGTGGTCTCCCTGTGGCCGGGCCGGATCGAGGCGGGGAGCGATTTCTGGGCGAATCTGCCCACCGGCACCGCGATCACGGTCCTTGTCTCCGGCTTCGTGGCGATGTTGCTGCCCGCCTATATCGGCTGCCGGCGACGGGGCTGGCACGATCTCGTCCCCTTCGTGCCCCTGCTGCCGGCCTATTTCCTGCTCGTCAGCCTCGCCGCCTGGCGCGGGGTGATCGAGCTGATCCTGGCGCCAGACCGCTGGAACAAGACCGAACACGGCCTGTCCCGCACCTCGCGCAGCGGGGCGCTGACACCGCACCCACCGCGATGACCGGGCACGGCACCATGACGCGTTACAGCGCCTTGGCGAGTTCCGCCGCCGTCTGGTCGGCGGGTTTCGTCAGGTTGAGGGCGTTCACGAAGCGGTTCCGGCCGTCCATGATGTAGACCAAAGCCGTGTGCTCCATCGTGTAGTCGTCCCCCTTGGTCGGCACCTTGCGGACATAGGCGCGGTAGGCCTTCACGGCCGCGTTGACCTCCTCCTGCGAGCCGGTGAGGCCGACGATGCGGGGATCGAAACTGGCGAGGTAGGTCTTCAGGGCCTCGGGCGTGTCGCGCTCGGGGTCGACCGCGATGAACAGCGCCTTCGTGTCCTTGCCCTTGGGGCCGAGCGCCTGGAGCACGTCGCCGATCTGCTGCAGCGTCGTCGGGCAGACATCGGGGCAATGCGTGAATCCGAAGAAGACCAGATGGGTCGCCCCGGCGAAATCCCGCTCGGTGACGCGCCGTCCGTCCTGGTCGGTGAGGGTGAAGGGGCCGCCGACGCTGCTGGTCGCCACCTGCCCCGCCTTCGGCACGAGCATCACGGTGGCCGCGACGCCGAGCGCCACGAGGCCGAGGGCGAAGAGGATGAGGGGAAGGGCGCGACGCATGGGGAGCCTTCAAGCCGGTTCCGGGGGGACGCTGCGGCAAGAGCATGGGCCGGAGATGCGGGCAACCGTCAATGTGTCGCCGGTGGGCTCCGTGGACCCGGCTTCTCCACCCCGGTCAGCGGGTCGCGAGGGCGGCGATCAGCTTGTGGGCGGTGCTGGTCAAGGTGGCGAAGGCCGCGAAATCGATGCTGTTGATGACGACGAAGACCCCGACGTCGCGCCCCGGCGCGAAGGCGACGTAGCTCATGAAGCCGGCGCCTCCCCCGCTCTTCGCCAGCATCGCGGGTTCGTTCCCCTTGGCCGCCAGGGCCACCCAGCCGAGGGCGAGGCCCGCCATGGGCGACGCTTCGTCGAAGCCGATCGCCGCCGGCATCGATTGGCGCTGGCGGTAGACCGCGTGGCTCAGGGCGAGCGCGCCGCTCGTGGCGGTGACGTTGTGCCGGAGCCAGCGGGCCATGTCGTTGCCGGTGCTATAGAGGCCGCCGCTTCCCCCCGTCGCCTGGGTGTCGACGCAGGTGGCCGGGCCGCCGAGGCCCGAACCGATCATCAGCCGGGCGCATTGCTCCGGTGTCGGCGAGAGAACCGTATCCAGCATTCCGAGAGGCGCGGTGACGTGGCCGCGCAGCACGTTCGCATAGGACGCGCCGCCTGCCGTCCCGACCGCATCGGCCAGGAGGTCGAACCCCACATTCGAATAGGACGTGACGGTGCCGGGGGCCCAAGGCAGCGTGTAGTTGCCGAGCCAGGACCAGCGGTCGTCGCGGGTCGGCCAGGCGCGGGGATTCGTGCCTTCGGGGGCGTGTCCCATCTCGCGCGGTAGGGCGCCCGAATAGGTTGCGAGGTCGAGGAGGGTGATGGGGCGCCCTTCGAAGGCCGGAACCTTCATCTGCGGCGCGAAGCTCTGCAGCGGATCGGCGAGGGAGAGCTTCCTCTCCGTGGCGAGGGAGGCCAGGACTTCCGTGGTGAAGACCTTGGTGATGGAGTTGAGTCGCACGAGACTCGTTCCATCGGGCGTGATGCCGTTGCCCTTCTCGGTCTCGCCGTAGCCGCAGATGAAGGTCCCGTCCCCCCGCACGACCACCAGGATCATACCGGGCGCCCCGGATTCGAGGAACAGGACGTCACCGGTCAAGTCCGTCGCCGCCGCGATCACCGGATCGTCGGCGCTCGCTGCATGTGTCGTCGTCGCGAGCGACAGGGCGAGGGCGAGGGCAACGAATCGCTTGATCACGGCGTGGCTCCGATTCTGGTCGGAACTCTACACGCATCGCACCTGGTGCAAGCCTATCGGGCGTGGGGGCCACCGCGTCGATTCACAGATGTTTGGTCGTGACACCGTTCCCAGGGGCGTTCGCGCATCCGGGAGCCTTTGTTTCAGCTCTCGCCTCCCTTGCCACGATCGCCGGCCAGGGTGGCGCTCTCGCGCCGGAGCGGGCGACCGACGGGGCAGACCTCAGCATCCTCCCGGTGAAATGGAAGCCGCGCCTTGTCCGATGAAGGCCGACCGATTGTCAGATTGCGAGCTTGTCCGGCTCGGGCGTTGCCGCGATCACCTCGACCCCGTGCAGCCGCAAAGCCTCGCCCAGCATCAGCAGGGCCGGCCCGTCGTAGCCCGATGCCTCCACCCGGTCCGCCAGGTCGGCGGCTGTGCCCGACACGACGGCTTGGTTGGGCCGGGTGGCGTTGAAGACGAGGAGCGCGGGGGTGGCCGGGGCCAGACCCTCGGCGACGGCGCGTTCGAGAAGCTCGCGCAGGGTCTTTTTCGGCATGTAGACCACGGTGGTCACGCTCGGATCGGCGAGCGCCCCCCAGTTCAGGTCAGACGGCAGAGTGCCGCGGCGGTCGTGGCCGGTGACGAATTGCAGGCGTCGCGCCGAGTCGCGGTTGGTCAGGGAGACGCCCAGCGACGCGGCCGCCCCCTGTGCCGCCGAGATGCCCGGCACCACGCTCACGGGGATTCCCGCCTGATGGCAGGCATCGATCTCCTCGCCGGCCCGGCCGAAGACGAGGGGATCGCCGGATTTCAGGCGCACCACCTGCTTGCCGGATTTGGCGAGCTGCACCATCAGCGCGTTGATGTCGTCCTGGCGGCAGGAGGGCCCGTGCCCGGTCTTGCCGACCAGCATGGTGCGCGCCTCGCGGCGGGCATAATCGAGGATCTCGGGCGCCACGAGATCGTCGTAGAGGATCACGTCGGCGTTGCGGAGCGCCCGCAGGGCCTTCAGCGTCAGGAGCTCGGCATCGCCCGGCCCCGAGCCGACGAGTGTCACCGCCCCACCCTTCGGTGCGGCGTCCGTCTGGCCGAGAAGCTCGGCGAGGTCCGCCTCGGTGGGAGCCCGGTCCGGCTCGGCGAAGGCGCGATCCGTGAACCGCTCCCAGAAGGCGCGGCGGTCGGAGAAGGCGTGGAAGCGGCTCGTGACCTCCTCGCGCCAGTCGCGGGCGGCACCGATCCAGGCCTTGAACCCGCGCGGCAGCATGCCCTCGATCCGGGCACGCACCGTCTGCCCGAAGACCGGAGCCGCGCCCTCCGTCGAGATGCCCACCACCATGGGCGAACGATTGACGATGGCGCCGAACTTCACGTCGCAGAGATGCGGCCGGTCGACGGCGTTGACGATGGCGCCTGTCGCCCGCGCCGCCGCGACGAAGGCGATGCAATCGGCCTCGTCCTCCATGGCGCCGATGCAGAAGGCCGCGCCCTGGAGGTCGGAGGGCTGCCACCGGCGCTCATGCAGGGTGACGCTGCCGGCGACGATCTCGCCCGGCACTGCGCGCAACTCGTCGCTGGGCTCCGGCGCGTAGACGTCGACATCGGCCCCGGCGGCGGCGAGCAGCTTCACCTTCCACGGCGCGCCGCCATTGGACCCGGCCAGCACCGCGCGTTTGCCCTGCAGCGGCACGAAGACCGGCAGGACCGCCAGCGGTTCGAGACCGGCATGTCCGGCGCCCTCACGGGCGGCGATTCCGGCGGGTCGGGTTTCCCGGGGCTGGCGGGGCGTGCTCATGGCGTGAAAATGAGCTTATGCGGCGTCGCGCGCAAGCGCCTGCGGCAGCAGCTTGCGGATCTCTGGGATGCACGAGCCGCAATTCGTGCCGGCCTTGCAGGCGGCACCCACCGCCTCGACGCTGTGAGCGCCGGCCGCGATGGTGGCGGTGATGACGTCGAGGCCGACCCCGTGGCAGGCGCAGACGGTCGGACCGGCGGAGGCCGTCTCGGCCCGGCCTGAGAGCAGGGCGCGTCGGGCGGAGGGTTCGAGGTTAGGAGCGGCGAAATAGGCCTTCTCCGATTCCCAGCCCGGCTTCGCGTCGCCGGGCGTCAGGGCCAGACAGGCGACGAGACGCTCCCCGTCATAGGCGGCGAAACGGTAGCGGCCACGGGCGTGGTCTGCGTATTCCGCGATCTCGAGGCCTTGGAACATCCCCCTCAGCATCAGCGCGACTTCGCGCGAGCTCTCCTGGGTGGCGAAGTGCAGCCCGGATCCGCCCTGGATCGTCGCGCGCGCCCACCACCAGCCGGCGGGGAGAGACTTCTGGTCGCGGGTGAGCAGGAAGCCTCGGCTGCGATAGACCGCCGGCGCGATGGCGGACGGCGTCGCCTTCAGCTCGGGCTGCCCGGAGACCGGATCGGGGATGCCGCGTGCGAGGGCGCCGACGCGCCCCTCCGACGCGGTGGCCCCGCTCCAGTGGAAAGCCGCGAAGAGGTCGCCCCGGCGCATACCCTCCCCCACCATCACTTCCAGCACCGCCGCGCCATGGGCGGTGGAGACCGTGGCGAGGCCGCCATGGACCACGCCCATCGCGGTTGCGTCATCGGGGTGGATCTCCACGAAGGGCACGTCGCGATGGGCCGAGAGGCGCTGGCTCTTCCCGGTGCGCGTCATCGTGTGCCAATGGTCGCGGACCCGTCCGGTATTGAGCACGAAGGGGTAGTCCGCGCTCACGGCCTGCGCCAGCGCCGGGGGCTGTACGGCGACGAAGCGGGCGCGCTTGTCGAAGGTGAAGAACTGCCCGTCGGCGAAGAGCCTCTGCCGGCCCTGCTTTCCCCCACGCTTCGTCAGGGGCCATTGCACGGGCGCCGCCCCGGCATAGGCGGTATCGGAGATGTCGCTCACCGCGCCGATGTCGAAGTCGCGGCTGCCGTTATTCTCGAAGGCCGAGAGCGAGGCATGTTCGCGGAAGATCGCGGCGGCGTTCGGATAGGCGAAGGCCTCGCCGTGGCCGAGGCGCTTGGCCACGTCGCTGATGATCGCCCAATCCGCCCGCGCCTCGCCGGGAGCCTTCAGGAAGCTGCGCTGGCGCGAGATGCGCCGCTCGGAATTGGTGACGGTGCCGTCCTTCTCGCCCCAGGCCTGGGCCGGCAGCAGCACGGTCTTCCGGCCCGTCGCCATGGCGGTGTCGCTGTCGGACACGGCCTCGGAGACGACGTAGAGATCGAGCCCCTTGATCGCTTCGCGGATCGCGTCGGCACGGGGCATCGACACGACGGGGTTGGTGCCCATCACCCAGAGGGCCTTGATCTTGCCGCGCTCCACCGCCTCGAACAGGGCGACGGCCTTCATGCCCTCGCCGGTGATGATGTTGGGCGCCGACCAGAACCGGCGGACCCGGTCCACTTCCTCGGGCGCGAAATGCATGTGGGCGGCGAGCATGTTGGCGAGCCCGCCGACCTCGCGGCCACCCATGGCGTTGGGCTGGCCGGTGAGGGAGAGCGGCCCCGCGCCGGGCTGGCCGATGCGGCCGGTGGCGAGGTGGCAATTGATGATCGCATTGCCCTTGTCGGTCCCCTGCGCCGACTGGTTGACCCCCTGCGAGAAGCCGGTGACGACGCGCTTCGTGCGGGTGAACAGCGCGAAGAAGGCGCCGACATCCGCCTCCGAGAGGCCGGTGGCGGCCGCCGTCGCGGCGATGTCCGGCGCGATCGAGCGCGCGCGTTCGAGCGCCCCCTCGAAGCCCGTCGTGTGGTCGAGGACGAAGCGGTAATCGAGGGCGCCCGCGCTCGCGAGATGCACGAGGAGGCCTGAGAACAGGGCGGTGTCGGTGCCCGGCTTGAGACCGAGGAAGAGGTCGGCCTCCTCCCCCGTCTGGGTTCGGCGCGGGTCTATCACGACGAGCTTGGTGCCGCGCTTGGCGCGCGCATCGACCATGCGGCGGAACAGGATCGGATGGCACCAGGCGGTGTTGGAGCCGACCAGCACGATGAGATCGGCCTCGTCGAGATCCTCGTAGCAGCCCGGCACCGTGTCCGAACCGAAGGCGCGGCGGTGGGCCGCCACCGCGCTCGACATGCAAAGGCGCGAATTGGTGTCCACATGCGGCGTGCCGAGGAAGCCCTTCGCGAGCTTGTTGGCGACGTAGTAATCCTCGGTGAGGAGCTGTCCGGACAGGTAGAAGGCGATCGAATCCGGGCCGTGCTGCTCGGCGACCTTCCGTAGCCCGCCGGCCACGGTGCCGAGTGCCGATTCCCAGCTCGACCGCACGCCGTCGACGACGGGATGCAGCAGGCGGTTGTCGAGGGACAGGGTCTCGCCGAGGGCGGAGCCCTTGGAGCAGAGGCGGCCGAAATTGGCCGGGTGCTCGGTATCGCCGGCAATCCCCGCCCCGCCTGCCCCGTCCGGCGTGGCGATCACACCGCAGCCGACGCCGCAATACGGGCAGGTGGTCTTCACGGCGGCGGCGGGTGCCTGGACGTGCGCGTTCATGGCGAAATCCTCGGCGAATTCCAGGGTTCGAAGGGCAGCAAAAGTCGGGCCGGATGTGCGCATCTCCCTCCCCCCTCTGCGGGGGAGGGTGGCCCGCTAATGCGGGTCGGGAGAGGGGAGCACTGCCCCATTCGGAGAGGTCGCGCTGCCCCTCTCCCGTCTGCTTCGCAGGCACCCTCCCCCGCGGAGGGGGGAGGGTTTGGCGTGTGCTAATACACGTCGGCCTGATACCGCCCGGTCTTCTTGAGATGGGCGAGGTAGGCCACGGCCTCGTCGGGGTTCTTGCCGCCGAACTGTCCGGCGACGTCGATGATCGCCCGCTCCACATCCTTGGCCATGCGCTTGGCATCACCGCAGACGTAGAAATGGGCGCCGCCTTCGAGCCATTTCCACAGGTCCGCACCGTTCTCGCGCATGCGATCCTGCACATAGGTCTTCTCGGTGCCGTCCCGCGACCAGGCGAGGGACAGGCGGGTGAGCACCTTGCCGTCCTTCAGCGCGTTCAGCTCGTCCTTGTAGAAGAAGTCGCTGGCCTGGCGCTGGTGGCCGTAGAACAGCCAGTTGCGGCCCGGCGCCTGGGTCGCGGCGCGCTCGCGCAGGAAGGCGCGGAACGGTGCGATGCCGGTGCCCGGCCCGCACATGATGACGTCCTTCGACAAATCCTCCGGCAGGGCGAAGCCGTGCGCCTTCTGCAGGTAGACCTTGACCGTGGTCTTCTCGGCAATGCGTTCGCCGAGATGGGTCGAGGCGACACCCAGACGGAGCCGTGAGCGGTGGTTGTAGCGCACCGCGTCGACCGTGAGCGAGACCCGGCCCGGATCGGCCTTCGGCGATGAGGAGATCGAGTAGAGGCGGGGCTGCAGCTCGTCGAGGGCTTCCAGGAAGACCTCCGCGTCGGGCCGGGCGCCGGGAAACTTGTGAAGCGCGCCGAGCACGTCGAGATAGGCGGCGTCCCCGTCCGGGTCCTCGCCCGCCGAGAGCGCCCGCGCCTTCTTGCGCGCCTCCCCCGAGGTGAGGAGGGAGAGGAGCTGGTAGAGCCCATCCGGCGCGGCGCCCAGGGAGTAATCCTTGATCAGCCGGTTCCGCAGGGTCTGGCCGCCGATCATGCGCTCGGGCCGGGTGCCGAGTTCGGCGATGATCGCATCCACCAGGGCCGGCGGGTTCGAGGGGAAGAGCCCGAGGGAATCGCCGACCACGTACTCGATGGGCGTGCCCGTGAGATCGATCTCGACATGCCAGGTCTCCTTCTCGCCGCCCGGCTCGTTGAGGCGGGTGCGGGAGAGGAACACAGCCTCCACCGGGTTCTCGCGGCAATAGCCGAGCGGTCCGAGGGGCGCCTCCGCCTTGGCCTCGCCCTCCCCCGCTTCGGCCGCTTTCGCGCCGCCGCTCGCGCCGAATTCCTCATCCAGCTTCTTGAGCATGCGGAGGGTGTCCTTGCCCCCCGGCTGGCACAGGTTCAGGCGCTCTTCCTTCTTCAGGAACAGGGCGTTGGCGTAATCCGCGCAATTATAGCCGCATTGTCCGCAATCCTGCTGCGCCATGGCGGCCATGAGCTTCTGCGCCTCCGGCCGCTCCTTGGCGAGCTCCATCCGGTCGGGCAGCGGCATCGACGGGTCGTGCCAGGGCGCGTCGTCATTGTCGGCGAGCTTCGGCCCGCCACCCGTATCGCCGGGCGCGAGGGCCGTCGCGCCCTCCACTGCGGGGCCGAGCAGGGCGGCGAAATAGCCGGACAGCCAGGAACGCTGGTCCGGGTTGAACGGGGCGTTCTCGGGGATGAGAACGAGCGGGGGAATGACGTGCTCGCTCATGCTGCGGCCTTCAGGACGGGTTGATCTTCGGCGAGGCTGCGGAGGCTCTCCGGGCCGGTGCGCGCGGTGAAGGCCTGGAAGCTCTCGGCCTGGCTCTCGCGGCGGGCGAGGTAGCTGCGCAGCAGCGCCTCGATCCGGGACGGACAATCTTCCGCCTTCACCGCCTTCCAGATCTCGGTGCCGATCTTCGGACTGTCGCCGAAGCCGCCGCCGACGACGATGTCGTAGCCCTCGACGGTGTCGCCCTCCTCCGAGACGACGACCTTCGCGCCGATGAGGCCGATATCGCCGATGTAATGCTGGGCGCAGCTATGGTGGCAGCCGGTGACGTGCACGTTCACGGGCACGTCGAGTTCCGGCAGGTGAGCCTCCATGTAATCGGCGATGACGAGCGCGTGGCCCTTCGTGTCCGAGGCGGCGAACTTGCAGCCCTTGTTGCCGGTGCAGGCCACCAGGCCGGCGCGGATGCTGGAGGCTTCCGTGGTGAGGCCGAGCGCTGCCACGCGGGCCTGGACCTCGGCCACCTTGGCGTCGGGCACGCCGGAGAACAGAAAGTTCTGCCATACCGTCATGCGGATGGCGCCGTCGCCGCATTCCGACGAGATCTTTGCCAATTCCCGCATCTGGTCGGAGGTCATCTTGCCCACGGGCAGGATCACCCCGATCCAGTTCAGGCCCGGCTGGACCTGTTTGTGGACGCCCACATGGGAGAAGCGGTCCATGGGCCCGCGCGGGGCGAGATGGGCGGGGTCGACCCGGTCGAGCGTGTAGCCGAGTTCCTCCTCGACGGCGGCGAGGTACTTGTCGAAGCCCCAGGCATCGAGGACGTATTTCATCCGGCTCTTGTTGCGGTTGGTCCGGTCGCCGTTCTTGATGAAGACCCGCAGGATCGCGTCGGCGACCTTGTTGCAGGCCTCGGGCTTCAGCACCACGCCGGTATCGCGGGCGAGATCGCGGTGGCCGGAGATGCCGCCGAGCACGAGGCGCATCCAGATGCCGGGCTCCACGGCCGCGCCGTCGAGAACCTTCACCGCCTGGAAGCCGATATCGTTGGTCTCTTCCAGCACCGGCATCACGCCGCCGCCGTCGAAGGCGACGTTGAACTTGCGCGGCAGGCCGTAGAGCGAACGGTCGTTGATGATCCAGTTGTGCCAGGATTTCGCCAGGGGCCGCGTGTCGAGGAGTTCCTGGGCGTCGATCCCGGCCACCGGCGAGCCGGTCACGTTGCGGATGTTGTCCGCGCCCGAGCCGCGCGCGGTGAGGCCGAGGTCGATCAGACCGTCGAGGAAGGGCTGGCCGTGCTCCGCCGTGATCTCGCGGACCTGGAGGTTGGCGCGGGTGGTGACATGGCTGTAGCCGCCGCCATGGGCATCGGCCAGATCCGCGATACCGGCGAACTGCCAATGCTGCAGGATGCCGTTGGGGATGCGCAGGCGGCACATGAAGTCGCCGCTGGCCGGGGCGAGCCAGAACAGGCCGTGATAACGCCAGCGGAAATTGTCCTCCGGCTTCGGGGCCTTGCCGGTGGCGGCCTCGGCGATCAGGCGGTTATGGCCGTCGAAAGGGTTCTCCGCCCGCTTCCACTTCTCCTGGTCGCAGAGCTTGCCGCCGGCCTTCACCGTGGCGTCCTGGGCCTTGATGTGGATCGCGTCCGGGCCGGTCGGCTCGGAGGGCGCGGCGACACCCTGCCCGAGGGCGAGGCCGCCGGTGAGGCGCGCGGCGGCGATGCCCGAGGCGAAGCCTTCGAGGTAGCGCTTCTGCTCGGCGTTGAAATCGTCGGCCATGGAAGCCTCCATCATGCTGCCAGGGATTGGGAATCGGGGGCGTGGACGCGCCCGAACATCAGGTCGTCGCGGTGATCGGCGATGGGTTCGCCGGTGCGGATCAGCGTCTTGCACCAGCCCTGTTCGGCGATGTCGCCGACGAAGACGGCGCCGAGGAGCTTGCCGTCGCCGATGATCAGCTTGCGGTAGAGGCCGAGGCCGGGATCCGACATCACCACCGTCTCGGCATGTTCGGGCGCTTCGATCTCCCCGGCCGAGAAGACCGGCAGGCCCGAGACCTTGAGGCTGGTGGCCAGCGAGGTGCCGAGATAGGCGGCGTCTTCGCCGACGAGGTGGCGGCTCAGCACTTCGGCCTGGTCGTAGGCGGGCTCGACGAGGCCGTAGACCATGCCGCGATGCTCGGCGCATTCGCCGAGAGCGAAGATGCGCGGATCGGAGCTCGTCATCCGGTCGTCGACCTTGATGCCGCGCCCGACTTCGAGCCCGGCGCCCTGGGCGAGGAAGGCGTTGGGGCGTACCCCCACCGACATCACCACGAGGTCGGCCGGCAGCACCGTGCCGTCCGACAGGACGAGGCGCTCGACCCGGCCGTCGCCCTCCACATGGGCGGTATCGGCCTTGAGGAGGACGCGGATTCCCCGGGATTCCATGGCGCGCTTCACCAGGCCGGCGGCGTGGTGGTCGAGCTGGCGCTCCATCAGCCGGTCCATGACGTGGAGCAGGGTCGTGTCGACCCCGAGCCGCGCGAGGCCGACGGCGGCCTCCAGCCCGAGCAGGCCGCCGCCGATGACGATGGCTTTTGCGCCGGTGACCGCGGCTTTCCGGATGGCCGCCACGTCCGCGAGGTCGCGGAAGGTGATGATGCCGGGCAGGTCCATGCCGGGCTTCGGCAGCCGGATCGGGAGCGAACCTACCGCGAGGACGAGCTTGTCGAAGGGCAGGACATGGGTCTCGCCGACGATGACGAGGGCGTTCTCCCGGTCGACCTGCGTCACCGGCGCGCCGGTGATGAGGCGGATGCCGTGCGCTTCGTACCAGTCGAGGCCACGAAAGGCGCAGGCGGCCTCGTCGACCTCACCGCCCAGCAGCGACGAGAGCAGTACGCGGTTATAGGCCGCCTGCGGCTCGGCACCCACGACGGTGACGTCGTAGCGACCGGGCGCGCGCTCGGTCAGCCGCTCCAGAAAGCGCAACGACGCCATGCCGTTGCCGATCACCACCAGACGCTCCTTCATGACCTGCGTCCGATCCTCACGCCGCCATGGCGGGTTTGGCGTGGCGGGCATAGAGGAACTCGAGCACGGCGGCGCGGGCATGGGTGTAGGTGGCGTCCTCCACCAGATCGAGGCGGCGGCGGGGACGCTCGAGATCGACCTTGAGGATCTCGCCGACCGTGGCCGAGGGGCCGTTGGTCATCATCACGATCCGGTCCGAGAGCAGCACCGCTTCGTCGACATCGTGGGTGATCATGATGACGGCGTTCTTGAGCCGCGCATGGATGTCCATGAGCGAGTCCTGCAGATGGGCGCGGGTGAGCGCGTCCAGCGCCCCGAACGGCTCGTCGAGGAGGAGCACCTTCGGCTCCATGGCCAGCGCCCGGGCGATGCCGACGCGCTGCTTCATGCCGCCCGAGATCTCGTTGGGGCGACGGTCCGCGGCATGGGTCATGTTCACGAGGGCGAGGTTGTGGTCGATCCATTCGGACCGCTCGGCCCGGGTCTTCTTGCCCTTCAGCACCTTCTCGACGGCCAAAGCCACGTTCTCGCGCACGGTGAGCCAGGGCAGCAGGGAATGGTTCTGGAACACCACGGCGCGGTCCGGGCCGGGGCTGTTCACCTCCTTCTCTTCCAGGAGGACGCCGCCGGTGGAGGCCTTGAGCAGCCCGGCCACGATGTTGAGCACCGTCGACTTGCCGCAGCCGGAATGGCCGATCAGCGAGACGAACTCGCCCTTGTCGATCTTCACGCTCACGTCGCGCAGCACTTCGTTGGTGCGCCCGGAGCGGGTGAAGCTGATGCCGACATTCTCGATGCTGAGATAGCTCATGGGTCTCGTGTCCCTCTGCGAGAGGCGGTCGGGGCACGGCGCGGGGTCAGAGCCCGACGCGCCGTGCGGAGGCGTTCAGGCGGTGGCGCCGCGGGTGACGAGGGTGCCGATGAAGGCCACGAACCGGTCGAGGAAGAACCCGATCACCCCGACATAGACGAGGGCGACGATGATCTCGGAGATGTGCGACGAGTTCCAGGCGTCCCAGATGAAGAAGCCGATGCCGACGCCGCCGATGAGCATCTCGGCCGCCACGATGGCGAGCCAGGACAGGCCGACGCCGATGCGAAGCCCCGTGAAGATGTAGGGAGCCGCCGAGGGCAGCATGATCTTCACGAAGAATTCGAGCGGGTTGAGGCGCAGCACCGCCGCCACGTTGCGGTAATCCTGCGGGATGTTGCGGATGCCCACCGCCGTGTTGATGATGATCGGCCAGATCGAGGTGATGAAGATCACGAAGATGGCCGAGGGCTGGCCGTCGCGGAACGCCGCGAGGGAGAGCGGCAGCCAGGCCAGCGGCGGAATCGTGCGCAGCACCTGGAAGATCGGGTCGAGGCCGCGCATGGCCCAGTCCGACTGGCCGATCAGGGTGCCGACCATGATGCCCACGATGGTGGCCAGGGCGAAGCCGAAGGCGACGCGCTGGATGCTGGCATAGATGTGCCAGAACAGGCCCTTGTCGGTGCCGCCATTGTCGTAGAACGGGTGGGCGATGATGTCCCACGCCTCGGTGACGACGCGCGAAGGCGGCGGCAGGCCGGCGGTGGGCCGCGAGCACAGCAGCTCCCAGATCACCAGGAAGGCGATCAGCACCACGATCGGCGGGATCAGGTTGACGGCGATCTGGCGGAACGTCGCCAGGGTCACGAGGGGCTTGCGCGGGGCCTTGGCCGCCGGCTTCGCGGCGGCCCCCGTCACGGCGATGGTGGAGGTGTTGGCCATCACGCGATCCTCTTGATGCCGAGGCTGGACAGGTAGGCGGCGGGATCGGCGGGATCGAAGACCTTCCCGTCGAAGAAGGTCTCCTTGCCGCGCGACGTGGAGCTCGGGATCGCGGTGACGCCCAGCGCCTTCGCGGCGTCGCGCCAGATATCCTCGCGGTTCACCTTGGCGATGAGCGCCTTGGTGTCGGTCTGCGCGTCGAACTTGCCCCAGCGGATGTCCTCGGTGAGGAACCAGAGGTCGTGGCTCTGGTAGGGGTAGGAGGCGTTGTCGGCGAAGAACTTCATGACGTAGGGGCTGTTCTCGACCACGCGGCCGTCGCCGTAATCGATGGTGCCCTTCATGCGGCCGGCGACATCGCCGACGGGGATGTTGATCCACTGGCGCTTGGCGACGATGGCGGCGAACTCATCCCGGTTCTCGGGCTTGTCGCACCACATCTGCGCTTCCAGCACGGCCATGGTCAGAGCCTTGGCGGCGATGGGGTTCTTCTCGACCCAGGAGGCGCGCATGGCGAACGCCTTCTCCGGGTGATCCTTCCACAATTCGCCGGTGGTCAGCGCGGTGTAGCCGAGGCCCTGCTGCACGAGCTGCGCGTTCCACGGCTCGCCCACGCAGAAGCAATCCATCGTGCCGACCTTCATGTTCGCCACCATCTGGGGCGGCGGCACGACGATGGTCTCGATGTCCTTGTCGGGGTCGATCCCGCCGGCGGCGAGCCAGTAGCGGATCCAGAGGTCGTGGGTGCCGCCGGGGAAGGTCATGGCCGCCTTCACCGACTTGCCGGCGGCTTTCTTCTTGTCGATCGCGGCCTTGAACACCTTGGAATCGAGCGCGACCTTGGCGTCCAGATACTCCTTGGCCACCGAGACGCACTGGCCGTTGGTGTTGAGCCGGGCCAGGATCTGCATCGGCACGGGGACGTTGTTCTGCGTCACGCGGCCGGCGCTGATGAGGTAGGGCATCGGCGTCAGGATGTGCGCGCCGTCGATGCCGTTGCCCTCGGAGCCGAGCACGAGGTTGTCGCGGGTGGTGCCCCAGCTCGCCTGTTTCAGCACCTCCACGTCGGGCATGCCGTGCTTGGCGAAGAAGCCCTTTTCCTTGGCGACGAAGAGCGGGCCGGCATCGGTGAGCGCGATGAAGCCGAGCTTGGCGCCCTTCACCTCGGGGCCCGCCCCCTGCGCGAAGGCACCGCCGGGCAGCGCAGTGCGCGCCAGGGCTGCCAGCGACAAGGTCGCGGCGGCGCCCTTCAAGAGGCTGCGGCGGCTGTTCTGAAACCCGTCAGTCATGGAAAACTCGATCCCTCGAAGCTTAAGCAGTCGACCCGAAGACGAAAAAAAACCGCCGCCCAAACGCAACCGAAGGCAGCCGCGAAAGCGCGCCAACGGGTTACTTGGGTCAGCGGCTCTGCCGACATTCGTGCCCGTCGCCGTTGACGAGCGGGATAGGCACAGCAGGTTCCGTGCCAAACGCCGTTCAGCCTGTAACGGCTCTAAGGCCGAAGGCGGTTCGGAGGGCGCGAGGAGGCATACGGCCCGGCTGGGATGGCGGGGCGTGCGTTGCACAATCGTGAGGCTTGTCGTGCCGCCAAAAGCGGCGTCCGGCCCCGATCAGCCGCTCAGAGCGGCATCGAACAGGTCCGGGCGGTAGATCGCGCGGGCTGCGGAGCGAAGCTCGTCGGAGGCGACAAGCTGTCCGGCGCGCTCCGCCTCACCGATGAACCAATCCGCATGGGCGGGGTCGGGCCGGTGCGCCCGCTCGCCGAACAGGCTGAAATGCGGGTCCCGCCGCCGACGCCCGTCGGTATCGACCACCACGTCCCCCGTGAGCGCCCGTTCGAGAATCGGCGCCGGTACATTCAGGTAGCCATCGCGCGAAAGGAGGGAGGCGAGTTCGGCGCTGTTGCCGGGATCGGCGCACCAGCGCCCGGCGCGGTCGAGGGCCCGCACCAGGGGGGCGCAGCGCGACGCCTCGGATTCCGGCAGGGCCAGAACCTTTTCCGGGCAATCGGGCAGGAGTTCACTGCCCAGGACCGCGATGCGGCCATACCCCTCCGCCACGGCGACGCTGTTCCAGGGGCTGCCGACGCAGAACCCGTCGATCAGTTCGCGCCGCAGCGCCTCGGCGATCTGCGGCGGCGGGATCACGACGAGGCGCGTCTGCGTGTCGAGGTCGAGGCCGCCGCGCTCGGCGAAGATCCGGAGCTGGTAGGTGTGGCTGGAGAACGGATGCACCGTTCCCAGCGTCAACGGCCTCCCCTCCCGCTCCCGCCGCAGGGCGATGCGCGCGAAAGCGGCGGCCACTGTGTCCACCTCGTCGTCCGTAGCCTCCATCGCCTCCCACAGGGGGCGGGACACCGTGATCGCGTTACCGTTGAGGTTGAGCGCCATGGGCACGCAAAGCCGGGTCTGCGGTCCGCTCAGCCCGAGCGCGCTGGCGATGGCGAGGGGCGCCAGCATATGCGCGCCATCGAGATGGCCCACCGCCAGCTTGTCGCGCAGGGTCGCCCAGGAGGGCTCGCGCACGAGGTCGAGGGTGAGCCCCTCGGCCCGTGCGAAGCCGAGCTCCGCCGCCGCGATCAGGCTCGCGGCATCCACGAGGGGGACGTATCCGAGCGCGAGCCTCATCCGAACAGGTCCGCCGTGGTGACGATGGCGCGGGCGATGTCGGCGATCTTGCTCTTCTCGTTCATGGCCTTGCGCCGCATCAGCTTATAGGCCTCCTCCTCGCTCAGGGAGCGGGCGGCCATGAGGATGCCCTTGGCGCGCTCCACGATCTTCCGGTCGGCGAGTTCGCCCCGCGCCTCCACCAGTTCCCGCTGCAGCCGGGCGAAGGCCTGGAACCGCAGGATGGCGATATCGAGGATCGACCGGATGCGCTGGGGGTGCAGCCCGTCCACCACATAGGCCGAAATGCCGGCATCCACCGCCGCCTGCATCATCGGCGCGTCCGAGCGGTCGACGAACATCGCCACCGGCCGCTCCACATGGCGGGACAGGCCCGACATCTGTTCGAGGATGTCCCGGCTGGGGCTCTCCAGGTGGATCACCACCACGTCGGGATTGAGGGCGGCCACCTGCGCCGGCAGGTCGGCGGTATCGGGGATGATGACCACATCCGCGATTCCGGCGGCGCGCAGGCCCTCTTCGAGGATCGCGGCGCGGGCCCGGCTCGGATCGATCACGGCGACGGTGAAGGAAGGTTCTGTCATCGGAGCCCAATGGGGGGCGGGACGGCCGGTTCGTGCCGGCGGGAACGGGCAAGAGGCGTACCTAACACAGCGCGCGACCGCACGGATCTACCCGAAAATCGGCATGGCCGAAAAAGACCATGGCCAAATCGTCGGCTCAGGTACCTTTCGATACGTTCGGGAAAGGAAATGGCCCAGCTTCCGCCGCAAACGCGGGCGCTTATGGCGATGTCGAAGGTCGGGGTGAGGTGTTCGGATGGTGGAGTGCCGCATATCGCAGCCTGTCGAGAACGCCCTCGCCTCCGAGGCGGGGACCGGTATGGCGCTTCCCCTGCTGCCGACGATCGTCGTCGCGGTGATCGTGTCCGCCGCCTCCTTCCTCTGCCAGACGCCCTCCGCGCCCATTCCCGAGACGCCCGCCAGCACGCGGATCGTCGAGATGGAGAGCCGGACGGCGCAGGCGAGGCCGATCGAGACCGCCGATCTGGGCACGGCCTTCGTCCCGGCCGCTTTCGCCTTCCGTGATCAGTTTCCGCTGCGCGACCTCGTGACCACGACCGCCAGCATCGCGCCGCGTCGCGCGACATCCCGCACCGCCGCCGTAAAGCCGTCTCAACGCCGGTCCGATTCCGCGCGGTCCGAAATGGCGAAGACCGAAGCGACGAGACCGGACGCCAATCGGGTCCCGTCGGTCGTCGCCGCGAAGGCCGCCATCTCGCCCGAGCCGTTCCGGGTAGAAGCCGAGGCGGACGAGGAACTCATTCCGCATCTCGCCCTGCCCTTCGCGCCGGCCATCTCCGCGATCACCCGTGCCGGCAGCTTCGTCGGCACCCAGAGCGCGGCGGTGGGCGCCGAGGCCATGGCCCTCGGCAATGTCGTGACCGGGCTCGTCGACCGCCTGCCGTTGCGGCCCTGATCGCACCGCGCTGCGGGTCACGCGCGGTTTCGGGCCGGTCCGGCCTTTCTTTCAGAGCTTTGCCGCTGGATTCTCCCCCTGTCGGGGACTAGGTGAGCCTTCGTCGACGAGACGGGCGCGACGACCGCATTGCCGCGGGGGCCCGGCGGCAAGGATGGGCATGGCGGGACGGATCGAGGATTACGCGCTGGTCGGCGATGGCCGCACCGCTGCGCTCATCGGGCGCGACGGCAGCATCGACTGGCTCTGCTGGCCCCGTTTCGATTCCGCCGCCTGTTTCGCCTCCCTCCTCGGTACCGAGGAACACGGGTTCTGGAAACTGTCTCCGGCGGATGGCGAAGCCACGGTCACGCGCCGCTACCGCGAAGGCAGCCTCGTCCTCGAGACGCGCTATGTGACCTCCGCGGGCGAGGCCAGGGTGATCGACTACATGCCGGCCAATGACGGGTCGCACATGGTGCGCATCGTCGAAGGCCTGTCCGGCTCGGTCGACATGCGCATGGTCCTGGCGGTGCGCTTCGATTATGGGCTCGCGGTGCCGTGGGTCTCCCATAACGAGCTCGGCGACCTGCGGGCGATTTCCGGCCCGCATAAGGTGGTTCTCCGCACCCGCGCGCGCCTCGACGGGGTCGGCCAGACCACGGTCTCGGACTTCACCGTGGCGAAGGGCGAGAGCCTGTCGTTCTGCCTCAGCTACGGCCCCTCGCACGAGGACGACCCGCCTCCGATCGAGCCGCGCAAGGTGCTGTTCCAGACCGACCGCTACTGGCGCGACTGGTCGAGCCGCTGCGCGTCCGGCACGCCCTGGGACGCGATCCTCAAGCGCTCGCTGCTGACGCTCAAGGCCCTGATCTACACGCCGACGGGCGGGATCGTGGCCGCGCCCACCACCTCCCTGCCCGAGGAGCTGGGCGGCGTACGCAACTGGGATTACCGGTTCTGCTGGCTGCGGGATTCGACCTTCACCCTCATCGCGCTGATGGATGGCGGCTTTCTCGACGAGGCGCGGGCCTGGCGCGACTGGCTGATCCGCGCGGTGGCCGGCAATCCGGAACAGGCCCACATCCTCTACGGCATCGCCGGGGAGCGTCTCCTGCCCGAAATCGAGCTCGACTGGCTTCCCGGCTACGAGGGGTCGAAGCCGGTGCGGATCGGCAATGCCGCGGTCAACCAGTTCCAGCTCGACGTCTACGGCGAGATCTTCGACGCGCTCTACCAGGCCCGCCAGCGCGGCCTGCTCGGCGATGCCGATGGCTGGCGCGTGGGACTCGCCCTGCTGGAGCATCTGGAGAAGGTTTGGAGCGAGCCCGACGAGGGCATCTGGGAGGTGCGCGGCGGGCGCCGGCACTTCGTCCATTCGAAGGTCATGGCCTGGGTCGCCTTCGACCGGGCCATCCGCTCCTTCGAGATGGGAGACGGGCCGCCCGCCCCCGTGGATCGCTGGCGCGCGATCCGCGACCATATCCACGAGGAGGTCTGCGAGAAGGGGTTCGACAAGGAGCTGAACAGCTTCGTCCAGTATTACGGGGCCAAGACCCTCGATGCGAGCCTGCTCCTCATCGCCCATATGGGCTTCCTGCCCCAGGACGACCCCCGCGTCGTCGGCACGGTGGAGGCCATCGGCAAACACCTGATGCGCGACGGATTCGTGCTGCGCTACGACACCGAGGATGACAATACCGATGGTCTGCCCGGCGGCGAGGGGGCTTTCCTGCCCTGCAGCTTCTGGTACGCCGACAATCTGATCGGCCTCGACCGCTGCCACGAGGCGCGGGAGCTGATCGAACGCCTCATCGGCGTCTGCAACGATGTCGGGCTCGTGGCCGAGGAATACGACGTGGGAGCCAAGCGCCTTGTCGGCAATTTCCCCCAGGCGTTCAGTCACGTCACGTTGGTGAACACGATTTTGAACTATAGCCGTGCCAGCGGGCCGGCGCGGGAGCGCAGCGAGAAATCCGCCCTCGCCCGGGCCACATCGCCGAACCGGGCGAGTTCTCCCGGCCAGGCGAGTTCTCCCGGCCAGGCGAGCTCTCCCAGTCAGGGCGGCGCAAACCTAGAAGGCGCCGCGGCCCAGCACAGCTGAGCGCCGCAGCCCCGTAAAGAGTAGGAAGACGAGACCATGAGCGGAGCCGAGACCAAGCCGAAGGGTGAACTGAGCGAGATCGACAAGCTCTCCATCGACACCCTGCGTACCCTGGCGATCGACGCGGTGCAGAAGGCGAATTCCGGCCATGCCGGCGCGCCGATGGCCCTGGCGCCCGTGGCCTACACCCTGTGGAACCGCTACCTGCGCTACGACCCGGCGCATCCGCACTGGCCCAACCGCGACCGGTTCGTGCTCTCGGCGGGCCACGCCTCGATGCTGCTCTACGGGTTGCTGCACCTCGCCGGTGTCGCCCAGAGCGATGGCGGCAACGAGCCGGCCATCACCATCGAAGACATCAAGAACTTCCGCCAGCTCGACAGCAAGACGCCGGGGCACCCGGAATACCATTTCACCACCGGCGTCGAGACCACGACCGGGCCGCTCGGCCAGGGTGTGGCGAATTCCGTCGGCATGGCGATGGGCGGCCGCTTCCTCGGTGAGACCCTGAACCGCCCCGACCTGCCGCTGTTCGACTTCAACGTCTACGCGATCTGCTCGGATGGCGACCTGATGGAGGGCGTGGCCGCCGAGGCCGCCTCCATCGCCGGGCATCTGCGCCTGTCGAACCTGTGCTGGATCTACGACAACAACACGATCACCATCGAGGGGCACACCGAGCTCGCCTTCTCTGAAGAGGTGGCGACCCGCTTCCTCAGCTATGGCTGGCAGGTCCTGCGGGTGGCCGACGCCAACGACGTCCATGCCATTTCCGCCGCCCTGGAGACCTTCCTCCAATCCAGCGACCGGCCGACGCTCATCGTCGTCAACTCGATCATCGGCTTCGGCGCGCCCAAGAAGCAGAACACCTCGAAGGCCCATTCCGACGCCCTGGGCGAGGAGGAGGTGAAGGGCGCCAAGCGGGCCTATGGCTGGCCCGAGGATTCCCAGTTCCTGGTGCCGGACGGCGTCATCGAGAACTTCCGCAGCGGCATCGGCCAGCGCGGCGCCGAGCTGTTCGCCACTTGGGAGGGCTTCATGGCCGAGGCCAAGGCCTCCGATCCGGCCCTGGCCGAAGAGATCGACGCACTCCTCACGGGCCGCCTGCCCGATGGCTGGGACAAGGACATCCCGGTCTTCCCGGCCGACGCCAAGGGCATGGCCACCCGCGAATCCTCCGGCAAGGTGCTCAACGCCATTGCCAAGAACGTACCTCACCTGCTCGGCGGCTCGGCGGATCTGGCCCCCTCCAACAAGACCAAGCTCGAATTCGAGGGGGCCGGTACGCTCTCGTCCTTCGAGCCGGGCGGCCGCAACATCCATTTCGGCGTGCGCGAACACGCCATGGGCTCCATCGTCAACGGCCTCGGCCTCGTCGGCCTCCGGGCCTATGGAGCGACCTTCCTGGTCTTCGCCGATTACATGCGCCCGCCGATCCGCCTCGCCTCGCTGATGGAGTTGCCGGTCTTCCACGTCTTCACGCACGATTCGATCGGCGTCGGCGAGGACGGCCCCACCCACCAGCCGGTGGAACAGCTCCTGACGCTCCGCGCCATCCCCGGCCTCGTCACCCTGCGTCCGGCGGATGCCAACGAGGTGGCGGAAGCCTACCGGGTCATCATGGGGTTGAAGGATCAGCCGGCGGTGCTGGCCCTCAGCCGCCAGCCGCTGCCGACCTTCGACCGGACCAAGTACGGCAGCGCCGCCGGCGTCGCGAAGGGCGGCTACGTGCTGGCCGATTGCGACGGTACGCCGGAGGTCATCCTCATCGGCACGGGCAGCGAGGTGCAGCTCTGCGTCTCGGCCTACGAGGCGCTGACGGCGGAGGGCATCAAGGCCCGCGTGGTCTCGATGCCGTCCTGGGACCTGTTCGAGCGTCAGGACGAAGCCTACCGCAACGCGGTGCTGACGCCGGAGGTGCTCGCTCGTGTCGCCGTCGAGCAGGGCTCGGTGATCGGCTGGGACCGCTATGCGGGCTCCGCCGGCGCGATCATCGGCATGCATACGTTCGGGTCCTCGGCCCCGATCAAGGATCTGCAGACCAAGTTCGGCTTCACGCCGGAGAAGGTGCTGCAGGCCGCCCGCGACCAGATCGCGCGGCACAAGAAGTAGGTCTCGCGGGTTCCCTGAAGGACGGAACGCACGTCCCCTCCCCCTTGTGGGGAGGGTCAGGGGTGGGGGTGGTTGGGTGACCCGCGGGCCGCGGAGGCCAGCGGAGCCATCCCCACCTCCGGCTCTTCCCCACAAGGGGGAGGAGAGGCGCGCATCCTGACAACGAGTGCTGAACGACGCTGCCTTTCGCGCGCTACTCACGACGACCGACGACGAGGAGTTTTTGCATGAACCCGCTCAAGGCTCTCTTCCCTGAACAGGGCCAGGCCGTGTGGCTGGATTTCGTGGCCCGCGGTTTCATCGCCGATGGACGCCTCAAGAAGCTGGTGGACGAGGACGGCCTGCGGGGCGTGACCTCGAATCCCTCGATCTTCGAGAAGGCGATCGGCGATTCCACGGAATATGACGGCGCGCTGAAGGAGGTCATGGATGCGGGCGATGCCCGCGTCATCGATCTCTACGAAGGCTGTGCCATCGCCGACATCCAGGCGGCGGCCGATGTGCTGCGCCCCGTCTACGAGCAGAGCGACGGCGCCGACGGCTATGTCAGCCTCGAAGTCTCGCCTTATCTCGCCCTCGACACCGATGAGACCCTCGACGAGGCCCGCCGTCTGCACAAGACCGTGGCCCGCGACAACCTGATGGTGAAGGTGCCCGCCACCCCGGCCGGCATCCCGGCGATCCGGGCCCTCACCGCCGACGGGATCAGCATCAACGTCACGCTGCTGTTCGGCCAGGATTCCTACGAAGAGGTGGCGCGCGCCTTCATCGCCGGCCTGGAGGAATTCGGCGCCAAGGGCGGCGACGTCTCCAGGGTCGCCAGCGTGGCGAGTTTCTTCATCAGCCGTATCGACGTCACCGTGGACAAGGCCCTCGACGCCAAGATCGCGGAAGCCAACGATCCGGACGAGAAGGCGGAACTGGAAGCCCTCAAGGGCAAGGTGGCCATCGCCAACGCCAAGCTCGCCTACCAGCGCTACAAGCGCATCTTCGCCGAGCCGAAATGGCAGGCGCTCGCGCAGAAGGGCGCCAAGGCGCAGCGCCTGCTCTGGGCCTCCACCGGCGTCAAGAACAAGGCCTATTCCGATGTGCTCTATGTCGAGGAGCTGATCGGGCCGGATACCGTCAACACCATGCCGCCGGCCACGATGGACGCGTTCCGCGACCACGGCACGGTCAAACCCGCCATCGAGGAGAATGTCGGTGACGCCGAGGCCGTGATGGCCCGTCTGGCCAAGGCCGGCATCGATATCGGGGCGGTGGCCAAGCAGCTCGTGGAGGAAGGCGTCCAGCTCTTCATCGACGCCGCCGACAAGCTCCTGGGCGCGGTGGCGGGCAAGCGCGCCGATTTCCTCGGTGCCAAGCTCGACGGCCAGACCCTGATCCTCGGCGATGCCATCGGCACCGAGGCGAAGAAGGCGGTCGAATCCTGGTGCGCCTCGGGCTCGATCCGCCGGCTCTGGGCGCATGACAAGACGGTCTGGTCGAATGCCGACGAGGACCAGTGGCTCGGCTGGCTTCGCATCGTCGAGGACGAACTCGCCCGAGTCTCCGAATACCAGGCCTTCGCCGAGGATGTCCGCCAGACCGGCTTCTCCAACGTCGTCGTCCTCGGCATGGGCGGGTCGAGCCTCGGACCGGAAGTGCTGGCCGAGACCTATGGCAGCCGTGACGGTTTCCCGACGCTGCGCATCCTCGATTCCACCGACCCCGATCAGGTCCGTGCCGTGGAAAGCGCGGTGAACCTCGAGACGACTTTGTTCATCGTCGCCTCGAAATCCGGCTCAACCCTCGAGCCCAACGTGTTCCGCGATTACTTCCTCGGCCGGATGAAGGCTCTAGTCGGCGAGCGGGCCGGGGCGCATTTCGTGGCCGTCACCGATCCCGGTTCGGCCATGGAGGCGGCGGCCAAGGCCGACAATTTCCGCCGGATCTTCTACGGTGTGAAGCAGATCGGCGGGCGCTATTCGGTGCTCTCCGCCTTCGGACTGGTGCCTGCTGCGGCGTCCGGCATCGATGTGAAGGACTTCCTCGACACGGCGCGGACCATGGTCCGCTCCTGCGGCCCGGCCGTGCCGCCCGCCCAGAACCCCGGTGTCCTACTGGGCACCGCCATGGCGGCGGCTGCGCTCCATGACGGTCGTGACAAGGTCACGTTCATCGCCTCCCCCGGCATCGATACGTTCGGGGCTTGGGCCGAGCAGCTCATCGCCGAATCCACCGGCAAGGACGGCAAGGGTCTCATCCCCGTCGACGGCGAGCCGGTCGGCGTGCCGGCGGTCTATGGCCGCGACCGCTTCTTCGTCTATCTGCGTCTCGACAACCGGGCGGATGCCCAGCAGGACGAGGCGGTGCGTAGCCTGGAGCGCGAGGGCCACCCCGTCGCCCACATCACCATGGCGAACGAGGAGCAGCTGCCGCAGGAATTCTTCCGCTTCGAGATGGCGACCGCCGTCGCCGGCGCGCTGCTCGGCATCAATCCGTTCGACCAGCCGGACGTGGAAGCGAGCAAGATCGAGACGAAGAAGCTCTTCGACGCCGCCGAGAAAAGCGGTTCGCTGCCCTCCGAGACGCCGCTCTTCGAAGACGAGACCATCGCCCTCTACGCGGACCCGGCCAATGCCGGAGCGCTGCCGCAGACGGCGGAAGGGTTCGAGGCGGCACTGAAGGCCCATCTCGCGCGGATCAAGGACGGCGACTACGCCGCGCTGCTGGCTTACGTCGCCCGTAACGAGGCGCACCACGCCATCCTGCAGGAGGCGCGCATCGCTCTGCGCGATAAGCGCAAGGTCGCGACCTGCCTCGAATTCGGGCCGCGCTTCCTCCACTCCACGGGACAGGCCTACAAGGGCGGGCCGGATACCGGCGTGTTCCTGCAGATCACCGCCGACCCGTCGGAGGATCTCGCGATCCCCGGCCGGGCGCTGGGCTTCGGCACCGTGGTGGCGGCCCAGGCGCGGGGCGATTTCGCGGTCCTGGCCGAGCGCGGCCGCCGGGCCCTGCGCGTCCACATCAAGGGTGGCGATGTGGACGCCGGGCTGAAGCGCATCGCGGCGGCGATCAAGGCGGCTGTGGCGTGATCTGAGGCCCTCTCCTCCCCCTTGTGGGGAGGAGCCGGAGGTGGGGGTGTTTGGGTGACCCTCTTTCTCCTGAGGCAAGCGGCACGACCCCCACCTCTGACCCCTCCCCACAAGGGGGAGGGGAAAGCAACGGAGATCCCCAATGCAACTCGGCATGATCGGCCTCGGCCGGATGGGCGGCAACATCGTTCGCCGTCTCCTGCGGGACGGGCACACGGCCGTGGTCTTCGATCAGAACCCGGAGGCCGTGGCGGCCCTGGTCGCCGAGGGCGCCACCGGGGCAGCGAGCCTGGAGGAGTTCGTCTCCAAACTCGACGTGCCGCGCGCGGCCTGGGTGATGCTACCGGCGGGCGCGATCACCGAGGCCACGGTGGCGCAGCTCGGCGACCTGATGCAGCCGGACGACGTCATCATCGACGGCGGCAATTCCTTCTACAAGGACGACATCCGGCGGGCGGCCACCCTGAAGCCGAAGGGCATCCACTACGTCGATGTCGGCACGTCGGGCGGCGTCTGGGGCCTGGAACGCGGCTATTGCATGATGATCGGGGGGAGCAACGACGCCCTCGACAGGCTCGACCCGATCTTCAAGACCCTGGCACCGGGCGTCGGCACCATCCCGAAGACGCCGGGTCGCGAGGGCCGCGATACCCGCGCCGAGGAGGGCTACATCCATGCCGGGCCGAGCGGCGCCGGGCATTTCGTCAAGATGGTCCATAACGGCATCGAGTACGGGCTGATGCAGGCCTATGCCGAGGGATTCGACATCCTGAAACACGCCAATTCGAAGGATCTGGCCGAGGACCAGCGCTTCGACCTCAATATCGGCGACATCGCCGAAGTGTGGCGGCGCGGCAGCGTGGTCTCGTCCTGGCTCCTCGACCTCACGGCGGGGGCGCTGGCGGGCAACGAGGCTCTGGACGGTTTCTCAGGCTTCGTCGCCGATTCCGGCGAGGGGCGCTGGACCCTGAACGCGGCCATCGAGGAATCGGTGCCGGCCAATGTGCTCTCCGCCGCCCTCTATGCCCGCTTCCGCTCCCGCGAGGACGCCTCCTACGCGGACAAGCTGCTGTCGGCCATGCGCAAGGGCTTCGGCGGCCACGTCGAACCGAAATAGCCTGTCGTGCAGGCGATATAGCCTGCCGGACGGGCGATAAAGGACCAGACCAGGAGGAAGCGTCGCCGCATGATCCCGCTACCGAACAACGCGGAAATCTTTCCTGATGGCGAGAGCGTCGCCCGCGCGGCGGCCGACCGCCTCGTCACTCTCTGCGCCGAGAGCAAGCAGGAGCGGATCGCCATCTGCCTCTCCGGTGGGTCCACGCCGAAGCGGCTCTACACCCTGCTGGGCGGGCCCGACTATGTCGGTGCCCTCCCCTGGGACCGGTTGCACTGGTTCTTCGGCGACGACCGGTTCGTGCCCTGGACCGATGAGGCCAGCAACATGCACATGGCCCGCGCGGCGTTCGGGGACGCCCCGATCCCCGAAGGCCATCTCCATGGCATTCCCACCGACGGGACGCTGGACTCGGCGGCTTCCGCCTATGCCGAGACTCTGAAGGGCTTCTACGGCGCCGACGAACTCGACCCGGCGCGCCCGCTCTTCGATCTCGTCCTCCTTGGGATCGGCGAGGACGGGCACACCGCGTCGCTGTTCCCGGGCAAGCCCGCGCTCGCTGAGCGTCAGGCCTGGGTGGCGCTGGTCCCGGAGGCCGGTCTCGCGCCGTTGGTGCCGCGTGTCACCCTCACCTTCCCGGCGCTCGCCTCCTCGCGTCAGCTTCTCGTCCTGGTGACGGGGGCCGGCAAGCGCGATCCCCTCGCGCGCATCGCCAAGGGAGAGGATCTGCCCGCGCGCCACATCTCGAGCGTCGGCTCTCTGACCTGGCTGCTCGACCGCGCGGCCGCTGATTTTGGCTGAGACCGGCGACCGGCGGTCCGTCACTGTCCTGGCCCCTTGGCATCGTCGCATGCGGAGCCTACGTTACATGTAACGACTCGGGAAAGGACTCGTCATGTCGGCAACTGTCGGTCAGCGTGTCAGCAAGCGTCGTGATGCGCTCCGGGCGGCTGGCCTCCGGCCCATCCAGATCTGGGTGCCCGACACCCGAAGAGCGGGCTTTGCCGAAGAATGCGCGCGACAGGCTCGGGTCGTCGCGGCGACAGATGCGGCCGATCGGGAACTGGATGCCTTCATGAAGGCCGCGCTCGTCGATATGCTCCCTGAGCGCGAGGCATGAAGCGGGGCGATCTCGTCACCATCGCCATGCCCGGCGATTTCGACAAACCTCGTCCAGCCCTCATCATCCAATCGGACGCGTTCGCTGAGACCGGCACGGTCACGGTCCTGCTGATATCCGGCACGCTGGCCGAGGCTCCCCTGATCCGCACGACCGTCGAGCCGACTGAGGCCAATGGCTTGAAGAAGCACTCACAGGTCATGGTGGACAAGGCCATGTCGGTGAAGCGTGAGAAGATCGGCGCACGGATCGGGTATCTCGATGCCGAGACGATGCTGGGGGTGACGCGGGCGCTGGCTGTGTTTTTCGCCATTGCCTGAGCGCGGATCGCAGCCGAGGCGATCGCACGAGGCCGATAAGAGACCTTCCGGGATCGACGGCTACGACTTCAGCACCGGCTCCGAAATATCACCGCTGCCGCGTCGGGCGAGGTAGGCGGGCTGGAACAGGCACATCCGTACCGCGTCGCGATACTTGCCGTTGACGAAGAACTCGTCCTTCAAGATGCCTTCGGGGACGAAGCCGCAGCGCTCGTAGATGCGGACGGCGCGGGCATTGTCCTTGTCCACGTGCAGGTAGAGCTTGTGGATGTTGAGGACGCTGAAGGCGTAATCCATGGCGATGCGGGTGGCGCGCGGGGCGTAGCCCTGGCCCTGGAAGGCCGGGTGGATCGCGATCTGGAATTCGCAGCGCCGGTGCAGGTGGTTGATCTCCACGAGCTCCACGAGGCCTGCCGGCGCGCCCTCCGAATTGGCGATGATGAAGCGCCGCTCGGTCTGGTTGTGGATGTTGCGCTCGTAGAGCTGCGCCAGTTCGGCGAAGGACTCGTACGCCTCCTCGAACCAGTAGCGCATGATGCTGTCGTTGTTGTTGAGCTGATGCACGAACATCAGGTCTTCGCGCTCCAGCGGGCGGAGCTTCACCGGGCCGTCGGCCGCGATGGTACGGGGAGCGAACTTGCTCATGGAGTTACGACGCATTCCGAGATGAGACGGCGCATGAACGCCTCGCCGGCCTCGAGGGCGGCAAGGGTGATGTACTCGTCCGGCTGGTGGGCCTGGTCGATGGAGCCGGGGCCGCAGACGACGGTGGGTATGCCCGCCTTCTGGAAGCGTCCCGCCTCGGTGGCGTAGGAGACGGAGATGGTGTGGTTGCGACCCGCCACCCGCAAGGCCAGCCGCTCGGCCTCCGAGCCCGGCTCGGGGGCGAGGCCCGGCACCGCCACCTCCTCGATGGTCTCGATCCGCCCGTAATCGCCGTAGCGGTTGAGCCGGTCCTTCAGCACCGTCTCGACCTTGGCCGCGAACAGGGCCGGGATCTCGGCCATGTCGAGATCGGGCAGGCCGCGGAACTCCCAGTGGAAGGTGCAGACCTTGGGCAGGATGTTGCGCGCCGTGCCGCCGGAGATCGTGCCCACATGCACGGTGGTGGAAGGCGGGTCGAAGCGGCCCGATACGTCGCCCCGCTCGATCATCGCATCGGCGATGCGGTTCAATTCGGAGACGAGCTCGGCCGCCGCCATCACCGCATTGGCGCCGAGCATGGGCTTGGCGGAATGCGCCTCGTGGCCGTGGACGGTGGTGAAATAGGTGACGATGCTCTTATGGGCGTCGGCTACGTCGAGATCGGTGGGCTCGCCCACGATCACCGCCCCCGGCCGGGGGAGATCCTCGCCGAACCGGGCGATGGTGTCGGCGACGCCGAGACACGTGGTCTCCTCGTCGTAGGAAAGCAGGATGTGGATCGGCCGCTTGAGGTCGGCGGCGAGCATGTCCGGGACGGCTGCCAGCGCCAGGGCGCAGAAGCCCTTCATGTCCACGGAGCCGCGCCCGTAGGCCCGCCCATCGGCGACCCGCAGGGTGAAAGGATCGGTGGTCCAGGCCTGTCCCGTCACCGGCACCACGTCGGTATGGCCGGACAGGACGATGCCGCCATCCACCTGTGGGCCGATCGTCGCGAAGATCGCCGCCTTGTCACCCGCTTCATTGGGGATGCGCACATGGCTCACGCCCCAGCCGTCGAGATAGGCGCAGACGCTGTCGATGAGCGCGAGATTGGAGCGCGAACTCTCCGTGTCGAAGGCGACGAGGCGCGCCAGCAGGTCGAGCGTGCTCAACCGTTCTCCGCCACCCGACATCGGCCTAAGCAGGTTTCGCAAAAGTTGGCCCCCGGTTTTGTGGCAAAAACCTGCGTCAGGGCAAAAACCGAAGCAGGGTGAAGCGTTGGCCTGCCAACGTGAACCTGCTTAGTGGACGCTGCGGCGGACGTGCGGCGAATCGAGGGAGAAGGCGGGGATCTCGGCCTCGAAGCTCTCACCAGCGGTGGTGGACATGGTGTAGCTGCCGGCCATCAGGCCGTCGGGCGTGGTGAGCGGGCAACCGCTGGTATAGCTGAACGACTCGCCGGGGCCGAGAACGGGCTGCTTGCCGACGACGCCGGCGCCGCGCACCTCCTGGGTCTCGCCGCGCCCATCGACGATACGCCAGTGGCGCGAACGCAGCTGCACCTGCTCGGAGCCGTTATTCACGATCTCGACGGTGTAGGCGAAGAAATACCGACTTTCGTCGGGGGAGGATTCCTCCTCGACGAAGCGGGGCTGGACGGTCACGCTGATGCCGCGCGTCTGGGCCTTGTACATCGCCTTCAAAGCCTCCCGTACCGTCGCCCACCCGAAGCGACATAGCCTTTTCGCCGTGGTACGTCCCGGGCGAAATTGCGTCAATCGTGCTGAATGCGGGATAGCCCGCTCCAATCGGAAGGTCGTGTCCCGTGGTCGAGGAGACCCTCTCGCACCGGCCGGCGCCGTCTCCAGGCCGTGCGGTTCTCGCCAGCCTCGCGATCGCGGGTCTCGCCGGTGCCTTCGCCTTCACCATGCCGGAGCGGAACGGCTGGCCGGCCCTGGCCCTGGGCGGCGCGCTCCTGCTCGACGGTCTCGCCCTGCTGGCGGGCGCACTCCTGGCCCGACGCGGCCCCGCGCCCCGAATCGCCGGCTTGCCGTCCGTGGTTCTCGCCTTCGGCCCGGCGGCAGGCCTCGGGGCCGTGCTCTTCGCCGTCGCGCTCCTACTGTGGCCCGCAGGCTTTCCGCCGTTGGCCAGCGCGCTGGCGGGCCTGATCGCCATGGGGGCCATCGCCCGTCTGGTGGTCGCCTGGATCGTGTTGCGGATCGGCAGGGACGAGGAGGGTTAAGGGACCCTTAGAGGATACGCGAGAGACTGTGCGAAACCATGCGGCAGTCGCGATCCCCAGCCGGGGGCGGTGGCCCAGTTCGGAGCGGGCGACGCGAGACCATGCCGGATACCAAGCAGGACACGGCACGACCGGGCCCCTCTCCTTCTGCAAGCCCGCCTTCTATAAGCCCGCGTTCCGGCGGCATCCTGGCCGCGCAGGGCATCCAGGCTTTGCATGCGGCCGGTGCCATTCTCCCCGAAACCCCTTTCGCGGCGGATCAGGTCCAGCCGGCCAGCCTCGACCTGCGCCTGGGCTCTCGCGCTTTCCGGGTCCGCACGAGTTTCCTGCCCGGTAGCCGGCCGGTCTCGGCCTGTATCGAGGCCTTCGCCCTTCACGAGATCGACTTGACGCGGGGTGCGGTGCTGGAGACCGGCTGCGTCTACATCGCCGAATTGCAGGAGACCCTGGCCCTTCCGGCGGACGTGGCGGCCAGCGCCAATCCGAAGAGCTCCACCGGCCGCATTGATGTGTTCACCCGCGTCATCACCGACCGGGGCCAGGCCTTCGATCAGGTCGAGGCGGGCTACCAGGGCCGGCTCTATGCCGAAATCTCGCCGCGCACCTTCCCGGTCCGCGTGCGCACAGGCTCACGCCTGTCGCAGATCCGCTTCCGTCGCGGTGAGCCGCGCCTGACCGATGCCGAACTCGCTGCGCTGCATACGGCGACCCCTCTGGTCGCTTCGGCCAACCCGTCCTTCCAGGGTGGCATCGCCGTCTCGGTGGACCTCGCCGGATTCGAAGGGCTCATCGGTTATCGCGCCAAGCGCCATACCGGCCTCGTCGATGTGGACGCGCCGGGCCGGCACGCCATCGCGGAGTTCTGGGAGCCGCTGGCCGCCGACGGCTCGGGCGCGCTGATCCTCGATCCCGGCCAATTCTACATCCTCGCCTCCAAGGAAGCGGTGCAGGTGCCGCCGGATTTCGCCGCCGAAATGGTGCCGTTCGATCCGCTGGTGGGTGAATTCCGGGTCCATTACGCCGGCTTCTTCGACCCCGGCTTCGGCTTTGCCGCCGCGGGCGGCGCCGGGGCGCGGGCCGTGCTCGAAGTGCGCTCGCGCGATGTGCCCTTCCTGCTGGAAGACGGCCAGATCGTCGGCCGCCTCGTCTACGAGCGCATGGCCGAGCGGCCCGCCACTCTCTACGGCACGGATGCCGGGTCGAACTATCAGGCCCAGGGGCTGAAACTGTCGAAGCACTTCGTCTGAGACGGCCACCGGCCCAGAAGCCGGTCACGAGGAAAGGGGAGGCGTCACGATGTGACCCCTCCCCATCGCCGTCATACTATCGTCGGAGGCGCGTGCGGATCAGTTGCGTCCGCCCGGCATGCCCCCCTCGCTTCTGCCCCCCTCGCTTCTGCCGCCCTCGCCTCTGCCGCGCTCCGCGCCACCGCTCCGGCCGTTCATGCCGGCCGGCTTCATGGCACCGTTGTCGCCGCGCTCGGCCGCGTTGCGGATGCCGCCCTCCTGGCCGCCCGCCTGGCCACCTTCGCGGCCGGCATTGCGCATGCCGCCGCGCTCGGTCTCGTTCCGCTGCATGCCGACCGTACGATCGGCCTCGCCGCCGCGATTGCCGTCGCGACGCATGCCGCCTTCGCTACGCACCGTCGCGCGGCCGGACACCCGCTCCTCGCCGCCACGGTAGCGCTCGGTGGTGCGGCCGCTCACCGAAATGCTGTCACGACCGCTCCGCGCGGTGGTGACGGTGAGACGCCGATATTCGGGTGAGCCGTAGACAACGCGCTGGCCGCGGATGACCACGTAGCGCCCGCCGGATCGACGCGAACCCGTCTGGTGAATCGTGACGAGGCGCCGATATTCCGGCGAGCCGTAGACGACGCGCTGACCCCGGATCGTCACGAAGCGCCGGCGGCCGTTCTGGACATAACGATCGCCGCCCCGGCGCTCGACGACCACGAGACGGCGGTATTGCGGCGATCCGTAGACGACCCTCTGCCCGCGAATCGTCACGTACCGCCCGGAACGCTGGCCCCCGTCGAAGCGGCCGCTGACGCGGGTCGTGTTCCGCTCGATGCTGCGGCCCTCACGCATGTCGGCACGATCACGGCTCATGCGTCCCTCGGACTCGGTCCGCATCGACCGGCCCTCGCCGCTCATGCCCTGACGGTCTCCGCCGTCACGTCCGCCCTGACGGGGCATGTCCTGGTTCCGTGATTCGCGTCCGGCCGAATCGCGGCTGGAGGATTCCTGTCGCGCCGAGCTCGCGTCGCGGCTTTCCGTTGCGCGCTGCGCCCCGCCCCGTTCGGCATTCGCGGCCCCGCCACGACCGCCCTGCCCGCTCTCGACGCTTTCGCGCGCGCCGGCGCCTGCCGATCCCGCGCCTGTACCGGTCGATCCCCCGACTGCCGCGCCTTGCGCGAAGACAGATGTCGAGAACAGTAATGCTGCAAGACCCAGTCCGAATTTCGTCATGGACGTTTCTCCCATAGCTTTCGAGCCATCGAAACGTCGAACGTGGCAAAACCGTTCACTCGGTTTAGCGAGTGATCGAACGTCTTACGTGGTTTGCCCCCTCTGCAACCGATGATTTCACGAGCGCATGATTGAGATCGGCCGGCGAATATTGATGATCCCCGGAATGCGCCCAAGCTTTGCTGTGGCGAAGGTTCGTGCCCGGCTGCCGGGCTGCGCACAGTCCCGGCTTGCCGTCCATGGATGAGCCGGGGAGCCACCCCCGTCGGCGGGTACCTCAGGCGGGATCGTCGATCCCGGCCTCGACCTCGGCCGGGTCGATGTCATAGCGCCGCGAGCAGAACTCGCAGGTGATGCCGATGCGGCCATCTTCCGCGACCATGTCGCGGCGTTCCTGCGGGGCGAAGGAGCGGATCATGCCGAGGACGCGCTCCGGTGAGCACCGGCAGCGCTCGTGGATGCCCTGCGCCTCGAACACCCGCACGCCGCGCTCGTGGAAGAGCCGGTAAAGCAGCCGCTCGGAGGAAACCTCCGGATCGACCAGCTCGTGGTCCTCCACCGTGTTGACGAGGCTGCGCGCCTCCACCCAGGCATCGTCCTCCCGGACCTCGCCCTCGCCGAGATGGGCATGGCCCTCGGGAATGTCGCCCGGGGGGAGGTCGGCCAACCGCGCACGGTCGATGGATTGGGGCAGGAACTGAACCAGCAGTCCGCCGGCGCGGTAGCTGTTGGTGCCGTTGGCGAACTGCTCGGCCACGGCGAGGCGAACCTGGGTCGGGATCTGCTCGGATTGCCGGAAATACTGGTGCGCCGCCTCTTCGAGGCTCTGCCCTTCGAGCGCGACCACGCCCTGGTAACGGCTGAAATCGTTGCCCTGGTCGATGGTCATCGCGAGATGGCCCTGCCCGATCAGGTCCGCGCTCTTGAGCGGAGTGGTCCCCAGCGCCTTCACCCGCTCCGCGTCGAACCGCGCCGTCGCGCGCAGCCGGTCGGGCGCCTCGAAATCGACCACGATCATTTCGACCGGGCCGTCGCTCTTGGTCTGGAACTGGAAACGGCCCTCGAATTTCAGGGACGAGCCCAGAAGCACGGTGAGCGCCGCTGCCTCACCCAGCAGCCGCGCCACCGGGTCGGGATAGCCATGGCGGCGCAGGATGGTGTCGACGCTGGGCCCGAGCCGCACGACGCGGCCGCGCACGTCCAGTGCCTCCACCGAGAACGGCAGGGCGACGTCGTCCGCGCCCTCGATGACGGTCGGGGAAATCTCGTGTCCGGAGGTCATGGCCTCTCCATGTCTCTTGTCCATCCGGTTCGCGGACCGAACGGAATGGCTCGATTCTCGATCTCATCCTGAGGCGCCGTAGCAAAGCGAAGGCCTCGAAGGAGGCCTCCAGTTCGGGCGACGAACACTGGAAACCTCCTTCGAGGCCGCTTCGCGGCACCTCAGGATGAGGTCGCGCTGGGGATGAGCAACGCTGTGCGGATCGCGACTGTCTGCATCGTCGAGTATGGCACGCAACCGCCGACCGTGCGTCCAAGACCGAATATAGGGATGAGCCCGCCGTTTCACACGGCCTTCAGCCGCGCGCGAACACCACATCCGTCACCGGCGCGATTGGGAATTCTCGACCGGGACCGTCGTCAACCGATATGGGCAAGTCGCCCGCTCAGTGTCTCACGCCCCCAGGCACCACGCCAAAATACCCTTCTGCGCATGCAGGCGGTTCTCGGCTTCGTCGAACACCACCGAGCGGGGGCCGTCCATGATCTCGGCCGTCACTTCCTCGCCGCGATGGGCGGGGAGGCAGTGCATGAAGATCGCGTCGTCCTTGGCCGCCGCCATCAGCTTGGCATTCACCTGGTAGGGCGAGAGCAGGTTGTGACGGTAATGCTCGTCGTCGTCCCCCATCGAGACCCAGCAATCGGTGACGACGGCATCGGCGCCGTCCACCGCCTCGAAGGCGTCGGTGGTGACGTTGATGCGCGCGCCCTCCTGCTTCGCCCAGGCGAGCAGGGCGGGTGGCGTCGAGAGTTCGAGGGGGGCGGCGATGTTGAGGGTGAAGTCGAACCGCGCCGCCGCGTGGACCCAGGAGGCCAGCACGTTGTTGGCGTCGCCCGACCAGGCAATGGTGCGCCCCTGGATCGGCCCGCGATGCTCCTCGAAGGTGAGCACGTCGGCCATGATCTGGCAGGGATGCGAGACCTTGGTGAGGGCATTGATCACCGGGACCTCGGCATATTCGGCCAATTCCAGCATCAGGTCGTGGTCGAGGATGCGGATCATGATCGCGTCGATGTAGCGCGACAGCACACGGGCGGTATCGCCCACGGTCTCGCCCCGGCCGAGCTGCATCTCGCTGCCCGTCAGCATCAGCGTCTCGCCGCCGAGTTCACGCATGGCGACGTCGAACGAGACCCGGGTGCGGGTCGAGGGCCGGTCGAACACCATCGCCAGCATCTTGCCCGTCAGCGGACGATCGGCCGCGACCTCTCCCTTGCGGCGGCGTGCCTTCATCGCAGCCGCGGAATCCAGGACGGAGCGCAGGGCCTCGCCGGAGAAATCCTTGAGGTCGAGGAAGTGGCGGGGCCCGGTTGCGGCCCCGTTGGTGTGGGAATTCATAGGTCCGTTCTTCGTATCGTGCGTCGGGACATCTCGTGCGGGATGGACGGCCTGTCGGTTACTCGGCGGCGCCGCGCATCTGGACTTGGAGACGACCCGCCGTGGCGTCGATTCGCTTCACCGCCTCGGCCACATCCGCCTCGGAGATGATGAGCGGCGGCAAGAGCCGGACCACATTGTCGCCGGCGGGGATCACCAGCAGGTGTTCGTCGCGCGCGGCCGCCGTGAAGGTGGTGTTGGGCACGTCGAGCTTGAGGCCGAGGATCAGCGCGGTCCCGCGAATCTCTGTGATAACCCTGGGATGGCGGTCCATGACCGAGGCGAGCTGCTGCTTCAGCAGCAGGCCCATGCGCTGGACATGGTCGAGGAAGCCCTCCGCCAGGACCACGTCGAGCACGGCGTTGCCCACGGCCATGGCGAGGGGGTTGCCGCCGAAGGTGGTGCCGTGGCTGCCCGCCGTCATGCCGCGCGCGGCCTCCGCCGTGGCGAGGCAGACGCCGAGCGGGAAGCCGCCGCCGATGCCCTTGGCCGCGCTCATGATGTCGGGGGTCACCCCCGACCATTCATGGGCGAACAGCCGGCCGGTGCGGCCGACGCCGGTCTGAACCTCGTCCATGATCAGGAGCAGGCCGTGCTCGTCGCAGAGCGCCCGAAGGTCGCGCAGCATCTCCGGCGGCACCGTGCGGATGCCGCCCTCCCCCTGGATCGGCTCGATCATCAGGGCTGCGGTCTCGGGGCCGATGGCGGCGAGCAGGGCCTCGCGGTCGCCGAAGGGCACCTGGTCGAACCCGTCCACCTTCGGGCCGAACCCGTCGATGTATTTCTGCTGGCCGCCGGCCGCGATGGTCGCCAGCGTCCGTCCGTGGAACGCGCCCTCGAAGGTGACGATGCGGAACCGCTCGGGATGGCCGCCGGCCGCATGGTACTTGCGCGCCATCTTGATGGCGGCCTCGTTGGCCTCGGCACCGGAATTGGCGAAGAAGGCCACGTCGGCGAAGGTCGCGTCCACCAGCCGCCGGCCGAGGCGTTCGCCCCCGGGAATCTCGAACAGGTTCGAGGTGTGCCACAGCTTCTGCGCCTGGGTGGTCAGCGCCTCCACGAGATGCGGATGGGCATGGCCGAGGGCGTTGACCGCGATGCCGGCGCCGAAATCGAGATATCGCTTGCCGTCATGCGCTACGAGCCAAGCACCCTCTCCACGCTCGAAAGCGATCGGAGCCCGGGCATAGGTCGGCAGAAGAGCGGATGTCACGATCCCGACTTCCCGTTCGTCAAAGCGGGCACGCGAGGAGCGCCACCGCACCAAATGAAAGTGCCGCCTCGAATCCGGGCGGCACGGCTGCGATTACTAGAGAATTGCCCCGTTATGTCAATGATGTGGGGTGTTCACAGGACCGACACGCCTTGTGGTTAGGCTGTAGCGACGGGCGCCGGTAACGGCGCGTTCGATCGGGTCCGGTCCATGTCCGGGGCGCTTGGCCCGGTGCTGGAGCTTCGCACTTGCGAGCTTGGCACTTGGCTGCCCCTTTGGTCGACCACTCGGCCGGACGCCAGCGGGTTGCGCGAGATGGCGCGATCATGCTCAGTCCCGCCGCATGAATTCGGGAGCGCCCATCGCCTTTCACGGCGATATCCCGGCCAGCTTTGAGGAAAGACGACGGATGAGCACGGTCAAGGAACGCCTGGAAACCCTCGGTCTGGTCCTGCCCAAGGCGGCCTCCCCCGTTGCGAACTACGTGCCGTTCATCCGCACCGGCAACCTCGTCATCATTTCCGGCCAGATCTGCTTCGGCGCAGACGGAAAGCTCGCCGATGCCCACAAGGGCAAGCTCGGCGGCGAGGTCTCGCCCGAACAGGGCATCGCAGCGGCCCGGCTTTGCGGCCTGAACGTGCTGGCGCAGCTGCAAGCCGCCATCGGCGATCTCGACCACGGCGTCGTTCAGTGCCTCAGGCTCGGCGGCTTCATCAACGCCGTTCCAACCTTCGCGGGCCTTGCCGGGATCATGAACGGAGCCTCCGACCTGATGGTGGAGATCCTCGGTGATCGCGGCCGGCACACCCGCGCGACCGTGGGCGTCGCCGAACTCCCCCTCGACGCCGCCGTCGAGGTCGAGGCGATGTTCGAGGTGAAATGACGGTGGGGTCGAACGCCCCTGCCTGGCTGACGGCCAGGCCGATCGCCCATCGGGGTTTGCATGACCGCGCGGCGGGCATCCCCGAGAACACCCTGGCGGCGGCGCGGGCCGCCATCGCCGGAGGCTACGCGATCGAGTGCGACGTGCAGATCAGCGCCGATGGCGAGGCGATAGTGTTCCACGACGAGGCGTTGGGGCGCCTCACCGGCGCCGTCGCCCTCGTGGCCGAGACGCGGACGGACGCCCTCCGGTCCCTGGCGGTTGCCGGCTCCTCCGAGACGATCCCCACCCTGCCCGACACCCTCGCGGCCATCGCCGGCCGGGTGCCCCTCGTGGTCGAGGTCAAGTCGCGCTTTACCGGCGACCTTCGCTTGGTCGAGCGCGTGGCCGCCATCGTGGCGGAGTATGACGGGCCGGTGGCGGTGAAGTCCTTCGACCCGGCCCTGATCGAGGCTTTCGCCGGCCTCGCGCCGCGGATCCCGCGCGGGATCGTGGGCGAGACCAGCCAGGACGATCCGGCCTATGCGCTGATGACGGAGGGCCTGCGGCATTCGCTCGCCAACCTGCTCCATCTCGAGGCGAGCCGCCCCGACTTCCTGTCCTGGCGGGTGGATGACCTGCCCTGCGCTGCCACCTTCCTCAGCCGCCATCTCGGCCGGATGCCGGTGATGACCTGGACTGTGCGCAACCCCGACCAGCGCCAGCGTGCGCACGAGCATGCCGACCAGATGGTGTTCGAGGGGTTCAGGCCGTAATCGCCCGGGACGGCGATGGATCGTCGTCGGCCCGCCGAAACCGCTGGCCTGCGACGGCCGTGCTCGTCACTCGCGCTTGTCCCCTCGCCCGGCAGGGTTAGATTGCGGTGATGGAAAAGACCGGACCGGCATCAGAGGATGCGCTGGACCCTGCGCCGATGCTGCAGGTTCGCGCCATCACGGGCCTCGCCCAGATTCCCGCTGCGCAATGGGATGCCTGCGCCACGTCGCCCGAGACCCTGTCGGCGGGCGACGAGACCCACAATCCGTTCGTCTCCCATGCCTTCCTGTCGGCGCTCGAGGATTCCGGCTGCGTCTCGCGCAAGACCGGCTGGCTGCCGCTGCATGTGGCTGTGGAGCGCGAGGGGCAACTCGTCGGCCTTGCGCCCTGCTACCTGAAATCCCACAGCCAGGGCGAATACGTCTTCGACCATGGCTGGGCCGATGCCTATGAGCGGGCCGGTGGCGCCTATTATCCAAAGCTCCAGGTCAGCGTACCGTTCACGCCGGTCACCGGCCCGCGCTTCCTGATCGCCCCGGGTCAGGACGTGGACGAGGCCGCCTCCGCCCTCATCGCCGGATTGCGTGCCCTCCGGGCGGAGACCAAGGCCTCCTCGATCCATGTCACGTTCATGCGCGAGCGCGAGTGGGAGCAGGCCGGGGAGGTCGGGATGCTCCAGCGGGTCGACCAGCAGTTTCACTGGTCCAACGAGGGCTATGCCGGGTTCGAGGATTTCCTCGGTGCCCTGGCCTCGCGCAAGCGCAAGGCGATCCGGCGCGAGCGGCGCGACGCCCTGAGCCAGGGCATCACCATCGAGCACGTCACCGGGGCCGACCTGACCCCGGCCCATTGGGATGCGTTCTACGAGTTCTACTCGGATACCGGCGCGCGCAAATGGGGCCGGCCCTATCTCAACCGCACGTTCTTCGGCCTGCTCGGCGAGCGCATGCCCGAGCGCGTCCTGCTGGTGATGGCCAAGCGCGAGGGACGCTACATCGCCGGTGCGATCAACCTCATCGGCGACGTCGCGCTCTATGGCCGGAACTGGGGCTGCAACGAGGACCACCCGTTCCTGCATTTCGAGGTCTGCTACTATCAGGCCATCGATTTCGCGATCCGGCGCGGCCTCAAGCGCGTCGAGGCCGGCGCGCAGGGAGAGCACAAGCTCGCCCGTGGCTACGCCCCGGTGCTGATGCATTCGGCCCACGACATCGCCGATCCCGCCCTGCGCCGGGCCATCGCCGACTATCTCCGCCGCGAGCGCGAGCATGTCGTCGAGGCGGCCTCGGTGCTCGGCGAGATGACGCCCTTCCGTCGGGACGGCACGAATCCCGCTCCCGAGCCGTCCGATCACGAGGAGACCCGATGAGCCCGATCGACCGTATCCGATCCTTCGCCGACGACCTCACGGCGATCCGCCGGGACATCCACGCCCATCCCGAGATCGGCTTCGAGGAGGTGCGCACCTCCAACCTCGTGGCCGAGCAGCTGCAGCGCTACGGCATCGAGGTCCATCGCGGGCTCGGCGGAACCGGCGTCGTCGGCGTGCTGCAGGGGCGCTCGGCCATTGGGCGCCGCATCGGGTTGCGGGCGGAGATGGACGCGCTGCCGATCGAGGAGGAGACCAACCTCCCCCATCGCTCCACGATTCCGGGCAAGATGCACGCCTGCGGCCATGACGGCCACACCACCATGCTGCTCGGCGCGGCCCGCTACCTCGCCGAGACGCGCGATTTCGACGGCACCGCCCTGTTCGTGTTCCAGCCGGCGGAGGAAGGGCTCGGCGGCGCCCGCGCCATGCTGGCCGACGGGTTGTTCGAGCGCTTCCCCTGCGACGAGATCTACGGGCTCCACAACACCCCCAGCGGCCCGCACGGCAAGCTCAAGATCAGGCCCGGCCCGATGATGGCGGCGGCGGACTTCTTCGATATCCGCATCACCGGGCGCGGCGCCCACGCGGCGGAACCGCATCGCGGTCTCGATTCCATCGTGGCGGCCTCTGCCCTGGTCCAGGCGCTGCAATCCATCGTCTCGCGCAATGCCGACCCGCTGAAGAGCGCCGTGCTTTCCGTGACCCAGATCCATGCGGGGGCGGCCTACAACGTCATTCCTGAGGGCGCCCATCTCGCCGGCACGGTGCGGACCTTCGATGCCGGCGTGCGCGCGCTCGTCTCGCGCCGCATCCGCGAGGTCGCGCAGGGCATCGCCCTCGCCCACGGAGTCGAGATCGGGGTGGAAATCCGCGACACGTTCTCGGTTCTGGAGAACAGCGCCGCCCATGCCGCCGCGGCTGCCGAGATCGCCCGCGAGATCTTCGGGGCCGCGAGCGTCGACGACGACGCAGTGCCGCGCATGGGCAGCGAGGATTTCGCCGACATGCTGATGGTGGTGCCGGGAGCCTATGCCTGGATCGGCGGGACGCCGGGGCCGGGCCTGCATAACGCGGCCTTCGATTTCGACGACAGCATCATCCCCCTGGGCAGCTCCTACCTCGCCCGCCTCGTCGAGAAGCGCACCGCCGCATGACCAGCCTGTTCGATTTCGCCCCCAAGGCCGCCGACGGCACGCCCTATCCCCTCGACCAGCATCGGGGGCAGGTCGTGCTCGTGGTCAACACCGCCTCGAAATGCGGCTTCACCCCGCAATACGAGGGGCTGGAGGCGCTCTGGCGCAAGCACCGCGAGGAGGGGCTCGTGGTGCTCGGCTTCCCCTGCAACCAATTCGGCGCCCAGGAGCCGGGCGATGCCGGGGAGATCGCGCAATTCTGCAGCCTGACCTACGATGTCAGTTTCCCCGTCCTGGCCAAGGTGGAGGTGAACGGGGCCGGCACCGACCCGGTTTTCGCCCATCTGAAACAGGAGAAGCCCGGCCTCCTCGGCACCAAGGGCATCAAGTGGAACTTCACCAAGTTCCTCGTCGGCCGCGACGGCAAGGTGATCGGCCGCTACCCGCCCACCGCCAAGCCCGCGGATCTCGAAGGCGACATCGCGAAGGCCCTGGCCGACGCCTGACCGTCAGGCGGTGGAATCCTTCGCCTGGATCTCGATGAAGACGCGTTTCACCGCCGGGTTGCGCGCCTTCAGCCGGGCATCGAGGCGGCCGACCATCGCCTCGACCTCGCCGGCCTTGAGGTCGTCCTCCATGTCGAGGCTGACATTCACCAGGATGTCGGAGGGGCCGAGATGCTGGGTCAGCACCGCGTTGACGTGGCGGACGCCCGGCTCCGTCCGCACCGTTTCCTCGATCGCCGCCACGGTCTCGGGGGCGGCCGCCTCGCCGACGAGGAGGCCGTGCGTCTCGATCATCAGGAACAGCGCCATCCCAATCAGGATCGCGCCGATGCCGATGGACGACCAGCCGTCGAGGGCGGGCATCTGCAGCCATTCGGCGAGGATCACGCCTGCCAGCGCGACCGTCAGACCGAGAAGAGCGGCGACATCTTCGATCAGGACCGTGAACAGGGCCGGATCCTTGCTCCGGCGGATCGCGGTGATCGCCTCCCGATCGCCCTTCTCGGCCCAGAACGCCTTGAGGGCGACGGTGCAGGAATAGCCCTCGGCCAGCACCGCGAAGCCGAGGATCGAGAGGTTGACCCAGAAGCCCGGAATGGTGCGGCCGAAGATCACCGCGTCGGCAGAGGCCTCCGGGTAGTGGATCTTGTGGATGCCCTCGTAGACCGCGAAGGCGCCGCCGCCGAGGAAGATGAACAGCGCCACGATGAAGGCGTAGAAATAGACCTCGCGCCCATAGCCGAACGGAAAGCGCGCATCGGCCGGTTTCTTGGCCCGCGACAGGCCGACGAGGAGGAGGATCTGGTTGGCGGTGTCCACCAGCGAATGGACTCCCTCCGCCAGCATGGCCGAGGAACCGGTGAAGAAGGCGCCCACGAACTTCGCCGCCGCGATGGCGAGGTTGGCCCCTGCGGCGGTGTAGATCGCGCCGTTGCTCTCATGCGCCATGCCGGCGAAACTCTCATCGAAGGGACGATCCCCGCGCCGTGGACGCCGGGGGCCAGTCTGTGCAAGGTCCGGCCGGAAAACCGCAGACGCACATCCGCGATGGAGACCGGCCCATGCCCTCAAACGTCGAAGCTGCGCAGTATGATCCCGACAACGTCTTCGCGAAGATCCTGCGGGGCGAGATTCCCGCCCACAAGGTCTACGAGGACGAGCACACCCTCGCCTTCATGGATGTGATGCCCCAGGGGCCGGGCCATACCCTGGTCATCCCCAAGGCCCCGGCGCGCGGACTGCTCGATGCGGATCCCGCATCGCTAGCCGCGACCATTGCTACCGTGCAGCGCGTCGCCCGCGCGGTGAAGACGGCCTTCGCGGCCGATGGCCTGACCGTCTTCCAGTACAACGAGCCCGCCGGCGGGCAGACGGTGTTCCACCTCCACATCCACATCGTGCCGCGCTTCGACGGCGTGGCGCTGGGCCGGCATACGGGGGGAATGGCCGACAACGATCTCCTCGGCATCCACGCGGCGCAGATCAGGGCGGCCCTCGACGCGGCGTGAACGATCAGGCGACGCTGGCAGGCGCCCGCGTCGCGGCGATCAGCCGGCGCAGGGCGGCGTTCTCGGCTTCGAGTTCGGCGATGCGACGGATCAGGGCCAGCATCGCGGCCGGATCGTCCTGGGGCGGCGGAACCGGAGCGGCGGCTGTGGTCTCGTCCGCGAAGGCGACACCGATGCCATCGGCGCGGCGCCAGCGCAGGTTCGCCTTATAGGTCCGCTCTTTCTGGGGGATGAAGAGGTCGAACATCTCCGGAAGGGTCGCGGTCTCCGTCAGCGCGAGGCGCGCACCGGTCGCGGACATGTCGCGGACGAGGCAATCCATGCTCGACGCGCCGTTGTTGAAGATGATGCGGCCCTTGAGGAACGTCCTCTGCCGCGCTTCCTTGCGATTGTCCGACATGACGGCCGGTCTCCGGCTCCGCTTGGTGCGACCGGCGGGACCCTCGCATGGGGCCCCTTAAGGAATGATCGCCGCGGTGAGGGCGCGCCCGCTCAGTTGAAGCGCCGGTCCATGGTCTCGAACAGGTAGAAGCCGTTGAAGCGCACCGCCGTGGTCGCGGCCCGCTCGTCGAAATCGGCCGGGGCCTCGGCTTCGTCGCTCAGCCGTCCGCTGAACGCCCAGTTCCGTGCGCTCAGAAAGCTCGGAACGGCACGGCACTCGGGTACCGCGCAGCACAGGCCGCTGACGGACTTCAGGCAGAACACGTTGTAGCTTTGCATCGGTCGGTCTCCGACTGGCCACCCCGACTCAGCCGATAGTGCCATAATCGGACCGGACTATGTCGATCAGTTTTCGGGGACGTTGCGGGCGAGCTCGTCGAGCCAGATCCGGGCATTGCCGTCGGAGGGTGCGCGCCAGTCGCCGCGCGGAGAGAGCGAGCCCCCGGCCGCGACTTTCGGGCCGTTGGGCATGGCCGAGCGCTTGAACTGGCTGAAGCCGAAGAAGCGCTGCAGGAACACGCCGAGCCAGGCGCGGATCTCCGGCAGCCCATAGGCCTGACGCTTGCCCTCGGGAAAGTCCGGCGGCCATGCGCCACGCTTCGCATCCCCCCAGGCATGGAGGGAGAGGAAGGCGATCTTCGACGGTTTGAAGCCGTAGCGCAGGGTGTAGAACAGGTTGAAATCCTGCAGCGCATAGGGGCCGATCTTGGCCTCCGTGCTCTGGGGCGAGCCGCCCTCCTCCGTGGGTACGAGTTCGGGCGAAATCTCGGTGGCGAGGATCGCCTGCAGGGTGGCGTTGGCGCCCTCGCCGATCTGGCCGCTGGCGATGACCCAACGGATCAGGTGCTGGATCAGCGTCTTGGGCACGCCGGAATTGACGCCGTAATGGCTCATCTGGTCGCCGACGCCGTAGGTGCACCAGCCGAGCGCCAGTTCCGACAGGTCGCCCGTGCCGATGACGATGCCGCCGTTCTGGTTTGCGAGCCGGAACAGGTAATCGGTCCGCAGCCCCGCCTGCACGTTCTCGAAGGTGACGTCGTAGACCGGCTCCCCCTGCCCGAACGGGTGGCCCATATCGGCGAGCATCTGCCGCGCCGCTGGCCGGATATCGATCTCCCCCGCCGTGGTGCCGAGGGCTGCCATCAGCGCGTGGGCATTGGCCTTGGTGGCGTTCGACGTGGCGAAGCCCGGCAGGGTGTAGGCGAGGATGTCCGTCCGTGGGAGGCCGAGCCTGTCGAAGGCCTTGGCCACGACGATGAGGGCATGAGTCGAATCGAGGCCGCCCGAAATACCAATGACTGCTTTCTTCGTGCCGGTGGCGGCGAGCCGCTTGGCGAGGCCCGCCACCTGGATGTTGTAGGCCTCGTAGCAATCCTGGGCGAGGCGGCCGATATCGGCCGGTACGAAGGGAAAGCGCTCCACCCGGCGCCTCAGGCCGAGATCGCCCGAGGGCGGACCGAGCCGGAGGCGGATCGTGCGGTAGGACAGCCCGCGCCCGCGCGCATTGTCGTCGAAGCTTCCGGTCTGGAGCCGCTCCTGCGCCAGGAGGTCGAGGTCGATATCGGCCAGGGTCGCCACCGGCCCGGCGGCGAAGCGTTCGCCCTCGGCGAGGCGGATGCCGACCTCGTCGATGCTGGTCTGGCCGTCCCAGGACAGGTCGGTGGTGGATTCGCCGAGGCCCGCCGCCGCGTAGACATAGGCGCAGGAGCAGCGCATCGAGGCCGACCGCGTGAGCATGGCCCGTGATTCCGCGCGCCCCACGGTGATCGGGCTACCCGACAGGTTGGCGAGCACGGTGGCGCCGGCCAGGGCCGCATCGGTGCCCGGGGAAGCGGGCACCCAGAGGTCCTCGCAGACCTCGATGCCGAGGGTGAAGCCGGGCAGGTCCTCGGCCGAAAAGAGCAGGTCCGGACCGAAGGGGACGACACCGCTGCCGAGGGTGATCGACTCGCCGAGGAGACCGGCGCCGGAGGCGAAATGGCGCTTCTCGTAGAATTCCCGGTAATTCGGCAGGTAGCTCTTGGGCACCACGCCGAGCACCCGGCCCCGGTGGATGGCGACCGCGCAATTGTAGACGCGGTGGCGCCAGCGCAGAGGCGCGCCGACCACGAGAATGGGAGTCAGCTCGGTCGAGGCCGCGACGATGCGGGTGATCGCCGTCTCCACCGCATCGAGCAGGGTCGCCTGCAGCAGCAGGTCCTCGATGGAATAGGCCGAGACGCAGAGTTCCGGGAACACGGCGAGGACCGCTCCCGCCCGATGGCATTCCTCGGCGAGCGACAGAATTCCATCGGCATTGCTCTCCGGGTCGGCCGGATGGCTCCGCCCGGCACAGGCCGCCACACGGGCGAAACCGTGACGATAGAGGGACTTGAAGGCGGTTCTTCGTGTCGTTTCGGCCAAGGGGCAGGGGGCCTCTAGCGAGTGTGACGCACTATCTGCATGGCGCGGGGACGGACCGGCAGGGTCGTCGAAGGAAACCCGTGTGATCCGAAGCGCTTCATTGGGTTCCCTAACCTAACCGGTTACGCGCCGGGGCTCCAGGGGGAGGCGGCGTCGCGTTCCCTCGGCAATCCGACACTTCGCGGGATACGGGCAAGCGTCTGTTAACGACGTTGGCCCTAGCTTCGGGAAGAACCGCTCCTGTCGAGGACGCGGACCGGTACCCTACGAGTCAATTCAGAGCATCATGCGCGCATCGGGACGGCCTCCCTATTCTCATCGTGATCCCTCTCGGCCCGGACGCGGTGGTGACCGCCCCGGCCTGACCTTGGGCGCCCTCGCGCACAGGCTGATCAGCCTGCGCGCAAGCCTGACCCGGCGCCTCGCCGGACCGCCCCAGCGCCCGAGCCTGGTCTCGCCGCGCCCGGCGCAATCCTGGCTCACGGCCCCCCGGGACATGGTGCACGACGCCCCCGCTCCCCAGGCCCAGCCTTGGTTGGAGCAGGGCAAATGGGCCGAGGCGCAGGCCTGGCCGGACCACGTCTTCGACGACCGCGCCACAACCGATCTCGCCCGTTCCTCGGGCATCGCGGCCATGGACTCGACCGGCGAGAGCCGGATCGACCACGGCGCATCGAGCCCGCGCGTGCTGATCCGTTCGCCGCGTCGTCCCGCCTCCATCACGCCGGAGGGCTACGACGCGCCGGCCCATTCCGCGCCCGAGCCGGACGCGCCGGCGGTGCGCTACACCCGCACTCCGGATCCGGTGCTGCAGGAGCGTCGCCAGCGGGCGCTCGATGCCGAGCGCCTGGCGCAGGAGGAGCAGGTCCGCGCCGCGCGGCAGGCCGAGGACGAGGCACGGCAGGCCGCCGAACGCGCCGCCCTCGCCGCCGCGGAAGCGGAACGTGCCGCCCAGGAGGCGGCCGAGGCCGCGCTTCTCGCCGCGATCCCCCCCGAGCCGCCCCAGCCCCTGTGGCGCCAGCCCTATACCCCGCCGCCCGGAGTGCGCTTCTTCCGCTCGCCCGATCGTCGACCGCAGGCCGTCCTCGCCACCATCGTCGAGGAGACATTGCCGATCCCCGCAGCGGTGAGCGAGCCGATCGTCGCCGCCGAGCCGGCCCCGCTGCCCGTCGACCGCGATTGGACCGAGGTTCCGGATTGGGCCGCCATGCGCGCCTGGTTCGATGGCGAGGATTCGACCGCCGTGGAGACATGGTCGGCGATCCAGGCCGATTCCGACGAGGCTGTGGCTCCGTTCGTGCCAGCGGTTTCTCCGGTGCCGGATCTCGCCCCGGTCAGCGCGCAGGAAGACGAGACCTCACCCTTCATGGTCTCGCCGCCCGTGGACATCTCGCTCCTGCGCCCGCTGCCGCCCAGCCCGGTCTACGTCCTCGACCGGCTGATGCGGTTCGACCGCGGCGGCGCGCCCCTGCCCGCCAACGGCCAAGATAACGGCCAAGACTATGGCCAGTCCGCGCCCGTCAGGGACGAGCCGAGCCACGAGGACCGCGTCGCCGAAGTCGCCGAGGCGGCCACCCTGGCTCTCGTCATCGAGCAGACCGGGCCTGCCCCCCAGCGTTCGGTTGCCGTCTCGGCCATGGCCGCCCGCGCTGCGATCCGCCCGGCCCGCATGCCCGCCGCCCCGGTGGCGCAGGCTCCCGTGATGCAAGCTCCCGTGATGCAGCCCCCCGTCGCGGAAGCTCCCGTGATGGACGCCTCCGTCGCGCAAGCCACTCCGATGCAGGCCCCCTCCCCTGCCAGGGCCGCTCCGGTCTTCACGCCGCTGCCGCCGCGCCCGGTCCTGCTGCGCAACCCGAAGGCCGCCGCCCCGGCTCCGGAGCCCGAGCCGCAGGTGGCGGAAGCGCCGGCCGTCCCCGAAGCCGCCGCACCGGTCGAGATGGAGGAAGCCCCGGCTCCCGTCCTCGCCCTGCCGGCCCCGCCGCCTGCCCCGTCCCCGTCCCGCGCGATCTTCCCCGAGCCCCGCGCCACGCTGATCCCGGCCGGCCGGCACACGCCGATGTCGCTGGTGGAGAACGAGGATTACGAGCACCCCTCGCTGGAATTGCTGGCCGAGCCGCCGGTGACCGGCACCGAGGAGGTCGATGCCGACGTGCTGGAGCAGAACGCGCTGAACCTCCAGCAAACGGTGCAGGATTTCGGCGTGCGCGGCGACATCCTCGCCGTGCGCCCCGGCCCTGTCGTGACCCTGTACGAACTGGAGCCGGCCCCCGGCACCAAGTCGAGCCGCGTCATCGGCCTCTCGGACGACATCGCCCGCTCCATGTCGGCTGTCTCGGCCCGCGTGGCGGTGGTGCCCGGCCGTAACGTCATCGGCATCGAACTGCCCAACGAGACCCGCGAGACCGTCTACCTGCGCGAGCTGTTGTCCTCGGCCGATTTCTGCATCAGCAAGCACAAGCTCGCTTTGTGCCTCGGCAAGAATATCGGCGGCGAACCGATCATCGCCGATCTCGCCAAGATGCCCCACCTGCTGGTGGCCGGCACCACCGGCTCGGGCAAGTCGGTGGCGATCAACACGATGATCCTGTCGCTCCTCTACCGGATGAAGCCGGAAGAGTGCCGCCTGATCATGGTCGACCCCAAGATGCTGGAACTGTCCGTCTATGACGGCATCCCGCACCTGCTCTCCCCCGTCGTCACCGACCCGAAGAAGGCGGTCATCGCCCTCAAATGGGCCGTGCGCGAGATGGAGGAGCGCTACAAGAAGATGTCCAAGATCGCGGTCCGCAACATCGACGGCTACAATGCCCGGATGGCGGAAGCGCGGGCCAAGGGCGAGATCATCACCCGCGAGATCCATACCGGCTTCAACCGCGAGACCGGCCAGGCCGTGTTCGAGACGGAGGAGATGGACCTCTCGGCCCTGCCCTACATCGTTATCGTGGTCGACGAGATGGCCGACCTGATGATGGTGGCCGGCAAGGACATCGAAGGCGCGATCCAGCGTCTCGCGCAGATGGCGCGTGCCGCCGGCATCCACCTCATCATGGCGACGCAACGCCCCTCGGTCGATGTCATCACCGGCACGATCAAGGCGAACTTCCCGACCCGGATCTCCTTCCAGGTCACCTCGAAGATCGACAGCCGCACGATCCTGGGCGAGATGGGCGCCGAGCAGCTGCTGGGCCAGGGCGACATGCTGTTCATGGCCGGAGGTGGCCGCACCACCCGCGTCCACGGCCCGTTCTGCTCGGATTCGGAAGTCGAGAGCGTGGTCGCCCACCTCAAGCGTCAGGGCCGGCCGTCCTATCTCGAAGCCGTCACCGTGGACGAGAACCCGCCCGAGGAGAAGCCGGCCAAGGCCTCCAAGGCCGACAAGGCGGCGGCCGCCGAGGCCGAGGAGATCGACGCGCCGATCTTCGATGCCGGCGCCTATGCGGGCGGCGGGATCGATGCGGGGGCCGACCTCTACGACCAGGCGGTGCAGGTGGTGATGCGGGACCGCAAGGCCTCCACCAGCTACATCCAGCGCCGCCTGCAGATCGGCTACAACCGCGCCGCCTCGATCATGGAGCGGATGGAGGTCGAGGGCATCGTGGGCCAAGCCAACCACGCCGGCAAACGCGAGATCCTGATGGAAACCGCGCCGTCCAGCATGGGGTCGATCTCCATGTCCTCGTCGATGATGGACGATGACGAGTGAGACGTGATCCGCTGGACCGATTCCGTCGAACCGGCTGATCATCGAAGAACGAGATGTACCGCGGGTACCCTCTCCCACACGGGAGAGGGAGACCCGCGGCGACCGCACGATCCGAGGCGATCGAGCGGAGAACGGTATGAGTACCGTCCGTCTCCCTTTTGGGGCGAGGGAGGTCCCGTCCCATATTCGCCACAGGGTCGAGTTCTAAGCCGAACCCCACCCGACTTCGGAGAACGCCCCAGGATGACCGGCCGACGCCACCTTCTCGCCGCCGGCTCGCTCCTCGTGCTGGCGGCCGGCCTCCAACCCGCGCCGGCCACGGCGCAGGTCTCGTCCTTCCTCGACGGTCTGTTCGGCCGCAAGGAGCAGCCCGCGCCGGCCCCCGCTCCCGAGCCGGAAGCGCCCCCGGCCGCTCCCACCGCGCCGAAGAAGCCGGCGGCCCAGGCGCCCAAACCCGCCAAGGACGCCAAGGCGGGGGCGGACAAGGCCGCCTCCGGCGCGAAACCCGCCGCGAAGGCCGCGCCCTCGGACGCGCCCGCCAAGGTCGCCGCCGTCGGCGCCCCCACCGCCGCGTCGTCCATGCTGGATGCCGAGCCCGCCGCCGTGCTCGCCCAGGCCAATGCCTATTTCAACGGAATGACCACGCTCAGCGGCAACTTCGTCCAGATCGCCGCCGATGGGCGCCGCATCGGGGGCAAGCTGACGCTGGCCAAGCCTGGCCGCCTGCGTTTCGACTACGACCAGCCCTCCCCCATGGAGGTGGTGGCGGACGGCACGTCGGTGGCGGTGAAGGACCGCAAGCTGAAGACCCAGGACCTCTACTTCATCTCGCAGACGCCGCTGAAATTCCTGCTGCGCGATAAGATCGACCTTGCCCGCGACCTCACCGTGTCGGACATCGCCAACGATCCGGGCGGCATCCGCATCTCGCTGGAGGACCGTGCGACACTGGGCGGTACCTCGAAGATCCAGCTGTTTTTCGACGCCGAGGTGAAGACGCTCAGCCAGTGGCGGATCACCGATCCGCAAGGCTACCAGACCACGGTCCAGCTCTCGAACCTGCAGAAGGGCAAGGCCATCGACGGCAGCCAGTTCTTCATCAATTACGGGCGCAGCGAGGACAAGGCGATGGAGAAGCAGATCAAGGCGCAGTGAAGGCCATTCCCATCCCGGGTGGAGGGGAGAAGGGCGTCTCGCTCATCCAGCTCCCCAATCCGTGGCCGTCGAGGCAGAGCCCCTTGCACCGGGTGCCGGATCACTGTGAGCTGCCGCTTCAGGCGGCCGGGACAGGCCAATTTTGCGGAAGCATCGAGCCGGAAGATCTCCAGCGTCATACGCGGACGCTCTGGCTCAGACCTCGATGGATACCCCCTTGGCGGCCAGCTGCTTGGCTTTCTCGCTCGCTTTCGGCGCGACGGTTTCGCCCACCGACTTCGTCATGAAGTCCAGGCTCAGCGACGTCAGTTTTCCGTCCTTCAGGACCATTGTCTTCGAGAGTTCCAGCGACGTCGATAGGCGCGTGGTGAACCGGCTCTGTGCCGCACTTCTCTCATCATCGTCCCTGGCGGCGGCCTTCTCCTTCTCGAAGGCCTCCATGGCCTTCTGAGCTGCCTTCATGGAGTTGAGGGAGGCGATCTCCTTGAATTCCTTGGCGAGGTCGGGATCTTTTTCGAAAATCTCCTCCATCGTCTTCTTGTATGGGCTGTCGGTTCTGAGATTCCCAAGATCGTCGAGCTGCAGCGTGAACGATTCGTCCGCGGGAATGGATTTGTCCGCAAACGCCTTGAGCAGTTTCTGCGTTAGGGCGTCGGTCCGCTCTTTGAGCATCGTCTCGAACGGCGTGACGTCCTTGGTCCCCGTCGACGTTCCCACGAGGCTGGCGAGTACCGATCTGGCATTGGCGCTCAGGTCGATCACGGCGGCGGGTTTCGTCACGGCGGATGAGGCCGTAGCGGCGGGAGCTTGTGCCCCGTTCTGCGACTTGTCGGCGCCGGGCCTGCCAACAGTCGTCCCCGCCGTCGATGCTGCTGCGATTGCGGTCATGGCGGTTAACCTTGCGGTTGTGGTCTTGCCGCAAGCATATAGGACAACCTTACTAACTGTGGATTAACTCACACAACCTAGGCGGGAGTTATTTCCCTCGCGTGGAGGGAGGATCGATCTATCGGAAGCACGACGGGCTCCGGGCCATGCCGGCCTCGGCTCTTCGAGGAGCGGTTTGGAGGCTTACGACGCTTGAAGGCTCATTTCCGGGTTGCCGCTCCGCCAACGGTTCAGCTCGGCATCGATCGCGTCCTGCGTGCCCCGCATGAACTCTCCGCCCGAGAGGCCCGGCTTCAGGGTTTCCAGGTAGCTCACCACCACCGTCCCGGGAATGTGGCGCGAGCCGCCATGCGGCCAGTACAGGCCCGAATTCACCGCCACCGGCAGGACGGGCAGACCGAGCTTGGCATAGAGCAGCTCGACCCCGCGCTTGAACTGCACCGGCGCGTCGATGGTGCTCCGGGTGCCTTCCGGGAACATCAGGATGGAGCGGCCTTCCGCGATGGCGAGCCGGCTCTCGTCGATCATCGTGCGCAGGGCCTGGGTGCCGTTGGCCCGGTCGATGATGATCATCGGCGAACGGCGCAGGAACCAGCCCACGATGGGAATCGCCACGAGTTCGCGCTTGGCCACGATGGCGACGTTCGGGATCAGGATGAGAAAGGCCAGGGTCTCCCAGGCCGATTGGTGGTTGGCCACGATCAGGCACGGCTCGGAGGGGATATGCGCGCGCCCCTCCTCCACATAGGTCAGGCCGACGATATGACGCAGGCCGAACAGGATGCCGCGCGACCACAGCCGCGTCGCCGCACGGATCGGCCGTGTCGGGCAACCGAGGATCGCGAGCACCACGAGGGGCAGCGCGAAACAAGCGGTCCAGGCGGCCCAGTAAATATTGAAAAGCGCAGAGCGGGTGCGCGACACGACGGGCGATCCTTCCAGTATCTGCGACGGCGCATCCCTCTCGACGATGGAACGCGGCAATTGTGCGGCGACGGGCGGGCCGATCCGGTCTATCGAAGCGGCCGGTCCCGATCCTTATGACATATGTGAGCTAGACCCGTTGCGCCTCTCCGTCACCACCTGGAACATCAATTCGGTGCGGCTGCGCATCGATCTCGTCCTTCGGTTTCTCGCCGAGGTGAAGCCCGACGTGCTCTGCCTGCAGGAGACGAAGTGCCCGGACGATGCCTTTCCCCTCAAGGCCTTGCGCGGCTCGGGCTACGAGAACGTCGTGTTCGCCGGCCAGAAGGGCTATAACGGCGTCGCCATCCTATCGCGCTTTCCCCTGCTCACCCGCGACGTCATGGCCTTCTGCGGGAAGCCGGATGCCCGCCACATCTCGGCGGCGCTCGGGCCGGAGGCTGGCGCTGCCGCCGGCTTCGTGATTCATGACTTCTACGTTCCGGCCGGCGGCGACATTCCGGATGCCGGCCTCAACCCGAAATTCGCCCACAAGCTCGATTTCCTCCGCGACCTGCGTGAATGGGGCGGGCGGCGCATGGCCGGCCCGGCGATCCTGGTGGGCGACCTCAACGTGGCGCCGCTCGAGCACGACGTCTGGTCGCACAAGCAGCTTCTCTCCGTCGTCAGCCACACGCCGGTAGAAACGGAAGCGCTGGAGCTCCTGCGTGGTGAGGCCGGCTGGATCGATACCGCCCGCGTCCTGACGCCTGAGCCGGAGAAGATCTACACGTGGTGGAGCTACCGCTCGCCCGACTGGTCCGCCGCCAACAAGGGGCGTCGCCTCGACCATGTCTGGGTCTCGCCGGATCTCGACGGCACCGCCCGCGCGGTGGACGTCTTCCGCGAGGCACGCGGTTGGGAGCGTCCCTCCGACCATGTCCCGGTCACGCTGACGCTGGAGCTCTGACGGGCCGTCGCATCCCATCTGTGAAGCCGGCCAAGGAACGCAACGCCGGGCCGATCATTGCTCTCCAGACAGGCGGCTCCGGATGGAGCCGTATCTTCTTCCCTTTCCGGAGTGTCGCGCATGCGCAAGCTGATCCTCGCCTTCCTTCTCCCCAAAGTCGTCTCCTACCTCCGTCGCCGCTATTCCGGTCGCTCGGGTCGCCCGACGGCCTGAAGGTAGTTCCCCGCCCGTCCTTCGAGTGTCGGAGGACGGGCGGTACGCATCACTCTCGTCGCGTTGCGGCTGGCCCCGCGCGCTGTTAAGCTTCCCTTTGCATCAAGAGTCGCGGCGACGCCCGACGCCAACCTGCTGATCCGAGCAAGGTGGAGCCCTCATCGACTGGAGGGGATGTGGCCGAACCGGCAACGAAACGGGTTTCGCCACGCGTCGCTTCGGCTCTCCTGCGGGACCGACGGAAGGCGAAGTGACGATGAAGACCGAACCCCAGCAATTCGCCAGCGACAATTACGCCGGCATCTGCCCCGAGGTCTGGGCCGCCACCGAAGCGGCCAATGGCGGTTCGGTGCCCGCCTATGGAGAGGATGCCTGGACGAAGCGGGCATCGGACGCGTTCCGCGATCTGTTCGACAAGCCGGATGCGGAGGTGTTCTTCGCCTTCAACGGTACCGCCGCGAACTCCCTGGCGCTGGCCTCCCTGTGCCAATCCTACCATAGCGTCATCTGCTCGGCCTCGGCCCATGTGGAGACCGACGAGTGCGGCGCGCCGGAGTTCTTTTCCAACGGCTCGAAGCTGCTGGTGGCGGCGAGCGCCGACGGCAAGCTTACCCCCGCCCTCATCCGCGGGCTCGCCTCCGGCCGCTCGGACATCCACTTCCCCAAGCCCCGGGTCGTGACCATTACCCAGCCAACCGAGACGGGGCAGGTCTATACGCTCGACGAGATCCGGGCGATCTCCGCTGCCTGCCGTGACCTTGGTCTGCGCCTTCATATGGACGGGGCGCGCTTCGCCAATGCCTGCGCCAGCCTCGGCTGCGAGCCCGCGGAGATGACCTGGAGGGCTGGCGTCGATCTGCTCTGCTTCGGCGGCACCAAGAACGGAATGGCGGCAGGCGAGGCGATCCTGTTCTTCGATCCTGCCCTCGCCGAGGATTTCGGCTATCGCTGCAAGCAGGCGGGTCAGCTCGCCTCGAAGATGCGCTTCCTCACCGCCCCCTGGGTCGGAATGCTGGAAGGCGGCGCCTGGCTCCGCAACGCGGCCCATGCCAATGCCTGCGCGCAACGCCTCGCCGCTTCGGTGGCGGAATGCCCCGGCTTCACCGCCATGTTCCCGGTGGAGGCCAATGCGGTGTTCCTGAAGGCCTCCCCCGAGCGGCTGGAGGCTTTGCGGGAGAGGGGGTGGCGTTTCTACACGTTTATCGGCGGAGGCGCCCGGTTCATGTTCGCCTGGGATTCCGATCCGGATCGGATCGACGCCTTGGTTCGGGACATCCGCGGCGTGAGCGAGGCGCTGACGGCCTGATTCGTCAGGCGCTTCCATCGAGCTACCCGATGAAGCAGTTGGAAAGTCTCAGTCGGGCTTTTTTGGCGTAGGCATCGTCGTCGAGAATTCCTTGACTGCAGCCTCGGTCTGTAGCGCCACCAGATTCTTCATATCCACCGGAACGACGGACCAGACGACGGCGGCGATGAATAAAGCTGCTGCGATCGTGTACGAAAACGTTTCAAGCACACCCAGCCATCCGAGTAATAGGGGGACGAGGCTGAGAATCAGGGAGACGAATGCTGAATTGAACAAGTAATAGCTTGCGCCAAATGTTAGTGCCGCGAAGGCTATTGGCTTCAGGATTTTTACGGCGATTCTATCCATTGTGTTTCCGGCGACATGGTAAATTGTTGGGCGACAGGGGATCGCCGACTAGCCCCAACCATATGAATGTTCTGGTGGTCCGTGACAACGATTGAATTAAGCGCCGACTGTAACGCTGCGATGAAAGAGATGTCGGCAGATCGGCCGACACTGTGCTGAATCAAGGCGTTGGCGCGGGTGCCGGGCCGGCATAACAGTTTGGGGAATTCTGTTCCCCGGCCCGGCAACGGCCCGCCGGGGTGCCGCGGGGGGTGGCACGCGACCCGGATTCGTGTATGTGTCTCGGTGCCTCGACCCGGAAACGGGCACGGGGCCAAACCTGCTTGTGAACGCGACCGTGCTGGACGACATCCCGGCACAGGCCCCGTCCCAGGCTGAGGCGGTCCCTCCCGAGGAGGACCGTCTCGACCCGAAAACCCGTATCGAAAGGGAATGCGATGTCGATTTCGGCCGAGCGCAAGACTGCGCTCATCAAGGAATACGCGACCGGCGGCAAGGACACCGGTTCTCCGGAGGTCCAGGTGGCGATCCTCACCGAGCGGATCACCAACCTCACCGGCCACTTCAAGACCCACGGCAAGGACAACCATTCCCGCCGCGGCCTCCTGAAGATGGTCTCGCAGCGCCGCTCGCTGCTCGACTATGTCAAGCGCAAGGACGAGGCTCGCTACCGCAGCCTCATCGAGCGTCTCGGCATCCGCCGCTAAGGCGATTTTCGCGGTCCCGAGCCTGGCTCAGGGCCGCGTTTCATTGACGTCCCGCGCTGCCGGAATGGGTCTGGCCGCGCGACCATCGGGCCGCTTCGAGGCGCACTCGTCGGGGACAGGATCGCCAGGAGTTCTTCGCCGGTCCGGCGCGGAACTCCTTGCCGTCTTGCCCCTGGCGGCGCCGGGCACGCCCGACCGCAGGAAGGCATGACATATGTTCGACGTACAACGTGAAGAGCTGATCTGGGGCGACCGCAAGCTCGTCCTCGAGACGGGCAAGGTCGCCCGCCAGGCCGACGGCGCCGTGATGGCGACGTATGGCGAGACCTCGGTGCTGGCCACCGTCGTGTCGGGCAAGGAGCCCAAGGCCGGAATCGACTTCCTGCCGCTCACCGTGAACTACCAGGAGCGCGCCTACGCCGCCGGCCGCATCCCCGGCGGATACTTCAAGCGCGAAGGCCGTCCCTCCGAGAAGGAGACGCTGGTCTCCCGCCTCATCGACCGCCCGATCCGTCCGCTCTTCGTCGAAGGCTGGCGCAACGACACCCAGGTCGTCGTCACCGTCCTGACCCACGACCTCGAGAACGATCCCGACATCCTCGCCATGGTGGCGGCCTCCGCCGCCCTCACCCTGTCGGGCGTGCCCTTCACCGGCCCGATCGGCGCGGCCCGCGTCGGCTACGTGAACGGCCAGTACATCCTGAACCCGCCGGTTCCCGAGCTCGAGAACTCGACCCTGGATCTCGTCGTCGCCGGCACGCAGGACGCCGTGCTGATGGTGGAATCCGAGGCCAAGGAGCTCGACGAAGAGACCATGCTCGGCGCCGTGATGTTCGGCCACAAGCATTTCCAGCCGGTCATCGATGCGATCATCCGCCTCGCCGAGAAGGCCGCCAAGGAGCCCCGCAACTTCTCAGCGCCCGAGAACGGCGACGTGGAGAAGGCCGTGCTCGACGTCTGCGAAGCGGAACTCCGCGACGCCTACAAGAACACCGTGAAGCAGGAGCGCTACGCCGCCGTCGACGCCGTGAAGGCGAAGGTGATCGCGGCTCTCTGTCCGGCCGAGGGCGAGGCCAAGTTCCCCGCCGAGAAGGTCAAGGCCGCGTTCAAGGAAGCGCAGTCCAAGGTCGTCCGCTGGAACATCCTCGACACCGGCTCCCGCATCGACGGACGCGACGTCCGCACCGTGCGCCCGATCGTGTCGCAGGTCGGCGTGCTGCCGCGCGCCCACGGTTCGTCGCTCTTCACCCGCGGCGAGACCCAGGCCCTCGTGGTCGCCACCCTCGGCACCGGCGAGGACGAGCAGTTCATCGACGCGCTGGAAGGCACCTACAAGGAGACCTTCCTGCTGCACTACAACTTCCCTCCCTACTCGGTGGGCGAGACCGGCCGTATGGGCTCCCCGGGCCGTCGCGAGATCGGCCACGGCAAGCTCGCCTGGCGCGCCGTGCACCCCGTGCTGCCGCCGGCCCACGAGTTCCCGTACACGATCCGCGTCGTGTCCGAGATCACCGAGTCCAACGGCTCCTCCTCGATGGCCTCCGTCTGCGGCGCGTCGCTGTCGCTGATGGATGCCGGCGTGCCCCTGCGCCGTCCGGTGGCCGGCATCGCCATGGGCCTCATCCTCGAGGGTGAGCGCTACGCCGTGCTGTCCGACATCCTCGGCGACGAGGATCACCTCGGCGACATGGACTTCAAGGTGGCGGGCACGGAAGCCGGCATCACCTCGCTGCAGATGGACATCAAGATCGCCGGCATCACCGAGGAGATCATGAAGGTCGCCCTGCATCAGGCGCAGGAAGGCCGCGTCCACATCCTCGGCGAGATGGCCAAGGCCCTCACCGATGCCCGTCCCGAGCTCGGCGAATACGCGCCCCGCATCGAGACCATGCAGATCCCCACCGACAAGATCCGGGAAGTGATCGGCACCGGCGGCAAGGTGATCCGCGAGATCGTCGAGAAGACCGGCGCCAAGATCAACATCGACGACACCGGCACGGTGAAGATCGCCTCCAGCGACGGCAAGGCCATCAAGGCCGCCTATAACTGGATCCGGTCGATCGTGGCGGAAGCCGAAGTCGGCATGATCTACGACGGCACCGTCGTGAAGTGCATGGAGTTCGGCGCCTTCGTGAACTTCTTCGGCGCCAAGGACGGTCTCGTCCACATCTCGGAACTCGCTGCCCAGCGCGTCGCCAAGGTGACGGACGTCGTCAAGGACGGCCAGAAGGTCAAGGTGAAGTTCCTCGGCGCGGACGATCGCGGCAAGATCCGCCTCTCCATGAAGGTCGTCGACCAGGAGACCGGCGAGGATCTGACCGAGAAGCTGAAGGCCGAGCGCAACGCCGAGCAGGACCGCGCCCGCGGACCCCGCCAGGACGCGTAAGCCGTCTCAGCCCTGAGGGTTGATCGAGAATGAGAAGCGCGGCTCCGCAAGGGGCCGCGCTTTTCGTTTGGGGCGAGGATGCGTCAACGCCCCGGTCCGGTCGTGAGGAACACCCATCCTCCCGCCGCGTTCGCCCCGCGACGCAACACGAGGAGTATGTGCGACCATGGCCGATCCGATGATTCCGAGCATCTTCGAAGGCGAAACCAACCTGTCGACCACCGAGCGGGCCGTGTCCGTCGTTCTGGGCCTCGGCATCGCCGCCGCCGCCGCCCAGCCCCGCCCGAACAAGTGGCTCAGCCTGGCGGCCCTGGTCGTCGGCGCCGGCCTCGCCATCCGGGGTGCAACCGGTCATTGCCCGGCCAAGTCCGCCGGCTACCTTTCCTGAACCGGACCACGAAAAAGGGGCGCTCCGATGGGGCGCCCCTTTTGTCTGTCCGATGAAATGCGAGAGGCGCGGACCCGAGGCCCGCGCCGTCACGTCCGTTCAGAGGGTGGTGGTGCGGCGGCTGGCGATGAAGCCGTAGATGGCGAGCACGACGATGGCGCCGACCACGGCTCCGATGAAGCCCGCGCCCTGGTTCGGACCGTACCAGCCGAGCGCCTGACCGAGGAAGGTGGCGACGAAGGCGCCGATGATGCCCAGGATGGTGGTGAGGATGAACCCTGCAGGCTCCTTGTCGCCCGGCATGATGAACTTGGCGACGACACCGGCCAGGAAGCCGATGATGATGGTCCAGATGATATCCATGAGCTGATCCTCGAAACGCGGTGGCCGGGATTGTCCCGCCCGGACTTGACCGTTTGTGCTCATGCAACGCCGCATCGCGGGATGGGTTGCGCCGCGGGACGGCGATTGTGTCGCATTCTCGACCTTGGCCGCCGCCCTCCCCTTTACGCGGATGCGTGGCGCGCGGCACAACGCTTGCCCCGACGACGCGCCCGCGCGGCGCCCCATGAAGAGCGATCCATGACCACCATCACCCGTTTCGAATCCGGCGCCCGCATGAGCCAGGCCGTCACCTATGGCGACATGGTCTACCTCGCGGGCCAAGTGGCGGGGACGACGGTGGGGGCCGGCGTGACCGCGCAGACGCAGGAAGTGCTCGCCGAGATCGACCGGCTGCTGGCGCTGGCCGGCAGCGACAAGACCCGGCTCATCTCCGCCACGATCTATCTCGCCGACATGGCGACCTTCGCCGAGATGAACGCGGCCTGGGATGCCTGGGTCTCGAAGGAGAACCCGCCCACCCGCGCCACCGTGGAAGCCAAGCTCGCGGGGCCGGAATACCTCGTGGAGATCGTCGTCGTCGCGGCCAAGCTCCCCGCCTGATCCCGACCCGGTCCCGAGACAAGAGAGCCCGCCGATGCGTCGTATCGTGTTCGCCGTCCTGATGATCGCGCTGGCGCTCAGCCTTCTCGGGTCCCTGTTCCTCGCCTTCGCCCTCCTCAATTCGGCGGGGGCGAAGGCGCAGGAGCGCGTGGTCAACATCTACAACTGGTCGGATTACATCGATCCGAAATCCCTGGAGGCCTTCACCAAGGAGACCGGGATCAAGGTCGTCTACGACACCTACGACAACAACGAGATCCTGGAGACGAAGCTGCTCGCCGGCCAGTCCGGCTACGATCTCGTGGTGCCCACCGGCCCGTTCCTGCAGCGCCTCATCAAGGCCGGCGTGTTCCGGCCCCTCGACAAGGCCAAGATCCCGAACCTGAAACACGCCTGGCCCGAGATCGCCCAGCGCCTCGCGGTCTACGACCCCGGCAACACCTACGCCGTCGATTACATGTGGGGCACCACCGGCATCGGCGTGAATCTCGGCCCCGTGCGCGAGCGCCTCGGCCCGAACCAGGCGCTCAACAGCTGGACCCTGGTGCTCAACCCCACCCTGATGGCCAAGCTCAAGGATTGCGGGGTGATGATGCTCGACAGCCCCGAGGACCTGATCCCCAGCATGCTGCCGGCCTACGGCCTCAAGCCCGACACCAAGCGCTGGGACGACATCTCCCAGGTCACCGACGCGCTGTTCAAGGTGCGCGGCTCGGTGCGAAAATTCCACTCCTCGGAATACATCAACGGCCTCGCCAACGGCGATCTCTGCCTCGCGGTCGGCTATTCCGGCGACGTGATGCAGGCCAAGAAACGCGCCGAGGAATCGAAGAACGGCGTCGAGATCGCCTATTTCATCCCGAAGGAAGGCGCGCTGATGTGGTTCGATGCCTTCGCCATCCCGAAGGACGCGCCCCACCCCGAGGAGGCCCACCTTTTCATCGACTACATGATGCGCCCCGAGGTGGCGGCGGCCAACACCAACTTCGTCGCTTATGCCAACGGCAACCTCGCCGCGAAACCCCTGGTGAAGCCGGAGATCCTCACCAACCCCGGCATCTACCCGGACGACGCGACGATGCAGCGGCTGTTCACCAACCAGGCCTGGGATGACCGGACGCAGCGGTTCGTGACGCGGAATTGGACGCGGGTGAGGACGGGACGGTGAGACGCACGACTTACTGCGATTTTTCGTTAAATGCGCCTAGCATTTAGCGTCGTTATAAAAACACTGTCTTCAAGAAATATTGTAATAAATCCCTGATATGCAAAAATATAACTGCTGGAGTATGTGATGAACTGGCTTCATGATCAAAGGGCAGAATGCTTTTCGGTTCAAACCGTGATGACTATAGGCGACTATTTGAGGTTGGTTAGTCTTGCGCATTCTGCGCGGGGCGCTCTTAGTGGTCAGCGCGACAAACTAAAAACTACTACTGCGAAACGAATTCGTGAGCGAATGGTTGCAGATATTAGGCGTGGCGCCGTGCTTCCGCCTGTAGTAATTGGTGCTGTTGTCGATCAAGAAACTTTCGACACATACCCCAATAATACAGCAACGGTACCAGATGATATTCTGCCTACAAGTGTCAGGGAGCAGCTTTCAATCATTGATGGAATGCAGCGTACATCGGCACTGTCAGAAGCATCAGACATTGATACAAGTGTATTGAATCGAAGTATGCGCGTCGAATTTTGGTTGACGCGATCAGTTAGCACAATGGTATATAGGATGCTTGTCCTTAATACAGGGCAAGTGCCATGGCCTCTTTCTCGGCAGCTTTCTGTCGTCTTTGCCCCTCTCTTGGGTGAAGTGCAAGATAATGTTCCCGAAATTAACAGAATGTTCACACCCGATAAGCCGGGGAGAAGAGTTAATCCGGGCGAATTCAGTAGCGATGCGTTGGTGGAACTGTATATCGCGTTTTCTCTGCGCAAAACAAATATTGATACTCGAGAAGCTTTGTCTGATGAGTTTTCTAGACTCGACTTTGTTGACAACTTGAATGACTCGGCCTTTCAGCCGCAGTTCTATGACTGCCTTTCCATGTTAGCTAGCTTTGACGAAGTTTTCTCCCGGTATGATCGAGGATCGAATGCTAAATTTTCGAAGGGACGCAATATATTCGATAGTCAGCCGGCGCGAATAGGGTTCACCGTCGCAGTTGCTCAAAACGTATTGGGGCGTCCTGGAATGGATCGAACTCACGACGAGAGAATTGCAAGGATGAGGAAAATTCGGAAAGACGCTCGGAGAATGCTCGCAAGGCTCACGCTTCTTCGCACAGAGGATTTAGGCGACTTTTTAAAGCTTGATGTATTATCAGAAACTCTGGACAAAAGAGTTGGTCAAGTCGGTCGTTACGAACGTGGATTGTACTTTGATGGATTCCAGGTGTTGATTGAAGAAAACTTTGATCTTAAAAATCTCGAGCCTTGTTGGCGCGCGAACTAATGACAAGACATTTAATCTCCGTGAACACTCAAGTTTTCACGGCCCTTGACGATTTTTGTAGGTCAAGGGCCCACGGACTTTCGAACAGCGGTGCGCGCAGGTGGATTGCATCAGAAAGCAAGCATCGTTATTTTATGACTAACTCAAAAGTTGTTGAGCAATTTTCTTTCTCTCCAACTAAAAAGCTCGCAAAAATTGATATCGATGCTCGTTCATATTTGCTGTCTATAGGATTTGACGTAGTTAATAAAAATTACTCCGAGAGAGAATTGGAGTTAGACCCCGCCTTCCTAACTGTAGCTTTAGCTGAGCTTCGCCCTCGTCCTAAAGCCGACGTAAGTCATGTGAAAAATATCGTTGAATGGTCGGATAAGGATGCCACTCAAATTATCGTGGACATTCCTATGAGGAAATTGCAACTATTTATCCAGCGGTAAGAGTTTTTGATTTTAGGGACGCTGATGTTTCAAGCGTATGGAATGTATTTTTCGAGTTTTGCCTAGATGAATGCTCTGCTGGCTTTTTCTGGATGGATAGAGCGCTTGCCGAAACTCTTTCTGCGCTATGCAAACTTGATATTCGTCGAATTCCTTATAAAGTATTATGTAGGTCAATATTCGACAGTGACAGATCTACTTTCTTTCTTGCCCAATATCGGTGTCTTGAGGCGTTGTATGCTTATTCAAGTGCTCAGTCGCTTGTGACGAAGCTTGCGATACCAAACGGCTGGGGTGAAGTAGCCACCATTTTAGAGGATGCATTGGGATGGCATCCGAGGGAGGAGAGGAGTTTAGAGGCGATATTGAGATATGCATCACCTCTTGATCTAGTATCTATATTGTCTATACTTAATAAAGATCTGACATCTGATCCAGATTTATTGGTATCTCGTGCTTCTAAGTCTATATACTGGCTAAGAAATTCTTTTGTACATTACAGGCCTGCCCAACATCAGATCGATTCTAATAATTTTGATTGGGATTCCCTATGTGTTGCGATGACTGGGATCATTCTTGATGTTTACAGCGCTGTATTCCCGTAAACCAAATGAACAGGCTTTGCCATCGACGGTGGGGCTGAGCCAGCCTCGGCGGCTGATCGGTGATGGCGAGCATCATCTATCAACTTGATATTGACAAAATTCCTATTCCATGCCTATATCCCCACACCTGCCGCCCAGCGAAGGGGGCCTGTCCGGTGACCGACCGGGCGGGCCGAAAGGGGCGGCGGGGCGGTGCCTGCGTCGGTGGTGTCGGTCACCATCGCCCCGGGCGGCGGCTCGATAGTCTGTTGGCTCGGATGGGGGCGCGGTAGGTCGGGAGTTAAATGCCCCGGCACCGACCCCGTTCTGGGCTGCCATGACGAGGTTTGCGGCCCCTCCAATACGAGAGGGCGTGCGGGGCAAAGTCCGTTCGAACAGCCGGGCTGGGATGCAACACGACCACCTCAGGCGCGACGCAACGCGAGGACCGCTGGAGACACCGCGACGCAAAACAGGCCCCGGCGGGAACGCCGGAGCCTGACGGGACGCCGGGGGACCGGCAAACTTATTATAGCGCTCAATGGGTTCCGCGGCGTCCCGCGTCCCCTGTTCGGGGCTTCTTCTGGGCCATGCCCCCGGCGCTGTCGCGCGCGGGGGTGAAGGTGTGTGGAGAGCCGGTGGCGCACGTGTCCTTCGCCCCTCTGCGGGAGAAGGTGGTCCGCGAAGCGGATCGGATGAGGGGAGCGCGTTGTCCGGAAATGTCGCCCCCTCTCCCGCCTGCTCCGCAGGCACCCTCCCCCGCAGAGGGGGGAGGGTTCAAGCGGCGATCAATCCTTCAGGTCGGCCGGCACCTTGCCGCCGTTCTCTTCGAGCTTCTTGATGACCTGCTTGTGCAGCCAGACGTTCATCGTGGCCGAGTCTTCCTTGTCGCCGGTGTAGTGCAGCTCGTCGGCGAGCGACTTGCGAGCGCTGAGGCTCGAATCGATGTCGAGGAGCTTCATCAGGTCGACGATGGAGGTGCGCCAGTTCAGCTGCTGCGAGTTCTTCGCGGCCATGCCGTTCAGCACGGCTTCCACGTCCACCGGCTCGCCGGGCTTCGGAGCGGCCGCCGATTCCGTGGGGGCGGTGGTGCTGGAGCCGGCCGGGGCGTTTGCCGGTGCGGCGTCCGCCGAGGTGGTTCCGCCGCCGAACGGATGGAGGATCTTGCTGACGATGCTGCCGAGAAAGCTCATGGCGTCTGTCCTTGTCGTTGGTCGGCCGTCTCGATGGACGGCCGAGGCCTTGCTCTTCACGAGGTCCTGCCTCTCAACTGAATACAGCCAAGGCCGTTCCGGCCGGACGCCCGGGGCTGGGGAATAAAGCCTCTCCCCTCAAGCTTGGCCGTGGAATGGCGTCCTTAGATTCGCGAAGCGGGCCGTTCTTTCGCGCAACGGTGTTTGAAGAACGCGGCTCCTGTGGCATGGCCGGGCCACGGCTCGCCGCGAGCCGACCTGTTTCCCCCGGAATCCGGACCTTTCGATGCGCCCTGCCCTTCCCGTCATCGCGACGATCCTGGCCTCCCTGGCCGGTTGGCTGATCGCGGCCCCCGCCTCCGCCCAGACGGCCCCGATCCCCATGCGGATCGGCGTCATCCCGGTCATCGGCGCCTCGCCGATCTTCGTCGCCGACGGCGAGGGCTGGCTCAAGGAGGCGGGCCTCGCCCCCTCCTTCACCACCTTCGAATCCGGCCCGAACATGATCCAGGCCCTCGCCTCGGGCACGATCGACGTCTACGTGGCCGGGGTCGCGCCGCTGGCCGTGGCGCGGACCAAGAACATCGACGTCCGCGTGGTCGCCTCCACGGCCGTGGAGGAGATGGTGTTCGTGGCCGGGCCGAAGCTCGCCCCGTTCTTCGCCAACGGCGCCAGCAAGGCCGAGGCCTTCGCGCAGTTCAAGGCCAAGGAGGGCCGCACCGCCCGCCTCGCCACCCAGCCCCTCGGCTCGGTGCCCAACACCACCCTGCAGCATTGGCTGTGGCAGGTGGCGAAGACCGACAAGGCCAATGCCGAGGTGGTGCCCATGGGCATCGACGCCACGCAGCAGGCGATCCTCGCCGGAGCCGTCGACGGCGCCTCGATCCGCGAGCCGGCCCTCACCATCATCCAGGGCCGCAATCCGGGCGTGAAGCTGATCGCCAACGGAGCCGAGATGTTCCCCGACCAGCCGGGCACGGTGGTGGGCGTCTACGGCGCCTATGCCGACCGCAACCCCGGCGCCGTGGAATCCCTGGTGCGCTCCCTCATCCGCGCCGACACGCTGCTGAAATCCGACTCGGCCAAGGCCGCGCCCCATGTGCTCGCCGCCCTCGGCAAGGGCATCGTCGACCTCGCCACGATCCAGAAGGCCCTGACCTCGCCGGCGGCGAAGTTCACCGTCGATCCGCGCGCCATCATCGTCGCCACCAAGGCGATGCAGGCCTATCAGGTCTCCATCGGCGCCCTCGAGAAGGACGTGCCCCTCGATGGGCTGTTCGACTCCCGCTACTACGAGAAGGCCATCGCGCGCTGATCGGATGAAGGCCCTTCGCGCACCCGCCCTCGCGGCTCTCGGCCTCGCCGCCTTCCTCCTGTTCTGGGAGGCGATGCCTCGGCTCGGGCTGATCAACCCGGCCTTCCTGCCGCCGCCGAGCACGATCCCGGCCGCCTTCCTCAACGAGATCCGTCTCGGGGTGTGGGGCGAGGCGGTGTTGTCGAGCCTGAGCCACTACCTCGTCGGCCTCGCCGTAGGCGCCGGGGCGGGCATCGCGCTCGGCATCCTGGTCGGCATGTTCCGGGGCTTCGAGGCGCTCACCGCCTGGATCGTGCGCCTGCTGCGGCCCATTCCCGGCCTCGCCTGGGTGCCCTTCGCCATCATCTGGTTCGGGGTCCAGCCCTCGGCCGCCGTGTTCATCATCGCCATCGGCGTGTTCTGGATCGTGTTTTTCGCGACTCAAGGGGCCGTTCGTGGGGTCGACCGGGACCTCGTGGAGGTCGCCCAGGCCTTCGGCTTCCGCTCGCCCCTGGCGCGGCTCACCAAGATCCTGCTGCCGGCCGCGACCCCTGGCATCCTCGTCGGCCTGCGCACGGCCCTCGGCCAGGCCTGGATGGCGGTGGTGGCCGCCGAGATCTTCGGCGTGCCTGGCGTCGGCGCCCGCATGATGCAGGCCTCCAGCCTCCTCTCCACCGATATCGTGGTCGTCTACATGCTCACCATGGCCGGCCTCTACGGGTTGTTCGATACCGGCTTCGTCGCCCTCCAGAGCTGGCTCCTGCGGTGGCGCGCCTGATGGACCCGATCATCGACATACGCGGCCTGAGCCTCGCCTACGAGCGCGACGGAATCCGCAACGTCATCCTGTCGGAGCTCGACCTCTCCATCGCGCGCGGCGAGTTCGTGGTCATCGTCGGTGAATCCGGCGTCGGCAAATCCACCGTTCTGCGCGTTCTCATCGGCCTCGCCGCCCCCAGCGGGGGAACGGTGCGCCTCGCCACGCGCGAGGGCTGCCGGACGCCGATGGCGCTGGTGTTCCAGGATGCGCGCCTGCTGCCCTGGCGCCGGGTCGTCGCCAACGTGGCCTTCGGCCTGGAAGGCAGCGGCCTGTCGAAGCCGCAGCGCCTCGCCAAGGCGCAGGAGATGCTCGACCTCGTCGGACTCGGCGAATACGGCCAGCGCTGGCCGCACCAGCTCTCGGGCGGGCAGCGCCAGCGCGTCGCCATCGCGCGCGCGCTCGCCGTGGACCCGGACGTGCTCCTGATGGACGAGCCCTTCTCCGCACTCGACAGTTTCACCCGCGAGGGCCTGCAGGACGAGTTGCAGCGCATCCAGGCCGCGACCGGCAAGACCATCCTGTTCGTCACCCACGACATCGACGAGGCCGTGACCCTGGCCGACCGTGTCGTGGTCCTCGCCGGCAGTCCGGGCCGGGTCGCGGCCGATATGACGATCGACGTGCCGCGTCCGCGCCGCCGCCGCGACGAGGCGCTGACCCAGGCCGCCCGGAACCTGCGGGCCGAGCTTTCGGGGCGGTCCGCGGAGCTGTGACCGCTCTGTAAGGCCGCTTCCCGAGACGGCCGGCGCCGTCTGTATCGAATCCGTCGCCCCATCCGCGGCGATGCCGCCGGATGCGCCATTGCATCCTGCGGCCAAAGATTGCATCGCTCCGCACCCGAGACCGCCTGGACGGTCGATCGGCAGAGAGACCCTACCATGACGCCCGACGAGATTGCCGACCTCAACCGCGCCCGCGCCAGCCTCTCGCGACAGCGCAACGCCTTGGCCAAGCGGATCGGTTCGAGCGAACTCGCAGCTGCCTCCGCCGCCGAGGATTTCATGCGCATCCTCCTCGCCATCGAGGCGGTGGACCGGGCGCTGACCAATGCCGGGCAGCCCTACATGCCGCCCGATGCCGGGGCCTGAACCATGGCCGATACGAAGGATGCCAACGGCACCAAGCTGGCCGACGGGGATTCCGTCACGCTGGTCAAGGATCTCAAGGTGAAGGGCACCTCCACCACCCTGAAGCGCGGGACGCTCATCAAGAACATCCGCCTCACGGAGGATCCTGAAGAGATCGAGTGCAACGCCGAGAAGGTGAAGGGCCTCGTTCTGAAGACACAGTTCCTCAAGAAAGCCTGAGAATCAATCGCCGGACTCGCTGCTGATCGCGCGGGCCGGCGACCGGCTCAGGCTTCGAATGGCGCGGGACGGGCGGCCCGACTTCTCGGCGATGGCGCGGTCCTGCTCCTCGATCAGTTGCCGGGCGGGCTCGTCACCGTCGAGCCCTCCGAGGATTTCCATGGGAACCCGACGGTTCGAGGCACGGGACTCGTCTTCATAGACCACGTCGAACAGGACTGAGCCCCGCTCCTGCGGTTTCGACTTTGTACGCTTGGCCATGACAAATGCTCGATGATGCGATCGGGGAATGTGATGTCGAGGGTTCGGTAGGCGGAATGTTCGACGTTCGACCGTCTGGTCCCGCCGACATTCCTGCGCCGTAACCGTCACCGTTGGGAGACGCCACGACCGAACTCGCAGCGCTACATGGTCCCGGCGAAACAGGTTGGCAACCCGCCTTTCTGGACGCGCAGGCGCGGTAGACCCGCCTGTGGCATGATGCGTGCGCGCCGCCGGGCAAGACCGGCCTGCCGTGGCGGCCGGTCCGATGATGCCAGGAGCCAAGCCGACGATGACCGATCCGACGCCTCTGACACGTTTTTCCATCGCACCCTTGGCCCGGATGACCCGGCATCTCGCCGGCGTCGCCGCGGGGCGGGCGGAGCCCGATCTCGTCATCACCGGTGCGCGTATCCTCTCCACCTATTCTGAGCGGATCCGGCCGGACAGTGAAGTCTGGATCGCCGGAGGACGTATCGCCGCCGTAAAGCCTGCCGGTGCCTATCGGGGGAGTGCCCCCCGTTACGATGCGGCCGGCGGTATTCTGGCGCCCGGCCTGGTGGATCCACATCTGCATATCGAGAGCAGCATGGTGACCGCCTGCGCCTATGCCGAGGCGGCGCTCCTCAACGGCACCACGACCATCGTCTGCGACAGCCACGAGATCGGAAATGTCCTCGATGCGGACGGCATCGCCTGGATGCTGGAGGACGCCCGCGAGGCGCCGCTCAATATCTACCTCACGGTGCCAAGCACGGTCCCGGCTACGTCGCCGACCTTGGAAACCGCCGGCGGCGACCTGACGGCCGAGAAGATCGGAGCTTTGTTCGATGCGTGGCCGGAGGCGATCGGCCTTGGCGAGAAGATGGATTTCGTCTCCGTCGCCGAGGGCGATGAGAGGGCGCATGCCATCATCGCGGCGGCTCTGCAACGGGGGCGGCCGGTCTCCGGCCATATCTACGGCCGCGGCTTCGTTGCGGCCTACGCGGCCAGCGGGGTCACTGATACCCACGAAGCCATCGACAGGGACATTGCCGACGACCTGCTCGAGGCGGGTTTGTGGATCTACCTGCGCGGCGGCCCGCCGACCACGCCCTGGCACAGTTTGCCCAAGGCTATCGGCACGATCATCGAACTGGGAGCCTCGGCCAAGCGGGTCTGCGTCTGCACCGACGACCGGGACGCGCAGGATCTCCTCGCTTACGGCCTGGATTGGGTGGTGCGCGAGGCAATCCGCATGGGCATCCCCCGCGAACAGGCATGGTCAATGGGCTCGCTCCATCCGGCGACCCGGTATGGGCTCGATGGCGAGATTGGTGGGTTCGGCGGGGGACGTCGGGCCGATCTGGTCCTCCTCGATGATGACTTGATCCCGCAGACCACATGGTATGGCGGACGGTGCGTGGTCGAGAACCGTGTGGTTACTCCCCTCCTCGATGCGGCACTCTCGCGACCCTATCGATATCCTGCACCAGCCTATGCAACGATGCATCTGCCACAGCCGCTTCCTGCCCTCGTCCCGCCGTTTCCCGAAGGCCGCTGTGTCGTCAACGCCATTCGCACCACGCTTCCCGGCATCGAGTTGACCCACGAGCGCTACGATCTGACTCCCGGCCTCGATTGGGTAACGACATTGCGGGACAACGACCTGTGCTTCGTCACCGTAATCGAGCGCCATGGCAGGGCCGGGAACGTCGCGCACGGATTGCTGCGCGCCTTTGGTCTGAAACAGGGCGCTATCGCGAGCAGTGTCGGCCACGATTCGCACAACGCAATCGTGGCCGGGCTGAATGAAGAGGACATGCGCGTCGCTCTAGATGCGCTGTCGACGATCCAGGGGGGCGTCTGCGTGGTCGAGGATGGGAAGGTCACCGCGATGGTTCCGCTGCCTGTGGCAGGGCTTCTCTCCGACAAGCGCGTCGGCCTCGTCGCCGAAGAAGTCCGTTTGCTGAAGATGGCCTGGGAGCGGGCCGGCTGCACGATCCCCTATATGGGGTTCAACCTAATTCCGCTGTCTGTCATTCCAGAGATTCGGATCACCGACAAAGGCCTCGTGCTGGTGCCGGCCATGAAGATCTTACCGCTTTTTGAACCTGCAGAGAGATAAGATCCACAACTGGGAACCAGGACGCTGCCAACAAGGTTGAAAGTTCAGGTCTCAACAGCCTTTCCCGTGTCGGCTTTCACAAGCCGTGTTATTACCGAATCGGCCAGCTGAATTGTCCGTTGAGGCGATTGGCTGGCCGTTTTACGTTGTCTCCTATGGGCTTGCGCCCTGTTTCCAGGAGAGGACGCTCTTTTTTTGGAGTGAGTTGATGCGGAATCTTCTGACGCTTGTCGTCCTCGGCTTCGTCGGCTTCGTCCTTGTGGCGATGTTCGTCGCACCAACCCAGCCGGATCTGAAGGCTTGGTACCTCAAGAATGCATGCGAACATCTCGATAAGGTGTCTGCGAAAATCTGTGATCCCATGCGTCAGAATGGCGGACAGGCGCTGTGACGGTATCACCGTTCAGCGCTTTCAAGCGGCGGTGACAAACCGGTTTCTCGTGCGCGCGAAGGAGCAGATTTATTGAATTGGGCGGTCCCAACGCTATTTGTCCCAGCCAAGGTGGGGGCGGGTGGAAACGTCACCAGCTGGCCGTTCTTCGCCGGTGCAGGGGCAGTGCGGGTTGCAGCCCAAGACAATACCGATCCTGCCGAATACCGGTATGACCCGGCACGGTCGGGTCGGAAATACCGGATCTGCTATCGCCTCGATATAGAACGTTATTCGCGACTAATACCGTACCAATAGCTGATGCTAGATATTTCTTGAAACAAAAATAGCCCAGTGCCAAATGATGGCGCTGGACTATCCCCATTTAGCTCAATTAAAAACTAATGCCGGTGTGATATTCAGTAACCGCAGCACAAAGCCCAAAGACGGGGATCTTAAAAGGATGCTCACGACGAATTTCCTGGCGAATGGTCTCTCGGCGCAGATAATAGGCGCTGCTATCGGAACCGTACTCAACGTGTTCAACGGTGCTGACCGCACCTCGTCGAGCTGCATGGGCGCAGCCTAGGTTGTCGAAGCGAAGATAGTGCAGCTTTTGAATGCCGTCAGACAGGCAACCCGCATTGATTTCAGCGCTCTGTATGCCGCCGGGTCCTAAGTTGCCGAGTCAGAACCCGACGGAGGTAGAAAATAACTACCGCTACTGAATCTCTATTACGCCCGCCTGGCCCTCAGACCAGATACAGGGTTGCCGTAGCACGGAACACCTTTGGGCAATGGGCCTCGTTCACGATGCGGAGCGCCTCATCCACCGTGATCTGGCGGTTGAGGGCGAGTTCCTCGAGGGTCATCCAGGTCGATGTCATACGTTTTATCCCTTGCTGTCGGTGACTCAACATGCAGAGGGCGTATTGGTTCATCGAGAAGGTCCGCTGGCAGCCATCGGATGACCAGCAATGTGTATGCTTGAGAACTCGTCATGACCGTCCATCGAAAGACGGAATGCGAGCCCCAGATACGACGAAGGCCGCCCGAAGGCGGCCTATCGCGTATGTTCTGATGGTTGGATGAATTGGAGCGGGCGAAGGGATTCGAACCCTCGACCCCAACCTTGGCAAGGTTGTGCTCTACCCCTGAGCTACACCCGCTCACTATGCCGTGCCGCTTGAGGAGAAGACCCGCCGGCGGCCCCGGACGGCGTCTCTAAACAACATTCCGGCGGGCGTGGCAAGAGCTGTTTTTCGGTTCTTTTGCCGGCGGGCAACTTTCTCGCGTTCTCACCACGTGGCCGTTGGGGAGAGTCCATGGACGATCTCGTCGAGGCGGCTGTGGGTGGCCCGCGTCGTGTCTTTGGGCAAGGCGTCGAGCGCGAAGAAGTCGCTCTGCGCGATTTCCCGGTCTGGCGCCTTCGGTCCGAGGAGTGTGAAGGTGGGGGCGACGTAGACAGCGATGTGGTCGCGGCCCGCTGCGGCGGTGCTGCGGAAGAAGCCATGCAGGCGCAAGGTGTCTGCCGCCTCCACGACGATCTCGGCCTCCTCCCGAAACTCTCGAACCATGGCGTCGACGGCATTCTCGCCAATCTCGATGCCACCCCCGGGCAGGTGCCATCCCTCCACATAAGTATGGCGCACGAGGCAGACGCGGCCCTGAGCGTCGAAGGCGACGCCCCGCACGCCGAGGGTCATTCCACGGGACACGAGGGCGCCGAACTGGAATAACCGTTGGATCAGCGGCCGGTTGAGGAGGGAGCCAATCATACGACGTTGAGGCGGATGGCACCGAAGCCTTCGATGGCCGCCTGCATCACTTGCCCGCGCTCGACCGCACCGACGCCTGAAGGCGTACCGGTGAAGATCAGGTCACCGGGATGGAGCTCGAAATAGGTGGAAAGGAGCGCGATCTGGTCGGCTACGGACCAAATCATCTCCGATAGGTCGCCGGCTTGGCGGGGATTGTCGTCCACCGAGAGTGTGATGGCGCCGCGCATCGGATGCCTGCGACCTTCGACCGGGTGGAGTGGTCCGATGGGTGCCGAGGCATCGGCCGATTTGGCGAGGTCCCACGGGCGGGAAAGGCGCTTGGCTTCGTCCTGAACGTCGCGTCGGGTCATGTCGAGCCCGACGGCGTAGGCGTAGACATGATCGAGGGCATCGGCCGTGGGGATGTCCTGCCCGCCGCGTCCGAGGGCTGCTACGAGTTCCACCTCAAAATGGTAATTGGCGGTGCGGGGCGGATAGGGATGGTCTACTGCATCCGCGCCCGGGACGATCTGAAGCGCGTCCGCCGGTTTCATGAAGAAGAACGGCGGCTCGCGCTCGGGATCCTTCCCCATTTCGCGGGCATGGGCGGCGTAGTTGCGTCCCACGCAATAGACGCGGCGCACAGGGAAAAAGTCCTCGCTGCCAACAATGGGCAGGGCGGTACGGGGTGGGTTCGGGATCACGGACAGCATCGGTTGGGCGCCTCCTCCGGGTTTGCGCTGATCGGTTGCGGCACGGCTCCGTGCCCTGCAAAGACGGGTCACGAACCTTATCATAGGAGGTGAGCTCGCAGCCGCCATCGTGATGGTCCGGCCTCCCCCTTCGTGTTACCCCCGATCTCAAGCCCCGAGCTGCCCGTGACTGCTCCCGCCGATCTTCTCTTCCGTCTCACCGAGCGTTTGGGGGAGAAGCACGTCCTTACGGCCCCCGCAGAGATTGCACCCCATCTCCTGGAATGGCGCGGCCTCTTTCATGGCAGCGCGCTCGCCGTCGTTCGGCCGGCCGATACCGGCGACGTCGCGTTCGTTGTTGCGGCCTGCGCCGACGCTGGAATCGCCATCGTTGCTCAGGGTGGTAATACCGGGTTGGTGGGAGGCGGAGTGCCGCATGGCGGGATCGTCCTGTCGCTTGGTCGCCTCTCGCACATCCGCGCCATCGACCCGTTGAGCGCCAGTATCACCGTTGAGGCGGGCGTCCTGCTCGCCGAGGCTCAGGCGGCGGCCGACGAGCAGGGGATGCTGTTCCCCCTGTCACTGCCCTCGGAGGGCTCGTGCACGATCGGCGGCAACCTCGCCACCAATGCCGGCGGAACCGGCGTCCTTGCCTATGGCAACATGCGCGATCTCGTGCTCGGCCTCGAAGTGGTGCTGGCAGACGGCCGGGTCTGGAACGGGTTGAGCGCGCTGCGCAAAGACAATGCGGGCTACGACCTGAAACACCTGTTCGTTGGATCAGAAGGGACCCTTGGAATCATCACCGCGGCGGTGCTGAAGCTCTATCCCAAGCCTTCGTCGCGGGCAGTCGGCTTTGCGGGTCTTTCGTCGCCGCATTCCGCTCTGGCCTTGTTCGACACGCTTAAACGGACGGCTGGCCATAACCTCACGGCATTCGAGTACATTCCGCGCTTCGGACTCGAAATCGTACTGAAACACAGACCCGCTTTTCCACGTCCTCTTCCCGGGGATCATGCGGGCTACGCGCTCATCGAAATGTCTACGACGCACGCTGGGGCAGAGGCCTCGGATGCCATCGAGACGGCGCTTGCCACTGCTATCGATCGTGGTCTCGTGGAAAACGCGGTCATCGGGTCGAGTGAGACGCAGAACGCGAGCCTATGGGCGCTCCGAGAAAACTTGTCTGACGTTCAGTCGCTCGAAGGCGGCTCGATCAAGCACGACGTCTCGGTGCCGCTATCGCGTCTCGCCGATTTCCTCGATACGGCGATCGCGGCATGCGAGACTGAAATGCCTGGCCTGCGTGTCTGCGCCTTCGGGCATTTCGGCGACGGCAACATCCACTTCAACCTTAGCCAGCCTCTCGGCATGGACAAGGCTACGTTCCTCAAGGAATGGGGACGCTTCAACAGGATCGTTCACGACATCGTGCATCGGATGGGCGGGTCCATCGCCGCCGAACATGGCATCGGCCTAATCAAGCGAGACGAACTGGGCCTCTACGCCGATCCGGTCGGCCTGGACCTGATGCGCCGGCTCAAGTGCGCCCTCGATCCGCGAGATTTGCTGAACCCCGGGAAGGTGATCGCGTTGTCAGCGAACCCTCCCCCGGCGCTTCCGAAGGAGTAAGCGCCGGGGGCGTGTGCCTTCTCCGCATAAGCCATCCAGACACTCACGGCGTTGTTCACATGCCCCATTGTGCGTCGCACAAGAAAGGATCACAATCGATCTGGCGATGCGCCATGAAACGGCTTCAAGTCCTGATCTAAAGCGTTATTGCGATGTGAGTGCTTCATGGGTGCGCTGCAGCGTCTTATGGGGACGTTAACGGTCCTGACCCCTTCAGTAAGAGGCGGATCGCACCCTCAATGAAGGTCTGCAGCCCAGCGACAACGATGCACCAGCTGCGTCCATGGATTTCAGGGACCGAAGGAGACAAGACGATGCCGATCTCGCAGGCGAGAGTTCCCACTGCCGAGGCAAGCCGCTACCTGAAGCAGCTCTGCCGCCATTGGAGCCATAAATTCCCCGTGGAAGCGACGGACGCGGCCGGTACGGTCCCGTTCGGCGAAGATCGCGTTTGCACGTTCCAGGCAGAGGCCGATGCTTTGTTGATGCGTGTCGCGACTCCTGATCCAGCTGGTCTGACGCGGCTGGAAAACGTGGTGGCCGACCATCTCATGCGTTTCGCCTTCCGCGAGAATCTCGGCGAAATCACTTGGTCGCGCGCTGCTTGACCATCTCGCTGCGAGTTCCGCGCTTGAATCAGCATCACGAATCCCGATCTTGCTGAACGCCCGCCCCGTGGCATATGCGGGATGGAGCTGAGGAGATTGGTGATGACGACGAGCACTGGGGCTGACACGACCGCCCTCTCCTTCGACGAGCGGATCAGCCGCCTCGCCGAGGTGGCGGTCCGCATTGGGCTCGGACTCCAGAACGGCCAGGAATTGGTGATGACGGCGCCGCTCGAAGCCGCGCCTCTCGCCCGTGCGATCACCACCGAGGCTTACAAGGCCGGCGCGTCCCTGGTGACTACCTTCTATTCCGACGACGCTGCGACCTTGGCGCGCTTCGCCCACGCACCTGAGGACGCGTTCGATACGGCGGCGGGCTGGCTCTACAGCGGTATGGCCGACGCGTTCCGGAACGGAGCCGCAAGGCTTGCGATCGCCGGGGATGATCCGTCGTTGCTGGCTGGACAGGACGCCCAGAAAGTCGCTCGCGCCAATCGCTCGCGCTCGAAGGCCTATGTGCCGGCTCTCGAACTCATCGCGAATTTCGCCACGAATTGGACGATCGTTTCAGCGGCGACCCGCCCCTGGGCACGGACCGTTTTCCCGGATTGCGCCGAGGACGAAGCCCTCTCACGCCTGTGGAACGCGATCTTTGCGGCGTCTCGCGTTGACGGTACCGACCCGGTGGGTGAGTGGAAGGCGCATAACGACGCTCTCCACGCCCGCACTAAGATTCTCAACGAGCATCGCTTCGCTGCCTTGCGGTTTCAGGGACCGGATACCGACCTCACCGTCGGCCTTGCCGACGATCACGAGTGGTGCGGTGGGGCCTCCGTTTCGCGCAGCGGAATCCTGTGCAACGCCAATATTCCCACCGAGGAGGTGTTCACCACACCTCACAAGTCGCGGGTGGACGGCCACGTGGCAAGCACCAAGCCCTTATCCTACCAGGGCACACTGATCGACGGCATCCGGGTAAGATTCGAAGATGGGCGCATCGTCGAGGCGACGGCTCGCACAGGGAGCGATGTCCTCGCGCGCGTCCTCGACACGGATGAGGGGGCTCGCCGTCTAGGTGAGGTCGCCCTGGTGCCGGCTTCGTCTGCTATCTCCGCTTCTGGACTGCTGTTTTACAATACCCTGTACGACGAGAATGCGGCGAGCCACATCGCCCTGGGGCAGGCGTACAGCAAATGCTTCCGCGACGGCGGTGAAGGCTTCAGTGAGGACGATCTCACGGCACGGGGTGCGAACCGCAGCCTGATCCATATCGACTGGATGATTGGCTCGGTCGAGATCGACGTCGATGGCCTCACCGCCGAAGGGCGCGCCGTGCCGGTTATGCGCGCTGGGGAATGGGTGGGCTGAAGCGTCGAAGGCAGTAAGCGGGCCAAGGCTCAGAAACCCGGCCCCTTCGTCGCGCCGAGAATGCGGGCGGGATGGGCCAGCGTCCCACTCTGGAGCATGACCACGTAGCTGTCGGCATGACCTGAACGAGCGAGGCTACGCGGGAGCTCGAAATGCGCGGCCTGGCCCATCCAGGCTCCGACCTTGTGCATCCCGCGCACCACGTTCACGTAATCGACCACCTGTCCCTTGTTCTCACCGTGCCCGACTGTCGTCCTGTGCCTGCGCAGGATCGGGAGTAGCCAGACCTCGCCGCTTCCCCGTCCGGCGCCGATATCGATGGTGATACGGTCCCCCTGGTCCGTTGCCTTTACAGGCACCATAAGGCCCCCCGACTGTCGCGCCGTGCGGAGGCTTCGGTCGAGGAAGGCTTGGTCCGACCTGACCGGGGATGGCTCGCCGTTGACGATGGCCTGCGGTGTGAAAAGCTGGCGCTCGCCATGGCTCAGAGCATAGGCGCGCTGGCGTTCGGTGAAGGCTGGGATCGCGAGTTCGTCCTTCCAGCCAAGATAGTCCCAGTAGGTGACCGGAAGGGTCAGGGCGATGATGTCGGCCTGCTGGGCGTAATCCCCCATCATCCGCGAGGCCTGCTGGCAGGCGCCGCAACCTTGGCTGGTGAAGAGCTCGATCACCGCGCGAGGCGGCTCGGCGTGTGCCGGGCCAGTCATGCACGAAAGGAGAAGTGTCAGTGTGAGAGGGTTCAGCGCGGAGCGGCGTAGCCGTAAAGCGGATCGGACCATATCCCTATGTGACAGCGCCTCAACCGGAAACGGAAGTCACGTTGCCTCGATGGGCCGTGGATGGATCAGGCTGCTTAACTGGAGCAACCTTGGGTTTGGGCAGCATGTTCGGCCGCCACCGCCTATGCATCCACAGCCATTGACCCGGATTTTCCCGAATCCATTCCTCAACCACGCGTGTCATCGCCTGCATTGCACCCTGCACATCGATTTCACCCTTGGCATCGCGGGGTAGGTCGAGGGGAGGCGTGAGTTCGAGATGGAAGCGCGCATTGTCCTTGCGCACCACGCGGACTCCGTGGACGGGGCATTCGTAATGCTTGGCGAGCTTGGCGAGCAGCGGATTCACCAGAACGGGTCGACCAAAGAACTCCACGACTACGCCACGGGTGAAATGCTGATCGATGAGCTGGCCGAGATGGCCGCCGCGTTCCACGACGCCCTGCATGGAAAATACGGCGCCCTGCCCCGCCGCTGCCAGGCCACCCATGGTCTCTCGGCGCACCTCGGCGACGAGGCGAGCCGAGGCTATATCGTTGGGCGGCCGGAAAATCGCCGTGGCCTCGAGGCCGTAGCGAGCGGCGCAGATCGCCGGCAATTCCCAGTTGGCAAGGTGTGCGGCGAAGATCAGCCCCGGCTTGCCGTCGTCGCGCAAAGCCTCGAAATGCTCCGCGCCGGCAACGGACATGCGCTGACTTGCTGGATCGGTGGGGTCGATATCGAATAGGGTTGCAAGATGTGCGTATTCCGCTCCCGTCCGGCCTAGATTGTCCCAGGCTTGGCGCGCGAGCGCCCTGATCGCGGCCTCATCTTTCTCGGGATAGGCGGCACGCAGGTTCGCCAATGCGATGCGGTTCGCGGGTAGGAACGGACCTACTCTCCGTGCAATCGCCCCGCCGGTCCGGCTCGCCCGCTCGGTCCCCAGCAATCGCGCCAGCCAGAAGAGGCAGCGGACCAACGGAATCATGGCGATCCCCGCCATCCGGGGCAGATGGCGGTTCAGGACGAGGGCAAGACGCAGCACGAGACTATCCGGGAGTGGCTATCGCGCTCGTGTAGAACATTTTCCGGGTAAGGGGCAGCCTGAGGTGAATGCGAGTCTCGCCGCCCAGGCGACATATCAGTCGATCGCCACGAGGATTTTCCCGAACACCTTGCGCGATTCCAGGCGTTCCAGCCCCTGTGAAAAGTCCGCGAGTGGCAGCACGGTATCCACTACTGGCGTGATCCCCTCGGCCATTTTCGCCAGGGATTGGCGGATGTTGGCCATAGAGCAGCCGAAGGACCCAGTAATGCGGTACTGTTGCTGGAACAGCTGCATGAGGTTCATGGTCGTAGAGACACCGGAGGTGGAACCACAGGTGACGAGGCGGCCGCCGCGCTTGAGGCAGAGGAGCGAGCCGTTCCAGGTGTCCGGGCCGACATGCTCGAACACTACGTCTACACCCTTTCGCTTGGTCAGGCGGCGGACCTCGCCCTCGAAGCGCTCGTCGCGGTAGTTGATGACGTGATCGGCGCCCAGCGCCTTGGCCATCTCGCCCTTCTTGTCGTCGCCCACCGTCGTGAACACGGTGCAGCCAATGGCTTTGGCCATTTTGATCGCGGCGGTACCGATGCCCGAGCCACCGGCATGAACGAGGATGCTTTCGCCAGGCTCCAGCTTGGCATTGTCGAACAGCATGTGCTGGACGGTGCCGAAGGCGATCGGAGCACAGGCTGCATCGGTGAAGCTCACCCCATCGGGTACCTTCACTACGAGACGTGCCGGCATGGTGACACGCTCGCGCGCGAACCCGTCGATATGGAAGCCCATAACGCCGGAGACGTCCTCACACAGGTTGTCTCGACCTTCCCGGCAGGACTTGCAGCGACCACACGTCTGCGCGCCGTACATCACCACGCGGTCGCCCTCACGCAAATCCGTGACGCCCTCGCCAACGCAGACGATCTCGCCCGAGGCTTCTGCCCCTACCGTGAGCGGCATCTTGCGCTTGGCGAAGGCCATCCCGCGAAAGCCCCAGACGTCGATGAAGTTCAAGCCCACCGCTCGCACGCGGATCTGAACCTCGCCCCCGCCGGGAGCTGCCGGCGGATCGACCTCGCTGAGGCGCAGGTCGCGGTCACCGAAGAGTTGGAGGGCTTGCATCGGGCTTGTCTCTCGTCGGGCGCTTCGGGCTCCGAACCTCCTTCGTACCACCTCATCCTGAGGTGCCCGCGTGGGCGGGTGTAGAGGGAGGGCTACGGGGCCCGCGTGCCGTCTGGAGTCCTCCTTCGAGGCCTCCACAATGCTCCGGCACCTCAGGATGAGGGAACGGAATGGGTAGGGCGCCTTATCGACTGAAAGTCGGCTCGGCTCAATCCGGCGCGAGGTAGCGTCGCCGCGCCCAGCCGAGGATCGGACCGGCCTTGACCCGACACCAAGTGAGGCCGCTCGGCGTCTCGTTGGTGCAGCCGAAGCCGCGCAGGCGCGCGCCTTCTGGCGCTTGGCCCAGTACGGGCGCGGAGGCATCCGGGGTCTCGCGGATACTCAACGCGTCGCCGCGCGGAAGACCATCGACGCGGAAAGCGCCGGTTTCGGCGATTGCCGGAGTTGCTGTCAGAACCAGCGCGAAGATGAGGCGAAGGCGCAATGGATCGTCCGCCTCAAGTCCGATGGACGCCCATCATCGCTGTCAGCCCACCGTCGACCGGTAGAACGGCGCCGGTGATGTAGGCGGCGCCATCTCCCATGAGGAAGGCTACCAGCGCCGCCACTTCCTCCGGCTTGGCGAAGCGTCCGGACGGAATCTGCTTCTCTATGCCGGTGCGGTGCGCAACATATGGAGCCATCATGTCAGTGTCGATGAAGCCCGGCGCGATGACGTTGACGGTTACCCCACGCTTGGCAGATTCGATCGCCAGCGTCCGGCAATAGGAGATCAGCGCACCCTTCGTCGCCGCATAAGCGGCATTACCCGGATTGGCCTGGAGGGCCGCCACCGAACCGATGGCGACGATGCGGCCGGAGCGTCCGCGGATCATGCTGCGCACCAGCGCTTTCGCCATGCGGGTCAGCGACCAGAAGTTCACCTGCATCGCCGCCTCGGCTTTGTCCTGCGCCATCATCGCGGCCAGCACGTCGTAGGATTGGCCTGCATTGTGGACCAGCCCGTAGAACGCTTCCCCCTCCTGGGCCTCGCAGAAAGCCTCTAGGGCATCGCGATCGGCGAGGTCGAGAGGGTGGGCGGTGATCGCCCGTTCGGGGTGATTCTGAACGAGTTCGGCGACAAGTCGCTCCGCCGCCTCGCCCGATGACCGATAGGTGAAACCGACGTCGTAGCCGGACGTGACCAGCGCGCGTACGATGGCCGATCCGAGGCCGGAGGCGCCGCCCGTGACGAGGACGCGGCGGGACACTTCGTTCGTCATGCCGGCTCGTCCCCAAGGACGAGGCAGGTATTCTGCCCGCCGAATCCGAAGGAATTGGACAGAACACGGCTGACGCGCGCGTCGCGTGCGCTCGTCACCACGTCGAGGGAGAGGGCCGGGTCCGGCACCATGTAGTTGATCGTCGGTGGGATGCGGCCATGGGCGACGGTAAGGAGTGAAATCACCGCCTCGATAGCCCCGGCGGCGGTCAGCGTATGACCGATCATCGACTTGTTCGATGAGATCGGCAGGGAGCGTATCCGGTCACCGAATACGGCGGCGCAGCCCAACGCCTCCATCTTATCATTTTCCGGCGTCGACGTGCCGTGGGCGTTGATCGTGTCGATCGAATCCGGCTCGGTGCCAGCATCGTGCAGGGCTGCGCGGATGGCGGCGATGCCGGGCGCCCCGTCCGGGCTCGACCGGGTACGGTGAAAGCCGTCACCCTTCTCGCCGCAGCCGAGAACGTAACCGAGGATCGTCGCGCCGCGCGCACGCGCTGCCTCGGCATTCTCGAGGACCAGAGCGGCGGCCCCCTCCCCCATGACGAAGCCGTCGCGGTTCTTGGAGAACGGCTTCGAGGCCCCCTCCGGCGGATCATTCTGGGTCGAAAGAGCGGAGAGCAGCGAGAATCGGATCAGTGATTCCGGGTTCACCGAACCGTCGGTGCCGATACACAGGGCCGCCTGCATTTCGCCCCGCCGGATCGCCTCGACGCCGAGCTGGATTGCCGTGGCGCCGGATGAGCAGGCGGTGGACAGCGAGATCGGCGATCCTTTGGTGCCGAACCGATCGGCGATGTTGTCGGCCACGGTAGCGAAGATGAAGAGATCGTGCCAGGCGTCGAACCGTCCGCTCGATGCCGCCCGCTGGAGGTCGGAATAGGTAATGTCGCCGTTCTGGCCGGACGCCTGTGCCAGCGACTGGCGCTGCGGCCATTCCATTTCCACCGGCGGTACGGCGATGAACAGCGCGCCGGGGAAATTGCCCTTCGTCCCGATGCCGGATTGGGTAATTGCCTCCTCGGCCGCCTCTTCGGCGAAGCGCTGCGAAAGGGCAGGCGCCACGAGCGGGTCGGTGTCGAGGAAATCTACCGTGCCGGCGATGCGGGTGCGCAGGCCGTCTGTAGGAAAACGGGCGATGCTGTGGATGCCGGACCGGCCCGCGGTGAGCGCGGCCCAATTGTCGACCTGTCCCTGCCCCAGGGACGTGACGATGCCGAGGCCTGTCACGGCGACCAGCGGCCTGCCATGGCTGTCCCGGAATTTCCGTGAATCGGGGGGAGAGGAATTCGTCATCGCGCCGTCTTGCTATCGTTCCGACCGAACGGCCTTGAAGATGCCCCGCCCCGAACATTCGGGCCGATCGATCACGGTTGCACCGGTCTTAGCGGAATTTCCGTTCGCTGACAGCCACATCCCTGCCGGTCACGACAGCGCGCTTAACCGGATCACGCCCTCACCACGGCGATGGCCGACGGTGGTGATCGTGATCTCGCGCGCCGTTCCTTCCGAAATGAGTGCGGCGGCGAGTGCCGCCCCCAGCGGCGCCGTAACTTCGAGCGAATGGCCGGTAAGGTCCCCGAGGGCTGTGATGGGGGTTCCGGGCGTCAGTACGTCCAGGGCAGCACGCTCCTCGGCAGTGATCTCTTTGACGCCGGTGGCACCCGAGATCACCAGATCCGGCTTGGAAGCGGCCTCGCCCCACAAGGTGGAGAGGCTACGCCCTACGCTGCCGGCCTCGCGCCGGGGGCGATCGCTTTCCACTGGGAGAAGGCGGGCGAAGATCGTCGCCTCGCGCGCCGCTGCGGTCTCGGCGGCTTCCAGCATGAGGAAAGCGGCGGTACTTCCCAAAATGAAGCCGGCCTCGCCTTCACCCTCGCGCTCGAAAACCGGCCGGTAATCGCCCTTCCGCAGGTATCCGCCCATCTCGTGGACGACGAGAACGTCGGGACGTTCCGCGCTGTAGGAACCGCCCACCAGCATCGTGTCGATCTGGCCCGAAGCGATGCGGCTCTGGGCATTACGCAAGGCGTCGACGCCCGAAGCCTCCTCGCCCATGAACGTGCGTGAGGCGCCCGTGACGCCATGGACGATGGCGATGTTGCCGGCGAGCAGGTTCGAGAGTTGGGCCAGAAAGAGGGTCGGGCGCAGGTCGTTCTGCAGGTGCTCGTTGAGATAGGCGCCCGGGTCGGCCGCGTCGCGCAGGCCGGTCAGGATCGCACCGTCCACCGCGGTATCACGCTCGCCGCCGCCGCAGGCGACGACGAGATGCATCGCTGCCTTGAAGGCCGCGTCCTGTTTCACCCCAGCCGAGTCGAGGGCAAGCCCGGCCGCGTAGACGCCCAGGCGCTGCCACGCCTCCATCTGCCGCTGGTCGGATTTCTTGGGGATCTGTCCATCGAGCAAGAGTGGCGGGGCCGGATGGACGGGATAGGGCGCAAAGCGCTCCGTATCCGTAGCCTTTGGTCTGCCCGCTGCGAAGGCTTCGAGGTGGGCGGCGATTCCCTCTCCGGCACACGAGACGAGGCCGATGCCGGTGACGACCACGTCGCGCCGGTCCATGCTGGTCTTGCTCATGCCGGAACCGCTCCCCCGGGGGGAGCCCCTGCCGCAACCGCGCGATCCATCAGGCCGATCCGCTCCGCGCGTTCGCGCATGGGAGCATCGAGCCCTGCGGGAAACGGCATGGTTCGGAAGCGCAACTCTGCATCGGCCAGAGGTTTGCCCTCGTGGCGGATGGAAGCCTTGGTCACCGCGTAGCCAGAGCCGTCATGCTCCAGACTTGCCTGCACGACGAGTGTCGCCCCAGGGCCGACGAAGGAGCGGAACCTCGCCTTATCGACCGCCATCAGGAACGGCATCTGCACGAAGTCGAGATGGGCGAGGAGCAGGTATCCCGAGGCCTGGGCCATGGTCTCCGTGAGGAGTACCCCGGGCACCAGGGGATGACCGGGAAAGTGACCCTCAAAGACCGGGCTCTCCATCGGCACGTGAGCTAGCGCCTCGATCCGGCCGGCGGCCTTGTCGAGACTCGTCACCGTGTCGATCATCTCGAAATATTCGAGGCGCATGGCGTCAAAGGCTCCGCTGGGGACTAGAGGCTCCGCTGGACACTCAAAGGCTCGGCCTGGCTGGGCTCGCCCTTCAGGCCTTGGTGGCCTTCTCGGCCACCAGCGCGTCGATGCGGGCGCAGAGGTTCTTCAGCACGAAATACTCCTCGGCCGGCACCTTGCCCTCGTTGACCTCCTGGGTCCAACGCTCCAGCGGCAGCTTGATGCCGAAGGCTTTGTCCACCGCGAAGGCGATGTCGAGGAAGGCGAGCGAATCGATGCCAAGATCCTCGATGGCGTGACTCTCGGGCGAGATGGTGTCGCGCGGGATGTCGGCGGTGTCGGCGATGATGTCCGCGACGCGGTCGAACGTAGCGGTGGTCGGCTGGTCAGACATGCGTTCTCGCCGTTATCTTCTCTATGGCGCGCCGTGGCGGATCCGGTGTCGGATCCCATGGCGGGCGCGGCCGGTCCGAGGCTGGCGCGTGAACCCGGCGCCCCCCGGGTCGCGCAGCATGCCCCCGAAGCGGCGTCGCGCCGCTTCCGATCGAAGGCGGTCCCTTACACGAGGGGGTGGTGCCGGGCAACCTTGACAGATACTCGGCTCGGGCTCGCGCCTTCGTGCGCCTGCGGGGCGCCCCGGACCATTCCGCCCGTTGATGCCTTGACATACATGCGGAGGCGCGCCCGTTCGGCGTGGACCTGTGCTCTACTTTCTGCGCGAAACCATCGAGCGTGAGGCATGCCAGGAGGCGGCAGAGGTGACGAGAATGGAACGACCTACACCTGTCAATGCGGCGGAGCTGCCGACGGACCATCGCAGCCGCGCCCAAGGAGGCGCGCGCATCGCCCTGGTCCTGGCGCTGTCCGCCCTCGGCCTGTGGGTGCTCCACCCGTTCCTTCCGGCGCTGGCCTGGGCCGTGATCCTCGCCATCGCGCTCTGGCCGCTCTATGCGAAGGCGGAACGGCGCTGGCCGCCCGGTGGCCACAACATCCTGCTGCCGAGCCTGTTCACCCTGGCGGTAGCGCTGGTCTTCCTCGCGCCCCTGGTGGTCCTCGGGGTACAGGCGGCGCGGGAGGCCCATGACGCGATGGCCTGGGCCAAGTCGGCCGAGCGGAGCGGTATTCCCGTACCGGAATTCCTGTCCCACCTTCCCTACGGCGCGGCCAAGGCCAGCGCGTGGTGGAGCGAGACTCTCAGCCACCCGTCCGCCGGGTCCGAGATCCTGCACAAGCTCGACAACTCGACCACGATCGGCCTGACCAAGAGCCTCGGGGCTCAAGTGGTTCGCCGGGTTGTACTATTCGGCTTCACCCTGCTGACGCTGTTCTTCCTGTTCCGCGACGGGCGAGGGGTCATTGCACAGACGCTTAGGGCGAGCGCCCGCCTGTTTGGCCCGCGCGGCGAGCGGGTGGCCCGCCAGATGGTGGCTTCCGTCCATGGCACCGTCGATGGTCTGGTGCTGGTCGGCCTCGGCGAAGGCGTTCTCCTTGGAATCGTTTACTATTTTGCGGGCGTTCCGCATCCGGTGTTGCTCGGCGCGCTGACGGCTGTGGCGGCGATGATCCCCTTCGGAGCGCCGCTGGTCTTCGGCATTGCCGCGCTGATCCTGCTCGCCGGCGGTGCTGTGATCCCGGCGGCGGTGGTGGTGGTGGCAGGCTTCGTCGTCACCTTCGTCGCCGACCATTTCGTGAGGCCGGTCCTGATCGGCGGCACCACCCGCCTGCCCTTCCTCTGGGTGCTGCTCGGCATCCTCGGCGGGGTCGAGACGTTCGGTCTGCTCGGGCTTTTCCTCGGCCCGGCGGTGATGGCGGCCTTGGTGCTGCTGTGGCGGGAGTTCACCGATGGGGACGAGGCGCAGGCCACATCCATAGGCCCGCGCGGACCGTAATTCGAGCAGCCCGCAACCGCCATAGGACGCCCGAAACGACCGCCATCGGACGGTGTTTCGAGGGATTGCAAAGCCGGCTCAGATTCCGGTGGAATTTCCGGGACGAAAGGCCCTCCCCTGACCGGGGAGAGCCTTCCTCGCATCGTAGGCTTACGCCGCCAGCGAGCGCAGGACGTAGGGCAGGATTCCGCCGTTGCGGAAGTATTCCAGCTCGTCCAGCGTATCGATCCGGCAGGTGAGCGGCACCTCTGTCTTGGTACCGTCGGCGGAGGTGATCTCGGCGATCATGGTCTGGCGCGGCTTGATGTCGCCCGAGAGGCCGAGAAGGCTGACGGTCTCGTCACCCTTGAGGCCGAGCGACGCCCAGGACGCCTCGCCCTGGAACACCAGCGGCACGATGCCCATGCCCACGAGGTTCGAGCGGTGGATGCGCTCGAAGCTCTCCGCCACCACGGCGCGGACGCCGAGGAGCTTCGTGCCCTTGGCCGCCCAATCGCGCGACGAGCCGGTGCCGTATTCCTTGCCGGCGAAGACGACGAGCGGCGTGCCGGATTCGGCGTATTTCTGGGCGGCGTCGTAGATGTACATGCGCTCGCCCGAGGGCTGGAACAGGGTCCAGCCGCCCTCGACCACATTGCCGTTCTCGTCCCGGACCATCTGGTTCTTGATGCGGATATTGGCGAAGGTGCCCCGCATCATGACCTGATGGTTGCCGCGGCGGGTGCCGTACTGGTTGAAGTCCTGCACCCGGACCTGATGCTCTTGCAGGTAGGCGCCAGCCGGCGAGGCCGCGCGGATGTTGCCTGCCGGAGAGATATGGTCGGTGGTGATGGAATCCTGGAACAGGCCGAGGATGCGGGCATCGACGATGTCGGTGATCGGCGCCGGCGTCTTGGTCATGCCCTCGAAATAGGGCGGGTTCTGCACGTAGGTGGAGGTCGAATCCCACTTGAAGGTCTCGACCTCGGTGACCTCGACGGCCTTCCAGTAATGGTCGCCGCTGAACACGTCGGCGTAGCGCGACTTGAACAGCGTCGAGGTGATGTTGGCCTCGATGAATTCGGCGACCTCCGCCGTGGAGGGCCAGATGTCGGCGAGATAGACCGGCTGGCCATCGGAGCCAATGCCCAGCGGCTCGGTGGTGATGTCGATCTGCATCGAGCCGGCGAGCGCGTAGGCGACCACCAGCGGCGGCGAGGCCAGGTAGTTGGCGCGCACGTCGGGGTTCACGCGGCCTTCGAAGTTGCGGTTGCCGGAGAGCACGGCCGCCGCGACCACGTCGTTGTCATTGATCGCCTTGGAGATCGGCGCCGGCAGCGGGCCCGAATTGCCGATGCAGGTGGTGCAGCCGAAGCCGACGAGGTTGAAGCCGAGCGCGTCGAGGGGCGCCTGCAGGCCCGCGCTCTCCAGATACTCGGCGACCACCTGTGAGCCGGGCGCCAGGGAGGTTTTCACCCAGGGCTTGGAACGCAGGCCCTTGGCGACGGCGTTGCGGGCGAGCAGCCCCGCGCCGATCATGACGCTCGGGTTCGAGGTGTTGGTGCAGCTCGTGATCGCGGCGATCACCACGTCGCCATGGCCGATATCGTAATTCGCACCCTCGACGGGGTAGCGCTTTGCGATGTCGGCGGCTCGTCTGAACTCGGTCTCCATGGACTGGGCGAAGCCGGGCTTGGCGCCGTCCAGCAGCACCCGGTCCTGCGGCCGCTTGGGTCCGGCCAGCGACGGGCGCACGTCACCCATGTCGAGGGAGAGGGAATCGGTGAAGACCGGGTCCGGGGTCTGCGCGTCGCGCCACATGCCCTGGGCCTTGGCATAGGCCTCCACGAGGGCGATCCGGTCGTCGGCGCGGCCGGTCACCTTGAGGAAGTCGATGGTCTTCTGGTCGATGGGGAAGAAGCCACAGGTGGCGCCGTATTCGGGGGCCATGTTGGAGATCGTGGCGCGGTCGGCCACCGCCATGTCGTCGAGGCCGGGGCCGTAGAATTCCACGAACTTGCCGACGACGCCCTTCTTGCGCAGCATCTGCGTCACGGTGAGCACGAGGTCGGTGGCGGTGGTGCCCTCGGGCAGCTTGCCCGACAGTTTGAAGCCGACGACCTCGGGGATCAGCATGGAGAGCGGCTGGCCGAGCATGGCGGCCTCGGCCTCGATGCCGCCCACGCCCCAGCCGAGCACGGCGAGGCCGTTGACCATGGTGGTGTGCGAATCGGTGCCGACGAGGCTGTCGGGATAGGCGAGCTCGGTGCCGTCTTCGGTCTTGGTCCACACCGTCTGCGACAGGAACTCGAGGTTCACCTGGTGGCAGATGCCGGTGCCGGGGGGGACGACGGAGAAGTTGTCGAAGGCCGACTGGCCCCATTTCAGGAAGGTGTAGCGCTCGCCGTTGCGCTCGTATTCCAGCGCCACGTTGTCGGCCAGGGCCTTCGGGGTGCCGAACTCGTCGACGATGACCGAGTGGTCGATGACGAGATCGACCGGGACCAGCGGGTTGATCTTCTGGGGGTCGCCGCCGAGAGCGACCATGGCGTCGCGCATCGCGGCGAGATCCACCACGGCGGGCACGCCGGTGAAGTCCTGCATCAGCACGCGCGAGGGGCGGAAGGCGATCTCGGTCTCGACCTTGCCGAGGTTGCCGAGCCACGCGACGGTGGCGGAGATGTCGTCCTTCTTCACCGAGCGGTCGTCCTCGAACCGCAGCAGGTTCTCGAGGATGACCTTCATCGAGAAGGGCAAAGCCGTCGCATCGGCGAGGCCGGCCTGCTCGGCATGGGGGATCGAGTAGTAGGTATAGGATTTGTCGCCGACGGTGAGGGTCTGGCGGGAGTGAAAGCTGTCGAGTGATGCCACGGCTTGTTTCTTCCTCACGAGCGGTTGTCGAACACGCGCAGGCATGACCTGCGCCACGAAGTCGTGTTCGGCTGGAGCGCTTCTAAAAAAAGCGCGCGCCGCTCCGGGGGTGCCCGGACAGGATGTTGCGCGACGAGCGATTTGGACGCTCGGGACTCGCGCGGCGCAGCCTGCGCCCCGTATAGAACACTTCGAAACTGGCCGCTACGCCCTGCTGTGACACGAGCGCAGGAGTGTCGGGGAGAACGTGGACGTTGGGGCACATGCGGGTTAAGCAGATCGAAGAGCCGGAGACCGCCATGATCGCCCTTCGCCTACCCCCGGATATAGAGGAGCGCCTGGAGGCACTCGCCCGCCGTACTGGCCGCAGCGCACACGACCATGCGAGCGATGCGATCCTGGATCATCTCGAGAACCTCGAGGATCTCGAATTGGCCGAGCGACGCCTCGAAGAGCATCGTCGTGGCGAGAGCGAAACGATCCCGCTGTCCGACCTGATGACGCGTTATGGCGTGGATCATTGATTTCACGCGGACTGCAGAAAAGGATCTCGCCAAGCTCGATGATAGTGCAGCCAAGCGTATTCTGACCTTCCTGCGCCACAGAGTCTCGTCTCTGGACGACCCTCGAATGATCGGCGAAGCCCTGAAGGGCTCAAAACTCGGCGAATTCTGGAAGTATCGGGTCGGCGATTATCGCGTGATCGCGTCGATCGAAGACAGTGCCGTCCGCATCCTCGTGGTCAGGATTGGCAATCGTCGCGAGGTCTATCGGTAGGGGCATGGTGAAAAGACCCAACTCGTCTCACGACGGGGGCCTGAACCAAGGCCCTGCCGACGGATGGACTTATCCGTGCGGCTGACCGCTACGAACCTCGCCGCCCGCCGCTCCGGCCGCCGCATCTTCTCGGGTCTGTCCTTCGCGCTCGGCCCCGGCGAGGCCTTGATGGTGACGGGGCGCAACGGGGCGGGAAAATCCACCCTGCTCAGCCTTCTCGCCGGCCGGTTGAAGCCGGATGCCGGCACCATCGCGGTCGCCGACGTCGGTGAGGCGACGCTGGCCGAATGTCTCCACGTGGTCGGCCATCGCGACGGGCTGAAAAGCCCGCTGACGGCGGAGGAGAACCTCACCTTCGCCCGCGACCTCCTAGGCGCGCCCACCGCGAGCCCGGCCGAAGCGCTGAACGAACTCGGCCTCGGCCATGCCCTGCGGTTGCCGGTGGCCTACCTCTCCGCCGGCCAGCGCCGCCGCGTCGCCCTCGCCCGGCTTCTCGTGTGCCGGCGTCCGCTCTGGCTGCTCGACGAGCCGACCGCGGCCCTCGACACCGCCTCTCAGGCCGTGCTCGCCGGATTGATGGCGCGGCACCGGGCCGAGGGCGGCCTCATCGTGGCGGCCACCCACCAGTCCCTCGGCCTGGACGATGCCCGCGAACTGCGCATCGACGAGGCGTTGAAACCCGCACCCGCCCCAGCCAGCGGGAATGCTGCCGATTCGGAGGTGTGGTGGTGATCGGCGTGATGCGCGCTCTCATCGCCCGCGACCTGCAGCTCGCCGCCCGCGTCGGCGGCTCGGGCGCCCTGTCGCTGGTCTTCTTCTTGATGATCGTCGCCCTCGTGCCGTTCGCGCTGGGGCCCGACCTCAATCTTCTCTCGCGGATCGGTCCGGCCATCCTCTGGCTCGCGGCGGTGCTCGCCACCCTGATCGGCCTCGACCGCCTGTTCCAGGCCGACGAGGAGGACGGCTCCCTCGACCTGATGACCGGCGCTCCCGCGCCGATGGAGATGGTGGTGCTCGCCAAGGTGGTCGCCCATTGGCTCACCACCGGCCTGCCGCTGGCACTGGCTTCGCCGCTCTTCGGGCTGCTCGTCGCCCTCGACGGCACCGCCATGGGCGCCACCTCCCTGACTTTGCTGCTGGGGACGCCGGCCCTGACCTTCATCGGCGCCGTCGGCGCCGCGCTCACCGCGTCGATCCGCCGGGGCGGCCTGATCCTCGCCGTCCTGGTGCTGCCGCTGATGATCCCGACGCTGATCTTCGGCGTCTCCGCGACCGAGGCGGCATCCGGCGGCACGGTGCCCTTCACGACGCCCCTGCTGATCCTGTCGGCCCTCAGCCTGATCGCGGCGGTGATCGGGACCTTCGCGGCGGCCGCGGCCCTGCGCTGGTCGGAATGATCAGCGCCCTTCCGCGACCGGGATGACGATCTCGTTGCGCCGCAGGAAAGGGATCGCGAAGGGCGGATCGTAGCTCAGCACGCTCGAAGGCCCCGTCGTCTCGCGGGCCATCTTCGCCAGGACCTGCCGGAGAACCGCCTCGCGTTTCTCACGGGCTCTCGCATCGAGTGTGCCGGAGAAGTGGAGCGCGGCGAAGGTCGCGGCAGGCAGCCGAGCGATGCGGACCGCCGGGTCGGTCGGGACCGGCGGTCCGGCCTTCGCGATGGCGGCGGGCAGGAAGAAGCGCATGACGCGCAGATCGCCGCCCTGCTCCACCGGCACGGTCATGGCAATCAAGGTGCCCTGTTCCACCGGCACCGTCATCGCGATGCGGTCGTCCCCGCCATTGGAGCCGGTGATGTACCGGAACAGCCGGCGAAACGCCTCGGCATCGCCCGGTCCCGCCATGTCGGTCTCGACAGCGACACGCGGTTCGTAGCGACGGATCTCGACGTTGCGGGGCAATTGCTCGACCACCTCGTAGCGCGGCTGCTCGTAGGTGGCACGGATGCCGACCACGGATAGGAGCGATTCCGCGAAGGTCAGGGCGTAGTAGAGGGCTTTGTCGAGCATGGCGCCGGCTCAACGCCCCATCGACGGCCGCGTTTCCAATCCGGCCGCCAAACGGCGCCATTCCGTCGGCGGCAGGCCGGTCCAGCCACGGAACGCGCGGGTGAAATGCGCGGCATCGGCATAGCTCAGATCGAGGGCGATGCGGCCAACCGGCCGGTCCGTCCGCGACAGGAGGTGCTTGGCCTCCCCGATCAGAATCTGGGTGAGGCAGGCGCCGTAGCTGGTGCCGTGCGCCTCGAACCGGCGCTGAAGCGAACGCCGCGACAGACCGAGCCGGCGGCAGAGCCAATCGATGGAGGGGCGCCTGTCGAGCAGGCCGAGGCGGAGGAGATGCCCCGTGCAAAGGAGAAAATCGCTGGGGTCCGGAACCCCGGCCATGTCCAGGACCGCCGCTGCCTTGGCCGGTCGCGGGTTCCTCGTCGCGATGAGGTCGGCATCGAAGCTCACGACGGCACCCGGCCCGAGGCGAAGCTCGCAGCCAAGCGCGGTCTCGATCGCCCCGCGATCCTGCAGCACCGCTCCCGAGAGACCGACCTCGTCGGGCACGAAGCCCGGCCCCAGGAATCGGCGGAGCACATCGAGGATGTAGCCGAGCGCCAGCATTTCGTTCTTCTGCCGCCCGACGGGACTGTCGTCCGTGACGGCATAGGTCACATGGGCGCGGCCCGCCCGGACCGATACGTCCATCCGGGTCGCGGTCTGCAAATGATCGACGATGAGGGTGGTGCCGAGGGCCAGCGCCTCGCCCAGGGTCGCGGAGGCGCAGACGCGGATCCCGTATGGGCCGAGGCTCGGCACGCCCGCACCCAGTGACAGCCGGGCCGGCAGAGCCGAGTCGCCGACCTCGCGGGCCGCCTCCTCCACGATGCGCAACTGGTCTCGCAACAGGATCAGCCGATCCGGCTCATCGATCAGGGCCATCGGCATCTCGGCCCTGCCGAACACGCGGGCCACCGAACCGCCGGCGCGCTCAACCGCGTCCGCCACCGGCCCCATCGAGCGTGCCTTGGTCAGACCGATCAGCATCCCGTCGCGCCCCCGGACGAGAAGGTCGCCGAGGTGGCACCGGATGGCAAGAAGGTGTGTTCCCGCTCGGCTATCGAAGAGTCGGACGATCAGGCGCCGATGCAGAGCGCTACCGATCTTGGGCAAGGACACGCCATGCGCACGATTCATCGAAGCCGCACCGTCGCGCTCGGCGTCGGGATCGCACTTCTATTGGGCGCCCTGCTCTGTTCCGCCGATCCCGCTCCGAACCTGGCGATGCTGCCGATCCGGATGCTCGACACGTCCGGCGAGCCGAAGGACCAGACCTCCGAACATGCCGCCCGCCTCGCGGCGATGGCCCAGGGGCTCTCCGCCCGCCTCTCCGCCAAGGGCTGCTTTCGTGTGGTCGGCATCGACGCGGAGGCCCTGGCGCGGTCCTGCCCGGGAAACGAGCCGGCCTGCATCCTCGGCGTCGCGCGGGCGAACGGCGCCGGGCTCGCCTTCGTCGGCGTGATCCACAAGAGCAGCACGCTGATCATGCAGATGTTCGCCCGTATCGTGGAGACCGGCGGCGGCGCGACGACCTTCTCGCGGGAACTCAACTTTCGCGGCGACAACGACGAATCCTGGCAGCGCGCGGAAGCCTTCCTCGCGCGCGAGATCGAGGACGATCGGCCCGGTGGGGAAAACGCGAGGACGTGCGCGAAGAAATGATCGACGCGGCCGAAGCTGCGCGTAACACCCGCATTGATGCTGCACCGCACCTTGGGCTAGGTCCACGGACCATGTGGACACGTCTTGCCCATCCCGGTCACTTCCTGCGCTGGACCGGCCCCGTGATGCCCTGGCTCGCGGGGCTCTCGGCCGTGCTGCTCGCAATCGGCCTGTACCTCACCTGGTTCGTGGTCCCGCCCGACTACCAGCAGGGCGAGACCGTGCGGATCATGTATATCCACGTGCCGGCGGCCTGGCTCGGCGTGTTCTTCTACGGGTCGATGGCGATCTCGGCGATCGGCACCCTGGTCTGGCGCCACCCCCTCGCGGATGTGGCGCAGCGCGCCGCCGCGCCGATCGGGGCGGCCTTCACCTTGATCTGCCTCGTCACCGGCTCGCTCTGGGGCAAGCCGATGTGGGGCACCTACTGGGTCTGGGACGCGCGCCTGACCTCAATGCTGATCCTGTTCCTGATCTATTGCGGCATCATCGCCCTGTGGCGCACCATCGAGGACCCGAACCGGGCCGCGCGCGCCATCGCGATCCTGACGCTGGTGGGCGCCGTGAACCTGCCGATCATCAAGTTCTCGGTGAACTGGTGGTCGACGCTGCATCAGCCGGCCTCGATCATGCGGATGGGCGGCTCCAGCATCGATCCCTCGATGCTCTACCCCCTGCTCGAGATGATCCTCGCCTTCACCCTGCTCGGGATCACGCTGCATCTCTACGCCATGCGCACGGAGATCCTGCGCCGCCGCGTCAGGGCGCTCACCATCCGCGAGGCCGAGCGCCTAGATGCCGATCCGCGTCCGGCCCGGCCCCTCGGCCAAGCGATCCGGGGAGTCTGAGCGATGGCTTCCCTCGGGCCGCATGCCGGCTTCATTCTCGGCGCCTACGCCTTCACTGCCCTCGTCATCGGCGCCCTGATCTGGCGCTCGCTGAGTGATCATCGGGCGCAGAAACACGCGCTCGCGGCCCTTCAGGGCGATGCGGGGGAGCGCCCGTGAGCGCCGCATCCTCGTCGGCGCCGGTGCGCCGGTCGCTCCTCGTCATCGCGCCGCTGGTAATCTTCGCGGCGCTGGCCCTGGTGTTCTTCATTCGCCTGCGATCCGGGGCCGACCCGGCCGCGATTCCCTCGGCGCTGATCGGGCGGCCGGTGCCGGCCTTCGCGTTGCCGGCGTTGCCCAACCTCGTCGGCGGCGAAGGCCAGGCCATTCCCGGTCTTTCCAGCGCCGACCTCAAGGGCCGCGTGACGGTGGTCAATTTCTGGGCGTCATGGTGCGCCCCGTGCCAGATCGAGCATCCGCAACTGATGCGGCTGGCGCGTGAGCCGGGCGTGAACCTCGTCGGCATCGACTACAAGGACGCGCCGGAGAACGGCCGCCGCTTCCTGTCGCGCAGCGGCGTCCCGTTCCAGGCGGTGGGCATGGATTCCACCGGCCGCACCGGCATCGATTTCGGCGTCTACGGCGTGCCGGAAACCTTCATCATCGGCGCCGACGGCGTGATCCGCGACAAGCTCGTGGGGATCGTCACGGCAGAGAACTATGCGTCGGTGCTGCAGAAGATCCGGGCGGCGGAGACGATGGCCACTGTGAAACCCTGATCCGGCGACGGGCTTTCCCTACACGTCGGGCTTCGCCTCGGCCTTGCGGTCGTAGCGCATAAGAAGCGGGGTCTGCGACAGGGCGAACAGGATGGTCAGGGGCATGATGCCGACCACCTTGAAATTGGCCCAGAAGGCGTAAGTCTGCGTCCGCCAGACCACCTCGTTGATGGCGGCCAGGGCGAAGAAGAACAATCCCCAGCGGAAGGTGAGCTTGCGCCAGCCCTCCTCGGTCAGGTCGAAGACCGAGTCGAGCACCACCGACAGCAGGGATTTCCCGAACAGCAGGCCGCCGAGGAGGATGGCGCCGAACAGGGCGTTCACGATCGTCGGCTTGATCACGAAGAACGTCTTGTCGTGCAACGCCAGCGCCATGCCGCCGAAGACCAGCACGACGATGCCGGAGACCAGCGGCATGATCGGCAGCCGTCGCAGCAGAGCGAAGTGGATGGCCAAGGCCACCACCGTCGCCACCACGAACACCCCGATGGCCATGAAGGTGCTGCTGTCCTCGCTCAGGCCGAACCGCGTGCCGAACGAGTTCAGCAGGAAGAACAGCACCAGCGGCCCCATTTCCAGGGCGAGCTTGGGCACCGGGTCGAGATGGCGGCGCGGCGGCACGGATTCGATGGGCAGGATCATGATCGTGAGCGGCTCGTGGTTCGGCACGCCCGGACGCAAAGCGGCGCCGGGCGGGACGCCGGATGTAGGACAGTCGCCCCGGCTTTCCTAGCGCGAGCGCTTTTCGTGCAGGTCTCCGGAGCGCCTGTCCATGAATCTAGTCCTTGTCCAACCCCGCGATGGCCCGCGCGAAGTCCCGCGCGGCGAAGGGTTCGAGATCCTCGACGCCTTCGCCGACGCCGATGAAATGCACCGGCAGGCCGAACTTCGCGGCCAGCGCCACGAGGATGCCGCCCCGCGCGGTGCCGTCGAGCTTGGTCATGACGAGGCCGGTGACGTTGGCCGCCTTCGAGAACAGCTCGACCTGGCTCAGAGCGTTCTGGCCCACGGTGGCATCGAGGACGAGGAGCACGGCATGGGGCGCCTCGGCGTCGATCTTGCGGATGACGCGCAGGATCTTCTCCAACTCCGCCATCAGCCCCGTCTTGTTCTGGAGCCGGCCGGCCGTATCGATCAGGAGCACGTCGATGCCCTCGGTTCTGGCCCGCTGGAAGGCCTCGAAGGCGAGGCCGGCGGCATCCGCTCCTTGCGCGCCCGCCACCACCGGAACCCCGGTGCGCGTGCCCCAGACCTTGAGCTGCTCGATGGCCGCGGCGCGGAACGTGTCGCCCGCCGCGAGCATCAGGCTGTGCCCCTCCCCCTTCAGCTTCAGGGCGAGTTTGCCGATGGTGGTGGTCTTTCCCGCGCCGTTGACGCCGATCATCAGGATCACGAACGGCTTCTTCGTCGTGTCGATGGTGAGGGGAATGGCGACGGGTGTCAGCGCCCGCTCCACCTCGGCGGCGAGGATGGCCCGGACCTCATCCGGGGAGATGCCCTTCTCGTAGCGGCCCTTGCCCACGGCCTCCGAGATCCGCATGGCGGTGTCGATGCCGAAATCGGCCTGGATCAGGGCGTCTTCCAGCTCCTCCAGCGTGTCCGCGTCGAGCTTGCGCTTGGTGAAGAGGCCGGTCACCCGCTCGGACAAAGCCGACGAGGTGCGCTTCATGCCCCCGGTGAGGCGGCTCCACCAGCCGCGCTTCTCGGAGGCCGGCTCTGGGTCGGTGACAGGCTCGGGCGTGGGGGCCGGGACCGAGGCGGGCTCCGGTGCGAAGGCGACCGTCGTGGTGTCGGCCTTCTCCGCTCCGCGCGCCGGATCGTCTCCCGCGGTGCCTGCCGGCGGGCGCTCATCCGCGCCCGCGATGGGCTGCAGGTCCGCCCCCTCGATCTCGTCGGGGATCGTGTTCTTGTCCGGGTCGGCGGGCGCGGGCTCGCTGGGGGGCAGCGGGATCGCCGAGATGTCGTCCGCACCCGTGGCGAAGTCGGGCTGGCCTTCCGATGCCGAGGCGGGAGACGCGATGGGAGGCGATGCCGGCTCGATGGCCGTTTCGGGTTTCCGCTCCGGCTTGGGATCGGGCGGCTGAACCGGGACCGGCTCGGGCGGCCACGCTTCCTCCTTCTTCCCGAACATCCGCCGCAGCAACCAGCCCGGCCTCTTGTCTTCGCTCATTCCCACTTGCTCCCTCGACCCCGCATGAGTAGCGCAGGGCGATGCCGTCAGCCGATGCCCCAGTGGATCACCGCATAACAGACATAGGCGCGCGTCTCCTCTACCGCGATGCCCTTGTCCTCGTCATCGACAAGCCAGCGGGACTGCCCGTCCATCCCGGCCCGAAGGGCGGCGAGACCCTGACCGACCATCTGGATGCCTTGCGCTTCGGTCTGCCGCGTCGTCCCGAGGCGGCCCATCGGCTCGACCGCGACACGTCGGGCTGCCTGGCCCTGGGCCGTCACGCCAAGGCCCTGGCCCGTCTCAACAAGCTGTTCGCCGCGAGCGGCACGGTGGGGAAGACCTACTGGGCCATCGTCGAGGGCGATCCCTCCGAGGACGAGGGCCACATCGACTTCCCCCTCGCCCGCCGCTCGGACGACCCGCGCTCGTGGTGGATGAAAACGGACCCGGCCGGTGACCCTTCGCTGACCACATGGCGCGTTCTCGGCCGCTCGGCGGACAGGAGCCTCGCCTGGCTAGCCCTCAGCCCGGTCACCGGCCGCACGCATCAGCTGCGCGTCCATTGCGCCGCCATGGGCTGGCCCATCCTCGGCGACACGATCTACGGCACCGCCCCCCGCTCGGGCGGGCCCGGGCTGCAGCTCCACGCCCGCGCGCTCACCCTGCCGCTCTACCCCAAGAAGCCGCCGATCGTGGTCGAGGCGCCGGCGCCGGGACATATGCGGGAGCGGATGGAGATGTGTGGGTATCGGGCCGGCGCATGACGCGTGCGATGGATTGGCTGAGCGAGAGGTGCACATCCCCTCTCCCCGCACGCGGGGAGAGGGCCGCGACGACCTCGTCGTCGTCGCGGCGAGGCGGCAGCCGAAGGTGAGGGGGCGCGTCCGGGTGAGCCCCTATCGGATGCGCACCCTCACCCTCGCTTCGGCTTCGCCTCTCGCTCATCGCGGACACGACAAGGTGTCCGCGATCCTCTCCCGCGCGCGGGGAGAGGCGGCGCTGCCTGACACTGCCGCTCTCCTTCAGAAGGCCGGCCATTACGGTCGAGGCGCCGGCGCCGGGACATAATGCTGGAGCAGATCGAGATGTGGGTATCGGGCCGGCGCATGACGCGCGGTTCCTTCTCCCCTCTGCGGGAGAAGGTGGCCCGCGAGCCAAGTCGGATGAGGGGAGCACCATCTCGGGAGAGGTCGCCCCCTCTCCCGGTCGCTCCGCGACCACCCTCCTTCGCAGCATGAGCTACGATATTCACACAAATGGCGGGATGCGCCGCCCTGCCCTCCTCCCCAGCGGATCTCGGGCCTGCCCGAGATCCGTCGAGCTTGTGGGGAGGAGTTGGAGGTGGGGGTGGTTGGGCGACCCTGATGCTGCGGAGGCTGGCGGAGCCACCCTTACTCCTAACCTCTCCCCACAAGGGGGAGAGGGACGCGCTCTGCCTGAAACAGCAGCTGGGTGGATCTAATAGCTTGCGGAAGAGTGAGGATTACTCCGCCCCGATCAGCACCCGGCCGTCATGTCCGGCGATCGTCACGTCGCGAAGCTCGCCCGGAGGCGGGTCGGCTGCCAGCCGGACCGGGGTGAACCCTTCCGTGCGTGCCATTCCCCCGCGCTCGGTGAGCACGCGATGGGTCCGGCCGACCTCTCCCGCGAGATGTGCCGTCAGTGCCGCGGCTCCCGCGTCACGGAGACGGGCGGCGCGCTCGCGGATCACGTCTCCGGCGACGGGGGGCATGCGCGCGGCCGGCGTGCCGGGGCGAGGCGAATAGGGGAAGACGTGGAGATGCGTCAGGCCGCATTCGGCAACGAGATCGAGGGAGCGGGTGAACTGCTCTTCCGTCTCGGTGGGAAAGCCGGCGATGAGGTCGGCCCCGAAGACGGCATTCGGGCGAAGACGCCGCACGGCCTCACAGAACCGGATCGCATCGTCGCGGCCGTGCCGGCGCTTCATGCGCTTGAGGATCAGGTCGTCGCCGGCCTGCAGCGAAAGGTGGAAATGCGGCATCAGCCGGTTCTCGCCGGCAATCGCCTCCCAGAGAGCCGCGTCGGCCTCAATGGAATCGATGGAGGACAGGCGCAGGCGCGCGAGATCCGGCACGTGGCGCAGGATCGCCTGGACCAGCCGTCCCAGGCTGGATGACTGCGACAAATCCCGGCCGTAGGCGGTGAGGTCGACGCCGGTGAGCACGACTTCGCGCCCGCCATGGTCGACGATGCGGCGAACCTGATCGACTGCATCCTCCAGCGTGACGGAGCGGGAATTTCCCCGGCCGAAGGGGATGATGCAGAAGGTGCAGCGATGGTCGCAGCCGTTCTGCACCGGCACGAAGGCGCGGGTATGGCCGGCGACCGAGGCGATCCGCGTCGGTGCGGCTTCCCGCGCGGCCATGATGTCGTCGATCTCGAGACGCGGTCTGACATGCGTGGCGGGCAGCCAGGTCTCGGCCCTGGTCTTGGCGTCGTTGCCGACGATGCGCGCCACTTCCGGCATCGCCGAATAGGCATCCGTTTCCACCTGCGCGCCGCAGCCGGTGACGACGATCTCGGCCCCCGGCCGCTCGCGGGCGAGCTTGCGGATCGCCTTGCGGGCCTGGCGTCCGGCCTCCGTCGTGACGGCGCAGGTATTGACGAGGACAAGGTCCGCGCCCGTCCCGGCCGCCTCGGCATGGCGGCGCATCACCTCGGATTCCACCGTGTTGAGGCGGCAGCCGAAGGTCAGGGTCTCCACCGCCACTCAGTCCACCCGCGCGAAGAGTTCGGGGGACAGGAAACCCTCCCATTCGAGGGCCACGGGGCCGGTCATCAGCACGTGGTCGTCGGCGCGCCACTCGATGACGAGGTCGCCGCCGGGCAGGCTCACGGTGGCGTGGCGCCCGAGCATGCGCAGGCGCGAGGCCGCCACCAGGGTGGCGCAGGCGGCGGTGCCGCAGGCGAGCGTCAACCCGGCGCCGCGCTCCCAGACCCGGAGCTTCATCGTGTCGGGCCCCGTCACCTGCGCCACGGAGATGTTGGCGCGCTCGGGAAAGATCGGGTGGTTCTCCAGCATCGGGCCGATGCGGCCGAGATCGTAATCGTCGGGATCGCGCTCGACGAAGAACACCGCGTGGGGGTTGCCCATATTCACCACGCCCGGCGAATGCAGCACGGGCGCGTCGATCGGGCCGATCTGGAGCTCGATCCGCCGCGTGTCGGGGAACGGCTCGGCCAGCGGAATCTCGTCCCACTTGAGGCGGGGGCGGCCCATATCGACGGTGAAGGAGGTGTGCGCCACGCGCTTCACCTCGACGAGCCCCGCCTTGGTCTCCAGGGTGAGGCGGCCGTTCTCAGCCGGGCGCGCCATGGCCGGGTCGTCCAGCATGGCGTAGGCGACGCAGCGGGTGCCGTTGCCGCATGCGCCGGATTCCGACCCGTCGGTGTTGTAGATCCGCATGAAGCCGTCCGTGCCGGGGCTGCGCGGATCGTGGATGACCATGAGCTGGTCGAAGCCCGAGCGCGGGTGGCCGGCGATGGCGCGGGCCTCCTCGGCGCGCACGACCAGCTCCGTGCCGCGCAGGTCCAGCACCACGATGACGTTGCCCGCCCCGTGCATCTTCAGGAACCGACGGTTCTCGAGCCTCGTCATGATCGTCTTCGGTTTCGTTGTCTGAACGGGGCATCCCGCGTGCGAGGCCCCCGCATATAGGACAAAGCGCCGGGCCGCGCACGCGGGGTCCGCTCGGGGGAGCGTTGCACAAGGGACGCGCCCGTCACGTTCCTGCGTTCGGGGCGGGTTGGCGTCTCGCAGGCGGGCGGCTTCCTCCCTATTTTAAGGCTTCGCGATTCAGCCGTACGATTCGTCGCGGCGTGCGATCTCCGGAGCGTTGCCTTGACCCGTCATCGTCTATTGCCGCTCGTCAGCCTCGCCGCCGCTTTGGCCGTCTCCTCCGCGCTCGCGCAGCAGCCGTCCTCGCCCGCGACCTCCTCCCCGCTGCCGACCACGACGGCGCCCGATCCGGTCAATCCCGATGCGCCGGCCCGTCCGGTGCCGACCCAGGCGCTTCCCGCCGCGCCGGCGCTCCCGGCCGGCCCGGCACGCCAGACCCTGGTGGAGACCCCCGGCGACGCCAACGACGTGGACGAGGTCTCGCTGCCGCCCAAGCCCGCCGCGATCCTGGCGGGGCGGGCGAGCTGGGAGGAGGCGGTGCCGGCCCTGAAGGCCGCCTTCGTGAAGATCGAGGAGGCGCTGGCCAAGGACGGGATCACCCCCACCGGCCGGCCGATCGCGGTCTTCGCCAAGACCGACGATGACGGATTCCAGTTCGAGGCGATGATCCCGATCGCCTCCATGCCGGACCCGAAGCCCGCCGAGACCGGCGGCCTGCGCTTCGGCACGACCCCCAGCGGCAAGGCCCTGCGCTTCCCGCACAAGGGCTCCTACGACGAGATCGACGGCACCTACGAGACGCTCACCGCCTATCTCGACGCCAAGGACGTGGTGGTCCAGGACCGCTTCATCGAGGAATACGTCACCGACCTGAACGACAAGGCGGACGAGAAGCTCGACGTGAATATCTACGCCCTGCCGAAATAGGCGACGTCTCGCTCACGCGGTCGCTTCCGTTCGGGGAGCTTCCAGGATCGCGCCGTTGTTCAGGTGGATCACCCGGTCGGCCGCATCGAAGTAGCGGTCGTCATGGCTGATGACGATCAGGGTCCGGCCCTCACGCTTCAGGTCCGGCAGGAGCCGTGTGTAGAACAGGCGGCGGAAGGTGGGGTCCTGCTCCGCCGCCCACTCGTCGAGGACGAGGACCGGCCGCCCTTCGAGATAGGCCTGGACCAGGGCCAGGCGCTTGCGCTGCCCGGCCGAGAGATCGACGGTGGAGAAGGCCCCGTCCCGGATCGTCACCTTGTGGGCGAGGTCCAGGGTCTCGAGATAGGCATCCGCCGCCGCCGGATCCGCCCCGGCGGGCAGGACGAGATCGTCGAACAGGTAATAATCGAAGAACACCGCCGAGAAATGCTGGCGGTAGGCGTCCCGCGTCTCGTCCGTCACCGGCGCCCCGTCGAGGAACAGGGTGCCGGTCTGTGGCGGATACAGGCCGAGGATCAGCTTGATCAGGGTGGTCTTGCCCGAGCCGTTCTCGCCGACGATGAACAGGATCTCCCCTCGCCGCACGGTGAGGTCGATGGGCCCGAGGGTGAAGCCCGGCTTGCCCTCGGCGGCCGGGAAAGCGTGGCTGACGCCGCGAAGCTCGATTTCCTCAATGGTCCGGTGCGTCCGCGTGTCCTCCGGCGCGAGCAGGTTCGGCTCCGAGACGGTGCGTCCGGCCGAGAATTCGGCGATGCGCTGGTAGGCGATCCGGGCCCTGCCGATCTCGGGCAGGATGGCGAGGATGTAGGTGACCGGCAGCTCGATATAGAGCAGCACCAGGACGAAGCCGGAGAGGACGGCGTTGTCGATCCCCAGAGTCGCCTTGTAGGTCACGATGGCCGCGATCGTGGCAAACAGGGCCAGCTTCTTCGTCAGGTAGGAGAATTCGAGGAGCGTATGGGTCCTGAATTCGTTGCGGCGGAGCTCTTCGATGGACGAGGTCAGGGCCCCGTCCCTCAATCGCATCCGGCGCTGCCGGTTGAGCCGCAATTCCCGGCTGCCTTCGGTCAGGCTCTGGAAATGCTTCTGCATCGTGTCGGCGAGGGAGCGGCGCGTGCGGTAGCCGACCATGGCGCGGCGGCGCAGGATGTTCTCGACATAGCTGCCGAGGCCGAAGACCAGCAGGGTGATGGCGAGGAGCGGGGCTGACAAGGTGAGCATGTAGACGAGGCATCCGGCGGTGACGCCGCTCTGGATGATGAGCCCCGACAGCATCGCCACCGTCGTCGACAGCGTGCCGGCATCCGTGTTGAGCGAAGCGAGGACCTTGTGGCGGCCGATCTGCTCGATGCGGTCGATGGGCGCCGTGAGGATCATGTCGGCGAGATCGCGGCTGAGGCCGGCGCTGATGCGTCCGCTCGCCAGGGCGCTGCCGAGCCCGGAGAGAAGGGACCCGCCCACGCCGAGAAGGACGAGGCCGAGGAAGACGGGAATGAAATTCTCGGAAAGACCGCCCTCCGCATGGATGGCCGTGTTGACCTTGGCCAGAACCGTCGCCGTCGCGAGGCCGCTCAGCGCCCCGATCGCCGAGGACACGGCCACGAGCGGCCAGATCGGACGCAGCAGGCGCATCGCGTCCCTGCCGAGCCCGCTCAGACGATTGTCCGGTCCCGCCATTCATCCCTCCGGCTCGGCCCTGTCGTTGGGCCGCTGGGCAGCCGGATACGTCAGGAACGGGATGCGCCAAAATACGAAACACGCAGGGCGTGTCTGCGGACGGGCCTGCTTGTCGTCGCGGTGGGGATGTGGAGAATAACGACATCCCCAGATCGAAAGCATCGCGCCGGGTTCAGAGCAGGCTGAGCTGCGCCGAGACACGAGAGGTCGCCCCGCGCTCCAGCGCGAGCAGCCACTTTTTCGTGTCGAGGCCGCCCGCAAACCCCGTGAGGCTACCTCCCGTGCCGATGACGCGGTGGCACGGAACCACGATGGGGAGCGGGTTGGCACCGTTGGCGGCACCCACGGCCCGGCTGGCGCTCGGACGGCCGATTCGCCTGGCCAACTCGCCGTAGCTGATCGTCTCGCCCAGCGGGATGTCCATGAGCGCGGTCCAGACCTGCCTCTGGAACGGTGTGCCGCGCGGGTCGAGTTCGAGGTCGAACCGGGTCAGCTGTCCGGCGAAATAGGCGCTCAATTGCCGCCGGGCCTCGGCGAAGGCCGCGTCGTCCCGGAGCCAGTCCGGTTTCGGGGCAACGGCGCCCTTGCCGGTTGGGAAACCGATGCAATGCAGGCGCTCGTCCGTACCGGCCAGAACAAGCGGACCGATCGGGCTGGGCAGGACCGTGTAGCGGGTGTCGGGCATGGCGGATCGTCTCGGGCCGGCGGTTGCGCGCCTCGGGAGACCGCCATCCTACACGGAGGGAAGCGGCCCTCCTCCCCAGCGGATCTCGGGCCTGCCCGAGATCCGTCGAGCTTGTGGGGAGGAGTTGGAGGTGGGGGTGGTTGGGCGACCCTCAGCTTACGGAGGCTGGCGGAGCCACCCCCACTCCTAACCTCTCCCCACAAGGGCTACGGGCTACACAGGTTTTGCCTGAGCGTCCTTTTGAGCGTTGTCGCTTTTTCCCCTGGATGAGGAGGAGCGCATGTCGGGTTTCGGAGGCGGGAACGCGCTGACGCAGGCGCGGGGGTCGTGGTTGTTCGAGCGGATCGTGGAGACCGGGAGCGTGGTGCTGAGCGTGGTGGGGGGCGATCACGCCGGCACGGCCGCGGCACACCGCTACCTGGCCTCGCCTCAGAGCAGCGTTCCCACGGTCCTGTCCGCCCTGCGCGAGCGGGCGGTGGCGGCATGCCGGGGACGGCGTGTGGTGGCGGTGCAGGACACGACGGCGGTGAGCTTTGGCGAGGCAGGCGGGCGGCATGGTCTGGGGCCGGGCGGCGATGGCCGGCATCCGGGCTTCTTCATGCATCCGGTGGTGGCGGTGGACGCGCAGGACGAGGCCGTGCTCGGCCTCGTCGATGCGCAGGTCTGGACGCGCGGGGCGGCGCCGGTGGCGCTGCGCTGGAACCGGGGCGTGAGCGAGAAGGAGAGCCGGCGCTGGCTGGTCGGGACGCAGGCGGCGGACACGGCGCTGGCGGGGGTGGCCGAGCAGGTGGTCTCGGTGGCCGATCAGGAGGCGGACCTCTACGAGCACTTTGCCGATCACTCCGGGCGCGCGGTGCCGGGCAGCGCCCTGCTGGTTCGGGCGCGCCACGACCGGGTGCTGGTCGAGGGTGGACGGATGCTGGCGGTGTCGCAGGACTGGCCGGTGCTGGCGCGGGAGGCCGTGCCCATCCCGGCCACGCCCGGCCGGGCGGCGCGCACGGCGCAGGTGACGCTGCGCGCGGGCCGGGTGGGCCTGCCGCGCCCCGGCAGTGCCGGGCCCGGAACGCCGGCCGCTCTGACGTTGGGGCTGGTGCGGGTGGACGAGGTCGGGGGGCCCGCCGCGGGCGGACTGTGCTGGCATCTGCTGACGACGCTGCCGGTGGAGACGGTGGCGCAGGCCGCGGAGGTGGTGCGCCTCTACCGTCTGCGCTGGCGCATCGAAGAGGTGTTCCGCGCCCTCAAGAACGACGGCCTGCAACTGGAGGCGACGCAGATGCGGGTGCCCTCGAAACTGTTCCGGCTCAGTGTGCTGGCGCTGGGGGCGGCGGTGCGGATCCTGCAGCTGGTGGACGCCCGCGATGGCGGAATGCGGCCGATGAGCGACGTGCTCGACGCGAGCACGCGCCCGGTAGTGGCGGCCCTGGGACAGAGCCGGGAGCGGGCGACGGCGCGCCAGCGCAACCCTCACCGGGCCGGGTCCCTGGCCTGGCTGAGTTGGATCGTGGCCCGCTTCGGAGGCTGGAACTGCTACGGCAAGCCGCCAGGACCCAAGATCATGGCACGCGGCTGGGCAAGCTTCACCGCCGCCCTGACCGGAGCCCTCATCGATCACACAGAGCAAAACCTGTGTAGCCTGTAGCCACAAGGGGGAGAGGGACGCGCTGTGCGTGTAGGAGGAGAGGTGTGGAACCAGTAGGCGAGGAGGCGGAAAACCCGCCCTATTCGGCCGCCTCGCTATAGGCATCCACCGGCGGGCAGGAGCAGACGAGGTTGCGGTCGCCGTAAGCGTTGTCGACGCGGTTGATCGGCGGCCAGTACTTGTCCATGCCGAGACTTCCCGAGGGGAAACACGCCGCCTCGCGGGAATAGGGCCGCTCCCACGGGCCGATGAGATCCCGCACCGTGTGCGGCGCGTGTTTCAGCGGATTGTCGACCTTGTCCATTCGGCCGTCCTCGATGGCGCGGATCTCCTCGCGGATCGCCAGCATCGCATCGCAGAACCGGTCGATCTCGCCCTTGGTCTCGGATTCCGTGGGTTCGATCATCAGGGTGCCGGCCACCGGCCAGCTCATGGTCGGCGGGTGGAAGCCGCAATCGATCAGCCGCTTGGCGATGTCCTCGACGCCGATCCCGGCCGATTTCTGGAACGGCCGCACGTCGATGATGCATTCATGCGCCACCCGGCCCTGTGCCCCGGCATAGAGCACCGGATAGGCGCCCTTCAGGCGGCTCGCGATGTAATTGGCGTTGAGGATCGCCACGCGGGTGGCCTGGGTGAGGCCGCGCCCGCCCATCAGCAGGCAGTAGCTCCACGAGATCGGCAGGATCGAGGCCGAGCCGTAGGGCGCCGCCGAGACGGCCCCTTCCTCGGCCGTACGCGGATCGGAGGGCAGGAACGGGATCAGATGCGCCTTGACGCCGATGGGACCCATGCCGGGGCCGCCGCCGCCATGGGGGATGCAGAAGGTCTTGTGCAGGTTGAGGTGGCTGACATCGGCGCCGATATCGCCGGGGCGTGCGAGGCCCACCATGGCATTGAGGTTGGCCCCGTCGAGATAGACCTGGCCGCCATGGGCATGGACGATGTCGCAGATCTCGCGGACCCGAACCTCGAACACCCCGTGGGTCGACGGGTAGGTGATCATGCAGGCTGCGAGGTTGTCGGAATGCAGCTCGGCCTTCCGGCGAAAATCCTCGACGTCGATGTTGCCGTGCTGGTCGGCTCCGACCACCACGACGCTCATGCCGCACATCTGCGCCGAGGCCGGGTTGGTGCCGTGCGCCGAGGACGGGATCAGGCAAACCTTGCGGTGCCCCTCCCCTCGCGAGAGGTGATACGCCCGGATAGCAAGCAAGCCGGCATATTCGCCCTGCGCGCCGGAATTCGGCTGCATCGAGATCGCGTCGTAGCCGGTGATCGCGCAGAGCTTGTCGGAGAAGTCGCGCAGGAGTTCCTGGTATCCCTCGGCCTGATCCGCCGGCACGAAGGGGTGGATCTCCGAGAATTCCGGCCAGGAGATCGGCAGCATCTCGGCGGTGGCGTTGAGCTTCATCGTGCACGAGCCGAGCGGGATCATCGCGCGGTCCAGCGCCAGGTCGCGGTCGGCGAGGCGACGCATGTAGCGCGTCATCTCGCTCTCGGCCCGGTTCATGTGGAAGATCGGATGCGTCAGGTACGCGGAGGTGCGGAGATTTGCCTCGGGGAGACGCTGCGCCGGCCAGGCCTCGTCATAGGTCAAGCCTTCGCCGCCGAAGGCGCGCCACACCGCCTGGACGATATCGGGCCGGGTCCGCTCGTCGACGGTGATGCCGATGCGGTCCGAGCCCACTTTCCGCAGGTTGATGCCGTTCTTCACCGCGTTCTGCAGGATCAACCCCTGGAAGGCGCCGACCTCGACGGTGATCGTGTCGAAGAAGCCCTTCGGCTCGACGGTGAAGCCGAGACTCTCCAGCCCTTCGGCGAGGCGCACCGCGTCGCGGTGGACACGGGCGGCGATGGCCTTCAATCCGCGCGGCCCGTGGAACACCGCGTACATGCCGGCGATGACCGCCAGCAGCACTTGCGCGGTGCAGATGTTCGACGTCGCCTTCTCGCGGCGGATATGCTGCTCGCGGGTCTGCAGGGCGAGGCGATAGGCGCGGTTTCCCCTCGCATCGACGGAGACGCCCACGAGCCGGCCCGGCAGAGTGCGCTTGTGCGCCTCGCGGGTGGAGAGATAGGCGGCGTGCGGGCCGCCATAGCCCATGGGCACGCCGTAGCGCTGCATCGAGCCGATGGCGATGTCGGCGCCCATTTCGCCGGGGGGCTTCAGCAGGGTCAGGGCCAGGGGATCCGCGGCCATCACCGCGACCGCGCCGGCCTCGTGCAGGCGGGCGATGACCTCCGAAAAATCGTGGATGGCGCCGCACACGCCGGGATATTGGACAATCGCGCCGAAGACCTCCGCCGGGTCGAGAGCGGTCGACGGGTCGCCGACGACGATGGTCCAGCCCAGCGGCGCGGCACGGGTCTTCAGGACGGCGATGGTCTGGGGCAGGCATTCGCCGTCGACGAAGAAGGCGGTCTTGCCGTTGCGGGCGATGCGCGAGGCCATGCCCATGGCTTCCGCCGCCGCCGTGGCCTCGTCGAGGAGCGAGGCATTGGCGATGTCGAGGCCGGTGAGGTCGCAGACCAGGGTCTGGAAGTTCAGCAGCGCCTCGAGCCGGCCCTGGCTGATCTCGGGCTGGTAGGGCGAATAGGCGGTGTACCAGGCCGGGTTCTCGAAGATGTTGCGCTGGATCACCGGCGGCATCGTGGTGCCGTGGTAGCCCTGGCCGATGAGCGAGACGAGAAGCCGGTTCTTGTCGGCGATGCCGCGCATATGTTCGAGCACCCGGCGCTCGGTGAGCGACGTGCCGAAATCGATGCGCTCTTCCTGGCGGATGTCAGCCGGCAAGGTCTCGTCCACGAGGCCGTGCAGGCTCTCGGAGCCGATCACGGCCAGCATCGCCGCGATTTCGGCGGTGGTCGGACCGATATGGCGGCGATTGGCGAAATCGTAGGGATCGTAGCGATCGTTTGGCATGATGGGCCTCGCGTGCCGAAGTCTGAAGAATGTCGCAACGCTCCTCCCTCCCCCTTGTGGGGAGGGATCGAGGGTGGGGGTGGTTCCGCCGGACTCCGCAGCGGGTCGCCCAGCCACCCCCACCTCCAACTCCTCCCCACAAGGGGGAGGAGAGCGCGTTCTGGGTCGTGCGCGTTGCGCTATTTCGCGAACTCGGCGTAGGCGGCCTCGTCCATCAATCCGTCGAGTGAGGCGACGTCGTCGAGGCGGAGGCGATAGAGCCAGCCCGCGCCCTGCGGGTCGGTGCCGATGCTGGCCGGGTCCGACACGGCGGCCTCGTTGATTTCGGTCACCTCGCCCGAGACCGGGGCGAACACGTCGGACGCGGCCTTCACCGATTCCACCACCGCCGCGGCCTCGCCCTTGACGAGCTTGGCGCCGACCTTGGGAAGCTCAACGAAGACGAGGTCTCCGAGCTGCTCTGCCGCATGGGTGGTGATGCCGATGGTGGCGACATCGCCCTCGATGGCCAGCCACTCGTGCTCGTCCGTGAATTTCAGCATGATGCGCTCCGTGAAACGGGGATTGGGGGGAAGTCGGCCGGGGGCCGGGATTCAGCTGCGCTTGAAGCGCGCCGGCACGAAGGGAAGCGCCACGACCGAGACCGGCAGGCGCCGGCCGCGCACTTCCGCGAAGAGGCGGGTGCCGGGCGTCGACAGGGCGGCGGGGACGTAGCCCATGGCGATGGGCGCCCTGAGGCTTGGGCTGAACCCGCCGGAGGTGACCCGGCCGATGGCTTCGCCGGCCTCCTCTGCGACGAGCGCGGCCCCTCCCCGCACCGGGGTCGGGCCCTCCGGCAGCAGGCCGACGCGCCGCGACGCGGGACCGTCACCGATCTCACGGAGGATGCGCTCAGCGCCCGGAAAGCCACCCGCGCGCGCACCGCCCTTGCGGCGGACCGGCTGGATCGCCCAGGTCAGGCCCGCCTCGACCGGGCTCGTCCCGGCATCGATATCGGCTCCGTGCAGGCACAGGCCCGCCTCCAGCCGCAGGGAATCGCGTGCGCCGAGGCCGACGGGCTCCACGTCCCTGTCCTGCAGCAACGCCTCGGCGACCGCATCCGCGGCATCTTCCGGAAGGGAGATCTCGAACCCGTCCTCCCCGGTATAGCCGGAGCGGCTGACGAGGGCGGACGCGCCGAGGAGGTCCACCCACTTCACATCGAGGAAGCGCATGGCGGCGGTCTCCGGGGCGAGCCGCGCCAGAGCATTCTCCGCCAGCGGCCCCTGGAGGGCGAGGAGCGCCCGGGGCAGCACCGTGATCTCGCACAGGCCGGCCAGATGAGCGCGAAGATGGGCCTCGTCCGCCACCTTGTTGGCCGCGTTGACCACCACGATCAGGCTGTCGTCGAGGCGCGCGACCATGAGGTCGTCGAGGATGCCGCCGGTGTCACCGGTGAGGAAACCGTAGCGCTGCCGGCCGGGCGCCAGCCCCAGCACGTCGATGGGCAGGAGGGTTTCGAGGGCGCGGGCGAGGTCCGCCATGCCGCCCGGACCCGGCTTCAGCCGGATCTGGCCCATATGCGACACGTCGAACAAACCGGCCGCCTTGCGGGTGTGCAGGTGTTCGGCGATCAGGCCGGCCGGATAATGGAGCGGCAGCGCATAACCCGCGAAGGGCACCATGCGGGCGCCGTGGCGCAGATGGAGCGCATGAAGCGGTGTGCTGGAAGCGTCGAGCGGCATCTGGTCACCCCATGACAGAACGGCTCCGGACGCTCGATCGAGCGATCCGGCTACCCCCATCTGTCACGGTTACCTGAGAGCTTCTCCCGCCCCGGTAAGGGTGGGATTTCTCCTTCGGTGGACGCCCGCGAAGGCGCCTCTCTCCAGATTGTCAAAACGAAGCGGTGATTGTGCCTGAGAGTTTCCGGGGGTGGTTGCTCCGTCGGCGCCATGACCGGTTGGTACCGGCCTGGGCTCTCCCGCTTCGTCATTCGCTGACGGACAGAGCCTCGCATGACCTTCGCCGAGGCGCAAGGTTCGGGCTTTCACCTTGGCGCAACTGTCAGTCTATTGCACGATACTGCTGCCCTGCGGCACTTCCTCTCGCGCCGGCTCGGAACCGGCGGGACTCGGCGCGGATTCCGTTGTCATGTCCATCGCATCCGGGCACGACCTCGCCGGCCCCCGCCCCCGGCAGACCAAGCGTTCCGTTCCCCTCGCGGATGCGAGCCTGACGGACAAGGCGCTCGAGATCCATCGCCGGCTCTGCCCCGTCTACGGCTGCCCGATTCCGTATTTCCACAGCCTCGATCCCTTGAGCGAACTCGTCTCCTCGCTCCTGTCGCACCGTACCCGGAACGCCGATTCCGGTCGCGCCTTCAAGGCGTTGCGGGCACGCTACCCGGATTGGGCCGACCTCGTGGGCGCGCCCGTGGAGGAGATCGAGGCCACCATCTCCGGCGTGACATGGCCGGAACTGAAGGCTCCCCGCATCCGTGCCATCCTGGCGGCGGTGGCCGAGCGCCACGGCTCCCTCTCGCTCGATTTCCTGAAGGAGATGGAGGTCGATGCGGCGCGCTCGTGGCTCGAGGCGATTCCGGGCGTCGGCCCGAAGACCAGCGCGGCGGTTCTGTCGTTCAGCCTGTTGCGGATGCCGGCCCTGCCGGTGGACAGCCACCACCACCGGGTGGCGCAACGCACCGGCCTCATCGGCGCGAAGGTCGATGTCGGCCCCTCGCATCCGATCCTGCGGGCGCAACTTCCGGCGGATTGGAGCGCGCAGGATCTCTACGACAACCACGAGATCCTGATGCTCCATGGCCAGGCCGTGTGCCATCACCGCAACCCGGCTTGCGGGAGATGCGTGCTGCTGGACATCTGCCCGACCGGGCAGGCGCGGGAGCGGGGTTAGGCGGTAGCGGCGGCGCTACCGCTTGGCGGCTCCGTATACGGCACTTCGCTCTCGCTTTCCGACCGCCACCACCGTCAAGGTGACCGTCGTGTCATCCACCCGGTAGACCAGCCGATAACCCGCCGACCTCAGCTTGATCTTGTAGCAATCCTTCAGGTCGGCATCGCGAAGCTTGTCCGCTTCGACCCTCGGGTTCAGCAGACGCTCCGCCAGCTTCTTCTTGAACTGCCCCCGGAGCGTCTCACCGAGCTTATGCCACTCCTTGAGCGCGGAAGGCAGAAACTGGAGTTCAAAGGGCATCCAGGGTGACCCGCACGGGCACTTCCCCGGAGCGGGCTTTCACGATCGACGCCAGCACGTCGTCGTCGATGGCGTCCATCATGGCCTCGAACGTCTCCGGCGGGACCATGTAGCCCATGACGCGGTTGTGGTTCAGGATCGCCACCGGTGCTCCGTCGGCGCGGTTCATCACCGATGTCGGGCTCTTCTTCAGCTCCGACACACTCACAGCCACATCGGCCATGACACTCTGCAGCTGAGCTTCCATTCACGACTCCACTGCCTGCCGCCTCCCTGGAACGGCAGAGGCGATCTCGTCTCGGTACCAAATTGCGTACGAAAATTCGATCTTTTTCGGGTTCGATGCGGCGTATGCCGTCAAGCTGTGCACCTTGACCACCCATGGTGAGCCGTTCAGAACGCAAACGTCGGTGCCCTGACCCGAGCGTCGGCTTCTCCCTCGCCATCACGCCATAGGAACCACGCGCGATGACCGCGTTCACAGAGCTCGTGTTCTCGGGCGTTCAGCCCACGGGCAACCTGCATCTCGGCAATTACCTCGGCGCCATCAAGCGCTTCGTAGAGATGCAGGAGCGCGACGCGCAGTGCCTCTACTGCGTCGTCGACATGCACGCGATCACCCTGTGGCAGGACCCGGCCGCCCTGAAGGGCCAGATCCGCGAGGTCACGGCCGCCTTCCTCGCCGCCGGCATCGATCCGAAGCGCAGCATCGTCTTCAACCAGAGCCAGGTGCCGGCCCATGCCGAGCTCGCCTGGATCTTCAACTGCGTCGCCCGCCTCGGCTGGCTGAACCGCATGACCCAGTTCAAGGACAAGGCCGGCAAGGACCGGGAGAACGCGAGCGTCGGCCTCTACGCCTATCCGGTGCTGATGGCGGCCGACATCCTGGCTTACCGCGCCACCCACGTGCCGGTGGGCGAGGACCAGAAGCAGCATCTCGAACTGACCCGCGATATCGCCCAGAAGTTCAACAACGACTTCTCGGAGTCGATCTCCGCCCATGGGCACGATGCGGGCGAGGGCTTCTTCCCGATCACCGAGCCGCTGATCGGCGGCCCGGCCGCCCGCGTCATGTCCCTGCGGGACGGCACCAAGAAGATGTCGAAATCGGACCCCTCCGACAATTCGCGCATCAACCTCACCGACGAGGCGGATACCATCGCCAACAAGGTGCGCAAGGCCAAGACCGACCCGGAGCCCCTGCCCTCCGAGACGGCCGGCCTGGCCGCGCGGCCCGAAGCCGACAACCTCGTGGGCATCTTCGCGGCACTGAAGGGCGTCACCCGCGACGAGGTGCTGGCCGATTACGGCGGTGCCCAGTTCTCTGCCTTCAAGGGGGCGCTGGTGGAGCTCGCGGTGGAGACCCTCGCGCCGATCGCCTCCGAGATGAAGCGTCTCGTGGCCGATACCGACTATATCGACTCCGTCCTCGCCGATGGCTCCGAGCGCGCCGAGGCCATCGCGGCCCCGACGCTGGATGCGGTGAAGGACATCGTCGGTTTCGTCCGGCGCGGTCCGCGGTTGCGGACCGTCCGGTAATGATCCGAGCGCTCGTCTTCGACGTCTTCGGGACGCTCGTCGACTGGCGCTCGGGAGTGGCCCGCGAGGCCGCACGCCTCCTCGGCGCGGAGGCGCCCACCCTCAATGCCGCCGCTTTCGCGGATGCGTGGCGCCGGCACTACGGGCCTTCGATGGACACCGTGCGTTCGGGGGCCCGGCCCTTCGTGGACCTCGATACCCTCCATGCGGAGTCCCTGCCCCTCGTTCTGGCGGAGTTCGGCATCGTCGGCGTGTCGGATGCCACACGGTGGGAACTCGTCCAGGCCTGGCACCGGCTCGACGCCTGGCCCGACGTACCGCACGCTCTGCGGCGCCTTCGGACGCGCCACCTCCTGGCGCCAAACTCGAACGGTCATATCCGGCTGATGGCCGACCTCGCCCGCCGGAACGGGCTGACCTTCGACGCGATCCTGGGTGCCGGCCATTCCCGCGATTACAAGCCGAAACCGGCACTCTATCGCGACGTGGTGGCGGCCTTCGGCTTCGCTCCGGCGGAGACCTTGATGGTCGCCGCCCATTCGGGCGACCTCGCGGCAGCGGCGAGCCACGGCCTGTCCACCGCCCATATCGCCCGCCCGCGCGAGCACGGGCCGGGCGGTGGCGAAACGGCGCCCAATGTTCCGGTCACCTATGCGGCCCGTGACCTCACGGATCTGGCCGACCAGCTCGGCTGCTGACGACGACGGAGCGGAAGGGTGAGCACGATGGCCGATTGGAACCCAGCCCTCTATACCCGCTTCGAGGACGAGCGTACCCGTCCGGCGGCCGAGCTCCTGGCCCGTGTGCCTCTCGAAGCCCCGCGCCTCGTCTACGATCTCGGATGCGGCCCCGGCAATTCCACCGCGCTCATCACTGCACGCTTTCCCGAGGCGGAGGTGATCGGCCTCGACACCTCGCCGGCGATGCTGGAGCGTGCGAGGAGCCGCCTGCCCGGCCTCGCCTTCGCGACGGCCGATGCGGCGACTTGGATCCCCGAGCAGGCGCCGGACCTGATCTATGCCAACGCCGTGCTGCAATGGCTGCCCGACCACCCGGTGCTCCTGCCCCGGCTCCTCGGCCTCCTGGCACCCGGCGGCGTGCTCGCCGTGCAGATGCCCGACAATCTTGCCGAGCCCTCGCACCGGTTGATGCGCGAGGTGGCGGGTGCCGGTCCCTGGGCCGGGGCCATCGGCGATCCGGCCGTGGCCGGGCGGCTCGGGCGGATGCTGGAGCCGGCCGGCTATTACGACCTCCTGGCGCCCCTCGCGGCCGAGGTCGATGTCTGGCGCACCGCCTATCATCACCCGATGACGGATGCCGCCGCCATCGTCGAATGGGTCAGGGCGACCGGGCTCCGGCCCTTCCTCGACCCGCTGGACCCCGAGGACATGGCCGGGTTCCTCGCCGCCTACGCAACGGCGATCGATGCGGCTTATCCGCCGCGCAGCAACGGGGGACGCCTGCTCGCGTTCCCGCGGGCCTTCATCGTCGCTCGCCGGGCGGACTAAGCAGGCTCGCAAAAGTGCTCACCGGTTTTGCGTCCTAAAACCTGCGATACTTCAAGGGCCTAAGCGAGGTGAAGCGTTGGCTCGCCGACGCGAACCTGCTGAGCGCACCGACCCGGATGCGATGGCCGGGACGGTGCGCGGCCGGGTTTCAGCTCTCGCCGCGCGCCACGCGTGCCTCGTATTCCGGCAGGGCGAGCTGGCCTTCCTTCTCGACCCGCGCCTTGTCCTCGTCCGAGATCACGTCACCGACCATGTCGAGGCGCTTCCACAGGGCGAGCGGCGTCTCCTTGTCGGGGCGCGGCACGTATTTGTTCTGCGACACCTTCTGGTACTTGTGGATGTAGCGCGGGCAATTGACCCAGGCCTTCGTCACCTCGATCTTCACGAGGTACTTGGCCTCGGTGTATTCGGCCATCAGCGGATCGTCGCGCAGCATCCGGGCGTGTCCCTGGACGCGGACACGGTGCGGGGTCTCGAAATCGATGAACAGCAGCCCGACCTTGGACTGACCCTCGATGTTGCCCATCGAGTACCACATGCCGTTCCCGTCGAGGCCGGGGAAGACCAGCGTGTTGGCGTCGAGCACCTTCACGAAGCCGGTGCTGCCGCCCTTGTAGGAGACGGTGGGCATGCCGTCGGGATCGACCGTGGACAGGAAGAACATGTCGCGGCTGCCGATGAAGGCGGCCTCGTCGGGGCCGATCTCGTCATGCACCCAACCGGTGTCGAGACGCTCGGCGAGCTTGACGGTGTTGTACTCTTCCTGAAGCGCGCGATGCTCGTCGTAATAGAGCGAAGCCATGGGTGTCCTCCAACCTTCGGCCGCTCTCAGATGGGCAGCCGTTACGGAGCATGATCGCCGGATTTGCTTAAGAGTACAACGGGGGGCGTCCGTCCCTCCCTCCTTCCCTTCAGAGCCGCCGACTGCCGGGCCGGATCGCTCATGGAGGTCGGTGGCGTACGTCGTTGACGTATGGGCGGTGTTGGCTTAGACGATCGGAATGCCCTCGCCCCTGCATACGGTCGCGGAAACCTCCGAGTTCGTCAGGGATGCGGATGCCGAGCGCATGCCGGCCGCAACTCGGACGGCCCTCAAGGACATGCTCGCCGCGAACCCGGAGGCGGGTGATCTCATCGTCGGCTCGGGTGGTATCCGTAAGGTGCGCGTCGCCGGGCGGGGCAAGGGCAAGAGCGGCGGCTATCGCGTTCTCGCTGCTTATGTCGGGCCCGATGCACCGGTCTACCTCCTGGCGGTTCTGAGCAAGGCGGACCGGGAGAACTTCTCGCCGGCGGAAGTCCAGCAACTGGCTCGGCTAACGCTTTCCATCAAGGCGCATTGGCAGAAGCGTGGAAGGTGACGCGCATCCATACGGCAACCAGGGCATCGCCCTCTCACAGGAGCAAGGTCGACCATGGGCAGGGATATTTTCGAACGAACCCTTTCCGCTCTGCGGGAAGCCGAGGAACACGCCCAGGGAGGGATGCCGGCCGGTCTCGTCGTCCATGTCCCCGAGACCGTCGATGTCGCCGGGATCCGCAAGCGGACCGGCAAGGCACAGCCAGCCTTCGCCGCGAGCATAGGCGTGCCCGTCGCAACTCTCAGGCAATGGGAGCATCAACGTCGCCAGCCTCAGGGGCCGGCGCGCGTACTCCTGGCTCTCCTCGACAAGAACCCTCGCCTCGTCGAGGAGACGCTCGGTCAGGTGCCATGACGGCAGAGAGATCGCCGCTCTTCCGCACTGGTTCGGGAGACGGCGGCCTTCGCAAGATCGAGGGGCGGGCAATGGGAGCGTCATCTCCCGAGATAAACTTCCTTGCCCGGTCGCGCACGAGAAAGCCGGCCCCGCTCGCACGAGGCCGGCTTTCTCCGCGAGGGGGCAGCCGAGCGAAGCCCGGCCGCCCATCACAAAAAATCAGTTCTTGGACTTGTCGACCAGGGCCTTCTCGGAGATCCACGGCATCATGCCACGGAGCTTCGAGCCGACTTCCTCGATCGGGTGACGGGCGAGCTTGGCGCGGGTGGCCTTGAACGAGGTCTGGCCGACCTTGTTCTCCAGCATCCAGTCGCGGGTGAACTTGCCCGACTGGATATCGTCCAGCACGCGCTTCATCTCGGCCTTCGTCTCGGCGGTGACGATGCGCGGGCCGGTGACGTATTCACCGTACTCGGCGGTGTTGGAGATCGAGTAGTTCATGTTGGCGATGCCGCCCTCGTAGATGAGGTCGACGATGAGCTTCACCTCGTGGAGGCACTCGAAATAGGCCATCTCGGGAGCGTAGCCGCCCTCGACCAGGGTCTCGAAACCGGCCTTGATGAGCTCGACGAGGCCGCCGCACAGCACGGCCTGCTCGCCGAACAAGTCGGTCTCGCACTCTTCCTTGAAGGTGGTCTCGATGATGCCGGCGCGGCCGCCGCCATTGGCCGAAGCGTAGGACAGGCCGAGATCGTGGGCATTGCCCGAGGCGTCCTGCGCGATGGCGATCAGGGTCGGCACGCCGCCGCCCTTGAGGTACTCGCCGCGCACGGTGTGGCCGGGGCCCTTCGGGGCGACCATGAGCACGTCGAGGTCCTTGCGGGGCTCGATCAGGTTGAAGTGGACGTTGAGGCCGTGGGCGAACAGGAGGGCGGCGCCCTGCTTCATGTTCGGCTCGAGCGACTCCTTGTAGATGTCGCCCTGGAGCTCGTCTGGGGTGAGCATCATGACGACGTCGGCCTGCTTGGCGGCGTCGGCGACGTTCATCACCGTGAAGCCCTCGTGCTCCGCCTTCTTGGCGGTGGCCGAGCCCTCGCGGAGGGCGATGACGATGCCCTTCACGCCGGAATCACGCAGGTTGAGGGCGTGGGCATGGCCCTGGCTGCCGTAGCCGACGATGACGACCTTCTTGCCCTTGATCAGGTTGAGGTCGGCGTCACGATCGTAATAGACCCGCATGATGGAATGTCCTTTTCGCGTGGGGTGTCAGGGTCGGGCCTGGCCGTAGAGGGCCAGGAACTGGTCGACGGCGCGGGCCGCGTCGCGTCGGATCTCGGCGGCGTCGAGGTCGAGCGCGTCGCCGAGGAGAAGTCGGATCTGGACGTCGCGCCCGACCAGACCGAAGAAGGTCCGGAAGGCGGTCTCGCTGTCCTCGAAGGCGAGGAGCCCGGCCGCACGGCCCGCTTCGAGCACGGGCTTGACCCGCCCGCCGATGGCGAGGCGCCCGTTCGCCAGCACGATGGCGCCGAGGTTGCCCTTGCGCGAGCCGGCATGCGCGATGGCGATGCGGTTCAGCACCACCGAGGTGCGGCCCGCGATCACATCGAGCCAGGTCACGGCGAAATCGAGCAGGCGCTCCCGCAGGGTCGCCGCATCGAGCACGCCCGCCGCGTCGCGCCCCGCATGGACGCGCGAGGCCTGCCAGCGCACCGTAGCGGTGAGGAGGCCGTCCCGGTCCCCGAACCACTTGTACAGGGTTTCCTTCGAGCAGCTCGCCCGGCGCGCGACCGCGTCCATGGTGAGCTGGTCGCCCTCTTCGACGAGGAGAGCGAGCACGGCATCGAGCACCGCCTGTTGGCGGGCCGAGGGCGCCTCATGCACCGTCTCGTCGCGTGCGACCGTCGCGCTCATGCTTCCAGAAAACCAGTACCGTACCGTACGGTACGCGGCGGCATAGGCCGATTCGGTTTCCCGGACAAGAGGTGGTGTACCCCCGGTCGAACCTTATTCAGGCAGTTTGAGGCCTTCGCGGGCGAACACGGCCTGCACGGCGGGCCGCGCCGCCATGGCGCGGGCATGTGCGGTCCAATGGGGAAAGCGCTCTGCCATGTCGAAACCGAGCGCGGGTCCCCGGCCCCAGGTCCAGAACAGCAGCAGGTAGGGATCGGCGACGCTGTAGGCTTCGCCGACGGCCCAGCCGCCGTTGGAGAGCTTGACCTCTGTCATCGTGAAGAGGTCGCCGCAGGTCTCGACTCCCTTGGCCTGGATGCCCGGGAAGGCCGTCTCATCGCTCGCGTAGCGCTCGGCCCGGCGGATATGCGCGTAGGCGATATGATGGCCGGTGGAGAGCCAGCCCAGCCATTCGTCGACCCGCGCCTGATCGCGGGGCGCTTGCGGCCACAGGCCGGCCTGCGGATGACTGCGCGCGATGTGGCGCAGGATGGCGGTGTTCTCGGTGAGCACCCAATCCTCATCGACCAGTGCCGGCACGCGGCCGCGCTCGTTGATAGCGAGGTATTCGGCCGCCCGCTGGTCGCCCTTGGCGAGGTCGAGCCGCACGGTCTCGTAGGGCGCTCCCGTCTCCTCGAGGGCGATGTGGGAGGCGAGCGAGCAGGCGCCGGGGGCGTAGTAGAGGGTGGTCATGGGGAACTCATGTGTTGGCAACCGCTGCGGGCAAGCCGATCAGTTCTGCGATGCCCAGGCGAATCCTCAAGAGAATATCCGGCGGTAGTGCGCCGACGCGTCGGAATCCGCGGGACGCGCGATCCACGCAGCGGATATGGTCGAGGAGAACGGCGCCGGAGACAACCAGACCATCCGGAAGGAGAATTTTCGTCGGCCAGGGCGTGACGTTGCTCGTGATCGGACAGATGATCGCTGTCGCGTTTCGCAGGTGGAAGGTCACATCGGACAAGACGACAGCCGGACGGATGCCACTCTGTTCTCGACCGAGTGTCGGTCTCAGATCGACCCAGACGACATCCCCAGCCTCTGGGACCGGGTGGTCAGCGGTCGTAATCGTCACTAATGATCTCCGCACCCACGTCCGGTCCCCAATCGAGGGGGGCGGGGCGATGAGACGGACCCAATCGGTCCATCTCGGCGATCATTTCAGCGAGCGTTGGGACCGCGACGCCGTTCACGGTGCGTCGTGCTCCCGACGCCGGAATTTGCCGCTTCGACAGCACTTCCACCGTCTCACCCTCGTTGACGCCGAGCTGCGTTACGGCTTGCGGCGACAATCTCACGACGAGATCATCACCCCAGCGAATGATTTTGGCTTCCATCGCCTCACCCTCCGAGTTGCAGGCAGGACCTTATCACCGCTCGCGGCGTCGTACCTACATCGCCTCCGAACCACGCCCCATGGCCGCGATGCCCGTGCGGGAGATCTCCACGAGGCCGATCACCGTCATCAGGCCGATGAAGCGGTCGATCTCCTCGGTGGTGCCGGTGACCTCGAACACGAAGGAGTTCAGGGTCGCGTCCAGGGTCTTGGCGCCGAAGGCGGCGGCGAGGGTCAGCGATTCGGTGCGGTGCTCCCCGGTACCCGCCACCTTGACGAGGCAGAGCTCACGCTCGAGGGCCTTGCCCTGGAGCGTGAGGTCGACGACCCGGTGCACGGGCACGAGCCGGTCGAGCTGAGCCTTGATCTGCTGGATCACCGCATCGGTGCCGGCGGTGACGATGGTGATACGCGAGATGTGGCGCGCCACCTCGGTCTCCGACACCGTCAGGCTCTCGATGTTGTAGCCGCGTCCCGAGAACATCCCCGCGATCCGCGCGAGGACGCCAGGCTCGTTGTCCACGATGACGGCGAGGGTGTGCCGGTTGATCGGCTCGACCCGACCGGCATCGGGGTAGTGTGTGTTCATGGCGTTCATGACGTCTCTCCTCCGCGCCGCCGGTCAGACCAGCATCTTGCCTTCCTCGGAGATCACGTCGCCGAGGTCCATTCCGGTCTCGCCGAGGTAGTCGGAGAGCAGCATCTCATTGTGCGCCTTGCCCGACGGGATCATCGGGAAGCAGTTCTCTTTCTTGTCGACGATGCAATCAAAGATGACCGGGCCGTCATGGGCCAGCATCTCGGCGATCGCCCCGTCGAGCTCGCCCGGCTTGTCGCAGCGCATGCCCTTGGCGCCATAGGCTTCCGCCAGCTTGACGAAGTCCGGCAGGCTTTCCGAATAGCTCTGGGAATAGCGCGATCCGTGCAGCAACTCCTGCCACTGGCGCACCATGCCCATATACTCGTTGTTCAGGATGAAGATCTTGACCGGCAGGCGATACTGCACGGCGGTCGACATCTCCTGGATGTTCATCAGGATCGAGGCTTCGCCGGCGATGTCGATGACGAGACCGTCCGGATTGGCGAGCTGGGTGCCGATGGCCGCGGGCAGGCCGTAGCCCATGGTGCCGAGGCCGCCGGAGGTCATCCAACGGTTCGGCTCGTCGAACTTGAAGTACTGTGCCGCCCACATCTGGTGCTGGCCGACCTCCGTGGTGATGAAGGTCTTCCGGTCCTTGCAGGCCTCGTAGAGGCGCTGCACGGCGTATTGCGGCTTGATGATCGTGCCCGACGGCCAATAGGCGAGGCAGTCCCGCGCCTTCCAGGTGCGGATCTTGGCCATCCACTCGTCGAAGCGGCCCTGGTCGGGACGCTTGGGCAGGGCCTTCCAGGCCGCGAGCATGTCTTCGAGCACCGAGCCGCAATCGCCGACGATGCCGACATCGACCTTGACCACCTTGTTGATCGAGGAAGCATCGACGTCGATGTGGATCTTCTTGGAGAAGGGCGAGAACGCGTCGAGACGGCCGGTGATGCGGTCGTCGAACCGGGCGCCGATACAGACCATCACGTCGCATTCGTGCATGGCGAGGTTGGCCTCGTAGGTCCCGTGCATGCCCAGCATGCCGAGGAACTGCGGGTTGGAGGCCGGGAAGGCGCCCAGACCCATCAGGGTCGAGGTGACGGGAAAGCCGGTGACCTCGGCCAGCTGGCGCAGGAGCGCCGAGGCGTGCGGGCCGGAATTGATGACGCCGCCGCCGGTATAGAGGACCGGACGGCGGGCATTCGCCATCAGCTCGACGGCGGACTGGATCGCCTGCGCGTCGCCCTTGAAGGCGGGGCGGTAGGTCTTGTGGCCGTTATGGGTGGGGCGCTCGTAGATCCCGCTGGCGAACTGGATGTCTTTCGGCAGATCGACCACGACGGGACCCGGCCGGCCGTTCGAGGCGACGAAGAAGGCCTCGTGCAGGATGCGCGGCAGGTCGTCGATCGATTTGACCAGATAATTGTGCTTCGTGCAGTGGCGGGTGATGCCGACCGTGTCGCATTCCTGGAACGCATCGGTGCCGATCAGGTGCGTCGGGACCTGGCCGGTGATGCAGACGAGGGGGATCGAATCCAGCATCGCGTCGGTGAGGCCGGTGACGATGTTGGTGGCACCGGGGCCGGAGGTGACGAGGACGCAGCCGACCTTGCCCGAGGAGCGGGCATAGCCCTCGGCCGCATGGACCGCGCCCTGCTCGTGCCGCACGAGGACGTGCTTCAGTTCTTCCTGGTGGAAGAGGGCATCGTAGATCGGCAGCACCGCACCGCCCGGATACCCGAACAGCGTATCGACACCCTGATCCCGGAACGCCCGGATGACCATTTCGGCCCCGGTCATGACCTCGCCGCTCATCGTCTCAACTCCCTGAAACCCGGTTGCTCGTTCCGTGTCACGTCTTGGCTCAGGCAACAAAAAAGGGCCCCGAAGGACCCTGCATGCGCCACCATCCGGATCGCGATCCTGCTGTCAGGACCGCCCCGTCGGTGGCGCTTTCGTTACGATAAGGATGACACGCATCGACTTGAAAACTTTGCTCTGTGACCCGCCGAATGGCGAATCGACATTTCGAGGGGTCTGAATACAGAAGCAATCCATCACGGTCAACGGCCAATCAGAGGCCGGCTCACCGATGGTCGGTGGCGAAAACGTCGCGTGCGATCGCCACGGCGTTGAGCGCCGCAGGGAACCCCGCATAGGGAATCATCTGCATGATCGTCTCGATCAAGGCCGCCGGCGTCACGCCGACGCGGAGGGCGGCCTGCATGTGGACCTTGAGTTGGGGCGCGGCCGTTCCCATCGCCGTGAGGGCGGCGACTGTGGCGATCTCCCTCGTCTTCACATCGAGCCCGTCGCGGGAAAATACGTCGCCGTAAGCGAACTCGACGATGTATCGGCCGAGATCGGGCGCGATGTCGTCGAGACTTCTGACGACCGCCGCGCCGTGCGGGCCGCTGATGGCCTCCAGTTGAGCCAGTCCGCGCTGATAGCGGGTTTCAGTCGGTGCTTCCTGCGCCTCGGCATGTTGGGCCGCCAGCGGGAGGGCCGTTGCTGAGGTCAGCACGGTACGTCGGGTCATCGTCATTGTCCTTGCTCTCGCGCGTTGCTTCCAGGGCCCGGTAGTGGGTGATCTTGTCATCTAGTCCCGCGATGAGGTCCGACAGTTCCGACCTGCGCGCGATCAGCGCGATGCGATGCGCCTCGAGGAGACTGCGACGGGCTTCGAGGGTCGCATCGCCCTCCGCGCGCAGACGGCTGTATGCGAGCCGCTCGCGCATGGGCATATCCATCGCCTGGAGCTTGCGAAGGAAGGTCGCCCAGACGAGGTCGTCGCTTCCGTAATCCCGCCGACCGCCGGAATCGCGCCCGCTGCGAGGGAGCAATCCGATCCGCTCGTAGTATCGAAGCGTGTCGACGCTGAGCCCGCTCCTCGCTGCGAAGGCACTGATTCTCATCGCGAAACCCCTTCGGTAAAGGCTGTCTACGAGCTGGAGTGCGCTCCAGGTCAAGCGGCTTTTCGACGGTACGGCGAGACCGCTCCGTTCGGCCCGGAAGGTTGTGCCCCGGCCGCTCTCTTGGCTGCACGCGGCAGCCTTCGATCGCCTTGCATCCGGCGGCATCGGGATGACGAACCCGTTTGCGCCGGAGCGCCCTGTCGTCCTATCTGGCGGGGATCCGAAATCGTACTTCCTCAGACCCCGCCGGGACGATGCCTCAACCCGAGATGACGGCCTATCTCATCCTCGACGTGGCCGGCACCGGTTTCGCGATGCGACGCTCGTCCGTGAGCGAGGTTCTGCCCCTCCCCCGCCTCCATCCGCCCACCCTGATGGGTACTTGGCTCGCCGGGTTCCTCGATCTCGGCGGGACGACGGTGCCGGTGATCGATCTCGGCCGGCTCCTGATGCTGCCGCCCATGCCCGCACGGGAGGGCGATCCCTACCGCCACCTGCTGCTGTCGGCCGATCGCGGCACGGCGATCCTGGTGGACCGCGCCCGCGATCTGGTTCTCGTCGCCCCGGACGCCGTCCGCTCGCGGGCGGCGGAGACCAGTCTCAACGGCTGTGTCGTCGGCGAGATCGTACAGGGTGAGCAACTCACCCAGATCCTCGGGATGGACCGGCTCCTCGACGCCGAGGAGCGCCGCCGCGTGCGGGCGCTGACGGAGGCCGCCGCCGCGCGCCTGTCCGATCTCGCCCGTCTCGAAGACGCGTGAACCGCATGCCGCGTCCGAACGAGGTAGGCCCTACAGTGGTTCTGTCTGGGAAGTCCGCCGCATGAAGCGCCCGGTGCGTGCCGTCGCGGAGATCGATCCGGGTTTTCCCGCCCTCAAGGACAAGGTGATCGCCCGGACGGGGCATCACTACTACGCCGACAAGGACGATCTGCTCTTCGACCGGTTGCGCAAGCGCTTCAAGGCCTGCCGCCTTGCCGATTCCCAGGCCTATCTCGCACATCTCGACGGCGAGGCCACCGGACCGGCGGAATGGGCCGCCCTGGAGGCCGAGATCACCATCGGCGAGACCTTCTTCTTCCGCTACGCCGAGCAGTTCGCGGCGTTGCGCGGGACCATCCTGCCCGGCCTGATCGCCGCGCGGGCGGAGGCGAAGTCCCTGCGGATCTGGAGCGCCGGCTGTTCCACCGGGGCGGAGCCCTATTCCATCGCGATCCTGATCCACGAACTCCTCGGCGATGCGCTGCACGAGTGGCGGATCGACATCACCGGCACGGATATCAGCACCGAAGCGCTGGCGACGGCGCGGGCGGCGCTGTTCGGGCGCTGGGCCCTGCGAACATTGCCGCCGGAAGAGCATGCCCGCTATTTCGTCTGCGGTCCTTCGGTGCCGGGTATCGCGCGCGAGGGCAGCTTCACCCTGCGGCCCGAGTTTCGAAGGATGGTGCGCTTCGAGCACCACAACCTGATGAGTCTGCTCGACGGTACGGCGCCGTCGCATTTCGCCGATTTCGACCTCATCCTCTGCCGCAACGTGCTGATCTACTTTCAGGCCGATGCTGTCCTCGGAATCGTGCGTGCCCTGGGACGCAGGCTGGTGCCGGACGGCTGGTTGCTCATCGGCCATGCCGAGCCGAACCCGGCCTTCGCCGGCACGCTGCAGCCGATGAACCTGCCCGGTACGGTGGCCTACCGACCGCTCGGCGGCGATGCCGTCGCCGTCACGCCTCCCGCGCTGCCCATCGTCCTGCCTCCGGTGACGGTCGCGGAGCCGTTTCCCCCCGTCGTCGAGCTGCCGCGATTCGTCCCGCTTCCACCCCCCGTCGTCGAGACCATCCCGCCGCTCGCGGAGCCCGTCGAAGCCGAAGATCCAGACACGGTTCTCGATGAGATCCGGGCTTTGGGGGATTCAGGCCGGATCGCCGAGGGCTGGCGCATGGTCCGCGATGCCCTCCTCGCCACGCCCACGGACGCGCGACTCCACTATTATGGCGGGCTTCTCGCCTATGGGCTCGGGCGCGAGGCCGAGGCCGAGCGGGCATTGCGCGGGGCACTCTATCTCGACCGGAGCTTCGCGATGGCGCATTACCAGCTCGGCCTTCTGCTCGCCGCCATCGGCCGGCACGCGGAGGCGGATCGCGCCTTCGACAACGCCATCCGCTTCGGCCGGGCCCAGCCGTCCGACGCCTCCGTGGCGGAAGGAGACGGCCTCACCGCCGGGCAACTCGTCGCCAATGCCGATGCCGCCCGCATGCGCATGAGGAAACCCGTATCGTGATCGAACCGCCCGCCGGGACTGCCGAGGTCGATCCGTACGTGGCCGCCCTCCTCGCCGAGCGCACCGTGGCCCTGGCCCGCCGTGGACGGGAGAGCACGGCTCGGGTCGCGATGACGCCCTTCCTCGTCTGCCAGTCGGGCGACGATCGCTACGGCCTGCCCCTGGAGGCGGTGGCGCAGGTGGTGCCGGCCCGTTCCTATACGCCGGTGCCGGGGGCGCCGGCGGAGCTGCTGGGCCTCATCGCCCTGTCCGGTCGCGTCATCAGCGTCCTCAGCCTGTCCGGTGCGTTGCGGCGGCCCGTCTCGGCCAGGCCTGGCGACATGCCGGCCTCGGCGGGACATATCCTTGTGCTTCGCGGAGGGATCATGCCACTTGCCCTCGCCGTCGACCGGGTTCTCGCGGTCAGCGATGTGGACGGCGCCTTCGCGAGTGCCCCGCTTCATCTCGGCGGCTTGGGTGCGGACGCGGTTTCGGGCTATGCACCGGCACCCGGCCAGGACGCCGCCCGCCAGGGCGGCGAGGCCGGCTTCGTCGTCATCGATCTGCCGCGCCTCCTGCGGCGATACCTGCCTCAAAGCTGACGGCAAGGCTCATCTGGCCTTTCCCCGTCGAGCGGTTTCGGAGCATCGCCAAGCGTGTCGATCTCGATTGGAAAACGGATCCTCTTCGGCTTCGTCGTCGTCACCCTGGTGATGGTCGGACTGGGCGCCTATGCGCTGAGCCAGATCGGGGCCGTCCGCGACAACACGACGACGATCGTCTCGCGGGACCTCACCATCGCGCGCAAGCTCGACGATCTCGGCAACAAGTCTCGTGACCTCGGCAACCTTCGGCGCAACGGCGTGATCGCCGCGCTGATGCGCAACCGGCCCGATACCGAGATCGCCGCGATCATCGACACCTGGCGCCGCGTCGCCTCCGAATCCGAGGCTATCCTCGTCGACACCGTCCGCACCGCCGACGGCTATTCCGCGACGGCGCCGTCGCCGGAGCGTGCCGCGATCTGGAAGAGGCTCGGTGAATCCGCGACTATTGCCGCCACGGATTTCCGGAAGCTGCGGACCGCCAGCGAAGTTCAGCTTTCCGCCATCGCGGCCAAGGATGTCGATGGGGTGGAGGCTCGCAACTCCGATCTGAACCGTCTGCAGGACGAGTTCTTGCGCGATCTCGACCGAACCCGCGACCTGCTCGATCAGGGGATCGATGCCGGCCAGCGCCGGGCCACCGACATCTACGAGCGCAGCCTCGTCTCCATCGTGCTCATCCTCGCCTTGTGCGTTCTCCTGAGCATCGTGGTCACCGGCCTCATCCGCCGGGGCGTGGTGAAGCCCCTCGAAGAGGTCATGGCCTTCGCCGAGCAGGTCGGATCGGGCGACCTGACCCGCACCCTCGACCGTACGGGGGGCGACGAGATCGGCCGTCTCGCATCGACCTTGAACAGAATGGTCTCGGGTCTTGCCGACCTCGCCCGGACCAATCGGGCGGCCACGTCCGACCTCAATGCCGCCGCCGCCGAGATCCGCGCTTCCGCCCAGGAACAGGCTGCCAGCGTCGAGGAGCAGTTCGCGGCGGTGCAGGAGACCGCCGCCACGGTGGATGAGATCACCCATTCCGGAGCCCAGATCGGCAAGCGCGCGAGCGAGGTGATCGCTACGGCCCAATCCACCGCGCAGATCTCGCGGGCAGGCCTCAGGGCTGTCGCCGATACGGCCAAGGCCATGGATGCCATCCGCGAGCAGGCGGAGGCCGTCGCCGGCAACATCGTATCCCTCAGCGAGAAGACGCAGGCGATCGGCGAGATCATCACAACCGTCAACGACATCTCGGAGCGCACCCATCTGCTGGCGCTCAACGCGGCGATCGAAGCGGCGGCGGCGGGTGAGAGCGGCCGGAGCTTCGCCGTAGTCGCCTCGGAGATGAAGCTTCTGGCCGATCAGGCCAAGGCGGCGACCGCGCAGGTGCGTACCATCCTTTCGGAGATCCAGAGGGGCATCAACACCTCGGTCATGCTCACCGAAGAGGCGGTCAAGCGCACGAGCACGGGCAAGGCCCGCTCGGACACGACCCAGCGGACCATCGAGGAGATCACCGCCAAGGTCGAGGAAAGCGTCCAGACTTTCCAGCAGATCGTCGCCTCCACCAACCAGCAGCAACTCGGAATCGAGCAGGTGATGGGCGCCCTCCAGAACATCCGGCAGGCGAGCCAGCAGACCGCCGCCGGTACCCGTGAGGTAGAAGCGGCCTCCGCCAATCTCACCGAACTCGCCCAGGCGCTCCTGACGCTCGCCGACCGATACCGGCACTGAGGGGAGAGGCCGGGCGACCGCCACCGATGGATATCCGCCAGCAGCTCCTCGCGGCCTTCGAGGTCGAGCATCGCGAACATATCGACGCGATCCGCGCCGCCCTGGCCGGTGCGGCCGGGGATGTGCCTCCCGACTGGAACGACGTGTTCCGCCGGGCGCACAGCCTGAAGGGCGCCTCGCGGGCCGTGGACCTGCCGAAGGTCGAAGCCGTGGCGCATCGGCTCGAGACCCTGTTCGAGCGGATCGTCGCCGGTGACGGCACCCTCGACCGGGAGGCGACGGGCGCCGTCCATCTCGCCCTGGACCGGATCGAAGCCTATGTCGCCGCGCTCAAGGGCGAAGCGGACCCGGCCATGCCGGCGGATGCGCTCGCGTCCCTCGACCGCTGCCTCGCCGGGCCGTCTCCGGCTCAGCCCGACCCTCCCGTCGAGCTCCCCCCTCGGTCGCCCGGTCCACCGGCGGAGAGCGTTCCGGCGCAAGCGGGACTGCAGAAACCTGCATCGACTCCCACCGAGCCCGGCAGCGATCCGGGAGTGCTCCTGCGCGTGCCGGCGGATGCGGTGGAGGCGCTCACGCGGGCCTCACACGAGCTCGCCAGCGCCCTCGGGGCGGAATCCGCGGTGGCCGAAGGTCTGGCTCGGCTCCAGCGGGATGCCGCCGCCCTCGGGCGCCGGGCCGAGAGCCTTCGCGGGAGCAAGGCGCAATCCGGTACGACCCGGTCTCGCCCCTCCGATGCCGAGACGGCGGAATCCGCCCTCGACGCCATGAGGGCGGAGCTGCGCGGCCTCGAGACGGCGCTCCTCGCGCTCGCCCGCGATGCGGCGCAGCTCGCGCAGATCCGCACCGGAATCATCGCCTCGGCGGAAGCGGCCTCCACCCGGATCGGGCGGGAGGCCGAGCGCCTGACCCTCGTGCCGGCCGAGACCGTCTTCGGTGCGTTTCCGCGTGCGCTCCGCGACATGGCGCGAGAATCCGGTCGCGAGATCGACGTCGTCGCGCGCGGTCTCGATCTGCCCGTCGACCGCGCCATGCTGCAATCGCTGAAGGACCCGGTCCTACACGCCCTGCGCAACGCTCTGAGCCACGGCGCAGAGACGCCCGAGCAGCGTGAACGCCAGGGCAAGCCGCCCGCACTTTCGATCACCCTCGACATCGCCGTGCGCGGCGGCCGGCTCGTCCTCGGCATCCATGACGACGGGCGCGGGCCGGACCTGCGCGCCATCGAGGCGACGGCGCGAGCGCGGGGCCTGATCGGGGCCGGCGACGGCGACCCCGATACCCTTCTGGCTCTGGTGTTCGAGCCCGGCTTCTCCACCGCCTCCGCCGTCGATACCCTGTCCGGCCGGGGCATCGGCCTCTCCGTCGTCGCCGACGCGGTTCGACGTCTCGGAGGCAGCGTCCGGCTCGAGCCGCGTGTTCCGGCCGGGACGTCGCTGATCATGCATCTGCCGCTTTCTGCGGCGCGGCGGACCTTGCTGCTGGTCGATGTCGGTGCCTCGCTCTTCGCCCTGCCAAGCGCCAGCGTGGAACGTCTCCTGCGCCTCGACCGGTCGAGCCTCTACACCGCCATGGGCCGGATCATGGTGCGGCTGCCGAGGGAGCGCGGCGAGGATCTGTCCCTTCCCCTCGTGGATCTGGCGAGCCTCGTCGGGGTGACGAGCGAGGAGAGCCGCCCGGGCGAGGGACACACGGTGACGGCGGTGCTGATGCGCTCGGGCGGCCGGTCATGGGTGCTGCGGATCGATGCTTTGCGCGACGTCCGAAACCTCCTCGTTCTGCCGGCGCCGCCCATCGGCGCGGATCCGCGCCTGATCTCGGGCACCGTCGTCCTGGGCGGCGATACGCCGGTTCTCGTCCTCGATCCCGACGGCCTCGCGGCGCGTGCGACTGAAACAAATCACGCTGCGCCCGAGCCTGTTGAAGACCGCACCGGAACAGCCGCGCTCCCGCGACGTTCGACGATCCTGGTCGTTGACGATTCCATCACCACGCGAACCTTGGAGAAGGGTATTCTGGAATCGGCGGGCTACCGCGTCGTCGTCTGCGTCGACGGGCAGGATGCGCTCGACCGCCTCCGCGCCGGGATCGAGCATGTGGATCTCGTCGTGGCCGATGTGGAGATGCCGCGCCTCGACGGGTTCGGCCTGCTGAAAGCCCTGCGGGCGGACGAGTCTTTCGCCCGCCTTCCCCTCATCCTGATGACCTCGCGGGGGGATGCCGACGATGTCGCACGGGGGCTCGGTCTCGGCGCGGATGCTTATCTGACGAAACAGACGTTCGACCAGCGCCAGCTTCTCGATACGATCGGGCAATTGTTGTGAGTGACACCGAACAGAGATCCGTCGAGGCGTCTCAGATTGCGAGAAAGGGCGCCCGCCTGCGCGTGATGCTGGTGGAGGATTCCCTCGTGGTGCGGGAGCTGTTGCGCCACATCGTCGGCCGCGATCCGCGCCTGGAAGTGGTGGCGGCGGTCGCCTCCGGCGAAGAGGCGCTCGCGGCACTCTCCACTGCCCGCCCCGACGTCATCTCGATGGATATCCGCCTCCCCGGCATCGACGGGCTGGAGACCACGCGCCGGATCATGGCCGAGCGGCCGACGCCGATCGTGGTCATCGCCGATTCGGTTGAGGATTCCTCCCTGCGCATCTCCATGAACGCGCTACGCGCCGGTGCGCTCTCCGTGGTCGAAAAGCCGGTCGCGACGACCAATGCCGGCTACGACGCCGTTTCCACCGAGATCTGCACGCAGCTGCGCATCATGGCCGAGGTGCCGGTGATCCGTCGCCGGCCGATCGGCTCGGAATGGGCCGGACGCCGGGCGGCCGCACTGTCGCCGTCGGACTTCGCCGCGCCCCCGGCCGCCTCGGACGCCGCAAGCGTTCTGGCCATCGCCGCCTCCACCGGCGGCCCACCCGCCCTCGCCCGCGTCATCGGCGGGTTGCCTGATGGGTTTCCGCTCCCGATCCTCGTGGTCCAGCATATGGGGGCGGCCTTCATGGAGGGCTTCGCTTCCTGGCTGAACGGCGTCGTCTCCCTGCCGGTGAGGCTCGCCGCCGATGGCGAGCGGGCCGAGCCGGGCCATGTCTACGTGGCACCGGGCGACAGGCACCTCGAATGGGCGCCCGGCGGAAACCTCCGTCTCCTGGATGCCGCGCCCGTCGGCGGCCAACGCCCGGCCGCCACCGTCATGTTCGCTTCGGTGGCCCGCCATGCCGGCGCGCGCGGCATCGGCGTGCTCCTCACCGGCATGGGCGAGGATGGCGCCACGGGCCTTCTGGCCATGCGCCAGGCCGGCGCCCAGACCGTTGCCGAGCACGAGAGCACCGCCGTGGTGTTCGGCATGCCGGCGGCGGCGATCCGCCTTTCAGGAGCCTCCGCGATCCTCCCGCTCGACCGGGTCGCGCCCCATCTCGTCCGGCTCGCTCTCCCGGGCCTCGCCGCGGCGGACCCCTTCGCATGAGCGGAACCGGCATACCCGACGAGGTTGCACCCCGGCCTCGCATCCTTCTGGTGGAGGATTCCGAGACGCAGGCGCTGGAACTGCGGCTGCTCCTGGAGAGCCACGGCTTCTCGGTGGAGCGCTGTCCCACGGCCGAAATGGCCCTCGACCATCTCAACACCCGCCTGCCCGACCTCGTCGTGGCCGACCACCACCTGCCGGGAATGAACGGCGACGAGTTCACCCGTCAGCTGCGCCTGTCGCTCCGTACCCGCGCTCTCCCCCTGCTGATGCTCACGGGCGCCCGCGACGGTGAACGCCAGGGGCTGGAGAGTGGTGCCGATGCCTATGTGGCGAAATCCGCCGACCGGGACATCCTGATCCTGCGCATCCGTGCCCTCCTGCGCGAGCGTCATGGCGGTAGCGCCCCCGGCGACGGGCCCGGCGTGTCGGCGTTTCGGCGCGGACGCGTTCTGGTGGTCGATGGCAGTGCGACCTACCGCACCTTCCTCGCCGGCCTCCTGGCGCATGAGGGCCACGAGGTCCGTACCGCCGCCACCCACGATTCCGCCCTCGCCGCCCTCGACGAGGCCGATGCAGCCTTCGATTGCGTGACCATCGATCTCCTCGGCCCCGCCTATGACGGCCTCGCCCTATGCAGGGCCATCGACCGCCGCCGGGCGGCCGGGATCGAGGCGCGGGAGGCGGGAGCGCCGACGTTCCACCTCGTCGGCATCGCCGGCAGCGCGCCGGCCAAGGATTTCCTGGTGGAAGCCTACGCTGCAGGGGCCGACGACGTGGTCTCGAAAGCCGATGGCGAAGTCCTCGTCATTCGCGTCAGGGGCCTGGTCCGGCGCAAGCTTCTGGAAGAAGACGACCGCCGCATCGCCGGCGAGTTCGGCGCTCGCGAGCGCGCCCTCGAACGCGCGCGTGCCGAGGCCGAGGCGGCCGAGGCGCGTGCCGCCCTGGCGGGTGCCCTCGAACAGGCCAACCAGGATCTCGCCACCGCCAACCGCAAGCTCACGGATGCCCAGGCCAAGCTGGTCCAGGCCGCCAAGATGGCGTCCCTCGGCGAGCTCGTGGCGGGCATCGCCCATGAGATCAACAATCCCCTCGCCTTCATCCTCGCGCATCAGGGCACGGTCGAGCGCCTGCTCGGCGAGATCGCGGATTCCGAGGCGGAACTCGCGTCGCACCGGTCGCTCGCCAAGTGCCGCGACCGTGTCGGCTCCATGCGCCTGGGCCTCACGCGCATCCAGGATCTCGTCCTGAACCTGCGCAAGTTCTCGCGGCTCGACGAAGGTGAGCGCACCCTCGTCAACGTACCCGATTCGATCGAGACGGTGCTGGCACTGATCCAGCACAAGCTCGGGACACGAATTACCGTCGAACGCGACTTCTCGGGCAGACCCGAGATCCATTGCACCCCCGCCCTCCTCAATCAGGTCGTCATGAACATCCTCGGCAATGCCGCCGATGCCATGCCGGAATCCGGCACCATCTCCATCGTCACCCAGGAATTGCCCGAGACGGACGTGATCCGCATCAGCGATACCGGGCCCGGTATTCCCGAAACCCTGCGGGAAAAGATATTCGAGCCCTTCTTCACGACGAAACCCGTCGGTTCGGGCACGGGGCTAGGTCTTGCGATTGCGTATAGCGTGGTTCAAGCGCATAGCGGCTCGCTTAGCGTGGAGACGGCCGAAGGGGGGGGAGCCTGTTTCGTGATCGGCATTCCGCGGCAGGCAGCGTAGACATGGCCAAAGGCACGATTCTCGCCGTCGATGACGAGCCGGACATCCTGATTGCCCTCGAAGACCTGTTCGAGGACGACTACACCGTCATCACCACGACGAAGCCGTCGGAAGCGCTCGACATCCTCCGGGCGAGCCCGGACATCGCCGTGATCCTGTCCGACCAGCGGATGCCGGGCATTACCGGCGACGCCATGCTGGCCGAGGCACGGGGCTTCCACGACGCACAGGCGATCCTCCTCACCGGCTATGCCGATATGAGCGCCGTCATCGCGGCGCTCAACCGGGGAGGCATCACCGGCTACGTCACGAAGCCGTGGGATCCCGTCCTGCTGCGCTCCACCGTCCGCCAGGCCTTCGTACGGCACAGCCTCGCCCGCGACCTCGCCACCGAGCGCGCCCTCCTGCTCGGGCTCCTCGACAATGCGGAAGACGCCATCGCCTTCAAGGACGTGGAGGGACGGTTCATTCGTCTCAACGCGCGGAAGGCCAGCCGGCTCGGCCACACCGTCGCCGAATGCCTCGGACGCACCAGGGACGAGATCGAAGGCACGCCCAGCGGCGAGAGTACCACGCGTGACGCCGACCGCGCCGCCATCGCGAGCGGTAGCATTTCAGAGACCGTGTCCGCCGAAGGCCCGGTCGGGGCGGAGCGGTGGAGCCATGTCACCCGCGTGCCGATTCGCGGTGCCGCCGGCGCCATCACCCATCTGGCGACGATCGAACGGGACGTCACCGAACAGAAGAATCTCGAGGCACGGCTGCGCCAGTCGGACAAGATGCAGGCGCTCGGCACCCTCGCCGGCGGGATCGCGCATGACTTCAACAATCTCCTCACGGCGATCCTCGGCAGCCTCGAACTCGTGGGCCCCAAGATCGTCGACCAGCCAAGGGTCCAGCGCCTCGTCACCAACGCGGCACAGGCTGCGCAACGCGGCGCGTCCCTGACGAAGCGGCTCCTCAGCTTCAGCCGCGCGCGTGACCTGCGCCCTCGCTCGGTCGACGTGAATGCCCTGGTCGCCGGAATGGACGTATTGCTCAAGGGCAGCCTAGGCGGTCTCGTCACGGTGACGACCGATCTCGACGCCGTGCATCCGGCGGCCATCGTCGATCCCGATCAGCTGGAACTCGCCATCCTCAACCTCTGCATCAACGCGCGTGACGCCATGCCGGAGGGGGGAACGATCTCCATCGCCACGGGCGCGGCGCGAGTGACCGACGACCCCGACTTGGCGGCGGGCGACTACGTGACCGTGGCGATCAGCGATACGGGGATGGGTATCCCACCCGAGATCCTGGCGCGGGTCTGCGAACCGTTTTTCACCACCAAGTCGATCGGACAGGGCACTGGGCTCGGCCTCGCGATGGTGTTCGGGCTGACCCAGCAGTCGCAGGGCAAGCTCCGCATCACCAGCGACGTGGGCAAGGGCACGAGGGTCGATCTGTTCCTCCCCCGTGCGGAGGCGGCCGAGGAAAAGACCCAGCGCGCCGCCGTGACGGCCATGGGGGCCGCGAGCCCGGCGCGCATTCTCGTGGTGGACGACGATGCCGAGGTCCGCCACGTCACCGCGTCCTTCCTCAGCACGTTCGGTTACACCGAGACCGAGGCGGCCGACGGGGCGGCGGCGGTCGCCTTGCTGGAGCGCGCCTCGTTCGATCTCATCGTGGCGGATCTCGCCATGCCGGGGATGACGGGTGTCGAACTCGCGGAAATCGTAAGGCGGCGCTGGTCCGACGTTCCCATCCTCATCGTCACCGGACATGCGGAGGCGATCCCGATCCCCGACGATCTGCCTGTCCTGCGTAAACCCTTCGATTCGGCCGACCTGGCGGCACTGGTCTCCGGGATGCTCGTCGCAGACGCGTGAGATCAACACGTCCCCTCCCCCGAGACCCGCTGTGGGTCATCGGGGGCCAGGCACCGACACCTCCATCCCGTAGGGATCATGAAAAAAGGCGGCCTCTCGGCCGCCTTTTCGTCGTCTGATGGGTGAAGCTGAGGCTTACGCCGCGTCGGAGACCTGCGACGGACCCGAATCCAGGCCGCGGGCATCGACATCGCGATCCACGAACTCGATCACGGCGAGCGGAGCATTGTCGCCGTAACGGAAGCCGGCCTTCATGATGCGGCAGTAGCCGCCCGGACGCGCATTGTAGCGCGGGCCGAGGACGGCGAAGAGCTTGCGGACCATGGCCTCGTCGCGGATCTGCGACATGGCGAGGCGGCGCGTATGCAGGCTGTCGATCTTGCCCAGCGTGATCAGCTTTTCGATGACCGGACGCAGATCCTTGGCCTTCGGAAGCGTCGTGATGATCTGCTCGTGCTTGATCAGCGCGGCGGACATGTTGGCGAACATCGCCTTGCGGTGTTCAGTGGTGCGGTTGAAGCGACGACCGCGAAATCCATGACGCATTTGGCTGTTCCTTGTTTGACTGGCCGCCGTGCCACGGTACGGCCGAGCGCCCCATGATCGGGGCTGTTCATTCCGCATGACCCCGCGGCGGGATTCTGTTTGCTGGGAAGCTTGCCGAACCCGGCCCGCCTCATTCGCCGCGTCATTCCGGGCTCTGCTGCGCAGCCCCGGAATGACGTCGTATGTCGGCTAGTAGTGCTCTTCGAAGCGCTTGGCGAGGTCTTCGATGTTCTCCGGCGGCCAGCCGGGGATGTCCATACCGAGATGGAGACCCATCGCGGCCAGAACTTCCTTGATCTCGTTCAGCGACTTGCGGCCGAAATTCGGGGTGCGCAGCATCTCGCCCTCCGACTTCTGGATGAGGTCGCCGATATAGACGATGTTGTCGTTCTTCAGGCAGTTCGCCGAACGCACCGACAGTTCGAGTTCGTCGACCTTCTTGAGCAGGGCCGGGTTGAAGGGGAGCTGCGGCGCGAGCGGCTGCGCCTCTTCCTTGCGGGGCTCCTCGAAGTTCACGAACACCTGGAGCTGGTCCTGGATGATGCGAGCGGCGTAAGCCAGCGCATCTTCCGGCGACACGGCGCCATTGGTCTCGATCGTCATCGTCAGCTTGTCCTTGTCGAGATCCTGGCCCTCGCGGGTGGTCTCGATGCGGTAGGACACCTTGGTGACGGGAGAGAACAGCGCATCGACCGGGATGAGGCCGATGGGGGCATCCTCCGGACGGTTGCGCTCGGCCGGGACGTAGCCCTTGCCGGTGGCGACGGTGAATTCCATCCGGATCTCGGCGCCGTCATCAAGGGTGCAGATGACGAGGTCGGGATTGAGGATCTGGATGTCGCCAACGGCGGCGATATCGCCGGCAGTCACGGTGCCTGGGCCGGTCTTGCGCAGCGTCAGGCGCTTGGGGGCTTCCGTCTGAGACCGGATCGCGATGGTCTTGATGTTGAGGACGATGTCGGTCACGTCCTCACGCACGCCGGGGATCGACGAGAATTCGTGGAGAACGCCGTCGATCTGGACCGAGGTCACGGCCGCGCCCTGGAGCGACGACAGCAGAACCCGGCGAAGGGAGTTGCCGAGGGTGGTGCCGAAGCCGCGCTCGAGGGGCTCGGCGACGACGGTGGCGACCCGCTTGGGGTCGTGCCCGGTCGAAACCTGGAGCTTGTTCGGCTTGATGAGCTCTTGCCAGTTCTTCTGTATGACCACGGTCCTACCTCTCGCAATTCCGACACGAGCCACTGACGTGGTCGGTCCCTGAGCCCTTCCCGCGCATCGCCTTGCACGGCTCGGTCTCGAAAAACATGTGCCCGCGAAGCGGCGGGCGGTTAGTGGGCCGCGACCCAAAGTTCCGGGACGAAGCTGTAAGCCCCTCCATCCCGCGCCACGTAGCCCAGCGCCGGAAACTCCAGATGTCCACCGGTGACGAAGGTTCTCTCGCTCGAGACTTCGTCCAGCATCCGCTCGCGCACCGCCCTCGCCTCGTCCGGATCGACGTCGAAGACCATCGTGGCCTCCGGACGTTTGAACTGGATCGCCGGCAGATGGATGATGTCGGCCCACATCAGAAGCGATGCCGAGCCCGACACGATACGAAAACCCGTATGGCCCGGCGTATGCCCCGGCAGGGCGACCGCCGTGATGCCCGGAAGGACCTCACCGCCGGTCATCGTCCGCACGCGACCGGAATACGGCGCCACCGCCTTCTGGGCGTTCTCGAAATACGGGCGGGCCCCCTCGGGAGCCCGCGAGATCGCATCGTCCGCCAGCCAATGAGCGGCTTCGGCCTGATGAAGGACGAGTTCCGCATTGGCATAGGCGGCCGACCCATCCTCATGGATCAAGCCACCGGCATGGTCGGGGTGAAGATGCGTGAGCAGCACCGTCTCGATATCGTCCGGGCGGACACCCGTTGCGGCAAGCGCCGCGGGGACCCGACCGAGCGTATCGCCACCGAAATGGCCCATCCCCGAATCGATGAGGATCGGCTTCCGACCGGGCGCTTCGATCAGATAGGCGTTCAGCGTAATCCGAGGGGCCTGCGCGCGAAAGCCGGCCGCCTGAAGCGAGCCGGCCTCGTCCGCCCCGATCCCGGTGACGAGATCGAGGGAGCCTTGAAGGTAACCGTCATTCAGAACGGTGACGGTCAGATCGCCAAGGCTCCAGCGCAACACGCCGGGGAGCGCCTTCACGGCATCGGACACACGCTTCTCCGCTTTCAAACCCAAGGGCAGATCGACGAATCGTCTTAGACGCGACGACGCTTGCGCGGACGGCAGCCGTTATGCGGGATCGACGTCACGTCGCGGATCGAGGTGACGGTGAAGCCGGCGGCCTGCAGAGCGCGAAGAGCGGATTCACGGCCCGAACCGGGACCGGACACCTCGACCTCGAGCGTACGCATGCCGTGCTCGGAAGCCTTGCGGGCGGCGTCTTCGGCAGCGACCTGGGCGGCGTAAGGGGTCGACTTACGCGAACCCTTGAAGCCCATGGCGCCAGCAGACGACCAGGAGATGGTGTTGCCCTGCGCGTCGGTGATGGTGATCATCGTGTTGTTGAACGAAGCGTTCACATGGGCCACGCCCGACACGATGTTCTTGCGTTCGCGGCGGCGAATGCGGGTTGCTTCCTTAGCCATTGTCTCTCGTCTCGTCCTTCAGGCGCGCCCGTCATTCCAGGCGCTCGGGATTTTTGCGGTGCTGGCAGCGCGGCTCTGGATGACCGTGCCGCCATACGGGCTGCCGATAGCGGGCCACCCGACGCGATAGAAGGGAGGCAGAGCGAAGCAATGCCTCCCAATCTCGAAAAATTACTTCTTCTTGCCGGCGATCGGCTTCGACTTGCCCTTGCGGGTGCGCGCATTGGTATGCGTACGCTGACCGCGGACGGGCAGATTGCGGCGGTGACGGAGGCCGCGGTAGCAGCCGAGATCCATCAGGCGCTTGATGTTCATCGACACTTCGCGGCGCAGATCGCCCTCGACGATGTAATCGCGGTCGATCGTCTCGCGGATCGACAGCACTTCGGCGTCGGTCAGCTGGTTCACGCGGCGCTCGGCGGGAATGCCGACCTTGCCGGTGATCTCTTCGGCCTTCTTCGCGCCGATGCCGTGAATATACTGGAGCGCGATGACGACGCGCTTGTTGGTCGGGATGTTGACGCCTGCGATACGGGCCAAGGTCTCACTCCATCGGGCGCTCGGACGCTGCGGTCCGGCCCTGCTGTGTCACGCGCGTCCGGTGGAGGCCGGCCCCTGCGCGCCGCCCATAACGACAAATCGGCCCGCAGCGTCTCTTGAACCGAGACACTCCAGACCCATTGCGTATGGACGAATAACGGCCTGCTAGCGCGGGCCGCCGATCTTGTCAACGTCCATCGGACGGTAAATTCAGGAGGCGGTCGCGCTGGCCAACGGTTCGAGCACGGCCATCACATCGCTGGTGACATCATCGACCGGATTCATCCCGTCGATGGTCCGGAGCATGCCGAGGCTCGAATAATAAGCCGACAGCGGCGCGGTCTGTGCCCGGAAGGCGGCGAGGCGCGTCTTGAACACGTCGGGGGTGTCGTCCTTGCGCACCGGCTCTCCACGAGCAGCAGTCTCGGCGGCCCGCTTGGCAATGCGGCCCACCAGGATTTCCTCGTTCACCGCGAATTCGATCACGGCATCGAGGGACAGGTTCTTGTCGGCCAGCATCCTGTCGAGGGCAGCTGCCTGCTCAACAGTGCGGGGGAAACCGTCGAGAATGAAGCCCGGATGCGCATCGGCCTCTTCGATCCGGTCGGCGACGATCCCCACCACCACGGAATCCGGGACCAGGCCACCGCTCTCCATGATCGACTTCGCTTCGAGACCGACAGGAGTGCCGGCAGCTACCGCCGCGCGCAGCATGTCGCCCGTGGAAAGCTGCGGAATGCCGAAACGCTCGACGATTCGGGCCGACTGGGTTCCCTTACCGGCTCCAGGTGGTCCGAGCAGAATGATCCGCATAGCGTCGTTGTCCTCGTCCGGTGGCCGCATCGGGCGTTATGGTTCGGGCATCATGGGCGTAGAGAGGCGATGCCTGGACCGGCATCGCCCCGATCGATCGAGCTCGTCGAGCCGGCTTCAGCGACGGCGCGTGGCGCCGCGCAGCTTTGCCTTCTTCACGAGGCCCTCATACTGGTGGGCCATCAGATGGCCGTGGACCTGCGCCACCGTATCCATCGTCACGGAAACGACGATGAGGAGCGAGGTACCGCCGAACCCGAGGCTCGCCGATGCGTAGGAGGCCAGGATCTCCGGCACAAGGCAGACAAAGGTCAAATACAGAGCGCCGATCAACGTGATGCGCGTCAGAACCTTGTCGATGAACGTCGCCGTGCGCTCACCCGGACGAATGCCGGGAATGAAGCCGCCCTGCTTCTTCAGATTGTCCGCCGTCTCCTGCGGGTTGAAGACCACCGCCGTGTAGAAGAACGCGAAGAAGATGATCAGCGCCGCGTAGAGAACCATGTAGACCGGCCGACCATGGCCGAGATAGGTGGTGATCGTCGCCAGCACGCCGGTGCCGCCGTTATTGGCCGAGAAGCTCGCCACCGTGGCGGGAAGCAGCAGCAGCGACGAGGCGAAGATTGGCGGGATCACGCCGGCCGTGTTCAGCTTCAGCGGCAGGAACGAGGTCTGACCCTCGTACATGCGGTTACCAACCTGGCGCTTGGGGTAGTTGATCAGGAGCCGGCGCTGAGCCCGCTCCATGAACACGATGAAGTAGACGAGGGCGATGGCGGCAAAGCCGACGCCGAGGATGACGGCCGCCGACAGCGCGCCTGTCCGGCTTAGCTCGAGAGCTCCCACGATGGCGGTGGGCAGATGCGCGACGATGCCGGCGAAGATGATGAGCGACGACCCGTTACCGATGCCGCGTGATGTGATCTGCTCGCCGATCCACATCAGAAACAGCGTTCCGCCCGTGAGCGTGATCACCGTGGACAGGATGAAGAACGGTCCCGGATCGATCGCGGCGCTCGAACTCTGCAAGCCGAAGGCAATGCCCCAGCTCTGAACCAGTGCCAGCACGACCGTGAGGTAGCGGGTATATTGGTTGATGACCTTCCGGCCGGACTCACCCTCTTTCTTCAGCGATTCGAGGCTCGGGATCACCGAGGTGAGAAGCTGAATGATGATGGAGGCCGAGATGTACGGCATGATGTTGAGCGCAAAGATCGCCATGCGCTCGACGGCACCGCCGGAGAACATGTTGAACAAGCCGAGCACGCCACCGGCCTGCTGCTGGAAGTTCCGCGCGAATTGCTCGGGGTCGATGCCGGGAATCGGGATGTAGGTGCCGAGCCGGAACACGACGAGCGCACCCAGCGTGAACCAGATCCGCTTCTTGAGCTCGTCGGCCTTGGCGATGGCCCCGAAATTGAGGTTCGCGGCAAGCTGCTCGGCGGCTGAGGCCATGGCACCGGTTCCTGAGATCGATCCAGATGGGGGATTGAAGGACCCCCGAACAAACTGAAACGGCGGCCACGCGCAGGTCGCACGGGCCGCCGCTCAGAGCTTCGACTTAAAGTCTGCTCCGACGCTACGCAACAGCGGCGTCGGAAGACTTACTCCGCGGACGGCTTGCCGCGGGTGGAGATGCCGGCACCGTAAGCGACGTTCACCGAACCGCCGATCTTCTCGACAGCCTCGACGGCCGACTTCGAAGCGCGGGTGACCTCGAAGGAGAGCTTCGCGGTCAGTTCGCCGACACCGAGCAGCTTCACGCCGTCACGGGGACGGGCGATGATGCCGGCGGCGATGAGGGTCTCCACCGTGACCACGGCGGAAGCATCGAGACGGCCGGCATCGACAGCCTGCTGGACGCGTCCGAGGTTCACCTCGTTCAGATCCGTGGAGTACAGGTTGTTGAAGCCGCGCTTGGGCAGGCGACGGTGAAGCGGCATCTGACCGCCCTCGAAGCCCTTGATCGAGACGCCGGTACGGGCCTTCTGACCCTTGACGCCGCGACCAGCGGTCTTGCCCTTGCCGGAGCCGATGCCCCGGCCGACGCGCATCCGGTTCTTGGTTGCGCCGTCGTTATCGTGGATTTCGTTCAGTTTCATGATGCCCTCCCTCAGGCCGCGTCGTCGAGGACGCGCACGAGGTGATGCACCTTGCGGATCATGCCGCGCACGGAGGGGGTATCCTCCAGCGTAGCGACCCGGTGCAGCTTGTTGAGCTTAAGGCCGATCAGCGTCGCACGCTGGTCGCCCTCGCGGCGGATCGGCGAGCCGATCTGCTCGACGCGGAGAGTCTTTGTTGCCATTGCACCCTCCCCTTAAGCGACTGCGGCTTCGGACAGGTCCGACGGATCGGCATCGCGACGGCGAGCCTGAAGCGTCGACACCTTGAGACCCCGACGGGCCGCGACGGCGCGCGGGCTGTCCTCGTTCTTCAGCGCCTCGAAGGTGGCGCGGACGAGGTTGTAGGGGTTCGACGAACCGAGCGACTTCGCCACGACGTCCTGCATGCCCAGCGTCTCGAAGACGGCGCGCATCGGACCGCCGGCGATGATGCCGGTACCCTGCGGCGCAGCGCGGAGGATGACCTTACCCGCACCGTGACGTCCGTAGACGTCGTGGTGAAGGGTACGACCTTCGCGCAGAGCGACGCGGACGAGACCGCGCTTGGCAGCTTCCGTTGCCTTGCGGATCGCCTCAGGCACTTCGCGCGCCTTACCGTGGCCGAAGCCGACGCGACCCTTCTGGTCGCCGACGACGACGAGAGCAGCGAAGCCGAAGCGACGACCACCCTTCACCACCTTGGCGACGCGGTTGATGTGGACGAGCTTGTCCACGAATTCGCTGTCGCGCTCCTCGCGCTCATCGCGGCGGCCGCGGCCCCCACCTTCCCGTTCACGTGCCATGTTTGAATCCTGTCTCACTGACGCGGGCGGCGGAGCCCGCTCGCTTGATAGCTTGTCCGAGGGACGGCCTGCGCCGCCCCTCCCCGCCTGGTTTTAGAACTCGAGGCCACCCTCACGGGCGGCGTCGGCGAGCGCCTTGACGCGCCCGTGATAGATGTAGCCCGAACGGTCGAAGATCACCTTGGTGACTCCAGCGGCCTTGGCGCGCTCGGCGACGAGCTTGCCGACGGCCGCGGCCGCTGCCGTATCGGCACCGGTCTTCAGGCCCGAGCGGAGATCCTTGTCGAGGGTCGAGGCGGCGGCGAGGGTCTTGCCCTCGGCGTCGTCGATGACCTGGACGTAGATCTGCTTGGAGGAACGGAACACCGAAAGCCGGGGCCGTCCATTCGCCGCCGCCCGCAGCGCGCGGCGCACACGCGCCTTGCGGCGGTCGAGTGCATCGATTTTGCGTGACATGATGGCCGGCCCTTACTTCTTCTTGCCTTCCTTGCGGAAGATGAACTCACCCGCGTACCGCACGCCCTTGCCCTTGTAGGGCTCGGGACCACGATAGTCGCGAATCTCGGCTGCCACCTGTCCCACCACCTGCCGGTCGATGCCGGAGATGACGATCTCGGTGGGCTTGGGCACCGCGATCGTGATCCCGACGGGGATCTCGTACTCGATGTCGTGGCTGTAGCCGAGGGAGAGCTTGAGGGCCTTGCCGGCCATGGCGGCACGATAGCCGACGCCGGTGATCTCGAGCTTCTTCTCGAAACCCTTGGAGACGCCCTCGACGAGGTTCGCCACCTGGGCCCGGGAGGTGCCCCACAGCGAGCGGGCCTCCTTGGTCTGGTTCTTGGGCAGCACCGAGACGGCGCCGTCCTCGAACTTCACGTCCACCACGTTGGGGACGATATACTGGAGCTCGCCCTTGGAGCCCTTCATCTTCACCGTTTGACCGGTCACCGTGGCCGTCACACCGGACGGGACGGGAACGGGCTTCTTGCCTACGCGAGACATAGCCTTTCCTCCAAGTCCGAGATCAGAACACCTTGCAGAGCACTTCGCCGCCAACGTTGCGCTCACGCGCCTCGTGGTCGGCCATGACGCCCTGCGGGGTGGACACGATGGTGACGCCGAGGCCGTCGGCGACGCGGGGAAGTTCGCTCACGGCCGAATAGACGCGGCGGCCGGGCTTCGAAACGCGCTGGATCGAGCGGATGACGGGCTGGCCGTCATAGTACTTGAGCTCGATCGAGAACTCGGTACGGCCGTTGCCGAAATCGGTCGTTGCGTAATCGCGGATGTAGCCCTCAGCCTTGAGGACGTCGAGAACGCTTGCACGGAGACGCGAGCCGGGCGTCTGAACGACGTTGCGGCGGCGCATCTGGCCGTTGCGGATGCGGGTGAGCATATCACCCACGGGATCGTTGACCATGGTGCCTGCTCCTTACCAGCTCGACTTGACCAGACCGGGAATGAGACCCCGGTTGCCAAGTTCCCGAAGCGCCACACGCGAGATGCCCATCTTGCGGTAGAAGGCGCGGGGACGTCCCGTCATGCCGCAACGATTGCGGATACGGGTCGCCGACGAGTTGCGGGGCAGTTCCGCGAGCTTGAGGCGAGCTTCGAAGCGCTCCTCCATCTCGAGGCTTTCGTTATTGGCGGTCGCAAGGAGGGCCTTACGCTTGGCGGCGAACCGCTTCACCAGTTCCTTGCGGTGATTATTCTTCTCGACTGAGCTTTTCTTTGCCATGTCTCTCTCCAGTGTCCGCGTCTAAGCGCTTTTCAGCACTTACTGCCGGAACGGGAATCGGAATTGCGAGAGGAGCGCACGTGCCTCGGCATCGGTACGGGCCGATGTCTGGATCACGATGTCCATGCCCCAGGTGGCATCGGCCTTGTCGTAGGAGATCTCCGGGAACACCAGGTGCTCCTTGAGGCCCAACGCGTAATTGCCGTTGCCGTCGAACGAACGGGGGTTCAGGCCGCGGAAGTCACGAACGCGCGGAAGCGCGATGGTGATCAGGCGGTCCATGAATTCGTACATCCGGTGCTTGCGCAGGGTGACCTTGCAGCCGATCGGCATGCCTTCGCGGACCTTGAAGGTCGCGATGGCCTTACGGGCCTTGGTGATGACCGGCTTCTGGCCGGCGATCAGTGCAAGGTCGCCGGCGGCGATGGAGGCCTTCTTGGAATCGGCGGTGGACTCGCCGACGCCCATGTTGATCACGATCTTCTCGATGACCGGAACCTGCATGGGGTTCTTGTAGCCGAACTCTTCGATCAGCTTCTGGCGGACGACCTCATCGTAGTGCTTGCGCAGACGAGGGGTGTACGCGTCGTTGTTCTTCTCAGCCATCGATCAGATCCCCCGAGCGCTTGGCGAACCGGACCTTGCGGCCGTCGTCGAGAATGCGGAAACCAACGCGCGTCGGCTGACCGTCTTTCGGGTCGGCGATCGCGATGTTGGACAGATGAATCGCGGCTTCCTTGGAGATGATGCCGCCTTCCTGGTTCTGCGTCTGCTTCTGGTGCTTCTTGACCAGATTGACCCCGCGCACGAGCGCACGGTCTTCCTTCGGCATCACCTGGATGACCTCGCCGGAGCGACCTTTGTCGCGACCGGTGAGAATGACGACCTTGTCGCCCTTCTTGACCTTGGCAGCCATCACAGCACCTCCGGAGCGAGCGAGATGATCTTCATGTGGTTCCGGGCGCGCAACTCGCGCGGCACGGGTCCGAAGATACGGGTGCCGATCGGCTCTTTCTGATTGTTGATCAGGACAGCGGCGTTCTTGTCGAACCGGATCACGGATCCGTCAGCGCGCTTCACTTCCTTGGCGGTGCGAACGACGACGGCCTTCATGACGTCGCCCTTCTTCACGCGGCCGCGGGGAATGGCCTCCTTCACCGAGACGACGATGATATCGCCGACACCGGCATACTTGCGCTTCGACCCGCCGAGAACCTTGATGCACATCACGCGACGCGCACCAGAATTGTCGGCGACGTCCAGATTCGTCTGCATCTGGATCACGAGAGTGACCTTTCCTTGTTTCAGACGGGTTTCCGCACACGGACGGTATTGTCCGGCGGACGACGTCTGATGGGGATCTGATGTCCCCGGCTCATATAGAAGGACCGCGCATTCGGCGTTTCTCAACGCCGGCGCGGTCACCGCGGTCCAGGGTGCGAACACCCTTTTGCATGTCGCGAAGGACGGCCTAATACTAGAGAGGGAAGCGCTGCGCAAGAGAAAAGACGCGCAGCTGCGCTGCAGACAGCAATCCAGGCCGGGTCTTCATGAAAGTGCTCGAGCGGCCGTCTCCGAGGCCGACAGCCATCCTGACAGGCACCGTCGGTGGTACGCGTTGAATGGTGGAACCGAACGCGCGGCGGAACTGAACAGGTGTTCGCGGTCGAAGTCGAATGTTTCGAGCACGCTTCATCGGCCGTGCGGTGCGACCGACAGAGGCCCATGCGCCTCGATGAGTCGCGCGTTCTTCGCGAGTCGACATAAGACGCAAAAAAGCGGGCGCAGAAACTGCGCCCGCTTTAACGACACAGCATCGGTCTCACGCTTCGGCGGAAGGTGATTCCACGGTGGCAGCGCCACCTTCGATGAGCTTCCAGGTCTTGGTCTTCGAGAACGGACGGCACTCTTCGATCGACACGGTCTGGCCGACCTTGGCGACGTTCGTCTCGTCGTGGGCGTGGTAGTTCTTCGAACGACGGACGGTCTTCTTCATCACCGGATGGGTGAAGCGACGCTCCACCTTCACGACGATGGTCTTCTCGCCCTTGTCGCTGACGACGACGCCCTGCAATACGCGCTTCGGCATGGTGTACTCCTCAGGCCTGCGCGGACTTCAGCGTCTTCTGACGCTGGAGAGTGCGAACGCGGGCGATATCGCGACGGACCTCACGGACGCGGGCGACGTTCTCGAGCTGGCCGGTGGCGCCCTGGAAGCGCAGGTTGAACTGCTCCTTCTTCAGGTTCAGCAGCTCATCGTTCAGCTGATCGGGCGACAGGGCGGCCAGATCCGACTGTCTCTGTGACGACTTCATGATCCCCTCCCCTTAGTCAGCGATGCGCTGAACGACGCGCGTGCGGATTGGGAGCTTCGCCGCACCGAGGCGGAGAGCCTCTTTGGCGATGTCCTCGGCGACGCCGTCGACTTCGAACATGATACGTCCGGGATGCACGCGGGCAGCCCAGAACTCGGGTGCACCCTTACCGGAGCCCATGCGGACTTCGGTGGGCTTTGCCGTGACCGGGACGTCCGGGAAGATCCGGATCCAGACACGGCCCTGACGCTTCATCTCACGGGTGATCGCGCGGCGGGCCGCCTCGATCTGACGTGCGGTGACGCGCTCGGGCTCCACGGCCTTGAGGCCGAAGGTCCCGAAATTGAGGTCGAAGCCGCCCTTGGCCGCACCGTGGATGCGACCCTTGAACTGCTTACGAAACCTGGTCTTCTTGGGTTGCAACATGGCAGCCTCTCAACACCTTCTATGGCTAACGGGCGTACGCGATCACGCTTTAAGCGTGGTCGCGCCGGCCGCGCTCGCGGCCACCCTCGCCATCGCGCTCGCGACGTCCGCCCGAACGGCCGCCTTCTTCCTGAGCGCGCTTGTCCTGCGCCATCGGGTCGTGCTCGAGGATTTCGCCCTTGAACACCCACACCTTGATTCCGCACGTCCCGTAGGTCGTGAAGGCGGTCGCCACGCCGTAATCGACATCCGCGCGCAGGGTATGCAGCGGGACGCGACCTTCGCGGTACCATTCCTGACGGGCGATCTCAGCGCCGCCGAGACGACCCGAGCAATTGATCCGGATGCCTTCGGCACCGAGACGCATGGCCGACTGCACGGCGCGCTTCATGGCACGACGGAAGGCAACACGGCGCTCGAGCTGCTGGGCGATCGAATCGGCCACCAGGGTGGCATCGATCTCGGGCTTGCGCACCTCGACGATGTTGATCGTCACGTCGGCCTTGGTCAGGGTGCCGACGAGCTTGCGCAGCTTCTCGATATCCGCGCCCTTCTTGCCGATCACCACGCCGGGACGACCCGAGTGAATGGTGACGCGGCACTTCCGGTGCGGACGCTCGATGACGATCTTGGAAACGGCAGCCTGCTTCAGCTGCTTCATGAGGGCGGCGCGGATGGCGACGTCCTCGTGCATGAGCTTCGCGTATTCACCCTTCTGGGCGAACCAGCGGGAGTCCCAGGTCCGGTTGATACCGAGCCGAAGACCGATCGGATTGACTTTCTGGCCCATCAGGTCCTCCTCACGCCGCTTCGGCGGTCGGGACTTCGCGCACCACGATGGTGAGGTTCGCGAAGGGCTTCAGGATGCGGGCGCCGCGGCCACGTGCACGAGCATGGAAACGCTTGAGCACGAGTGCCTTGCCGACGAAGGCCTCGGAGACGACGAGATCGTCGACATCAAGGTCATGATTGTTCTCGGCATTGGCGATGGCGCTTTCGAGGCACTTCTTGACCTCGCGGGCGATCCGCTTGCGGGAGAATTCCAGGTCGGCCAAAGCCGACTCGACCTTCTTACCGCGGATGAGTTGCGCAACGAGATTGAGCTTCTGAGGGCTCACGCGCAGCATGCGCGCGACGGCCTTCGCTTCGTTCTCGGGGAGCGCGCGGGGGGTGGCTTGCTTGCCCATCTCAGCGCCTCTTCGCCTTCTTGTCGGCTGCGTGGCCGTGGAAGGTACGGGTCGGCGAGAACTCGCCGAACTTATGACCGACCATCTCCTCGGACACATAGACCGGGATATGCTTCTGTCCGTTGTGCACACCGAAGGTGAGCCCGACGAACTGCGGCAGGATCGTGGAGCGACGGCTCCAGATCTTGATGACTTCGTTGCGGCTGGATCCGCGAGCGGTCTCAGCCTTCTTGAGGAGGTAGCCGTCGATGAACGGCCCCTTCCAGAGCGAGCGTGCCATGAGGGTTACTTCTTGCGGTTGTGACGGCTGGCGAGAATGAAGACATCGGTCCGCTTGTTGGAGCGGGTCTTCTTTCCCTTGGTGGGCACGCCCCAGGGCGTGACCGGATTACGGCCGCCCGAGGTACGACCCTCACCACCGCCGTGCGGGTGATCGACCGGGTTCATGGCAACGCCGCGAACGTGCGGGCGCTTGCCGAGCCAGCGGTTGCGACCGGCTTTGCCGAGCGAGATGTTCATGTGGTCCGGGTTCGATACCGCACCGATGCTGGCGAAGCACTGACCGTGAACGAGGCGCTGCTCACCCGAATTCAGGCGCAGCGTGACATAGCCCTGGTCGCGCCCGACGATCTGAGCGTAGTTGCCGGCGGAACGGGCAATCGCGCCGCCCTTGCCGATCTTCAGCTCGATGTTGTGGACGATCGTCCCCACCGGCATGTTGCCGACCGGTCCGGCATTGCCCGGCTTCACGTCGACCTGTTCGGCCGCGATCACCGTGTCGCCCGGCGACAGACGCTGGGGAGCCAGGATGTAGCTCTGCACGCCGTCCGGATAGGTGATGAGCGCGATGAACGCCGTACGGTTGGGATCGTACTCGATCCGCTCCACCGTCGCAGCGACGCCGAGCTGCTCACGCCGCTTGAAATCGACGTTGCGCAAGGTGCGCTTGTGACCACCACCGCGGAAGCGGACGGTGATGCGACCGAGGTTGTTGCGTCCGCCCGAGGACGACTTGCCCTCGGTGAGCTTCTTGACCGGCTTGCCCTTGTAGAGCTCACGGCGGTCGACGAGCACGAGCTGGCGAAGGCTCGGCGTGACCGGTTTGAATGTCTTCAAGGCCATCGGCTTGATCCTAACGCTTTTCGTGTCAGAGCCCGGTCGTGACGTCGATCGTTTCACCCTCGGCAAGGGTCACGATCGCTTTCTTCACGTCCGAACGCTGTCCGCGAAGCCCGCGGAAAATCTTCTTCTTGCCCTTGGTGACGAGCGTGTTCACGCCCGTGACCTTGACGTCGAACAGCTTCTCGACCGCCTCTTTGATCTGCGGCTTGGTAGCCTTCGGGGAGACCCGGAAGACGACCTTGTTCTGTTCGGTGAGGTTCGTCGCCTTCTCGGTGATGACCGGGGAGACGATGATGTCGTAGTGGCGCGGATCGGCACTCATTTGAATCGCGCCTCCAGCGCATCGATCGCTGCGCGCGTCAGCACGAGCTTGTCGCGACGCAGGATGTCGTAGACGTTGATGCCCTGGACCGGCAGGACATCGATCTGCGGGATGTTGCGGGCGGCGCGACCGAAGTTCACGTCGACCTCAGCACCGCTGATGATCAGTGCGCTGGACAGGCCCATCTTCTCGAAACGCTCGACCAGGTTCCTGGTCTTGCCGTCGGCGAGCGTCACGTCGTCCACGATGATCAGGGTCTCTGCCTTCACCTTCGCCGAGAGGGCGTGGCGAAGAGCGAGGGCACGCACCTTCTTCGGAAGGTCATGGGCATGGCTGCGCACGACCGGGCCGAAGGCACGTCCACCGCCGCGGAACTGCGGAGCGGAGGCAGCGCCGTGACGAGCGTTACCGGTGCCCTTCTGCTTGTACAGCTTCTTGCGCGTCCGGTTGACGTCCGAGCGGTTCTTGACCGCATGGGTGCCGGCCTGACGCTTGGCGAGCTGCCAGCGCACCATGCGCTGGAGAAGGTCGGCGCGGGGCTCGAGACCGAAGATGGTCTCGTCCAGGTCGATTGACCCGGCGCCGTCGCCGTCGAGAGTGGTGATATCGAGCTTCATCACGCGTTCTCCTCGGAAGCGGGAGCCTCGGGAGCCGGAGCTTCGGTGGCGGGAGCAGCGGAAGAACCGTTCTCACGGAACTTGCCGGGCTGCGGCACGTCGGCGGGGAGCTTGCGCTTCACCGCGTCGCGGATCTGGATCCAGCCGCCGGCGACACCGGGGACGGCGCCTTCGACGAGGATGAGGCCACGCTCGGGATCCGTGCGCACGACGCGCAGGTTCTGGGTCGTGACCCGGTCGACGCCCATGTGACCGGGCATCTTCTTGTTCTTGAAGGTCTTGCCCGGATCCTGGCGGCCACCGGTCGAACCGATCGAACGGTGCGAGATGGACACGCCGTGGGTGGCGCGCAGACCACCGAAGTTCCAGCGCTTCATACCGCCGGCGAAGCCCTTACCCGTGGTCGTGCCCGTCACGTCGACGAACTGGCCGGGGATGAAGTGATCGGCGGTGATCTCGGCGCCGACCGGGATCAACGCGTCCTCGGACACGCGGAACTCGGCGAGCTTCTGCTTGGGCTCGACCTTGGCGACCGCGAACCGGCCGCGCTCGGCAGCCGACACGTTCTTCACCTTGGCCTTGCCAACGCCGACCTGAAGGGCGACGTAGCCATTCTTCTCGACGGTACGGTGGGCTACCACCTGACATTGATCGATTTTAAGCACTGTCACGGGGACATGTTCGCCAGCATCCGTAAAGATGCGGGTCATGCCGACCTTCTGTGCAATGACGCCTGAGCGCATAGGTGTCTCCCTCGCGCGATTCTACGGTAAGCTCTAAATCCCCGCGGGACTTAGAGCTTGATCTCCACGTCCACGCCGGCGGCGAGGTCGAGCTTCATCAGCGCGTCCACGGTCTGCGGCGTCGGATCGACGATATCGAGGACGCGCTTGTGGGTGCGCATCTCGAACTGCTCGCGCGACTTCTTGTCGATGTGCGGCGAGCGGTTGACGGTGAACTTCTCGATATGCGTCGGCAGCGGGATCGGACCACGAATGGTCGCGCCGGTGCGCTTGGCCGTCGACACGATCTCGCGGGTCGAGGCATCGAGGATGCGATGATCGAACGCCTTGAGGCGAATGCGGATATTCTGACCGTTCATGACCTGAAACCTTGGCGGGACTTAATAAGGGGCGGGCGCGAGGACCCGCCCCTCTGTCGATCCCAGCAGACTGAGCGTACCGAACTTAATCGTTGATGGCTGCGACGACGCCTGCGCCGACGGTGCGTCCGCCTTCACGGATGGCGAAGCGGAGCTTCTCTTCCATGGCGACGGGGACGATGAGGGTGACGTCCATGGTGACGCTGTCACCGGGCATCACCATCTCGGTGCCCTCGGGCAGTTCGCAGACACCGGTCACGTCGGTGGTGCGGAAGTAGAACTGGGGCCGGTAGTTGGTGAAGAACGGGGTGTGGCGACCGCCCTCCTCCTTGGTGAGGATGTAGGCTTCGGCCTTGAACTTGGTGTGGGGCTTGACCGAGCCGGGCTTGCACACGACCTGGCCGCGCTCGACGTCCTCACGCTTGGTGCCGCGCAGGAGCACGCCGACATTGTCGCCGGCCTGGCCCTGGTCGAGCAGCTTGCGGAACATCTCGACGCCCGTGACCGTGGTGGTCTGGGTGTCGCGGATGCCGACGATCTCCACGGTCTCGCCGACCTTGACGATGCCGCGCTCGACGCGACCCGTCACCACGGTGCCGCGGCCCGAGATCGAGAACACGTCCTCGATCGGCATCAGGAACGGCTTGTCGATCGGACGCTCCGGCTGCGGGATGTAGGCGTCCACCGAGGCCATCAGGGCCAGCACGGCGTCATGGCCGACGGCCTTGTCGCCGTTGTCGAGAGCCACCTTGGCCGAACCCTTGGTGATCGGGATGTCGTCGCCGGGGAAGTCGTACTTGGAGAGGAGCTCGCGCACCTCCATCTCGACGAGCTCGAGGAGCTCCTCGTCGTCGACGAGGTCGACCTTGTTGAGGAACACCACCAGCGCCGGCACGCCGACCTGACGGGCCAGCAGGATGTGCTCGCGGGTCTGGGGCATCGGGCCGTCGGCGGCCGACACGACCAGGATCGCGCCGTCCATCTGCGCGGCACCCGTGATCATGTTCTTCACGTAATCGGCGTGGCCGGGGCAATCGACGTGGGCGTAGTGACGGTTGGCCGTCTCGTACTCGACGTGAGCCGTCGAGATCGTGATGCCGCGCGCCTTCTCCTCGGGGGCCTTGTCGATCTGGTCGTAGGCCGTGAACGTCGCGCCACCCGACTCCGCCAGGACCTTCGTGATCGCAGCCGTCAGCGACGTCTTGCCGTGGTCGACGTGACCAATCGTGCCAATGTTGCAGTGCGGCTTGGTGCGGGCAAATTTCTCTTTGGCCATCGTAGCCTCCGTAATCTCAGTGTTTCAGGTGATGCTGCTGCGGTCCGGAAAAGGCGGGAAGCCTTAAGCGTACTTCGCGACGACCTTCTCGGCCTCGCCGCGCGGCACCTCTTCGTAATGGTCAAACTGCATCGTGAAGTTCGCGCGGCCCTGGGAGAAGGAGCGCAGCTGGTTCACGTAGCCGAACATGTTGGCGAGCGGCACCATCGCGTTGATGACGTTCGCATTGCCGCGCATGTCCTGGCCCTGGATCTGGCCACGGCGGGAATTCAGATCGCCGATCACCGAACCGGTATACTCTTCCGGCGAGACGACCTCGACCTTCATGACCGGCTCGAGCAGGACCGATCCGCCCTTCTGGAGAGCTTCACGTAGCGCCGCACGAGAGGCGATTTCGAAGGCCAGAGCCGACGAGTCGACATCGTGATAGGCGCCGTCGATCAGCTCGACCTTGATGTCCACGACCGGGAAGCCGGCGAGGATGCCGGCGCCGAGCACCGAGTTGAGACCCTTTTCGACGCCCGGGATGTATTCCTTGGGCACCGTGCCGCCGATGATCTTCGAGGAGAACTCGAAGCCCTTACCCGGCTCGTTCGGCTCGACCACGAACTTGACCCGAGCGAACTGACCGGTACCGCCGGTCTGCTTCTTGTGGGTGTAGTCGATCTCGGTGCGCTTCGTGAGCTTCTCACGATACGCCACCTGCGGCTGGCCGATGTTCGCGTCGACCATGTAGGTACGGCGCAGGATGTCGACCTTGATGTCGAGGTGGAGCTCGCCCATCCCGCGAAGGATGGTCTGGCCCGATTCCTGGTCCGTGGAAACGCGGAAGGACGGATCCTCAGCAGCGAGCTTGGCAAGAGCGATGCCCAGCTTCTCCTGATCGGCCTTGGACTTCGGCTCCACCGCGATCTCGATGACGGGCTCGGGGAACTCCATCTTCTCGAGGATGACGGCGTCCTTCGGGTCGCACAGCGTATCGCCGGTACGAGTTTCCTTGAGACCAGCCAGAGCCACGATGTCGCCGGTGAAGGCTTCCTTCACGTCTTCGCGGTTGTTGGCGTGCATGAGAAGCATGCGGCCGACACGCTCCTTCTTGTCGCGCGACGAGTTGATGACGTTGGCGCCAGACTCGACCTTGCCCGAATAGACACGGCAGAACGTGATCGTGCCGACATGCGGGTCGTCCATGATCTTGAACGCCAGCATCGAGAAAGGATCGCTGTCGGACGGATGACGAACGGTCTCTTCTTCGGTCTTGAAGTCGAGGCCCTTGATCTCGCCGCGATCGGCGGGAGACGGCAGGTAGTCGACGACGGCGTCGAGCAGGGGCTGAACGCCCTTGTTCTTGAAGGCCGAACCGCAGAGCACGGGGTGGAAGGCGCGGCGCTGGACAGCGGTGCGCACGAGGCGATGCATCGTCTCGGCATCCGGCTCGACACCGTCGAGATAGGCCGACATGGCATCGTCGTCCATCTCGACGCAGGCTTCGACGAGCTTGATCCGGTATTCGGCAGCCTGATCGGCGAGGTCGGCCGGGATCTCGGTCTCCGAGAAATCGGCGCCGAGCTTCTCGGACGTCCAGACGATGGCCTTCATCTTGATCAGGTCGATGACGCCCTTGAAGGTCGTCTCGGCGCCGATCGGAAGCTGCAGGCAAACGGGCTTGCCGGCGACGCGGTCGATGATGTCGGCGACGCATTTGAAGAAGTCGGCGCCGATCTTGTCCATCTTGTTGACGAACACGACGCGCGGAACGTCGTACTTGTCAGCCTGGCGCCAGACGGTCTCTGTCTGGGGCTCGACGCCCTGGTTGCCGTCGAGCACGCAAACGGCGCCGTCGAGGACGCGCAGCGAGCGCTCCACTTCGATGGTGAAGTCCACGTGGCCGGGGGTGTCGATGATGTTCAGGCGCTTGTCGCGCCAGAAGCAGGTGGTCGCAGCGGAGGTGATCGTGATGCCACGCTCCTGCTCCTGCGTCATCCAATCCATCGTCGCGGCGCCGTCATGGACTTCGCCGATCTTATGGGACTTGCCGGTGTAGTAGAGGATCCGCTCAGTGGTCGTGGTTTTTCCAGCATCAATGTGAGCCATGATGCCGAAATTACGGTAGTCCTCGATCGCATGCGTGCGGGGCATCGGATTGCTCCTGAAAGGGTCCGGGGCCGCTTACCAGCGGTAGTGCGAGAAGGCGCGGTTGGCTTCAGCCATCCGGTGCGTGTCTTCCCGCTTCTTGACCGCGTTGCCACGGTTATTCGCGGCATCGAGGAGTTCGGCCGAGAGGCGCTCGACCATGGTGCGGTCGTTGCGGCCACGGGCGGCCTGGATGAGCCAACGGATCGCCAGAGCCTGACGACGCTCGGTACGGACTTCGACGGGGACCTGGTAGGTCGCGCCGCCGACGCGACGGGACCGCACTTCGATCGCCGGAGCGACGTTCTCGAGAGCAGCGCGGAACACCTCGATCGGGTTCGCACGGGCGCGGTTCTCGACGATGTCGAAAGCGCCGTACACGATGCCCTCGGCGATCGACTTCTTGCCCTCGTACATGATGGAATTCATGAACTTGGTGAGCACGATGTCGCCGTACTTGGCGTCCGGGATGATCTCACGCTTTTCAGCAGAATGGCGGCGGGACATCGCTCGCTCCGTCTATAAATCAAGGTCTTGAAACCACCCCGCGCAGGCCGCCTGAACCTCTTCGAGGTCGGCGACATCCTTACGGGATGAGCGAAATTCTTACTTCGGACGCTTGGCGCCGTACTTGGAGCGGCGCTGCTTACGACCCTTGACGCCCTGCGTGTCGAGCACGCCGCGCAGGATGTGGTAGCGAACGCCGGGAAGATCCTTCACGCGGCCGCCGCGGATCATGACCACGGAGTGCTCTTGAAGGTTGTGACCTTCACCGGGGATGTACCCGATGACTTCGAAACCGTTGGTCAGACGGACCTTGGCGACCTTACGGAGAGCCGAGTTCGGCTTCTTCGGCGTCGTCGTGTAGACGCGGGTGCAAACGCCACGCTTCTGCGGGCAAGCGTCGAGCGCCGGCACCTTGTTGCGGCTCTTCTGCGCTTTACGCGGCTGAGCGATCAGCTGGTTGATCGTCGGCATACTCTGCCCTCTTCATTCGGACCGCTTAGGCGCGATCCCATGTTCGGCTTCACGATGCAGCCCGTTTCCGAGCTGTCGCGGATCTCGATAAGAAGATCCGCAAAACGAATATGCGCCATGGATCGGTGAGGACCCGTGGCGCGTGTTCGGCAGAGGATCACGCCTTACGACGCGCTCGTACCTACTGATCTGACAAGGACGTCAGTCGATGTGAGTGCCGGAACCGGATTAGCGATTGTCTTTCGGCCCGAGGGCCGCGACTCGCTATGTCCTGCTGTTGTGCCGGAGTGGCGTGCTTCTATGCGGGGGACGGCGGAACGTCAATCCCGAAGCGCGATAAAGTTTGGTCTGACCGGCGGTTAACGCCCGATTATTATATGGCTTTGGAGTTCTGCGCCAGGACGAGGCGATCTAGGGCGGTGTCACGGTCTCGGATCAACCTGCCGATCAGCTTGGCGGAGTCCTGAATGGCGGTTCACGTGCGGTGGATGGGTCCTGGCGGGCTGTCGGATGAGGCCGCACAGATGCTGCGATTCGTTGAGGTGCGGCCGGTACCGGGGAGCTTTCTCCGGTCCGAAGGCGGTGTTGCGAAATAAGAAGGGGCGGCCATCGCTGGCCGCCCCTTGTCTCGTTTGAAGGCTACGCGGAGATCACTCAGCGGCCGGCGGCAGCTCGCTGAGGGGCTGGGCGCCACTCTCGGCGGCCTTCTGCTGAAGGATCATGGCATCGCGACGCCGCGCGACGGCGCGGATGTCGGCTGCCATGGAGCCCGTACCGGCCGGAATGAGCGAGCCGACGATGACGTTCTCCTTCAGACCCTCGAGATGGTCGATCTTGCCGTTGACGGCCGCCTCGGTGAGCACGCGGGTGGTTTCCTGGAACGAGGCCGCCGAGATGAACGACTTCGTCTGCAGGGACGCCTTGGTGATGCCGAGCAACACCGGCACACCCACGACGGGCTTCTTATTCTCGGCGAGCAGCTTCTCGTTGATGTCCGCGAGTTCCGTCCGGTCGATCTGGTCGCCCGTCAGGATCTCCGAATCGCCGCCATCGGTGATCTCCACCTTCTGCAGCATCTGACGTACGATCACCTCGATGTGCTTGTCGTTGATGGACACGCCCTGGAGCCGGTAGACCTCCTGGATCTCGTTGACGAGGTAGGCAGCGAGTTCCTCCACGCCCTTGATCGCCAGGATGTCGTGCGGCGCCGGGTTGCCGTCGACGATGTAGTCGCCGAGCTCCACGACGTCGCCGTCCTGAAGGTGGATGTGCTTGCCCTTCGGGATCAGGTACTCGACCGCATCCGAACCGTCATGCGGAGTCAGCGTCAGGCGACGCTTGTTCTTGTAGTCGCGCCCGAACTGAATCGTGCCCGACTTCTCCGCAATGATCGCCGCGTCCTTCGGACGACGGGCCTCGAACAGCTCCGCCACCCGCGGCAGACCGCCGGTGATGTCGCGGGTCTTGGCCGAGTCGGTGGAGACACGAGCGAGGATGTCGCCTGCCTTCACCGTTCCGCCCGGGTCGTAGCCGATGATGGCGTCGACCGGGAGGAAGTAGCGGGCGTCCGAGCCGCGCGGCAGCTTCATCGGCTTGCCGTCCTGGTCGAGGACCAGCATGGCCGGCTTGAGGTCTGCCGTGCGGGCCGTACCACGCCAGTCGATGACGACGCGCTTGGCGATGCCGGTCGATTCGTCGGTGGTCTCGGTGATCGACTGGCCGTCGATCAGATCCTCGTAGGCCACGATACCGTCGGTCTCGGTGATGATCGGACGGGTATAGGGGTCCCATTCGGCGATGCGCTGGCCACGCTTGACCTTGTCGCCCTCGTCGACCCGCAGACGTGCGCCGTATTGCAGGCGGTGGACCGCGCGTTCCGCTCCATCGGTTCCGACGATGACCACAGCCACGTTACGACCGGTGGCGATGAGATCGCCATCGGTGTTGCGGGCGAGGGCACGGTTGCGGATCTTGATCGTGCCTTCGAAGCTCGACTCGATGAAGGACGAATCCGCGATCTGCGCCGCACCGCCGATGTGGAAGGTACGCATGGTGAGCTGGGTGCCCGGCTCGCCGATGGACTGCGCCGCGATGACGCCGACAGCTTCGCCCATGTTGACGGGCGTTCCACGGGCGAGATCGCGTCCGTAGCAGGTGGCGCAGACGCCGCTCTTGGTGGCGCAGACCAGCACCGAGCGGATCTTCACCTCCTGGATACCGGCCGCCTGGATGGCGGGCAGGTGCTTCTCCTCGATCGTCTCGTTGGTCTTGACGATGACCGTACCGTCCTGCGCCACGAGATCTTCGGCCGTGGCGCGGCCGAGGATGCGGATCGAGAGCGGAGCCACGACCTGGCCGGCATCGACGATGGCGCGCATCTTGATGCCGTTGGTGGTGCCGCAATCGACCTCACGAATGACGGCGTCCTGTGCCACGTCGACGAGGCGGCGGGTCAGGTAACCGGAATTCGCGGTCTTCAAGGCGGTGTCGGCGAGGCCCTTACGGGCTCCGTGCGTCGAGTTGAAGTACTCGAGAACGTCCAGGCCTTCCTTGAAGTTCGAGATGATCGGGGTCTCGATGATCTCGCCCGAGGGCTTGGCCATGAGTCCACGCATCGCGGCGAGCTGCTTCATCTGCGCCGGCGAACCACGGGCACCGGAATGGCTCATCATGTAGATCGAGTTGATCTGCTTGTCGGCGCCGTTCTCGTCCTTCTGCACGGTGGAGATGCGCAGCATCATCTCGGCGGCGAGCTTGTCCGAGCACTTGGCCCAGGCATCCACCACCTTGTTGTACTTCTCGCCCTGAGTGATCAGGCCGTCATTGTACTGCTGCTCGTAGTCCTTCACCAGCGCGCGGGTGTCGTCCACGATCGGCCACTTGTTGTCCGGCACGACCATGTCGTCCTTCCCGAACGAGATGCCAGCCTTGAACGCGTGGTTGAAGCCGAGCGCCATGATGCGATCACAGAAGATCACCGACTCCTTCTGACCGCAGTGGCGGTAGACGGTGTCGATCATCGCCGAGATCTCCTTCTTCGTCATCAGCTTGTTGACGACGTCGTAGGGGACCTTCTTGTGCAGCGGCAGGGCCGTGGACAGGATCACGCGGCCGGGTGTCGTGTCGTAGGTCTGGGTCAGCGGCTCGCCATCGGGGCCGATGCCGTTCCACCGCCAGCGGATCTTCGAGTGCAGCTTCACGGTGTTGGCCGCGAGTGCGTGCTCGAGCTCGCCGATGGTGCCGAAGACACCCTGCATCGGGTTCTTCTTGTTGGTCGGGTCGAAGGCGCCGATGGCGCCCTCGGCGACGATCGACAGGTAGTACAGGCCGAGCACGATATCCTGCGACGGCACGATGATCGGCTGACCATTGGCCGGGTGCAGGATGTTGTTGGTCGACATCATCAGCACGCGCGCTTCGAGCTGGGCTTCCAGCGAGAGCGGGACGTGGACGGCCATCTGGTCGCCGTCGAAGTCGGCGTTGAAGGCCGCGCAGACGAGCGGGTGAAGCTGGATCGCCTTACCTTCGATCAGCTTGGGCTCGAACGCCTGGATGCCGAGGCGGTGAAGCGTCGGCGCGCGGTTGAGCATCACCGGGTGCTCGCGGATCACCTCGTCGAGGATATCCCAGACCTCCGGCTTCTCCTTTTCGACGAGCTTCTTGGCCTGCTTGACGGTGGCCGAGAAACCCTTGGCGTCGAGGCGCGCGTAGATGAAGGGCTTGAACAGCTCCAAAGCCATCTTCTTCGGCAGGCCACACTGGTGCAGCTTGAGCTCAGGGCCCACCACGATGACCGAACGACCGGAATAGTCGACGCGCTTGCCGAGCAGGTTCTGGCGGAAGCGGCCCTGCTTGCCCTTGAGCATGTCGGCGAGCGACTTCAGCGGACGCTTATTGGCACCCGTGATGACGCGACCGCGACGGCCGTTGTCGAACAGCGCGTCCACCGCCTCCTGAAGCATGCGCTTCTCGTTGCGGATGATGATGTCGGGCGCGCGCAGTTCGATCAGCCGCTTCAGGCGGTTGTTACGGTTGATGACGCGACGGTAGAGGTCGTTGAGATCGGACGTGGCGAAGCGGCCGCCGTCCAGGGGGACGAGCGGGCGCAGGTCCGGCGGGATCACCGGAACGACGGTAAGGATCATCCATTCGGGCTTGTTGCCCGACATCTGGAAGGCCTCAATGATCTTCAGGCGCTTGAGAAGCTTCTTGGGCTTCAGTTCGGAGGTCGTGGTGGCGATTTCCTCGCGGAGCGAGTTCGCGATTCCGTCGAGGTCGAGCTCCTGCAGGATGCGCCGGATGGCCTCGGCGCCGATCATGGCGGTGAAGCTGTCCTCGCCGTACTCTTCCTGGGCGCGCAGGTACTCTTCCTCGGAGAGGAGCTGACGCTCCTTGAGGGGGGTGAGGCCCGGCTCGATGACGCAGTAGGATTCGAAGTAGAGGATGCGCTCGAGGTCCTTGAGCGCCATGTCGAGCAGCAGGCCGATGCGGCTCGGCAGTGACTTCAGGAACCAGATATGGGCGACGGGCGCGGCCAGCTCGATATGGCCCATGCGGTCACGCCGGACGCGCGCGAGGGTGACCTCGACGCCGCACTTCTCACAGATGACGCCCTTGTACTTCATGCGCTTGTACTTGCCGCACAAGCACTCGTAATCCTTGATGGGTCCAAAGATGCGCGCGCAGAACAAGCCGTCACGCTCGGGCTTGAACGTACGGTAGTTGATCGTCTCGGGCTTCTTGATCTCGCCGAAGGACCACGAAAGGATCTTTTCGGGTGAGGAGATCGAAATCTTGATCTGGTCGAAGCTCTGAGGCTGAGCCTGCTGGTTGAAAAGATTCATGACCTCTTGGTTCATGATCTGCTCCTGAGCTGACGGGCTGCACCCTCCGCCGAGGGGATGACCACGTGCTGAAATCGATGAGGCGCTGCGACCGGCCGGGTCGCCGCTGGCCTTCGTCCGTCGAGAGGCGCTTCCCCTCCCCGCTCGAACCGCGCCGGCTCACGGTGAGCCGGCGCGGGAGCGTATCGTGGGTCTTACTCGGCTGCCTCGGCGGGCGGGTCGAGCTGGTCGTTCGCGAGCTTCTTGGAGGAGGTGAGCTCCACGTTGAGGCCGAGCGAACGCATTTCCTTGACGAGCACGTTGAAGGACTCGGGGATACCGGCCTCGAAGGTATCGTCGCCACGGACGATGGCCTCGTAGACCTTGGTGCGGCCGGCGACATCGTCCGACTTCACCGTGAGCATCTCCTGCAGCGTGTAAGCCGCGCCGTAGGCCTCCAGAGCCCAGACCTCCATCTCGCCGAAGCGCTGGCCGCCGAACTGCGCCTTACCGCCCAGCGGCTGCTGGGTGACGAGGGAGTACGGACCGATCGACCGAGCGTGGATCTTGTCGTCCACGAGGTGGTGGAGCTTCAGCATGTAGATGTAGCCCATCGTCACCTTGCGGTCGAAAGGCTCACCCGTACGCCCGTCATAGAGCGTCGACTGCGCCGAGCGGTCGAGCCCGGCCATCTCCAGCATCGTCTCGATGTCGGCTTCCTTGGCGCCGTTGAACACGGGAGTAGCCATCGGCACGCCGCGGCGTACGTTGTTGGCTGCCTCCGCCATGTCCTCGTCCGACAGACCTTCGAGCTCGGACGGCGAGTAGATCGCCTCCATCTCCGCCTTGAGGGGCGCGATGTCGTTGCTGCGGAGGTAGGCGTCCACGGCGAGCCCGACCTTGCGGCCGAGACCGGCGGCAGCCCAGCCCAGATGGGTCTCCAGGATCTGACCGACGTTCATGCGCGACGGCACGCCGAGCGGGTTGAGCACGATGTCGGCATGCGTTCCGTCTTCGAGGAACGGCATGTCCTCGATCGGCACGATCCGTGACACGACACCCTTGTTGCCGTGACGGCCGGCCATCTTGTCGCCCGGCTGGATCTTGCGCTTCACCGCAACGAAGACCTTGACCATCTTCATCACGCCGGGGGGCAACTCGTCGCCGCGCTGGAGCTTCTCGACCTTGTCGAGGAAGCGCTGCTCGAGGCGCTTCTTCGACTCGTCGTACTGCTTCTGCATCGCTTCCATCTCGGTCATGAGACGGTCGTCGACGACGGCGAACTGCCACCATTGCGAGCGCGGGTACTCGTTCAGGAGCTCACGGCTGAGCGTGGTCTCCTTCTTGAAACCCTTCGGACCCGCGATCGGCGACTGGCCGATCAGGACGCCGGCGAGACGGGCGTAGGTGTTGCGGTCGAGGATCGCTTGCTCGTCGTCACGATCCTTGGCGAGACGCTCGATCTCTTCGCGCTCGATGGCCTGGGCGCGCTCGTCCTTGTCGACGCCGTGGCGGTTGAACACCCGGACTTCGACGATCGTGCCGGTCACGCCCGGGGGAACCCGGAGCGAGGTGTCGCGCACGTCGGAGGCCTTCTCGCCGAAGATGGCGCGGAGGAGCTTCTCCTCCGGCGTCATCGGGCTCTCGCCCTTCGGGGTGATCTTGCCGCACAGGATGTCGCCCGCATGGACCTCGGCGCCGATATAGACGATGCCGGCTTCGTCGAGGTTCTTCAGCGCCTCCTCCGAGACGTTGGGGATGTCGCGGGTGATTTCCTCCGGACCGAGCTTGGTGTCTCGGGCCATCACCTCGAACTCCTCGATATGGATCGAGGTGAACACGTCATCCTTCACGATCCGCTCGGAGAGCAGGATCGAGTCCTCGAAGTTGTAGCCGTTCCACGGCATGAACGCGACGAGCACGTTCCGGCCGAGTGCCAGCTCGCCGAACTCCGTCGACGGACCATCGGCGATGATCTCGCCCTTCTTGACCTGCTCGCCCACGCGGACCAGCGGCTTCTGCGTGATGCAGGTCGACTGGTTGGAGCGCTGGAACTTCTGCAGGCGGTAGATGTCGACGCCAGGCTTGTTGGCATCGGCCTCTTCGGTGGCGCGGATGACGATACGGGTCGCATCGACCTGATCGACGATGCCGGAGCGGCGCGCCGCGATGGCGGCACCCGAATCGCGGGCGACCACGGCTTCCATGCCGGTGCCGACGAACGGCGCGTCGGCGCGGACCAGCGGCACCGCCTGGCGCTGCATGTTCGAGCCCATCAAAGCGCGGTTCGCATCGTCGTTCTCGAGGAACGGGATGAGTGCGGCAGCTACCGAGACGAGCTGCTTCGGCGACACGTCCATGAGGTCGACGCGGTCTGGCGGCACGACGATGACGTCGCCGGCCCGACGGCAGACCACGAGGTCTTCCGTCAGCTTGAAGCTCTCGTCCATCTGGGCGTTGGCCTGGGCGACGTAGTACTTCGCCTCTTCCATGGCCGAGAGGTAGGAGACCTCCTTCGTCACCACGCCGTCCTTCACGCGACGGAACGGGGTCTCGATGAAGCCGTACTTGTTCACCCGCGCGAAGGTGGCGAGCGAGTTGATGAGACCGATATTCGGGCCTTCCGGGGTCTCGATCGGGCAGATACGGCCGTAATGGGTCGGGTGCACGTCGCGCACCTCGAAGCCGGCGCGCTCACGGGTGAGACCGCCCGGGCCAAGCGCCGAGAGGCGACGCTTATGCGTCACTTCCGAGAGCGGATTGGTCTGATCCATGAACTGCGACAGCTGCGACGAGCCGAAGAACTCACGCACCGCGGCCGCTGCCGGCTTCGCGTTGATGAGATCCTGCGGCATCACCGTGTCGATATCGACGGAGGACATACGCTCCTTGATGGCGCGCTCCATGCGGAGAAGACCCAGGCGGTACTGGTTCTCCATGAGCTCGCCCACCGAACGCACACGGCGGTTGCCGAGGTGATCGATGTCGTCGATCTCGCCCTTGCCGTCGCGCAGGTCCACCAGCGCCTTGACGACCGCGAGCATGTCCTCGCGGCGCAGGGTGCGCACGGTATCCTCGGCATCGAGGTCGAGGCGCATGTTCATCTTCACGCGGCCGACGGCCGAGAGGTCGTAACGCTCGGAATCGAAGAACAGCGAGTGGAACATCGCCTCGGCGGTGTCGAGCGTCGGCGGCTCGCCGGGACGCATGACGCGGTAGATGTCGAACAGCGCGCCTTCGCGGGACGAGTTCTTGTCCACGGCCAGGGTGTTGCGGATGTAGGGACCGACATTGACGTGGTCGATGTCGAGGACGGGGAGCTCGGAAACGCCGACCTCTTCCAGGCTCTTGAGGAGCTTGTCGGAGATTTCGTCGCCGGCCTCGGCCCAGATCTCGCCGGTCTTCGCGTTGACCAGATCTTCTGCGATGTACTGGCCGATCAGGTCTTCGTCGGTGGCCTTCAGGAACTGGACGCCGCGCTCGCTGATCTGGCGGGCGTTGCGGGCGTTGAGCTTCTTGCCGGCTTCGAGGACGACTTCGCCTGAATCGGCGTCGACGAGATCGACGGAGGCCTTGAAGCCCTTCAGACGGTCGGCATCGAACGGCACGCGCCATTCGGCGCCGTCGCGATCGTAGATGACGCGGTTGTAGAAGGTGGAGAGGATTTCCTCGCCGTCGAGGCCGAGGGCGAACAGCAGCGACGTCGCCGGAAGCTTGCGCTTACGGTCGATACGCACATGCACGATGTCCTTGGCGTCGAACTCCACATCGAGCCACGAGCCGCGATAGGGAATGATGCGCGCGGCGAAGAGCAGCTTGCCCGAGGAATGGGTCTTGCCCTTGTCGTGGTCGAAGAACACGCCCGGCGAGCGGTGCATCTGGCTGACGATGACGCGCTCGGTGCCGTTGACGATGAAGGTGCCGTTCTCCGTCATCAGGGGCATGTCGCCCATGTAGACGTCCTGCTCCTTGATGTCCTTGACGGACTTGGCACCGGTATCCGGGTCCACATCGAACACGATGAGGCGCAGCGTCACCTTGAGCGGAGCCGCGAAGGTGATGCCACGCTGGCGACACTCGTCGACGTCGTATTTCGGCTGCTCGAACGTGTATTTCACGAATTCGAGGAGGGCTGTCGCCGAGAAGTCGGAGATCGGGAAGACCGACTTGAAAACGGTCTGCAGGCCTTCGTCGCCCCGTCCGCCTTCCGGCTCGTCCATCATCAGGAACTGGTCGTAGGACGCCTTCTGAACCTCGATGAGGTTCGGCATCTCGGCGACTTCCTTGATCTTGCCGAAAAACTTGCGAATGCGCTTGCGACCGACCAGCGTGTTGGCCATGGGTGACCTCGCTCCTACGTCCCGCGTACCGGGTGCCCGGGGAAGGCTTTATGCCTCCCGCGACCAGGCGATGAACCTGTCCCGCCGGACGAAGCCCACCCGAAATGAATGCCGCCGGTCCGTTCCAGGACCGCCCGGTCGCTTGAAGCGACCTTAGCCCACGGGTCGGAGACCCGCGGGCGTCGGTGCCGGCCGGCCCCGATGGGACCGACCGGAAGTGACGGGCCTGATTTGGCCCATCGGCAACTTACTTGAGCTCGACCTTGGCGCCGGCCTTCTCGAGCTGGGCCTTGAGCTTCTCGGCCTCTTCCTTGTTGACGGACTCCTTGACAGCCTTCGGAGCGCCCTCGACGAGGTCCTTGGCTTCCTTGAGGCCGAGGCCGGTGATCGCGCGGACCTCCTTGATGACCTCGATCTTCTTGTCGCCAGCGGCGGTCAGGAGAACCGTGAACTCGGTCTGCTCCTCGACGACGGCGGCCGGGCCGGCGGCCGGGCCGGCAACGGCGACGGCAGCGGCGGCGGAGACGCCCCACTTCTCTTCGAGGAGCTTGGCGAGGTCGGCGGCTTCGAGAACGGTCAGCGAGGACAGGTCGTCGACGAGCTTGGCAAGATCAGCCATGGTAATATTCCTTTAGATGTCGGTTTGAACGGGTGATGAGGGAAGGGCGATGCGGCCTCAGGCCGCTTCGTCCTGAGCCGCGTCCTTGGTGGCATAGGCTCCGAACACGCGAGCCAGCTTGGCAGCCGGTGCGCTGACGACCTGGGCGATCTTGGTCGCGGGAGCCTGGATGAGGCCCACGATCTTGCCGCGCAGTTCGTCGAGGGAGGGGAGCGACGCAAGCGCCTTCACACCGTCCGGGTTCAGAGCTGTCGTTCCCATGGCGCCGCCGAGGATCACGAGCTTGTCGTTACCCTTGGCGAAGTCCACCGCAACCTTGGCAGCCGCGACCGGATCGCTCGAATAAGCGAGCAGGGTCGGGCCCTTCAGGAGGGGCTTGATGGAGGCGACGTCCGTGCCATCGAGAGCGATGTTGGCGATGCGGTTCTTGGTGACCTTCACGGTGGCACCGGCCTGCTTCATCTGCGCGCGCAGCTTCTGCATCTCGGCGACCGTGAGGCCCTTGTAGTGGGCCACGACGACGACGGACGTGTTCGCAAACACGCCGTTGAGCGTCGAGACGAGATCAGCTTTGGCTGTCCTGTCCACTGGGGCTCTCTCCGGTTGGCGGGTCCCCCTCGAGGAGGGTCCGCCGGTTGCACATGCCGCCCGGAACGGAACTCGGCTCAGCGAGAAGCCGGAACGTCCTGGACGACGCTTCACGGCCCTGTCCCCTGACATCCTCCGGAACGGTGGACGGCACGGGCGAGATGGTTCAAACCGATACCTGCCTGCGCCGCGAATCGCGGTGCCGATAGGGTGTTGAATTCGGTCTTCCCCGTCTGTGCAGGCTGGGGAATTAAGCCGGTTGCCCGGCGCCTGCAGTCTCGGACAGGACATGGCCGGACGAGGCTTGAAGGAGCTGCTCGCCCCTTAAAGCCTTCCGGCCATTATCGCCTGGTTGCCCAGGCGAATTCGCATGTCGGATATCGACCGATTGGTCGAATCCTTTCAAAGTGTGAAATACGTGGAGCGGGGTCTATAGGCCCTAGCAAGCGCCCTGCCAAGTGCCCGAAGTGAAGAAATCCGCTTCGCATGTACGATTTTGGTTGACGGGATTTTCTCCCGCCTGTTCGGCGGGAGCATCTTCGAGCGCGGCGGAAGTCCCTATGTCGGCAGGAACTTACGCGCGGCCTGCCACCAGGGCGTCCGGGCATTCTCCAGCTTCTGCTCGGCCTTGGCCGCGTAGAACGATGCGTTGTGTTCGCCGCGCAGGGCTTCGCGGGTGAAGCGGATCAGGTGGTGGGCGACGAAGCCCATGTTGAAGACCGCCTCGATCTGTCCGCGCTTCAAGGCATGGCCGGCCGCGCGCCAGAACACGCCGCGGTAATCGGACAGGATGCCGACGCGCAGGGCGATGTTGAAACCGAGCACGAGACCGCGACGGAGATTGGTCCGCGTGAGCTTGCCCCTGGTCGGCGTCTTGATCCGATGCGGATAGGTCCGCTCCACCTGATAGCGGAAGCGCGCGAACAGGTTCTCCGGCTCGTAGGCATGGGCGATGGCCCGGCGCCAGCTCGCCACCACATCATCGTGCGGACGCTTGAACAGGACGTTGGATTCCAGCGCCGCGTCATGGGTGAGACGTCCCTCGCGGGTCAGCCGGTCCCAGAGCGGTGTCTTCGGCAGGGCCTGCAGCAGGTTCATCGTCAGCACCGGCACCGCCGACTTATCGACGAAGTCGATGAGCTTCTGTTCCGAGCCGTCCGTTTCGGTGTCGAGGCCGAGGATGATGCCCGAGGTCACTTCGAGGCCGAAGCTGTTGAGAGTCTCGATGGCCTCGTACATCGGCACGGCGGCGTTGTGCTTCTTGTCGATGCCCGCCAGCGCGTCCTCTTCCGGCGTCTCGATGCCGACGAAGACGGTCATGAAGTTCGCCTGCCGCATCAGCTCGAGGATGTCAGGCTGCTTGGCCATGTTCAGGGTCGCCTCGCAGGCGAACTGAAGCGGGTAATGGTTCTTCTTCTGCCACTCCACGAGGTGGGGCAGCATGTCCTTCGTCGCCTTGCGGTTGCCGATGAAATTGTCATCGACGAAGTACACGACGGCTGGATGGCCCGGCTGGGAGATGATCGCATCGAGCTCGCCGAGCATCTGCTCGGGAGTCTTCAGGCGGGGCTGACGGCCGTAGAGCTGCGGGATATCGCAGAACTCGCAGCGATAGGGGCAGCCGGACGAGAATTGCAGGGAGCCGATGAGGTAGCGCTTGAGGGGAGCGGCCTCGTAGGCCGGCGCTGGGAAATCGGAGAGCGGCAGACGCTCCTTGGTTTCGAGGCGAACCTGGCTCGCCGGGATCGACACGTCGCGGTCGAGGATCGACACGAGTTCGTCGGTGGCGTCGCCGATCTCGCCGATATGGAGATAGTCGAACTCGGGATATTGCTCGGGCGATCCGGAGACCGAAGGGCCGCCGAGCGCCGTCACCTTACCGGCCGCATGCGCCCGAGCGTAGATGTCCCGGATCTGGGGTGCCTGGATGTGCATGCCCGATACGAACACCGCATCGGCCCAGGCGAAATCGTCCGGCCCGGCCCGTTTGATGTTCTCGTCGATGAACCGGTACTCCCATTCCTCCGGCATGTAAGCCGCGATGAGGAGCAGGCCCTGAGGCGGCATGAACGCCTTTACCCCGCCCATTAACGGGTAGGCGTGGGCGAAAGTCCCGAAGGACGGCGTGTATGCGGGAAAGACGCACAGGATGCGTCGTTTCGAGGTGACGGAGAGGGTGCATCGCATGGCGGCATACCTAGCACAGACAGGTGCGAAGGCGTCACCCTCGCATGTTGATTTCTTTGCCCTTTCCAGGGCGGGTTTTGATCGTGCCCAAGCCGGAGCCGTGACGTTCGCGCGCGTTTGACGCAGCCTCGAACGGGTCGCGCCGATTCAAGCGTGCGATGCGACTGTCCGGCATCGGCCGGTAAGCTTCGAATGGCCCGGAGAGCCTATTCCACCACGGCCTCGTCACCATCGAGGACGAGGCGCCGCAATGTCCGTAGAGCGCTGTCCAGACGCGCGAAAGGTGGCGAGCCGAGGGCGAGGCGCACCCCATTCTCCGGCGTCGAGGTCCCGACGGCGAAGGCGCTGGCGGGGGATACCGCGACACCGTTGCGCGCCGCGGCAGCCGCATAGCGTTCGGCGCTCCAATGGGAGGGCAACGAGAGCCAGAGGTGGAAGGCTCTCGGGTCACCCCGCACGTCGAGGCCCGCCAACGCTTCCCTGGCGGCATGCTGGCGCGCGGTCGCGTCCGCCCGCTTGGCGGTCTCGATCCGCCTCGCGGTTCCGTCGTCGATGAGGTGGAGCGCCATCGCCAGGGGAAGGCCGCTCGCCGTCCAGGCTCCGGTGCGGATCGCGGCGCCGAGCCGCTGCACCAAACCGGAGGGCGCCGCGACGAAGCCCAGGCTCAGGCCGGGAGCCAGCCGTTTCGACAGGCTGTCGATGAGGATCACGCGGTCCGGTGCCAGGGCCGCCAAGGGTTCCTCGTCACACAGGAAGCCGTAGACGGAATCCTCGATACAGAGGAGGTCGTGCCGGTGGAGGGCCGACGCTACGGCGCGCCGCCGTTCCGCGCTCATGCTCTGGCCGAGGGGGCTTTGCAGGACGGGCTGCAGATAGAGGGCCCGCAGGGGCTTCTCCCTATGGGCTCGCTCGATGGCATCGGGGGTCACCCCCTCCGTATCCATCGGTAGGGCGACGAGCTCGATACCGAGGCGGTGCGCGAGGCCTTTGACGATGGGATAGGTCATGGCCTCCACCCCGATCCGGTCGCCGGGTTGGGCCAGCGCCGCCATGGCCGCAGCGATGCCCTGACGTCCCGTCCCGGTGAAGAGGACGGTTTCGGGATCGGCCGACCACCCTCCCCGCGCGAAGAAACCGGCCGCCTTGGCTCGCGCCGGCCCGGCCGCACCCGGCCTGACGGGTGGGAACGTGGCCTCAATCCGAGCTGGATCGAGAAGAGGCTTGAGGCTGGCGGCGAGATCCGCCGCTTGATGGGGCAGGATGGAGAAGACGTGTTCGAGATTGACGAGGCCGCCTTCCGCCTCTCGTTCGCCTTCCGCGTCCGGCTCCGCGTTGCGGATGAACGTGCCGCGGCCGACTTCTCCGGTGACGAGCCCGCGCCGCGTGAGCTCCGCATAGACTCGACTGGCGGTAGAGACGGCGATCCCACGCTCGTATGCGAATTGCCGTTGCGTCGGCATCCGGCTTCCCGGGGCCATGCGCCCCTGCGCGATATCCGCAGCGATCCCGTCCGAAATCATCCGGTAGTCGGCCAAGCTCATATTGCTCCGAGTGCAATGTATTGATTGATTCGATTCAAATTCGGATCAATGACGAGTTGCGAGCGAATGGAGCCCCATCGAAATGCCGAACCGCGATACTCTAGGGCCGATCCTAAGTCCCGATCCGAAGGTCGCTTTCCTTCCTAGCCTAAGGACCTCTTCCGACCAAGCACAGAGGCAACTTTCACCTGGGCCCCTCGGGATCCTATCAATCTGGCTCAGGCGCTTCACCGGGAGGCGTACAATTCGAGAATTGACCTCGGAGCAAGTTAGAGAACTCGATCTCGATCCCGTGGCTTTGCGCCTGGAAGCCGCGAAACCGTTCTGGCGTGCATGAACCTGAAGACAGCGTCGGAATCCGGGAGCGGGCTCGTGCGGACGGGCCGCAAAGCCCTCGGGCTACCCAGCGAGGAATTATCCACGCTCAGGGCTCCGGCGCTGCAGGGTATCTCGGACCCGGTTCCGGGTAGCCGCCGTCATCGGATTCATCGGCTTTCACGGACGGTTCAATGGCGAAGATAATCCCTGTCTTTTTAGGCTCGCATTGGAACCTATATTCCAACATCACGCAAATATTTGAAAAACCATTGTATTGATTCTGCTGGCGATCGGAAGCACCATCATATTGTCAAGTTTCGGGGCATGGCCCGTGGTCGACGATACGACCCGGGCGGCACGGTCGACGGCCGAGCACAGCCCACCGCGACGCGACGACCTTATCCTCGCCGGAGCGCGCCCGTGTCCTTCAGAACCCTTCTTGCCGCTCGTATCGCGCTGGCCGCCTTGGCGTTGCCGACGATCGGGCATGTGGCGGCGCATGCCGCCGAACAGAAACAGGCTCAAACCAACCCTCTCGTATCCACCGAGTGGCTCGAGGCCAACCTAAGCTCGCCGAAGCTGCGGATCGTCGAGGTCAGCGTGGAGCCGGGCGTGTACGAGCGCGGCCACATACCCAATGCGCAGAACGTCCTCTGGCACACGGATCTCGTGGAGACGGTGAGCCGCGACATCGCGGGACCGGACAAGTTCGCCGCCCTGATCCGGCGTCTCGGCATCGACCGCGACACCACGGTGATCCTCTACGGCGACAACAACAACTGGTTCGCCGCTTGGGGGGCTTGGGTGTTCGCGCAGTACGGTCTCGTCGACAACGTGAAGCTGCTCGATGGTGGCCGCAAGAAATGGGAGGCCGAGAAGCGGCAGCTCGATACCCGCAGCCCCGACGTGGCCGCCTCGGCCTTCCCCGTCACGCCGGTCTCGACGGGCCAGCGCGCCCGTCTCGCGGACGTGCTCGCCGTGGCGCGCAAGGAGCGGGACGAGACGATCCTCGATATCCGCTCGCCGGATGAGTTCTCGGGCAAGCTCATCGCGCCGGCAGGCGTGCAGGAACTCGCGATCCGGGCAGGCCATATCCCCGGTTCGGTGAACGTGCCCTGGGCCAAGGCCGTGAACCCGGACGGCACCCTGAAATCCGTGCCGGAGCTGAAGAAGCTCTACGCCGATGTGGGGATCGATGGGTCCAAGCCGGTCATCACCTCCTGCCGCATCGGCGAGCGCTCGAGCCATTCCTGGTTCGTGCTCAGCCGCGTCCTCGGCTACCCCGTGCGGAATTACGACGGTTCCTGGACGGAATACGGAAACGCCGTCGGCGTGCCGGTGGTGAACCTCGCCGGGACGGTGTGGTCGGGCAAGTGACGGCCTCGCCGATATCCGAACCTCCAGCGCCCGGTCCTTCGACCGGGCGTTCCCCCGTGCCGTTGCGGGTCACGTCAGCGGCCCTGATCGGTGCGGGTATCCTGGCCGCCGCCTTGAATCTCTCCGGCGATCCCGGCAGCAGCCGGCTCGCGCTCTCGCTGACATTCGGAGCCCTTTTCGGCTTCGTGCTCCAGCGCTCGCGCTTCTGCTTCTTCTGCCTGTGGCGCGATCTGATCGACCGGCGAGACCCGCGCGGCGCCCTCGGCATCCTCGCCGCGCTCGCCGCCGGCACGGTCGGCTATGCTGTCGTGCTGGGGGCATGGCTGCCCGATCCGAGTGGGGCGCGGTTGCCGCCCGACGCCCATATCGGTCCCGTCGGGCCGATCCTCGCCCTTGCCGGTGCCGCCTTTGGAGCAGGCATGGCGATCTCAGGCTCTTGCATCGGCGCTCATCTCTACCGCCTCGGCGAGGGATCTCCCACGGCACCGTTCGCCCTGGTCGGAACAGCCCTGGGCTTCGTCCTCGGCTTTCTCACCTGGAACACGCTCTATCTCGCCAGCATTTCGGAGGCGCCCGTCATCTGGCTGCCCCGGCATCTCGGCTATGCCGGCAGCCTCGTCCTCACTCTCGCGGTCCTGGCGGCTCTCGCGGTGCCTCTCCTGCGGTGGCTGCCGCCCGCCGATGCGGCGCCATCGAGGCGCGTCGCGCCGCTGCGTGCCGTCTTCGTCGAGCGTTGGCCGACCTGGCTCGGCGGACTCGCTGTCGGCGCTCTCGGAACCTTGGCGTATCTCAGGGTCGGCCCCCTCGGCGTCACCGCCGAGATTGGCGGACGGGCGAGGCAGGCCGCTGCCGGGCTCGATCTCCTGCCCGCGCGCCTCGAAGGGCTCGACGGGTTTCGTGGCTGCGCCACCGCCATCCGCGATGCAATCCTGACGCCGAACGGGGTATTCATCGCGGGGCTCGTCGCGGCGTCCCTGGCCGCCGCTCTGGCGGCGGGGGAGTTCCGCCCCGCCCTGCCGACGCAGGGCCAGGCCGTGCGCGGTCTCGTCGGCGGCCTTCTCCTCGGCTGGGGCGCCATGACCGGTCTCGGCTGCAGCGTCGGAACGTTGCTATCGGGAATCATGGCAGGCGCCGCATCCGGATGGGTCTTCGGCGCGGCGATGTTCGCCGGCCTCACCGCGACGCTCCTCGCTGGCAGGCGTCTGAAGCTTCTCGCTTAGACAAAAGAAAACGCCCGGCCATGACAGCCGGGCGTTTCCTATTTTCGTGAGGTGACTACCGATCAGGCGGTCAGCACGGTCGACGGCTCGACCTTCACACCGGGGCCCATCGACGACGTGACGGCGATGCGCTGGATGTAGGTGCCCTTGGCGCCGGCCGGCTTGGCCTTGGCCACCGCGTCGGCGAACGCCTTGATGTTCTCGACGAGCTTGGTCTCGTCGAAGGAGACCTTGCCGATGCCGGCATGGACGATGCCAGCCTTCTCGACGCGGAACTCCACCGAACCGCCCTTGGCGCCGGCGACCGCGGACTTCACGTCCATGGTGACGGTGCCGACCTTCGGGTTCGGCATCAGGCCGCGCGGGCCGAGCACCTTGCCGAGACGACCGACGAGCGGCATCAGGTCCGGGGTCGCGATGCAGCGGTCGAACTCGATCTTGCCGCTCTGGACGATCTCGAGCAGGTCCTCTGCGCCGACGATGTCGGCACCGGCGGCCTTGGCCTCGTCGGCCTTGGCGCCGCGGGCGAACACCGCCACCCGCACGGTACGGCCGGAGCCGTTCGGCAGGTTGCAGACGCCGCGGACCATCTGGTCGGCGTGGCGCGGGTCGACGCCGAGGTTCATCGAGATCTCAACGGTCTCGTCGAACTTGGCGCTGGCCTTCTGCTTCACCAGGGCGATCGCCTCGGCGATCGGGTAGAGCTTGAGCGCGTCGATGCCCTCGCGGGCGGCGCGGATGCGCTTGCCTTCATGTGCCATTGTGCCCTCCCCCTTAAGCGACGACGTCGAGGCCCATGGCCCGCGCGGAGCCACGGATCATGGCGACGGCGGCGTCAACCGAGTCGCAGTTCAGGTCGGGCATCTTCTTCTCGGCGATCTCGCGAAGCTGAGCTTCGGTGACCTTGCCCACCGTCGGGCCCTTGCCCGGAGTCTTGGAGCCGGAAGCCGGCTTCTTGCCGATCTTCAGACCGGCAGCCTTCTTCAGGAAGAAGGTGACCGGCGGCTGCTTCATCTCGAAGGTGAAGGAGCGGTCCTGATACGCCGTGATGACGACCGGGATCGGCGTGCCCTTCTCGATCTGAGAGGTCTTCGCGTTGAAGGCCTTGCAGAATTCCATGATGTTGAGGCCGCGCTGACCGAGCGCGGGACCGATGGGCGGCGACGGGTTCGCGGCGCCGGCCGGAACCTGAAGCTTCACGTAGCCCGTGATCTTCTTTGCCATAGGGACTGCTCCCAAATGTAGCCCGTCGCCCGGCTGCCTCGAGCACGAACGATACGAGCGGTTGCAGGTCGCGGTGCGATCCGTGGATCCCGGCGGCAAACCGGGCGGACCTCCCGCGGGTTATGACGAACGCGAATCACGGACGACGAGGAGGCTTTGCCTACCTTCGCCATCCGCGTTTCGTCATTCGCCTGACGATCAGACCTTCTCGACCTGAGCGTATTCGAGTTCCACCGGAGTGGCGCGACCGAAGATCGACACGGCGACCTTGAGGCGCGAACGGCTCTCGTCGATTTCCTCGACGGTGCCGTTGAAGGATGCGAAGGGACCGTCGGAGACGCGGACGGTCTCGCCGATCTCGAAGGAGATCGAAGGCTTGGGACGATCGACGCCCTCGGCGACCTGCCCCTTGATACGCTCCGCCTCGGAATCGGGAATCGGCACCGGCTTCGACTTGTCGGCGCCGAGGAAGCCCGTGACCTTCGGGGTGTTCTTGATGAGGTGGTAGACTTCGTCGGTGAGATCGCATTTCACCAGGACGTAGCCCGGGAAGAACTTGCGCTCGGCATCGACCTTGCGGCCGCGGCGAACCTCGACGACCTTCTCGGTCGGAACCATGACCTCGTCGAAAAGCTCCATCAGCCCGCGCTGCGCCGCCTGATCCTTGATGGACTGCGCGACCTTGTTCTCGAAATTCGAGTAGGCGTGGACGATGTACCAGCGTTTCGACACGGTTCTCACCAAATCCTGACGTCGGCCTGCCCGGTCGCGACGACGCGCCCAGGAAGACTCAGTTGTTCTAGGCGCCGACCCCGAGGATCAGGGTCACGATGTAGCGCAGTGCCTGGTCCACGACGGTGAAGAAGATGCTCGCCGCCACCACCATGATGAACACCATGATCGTCGTCACGGTGGTCTCCTTGCGGCTCGGCCACGTGACCTTGCGGCCCTCGTCGCGCACCTGGGACAGGAACTCGGCCGGGCCGACGCGCTTGGGCGCGGGCCGCACGGGCGGAGTGCCCCGAGGCGGCGTCGGCGTGGCGGCGCCGCGCTGCGGAGTGCGCGCCAGATCCGCCTTCTTCGTTGCTTCGTTCGATGCCATTGATGCCAACAACAGGGAAAATCGGCCCTGACCGGAAAGCGGACCGGTGCGGAGGCTCTGGTCGAAGCCCGCACCGAACACATTTACCGATCTCGGAATGCGAACGCTCTAGCGCAAGTCCCGGGTCTTGTCGACCGTCGCGGACATGTCGACAGAAAGCCGGAGACACGCTCCGGTTCGACATTCCCGACGGGAGGCCGATCCGGCATTGCGCTTAAGGATAACACTGGCAGGAGTGGAGGGACTCGAACCCGCAACCTCCGGTTTTGGAGACCGGCGCTCTGACCAGTTGAGCTACACTCCTACGCGGGACGCTCAATGCCCGATCATTTCCGCCGGCGCAAGAGCCCAAGGCGTGCCGCCGCCGAAATTGCGATGGTACAGCTGTCACGGCTCCTCGAACCGGCCAAGATAGGCTGGCGGCACATGCCCGACGAGCCAGACACCGTTGTCCGCACGGTAGAAATGCGTGCCGGCCTGCCACATGCTCTGCGCCGCGACGGTGAGGACGGCTGGTTTCCCGTGCCGCCGGCCGACGCGGCGGGCGGTTTCCGCCTCGGAGGAGAGATGGACGTGGTTCCTCGCGCCGGGCCTGAGGCCGTCGGCCAGGATGGCCGGAACCGCATGGATCGCGGTGCCATGGAACAGGATGGGCGGCGGTTTACAGGGAGCGAGATCCAGGGTCACCTCGACGGAATGCCCCTGGGCCGCCCTAATCCGCGAACCGTCCGGCGACAGGGTGAAGCGTTTCTTGTCACTCGTGGCGACGATCTCGTCGAGGGTAACGCGATCGATGGCTGTCCCGGATCGGAGGGCGGCCGCAAGCAGGGTGTCGATGTCGACCCACCCCTGACGATCCAGGGTGATCCCGATCGCATCCGGGGCATGCCGCAGCACGTAGCTGAGAAACTTGCTGGTTTCCTTGCTCACGACGGGCTCCTGTTTCCCGGTGGCGTTCGCTCAAAACAAAAGAGCCGGCGCGAAGCCGGCTCTTTCGAACATTACAGGTGGGGCGAGCCGCGTCGCCGAAACGGCGCGGCTCTCCGCATTCTCAGTCGTTGATGGCTGCGACGACGCCTGCGCCGACGGTGCGTCCGCCTTCACGGATGGCGAAGCGGAGCTTCTCTTCCATGGCGACGGGGACGATGAGGGTGACGTCCATGGTGACGCTGTCACCGGGCATCACCATCTCGGTGCCCTCGGGCAGTTCGCAGACACCGGTCACGTCGGTGGTGCGGAAGTAGAACTGGGGCCGGTAGTTGGTGAAGAACGGGGTGTGGCGACCGCCCTCCTCCTTGGTGAGGATGTAGGCCTCGGCCTTGAACTTGGTGTGGGGCTTGACCGAGCCGGGCTTGCACACGACCTGGCCGCGCTCGACGTCCTCACGCTTGGTGCCGCGCAGGAGCACGCCGACATTGTCGCCGGCCTGGCCCTGGTCGAGCAGCTTGCGGAACATCTCGACGCCCGTGACCGTGGTGGTCTGGGTGTCGCGGATGCCGACGATCTCCACGGTCTCGCCGACCTTGACGATGCCGCGCTCGACGCGACCCGTCACCACGGTGCCGCGGCCCGAGATCGAGAACACGTCCTCGATCGGCATCAGGAACGGCTTGTCGATCGGACGCTCCGGCTGTGGGATGTAGGCGTCCACCGAGGCCATCAGGGCCAGCACGGCGTCATGGCCGACGGCCTTGTCGCCGTTGTCGAGAGCCACCTTGGCCGAACCCTTGGTGATCGGGATGTCGTCGCCGGGGAAGTCGTACTTGGAGAGGAGCTCGCGCACCTCCATCTCGACGAGCTCGAGGAGCTCCTCGTCGTCGACGAGGTCGACCTTGTTGAGGAACACCACCAGCGCCGGCACGCCGACCTGACGGGCCAGCAGGATGTGCTCGCGGGTCTGGGGCATCGGGCCGTCGGCGGCCGACACGACCAGGATCGCGCCGTCCATCTGGGCGGCACCCGTGATCATGTTCTTCACGTAATCGGCGTGGCCGGGGCAATCGACGTGGGCGTAGTGACGGTTGGCCGTCTCGTACTCGACGTGAGCCGTCGAGATCGTGATGCCGCGCGCCTTCTCCTCGGGGGCCTTGTCGATCTGGTCGTAGGCCGTAAACGTCGCGCCACCCGACTCCGCCAGGACCTTCGTGATCGCAGCCGTCAGCGACGTCTTGCCGTGGTCGACGTGACCAATCGTGCCAATGTTGCAGTGCGGCTTGGTGCGGGCAAATTTCTCTTTGGCCATCGTCACATTCCTAAGACAAAGTCACATGAGCGGTCGCCCAGGGCGGCGCTCGAGGTGTCGAGCCGGGCGAAAGACGCCGCCCGGATAGAGGCTTGGCGTCAGATGATCAAGGGATGATGACTGTGGAGGCCGAATCGAGCCTGCGGCTTGGTCGTCCATTCGCTGTCCGGCCTCGACCTCGGATGCGGAGTCATACCGTTCCGCGAACGACGGCACCGGCCGCACGCTCGTTTAAGATGGGAACGACGAGACTGTCGGTCGGCGTGAAGATATGCGCCGAGGGAGATGGCACGGTCATGCGTGTCGCCGGCGGACGGAGGGGCCGGTCGAAGGACGTTAGCGCGGCACGATCACGGCCACCTAAAACGGCCGCCGCGGGGCCCCGCTCGATCGGAAGCGCCGCGCCGGCCCGCCTACGGATCGGCCTCCGACGCCGTGGCGGCCGGGCGTCGGCGGGGTGCGCCTTCGAGGATGCGGCCGCCGAGGAGTCCGTTGAGGCCGACCACGATGAAAACGGCCACGAGGTGCACCGCCAGATCCGTCGCGGTGGCGTCGTGGGGATGGAACGGTACCAGAAGCGCCGCTGCCGCCGCCGCGACGGCCAAGCCTCCGAGAGCCGCCGTGAGGCTCGGGTTCAAGGGGCAGGCCCGGCGCAACATCGTGACGAGCAGGATTGAGAGCGGCAGAGAGACGCCCATCAGGAAGACGAAGCAGCCGCGCATCTCTCCAGTTTCGGCGAGGTTCGAAGCCGGAGCGAGCCAGGCCCGCAGGCAACCGAGCCCGCTGACGCCGAGCCACACAACCAGAGGCGGAATCGGTAGAAGAGCCCAGGCCCGGCTGCGGCCCGGCACGCTGCTCTGGAAGGCCGCGAAGGCTGCGGCCATGCTGGTCAACATCGCCCCGAGCGCGGCATAGCGAAGATCCGGAACGCCGAGGCGCAGTTGCAGGCCGGCGGCGTCGGACAGGGGCAGCAGGAGGATGGCCAGGGCGAGCACGGCGGAGAACCAGGCGACGGCCCGCCATCCCGGCCCCGGCAGCGGGCGGACCGGCGCGAGCGACCGGGCCAGCTCCTCGACGAGACGTTCGTGGCTGGCGGGATCAGACATCCGAGCCCTCCTTGCTGGATGAGAGAGCGGCACGCAGGGCTTTCAGAGCCCGATGGAAATTGACTTTCAGCGCCGTCTTGGTCCGCCCGGTGAGAACTGACGCCTCCTCGAGGGACAGCTCGCGCAGGGCGATGTGTTCGATCGCCTCGCGCTGCCCCGGGGGAAGATGGGCGACGGCCTCGGTCACGGCCCGACGCCGGGCTCGGATTTCAAGATCGTGCCCGGGCGGGGGCCCATCATCGGCGCGTGTCTCGTAGGCGATCGGATCGTGGACCTCTCGTGGCCGACGGCTGTCGTACCGCATGGCGTCGATGGCGCGCCGATGGGCGATCGCGCGGAGCCACGGGAGAAAGGGCCTGGACGGGTCGTAGCTTGCCCGCGCCCGGTGGATCGTCAGCAGAGTGTCCTGGACCACATCGTCGAGGCTCGGCCCCTGCACGCCCTTGGCCCTCGCCATCGCGGAGATGACGGGCACGCAGTCTCGCAGGAATTGGCGATAGGCGACGGCATCGCCGTTCTGAGCCGCCTGCATCGCAGCTGCCAGTGACGCCTCGCCGGACGATGGCGTCGATCGGGCGGGCATGGACGCGATGCTTCCGGGGGCTTCGGACCGAGCCGGTAGGACGGAGAAGCGGCCCGAATATGCCGCCTGCGCCAGGCTCATCGCCAAGACTCTAATTCGCTGCCGGGGACTTGGCCACACCGCCCTCCGCCATCGAGATCGTGGCAACGGCATTCCGCCGCGACGGCTGGAGCGCGGGCAAGCGTGCTCATGTGGAACGGTCCCCTTATCGCAACTCAGGTTCGACGGCGGCTCTGAGACGGATTTCGGCGATCACACGCTCCCGGTTACGTCAGGGGCAGCGATGGTCGCGGGCCGGGGACACGCAGGCTCGCTCCGTGACGATGCTACCCCCGTTGGAACGCGGGACTTTCCGCCTCTTGCTTCCGCGTGCCCACACCAAAAACTTTCGAGCGATGAATGAATAGGGCGCGTTGTTCCTCGGTTTCTTTTTAGGTCGAATCTTTATTTGTAAATTGATTTGTCTCGATGTTCAGAGCGTAACTTCTCAAGGTAAAGAACGGGTCCTGTTTCATCAGATAATGAATATTTAAGTTCGCCAATCGTCATCATGAATGGGCGCACCGAAATCAAGAGGGCTGAGTTCAGCGAGATATACCAGTGTTTCGACGCTTTACCCTGGAACTGCTTACGCATGCATCTGTTGAAGGCGGGGCTGTGGCCCGGATCGGGGAGCGGTGGGAGCGACGGTGACACTTGGCGTCGACAGGTACGAACTCCGGCAGATCATCGCCGGCCTCAGCGAGGGGGTGATCCTGGTCGAGCCGGATCAGACCATCGCCTATGCCAACGAGGCTGCCCTGGCGATGCATGGCGTGGAATCCATGGACGTGCTCGGGGAAACGGTCGATGCCTATCGCGAGCGTTTCGCCCTGCGCTACCGCAACAATCGCACCCCCAATCAATATCCGATCGAGCGCGTCGTATCCGGCGAGACGTTCCACGACGTGATCGTCGAGGTGACCCGGACCGACAAGCCGGACGTGACCTTCGTCCATTCCCTCCGCAGTCTCGTGGCCACGGATCGGGAGGGCAATCCGAGTTGCCTCGCCCTCATCCTGAAGGACGTCTCGGACCAGTTCGAGGCCGAGGATCGCTTCGAGAAGACCTTCAACGCGAATCCGGCCCCTGCCGTGATCTGCCGGCTCTCCGACCTGCGCCACGTGAAGGTCAATCTCGGGTTCCTCGAGATGACGGGCTACACCCGGGATGCCGTCATCGGCCGCAGCGTCTACGAGGTCGATGTGCTGGCGGGCGCCCGCAACCGGGACCTGGCCATCTCGCGCCTGAACGAGGGTGGCACCATCCCGCAGATGGAGGCCTGTCTCGATCTGCCCGACGGGGGCGAGCGTCACGTCATCGTCGCCGGCCAGCCGATGGAGCTCGGCGAAGAAGCCTGCATGCTCTTCACCTTCGCCGACCTCGAATTGCGCCGGAAGGCCGAGATGGCTTTGCGCCAGAGCGAGGAGCGTTTCGCCAAGGCATTCCGCCTGACCCCCGTGCCAACCGTGCTGGCACGGGCGGACGGTTTCACGATCACGGGGGTGAACGAGGCCTTCAGCCGGGTCTTCGGCCATGCCAGCGATACGGTCGCCGGGCGTTCGCCCGCGGAACTCGGGCTCTGGGTTCACGAGGCGGCCCGCGAGAAATTCGAGAGCGCGGTGGCTCTGACCGGCTACGTCATCGGCCTTGAAGTCTGCCTCTGCCACCAGGACGGAACCAGCCTCGATTGCCTCGTCTCGGCCGAACGAGTCGAGATCGGGGACGATGTCTACGCACTCCTCGTCCTGCAGGACATCACGGAGCGCAAGCGCGGCGAGCGTGACCTGTTCGAGGCCATCGAGACCGTCATGGCCGATACGTCCTGGTTCAGTCGCGGGCTCATCGACAAACTCGCCAACCTGCGCGGGCCGGGAGGCGATCACATGGATGCGATCGCACCGAACATGACGGTGCGCGAGCGGCAGATCCTCGATCTCATCTGCTCCGGGCTCGGTGACGATGCCATCGCCAAGCGCCTGACCCTGTCCCGAAACACCGTGCGCAACCACGCCGCCGCCCTCTACCGCAAGCTCGGCGTGCACAAGCGTTCCGAAGCCATCGTCTGGGGACGGAACAATGGGTTTCCGGCCGGATCAACCGGTTAAATAAAATCCCTCTACCAGTACAAATTAACCATTGATTGGCGGGTGATGCGCGCCAGTTAAGATGTCGAACTGCAAGGCATGCAGGTGCGCGCGCCAAGAACATCCAATGGATATCTGAACGAGACTAAATCTGCAGCAGAGGCGCATACTACAAATGCATCGATCAAATACGTCGTCATCGAAATGTTCGGTGACGTAAAGATCGCCGACTAATGAAAAATCAGCGGAAACTTCTCTGATCTGGACGGTTGTCCGAAGCGAAATCTTCGGTCTGGCGTATTCTGGGTAATACCAGCGCGATCCTATCGAATGAGTACGTAAACAGGGGGAATACCATGGTCGATACCAATCGGATCACTGGAGCCGCCGAGGAACTCGGTGGGAAGATCCAGGGGGCTGTCGGCGATCTGACCGGTTCGAACCGAAATTCCGTCGAGGGCCGTGCACGCGAAGTCCAAGGCGAGGCCGAGAACCTTTACGGCCAAGCCAAAGACGCGATCGTCGAGGCTGCCAGTACCACCCGCAACGCCATCGACGACGTTGCCGGTCCAGACGGGGGTGAGATCAAGGCCCGTGTGCGTGAGGCTCAGGACGCCGCCGGCGAAACCTATGAGCGTGCCGAACGCTCCGTGCGCAATGCCGCACGCGAGGCCTACGATGACGCCGAAGATGCCTACCACAACCTTGGCAACAACCTGCGCCGGGGTGGTCGGGAGATGACCTATCGGGTTGCCGAACATCCCGTGGCCGCCCTGCTGGCCGCCGGCCTCCTCGGCTACGGAATCGGCCTCCTCGTCCACGGGCGCGACTAAGCTCCCGCCATCCCTAGACTTTCCCCTTCGTCCTTCCCCGCTCGGACGACCGAATCCTTCGGTTTGCCGACGACCTCGGAGCTTTGTCACGTGTCTTCTTCCGCCAACATTCCGGCATCGCCGATCGCCGCCGCCGACACCCGCACCGTCCTGCTGAACCAGGTGTCGTGGGGCGCGATCTTCGCCGGCGCCGTCACCGCCCTGGTGACCCAGGTCATCCTCAACATGGTCGGCGTCGGCATCGGCTTGTCCAGCGTCGGACCGGTGGCCGCCGACAACCCGGCCGCCTCGACCCTGTCGCTCAGCGCCGGCGTCTGGTTCATCGTCTCGGGCATCGTGGCGGCTCTGGCGGGCGGCTTCATCGCCGGGCGTCTATCGGGCAAGCCCGTCACGGGCGCCGCCGGCCTGCACGGCCTCGTCTCCTGGGCGGTGACCACCCTCGTGGTGCTCTACCTCCTCACCTCGGCGGCCGGTGGCCTCATCGGCGGAGCCTTCTCCGGCGTGACCAGCACGCTGGGCGGAGCCGGCTCGCTGGTCGGCGGCACCGTGCAGACCGCGGCCCAGGCCGCCGCCCCGTCGCTGTCGAAGATCACCAACCCGCTCGACGGTATCGAGCAGAGCGTCCGCAACCAGGCCGCCGGCCAGGACCCGCAGGCCGCCAAGGACGCCGCCGTCGCCGCGATCCGCGCCCTGTTCACGGGTGATCCGAGCCAGAAGGCCCAGGCCGAGAACCGTGCCGCCGACGCGTTGGCCAAGGCCCAGGGCATCCCGGTCGACCAGGCCAAGACGCAGATCCAGGACTACCGCAAGCAGTACGAAGAGACCGTCGCCACCGCCAAGCAGAAGGCTGAGGCTGCCGCCGTCGCCGCCAAGTCCGCCGCCACCCAGGGCGCCTTCTACGGCGCGCTCGCCCTGATCCTCGGCGCGCTCGCCGGCTTCTTCGGCGGCCGCCTCGGCGCCCCGAAGCTCCACACCCTCGCCGACAGCTACGGCGCCCGCCGCGCCTGAGCCACTCCCCGGCCGGTCACCCGCGACCGGCCGGACCTCCCCCTACGATCCTCATTCCCGAACCGAAGGAGCATCCCCATGAGCAGCACCACGGACAAGCTGAAGGGCCTCGCCAACGAAGCCGCCGGCAACGTCAAGCAGGCGGCCGGCAAGGTCACGGGCAACGACACGCTGGTCGCCGAGGGCAAGGCCCAGGAACTCAAGGGCGAGGCCCAGCGCACCGTCGGCGAGGCCAAGGACGGCGTCGCCTCGGTGGTCGACACGGTCACCGGCAAGCGCTGAACTGGCAAGCGAGGCAGAGCGCCGCTCTGCCTCCACGCGCATGCGGATATTTCGGCGGAGCCGATTGGGTTCGCGCCGCCTGCCGCACTGTCAAAGAACGTGTCTCGTCGGTCCTCCGTGCAGGCAGCGGTCACCAGCCCCTCGGTCTCACACCAGGTTTGCTGCCGGTCTCGAGCGCCGATCCCCCTCATTCCGGAAAGTCTCGATCCTCCGTAAACTCCTGACCGTTTTCGTGCTTCCGAAGATCATCGCCTATATCACCCGCCGTCTCAGCGGCCGGGCCACCACACAGCCGCGTCGGCCCCGCTGACATCGCTCCACCTCGGTCTCGCGTGATCCCGCCGGCACGATCCCCACGCCCTGCCCTCCGGCGTGGCATGATGCAGCGTGCCGTCCGGCAAAGCGGCGAGCGGAGTGCCGAGACATGAAATTCGCCGGCCGCATCATTCGCCGTGAATTCGTCTTCCTCCTCCTGGCCGTGCTGCTCGGCCTGGGAGCCGCCACGGCCTACTGGATCTCGCGGGCGACGGTCCTTACCATCGCGGTCGCGCCGAAGGACGGGACCGAGCCGGCGCTGATCCAGGCCTATGCCGATGCTCTTGCCCGGCGGCACAAGGAGATCCGTCTCAAGGTCATCGCCCTCGACGATGTCAGGGACAGTGCCGCCGCCCTACAGGAGGGTCGCGCCGATCTCGCCGTGGTCCGCCCCGATGTCGATCTGCCTGATAATGCTCTGACCCTGGCGATCCTCCGCGATCAGGCCATGATCATCGCGTCTCCCGAGCCATCCGGATTGACGAGTTTCCCCGAACTCGACCGGAAGCGTCTCGCGATCCTCGCGCATCGCGACGCCGACCAGGCGTTGATCAAGGCGATGGTCGGGCATTATGGCCTGACGCTGCTCGACAAGGACCCGGACGGACCGCTGCCGCCGCGCCACGTTGCCCTCGTGGAGATGACCGAAGCCGAGCTTCCGGCGGCATTCGCCAAAAAGCGGGTCGATGCCGTGGTTTCGGTCATTTCCCCGACCGCGCCCACGGCACAGCGGATCGTCGGCATCGTTCAGGCGGCCAGCAAGACGCGAAAGGTCGCTTTCGTGACCGTCGAGAACGCCGATGCCATCGTCGCACGGATGCCGCGGCTGCAGTCGGTCACCATGCCGGCCGAGACGTTCGGCGGCAGTCCCAAAGTTCCGGCCGAGGATGTCCACACGGTGGGAGCGTCCTATCGCCTGATGGCGCGGGCCGGCCTGTCCCGCCCTGTCGCGGCAGACGTGACCCAGCATTTGTTCGAGCTGCGCAGCGGCATGGCCAACGTCACCGCCGCCGCCGACTACATGCAGGCGCCGAGCTACGACAGCACGGCCGGCGCGACGAGCGCGCGGCTACCGATCCACCCGGGCGCCGTCGATTTCTACGAGCGCGAACAGCAAGGCTTCATCGAACGCTACGAGACCTGGATCTATCTCGTCGCTTTCCTCGGTGGCGGTATCGGCTCGGCGTTGGCCTGGATCGGACAGCGTCTGTCGCGGTTGCGCCGGGAACGGATCGAGGAGGCCACCGACCGCCTCCTGCAGATCCGCCAGGAGGCGCAGGGCATCGCCGACCCGACGCGCCTCGAAGGCCTCGCCCGTGAGATCGACGATCTCGCCGGGGATATCGCCAAGCACGCCCTGGAGCGTCCGACGGAGGCGAAGACCCTCTCGGCCGCCGCCATCGCCATCGATGCCGCGCGGTCCACGGTCAAACGCACGATCGCAGCCGGACATTACGCCCCCGACTCTCCCGGATAGGCCGGGCGCACAACAAACTCGGAAACGGTCGCGGCGGATTGATGAGGGCAGACAGTGGGGCCCGCCTGCTCGACCGGCCTGAGGCGCTGCTTATTCATGCTGGTCGAGGAGGAAGAGGGGCGCCGCGCCGGGGGCGTCACCTGCATGTTCACCGAGAGGGAAGGACGGCCTCACCCGGCAACGTCGTTCGCATCGGTCGGGGAAGAAAGTGGAGCGGGTACCGGGAATCGAACCCGGGTATTCAGCTTGGAAGGCTGCTGCTCTACCATTGAGCTACACCCGCATATGGCGCCCGATAGCATGGAGACGCGGTCTTGAGAAGGTGATCCCTTCATCGGCCGTGCTGCCAGCGTGTCGGTATGGATTGGTGGGGGAAGTAGGACTCGAACCTACGAAGCTTACGCAGCGGATTTACAGTCCGCCCCCTTTGCCGCTCGGGACATTCCCCCAAACCACCGCCTTTCGGCAGCGCGCGGGCCCTTATGGTGAGGGCTTGCGCGGGTGTCAACACATCCTGCGCATGCGGGCGCGCAAAGTTCAGGGTGTGGCGAGATCACCGATGCGCAATTGCACCCGCTCGCCGCCGCGCCAGGTATCGATGGCGAGGGTGCCGGCCACGTGGAATTCCTGCCCGATCCCGCCGAGGAGCGCCTGCCCCAACGGCCCCTGCGCGGAACGAAAGGCAATGGCGCCGATGGCCTGGCCATCCCGGCTCCTGAAGCGCGCGCGCACATGGCCGTTGCCGACGATGCCCGCATCGACGAGGCGGTGATGCGACAGGGCGAAGACGGGCTCCGGCGCCCCGGCACCGAACGGCCCGGCGCGCTGGACGAGGCGAACCACCTCCGCCGTCGCACCGCCCGCGCTCACCGTACCGTCGATGAGGAGCGCTTCCACCGCCCTCGCCTCAGCCACCGCTGCTGCGAGGGCGGTGGCGAGAAACTCGCCGAAGAGCCTGGGATCGTGGCCCGGCAGCGTTGCGCCAGCCGCCATGGCGTGCCCGCCGCCCTTGACGAGAAGGCCTGCATTCACTGCCTCCCGCACCGCAAATCCGAGATCGACCCCGGCTACGGAGCGGCCCGACCCCGTCGCCGTCCCGTCCGGCCGTAGGGCGAACGCGAAAGCCGGTCGGCCGAAACGTTCCTTCAGGCGGGCCGCCACGAGGCCGACCACGCCCGGATGCCAAGTGGCGGAGGCGGTCACCAGGACCGGCTTGTCCGGATCCAGGGTCAGGGCGCGATCCATCTCGGCCTCGGCTTCGAGAACGGCCTGCGCCTCGATGCCCTGGCGTTCGCGGTTGAGGAGATCGAGTTCGGTGGCGATACGGTTCGCCTCGGCCTGATCGGTGCTGGTGAGAAGGGCGGCACCGAGCCCCGCATGGCCTATGCGCCCGCCGGCATTGATGCGCGGACCGAGGAGATATCCGAGATGCCAGGATTCCGGCGGCTCGCTCAAGGATGCCGCATCGAACAGGGCGGCGAGGCCGATCCGGCCCCGGCCGCGCATCACTTTCAGTCCCTGGACGACGAAGGCGCGGTTGAGGCCGGTCAGTGGCACCACGTCGGCCACCGTCGCCAGCGCCACCAGATCCAGGGATTCGGCGAGATCGGGCAGATCTTCCCTCCCTCCCCGCCTCAGGCGGCGGTTGAGCGCTACGAGGGTGAGGAAGACGACACCTGCCGCGCAGAGGTGGCCGAAGCCCGAAATGTCGTCGAGCCGGTTCGGGTTCACCAAGGCGCGCACCGAGGGCAGGACCTCCGGTGCGCCGTGATGATCGAGGACGATCACATCGAGGCCGAGCTCGGCCGCGGCTGCGAGGGGCTCGTGGCCGCTCGTGCCGCAATCGACGCAGACGAGGAGCTTTGCCCCGCCCTCCGCCAGCGACGTGACCGCTGCCACGTTGGGGCCGTACCCTTCCGTGATGCGGTCCGGAATGTGGATGTCCACCGTCAGGCCGAGAGAACGTAGGTAGCCGGCGATCAGCGCCGCGCTCGCCGCGCCATCGACATCGTAATCGCCGAACACCGCCACATGCTCGTGGCTTTCGACCGCACGGGCGAGCCGTTCGGCCGCGCCTTCCATGTCCACCAGGCGGGACGGGTCCGGCATCAGGTCGCGTAGTCGCGGCTGGAGATAGGCCTCCGCTTCGTCGGGCCGGACGCCACGGGAGGCGAGGACACGGGCGAGAAGGTCGGGCAGGCCATGGGCCTGAACCATCGTCGCGGCATAGGCCTGGGCGGCCGCCTCGCCGCAGCGGTCACGCCAGGGCCGCCCCATGATGGAGCGGGTGACGCCGAGGAAGGCGCGGGTTGGGGCGAGGGCTGAGGCGGCTGACACGCAATCAGTCTACCCGGCCGGGGCTATCCGGCGCTACTGCGCTGCCGGCTTCGCGGTGACGCGTGGGGCAAGACTGGAACTCGCTCTTACCCAGACGAGAAAAGGGCCGGCGCATGGCGCCGACCCTTCGCAGGCGAGACTGACGGGGCGGAGTGCCGCCCCACGTCGCTCAAAGGTTCTTGACGATCGAGTCCACGACCTTCTTGGCGTCGCCGAAGAGCATCATGGTGTTGTCGCGGAAGAAGACCTCGTTCTCCACGCCGGCATAGCCGGAGCCCATTCCGCGCTTGATGAAGAGGACCGTCTTGGCCTTCTCCACGTCGAGGATCGGCATGCCGTAGATCGGCGAGGTCTTGTCGGTCTTGGCGGCCGGGTTGGTGACGTCGTTGGCGCCGATGACGAAGGCCACGTCCGCCTGGGGGAAGTCGCCGTTGATGTCCTCGAGCTCGTGGACCTCGTCGTAGGGCACATTGGCTTCCGCCAGCAGCACGTTCATGTGCCCGGGCATGCGTCCGGCGACCGGGTGGATGGCGTATTTCACGTCGACGCCTTCCTTCTTGAGCAGGTCCACCATCTCGCGGAGCGAGTGCTGGGCCTGCGCCACCGCCATGCCGTAGCCGGGGACGATGATGACGCGCTCGGCATTCTTCATGATGTAGGCCGCATCGTCGGCCGATCCCTGCTTCACGGGGCGCGTCTCGACAGCGCCACCCGCACCGGCCGCAGCGGCGTCGCCGCCGAAGCCGCCGAGGATCACGGAGATGAACGAGCGGTTCATCGCCTTGCACATGATGTAGGACAGGATCGCACCGGAGGAGCCGACGAGGGCGCCGGTGATGATGAGCGCGAGGTTGCCCAGGGTGAAGCCGATGCCGGCCGCCGCCCAACCCGAATAGGAATTGAGCATCGACACGACGACGGGCATGTCCGCGCCGCCGATCGGGATGATCAGCAGTCCGCCGAGCACGAAGGACAGCACCACGATCAGCCAGAAGATCGCCTTGCTCTCGGTGCCGATGAACACGGCGATCAGGCCGACCAGGGCGATGCCCAGGGCGATGTTGATCGCGTGCCGCTGCGGTAGCATGATCGGCTTGCCGGACATGCGTCCGTCGAGCTTGGCGAAGGCGATGACCGAACCGGTGAAGGTGATCGCCCCGATGGCGACGCCGAGTGCCATCTCGAACAGCGATTCCTTATGGATATGGCCGTTCTCGAGGATGCCGACTGCCTGCGGAGCGTAGAGCGTGCCGGCCGCTCCCGCCACGGCGGCGAGACCCACGAGGGAGTGGAAGGCGGCCACGAGCTGAGGCATGGCGGTCATCGGCACCCGCTTGGCGATCACCGCGCCCGCGCCGCCGCCGATGGCGAGGCCGAGGAGGACGATGATCCAGGCGCCGAATCCGGCCGGCGGATGGCCGACCAGGGTGGTCAGGACCGCGAGGCCCATGCCGACCATGCCGTACAGGTTACCCTGCCGCGACGTGGTCGGGTGCGAGAGCCCCCGCAGCGCCATGATGAACAGGACGCCGGAGACGATGTAGAGAAGGGCGGAGACGTTCTGGGACATCGTCTCAAGCCTTCTTCTTGTACATGGCGAGCATGCGCTGTGTGACCAGGAACCCGCCGAAGATGTTGACGCTGGCGAGCACGATGCCCACGAAGCCGAAGAAGCGAGCCCAGCCGGTTCCCTTCTCGATCAACGGTACGCCCGCCGCCAGCAGCGCGCCGACGATGATGACCGAGGAGATCGCGTTGGTGACCGACATCAGGGGGGTGTGGAGCGCCGGGGTCACCGACCACACCACGTAGTAGCCGACGAAGATCGCGAGCACGAAGATCGCGAGCTGGAAGACGGTGGGATCGACCGCGCCATGGGTGACGACGGAGATGCCATGGCTGAGGCCTTGGCTGAGGCTGTCGGCGATGCTCTGCGCCTGGTCGGCGGAGGCGCGGGCGGCGGCAGCGGCGGCGCGTGCCTGCTCGGCGGCCTGTTCGGGGGGAAGGGTGGCCATCTGTCTCTCCGCCGGGATCAGGCTGCTTTGGGCTGGAAGGCGGGGTGGACTACCTGTCCGTCCCGGGTGAGGTTCGTCGCCTTCACGAGCTCGTCATCCCATTTGATGGCGAGGGCCTTGGCTTCCTTGTCGATCAGTGTCTCGACGAACGCGAACAGGTTTCTGGCGTAGAGGCTGGACGCCGTGGCCGCGAGGCGGCCGGCGACGTTCACGTGGCCCACGATCTTGACGCCGTTCTCGGTGGTGACGATCTCGCCCGCCTCGGCACCGGCGACGTTGCCGCCGCGCTCGACGGCGAGGTCGATGAGCACCGAACCCGGCTTCATGGACGCGACCATGGATTCCGACACGAGCTTCGGGGCCGGCCGACCGGGGATCAGCGCCGTCGTGATGACGATGTCCTGCTTGGCGATATGCGTCGCCACGAGCTCGGCCTGCTTCTTCTGGTATTCGGCAGACATTTCCTTGGCATAGCCACCGGACGTCTCGGCCTGCTTGAACTCGTCGTCCTCCACGGCCACGAACTTGGCCCCGAGGGATTCGACCTGTTCCTTGGTGGCGGGCCGCACATCCGTGGCCGTCACTACCGCTCCCATGCGCCTCGCGGTGGCGATGGCCTGGAGACCGGCGACACCGACACCCATGACGAAGACGCGGGCGGCCGGCACAGTGCCGGCGGCGGTCATCATCATCGGCATGGCGCGCCCGTACTCGGCGGCGCCATCGACCACGGCGCGGTAGCCCGCGAGATTGGCTTGGGAGGACAGGACGTCCATCACCTGGGCGCGGGTGATGCGGGGCATCAGCTCCATCGAGAAAGCGCTGATGCCGGCATCCGCCATGGCCTGCAGCGCGGTCTCGTTCCCGTAGGGATCCATGATGGCGACGACGGTGGCGCCGCTCTTCAGAAGCTTCAGCTCGTCCTCGCTGGGACGCCTGACCTTCAGGACGAGATCGGCGTCCTTCGCCGTCTCCTCGGCCGTGGCGGCGATGCTGGCGCCCACCGCTTCGTATTCCGCGTCCGGAACACCGGCCTTCAGGCCCGCGCCGGACTGGACCGTGACGTCGACGCCGAGTCCTCTGAATTTCTTGATCGTATCGGGCACCGCCGCCACCCGCGGCTCAGCGGGATCCGACTCTGTCAGGACAGCGATGCGCATTCAAAGACCTCCTTCGGCAATCATGCTCGATTGCCGCGGCTTAGCAGGAATATAGAGCCGCGGATCGCTGGTATACCAGCGATCCTGGGCTACGTCACGCGAAGAAGAGGTACAGCGCCAGCAGGAGCGCCACCGCGAACGGTGCCTTCCAGCCGATGCTGGGTACGAATGCACCCACGGCGCCGGCGGCTCCCGACAGGAGAACACCGAAGATGGCGGTGAGCCAGGCCTCGTGAATACCGCCCACGGCCAGGGCGAGCACCCAGCAGATCACCACGCCCGTGCCGATTTCCACAAACCGGACAAAGCCGCGATAGGTCTGTTCGTGGGTCTTCTCGTCCATCGCCGGGCTGTAATGCACGCCGGTCACGCTCTTCGCATCAGCCATCTTGCGCTCGTCCCCTTGGTCATCATCTTGATTGGTTCCAAGCGGATTTAGCGCAAGCCTCGATCGCTCGCAATCGAGATACCGACTGGCGAAAATATGGGAAGCGGGATTTATCCAATGGAATGACAGTTCATCCCCGCCTGTCATGGGCGAGCTTACCCGCAGGCGGTCGTGCCCGCCCTTCGGTGCTTCCCGGTGGCGAACATGACTCGTGGGAACGGGCCGAAGCGGACCCGCCCGGTCTTCGACGGATCGCCGGTGTTCGAAGGCGGGTTCGCTGAAAGCCGCTTCGCGATCTACCTAGACCGGAAGCGGAAGGCCTGCCGCCATCAGGGCCGTGCCCTGCCGCTCGGTCAGGGTCTCGAGAGAGAAGCGCTCGATCTCGGCCTCGAATAGCCGATGGTAATTCAGCTCCGAACGCAGGTGCAGGAACACTGCGCCGAGCCCCACCGCCGCCCGGTCCATGAAGACGAATTCCTGTGGCACCGTCACGGGGCCGCGCTGCTTCAGGGCTTGGTGCACCTCGAAGGCCTGCCGCCGCCCGTATTCTCCGGGCTTGACCCCATCGGCCACGGTCCTCGTGCGGTCCTCCAGAATTGGGCCGTAGATGAACCGCGCCCAGATGTTAAGGATCTCGATCAGCTCCTTGGTGAGGTTCTTGAACCCCCAGACCTCGTAGGCGTGGACGATCCGGGCGTTGTCGTCTTCGAGAAGACCGCGATAGAGATCGACCACCCCACCCACGAATCGGGGGTGGAAGATGCGAACGCAGCCGTAATCCAGAAGATTGATGCCGCGCGCCTCACCGTCCTCCGAGAACACAGTATAATTGCCGAGATGCGGGTCGCCATGGATGACGGCGGCTCGGCTGAAAGGGTGCCACCACGCCTTGAACATCGCCTGCGCGAGGCGGTTGCGGATCTCGATCGGCTCCTCGGTGAAGTCGAGGATCCTGTCCCCCTCGAGCCAGCCCAGGGTGAGGAGGCGCTTCGTCGAAAGATCCGTGTGGATCGCCGGCACCCTCACATCCGCGATATCCTGCAATACCGCCCCGTAGAGGGCGGCATGTTTCGCCTCGCGCTCGTAATCAAGTTCCTCCCTGACTCGGGCGCCGATCTCCTTGGCAATCTCGCGGGTATCGAGCCACGAGCTGAGGCGGCGATGGAGGGCGAAGGCGATTTCCAACTGCTTCAGATCGGCCTCCACGGCCGATTGCATGTCGGGATACTGAAGCTTGCAGGCGAAGGGTGTCCCATCCAGGCCGGTCGCGCGATGGACCTGGCCGAGGGAGGCGGCGGCGGCGGGCCTGAGATCGAAGGAACCGAACCTTTTCTGCCAATCGGGTCCGAGCTCGGCCAACATCCGGCGCTTGACGAAGGCCGCTCCCATGGGCGGCGCGTCGGATTGCAGTTTCTGTAGCTCGGTCGCGTATTCCGGTGGCAGCAGATCCGGCACGGTGGCGAGCAGCTGCGCCACCTTCATGATCGGACCCTTCAGCCCGCCGAGGGCCTGCGCCAACGCCGCCGCGTTGGTCGGGGTCTCGCCCTTACCGAAGAATTTGGCGCCGGCCATGCGCGCGGCGACGCCGCCCACATTCGCACCCACCCGGGCATAGCGGCTGGCGCGCGCCGAGAAGCGGTTGGCTTCGTTGTCGTGATCGGCCATCGAATCCATTCTGCGCGACGAAGGAGTGTCACCACGAGATAGGCTCCTTCCCGAAGGGTACCAGGGCCATGGGCCCATGGGTCGCGGAACTTGCGTCGCGGAAGGGGCTACGTCGTTGGCCAGTTGTCGCGGATCCAGCGCGTGAGGCCGTCCTCGTCGATCTCGCTCGCGGCGAGACCGAAAATCATTCGAGTCGCCTCGGCCTGATCCGGGCGGAAAGCAACGTGGTTGAGCCGTAGGAACAATGTCATCGCCACGAAGGCGATGCGCTTGTTGCCATCGATGAAGGCATGATTGCGCGCGAGACCGAATGCATAGGCCGCAGCCAGTAACGCTAAATCGCCGTCTTCGTACCGCCAGCGATTCACAGGCCGCGCCAAAGCGGATTCGAGTGCGTTCTCGTCTCTGAGACCAGGAGGACCACCAAACCGGACGAGCTGGCGCTCGTGGGCGACTTTGACCTCTTCAGAGGTCAGCCAACGGGGCTCGGTCACTGCGCCAGCGCCCGCAAGGTATCCTTATACTCCTCCATGATGTCGTCGACGATCGCCATCGCCTTGTCGAAATCAGGATCGTAGGGGGTCAGCCGCACTCCACCATCGGGCATCTCGGTGATGTGGAGCCACTGGCCCTGCCGCAGATTGAGCTTGGTGATCAATTCCCGTGGCAGGATGAGCCCAGTGGAATTTCCGATCTTTTTTACCTCGAGCTTCATGGCAATTCGTCTTTCCGTTGTACGTTCTGTACAACGGAAAGACCGCAGCGCAAAGGCTCCTATCCCTCCATCGCTTCCAACTCGACGATCATCCCCTCGATCATGTTGAGGCCGATCTGCCAGAAGGCGGGGTCGCTGGCGTTGAGGCCGAAGGGGGCCAGGAGCTCACCGTAGGGCTTCGACCCACCGGCGGAGAGCAGCGCGAAGTAGCGGTCGACGAAGCCTTCCTCCGCCTTGGCGTAGACGCCATAGAGCGAGTTCACGAGGCAATCGCCGAATGCGTAGGCGTAGACGTAGAACGGCGAGTGGATGAAGTGCGGAATATACGCCCAGAACGGCTCGTAGCCGGCATCGAGCGAGATCGCCGGGCCGAAGCTCTCGGCCTGCACCGACATCCAGAGGCCGTTGATCTGCTCGGCCGTGAGTTCTCCCTCGGCGCGGGCGAGATGGACCTTCCGCTCGAAGAGATAGAACGCGATCTGGCGCACGACCGTGTTGATCATGTCCTCGACCTTGGCCGCCAGCATGGCCCTGCGCTGGACCGTGTCGGTCGTGGAGGCGAGCAGGCGCCGGAACGTCAGCATCTCGCCGAACACGCTCGCGGTCTCGGCCAGCGTCAGCGGCGTCGGTGCCATCAGCGCCCCGTTGCGCGAGGCCAGAACCTGATGCACCCCGTGGCCGAGTTCGTGCGCGAGGGTCATCACGTCCCGCGGCTTGCCCTGGTAATTCACCAGCACATAGGGATGCGCCGAGGGCACGGTGGGATGAGCGAACGCGCCCGGTGCCTTGCCCGGACGTGTCGGCGCATCGATCCAGCGGCGGTCGAAGAAGGTCTTGGCGATGTCCGCCATGCGCGGTGAGAAGGCCCCGTAGGCGTCGAGCACCATGTCGCGCGCTTCGGCCCAGGGAATCGTGCGCTGCTCCACTCGCGGCAGCGGTGCGTTGCGGTCCCAATAGGGCAGGACGTCGACGCCGAACCACTTCGCCTTCAGCTTGTAATAGCGGTGCGAGAGGCGTGGATAGGCGGCCTGCACGGCGTCCACCATGGCCGCCACCACCTCGGGTTCGACCCGGTTCGACAAGTGGCGGTCGTCGGCCACATCCTTGAACCCGCGCCAGCGGTCGGAAATCTCCTTGTCCTTGGCCAGGGTGTTGGTGATGAGGGCGAAGGTCCGCAGATTGGCGCGGAACACGTCGCCCAGGGCCACGGCCGCTTCCTTCCGCACCGCCCCGTCCGGGTCCTGCAGCTTGTTGAGCGTCGGCTCCAGGGTGAGCATCTCGCCCTGGAGGGGGAAGCGCAGGGACGCGATCGTGCCATCGAACAGCCGGTTCCAGGCAGAACGTCCGGTCACCGACTTCTCGAGAAACAGCTTCTCGGTGCGGTCGTCGAGTTGGAACGGCTTCTCGCGGCGCAGATCCTCGACCCAGGGGCGGTAATGCGCCAGGGGGCCTTCCGCCATGGCGGCGTCCATCAGGGTGTCGTCGACGCGGTTGATCTCCAGGGCGAAGAACAGGAGGTGGCCCGAGGCCGTGGTCAGGCGTTCCTGAGTGTCACCGTAGAACTTCTGGCGCCGCTCGTCCGTGGTGTCGCCCGAATAGACGAGGCCGGCGAATGACATCAGGCGGCCGAGGCGGTCCTCGATCGCCTCATAGGCGGCTACCGCCTCGGCGAGCCGCGAGGACGCATCGGGCCCCGCGGCGATCTCGGCGATGACGCCGCTCCACCGCTCCGAGAAGTCACTGCATTCGTGCTCCGCCCGCGCGATGTCGCTACGGAAGTCCGGCGAATCGATTCCGGAATAGAGGTCGCTCAGATCCCATTCGGGAAGCGAGCCGAGGTCGAGAGCAAGAGCGGCAGCCCTCGCGACGTTGGTCCCTTCCGATCGTTGGCCGGCCGGCATCCGGGCGGCGCTGGGCAGGCTGGCATGAACGACGGCTCGGCTCGACATGGTGACTTTGATCCTGAAGCGGCGTTCCCGCGCCGTCGGGGTTGATATCGAGCGCCAGGGCCGCGTGATCAACCGAGTCGGTGCATTCCGCCGCAACGAATCTCCGGCAGAGCCTCCGCCGGCCCAACCCGCCCGGGGAGTGGACCATCAGGAAAGAAAGTGGGATCGTCGTTAAGCACAGCTTTACGCTCTTCGCTCACCCTACGGATCGAAACGAAACACCGGTGGCTGGTTCGCAGGGCGATATCCTGGGGGCGATCACCTTTCACAGCACACGGTCGAGGCTTTCCGCATGTCGACAACGGTCCTCATCGTCGACGACGATCCCGTCCAGCGCCGGCTCGCCGAAGCGATGGTGCGTCGCCTCGGTTTCGAAGTGAAGGTCGCCGAGAGCGGTGAGGACGGGCTGTCCGTGTTGCGGTCCGGCGAGCCTATCGACGTCGTGCTCCTCGATCTGGTGATGCCAGGCGGGCTCGACGGTCTCGCCGTCATGGCCCAGATGCGCCAATCGGGCCTCGACACGCCCGTCATCGTCCAGACGTCCAACGGCTCCATCGACGCCGTCGTCAACGCCATGCGGGCCGGCGCCACCGATTTCGTGGTGAAGCCGGCCGGTGCCGAGCGGCTTCAGGTGTCGATCAAGAACGCGCTCAAGGTCGATCGGCTGGAAGAAGAGGTGCGTCGCATGCGGCGCCGCGCCTCCGGCTCGCTCACCTTCAAGGACCTGTCCTCGCGCAGTCCCGACATGGAGCGTGTGATCCGGCTGGCCGAGCGTTCGGCTAAGTCCAACATCCCGGTCCTCATCGAGGGCGAGTCCGGCGTCGGCAAGGAAGTTCTGGCCCGTGCGATCCAGGGGTCGGGCGATCGGCGCGGCAAGGCTTTCGTCACGGTCAATTGCGGGGCGATCCCCGACAATCTCGTGGAATCGACCCTGTTCGGGCACGAGAAGGGCGCGTTCACGGGCGCGACCGAGCGTCATATGGGCAAGTTCGTCGAAGCCTCGGGCGGAACGCTGTTCCTCGACGAGATCGGCGAGTTGCCGCTCGATGCCCAGGTGAAGCTCCTGCGCGCGCTGCAGGAGGGCGAAGTCGATCCGGTGGGCGCCAAGCGCAGCGTTCGGATCGACATCCGGCTGATCTCGGCCACGAACCGTTCGCTCCTCGACCTCGTCAAGCAGGGTCGCTTCCGCGAGGACCTGTATTACCGCCTCAACGTTTTCCCGATGACCCTGCCTCCGCTCCGGGCGCGCCGCGAGGACATCCCGGACCTGGTGCGCTCGTTCTGTGCGCGCTTCGCGGCCGAGGAAGGAAAGCGCGTCCGTGCGATCACGCCGGAGGCCATGTCGCTGCTCTGCCGCTACGGGTGGCCCGGCAATGTCCGCCAGCTCGAGAACGCCCTGTTCCGCGCCGTGGTGCTCGCCGATAGCGACGAGCTCACCGTGTCCGAGTTCCCGCAGATCGCCGCGCAGGTGGAAGGGTTCGACGTGCGCATTCCGGCCGCCCCGGTCCAGCCCATGGTTCAGGCCGGCATGCCCGAGCCGGTGCGCGAAATCGTCCGCGTCGAAGTCCGCGACCCCCATGCGATGACCCTCGTCACCGAGGAGACCGGCGAGATGAAGCCGATGGACGAGCTGGAGGCGGAGATCATCCGCTACGCTCTGCAATATTACCGGGGCCGCATGTCGGAAGTGTCGAGGCGCCTCGGCATCGGCCGGTCGACGCTCTATCGCAAGCTGAAGGATCTCGGTCTCGACGACGACGAGAAGAGCGACGAAGCCGCCGCCTGAGACTGGGGCAGCGTTTCCGTCGCGGCCCGTCTGGCCGGGATGTGCGTCAAGGCACTGCGTTTCGGGCCGGGAGATCCCGGCAAGCCTCCACTGTTGCCCGCGCGCCGTTGCAAGCGGTTGCGCAAGCAGCGATTGTTTGACCGCAAACACGGCCGATACGGCCGGTCCCGGGAGTTTCATCATGGGCGCTTCGCGCTCCGCCTCCGTCGCACTGGCCGCCCTCATGGTCGGTTGTGTCGGCTACGCGGCAAGGGCCGAGCCTCGGCTCGACCAGACTCCGTCCGTGGTGCAGAGCGCCGCCACGCCCTCGGTCTCATCCGATCAGGGACAGGGCGATACGGCGGCGACCGGGGCGATCTCCTCGCCCGTATCCCCCTCCCCCAACCCGGCAGAGGCCGCCGTGGCGGGAGATTCCGCGCAAGTCCCGTCCGATGCCACCCGGGAAGGCGCGTCGGAGACCAGAAGCGTCGAGGATTCACCCTCGAAGGCTGAAACGGGCTCCGAGCCCGCCGCCGCGGTGGCCGCCGCTCCGGTGCCGACCGATCCGATGGGGGCGGCCCTGGCCGCTCGTCTCGCCGATCCGGCCCCGCTTCTCGCCCGCCTGAGCACGAAGGACCGGGAGGCGATGCAGGCCTTCTACGGGCTCGGCGCCTTCAAGCCGGTCTGGGTGGTCGATGGAGCCTTCACGGCTGCCGCCAAGGCCGCCACGTCGCGGCTCGCCCTCGCGGCCGAGGATGGTCTCAACGTTCAGGCCTATCCGGTACCGGTCATCGGCACGCAGGGACTGACCGAGGCCCAGACCGCCGAGATCGAGCTGAAACTCTCGGCCGCCATCGTGCTCTACGCCAAGGATGCGCGCGGCGCGCGCGTCAATCTGGCCGCCGTCTCGCGCCTGATCACGCCCACCCTCGACATTCCCGGAGCGGATGCGGTTCTGGCGCGCGTCGCCAGCGCCGGCCCGCAGGCCGGTGCCGCGCTGCAGGGCTACAACCCGGCGCAGGCCGGCTACCTCGCCCTGAAAGCCCGGCTCGCCAGCCTGCGCAATCTTCACGGCGCGCCCATGGCGACGTCGCCCGTGTCGATTCCCGCCGGACCAGTCCTGAAGGTTGGGATGCACGATCCCCGTGTCCCTGCCCTGCGCAGGCATTTCGGTCTGCCGACCCGCACCGCCGGTACCCTCGACGCCGCGTCGGGCGAGCCAGATGCGTTCGACGGGGCCGTGTCCGCCGCGGTGGCGAAGTTTCAGCGGGGCCGTGGTCTGCCGGCCACCGGTACGCTGACGCAACAGACCGTCGCCGCCCTCGGCCGGTCCGAGCCGTCTGCACGCGCGAGCGACGAGGAATCGACGGTTCTCGTCAACATGGAGCGCTGGCGCTGGCTGCCGAGCGACCTCGGACGCGACTACGTACTGGTCAACATTCCCGAATTTCGCCTGCGCGTGATCCGCAATGGGTCGGTGCGCGACGAGACCCGCGTCATCGTCGGTAAGACCGAGACGCCAACGCCGGTCTTTTCGGGGATGATGGAATACGCCGTCGTCAACCCATCCTGGAACGTGCCGCCCTCGATCCTGAAGAACGAGTTCCTGCCCGCCCTGGCCCGCGACCCGAATTACGCGGCTCGTCGCGGCTACGAGGTCGTTTATCGCAACGGCAACATCTCCGTGCGCCAGCCGCCGGGCGAGCGGAATGCGCTCGGCTTCATCAAGTTCCTGTTTCCCAACAACCATGCCGTCTACCTGCACGACACCCCCAACCGCTCACTGTTCTCCGCCTCCCAGCGGGCGATGAGCCATGGCTGCGTGCGCGTGGACGATCCCTTCCGTTTCGCCGATTCGGTGCTTCCTGAAGCCTGGTCGAGCGAGCGCTTGAAGAAGCTCATCGGCAAGGGCGAGCGCACCATCCGCCTGCCGGAGAAGCTGCCGGTCCATCTCGCGTATTTCACCCTCGCGGCGGACGATCACGGGGCTTTGCGCACCTATTCCGATCTCTACGGCCACGACGCGCGTATGAAGATCGCGCTCGGCCTCGCGCCGGGAAGCCTGCTCGTCGCCAAAGCTCCGACCAAGGCACCCGCAAAGCCTCCGGCCAAGGTCGCGGCGCGACCGGCGCCATTGGCACCGGGTGCGAGTGCGCCGTCGACAGAGGCTCGCCGTACGGTGTCCCGCCCCGCCGTGTCAGCCGGAGCCGCTCCCGTCCGCGCCTCCCGGTCCGCCGAAGCCGCAGGCGTCGATCCATGGGGAGCCCCCCCAGCCCCTGCCCCGGCCCCGGTCTCCCGCGGCTGGTGGTAGCGCGCCTCCTCTTGTTGCGTGAATGTCACGCGAGCCAGAATGTGTGATGCCGCTCTTGCGGCGTCGTGATCGTGCCGGCGCGCCGGCACGATTTCGCCACGGTTCAAACCTAGCCGTTTTGGAGACCGGCGAATGGCTGAGGACCCGATAACCGTCCATTTACGGTTTTCGGCAACCTTGCGTTCACCATGATCCGCGCGACAACGCGCGGTCTGGCAGAGGTGAGGACGATCGTGGGCAGTTCGCTACGAGAAGAGGCCCAGCCGGCCGATCGATCCACCCAGCCTGCCTCGCGCCTGCTCGTCTATCTCCGCAACGCCTGTTCCCATCCTCGCCTACGCCGTGCGATCATCGTGGCGTCGGGCATCGCCCTGGCGCTCGGCGCGGGCACGCGGGGGACGCAGGATGCGGTCGCCAATGGCGATACCCGCACCCTCTCGATCTACCATACCCATACGAAAGAGAGCGCCACGATCACGTTCAAACGTGACGGGCGCTACGACCGGGCCGCGCTGGAACAGCTCAACTGGATGCTGCGCGACTGGCGCATGGACGAGCCCACCAAGATGGACCCGCGCCTGTTCGACACGGTGTGGGAGGCCTACCGGTCGGTAGGCTCGCAGGAGCCGATCACCGTGGTCTCGGCCTATCGGTCACCGGGCACCAACGCCATGCTGCGCCGCCGGTCGCGCGCCGTGGCCGAGTTCAGCCAGCACATGCTCGGCAAGGCGATGGATTTCTACCTGCCGGATGTCTCCATCGACCAGCTTCGCGCGGTGGGCATGCGGATGCAGCGCGGCGGTGTCGGCTGGTATCCCCATGCCGGCTCTCCCTTCGTCCATCTCGATGTCGGGTCGGTCCGTTCCTGGCCGCGCATGAGCCATGACCAGCTGGCGCGCCTGTTCCCCGACGGCAAGACCGTGCACCTGCCCGCCGACAACCGGCCTCTGCCGGGCTACGAGCTTGCCCGTGCCGAGGTGCTGGCCCGTGGCGGCACCGTGCTCGGCGTGACCCAGGTCGCGACGGTGGAGGAGGATGACGGCCCGAGCATCAAGGGCTTCTTCGCCAGCCTCTTCGGTGGCGGCTCCAAGACCCCTGCGCCGCCGCCCGAAGCTCCGGCGCGGGCTCGGGCAAAGCCCACCGTTCTCGTGGCCAGCGCCGATCCGGACGACCAGTCCGGCACGCGCGAGGCTCTGGCTTACGCCGCCCCGGCCGCGTCCGATGCCCTCAAAGGTGCTCTTCTGCGCCGTGACGAACGCGATGCGCAGAGCCTCCTCACCCAGGAGGTCGCCAAACCGACCGCTGCCGCCGATGCAGAATCGAGCCTGATCGACGTGCCGCTGCCGCCACGCCGGCCCTCGGAACTCGCCGCCGTCACCGCTGCGCTCACCATGCCTCTGCCGCCGCCGCGGCCTTCCATCCAGGTGGCGAGCCTCGGCCCCACCGGGATGGCCGCGACGCCGACCGTTCCTGCCGCACCCGCCCGCCTGGCCCGGCCCGTGCCGGCCGATGCCGACGCGAAGACGCAATTGCGCGCCTTGTTCGAGGTGGCCGCAGCTTCGACCGCGCCGGCTAGCCGCGCCTCGCCCGTTCATGTCGCCCCGTCGCGTGCTCGCACCGATGCCGCGCCGGCCGGCTTCGTCGCTCAGGCGGAAAGCGGCGTGCGCAGCCGTTTCTCGGGACGTAGCCCCGGCGACGACCTCACCGCCGCGCGCTTCACCGGATCGTCCACCCGCGCTGTGGCTGCCGGTCGCTGAACGTCGCGACGGCGAGGGTCGCCCACCAGCGTCGATGCCGAAACCGGGGCGGCGGTGATGGGCTGCGCATCGTTGGGTACGGGGAGCCGCCCCGGCTTGACGCGCTGCCGGCCACGGGACACGAAGGCCCTGGCAATGGATTCTGCCGGGCGTAAGCCGAACCGCCACAAGGGCTGATGATTCCTACCCTTTTGCCATTCAGCAAGACGGTGGAGCCATGCTCGCCTTCCTCAAAGATCGGATTGCCGGGCTCAAGCGCGCCACGAGGCGATGCGCGGCTTGGGTCGTGGCGTTCGCACGCTGGGCGGTGATCCTCGTGCCGCTGGCGGCCGTCGTCGGTACGCTTTGCGCAGCGTTTCTCTGGAGTCTCGACGTCGCGACGAAAGCCCGGTTCTCGCATCCATGGCTGCTGTTCCTGCTGCCTGTCGGGGGCTTCGCCATCGGCCTGCTCTACCACCGTGTCGGGCGCAGCGTGGAGGGCGGCAACAACCTCATCGTCGATCAGATTCATGAGCCCGGGGGCGGCGTTCCCCTGCGCATGGCACCGCTGATCTTTCTCGGCACCGTGGTCACACACCTCTTCGGCGGCTCGGCCGGGCGGGAGGGTACGGCGGTGCAACTCGGCGGCAGCCTCGCCAGCGGCATCGGGCGGCTGGCGAAGCTCGATCCGGCGGCCACCCGCATCGTGCTTATGGCAGGCGTGGCCGCAGGGTTCGGGGCGGTGTTCGGCACCCCTATCGCCGGAGCCGTCTTCGCTCTTGAAGTCCTGGCGATCGGCCGGGTGGAATATGGCGCGCTCATTCCCTGCCTGCTGGCGTCTGTCATCGGCGATTGGGCCTGCCAGGCCTGGGGCATCCATCATTCCCTCTTTCGCATCGCCTATCTCGCGGACGTGACCGGCCCGATCGCCCTCGATCCGAGCCTGCTGGCCAAGGCGGCGGTCGCCGGCATCGCCTTCGGGCTCGTGGCGCTCGTCTTCGCGGAAGCCAACCACCTCCTCGGCGGCTGGCTGAAGCGCTTGATTCCCTACGGACCCCTGCGCCCCGTCCTGGGTGGAATGGCCGTGATCGGCCTCGTCTATGCGCTGGGCACCCGTGACTATCTCGGCCTCGGCGTCACGGCGCCGGATCCGGGAGGCCTGAGCATCGCGAGCTTCTTCGGGCCGGAGGTCCATCCCTGGTCCTGGGCCTGGAAGATCCTCTTCACCGTCGTCACTCTGGCCTCGGGCTTCAAGGGTGGGGAAGTCACACCACTCTTCTTCATCGGCGCCGCCCTCGGCAATGCGCTGGGTGGCCTGATGGGGGCACCCCTCGACCTGATGGCGGCTCTCGGTTTCGTGGCGGTTTTCGCGGGAGCGGCTAACACCCCCCTTGCCTGTACGCTGATGGGGATCGAACTGTTCGGGGCGACACACGGCGTCGCCATCGCGGTCGCGTGTTTCACCGCCTATGCCTGTTCGGGCCATCGCGGCATCTACCTGTCGCAGCGCATCGCCGTCTCCAAGGGTGGGGCCGTCGAGGCCGGGGCCACCCTGCGCGGCGAACGGACCCGGCTCTGAAGCGGCGGGAGGCACCGAGCACCTCCCGCCCGGTCCTCGGCTCGTGTCGTGACGAAGTGGGTCTGCCGTGTCGCACGCCTGTCCGTGCCGCCGCGCGGAGGCGAGCCCGCCGGGCTCAGTGCGACGTGGCGTGAGCACGGTCAGCATCAGCTCGACCCGTCTTCCGCCCAGTCGGTCAGGGGAAGACGGCCGCCTTCGGCCTCGATGGAGCGCCGCGCGATGTCGGGCTACACCATGCCGAGGGCCTGCATGTAGAGCTCCAGGATGGCTTCTTCCTCCTGCCGCTCGGCATGGTCCTTCTTGCGCAGGGAGATGATCTTGCGCAGGGCCTTCACGTCGAAACCGGTGCCTTTGGCTTCGGCATAGACGTCCTTGATATCGCCGGCGAGGCCGGCCTTTTCCTCCTCCAGGCGCTCGATGCGCTCGATGAAGCTCTTGAGCTGGTCGGCGGCAACCGAGGAGGCATCGACGGCGGGTGCGGCGGAAGCGGCCATGAGCGTCTCAATTCCTGATCTGACGCGCATCGGGTGGGATGCGCCGGAGGAGGCTGGTTAAGCGATCACGCTTACCGGAAGCTTAGTGCGGCTCGGCTTGCGCCTTCGAGAAGGCCGACTGTTGCTCGGGCGTGGCCTCGGCCTGGTTCAGCCGCTTCCATTCCTCGTAGGGCATTCCGTAGACGCGCTCGCGAGTCTCGTCCTTGCTGAGGCCCAGGCCGCGCTCGTCGGCGGCGTCCTTCATCCAGTTCGACAGGCAGTTGCGGCAGAAGCCGGCCATGTTCATGAGGTCGATATTCTGGACGTCGCTGCGCGTCTGCAGATGCGCCACGAGGCGGCGGAACACCGCGGCTTCCAATTCGGTCTGCGTGGCGGTGTCGATTTCGGTCATGGCTGTTTCCTCGTCCTTCGGCTCGCGGGCGGTCACCGCTTTCGCGCGAGGATATACCATCGCTGACGCGCGGTCCCGTTTTCGGGCGCATGGTGATCCCGGCGTTCCTGCGCGCACGACCTCCCGCGAGAATGCGGGAGGCGTCGGACATTTCTCTTCGCTCTCTTGCGTCTGACGCATCGCAAAGCCTCAAATTACCGCTCGCACGGCGTCTCGCGCATGAAGGTGCCAAACCGCACGACGTTGCGGCGGGGTTCGTCCTACATCGGGGCTACACAAGAACTCACGGCCCACCGCCCTCTGACGGAGACCGCGACATTCAATAGGATCTAGTCATGAACACTCGTCTCGCTTCCGCCGTCGCCGCTGTTGCTTTGAGCCTCGGCGTCGTTGCTTCGCCTGCTCTCGCTCAGAGCTATAATGCGCCCGCCGGTATCTCGGCCTATGCGGCTCCCGGCAGTGCAGGCCGTCAGGTCGTCGCCGATGACGACTTGACCACCGGGTCGGTCGTCAGCCGCCGCAGCGTCGATTCCGCCCAGGAAGGCAACGCCGAGCAGAACAGCTTCCCGGTCTGGCAGTACGGCCGCACCTCGGGCGGCCCCCGCTAAACAGAGGCTGACGGAATGACGAAAGCGGCGGGGCCTGAGCCCCGCCGCTTTCGTATGTGCTCTCTGTTTATCACTAAATGACGGTCAGCCGGCTTTCGGCATCAGCGGTCGGAGGAGCTTGGCGAAACGCGCCGCCCATTCGATCTGGCCCGGCTCCAGGGCGATGAGATCCTGTCGGATCTCCACGAGGGCGTTGGGAAGGCCGCGTGCGATGGCGTGGCGATCGATCGTGTCGCCCGGCAGGCCGCCGCCATAAGGCTCGTTGTCGCCCACCGTCAGCCCGGCCGGGTCGGCGCGCAGCCCGGCGATGAGGGGCGCGCTCATGCGGTCGTCCCTGTCCCACAGGATGCCCACATGCCAGGGCCGCATGGTGCCGCGCCATGAGGCCGTGAAACTGTGCATCGTGACGATGGAGGGCGGCACGCCTACCTCCGTGGCCTGCGCGACGGCCGTATCCACTGCTTCGTCGAAGGGCACATAGAAGCGCCGGATGCGCTCCTCCTTTCCGGCTTCGTCGATCCTGGCATTGCCCGGCACCACGGCGCCGTCCGACAGACGCATGACCAGCGTCGGGTCCTCCCGCCCCCGGTTGGGATCGATGACCAGGCGTGAGAACCGCGTGAGGATGGCCGGCACGCCGAGATGCGCCGCGAGGCGCCGGGTGACCTCGGCCGCGCCGATATCGTAGGCGATGTGGCGCGCGAATTCCCGCTCGGGCACCCCGAGCTGCGCCAGATCCTCCGGAACGTGATTCGAGGCATGCTCGCAGATAAGGAGGAGTCCCGAGGCGGGATCGCCGGGAATCGTCTCGACGGGATGCGGCGGAAACATGAGGCGGGCACGGTCCTTCGGGGCCGATCGGGAGGAAATCCCCCTCTTCAGGCATGAAACACGCCGCCGGTCGGGTCATCGCACGCTTGCCGAGGCGGCAGGGCTCGGGCACAGCACGTATAGGCGATCGCGCCGCCACGGCAATAATCCGGCGGACAAGCAATCCGGCCCGCGCGATCGGACCTTGATGAGACACGGACACGCCATGACCGCGCCTTCACACACTTCGCCCGCTCCCTCCCCTTCGTCCCACGACGCCGCTCGCGGCCTGCTTCTCGGCTTCCTCGACGAGGCGATCGCCGCCGCGCATCCCTCCCGCTGCCTGGTGCCGCATCTGCCCGCCCCCGGCACGGGTCGGCTGATCATCCTCGGTGCCGGCAAGGCCGGCGGAAGCATGGCCGCGGTCGCGAGCCGGTTCTACCGGGAGCAGCACGGCGTCGACGAGAGCCGCATCGTCGGTCTGGCGGTAGCGCGCCACGGCTACGGCGAAGAAGCCCCGATGATCCGAATGGTCGAGGCCGGACATCCGGTGCCGGACCAGGCCGGCATCGATGCCACCATCGACGCCCTGAAGATCGCCGCCGATGCCGGACCGGAGGACGATGTGCTCGTGCTGCTTTCGGGCGGCGGATCGGCGAATTGGATCGCGCCGGCCGGCGACCTCACTCTCGGCGAGAAACAGGCGATCACCAAGGCGCTCCTGCGTTCCGGCGCGCCGATCAACGAGATCAACGCGGTGCGCAAGCACCTGTCCCGGATCAAGGGCGGCCGGCTGGCCATGATGGCCCGCAACGCGCGCTCGATCCTGACGCTGGCGATTTCCGACGTGCCGCATGACGATCCGGCGGTGATCGCCTCGGGCCCGACCGTGCCCGACCCCTCGACGCTCGCCGACGCGCGCGAGATCTGCGAGCGCCGCAACATTCCCCTGCCGGAGACCGCCAAGGCGCTCCTCAACGACCCGGCCAACGAGACGCCGAAGGCGGGCGACCCCTCCTTCGCCCGCGCCGAATACCGCATCATCGCCCGTCCCATCGACGCCCTGGATGCGGCGGCGGAGGCCGCGAAGCGCGCCGGCTACGAGGTCGTGATGCTCGGCCCCGACGTGGAGGGAGAAGCCCGTGAGGTCGCGGCGGAACACGCCGCCCTCGCCAAGGAGATGAAGGCGGCCGGCCGCAAGGTGGCGATCATCTCTGGCGGCGAACTCACCGTGACCATCGTCGGCGAGGGCCATGGAGGCCCGAACCAGGAATACGCTCTCGCCCTCGCGATCGGCCTCGATGGCGAATCCGGCATCCTCGGCATCGCCGCCGATACCGACGGGACCGATGGCGGACGTGGCGCGGCCACCGATCCAGCCGGCGGGCTTGTCGACCCGACCACGCTGGAGCGCGCCCGCGCCGCCGGCCTCGACCCGGCTGCCATGCTGGCGGACAATGATTCGACGAAGTTCTTCGCCACGATCGGCGACCTCGTTCAACCGGGTCCCACACGCACCAATGTCAATGATTGCCGTATCATTCTCGTCGGTTGACGACGTGAGCTGTCGCCGCCCCTCCCCCATTGGCGGGCGAGGGGCGGTCTTGGCCGGCCTCGTTCTTGCCAGCCTCGTCGCCCGGCCCTTGCCGGCCCAGGCGGACCTCCGTATGTGCAACCAAACCGGGAGCAAGGTCGGCATCGCGCTGGGATATCGCGACGGCCAGGGGTGGGTGACGGAAGGCTGGTGGGACGTGGCCCCCAAGGGCTGCGAGACCCTGCTGCGTGGGGCGCTCGCCTCGAGATTCTATTACGTGTTCGCCGTGGACTATACTCGCGGCGGAGAATGGAACGGTCGCTCGTTGATGTGCACCAAGGACGCCGAGTTCACGATCCACGGCGTCGAGGATTGCCTTGCCCGCGGGTTCGATCGCAACGGCTTCTATGAGGTCGATACCGGCGAGCAGAAAAGCTGGACGATCCAGCTCACGGATCCGAGCCAACCACCAAGTGCGGGGCAATAGCAAGGCAACCTCTTATCTCTAATCACGCTGGCCTGGAGCACAATAAATTCGTCATCAAATCTTAGCTTTTGCTAGAGCTGTACCCTGACGGGTTGCATTGTTTGGGGTAAGCGGTCTGGCTCGTGTGTGATTCACTGGACGGGCTTATGAGGGTCAAAAGCCGTGCCTTCAGCGCTTTCGGTCGATTTGCGTAAGCGTGTCGCAGCCGCGATTGAAGCAGGCGCATCGCAGCCTCAGGCTACCGAACACTTCGGCGTCGGAGTTACCAATGCGATCCGCTGGCAGGAGCGTTTTCGGCGGGAGGGACGGATCGCGCCCAAGCCGATGGGCGGCGACCTTAACTTGCGGCGACTGGAAGTACAGGATGCCTTAGGCCTTCGGACCTACGAAGAACACCCGCTCTCCTTCCTGCGGGAACTCTGCAACAGGCTCCGGGACCGCAGCGTCCGAGCAAGCACGAGTAGCCTGTCAAGCCTCTTCGCCCGGCATAGAATAACCTGTAAAAAGAGGTTGTCTACGCGGCCGAGCAGGAGCGGCCGGATGTGAAAGCTGCCTGAACGCCCACAAAGTCGCCGGGGTGCGCAAGGCCATCTAGGTGGTATGCGGACGGATACTATACCTCCTGCCCTATAGTCCAGATTCTAACCCCATCGAGCAGGCCTTAGCCAAAATGAAAGCCCTCCTTCGGGCCGCCGCAGCGCGAATCGCTGACGACTCGACAATCGCCATTGAGAACGAGTTCGCCGCCTTCCGACCGCACGAATGCCGCAACTATTTCACCGACGCTCGATATGATGCCTATTCGCCAAGCTGAGCGGGCACGGCTCTGGGAGCCCGTCCGCGTAACGAGTTCGGGTGGGAGGCTCATCGTCGAGATCCGGACGGGGGTTACCGTGGGCTTTGGGCTCAGTGCCCGGCCTTGGCCAGCTTCAGGAGGTTGTGGGCGGTGCAGATCATCGCCCATTCGCCCCGGACCTGAACGAGCCCGCGGAGCAGGAACTGGCGGAAGCCTCTGGCCTGCTTGATCTGCCCGAACACCGGCTCGACGACCTGCTTCCTGAGGCGGTAGCGGCTTCGGCGGCCCGCTCGCTTCAGCCGCGCGGCCATCGCGCGCATCAGGGGCGTCTTCGTCAGCTTTCGACGCCCGGACGCATCCGCCTCGCCGTGACGCGCCCGACCCGGAGCCAGATAAGCGGTGATCCGCCGCTCCTTCAGCGCGGCCAGGTTCGCCTCGTTGGCAAAGCCTGCATCGCCCGAGACCTCGCAGGGCTTGCGCCCGAGATGAGCGCGAATGTCATCGATGAGCGGCACGAGGGCGCGGGCATCGGCGGCGTTCGTTACGAGGCGGTGCGCCACGATGATCTGATGCCCGGCATCGACGGCGATCTGGCCGTTGTAGCCCTGTACGAACCCGTCGCGCGCGGGCAGGATCCGGCTGTCTGGGTCGGTGAAGTTGCGCTGCGCCCGATCTGGCGGACCGCCGTTCTCACCGCGCAGGGGCCGACCATGCCAGCGCATACCCGAGGACGCGCCCGGCCCGCTCTCGTCCTCGGGGTCGGGCGGAGCGACCGCTTCCGCCTCCAGCGCGGCCTTGGCGGCGCGGATCGTCTCCAGCCGTCGCTGCTTGTCGGCCATCCAGTCCGGCGTCTCGTCCCCACGCCGGGTCGCGCCTTGCGCCTCATCCTCGGCCGCGTCCGCCGCACGCGCCTGCTCCAGCCAGGCATCGACCTCGGCGGCCAGCGCCGGCTCGGCTGTCTTCATGCGTCCGTAGCTCATCGCCTTGTGGCGGGAGGCGTTGGCCTTCACCTTGGTGCCGTCCACCGCGACGTGGGCGAACTGGACCAAACCAGCCGCCCGGCACAGGCGCAGCACCTGCACGAACAGGTCGGACAAGGCCACGAGGTGGCGCTTGCGGAAGTCGGCGATGGTGCGAAAGTCCGGCCGGTTCAGCCCGGTCACCGCCATGACGTCGACCCGCTCCTCGCAGGCCCTGGCGAGTTGACGCGACGAGTACAGGCTCCGGCTGTAGCCGTAGAGAAGGAGCGCCACCATCATACCCGGATGGTAGGGCGGGTAGCCGCGCTCCTCGCGGTAGGTGTCGAGGATGGCCGAGAGGTCGAGCGCTTCCCGCACTGTGTCGCGTACGAAGTGTGCCATGTGCCCGGGCGGCACGAACTCGTGCAGCGAGGGCGGCAAAAGCCAACCCTGATCAACATCCCACGCGCGAAACACCTTGGCCATCGGCCAAGTGAATCACCCACTGACCACGCCGTCGAGAGCATTACTCGGACGGGCTCCTAGCTTCAAAACGAGTGCAGACCAGAGAGCAAGGTTACCTGCCATCGTCACACCGCCGACGATGCAATTACTTCGGATCTCGGCCGCCGAATCGGACAAGCCAATATTTCATTGCCGAACATCAGCCCAACTAAGTGCTAATCCTCACCGAAAATATCAATTTGCATACCATTTTATGATTCGTCACGCCTTAATTAGATCTTTCATTGGTCTTATGTGCCCACTGCCAGGAAAAACTATATTGCTTAACTGATTATCGTTCAGATCAAGCTGGGCCACTAAGATTCCCTTCAATATACTTCGTAAATCAATTGTTGGCATCAAATCACGTGCATCAAGTAAATTTTTCTCAGAAAGACCAGGCCAATCAGCGATTACTCGTCCTCCATTTACCTGACCGCCGACGAGCAGCGCGACACCGCCATTGCCGTGATCCGTCCCGCGCGAACCATTGACGTACACGGTTCGCCCAAACTCGGTTACTATCAGTACTGTCGTACTCGCCCAAGCAGTGCCAAGAGATTGTTCCAGGGCTGCAATGCCTTGATCGAGGGCTGCCAGATTCTTGGCTAGGCGCCCTTCGTAGGGCGATTCCATCATATGAGTGTCCCAACCGTCAAAGTTCATCACGGCGATCCTCGGCCCTTCGGGGGCTGCCATCAAGCGGGCCGCCGCCCTAGCAGCTTCGGAAAATCCACCTACGGAAGCAGCATTCTTAGTCCCCTCGCGCATGGCAGGAATGTCACTTAGAAAGGCATCGACGCGGGCACCCTCGCGCAGAGCTCGGCTTAAGGTCCTGTCGCGAGCATCGTATAGGGCCATCAGACGTTCTACAGTATCCTTCTCGGCATAATTAAGTATTTGCGGCTGCCAACTCTCAACAGGGGCCTTGCCCCTTAAGATGAGCGGCGCTGTAGCAGCGATCGCAAGTCCAGGGCGTGGCTTGATCTGAGCGCCCTTGACGACATGCATCTCAGCTAGTGCACGGTTGAGCCATCCAGTATCGACGCCAGTTCCCGATTTGGGCATACCATTTTCAAGGACTTCCTGTGCATCGAAATGCGAGCGTGCACGGTAAGGAGTGGCAATAGCGTGAAACACCAGCGCTTGCTTCTTGTCGTACATGCGCGCGAGATTTGTCAGTGCTGGATTAAGACTGAACATCCCATCCAGTTTTGGTGATACCGAGAGCCTAGGACTCTGGAAATCCGAGCGCAGAGTAGCAAAGTTTGGATCGCCGATTGGCATCACCGCTCCTAGGCCATCAAGGCCTCCCCGCAGGATGACAACCAACAACCGCCTCTCATCAGCACCGGCTGCCCATGCCTTTGGAATAAAGGGCGAGGCAAAAAGCGTCGCGCCGGTGAGCTGGAGCAGGCGGCGCCGGTTCGTCAGAGCTCCGGACATTGACTTATCTCCTCTGAAAATCGGGGCTCATTAGAAGTATCGTCAGGGCCTGCTCTCGGGTCTCAGCTCGCATGATTTCCGTGCGCGTTTCGTCGCTAAGAAGAGCGATCAACGTGTCGTTGACGAGCGACTTGATATCCACATCTTTTGCATGGCGCGAAGCGACTTCCTGAGTCCAATCGAGGCGAGTCTTAATGCCATCTGAAGTCGCCCAGCCATCATCATCCTCGGGCCAACCTTTTGGGGAGGGAGCGGTAAGGAACGGCTGCCCCATGGCGACCAAGGTGAGATCAGGTCGGGGGCGACGGGGAACTACGCCAAGAAGGTTCGTCGTTGCAGCCATGAATTCGATCGGCGGCCGGAGCTTCCGCAATGGAATAGACCACGCAGCGTCACTGCGCACCAGCGTTAAGGCCAGTGCAGTCAAATCCCCATCAGTTGAAAGAAAACTGCGCTCGAGGGATTCCACTAGAGCAAAAGGTGGCGGTGACGATACAAAGGCTCCAGCAAAACGTGTCGCTACATGGCGAGCGGTTGCAGGGTTTGCTGCGAGATCACGGACAACCGCAAGCAGTTGCCCTTCGCCGATGTCCGGATACGTCTTACCGAGAAGGCGCTTTGCCCCAGGCTCGTGTCGGCGTGGATCGAAGAAAGTACGGCCGCAGTGCTCATTGTCTAGCCTGAGCTCGACCTGCCATCCCGTCAAGACGGCGGCGAAGGCAGTGACATCGGCCTGAGTGTATCCGCCTTGCGTTCCGAGAGTATGAAGCTCGAGGACTTCTCGCGCGAGATTTTCGTTCAGTCCTGATCGCTTCCTTTTCCCAATATCCGAGTTCGGACCAATCGAAATATCATTATCGAGATAAAAGAGCATCGCGGGATGGGTGATCGCTGCCAACAGGAGGGCTTGGAATGAGCCCAAGACATGAGGTCTAATCGCCTCGCGCTGATAGGGACCAACTGTAAGCCCGACCTTAGCCTTGACGGCGGAAACCGTGAAATGATTGCTCCAGTAGAGAGCGAGTCGTTCCTTAAAAGGAGCTGGATTTTCTAGGGTCGATAAGAGCCAAGCGTCGAGTTCGTTGGAGCGTGGAACCGTTCTGGGTACCCCCGAGGCGGTGATTTCGCGTGCACTGGAACTAGGCCTCATTCCATTGGACCCGTCCAGCCCTTGGGAGCCGCCCATCGTCGGCGACCCCATTGTTTCCAAGGGCGGCTCCCTGGACGACATCGTATGATTATTGCCATCATCCTTCCGACTAGCCGAGACTTTGTCTGCTATAATTGCGGCGACGGCACTGCGCCGCCGCTGCATTGTCTGAAGCTGTTCCACCGAACTTTTTAGGTCCCGACCGTAATCAGGAAGCGCTGGAGAGGATAGCGAGGCTTCGATTTCGCCCCTTGGATCCTTGCCGACCCTCCCAGATGCGGTTCGCATGCCGAGACCGAAGCGTCCGGTTGCAACGAGAAAGGGATGCGGCGTTTCCATTGGCGTATTAATTACCATTTGAACGGCCTGGACCTCAAGCCGTTCGGCGTTCACAAAACTGATGACCGAGGCTCATGGTCACCGTCCTGTGCGCTTATATACGAGGCATGGCGGGATGATGACCATATGCCGGCAGGGACGACTTCTCGTTCAGGCGGAACATCCCGAAAGGGATGCCGACATCGAGCAGATTAAAGATCCTTAGCGAAGGAGCCCGTATTTTAGATACGCGCAGCGTTGCAAATATGATATTCTGATCGATCCACCAATTTGAATTTGCACTGTCTTGGAAGCTGGCTAAAAACAGATGTGAGATCTGTGATAGACTTTCTGCGAATGCGGTGGCGTCATCTCCACGGCCGAAATAGAGACAGGAGGCGTTAAGCGTGCCCCAAGTCTCCATACGGGGAGGGCGAAGCGTGATGAATTGCTGGGAACGAAACGAGCGAATCTTGTCATAGAGCCGCAACCCAATTGTTCCCGTCAACTGCCAGCGTAGCCTAATTTCAGAAGGAGACTCTGAAAATTTGATGTCCATGTCCGTCAGAAGCACATCCCCGCCAGCGGCCTGCATGAACAAGGGTACTCGAAGGAACCGGGCCGTAGCGTAATAATAAGGTGCTTTAACCGGCGGGTCTTCGGTTGATAGTGATACACGATCATTTGCCATTATGAGACCCATCAAGTCTTCATCTACAGATTCTACGTCGCCAAGTAGGTGGAAGTGAGCGCGAGCGCTTCTGTCTTTTTGAAACAAACTTTCCGTGTAACTTGAATAATACTTCTTTAAGTAGCGCGGGTCAGCGCAAGCGACAACAGTCAGAGTGCTTGGTTCGTAGCTCAAAGGCTTTACAAATCTAAAACTTGACGCTTCGGCTGAATAACGGAGATCAGCCGACGGCCCATCAAGATATTCGTCGGCCTTCTTCGACGGAATAAATGTGACGTGTCCCGAACCATTGAAGATCGTATCGTACTCGCTCCCGCGACGCTGTGCGAACAAAATTTCTGCCTCATGCTGCTCGTCGAGCGCAAGATGGCATATGCCTTTGATGACAGAACGACGAGGCTCCTCGATTTTGTCAATTACATTGAAATACCGAGTCAGGGTTTCCTTCCGATAGCTCTCAGAAACCCAAAAATCTTCACATTGACCCATGCAACGGAATAGTCGTAAAGCAATTGAGTTCGGATTTATGCCATAAGTTTGGCCTGCACTCAAGGCGTCAAGAACTTCGTTGAATACAAATGCACGAAACTCCCGACCTTCGGCGTATTCATAGCGCCAGACGGCTTCGATGTTAATTACTGATCTAAGGTATCGAAATTTTGCTTGCTCGCTTTTCATTGCGAGCTGCTGCATAGATTGGCGAACTACTGCTAAAGGCTGGCGGAGGCTATCGTCTAGATTGCGTAGCTTGCGCAAAACAATACCTATCTCACCATCCGGTTGCCCATTGATAGCCAGGAACAGATATTTTGCAGACAGAAGTATTGCCAGCCAAGTTAGGAGTCGGTGTCGCTCACCTTCCAGTTCAAGGGATTCTAGATTTTCATCGACGAAAGTCAGCGCCTGAACGAAAGCTTCGGCATCTCCTTTGCCACTATCGCACTTCTCGATTAGCGTTTCTGCGAGAAGCACCTGCTGCGCCGACGTCCTCTCTGCGTTAGGTATATTTTGAAGCTGCTCCGTAATTTTATCTGCCGGCTCGCCCGCTGAGGAAAGGCGAAAAATCATTGTCGGACTGAGCTTCCTACCGCTATGTAAAATTGCGTACCGAACGTTATTCAGTCTTTCCTTCAGAGACGGGTCCCCGCCTTTTGCTTTCATTACATCTTCACATGCTTTCGCAAGCAAATTAAAATGGAGGGGACGGAACTTTATATCTTTTGCGAGTGCCCTTTCGAAGAGCGAGACAAGGGCTTCGTGGTCGTGTAGATTGAGACAAATCTGACACATCGCTTCCAGCACCGAAGACTGCGTATCGGATCTGTCGTCAGTTAATTCCATCAGTTTAAAACCAGCGGACTGTAGAATTTTCAGTTCGTCAAGCTTCGGGCTTCTTTTCGAATGCCCGGCTAGGACCAACCTGAAATCCTTAATGAAATTTTCGGGTGTCAACGTATCTCTCCTTCGTTCGAGGATTATTCAAAACTCGTCTAATTTTCTGTTCGCTCGGGATTAATGCATGTACTTATTTTTGCTGACCTATCTAAAAACCATCTTATACCATCGCGTGAGTTGAGAATAGGATATGAATTTCGGGATCTTTCGCAATTCTAGACTCGTAACGGGCTCGAAGTATTTGTAGCGTGTCTGGTTTATTGCGCAGCACGCGGATGGCTTTTGTCAAGATAATCAGGTGGGACTTCCTCGCACCAGCATGTCGCGGGCGAAGTGCGACCGCACTTTCAATCTCTGACAGTCCCATTTCAATATCCCCAAGCTGCATATGCGTCTGGGCCAATCTCAATCTAGGCTTAATAATGTCCGGCGCCAACGCAATCGCACGCTGAGACGCAGCAAGAGCCCCCTGATATCGACGTTTGCTATATAGAGCCTGTGCCAATTCAGACCAATAATCCGGATTTTGGCGGCGGCGGTCCCTAATGTCTATAAGGAGGTCTTTGGCGACAAAAGTTCCATCAATAATATCTAAAATAGTTCCTTTAAGCAAATCTAGATGGGCAAGCGATGCAAGCGGAGCATGCCCTACGAGTGGTAACCCAACCCGCACGACGTTTGTCGTATGAATCAGATCAACATGTTTTCGATCGATAGAATTAAAGTCGTAGATGATGAACTTTTTCGCGTTATGGGAAATTGATGCGTTCATGTCGTCATAAATGAATTTAAGCTTGGTTGCGTGGTGTACCCAGCGCCGCTCAAATTCAACTTTCGCTGGATCGATGGAGAATTGAGGTGCGGCTGCAATAATTTCTGTCGCAGATAAAGCACCTGAAAACATCAAAGCGCCGTAGGCGCCCATGCTCGATCCGTAGCAAACAACTTGCTTGTATTGGCTTGATATCTTGACAGCATGGGATAAGGCGTCGAAGATTTCAGATACTTGCCACCAATGAGGTCGCTCACTGATGAAGCACAAACAATCATAGCCACGCTTTGCAAAAAACGCTTGTCCAAAACCTACAGGTGGGTCAAAATCTTTATGAACCAATGGGGTAAATGTTATAATGAGCGTATCTTTGCTGCCACTTACTAGCGAGTGCAATATTCTCACGTCTTTACCGTCGAAAATCAAGGTAGTCATTGGGTCATCTGATGACATTCGGTCCTCGCTGGTCGTCTCCGTCCATTGTTACGATTGATATAATTAAAAGATTTGATCCTCGTATAGCATTTTTGTATCAAGTGATAATCTAGTATATTCATGCTTTTAGCATATCTATACTTAATCTCGGCCCTGGATTAACGAAATTCGGGGGTTGTGCTGAATCGCTGCGGCCTTTTGTTACATTCTCCCATTGCGCCTTTGCCCAGCTATCACGTCTGCAATTGGCTTGGTAGGCCCTTGTGCCATTGCGGCGGCTGACCTGGTTCCTGTGGGCTAAATTGAACTTTGGCCTTGGTACGGTTGGGTTTTTGCCATGAAAAGGTACTGTTTACCACTACTGAACCCCACCGTGTTCTCCTGAGGTCGGTGCCCGAGCGGTACGGATGGTGTTGGACTATCAAGTCGAGCATGTCTCGCAACGGGCGGCGATCAACTCGAGTGCGGCCAGGATCGGCTGCTTGGGGCGCGACGCTTCGGAACATGATCCGGGAGTCCGAACGGGACAAGGACCTTGAGGGCTGCTCGAATATGGGCGAACGCGAGCGGATTAAGGGGACTGGAGCGCGAGAACGCGAACTGCGCCGAGCCAACGAACCGAAGGACTGCGCAGTGAGATCCTTCGGAAGGCGTCGGGGTATTTTACGTTTGCCGAGCTCGACCACCCCTTTTAACAAGGAACGCGTTCATCGACGAGCACCGCGATGCATACGGGCTGGTTCTTCCGGCAGCCCCGGGCTGAGAGCGGCATCGAGCCGTCCTTTGGAAGCGTGGGCTGCAGCAACGACAATGTCCTCGCCGAGACGATCAACCGCCTTGTTCAAGGCCGAGGTGATCCATCGCCGTAGCCCGTGGCGGAGCTACGAGGCCCTTTAATTTGACACCGTCAAATGGGTCGACTGGTTCGGCACCCGCCACCGGCTAGAACCTATCGGGACTATCCCTCCCGCCAAGGCCGAAGCGCGCTACTATGCCTAAACCGAGATCCAAGCCTTGGCCGCCTGACCCAAACCGAATAGCCTCTTGGAAAACCGAACCAGTTAAATGCTTATCGATCCGGTTCATCCGGAGGGTAAGCCAGTGACTGCCCGGCGCGCCGTGATGGTAGGGCGGATGGTTTCGCAGGATCGGCAAGTGGGCCTCGCCCCACTCCACGATCAGTTCGTAATCCTCGCAATCGCAGATCGTACCGCATACCACTAGGGCGTGTCATCGCTTGAGCCAAGCGAGGGCGGCTGCGAGGAAGAGGACGCCTATGAAGCTGACGGCGGTCTTCTCGTAGCGGGTGGCGATGGCGCGCCACTCTTTGAGCCTGGCCCAGAGGCGCTCGACCTGATTGCGGTTGTTGTAGATCCAATCCGGGCAGGCCACGGGCGCTTCGTGGCGCTGAGGCGGGATCGCAGGCCGAGCGCCCATACCCCAGATGTGCTCGCGAAAGACATGGCTGGTGTAGCCGCGGTCCCCCATGACCCATTTGGGCACCCCCGGCAGTTGGTCGAGCAGGGGAACAGCGTGAGGTAGTTCATGGGCCTGACCGGGCGCCAGCCGGAAGGCGATGGCGCGGCCCCGCCCGTCGGCGATCACGCAAGCCTTGGTGCCATAGCCGCCACGCGAGCGGCCAAGAGCTTCACGAGCGTCTCGCTCGGCCGCAGATCCCCCTTTTTGGCGGCTCCCGCCGCCTTTTGGTGCGCCCGCACGTTCGTGCCGTCGAGGAACACCATGCCGAGTTGGACGCCGCGTTCCTGTACGAGGTGAAGAAGCCGCTCCCAGACGCCGGCACGCGACCAGCGGATGAATATCTGGGCGGCCCGCCACCAGGGTCCCAATTCCTCGGGAATGGCCCGCCACTTGGCCCCGTTCTGATGCCGCCAAAGGATGCCCGAAAGCGTACGCTGCAGATCCTGCGGAGGCGTTTTGGCCTTGGGCCGGCAGGCTTCAACCAGAGGCTCCAGATCAGCCCATTGCGCGTCGCTCAGCATCGTCCCTCCTCCATCAGAGCGACGAAAACGCAAGCCCAGCCAATCTGTTCAGGCGACGACAGGCCCTAGGAGCATCCCTTCCGGTAGCAGATGAGCCACTTGGCAGAAGACCTGCCGGTCCTTGATCGCCTCAGAATTATCGAAAAGCGTCTTCAGGCGCGACGGCGGCAGGCCGTCCAGCGTCTTGAGGTTCATGCGGGGGGCTTCAAATCGGCGCTCCCCTAACAGAGTCAGCATCCCCGTAAACCGCCGCTAACCCGAGGTCGAAGCCCTGGGGTGAAGGTGCGGAACCTTGACGCGCGACCCGCCCCGGTGCTTGTGACCGCTCGCCCTCCATTCGTCCGGTCGGTCACGACGGGCGGAATCATAAGAAAATGGGAGACCGGAGTGAAACGCTCGCGCCGCACGAAGATCATCGCCACCCTCGGTCCGGCTTCCGATACGCCGGAGATGATCGAGAAACTGTTCCGCGCCGGTGCGGATGTGTTCCGGCTCAACATGAGCCACCTTCCGCGCGAGAAATTGCCCGAGAAGATCGAGGTGATCCGCACCATCGAGCGCGAGTTGCGCCGGCCCATCGCCGTCCTGGTGGATCTCCAGGGCCCGAAGCTGCGGGTCGCCGCCTTCGCCGAGGGCAGCGCGATCCTCGAGAACGGGGCCTCCTTCGTGCTCGATTCGGATCCGACGCCGGGCGACATCCATCGCGTCTACCTTCCTCACCCCGAGATTCTGTCCGCGCTCGAGCCCGGCCACGTCGTCATCATTGATGACGGTAAGCTGCGCCTCGTCGTGACCGAAGTCTCCGAGGGACGCGCGGTGACCGAGGTCGTCATCGGCGGCAGGATTTCCAACCGCAAGGGCGTGTCCTTGCCCGACACGGTGATCCCGGTTGCGGCGATGACCGAAAAGGACCGCGGCGATCTCGAGGCCGGCCTCAATGCCGGCGCGGACTGGATCGCGGTCTCCTTCGTCCAGCGCCCCGAGGACGTGGCCGAGGTGAAGAAGGTCGCCGCCGGCCGCGCGCTGGTCATGGCCAAGATCGAGAAGCCACAGGCGCTGACCCGTCTCGACGAGATCATCGAGATCTCCGACGGCATCATGGTGGCGCGTGGTGATCTCGGCGTGGAGATGCCGCTCGAGCAGGTGCCCGGCGTGCAGAAGCGGATCACGCGTGGTGCGCGGCGTCTGGGCAAGCCCGTCGTGGTCGCGACCCAGATGCTGGAATCGATGATCACCGCGCCGGTCCCCACCCGCGCCGAGGTCTCGGACGTGGCGACGGCAGTCTACGAGGGCGCGGATGCGGTGATGCTGTCGGCGGAGAGCGCCTCCGGCGCCTTCCCGATCGAGGCGATCTCGATGATGAGCCGTATCGCCGAGCAGGTGGAGCGCGACGCGCTCTACTGGACGATCCTGACGGCGCAGCGCTCCGAGCCCGATGCCACCGCGTCGGACGCCATCGCGGCGGCGGCGCATCAAATGGTCGGTGCTCTCGGCCTCACCGCCATCATGGCCTGGACGCATTCGGGATCGACGGCCCTGCGTCTCGCCCGCTCGCGGCCCAACGCCACGATCATCGCCCTCACGCCGAAGCGCGAGACCGCCCGGCGGCTGGCCATGTGCTGGGGCACGCACCCGATCGTCACCAACGATGCGAGCGACGTGGACGACATGGCCTTCCGCGCGGCGAAATTCGCCGTTCGCGAACGCTTCGCCGAAATCGGTGACCGGGTCATCGTCGTGGCGGGCGTGCCGTTCGGGACCCCGGGCGCTACCAACCTGGTGCGGATCGCCTTCGTCACCCGCGATCACGCCGCGAGAGCCTGATCGACTGTCAGGGCGCGACGGGTTCAGTTTCCGTCGCGCCGATCTCGGCGGCGAGGCGCTCAATGGCATCCACGAGCGCATCCGTCGCCATATAGGGCACCATGTGGCCGATGCCTGGCAGCATAACGAGGCGCGCGCCGGGGATAGTCCTGGCCAAAGGCTCCGCATGGCGCGTCGCCGGAACGGCGGCATCCGCATCGCCGGAGACGATCACCGTCGGCACGGCGATCGTACCGTATCGCGGAGCCTGGGCCGCCAAGGCTGCGGGTAGGCCGATCAGGTCTTCGAGATTCGCCAGCATCGTCGCGGGGCGTAGCACCAGGGCTGAGCGGCTTCGGTCGAGATAATCTCCGGGAATTTCCTGCGGCCGGAAGGCCGCACGCCCTGCGCGTTCGAGATAATAGAGGCCGAGCGGTGTCGTGACGGTGCGGCTGAGCAGCCAAGCGACCGGGGGCTTCAACGCGAGGCGGTAATACCATGGCAGAGGCGCCATGGCGGGAAACGGCATCGCCACCGGCGCCACCAGCACGAGGCCGGACACGACCTCCGGATGGTCGAGGGCAATGGCGGTGGCCAGCGCACCGGCCCAGGAATGCCCCATCAGGATCACGCGGCCGGTCCCGATACCTTCGATAGCCTGCGCGATGGCGTGTCCCTGTGCCGCCGGACTCGCCATATCGCGGTCGCCGAGGCGGTCGCTCCAGCCGTATCCCGGCCTGTCGAAGGCGATGACGCGAAAACCGCTCTCTGCGAGCCTGCGGCCGACACCTTCCATCGGATCGGCTGCATTGGCCGAAGCCCCATGCAGGACCACGATGGTTCCCCTGGAGGAAGGATTCGGACCGGCCTGGATCGTCGCGAGCCGTCCGCCCGCCACTTCCATGGAAGGGCCGAGCGGCGGGAACTTGGTGCCGACCCGCAGGGTGACGATCAAGGTCACGAGAGCGCCGGCCGCGAGCACGCTGACGATCAATCCGAGCATCGCGCCCGCGATCAGGCCGAGCCAGTGCAGAAGAACCATGTCCGGTTACAGGTCCCGTCCGTCGATCTCGGGGACAAGCCGGTCGATGGCGCTCTGGAGCTTCTCCATGCGCGGATAGATGGCAGAGGCGCGCCTGAAAGCGTCGAGGGCACGGCGCTTGTCATCCATCGATAGGTAGATCCGGCCCAGTGCCGCCCAGGCCTCGTAATGTCGTGGTTCCAGCACCAGCGTCCGCTGCAGATCGGCCACGGCATTGGTCTGGTCGGTGAGCAGCCAGAACACCGTGGCCCGGCGGTTCCAGCCCTCCGCCCATTGCGGCTCAAGGGTGGTGGCGCGGTCCATCAACTCGACGGCGAGGGCATAATCGCGGCCCGACATCGCCTGGCGGGCACGTTCGGTGAGGAGATCCGCCGTGGCGCTGCCGGAGCGCCCGAGACGCTGCTCGATCAGGCGGGAGATACCCTTGGCCTCGGCATCGTCCTCGGACGCCTTCAGCCTCGCATAGAGATCTTCGAGGCTCGGCGCCTGCACCTTCCTGGGTGCATCCTTCTCGGTTTCCTTGACCTGTCCGGTCTCCCGGCCCTGACTCGCTTGAGGTAGAGCGTCGGCGGACGATGCCCCGAACGAAAAAAACGCGGCGCTCAGGAGCGCAGCGTTGAAAAGAATGCCGAGGTACCGGGACAGCGTCATGAGAGCGAGCTTCCTCGCCCTTCACGCCGCCGTCAACAGGCTGGCTTGACGCGGCTGCCCCGAATTGCCGGGCAGCCCGCAGCCTCAGCCCTGGCGGGCCTTGAAGCGCTTCTGCGTCTTGTTGATGACGTAGACGCGGCCCTTACGGCGCACGAGCTGGTTGTCGCGGTGACGGCCACGGAGGGACTTGAGGGAGTTGCGAATCTTCATCGGTCTCACGTCGGCCGGGTTTGAGCCCGCCGCCTGTCCATAGGGTCTCGGGAACGAGGCACCTCGGTAAGGCGTCCTCGGCGATGGCAGTTCACGCATCGCGGAAAGGCGGTTGCCATATCAGGCTTGAGCGCCTGAAGGCAAGATGCAACCGACCTGCCCATGATGCGGATTCTTAAAACTCTCGCCCCGACGCATGGTCGGGGTCTCCATGCTTCGCCTCTCGGAGCCGTCAACGCTCGCGCCAAGCCTTGGCGATCTGGTCCGTCAGAGGCTTCGTCAGGTAGGAGATGACCGAGCGGTCCCCAAGTTGCATGAACGCTTCCACAGGCATGCCGGGCACGAGCTGGACCTTGCCGAGGCGCTCCACCTGATCCTCCGTCATGCGGATGCGCGCGGTGTAGTAGGTCATGCCGCTCTTCGGGTCCTGCGAGACGTCGGCGGAAACCCGGCTCACGATCCCGTCGATCTCGGGCGTCACCCGCTGGTTGAAGGCCGGGAAGCGCAGGACCGCCCGCTGGTCCACGCGGACGTTGTCGATGTCCTGCGGCTGAATCTTTACTTCGACGATGAGCTTGTCGGCGTCGGGCACGATCAGCATCGCCGGCTCGCTGGGAACCACGAGGCCGCCGATCGTGTGCACGGTCAGCTGGTGGACCGTGCCGTTCTGAGGCGAGCGCATGTCGATGCGCTTGAGCTGATCCTCCGCGGCGATGCGCTTCTCGACATATTCCGACCAGCGGCCGCGAATCTCCGCGAGTTCCTTTCCGGTCTCGGTGCGCATGTCCTGATCGATCTGGAAGATCTGCAGTTCGATCTCGGTGATCTTTCCCTTGGCCGATGCGGTGGAGGCGATGAGCTGCCCGCGCTCGCCCTGCAGCCGGGCGCCGTCGCGTTCGAGCGCCGTGACGCGCGAGAGCGGCACGAGGTTCTTGCCGTAGAGCTCGCGCACGCCCTTCAGCTCGGTCCCGATCAGCGCCGTTTCCCGCTCCTTGGCGGCGGCCTGTTCGGTGAGGCCCTTGATCTCTTCGCCGAGCTGGGAGACGCGCTCGCGCAACTGCGCCTTCTGGCCCTCGCGGCCGGCGACCCTGGCGTGGAACAGGCGGGTTTCGCTGTCCACCAGATGCGCGACGGACGGATCCTTGGCCTTGCGGGCCAGGAGATCCGCCGGGAAGGTGATCTCGGATGCGCCGTCACGCTCCGCCTCGTCGCGGGCGCGGCGGGCCGCGAATTCGTCGAGCGCCTTCAGGATGATGTCGAGATTGGCGCGGGTCTGGGTCTCGTCGAGGCGGATCAGGATGTCGCCGGCCTTGACCCGTGCGCCCTCCTTCACCCGCAACTCACCGACGACGCCGCCGGTGGGATGCTGGACCTTCTTCACATCCGATTCGACCATGAGCTGCCCCGGAGCGATCACCGCTCCCGAGATCATCGTGAAGGTGGCCCAGCCCCCGATGCCGACGACGAGGACGGCGCCGACACCGATGGCGACGGCAAGGTGGCGGCGGATGGACCCGTTGGCCGTGGGGCGGACCTGGGCGGCGGGAAGTCCGACGGGCGACAGTGCGATGGCCATCACGCGCTCTCCTGCAGGGTGGCGACGTTCGCGCCGGTTCGTTGTGCGGCGACGGGCTCGGCGGCGGGAGCCGGGGTCGACCGGAGGACGCGCTTGAGCACCTCGTCCTTGGGGCCGAAGGCCTGGGCCCGCCCGTCGGCCATCATCAGGATCATGTCGACGGCCGCCAGGGCGCTGGGGCGGTGCGCCACGACGATGCAGATGCCGCCGCGCTGCCGCACACCGACGATGGCCTGGGTCAGGGCATTCTCGCCCTCCCCGTCGAGATTCGAGTTGGGTTCATCCAGCACCACGAGGAAGGGGTCGCCATAAAGCGCCCTCGCCAGGCCGACACGCTGGCGCTGACCCGCCGACAGGCCGGCGCCGCCCTCCCCGATCCGGGTGTCGTAGCCTTCCGTGAGGCGCAGGATCATCTCGTGGATTCCCGCCGATTTGGCCGCCGCGATGACGGCGCCCGATTGTGCGTTGGGATCGAACCGCGCGATGTTCTCGGCGATGGTGCCCGCGAACAGCTCCACTTCCTGCGGCAGGAAGCCGATATGCGGTCCGAGATCGGCGCTGGACCATTGGTCGATGGCCGCGCCGTCGATCCTGACTTTGCCGCGAACGGGAGGCCAGACGCCGACGATGGCGCGGACGAGGCTGGACTTACCCGACGCGCTCGGGCCGATGATTCCGAGCCCCTGTCCGCGCTGCAGCGAAAGGCTGACATCCTGGACGACGATGCGCTGGGTGCCGGGCGGTGCGAGGGTGACGTTCTCGGCGACGAGACTCTGCGACGGAGCGGGCAGCGCGTGGGGCTGTTCGGCGGCGGGCAGGCGCGCGAACAGCTCCGAGAGCCGCGCCCAGCTCTGGCGCGCCTGAACGAATCCCTTCCAATTGGCAATGGCGAGTTCCGCGGGAGCCAGGGCACGGGCGACGAGGATCGACGAGGCGATGATGACGCCGGCCGAAGCCAGATTGTTGATGACGAGCCATGCACCGAGGGCGAGCACACCCGATTGCAGCGCCATGCGGAACACTTTCGAGCCCGCACCGAAACCGCTGGCGACGTCCGAGACGTTCATCTGCGACTGCATGTAGTCGCGGTTGGCACCACCCCAGCGATCGGCGAAACGTCCCTGCATTCCCATGGCGGCGAGCACCTCGGCATTGCGGCGGCCGGCTTCTGCCAATCCGTTGCGGCGCATGCCGTGGGCGGTGGCGGTCTGCGAGGGCCCACGCGTCGAGCGATCCGTGGTCAGGGCGAGGACGGCCAGGACCGCCGCGCCCACGAGTGCGGCGACGCCGATGAGGGGGTGGAAGAGGAAGCAGATGAAGACGTAGATCGGCATCCACGGCAGATCGAAGAAGGCCGAGGGGCCCGTGCCGCCGAGGAAGGCACGCAACTGGTCGAGATCGCGCAGGGGCAGCAGCCCGTCGCCCGGGGTGGCACCCTTCAGGGGAGCCCGTACGACGATGTCGAACACCCGCGCGCTGAGGGCTTCGTCCAGAGACGCGCCGACGCGTGCAAGGATACGCGAGCGGATCGTCTCCAGAATGCCTTGAAATCCGTAGAGGACGAGGGCGAGGATCACCAAGCCGACCAGTGTCGGCACGCTGCGGCTCGGAATGACGCGGTCGTAGACTTCGAGCATGAAGAACGATCCGGTCAGATATAAAATGTTGACCAAACCGCTCATCACCGCGACGCCGATGAACGCTGTCCGGCAACTTGCCAACGCCGAAATGATCTCGGCCGATTCCCGCCCCTTAGCCACTGCCGCCCCCGCCGTCACGTTCGATTGTCAAGCTTAGTTCGTAGGAAAGTCTGCGATACCGTTTGCGAACGGCGGTCGGACACTCTCTTCCTCTTAGAAGAAAAGTGTGAATTCGAGAACTCGAAAACATGCCCGTGCGGTTGGATTATGACCGCCTGCGTCCGGCGGGCGCTTCTCCAGCAGCGCCTATGATGGTCCAATCCAGCCTTCGTGGGGGTGATCAGGTGCATCTATTGACCGGCGAAGTCCCCTCGCATCTGGGCCGATCCGGCGACGATGATGTCCGCGATGCCTTATGCTTCGGATCGCGCGACCTCGCGTATCGGCCGCCAAGCACCGCGAGAAATTCCGATTGCCAGTAGATGTCCGTAAACGTTCTCGGCTTATGCCGATGCGAGTAATGGCGAAACGCCGGAGCGTCTTAAGTGCGGTCGGACAAAGAGACGGGCGAGTCGCAGGATCCGGTGCCGCGGCGCGAGGACCGGAACTCAACCAACTGGATCGCTAATATCCGCCTTCCGGACGGCAGCGAAATCCCCTGCACCGTGAAGGACGTCTCCAAATCCGGTGCCAAGCTCGGCATCCCGTCCTACCAAGCTTTGCCGCCTTCCTTTCTGCTCCGCATCATCGGCCGTGACTTCGTCTGCATGGTGAAGCTCGCCTGGAGGCGGGGCGACTATGTCGGCGTCAGGATCGAGCGCGTCGGGAAGGTGGCGCCGTCTCGCGCCAAACAGGTCGCGCAGCTGCCCCCGGCCGTGGAGATCGCCGTAGAGGCGCCCCCAAACGTCGATGAACCGGGCGGCGTCGGCATCCCTTCGCGCAGACGGACCCCCTCCATCTTTTGACGAGGGCCGATGGCGTAGTCTCTGCGCCTCGCGCATGTCAGGCCCGAAGCAGATCCCTCATGCCGGGGGCCTTCTCGCTGCCGGGGAAGATCTTTTCCGACAGGACCTTCTCCTCGAACCCGAACTGATCGATCAGCAGGCCCTTCATCACGGCGCGCAGATCCGTCGTCGGCGCGAGGTCGCGACCTTCGAACAGGGCGCTTTCCTTCAGGCTCGGCCAATCGGCGATCACCCGTCCCCCTGCCACCGCGCCTCCGACGAGGAAGTCCACCGTCGCCGTTCCGTGATCGGTGCCGGAGGAGCCGTTCATATGCACGGTGCGCCCGAATTCCGTGACGATCAGAACGGAGGTCTGTGCCCAGGAGGCGCCGAGTCCCTCCTTGATCGCCGCTATTCCGGCATTGAGGGAGGCCAGGTTCCTGGCGAGACGCCCCTCATAGGGGCCCTGGGACGAGTGTGTGTCCCAACCGTCGAAGTTCATCACGGCGATGCGGGGGCCGGTGACGGGCGCCATGAGCGAGGCCGCAGCGCGGGCGGCCGAGGCGAAGCTGTTGGGGCCCCTCAACGGCTGCTTGCCCATCGCCGCCATGCTCGGATCCGAGGCGATGAAATCGTCGACCTGCACACCCTCGCGCAGGGCATTTGCCAGGGCCTGGTCCTTGTCGTCGTAGAGCGCTTGAAGCCGCATCAGCGTATCGGCCGAGGCGTAGGGAAGAGTCTGCGGCTGCCATGTCTCGACCTGGGCCGGACCACGCAGGATCAGCGGTGTCGTCGCGCTGACGGAGAGAGCCTTGGCCGGCCGCAACTCGATGCCCTTGGCCTTGGGAACGAGGGACAGTGCGCGATTGAGCCAACCGGTATCGACGCCGGAACTGGAGCGCGTCATCCCGTTCTCGAGGACCTCCTGCGCGTCGAAATGCGAGCGGGCGCGGTAGGGGGTAGCGACGGCATGGAACAGCGTGGCCTCGCGCTTGGCATAGAGATCGGCCAGGTTCGGCATGGCCGGATTGAGCGAGAACAGCGGATCGAGCCGGAAGGGCGTGTGCGTCGGTGACAGCTTGAAGCCGGAGCGGATCGAAGCGAATTGCGGATCGCCCACCGGCATCACCGCCGACAGGCGTCGAGCCCACCGCGCAGCACCACCACTAGGAAGCGCGGGTCGCGGCCGGACGCGGCCCAGACCTTGGGCACATAGGGCCAGGCGAAGAGGGCGCCGGCGCCGAGCAGCAGGTTGCGGCGCGTCGGCAGGTGGGCGTGTTCCTGAGGGTTCATGGGGTCATCGCCTCTCGACCGGCTAGCGCCGCTGGAATTCCGGACTGAGCATCAGCAGGGCCAATGCCTGTTCGGGGCTTTCGCCCTGCCTGATCACGCGCCGGGTCTCGTCCGAGAAATAGCTGCCGATCCGGTCGTCCACGAGTTTGCGGATATCGATATGGTTCGCGTTGAACGTCGCGCATTGCTGCGCCCAGTCGATCCGGCTCTTGATGCCATCCGAGGTCGCCCAGGCATCGTCTTCCTAGGCCCATCCCTTGGGTGACGGGGCGGCCAGGAACGGCTGGCCCATCGCGAGAAGCGAGGCTTTCGGCGATGGTCTAACCGGCGCTTGTCCGAGGAGGCGACCGGTCGCGGCGAGGAACTCGATCGGCGAGCGGAGCTTCACGGGAGCGGCGGTCCAGGCCTCGTCGTTTTGGATCAGCGCGGCGGTCACGGCCTTTAGGTCGCCGTCGCTGTCCTGAAAGACCTTGGCGAGATTCTTCTGAAGAGAGTCCGACGCCTTTTCCGATACGAACGCACGCGCCATCCGTCGCGTCACGTAGCGTGCCGTGGATGGGTGGCGCACGAGGTCGGCTAGGACCGCGGGAAACTCCTCCGCTCCCGCTTCCGCGTAACGCTTACCGAGGATGGTCTTCGGCCCAGGCTGGTGCTGGCGTTCACGGAACACCACCTCGCCAAAAGTCTCGGATCTTGGGCTGATATCCACGGTCCAGCCCGTGAGGACGGAGGCCAATGCCGTGACGTCGGCCTGACTGTAGCCGCCATCGACGCCCAGTGTGTGGAGTTCGAGCACCTCGCGTCCGAGATTCTCGTTGAGGCCGGATTTCTTGATGCGCCCGACCTTGGAATCGGGGCCGATCGAGGATGCGTTGTCGAGATAATAGAGCATGGAGGCGTGCAGGATCGCCGCCTTGGCCATGTCGTGAAAGCGGCCGAGAATGAATGGCCGAATGGCTTCGCGCTGGAACGAACCCGCCGTAAGGCTGGATTTCCCCTTCCCAGCCCCGATGGTGAAGTGATTGGTCCAGTGTAGAAACAGCCGCTCGTGCAGTGGTGCCTCGGTCGCCGCCAGTCTGAGCCATATGATCAGCTCATCGGCGCTCTTCATGATCGACCCCTGCGTGGCCTTGGCCTGGGAGTCGTTCTCCATCATGCCGCCACCCATTGATGGCTCTGTGCCGGGTGCCATCGCCATGGCACCATCTTGCATATTGCTGCCTGGCTTGACCTTGGCACCGTCCGCATCCGCCATCGCTTCGCGGCGCTGCTTCGCAAGCTGACGACGATGCATCATTGCCTGCAGCTGATCGGTCGTTGACATCAGTTTGGCTTCGGGCGCCGTCACCGACATGTCGAGCTGTGCGCGAACGTAGCCGCGCGGATCGTCGAGGGCGCGCAGATCGATGGCGCTGCATCCGAGGCCGAACCGTCCGACCGCATTCGAGAATGCCAAGTTTCGGCTCATCGTGATCTCCGGCATCCGGCACGGTGGCCGAGATGCCCGGCGCCGAATGAAAGCGCTCGCCTTACACTCTTTGTCTGAGGCGGTTCTGTGACCGGGACGGCGGCTCACGCAAGCGTGACAGTGGCTGGCATGAGACAACCGCCATTCGCTGCCTAGGGCGCGATGGACACGAAAGCCTCGCCGTACGAGCAAGCCGTGCGTTCACGACGGAGGGGCTGCCAGAACGAGAAAAAGCCCCGTTTCCGGGGCTTTTGTTCTCTCGTCCATCTCACCCGAAGGGAAATGGTGGGCGCGACAGGGATCGAACCTGTGACCCCTACCATGTCAAGGTAGTGCTCTCCCGCTGAGCTACGCGCCCCGGCTGAAGCGTTTCCGCTGCAGCGAGGAGCGGCGTATAGCTTTCGGCTGGAACGGGCGTCAAGGGCCTTTTCGCGGAAAGCAGGCGTTCCTTTGATCCGGGTCGCGTTTTCTTCGATGGGACCACCCTATCCCATCGAGCTCTAGGTGAGGCATTTATGTTGCGGTGCAGCATAGAGGTGCTTGAATGAATATCGTGACGGAGCGTAAGTGGATTTTTACTCCAGGCATTATCAATAAGAAAAATGAAAAATCGACACCTTCATGATAGTCGAAGAATATGCTATAAATCACCTTTTACTATAGTATCACAAATATGACGGGCGCATTAGCATTGGGGATTTTCCGATGCATAGATTGTTGAGTTATGTAAATTAAGTCACGTTTGTTACTAAGTGTCGATTTTTTTATTGTAGTAATACAATAATAATTCTGGAAACCGATGGCGCGGTGCGTTAATAATGTTTTATATTATGCCGATGCGGGATAGGTTTGTACAGTTTCAGACGTGCCGTTGAAGTAGCGGCCTATATTGAATGCTGCCGTAATCATGACTGTGTGATTTTTATCAGCCCGTGAAACTATCCGTATCTCGAAATCCCCCCTGTCTCTCTGCTGCAGCAAAGCTGCCATGGGTTGGACACGGTTCCGGCTGCATATTATGCATCCTCACGTCGGTTGTCCGCTGCAGGTGCGAGACGGCGATGTCCTCGATCAAGAGCGTGTGCGAACCGAACGTGATCAAGCGTACAGACATAGCGATCGTCGGCCGTTCGTGCCGGTTGCCCGGCGCTGCAAGCGTCGATGGCCTGTGGCAGCTTCTGAGCGAGGGCCGCTGCGCCGTCGGGCGTATCCCTGACGATCGCTGGTCGTTGGAGCGGTTCGGCCATCCACGCGCGCAGGAGCGCGGTAAGAGTTACACATGGTCGGCGGGCGTCTTGGACGACATCTGGTCGTTCGATCCCGGCGTCTTCGGCATTTCGCCCCGCGAAGCCGAGCAGATGGACCCGCAGCAGCGGCTCCTCCTCGAACTGACCTGGGAGGCCCTGGAGGATGCGGGCCTGCGTCCCTCCGCCGTGGCGGGGTCGCAGATCGGGGTGTTCGTCGGCGCCTCGTCCCTTGACTACGGAAACCTGCGCGTCCTCGATACCTCTTCGGGTGATGCCTATGCGGCGACCGGCAACACGCTCTCGATCCTGTCCAACCGGATTTCCTACATCTACGACCTGAAGGGGCCGAGCTTCACCGTCGATACCGCTTGCTCCTCTTCGCTCGTAGCGCTCGATGCCGCCGTCGCGGCGATCGCCAGTGGCCGGATCGACACCGCGGTCGTGGCGGGCGTGAACCTGCTCGCCAGCCCCTTCAACTTCATCTGCTTTTCCAACGCGCAGATGCTGTCGCGGACCGGGCTGTGCCAAGCCTTCTCGGCCAATGCCGATGGCTATGTCCGGTCCGAGGGCGGCGTCGTTCTCGTCCTGAAATCGGCGCGGGCCGCTTCGCGCGACGGCGATACCGTGCGTGGCGTCATTGCGGCGAGCGGCGTGAATTCCGACGGCCGGACCACCGGCATCTCCCTGCCTTCCGGCTACGCACAGGGTGCGCTGCTCGAACAGGTTTATCGCGAGGCCGAGATCGATTTCGATGCGGTCGCCTTCGTGGAAGCGCACGGCACCGGCACGGCGGTGGGTGACCCGATCGAGGCCGGCGCCATCGGCGGGAAGATCGGCCGGCCCCGCAAGGAGCCGCTGCCGATCGGCTCGATCAAGAGCAATATCGGACATACCGAGCCGGTCTCGGGCCTCGCCGGTCTTCTGAAGGCAAGTCTCGCCCTCGAGCACGATCTGCTGCCGCCTTCGCTGCATGCGACCGTTCTCAATCCCGACATTCCCTTCACCAAGCTCAATCTCTCGGTGGTCACCGCGCCGCTGGCGATCCCGCGTGGCCGGGGTGAGCGTTTCGCCGGCGTCAACTCCTTCGGCTTCGGCGGCACCAACGCCCACATCGTCCTCACCGACGGCGCGCCGGCCTCCGCCGCGAGCGATGCCGGGCGCGGGCCAGAATTGCTACTCCTCTCTGCCCAGAGCCGCGCCGCGCTGAACGAACTCGCTCTCGACTACGCCGATCGGTTCGAACGCGCAGATTCCGCCGAGACCGTGCGGATCGCCGCCGCCGCCGCTCATCGCCGCGAGCGACTGTCGACCCGCCTCGCCATGCCCATGAACGCAGACCTGCCCGCCACGTTGCGCGCGGTCGCCGATGCCGAGGAGACCGACATCGCCCGGGTCGGCACCGCCGTCGACCGTAGCGCCGAGATCGCGTTCGTCTATTCCGGCAATGGCAGCCAATGGGTGGGGATGGGCCGGGAGGCCTATGACCGCAACGCCATCTACCGGTCGGCCTTCGACCGGATCGACGTCCTGTTCGCCGAGATCTCGGGCTGGTCGCTGAAGGAAGCCCTGTTCGCCGAGGATCTGGCCGAGCGCATGGTCCTCACGCGGGTCTCGCAGCCACTGATCTTCGCTATTTCCAGCGCTTCGACCACGGCCCTGAAGGCCGCCGGTCTCGTCCCGTCCTACGTGCTCGGGCACAGCGTGGGTGAGATCGCGGCGGCCGAGGGAGCTGGCATCCTGAGCCTGGAACAGGCGGTGAAGGTCATCTTCTACCGCAGCCAGCATCAGGAGACGACGCGCGGCCTCGGCACCATGGCGGTGCTGCTGGCACCCGTGGAGGAAATCGAGATCTTCCTCGAGGATTATCCGAGCCTCGACATCGCCGCCTATAACAGCCCGAAGGCCGTCACCGTGGCGGGCCCGGTCGCCGATATCGACGCGGCCATGAAGGCGCTGGCGCGCAAGCGCCGCCGTGGTCGCAAGCTCGACCTCGCCTACCCCTTCCACGGCCGGTTGATGAACCCGACCGAGAAGCCGCTGCTGCGCGATCTCGCAGGATTGAAGCCGCATCCCGGCACGATCCCCATGGTCTCCACCGTGACCGGGGCAGTGCTGCAGGGCGGGGAGTTCGACGCCGGCTATTGGTGGCGCAACATCCGCGAGCCGGTGCGCTTCTGCGAGGCTGTCCAGGAAGCGACCCGCAAGGGCGCCCGCATCTTCGTCGAGGTCGGCCCAAGGGCGACCCTGCTGCCGCATATCGGCGATTGCATCGAGCCCCTCGGCATCGAGAACGCAACGGTCGGCGTCCTCACCAACAAACCCGTTGGCAGTGACCCCTTCGCCCGCGCCCTGGCCTCGGCCCTTGTCCACGGTGCCGCCGTCGACGAGGCGGCGGTCTTCGGCGAGAACCCGAAGGGCGATGTCGCGCTTCCGACCTATCCCTGGCAGCGTCGGCCGTTCCGGCTGTCGGAGACCTCGGAAGGCGTGGGCGCCGCGACGGCCCGCGCCTATCATCCGCTCTACGGATCGCGCCTTTCGGCCGACGGCCTCGAGTGGAACGGCCATCTCGACATCGCCACGGTGCCGGAACTCGATGATCACCGTATCGACGGCCAGGCGATCCTGCCCGGTGCGGCCTTCATCGAGATGGCTTTGGGCGTCGCCCGCGAGGCGATGCGCAGCGACGACGTCGTCCTCGCCGAGTTCGAAATCCAGTCGCCGATGGTCTTCGGTGAGGACGCCCTCCGCGAAGTCGCCGTGCGGCTCTCGGGCAGCGCCAACCAGATCCAGATCCTCAGCCGGCCTCGGCTGACCCAGGCGGGCTGGCAGTTGCACGCCTCCGCCAAGATCGTGGACGGCACCTTCGCGGCGCGTCCCCGGCAGGACATTGTCATCCAGGCCGAGAACGCCGTCGAGGGCGAGGCTCTCTATCGTCTCGCAGCCGCCTCAGGTCTCGATTTCGGGCCGAGCTTCCGCCAAGTGGCCCTCAGTGCCCGTGTGGACGAGACCGTGATCGTCTCCGAACTCAAGCCGGCGGAGCCGGATCCGCGCTTCGGCCTCGTGCCGGCGCGGCTCGATGCCTGTTTCCACGGCCTGATCCTGCTCTTCGCCGACCTGTTGGGCGAGGGATCGACCAAGGCCTATGTGCCGGTGCGTTTCGGCGAGATCCGGCTGATCCGGCCCGGTGCCGTCATCGCCCGGGCGATGATCCGCACGCGGCGCTGCAACGAGCGTAGCATTCTCGCTGACTTCACCCTGGTGGATGAGGCCGGCGACGTCATCGCGACCCTGCGGGAAGGCCGGTTCCAGGCCTTGCGCGCCAAGTCCGGCCAGGATCTCGCCGCCTACGCCATCGCGCAGAGGTCGGAACTCGCCACGGAGCCGACCGCGATCCCCCTCGATCGCCGCGCCCGCATCGCCGATGCGGTCCGTCCGGGCATCAAGGCGGCTCTCGCGCCCGCCGATGCTGCACTCTCGCCGGGCCATCTTCTCCTCGAAGGCTGGGCCACCTCCCTCGCCTACCGCATGGCCGAAGGGCTGCAGCGCTCAGGCACCGTCGCCATCGACGATCGTGTGCCGGAATCGATGCGGCCCTGGCTGCTGAACGCCCTCTACGCCCTCGAGAGCAGCGGGCTCGCCACCCTCGACGGAACGCGTTGGACTCTGCGCAAGGACGTGACCCTGCCCGCCCCCGACGAGATCATGCGTTGGATCGCGGCCGACCATCCCGAACTGTCCGCCGAACTGGTGCTCACGGCGGATCTCGGCGCCGTCGTCTCCCGCCTCCTCGACGGTGATCTCGCGAGCCAGCCCACCCTGTCGCAGAACGCTCTCGACGCCTTCGTCCTGCGCAGCGCCAGCGCCCGCGCATCCTCGGATGTGATCGCCGGTATTCTCGACGGCGCCCGCACCGACCTTCCGACGGACCGGTCCCTGCGCCTGCTTCAGCTCGGGTTCGGGCCGCTCTCGGCCCAGGCGGCCGCCATCGCCGATGGAATCGCCGCGCACCTTACGGTGTTCGAGACCGATCGCCGCCTCGCCGAACGCGCCCGCCTCGCCCTGCCGCGCGGCGTCACCGTGATCGAGGACGAAGCCGACCTGACGGAAGGCGGCTTCGACGCGATCCTGGCAAGCAACGTCCTGCACCGGACCGAGCGCGGCCTTCTCGGCAAGATCGCCGACGCCCTCGCCACGGGTGGGTTCCTGCTGGCGGTGGAGCCGGGCGCTTCGCTCTTCCGCGACCTCGTCTTCGGTCTGCTGCCCGATTGGTTCGAGAGTCTGGACGGGATGCCCCTGGGACGCCTCGACGACATCACCGGCTGGCAGCGTTCGCTCAGCGATACCGGTCTCGTCCGCGTCGCCGTCGACCGGGCGGTCTCGGCCAATGGCGACGATCTTCTCTTCCTCGCCGAGGCACCGGTACGGGCAAAGGCCTCCACCGGCCAGACCTTCACCTTCATCATCGGGTCGCAGGATTCCTTCGCGGCGGAAACCGCCTCGTCGCTGGCGACGCTCCTCGTCGCCGCCGGTGTCCATGTCTCTATCATCCTCGATTCCGAGCAATCGCTGCTCGAACTCGAACGCGAGACCCCCGATACGGTGGTGTTCCTCGCCGGAGCCTTCGACACCAAGGGCGACGCCGCCGACCGGTTGCGCGAACGCTGCCTCGGTCTCAAGCGCTGCGTCGAACATCTCGGGACCCGTCAGACCCGCCTCTGGGTCATCTGTCCGGGCGCGACGCGTCATGACGGAGACGCCGACGGAGCGGTGGAAGCGGGCCTCTGGGCCTTCACCCGCACCCTCGCCAACGAGGTCGCCACCCTCGACATTCGCCGCATCGATCTCACCGCGGCGATGACGAGCAAGCAGGCATCCGAGCGCCTGCGTGACGTGATCCTGTCCGGCACCACCGAGACGGAGATCATCCTCGACGCGGACGCCACCCGCGTGATCCGGTTCGCGCCGGGGCAGCTTTCACGCCGTCCCGCCTCCGATGCCGTAGCGGCTCCAGCCGCGCAGCTGGAACGCAGCGTCACCGGCGGCCTCAACGACATGCGTTGGGGACCGGCCGAGCGGCGCACGCCCGGACGCGGCGAGGTCGAGATCGCCGTGGAGGCCACGGGCCTCAACTTCCGCGACGTGCTCTGGGCCCTGTCGATGCTCCCGGAGGAGATCCTGGAGGATGGCTTCGCCGGTCCGCGTCTCGGCCTCGAAGTCGCCGGTCGCGTCGTCTCGGTCGGCAAGGGTGTCGCCGCCTTCAAGGTGGGCGACCCTGTCGTCGCCTTCGCGCAATCGGGCTTCTCGACCCATATCGTGGTGCCTGAGCTCGTGGTGGCGCCGAGCCCGCCTGGCCTCGACCCGCAGGCGGCGGCGACCGTGCCGGTCGCCTTCCTCACCGCTTATTATAGCCTCGTCAGCTGCGCCCGGCTGCGACGCGGCGAATGGGTGCTGGTCCATGGTGGTGCCGGTGGCGTCGGGCTCGCCGCCCTGCAGATCGCCAAGCTGAAGGGAGCCCGCGTCATCGCCACCGCCGGGTCGCGCGAGAAGCGTGCGCTGGTGAAGGCTCTCGGGGCCGAGCACGTCCTCGATTCCCGCTCCCTCGCCTTCGTCGACGAAGTCCGCCGCATCACGGGCGACGGGGTCGGCATCGTGGTGAACAGCCTGTTCGGCGAAGCGATGGAACGCAGCCTGAACTGCCTGAAGCCGTTCGGTCGCTTCATCGAGCTGGGCAAGCGCGACTATGTCGCCAACACCCATATCGGCCTGCGCCCGTTCCGCCGGAACCTCTCCTATTTCGGCGTCGATCTCGATCAGGTGCTCCAGCACCAGGGCGAGGACGGGGCGCGTCTGTTCCGAGAGGTGATGGCCCTGTTCACGGAAGGCGGTCTCAAGCCCCTGCCGTTCCAGCCCTTCACCGCCGACGAGGTCTCGGACGCGTTCCGACTGATGCAGCAATCCGGGCATGTGGGGAAAATCGTCATCGCCCCGCCGAAGCCGGGCAGCATCGTGGTCGAGCGCAAGTCCGATTTCCGGGTCTCGTCGGAAGGCGTCCACCTCATCACCGGAGGGCTTGGCGGCTTCGGCATCGAGGCGGCCCGGTGGCTTGCCGACCGGGGAGCCCGTCACCTGGTTCTGGTCGGCCGAAAGGGCGCCTCGAGCCCTGAGGCCAAGCAGGTGGTGGCCGATCTGGCTGTCCGCGGCGTCAGCGTCGCGGCGATGGCCTGCGACATCACCAGTCGCGAGGCGGTGGACGATCTCCTTGCCGAGGTCGAGGGCGACGGCCGCAGGCTCGCGGGCGTGATCCATGGGGCGATGGTGCTCCAGGATGGCCTCATCGCCAATCTCGACGCGGCTGCCCTCGACGCGGTCATCCGCCCGAAGGTCGTCGGCGCCGAGCATCTGGATGCAGCCACCCGCGAGCGGCAGCTCGACTACTTCGTGCTGTTCTCCTCGGCCACGACCTTCATCGGCAATCCGGGACAGGGTGCCTACGTCGCCGCCAACGGTTTCATGGAGGGGCTTGCCCGCCGTCGCAAGGCGCTGGGACTGCCCGCCCTCGCGGTCGCCTGGGGCGCGATCGGCGATGTCGGCGTACTGGCGCGCAACCGCGCGGTGATGGAGACCCTGGCCGGCCGCGTCGGCGTGACGCCGATGGATGCCCGCCGCTCCCTCGACCTCATGGCCGAGGCCCTGGAAGGGCAAGGCTCGTCACCCGACGATGCTGTCCTGGCCATTGCCTCGATGCATTGGGGCAAGGCGCGCGAGCGTCTCGCGACCATGCGCTCGCCGAGCTACGGCGATCTCGGTTCCGACCAGCAGGCGGAATCCGGCACCGTGACCGCCATCGATATCGGTGGTTTGCTCAAGAGCCTGGACCTCGATGCGGTGCGCAAGACCGTGTCCGATGCCATCGTTGAGGACATTGCCCGCATCCTGCGTCTGCCCAAGGACGATATCAGCCGTGTCCGCCACCTCTCCGAGATCGGCCTCGACTCGCTGATGGGTGTGGAACTGGGCGCCAGCCTGCAGGAGCGCTTCGCCCTCGACGCGCCGCCTTCGGGTATCTCCTCGGGCCTGACCGTCGTCGAACTGGCAGAAACGCTGATCCAGTCCGTGGCGGCGCCGGTCGACGAGGCCTCGGCGGCGGTGATGAGCCTCGCCCAGCGCCATGCCAGCGAAGGCGTGGATGTCCGCACACTCGAGCCGTTCCACGAGCTCGTCGAGCAGAACAGTCTCCAGATCAAAGAAATTCTGCCATGATCCGCGCGGCCGGCCGAAAGGCCGGTCGCGTTCGGCGGCATCGGTCAATCGGAAGATTCAACACGCATGAGTAATCCAGCCCGCCCCGACGGCGGCCGCGCGGCGCTCGCGGGCTTCGTCACCAACCGGCTCGGCCGCAATGCCAACCGGCAGGCCCCGCCCCGCCCCGAGGCGAAGGCCACGGACGCATCGGTGCAGAAATTCGAGACCCTGCCGGGCTACCGCGAGTTGCGGCTACAGCGCTCGGCCGCCGACCTGATCGGCCTCGGCAACCCGTTCTTCCGGGTCCACGAGACCAGGGCGGGCGCCACGACGCGTATCGCCGGCAAGGGCTTCGTCAATTTCTCGTCCTACGATTATCTCGGGCTCAACGGACATCCCGACGTCAGCGAGGCGGCGCGCAGGGCCATCGACGAGTTCGGCACCTCGGCCTCCGCGAGCCGGATCGTTGCCGGCGAGCGCCCCGGTCATATCCGCCTCGAACAGGCGCTGGCCGATCATTACGAGACCGAAGCCTGCGTCGTGATGGTGAGCGGCCACGCCACCAACGTCACCACGATCGGCGCCTTGCTGGAACCCGGCGACGTGATCTTCCACGATGCGCTGAGCCATAACAGCATCGTCACCGGGGCCCAGCTCTCGGGAGCCCAGCGTCGCTCCTTCGCCCATAACGATCTCAACGCCCTGGAGACCCTGCTCGGCGCCACGCGCCACGAGCATCGCCGCGCACTGATCGTGGTCGAAGGCCTCTACAGCATGGACGGGGATGCGCCGGACCTCGCCGGCCTCGTCGCCCTGAAACAGCGCTACGATGCCTGGCTGATGGTGGACGATGCCCACGGGCTCGGCGTCCTCGGCCGTACGGGAACCGGGCTCGCCGAGCATTGCGACGTGGATCCGCGCCTCGTCGATATCTGGATGGGCACGCTCTCGAAGACCCTGTCGTCCTGCGGCGGCTACATCGCCGGCCCGGCGGCCCTAATCGAGTACCTGAAATGCACGGCCGGGGGCTTCATCTACAGCGTCGGCCTGTCCCCGCCGCTGGCCGCCGCCGCCGAGGCGTCCCTTGCCCTGATGCAGGCCGAGCCGCACCGGGTCGAGCGACTGCGCCAGAACGGCCACCTGTTCCTGTCATGCGCCAAGAAGCATGGGCTCGATACCGGAACGAGCCTCGGCCTCGCCGTGATTCCCGTCATTGTCGGCGATTCGCTGAAATCGGTCACCTTGTCGGACCGCCTGTACAAGCGCGGCATCAACGTGCAGCCGATCATCCATCCGGCGGTGCCCGAGCGCTCTTCGCGCCTGCGCTTCTTCATCACCTCCGAACACACGCCGGAGCAGATCCGCGAGACAGTGACGGCCGTGGCCGAGGAACTCGCGGAGATCGAGAAGGGCGGCTCCCTCATCGAGCAGCTGATGGCCAAGCGCGGCAAGCCCTGAGAGCACCCTGCCCGGCTCCGCCGTGCAGACGGCGCGGCATCGCCCGCGACGGGTGTGATCCTGAGGCCGGCACCATCGGCCGGATGGCGCGACCCCGAAGCCGGGGCCGCCGCTTCGCGGGGGGCCGCCCGTAACGGTCGAGCGATCCGCCGATCCGCGATTACAGGCCTTCCCCTTCAGAAGGCACCGCCAACGCGGACGCCGGTCGTGATCGGCTGGGACGCGGCGGCGAAGACTGAGAGAACCTTCTTGATCTCGGTGAACGGCGCGTTCGAGACGTAGACCATATCGCGGTTGCGCATGCGGAAGGCCTGGGTGAGGAACAGGCTGTTGGGGTCGCGCATGTCGAACCGATAGACCACGGGGACGAGCGGCGTGCCGAGGAGCGGGCTTCCGGGCTTCAGGCGACGGACCACCGGCGCCGGCTCGAAGCGGAACAGGAACGTGCCGGTGGGGTCGGCATCGGCGTCGCTCTGGCCGCGCGCCTTGGCCAGCGCCTGCGCTAGGGTGATGCCCTCGGCCTGGAACGGAATCTCGTTGGAGGTGCCCAGTGCTCCGATGGCCAGGAAGGTCTGGGGATCGCGCACCAGGGTGAGGTTGTCGTTGGGGCGCAGGTAGATGTTCTCTTTGGGGTTCGACACCACCGTCGTCAGCGGCACCGTTGCCGTCCTGCCGTTGCGCGACAGACGCACGAAGGTTTCGCTGACCGGGGCTTTCACACCACCGGCGGTAGCGATGACGTCGAGGATGCGATCGCCCTGGGTGCCGAGCGGAACGCGGGCACCGCCCACCGCCTCGCCGCCTACCGTGACGGATTGCGAGACCGGGCGGCTTACGGTGACGATCACCTGAGGCTGGATCGCCTTGCCGGCGAGCTCGGTCTCGATCAGCGACTGGACGTCCTGGGCGCGGCGCCCCGCGACCTTGATCCGGCCGGCATAGGGGACCGAGATCGCGCCATCGCGCGAGACGACCTGCTCGGGCAATTGCGCCGCCTTCGAGCCGGCGGACATCGAGTTGACCGTGAGCGGTCCGGAATAGAGGCCACCCGATCCGGCTTCGAACACCGAGACGGCCACGGCGTCGCCAATGCCGATCACCGCTTCCGAGGGCATGCGTCCATCCCCGAACGAGGAGAGCAGGCTGTCGAGGGGGCGTCCGCGCAAGGCCTCCACCACCGCGGCGTTCACGTCGATGAACTCGTAGCGGGCGAAGGTCCCCTCGCTCGTCGTCTGATCCGCGCCGTCCACCACGGCCGAGGTCGACGGACCGGCGGCGGGCAGGAAGGCGTTGCAGCCGGACACCGTGACGGCGATGGCAATGGCCAGGGTGGCTTTGGGAAACATCGAACTCTCCTAGACCCGCCCCCGCGACGAGTGCCTTGTCAGATCACGTGTCGGGTCGGCGGATACGCACCGTCCGTCATCTCCGGTCTCGCTGGCTGGCCACGTGGGCCTGTGCGAGAGCGGACCTTTCGAACGGTCCACCATTCATAGCGTCAAAACTCTTCGATCGTTTAACGATCGCTCTACTATCGCATGGTCGAGCCGATGCGCGGTCTCGCGTCGGTCACGTTCGTGTCAGTACGATGGTGAGGCGATAGCCGATCCGGCCTCGTCTGCCGAGCGCTCCCCGATGCGGAACCGGAGGAAACGACCGAGTCCGTCGGCGCTCATATCGATGCGCTGCGGCGTTTCCCTGAACGCTCCGAAGCCGAAGATCGCGTAATCGGTAGCTGTATCGCCGAAGCCGGGCGTGCAGGTCGGCAGGGATGGGGCGTGATCGCCATAGACGCACAGGATCGCATCGCGCCTTTCCAGACCTTCGATCAAGGTCTCGACGGCCCGGCCTGTATGGGCCACGTGGTGGAGATACTGGTCCAGCGGCTCGGTGATGCCGTCGAGCCGCCCGGGTTTCCACGGCCCATGGTTCTCCATGGTCACGGCGAAAACGAAGACGGGCTCTTGCACCGCATCGACCTCCGCCAGGATGCGGGCCGCGACGGCCTCATCGGCGATATAGGGCCCGATTCTCGCGGCCCCGATGAAATCATCCTCCATCACCAGCCGGGTGAAACCGAACCGCCGCATCACCTCGGCGCGCTGGAAGAAGTCGCGGTGGAAGGGATGCACGAACACGGTGGCGTACCCTGCCCCCGATGCAAGCCGGGCAAGGCTCGTCGGCTCGTCGCCACCGCCGCTGAGATAGGGATCGTAGCGCCCGAACCCGAGGCTTTCCGGTTCTCGTCCGGTGAGGAGGGCGTGCTCCGTCCGCATCGTGTAGGCACCGTGGGCCTGGACCGTCAGCCGGCCATAGCGCGAGGCACGGTGGCGGATCGTCTCCATCAATGGCAGATTCGGACCGCCGAGCCGGGCCGGATCGACGAAGGATTCGAGCTGGACGACGACAATGAGCGGTGCCGGAGCGGCCGGTCCGGGCACAGCGGTATCGTCCGGTTCGGGCTCCGGCACGTCGCTGGTCCAGCGCAGGGTATAGGCGATGATCGTGGCCGGCAGCCCGTAGCGGGCGCAATCCGCGTCGAGATCGGGTCGGGGAAACCGGGTCGCGAGCCATGGCGCCGCCATTCCTGTGGCGAGGCCGGAGGCCAATCCGACCAGGAGGCAGGGCAGACCGATAAGCGAGACGACGGCGACGCTCGGCTCTTCAGGCAGCGCGCTGGGCTCGATCCAGTACCACAGGGCGACGACGGCGAGGCTTGCCCCGAGGGGTACAGCCATGCGCGGGTCGGTGATCGGTCTCGTATAATAGAGGTCCGGATGGCGAGGCACCTGGCGCAACAGGGCGAAATCGCTGAAGACCAGCGGCTCGCCGATCACCGCCTGCTTCAACCGGCTGACCACGACCAGGATCGCGACGGTGAGCAGGCAGGAAAAGGCCGCGAGCCAGGGGCGCCAGGAGAAGCAGAACCAGAATATCGTCAGGAGCGCATAGCCGCCAAGTCGTACGGCCAGCTCGCTGGGGCGTCTGCCGATGGGCCGCCGGCCCGCACCATCCCACGCCTCGATGGCGAGGGAGCCGATCAACGCCAAGGTGAGAGCGGCGAGCAGAGTCATCACTTGTCGCCGCCTCGCCCGATCCCCCGTCGCGCCCGGATCAGGCGGACGATGGGGTTCAGAACAGCGTAGCGTAGGCGCATGACGGTCTGTGCCCTGCGACTGAGGGCGAGCTTCGAGGGGGCAGCGGCCTCTCGGCTCTGGCTCAGCCGCTCGAGGAGTTGCTCGGGCGTGCACGGCTTCATCGCCACGGGATCGAGATAGAGCGGGTAGACGAGAAGCGCTCCTGCGACGAGTTCGTCGAGGGCGAGCCGCCGCCCCCTGTCGGCGCCCGGTGCGAGATCCTCGGTGAGCCCCCAGCCGGCATAGAAGGGCCGGCCATGGACCGCCACGCTCAAGCCTCGGATCAGCGCCTCGAATCCGGCAAGCGAGGTCATTGTCTCCACATGGTGCGCCCGGTCGAGGAGGTCGACGATGGAGAGCCCCGCCACGATCCTGTCGGCCAGGGCCAGAACCTCGGCCTCCGGGATCGCGCCCGGCCGGAAGCCGGCCTCCACGTCGGGATGCGGTTTATAGAGTAGGAATGCCCCCGGATTACGGCTGCGGGCCGCGCGCAGGAGTTCGAGATTCGAGCGGACATGCGGTGAGCCGTGGCGCACCGAGGCATCGTCCTCGACCTGCCCCGGCACCAGCACGATGCGCCGATCCTCGGGCCAACCCGATGCATCTCCGGCGAGCCCGACATTGTATTTCGTCAGGCGCCGTTCCACCACGAGCCGGCGCAGGAGCGAGGCCCTGACCACGAGCTCGGGCGAGAAATCCTCGTTCCTCAGGATGCGAGCGAGGCGGCTTTCGGTGCGGGGGTCGTAATAGATGCCGCTGTCATCCACGACGATAGAAGCGCCCGGCTGCAGGCTCGCTCCAAGCCCCACCGACCGCAGGAATCCGTCCTCGATCCGGGCCAGGGGAATACCGTGCTCCGCGCAGAGCGACGGCAAATGTGCCGGCATCCGCGTCGCCCAGGCGAGGATGCGGGCCTTTCCGGCTTGTCCCCTGCTCCTCGCCTTCGCCACCGCCTCCTCGGCATTCATGGCGTAAACAGGCTTACCCGCCGGTCCGCCGACGAAGACATCGAGGGCCGGCCGCTTCCAGCGCGAGATGCCGACGAGGACGGTGAGGCTCTCGTTGTCGCGGAACCGGCGCTCCAGCCAGGCCACCCGATCGCGGCATTCGCCGAGGGTGATCGGCTGCCGAGTCCAAGGGTCGAACGCGTGGATCCCGGCCTCGCCACCGAACGGAACTCCGTCAAGGGTGAAGCGCAGGCTGGACAGACCCCTTTCGGGAGAATCGTAGGGACTGAGCAGAGGCCCCGGTTCGACGGTGAGGAGCCGGCGACCCGCCATTTGCAGGCACCGCCCGGCAAGCCCGCGCCGTCCCCATATCACCCCGATGGCGCCCGGAGCCCAGGCTTGAGCGAAGGCGAGACCGGTCACGGATTCGATCTCGGCTCGCAGAGCCCGAATCGGCCGGCTCGTGGCAAGCAGAGGCCGGGGCACCGACGAGGCGGCCGGGGGGAAAGGTGGCGAGAGGTCTGGCAACGGTTATGGCGGATCCGGTTATGCGGGGCCGCAGGCATACGACGATCCGTGCCGTCACGCGATCCGATCTCGTGAGAGAACGGGCAATCGGAGCGTTCGAGTTCGGGATCTCAAAGGCGTCGCCAGCGCGTCATGTTGCAGACACATCACGCGGCCAGGAATTCCGTTAAGGACCCCGTGCTACCCAATTGCCGCAATGCACCATCCGTGCGATCAGGGCTCTCACGTGCCCATTCGACACGCCCTCGCCGGGCGCAGGAGCAAGCACTTTCGCATGTTGCCGACACGCGTAGACACGACACGCGAGAGGCCAGCGACCTTCCTGTTTCTGCAGGGGATCGCGTCGCCCTTCTTTGCGGATCTCGGCCAAGCGCTCCTCAAGCGCGGCCATCGGGTTCGACGTATCAACTTTTCATCGGGCGACTGGCTGTTCTGGCGCCTCGGCTCCGACAATTATCGCGGCCCTCGCGACGGCTGGGATGCCTATATCGCCGGTTATATCGTCGAGCACGGCGTGACCGATATCGTGCTGTTCGGCGATTGTCGGCCCTATCACGTCGCGGCGCGAGAGGCCGCAAGCCCCCTCGGCGTTCGTATCCACGTGTTCGAGGAAGGCTATCTGCGGCCGAACTGGGTCACGTGCGAACTCGGCGGTGTGAACGGCCATTCCTCGTTGCCTCGCTGTCCCGACGAGATCCGCGCCATCGCCCGCCGCCTGCCGCTGGCCGGCCGCGCTATGCCGGCGAGCGGCGACATGGCCCGGCGTAGCCTGTGGGATGTGGCCTACAACGTCGCCAATATCGGCTTTCCCTATTTCTTCCCGCATTTCCGCAGCCACCGGCCGATTCATATCGCGGCGGAATATGTCGGTTGGATCAAGAAGTTCGCCGGCCGGGCCAGTACACGCCGCCAGGCGCGGGAACTCAATGAGATCTATCTGGCGCGCAAGCACGAGTATTTCCTGCTGCCATTGCAGCTCGACAGCGATTACCAGATTCGCATCCACTCGCCTTTTCTGGGGGTCGAAGGGTTCATGGACCGAGCCATCGCGTCCTTTGCCGCCCATGCCAACACCGCTGCGCGCCTTCTGATCAAGCTCCACCCCCTCGACAGCGGGCTGGTCAATTGGCGCAAACACGCCAGGAACTCCGCCCGGCGTCATGGCGTGGAAGACCGGCTCGATTTCATCGATGGCGGCGACCTGCCGAACCTCATCGCCGGCAGCCGAGGCGTCGTCCTGGTGAACAGCACGGTGGGGATGCTGTCCCTGGAGCTCGGCCGTCCGACGGTCGCCGCGGGTGATGCGATCTACAACATACCCGGCCTCACGCATCAGGGTGGGCTCGATACCTTCTGGACGAAGCCGGAAGCTCCCGACATGCAGCTGGTCGCGGATTTTCGTCGGGTCGTCTTGCATCGGACCCAGGTGAATGGCGGATTCTTCTCCCGTCCGTCGATCGACCGAGCCGTGGCGGGGAGCGTCTCGCGCCTCGAAGCCCGTCTGCCTGCACCGGCCCTGGCCGCCGCAAGGGTGATTCGCGAGCGCACGACGACGACGCCGGAACTCGCGCCGGTCTACTGACCGAGCGCCGCCGGGCTTCGACCCATTCCGGAGACGGTGCGCCCCGATATCGGTACGGCATCATCTTGTCCGAGAACGGGTTCCCGCTTGCCAGGGTGATGCTCTAGAACAGGCCTCATGCCCGTCATTCTCATCACTGGTGCGTCGAGCGGTATCGGCGCGGCTCTGGCCCGGCATTACGCCGCGCCCGGCACGCATCTCGTTCTGAATGCGCGTGGCATCGACAGGCTGAATACCGTCGCCGCCACGTGCCGCGACCTCGGCGCAACCGTGGCGACCCGGTCCCTCGACGTGCGCGACAGGCAGGCCGTGGGCGAATGGCTACGCGAGACGCACGCGGTGACGCCCCTCGATCTCGTCATCGTCAACGCCGGCATCAACGGCGGCCATCCCGGTGGGGATATCGAGACCGAGGCGATGGCGTTCGAGACCGTCGACGTCAATCTCAACGGCGCACTGAATGTCGCCCTACCCTGCGTGACCCTGATGCTGGCGCGCGGGAGCGGCCAGATCGCCCTGATCTCGTCTCTCGCGGCCTTCGCGCCCTTGCCCGACGCACCGGCCTATAGTGGTACCAAGGCGGCTTTGCTCGCCCACGGATTGGCGCTGCGCGCCAAGCTCGGTCCGCGTGGCGTCCGGATGAACGTGGTGACTCCCGGTTACGTGAAAACCACCATGGGTGGGGATTACGAGGGCTGGCGTCCGATGGAGATGAGTGCCGAGGAGGCGGCTGTCCGCATCGCGCGCGGCCTCGCCCGCGACCTCGACATCATCGCCTTCCCCGAGCCCCTCGCCTCCCTGGCACGCGGATCGGCCTTGCTGCCGGAGAGCCTGCGACGCCGCTCCATGCGCGGTTTCCGGTTCAAGGTCGGGCGTAGCAAGCGATGACGCGCCCGCGCATCGCATTGTTCGTGCTCGAAGCGTTGCCGAATGCCCGTGCCGCCCGCCAGTTCGTGCAGGACCATGCCGGCGACATCGCCTTTGTCGGGCTGTCGAATGCGGAGCGTCCGAACTCGGGTGGTCTCACCGGCCAGGTCCGGCGCCACCTCGCCCGGTCCGGCCCGGCATTCCTGCCCTATCTCGCGGTGAATTTCGGCCTGCCCGATCTGCTGGCTCCGGCATCGGGAATGCTGCGGCGCTTGACGGGGGCTGGACATGTGGCCACTGCGACGCCGCTCAAGGCATTGTGCCGGACGCTCGGTATTTCGACCCTGCGCATCGATGACGTCAACGGGTCGGATGTGACTCAGGCCTTCGACGCCCATGTGCCGGACCTCATCGTCGCGTTCCATTTCGACCAGATCTTTTCCGCCGCGACCCTGGCATTGGCGCCGCTTGGAGGAATCAACGTCCATCCTGGCCTGCTGCCGCGCCATCGTGGGCCGGTGCCGACGATCCACGCGCTGGCAGAGGAGGTTCCCGGCTTCGGCGTCACGATCCATCGCTTGACGCCAGCAATCGACGCGGGGGCGATCCTCGCCCAGGAAGCATCGGACTTTCCGTCCGGCACCACCGCCACCCGCGCGGCGATCCTGCTGCACGAGAGGGGGCGCGTCCTCCTCGATGGGGTGCTCGACGATCTCGCCGCAGGTATCCTAGGCGAAGGCATGGTGGCGGAGGCCCTGCCCTACTGCCCGTTCCCGGACCGGGCGCTGCTGGCGGGTCTCGCGAGACAGAACCGAAAGCTCGTCGATGGCGCCGATCTGCGAGCCGCGTTGAGCGTGCACGCGACGACTTGAATGCGCCCACCGGCCGGAGCAGCCGGATTGATATCATGAGAAAACGGCCCGGTCCTGGGGACCGGGCCGTTTGAGGGCTTTCGCTGTCGTTTTACTGCCGAAGCGAAGACCGCTCCGGCAGAGTCGAACCTCAGAGGCCGCCGAACTTGTAGTTGAAGCCGGCCTTGATGAGGTTGCCCTCGGTGCTGAAGCGCGAGGTGTAGGAACCGGTGGAGGGAGCGCCGAGGCCGGTGTTGTTCACCAGCACGTTGCGGCTGCCGAGGTCGTAATGCAGGTACTCGGCCTTCAGCGTGATGGCGCTGGCGCCGATGAAGCTGCCGATGAAGTTGAAACGGTTGAGGAAGCTGTCGGTGGGGATCGCCCACTCGATGCCGCCGCCATAAGCGTAGCCGGTCTCCATGTCGTTGTAGCGGCCGGCATAGGCCAGAGCGCCGGCGCCGTTGAAGAAGTTGGCGCCGTAATTGACGTTGCCGTAGGCGAAGCCGCCGGTGCCGTAGACGAGGACCGTGTCGAAGGCGTAGCCGATGCGGCCCTGGACGGTGCCGAGATAGTCGAGGCGCTGGCGCAGGTTAGCGGGATTGAGGGGGCCTCCAACCGTGCTGCTGGGGCCGAAATAGGCGTAGCTCTTGCTGATGTCGGTCCAGGTCACGTCGGCGTTGACGCCGAGGACGAAGCCCGAACCGGGGGTCAGCTGATAGTTGTAGCCGATGCCGCCGCCGACATTGCCGATACCGTCCTGCTCGGAACGGAACGTGCCGGGGCGGCGGTCCAGACGCACGTTCTCGCGCGTGTTGAATTCGTTGCCGGTGGTGCGGATCGTCTGATCGTCGCTCCAGGCGTAGGAGCTGTGGGTGCCGAGATAGAAGCCGGTCCAGGTGAAGACCGGGACGGGCGAGAAGACCGGCGGGGGAGCGGCGCGGCGCGGAAGATCCGCGGCCGAAGCGGCGCCGGCCAGAAGAACGGAGGCGGTGCCGGCGAGAAGAAGCTTCGCGATCATGATGAGGATGTCCGTGGGGGCTGACCTTGAGGTCAAATTAGCCCCTCTCCCGCGGCTCGCCTATGACCCGCGAGCCACACCCTAACGTAGAAACGAGCGTCGTCGGCCGATCTCCATCGATACGGAGGCGGCGCCTTTAGGAATTTCGTTCGACGGGGCGAAAAGCCGAAGACATCGAGATCGGTAACGTTTCGATCATCTTTGCTTCAACGCTGAGCCTCCTGCCGACATCGTGCCGGTCTTAGGTGAATACCGGGTGGAGTTCTGCAGGGCTTGGCAAGAACAATGCCGCTACCCGATCGATCAGGTGCGGCATCGTTGCCTTGGTCTCCCGCCGGGCCATACGAAAACGGCCCGGTCTTGGACCGGGCCGCGTCGTCAGCGCGAAAACTTCTTGTACTTGATCTTCTTCGGCATGAGGGAATCGGCGCCGAGGCGACGCTTCTTGTCCTCTTCGTAATCCGAGAAGTTGCCCTCGAACCATTCCACATGGCTCTCGCCCTCGAAGGCGAGGATGTGGGTCGCGATGCGGTTCAGGAACCAGCGATCGTGGCTGATGATGACGGCGCAGCCGGCATAATCCTCCAGCGCCTCTTCCAGTGCCCGCAGGGTCTCCATGTCGAGATCGTTGGTGGGCTCGTCGAGCAGCAGCACGTTGGCGCCGCCCTTCAGCGTGCGGGCCAGGTGCACGCGGTTGCGCTCACCGCCCGACAGTGTGCCGACCTTCTTCTGCTGGTCGGAGCCCTTGAAGGCGAAGGCCGCGCAATAGGCGCGGGAATTGATCTCGCGCTTGTTGAAATAGATGATGTCGTTGCCGCCCGAGACTTCCTGCCAGACCGTGGCGCCGGGATCGAGGGCGTCGCGCGACTGGTCGACATAGCCGAGATGCACGGTCTCGCCGACGGAGATGGTGCCGCCATCGGGCTTCTCCTGGCCGGTGATCATCTTGAACAAGGTGGTCTTGCCGGCGCCGTTCGGCCCGATGACGCCGACGATGCCGCCGGGCGGCAGCTTGAACGACAGGTCCTCGATCAGCAGGCGGTCGCCGAACGCCTTGTTGAGGTGCTCGAACTCGATGACGTTGTTGCCGAGCCGCTCGTCGATCGGGATGACGATCTGGGCCGAAGCGTCGATCTTGTCCTGAGACTTCGCCACGAGCTCCTCGTAGCGGGTGATGCGGGCCTTCGACTTCGACTGGCGGGCCTTGGGCGAGGCCGAGATCCATTCCTGCTCGCGATTGATGGCGCGCTGGCGCGCCATGTCCTCACGGCCTTCCTGGGCGAGGCGCTTCTGCTTCTGAATCAGCCAGGCCGAGTAGTTGCCCTCGTAGGGGTAGCCGCGGGTACGGTCGAGTTCGAGGATCCAGCCGGTGACGTTGTCGAGGAAGTAGCGATCGTGGGTCACGATCAGGATCGCGCCGGGATATTGCTTCAGGTGGCCTTCGAGCCAGTTCACCGTCTCGGCGTCGAGATGGTTGGTGGGCTCGTCGAGGAGGAGCAGTTCCGGCTCCCAGAGCAGCAGCTTGCAGAGCGCCACGCGACGGCGCTCGCCGCCCGACAGGGTGGCGACCGGCTGCTCGTCGCTGGGGCAGCCGAGGGCCTCCATGGCCTGATCGACCTTCGAGTCGAGTTCCCACAGATCCTTGGCTTCGATCTGGTCCTGGAGGGCGGTCATCTCGTCCGCCGTCTCCTCGGAATAGTTCATCGCGAGTTCGTTGTAGCGGTCGAGCAGCGCCTGCTTCTCGGCGACGCCCTCCATCACGTTCTCGCGCACCGACTTGTTGGGATCGAGCTGCGGCTCCTGCGGCAGGTAGCCGACGCGGGCGCCCTGGGCGACGAAGCCCTCGCCGGTCCATTCCGTGTCGATGCCGGCCATGATCTTGAGCAGGGTCGACTTGCCCGAGCCGTTGATGCCGAGCACGCCGATCTTGGCGTCCGGATAGAACGACAGGTTGACGTTATCGAGGATCTTCTTGCCGCCGGTATAGGTCTTGGTCAGACCCTTCATGTGGTAGATGAATTCGCGCGCCATGAGCGTCCGGTATCCTTGACTATTGCTGGGCGGCGCGGCGCTTGGGCGCTTGATCGGCCGCCGGAAATGGCGTGAATGGGGCTCGCCGCCGAGGTCGCGCGCCATGAGGGCGGCGCGCGTTGCTCTGGTCTGCCCGGTCCGTCCCACGTGCGGTGGCATCGAACAGCGTCGTGCCATCCTTGAAACCGCACCGCGTCGGACAATGGTTGGACCTACCAGGGCGGCGGGTCAGCGGCAAGAACGGGTATGGTCCGCTAGGGGAGCGGAAGAGCCCTTTCTGCGCAGGGTCGAAGCTGCGCCGAAGCGGCTCACGCGAAAGGGTTCTCGACTTTGCGCGTGTTCGAGGCCGTTCGCGCCACCTCGTCCGGCAGGTCGGCCGCTTCGAGCACGGCGACGATCGCCTCTGCGATGGTTCTGAGCCTGCGCGCCCGTTCCAGCCCCACTTTGTCCCGTGAGAGGTCGAGGCTGCCGTGAATGGCGATCGCCAGGGTGCCGTTCTCCACCGAGAGGCCCCCGACGGTCTCGACCGTGGCGTCATCCGCGAAGGGCGTGAAGGCGTCAGGTTCCGCCCTCATCGTGGGCGCTCCGGTCTCCGCCGCCCTCGTCTCATCCGGCTTCGTCATATCCGCCTCTCGTCTCGTTCGAGCGTTCAGAAGATCGACTTTAGAAACTCGCGAAGCACACGCCGCGCGATCCGCTCGAGAGTTGCAAGGGCCCATTCCTCGAAGCTCGGCTCATCGCGCGTGCGCCCTTTCGGTCGCCCACCCGCCGTGTCGCCCCGGGAATAGGTGCGCGGTTCGGGCAGGTCCATCATGGAAGCGACGAGCCCGGGAAAGACGTCGATCCCCGAGAGCGTCGTCAACTCGCCGAGCGGGATCGACCGCCAGTCCGCATCGGCGCGGTTCGGCACGAGATAAGCCGCCGCCTCGCCGCGGGCCGGATCGTACACCGCCTTGAACAGTGACGTCGGCACCAGGACACGCCCGTCGAGAGAGTCGATGCTCGTGCCCGCATAGATCGTCCCGGTGACGACGAAGAGCTGCCCCCGCGCCATGGCGAGGCGTCGGACGCTCTCCTCGATCGCAGCCCACAGGCCCCGGTTCAGGGCACGGTCCTGGGGCACCACATTGGCCAGGGTGAAGGATTCGGCTTGCGCCGACTCACTCGGCATGTCCCCGGCAGGCGCCATATGGCCCCGGTCGAAGCCACTACGGACATAATCGTCGAGCCGGGCGCGGCTAGCCACCGGCAGTCGGTCTTCCTCGTGGAAGGAATCGGTCCGATCGACGATGCGCGCCGCAGCGACGCTCGCCCGCGTCAGATGTTCGGAGGCGTAGACGGGGGTGCGCGACACGCCCGAATGCAGCACCGCGAAAGCCTCGTAGCAGAGGCTCGTTGTCTCCGCGGCGAGCTTGCGGTTGACGATCACCGGTACCTGCCCGCGAGCGAACAGGGAGGGGCAGGCGACGCCTGCCCGGCTCTCCTCCGCCGAAACCAACATTCCGACGAACAGGAACGCCGCCGCATGTGGCAGCCACCTGAGGCGTACCCTCGGCGAGGCGGCTTCAGGGAGGATGACCCTCAATAGCAGACCCGGACCTTGCGCGTGCCGGAGGGGGTCGGACGCCAGCGATAGCCACAGGGCCGGCCGAGCGTTCCCTCGAAGGGGTGGACCCGCCGGTCGGGCTGCTGCGACGCGCCGGGATGGCTGCACCCATCGAGCCTGTCGCATGGGAGCTTGAATTCGAAGACCGGCGCCGGGACGCCGTCCCAGAAGCCCTGGCGGGATCGGGGAGACGCCACCGATGGTTCAGGACAAAGCGTCACACAGGCAGAAAGGCCCAAGAGCACCATCGCGGACAGGGGTCGACAACAGGTCATTCGGGCTCGCCGTGAAGTCATCGCCGTGCGAAAAGTCAATCTTCGACATTGATCGATCAGCCACAAATCCTTACCTCCTTCGGCCGTTCCAGGCACCAAATGCGTGGGGCATGGCCAGAAGACTCGATATGGCGACGTGGCATTGACCGACGGTAGCGTTATAATGCGCGTTGGTCACGGCGGCCACGCTGCATGAAAGTCGCCAAAGCCAGGATCGACGGATGTCTCGCCCGAAGCCGATAGCGGCAGGTGGGGCGCGCTGTCGATCGGTTACCTGATTCAAAGAAGTGAGTGAGCCATTGTCACGGATAGAAACCTCGATCCTCGACGGGCTTGACGAGACGTCTGCTCTTCGCGCGCTTCCCGAGAGCCAGCTTCAGGCGGTGGCGGACGCTGTGCGTTTGGAGATGATCGACGCGGTGTCGGTGACGGGCGGTCACCTCGGGTCGGGGCTCGGCGTGGTCGAGCTGACGGTGGCGCTGCATCACGTGTTCGACACGCCCGACGACCGGATCGTGTGGGATGTCGGGCACCAGGCCTACCCGCACAAGATCCTGACGGGGCGGCGGGACCGGATCCGGACGCTGCGCCAGCCGGGCGGGCTGTCGGGCTTCACCAAGCGGTCGGAGAGTGTCTACGACCCGTTCGGGGCGGCGCATTCCTCGACCTCGATCTCGGCGGCGCTCGGCATGGCGGTGGGCCGCGATCTCGACGAGTCGACGGCCAAGGCCAAGGGCCACCCCGCTCCGAAGCGCCGCAACATGGTGGCGGTGATCGGCGACGGCTCGATGTCGGCGGGCATGGCCTACGAGGCGATGAACAATGCCGGCGCGCTGCATTCGCGGCTGATCGTGATCCTGAACGACAACGACATGTCGATCGCCCCGCCGGTGGGGGCGATGTCGGCCTATTTCGCCCGGCTCGCTTCGGGCGGGACCTATCGCGGCCTGCGCGAGACGGCCAAGCAGCTCGGCAAGCTGCTGCCGAAGGCGATCTACCAGCGCGCCGCGGCGGCGGAGGAATATGCCCGCTCGCTGGTGGTGGGCGGCGGCACGATGTTCGAGGAGATGGGCTTCCACTATGTCGGCCCCGTCGACGGGCACAACCTCGACCATCTCCTGCCGATCCTGAAGAACGTGCGCGACTCGGACCAGGGCCCGATCCTGCTCCATGTCGTGACCCAGAAGGGCAAGGGCTACGCCCCGGCCGAGGCCAGTGCCGACCGCTATCATGGCGTGGTGAAGTTCGACGTCCTGTCGGGCGTGCAGGCCAAGGCCAAGCCGAACGCGCCGGCCTATACGCGGGTCTTCGGCGAGAGCCTGATCAAGGCGGCGGATGCCGACGACAAGGTGGTGGCGATCACCGCGGCGATGCCGGGCGGCACCGGGATCGACCTGTTCGGCAAGGCGCATCCGGACCGGACCTTCGATGTGGGCATCGCCGAGCAGCATGCGGTGACGTTCGCGGGCGGTCTGGCGACGGAGGGCTACAAGCCGTTCGTGGCGATCTACTCGACCTTCCTGCAGCGGGCCTACGATCAGGTCGTGCACGATGTGGCTTTGCAGAACCTGCCCGTGCGGTTCTGCCTCGACCGGGCGGGTCTGGTGGGTGCGGACGGGGCGACCCATGCGGGCGCGTTCGATCTCGCCTATCTCTGTTGCCTGCCGAACATGACGGTGATGGCGGCCTCCGACGAGGCCGAGCTGGTCCACATGGTGGCGACCCAGCATGCCCATGACAGCGGCCCGATCGCGCTGCGCTATCCGCGCGGCGAGGGGGTCGGTGTCGACCTGCCCGAGCGCGGCGTGCCGCTGCCGATCGGCAAGGGCCGGATCGTGCGGCGTCCCGAGGGCGCGCGGGTGGCGCTGCTGAGCCTGGGCACGCGTCTGGGCGAAGCCTTGAAGGCGGCCGACCTGCTCGAGACGGCGGGGATCGCCGTGACGGTGGCGGATGCGCGCTTCGCCAAGCCGCTCGACGAGGCGATGATCCTGGATCTGGCGGCGAGCCACGAGGTTCTGATCACCCTGGAAGAGGGGTCGGTGGGCGGTTTCGGGGCTATGGTGCTGCATCTCCTGTCGGAGAAGGGCGCGCTCGATGCGGGCCGGGTACGGGTGCGGACGCTGACACTGCCGGACACCTACCAGGACCACAACAGCCCCGACACCATGTACGCCGAGGCCGGCCTCGACGCGGACAGCATCGTCCGCACCGTTCAGGCCACCCTGCCCGAGCAGAAGGCCGGACGTCTGCGTCTCGCCTGACCTCCGGCCCCTGGCGTGTGGCCGCGCACGGAAGTCTCCGTGTGTGGCCGCGCTGCGCTTGTTCGCCTCGCCTATCGATGAGAAAAGACCGGGCATAATGCCGGTTCGCATCGGCGCGTCTTCCTGTGCAATCTCCTGACCCTACGAGAGAAATGACAGAGGCCACCTCCTCCGGCAGGTTCGACGAGAACCGTTACGAAGCCGGCCCGGTTCTCATCACCGGAGCGAGTGGGTTCCTCGGTGCCGCCCTCGTGGACGTGTTCCGCAAGGCCGGCTTCTCCGTGCGGATCATGGTGCGGGCCTCCTCCCCGCGCACCAACCTCGTCTGGAACGATGTCGAGATCGTCGAGGGCGACATGCGCGATCGCGCGTCGGTCGCCGCCGCTCTCGCTGGCCAGCGCTACCTCGTCCACGCCGCCGCCGATTACCGGCTTTGGGCGCCAGACCCGGAAGAGATCGTCCGCACCAATCGCGACGGCGCCATCATCCTCATGGAGGAGGCGCTGAGGGCGGGGATCGAGCGGATCGTCTACACATCCAGCGTCGCCACCATCAAGCCGCATGACGACGGCACGCCCGCCGACGAAACGCGTCCTCTCACCCCCGGCACGGCCATCGGCGCCTACAAGCGCAGCAAGGTCGTCTCCGAGCGCGTGGTCGAGGAGATGGCGGCGCGTAACGGCCTGCCTGTGGTCATCGTCAACCCGTCGACGCCCATCGGCCCCCGCGACGTCAAGCCGACCCCCACCGGGCGGATCATCGTCGAGGCGGCCCTCGGACGGATGCCCGCCTTCGTCGATACCGGCCTCAACCTCGCCCATGTGGACGACGTGGCCTACGGCCATCTCCTGGCCCTGCGCCATGGCCGCACCGGCGAGCGCTACATCCTGGGCGGCGAGAACGTGCTTCTGTCGCAGATGCTCGCCGACATCGCCGGCATGGTCGGCCGCAAGGCGCCGACCATCAACCTGCCGCGCGCCGTGGTCTACCCGATCGCGTTCATCTCCGAACAGATGGCCCGGATCACCGGCAAGACGCCCTTCGCGACCATCGACGGCATCAAGATGTCGCGCTACCGCATGTTCTTCACCGATGCCAAGGCACGGGCCGAACTCGGCTATTCCGCGCGGCCCTACCGCGAGGGTCTGTCGGACGCCCTCGGCTGGTTCCGCACATCGGGGTATCTGAAGTGACCGCAACCCTCGACAGCGCGACGGAAGCGCGTTCGGGCAAGGGGCACAAGGACGAGAACTTTCCCGTCGCCTCCCACCTGATCCACCCGAAGAATCGCGGCGCGATCCTGGCTTTCTACGATTTCGTGCGTGCGGGCGACGACGTCGCCGACCATGCCGAGCTGTCGCCCGAGCGCAAGGTCGAGCTTCTCGACGAACTCGCCGATGCCCTGACCGGCAAGGGGCCCTCCGACCGCGAGGCGGAGCCGCTGAAGCGGGAACTCGCCGCGCGCGGCCTTCCGGCGACGCATGCCCTCGAACTCCTCGACGCCTTCCGCCTCGACGCGCGGAAGAACCGATATGAGGATTGGGACGACCTCATCGCCTATTGCCGTCTCTCGGCCATGCCCGTGGGCCGCTTCGTCCTCGACGTGCATGGCGAGGACCCGGCCGTGGTCTGGGGGCCGTCGGACGCGATCTGCGCAGCGCTCCAGATCATCAACCATCTGCAGGATTGCGCGAAGGATTATCGCCGCAACGACCGGGTCTACCTGCCGCGGGACGTGCTGGAGCGCCACGGCGTCTCCGTGGAAGCGCTCGCCGCCGACAAGGCCTCCCCTGCCCTGCGTGCGGTCATCCGTGAACTCGCCGAGCGGACCATGGTCCTCCTCGACGAGGGCGCGGTGCTGCCCGATCTGATCGACGACCTGCGCCTGAGCCTCGAGATCGCGGCGATCCACCGTCTCGCCGTGGTGCTCACGAAGGGGCTGCTCACGCGCGACCCGCTCTCCGAGAAGGTCCATCACGGCAAGGCAGGCTTTGCCCTGACGGCGCTGGGCGGAATCGCCTCGACCCTCGCGCGGCGTCCGTTCCGTTCGCGCATCCTGCGCCGACAGTCCACGCGCGTCGCGAGCCAGGGAGCGCAGTCATGAGCGCCACCGCATCACCCGCCCAGGAACCCGCGATGGCGCAGGACGCCGCCCTGCCGGCCGCCGGGTCCTCGTTCTACACCGCCATGCGGCTGCTGCCGAAGGATCGCCGGGAGGCGATGTACGCGGTCTACGCCTTCTGCCGTTCGGTGGACGACGTCGCCGACGATGGTGGGCCGGCGCCCGTCCGCGCGGCCGAACTCGACCGCTGGCGCGCCGATATCGATGCTCTTTATGCCGGAAACCCGGCTCCGCGCGTGCGCGACCTCGTGATACCCATCCGCCGCTACGGATTGCTGCGCGAGGATTTCCAGGCGGTCATCGACGGCATGGCGATGGATGCGTTCGAGGACATCGTCGCTCCCGACGAGGCGACCCTCGATCTCTATTGCGACCGGGTCGCCAGCGCGGTCGGGCGGCTGTCCGTGCGCATCTTCGGCCTGCCCGAGGCTGATGGCATCCGCCTCGCCCATCACGAGGGCCGCGCGCTGCAGCTCACCAACATCCTGCGCGACATCGACGAGGATGCCGAGCGCGGCCGTCTTTACCTGCCGCGCGAGAAGCTCGCCGCCATCGGCCTTACCGATCCGACTCCCCAGGCCGCCATCGCCCATCCCCGCATCGGCGAGGTCTGCATCGCCGTGGCGAGGGAGGCGGAAGCCCATTACCGCGACACCTGGACGATCATCGACCGCAATCCGCGCAAGGAGACGAAGGCCCCTCGCCTGATGGCGGCGGCCTACCGGCTCTATCTCGACGCGGTGCTGAAGCGCGGCTGGGCCATGCCCCGCGCGCGCGTGAAACCCTCGAAGCTCGCCCTGCTGGGCGTCGCGCTTCGTCACGGGATCCTGTGATGACGGGACAACAGACCGGAACGGTTCACGTCGTCGGCGCGGGGCTCGCGGGCCTTTCGGCCGCCGTGTCGCTCGCCGAGCAGGGGCGCCGCGTCATCGTGCACGAGGCCGCCAAGCAGGCGGGCGGGCGCTGCCGCTCCTACTATGATTCGACGCTGGGCCTGACCATCGACAACGGCAACCACCTGCTGCTGTCGGGCAACCGCTCGTCCCTCGACTTCCTGAAGCTGGTCGATGCCCCCGCCGATGCCCTGACTGGGCCGGACGAGGCCGAGTTTCCCTTCGCCGACCTGAAGACCGGTGAACGCTGGACCCTGCGGCCGAATGCTGGCCGTTTGCCGTGGTGGGTGCTGCAGGCCTCGCGCCGCGTGCCCGGTAGCCGCGCCATGGATTACCTCGCGCCCCTGAGCATCCTCCGGGCCGCCTCGGGCAAGGCCCCCGGCCGTGCGGGCACGATCGGCGAGCGCATGGAATGTTCCGGGCCGCTCTACGAGCGCCTCTGGCATCCGGTGCTGCTCGCCGCCCTGAACACCGACCCGCAGGAAAGCGATGTCGGGCTCGCCGCCACGATCCTGCGCGAAACCCTGGGCGCGGGCGGCGCCGCCTGCCGGCCGCTCATTGCTGTCGGCGGCCTCTCGGTCGCCTTCGTGGATCCCGCTTTGGCCTATCTGGCCAGGCACGGCGCCGAGATGCGTTTCGGCCGTCGCCTGCGCGGCCTCGGCGCCGATGCGGGTCGGGTCGATACCCTGTTGTTCAACGACGAATCGGTGACGCTCGGTCCCGATGATTCGGTGGTGCTGGCCCTGCCTCCCTGGGTCGCGACCGACCTGATCCCAGGACTTTCGGCTCCGCAATCCTACCGCTCCATCGTCAATGCTCATTTCGCGATCCTTCCTCCACAGGGCTCGCCGTTATTGCTCGGTGTGGTGAACGGTCTGACGGAATGGCTATTCGCCTATCCGGATCGACTGTCGGTCACCATCAGCGGTGCCGACCGCCTGCTGGATATGCCGCGGGAAGACTTGGCGAAGCAGATCTGGGCCGAGATCTCGACTTTGACCGGACTTGCACCGGAACTGCCAAGCTGGCAGATCGTAAAGGAGAAACGGGCGACCTTCGCGGCGACGCCCGAAGAGGCTGCGCGGCGCGCGAGTGCCGTGACGGCCCACGACAATCTCGTCCTAGCGGGCGACTGGACCGCGACCGGCCTGCCATCGACGATAGAGGGAGCGATCCGTTCGGGAACGACGGCCGCGCAAGCGCTCCTTAAAGGCGCGCCTGCGCGCCGTGAAGCTGTGACGCGCGGCGCGGCGTGAGGAAGGGGCCGCGTCAGGCGGCACTGAGGCGAGGATGATGCGAGAGGCATTCAAGAAGGTCGAGACGCTCCAGCGTCCCAAGACCCAGGAGATTTCCCTGGACGACGTCGAGCATGGAGTCATGCGGGCGACGCAGGCCCTGACGAATCTCGTCCATGCGGACGGGCATCTCTGTTTCGAACTCGAAGCGGATGCCACGATCCCCTCCGAATACATCATGTTCCACCAGTTCCGGGCGACGACCATTCCGCCCGACCTGATGGCCAAGATCGGCAATTACCTGCGCCGAACGCAAGGAAAGCATGGCGGGTGGTCGTTGGTCCATGACGGGCCGTTCGACATGAGCGCCAGTGTGAAAGCCTATTACGCACTGAAATTCGTCGGCGACTCGATCGAGGCGCCCCACATGCGTCGCGCCCGCGAGGCGATCCTGTCGCGTGGCGGTGCCGCCAATTCCAACGTGTTCACCCGGTTCCTGCTGGCTCTGTTCGGCGAGGTGCCCTGGCGCGCCGTGCCGGTGATGCCCGTCGAGATCATGCATCTGCCGAAGTGGTTTCCCTTCCACCTCGACAAGATCTCCTATTGGGCACGCTGCGTGATCGTGCCCCTGCTGGTGCTGCAGGCGAAGAAGCCCCTTGCCAAGAACCCGCTCGGTCTCGGCATTCCCGAATTGTTCGTGACGCCGCCGGAGCATGTGCGCTCCTGGCCCGGCAGCCCGCATGCGACTTGGCCCTGGACGCCGATCTTCGGCGCCATCGACCGGCTACTGCAGGTCACGCAGGATTACTTCCCGAAGAAGCGCCGCCAGCGCGGCATCGACAAGGCCGTGGCCTGGACGAGCGAGCGCCTCAACGGCGAGGACGGCCTCGGCGCCATCTTCCCGGCCATGGTCAACACCGTGCTCATGTACGAAGTGCTCGGCTATCCGGCCGATCACCCGCAGGTGCTGATCGCCTGCGAGGCGGTCGAGAAGCTGGTCGTCGTCAAGGAGCACGAGGCCTATGTCCAGCCCTGCCTCTCGCCGGTCTGGGATACGGCCTTGGCCGGTCACGCCCTGCTCGAAGCCGGCGGCCCCGATGCCGAGCACCAGGCCCGGCGCGGGCTCGATTGGCTGCGTCCGCTCCAGGTGCTCGACATCAAGGGCGACTGGGCGGCCGGCCGTCCCAATGTCCGCCCCGGCGGCTGGGCGTTCCAATATGCCAACCCGCATTTCCCCGATCTCGACGACACCGCCGTGGTGGTGATGGCGATGGATCGGGCGATGCGCCAGCACGGTCTCGTTGCCGACGTACCGGATTATGCCGTCTCCATCGCCCGCGCGCGGGAATGGGTCGAGGGCCTGCAATCGAGCGACGGCGGCTGGGCGGCGTTCGACGCCGACAACAACCACCATTACCTCAACAACATTCCGTTCTCGGATCACGGTGCCCTCCTCGACCCGCCGACCGCCGACGTCACGGCCCGCGTCGTCTCGATGCTGTCGCAGCTCGGCGAGACCCGGGAGACCTCGAAGGCCCTCGATCGCGGCGTGAAATACCTCCTCGACGATCAAGAGGAGGATGGCTCCTGGTACGGGCGCTGGGGGATGAACTTCATCTATGGCACCTGGTCGGTGCTCTGCGCGCTCAATGCCGCCGGCGTCGATTCGGCCTCGCCAGAGATCCGCAAGTCGGTGTCCTGGTTGATCCGCATCCAGAACCCCGATGGCGGCTGGGGCGAGGATGCCTCGTCGTACAAGATCGATCCGGCCTTCGAGCCCGGCTATTCCACCGCATCCCAGACCGCCTGGGCTCTCCTCGCCCTGATGGCGGCGGGCGAGGCCGACGATCCGGCGGTGACGCGCGGCATCAACTACCTGACACGGACGCAGGGCGCGGACGGGTTCTGGTCGGAGGAGCGCTATACGGCGACCGGGTTCCCGCGGGTGTTCTACCTGCGCTACCATGGCTACCCGAAATTCTTCCCGCTCTGGGCCATGGCGCGCTACCGCAACCTCAAGCGTAGCAACACGCGGTCTGTCGCCTACGGGATGTAGGCTCTCCTCGACCCTCTCCCCTCTGTGGGAGAGAGTGCCTGCGAAGCATGCGGGAGGGGGGCCTCTCCGGAAACGTCGCTCCCCTCTCCCGACCCTCGCTGACGCGGGGGCCCCCCTCCCCCGCAGAGGGGGAGGGAGTGCTGGCTGGAAATCCCATGCTCCCCATCCTCGTCGTCACCGGACTCTCCAAGGAGGCTCGGCTTGCCGCCGGCCCTGGAATCGAGGCCGTGGGAGCGGGTGGATCTCCGGAGCGCCTTCGTGCGCTGCTCGCCCTTCGCCGGGAGCCCGGATGTCGTGCCGTGATCAGCTTCGGCATCGCGGGAGGGCTCGATCCGTCGCTGGTCCCAGGCGACGTGGTGATCGCCACCGGCATTGCCGATGAAACGGGACGCCGCGAGACCGACGCCGCCCTGCGCGACGCGATTCACTCCGCCCTGTCGAGAGCCGATCTGACGACGCACTCGGTGGACCTCGCCGGGGTCGACGCAGCGGTCGTGAGCGTGGCCGCGAAGGCCGAACTGCATGCCCTTACCGGGGCGGCGGCGGTCGATATGGAATCCCATGTGGCGGCGGATTTCGCGGCTCGCCACGGCATCCCGTTCGCCGCGATCCGCGTGGTCTGTGACCCGGCCGAGCGCGCTCTGCCCGCCTTCGTCACGACGGCACTGAAGCCGAACGGCGACCCCGACATCATCGCCGTTCTGACCGCCCTCGGTCGAAACCCGACCCATATGCCGGCTCTGATCCGTTTGGCCAGGGATTCTGGAAGAGCCTTCGCCGCTCTGGCTTGCTGCCGTCCTGGCCTCGTGCCGGACTTCGATGAGCCCGGCGCACGACGCTCTGCCGGTGATGCCGCACGGTAGCTGCCCGCCGTATCCAATCAGTACAATGAACGAAAAGCCCCGCGATGCTGCTGCATCGCGGGGCTTTTTATTGACGCAAGAACGGCTTCCTCGTGGCGTCAGGCCGCCGTGCGGTTGCGGGCCTCACGCTTGGTGTCGACGCCCGAAGCTTTGATCTCGGACAGCTTCTGCGCCACGTTGCGCGAGAACACGAACTCGGCCGGGCGCTGGTTCTCGAGGCTGACCTCGGGAGCCATCTCGCCCTCGGTCTTGATCCCACGGATGGCGTGGATCAGTGGCTTCCAGGGCTTCTTCACGGAATCGACCACCGAGGAGGCCTCATATCCGGAATGGACCATGCAATCGGCGCACTTCTCGTAATTGCCTGTGCCGTAGGAATCCCAGTCCGTCTCCTCCATCAGCTCCTTGAAGGTGGCGGCGTAGCCCTCGCCGAGCAGGTAGCAGGGCTTCTGCCAGCCGAACACGGTGCGGGTCGGGTTGCCCCACGGGGTGCAATGGTAGGTCTGGTTACCGGCCAGGAAGTCGAGGAACAGACCCGACTGCTGGAAGGTCCAGTTCTGGCGGCCCTTCTCCTTGCCGTGCCGGAACACGCCGCGGAACAGGTCCTTCGTGGCCTTGCGGTTCAGGAAGTGCTGCTGGTCGGGCGCGCGCTCGTAGGCATAGCCGGGCGAGACGGTGATGCCGTCGATGCCGAGCTTCGTCACGGTGTCGAAGAAGTCGGCGATCTTGTCGGCCGAGGAATTGTTGAAGAAGGTGCAGTTGATGGTGACGCGGAAGCCCATCTCCTTCGCCTTGGCGATGGCGGAGACAGCCTTGTCGTAAACGCCGCGCTGGCACACCGACTGGTCGTGCATCTCCTTGTCGCCATCGAGATGGATCGACCAGGTGAAGTACGGGCTGGGCTTGTAGTCCTTGATCTTCTTCTCGAGCAGCAGCGCGTTCGTGCAGACGATCGCGAATTTCTTCTGCGCGATGATGCCCTCGACGATCTGCGGCAGGTCCTTGTGGAGCAGCGGCTCGCCACCGGCGATCACGACCATGGGTGCGCCGCACTCGCGCACGGATTCCAGGGCGTCGGCCACGGGCAGGCGCTTGTTCAGGATCTCGTCCGGGTAATCGATTTTTCCACAGCCGGCGCAGGCGAGATTGCAGCGGAACAGCGGCTCCATCATCATCACGAGCGGGTAGCGCTTGCGACCGGTGAGGTGCTGCTTAAGAATGTAGCCGCCAATCTTCGCGACGTAACGGAGGGGAATACCCAAGACGCGGCTCCTTATTTTTGGCCCCGATATGATCGGGTGCATTACCGTGAAAAGCGGCGGAATTCCAGCGAACTAGGTTAGAACCACGGTCGATGGGGACGCCTTGGTGGGCGGACGGGACGTGTTTGAGCGATCCTGGGACAATCCAGCCACAGGTAGAGCGTGCCAGCCACAGGTAGAGCGTGGCACATTGGTCCAGGATGACGTCCGTCGCGCCATGATGACGGACCTTATCCCAAAGCACGGTGCTTTTTCCTAGTCGGTCAGGGTATGCCTGAACTGCGCCGGGCCGTGATCACGTCATCGGCATCACTCTGCCAAGCGGCGCCCCGGGCATGTCCTAGCTAGGGTTTCGCCTTGCGCCGCAGCGAAGCTCATCCGCAGTGCGCGGACGCACCTCATCCCTTGAACCGGGCCCGATAACCCTGTCTCGTTGCATTTCTACCTGCGGATGACTACGGAAACGGTCGACCGCGAGGTGCTCCCACTGGTATGAGCGCGGTCGAGATTGGATATCTCGTCGGCACGACCCATCTGCGAGAAGCGGCGCGTCGCGGCGGTTCTCAAAGGAATTTCTTTCACGATCCTTGTCAGGAGCCTTTGGCAGGGACTCGTGGCCAGGGACTCGTGGATCGCGCCGACAGATGGTAACCGACATCCGGACCAAGACCGGTTCCACGTCGAACGTGCCGGCCGTCCCACGCATCCGCGGGGACCGGCGGACTCATTCGGGCGACCGCGTCGCTAGGCAGGCAGGATACTTGTGATCGAACGTCTCGTCGCGTTTTCCGTCCACAGGCGCTGGCTCGTCATCACTCTCGTGGCGATTCTCACCATCGGAAGCGCAGCGCTCGGCGCGCATCTGTTCCGGATCAACACCGATGTCGAGCGTCTGATCGATAAGGACGTGCCCTGGCGGCAGGACGAGATCAATTACGAGAAGGCGTTCCCCCAACGGACCGGAACGCTCGTGGCGGTGATCGACGGCAAGACGCCCGAGGTCGCCGAGGAGGCGGCCGCCTCCCTCGCCAAGGCGCTGCTCGACCATCCCGAACAGATCGAGACGGTGTACCGCCCGGATGGCGGGCCCTTCTACGACAAGAACGGCTTCCTGCTGATGCCGCAGGAGGAGCTGACCAAGACCATGGAGCAACTCGTCCAGCAGCAGGGGCTCCTCGGTCCGCTCGCGGCCGACCCGACCCTGCGCGGCGTCATGCGGGTGCTCGGCCTCGGGGCCAAGGGCATCAAGAGCGGCGATGCCAAGCTCGAAGACCTGGACGGTCCGATGACGCGGATCGACGAGGTCCTGCGTAAGGTGCTGGCCGGCGAGCCCGCACGTCTGTCCTGGCAATTGCTCCTCTCCGGCGGCAAGGCCCAGAGCACGGAGCTGCGCAAGTTCATCATGATCCAGCCGAAGCTGGATTATGCCGCGCTCCAGCCCGGCGCGGACGCGACGAAGCTCATTCGTGGCCTTGCCACCGACCTGAAGATCAACATCCTCGGCGGCCTCGATGCGGCCGACAATCCGCGCATGCGCCTCACCGGCCCGGTGGCCGTGGCGGATGACGAGTTCGCCACGCTCTCGGACGACGCGCTCCTCAATAACGGCGTCACCGTCGCGGCGATCGTGCTGTTCCTGTGGCTGGCCCTGCGCTCGCCGTCCCTGGTCACGGCGGTGATCATCACCACCTTCGCGGGTCTCATCGTCACCACCGCCCTCGGCCTCCTCATGGTGGGCGAGCTGAACCCGATCTCGGTGGCGTTCACGGCCCTGTTCGTGGGGTTGGGGATCGATTTCGGCATCCAGTTCGCCGTACGCTACAGGGCCGACCGGTTCGAGCAGCCCGACCTGTCGAGCGCGATCCGCGCCGCGGCGCGCGGGGTCGGCTGGTCTCTGAGCCTCGCTGCCATCTCGCTCCTGGCGGGCTTCTTCGCCTTCCTGCCAACCGCCTTCCGCGGCGTGTCCGAGCTCGGTCTCATCGCCGGCGTCGGCATGATCGTGGCGTATCTGTTCTCGCTGACCCTGCTCCCCGCCCTCATCGCCGTCTTCAAGCCCAAGGGTGAAGCGCGGGCGGTGGAGACGACCTGGCTGTCGGGCGTCGATCCCTGGATCATCCGGAACCGCAAGCTGGTGCTCATCATCGTCGGCGTGATCACGGTGGCGGGCATCCCGCTCCTGTTCAAGCTGCCGTTCGACTCGAACCCGATGCACCTGCGCAGCACCAAGGTCGAATCGATCTCGACCTATCTCGACCTGATCAAGGATCCCGAGACGAGCCCGAACCTCATCGACGTGATCGCGCCTTCGGTCGCGGCGGTGCCCGAACTCGCCGCCAAGCTGAAGGCCCTCCCCTCCGTCGCGAAGGTCATCGACATCGATACCTTCGTGCCGCCGGACCAGGACCAGAAGCTCGCGACCATCGCGGAGACGGCCGAGCTCCTCGGACCGATCCTCAATCCCGTCCGCAAGCCGCCGCCGCCGACTGATGCGGATACGGTCAAGGCGTTGAAGGAGGCTGCCGCTGCCCTGAAGGGGATCGCGACGGGCAATGCCGGTGGCGCGAAGGCCGCGGGCTCCCTGTCCGGCACTCTCGACGCACTCTCGACCGCGACCCCGCAGATTCGGGAGGCGGCGAACGTCGCCGTCACCACCGACCTGAAGACCCTGCTGGTCCGCCTTCGGAGCCTGCTGGCTCCAGAGAAGGTCACCCTCGACAACATCCCGCCGAAGCTGAAGGCCGAGTGGATCGCCTCGGACGGTCGGGCACGGATCGAGGTGCATCCGAGCGGGGATGCCAACGACAACGTGGTTCTGCGCCGCTTCGCCAAGGAGGTGCAGTCGGTCGCACCCCACGCCACCGGTGCTCCCGTCGCCACGACCTCGTCGAGCTACACCATCCTCGGCGCCTTCGTTCAGGCGGCGCTGACGGCCCTGGTGGCCATCTTCATCATTCTGTCGGTGGCGCTGCGTAAGCCCTGGGACGTGGCGATGACGCTCGGTCCGCTGGTGCTGGCGACCTTGTGGACGCTGATGGCGCTGCACGTGGTCGGCATGCCGCTGAACTTCGCCAACATCATCGCCCTGCCGCTGATGTTGGCGGTGGGTGTCGCCTTCCACATCTACTACGTCATCGCCTGGAGGGCGGGTGTCACCGACATGCTGGCCTCCAGCCTGACGCGCGCGATCTTCTTCTCGGCGCTCACCACCGGCACGGCCTTCGGTTCGCTCGTCCTGTCGAGCCATCCCGGCACGGCCAGCATGGGCAAGCTCCTGGCCCTGTCTCTGTTCTTCACCCTTGTCGCCGCCTTCTTCGTGGTTCCCGCCTTCCTCGGTCCCCCGCCGGAGCAGCCTGACCCGAACCGTCCCGAAGGCGACGAGGCCATGGCCGGCATGAAAGCCCCGAGGCCGGAGCCGGTCTCGGCCAAATAGGCCGGGACTGCCGATCCTCGGATTTCTCCAGGTCGCCAATGAAAAGGCCGCCGTCGCGTGAAGCGACGGCGGCCTTTTTCGTGCCCGTTCCGGCGATCGGACGGCTACAGGAAATCCGAGAAGCCGCCTCTGACCGCACCGACCTGCCTGATCGCGTCGATTGCCTCCGGCGAGATCAGGGCGTCGCGCTCTGCCGCATAGGCGTAGCCCGGCGCCTCGCCGGGGAAGCCGCCGCGCGTGGCGGGATGGGTATACAGCTCGGTCAACCCATCCGGCAGGTGCCGCAGGAGCCCCGCCACACGCTGCGGCGTCATCGCGCCGGACCATGCCAGGCCCAGAGTGCGGTCGGGGATCAGCAAGCCGGCCTGGCGGGCGCGAACCGCGAGGAGCCCGGCCCAGGGGGCGATGTCGAGGGCCGGCTTCGGCGTCGCACCGGGCTCTGCGGCGCGTAGCACGGCGCGGGGCTCGCGCGGCACCCGGATCGCCCGCATGCCGTATCCCCGGCCGATGGCCAGGACGCGCCCGGCGATGAGCGGATGCACATGGAAATGCTTGTGGGCGTTGACGTGGTCGAGGGGCAGCCCAGTGGCTCTGTAAGCTTCGAACTGCGCTGTGATTTCCGCTGAAAGCTGCCGCCGTGCCGAAGGTTTCACCGCGAGGTCGAGGCCGAGGCGACCCATGTCGCGTCGGATCAGCCCGTCCGCATCCACGAGGTCGGGCAGTTCGGCCGGGGGAAGCGTCGGCCAGGCCTCGACCATGACGAGGTGCAGTCCGACGCGAAGGGAGGGAAGGCGCCGGGCGCGGGCCACCGCGTCGGCCGCCGCCGGTGCCGAGACCATCAGGCTGGCAGCGGTGAGGATGCCCTCGCGATGGGCCTGCTCGACAGCCTCGTTCACTTCCCGGCTCAGGCCGAAATCGTCGGCGGTGACGATCAGGCGTTTCATGGCGGCCTTGGTCATGCTCGATGGTCCTCGTCGTTCGGGTGGTCGGGCGATACGCCGGCGAAAGCATCGCGGCCGTGGTCCAGAGTCGCGCCGCCTTTCCCGCCAGAGAGGGCTTGAAGTAGGTGCAAGTTCACGAGCTCAAGGGTGCCCTTCGGCATCCGATCGGACAACGCATCCCTCCCGCCGCCGGCCAGCCTCCGTCGCTGTGGGAACGGGCGAACGCCCGTGGCCTGCAGAGCCCGATCCAGACTGCCCGAAGGTCGGAACCGGAGAACGTTCGAGGCTGCCCAAACAGCAGGAAGGCGAACCCTTTCGTCGTTGACCGCGCCCGTACGAGCGCCGCGCCAAGGATCTAGAGCAGGCGGAGTGGGGTTGGAACCGGCTTTGCGAGCCCTGACCACCACCCGGTGGGCGCCTGAAACAAGAACGGCCGGGCGATGAGCCCGGCCGCTGGTAGTGACGTACGATGAAGGTTGGGCGACCTGAGGATCAGGCGGCTTTTGACGTGCCGGTCTGACGCTCCTTGAGGAAGCGGTAGAATTCCACACCCTCGCGCAGGCGGCGCTTCATCATGTCGGGCGAGCGCACCATCTCGGAGACAATGGAGGCGATCTTCGGGGCGCGGAAGTAGAACTTCCGGTAGAATTCCTCGACCGCCGCGAAGATCTCGGAATGCGACAGGTGCGGGTAGTGCAGCGGGGCGATCTGTACGCCGTTCTCGTCGACGAGCTCGGCATTCTCCACGTCGAGCCAGCCGTTCTCCACGGCCTGCTTGTAGAGGAAGGTGCCCGGGTAAGGGGCGGCCAGCGAGGCCTGGATCGTGTGCGGGTTGATGCGCTTGGCGAAGGCGATCGTCTCCTGGATCGTCTCGCGGGTTTCGCCCGGCAGGCCGACGATGAAGGTGCCGTGGATGGCGATGCCGAGGTCGTGGCAATCCTTGGTGAACTTCTCGGCCACCTCGACGCGCATGCCCTTCTTGATGTTGTTCAAGATCTTCTGGTTGCCGGACTCGTAGCCGACGAGGAGCAGGCGAAGGCCGTTCTCCTTGAGCACCTTCAGGGTCTCGCGGGGCACGTTCGCCTTGGCATTGCACGACCAGGTCACGCCGAGCTTGCCGAGTTCGCGGGCGATCTCCTCGGCGCGCGGGAGATTGTCGGTGAAGGTGTCGTCGTCGAAGAAGAACTCCTTCGTCTGCGGGAACTCCTTCAGGCAGTACTTGATCTCTTCGATCACATGCGCGACCGAACGGGTGCGGTAGGTGTGGCCACCCACGGTCTGCGGCCAGAGGCAGAAGGTGCAGCGGCTCTTGCAGCCACGGCCTGAATAGAACGAGATGTAGGGGTGCTTGAGGTACCCGATGAAGTACTTCTCCATCTGGAGGTCGCGCTTGTAGACCGAGGTGACGAAGGGCAGCTGGTCCATGTCCGTCATGATTTCGCGGTCCTCGTTATGGACTACGACTCCATTGGCGTCCCGGTAGGACAGGCCCTTGATCTCGGACATCGGCGTGCCGTCGGCGACTTCCTTGACGGTGAAGTCGAACTCGTTGCGGGCACAGAAATCGATACACGGGGCCTGGGCCATGGCACCCGCCGCGTCGACCGCGACCTTGGCGCCGATGAGCCCTGCGATGAGCTTGGGGTTAGCGGCCTTGAGAGCCTCGACGGTCTTTACGTCGGACTTGAAGGACGGCACCGAGGTATGCAGCACCACGAGGTCGAAATCGTTGGCCTGGGCCACGATCTCAGCGAGCTTGATGTTGTGCGGGGGGGCGTCGATCAGCTTCGAGTTCGGCACGAGGGCGGCCGGCTGGGCGAGCCAGGTCGGGTACCAGAACGACTTGATCTCGCGCTTGGCCTGGTAGCGAGAGCCCGCTCCGCCATCGAAACCATCGAAGGTGGGGGCCTGGAGGAAGAGCGTGCGCATGGGGTTCAAGGCCTCAGCGAGGGACGGGAATGGGGCGGGTTCAGAGCGAAGCGAGAGTCAGAGCGGGGATGCGCCGGCATCGTGGCCGAGGCTGCGCTCCGGGATCAGCGTACCGTCCGCAACCACCCGATAATCGTGACCTTTCCATGTCACCGCCCCCGACACGAAGCTCCAGGAGAAGTTCATGAAGGAGAGGATGTCGCGAATCGGCAACAGCCAGTAGGGGTGCGGAGCGAGACCGAAGGCGCGCTCCAGGCGGACGCAGAGGATGATGCGGCAGGCGAGCGCCAGGGCCGCCACCACGAGTCCGCTCGTGTCGGCTCCCGGAATCAGGGCGCCGATGAGCGCCAGCGGGAAGGCATGGGTGACGATGGAGCCGGCATACCCGGCCGGATCGACGTTGCGGATGGTCCGGTTCCAGCGCAACTCGTGCTTCCACAGGCCGGCGAGATCGGTGTCGACGCAGGTATGCCCGATCGTGAAGGTCGGGATCGCCACGAGACCGCCCTTGGCGCGCAGGGCTTCGCCCACCGCGTAATCGTCGGCGAGATCGTCGCGGAAGGCCTCGAAGCCCCCCATCTCGGCGAGCGCCTTGGTGGTGAAGGCGATGGTGGAGCCGAAGCAGGGCTTGGCCAGGCCGAGCGAGGTGCCCATCACGACATTGGGCAGGAACTGGACGTCGATGGCGAGCGCCGAGAGATGAGCCCAGACGCCGCGGTTCGCCGGTACGCCATGGTAGAGGCAGGTGACGCCGTTGACGCCGGGCTGAGCCAGCTCGGCAACGATCCGCTCCAGATAATCGGGCTTTGCCACCATGTCGCTGTCCGCTAGCACGATCACCTCGTGGGCGATCAGCGCCGACATGTTGATGAGGTTAGAGACCTTGCGGTTCGAGCCGTGCTGGCGCGCATCGATGACGAGGTCGAGCTTCAGGTCGGGATAGGTTTCGGCGAGGCGGCGCACCACGGCGATCGCCGGATCGGTGGCGTTCTGCACGCCGAAGACGACCTGCATCGGGCCGGCGTAGTCCTGGCGGCAGAAGGTCTCGAGGTTCTCGTAGAGATTGGGCTCCATGCCGCAGAGCGGCTTCAGGATGGTTACCGATGGGCGTGCGGCGTTCGCCGCCAGGACCGGAACGGGGCGGCGTGCGTAGCGGCTCGCCAGGAAGGCAGCCGTCAGCCCGTAGACACAGCCGGCCAGGGCCATGAACTGGAACAGGAGCGAGAGCCAGCTCAGGTTCGCCGAAGGCAGATCCGTCAAGGTGAGGTCCATGATGGGCGAAGCTCGGTCACGGTTTGGTTGAAGGTGCCGCAAGGTCTGGAAGGCGACACGGGCGGGTTCGTCCGGCCAGGCCCGACGAGGGGCGTCTGGCCTGCGTCTAAGGCTTTGGTTTGGCGGCGAGCATCGCCGTGGTCCGATCACGAAGGAATTTCAGCAGGCTTTCCGCCCCGCCCGCCTTCAGCGGATCGGCGAAGCTGCCGCGCATGGCGGCGATCTCGCTGACATTGCCGTTGAGATAGACGTCCTGGATGCGGTTGCTCGAACCCACGAGGTAGTCGACCTGCGAGGCGTCGCCCTCCGAATTGGCGACCTCGGTCTGGACCACGCGGTTCTGGCCGCGCGCTTCACTCTCGGGCTTGATGTCGAACTTGCCGCCGGCGGCCTGCGACAGGCGGGTGGCATAGGTCGCGGTGAAATACTGTTTGAAGGCTTCCGTCAGCGCGCCCTGCTGCTCGGGGGTGAAGCCTTTCCATTTCGCGCCCACGGCGACCCGCGCCATGGTGGCGAAATCCATGCTCTGGTCGAGCACCGGGCCGATGACCAGGGCCCTGCTCTTCACGTCGGCTTCGGGCGCCTTGAGGGCGCCCTCGAAGCTGGAATAAAGGCCGCGTACGGTCTGCACCGCCGCATCCTCCGCCGCACGGGCGGGCCCGACCGACAGGAGGGTCGCTACGAGAAGGGTCGAGGCCACCAGCCCCGATGCGAATCTGCTCACGCGCATTTCCGCAGCGTCTCCATCTCGCTCTCCATCGAGCGCGACACGATGTGGTTTCCCGCGGAATTGGCGGGCACCCGCGACACGGGCATGGAATCCAGGCTCACCGCCCGGGCAATGTCGCCTCCGACTTTCGGCGCGTTCTGCTCCACGGACCTCTGGTCCCGAAACGTCCGATCTTCCACGTCCGGTGCGACCGTCTTGCCTTCCATGAAGTGCCACGCGACGAGGCCGGGCACACCGACCATGAGATCGGCCAGACGCTTCACCAGGGAGAGCGCGAGGGCGGCTTCGGCGGGGATGCCGAAGATCGCGCAGAGGGCGATGAGGCCGCCTTCCTGGGCACCGAGCGCCCCCGGCACGGCGAAGGCGGCACCGCGAACCGCCTGGGCCAGGCTTTCGATGACGATGGCCTCGGCGACCGTCACCGGATAACCCATGAAATGCAGCGCCACATAAACTTCGGCGGCGCCGATGATCCAGCCGATCATGTGCACGCCCATGGCGCCCACGACCCGCTTGGGCGAGGAATAAAGTCGGCGCAGGCTATCGAACAGAACATCGACCGCGCCGAGCGCGCGCCATTCACGGGCGGCGGCAAAGCGGCTCAGCAGGGCCTGGATGATGCGGTGCCCGCTGCGGCGCTGGATCAGGAAGAAGGCGCCGAGAGCCGGGGCCGCGATGGCGAGACCGCCGGCGACGGTGCGCACCACGGGGCCATCGCCATGCAGCCAGGCGAGCAGGGCGACGCCGCCGACCGTGAAGAGGAACTGGGTAACCGCCTGGGTCATCAGGTCCACGAACATGCTGGCGCCGGCGAGCCCTCCGGAGAGGCCGCGCTGCGTCAACAGCCGCGCTCCGACGAAGTCGCCGCCGACGGTGGCCACGGGGAGGAGCGTGTTGATGCCCTCCCGCACGAAACGCAGCGAAATGCAGTTCCACAGGCTCGGACGGTCGTCCCGCGGGAAAACCGTGAACCAGCCGAGGCCGGCCCAGCCGACGGCGACGGCACGGGCCAGCACGACGATGGCAGCGCCCCAACCGGCACTCACCACTGCCGCGGCGACGTCATCGAGACCCGATGACAAGAACAGTCCTGCAACTGTGCAGAGGCCGACGATGAGGGCCAATGTCGTCAGACGCTTCATGATCCCCCTTCGACCGTCGGCGCGGACGATTTTTTAGAGAATTTCACCGACGACCCGGACGAAAAGCCTTCCGGAAAACGTTGGCCTCATCGGAAGTTGCAGCTTTGGATTTCGTTGTCTATCACCCGATAGACACAGTGCGAGCCAAAGCGGCGCTGAGGCTTCTGCCTCGAAGAAACAGCCGCGCAAAGGCACGACCAAGGGACGAATGATGGACCGCGAAGCTTTCACCACGGCTCAGGATGCCGTGCTCGCCGACGCGCAGATCGATACCTACGACGCCAATTCGGCAGCCTATCGCGGGACGCCAGCCCCGAAATCGCCGGTCATGGCATGGAACGAGTGGGACCCTCTGGAAGAGGTGATCGTCGGCAGCCTCGACGGTGCGACCATTCCTTCCCACCACCTCACGGTGATCTTCAACCTGCCGCGCGCAGCGCAGCCGTTCTACCGGTTCGCCGCGGGCTTCCGGTATCCGAAGTTCATGAAGAAGCTCGCCCAGGCCGAGCTCGACAACTTCATCTCGATCCTCGCCGGCGAGGGCGTGAAGGTGCGTCGGCCCGACACGGTGGATTTCTCGCGCAAGTACAACGCCCCGCGCTGGTCCTCCCGTGGCTTCTGCGTTGCCTGCCCGCGCGACCCCTACCTGGTCATCGGCGACGAGATCATCGAGAGCCCGATGTGCTGGCGGTCGCGCTATTTCGAGGGCGACGCTTACCGCTCGCTGTTCAAGGAATATTTTCGCAACGGCGCGCGTTGGACCTCGGCGCCTCGGCCGCAGCTGACGGACGAACTCTACAATTACGATTACCGCGTGCCGAACCTGAAGGCCGGCGAGCCGATGCAGTTCACCGTGAACGAGTTCGAGCCGGTCTTCGACGCGGCCGATTTCGTCCGCTGCGGCCGCGACCTCTTCGTCACCCGCTCCAACGTGACGAACCTGATGGGGATCGAGTGGCTGCGCCGCCACCTCGGCTCGGGCTTCCGCGTCCACGAGATCGAGAGCCGTTGCCCGCAGCCGATGCATATCGACTCGTCCTTCATGCCGCTGGCCCCGGGCAAGGTGCTGGTGAACCCGGACTATATCGACGTCGAGAAGCTGCCCGCCGTGCTCAAGAAGTGGGACGTGCTCATCGCGCCCCGCCCCGACCCGGTCGAGGGCTTCATGAGCAAGATTTCGATGTGCTCGCCCTGGACGTCGATCAATGTGCTGGCCATCGACGAAAAGAAGATCGTCGTCGATGCAAGCCAGCCGACCTTGATCAAGGCACTGAAGGATTGGGGCTTCGATCCGATCCCGGCGCCGTTCCTGTCCTATGGGCCCTTCGGTGGCTCGTTCCACTGCGCCACCCTCGACGTGCGTCGCCGCGGTGCGTTGAAGTCCTACTTCTAATCTGAGAATCGCTTCGGTGCGCTTGTCGCGCCGGAGCGATTTTTTGTCGGTGCCAACATAGGTCTATCGTCGCGTCGGCTTTGTCGTGATGCGTTAGGGAATTGTGTCTATGATCTCCGTCATGGACACGATGCTTCTCAACCCATCCTCGCGCCCTGCCCAAAGGACGAGCCTTGCCGCCATGCCGGCGCTGGCCCTCGCCGGCTCGCTCATCGTGGCGAGCGGCGCCGGAGCCGCGGATCTCATGGAGTTGCAGAGGCCGCCGACGTTCCTCGCCTTGGACCAGAATCTCTGGGTCGTGACGGTGACGGCGACGGTGCAGGCGACGCCGAGTTTTCCGGGGTCGAACGAGTATACCGCCATCGGCTACCCATCGATCAGCATCGCCAAGGCCGGTACGCCACGCCGGTTCTCGTCGCCGGATGACGGGATCAGCTTCTCGCTCTACGATTCGCCGCTCTTCAATGCCGGGCTGACGGCGGAGTACGTGCCCGGCCGCTATTACGGCGACAACCGGCGTGACCTGTTCGGTCTCCGCGATGCCCAGTTCGCCATCGAGCCGGGTGTCTTCGTCGAGTATTACCCCACGCAATGGCTGCGCGCCCGGGCCGAACTGCGCCATGGGATCTTCGGGCATCACGGCTTCGTCGGCTCGCTCGGCGCCGACGTGATCCAGCCCTTCGACCGCTGGCAGGTCTCGGTGGGCCCGCGCTTCAACTTTGGCGATGCCAGCTTCGCCAGGCGCTATTTCGGCGTCAAACCGTTCGAGGCAGCGCTCAACGGGACGCTGACGCCGTTCCAGCCCGACAGCTACGTCACCGTTGGCGGATTGGGAGCGGTGACCTATACGTTCGACGAGCGATGGGCCGCCACTGGGTACGTTGGCTATAACCGGATCGTCGGCTCATCCGCCGAGAGCCCGTTGGTGCGCCGCCAGTTCGGATCGCAGAACCAATACACCTTTGGCATGAAGGTGAATTACAGTTTCACCACGCAGCCCTGGTTCTAGAGACCAAGGCCTGAGGTAGCGAGCGCCTGTCCGAGCCGCCGTTTCACCCGACGATATGGGCTTGGCCACCCCCGTTCGGGACGGCCTGCGCGACGAGCGCCCGCCGCCACGTGAATCCGGCGAGGGCGAGAGCGAGCCCGTATTGCAGCATTCCGTTCTCGGCGAGATCCGCCGGCGCGATTTGTGTCTGGATCGCCCAGCGCGTCAGGGCATTGAGCAGGATCAGCCCCGCGCAGAAAACCGCGGCGGTGATCAAGGCGGCAACGAAATCGGGCATGGCGCGACCTCCGGAGAACCGGAGGCGAACTTTGCAAGGCGCGCGCCAGTCTGGCGGCTGAAGCGGTGCCGGTTCAGGCCGCCGGTGGTTTCGTCGCCACCATCGCGGGATGTTCGGCAAAGCCCGCGAACCATGCCGCCAGATCCCTATGGTCCCGCGTCCAGCCGAGTTCGGCAAAGCGCAGGTCGAGATATCCGAGGGCGCAGCCCAGGCTGATCGTTCCGATATCGACTCGGCCGACGAGGCGTTCCGCCCCTGCGTCGAGGGACGCGAGCGAGCTCCGGATCTTGGCCTCCTGACTGTCCATCCAGGTGCTGGAGCGTTCGGAGGCGTCGCGTGCCGTGAGTTCGTAGCGGATCAGCAGGGCCGCATCGAGAATGCCGTCGGCGATGGATTGGTCGTTGAGCGCCGTCCATCTCGCGGGACCGGCCGAGGGGAACAGCCCTCCCCCGGCTTGGGTGTCGAGATACTCGCAGATGACCCTGCTGTCGGCCAATGCGTGGCCCTCGTCGTCAAGCAGGGTCGGAACCTGTGCCAGCGGATGATGGGTCAGGATGGTGCCGTCGCGCTTCACCGGATGGGCCGCGCTCGGTAGCAGCTCGATACGGTCGACGATGCCCAGCACGTGGGCACAGGCCATGACCTTCCGCGCGAAGGGAGAGAAGTGCGAGTGGAACAGCTTCATCGTGACCTGTAGAGCTCGTTGCGCAAGCACAAGACCGTGCCGGCCTGCTGTTTGCGAAAAGCTACCGGGATGACAAGCCCCGGTGCCCCGCGCCTGAACCCTGACTCATCTCGGGTGTGATGGATCAGGGACGTCGCACCGGCTTGGGCTTGGGTTGCGTGGCCGCCGCAGGCGTCGGAGCCGGCGCATGCGCGGCCGCCGGAGCAGCACGGGGCGTCTCCACGACCAGACGCTTCACCGGCCAGCCGTCGCTCCAGCGTTCCATGTCGCTGAGCCGCGGATTGGCCTTGAGGGTGGTGGCGTCGCCGCCGAACGCCGCTGCGGCGGCCAGATCGAACGTCTTCCAATAGGCGAGGTAATCGAGGCTATCTGCCCGAGAATTGTTCAGTTGCGCGAGCAGTGTCGTCTGCTCGCCGGTCAGCGACATGTCGGCCGACCATTTGAACGGTGTCGGCGGCTGCTTCGGATCCTTCGGCGGCTCCGGAGGAAGCTTGATGGCTCCCCCATCATAGGCCGTGTCCACGGCACCCGGCGAGGTCAAGGTCGCCGTCAGCGAGGGAAAGCCGTGGTCGTCGGAGAGCGCGCGGATGAAGAGCTTGCGCTCGGGCGCGACGCCGCTCGCCTCACGCAGGAGCCGTTTGGCGGCGAGATCCGCCGCGCGGGCATCGCGGTCGCCGATGACGGTGATGACGAGCGTCTCGGATGGGATCTTCGACAGGTCGCGCAGCACGACGCCCCTGGATTTGGCGTCGCTGGCGATCCCCCCCGGCATGATGGCGAAGACGAGGCGCGGCACGGGCAAGCCGGTGCTGTCGGCATCGGCGGCGAGGTTGGCGGCGATCGGAGCCCCCGCGAGGTGGCCGATCAGTGCAACCCGCTTCGGATCCGGTTTGGCGTCGGGATCGGATTCGAGTTCCGCGAGGGCGGCCTTCACGAGTTTCTCGGCATTGCCCGTGGCGTCAGCCGGCCGCGTGCGGTTGACCTCCTGAAAGCGCGGAAACAGCACGAGATATCCGGCGCGGGCGAGGTGATCGATCCAGGCACCGTAGGGCTGCGGGTTCGGGGCCCCCCAGGCGTGGAGGAACACCACGACGGGCCGTCCCTCCGCAGGCGCGGCACCAGCTGAGTAGAAGACGAAGGTCGCGGCACTCGGCCGTCCCAGCGCCCGCTTCACGATCGAGAGGGAGCGGTTTCCCACACCGCCGGGGCCGTCGGCAGGCTGGTTGGGGGGCGTCGCGGCGAAGGCCGGTTCGCATAACGGCGCAGCGACCAGCAAAGCGCCGAGAACGAGGCAGGCTTTCAAACGCATGACGGGCTCGTCAGATCGATCCGGAAGGGTCCGTTCGACATATCAGGTTTTAGGACATCGATGGGGCGGCGATCCAAGTCTTGCGCCAAGTCTCAGCGGCCGTGCGTCATTCGGGCCGCACCGATCACGTCGTCCCGATCGCGGCAGGGGCGAACGATGCTAGCGCCCGGCCTCGGTTTCATTGCGCCTTTCATCGATCAGCGCCGCCAGACGAAGCAGTTCGTCGGGCGCGGAACGATCGATCATATCACCGTAAAGGGAGCGTAGATCCTCGCCGACTTTCTGCATCATCCGCGCCTCCGAGAAGACCGTATAGGAATGCCCGGGGCGGCTGATATTGGCCATGTTGGTATTGGCGGCGCTGGTCATTGGAAACCCATGGCCCGTCACTGATCGACGGGGGACTGAACCAACCAACGGTTGGAGCCCGTCAAGTTTCCCTATGATCTATGATATTTTTAGAACGGCCCGGTGGCCCGTCAGGGAGCGGTGCCACCGATCACGTCTATACCCGCACCTTGCGCGGGAGCACGGCCCGCCGCCTCCTCGACCCAAGCGAGGATGTCGGATGCCCGCCATGGTTTCGGGATGAAAGTCGCGGAAATCCGCAGGTCACTGGGCTGGTCGCCCGCATCACCGGATGTGAGAAGCACGCGTACCCGCGGCCAGGTGACTCCGATGATCCGCGCGAGTTCGAAGCCGCCGATGGGGCCAGGGGTTCGCACATCGGAGAAGACGACGCTCACAGCGCCGTCCTTCTCGTTCAGGATGGCGAGGGCGCGTTCGGCGGTTTCCGCCTCGATGACGCTGAACCCGGTCTCTTCCAGGAGTGCGGCCGCGAGGTAGCGCTCATCCGGCTCGTCCTCGACGACGAGGATGATGGGTCTCTCGCCTGATGGATTCGCAGCACTCATGGGTCCGGAACGCTCTTCAGGCTTGACAGCCGCTCTAGCCGTTATCCCAGCAACGCTATGTAGTCCTACCCGTCAATGTGTCGAACCGGCGCTCGGATCGTGATTTCCGACATGCATCCATCCCTGAAATCATGATCAGAGCGGCGGTTTCTCCATTGTAACAGAGGGAACGCTCCTGTGGGAGGTGCCCGAACGCTCCGATTCGGTCGATCGTCGCGTTGGTCGATGAGGGTACGATTTAGCCGACCCCGTGGCTTTTGAGGAACGCCAGCGCGCGTGCCCAGCCCTGCTCCGCACTGTCCTTGCGATAGCTCGGCCGGTAATCGGCATGGAACCCGTGCGGTGCGTCGGGGAAGACGACGAGCTCGACACTCCGCCCCGCAGCATTCGCTCGGTCGCGGGCCTCCTCGACGCTGGCGATGGGAATGCCGGTATCGGCGCCGCCATAGAGTGCCAGAAGCGGTGCGCGGATGTCCGCTGCGACGTCCCCTGCCGTTTTCGGCTGCAGGCTCGTACGGTCGCCGCCGAGTGGGCCGTACCAGGCCACCGCGGCTTTCAGATCGCGCCGATGCGCCGCGTAGAGCCATGCCCCGCGACCGCCCCGGCACCATCCCATCGTGCCGATCCGCTCGGGATCGGCCTTCGAATCGGCAACGGCCCAGGACGCTGCCGCATCGAGATCCGCGATCCACTCGGCATCGGGCGTCTTCAGGATGACGTCGCGAACGATCGCCTTCACATCCGTCATAGTCGAGAGATCGCCCTGCCTTGCGTAGAGCTCGGGCGCCACGGCGCAATAGCCGGCCTTGGCCAGGCGGCGGCACACGTCCTTGATATATTCGTGAACCCCGAAAATCTCTTCGATGACGAGGACGAGGGGAAACAGGCCCGCTCCCTCGGGCATCGCCCGATAACCCGGCATCGGCCCGTCGGTCGCGGGGATCTTCACCTCGCCGGCGACGAGACCATTGGAATCGGTCGTAACGGCCTGAGCCTGCGCATTCGCCTCGGCCAGGGTGAACCCGGCGATCAGGCTCGTCATCACGAAGCCCCGGCGCGAGAGGGGGGGAACGACGAGCCCATCGAGGCCGCCCAGTCCCTTGCTCCGATCGTCCTTGTCCGTCACGCGCTCGTCCATGGATTGACCTCCTGCACGGCGCCCCTCGACGCCTTTCAGGAAACTAGGGCGTCGCGGAGGGAGGTCACGTCAGGACAGGGCGACGCGCGCCGTATCCTTCTCTTCCTTCCGCCCCGCGACGTTGCGGTGGGGAACGGGCCGGCCCTCGGATGCGGTGGGTCTCCGCCGAGCGAGGGATTTCGGACGTACCAGTTCCGCCAGTTTCGTGAAGCCTTCGGTGCCGCCCTGTCCGCCCTGCCCCATCCTGAGGCCAAAACCGGTGACGAAGGATTGCGACAACGCCTCGTCGCGCTCGACGTTGAAGAGATCGGCAGCCGCCTGAAACGCGTCGCGGAACGGACGCAGCGAGCACCAGCTCTTCTCCGCCAGATGCAGCGGCCATTCCCACAGGCCGGACTCGGAGCGCCGGCCCAAGCTCTCGCGGGCGATTAAATACCCGGTCCCGCGATGTTCGAGACCGTCCGCGATCACGCGCCAATCGGCATTCTCGAACAGGATCGTTTCATCGCCGTAAGCTTGAACGTCGAGCATCGCGTTCCCCTGTCATCGTCGAGGAACCCGATGTCTCAGGTTCGCTCGCCTTTGGAACAATATGGGAACATTGGTCAGAAACGAGGCGGCCGTCAAGATGCTTGTTCACGCTGTGTTCGCGGGGTAGTGCCATGACGATCCTCGTTTCGCTCTGGTCAGCGCGATGGGAACATCGTGTGGTCGACTTGGTCACCCGCCTTGATTCCGAGCTTAGCCGTGACACCGGCATTGAGTTCGAGAACGGCAACCACTGGCTCTCCCGACGGAATGACCTTGGTCGAAAGCGGCTCGGTATTGGTCGCGATCCGAGCAATGCTTCCATCCGGGCGGATGAAGAGCATGTCGAGGGGCAGGTAGGTGTTCTTCATCCACATCGCGACGCGCTCGACCTTCTGGAAGTCGAAGAGCATCCCGTGCTCAGGCGCCATCGCGCGGCGGAACATCAGGCCGCGCGAGCGCGATTCGTCGTCGCGCATCACCTCGACGGAGAAGCTGTGCCTGCCGCTCTTGCCCGTGATCGCAAGGGGCTCCTGCGCGGCCGAATCCTGAGCATTGGCGAGGCCGAGACCAGCGAGAATCGTGATCAGGATCAGGAGCGCGCGCAAGGGCGCGGACCTGCGAACGTCTTGGATTGGTGTCACGTGGTCATTCCGTCAATGGGAGGCGGGCAGCGCGCCGTCCAGAAGCCGGACTTCGGCTGCCATCTTACCCTTCGAGCCGTCGCCGTAGCGCACGAGAACGGTTTCGCCGGGCTTCAGTTCGGCGATGCCGTAGCGACGCAACGTCTCCATATGGACGAAGATGTCGGGGGAGCCGTCCCCCCGGCTGAGAAAGCCGAAACCGCGCAACCGGTTGAACCACTTCACCACGGCCGTCTCGAGCCCGCTCGTCGCCGTGACGCTCACATGGGTGCGGGGCATCGGGAGTTCGGACGGGTGGATCGCCGTCGACTGATCGAGGGATATCACCCGGAAGGCCTGCCATCCGCGTGGCCGCTCGGTGGCTTCCACCACGATGCGCGCGCCCTCGCTGGCGGCCGAGAATCCGTCGCGGCGCAGGCACGTGATGTGAACCAAGACGTCGGCCGAGCCGTCATCGGGAAGGATGAAGCCGAAGCCCTTCGACACATCGAACCATTTGATGCGCCCCGAAACCTCGATGAGGTCGAGGGGGCGCTGCACCTCTCCGTCGCCGAGGTCGGTGCCACGTCCACCGGTCGATTCACCCATCGCGCGCTGGCCGTGCGAGCCTGATTCGAAATCGTCGGACATGTAAGCAACCCACACCGAATCACGCGACGCGATCCGCACCATAGATTAACAAAGTCATGACTCGGCGGAAGCCCGTTTGGCGGACATCGACTGCGGCGATTGAGACATTCTTCATCATATTGGCATGAGAGCAACAAGGAACCGGGCAACGGGCGGCGCGGCGCCTTTCTCGCCCGCAACGGTGACTCAGCGGCTGCCGCCGAAAAATCCGGATACGGCCTATCCGCCCGCGACCCGCCGCTTCTCGTTCGTGACTTGGACGGTTTTCGACGCTTCACGCGGAGCGCCGGTCACACTGGGCGATGCTGGGCCCTTGCATCCGCCTCGCCACCGGCGATAGCCAACGCGCATGACTCAGATCGTATCGTCCGAGATCGGACGTCCGCCCAGCGCGGGCTCGTTGCGCCACTCCGAACGGTTCAAGCCGGCGAGGCCGTTCGCATGAGTGCCTCCACGGCGAGACCTGTCGCTGCGTCCTCCGCATCGCCGGCCTCCGAAGAACTCGGTGGAACGCCGCGGCGGTTCGATAGTCTCGATGTCGCGCGGGGCGGCGCTCTGCTGGCGATGGCCGTCTACCACACCACCTGGGACCTCGGGCACCTCGCGCTCACGCCCGAGAACTACGCTCTGGCCCCGTTGTGCAAGGTCGCGGCGCACCTCATCGCGGGCACGTTCCTCGTTCTGGTCGGGATCGGCCTCGTCCTGATGAACCGGGACGGTCTCCGACCCCGCGCGTTCCTCCTGCGGCTCGCACGGATCGGCATCGCCGCCCTCCTCATCACGGCCGCAACGGTCTACGCGTTTCCGGATAGCTTCATCTTCTTCGGCATCCTGCATTGCATCGCCGTGTCGAGCGTGCTCGCCGTGCCATTCCTGCGGGTGTCGCCGGCCGTTGCACTGGTGGTGGGGATCGTCGTTCTGGCGACGCCGGCCGTGATGGCGAACCCGGATTATCACCTCGCGGTCTTCGACGACCCCATGCTGAGCTTCCTCGGCCTCGGCATGGTTCCGCCGCGGACCAACGATTACGTGCCGCTGTTTCCCTGGTTCGGCCTGGTTCTCTTGGGGCTGGTAGCGGCGCGGCTCGGTCTGCCGGCTTTCCTGCGCACGAAATGGGCGACGTGGCGGCCGGGATCGCTCGCCTCGCGCGGGCTGGCTTTGGCCGGGCGCCACAGCCTCGCCGTGTATCTCGTGCATCAGCCGGTGCTGCTCGCCCTGCTCACGGGCGTCGTGACGGTGACCGGCCCTCATCCGAAGGCAGGTCTCGCGGCGTTCCGTCAGGATTACCGGGTCCAGTGCGAGACGACCGGAGGTTCCGCGCAGACATGCCGGGTGGCGGCGCGCTGTGTCGCCGATGCCCTCCAGCGAGAGAATCTCTGGGCGATCACGGGGCGGGGATTCAGCGTCGAAGAGCGGGCGAAGGCCCAGGCTCTGTCTCAGTCCTGTTACGACGCCGCCGAAGGGCCGGCGCCGTCGCCCTGAGGCGGATCAGGCCGGCATCGGTCTCCCGCGGGAGATCGATGCCCGAGCCTCGAAGTCCGAGCCTCGAACCGGCGGGTCTCAATCCTTGGCGCGTTCCACGTAGGAACCGTCTTCCGTCAGGATGACCACACGGGTGCCGACCGCCACATGCGGCGGGACGGCGGTGCGCACTCCGTTCGACAGGATCGCCGGCTTGTAGGAAGACGAGGCCGTCTGCCCCTTCATCGCCGGTTCGGTCTCGGTGATCTCGAGGGTGACGCGCTGCGGCAGTTCGACCGTGAGCGGCACGTCGTTGTGCAGGGCCAGCATCACCTTCATGCCCTCCTGAAGGTAGGGCGCCGCGCTGCCGATCACGTCCTTGGGAACCGCGACCTGATCGTAGTTCTCAGGGTTCATGAAGTGGTAGCCCTCGCCATCCTCGTACAGGAAGGTGTGCTCGCGATCCTCCACGAAGGCACGCTCTACCGACTCGGTGGTGCGGTAGCGCTCGGACACCTTCACCCCATCGGTGATGCGGCGCATGTCGAGCTGCGTGACGGGGGTGCCCTTGCCGGGATGGATGTTCTCCACCGTCAAGATGACGTAGAGCTTGCCGTCCTTGTCGACGACGTTGCCCTTGCGGAGCGTAGAGGCGATCACCTTCACGGGGTCAGATCCTGTTCGAGACAATATATACGACGCCCCGGCGTGGATTCGGCCCACGGGAGCGACATCTGTGCCCCGCCACTATCCTATCCTGCGTCGTGTTGCCAGCAGCCCGGCGCCTGTGCCCGCAAATGGTGCGCCGGCTAGGGGGAGAACCGGCGTGAGCGGCTCACCGTCTCCGTGGTGGGCGCCGCATCGGCATGCCGATCGCCGCCCGGCCCTGCTCGCGCGAAACCGTATCGTCGCTGCTCTGCGCGGGCATTTCGCGGCCCGCGACTTCGTCGAGGTCGAAGCCGCCGCCCTCCAGGTCTCGCCGGGCAACGAGGCCCATCTCTCGGCCTTCGCCACCTCCGCCATCGGCCATGACGGTGCCGCCTCCCCGCTCTATCTCCACACCTCGCCGGAATTCGCCTGCAAGAAGCTGTTGGCCGCGGGTGAGACGCGCCTGTTCAGCCTGGCGCGGGTCTTCCGCAACCGTGAGCGCGGTCCCCTGCACCATCCGGAATTCACCATGCTGGAATGGTACCGGGCGGGGCAGGATTACGAGGTGCTGATGCGTGACTGCGCCGACATTCTGGCCTTGGCGGCCGACGAGGCTAAGACGCGCTCCCTCCGCTTTCGGGGAAGGGAATCCGATCCCTTCGCGGATTTCGAGCGTCTCACGCTCGCCGAGGCGTTCGAGCGCCATGCCGACATCGACCTCCTGGCGACGATCGAGCCTGGCGGGGGCACCGACAGGGACGGCCTCGCTGCCGGCGTGGTCGCATGCGGCCTGCGGGTGGCGGCCGACGATTCCTGGGCCGACCTGTTCAGCCGCGTCCTCGTCGCCCTCATCGAGCCGAAGCTCGGCGACGGACGGCCGACCCTGCTCTACGAATATCCCGTGAGCGAGGCGGCCCTGGCCCGTCCCAGCGCCCACGACCCCCGCGTAGCGGAGAGGTTCGAGCTCTACGCATGCGGCGTGGAACTCGCCAACGCCTTCGGCGAACTCACCGACCCGCACGAGCAGCGGAGGCGCTTCGAGATCGAGATGGCGGAGAAGGCGCGCATCTACGGCGAGACCTACCCGATCGACGAGGATTTCCTCTCGGCCCTGGCCATCATGCCGGAGGCGAGCGGCATCGCGCTGGGCCTCGACAGGCTAGTCATGCTCGCGGTCGGCGCGCCGCGCATCGACGACGTGATCTGGACTCCGGTCGCGGAGACAGCGTTGGAAATGGGGGAAGGAGCGTGAACAGGCCGCTTCCCCGTTCCCTGCCCCGCTCCCTTCGCAACCCCGCGCAGCTCGTCGAAGCCGGGCTCGTCGCTCCGTCCGATCTTTCCGCGCTCGAAGCGGTGGCGGCGCGATACGCGGTCTCGGTGACGCCCGACATGGCCGAACTGATCGACCCGACCGATCCCGCCGATCCCATCGCCCGCCAGTTCCTGCCCCGCGCGGAGGAACTGGAGACACGTCCGGAGGAGGATTCGGACCCGATCGGCGATGCCGCGCATTCGCCGCTTCCGGGCCTCGTCCACCGCTATCCCGACCGGGTGCTGCTGAAGCCCCTGCATATCTGCCCGGTCTATTGCCGCTTCTGCTTCCGCCGCGAGATGGTGGGGCCGGACGGGCTCGGCACCCTGAGCGAGGACGAACTCGCCGCCGCTTTCGCATACATCGCCGACTGGCCCGACATCTGGGAGGTGATCCTCACCGGGGGCGACCCGTTCGCGCTCTCGGCCCGCCGGCTCGGGCAGATCGCCGAGGCCCTCGCCGTCATCCCGCACGTCAAGGTCCTGCGCATCCATACCCGTGTGCCGGTTGTCGAGCCCGCCCGCGTGGACGACGATCTCGTCGCTGCCCTGAAGCGCTTCGGCGGTGCGGTCTATGTCGCGCTCCACGCCAATCATCCGCGCGAATTCACGCCGGCCGCGAAAGGCGCCATCGCCCGTCTCGTCGATGCCGGCATCCCGATGGTGAGCCAGTCGGTGCTGCTCGCCGGGGTCAACGACGACCCCGAGACCCTCGCGAGCCTGATGCGAAGCTTCGTCGAGAACCGGGTGAAGCCCTACTATCTTCATCATGGCGATCTCGCGCCCGGCACCGGGCACCTGCGCACCGGATTGGCGGCGGGTCGCAACCTCATGGGACGCCTGCGCGGGCGCCTGTCCGGCCTCGCCCAACCGCTCTACGTGCTCGATATTCCCGGCGGCCACGGCAAGGTGCCGGTGGGGCCGTCCTATCTCGCAAGCGACAGGTCCGGCTGGCGTGTCACCGACCCTCACGGGCTGGAGCATCCCTACCCGCCGGATGCGGACAGGCCGGACCGAGACTGACCCGCGCGCGGACGCGCCCGACTGAGACGAGGCTTCAGGGTCCAGACATGTTCTTTCCGCTCTCGAAACTGATCTATTTCGTCATCACGCCCTCGAACTTCTTCATCCTGATCGGGCTCCTCGGCTGCGTCCTGATGTTCGGCGGCTGGACGCCGCGCCTCGGGCGCGGTCTGGCCCTCCTCGGCTTCGCCGGGCTCTTCCTCGGCGGCCTCCTGCCCCTCTCTGCCTGGATCACCCTGCCCCTCGAAAACCGTTTCCCGCGCTTCGCGGAGGATGGGGCACCGATCAAGGGCGTGATCGTGCTCGGTGGCGCCGTTGAGACCCAGACGACGTTGGCGCGCGGCCAGCTCTCGGTGAACGATGCCGGCGAGCGCCAGATCGCCTTCGCGGATCTCGCGCGCCGCTACCCGGAGGCGCGGCTGCTCTTCTCCGGGGGCAGCGGATTGCTCGGCACCGACGGGACGTCGGAGGCCGAGATCGTCAGCCGCTTCGCCGACACGCTCGGGCTGCCGCGCACGCGGCTGATCCTGGAAGACCGCTCGCGCAACACCCACGAGAACGCGCGTTTCTCGGCCGATCTCGTCAAGCCGGTGGCGGGTGAACGCTGGCTGCTCGTCACCTCCGCCTGGCACATGCCACGCGCCATCGGCTGCTTTCGCCAGGCCGGTTTCGACGTGACGGCCTATCCGGTCGATTACCGCACGGTGGGATGGAGCGACGCGTGGAAGCTGAAGAGCTTCGCCTCCGACGGGCTGCTGGTCCTCGACCTCGTGGTCAAGGAATGGATCGGCTTGGTCGTCTACCGGCTCGCCGGCTATACCGACGCGATGCTGCCGGCGCCGCGGACGAAGGCCGACTGATCTTTTTCTCGACGAAGAAGGTTCAGGCTTCGCCGGTAGCCGGGACGGGCATTCCGAGACGATAGATCCCGCGAAAATCGTCGGGGTCGGCGACGGGCTTCCCCTTGCGCAGGATGGCGATGCGGCCCTCCTTGGTAAGGCGCACGGCCATCCGGCGAACCGGCTGCATCAGCGGGCTCCAGCCGTCCGGATGCGGCCCGCCGAGGTGGCGCGCCACCTCCGATGGGCAGACGGTCTTGCCTTCTCCCCGCTCTGAAACGAGGCGGAGGATCGATTCGCCGATCTCCTCCTCGCTCACGGATCTGCGCTCTGTGCTCATGACTCGGTGTCCTGCAGGGTGGCCTCGTCGTCCTCGTTGAGGAGGATGGCGCGGATATCGGAGGTGAATTGCCGTCGCCACATGACACAGATGACGCCCGTGGTGGCGAGGATGAGAAACCAGGCGTTCACGAACCAGCCGAGATAGGCCAGCGCGAACAGGAAGGCACGCTGTCCCTTTGCGAAATGGGTCCCGGCGGCGATGTTCATGGCGGCGGCCCGGCGGGCGGCGCGGTCCATGTCGCGTTGCGCTGCGCCAGCGCCCTTGGGCGGCACCGCGCCGATGAGGATCGCACCGTAATTGAACAGACGGTAAGCCCAGGCGAATTTGAAGAACGCATAGACGAAGACGACGGCGAGGCCCGCCACCTTGACCTCCCAGGTGACGCGCGTGGCGATGGCGCCGAAGGGCAGCGCGCCGAACAGCGTGAGTACATCGTCACCGGAGCGAGACAGGGTCAGCACCCCGCCGAGCGCAATGAGGGACGTGGAGGCGAAGAAAGCCGTCCCGTTCTGGAGGGACGCGTTGATCGTGGTGTCGACCACCCGGTTGTCGCGGACGATGAGCTGCCGCGACCATTCCTCCCGCTGGCGGTTCATGATCTGGCTCAGGCTCGTGCGCCGCCCGCGCATCCGCGCCACCGCGATCCCATAGCCAGCCCAGGCGGCGACGAAATAGAGAAGGCCGGCAATGTCGAGCGGCGAGAAATCCGCGAAGGTGAACGGCTGCTGCATGGGTTCTGATCGCTTCCCGGCCTATGGCCGACCGGAACCCGGTCTCACCGGTCCGGCGCCGTTCCGCCTGCGGCGCGGACCATAGGTCATCGGCCCGATCCGTGGGAAACGAATCTCTGACGATGAAGGATAAGAGAAACCCGTTATCGTGCCCGTCGGCACGGAGAGATCACGTTCGCAGGATGCGAAATCCCGCATCGGGGGGATTGGCGGAGTCCACCTCCTCCACCGAGGACACGACGGCACCGGCGGGCCCCAGCTTGCAGGCATCGAGCATGGCGGCGACCGCATCGGCGGGACCGCTGAAGGTCGCTTCCACACCGCCATCCGAACGGTTGCGAACATGGCCGTCGAGGCCGCGACGCTCCGCTTCGCGCGAGGTCCAGTACCGGTAGCCGACACCTTGCACCCGGCCACGGATGACGACATCGACGGTTCTGATCGTAGCCAAGAATAAACCTCCTCGCATCCAACCCTGTCTGCGATCCTCAGCCGCGTCCTGCCCGCAGCCAGCGGCGCATCTCGGCGAGGTAAGGCGCCGGGAAAGCGGCGGCTTCGGCCGCGGCCAGCACCGGTTGCAGGTAGTCCGGTCGCGGAACCCCCGGAACGGCGCTGCAGCCGAGATAGATCAAGGCCCGTTTCACGCCGGTCGATGTGGTCACCGGCTGGTAGGCTTTGGTGTAGAGCCGCCCGGCGACGCCCTCGTAGCGGTCGAGGGCCGGCACGTCGGCCAAGGCCAGATCCCAGAGGACGCCCCAGACGGTGGATGTCGGGTCGCGCACCACCGAGGCATAGCCCTCTCGCATGATGATGAAGCGGTGCCGGTTCAGGCGGGCGGTGCCGAGGGAAGTCGAGCCGGGGCAGCGCATTGCCATCGCGGCGGCATCCATGTTGGCGCCGTAGGAGAAGTACAGGGGCATGGATCGGCTGGCCGGAAGGGGATGACGAGCGCCTGCCGGGCCCGATTCGACGGTCGGACCCGCCCAGGAGGGCCCATTCGTGGGGTCCCGGTGAATGAGGGGGGCTGTCGATCCCCCTCGCTTCGAGATTGCGCCTGGCGTTCAGCGAGGGAGCGAGGAGGCCGTGATCGGCTACCCCGCACCTTTAATCGCTATGCGATCAGGCGAATTCCATGATGACCGCGTCGACCGCGAGGCTGTCGCCCTCCTTCGCTTCGATCTTGGAGATGGTGGCGTCGCGCTCGGCGCGGAGCACGTTCTCCATCTTCATCGCCTCGACGATGGCGAGGGGTTCGCCGTTCTTCACTTCCTGGCCTTCCTTCACCAGGATCGCCTTCACCAGGCCGGGCATCGGGCAGAGCACCTGCTTGCCGGACCCGGCATTCTCCTTGATCGGCATCAAGGCGGCGAGTTCGGCTTCGCGCCGGGTGAAGACCCGCGCCTCGGCCGCCGCGCCCGCATGCTGGAGCGCGACGCCGTTGAGAAGGGCGCGCACCTGGATGGCCACGCGGGTGCCGTTGATCTCTCCCGACCAGACCGGCTCACCCGGACGCCAGTCGCTCTCCACCGTCCAGGTCCGGCCGTCTTCGGCGGTGACGACGAGATGCTCGCCGAGATCGTCCACCGTGACCGGGTAGGATTGGCCGGCCAGGATCACGATGCGGTCGCGCTCGAAATGGAGCAGGGCCGGGTCGCGCATCTGGCCCGAGATGCCGCGCTTGCGGGTGTTGAGCTTGTGGTCGATGGCGGCGGCAGCCGCCGCCATGCGTTGGGCGACCTCGCCCTCGGGCTCGGGGGCGACGAAGCCTTCGGGGAATTCCTCGGCGATGAAGCCGGTGGAGATGTTGCCCGAGCGCCAGCGCGGATGCGCCATGAGGGCCGACAGGAACGGGATGTTGTGGCGGATGCCGTCGATGGCGAAGGCGTCCAGCGCCTGTCCCTGCGATTCGATGGCCTCGGCGCGGGTGGGCGCCCAGGTCACCAGCTTGGCGATCATCGGATCGTAGTGGATCGCGATCTCGCCGCCCTCCTCCACGCCGGTATCGTTACGCACGATGGCATTGCCGAACGGGCCTTCCTCCGGCGGCTGGTAGGTGGTGAGGCGGCCAATGGAGGGCAGGAAGTTGCGTGTCGGGTCCTCGGCGTAGACGCGGCTCTCCACGGCCCAGCCGTTGAGCTTCACCTGGTCCTGGCTCAGTGGCAGCGCCTCGCCATAGGCCGAACGGATCATCAGCTCGACGAGGTCGAGGCCGGTGATCATCTCGGTGACGGGATGCTCCACCTGGAGACGGGTGTTCATCTCGAGGAAGTAGAACGACTTGTCCTGGCCGGCGACGAACTCGACGGTACCGGCCGAATCGTAGGAGACGGCCTTGGCCAAGGCCACGGCTTGCTCGCCCATCTTCTTCCGGGTCGCCTCGTCGAGAAGCGGCGACGGCGCCTCCTCGATGACCTTCTGGTTGCGGCGCTGGATCGAGCATTCACGCTCGCCGAGATAGATGACGTTGCCGTGCTTGTCGCCGATCACCTGGATCTCGATGTGGCGCGGATCGGTGATGAACTTCTCCACGAACACGCGGTCGTCGCCGAAGGACGAGGCGGCCTCGGACTTGGCGCGGGCGAAACCCTCCGCGACCTCGTCCGACGAATAGGCGATGCGCATGCCCTTGCCGCCACCGCCGGCGGAAGCCTTGATCATCACCGGATAGCCGATCTCGTCCGCGATGGTGACGGCGTGTTCGGGGCTCTCGATGACGCCGAGGAAGCCCGGCACGGTGGAGACGTTGGCAGCCGAGGCCGCCTTCTTCGATTCGATCTTGTCGCCCATGGCGGCGATGGCGCCGGGATTGGGGCCGATGAAGACGATGCCGGCCTCGGCCAGCGCGCGCGGGAACGCCTCGCGCTCGGACAGGAAGCCATAGCCCGGATGGACCGCCTGCGCGCCCGTCTGTTTGCAGGCCTCGATGATCTTGTCGATGATCAGGTAGGACTGCGCGGCCGGAGCGGGGCCGATATGCACCGCCTCGTCCGCCATCGCCACATGAACCGCGTCCCGGTCGGCATCGGAATAGACGGCGACCGTCTTGATACCCATCCTGCGAGCGGTCTTGATGATGCGGCACGCAATCTCGCCGCGGTTCGCAATCAGGATTTTCTCGAACATCTGTCCAGGCACTCGGGTGAAGCGGGAAAGGTCACGAGCGCCGTCGCGCTCAAGCTCGTTCCCGTTAAAGCAGTTGTGCGGCTTCGCAAAGCTGGACCAATGAAGGATTGTTCATACGCTGCGCCAAACCGGCTGTGTATTCAAAATCATGGTCGATGGTATCCAAGGGGCGGCGTAGCGATTGCGTCCTTCTTCCTTGGCCCGGTAGAGCGCATCATCGGCCTGCCGGACCAGGGCGAGGAAGCCCGACTCGTCACCATTTCCGACGTCGAGGGACAGGCCGATGCTGACCGTGACGCATTGCCCGTCGCCGAGGCCCGGATGAGGAAGCGCCAGTGAATCCGGTGTGACCGACACCAGGGTGTCTTCAGCCTTCTCGGTCAACGATCTATCGACGCTGTTCAACTGCTGCAGAAAGTGTTCGGCGAACTAAATCCGCGTATATGAGTGGTGTAATAAATATTTATTCTAAAAATACCTGTGATTACTGGTTATTTTATTGATATGATGGCGTGACAGCAATGATATTGCGTCGTAGTTTCAATTTATGTGTATTGATCGTTGTAGATCCGAATTTTTGCGATTTCTGGAAAATCTGAAGTTTTGAACCAAGACCGGTAGTGGTTGAGTGTGTCTCCAGGCCCCGTCTATTCGCCATCGTTCACTGGCCAGTCCGGCGAACGCGATCCGAACTCGCTCGGATTCAGGCCGCGTCCAGCAGCTCGACCGGCGATACCGAGGTCGCTTCCTCGACATGGAGACGACGGTGAGCGGAGCCGATGGCGAAGGCGACGAGGATTTCGTGGCTCGTCTCGGCCTCGCGAACGATCTCGAAAGCGATGCGGGCGGCAAGCGGTGTAGGGCCGGCATCGCTGCGCAGGGAGCCGACGAGCCAGCGGGCGATCTCGACATCGACGTAGCCGGTGGGACGCTCGCCCCAGACGGCGAAGTTCACCACTGCGGCGCTCACAAGATCGGCATAGGACATGTCGCTCTGCGGCACGGCCCGGTCGAGGGCGATGAGCATGTCGGCCTCGTCCGCATGCGAGATGCCGTCCGGGAGGATATCGCGACCGAGGACCTGAACGTCGGCGGCGGTGATGCGGCCGGCGGCGACGACACGGTTACAGAAGAGCTGAAGCGAATGGTTGATCATTGGTTGGTGCCTCCCCGGCTTTATTTGCGCCGGTCTGTGTTTCTGCATGTCGATGACTATGCAGAAGGCACCCGTTCAAGAAGTTAACGGCCAAATCTGAATCAACGTTCAGGTTAAAGGCTGCTCACGAATGAGCCTTTCCGAATCGTATCTTTGGAGCCCGGCTCCGCCGCCTCGGCGACGGAGCCGGTTCCCATCTTCGCCTCAGCGCACCACCACTTTCGCGCCGATCGGCACGCGCTCGTAGAGATCGACCACGTCCGCGTTGAGCATGCGGATGCAGCCCGACGACACGGCCTGGCCGATCTTCTCCGGCTCGTTGGTGCCGTGGATGCGGAACAGCGTGTCCTTCTTGCCTTCGGCGAGGTAGAGCGCGCGGGCCCCGATGGGGCTGGTGGGGCCGCCCTCGAGGCGCTTGGGCAGTTCCGGGCGGCGGGCGATCATCTCGGGCGGCGGGTTCCAATCCGGCCACTCGCCCTTGCGGTCGACATTGGCGGTCCCGGCCCAGGCCATGCCGGCATGGCCCACGGCCACGGGATAGCGCACGGCCTTGCCGTCCGGCAGCACGTAATAGAGCCGGCGCTCCTTCGTCACGACGATGACGGTGCCCGCGGGCTCGTTCGTCTTGTAGTCGACGGTGGTGCGGGCGATCTTGGGATCGACATTGCCCTGCGGCGCCTGTTTCAGCCATTCCTTGTCACGGGCCTCACCGGTCAGCGTCGGGGGCTGGGCCAGGGCCGTATGCGCGGTGGGCGGGCTGAGCGGGGCTGTCGCCGTCTGCGTGTTGCAGGAGCCGAGAGCGAGGGCGGACAGGATCGTCGCGGCGCCGAGTGAGCGACGCAGGACGCCGTGACGGGAGGGGATGGGCGACCGGGTCGTGGGCGACATGTGAGAGTGAGCCTGTCTCGAAGCCGGGGGGCTTCGAAGAATGTGGTTGATGGATTATGTCGCCATCTAACTCGCAGACTGATCGGCGCGTAATCTCGCTACCCTGAACCGTGGCGCATTTGCATCGTATGTTGTGCGTAGAGCACAATCGGGTCGGGTGGAACGACGAGGATCGTTCGGAGGGATGAGCGTGACGACCCTGTACGTAAGCCACCCCTCCGCGCTGGATCACCAGATGCCCGAGGGGCACCCGGAACGATCGGACCGGATCCGCGCCGTGGAGGCGGCCCTGGAGAAGGAGCGGTTCTCCGGTCTGCTTCGCGAATCGGCGCCCCGCGCTGAGACGGAAACCGTCGCTCTCGCCCATCCTGTTCCCTATGTGGGGGCGATCATCGCGGCCTCCCCGCGGTCGGGCTATGTCCAGATCGATTCGGATACCCTGATGTCCCCCGGCACCCTCGATGCGGCCCTGCGCGGTGTCGGCGGCGCGGTCCATGCCGTGGATGCGGTGATGAGCGGCGCCTGTTCGAACGCCTTCGTCGCCATGCGGCCGCCGGGCCACCATGCCGAGCGCATGCAGGCGATGGGCTTCTGCCTGTTCAACTCCGCTGCCATCGCCGTCCGTCACGCCCGGGAACGGCACGGAGCCAGCCGGGTCGCCTTGGTGGATTGGGATGTCCATCACGGCAACGGCTCGCAGGACATCTTCTGGGACGATGCGGCGGTGATGTATGCCTCGACCCATGAGATGCCGCTGTTTCCCGGCACGGGCGCGGTGGGTGAGCGTGGCACCCACGACACCATCGTCAACGTGCCGTTACGGGCCGGCGACGACAGCGGGATTTTCCGCGAGAAGTTCGAGAAGGGGGTTCTTTCCCGCCTCTCCGTTTTCGCCCCCGACCTGATCGTGATCTCGGCAGGCTTCGACGCCCACCGCCTCGATCCGCTGGCCAGCGTCGAACTCGACGAGGCCGATTTCGGCTGGGCCACCCGGAAGCTCATGGAGATCGCCGATAAGCATGCCGGCGGCCGGATCGTCTCGGTCTTGGAGGGCGGCTACAGCCTGGACGGTCTCGCCCGCTCGGTCACCGCCCATATGGATGCGCTGATGGGACGGTGAGGAGGACTCACCCTTCCAGCGGCACCTCGCCCAACAGGTCGATGCCGAAGCCCGACAGGCCGACATAGGAGCGGGACGAAGTCGAGAGGTTGCGGATCGAGACGATGCCGAGGTCGCGCAGGATCTGGGCGCCCAGACCGACCTCGCGCCATTGCCGCACGCGCTGGGCTTCCGCTCCTTCTTCCGCATAGGAGGAGAGTGGCACTCCGGCGGTGCCGTCGCGCAGATAGACGAGGACGCCGCGTCCCTCCTTGGCGAAACGGCGCAGGACGCAGTCGATCGACTTGCCGCCGCCGATCACGTCGGCCACCACGTTGGAGCGATGCAGGCGCACCAGCACATCCTGTCCGTCGCCGATATCGCCCTGGACGAAGGCGAATTGCTGCACCGTCTCGAACGGGGTCGTGTAGGCGAAGCCGGTGAGCTCGCCGAATTCCGATTTCACCGGGAAGGTCCCGACGCGCTCGACCAGCTTCTCGCGCGCCTGCCGGTAGGCGATGAGGTCGGCCACCGACACGCGCTTGAGGTTGTGCAGTTCCGAGAAGGCCGTGATCTGCGGTCCCTTCATCACCGTGCCGTCATCGTTGGCCAGTTCGCAGATGACGCCCACCGGCGGCAGCCCGGCGAGCTTGCAGAGGTCCACCGCCGCCTCCGTGTGACCGGAGCGCATGAGAACGCCGCCGTCCTTGGCGATGAGCGGGAAGACGTGGCCGGGGCGGACGAAATCGGATTCGCCCATATTGCCGTTGGCGAGCGCCCGCACCGTGTTGCAGCGCTGCTCGGCCGAGATGCCAGTGGTGAGCCCGTGCTTCACATCCACCGTGACGGTGAAGGCGGTGCCCAGGGGCGCATCGTTGGAGGCGACCATCGGGTCGAGCCGCAGGCGCCGCGCTTCGGCGCGGGTGAGAGGCGCGCAGACGATGCCGCAGGTGTTGCGGACGATGAAGGCCATCTTCTCCGGCGTGCAGAGCGAGGCCGCGACGACGAGGTCGCCCTCGTTCTCGCGATCGTCGTCATCGGTGACGACGACGATCTCGCCGCGGGCATAGGCCTCGATGGCCTGCGTGACGTGGGTATGGGGCACGGGATATCTCTTGGAATTCGCTGGGCGGATGGGCTGCGGCGCGCCGGGTCACCCCCGCGTCCCGACCTGCCCCCGGTGACGCAGATAGTGATCCGCCAGCACGCACGCCATCATCGCCTCGGCGACGGGGACGGCGCGAATACCGACGCAGGGGTCGTGGCGCCCCTTGGTGACGAGATCGACGTCGCGGTTGTTGGTTGTCACGCTCATGCGCGGCGTCAGGATGGAGGAGGTCGGTTTGACCGCGAAGCGGCAGATCAGCGGCTGGCCGGTGGAGATGCCACCGAGCACGCCGCCGGCATGGTTGGCGAGGAAGGTCGGAGCGCCGGCATTGCCCGAGCGCATCTCGTCGGCATTCTCCTCACCGCGCAAAGCCGCCGAGGCGAAGCCGTCGCCGATCTCGACGCCCTTTACCGCGTTTATCGACATCATCGCGGCGGCGAGATCCGCGTCGAGCTTGCCGTAGATCGGGGCGCCGAGGCCGGGCGGCACGCCTTCGGCGACGACTTCGATGACGGCGCCGATGGACGAGCCGTCCTTGCGGATACCGTCGAGATACTCTTCGTAGAATTTGGCCGTCTCGGCATCGGGGCAGAAGAACGGGTTGCGCGCCACCTCGTCCCAATCCCACCGCGACCGATCGACCGCATGCGGTCCCATCTGCACCAGGGCGGCCCGGATGACGATGCCGGCCGGCAGGACCCGCCGCGCGATGGCCCCGGCCGCCACGCGGGCGGCGGTCTCACGGGCCGAGGAGCGACCGCCCCCGCGATAATCGCGGATGCCGTATTTGGCGTCGTAGGCGTAGTCGGCATGACCCGGCCGATAGCTGTCGCGGATCTCGGAGTAATCCTTCGAGCGCTGGTCGGTGTTCTCGATCTCCAGGGCGATTGGCGTGCCGGTGGTCAGCTGGACGCCGCCGGTGCGGTCGTCGGCGAAGACGCCCGACAGGATGCGGACTTGGTCCGGCTCCCGGCGCTGGGTCGTGAAGCGCGACTGGCCGGGCTTGCGCCGGTCGAGCTCCGCCTGGATGTCCGCCGCCTCGATGGGAATCCCCGGCGGGCACCCGTCCACCACGCAGCCGAGGGCCACCCCGTGGCTCTCGCCGAAGGTGGTCACGCGGAAGAGATGGCCGAAAGTGTTGTGCGACATGGTGGGAGACGCTCTAGCGCGGGATGTGGCCGAGAGCAAAGCGCCGGGCTCATGCCAGACCTCGCTGAGCCTGACTCATCGAGCTCTGCCCGCGCGACGGCGCGGCGGCGGTCATCCGCCGGACCTCACTGAACCCGACCTATGGGTCGGGTTCAGTGAGACTTGGTATCATGCCTCCGGCCGCGCCAGCACCCCGCCGGTCATCGCCTCCCGCACACCCGTCGTCGACGGGAAGGTGATCGGCAGGCCCTTCAGCGAGCGCACGGCGAGATGCGCGAAGGCCTGGGCTTCGAGATAGGCCGAGGACCAGCCGATGGCGTCCGCCGTCGTGATCTCGGCGCGCAGGTGGTAGTTCAGGAGCCGCACCAGCTCGCCGTTGCGGGCGCCGCCGCCGGCGACGATCCAGCGCGTCGGGATTTCCGGCGCGTGGTCGAGGGCCCGGGCGACGGACCGAGCGGTGAAGGCGGTGAGCGTCGCCGCGCCGTCTTCCGTGGAGAGCTGGCCGGCGAGCTTGTGCGAGAACCAGTTGCGGTCCAGCGATTTCGGCGGCCGGCGGAAGAAGAACGGATGGGTCAGGAGCCAGGCGAGGAGCGGCTCGTCCGGCCGTCCCCGCGCCGCCGTGCGCCCGCCATCGTCCAGGGGCCGGCCGGTGCGCTCGCGCATCCAGTCGTCGATGAGGGCGTTGCCGGGTCCGGTATCGAAGGCGATGACGTCGCCGTTGGAGGCGATGAGCGTGGCATTGGCGACCCCGCCAATGTTGAGGATGCCGAGCGCGCCGTCATAGCCCGCCGCCTTGGCGAGCGCCTTGTGAAAGACCGGCACCAAAGGCGCCCCCTGCCCTCCCGCGGCGATATCGGCATGGCGCATGTCCGACACGACCGGGATGCCGAGACGGCGGCTGAGTGCGGCGCCGTCGCCGATCTGCACGCTCATGCGCTGGTCGGGCCTATGGACCACGGTCTGCCCGTGGAAGCCGATGACGTCGATATCCGCAGCGCTGAGGCCGTTATCCGCAAGGAAGGCTTCCACTGCCTCCGCATGGGCCGCGGTGACGAAGGCCTCCGCCTCCGCGAGGCAGCCGGGCCGGTCCTCGCGCGCGACCACGGCTTCGGAATCGGACAGTGCCCGGCGAAGCAGCTCACGATCCTCGTCGGTATAGCCGCGATAGCCGGTGGGGCCGAGCGGCTCGAGGTAACCGTTATGGCTGCGGACCACCTTCACGTCCTCGCCGTCGGTCTCGATCAGCGCCACGTCGACGCCGTCGAGGGAGGTGCCGCTCATCAGGCCGATCGCCCGCATCATGGTCATGCCGTTTACGCCCCGTGCCTTCCGCGGTGAGCCCTGCTAAGAGCCGCGCATCACTTGACCTACTGCTATCACGCTGGCGTTTCTTCTGTCCCGCGCCGCGACCCGTCGAATCCGGAACCCCGCATGTCCACCGCTACGCCGAACCAGCCTGAGACCTTCGCGCCGAAATCCGACTTCCTGCGGGTTCTGTCCGAGCGCGGCTACATCCACCAGGGATCGGACCTCGCCGGGATCGACGCGGCGGCCCTGGAAGGCCGCCTGACGACCTATGTCGGCTACGATTGCACGGCCGCCTCGCTGCATGTGGGGCATTTGCTGTCGATCATGATGCTGCACTGGCTGCAGAAGACCGGAGGCACGCCGATCACCCTGATGGGCGGCGGCACGACCCGCGTCGGCGACCCGTCCGGGCGGGACGAGTCGCGGAAAATCCTCACGCTGGAGCAGATCGAGGAGAACAAGGCCGGGATCCAGAAGACCTTTTCGCGGTTCCTGACCTTCGGGGGCGGCGGCAACGGCGCGACCATGGTCGACAACGCCGAGTGGCTGACCAAGCTCAACTACATCGAGATGCTGCGCGATATTGGGCGTCACTTCTCGGTCAACCGCATGATGTCGATGGACAGCGTGCGGATGCGCCTGGAGCGCGATCAGGAACTGTCGTTCCTCGAATTCAACTACATGATCCTGCAATCCTACGATTTCGTGGAGCTGAACCGCCGCTACGGCTGCATCCTGCAGATGGGCGGATCGGACCAGTGGGGGAACATCGTCAACGGCATCGATCTCGGCCGCCGCATGGGCACGCCGCAGCTCTACGGCCTGACCTGTCCGCTGCTTACCACGGCGTCCGGCGCGAAGATGGGTAAGACGGCGGCCGGAGCGGTCTGGCTCGATGCCGGGATGTTGAGCCCCTACGATTACTGGCAGTTCTGGCGCAACACCGAGGATGCCGACGTGGCTCGGTTCCTCAAGCTGTTCACCCTGCTGCCGATGGACGAGATCGCCCGGCTTCAGGCGCTCCAGGGCGCCGAGATCAATGAGGCCAAGAAGGTGCTGGCCACCGAGGCGACGGCGCTCATGCACGGGCGCGAGGCAGCCGACGCTGCGACCGAGACCGCCCGCAAGACCTTCGTGGAAGGCGCCGTGGCGCAGGACCTGCCGAGCGTCACCGTCGCCCGCTCCGTTTTGGAAGCTGGTCTCGGCGTGCTCTCGGCCTTCGGTCCCGACCACGCCAAGCTCGTCCCCTCCACCAGCGAGGCGCGGCGCCAGATCAAGAGCGGCGGATTGCGCGTCAACGACGTCCAGATCACCGACGAGAAGGCAGTGCTGAACATGGCCGATCTCGGCCAGGACGGCGTGGTGAAGCTTTCCTTCGGCCGCAAGAAGCACGTGCTTCTCCGGATCGAGTGAGGCGACGGGGGTAGAACCTCGATCGGGGCTTTCGAAAGTGTGGCGCATCTCCTTCCCCCCTCTGCGGGGGAAGGTGGCCCGCGAAGCGGGTCGGATGAGGGGAGCACGTTGTTCGGAGAGATCGCCCCCTCTCCCGCCGGCGGCGCTAGAGCATTCACATAGTTCGCGGGATGCGCCACCCTGCCCTCCTCCGCCTTGTGGGGAGGAGTTGGAGGTGGGGTGGTCGGGTGCCCCTCCCGCTGCTGCGGAGGCTGGCGGAGCCACCCCCACTCCTAACCTCTCCCTACAAGGGGGAGAGGGACGCGGTCTGCCTAAAAGCAGTTGTATAAATCCCGTAGCCCGCAGAGGGAGGACGTGGCCGGCTACCTCAGCGTTCGGTCTCTCCGGCGGAGGTCGCGCCGGGAAAGCCGTCATTGCCTCCGGCGCTGAACAGCCGACGCAGGATTCCGGGAGCCAGGGCTGAAAGCGGGTTCACACTCACATCCGGCTTGGACAGGCGGCCCGAGACCCGGAAATTCAGGGCGAACAGGCCCTCGTTGTTCCCGCCGCCGAGAAGCTGTCCGAACAGCGGCAGGCGCGAGACGACGTTGTTTAGCCCGTAGAGCGGAACGAAGGTGCCGTTGATGTCGGCGCGTTCCTTGGCCGTGTCGAGATAGCCGCTCATGGTGAAGCCCATCGCCGCGTTGGAGATGGCGGCGTCGGTGAAGTCGACGCGGCTGCCGGTGCGGGTGAAGTTTGCCCGCAGGCGGTCGAAGTTCACGTCGTTGCCGGCATTCTGGATGATCTGCTTGCGGCCCTTGGCATCGACGACTTCGCTGGTCGCCGGGCCCTGCGCCATGATGCTCGACAGGGCCGGCTCGTTGCGCAGCATGAAATCGCGGATCTGGACCACGCCGGTCTGCGGCCCGTCTCCGAGGGTGCTGCCGAGGACGAGGCGCCCGCCATACATGCGCTTGTAGATATCGACGAAACGCAGGGTCGCCCCGGCATCGGTGGTCTCGATGTTGATCGAGGGATCGCTGCGCCCCGAGCGGGACACCACCGCCGAGAAGCCGGCTCCGTTGAAGCGGCCTTGCAGGCGACCCGAGCGGAAATCCTTGCCCTTCATCGAGAGCTTCGCGCTGGCGCCGGTCAGCGCCTCGCCGTTGAAACCGGTGATGATGCCTAAGCTGATATCGGCCTCGATCTCCTTGGACTGGTCCCGGCCGCTTTCCTTGCCGGCCTTGCCCTCGGGTCCTCCAAGCGACTTCATGAAGGGCCGCGCATCGGCCACGGCCCCTTTCACGCCCACCTTGTAGAGGTTGCCGCTGCGGTCGATCTGAATGCGCATGTCGTCGCCGGGCGAGAGCTTGAAGCTCGAAAGGTCGGCCCGGTCGAATTGCCCATCGCCATTGATCGCCGCCGTGCCGCGCGCGCTGGCGCTGCCGGCATCGAGGACGATGTCGCGCAGGTCCATGGCCCCGCCCGGGCTGACCTCTGTCATGACGAAGCTGACGCGCCCCGGCTTGCCGGCCGGTTTGACGAAGCCCGGAATCAGGCCATCGATGGAGGCTCGGGACAGATCCGCTTCCATGCGGATGGGCGAGCGCGCCGGGCTCCCCTTTCCGATCGCGAGATTGATCTTTAGCGGGATCGGCCCGGCGAGTTGCGGGGCCACCGGCAGGCCTCGCCTCGCCCGCAGGGCTTCGTCGACGAGGAGCGTCGCGTTGACCTCGCCCGGTGCGCCCGCCTTCGGTTGGCGCAGGTCGAGGGTGAGCGGCGAGCCGAGGACCCGGCCGTCGCCCTTCAGGGTGAAACCGCCCCGTTCGTAGGTAACGGCGAAGCGGCCGTTCTCCAGCTTCTCCTTACCGAAGGCCTTCTCGACGGCGAGGTCGTTCAGGGTTCCGGTGAGGCTCACGGGAAGGTCCGGCAATTCGGGGATGCGCTTGAGGTTGAGCGGGAAGTCGATGCGCAGATCGGCATTGCCCTTGACCGAAGCCGGGTCGATCTCGACCCCGGTGAGGTTCTTGAACATCTTGGTCTGGAGCAAAGCGACGAGGGCGTCCGCGCCGCCGCCGAGCTTGAGGCCGATCTGGGCGGTGACGGTGTCCGGCGTGATCTTCGGGATCACGAACGAGCCGTCCGTGATGTAGAGCGTCCGGTCGTCCGGCATCTTGATGTCGGCGGTGACGCCGCGGATGTTCGTGGTCAGGCCGGTGATGGTCCCCGTCACACGGCCGCGGCTCAGGGGGGGAGCGCCCTCGCTCACCGCCAGCGTGGCGTTGGAGACGGCGAAATCGATATGGATGGCGCTGTCCGGCATCGGCTCGCCACGCGTCGCGGCGGCAAGCTCACTGCCGCTCATGTCCACGGTGATGTCGACCTTGTCCACGAGGCCGCCCTGGAGGTTGTCCACCAGATACTCGCGGGCGGGCGGAGCGATATGCTCCGGCCACAGGCGCAGGGCCATGCGCCCATCGGTATGGGCCGCATTGATCTTCAGGGTGAGGCCGCCCTCGTCAGCGCTGGTGTCCACCGTACCGGTGACCCGGCCGGTGGCTCCACCGGCTCCCGCCACGGTGAACTCGTCGATGGACATGCCGCCATCCCGTCCCGTGACATGGGCCGAGAGGGCGTCGAGCTTGACCGGCTTGTCGGTCCTGGCGGCACCGCGCAGGATCGCATCCTTGCCCGCGAGGGCCAGGGTCCAGGCCGTGGGGCCCCCCACCGGGCTCGCGGTCCAGACGCCGGCGAGATGCACCGCGTTGCCGGCTCCGAGATAATCGATGCTGTCGAGGTTCAGGACCCGCTTGGCCTCGTCCCAACTGACCGAGGCGGTCAGGCTCTCGATGGTGACCGGGTTGAAGTCCTTTTCCTCAATGAGGAAATTGCCATCGCTGGTCTTGACCGTCGCTTTTAGGGTTTCGATCCGGCCCTGGTCGAGGCCTACTTCCGCTTTGGCCGAGACCTTCAGGTCGGTCTCGATCGGCAGTTTCGATTGCCCCGAGAGGAGGAGGAGATCGGTGACCGGCAGATCGTCCAGGGTGATGATGCCGTTGCGCTTTCCTTCGCCGCCCTCGTGCAGGTCACCGCCGAAGCGCCATTCCCCGTGAGGGCCGTCGATGCGCAGCTCGAACACGCGGGAGTCCCGCACCGCGTCGCGCCGGAACAGACCGTTCACATGCTCGAACACCCCGCGCTGGCGGGCGTCGTCGTCGATCAGCGTCAGGCGACCGTTCGTGATCCGCGCCCGGTCGAGGGCTCCGACCACGCCGGCCGGATCGAGGACGATGCCGAAGATCGAAGCGATGGCGGCCGAGATCGGCGACGAGGTTCCTCGGGCACTATCCACGCTGGGCAGCGTATGAGGCTCCGCCGCGGCATGGGCCGGATCGGAACCGGCGAAGGCGATGGACCCGTCGCGGTGGACCAGGGCCGTCATCTGCAGATCGCGGAACTCGATGGCCCTCGGCTGGACGGCGAGGCGCAGCAGACCCCAGGTATCTAGGCTCACCACCGCCATGGGAGCGCGCAGCACAAGGGCGCCGTCCGGGTTGTGGATGTCGAGGCCGGCGACCTGAAGCGCCAGGGAATTCTCGGAATCGAGCTCGACGGTGCTGTCGCGCAGGTCCACCCGCCAGCCAGGGCCGATGCTGCCCGCGATGGCCGAGGCCACGCGTTCGGACATGCCGTCGATGCGCAGGGGACCGTTGGTCAGACGCCAGAACGCGCCGGTAACGGCGAGCGTCAGGGCGACCACGAGCACGACCGAGCACCATAGCAGCGGGCGCCGCCGGCGGCGCGATCTGCCCCGTCGCAAACCTGTGGCCGTGTCCTGGTTCATCGATCCTTGAGCCGCTGGATCGGACGGGCCGCTCACGCTATCGAGCGGGTGTCCGGGATTCGGGGTTGCCTTGACCCGGCAATCTTTCGGTCCTCAGCCGAGGGGTTACGTGCACCCCTCGATCAACGCCTCTTGTGGCACACTATCAATCGGCCGAAAGGAAGGCATCATGTCTCTCGACACCGGAGATCACGCTCCCGCCTTCACGTTGCCCGGAGCGGGCGGCGCGGAGATCAGTCTCGATGCGCTCTTGGGTCGCAAGGTCGTACTCTATTTCTACCCCAAGGACGATACCAGCGGGTGCACCCTGGAGGCGCAGGGGTTCAACGCTCTTGGCGACGCCTTTGCGGAAGCCGGTGCCGTCGTGGTGGGCGTTTCACCCGATTCGGTGAAGAGCCATGACAAGTTCCGGGCCAAATACGATCTGACCTTTCCGCTCGCCTCAGACGAGAGCAAGGCGATGCTCGAAGCCTACGGCGTGTGGGTCGAGAAGAGCATGTACGGCCGTAAATATATGGGCGTCGAGCGCACCACGGTGCTGATCGACGCGCAGGGCCGCATCGCGCGGATCTGGCCGAAGGTGAAAGTTCCCGGCCATGCCGACGAGGTCCTGGCCGCCGCGCGCGCCCTCGCCTGAAAGCTGTCCCCCTCCGGCATCATGGCTAATCCCCTGACGCGCGATTTTGCGCTTCTTTAACCCTGATCCCCTCCAATGGCGCGAGTTGGATTGGGGTTGCCCGTATGCGCCTGTCGTCACCTATCGCCGGAGGGTTGCGCTTGCCGAAAGCCGGGCGGCGCCTCGTGCCGGCTTTGGCTTGCGGGCTGGCGATCGCCACGCTCTGGGCCGGGGGCGCCACGTGGTACTTGGTGTTCCACGACGAGGTGCTGGCCCGGTTCGTGTCCCAGCAGACCGCCCTCCAATACGGGTACGAGGAGCGGATCGGAGCCCTCAGGCTTCAGCTCGACCGGGCGACGATGGAGCATCTGGCGACGCGTGAGGGCATCGCCGCGCGCATCGCCGATCTCTCGCAACGTCAGGCCGTGCTGGAGAAGCGTCAGGCCCAGCTCGCGCTTCTCGCCGGCGAGGCGCAACGCCCAATCATTGCCGCCGACCAGATCGGCGTCGACGATCCAGTCGAGACCGGGGCCCTCGGCTATGCCGGTCCGGTGGCCGATCCCGTTGCTAAGTCGTTTGCTGCGCCATTGCCCAAGTCGGTGCCGAAGCCGTTTCCCACTCCGGATGCACTCGAACTGCGCTCGCGCGACACTGACGGACAGCCCGGCCGCCAATCCCTGCGGAAGAGCGAGCAGGTTCTGGCGGCGCTCGACCAGCGCCTCGATCGACTGGGAGCGGACCAGATCCGAACCCTGGACGGGTTGGGCGTGCGCGCGATCCGTGGGTCCCAGCGCCTGCGCGACATCGTGTTCCGGGCCGGCCTCGACCCGCAGCGTTTCGAGCGCCAGCGCGAGGCGGGCATTGGCGGGCCGCTCGTGCCGCTCTCTGCCGATCCGTTCGGCATCGCGGTCGGACAGGTTCAGCGGGCTCTCGGCGAGGAAGACCGCCTGCGCCGCATCGCATCCGCCCTCCCCGTCCGGCAGCCCCTGACCGGCAAGTACAGCCTGTCGAGCGGTTTCGGACCGCGTCTCGATCCGTTCACGCGCGGGCTCGCCCTGCATACCGGCCTCGACATGAAGGCCGAGTTCGGGGAAAGCGCGCGCGCGACGGCGGCCGGCCGGGTGACGGTCGCAGATTACAGCGGCGGCTATGGCAACATGGTCGAACTCGACCACGGCAACGGGCTCGTCACCCGCTACGCCCATCTCTCGTCGGTCTCGGTCGGGCCCGGAGAATGGGTCGAGGCCGAAGCCGCCATCGGCCGCGTCGGCTCCACCGGACGCTCGACGGGAAGCCACCTGCATTACGAGACGAGAATCGACGGCGAGCCCGTGGACCCGCTGCGTTTCCTGCGCGTCCTCAGCGGATCGGACGCGCAGTTCCTCGCCGCCCGCTAGGAGCGCACATCTGAAGGCAAGCGAGGATCAGTCGATGTCCTCGACCTCGCCGGCTCCGCCATAGACGCGCTGGGCCAGCGACGCTTCCATGAAAGGATCGAGCGCGCCGTCCAGTACCTCGTCGGGATCGGTGGACTGGGTGCCCGTGCGCAGGTCCTTCACCAGCTGATACGGCTGCAGCACGTAGGACCGGATCTGGTGGCCCCAACCGATATCGGTCTTGGCCGCGTTCTCGGCGTTGGCCTTCTCTTCGCGTTTCTTGAGCTCGGCCTCGTACATCCGGGCGCGCAGCATGTTCCAGGCGGTGGCCCGGTTCTTGTGCTGGGACCGCTCCTGCTGGCACGCCACCACGATCCCGGTCGGGTTGTGGGTGATGCGCACGGCCGAATCGGTGGTGTTCACGTGCTGGCCACCGGCGCCCGACGAGCGATAGGTGTCGATGCGGCAATCCGATTCCTTGATCTCGATGACGATGCGGTCATCGATCACCGGATAGACCCGGACGCTGGCGAAGCTGGTATGCCGGCGCGCGCTGGAATCGTAGGGCGAGATCCGAACGAGGCGGTGAACGCCGGATTCCGTCTTGAGCCAGCCATAGGCGTTGTGGCCCTTGACCATGAGCGTGGCGCCCTTGATCCCGGCCTCGTCGCCATCCGACCATTCGACGATGTCGACCTTGTACTTCCGGCGCTCGGCCCAGCGGCCGTACATGCGCTGGAGCATGTTCGCCCAGTCCTGGCTCTCGGTGCCACCGGCTCCGGCATGGACCTCGACATAGGTGTCGAGCCCGTCGGCTTCGCCGGACAGGAGAGTCTCGATTTGGCGGCGCGCAGCCTCCTTCTCGACGGCGCGAACGCCATTCTCGCCCTCGAGAATGGTGTCCTGGTCGCCTTCCATCTCGCCGAGCTCGATCAGCGTGACGGCATCGTCCAGATCCTGCGCGAGTTTCCTGATCGCAGCCACGGCCTCTTCGAGGGCGCCGCGTTCACGCATGACCTTCTGCGCCGCCTCCGCATCGTTCCAGAGGTCGGGGTTCTCGGAAGCCGCATTCAGCTCCGCGAGTCGTTTCTCGACGGTATCCCAGTCAAAGATGCCTCCTCAGCAGTCCGATCGACTGCTTGGCGGCATCCGAGAGTTGTTCGATCTCGGCGCGCATCTGGTGTTTCGGCTCGTGGTGAAGGTATGGGGCTCGGCGTGTGAGCGCGGGTGATACCGAGACGCCTGCCCGGTGTAAACGGCGGCGCCCGTCTTCCTTATCCGTCACGATCCGAGACGCTGCGAACGCATGGCGCCACACATAGCTTCCAGACCCACCGCCCGCATGCGGACACGCGCGCTCTATCTCGCGGCTGGCCTGGCCGTCATCGGCGCGGGATTGACCCTCCGCTTCGTCCCTGTCGGACTGCCCTCGGGGATCGTAAAATACGGCGGCTCAGCCCTATGGGGCGCTATGGTCTATTGCCTGGTCGCGGTGCTGCTGCCGGGCCGGCGCACGAGGGCCATTCTTATCTTTGCCGGGACGATCGCCCTCTTGGTCGAACTCTCCCGCCTCATCCATACGCCAGCGCTCGACGCTTTCAGGCTGACGCTCGCCGGTGCTCTTTTGCTCGGACGGATCTTCTCGCCCTGGAACCTCGTCGCCTATGCGGCGGGCCTCGCGGCGTCGGCCCTCGTGGATCGTCTGGTCAGATCGCGGGCGGATGGGGAATAGAGGTCAGCGCCCGTAGGCGGGGGGCGCGACGCGCGCCGGGGCCAGGACGAATTCGTGCGGCCGCTTGCGTCCGTTCAGCGGACCTTCCGTCGGCGAATCCTCGAAATAGCTGTTGCCGCTGAGGCCGAACCCGCCGCCATTCATGACGCTGGGCACGGGAATCGCACGCGCATCGTCAGGGACGGGACGGCCCGTCGCCCGGTCCGTCGGCAGGATGTAGGGGCCATGCGAGGCCGTATAGAAGGTCTGGGCGACCGCGCCGGTGGCGACGGACAGGCCGAGGCCGATCAGGCCGGCGGCGGCGAATGTCGAGAGATGCTGCACGGGTCGCTCCGTCGCGGTGTTCACATGCGGCCGCGGCCGCTCTTGCTCCTACCATGACTCAGGAGAGGTTGCCTGTCCGTGTCATTGGCGCGCCAAGCCGCAACTTTTTCACGTCCGCCCTCCGGGCTCGGGATGGGCGTCCGATCCCTGGGGCAACCGAGCCGGACGCGCCGCGTTGACCTCCCAAGCGCGATCTTCAAGCGCATCCAACAAGGAGCCCAACGTGACCGCCATCAAGATTTCTGCCGCCGCTGCCACCCTTGTCGTTGCCCTGTCCGGTGCCGCCTTCGCACAGACCGGCATGCCCGAGAGCCACGGCACCAACGCCGCCGGTTCGAAGTCGGGTGTCGTGGGCAAGGGGGACAGCCTCGAGGCCGGCCCGGCGACCACCGGAACCGCGACCGCACCGGGTGCCCGCATGGCACCGGGCAATGCCGTGCCGGCCACTCCCGGTATGACGACCAACGATCCGAGCGCGGCACCGCGCCCCGTGAGCCCGGCGCCGGCCGCCCGCTGAGGCAAGGTCCGACCGTTTTAGGAGTGGGCTGATCGCCCTCTGAAAGGAAAAGGCCGGAGCGATGCTCCGGCCTTTTTCATGAAAGGGTGCTCCGTCCGGGCGGATCAGCCCTTGGAACGAAGCACGACCTGCGGCTCGCGATGAACTGGTTCGCAATTGCTGACGACCGCATTCAGGACGAAGGGCCGAGAATCGCAGACATAGCTCAGGCCCGGCTCGGGCGCGGGAACGGGGTCACGCGCGACGATCGGGTTCGGCGCGCAAGCACCGGCCGATCCGGCCAGCAGCAGCGCGACGGTCAGGGTCAATCCGCGCATACGATCCTCGGTGGCAGGCGACATTCCGCGACCCTGCTCACCGGGACGGCATGTGACAAGCACATGAGAGGGTCACCGGCCGCTTTGGCGCGACCTGTCTCCTCCCCGCAACATCGTCTCCGATGCGTCAGCCCGCTTTGGTCAACGGCACGACGTTGTGCAGCGTGCGGTCGGACGTCTCGAAGAAACGGCGAATATTGCGGGCCGCCTGACGGATGCGCTGCTCGTTCTCGACCAGCGCGATACGGACGTAATTGTCGCCGTGTTCGCCGAAACCGATACCCGGCGCCACCGCGACGTCCGACTTCTCGAGAAGCAGCTTGGAGAATTCCAGGCTGCCGAGGCTCTGATACTTTTCCGGAATCGGCACCCAGGCGAACATCGACGCCGACGGGCTCGGGATCTTCCAGCCGGTCTTGTCGAACGACTCGATCAGCGCGTCCCGGCGCTTCTTGTAGATCCCGCGCATCTCGACGATGCAATCTTCCGGCCCGTTCAGGGCAGCCGTCGCCGCGACCTGGATCGGCGTGAAGGCACCGTAATCGAGGTAGGATTTCACGCGGGTCAGCGCCGCGAGCAAGCGCTCGTTGCCGACAGCGAAGCCCATGCGCCAGCCGGCCATGGAGAAGGTCTTCGAGAGCGAGGTGAATTCCACCGTGCAGTCGATCGCGCCCGGCACTTCCAGAACGGAGGGTGGCGGCTCGCCGTCGAAATAGACCTCCGCATAGGCGAGGTCCGACAGGATGATGATCTCGTGGCGCTTGGCGAAGGCGACGAGGTCCCGGTAGAAATCGAGGCTCGCGACGTAGGCTGTGGGGTTCGAAGGGTAGCAGACCACGATCGCCACCGGCTTCGGGATCGAGTGCTGCATGGCCTTTTCCACGGCCGGGAAGAAGGCCGGGGTCGGCTCGGCCGGCACGGAGCGGATCACGCCGCCCGCCATCAGGAAGCCGAAGGCGTGGATCGGGTAGCTCGGATTCGGCACCAGCACGACGTCGCCCGGCGCGGTGATCGCCTGCGCCATGTTGGCGAAGCCCTCCTTCGAGCCGAGCGTCGCCACCACCTGCGTGTCGGGGTTCAGGCTCACGCCGAAGCGGCGCTTGTAATAATTCGCCTGGGCGCGGCGCAGACCGGCGATGCCCTTCGAGGACGAGTAGCGGTCCGTGCGCGGCTTGCCCGCCGTCTCCACCAGCTTGGCGATGACATGACGCGGGGCGTCGAGATCGGGATTGCCCATGCCGAGATCGATGATGTCGGCGCCATTGGCGCGCGCCTGGGCCTTGATCCGGTTGACCTGCTCGAACACGTAGGGGGGCAGGCGCTTGATGCGGTGAAAATCGGTCATGGGCTTCACGGGGTCCGATGCGCGAATCGCATGATTCGCGCGTTCAAAACTGTCATCACTCTGACGTGGTCGGCCTGTCTACCATTTCGGCGGCCCGGAGCCGACCGTTATTGTGCAGGCTGGATCTGGCCGGTGGCGCGGGCGGCGCTCTCGGCGGCGCGGCCCTTGGCCTCGTTACGCCCACGAGCGCCCATCAGATCGTTCTCCAGACTCTTGGTCCCCTCGGCGGTGCGGGCGCTGATGGGTCTGGCGGGTGCTGCGACGCCGACGGGCAGGTAATCGGCGTCGGTCTTGCGGGACTGCACCACGAAGTCGGGCGCCTTCACATCTTTCGGCCCTCCGCCGGCGAGCGTATAGGCGCCGCGCATGGCGTTGAGGTCGCCGGAGCATCCTCCTGCGGCGAGAAGTCCGCCGAGGACGAGGGCGAAGCGCGGAGCAAAGCCGCACCGCCTGTGATTCCGTGATGAAGGCTCTGACATAATGACCTGAAACGTAAGCCGCGCCCTGGCGGAAAGTCGAGGTGCCGCGTTAATTTGTCGAGAACGAGGACGGTTCGGCCGGGCCGTCCCACGGAATAGAGGGGAAATCCACGCGTGACGACCGACAGGACGACACCGCTTCCCGATATCGACGCCTTGTCCCGCAACGCGACGTTGCTGATCGAGGAGTTCACCCGGACGGCCGGCGCCTACATGAAGCCGATCAGCCAAGCCGACCCGCTCGACCCCGAACTGGCCAAGCCCCCGGAAGAGGTCAACGACGTCGTCAAGACCCTCGGCACCGTCGCCGAGCGTTGGATGGTCGATCCGCAGAAGTCCCTCGAAGCCCAGAAGAAGCTCAGCGACGCGTTCATTACCCTGTGGGGCTCGACCTGGCATCGACTCCAGGGCGAGGAGGCCCCGCCCGTGGCTTTGCCCGAGGCGAAGGACAACCGCTTCAAACATGCGGAATGGTCCACCAACCCGATCTTCGACTTCATCAAGCAGAGCTACCTCATCACCTCCCGCTGGGCGGAAGAACTCGTCGACGAGGCCGACGGGATCGACGAGCATACGCGGCACAAGGCGCAGTTCTACCTCCGGCAGATCGTCGGCGCGCTCTCGCCCTCGAATTTCGTGATGACCAATCCCGAACTGATTCGGCACACGCTGCAGGAGAACGGCGCCAATCTCGTGCGCGGCATGAAGATGCTCGCGGAGGATATCGAGGCTGGCAAAGGTCAGCTGCGCGTCCGCCAGACCGATCCGTCCGGGTTCGAGGTCGGCGTCAACGTCGCCGTGTCCCCCGGCGAGGTGGTGTTCCGCAACGATCTGATGGAACTCATCCAGTATTCGCCGACCACAGAGACGGTGCTGAAGCGCCCGTTCCTGATCGTGCCGCCCTGGATCAACAAGTTCTACATCCTCGATCTCAACCCGTCGAAAAGCCTGATCGGCTGGATGGTGTCGCAGGGCCTCACGGTCTTCTGCATCTCGTGGGTGAACCCCGACGAGCGCCATGCCGACAAGGATTTCGAGAGCTACATGCGCGAGGGCATCGAGGCGGCCATCGACGCGATCGGTGTCGCCACCGGTGAGAGCGAGGTCGCGGCGGCGGGATATTGCGTCGGCGGCACTCTGCTGGCGGTGACCCTGGCCATGCAGGCGGCCACCGGCAACAAGCGGATCAAGAGCGCCACCTTCCTGACGACGCAGGTGGATTTCACCCATGCCGGCGATCTGAAGGTCTTCGCCGACGAGGAGCAGATTCGCGGCATCGAAGCCCGCATGAAGAAGCGCGGCTACCTCGAAGGCTCCGGCATGGCGGCCGCCTTCAACATGCTGCGCCCGAACGACCTGATCTGGTCCTACGTGGTCAACAACTACGTGAAGGGACAGACACCCTCGGCCTTCGACCTTCTCTACTGGAACGCGGACGCCACGCGGATGCCGGCGGCCAACCATTCCTTTTACCTGCGCAATTGCTACCTCGATAACACCCTCGCTCAAGGCCGCATGATCCTCGGGAACGTGCGTCTCGACCTGAAGAAGGTGAAGGTGCCGATCTTCAACCTCGCCACCCGCGAGGATCACATCGCCCCCGCCATCTCGGTGTTCGAAGGGTCGTCGAAGTTCGGCGGGCCGGTCGACTACGTCCTGGCCGGGTCCGGTCATATCGCTGGCGTAGTCAACCCGCCTTCCAAGCCGAAATACGGGTACTGGACCGGCGGGGTGGCCAAGGGACGCCTGGAGGATTGGATCTCGGCGGCGACCGAGCACAAGGGGTCGTGGTGGCCCTATTGGTTCGAATGGCTGGAAAAGCAGGCGCCCGCCCGCGTGCCTGCCCGGATTCCGGGAGAAGGAGGCCTCGCCTCCCTCGGGCCGGCGCCCGGGACCTATGTCCGCATGAAGGCGTGATCGGATCGAATGGCCGAGTCGAGAACGCGACCGTCGGTGGCTCGTGCGGCCGGCTGACAGGTGTTCGACTGCCTTTTTTCGAATCCCCGTCACCTCATTCTGAGGTGACGGAGCGTAGGCTTCGAGGGAGCCCTCCAGTTCGCGCAACGGTGTCTGGAGGGCTCCTTCGGGGCGGCTATCGCTGCACCTCAGGATGAGGTCGAGGGGGGAAGATCTCCTCAAAGCCGCGGTGTTCCGGTCGAGGACCCTCAGAACTTCCGCACCAGCGGCGCAGGAGCGATCGGAGCGGCAGGCGTTCCGAAGACGTAGCGGAAGCCCACCGAAACGATGTCCGCGCTGCCGCTGGTATCGGCCGCGAAGGGGATGTCGCGGAAGTTGTAGTCGCGGCCCGGCCCGGCCAGGAGCTTCGAATCGCCCACGAGGAAGAGGTGGGAATAGGCGATGTTCAGGGTCAGCTTCTCGCTCCAGCGATAGCTGCCACCGAGCGAGACGTTGAAGCGGTCGCTGTCGGGCAGCCGCACCGAGCGGTTCGAGAAATCGATGGGCGATTGCTCATAGGCGAGACCGCCCCGGACGGTCAGGGCCGGCGACCAATCGTACTCGCCGCCGACGGAATAGGTGTAGCCGTCCTTGTAGTTCAGTGGCAGCGTGGTCGCGATGCCGCCGGTGGTGCGGCCGACGATGCCGACATCGCCGAGCCTCGACCAATTGTCCCACTCGAAACCGAGATTGACACGGGCGACCGGGCTGACGGCCTGGGTCAGGCCGACGCTCAGCTTTTCCGGGGTGTTGAGGTTGGCGGTCACCTGCTGGCTCAGGAGGGCCGCCGGCCCCGGCAATAGGAAGGCGCCTTCGATGTCGTGATGCACGGAGGAGCGATAGCCGACGCCCAACGCCGTCCCGGCCCAGGGGGTGATGAGCACGCCCGCCGTGAAGCCCACGCCCCAGGATTCTCCCTTGAGCGACGCGTTGGGGGCGATGAGCGGGCTGAACGAGAGCGGGAAGGCTTGGCGAAGGGTCAGCCGGAAATACTCGATGTTCGGCCCGGCGGCGATCGAGAGCCACTCGTTGACCTTGAAGCCGATGGTCGGGTTGAACGAAAGCGAGAAGATTCGGCTCGACCGTCCATAGACTTCACCGGCCCAGTCATCGCGGGGCTTGGTCACGAGGCCGAACGGAGCGCCGGTCTGGATGCCGATCCAGAGCCTGTCGGTCAGCTGATAGGAGGTGGCACCGGCCGGGATCACGGCTCCCTGGCCGATATCGCCGCTGCCGCCCAGTGGCGCGAATAACGGCGAGGTGCCGTCGGTCGGGGTGATCTTGGAGGAGAGGTTGATGAAGCTGAGATTCTGCTCGCTGACCCAGCCGGGATTCATGGTGATCGTCGCCGGGTTCCAGAACATCGACGAGACGCCTCCGGAGCCGGATGCCGCACCGGCGAAAGCCTGACCTTGGGCAAGGGTGCTCTGTTCGCGGATACCGAACGCGCCGGCCAGGGCTCCCCCCGCCGTCAGGGTCAGGAGCGCGGTAGAAATTCCCGCCAGAGCCGCGTTGCGAATCGTCATGGCCATGTCCTCTTCCCGACCCTTGCTTACGATGCTCGGATTTACCGTGGAGTGATCCCCGGCCCGCATCTTGAGCAGAAGAGTGCCGTTCTTGGCCGGTCTATGCAATCCATGTTAGTTGAGGTGTTAATCGTTTCCTAATCTGAGATTTACTTTGAGGATGCATTCGATGACATCATCGGCCTGTGTCACCGAAAAGCATCGCGGTAGATGGTTCACATCTAAACTGTCGGATTTACGCATCGGCTTTCATGCAAGAAAATGCGTATTCCGGCGGGTTTCCCGAGCAGTGTATGAATTATGCAACATGCGCCTGGCCGGCCTCGACACCTTGCCAGGGACGGTGGTGGGACCGATCTCAGTGCCAGTCCATCGATCGAAGGGGAGTGAGAGCCGATGAAACTGGTGCGTCATGGTGATGTGGGCGACGAGAAGCCGGGTCTGATCGATGCTCAGGGCGGATTGCGGGATCTGTCCGGTGTCCTGCGCGATATTTCCGGTTCCGCCCTCGCGACGACGTCGCTGGAGCGGCTGCGGTCCGTCGATCCCGAAACCTTGCCGCTCCTGTCGCCGGAGACACGCCTCGGTCCTTGTGTCGGCGGAACGCGCAACTTCATCGCCATCGGGCTGAACTATACCGATCACGCGGCGGAGATCGGCGCGGATATCCCGGCCGAGCCGATCGTCTTCAACAAGGCGCCGTCCTGCATCTCCGGTCCCAACGACCGGGTCATTCTGCCGAAAGGGTCGGCCAAGACGGATTGGGAGGCGGAGCTCGCCATCGTCATCGGCGCACGTGCATCCTACGTCCATGCCAACGAGGCTTTGTCCTATGTGGCCGGCCTCTGCCTCTGCAACGACGTCTCCGAGCGGGAGTACCAGTTCGATCGCGGCGGGACATGGAGCAAGGGCAAGGGCTGCCCGACTTTCGGCCCCCTCGGGCCCTGGCTGGTGACGCTGGACGAGATCCCCGACCCGGCGGCCCTCGACATCTGGCTCGACGTGAATGGCGAGCGGATGCAGACGGGGTCGACATCGAGGATGATCTTCGACGTCGCCCAGATCGTCGCCTATCTCTCGCATTTCATGATGCTGGAGCCGGGCGACGTGATCACCACGGGAACGCCCCCCGGCGTCGGCATGGCGCGCAAGCCTCCGCGTTTCCTCAAGAGCGGGGACGTGATGACCCTCGGCATCACCGGCCTCGGTGAGCAGCGGCAGGAAATCGTCGCCTTCGACGATTGGACCGCGAAGGTCGCGGCCGGCGAACCGACTCATTGAAACGGGGCGGGGATCGAAATCCCCGCTCGCTCGTCTCCTCTGCTAGAGGCAGCTTGGCCGGTAACCTGCGTCGCGCGGCCCGGCCCATGGCAGTTGGAAGGACCTAACCTTGAGCATCGGACTGATCGCCCTCCTCGACGACATCGCGGGGCTCGCCAAGGTCGCGGCCGCTTCCCTCGACGACGTCGCCGGGCAAGCCGCCAAGGCCGGTGCGAAGGCGGCAGGCGTCGTCATCGACGACGCCGCCGTGACGCCGCGCTACGTCGTGGGCTTCGCGGCCGAGCGCGAATTGCCGATCGTGGGCAAGATCGCCATCGGTTCGCTGCGCAACAAGATGCTGTTCCTGCTGCCGGCGGCCCTGCTGCTGCAGGCCTTCGCTCCCTGGGCCATCACCCCGCTGCTCATGCTCGGCGGGGCCTACCTCTGCTACGAGGGCACCGAGAAGGTCTACGAGGCGCTGTTCCCGCACAAGGCGCATGCGCATGAGGCCAAGCTCGACGCCGATGCCGGCGACGGCGCGGCTCTGGAAGCGCGTAAGGTCTCCAGCGCGATCAAGACGGATTTCATCCTGTCGGCGGAGATCATGGCGATCTCCCTGGCCTCTCTTCCGGAAGGCAGCATCTGGACGAAGGCGATCGTGCTCGCGGTCGTCGCCATCGGCATCACGGTCTTCGTCTATGGCGGCGTCGCGCTCATCGTGAAGGCGGACGATGCCGGGGTCGCGATGGCGAAGAACAATTCGGCGTCCGTGTTCGGCAGCGCGATCCGCGGCTTCGGCCGTGCCCTTGTCAAGGGCATGCCGGTCTTCCTGCAGCTTCTGGCCATCATCGGCACAGCCGCGATGATCTGGGTCGGCGGCGGCATCCTCGTCCATGGTCTCGAAGGTTACGGCCTGCCCCAGGTCGCCCACGTGATCCACGAAGCCGCTGCTGGCAGCGCGAAGATGGTGCCGCCGGTCGGACCCGTCGTCGAATGGATCGTCACCGCCATCGGCTCCGGCATCGTGGGCCTCGTGGTCGGGGCTGCGCTGATTCCGATCACGAGTTACCTCATCGCGCCGCTCTGGTCGGGCCTGTCGGGATTGCGCGGCAAGACGGCGTGAGGGGGCGATCCTGGCCGGCCTGAAGCCAAATGCATCGGGGCATGCGGCCGGCCCGGCTTGATTTTCCGGCGAAGATTCGCCTCATGGGGCCATGACTGACACCGTGGCCCCCCTCTCCCCCTTCCCCGCCACCGAGATCCCTGCGATCCGGCACGATTGGACCGTGGCGGAGATCCAGACGATCCACGACCTGCCGCTCCTCGACCTCGTGTTCCGGGCGGCTCAGGTCCACCGCGCGCATAACGACCCGGCCGATATCCAGCGCGCCGCCCTGCTGTCGATCAAGACCGGCGCCTGTCCCGAGGATTGCGCCTATTGTTCGCAATCGGCGCATCACAAGGGCACCGGCCTGCCGCGTGAGCGCCTGATGGCGGTGGACAAGGTGCTGCAGGAGGCCGCCGCCGCGAAAGCCGCTGGCGCCCATCGTTTCTGCATGGGTGCCGCCTGGCGCCAGCCCAAGGACGGGCCGGAATTCGATGCGGTCCTCTCCATGGTGCGCGGTGTCCGCGGCCTTGGAATGGAAGCCTGCGTCACGCTCGGCATGCTCACCCCGTCCCAGGCGGGCCGCCTCGCCGAGGCCGGGCTGACCTCCTACAACCACAACCTCGATACCGGCCCGGATTTCTACGGCGACATCATCTCGACGCGGACCTACGAGGATCGCCTCAACACCCTTCAGAACGTGCGCGATGCCGGGATCGGCGTTTGCTGCGGCGGCATCGTCGGCATGGGCGAGGGCGTGAAGGACCGCGCGGCGATGCTCCAGGTGCTCGCCAACCACGCCCCCCATCCCGAGAGCGTTCCGATCAACGCCCTGGTGGCCGTCGAGGGGACACCTCTCGAGGACCGTCCGCCCGTGGACCCGCTCGATCTCGTCCGGATGTGCGCCACCGCCCGCATCGTCATGCCGAAGGCGCGTGTGCGTCTCAGCGCCGGCCGCAAGGGGCTCACCCGCGAAGCGCAGATCCTATGCTTCCTCGCCGGCGCGAACTCGATCTTCTACGGTGAGCGTCTTCTCACCACGGCCAATAACGAGACCGACGCCGATGCGGAACTGCTTCGCGACATCGGCATCACCGTGCCGGGCCTGACCCTGGCGGCGGCGGAATAAGCTCAGAGCGAAATCGGCGCGCGGTCCGGGATCACGATCCGGAAGCGGGCGCCCTCGCCTTCCTGCGTCTGATCGAGGGTTAGACGCCCGCCCTGAAGCTGGATCAACTCGGCGGCGATCGGCAGGCCGAGCCCCGTCCCCCCCGCGCGCATCGACCCCTCGAAGGGCGCGAACAGGTTCGCTCGCGCCCGTTCGGGAAGCCCGGGTCCGTTATCCGAGACGACGACGGTCAGGTTTCCCGAACCCGGCTTACCGTGGCGGCTGGCCTCGATCTCGATGACCGGATCGGGCGCTCCGGCTTTCTCGGCGCCCATGGCCTGCACGGCGTTGCGCACGATGTTGGTGAGCGCCCGCGAGAACTGGTCCGGATCGATCTCCACCTCGATATCCGGCTCGCATACGACGCGGATCGTCACGCGTGACGCGTCGTCGAGCCTCGCCAGATCGGACAGTTCGGCCAGCAGCGGTGCGAGCTGGATTGTGCGCCGCTGCGGCATTGCCTCGGTCGCCCGACCATAGGCCAAGGTCTCCTCACAGAAACGGATCGCCCGGCCGAGCGTGGCGAGGAGGCGGGGGGCGATACGCTCCACCGCCGGGTCGGACACCGCCTCGAGGCGGTCTCCGAGGAGCTGGGCGGTGGTGAGGAGATTGCGCAGTTCGTGGTTGATCTTGCTCACCGACAGGCCAAGCTCGGCGAGGCGGCGCTTCTGGCGTAGCTCGCCCGCGAGCGCCGTCTCCATACGGGCGAGGGCCACCTCAGCGTGGCCGATCTCGTCGGTCCTGCGCGAGGGCGTGATGATGCGGTCGCTCCCCTGGGGATCGTCCGCGAATTCCGTGATGTTGCGGGCGAGGCGCCGAACCGGGCGCACGATGATCCGCTGCAGCATCAGAAAGACGAGGCCGGCCACCGTGGCGGCGATCGCCAGCGACGAGAGCAGCAGACGATCGGCGAAGTCGATCAGCGCCTCGCGCAGGGGCGCCTCGTCGAGCAGGATCTCCACGAGGTCGAACCCGTCCCGCCCATGGCCAATGACCCGGATCGGACCCTGATTCTCGGAGAAAACGGTCCGCCATGCCCCCCCGATGGAGGTGATCCAGTCATGCGAGCGCAGATCGACATGGCCGGTGACCTCCGACGGCACGGCGTCCACCGCGAGCAGGCGGCGTGTGCCGTCGCCGCGAACCGCGATGGCGCTGGCGCCGACACCCTTCAGAAGATGCCGGGCCAGTTCATCCGAGACATGCTGATCCGGCGAGGCATCGAGGACCAGAGCGGCGATCTGCGCGGCGGCGATCCGGTCCGACAGCCACATGCGCCGATAATTCGCGACGGTGGGCACGTAGATCAGGATTTCGACGAGGGCGACGAAGGCGATGGTCACGAGGAACAGCCGGCCCGACAGGCCGAGATGTCGGCCGATCCCCGCCCGAGCCTCCGCTGCGACGGGGACAGGTGATTCCATGTCGGCGCGTGGCGTCGCGTCCATCACGGGGTCCCGATCATCCCTGCTCCCGGGTTTCTTTGCTCGTCCCGGTTGCCCCGGCGCGGCACCGGGCCAGCACCGACACTCCGTTCCCTCGGCGTCGAACGACACATGTCGATCTTGTTGTTTGCATGACGGTTACGCTTCGCGCGCGGCCCCGTCGAGTACCCCCGCAATGGGGTTCTGGCGTGAGGGGCTAGGACGGACCCGCGCGTCTGCGGGCGAAGCGGCGTCTCAACACGATGGAGAGGAGCGCGAAGGCGGCGATCCCGCCGAGGCCCGCGGCTGTCTTGACGGTGACCAGCGACCGCAGGGACAGGGCCTCGTCGCACGCGACGGCGCCGCTCTCCAGGCAGGCCGCTTTGGCGGCTTCGTTGGCCGCGATGACGTCCTCGATCGCCGCTCCGGCCGCCGCATAGACGAAGGCGCCGGGGGCCAGGCCAAGAAACGTGGCGAGCACGAAGGTACGCAGGGATACGCCGAAGGCCGCCGGGGCGAGGTTGGTCATCCAGAACGGAAAGATCGGCAGGAGCCGCAGGACGAGGATGTAGCCGAACGCGTCGTCGCGAAAACCGGCGGCCAGACGTCCGAGGCGCGGTCCGGCGCGGGTGACGAGAAATTCCGACATCGGACCACGGCCGATGGAGAAGACGATCGCCGCCCCGGTCGTCGCCGAGACGAGGGCGATCCCCGCCCCGGTGGTCGTCCCGAACAGAAAGCCCGACAGGATGGTCAGCACCAGCGAGGCGGGCACGGACACGATCACGCAGCCGATATAGACGAGGCAGGCGATCCCGATCGACCGCAACCGGTCCTCGGCCACCGCCTCCATGAGCGCTGCGCGATAGGACACCAGGCGATCGAGGCTGAAGAGATGCGGCGCTCCGGAGACGAGCACACCCAGCGACAGGGCCACCAGGGCGAGGACGGGCAGCCACCGCATGGCGCGTCGGAGCGCGCCGCTCGAGTTGCGTGTCATGTCCCCGCTTCGCCGCGCCGGATCAGCCGGCCTTCCGCATCCTCAGGATCTTGAAGAAACCACCGGGAAAGGTCGGCGAGACGCCGATGAACTCGACGCCGTTGCGCTGAGCCCAGGCCTCGATCCGGGTCGATTTGAACGCCGAGGACCAGCCGATCTTGGTGCAGAGCGGCGCCACGATTTCCTCGACCTTGGCCACGGCCCCCTTGGTCTGGCCGAAATGGTTGGCGAGCACGATCTCTCCGCCCGGCCGCACCACCCGGAGGAATTCCGACAACGCGGCCTCCGGGTCGGGCACCAGGGTGATCAGGAACTGCGCGACCACGGCATCGAAGCTGGCATCGGCATAGCCGAGACGGCACACATCCATCACTTGAAGACCGCGGACATGGGTGAGCCGGCGGCGGAGTACCTTGGCGCGGGCGCGCTTCAGCATGTCTTCGGAGAGATCGACGCCGCAGACGAAACTGCCCGCCGGATAATAACCGAGCGATAAGCCGGTGCCGACGCCGGCCTCCAGGACGCGCGGCCCGCAGGCGGTGGCGGCCATCACTGCATCGCGCGCGGCAGGCTCGGTCAGCTTGTCGTAGACGACGTCGTAGACCGGTGCCCAACGGGCATAGGCCTTGCGCATCAGGGCCGTGCTCGGACCGGCCTGCGGCTCGCTCAGCATATCGTCTCTAGATCCTGCGGATGGGAAGGTTTTGGCTTGGGTCTGCGGGTCGGCGTCAGGCGGCTTGCGCCGCTCCGGCTGCCAACGCGTCAATGCGACGAATGGTGCCGCCGCCGAGCACACGTGAGCGTGGGCCGTCATCGGCATAAATGACGCAGGCCTGGCCCGGAGAGACGCCGTCTTCCGGTGTGGCCAGAACGACCTCGGCAGCCGCCCCGTCCCGATCGACCGTCAGATGCGCGGCGCGTGGCTCCCGGGTCGAGCGGACCCGCACGGCCACCGGCATGTCGACGACCCCGCCGGGGGGCATGCCGCCGAGCCAGTTCAAGTCGTCGAGCCGGATGCGGCTGGTGGCCAGGGCGGAACGCGGACCCACCACCACGCGGGCGGAACCCGGCTCCAGGCGGATCACGTAGAGTGGCTCTCCGACGGCGAGGCGAAGGCCCTTCCGCTGCCCGATCGTGTAATGGATGATGCCCTCATGCTGGCCGAGCACGCGGCCTTCGAGATCGACGATGTCGCCGGCGCGCGCCGCATCCGGCCGCAGCTTGGCGATGACGTCGGCGTAGCGCCCCTGAGGCACGAAGCAGATGTCCTGGCTGTCGGCCTTCTCGGCAATGGCGAGGCCGAGTTCACGGGCGAGGCGACGGGTCTCGTCCTTCGGCATTTCGCCCAGGGGGAAACGTAGGAAATCGAGCTGCTCGGCTGTGGTGGCGTAGAGGAAGTAGCTCTGGTCGCGGGCCGGATCCAGGGCGCGGTAGAGGCCGCGCCCGCCGGCTTCGAGGGGGCGACTGGCCACGTAATGGCCGGTCGCCAGCACGTCGGCATCGAGGTCGCGGGCGGTGGCCAGAAGATCGCGGAACTTGATCGAGCGGTTGCACTCGACGCAGGGGATCGGCGTCTCGCCGGCCAGATAGCTCTCGGCGAAACGGTCGATCACCGATTCCCGGAAGCGGTCCTCGTAATCGAGGACGTAGTGCGGGATGCCGAGCGTCTCGGCGACCCGGCGCGCATCGTGGATGTCCTGGCCCGCGCAGCAGGCACCCTTGCGATGGACCGCCGCCCCATGGTCGTAGAGCTGCAGCGTGATCCCAACGACATCGTAGCCCTGTTGGCTGAGAAGGCCTGCCACCACGGAGGAATCCACGCCGCCGGACATGGCGACGACGACACGTGTCTCGTGCGGGGCCTTGGGGAGGTCGAGGGAGTTCATCACGTCACGGGTTCGCCGGCAGGCCGCAGCGCCCGCATATGCGGAGTCTATAGCGATCCTGAGGTCGAACTTCCAGGCACGCGCGAGGCGGGGCTCGCATACCGGAGCACCGAACCCGGCAAATCCTGCCGGGACGGGGACGATTTCGCCGGGTAGCATCGATAAGATTCAAAAGGCTGGGAAAAATGTTGCTGTTAAATCAACGGGTTGCGGCGCGTGGGCCGTGGCTCGAAGTTTGCGCGGTGGGGGCGAGGAGATGACGCCCCATGGCCACCACGTCGATCAGCGGAGAAAAGGGCGTGCGGTTGGCGAGCGCGGTCGCCGCGCGTCCTGCCATGCCTCTTTCGGCCGCTTCCGATGGCCTCGAACGTTTCAGCATCCCGGTCGAAGGGCCAAGCTCGGGCGCGATACCGGTCTCAAGCGGAGCGGCAGAGCCGAAGGCGGCGACCCGCGACGGTGGAGCAGCCAAACCTGTCGCTACGGCGTCGCTGGGTTCGGCGATCGCGCAATCCGCCCTGCCGATCTCGGATCTGGTCCGGTCGGCAAAGGCTACGATCCCGTCGTCACCGCCTTCGACAGACAGTGCCGCAGGACAGATGGCGGATGCGGCCGAGACAGGACTGCCGCGAGCCCGAGAGGACGAAGATCCGGCGACGCCGCCGAGCGAGGCCGGCCTTGGCGGTTTCCCGTGGCTGAGCGAGCAACGGACCAATGTTGTCGCCGAGCCAGCTCAAATGCCGCAGCAAGGCGGCAAGGCAGGCTTGCCAGTCATCGACGGCGCCGAACCTTCGCCCGTGCAGGCTCGGCAGGGGCAGGTCCCGGACGCTCCGCCGGGTCAAGCCTTGCTGCCCATTGCGGGAAACGGTCGTCTGTCCGCCTCCCGGGTTCAGACCGGAAGTGCCTTGCCTTCCTCGACCTTGCCTTCCTCGACCTTGCCTCCCTCGACAATGGTACAGGCGGCCGCGACCGCTCCGATTCAGGCCATCGTTTCCGAGGCTGCGGAGGCCAACCCGGTCACGACGGCGGAAGAGCCGAGCGAGGACGTGGCGGTCCCAGCGGACGGTATGGTGCCCGATGCGACCGGCATGATGACTCTCGCCTTCGCTCCGCCCGAATCCGTCGCGCTTCCGCCCGCGGCGAACGCCCCCGCGATGGCGACACAGGCCGGTGCCGCGCCCCCTCCGAACACCGGGGAAATCGTTTCACACGGCATAGGCGCTGCGAAAGCCGCCGACGGTCGCCCTGCCGCCCTCCCCGCACTCGGAACCGACCGCTCGGCCTCCTCCGAGCGCGAGACCATATCGGTCAAGGCTTTCGACGAGTTCGCTTCCGGTTCGGCGACGGCCCCCGGCGATCTCGCTTCAGCCCCAGCCACGCCGTTCGGCCTTGCGCCGGCGGCCCCGCTTCCCGCGCCCGCACCAGAACCCGCCAGCCTCCTCCCCCAGGCCCAAGCTGTGCCGGTCCCCCTCGGCGCGGTGGCGATGACCATCGGGCTGCGGTCGTTGGCCGGGTCCAACCGTTTCGAAATCAGCCTCGATCCCAAGGATCTCGGACGGATCGACGTGAATCTCGACATCGACAAGGACAACGGCACGGTCACTGCGCATCTCACGGTCGATCGGCCGGAGACCCTGGCCCTGCTGCAACGCGATGTCGGCAACCTGCAACAGGCCCTGTCACAGGCCGGTTTCGACTCAGGGGATGTCGGCATCAACCTGTCCCTGCGCAGCGACACCGGCTCCACCGGGGGCAATGGCGCCGAGCGGGATGGCGGGGGCAGCCGCGACGGCCGTTCCGGCAATGGCGGTGCCGACCTGAAAGAACAACGCCTTCCCAACGACGCCGTGCCGCTGCGAATGCTGCGCGGTCTCGGCGGTCTCGACATCCGAATCTGAGGACACTGCCATGACATCGGGCATCACCGGAGCTTCGAGCAGCTCCTCCATCACGAACCCGAATACCGCCACCGGCGCTTCGCAGGAGATCGCCGGTAATTTCCAGCAGTTCCTGACCCTGCTGACGACACAGCTCAAGAACCAGAACCCGATGGACCCGCTGGACACCAACCAGTTCACGCAGCAACTCGTGCAATATGCCGGCGTCGAGCAGCAGCTGAAGTCGAACGACCGGTTGGACTCGATCCTCAACAATGCGAAGGCGTCCAGCGCCGCAGCAGCGACCGGCTTCATCGGTCAGAGCGTGACGGCGGACGGGCGGGTCGCCAACCTGAAGGATGGTTCGGCGGTCTGGACGCTGACCCCGGCGCGGGCCGCCAAACAGGCGACGATGACGATCAGCGATGCCAAGGGCAACGTGGTGGCGACACAGTCGAAGGCGCTGACCGCGGGTGCGCAGACTTTCGCCTGGGACGGGCGATCCACATCGGGTTTCACCTCCGCCAACGGCAGCTACTCGATCAAGATCGATGCGTTCGACGCCACTGGTGCACAGGTTAGCGTCGATACGCAGGTTGCCGGAAAAGTCGATGGCGTCGATCTCAGCGGTACAGAACCGGTGCTGCTGATTGGCAATTCGCGGCTGCCGATATCGAGCGTTCAGAACATCGGAGCCGGGTTGTCCACATGATCATGGGAAAAACGAATCAGATGCAATCGATCCGCTTCAACATATCTTAAGCGGGCGCAAGTACCTTCCTGGCTCGACAGGTCAGTCGAGTTGTAGAGCGTATCATGACCGAACCAAGCCGCCCGAGAGTCAAATACGTCATCGGGCCAGATGGCAGTCCGTTGACCATTGCCGATCTTCCGCCGACCACGACCAGACGGTGGGTTATCCGCCGGAAGGCGGAAGTCGTCGCAGCCGTACGTGGCGGACTTCTCAGTCTCGAGGAAGCCTGCCAGCGCTATACCCTCACCACCGAGGAATTCCTGAGCTGGCAGTTCTCCATCGACCAGCACGGTCTCGCCGGATTGCGCACCACCCGCATCCAGCATTACCGCCACTGAGGTCAATGGAGTTCGGCGTCCGCTCCGGATGCCGAGACAATGCCTCGGACCACCGTCGATCCACGAAAGAACCGCGCCCCCTCAAGGGCGCGGTTCTTTCGTTATAGGGACCGCCGCGGCAGGACCGAGCCACACCCTTTTCTCATTCGTTAAGACAATCGTTAACCGAACGCTAACCACGGCCTGGGCAAATTTTGCCGAGTGAGCGCGGCTCTTCCGTCGCTCCGATTCGGGTGGGTGCGTCGCGTCGTGAAGTCGGTTCTCGAACTGGTGACGAAGTTGGGACCGGCACGGCTCGCGGCCATGGCGGCCGTGACGCTGACGTTGATCGGCTTCTTCGCCTTCGTCATCCTACGCGTCTCGAAGCCCGATATGGGTGTCCTCTTCGCCGACCTGTCGATGCAGGATTCGGGCGCCGTGATCCGCGACCTCGATGCGCGCGGCATCAAATACGAAACACGGGGCGATGCCGGCCAGACCATCATGGCGCCTCGGGCCGACCTGCCGCGCCTGCGGATGGACCTCGCCGGCAAGGGTTTGCCCAGCGCTTCCGGCGTCGGCTACGAGATCTTCGACAAGGGCGATGCGTTCTCGTCGACCAATTTCGTTCAGAACGTCAATCATTTGCGCGCGCTCGAGGGCGAGCTCGCACGCTCGATCCGGGCCATCGGCCGGGTCCAGGCCGCGCGCGTGCACCTCGTCATACCGGAGCGCCGCCTGTTCGAGCGCGACCGCGAATTGCCGAGCGCCGCCATCGTGCTCAAGCTCGTCGGTGACATGGACCCGTCCCAGGTCCGCGCCATCCGTCACCTCGCCGCTTCGGCGGTGGAAGGCCTGAAGCCGGAGCGGATCTCCATCGTCGACGAGCGCGGCCGCCTGCTGGCGGACGGGGCACGGGGTGCTGAGGCCGAGACCGGCGCCGGCATGGAGGAGAAGCAGGTCGGCCTCGAGCGCCGCCTCCGGTCCCAGATCGAGGAGATCGTGGCCGGTATCGTCGGCGCGGGTCGCTCGCGGGTGCAGGTCACCGCGGAGCTCGACCGGAACCGCATAGAGAGCCGTTCGGAGACCTTCGATCCAGAGAGCAAAGTCATCCGTTCGACCCAGACCCGCAGCGAAAGCGCGCTCACCGGGGGGACAGAGGGCGCCGTGACGGTCGGCAACGAATTGCCGGGCGCCAACCAGCCGACACCGAATCCCAACTCGAAGGATTCCACGAAGAAGGACGAGGAGACCACGAATTATGAGATCTCCCGCGTCACCAAGACGGTGGTCGAGGAAGGCGGACGTCTGAAGCGCCTGTCCGTGGCGGTCCTCGTCGACGGCGCCTACGTGCCGGGGGCCGATGGCCGGCCTGTCTATCAGCCGCGCCCCGCCAACGACATCGAGCGGATCGCCACCCTGGTCCGCACCGCCATCGGGTACGACAAGGACCGGGGTGACCAGGTCGAAGTGGTCAACCTACGTTTCGCCGAGACGCCCGCTCCCGTCGAGTTCACCGAGCCGTCGCTGATCCAGTCGTTCCTGGCGCCGTCCAAGGAAGACGTCATGCGGATGGTCGAACTCTCCGTGCTTCTGATCCTGACCGTGATCGTGCTGATGGCCGTGGTCCGTCCCCTTCTACGCCGCGTCCTCGCCTCGGAGCCCGCCCAGGCCATCCTGATGGCGGGTCCGGCACTGGCCGGCGGCGAGCCGGGCCCCGACCAGGTCCTGGTGGCACGCGACAACCCCACCGCCCGCCTCGTCGACTTCGCGCAGCTGAACGGCAAGGTCCAGGCGGAGACCGTCCAACGGGTGGTGGACATGGTCCGCGGCAGTCCGAGCGAGACGGTAGAGGTCCTGCGCAACTGGATCCACGACAGTTGAGCGGGTGGGCGATGGTCTTCGAAACGGCAGCCACAACGGTGAAGAGGAGTGAGGCATGTCCTCGGGGTTGAGCGTCATCCCGGATCAGGAAATCGGCAAGGCGGGCTTGAACGCCATGACCGGCGCCCAGCGCGCGGCTGCGCTCCTCCTGCTCCTCGGCGAGACGGAGGGCGCGCCGATCTGGCAGATGCTCGACGAGGAAGAGGTCAAGATGGTCTCGCACGCCATGGTCCAGCTCGGATCATTGGAGGCGGAGACCGTCGAGAGGCTGATCGTGGATTTCGTCTCGCGGCTCTCCTCGGGCGGCGGCATCACCTCGAACTACGAGCGCACCGAATCGCTGCTTCTCAAGATCTTTCCCACCGAGCAGGTCTCGGCGATCATGGCGGAAATCAAGGGCGCTTCGGGCAAGCGGGTCTGGGCGAGCCTGACGCAGATCGACCCCGAGATCCTCGCCTCGTTCCTGCGTAACGAATACCCGCAGACGGTGTCCGTCGTGCTGTCGAAGGTGCGGCCGGATTACGCCGCCAAGGTCCTGACGATCCTGCCCGAGGATTTCGCCATCGACGTCCTCAACCGCATGCTGCGGATGGAGACCGTGCAGAAGGAAGCCCTGCGCCATATCGAGGAGACCTTGCGCGTCGAGTTCGTCTCGACCATCGCGCAGACCACGCGGCGCGACGCCCATGAACTGATGGCGGACGTGTTCAACGCTTTCGACCGCCAGACCGAGGGTCGGTTCCTCGCGGCCCTGGACCAGGCCAATCGCGGCTCGGCCAAGAAGATCCGCCAGCTCATGTTCACCTTTGAGGATCTGCTGAAGCTCGATGCGGGCAGCGTGCAGACGCTGTTGCGCAAGGTCGACACCGATACCCTGTGCCGCGCGCTCAAGGGCGCCGACGAGCGCGTGCGCAACTTCTTCCTCAAGAACATGTCTACCCGCGCGGCCAAGAACATCAACGACGAGATGGGCTCGCTGGGGCCGATTCGGCTCAAGGACGTCGATGAGGCGCAAGCCAAGATGACCGAGCTCGCAAAGGAACTGGCCGAGAAGGGTGAGATCATGATCGCCAAGTCCAGTGGCGAAGAGGAGCTGGTCTATTGAACGCCCGCCGGTTCCTGTTCGACACCGACTTCCGGCCGCGCGAGGGCGCGACTGTCTCGCCGAAGGAGGCGGCGGCGCTGGCCGAGGCCGTGGCGCAGGCCCATGCGAGGGGTGTCCAGGAAGGGCGCGCCCAGGCCGAGGCCCAGGCCCAGGCTCGCATGGCGGATGCCCTCACCCGCGTCGGCCTCGCCGCCGCCGGCCTCATCGGCCAGGCGGATTCGCGGGACGCGGCCCGCGAGGAGGAGGCCATGGCCTTCGCCGTATCCCTGGCGCGTCGTATCGCCGGCGATGCCCTCGATGCCCATCCGCTGGCGGCGATCGGCGACGCGGCGCGGGCCGCCCTGCAGCACCTGCGCGGCGTGCCGCATCTCGTCGTGCGCGTGAACGACAGACTGGTGGACGAAGTCGAGGCGCTGGTGAAGAGCCTCGCCCGCGAGCGCGGCTTCGAAGGGCGTCTGATCGTCCTCGGGGAGCCCGACCTCGCCCCCGGCGATGCCCGCATGGAATGGGCCGATGGCGGGGTGGTGCGTGACCGTGCCCGTATCGAGGCCGCCGTGCTCGAAGCCATCGGCCATCCTCTCGAATCCTGATCCGTCGACGACCCCCCCTGTAACGCGCGACTTTGAAAGATCCTGATGGCCGACGATTTCAGCCTGCCGCTTCTCAATGGCGGCGACGCGTCCTTCGACGGGCTCGGCTCCGAATCGATTCGTGAGGCGCCCACCACCCCGAAGAGCGCCGCCGATCTCGAACAGGTCTTCGATGTCCCGGTCATGGTCTCCGCCGTGCTGGGGTCGTCCCGCATGCCCATCGGCGACCTGCTGCGGCTGCAGCCCGGCGCGGTGCTCGAACTCGACCGCAAGGTCGGCGAGGCCATCGACATCTTCGTCAACAACCGCCTCGTCGCGCGCGGGGAGGTCGTCCTCGTGGAGGAGCGCCTCGGCGTGACGATGACCGAGATCATCAAGAGTGACCACTGATCCCGCCCGCCGCGCTGCTGCGCGAGGCTCTACCGACACAGGATACTAGACCATGCGGCTCCTCATCATCGGACGCTTGAGCGGCGAACTCGTCACCGCCTCGAAGATCGCCATGAGTCGCGGCGCGGCCGTGACCCATGCGGACGGGGTGGCGCAGGGTCTCGCCGTGCTGCGCGCCAAGGGCGCCGACCTCGTCATGATCGATGTGGGCCAGCCGATCCGCGAACTCGTGACCGCGCTCGCCGACGAGCGCATCCGCACCCCGGTGGTCGCCTGCGGCGTCGCCACCGATGCCAAGGCGGCCGTGGCCGCGATCCAGGCGGGTGCCCGCGAATACATCCCCCTGCCGCCCGATCCGGAATTGATCGCCGCCGTGCTGCAGGCGGTCTCCGAGGACGGACGCGCCTTCGTCTGGCGCGACGCCTCCATGGAGCGGGTGGTGAAGCTCGCCGAGCAGGTCGCGCGGTCGGAAGCCTCGGTGCTGATCACCGGCGAGAGCGGCACCGGTAAGGAGGTGCTCGCCCGGCACGTCCATATGAAGTCGGCCCGTTCGAGCCGGCCCTTCGTCTCGGTCAACTGCGCCGCGATCCCGGAAGCTCTGCTCGAATCCGAACTGTTCGGCCACGAGAAGGGCGCCTTCACCGGCGCCGTCGCCCGCCGGATCGGCCGGTTCGAGGAAGCCAATGGCGGCACGCTGCTGCTCGACGAAATCTCCGAGATGGATGTCCGCCTGCAATCGAAACTGCTGCGCGCGCTGCAGGAGCGGGTGATCGATCGGGTCGGCGGCACGGCCCCCGTGAAGGTCGATATCCGGGTGCTCGCCACCTCCAACCGCAACCTCATCGACGAGGTCCGCAAGGGCACGTTCCGCGAGGATCTGTTCTACCGCCTCAACGTCGTGCACCTGCGCCTGCCGCCGCTGCGCGAGCGCCCGGCCGACATCCTCGAGCTGGCCTCCCACTTCGCCAAGAAATACGCCGAGGTGAACGGCGTGCCGGTCCGTGTCCTGAGCCGCGAGGCGCAGGCGATCATTCGTGAGAATCCGTGGCGCGGGAACGTGCGCGAACTCGAGAACACCCTCCACAGGGCGGTCCTGCTGGCGACGGGCCCGGAGATCGACGCCGACGCGATCTCCACCCCGGAGGGCGAATCCTTCGCCCGTTCTGCCGGGCCGGTGGAACGCGCCGCCCAGGTCGCCGAGGCCGCCACCCGTGGCCTCGTGGGGCGGACGGTGGCTCAGGTGGAATGCGAGCTGATCCTCGACACGCTCGACCATTGCCTCGGCAACCGTACCCATGCCGCCAAGATTCTCGGCATCTCGATCCGCACCCTGCGCAACAAACTCAATGAATATGTCGATGCCGGCATCAGCGTCGCCGAGCCCGGCAGTGTCCGGGCCGTGGCGGCCTACGGCTGAACGGCGCGGAGCCGGCGAGGCGACACGCCCCGTTGCCGCCCCTCCCCCCCATGGTTAGGTGTGGCGGCGGCGGCGCCCACTCCCCTCGGCGCGCCGGATGTGGAACGGGCACCCGGATTTGGCAAAGCACGACAAGGACACAACCGTGCGGACGGCGAAGTCGGGTTATTCCGACATTGTCCTGGTCTGCGCGAAATGCACCAAGCGCGTCGGCCTGAAGAAGGACGAGATCCGGGGGCGGCTCAAGCGGGAGGCGAAAAGGCGCGGCCTCGGCGGGATGACCCGCGTGGTGTCCACGGGCTGCCTCGGCCCCTGCCCGAAGCGGTTCGTGGCGGTGGCGACCTCCTTCAGCCTCTCGCGCAACCGCATTGTGCTGATTGATCCCGAGGGTAATGCCGAGCAGGCCCTCGATACGGTCTATCCGCCCGCCCGCCGGTCCGAATGAAGCGATCTCCGATTTCGGCCCCAATGCCGCTTTAGGGCGGATCCGGGATCAATTTGGGTGGCAGGCTTTGCGCCGGATGCGGTGCCCGCCGAGCAGAAGAGGATCGTCGCCCTTGGCGCTCGTCCATTCCACAGAGTTGTACCGGTGACGCGCCGGGTCGTGGCGCCTCCTCCCGCCCGTACGGGCGCCGTGAGGCACGTCCTGCGATACCTGCCCGTCCTGGGGACGGTACTCGGCCTCGTCCTGGCGATCTGGCTGGTGGCGACCCACGATATCGCCTCGGTGACGGATGCCTTCGGGCGGATCGGGATCGTCGGGCTCGCCGGCATCGTGCTGATGCGCGTCGTCATCCTGTCGCTCTGCGGTCTTGCCTGGGAGCGGGTGCTGCACCGGCTCGCGGCCACCGCCGAGGCGGGAGCGTTCCTCATCCTCCGTTTCGTGCGGGACGGGATCAACGTGCTCCTTCCGGTGGCCTCCGTCGGCGGTGACGTCGTCGGCGGGCGCCTCCTCACCTTCTGGGGGGTCCCGGGCAAACTCGCCGCGGCCTCGATCCTGGTGGACATGCTGATCCAAGTCGGCACGCAGGCCCTCTTCGTGCTCATCGGCGTCGCGCTACTGATGCAGATGGAAGGCGAGTCCGCCGCGTCCCTCGCGGCTTGGGCCCTGCGGGCGCTCGGCGTCACCGCCATCGTGCTCACAGCCTTCTTCGTCTTTCAGCGCAGTCCGCTCATCCGGGGTGTCGAGCGCCGCATCGCCGAGCTCGCCCGTCGCTTCCTGCGCGACCAGGAAGAGGCCGTCCCCGGCTCGGTGCCTGCCGATGCGGGCGTGCATGGCGCTCTCGATACGGTCTGGGCCCCGAAGCGCTGGCTCCTGCTGTTCCAAGGCGTCGTCCTGCACCTCCTCGCCTGGATGCTCGGTGCCACTGAGATCTGGATCGCGCTGACCTGTATGGGCGTGGAGGGCGTGGGCCTCGCCGAAGTCATCATCATCGAGGCCTTGAGCCAGGCCATCAAATCGGCGGCCTTCCCGGTGCCCAGCGGATTAGGGGTTCAGGAAGGCGGGTTCGTTCTGGTTGGCGGCCTGTTCGGCATCGACCCCGGCACCGCCATCGCCCTGTCGCTTGCCAAGCGCGTGCCGGACGTGGTGCTCGGCCTGCCCTCCCTGATCCTGTGGCAGACCCTCGAGGCCCGCCGCGCCACGATCCTCCCGCCGCGCGGCTGAACCCTTTTCAGGTCGAGATCGTCGCGACCGATCCGCCATCGACGCGCAGATTGGCGCCGGTGACGAAGCTCGCCTGTTCGGAGCAAAGGAAGGCCACGGCCGCCGCCACCTCCTCCGCCCGTCCCCGGCGCTTGGCCACCATGCCGGGGCGCCCCTCGTCGAGGAAGCTCGCGATCGCCTCATCGAAGGAGGTCCCCTTCTCCTCGGCGCGCTTCTTCATCATAGCGTCGGTCATCGGTGTGGCGATGAAGGCAGGGGAGACGGTGTTCACCAGAACGCCTTCCGGCCCGTAGGCCTTGGAGAGACCCTTGGCGAGGCTGAGGATTCCGGCCTTCGCCGCGCAATAGGGCAGTTCCTCGACATAGGGCTGCACCGCGTCTTCGGAGGCGAACAGGACGATCCGCCCCCACCCGGCCTCGCGCATGCTGGGGATGAAAGCGCGTGTCACCCGCACCGCCGCCATCAGGTCGGTCTGGATCGTCTCCAGCCAATCCTCGTCGGTCAGGTCGAGGAAGTCGCCCGTAGCCCCGGTGATGCCGGCGGCATTCACCAGGATGGTCGGGGCCGCACCGAAGGCCTCGCGCGCCTTGATCGCCAGCGCTTCGACATCGGCCCGCTGTGTCAGATCGGCGACCACCGCCACAATGGTACCGAGGCCGGACAGTGCGGTGGCCGCTTTCTCCAAGGCCTCCGCGACCTTATCGCTGAGGATGACCTTTGCTCCCTCCTTCAGGAGCAGCTCGGCCGTGGCGTAGCCGATGCCGGAATCGCCCCCGGTGACGACGGCGACCCGTCCCTCGATCCCGAAATCCATTGCTCGCTCCGCTGGCCGCGTGGGTCCGACCGGGGCGACACGTTTTCCGGCCGGTCATGTGCGGGCCAACCCTGACCGGGCCGGGGGTGTTCCGGGCTGCGCGACTGTGACGGATCGGGCGAGCGTCCGGCGACCGCGGTGACCTACGGCTCCGCAGGATCTTCGCAGAAACGCAGGGTGTTGCCGAAAGGGTCGGTCACCGTCATCACCAGCCCCCAGGGCAGGTTCTCGATGCCCGGCTTGGCATGGACGTAGTTCCGAGCGCTGAGTTCCGCCTGGAAGGCGTGAATGCCCGCCATCCGCACGAAGGTCGTGGAGCCCGGCGTCGCATCGCCGTGATGGCCGCTGAGATGCAGGATGAGACCGGCGCGCGAGACCTGGGCGTAGAGCGGAAAGTCGTCGCTGAAGCGATGCTCCCAATCGAGGCCGAAGCCGAGGAAGTCGACATAGAACTCGCGCGCCTTCGCCTCGTCGAAGATGCGCAGGATCGGGCAGGTCTGGTCGAAGCGGATGGTCCGGTCGGGTGTCGACATCGGGCTCGGCTCCTCAGGCGATCCTGTCGGGCTCGGCCAGAAGCCCGTCGACGAAATCCGACAGGCCGGTGTTGCGGGCGCGCTTGAGGCGCTCGGCGACGAGGATTCCCTGGAGCTTTGCGAAGGCGTCGTTCAGGTCGTCGTTGACGAGGACGTAATCGTACTCGTTCCAGCGCTGGATCTCGACGCGGGAATTGGCGAGGCGCTTCTCGATGGTCTCGGGCGAATCCTCGGCTCGGCGTTCGAGGCGGTGTCGCAACTCGGCGAGGCTCGGCGGTAGTATGAACACCGTCACCACGTCGTCCGCGAGCTTCGCCCGCACCTGCCGCGTGCCCTGGTAATCGATGTCGAAGATCATGTCCCGGCCGGCGCCGAGCACCTTCTCCACCGGGCGGCGCGGCGTGCCGTAGAAATTGCCGTGGACCTCGGCCCATTCGAGCAGGTTGTCGGCGCCGCGCAGGGCGTCGAAGGCCTCACGGTCGATGAAATTGTAGTGCTTGCCGTCGATCTCGGAGGGCCGGCGCTGTCGCGTCGTCACCGAAATCGAGAGATCGAGCCCCCATTTCGGGTCGCTGGCGACCGCGCGCGTCAGCGTGGTCTTCCCCGCTCCCGAGGGCGAGGACAGGATGAGGATGAACCCGCGCCGCCCGATCGTCGTGGCCTGCATGTCCGAAAAACCTACTCGACGTTCTGAACCTGTTCGCGGAATTGCTCCACCACGGCCTTCAAGTCGAGTCCGATCCGCGACAACGCGATGTCTCCGGCCTTCGCGCAGAGGGTATTCGCCTCGCGGCCGAGCTCCTGGGCCAGGAAATCGAGCTTGCGGCCGATGGCGCCGCCCTTGGCCAGCAACTCGCCGACACTGTCGAGATGGGCGCTCAGACGGTCGAGTTCTTCGCGCACGTCGGCTTTCGCGGCGATGAGGACGGCCTCCTGGTGCAGACGGTCGGGATCGAGCCCGCCGGCCTCCGTCAGGGCGGCGATGCTCGCGGACAGGCGCGCCTTCACCGCCTCGGGCTGGCGGCCGGGGCAGACCTCGGCGGCCTGGCGGAGGCGGGACATGGCGACGAGCTGCCCCTCAATGATGGCGCGCAGCTGGCGCCCCTCGGCGCGGCGCGCTTCCACGAGGTCGGCCACGAGCCGGACCACGCCCTCGGCGAGGTCATGGGCGAGGCTGTCCGATTCCACCGCCGGCTCTTCGTCGGATTCGATGACGCCGCGGATGCCGAGCAATCCGTCGAGGGAGGCCGGGGCGAGCCCTTCCGGGCGCGGCACGCGCGCCGTGGCGGCGGCGAGCTCGGCCAGCAGGGTTTCGTTGATCCGCACCCGCGCCTTGGCCTCGGGCCGGGTGAGGTTGAGCGAGAGCTGGCACTGGCCCCGCGTCAGGGTCTTCTGCAGGGCGGTACGGGCAACCTCGCCCACCGCCTCCAGGCCGTTGGGCACGCGCAGGCGCACGTCGAGCCCGCGCCCGTTCACGCTGCGGACCTCCCAGGCCCATTGCACCGGGCCGGTGGTGCCGGTGGTGCGGGCAAAGCCCGTCATGCTGGAGAGGATCATGATGTCTGAACTTTAGTCGGTCGTGCGAACCTCCCTCCCCCTTGCGGGGAGGGATCGAGAGTGGGGGTGGTTGGGCGACCATCAGGCAGCGGAGGCCAGCGGCACCAACCCCACCTCCTATTCCTCCCCACAAGCGGGGGGAAAGCGACGGCAGCGCCCTATTGCGGCTTCAGCGCCGGGACGCTTTTGGCCGAGTTGAGGTCGAAGGTCTTGTTCCGAAGCGGGTCGAGCTTGGTGCCTTCCGACGCGTCGAAGGCTTTCGGCCGCGGGGCCGACGGGTCCGGGGCGCCGCCAGCGAAGTTCGTGCCCTCCGGCGCGTAGGCGGAGGCTCGGCCCGGCACGCTCGACGGATCGGCCGGAGGATCGGCCTTGTCCACGGGGGCGGCGTCGGTGGGTACCTCCTTGCGGGCGCGCTCCACCTGGCGCCAGCGGGCGACGTTGCGGGAATGGCCCTCCAGGCTGTCGGCGAAGGCGTGGCCGCCGGTGCCGTCGGCGACGAAGTAGAGGTCCTTGGTGCGCGACGGGTTGGCGACGGCTTCGAGCGCGGCGCGGCCCGGATTCGCGATCGGCCCCGGCGGCAAACCCTCGATGACGTAGGTGTTGTAGGGCGTGGCCCGGTCGATCTCCGAGCGCTGGATGCCACGGCCGAGCGTGCCGCGTCCGCCTACCAGACCGTACACGATGGTGGGGTCCGATTGCAGCTTCATCCGCTTGTTGAGGCGGTTCACGAACACCCCGGCGACGCGAGGGCGCTCGTCGGCCCGGCCGGTCTCCTTCTCGACGATGGAGGCCAGGGTCACCATCTCGGCCGGGGTCTTCACCGGGATCTCGGCCGAGCGGCGCAGCCAGATCTGGTTGAGCACCTCGCGCTGCTTGGCGCGCATCAGGTTGACGATCTGCTGACGGGTGGCGCCGCGCTCGAACTTGTAGGTGTCGGGCAGGAGCGAGCCCTCGGGCGGGATCTCGTTGATGTCGCCGGTGAGGATGTCGTTCTCGTTGAGACGCACCACGATCTGTTCGGAGGTCAGCCCCTCGGGGAAGGTGATGGCGTGCTGCACCTGCCGGCCGGTGGACAGGGTTTCGATCGTGTCGCCGATGCTGGCATGGGCCTTGAACGTGTACTCGCCGGCCTTCAGCGCCTTGCCGGAGAAGCGGGAGGCCCATTCGAACAAGGCGGTGTGGCTGATGACGCCCTCCCGGCTCAGAGCCTCGGCGATCTCGGAGGTGCCGCTGCGCGGCGGGATGACCACGACCTTGTCGGCGGCGAGCGGGCCGGGCTCGCGGATCTGCCGGTCGAACAGCGTCACGCCGATCATCGCCGCGATGGCCAGGATGACGGCGGCGGTGAGCAGGCCGCTGATCGTGCTGAGCAACCCGCCGCGCTCGCGCACCGGACGGTCCGGCGGGGGCGGCGCGGCCGTGGGCTTGATCGCCTCGCTGGGGCTGCGCGGGGACGCGCGGTTCAGCTGTGCCGGCTCTTCGGAGGGGACCGGAAACGGCGCCGGGTCCGGATTTTTGCGCTTGCGGAAGAACATGGACATCCTGTTCGGGCCTCGCCTCTCGCCAACCTCTTCTCGGCCCGACGATGCGGTCGTCGTGTTGTCATGTCCGACAGGGGCCATGCGTGCCACGAGTCTCAGGCAATGAGGTGCCGGTGCATGGGTGGACCTCCCGGATGGAGGCCACAGGTTCCGTGCGTCAAACCTGACTACACCCGGGCGGCCGGCTTATACGAGACGGAGTGAACCGGTTTTGTGGCAAAAAGGCGTATTACCGCTCCATCGTCACGGCCCCGCCCCCGTTGCCAACAGCCCTTTGGCGTGAACCTCACGAGGCGTTCGAGGAAGGCCCCCGCCTGCCGCTCGAGCAGGCGATACGAGGCTGGGGCGATCAGGATCTTCGCCGTGAGCGAGATGACGAGGTTAGGGAGCAGGTGGAGCGAGGAGGATGCATCACCGCTGATCTACAGCGCGCGTAATAAAGAAAGCCACCATGCAGAAGTAAACTTTCGCCTATGGGCGACTGGTTTCGGCTTTGCCGTCCGTTTCCGACGAATGTCGCTATCGATGGAAAACAGGACTTTCGGCTGGGGACCAACGGGTCAAGCTGCGTTGGCCCTTACTGGGGCCGCCGTCCATCTCGCCGGTGACAGCATTCTGCCGTCAGACCCGCCGCATCACCAGCGACGCATTCGTCCCGCCAAATCCAAAAGAATTCGACAGCACGACATCCACCTGCTTGCGCTTGGCTTCATGCGGCACGAGGTCGATGGCCGTTTCCACCGACGGTGTGTCGAGGTTCAGCGTCGGCGGCATCACGCCGTCGCGGATGGTGAGGATCGAGAAGATCGCCTCGATGGCGCCAGCCGCGCCCAAGAGATGCCCCACCGCCGATTTGGTGGAGGACATGGCGGCCTTGGCCGCGTTGTCGCCGAGCAGGCGCTCGACGGCCTTGAGTTCGAGCTCGTCGCCCATCGGCGTCGAGGTGCCGTGCGCGTTGATGTAGTCGATGTCGCCAGCCGAGATGCCGGCGCGTTTCACGGCGGCGCTCATGCAGCGGAAGGCGCCGTCGCCGTCCGGGGCCGGCGACGTGATGTGGTAGGCGTCGCCCGTGAGGCCGTAGCCGACCACCTCGGCATAGATCCGAGCGCCGCGCGCCTTGGCGTGCTCGTATTCCTCCAACACCACCACGCCGGCGCCTTCGCCCATGACGAAGCCGTCGCGGTCCTTGTCATAGGGGCGCGAAGCCTTGGTTGGCTGGTCGTTGAAACCTGTGGAGAGGGCGCGGCAGGCGGCGAAGCCCGCAAGCGCGAGGCGGTTCACCGGAGATTCGGCACCACCCGCCACCATGACGTCGGCATCGCCGAACTGGATCAGCCGGGCCGCGTCGCCGATGGCATGGGCGCCGGTGGAACAGGCGGTAACCACCGCGTGATTCGGCCCCTTGAGCCCGTGCGCGATCGAAACCTGGCCCGAGGCGAGGTTGATGATGCGACCGGGAATGAAGAACGGCGAGATCCGCCGGGGCCCCTTGTCGTGCAGGGTCACGGAGGCGTCGTAGATACCCCCGATCCCGCCGATGCCGGAGCCGATCATCACGCCGGTGGCGCATTGATCCTCGTGGGACTTCGGATGCCATCCGGCATCATCGAGCGCCTGGCCGGCGGCGGCCATGGCGTAGACGATGAACGGATCGACCTTGCGCTGCTCCTTCGCCTCCATCCACCGGTCGGGATTGAAGGTGCCGTCGCTGCCGTCTCCGAACGGGACCGAACAGGCGATGCGGCAGGCGAGATCGGACACGTCGAAGGCTGTCACCTGCGACGCTCCGCTATCTCCCGCGATCAACCGGCTCCAGGTGGTCTCGACGTCGCTTCCCAGCGGCGTCACCATGCCTAAGCCCGTCACCACAACCCGACGCATCGCGTTATCCCGAACCGGTCCCGTCATCATCATTCCAAACGGCGCGCGGGGCGATCGAGCCCCGCTTGTCGATGCGCCTTTTGCCCCTCGCGCTTAGGCGGAGTTCTTCTCGAGGAACTTCACGGCGTCGCCGACCGTCTGAATGGTCTCGGCGGCATCGTCGGGGATCTCGACGTTGAACTCTTCCTCGAACGCCATCACGAGCTCGACGGTGTCGAGGCTGTCGGCGCCGAGATCATCGATGAAGTTTGCGCCCTCGACTACCTTTTCCGGCTCAACGCCGAGGTGCTCGACAACGATCTTCTTCACGCGCTCAGCGATATCGCTCATCGTTCTTGGTCCTTAGCTATTCGATCGTGATGGTGAAGGCGCCGTGGCCGCCATCCCGCTTGTGAGGATTTTGAAGGCGGCCGGTGTCCGATCGCGCGTGGCCTTGAGAACCCGCAACACGCAGAACCGTCAACCCCCCTCGCACGGCAGCCGGGGTGGTAGCACAGGGTTTTCGTGCTGGCGAGGGGCGGTTCACAAACCGTTCATCGCTGTGGCTCTTTCGAGCGAAGGAACACTTATTTTTCGTGTGCAGTGCAGCAAAGTGCTCTGCGTCAAGGCAATAAAAGACGCCTCAATACATCGCCATGCCGCCATTCACGTGCAAGGTCTGGCCGGTGACATAGCCGGCCTCGGCGGAGGCGAGATAGACGGCTGCCGCGCCGATCTCGTCCCCGGTGCCCAGGCGGTTCATGGGCACGCGGGTGAGAATTCCCTCACGTTGCTTCTCGTTGAGCACATCCGTCATCGGCGAGGTGATGAAGCCCGGCGCGATGCAGTTGACGGTGAGGTTGCGGGTGGCGACCTCGGCGGCCAGGGCCTTGGTCATGCCGACGAGGCCGGCCTTGGCGGCGGCATAGTTCACCTGGCCGGGATTGCCGGTGGCGCCCACGACGGACCCCACATTGATGATACGGCCGTTCCGCCGCTTCATCATGCCTTTCACCGCCGCCCGAGAGAGCCGGAACGCCGCGGTGAGGTTCACGGCGATCACCGCATCCCACTCGTCGTCCTTCATCCGCAGCATGAGGTTGTCGCGGGTGATGCCGGCATTGTTGACGAGGATGTCGAGGCCGCCCATCGCGGCCTCGGCCGCCGGCACCAGGGCCTCGACGGCATCCTTGTCCGACAGGTTGCCGGGCACGAGGTGGACGCGCTCGCCGCCGAGTTCGGCGGACAGGGCTTCCAGCGCCTCGGGGCGGGTGCCGGAAATGGCGACGATGGCACCCTGCGCGTGGAGCGCCTTGGCGATGGCGCCGCCGAGGCCGCCGGTCGCGCCGGTGACGAGGGCCTTGCGGCCGGTCAGGTCGAACATGGGCAATCCTGTTGTCAGCTGAGCGTCGGGAAGGCGGCGACGTCGTCGGGCGTGCCGACGGGAGTCGCGGTGGAGCCGGAAGCGATCCGCTTGACGAGGCCGGTGAGCACCTTGCCACTGCCGATCTCGTAGAACTGGTCGATGCCGGCGGCCGCCATGGCCTCGACGCATTCGCGCCAGCGCACGGTGCCGGTCACCTGCGCGACGAGGGCCTGCCGGATGGCGGCGGGCTCGACGACCGGCGAGGCCAGCACGTTGGAATAGACCGGGACCAGGGGTGCCTTCATGGCCACGCGGGTCAGGGCATCCTGCATGGCCTCGGCAGCCGGCGACATCATCGAGCAATGGAACGGGGCGGAGACGTTGAGCATCACCGCACGCTTGATGCCGCGCGCCTGGGCAATCGCCACCGCGCGCTCCACCGCGGCCTTCCCGCCCGAGAGCACCACCTGCCCGGCGCCGTTGTCGTTGGCGACGTCGCAGACATCTCCTTCGGCGGCTTCCGAGGCGATGGACAGGGCCAGCTCGGCATCGGCGCCGATCAGGGCGGCCATGGCCCCCGCCCCCGGTGCGACCGCGCCCTGCATCGCCTCGCCGCGAATGCGCAGGAGCCGGGCGGTATCGGAGATCGTGAACGTTCCGGCGGCGGCGAGCGCCGTGTATTCGCCGAGCGAGTGGCCGGCTACCGCCGCCACGTCGCGAACGAGATCGAGGCCGCGTGTCGCCTGGAGCACGCGCACGACCGCGAGGCTCGCCGCCATCAGGGCTGGCTGCGCGTTGGCGGTGAGGGTCAGTTCCTCCGTCGGTCCCTCGAACATCAGCGTCGAGAGGGACTGGCCCAGGGCCTCGTCCACCTCATCGAAGACGGCTTTCGCCTGGGGGAAGGATTCCGCCAGGGGCCGGCCCATGCCGACGGCCTGACTGCCCTGGCCGGGAAAGATGAATGCGCGCGCCATGTTCGTCGAAATCCTTTGCCACGTCGTCGCACGGGAAAGGGCGGCGCAGTCGCACCGTGTGCAGCAAGTGTCAACACGAGCGGAGACGAAGCGACGGACGAATACCGGTCTCGACCGGTATCGAGACCACGATGTCGATGAGAATGCCGCGCTTGCTCTCTGGCTCTGCCACCGCCGGACGCCCATCACCGAAACGCGGGCGTCCGGTGGTCGGCGTACGGCGGCTGCCGATAGGTCCGTCTCAGGCCTCGTTGAAGAAATCCACCGTGCCGGTGTCGAGGCTGTAGGATGCGCCGACGATGCGCAGCTTGCCCGCCTTCAACGGATCGAGCAGCGCCGGCTCCGAGGCGGTGCGCATGCGGTTCACCACGCGGTCGACATTGGCGCGCACGCAATTCTCCAGGAAATCGCCGGGCTTGCCGCGCACCGAGAGCACCGCCGGAACGATCGGTTCGATCATCCGGCCGATGGAGCCCGGATAGACGGTATTGTTCTCGACCACATCCGCCGCGGCCTGAACAGCGCCGCAGCGGCTATGCCCCATGACCAGGATGAGCGGCACGCCGAGCTGGGAGACGGCGTATTCCACCGATCCGAGGGCGGCGGTGTCGGCGGTGTTGCCGGCATTGCGGACGATGAAGAGTTCGCCGAGACCGCGCCCGAACAGGATCTCCGGGGAGACGCGGGAATCGGAACAGCTCACCAGCACGCAGAACGGGGTCTGGCCGAGGGCGATCTCGATCCGGCGCTCACGCCCTTGCACCGCGCGGACGGGGCTGTCGGTCTTGTAGAGCCGGTTGCCCTCCTTCATCAGCTCCAGCGCCTGATCCGCCGTCAGGTCCGTCTTCTTGGTGGACGGGCTGGCCGCCAGACCGAGATTCGGCATGGCGGTGGCGGCGAAGGCCGCTGCGCCGAGATGGCAGGCACAGCTGAACAGGCCGCGGCGGCTGAGCGTCTTCGTCATGAGGTTTGGGCCCTCTTCAATTCCCATGCGAAGGCTCGCACGAGCTTAACCGTGCCACGCATAACCGGGGGGCAGGGCGCTGTCGCCCGGGCGATAAGCAGCGGCTCTTAGAGGGAATGGAACGCCGGTCCCGAACGTGCTGCCCGTGGCGGCGTCGGGTGCAATATTACGGTCGCGCTTGTTGCGCCACGCGAGGCGGTGTAAGAGGCGCGTTCAATCATACTATTCCCGGTCCTATGGAAGGAGCCGCTGCGCATGGCTCGCGTCACCGTTGAAGACTGCATCGACAAGGTCGAGAACCGTTTCGAGCTCGTCCTGCTCGCGAGCCACCGCGCCCGCCTGTTGGCCGCCGGGGCGCCGCTCACGATCGACCGCGACCGCGACAAGAACCCCGTCTGCGCCCTGCGCGAAATCGGCGATGAGACCATCACCGCCGACGACCTCAAGGAACAGCTGATCCATTCGATGCAGAAATACGTCGAGGTGGATGAGCCCGAGGCCGAGACGGTGCCGCTGCTGTCGAGCTCGCCGGCTGCCGCCGCCGTCGCGCCGCAATCGTCCAGCGATGACGGCGCCGTCCAGTTCGACCGGATGAGCGAAGAAGATCTTCTGCGCGGTCTCGAGAACCTCGCTCCTCCGACCGAGACGGAAGAAGAGGCCGAGTGATCGGACGACACGTTTATTACTGACGATCCCGCGAAGACCCGGCCCAGCGCCGGGTTTTTCGTTTTTCGGGGCGAGAAACCGGTGTCATGCGGCGCCATGGGTCTGGCGTGCCCGGCCGCGATGCGGGACAACATGAGACAGAGGCGGGCAGTGACGATGAGTGAAGGGTGTTGCGGCGGATGATGCGCCAGTACGAGCTCGTCGAGCGGGTGAGGCGTTACAACCCCGCCACCAACGAGGCCCTTCTCAACCGCGCCTATGTTTATGCCATGCGGGCCCATGGGACGCAGAAGCGGGCCTCTGGCGATCCGTTCTTCGCCCATCCGCTGGAAGTCGCCGCGATCCTCACCGATCTCCGGCTCGATGACGCCACCATCGTCGCCGCCGTGCTGCACGATACGGTCGAGGACACGGCAGCCACCCTCGACGAGATCAGCGAGATCTTCAGCCCGGAGATCGGCGCCCTGGTGGACGGGCTGACCAAGCTCAAGCGCCTGGACCTCGTCTCGAAACGTGCGGCGCAGGGCGAGAACTTCCGCAAGCTGCTGCTGGCCGTCGCGGCGGACGTGCGCGTGCTGCTGGTCAAGCTCGCCGACCGCCTGCACAACATGCGCACGCTTCATCACATGAAGCCGGAGAAGCGTGAGCGGATCGCCCAGGAGACGCTGGATATCTACGCGCCGCTGGCCGGACGCATGGGTATGCAGGAACTGCGCGAAGAGCTCGAAGACCTCGCGCTGCGCAACCTCAAGCCCGAGATCTACGCGACGATCACCCAGCGGCTCGCCGACCTCGCCGTGAAATCCGAACGACTGGTCGAGAGTATCGAACGGGACCTGACCGCCAAGCTCGCGGCCCAGGGCATCAACGCCGTCGTCACCGGGCGGCAGAAGCGGCCCTTCTCCATTTCCGCCAAGATGGAGCGTAAATCCGTCGCCTTCGAGCAGCTCTCGGACATCTTCGGCTTCCGCATCATCGTGGAATCCCTGTCCGAATGTTACGGGGCGCTGGGTGTCGTGCACACCACCTGGCCGATGGTGCCGGGTCGCTACAAGGACTACATCTCCACCCCGAAACAGAACGATTACCGCTCGATCCACACCACCGTGATCGGGCCGAAGAGCCAGCGCGTCGAGCTGCAGATCCGCACCGCGGCCATGGACGAGATCGCCGAATACGGCATCGCCGCGCATGCCCATTACAAGGAATCCGGCGGAAAAGACGAGATCGGCAGCGTCCATCCGCGCCTCGCCACGGAAAGCGGCGCCTATCAATGGCTGCGGCGGACCATCGAGCTCCTGGCCGAGGGCGACAGCCCGGAGGAATTCCTCGAACACACCAAGCTCGAACTGTTTCAGGACCAGGTGTTCTGCTTCACGCCGAAGGGGCGCCTCATCGCTTTGCCACGCGGCGCGACGCCGATCGATTTCGCCTATGCGGTCCATACCGACGTGGGCAACACGGCGGTGGGGGCCAAGATCAACGGCCGCATGGCGCCGCTGCTGATCGAGCTCGTCAACGGCGACGAGGTCGAGATCGCCCGGGCCGACGGGCAATCGCCTCCGGCCGCCTGGGAATCCCTCGTGGTCACCGGCAAGGCCCGCGCCGCGATCCGGCGCGCGACCCGCTCGGCCGTGCGCCGCCAATATGCCGGTCTCGGCCGCCAGATCCTCGACCGTGCGTTCGAGCGGGCGGCCAAGAACTTCTCCGAGGACAAGCTGCGCGGGGCGCTTCCTCGCCTCGCCCGGCAGAGCACCGAAGACGTGTTCGCTGCGGTGGGCAGGGGCGAGATGTTCTCGGGCGACGTGGTCCGCGCGGTCTATCCCGACCACAAGGACGAGCGCCGGACGGCGCCGGCAGCCCTACAGCAGCCGATGGACGGGGGCGCCGGTCGCCTCAGCCTCGCCAAGGGGCAGGCCATGCGGCTCACCTTCCCCGAGGGCACCGCCGATATGGGCCGGCCGGACGCCATCCCGATCCGCGGGCTCGACAACGACCTGCCGGTGAGCTTCGCGCCGAATGGCGGCGCGGTGCCGGGGGACCGCATCGTCGGTATCCTCACCCCCGGTGTCGGGGTCACGATCTATCCGATCCAGTCGGCGGCGCTCGCGGATTTCGACAACGAACCCGCGCGTTGGCTCGATGTACGCTGGGATGTCGAGGCGGGGGGGAGCGAACGTTTTCCCGCGCGCCTCGCCCTGCAATCGATCAACGAGCCCGGCGTTCTGGCCCAGATCGCGCAGGTCATCGCCGACCACGACGGCAATATCGACAATGTCTCGATGAAGCGACGCACCCAGGACTTCACCGAGATCGTGATCGATCTTTCGGTCTGGGACCTGAAGCACCTCAACGCCATCGTCGCCGAGCTGCGCGGTAAGCGCACCGTGAGCAGGGTCGACCGCGTCAACGGCTGAGCGTCCGTACCCCTCTGGGCGCGTCGTCGGCGCGCGCCTTGCGCCAGGTGGCCCGCGCTGCCACAAACGCGGCCCTCACTCGCTATCCAAGGAACACGTTTCTCATGACGCCAGACGCGGTGCTCGCGGAATTCCGCGATGCAGGGGCTCTGCTCGAAGGACATTTCGTGCTCAGTTCCGGGCTCCATTCCGGCGTCTTCCTGCAGAAGATGGCGATCTTCTCCGATCCGGTCCGGACCGAGCGCCTGTGCAAGGCCCTGGCGGAGGTCATCGTCGCCCGCTTCGGCCCGATCGACATCGTCGTGTCCCCGGCGATCGGCGGGATCGTTCCGGGATACGAGACGGCGCGTCATCTCGGAGCACGCGCCATCTTCGTCGAACGTGATCCCGGCGGGCCCTTCAGCCTTCGTCGCGGCTTCAGCATTCCGGCCGGCCAACGCGCCGTGATCGTCGAGGATATCGTGACGACGGGGCTTTCCGCCCGCGAATGCCTCGCATCGCTCCAAAGCGAGCCCGGGGAGGTCATCGGCGCGGCCTGCCTCATCGACCGTTCGGGCGGGCGCGGCGAAATCGGCCTGCCGCTCGTTACCCTGGTCACTCTCGACATTCCGGCTTATGCTGCCGATGCCTTGCCGCCGGAACTTGCCGCGCTGCCTGCCGTCAAGCCGGGTAGCCGGGTGATGCCTCCCGCCTAATCTTAAGCAAGGCTAAAACTGAATGTGGTCGATGAACTGATGCGCAATTGGGCGCAACAGTTGTAGACCGGCAAATATTCTCGGCAGAACCTGGTTTTATCCTCAATTTCAGGTGATTGTATACCAATCGTGGTTGACAGGTATGTCAATCCGACAATAACAAAGGAGAGGCTTGGCCGTTGCCTGTGGCATTCGACCGGTTCTTAGAATTTATTATTAATTCTAACGTTCTGTCCGTTATCAACCTTGGGTTGTCAAGGCATCGGGCGGCGAATGATCAGTCAAATGTGACGAATTATTAGGACTGCAACATCTTACGTCTGAAAATTCTGATGAGAAAATGGATCTTTCAATGAGCGCACAACAGCGCAGTGCTCTGTTTATCGACGGAGCGAATCTTTACGCGGCAACGAAGGCGCTTGGCTTCGATATCGATTATCGCCGTCTGCTTAAGGAATTTCAAGCTCGCGACAATTTGATCCGGGCTTTTTACTACACAGCCATGGTCGAAGACCAGGAATATTCATCGATCCGCCCGCTGATCGATTGGCTCGATTATAACGGTTATCGGGTTGTGACCAAACCGGCTAAGGAATTCACCGATTCCGCCGGTCGTCGCAAGATCAAAGGCAATATGGACATCGAACTCGCCATCGATGCCCTCGAACTCGCGCCCCGCATCGATCATATGGTCCTGTTCTCGGGCGATGGCGATTTCCGCTCCCTGGTGGAGGCGATGCAGCGCCGCGGGGTCCGGGTCACCGTCGTCTCGACGATCCAGACACAGCCGGCCATGATCGCCGACGACCTTCGCCGACAGGCCGACGAGTTCGTCGACCTCGTCCACCTCATTCCCCGCGTCGGTCGCGATCCGGGCGAGCGCGGCGTCCGGACCCAGGGTGAGGGCCTGGCCCGCAATCCTCGGGACGTGCCGCGGGAGGCTCCACGGGACATGACGCGCGACGTGGCCGAGCGGCCGGTCGCCCGCGCCAATCCCGGACTGGAGACCCGCTACGGTATCCGTCAGGGCGACGACGTTAGCGAGCAGTAGACGTTCACTCGACCGGGGGAAGTCTGCGTCCCGCCTCCCTCCCCCCGGTATGCGGATGCCCGAAGCCGCGATTGCCGGTTCACCCCATGGCGTTGGAGCGAGGCTCCGAGAGTTCACGCTCCAGCCGTGATGCATGCGCGAAGAACCGGCGGCGCACATCCGCCGCGTAGGGGTTCGCGCGCTCGATCGCGTCGAAGACTTCCGGGGCATCGTTCCTGACCATGCCCACCGCCTGCATCAGCAGGTCGAAGCTCTTCGTCGTCATCCGGGTCGGGAGCGGCTCCATCTCGACGAAGACCTTGGCGATGAGATGCGTCAGGCCCTGAACCGAGGCGGCTGCCCGGTCATGTGCCTCGGGATCCGTGAGGATGACATCGAGGCCGAGATGCTTCCGTAGGAAGGCCGCGGCGCGCAGGCCTCCCCGCCCCCGGATCGGACATACGGCGATCTTCAGCCCCTTCAGGCCGGAGCGCGCGCTTTGCGGGCCGAAGAGCGGATGCGTGGCGACGATCCCGACGTGATCGGGCAACCCTTCCGCCATGATCTGCGCGGCGACCATCTTCACCGAGGCGACATCGAGGACGAGTGCGCCCGGCCGCAGGTGAGGTCCGATGGCGGAGACCACCTCGGCGAGCTTGGAGACTGGAGCAGCCAGCACGACCACGGGACAGGAAGCCACTTCGGCGAGCGAGCCGAGCCGCACCCCGGCTTTCCTCGCCCCTTTCTGCGTACTGGATTCACATATCTGGTCGCCGGCCGTTCTCCCTTCCCAAGCGGGTTCGACATGAGGCGCGCCGGGCTCCCTCTCTTGGAAGGAGAGGGCTGGGGTGAGGTGTGGTCCACCTCCGAAAAGGTCACACACCTCACCCTGTCCCTCTCCTTCCAGGAGAGGGGACCCGCGCATCCCGCGAGATGTGTGAACGCCGTTGCCTTCCAGGAGAAGGGACCCGTGCTGCCCGCGAGATGCCTGAATATCGTCGGCGTGCGGCAGGGCGGGATCGTAGGCGCGCAGCGCGAAATACCGCCCGAGATGTTGGGCGATCAGCTGGCCGAACGCGCCGAATCCGATGATCCCGACGGTGATGCGTGATGGAGGGGACGTAACCAAAGACACGGAACTGACCTCTATGGAGCCGAGGGGCCAGCGGTGCTTGGAAGAGGGTCAACCGCCGACGACCGGGGCGGTTGAGACGTGACAGAGCACCTCGCCGCTAAGGGAGCGGCGCGTAATACAATCCGGAAAGGATCGGGTTCGTCGTCATGGGCGGTGTCTTGGCAGGACGGGCATCGCCCGTCAACGGAGCGTTCGCCGATCAGCCCTTGTCGCGCATGATCCGGGCGCGGTCGCGCTCCCAGTCCCGCTCCTTGGCGCTCTCGCGCTTGTCGTGGAGCTTCTTGCCCCGGCCGAGGCCGAGTTCGATCTTCGCGCGGCCCTGCTCGTTGAAGTAGATCTTCAGCGGCACCACCGTGTAGCCCTCGCGCTTCGTGGCGCCGATGAGCTTGTTGATCTGTTTGCGGTGGAGCAGCAGCCGGCGCGGACGCTTGGTCTCATGGTTGAAGCGGTTGGCTTCGAGATATTCCGGGATGTAGGCGTTGAACAGGAACAGCTCGTCACCCGACGGACCGGCATAGGCCTCGCCGATGGCCGCCTTGCCCTTGCGCAGAGATTTGACCTCCGTCCCGGTCAGGGCGATGCCCGCCTCGAGGACGTCGGAGATTTCGTAATGGAAGCGGGCGGCGCGGTTGTCGGCGACGACGCGGCGGGTGTCTTGCGGTTTGGGAGCCATCACATCGTCGGTTCTGGTGCATCGGCCTATCCGAGCCGATGCCCCTTGTCTGGAAGGAAGCTGATGCCGTCGCCGGCCGCGCGACGCGGCCGATCGACACTGATATGGTTCGCCGGGGTTTCGCCTGCGAGGGGGCTCAGCCGTCGATCAGCCCGGCATGGCGTAGGGCGGAATCGACGATCGCCTTCGTGGCATCGCTGACCGTGAGGAGCGGGAGGCGCACCTCGTCGCTCATATGGCCCAGCCGCGAGAGACCGTATTTCACCGGTGACGGGTTCGATTCCGCGAACAGCCCCACATGCAGCGGCAACAATTGGTCCTGGATCCGCAGGGCCGTGGCGTAATCGCCGGACAGGGTCGCTTCCTGAAGCTTGGCGCAGAGGCGCGGCGCCACGTTGGAGACCACCGAGATGCAGCCGACGCCGCCCTGAGCATTGAATCCGAGCGCCGTCGCATCTTCGCCCGAAAGCTGGATGAAGTCTTCACCCATGGCTTGGCGTTGCAGGCTGACACGGTCGAGCTTGGCCGTGGCGTCCTTCACGCCGGCGATGTTCTTGAGCTCATACAGCCGCGCCATGGTTTCGACGCTCATGTCGACCACGGAACGTGGGGGAATATTGTAGATGATGATCGGAATACCGATGGCGTCGTTGACGGCCTTGAAATGCGCGTAGAGCCCGGCCTGCGTCGGCTTGTTGTAGTAGGGCGTCACGACGAGCACTGCGTCGGCACCGGCCTTCTCCGCGTTGACGGCCCGGTCGACGGCCTCGGCCGTGGAGTTCGAGCCCGCGCCCGCGATGACCGGTACCCGGCCGGCGGTCTCGGCGATGCAGGCAGCCACGACACGGTCGTGCTCGTCATGGCTCAGGGTAGGCGTCTCGCCGGTGGTGCCCACGGGCACGAGGCCATGGATGCCCTGCTCGATCTGCCAGTTCACGAATTTGCGAAAGGCGTCCTCGTCGAAGGCGCCATCGCGAAACGGAGTGGCGAGCGCGGTCATGGCGCCCCTGAGGCGCTGTGTCGTGGTGTCGGTCATCCTGGCGTTCCCGGCCGTCGATTTTTCGGTGGGCCGGTGTGCCGGCCGCATCACCGCTCTCGCGGACGGGCAGACATAGGGCCTTGCCGGCACGCGCGCAAACGCTCTGTCGGCGCGGTTAATGACTTCTTAATGCCCTCCGGGACAGCTTAGGCATGTCCGCATCTGACGGGACTTGAAGAACCATGGCGTTCTGGACACGCTCGCATCGTGCCGCCCTCCCCGTTTCCCTCGCCCTTGCCTTGGCGGGGACGACGATGCTGGTCGTGCCGAACACGATCTTCCCGGCCGCCGCGGCCCAGGGGGAGGATGTCACCACCCGCCCGTCGAGCGACGCCGTCGCCCCCTCCGTCATGGTGCCGGACAGCAAGGCCGCGGAGACCGAGGCGGTCGCCGCCGATGCGCTGAAGCTGGATGACCGCAGCGCCGAGACCGTGGCGAGCAAGGCCCTGCCCGCCGCCGCCAAGGCCTATGCCTCCGCCGATCCGGAAGCGCCGATCGCCTTCCCGCTTCCCGACGCCGCCATGACGCCGGCCGCGCCCGTACCGGAAGTGCCCGACCCCGCCCGCGCGGCGCAGGTCGCGCCGGATGTCGACCTCCCCGCTCTGCGCCAGGCCATCGACGCCTATCGGCGCGGCAAGGTCTCCGAAGGCGACCGCCTGCGCGACGGTTTCACCGATCCGGCGGCCCTCGCTCTGCTCGAATGGGTGGCAATCCGCGCCGGCTCCGGAATCGGTTTCGAGCGCACTGTCTCCTTCACCCGGACGAACCCGGAATGGCCGGCGGGTCCGCTCCTGCGCCGCCGTGCCGAGGAGGCGCTTCTCACCGAGCGCAAGAACCCGGCGACCGTGCGGGCCTTCTTCGCCGGAACGCGTCCGTCGAGCGCTCCCGGCAAGTTCGCCCTCGCCCTCGCCTTCCGGGCCGATTCCCTCGACGAGGACGCCGCCTCCCTGGTCCGCGAGCTGTGGCGCTCGGAAACCTTCGGGCGCGCCCTCGAGACCAAGGTGATGGATGCCTTTCCGAGTGTCCTCACCCGCGTCGATCACCGCTTCCGCATGGAGCGCGCCCTCCTGAAGGAGGATTACGAGACGGCCGGCCGGGCCGCCTCCTATGCCGGCGGCGGCTACGCCAGTCTGGTCCGCGCCCGCCGGGCCGTGGAGGACAAGAGCTCGTCGGCCGCCTCCGCGCTCAACGCCGTGCCGCCGTCGCTCCGCAGCGATCCGTCCTACATCCTGTCGCGGGCGCAATACCTGCGCCGGGCCGACAAGGCGGTGGAAGCCGCAGCTATCCTCGCCACCGCCCCCACCAACGGCGATGTCCTGGTGGATGGCGACGAATGGTGGGTCGAGCGCCGGATCGTCGCCCGCAAGCTCATCGACATCGGCAATCCGAGCCTCGCCTACGAGGTCGCCGCCGGCCATAGCGGCCGTACCGTGGAGAAGCGGATCGAGGCCGAGTTCCATGCCGGCTGGATCGCCCTGCGCTTCCTCGACGATCCGGCCAAGGCCACCAACCATTTCGCCAAGGCCGCGACCATTGCCGAGACGCCGATCTCGCTGGCCCGCGTGGCCTATTGGCAGGGCCGCGCGGCCGAGGCGGCAGGCGAAGCCGGGCTGGCCAAGACCTTCTACGAGCGCGCGGCGCTTCAGCCGATCGCCTATTACGGGCAGCTCGCGCGGGCGAAGCTCGGGCAGGCGAGCCTGCCGCTCCGCGTCGTCCCCGATCTCGAACCCGCTGCCGCGGCCGCGTTCGACAACCGCCTGACCACGCGGGCGCTGCGGATGCTGGAGGCGGCTTCGCTGAAGGATCTGGCGCTGCCGCTCTACATCGACACGGCGAATCGCCTGACCAACCCGGCCGAGCTCAGCGCGCTCGGCAACCTCGCCGTGGAGGTGCGGAATTCCCGAGCCCTCGTGGCGGTGGGTAAGCTCGCGGTGCAGCGTGGGCTGCCCCTCGACGCCCATGCCTACCCGACCATCGGCATCCCCGATTACGAGGCCTCCGCCGCCGTTCCCCTGGTGGAGAAGGCCATGGTCTTCGCCATCGCCCGCCAGGAAAGCCAGTTCGATCCCCGCGCCCAGTCGAGCGTCGGCGCCCGTGGGTTGATGCAGATGATGCCGGCCACCGCCCAGCGCACGGCGCGACGGGTCAGCGCCTCCTACGACCAGGACCGCCTCACCAGCGATCCCGCCTACAATGCCCGCCTCGGCCAGGCCCATCTCGGTGAGCTGATGGAGGATTGGCGCGGCTCCTACATCCTCGCCTTCGCCTCCTACAATGCCGGTGGTGGCAACGTGAAGAAGTGGATCGACGCCTATGGCGATCCGCGCCGGACCGGGGTCGATCCCATCGACTGGGTCGAGCGCATCCCCTTCACCGAGACCCGCAACTACGTCCAGCGCGTGATGGAGAATTTGCAGGTCTATCGCAGCCGGCTGGAAGGCAAGAGCGCCTTGCTGATCGAGGGGGACCTTCAGCGCGGGGCGCGGTGAGCGGAGGGTTTATCCTCCCCCGGCCACCTCATCCCGAAACTTTTCCTCGAAGCCTCCGCTCGGCACTGGAAGCCGGTCTCGGTGATGGAGCGAGGCGGTCGGGGGAGCGGCGGACACCGTCGAGGCCCGGCGCCCTCGGCGGCGGTGGACGCGTCAGTCTCGCCAGTGCTCCGGTTCCGGCGCCGAGGAAGTAGGCCGTCAGGTTCAGCGCCGCGCTCTCCACCCAGAAGCCCGGACGGCCCGGTACGAGCCCGCTGAAAGCGAGCCCAGCGAGCGCAACGGCCCCAAATCCGAGTCCGAGCCCGATGGCGGTCGAAAGCCGGTCGCGTGGCGGTCCGAAGTGCCATCCGATGGCGGTGCCCAGCGCGAGGCTGGCGGCCAGCGCGGGCCAGAGAATCGTCAACAGCAGAAGCATCGGGACGATCTCTCAGGAGCGCAGGGCGAGGCCGACGCCCTGCCCGGTGGCATTGGCGCGACCAGCGGGCGCGGCGACGATCCTGTCCGCCGGGATGCCGGCTTGGAGCAGATACTCGACGATCACAAGAGCTCGCTGTCGAGCCATGTCGGGTTCCGGCTCCGCCGGTTTCGCCTCTTTCGGGGCCTCCGCCTTGGCATCCTTCGCCGCCTTGTCGCCGGTCGCCTTGTCCTTGCCGTCCTTCGCCGGAGCCGGTTTGGGATCGGCGGGCTTCACCGGGGGCTTGTCGGTCTTCGCGACCACCGGCTTCGAGGCCTTGTCGGCGTCCCGAGCCTTCCCCGAATCGACGGAAGAAGTGTTATCCACTCCCGCATCGAGGGCGGGTTTCGGTGCGCCCGCGGCACCGGCCGGGTCGACATGCCCCGTCACCTCGATGCGCAGGCCGGTGCAGGCTTTCGCAGCTGAAGCCACCGCGTCGAGGGTCGGATAGAACTCCGCCTTCAGGGTGACGCTGCCGGGGGCGAAGAGCAGGCGGCGCCCCTCGATCGCGCGGTCGAACGAGCCCCGGCAGGCCTTATCCTCCATGGTCTCGCTGGCTGGCGGCTTGACCTCGGCCTGCCCCTGCCAACCGGCCGGCATCCGCCGGGAGAGGTCCATTTCGAAGCGTCCGGCACTCTCGCGGTAGAGGCTATTCCCGGAGAGCGCGAGAGTCCTGTCCGAGATGCGGATTTCGCCCGTGGCGAGCACGGACAGCGCGCTGATGCCGGCCTCGATGGCGCCGGTGAGATTGGCCGGCGCGCCCTCCGCGATGCGGCTTTTGTCGACGATGCGTTCGCGGAAGAAGCGCGGTCGCAGCGTCGCCAGGATACGGTCGCGCGTAGCGCCGTCGGGAAGATGTCCCGTCAGCGTCACCGCATCGCTCTCACGCCGGACCATGAAGCGATAGGGCGAGAGCGGCATGGCGGCGAGATCGACAGGCCCAGCCCTGGTGCCGGACGGTCGCCCGTCGCGCAAAAGCGCGTCGATCTCGCCGATGGCCTGCCCGTCGAGGGCGGTTCCTGAGACCGACAGGCGCGAGTCGGAATAGGTAACGCTGCCGTCCTGCAACAGGGACGAAAGCTGGAAGGCGAAGCGGCCGAGCGTGGTCGGATCGATCCCATCCGCAAGACCACGGGCGGTCTGCATCCGGTCGTCCACCGTGGCGCCATCGGCGGCGTCGTCCGCCATGGCGCGGATCTCCTCGCGGGCCGTCTCTGAGACAACATTACCCGAAAGGACGAGGTTGCCGCCGCGCTCGCGGGTCACCGCAAACCGGAAATCGGGGGTCGCTGCCGGCCGGATGTCGACCTTGCCCATGGTGAAGCCGGTCGGAGGATGGGCCAAGGCCTGTCTGACGGCCTCGTAATCTGCCACCGTCGATGCCTCGCCGCTGAGCGACACGGTGGTGTCGGCGATGGTGGCGCTGGCGCCCGGAGCCAGCGGCTTCAGCTGTTCGAGCGCGAAGGCAGAGGCGGCGGAAAAGTCCGGCGGTGCCCCGCGCGCGGCTTTCGCCTGATCGATGATCCTGGTCTCGGAGGGAAGCTCCGGGGCGAGCTTCGCGGCAAGGGCACTCGGACCGATCTCGACAGGCCGGTTGCCGGTCAGTTCGATCCGTTCCGGGCTGGTGCGTGTCGCCGTCCAGACGAAGGGCGAGGCATCCTCGACGATCCCGATACGCCCGACCACGTGGCGCAGGCCAGGCAGGCGCTTGAGCCTGTCGAGGGCCGCGACGCGCCCGGCCTCGTCGGGCGCCTCCCCGGTGGCGATGAGGTCACGGCCCCGTACCGTCAGGCGCAGCCAGGGCTCCAACCCCGTCTCGGCCGTCGCACGTACGACAGCCTCGGCGTTGTCGTCGAGCCGCCGCTCCGCGCGGGTGGCGAGGAACGGCGTCGCGACGCCGACGATGAGCGCCAGTCCGGGCAGGCCGACGGCCCAGCCGAATTTCTTGAGCAAGGGGGGGGACGGGAGGGCGGTCAATGCGAACCTCGGGGATCGGCCGCCACCAGACACCCGCTTCGCGGCATCTTGAAGACGCCGCAGGCTCATTCCCATCGATCGCCGCCTCTTTCCTTGTCCACATGCCTTCACCCCCGCGCGCGGACAAGCGCCGGGGGCATGGCCCAGAAGAAGCCCCAAACAGGGGACGCGGGACGCCGCGGAACCCATTGAGCGCTATAATAAGTTTGCCGGTCCCCCGGCGTCCCGTCAGGCTCCGGCGTTCCCGCCGGGGCCTGTTTTGCGTCGCGGTGTCTCCAGCGGTCCTCGCGTTGCGTCGCGCCTGAGGTGGTCGTGTTGCATCCCAGCCCGGCTGTTCGAACGGACTTTGCCCCGCACGCCCTCTCGTATTGGAGGGGCCGCAAACCTCGTCATGGCAGCCCAGAACGGGGTCGGTGCCGGGGCATTTAACTCCCGACCTACCGCGCCCCCATCCGAGCCAACAGACTATCGAGCCGCCGCCCGGGGCGATGGTGACCGAAACCACCGACGCAGGCACCGCCCCGCCGCCCCTTTCGGCCCGCCCGGTCGGTCACCGGACAGGCCCCCTTCGCTGGGCGGCAGGTGTGGGGATATAGGCATGGAATAGGAATTTTATCAAGAAGTTTCATGTGGCGGAGAACGGTCTCGGCCATGGGACCGCGATCGGGAAGCCTCGGCGATCTATGGCGTCCCATCGGGGGCGAAGGTCTCGTGAACGCTCCGTGCCCTCTGTCTCGGCAGGAGCGTTCTCGCCCCTCCGTGAGGTGCCATGACCCTGGCGGAGGGACCGGGATTCTCGTCCCCTTCCTCAATGCGGACAGTTCGGGGTCGTAAAGGGTCCCCCCGGCTTCCCCCGGTCGAGGGGGGCGCGTCACCGAGCGGGGGAGCCCGAGCCGACACGCTCTGCCGGGCGTCCGGTGCGAAGGGCGGCCCGCCTCACCCTTCCCGCTGCATCTCCAGCTCCAGCCAGCGGTCCTCGGCCGCCGAGAGGTCGGCCTCCGCCGCCGCGAGGGTCGCCGAGGCCTTCTGGAACAGGGCCGGATTGCGGCTGTAGAGCTGCGGGTCGGCGAGGACGGTGCGGATCTTGGCGATCTCGGTCTGCAGCTTCGCGATTCGCTCCGGCAGGGTCTTCAGCTCGTGCTGGTCCTTGAACCCCATCTTCGTCTTGGGTGCCGGAGGCGCGGACGTGCTGACGAGGCGGCCCGGCTTCACCTTGCCGTCGGGGCGAGGCGCGGTGGCGCTTTTGCGCGCCTCGACGCCCTGGCCGCGCTGCGTCACCATGTCGGTATAGCCGCCGGCATACTCGACCCAGCGCCCCTCCCCCTCGCTGACGAGGACGCTGCCGACGACGCGGTCGAGGAAGTCACGGTCGTGGCTCACCAGGATCAGCGTGCCGGAATAATCGGACAGCATCTCCTGCAGGAGGTCGAGGGTCTCGAGATCGAGGTCGTTGGTGGGCTCGTCGAGGACCAGGAGGTTGGCGGGCTGGGCCAGGGCTCGGGCGATGAGAAGGCGGTTGCGCTCGCCGCCGGAGAGCACCCTCACCGGGGTCCGGGCCTGTTCCGGGGCGAACAGGAAGTCCTTGAGGTAGCCGATGACGTGACGGCTCACGCCGCCGACGACCACGCTGTCACCGCTACCGCCGGTGAGCACCTCGGTGACCGTCATCGACGGGTCCAGCACAGCCCGGGCCTGGTCGAGGAGCATCATCTTGAGGTTCGTGCCCAAGGCGACGGTGCCGGAATCCGGTGCAGATTGTCCCGTGAGCAGGTTGATGAGGGTGGTCTTGCCGGCGCCGTTGGCGCCGACGATGCCGAGCCGGTCGCCACGCATCACCCGGATCGAGAGATCGTCGACGATGCGGCGCTCACCATAGGCCTTGGCGGCGTTCTTGGCCTCGATCACCAGGGCGCCGGAACTCTCCGCTTCGGTCGAGGTCATCGTCGCGGTGCCGACGGGGCGGCGGTCCTCCCGGCGGTCCTTGCGCAGGGCGTGGAGGTTGCCGAGCCGCCGGACGTTGCGCTTGCGGCGCGCCGTGACGCCGTAGCGCAGCCAATGCTCCTCGTCGGCGATCTTGCGATCGAGCTTGTGCCGGTCGCGCTCCTCTTCCTCGAAGAAGGCGTCGCGCCAGGTCTCGAAGGTGGAAAAGCCCTGCTCGATCCGCCTCGTGATGCCGCGATCGAGCCAGACGGTGGTCTTCGACAGGGCCGAGAGGAAGCGTCTGTCGTGGCTGATGAGAACGAGTGCGCCGCGCACGGACTTCAATTCCGCTTCGAGCCATTCGATGGCCGGCAGGTCGAGATGGTTGGTAGGCTCGTCGAGCAGCAGGATGTCGGGCTCGGGTGCCAGTGCCTGCGCCAGGGCCACGCGCCGCCCCTCCCCGCCCGACAGGCTCGCCGGGTTCTCGGCGCCGGTCAGGCCCAGGCTCTCCAGCAGGTAGCGGGCGCGGTAGGCGTCGTCGCCATGGGTGAGACCGTGCTCGACAAAATCGAGGGTGGTGGTGAACCCCGAGAAATCCGGCTCCTGCGCAAGGTAGCGGATCGTGGTGCCGGGCTGGACGAAGCGCACGCCCTTGTCGGGCTCGATGAGCCCACAGGCAATCTTCATCAGCGTCGACTTGCCCGAGCCGTTGCGGCCGACGAGGCAAGTCCGTTCACCGGGGGATATCGCAAGGTCGGCCTGTTCGATCAGCGGAGTGCCGCCGAAAGTGAGCGCGACGTTCTGGAGGGTGAGAAGCGGGGGAGCAGCCATGATGCGGGCTTATGGCAGCGCAGCCGCTCCCGAACAAATGCGGTTTTGCCTGTGAGGCTACATCGTCGGGTTAGCCGGGCCGGTTGGCGACGGACCGGGCGACACGGGAGCGGGGCTCGGATCGATCACGGGGATCTCCGTCGGGCTCTCGGTGGGCGCCTCGGCCGGCGTCGACGCGGGGATATCCGGCCCTGGAGCCGGCGGCGGCGTCTGGGGGGCCTCGTAGGGCGTATCGGGAACCGGAGCTTCCGGGATGGGCGCGGGATCTATCGGGCCTGGATTCGACATGGGCGGCGCCACCTGCTCGCGAAGTTTCGGGAGAGGGCTGGAAACGGGCGAGTGCCCGTTGCCGTTCCCCCGATGGCGCTCCTCAGCCCTTCTTGATCAGGAGCTGGTTGCCTTCCTTGCCGATGATCTTCTTCATCCGCTCGGCGAACAGGGCCAGCAGCATCGGCAGGCGCACTTCGATACGGACCGTCTCCGGAAGGACGTCGACCTCGCCGTCCACCTTCTGGCCCATGGCGGACATGGCGAAGTTCAGACGGTCGTCTGTCCAGGTCATGTGTTCGACATTGATTCCGGCCTTGGCGCAGGCCGCCTTCGCCTTGTCCAGCCCGCTCGAGATCCGCCGTTTCGCCTCGACGGGACCGATCTCGTGGGGAATCTCGACGATCAGGGGCTTTGCCATGGGGGAACCATCCTCAAACACGCATCCAGCCGTCAAGATGGGGCCGATCGCCATCCATGCAACGGCAACCGGCCCCTTAGTTGATCAAGCGCGGCAGTGAAACCCGCCTTTCGCGGAATCACCATGCGGCATCAGGAGGATGAGGCATGCCACACGTCGTCGCGACCCGGCACCGCCATCCTCTGGCATGCCCATGACGTCACGGGTTCCGCGTCAGTTCACGACCTTGAGCGAGACGTAGGTCGTGCCGCCCATGCCGAGCGCTCGGGCAGAGCCTTTGGCGAGATCGATGATCCGGCCGCGCACGAAGGGCCCGCGATCGTTGATGCGCACCACCACCGAGCGGCCGTTGCGCTTGTTCTCGACCCGGACACGGGTGCCGAACGGCAGGCTGCGATGGGCGGCGGTCATCCCGTTCGGATTGAAGCGCTCGCCATTCGCGGTCTTGCGACCGCTGCCGTACCAGGAGGCCGCGCCGGATTGGGCTGCGGCCGGTGCACTGAGTGCGGCGAGAGACATGGCGGTTCCAATAGCGGCAGCGGTCCAACGAACAGGCTTCATATTCATCCGCATTCCCTTTGTTGTTGCAGAGGCTGCGGAACATAGAGCCAATGAAGGCTGAAATGAGATCAGTAGAATGTGGCAAGGCCTGCCTCCATTAGCCTTCGGTGGTCTCAGGATGTGTGAATAAAATCTAAAGATATTGCAAATCGGGCGTGCGCTGAAATTCTATATTGAGAGCGGATGGAGGCGGTCGTTGACAGGTCTGGTCCCGTTCTCCAACGCCGTCACTGCCCGCCACATTGATGGCGAGACATCGCCGTAACCCGGCGTGCGGTGCATGGGAGGCGCGCGTCGCCCGTGACCCTGACGATACGGGAATGGCTGCCGATGGGGTGCGCGTGGGCTGAAAGCATCCGCGACGGGCTCGGACGAAGTTCCAAGTCGAACTCCAGATCGGCTGGTTGATATACGTTCGACCGTGATTTCATGGTGAACAGATAGTTAAATTTATTAAGCAAGAGATGGAAATTCGTCAGTATTGGAGCGGGTAGGCAAAATCTGCAGCCCCAAATCGAGACGCATTGTCTACACCCCGGCAACCTGCCCTTTACGTTAACGGCCCCATGGTCTGCCGGTCAGTCGCGTAACCGGTGTTTGCCATGGCTTCCCTGCGTACCGCGGTTGCCGACACCGTCGCCCGGAAAAGTGTCTCGCGTACCGGGCGACTCGTGTCGGCGCCGCGGATGGGTCTCGTACCCGCCGCCCAGCGTCTCCCTCTCGACGAAATCCTCGTCGGGGATTGCATCGCCGCCATGAACGCCCTTCCGGCGGCAAGCGTCGACTGTGTCTTTGCCGACCCGCCCTACAATCTCCAACTCGGGGACGGCTCGCTGTTGCGGCCCGACCAGAGCCGGGTCGACGCCGTCGACGACGCCTGGGACCAGTTCTCGAGCTTCGCTGCCTATGACGAGTTCACCCGTGCCTGGCTCACTGCTGCCCGCCGGGTGATGAAGCCGAACGCGACCCTCTGGGTCATCGGCTCCTACCACAACATTTTTCGCGTCGGTTCGGTGCTTCAGGACCTCGGGTTCTGGATCCTCAACGACATCGTCTGGCGGAAAGCCAACCCGATGCCGAATTTCCGCGGCAAGCGCTTCACCAATGCCCACGAAACCCTGATCTGGGCCTCCCGCTCGGCGGAATCGAAGGGCTACACCTTCCATTACGAGGCGCTGAAGGGCGGTAACGACGACGTCCAGATGCGTTCGGACTGGTTCATCCCGCTCTGCACCGGCGACGAGCGCCTGAAAGGCGCCGATGGCCAGAAGGTCCACCCGACCCAGAAGCCCGAAGCCCTGCTCGCCCGGACCCTGCTCTCGGCGACGAATGCCGGCGACGTGGTGCTCGACCCGTTCTTCGGCACGGGTACCACCGGGGCCGTCGCCAAGCGGCTCGGCCGGCGCTTCATTGGCATCGAGCGGGAGACGGTCTATGCCGAGGCGGCCCGCGCCCGGATCGACGCCGTGGAGCCGCTGTCCAAGGCCGCCCTCCTCGTCGCCCCGACCAAGCGGGCCGAGCCACGCGTCGCCTTCCTCAGCGTGATCGAGGCCGGCCATATCCGCGCGGGTGAGATCCTCACCGATGCGCGCGGTCGCCACGAAGCCGTGGTACGTCCCGACGGGACGTTGATGGTCGGGCCGGCCATGGGCTCGATCCACAAGATCGGCGCCCTCGTCCAGGGCTTCCCCTCCTGCAATGGGTGGGATTTCTGGCACGCCAAGCGTGACGGAAAACTGGTTCTGATCGACGTGTTCCGGGGCCGGATGCGGGCCGCGATGGGGTCGGCCGCCTAGTTCTCTCAACGGTGAGAGGATCGGACGCGAGCCGGCTTCTCCCGCAGGGTGAGGGTTCGCGCTTGTCCTATCGAGGACGCGTTTTCGGCCTGCCGCGCTTGCGCGGCGCCACAGGCGGGGGCGATTCCTCCGGCTCGTTGAAAAACCCCTCCCCGTCCTCGATCGGCGGCTTTGCCACCGCGCGCGGCACCGGCTTGGGCACTGGGCGAAAGCTCGGGCGCGGCTCGGGCGGCGGAGCCTCGACTTCTGCGAAGAGTGGCGTGTCCTGGACCGCCCGCATGGCCTTCGGCCGTCCGCGCTTCACGGCCTCGGGCTTCGGATCGAACGCATGGGCCAGCACCTTTTTCATGACGCCGGGCAACGGTTCCTCCTCGAGGTCGCGTCTGGGCGTGAAGCGCATGCCGGCCGGTGCCTTCGTGGCGAGGCCGACGCGGGCGACGAAGACGGTCAGTCCCAACGGGAAATGCGTGAAGACGTGGCGCACCACGCCCGGCAGCCGCTTCCATCGCGCGTCCAACGGAGCGTCGAGCAGGGCTTGGGCGACGTCGTAACCGCTCTCCCATGCGCTGGTCGGAGGCTCCGCCATGGCACCGAGCAGCCCCTCGGGGGGGCGGGTCCGCAGTAATACGGCCTCGTCGCCGCTACGGATCGCCACGAAGGCGGCGCCATAGCGCTCGACGCCCTTGGTTTTCTTGATCTTGCGCGGAAATGTTTCCTGCAGCCCCAGGGTGCGGGCCTCGCAGGGGGCCATCCAGGGGCAGAGGGCGCAGGCCGGTCGCTTCGGCGTGCAGATGGTCGAACCGAGATCCATCAGGCTCTGGGCGAAGTCACCGGGCCGCTGCGCCGGGACGAGGCTCTGCGTCAGCCGTCGGATCTCGGGACGCGCGGCGGGGATCGGCGTCTCGATTGCGAAGAGCCGGGTCACCACCCGCTCGACGTTGCCGTCCACTGCCGCTTCCTGCCTGTCGAAGGCGATGGCCGCGATGGCGCCGGCCGTATAGGCGCCGATCCCGGGCAGCTTGCGCAAGCCGTCGAGCGTATCGGGGAAGGCGCCGGCTTCCGTGACCGCCTTGGCGCAGGCATGGAGGTTGCGGGCGCGGGAGTAATAGCCGAGGCCGGCCCAAGCCGACATGACGCTCTCCTCCGGCGCCGCCGCGAGGGCCTCCACGGAGGGGAAGCGTTCGAGAAAGCGCAGGAAGTACGGTTTGACCGCCGCGATCGTGGTCTGTTGCAGCATCACCTCGGACAGCCAGACCCGATAGGGGTCCGGAGCTTCCCCCGGCAGGGCGCGCCAAGGGAGGACGCGGCGATGCCGGTCGTACCATGAAAGGAGATCGGCGGCCTGCGGGCCTCCAACAGAAGAACCGGTCGCTGCCGTGAAGTCCGGTGACATGAAATCCCGCGACATGAGATCCGGCGTGTTGGGCGCCCGTCCATACAGGGTGGCGGCGAACGATCAAAGCATTCGAAAGCCGACGCCGTTCGGGCTATCATGCGGCGTCCGCCCGCATCGGAAACTCTCGGAGCTCATGGCCCGCATCAAACCCCTCGCCGAGCTGATCGAGACCTGTATCGGACCGGCTTTCGCCGCGCAGGGGTTCGCCTCCACCGATATCCTCGCAGCCTGGCCCGATATCGTCGGCGAGCGCCTCGCCCGCTTCTGTCAGCCTTCGAAGCTCGAATGGCCGCGCCGTGCCAAGCGGGAGGAGCAGGGCCGGCCGGATCCAGGCACGCTCGTGGTGCGCGTGGAAGGCGTCTTCGCCCTGGAATTGCAGCATCTGGCTCCCGTGGTGATCCAGCGCATCAACGCCCATTATGGCTGGGCCTGCATCGGCAAGCTCGTCCTCAAGCAGGGGCGCGTTCATCAAGCCGTTCGCAAGCGGGTCGTGCCGCCCCTCGATCCGGTGAAGCGCGGGGAAGTCGCCCTGGCCGTGTCGTCCATCGGCGACGACGCGTTGCGTGACGCCCTCGATAGGCTCGGCGTGGCGATCGTGGCTTCCTCACCACCGCAATCTCGCTGAATCTCACTTCCGACACCATCCGTGTCGCGGCGCATGGAAGCGGGACCGCAGGTCCCGTCTTGTCAGATTGTTCGCAGGTCTCTACCGCAAGCCGCATGGATCGGATCTTCGAGCGGAGCCCGTCGACATCATGATCACCCGTCGCGACACTTTGAAACTCACCGGCATGGCCATCGGCGCGGCCGCGCTCCTGCCCCGGCTGACCCTCGATGCCTTCGCCCAGGATGCGAACCTCGCTTCCCTGATGGAGCCCGGCCCCCTCGGCGACGTGTGGCTGGGGCCGAAGGACGCCAAGGTCACGATCATCGAATATGCCTCGATGACCTGCTCGCACTGTGCCGCGTTTCACAAGAACACTTGGCCGGCTTTGAAGGAGCGCTACGTCGACACCGGCAAGGTCCGTTTCACGCTGCGAGAGTTTCCGCTCGATCCTCTGGCGACCGCGGCCTTCATGCTGGCCCGCTGCGACGGCGACGCGAAATACTATCCCATCACCGATCTGCTGTTCGACCAGCAGCAGGGCTGGGCCTACGTGCAGAAGCCGCAATCGCCGGTGGATGCCTTGGAGCAGATGTTGCGGCAAGCCGGATTCTCGAAGGAGAAATTCGAGACCTGTCTCAAGGATCAGAAGCTCTACGCTGCCGTGAACGCGGTGAAGCAGAAGGGGCTGGACACCTTCAAAGTCGACTCGACGCCGACCTTTTTCATCAACGGCGAGCGCTTCAAGGGCGAGATGACGATCGACGGGATGGAGAAGGTCATCAAGCCGATTCTGGGTGCCTGAGACCGAAGCTTGGCCTCCGATTGTCCTTCATGCATGGGGCGCATCGTTCAGGATCATCGCGAGGGCCTGTTTGTCTATATTTTACAGGAACTTAAGGCCTATTCGGCGCGCCTTGACACTCAAGATAGGCGAAACTATGGTGCGCCGCGCTTGACGGGGTTTTCAGGCCGGTTCCCTCCACTCTCGCCAATGTGAGTTTTCGCCGTGAGCGGTAACGACGCAGGGGATGGGAATGGAGATGGACGGCAGAAGCCGGACGAGGATCTCTCGGCGAGACTGAAGCATCTCGAGAAGCGGATCGAGGAGAAGCGGCCCGCCGCTCCTTCTCGCCCCTCGTCGGGTGCCGGTGGCTCCAACGGGGCGTCATCCTTGGGCCTGGCGATGCGACTCTCCACGGAGTTCATCGCCGGTGTCCTCGCCGGAGGCATTCTCGGCTGGTTGTGCGATCAGTTTCTGGGGACGAAGCCCTGGGGTCTGATCGTTCTGCTCATGCTGGGCTTCGCAACCGGCGTCTATAACGTCATGCGTGTCTCGGGCTCGCTCTCGAGGCCGGCCGCGAAAAACGCGGTCGACAAGAACCAGGATCGGGAACGGTCCTGATCGGCGAATTTTGCCGCTTTCGAGCGGTCCTGAGGCAAAGCGGGCATCTCGCCCGCTCGTGGACAGAAGGACGGTAGCGGCAATGGCCGTAAAGATGGATCCGATCCACCAGTTCGAGCTCAAGCCGCTCGTATCCTTCGGTCATATCGGCAATCAGGAAATCGCGTTCACCCAGTCGGCGCTGTACATGTTCGCCGCTGTCGGGATCATCGCGCTGATCACGATCGTGGCGACGGCGCAGCGCTCGGTGGTGCCGGGCCGGATGCAGTCCGTGGCCGAGGTGTTCTACGAGTTCATCGGCTCGACCCTCCGTCAGTCGGCCGGGCACGGGTCCGAGCGGTTCATGCCGCTGATCTTCTCCCTGTTCATGTTCGTCCTCGTTCTGAACATGTTCGGCATGATCCCCTATGCGTTCGCCGTGACAAGCCACATCATCGTGACTTTCGCGCTGGCGCTCCTCGTGATCACCACCGTCATCGTCTACGGCTTCATGGCCCACGGCACGAAGTTCCTGAAGGTGTTCGTGCCCTCGGGTGTGCCGGGCTGGCTGATGCCGATGATCGTCGCCATCGAGATCGTCTCCTTCGTCTCGCGGCCGATCAGCCTCGCGGTGCGTCTCTTCGCCAACGTGCTCGCCGGCCACATCGCCCTCAAGATCTTCGCGGGCTTCGTGCCGGCGCTTCTCGCCGCGGGTGCCTGGGGTGCGATCTCGCCGCTGCCGCTGGCTCTCAGCGTCGCGGTGACGGCCCTCGAGTTCCTCGTCGCCGGTCTGCAGGCCTACGTCTTCGCGACGCTCGCCTCGATCTACCTCAGCGACGCCCTCCACCCCGGCCACTAGGCCCCGGCGGTATCCCCTTCCGTCCCCGGTCCGCGGTTGCGGCCGGATTTCTCTCCACGCAACGAACGAACCGACACCAGGAGCAATTTGATGGATCCCTTAGCCGCTAAGTACATCGGTGCCGGCCTCGCCTGCCTCGGAATGGCGGGTGCCGCCATCGGCCTCGGCAATCTCTTCGGCCAGTTCTACGCCGGTGCCCTTCGCAACCCGTCGGCCGCTGACGGCCAGCGCGGCAACCTGCTCCTCGGCTTCGCGCTGACGGAAGCGCTCGGCATCTTCTCGCTGCTCGTCGCGCTGCTCCTCCTGTTCGCCGTCTAAGTCAGACGACGTTCGTCGACCCGACAGCAGACCCGGACCGGGCGCCCCATTCTTCTGGACGCGCGCCCGGTCCTCATTCACGAACTTACTTTGAGCGAAGGACGTCATGGCTCAGCCGGCCCATCCGACCGCAACCCATGAAGGCATCATGGCATCGCCCGCGTCCGAACATGGCGGCGGCTTTCCGCCCTTCGAGAGCCATACTTTTCTCTCGCAGCTGATCTGGCTCGCACTGGCCTTCGGCCTGCTCTATTACCTGATGGACAAGGTGGCCCTGCCCCGCATCCAGGCGATCCTGCACGACCGTGCCACGCGCCTCTCGTCCGATCTCGACGAGGCCCAGCGCATGAAGTCCGAGGCCGAGGCAGCCGGAGCCGCCTACGAGAAGTCGCTGGCCGATGCCCAGGCGAAGGCCCGCACCATCGCCACCGAGACCCGCGCTGCCTTGAGCTCCGAGGCTGAAGCCCGTCGCAAGACGCTCGAGGCCGAGCTCAACGACAGGATCGCCGCCTCCGAAGCCACGATTCGCACCCGCACCGCCGAAGCCATGGGCAGCGTTCGCTCCATCGCCGGCGAAACGGCCTCCGCCATTGTCGAGCGCCTCACCGGGACGGCTCCCGACCAGGCCAGCCTCGATACCGCATTGAACCGCGTCGCCATCCCGCACTGAGTGCGCCTGCAGCAGACGTGACCGGTCCGGCCCTGCCCTGCCGGACGCCAACGAAATAGGACGACGAGAATGTTGTTGGATGCCGAGTTCTGGGTCGCCGTCGCCTTCGTCCTGTTCATGGGCGTCGTGTGGAAGGTCGGCGGCTTCGCTCAGATCACCAAGGCCCTCGACACCCGCGGCCGCCGCGTTCGCTCCGAACTCGACGAGGCCCGCCGTCTGCGCGAGGAGGCCGCCACGGTGCTGGCCGACTACAAGAAGCGCCGCAGCCAGGCTGAGTCCGAAGCCGAAGCGATTGTCGCCGGAGCCCGCGAAGAGGCCCAGCGCATCGCCGACGAGGGCCACGCCCGTCTGAACGAGTTCATTGCTCGCCGCACCAAGTCGGCCGAGACCAAGATTGCCCAGGCCGAGGTTCAGGCGACCGCGCAGGTCCGCGCCGCCGCCGCCGATGCTGCCGTAAAGGTGTCCGAGGTGATCCTGCGGGAGCGCCTCCGGGGCGATGCGGCTCTATCGCTCGTCCGCTCCAGCCTGGACGAGGTTAAGGGGCGCCTTCAGGCCTGAGTGTTACCTCCATCGACGTTCGGAGAAAGCCGCCGCAAGGCGGCTTTTTTGTTCTCCGGCGTGCCGCTTCACACTCGTCCGCAGCACCCATCTCCATGGTATGGCAGCGCCGTTAGTCGCTCCGAAGAAAAATAATCCACGGAGATTCGATGCCGCCTATCATCTCCATCGCGGGCTTGTCCAAAGTCTACGCATCGGGTCTCCATGCCCTGAAGGACATCAACCTCGATATCGCTAGGGGTAAAATCTTCGCCCTGCTCGGCCCCAACGGCGCCGGTAAGACGACACTGATCAGCATCGTCTGCGGACTCGTCCGGGCAAGCGGCGGCACCGTTACGGTGGACGGCCACGACATCGCAAAAGACTACCGTAATGCGCGAAGAGCCATCGGCCTCGTGCCGCAGGAACTCACTACGGACGCGTTCGAGACGGTTTGGGCGACAACGAATTTCAGCCGGGGACTGTTCGGTTTGAAGGCCGACCCTGGTCATATCGAGCGGGTGCTGCGTGACCTGTCGTTATGGGACAAGAAGGACAGCCGCATCATGACGCTGTCCGGTGGCATGAAGCGGCGCGTACTCATCGCCAAGGCCCTCAGCCACGAGCCGCGTATCCTGTTCCTGGACGAGCCGACCGCAGGCGTAGACGTGGAACTGCGTCAGGATATGTGGCGCTTGGTGCGGAAGCTGCGTGACCAAGGCGTCACCATCATTCTCACGACGCATTACATCGACGAGGCCGAAGAGATGGCCGACCGAGTCGGCGTGATCCGAAAAGGGCAGATCATCTTGGTCGAGGAGAAGGCCGAGCTGATGCGCAAGCTCGGCAAAAAGCGGCTGACTCTGCAATTGCAGGCTCCGCTCCCTGCCCTGCCGGTCGAATTGGCCCCACACGGCCTCGCGCTATCGGCGGATGGTCAGGAGCTCGTCTACACCTACGATACCAAGGGCGAGCGCACCGGCATCACGACTTTGCTCACCGACCTCGCTGCGGCGGGAATCCCATTTCGCGATCTCTCCACGAGCCAAAGTTCCCTCGAAGACATCTTCGTCGATCTCGTGAGGGAGCAGGCATGAAGGTCGCCCCGATGAATCCGCTTGCGATGAATTGGCCGGCGATCCGCGCCATCTACCTCTTCGAAATGGCGCGTTTCTGGCGCACGGGCCTTCAGAGTATCGTTGCTCCGGTCATCGCAACCTCTCTGTATTTCGTGGTCTTCGGCGCAGCGATCGGTGCACGCATGGCTTCCGTGGATGGAGTCGCCTATGGCGCCTTCATCGTGCCAGGCCTGATCATGCTCTCGTTGCTGACGCAGAGCATCGCCAACGCATCCTTCGGCATCTACTTCCCGCGCTTTGCCGGGACGATCTACGAGATCCTGTCGGCACCGGTCTCGCCGTTGGAGATCGTGCTCGGCTATGTCGGGGCCGCGGCTTCGAAGTCGATCCTGATCGGCCTCATCATCTTGGCGACGGCGGCCCTGTTCGTACCGTTGAGGATCGAGCATCCGCTTTGGATGGTAGCGTTTCTCCTGCTGACCGCGACCACGTTCAGCCTGTTCGGTTTTTTGATCGGATTATGGGCAGATGGGTTCGAGAAGCTGCAACTGGTGCCGCTTCTCATCGTCACGCCACTCACCTTCCTCGGCGGCAGCTTCTATTCCATCGAGATGCTGCCGCCCTTCTGGCGGACGGTGAGTCTCGTGAACCCGGTGGTCTATCTCATCAGCGGCTTCCGCTGGAGCTTCTTCGGCACGTCCGATGTCGGGGTGGAGATCAGCCTCGCGATGACGTTGATCTTCCTCGCCCTTTGCCTTGCCAGCGTCACGTGGATCTTCCGCACCGGCTATCGGCTGAAAAGCTGATCGCCGTCACGGCCGCTCGTCGAGGAAGGCCAGAACGCCCTGCCGGTGCAGCTTGTCGCCGACAGCCGTGCTGTGATCGCGGTTGGGAAGTTCCAGGCTCTTCGCATGAGGCATGAGTGCCGCCAAAGCCGGGGCCGAGCCCGCTACAGTATCGAGGGTGCCCACCGTGACAAGAGTGGGAGCCTCGATCTGAGAGACTTCCTCCCGTGACAAGGTCTGGCGTGAGCCGCGCATACAGGCGGCGAGCGCCCGAAGGTCGCTTTTGGTCTGTTCGGCGAAGGTACGGAAGGCAGCAGCCGTGAGATTGGGCGCCTTTTCGCCAGCCGGAGCCTCCAGAGCCTCGGCGATGCCATTCGGCAAGCCCTTTCCCTCCACCAGATGCAGGCCGAGGCCCCCTAAAAGCACCGAACGCACCCGCTCCGGGTTGTCGAGTGCGAGATAGGCCGAGATCCGCGCGCCCATGGAATAACCCATTATGTCGGCGCGCTCGATACCGAGATGGTCGAGGAGCCGCCTTGTATCCTGCGCCATGATGTCGGAGCCATAGGCTTCCGGCGCGTAGAGCTTCTCGCTCTCGCCATGGCCGCGATTGTCGAGAGCGACGACCCGGCGCCCCGCCTCGGACAGGCTCTTCACCCAGAGTGTATTGACCCAATTCACGGAATGGTTGGAGGCGAAGCCGTGGATCAGCACGATCGGATCACCGCTGCCTCCCTTCGCCGGCTCGTCGATATAGGCGATGGTGGTCCCGTCGGAATCGAACATCTGCATCGCGCTGCATGCTCCTGTCGGAAGGTCGATGGCGGCCCGAGGGCCATGCCTATCGGTCGCCAAAATCGTCCTTGAGCGGCATTGAGGCAAGGCGCGAGTGATCAGAGGGGTGACAGGACGGCCTTTCCCTTGTCCTCATCGTGCTCCAACCATCTTCCTCCCCTTGCCGCACGGAACTTGCGGGGCGAAGAACGATCTGGCCGCCCCAGCTAAACGATTCAGGGCGTGCCATGCGGCTCGATCTTTCAGGATATGGACGGCCCATGATTCAGATCGTTCCCGTCGTCGTTCTCAAACACGTGGTGCGCGCCCCGCAGCCGGACGTCTTCCGAGCCTGGACGGACCCATTGCTCGCGCGAGGCTGGATGGCGCCGGTTGGAACCGTGGCGGAACATGTGGAGATCGACCCACGGGTCGGGGGGACATTCCTGCTGCGTGGACGGGATGAGGCGGGCGCGCTTCACGCGGTTACCGGTCATTTTGAAGAGATCCGACGCGGGCATTACCTGCATCAGACCTGGACTTATGACGGGCCGAACGAGATGCTGCGCATCGGCGAGACTATCGTGCAGGTCGATCTTCTGTCGGTGGGTGACAAAGCCACGGAGATCACATTAACGCACCGCCGGATCGTCAGCGTGGACGTACGCAACGCCTATCGATTGCATTGGCGCGACCGCTTCGAGAAGCTTCACGCCTCGCTGGCCTAAACGAGCGCCGCGGGGTCTAAAGCCGACAAGGGGGCAACGACTAGCGTCGCTGCTCCCCTTGTTGCGGATGTGATGAGCGATCTAGGCGAAGGCGGGCTGGCCGCTGGCGACGGCGCGTTGGGCGACCGCTTCGTCGTACAGCTTCTGCTCGTTTTCCTTATGGGTGAGCGAGAAGCGCACGGAGATTGCGCAGAGCGACGAGATCAGCACGGCGATGCCGAGGATGAACAGCGCGCCGGGCAGGTTGCCGACCCCCTTGAGCAGGAATCCAGCCGCCACGGCGCCGACATTTCCACCCGCGCCGATGATGCCGGCGACACCGCCCAGCGCCTTGCGATCGATGAACGGTACGAGGGCATAGGTCGCGCCGCAGGCCATGTGGGTGAACAGACCGAAGGCGAGCATGGCGATGACGGCGAGCGCGACCGACCCCGCATAGGCGAAAGCGAGAAGGCCGAGACCCTCGCCGACCATCAGCACGAACAAGAGCAGGGTGCGGCCGTCGAGGCCTTTCTTACGTGCGACCCGGTCCGACGCGATGCCGCCGAGCGCACGGGCGAAGAGAGCGAGAAGTCCAAAGCTGCCGGCCGCCATTCCGGCCTGGGTCAGGTCGAGGCTGAATCGTTCGACATAATACGTCGCCGCTACCGCATGGATGAAGATCTCGACGCCGAAACAGGCGCCGTAGGTAATCGCGAGCATCCAAACGCGATAGTTCGCCATCGCCTGTTTGAAGACGGCCCAGCCGCCCTTCTTGCCGGCGTCAACCGAAACGCCGCGCGCACGAAGCTCGGTGATGTTGCCCTCGGGCGTGTCCTGCGTGAAGCGGTAATACAGGAATGCCACGACCAGCATCATGACGCCGGGCACGATCATCGACAGGCGCCAGCCCATCGTCTTCTCGACGCCGATGCTGACGAGGGCCGCCAGAATCAGCGGCATCACGCTCTGGGTGACACCACCGCCGGCATTGCCCCAGCCGCCGACCGTGGCGTTGGCCGTACCGACCACGTTCGGTGCGAACATGACCGAGGTATGAAACTGCGTGATGACGAAACTCGCCCCAATGGCGCCGATGGCGAGGCGAAAGAACAGGAAGCTCTCATAGGAATTGGCGAAGGCGATGCCGATCACCGGAATCGCACCGAGGGTCAGCAGACCCGTGTAGGTCAGGCGCGGCCCGAATCGGTCACACATGGGACCTATGAGGAGGCGAACCAGGATGGTGATACCGACTGCGGCAATGTTGATATTGTAGACCTGATCGTTGGTCAGCTTGAACTCACCCTTGATGACCGGCATCAGCGGAGCGACGGCAAACCAAGCGAAGAAGCAGACGAAGAAGGCGAGCCAGGTGATGTGGAAGGCACGCATCTGGGGCGTGGCCAAACTGAAGAGATCGATTCGGGTCGCTTTTTGGGACTGCATGCGGAGAGGCTCCAGGCGATCGGATATCTCCCGGCACTCCTCGCGAGTGGCCCCCATGAACGGGGTGGGGAGAGATTGGTCGCTCACGCCACAGTGAGCACGAGCCGCCCGTCATCGAAGGCGTCTCTCGCAGGCGCCGTTGCCCACCTGAAGCCATCTGCATGGTATGTGCCAGCTCTAAGCGATTCCGTAAGGCCGCCCGTCACTGCGGCTTTCCCTGGGGCTGCATTGTTCCCCTACCCTTTTCATGAAGGCGCCAGTCCTGCGGAGGATGCCTCCCCGATAACCGTTTGCGCAGTCGATAATCGGGGACGTGCGCCGTTTGTGGGCATGGCGTCGGATTATGCAGGCTTCAGGGGCGGTGCTGGACGACAGGAGAAGCTTGCCGTCAGGCTGCCGGGCTGGCATCACCCGGCGCAATGACCGATACGCATTCTTCCGGCATCCCGCCCTTCGGCACCCACGCGCCCAAGGGGCTTGTGGCACGCATCACCAAGCGCACGGTGAACCTCTCGGGCAAAAGCTGGGCGGGGCGGCGTCTCGGCTTCCTGCTGAGGCGACTCGCGATCACAATGCTGCAGGGTCAGCCCCTCGACGTGGAGCGTCTTGGCGCACGGATGCGGCTGCACCCCTACAACAACAATTGTGAGAAGAAGGTGCTGTTCACGCCGCAATTCTTCGATCCCGAAGAACGTGCGCTTCTGGCGTCACGGCTGGAGCCCGGCTGCACCTTCCTCGATATCGGGGCCAATATCGGCGCCTACGCCTTGTCCGTGGCCGCCTTCGCCGGTCCCCGCGCGCGGATCCTAGCCGTGGAACCTCAACCCGACATCTTCGATCGGCTCACCTACAATATTGCCCAGAACCCGTTCGGCACGGTGAAGGCCGTGGCTTGCGCGGTGGCCGATAAGGCTGGTGAACTGACCTTGTTCGTCGATCCGCGCAACCGGGGCGAATCGAGTCTGAAGATTGTCGGCACCAACGAAGGTGCACAGATCCGAGTGCCTGCAGTCACCCTTCTGGGCCTTGCCCAGGGCGAAGGCATCACCCGGATCGATGCGATCAAGCTCGACGTGGAGGGGGCCGAGGACCTGATCCTGGAGCCGTTCTTTCGTGAGGCGCCGGTCTCCCTGCACCCTCGCCTGCTCCTCATCGAGGATGGCACGGCGCAATGGCAGATCAACCTCGTCGGCCTGCTCGAATCGCGCGGCTATCGCCAGATCGCCCGCACGCGGCTGAACCTGATCTTTGAGCTGAGAGGCGCCTGAAGCGATTGTCGCCCACTCGAATGGCTCGAGCTGGCTCACCGCGCGGTCAGGGTGGCGACGGACAAACACTGCCACGCTTGGCCAAACGGAGTTTTGCGCTCACGATCGACCGCTCAGCGCCAGCCACCTACCCTGCCGCCAGAATACCCCACATGGCCTCACGAGCGATAAGGGCGTCTTCAGGGGGCGCGACCGACACCGCCGCTTGAGTACAGTACCCCAAGGCCATTGTAAAAATGCGCCTCTCTCGAGGATCCGGCGACTGCGTCGCCGGAATGCACTCGTAGCAAGAGGCAATGCCTGCCTGTCAGGCGCATGCTGATGCTTTCAGTAAAGTTGCCGTGTGGGAACAGCTAGATAATAAAACTACCGTCCGTCAGGCTCGATGCCACGACATCGTGCAAGATGATTTTCTGCGCAGGGTCTGCAATCCCAGCAAACGTAACTTGCGTATCCTGCCCGCCGTTGATCGCTTTAATTTTAATGTCACTGAAGTTTTTCGCGATGAGTGTTACATTAAGGCGATCGATATCGACTTCGAATTTATAAATGTTGTCTCGGCCGAAATTACTGTCCGTATAGCCGAAAATGGTTTCGCCCGAACCTGCAAACAACTTATCGTTGCCGGCGCCGCCAGTGATACTGTCGTTGCCGTCGCCGGACAAGATCCAATCATTGCCCTGGGTGCCATAGATGATAGTGCTATTTTCCAAAGTCGTCTGAGATACGATGGTTTGACCTTGCGTTACGAACTCGAACGACACATCACCGCCGTTCCGAACGTAGGTCCTTTCGATACTATTGAAGTTGCTGTTTGTGAGTTCGATAACGCCCGTGACAATCAGTACGTCTTTCCCGGTGCCTCCGTCGATGATGACGGGATCCTCGGAAACGACGAGGCGGTCATTGCCACCTAGGCCGTAAAGAGAGTCGTTTCCTCCGTTGCCGATCAAAGTGTTGGCGGCGGCGTTGCCCGTGAGATGGTCTCCATGGGTGCTGCCATTGATCTTGGAGATACTGATCAAGACGTCGCCTTCGGCATCGCCACCTCGATTCACGCCCGTGCTCAGGTTGACGGTGACTCCCGCGGAGGAATGCTCGTAGCTCGCCGTGTCGGTTCCCAAGCTGCCGTTCAAGATGTCAGCGCCAGCGCCTCCTTCCAGCACGTCGTTGCCGCGACGACCGTTGAGCGTGTCGTCTCCGAGCCCTCCAAGAAGACTGTCCGAGCCGGATCCACCGGTCAGGACATCGGCGAAATTTCCGCCCTCGAGTGTCGTTTTTCCAAGGCGGTCGGAGAAGTTGAAATCGTAGCCTCCCGAAAACGCCGTAGCATGGTGCGACAAGCGATCTTCAGAAAAGTAGAATAACGTTGTCCCGTCTCCATCGCTATCGCGAATCACGAGTCGCTCATCGACCCCGACGGAGCGGACATAAATATCTGCTTCCGGATCGTCGTCATACCGTTGCGGAGGAAATACAGTGATGGAATCGTCATCATTGTAACCTGTACCTACCGTGATTTTAATGGTCGGCATGGCGAATCCTAGAATCTATCCAATAAGGATCTCGATCACTAGGTTGAGCGTAGCGGTCAAATTTGAGGTTGCAACTGAAAAAAGAGAGGCAGGTTGTTTTTAAGGCAATAATCGTTGGAGCGGTTTATTTCTGTATTGATGAGCCGGTAACCGGTGATAGCGATTTGCGGGTTTGTTCACGGCAGTGCTGACAATGCCCTTGAAAGAAAAGGTACTGTTTGTCTTGCCACGATGGGGCGTTGGGGAAGCTCAAAAGCGGAGATTCCGGTCCAACCCAACCCAGCGAGCTGTTAGCCGGCCCTTGCCGGCGCAAGCCGCGAACCATCGGCGCAGGCTCTCGATCTGTCCCTCCTGCGTCGGATCATCCTGGCGGCATCCGGGAACAATCGCGATATGGGTGAGAGTGCCGAGCCTTTGGTAGGTATGGCGGCTTTCCGGGACGGCTGTCAGATCACCCGGACCGGACGGAGGGAACTTCGAGCGGCCGGTCGGCTGAGCACGTTCGCCCATCCCATCGAACCACCTCATCCAGATGTGCCCCGCGTATGTGGGTCTTGAGGAACTCTTTCGTTCGCTCAGGTCCGGCTGGAGCCTTTCTCATCGTCAGGTGCCGCGGCACCTGACGATGGGGTCGAGATTGGGATGGCCGAAGACGTCATCGCGGCTCCCGCACCCCATGTCATGGCCCACCATCCACTTCGCGGTGGGCCACTGGGAATAGGCTTCCCCGGTGGGAAGCCTACCACCGCTCAGAGCGGGATGTTGTCGTGCTTCTTCCAGGGCTGCTCCATCTCCTTGGTGCGGAGCATGCCGAGCGCCCGGGCGATGCGTTTACGCGTCGAGTGGGGCATGATCACCTCGTCGATATAGCCGCGCTCGGCGGCGACGAAGGGCGAGAGGAAGCGGTCCTCGTATTCGCTGGTTCGTGCCGCGATCTTGTCGGTATCGCCGATCTCGCTGCGGAAAATGATCTCCACCGCGCCCTTGGCGCCCATGACTGCGATCTGCGCGGTCGGCCAAGCGTAGTTGATGTCGGCACCCACGTGCTTGGAGGCCATTACGTCGTAGGCACCGCCGAAGGCTTTGCGGGTGATGATGGTCACCAGCGGCACCGTGGCTTGGCTGTAGGCGAAGAGGAGTTTGGCGCCGTGCTTGATGAGACCGCCATATTCCTGCGCGGTGCCGGGTAGGAAGCCGGGGACATCGACGAAGGTGACGATCGGGATCGAGAACGCATCGCAGAAGCGTACGAAGCGCGCGGCTTTGCGGGAGGCATCCGAATCGAGCACGCCGGCCAGCACCATCGGCTGGTTGGCGACGAAACCGACGGTGCGGCCCTCGATGCGGCCGAACCCGGTGATGATGTTGCGCGCATAAGTCGACTGGATTTCGAAGAAGTCGCCTTCGTCGGCCACCCGGCGGATCAACTCGCCCATGTCGTAGGGCTTGTTCGGGTTGTCCGGAATCAGGGTATCGAGGGACTTATCGAGCCGGAGCGGGTCGTCGAAGCTTTCGATCTCCGGCACGCCGTCGATGTTGTTGGCGGGCAGGAAGTCGAGCAAGCGGCGGATCTGAAGGATCGCCTCCACGTCGTTCTCGAACGACCCGTCGGCGATGGAGGACTTGGTGGTGTGGACCTTGGCACCGCCGAGCTCCTCGGCCGTGACGACCTCGTTGGTCACGGTCTTCACCACGTCCGGGCCCGTGACGAACATGTAGCTCGTGTCACGGACCATGAAGATGAAGTCGGTCATGGCGGGCGAGTAGACGTCGCCGCCCGCGCAGGGGCCCATGATGACGGAGATCTGCGGAATGACGCCGGAAGCGGCGACGTTGCGGCGGAACACCTCGCCGTAGCCGCCCAAAGCGGCGACGCCTTCCTGGATGCGGGCGCCGCCGGCATCGAAAATGCCGATGATCGGGGCGCGCATCTTCAGCGCCATATCTTGGACCTTGACGATCTTGGCGGCATGCGTCTCGGAGAGCGAGCCGCCGAAGACGGTGAAGTCCTTGGAGAAGAGGAACACGGTGCGGCCGTTGATGGTGCCCCAGCCGGTGACCACGCCGTCACCGGGAATCTTCTGCTTCTCCATCCCGAAATCGGTCGAGCGATGCTGCACGAACATGTCGAATTCCTCGAACGACCCATGGTCGAGGAGGAGTTCGATACGCTCTCGTGCCGTCAGTTTGCCGCGCTTGTGCTGGGCCACGACGCGGTTTTCGCCGCCGCCGAGACGGGCTTGAGCGCGCCGCTCTTCCAGCTTCTCGAGAATATCCTTCATGCGTGGTGAGCCTTGAGATGGGTTCGTGGGGGTGAAGCCGTGCCGTGTCCGACAGCATGGCTTGGCGGTATACTTCAAAAGCGCCTTAGCACGGGGGAAAGGCAGCGAAAATGAATTTAACGAGCCAGGGTTGCCAGCGTCGCTGCGGCCTCGAATTCAGCCTTCCGCAGGGCATGCCGAGCCTCAGCTTCGGCATCGCTACCCCAGACGCTGGCCTGATAGGCCTCGTCCACATGCGCCGCCGCCCAGGCCTCCATCGGAGTGAGACGTCCATGCAGCGTGGCGAGGGCGATCAGGAGAGAGCCAGTCAAGGTCGTCATCGTGTGGAGCGCGGCCAGCCGGAAAGGCCCTTCGACGGCCGCGATTGCAGCGCGAAGTGCGTTCACCGACGTCTCCGGCTGGGTGACATGCATCACGCCTTCGCTGAGGATCAGGCGTACGCCCAGGGTCTCGTGCGCCCAGTCGATCACGGGGTTCCAGGCACGGGCTTGATCGGCCACGAGACGTTCCGGGTCTCCGGCGCGGTAGGCGACGAGATCCGTCCCTGCATAGGCCGAGAGATCATCGATCACCGCGTCACGGCGGGGAGCGACCCCGTCGATGGCGGTGTTGGCGAGGCGAGTCAGCGGCATGGTCGAGGGGTCGATGAACTCGGCCTGCGCTGCCCATTCTGCGGCGATAGCGTCGCCGAGTGAGCGGGTCGGCAAGGTCAGCGGATTACGGGCCGGTGTATTGGCAGATCGCCCGTCGAGAATCAGGCGAAATCCCTCCTCGCTACCCGCGAGGCCGGCCACTTTGTAGAACCGCTTCGGCAATGCGGGGCGGGTTTGCTCGCGCACGGCCTTGTGCGGATCGTGCACCGGAGGGGCGTCGCCAAGCCAATCGGCAGGATCGTCTGTACTCATGGCGAGAGGTTCTAGCGCATCGTCTCGCAGCCTGCGAGCAGGAAGCCGGCGCGATACTGAATGGCTGTTGCGAACTTTACTCGCGGGTAAGATCCGCAATCGTCATGTCTACGGTGACCGTCCGAAGGCCGCCCGTGAACAGATCTGCCAGCGCGGAAGCGGTTTCGACCACGGTCACTGCCCCAGCGCCAAGCAGCGCTCCCGGCGGATGGTAGCCCCAGGCGACACCAATGGCGGCCGCGCCGGCACTCACCGCCATATCCATGTCGTAGGTGGTGTCTCCGATCATCACTGTCGTCTCTGGCGGTGCTCCAACCGCGGCCATGGCCTGATGCAGCATCGCCGGGTCGGGCTTCGATGGCGCGTCGTCGGCAGTCTGGATGGTGGCGAAGACGTCGCCCCAGCCATGGCTTTCTACGAGCCGATCGACACCGCGCCGGGATTTCCCCGTGGCGAGTCCGAGGCGCAGATCGTCTCGGGCATGCAGACGTTCGATCAGATCGCCCATTCCGGGGAACAGTGGCTCTTCATAGGCCGGATCCAGGCGCAAGGTATTGAAGGCCCGCTTGTAGCTCTCGGACAGGCCTTCCACAGGCCCATCCTCGCCTACGAGACGCCGGAAGGCCTGCGGCAGTGAAAGGCCGACAACGGAAAGGGAGACTGATCGCGAGGGTGGAACGATGCCGTGCTCGGCGAAGGCCATGCCTTGGGCCGCAACGATGAGGTGCTGGCTATCAACCAGCGTACCGTCAACGTCGAAGACGACGAGCTTCACGGAAGAGTCCTGCATGGCCGCATTACGGCTGACGCCCTGGCTGCAGTTGTTGCGCCGCTGCTTGGCCTGGCTTCTGGCGTTCGTAGCCGAGCTTGCAGCGGATCAGAAAGCGCCGCCGGACCCCGCCGCGCAGGCCGCGCGCGTGCGAAAGCCGGTTGCAACTGGCATAGGACCGCCGCCTGCGTTCGCCCGCCCGCGCCTGTGATCCATGGCGGCCGACGGCGGGAGGTGGCGGAGCTGGGTTCTGCGTTGCCGGAGCGGGAACCGCTTTTACCGCGGGACTTGGCGGGGTCTGTTGTGGACCCGCCGCCTGCGCGGCAGCCTCGGCGGTCAGCGACGCTGATCCGAAGCACACGAACAGGCCGATCAAGGCGGTGCTGGCCATGGTCGCGAACGTCATCGGCATTGTTTCTCGCTGCAACGACGGGTGTGGTCGACCACAAGGATAAGGCATGGCGCCCAATTGCCAAGGCGCATACGTGGACGCTTTCCGCCGATGCGGCCAAAGCGGATCACGCTTCCGGCGCCTCGACGATGGGATCGTAGCGCGAGGCGTCGAAGCCCAGAAGGTTCCAGCTCTGCGCCATATGCGGTGGCAGGGGCGCCGTGACGTCCACCGGCTTCAGCGTGCGCGGATGCGGGATGACGATGCGACGTGCGAGGAGATGCAGCCGGTTCTGGATGCCTCCCGGCAACGCCCAGTTCTCGACGCTGAAATATTTCGGATCACCGACGATGGGGTGGCCGATATGCGCGGCATGGGCTCGGAGCTGGTGCGTACGCCCAGTTACGGGCTTCAGCGAGAGCCAGGACAGCTTCTGCGCCGCGTTGTCGACCATCGCGTAGTAGGTGAGCGCGTGGGCTGCGCCGTCGTCGCCGTGCTGGGCTACCCGCATTCGGGCATCGCCGTCGGGGGCTTCCTCCTTGGCGAGATAGGTCGAGATCCGGCCTTGGGGCACGCGCGGGACTCCCGCGGTAAGTGCCCAATAGACCTTGCGGGCCGACCGCGAGCGGAAGCTCTTGGCGAGGGTCGCCGCCGCCAGGCGTGTCTTGGCGACGATGAGGCAACCGGCGGTGTCTTTGTCGAGGCGGTGGACGAGGCGCGGCTTCTGCCCGTCCGGTCCGGTCAGGGCCTCCAGCAGCCCGTCCACGTGGCGCACGGTGCCGGAGCCGCCCTGGACCGCGAGGCCAAAGGGCTTGTTCAGCACCATCATGTCCGCATCCTCGTAGAGGATCAGCGAGCGCAGGAAGTCGGCATCGGTGGCGTCACGCGCAACACTGCGCGGTCGTTCCGCCACCGGGTCGAGCTTGAGGGGCGGCACGCGCACGCTCATGCCCGGCAAGAGCCGGTCGTTCGGCTTGGCGCGCTTACCGTCCACACGCAGCTCACCCTTGCGGACGATGCTTTGAACACGGGTGAAGGGTAGCTGCGGGAAACGCGTCGTGAGGAAGCGGTCGATCCGCATTTCGGCTTCGTCTTCCTCGACGATCAGTGTCTGTACGCCGGAGGCCAAAGTCGCGGAGGCGGCGGCGCGCTGTTCGCGCCGGGTCGGTCCTTCGACCACTGGTTCCGGGGACTTGGCGCCAGCGCGGCGCGGACGCGGCGCGTCCAACGATTTCTCCACGACCTCATTGCGGGGCGCCCGCGTCCGAGGCGCACGGGCCACCGGGATTTCGTCATCGGACGGCGTCTCCGGGGCATCGCCGGGGCGCCAGGGCGCGCGCTTGTCGGCCTCGCCGCGCAACTGCGCCGCGCGATGGGCAGCATCGAGGGCGCTGGTGCGCGGGCCGGTGCCTTCGCGGTCGGGCCTGCGGAACGCGCCGGGCTTGCCGGGACGGTAAGGCTTGCCGCCGCTGCCGGGCGGCCTGCCTTTGCCGGCGCCGGAACCTTTACGTCCGGCATTGCCGCGTGATGGTGGTCTGGTGGTCATCGCGTGCTCGTAACACCCTCGCCCCTCTGGGCAAAGCGCTTCGAGGATGGGGCGCTTCGAGAACGCGACGTTGCATGAACCGCAGTTCAGGCGGCGCGGCGGCCCGCCTCAATGGTCAGCCCGGTCCCGACGGAGCCGAACGTATCACCGTCCACAACTCTGGCATTCGGGACGCCCGCCACCAATGCGGCACGGACATGCGGCAGGCCCGTGGACCCGCCGGTCAGGAACAGGGCGTCGATGCCCTCGGCCGGCAAGCCCGCCTGATTCAGGCAGCGCCCGATCCTCTCGGCGATTCGCCGAGAGAGCTCTTCCGTCTGCGCCACGAGGCCGGCATGGTCGAGGTTGGCGGCGAGACCCGGCTCGACCCAGCCGAGCGCGACGCCGCCCTGGCCGGCATCCGAGGCAGCGATCTTGGCGCCCTCGACTTCCATCGCCAGGGAATGCCCGCGTTCGGCTTCCACCACGGTGTAGAGCCGAGCGATCAGGTCCGGCCGGCGCGCGTCGCGGCGGACCTCCTCGATCTCGCGGAGGGTCTTGGCATTGTAGAGCCGGTTGATGCTCGACCAGGTGGCGAGGTCGTGAAAATACCCGCTCGGCACGTCGAGGTCGCCTCGGTTCATCGGGCTGCCGAGGCCGAAGAGCGGCATTACCGTGCCGAGGCTGAGCCGCCGGTCGAAATCGGTACCGCCGATGCGTACGCCGTCATTTGCGAGGATGTCGCCGGACCGGTCGACCTTGGTATGGCGCTCCGGTGAGAGCCGGACGATGGAGAAATCCGAGGTGCCGCCGCCGATATCAGCGATGAGCGCGATCTCCTCCCCCGTCACCTGCTGCTCGTAATCGAGCGCCGCCGCGATGGGCTCGTATTGGAACGAGACGTAGCGGAAGCCGATGCTCTGGGCGATCTCGCGCAGGGCATCCTCCGCGCGGGCGTCGCCCTCCGGGTCGCCATCGACGAAGTGGACCGGGCGGCCGTGGACCACGGTATCGATGCCCGTTCCCGCCTGCGCCTCGGCGCGCGTCTTCACAGCGGAGAGGTAGCGGGCGATGACGTCGCGGAAGCGGATTCGCTCACGCCCGACTGGCGTCGTCTCCTCGAGTAGCGAGGATCCGAGCACTGACTTCAGGCTGCGCATCAGCCGGCCCGGCGTGCCCTCGACGTACTCCGCCATGGCCGCGCGGCCGACGAGGGGCGTCCCACCCGGCGGGAAAAAGATCGCGCTGGGAATTGTCACGTGGTCGCCCTCCAGTCGCAGCAGGGCGGGCCGTCCCTCGGTGACAAGGCCGAGCGTGGTGTTGGACGTGCCGAAATCGAGGCCACAGGCCGCCATGTAGGATCTCCGGACGCTGGTCCGCTGGAATGGGGGGCCGTCGACCTACAGGCTGGGCCCGTCCCGGTCCACCGGTCTCAGCGCTTGAAATCGCCGGCCCGGCTCGCCTTCAGCGCAGGGCTCCCACCCGTGAGCCGCCGCTTGAGCCGCACGATCGCCTCTCGCTGCAACTCGCTGGCGGCGGAATGGGCGTTGGCGACCTGTGAAAGCATGTCGATGAAATGCAGACGCTCGGCCGCGGTCAGGTTGTCCCGCAGCAGGGGCAGCATTTCGTCTGCCACGAGGGAGAACGGTCGTCGTGCCTGGGTGTAGGTCCACGCTCGCTCGAACGTGGCCGAGATCGTATCGATCTGGAGCGGAGAATCCATGAATTCCAGGATCTTGGTCTTCTCGGCGGCGGTGACGGGGCTACCCGTGCGCACCAATTGGATCATCAGGATCACCGCCGCGAGCCTGACGTCCCGCACTCGCTTCAGCGGTGTGCCGATGATGTCCTCCAGGGTCGATTTCGCCCGACGCTGAAGGCCCTTCGTGTCACGATTGACCTCCCTCAGCGCCGTCGCGGTGCCATGTGCGCGGATGATCCAGAACAGGACGGCACCCACGATCCCGATCGCTGCGACGATGACGACCATTCAAGCGAACCTTTCCCCGGATCCGATCCGGCTCGGACGATTGTTTCGGCTGTGAGCATAGCGCCATGGCGGCAGCGGCAAACCCCGGGGGACGTCCGACCCCGCGAAGGATCGCCACGCAGCAACCGATTCGCAACCAACCGATGCGAGCGTTCAGCCTTCCCCGAGATAGCGGTGGCGCAGGTGGCGCATGTAATCTTCTGCGCCCAGGGGCTTGCCGGTGGTGGCAACGAGCAACTCGTCCGTCTCCAGGAAACTGCCGCGTCCGTGCACGTTCTCTCCGAGCCAGCCGCGCATGGCGGTAAAATCGCCCTCGGCCAGATCGGCTGGGATTCCGGGCAGGTCCTCACAAGCAGCGCGGAAGAACTGCGCCGCCGCCATGGCGCCTAGGGTATAAGTCGGGAAATATCCGAAACTGCCCCCGGGCCAGTGGATGTCCTGCAGGCAGCCGAGCCGGTCGCTCGGTACCGCGAGACCAAGTAGCGAGCGCATGCCTTCATTGAATGCGCCCGGCAGATCGGTGATTGCGAGATCACCGGCGATCATCGCGGTTTCGAGATCGTAGCGGAGGAGGATGTGAGCCGGATAGGTCACTTCGTCGGCATCGACTCGGATCAGGCCCGGCTCAACTCGTGTGTAGAGGCGGTGCAAGTTGTCGGCATCCCAGGCGCTTCCCTGCCCGCCGAACGCCTCGCGCAGCCGAGGTGCCAGGTAAGCGCAGAACTCGGCTGAGCGGCAGGCCTGCATCTCGATCAGCAGCGACTGGCTTTCATGCAGGCTCATCCCCCGGGCGTTCCCCACGGGCTGGTGGAGCCATGTGGCCGGCCGACCCTGCTCGTAGAGCGCGTGGCCGGTCTCGTGCAGCACGCCCATCAGGGCGCGGGTGGCATCGGTCTCGTCGTAGCGCGTGGTGATGCGCACATCGTTGGTGGCGCCGCCGCAGAATGGATGCAGGCTGATATCCAGCCGTCCGCGTTGAAAGTCGAACCCGGCGGCGCGCATCAGCGTCAATCCCAGGGCCTTCTGCGCCTCCACCGGAAACGGCCCGGGAAGCGGGATCGGTGCCGGTAGCGAAGCCTGACGATCGCGGATCACTTCAATCAATCCCGGCAGGATCGCGCGAAGCTCGGCGAAGAGCGGATCAATCGCCGCCTGGCGCATGCCGGGATCGTAACCGTCGAGGAGGGCATCGTAGGGAGCAAGCCCCAGGGCCGCGCCCTTTGCCTCCCCAACCTCCCGCTGCAGCCGCAGGGTCTCGGCCAGATGAGGTGCCAGCATCGCGAAATCGGATCCTGCCCGCGCTTCCCGCCATACCATTTCGGAGTGGGACGAAGCTTTGGAGCTCGCGGCGACGAGATCGCCCGGCACGGCGGACGCATGATGATAGGCTCGTCGCATCTCGCGCAGATTAGCGCGCTCCCACGTCCCGAGGCCGGTCTCGTCGTCTGAGGCCTCCGCAATCAGGTCGCCGGTCTCGGCGGCGGTGAGAATCTCGTGGGCGATGACCCGCAACTGCGCAAGCTGTTCTGCCCGACCCTCTGCGGCGCCGTCCGGCATGAATGTCTGGGCGTCCCAGCCCAGGATGCCGGCCGCATCGTCGATGGCCCCGATGCGAGCGAAGCGGCTGGCGAGGCTCTGATAGGCATTCGTGGTCATGGTTGGCCTTCCTGCTTGACAGAGCGCCGCCCTAACACTGGACGTCGCGGTCAGCGTTCCTCATCACGACGTTGCTTTCGCAAGGCCTCCCAATGGGCGAGGCGGTCGCCGTAGCGGGTCTCCATGCCACGGTCGGTGGGCTCATAGAAATACTGGCGACCGAGCGCCTCGGGCCAATAATCCTGGCCCGAGAACGCATCCGGCTCATCATGGTCGTAGCGGTAGCCCTCGCCATAGCCGATCTTGCGCATCAGCTTGGTGGAGCCGTTGAGGATGGTCCGGGGCGGCGGCAGTGAGCCGTGCTCCTTAGCCACCCGCGTCGCCGCCTTGTAGGCATTGTAGACCGCGTTCGATTTCGGCGCGCAGGCGAGGTAGACGGTGATCTGGGCGAGCGCCAATTCCCCTTCCGGCGAGCCAAGGAAATCGAATGCGTCCTTAGCGGCAGTGGCGACGACGAGGGCCTGGGGGTCGGCGAGGCCGATATCCTCCACGGCCATGCGCACGAGGCGCCTTGCGATGAAAAGCCTGTCCTCCCCTCCGTCGAGCATGCGGCAGAGATAATAGAGCGCCGCATCGGGGTCGGAACCACGCACAGTCTTATGCAGTGCGCTGATGAGGTTGTAGTGTCCCTCCTGGCTCTTGTCGTAGATCGGCGCCCGGCGCTGGACGATCTCCTGCAAGGTGACAGCGTCGAAGATCTCGTCTCGCTTGGCAGAGCGCCAGACCTCTTCCGCCAGGGTGAGGCAGGCCCGTCCGTCACCGTCGGCCATGCGGACGAGGACGCCGCGCGCGTCTTCGTCCAAAGGCAGCGAACGCCCCGTCAGTTCCTCTGCCCGGACCAGTAGCTTGGCAATGGCGACGTCGTCGAGCGAGCGGAACAGCAGGACGCGGGCGCGCGAGAGAAGCGCGGCGTTGAGCTCGAAGGAAGGGTTTTCGGTAGTGGCGCCAACGAGCGTTACGGTTCCGTCTTCCATCACGGGAAGGAAAGCGTCGAGCTGAGCCCGATTGAAGCGGTGGATCTCATCCACGAAGAGCAACGTCCCCTGACCCATCGCCCTGCGCTGGCGCGCCGCCTCGAAGACCTTTTTCAGATCGGCGATGCCGGAAAAGATCGCCGAGATCTGTTCGAACTTGAGGTCAGTCTTGTGGGCCAGAAGGCGGGCCACCGTGGTCTTGCCGGTACCCGGCGGCCCCCAGAATACCAGTGAGCCGAAGGATTTGCCGTTCAGGAGCCGGGTCAGCGATCCGTCCGGTCCGGTGAGGTGCTCTTGTCCCACCACCTCGGCGAGGGAGCGCGGACGAAAACGGTCCGCAAGCGGGCGAGGCGCATCGTTCTGCAGACCGGCGGAGGCGAAGAGATCGGACATCGACGCATAGAAGACGCGGGCTGCGCCATCCCGCAATCTGCAAATGACCTCGTCCCCGCGTTTCGGTGGACTTGCCGCCCTGCCTTGCAGTTAGGATGCCGAGCAAAGATCGGCTCGGCGCCTGGCACGTCTTCCTCATATGGGGATCCAGCGAATCACACGCGATCCTGGCCGCCTATGACCAACGTTTAATTCGCCAGGGCACGCCTCCGGAGCCCGGTGCCGGAGGATACCGGCTGCGTGGACTGAATGAGGCCTCTAGCCTCCGAACACCGAGGTCAACACTGTGCCGCCGCGATTAATCGTAATCTCCCAAATGCCGGGATTGGTCCGGATCAGGCGCTCGAGATCTTTCGTGGCGGTCACTGGGGCTCCGTTGATCGCCACGACCACGTCTCCGACCTGGAGTCCGTTGCGAGCAGCGATGGACCCTTCCTCTACGGACGAGACCGCCACTCCCTCGGTGGCGAAATCCTTCTGCAATTCTTCCGCGACGGCCGGCGAAGTGTTGACCAGGGTGGCGCCGAACATGGGCGAGCGAGTGCGCAGCTTCACCGCCTCGCGTGGTCGTGTCTCCGGAGCCGAGGCGAGTTTGACCGAAATCGTGGAGCGGGAGGTGCCGCGCAGGATGCCGAACTTGGCACTTCCGCTGATTCCCTTCAGGGCAAAGCGGTAACCAAAGGCTTCCGGATCATCGACGACTTTGTCGTCCACCGTGAGGATCAGGTCACCGCGCTTCAGGCCGGCCTCTTCGGCCGGGCTTTTCGGCTGCAGGCTCGCCACCAAGACTCCGGTCGGATGGTCGAGGCCCATGCTCTCGGCGATGTCCGGTGTCACGTTCTGCACGCGCGCGCCAAGCCACGGGCGGCGTACCGTCGTGGCACCACCCTTGGCTGTCTCGACCACGGCGCGAACCATGCTTGTGGGGATGGCAAAGCCGATGCCGTGGCTTCCACCGGATTGTGAGTAGATCGCCGTATTGATGCCGACGAGCTGCCCTTGCAGGTCAACGAGAGCGCCGCCGGAATTGCCCGGGTTGATCGCCGCATCGGTCTGAATGAAGAATTGGTAGTCCGAAGACCCGACCTGGGTACGCGCCACGGCCGAGACGATGCCCTGCGTCACTGTCTGGCCGACGCCGAACGGGTTACCGATCGCCATCACGAAGTCGCCGACCTCCAGCGCCTCGGAATCTCCCATCGGCATCGGCACGAGTCCGCCAACAGGGCTCTTGATCTTGATGACGGCAAGGTCAGTGCGGGGATCGCGCAAGACGATACTCGCCTCGAACTCCCTTCGGTCGGAGAGCGAGACACGAACCTCATTCATGTTATCGATGACGTGGTTGTTGGTGATGACGAGCCCAGATTCATCCACGATGACGCCGGACCCCAAGGATTTCTGTGCCCGCTCGCCCGGCAGGCCCGGGCCACGACCAGAGCCTTGCTCGCCGAAGAACCGGCGCATGAACTCGTCCATGGCGCTTCGCGACGTGCCCCGTTGCTCCACATGCGACGCGTAGACATTGACCACCGAGGGAGCGGCTCGCTTCACCACCGGCGCGAAAGAAAGATGGACTTCGCCCTTCGAGCCGGGAACGATCTTGGCCGGAACGTGCGTTTCCGGCGTCTTCATCATCTGCGCTTGAGCGTTTGGCGAGACGACGATGGACGCCGTGACGAGGCAGGCGAGCAGCGGCCGATGAATCATCGCGATCTCCCGGATGGTAGGCGCAGACAGCGGAGCCGCTGCGGAATCCGAGATATCTAGACGCGCCGGGGCGTCAGCGCGAGGGGTGTCCGGGGCGTCGAAGCGTGTCGGCGATGCGGCCCGCGCGGCGGGCAAGACTCGCAATGCAGCTGAGAGAGGCGTCGGCTGCACGTTGCATTTCATTCACTTGGAGACGGAGAGCATCAGCGGGGTTCTTTGCCGCCGATAAGGCACGCCAATGCGCAAGAGTGGCAATGCTCTCGTTGCGGACATAGGTCGCCAGCGTATCGTTGGCGGCGGTTATTTCCTTCAATGCCGAGGGGGCCTCAATGGTTGGCGACTGAGCGGCAAGATCTTTCGCCGAGGCGATCGCACTCTCAATCTCGGCAGGCAGGAGAGATGCGAGTTCCGCCTCGTGCTCCGTTCGCGCCTCGCCATCGCCGGCATGTCCTGGCGCATCATCTTGCGCGGCGTTGGATACGTTTACGGCGGCAGGCGCGTGGACTTCGGATGCCCCATCCTCCGCGAGCGTCTCTGCTATGCCGGAATGGAGCTCCGTCACAGACTGTCCGGCCGTCAAAGCATCTGAAGACACGGTCTCCAACAGGGGCGCGATGACCGGGGTAGAGCCGTCAGGCAGAGATGCCCCGACCAAGGCAGAATCGATACTCGACGATTGATAGGTCGGAGCCACCTCGAGCGACTTCGTTACGATATCCGGCGCTTCGGCTGTCGTCGGAGCGGCGTCCGCATTGGCAGGCTGGGTCGATCGATTGGCTTTGCTTTTGGGGCGCTCTACGGAGCGTGCTGGTCGGCGTATTGCCATGATTCGCGTCCCCTTCATCCATCGTCGGACATGCATCGCCAGGTACCGGTCGGCGCCCTCCGCGGTTCATGCCGGAACTCTAGTTGGACCGCATTTACTGCGCCGACATCATACCGCTTCTCCGGTTTGCGCGCGAACCGGCAATCGGCCAGTCCGCGCATCGAGGCAAATTCAGGCGCCTTTGGTCGCTTTCTGCGCCAGGGCGCCGAGATCCTTGGCCTGGGTCTGAATCGTGGCAATCTGGCTGTGCAGGAACGCGCTCTGCAACTCGAACGCTTCCTTCACGTCGCGGGTACGCACCAGCTTTTGAGCGAAGTCGAACGTCGAGCTTGCATTCGCCTGGACTTGGTCAAGGCCCTTGGCGATCACGGACTGGATCGTCTCATGCACCGTGTTGGACGATGTCTGAAGCTGTTCGGCGGATTTGACCACCGTGCCGAGCAGACTGCTCACGGCAGTCCGGGCCTGACTGACGCTCTTCTCTGCGAAGTCGCGAAGCTCGGCAGGAATCTCGTAGGTTGGCGCGTTCATGTCGTTCCTCTCTGAATGAGCGGTGGCGACACGGGATGACGCGCCGCACTATCGATATGTTGCGGTGCAATATGGAAGTCAAGATGGGGCGTTTAGCGGGAGCCCACCAGTAGCAGTGCCATCCCGGTGTTGGATTCAAATTAGCGGGATGCCGAAGGATCTGAGCATGCAATGTAGGCCAGCAAGTTAGGAATTGTGAAATATGACGTCCGCAGTAACGATTCATTGGCGGCTGTGTTGAGCATGTTGGGCTCGAGGATGATCCTTTTCGATGGGTCTCACGTGGGAGCTGACGCACAGGTTTTCTGCAGCTATCGATGACTTGGTGTTTCTAAGACATCGGGCGTTGCAGGCGATACGTTTCGGGTGATCCTTCGATAGAGGCGGACAAGTGCATCGGCATGGGCGTCGATCGACATCGGCGCGTTCCAATATCTAGCGTGAGCGGAACGCCCGAGCGTCTCCGCTGTCATCGCGTCGAGATTTCGGAAAGCCGCCGCGAGCGTTGTCCGCTCCGGTGCGACTACATAACCGGTAACGCCGTTGACGACTTTCTCGGCGGCACCGGAGCGGTCTGACGCGATGACAGGAAGCCCGGTCGCCAAAGCCTCGTAGACGGTGAGAGGTCCCGTCTCGTACCACCGGGACGGCGCGGCCACGGCACGCGCACGTTGAGCAAGGATGGTCCATACCTCGTCGGGAGAGCGCCATCCCAGCATTTCCACATGCGGCTGCACGCTCAGTTCCGCCTCTAATGGTCCAGTTCCGATGAAGAGGGCCGGCATGCCGGCATCGCGTGCTGCCTCGGCGACGAGGTCCGCGCCTTTCTCGCGCGTCAGGCGACCTACATAGGCAATGGCTGCCGCCCCAGCCGGGTTGGCCCGTACTCCCCTTTCCACCCGGACGGGATTGTCGACCCGATGATGCGTCACGGAGAACGAGCCTTGCAGATCGTCAGCGCGGCGGAGGCTGGCATCGCAGACATGGACCAGATCGAGATGGCGCCGTCGCAAGGCACGGCTTTGAACGACGCTTCGCCCTACCCGGATGGCCTTGTGAAAGCGGCTCCTCGGATCGCAAGGCGCTACGACACAGGACTTTGAGAGTGGCCTCAGTCCACATGGGCGATCCTGATCGAACCGGTAATAGACGCCGTTGGGGCAGGAAAGAAAGTAATCGTGCAACGTCACCGCCACGGGGACGCCGCTGTCGAATAAGACAGGGAACACGCTGGGTGAAAGGCTCCGGGTCCATTGATGCAGGTGGATAACGTCTGCTGGCCTTGGGAGGCTGCCTAGTATGGAGCGCAGGCGTGTGGCGGATTGCCAATTCCAAAGGCCAGACAAGGCCGCCTCCATAGGGGGGCGACTCCAGATGTCTGCGTTACCGAGGGTAATGTGCCGGATGTTCGGATGATCGAGTAACGGATCCACCGCGCCGTCGATGGCTTGGATGTAGGTAATGTCGATCCCCGCCTTAGCGAGGCCGTGCGCAGATTCGACCGCCACTTTCTCAGCACCGCCACTCGCTACGGCGAACTCGGCGAGGATCACGATATGCATGGCGCGCCCGATCCCTCGGCCAGCTCGAGGATTCCATGAAGCTCCGGCCGGTATGGCCAGGGTAGCGACGATCGACTCATGTCCGGTAAACGCCACCGTCGCAGAGACGAGCCGCCGTACCGCCAGCGATGAAAGGGATCGGGCGTCGTCCCATCCGCGTTGGTCGAGGTGAATGCGCAACCCCGGTGATGACCGGGCAAGCACCAGGAGACGCTGATGTCCGACCCGAAGCCAAAAGCCACGTCCGATGCCGACGAGAAACCTCGCGTTGACCCGGCGCGCGGCGGTGACAAGACGAATCCCGGTAATAACCAGGATGAGATGAGCGAACGACTCGATGAAGCGTTGGAGGAGACCTTTCCTTCAAGCGATCCGGTCTCGGTAAAAATCACGAAATAGGGCTACGAATAACCAAAGCCGAGATGTTGGGCATCTCGGCTTTGGTAGCGGTTCGGTGTCGTGGGCTCAGGTATCAGATTTCGCGCGACACCATCATCTTTTTGATCTCAGCGATGGCCTTTGCGGGATTGAGGCTTTTCGGGCAGGCATTGGCACAATTCATGATCGTATGGCAGCGATAAAGCCGGAACGGGTCGTGAAGAGCGTCGAGACGCTCGCCGGTGTTCTCGTCACGGCTGTCGATGAGCCAGCGATAGGCCTGTAGAAGCGCAGCAGGACCCAGGAAGCGGTCGCCGTTCCACCAGTAACTTGGGCAGGACGTGGTGCAGCAAGCGCACAGGATACACTCGTAGAGACCATCGAGTTGGGCACGGTCCTCCGGGGTCTGCTTCCACTCACCTTCGGGGGCCGGTGTCTCGGTTTGGAGCCAGGGCTCGACCGAGGCATGCTGAGCAAAAAAGTTGGTCAGGTCGGGTACCAGATCCTTGAGGACCGGCATGTGCGGGAGCGGGTAGATCCGCACTGCGCCGGTCTTCTTACCCTTCGCATGCTCCTGGCATTCGTCGATGCCCATGGTGCAGGCGAGCGCGTTCTGACCCTCGATATTCATAGCGCAGGAGCCGCAGATACCCTCACGGCAGGAGCGGCGGAACACCAACGTCGAATCGACCTTGGCCTTGATCCACAGGAGGGCGTCGAGAACCATCGGCCCGCAATCGTCGCGGTCGACTTGATAGACGTCGACGCGCGGGTTGGCGCCGTCATCCGGATTCCAGCGGTAGATCCGGAATTCCTGAAGGTTGTTGCCCCCGGTCGGCCGAGGCCAAGTCTTGCCCTCGGTAATCCGGGAGTTCTTGGGTAGGTTGAATTGGGCCATGGTTCGGCGTGCCTAAATCCGTCTCGTGAGTACCATCGTCGGGAGCGACCGCAGCCGCTTTCCTAGTAAACGCGAGCCTTCGGCTCGATGTATTGGATCTCGTTAGACATGGTGTAGGTGTGGACCGGACGGTAATCGATGTTCACCTGCTGAGATTTGTCGTCTAGCCAAGACAGCGTGTGCTTCATCCATTCCTTGTCGTCACGATCGGGATAGTCCTCGCGAGCATGGGCGCCGCGGCTTTCCTTGCGGTTGGCAGCCGATTCCATGGTGACGACGGCCTGACCGATCAGATTATCGAACTCGAGCGTCTCGAGCAGGTCGGTGTTCCAGATCAGCGAGCGATCGGTGATCTTGATGTCGGCTTCGCCTTGCCAGACCTTATGGATCAGAGCCTTGCCTTCTTCCAGAACCTCGCCGGTGCGGAAGACCGCGCAATTGTTCTGCATGGTCTTCTGCATCTCGGCGCGCAGTTCCGCTGTCGGCGTGCCGCCATCAGCATAACGGAAGCGGTCGAGGCGGCCGAGCGCCTTGTCGGCCGAATCCTTAGGCAGATCCATCTGGCGACGGCCCGGCTCGACGATCTCGGCGCAGCGTAGGCCGGCTGCGCGGCCGAACACCACCAAGTCGATGAGGGAGTTCGAGCCGAGACGGTTGGCGCCGTGCACGGAGACGCAGGCAGCTTCACCCAACGCCATCAGGCCCGGCACCACCGTGTCGGGGTTGCCGTTCTTCAGGGTCAGTACCTCGCCGTGATAGTTCGTCGGGATGCCGCCCATGTTGTAATGTACGGTCGGCAGGACCGGGATCGGCTCCTTGGTGACGTCGACGCCTGCGAAGATTTTGGCGGATTCTGAGATGCCCGGCAGGCGCTGGTGCAGAATCGCCGGGTCGAGATGGTCGAGATGGAGATATATGTGGTCGTTTGACTTACCGACGCCGCGCCCGGCCCGGATCTCCATGGTCATCGAGCGTGAGACCACGTCGCGCGAGGCGAGGTCCTTCGCGCTTGGAGCATAGCGCTCCATGAAGCGCTCGCCCTCGGAATTGGTCAGGTAGCCGCCCTCACCGCGGGCACCCTCGGTGATGAGGCAGCCGGCGCCATAGATACCGGTAGGATGGAACTGGACGAATTCCATGTCCTGCAATGGAAGGCCGGCGCGTAGCACCATCGCGTTGCCGTCACCCGTACAGGTATGGGCCGAGGTTGCCGAGAAATAAGAGCGTCCGTAGCCGCCGGTGGCCAGGATGGTCATCTGGGCACGGAAACGGTGGATTTCACCCGAGGCCTGATCGATGGCGATGACGCCGAGGCAACGGCCCTCCTCGTCCATGATGAGGTCGAGGGCAAAGTACTCGATGAAGAAGTTGGTGTGGTTCTTCACCGCCTGTCCATAAAGCGTATGGAGCATGGCGTGGCCGGTGCGGTCGGCCGCCGCGCAGGTGCGCTGTGCGGTGCCTTTGCCGTAATCGGTGGTCATGCCGCCGAAGGGGCGCTGATAGATTTTGCCTTCCTCGGTGCGGGAGAAGGGGACGCCCCAATGCTCCAGTTCATAGACGGCGGCGGGCGCATTACGCACCAGGTACTCGATGGCATCCTGATCGCCGAGCCAGTCCGACCCCTTCACGGTGTCGTACATGTGCCAGCGCCAATCGTCCGCGCCCATATTACCAAGGGAGGCAGAGATTCCCCCCTGCGCCGCCACGGTATGCGAGCGGGTCGGGAAAACCTTCGAGATGCAGGCCGTGCGGAGACCAGCCTGAGAGCAGCCCACCGTGGCGCGAAGACCGGCCCCGCCGGCGCCGACGATCACCACGTCGAAGGTGTGGTCGATGATGGAATAGGCGGGCGCGCCGTTGCCGCTGGTTCCGTTGGTGGCCATGCGCAGATCCTTCGGGTTCGTGGGCGGGTCAGACGAGCTTGCCGAGGCTCACGCGGAGGATCGCGTAGAGGCAGGCAACGGCGACGACGACCGCATAGGCGTTGTTGGCGAACAGGCTCAGGAATTTCAGTCCCTTGTCGTGGACGTAATCCTCGATGATGACCTGCATGCCGATCCTCATGTGGAGCGTGACCGAGATCACGGCGAGGATGAGAACGAGTGCAACGAGCGGGTGCGACATCAGCGCGACCGCCTCGGGGTAAGGCCGATTGGCCATCATTGCGACGATGACGACAAAGCCGAGCATCAAAGGCGCGTTGGTGGCGGCGGTCAGTCGCTGCTGCCAAAAATGCCCTGCGCCGTGGCCGGAGGCGCCGAGACCCTTCACCCGCGCACGCGGGGTACGCATGGTCACGTTCGTGTTCTGACGGTTGTCTACCATGGAGTCGCTCCTCAGCGCAGGACGAGGGCGAGCGCCCAGATCAGGACGGTCAGGATCACGGAGCCGATGAGGGTCGCGCGAGCCAGACCCAACCGCTGCTCACGGTCGAAGCCGTAGCCAAAATCCCAGATGAAATGGCGCAGGCCACCGAGCATGTGGTGCATCAGGATCCAGGTGTAGGCAAAGAGGACCAGCTTCCCGATGATGGAGCCGAAGAACCAAGCGACCCAGCCGTACGCAGCCGAGCCGGAGGCAAGTGCGACAAGCCAAATCGCTACCAGGGCGGTTCCGCCGTAGAGAGCGGTACCGGTGACGCGATGGAACACCGACATCGCCATGGTCCAGGTCCAGCGGTAGATCTGGAGATGGGGCGAGAGCGGCTGCGCGACCGTGGGTCTGACGGTGGGGGCCATTCTGCGAAAGTCCTCGGCGCTTTGGGGCCAATGTCAGCAGGTATGCTGCTCAGATTGGACCGTCTCTAAAGGGGTAAGGGCCATGCGCCAATGCGCAAGCCGGTTAGATGTGCATTGCGGTGTGACACACTCACATGATCGTCATTCGGCTCGTCCTCATGGAATCTGGACGAGGATACGCCACCAGAGGTAGTCGAGCGGCGTTACAATGAGCAGTGACGACAGACCGACTACGAGTGTCAGAATGGTCGCCGATCGGAGCGGTACCCGGCCGAGATCCATTGCCATCACGATGGGCGGAGCCTGGTAGGGAAGGAACAGGGTCGAGTATCCGACGACCTGGATCATCACCACGCTCGCGAGGTCCAGACCGCTCGCGCGGGACATCTCACCGGCCAAGGCTGTGTAGAGGGCGGGAGCGCCGTTGGCTGTGACGACGATGGCAAAGAGCGCCGCAATGATCGTCAGCACGCCGAAATTCTGCGCCGATGCTCCGTGTTTCAACGGAGCTACGGCAAGTAGGACATGGCCTAGCCGGGCGCCGAGACCCGTCTCATTGATCACGGCGACCAGCCCGAGGAGAGCGGCCACGTAGAAGCAGGTTCTCAGGTTCACCGCGCCAAAGGCTTCCGCCGGAAGGACGCCGACGCGCGGCAGGAGGCAGATCACTGCTGCGATCAGCCCGATCCAGGCCGGGGCGATATGGTGCAGGCTGTCCGTCACCCAGAAACCCAGCGTCAGTGCCAGGATAATCGTCAATCGCACTTCCGGCGCGGAAAAAGCCGGTCCTGTCTCGCCGATACCGATGGTGGCTGGGCTCATCCGGTCTGGAAAAAGGCGCACGATGACAGCCACCAGAAGGATCCCCTTCACACCGGCGAGGATCGGCGCGTGGAGCAGCAGATAGGGCAGGTAGCCGACATGCAGGCCGTATTGGGTCTCCGCCGTGCCAGCCATGACCAGGTTGGGGACGTTGGCGGGGAGGATCGCCGCTGAGAGCAATGGTGTCGCCAGGGCTACGGCGAGGACCGCGCCGTTTCGCCCGGGGCGGCCAGGCTCCAGGCCGAATGCATCACAAAGGGCCAGAACCACCGGGATCAACAGGGCGATGCGCCCGAGATTGGAGGGCATTACGAAGGCAAGGGCAAACGACAGGGTGACGATGACCGCTACAAAGCCGGTATAGGATCCGGTCAGCCGGCCCGCGAGGCTTCGCGCCAAGCGAGTGCCAAGGCCTGTCCGGGTGATCGCGAGACCGACTACCATCCCGCTCAGAACGAGCCAGAAAGCGGATGATGAGAAGCCAGAAAAGACCGTCGCTGCGGGAGCGAGCTTGAAAAGCATGGCTGCGGCGAAGAACATCATCGCCGTTACCACTTCGGCCACGATGCCACTTGCCCACAGACCCATGCAGACGGCGAGCAACAGCGCGGTGACGACCATCGTCCAATCGCCTGTCAGGGTGGTCGCCGCCTGCATCTGCCGGGAACGCTCCGCTCGGGCTGTGAAAAGCGGTTGCCCGGTATCGTCGGAGGGGACAGTGCTCTCGAATTGGAGTGGTTCGCAATTCGGATATCGCTGACCGATCCTTCGCCATAGGCGAAGGATCGTCACGCTGCATGGGTCTCAGACCAATGTTCAGCGCAATCGATTTTCCTGATCTACCGCGATACGAATGAGGTCTGCCAGCGTGCTGACACCGAGCTTCTGACGCATGGCGGAGCAGGTGTTGAGAACCGTTCGGTACTTGATAGATAGCGCGTCGGCGATGCTTTGATACGAGGTGCCGCGGCTGAGGAGCGAAAGGATTTCGCGCTCGCGACTGCTCAGATCCGCCAGGGGCGAGCGGCGGGCTCCGGCCTGCAACACCGCGATCTCTACCGCGAGGTCGTGATCGAGGTAGCTACGCCCGGCGCGTACCGCTTCGAAGGCCTTGAGGAATTCCGCTGTCCGAACATCCTTGAAGACGTAGCCGATGGCGCCGCTCTCCAGGGCGCGCGAGACGATGATCGGGTCGTTGTGCATGCTGAAGGCGAGGATCCGTGTGTCACGCGCGAGATTATGGATGCGCCGGATCAGCGAGAGGCCGGACAATCCCTCGCCCTGCAAACTCAGGTCGGCGACTACCATCTGCGGGCGCAGGCGGTGGAAGATCCGATACGCGGACATGATGTCCGTGGCCTCATGGATCGTCTCGACGCCCGCATCCTCCATGAGGCGCCGGAAGCCGCGCAGGACCACGGGATGATCGTCCACGACGAGGACGGCCGTCATTGCCGGTTCTCCCGTTCACGGGGGGCTCGTCCCTCACCCTGGAGCGAGTAACGCTCCTTCAGCCTCGCCAGCGTCGTCGCCCGGTCGGCTCCCTGCTGGCGGGTGTTGTAATAGTGCTGGCACATCTCGCCGAAGAGCTGCTTGCGGTGGGTGGCGGCGGCGACCTCCTCCAGCCCGTCGAGAAGATCGGCATAGGGTTCGGGCTTTCCCGCCTCGGCCAGCATCTCGCCGAGCTGGACGATACGGTTGGCCATCATGCGCGGGTCCTCGATGAAGACCTCCTTGGCGCGAGCGAGGCTGTGGCGTAGATGCTCGGTCTGCGAGCCCACCTCCGCGGCGGGCCTCCCGATCTCGCGGCTCGCGAGCCACCGGGCCGGCTCGGTCGGGTCCGTATGCGAGAGCCAGGTCGGAACGTCGGCGTCGGATTTCGTGGCGACGAGGGCCTGATCCTCGGTGCTCGCGGCCTCGCCGCCGGCCTCGTCACCCTTGTCGCAGGCCGTGAGGGCGAGGGGGAGGCACAGGATCGCGCGTGTGACCCGTTTCATCGCACCGCCTCCGGGTTCGCGCCGACGGCGAGGCTGCGGGGCCCCTCCGCCACGGGGATGCGGGCGGTTTCCTTCAACGATTTCAGATCGATGACCGAGACCGAATCCGAGAACCAGTTCGCCACATAGGCGAAGGCCCCATCGACGGCGATCCCTTCGGGGTAGCGCCCAACCGGGATCGTCGCCTTGAGTCCGAGGCTGACCGAGTCGAGCACCGCTACGGTGCCCGCCTGCTGGTTGGTGACGAGGACGAGGCTGCCATCCTCGCTGGTCGCGACGCCGTAGGGCATCCCGCCGATCTTCACGGTGGTCGTCACCGTCAAGCCGCCCGTGTCGACGACGCTGAGGTCGCCGCTGCGCACATTGCCCACGTAGAGCCTGTCTTCGCCGGGGCTCAGCCCGAGGGCGAACGGTCCCTCGCCGACCGGCACCGTCGCCACCCGCTCCATGCGCGCGGTATCGATCACACTCACCTGCCGGCTCTCGCGGTCGGCCACGTAGAGCCGGCCCTTGCGGTCGAGGACGAGGCCGGCCGGGTCCTTGCCCACGGGGCAGTCGCCCTCGACGGCGCCGGTCGATGCGGAGAGCCGGACCACCCGTCCCCCGGCCCAGTCGCCGACGAAGAGGCTCTCGCCATCCGCCGAGGCGGCGATGCCGAAGGCCTGTCCGGGAAACGGCAGGCGCCGCAGGACCACACGGGTTCGCCCGTCGACCACGTCGATCCCCGCGTGGTCCGGTTGACTCAGGTAGAGGCGGCCGTTCGGTCCGGCCGCCACCTGCGCGATCCCCTGCCCCACCGCGATGGTGGCCGCGACCGTGGTGGCCCCGGCCTCGATGCGGCTCAGCGTCCCGGCTCCCTGGCTCGCCACATAGACGGGCCCGGCCTCCACCCGAGGGTTGGAGAGCGTCAGAACGAGACCGGCAAGGAGCATCGGGCGCAAAGGATTCATCGCGCCGTCTTGCCCTCCAGGCGCGCTTTCAGACCCTTGAGCCCGTTGCTGAAATAGAGGTTCATCGCATCCTTGCCGGCGGCATCGCTGAGCTCCTCCGGCGGCTCGTTGCCGGTGTCGCCGCGATAGAAGCGGCCGAGCCACTCGACCTTCGAGCCCTCGCCATCCGGCGAGACGGTGATCGTCGCCGAGTAGGACGAGACCGGCAGCGCCTTCAGGTCGGCATCGCCGAGGCGGTAGGAATAGCTGCGCTTGGCCGCGTCCCACTCGTCGAGGCCTTCATCGAGGGTGCCGCCGTTCTTCAGGGTCAGCGTGCGACGACCCGAGGCGTTGCCGCCGGTGCCGACGCTTTTCGCTACGTCCGGATGCCAGTTCGAGATGCCGGCGAAATCGCCGACCACGGCCCAGACGGCATCGGGCTTTGTCGCGATGGCGATGGACTGATCCACCTTCTGCGGCGTCGGGCCGTGCGCGAGAGCCGTGGTTGCGAGGAAGGCGGTGGCTGCCAGGGGAGCGAGGAACGCGGACGGCAGGGCAAAACGCATCGATCAGACCTTTTTTACCAGGACAAAACGGCCGGCCCCGAACAGAGGGGCGGCGAAGACGGCGAGGATCAGCGCGAGGGCGATCCCGCCGAAGACGGGGCGCAGGTCGAGGCTGCCCGGGAGCGGGCGCGGGGTCGCCGCGCGGACCAGCGCGGGGCCGACCCCGGCAGGGCCGTCGAGATGGGCGTAGGTCAGGCCCGTCGCCTGAGCGAGGGTCTTGAGGTAGGGCTCCCGCACCGAGGAGAGATGCTCGGTGCCGGAGGCCGCCGCAGCGCCGAAGGGGGCGTTGCGCGGGTTGTAGCCCTCGCGGCTCTCGGCATCGGCGGGGGGCGGGCCGAACCGGTTCTCCTGCTGGACGTCGCCCGAGCCATAGAATCCGGTCTCGCGGCCGCGATCGTTGTAGCGCGGGATCGGCGACAGGGCGTAGGCGCCCGCTCCGACGATGAGGCCGCGCACGGCGCCCGGCTTGCCGTCGAAGGTGGGGCCGCCGGTGCTGGGCAGGGGCGGCGCTTCGTGGCCATCGGTGATGAAGACGAGGTCGGTGCCGAGACTGGCCGCCATTTCCACCGAGCGGAACAGCCCGGCCGAGATGCGGCTGTCGCCTTCCCAGGCCATGCGCCAATCCAGGGCGCCCAGCGCACCGTCCAAGGGTGCGAAATCGGCGCAGACTTCGATGGGGGTGAACAGCAGGAACGGCCGGCGCTCGGTGAACAGACCCAGTGCCACCCGCGACCCGCAGGGCAGCGAGGTGACGAGTTCGCGTAAGGCCGCCTTCGCCGTCTCCAGACGGCTCTGCGGTTTGCCGTCCGCCCCGACGTAATCGCGGACGTTCATGCTGCCGGTGATGTCGAGGACCGCCAGAATCTCGACGCCGTTGCGGGTCAGCGGCAGGGGGCGAGCCACAAAGGTCAGCCCCACGAGCGCCAGTGCGGCGGCCAGGAGTTGGAACCGCCGGTCGCGCAGGTTTCGCCGGACGAGGCCGGGCGCTCTCATGGCTCGCCCCGCGGCTGGCCGGGGATCTCGGTCCAGATCTTCTTCGGTTCGGCCTTCAGCTCGTCGCCGGTCTTGCGATCGAATTCGGGAAAGTCGCGGAGCAGGCGCGAGGCCACGTCGAGGTTGAACTTGGCGTCCCACAGGTCCGGCCGGCCCTGGAGCGCGCGCCGATAATCCTGACGGGCCAAGGTGATGAGCGGTCCGGCCGGATCGAGGTTGCTCCGTTCCAGATGGCCGAAGGCCTGGCGCAGGCGGGCATTGCCGAGCGCATAACGGGCGCGCGCGGAGAGGTCGGTCTCCCCCCGGCGGTCGAGGGATTCGATCAGCGGCTCGATCTCCTCGGTCACGCCGCGGCGGGCGAGATGCTGCACTCGCGCCAGCAGGAGCTGTCCCGGGGCGTCGAGGGAAACGGGAACGTCCCTGCCAGCCACCAGAGCCGCGATCGCAGCATTGTCGCGCGCTGCCCGCCAGGCCGCCGCGCCGAAGCCGAGGGCCACGAGAAGCAGGAGGATCGGCAGGGCGAGGAGGAGGTGCGGGCGGGCGCGGCGCAGGGCGTCGCCCAGTCCGGCACCGGCTCCCCCTCCCCCCTCTGCGGGAGAGGGTGGCCCTCGCGTCAGCGAGGGTCGGGAGAGGGGAGCGCGTTGTCCGGAGAGGTCGCCCCCTCTCCCGGTCGCTCCGCGACCACCCTCCCCCGCAGAGGGGGGAGGGTTGGCGCGCTGCGGCGATATTGGTTTCACAAGCGCCTTCATGCGGCGAGCCTCTGCGGCTGGGGAGCCGGCGCGGCGGAGGCGGAAACCACCGGCCGGCGCAAGCTGAGATCCGCCTCGGCGAGCTTGGCCGCGACGAGCAGAATCAAGCCTAACAGGCTGATTCCATAGGCCCATCCCGCGAGGTCGCGGCGCGGCCGCTGCTCGATATAGGGGATCGGGTCGCGCTCAAGGCGCTCGATCTGGCCGATGGCATCGGCCACCGCCTCGGCGCCCTCGGCCTCGAAGGCGCGGTAGGGGATGCCGAGGCTTTTGAAGAACAGATCGAGATGACGTTCGGGCGCGGCCTGAGGGGTGTCCTCGCCCGATGGCCGGTCGGAGATGGAGGGCGAGCCCTTCGTCCGCAGGAAAAGCCAGTAGAGGTTCGGACGAATACGCGAGAATTCGGCGCGCAACGTCCCCTGTACACGGGGATCGATCACCGCAGCGCCGTCGGAGACGATGAGCAGGGCGCGCGAGACGTTGGCGGTACTGGCGCCGAACTGTGAGAGTGCCATGCCGAGGCCGCGCGCCACGTTGGTGTAGTCGAGACCCGGCCGGTCGATGGCGGCGATGGCCGCGCGGACCGCCTCGTGCCGGTCGGTCATCGGCACCACCAGCATGGGGGCCGTGGAGAAGGCCGAGACGGCGAACTGGTCATGGGCGCGGCTGCCGACGAACTCGCCGAGCAGCCGGCGCGAGGCCGCCGCCTTCGATTCCTCGGCACCGGAGGGCTGCAATCCAGCGAAGGTCTCGTTCATGCTTCCCGAGCGATCGACCAGGATCGAGACCTGGGCCCCGATGCCGGTCCGGGTGATGGTCTCGCCCTGGCGATAGGGGCCGGACAGGGCGACGACGAGGCTGCCGATGGCGAGGATTCCGGCCGCGCGCAGGCTCCAGCCAATGAGGCGCGACAGGCCGTCGACGGGGCTGGCCGCGATGCTCGACAGCGGGGTGACCCGCTGGCTCGACGCGGCGAGCGGCAGCAGCGCCAAAGGCAGCAGCCACAAGACCCACGGAAAATCCGCCATCAGGCGCATGACACCACCGCCATCAGACCCATGCTTCGACCGCCATCGGACGGGTTTTCGGCTCGTTCATGATTCCCGCTCGATGGCGGTGAGTTTTCGGGTCAGGGCGACGATGTCGGCCAAGGGCAGACGCTGCATGGCGGCGGCCGGACCGGGTCCGAAGAAGCTGTGACGCGACGCGTCGAGGAAGGCGGCGAGGCCGGCCCGTTCCCGCGCATAGGCGGGATGGCGGATGAGGAAGGCCGGCAGGTCGTCGGCCAGGACCCGGCGCCCGTCGGTCTCGTCCAGCGCCCGGTGAAGCGCGAGAAGGGCGGTCTCGTAGGCCGCCTCGTCGTCCTCGCGTCCGGGGAGGACGCGCAGGTGGCGGAGGCACGCGGCAAAGGCGCGTCCTTCGCGCTTGGCGAAGGGCCACCATGTCCGGTCCCAGGCGAGGCCTGCGAAGGCCAGCAGGGCCATGGCCATGAAGCCGGCGCTTCCGACGACGAGGGGTTGCGTGTCGAGGGAGGCGACCCGCCCGTCCGGACGCAGGTAGTTCCTCGGGTCTTCCTGAGCCGGCGGCTGGACCTCGCGCAGGGGCGAGATGTTGAACGACCACGGCGGAACCTGGGCCTTGGCCGTGGTCGCGCCCGTGTCCGTCTCGCTCACGAAGGTGACGACGAAGCCGGGGATCTCCAGGGCGCGGGCATCGAGGGCGGCGTAGAAGTTCTGATAGGTGAGATCGAGGCGCACCCGACTGCCGCCGCCCACGGATGCCTGCGTGACCGCGACGGTGCGAAGGTAGAGCCAATAGGTAATCGCGCCGGGCTGGGGCAGCGAGGCGGCCTGCAGGGCAAAGCCCGGCTCCACCACGATATCCACCTGGGCGCGGACGAGATCGCCGAGGAAGTAGCCGAACGGGCGCGGCGTGCGCACCTCGACGGTCCGCACCTGGGACTGGGCGGCGAGCGACGAGCAGAGCAGGAACAGGAGCGGGGCGAGGCGGCGCATGGGATGCCTCAACTCGCCAGGAGGTGGCGGCTGACCGCGTCCGGGTCGAAGCGGCCCGCGAGGCGGAAAGGCGGTCGGCCATAGGTGGAGGCGATCCAGCGCAGGGTCTCCGCCCGTTCCGCCTCGCGCGCGATCCAGCGGCGGCGCAGGCTCGGGCGCATGAAGACCACGCGACGGCCCGCACCTTCGAGATCGTCGAGTTCCATCAGGCCCCATTCGGGCAGATCGTCTTCCTCGGCGGAATCGGCCAGGACGACGGGCACGAGGTCGTGGCGCGACAGGCTCGCGAAGGTCTCGGCTATGAGTGCCTCCGGCCAGCGGAAATCGGAGACCAGGAACACGATCTTGGGACGGCCGACGAGGCGGCGGGCCGCCTGCCCCATCCCGTCCGCGCGGTCGCCGGTACAGGCGGCGTCCGTCAGCCGGGAGACCACGTCGCCGGCAATGCTGCGGCGACGGCTCGCGGGCAGGAACACGTCCTCCCGCAGGGCGGCATCGCAGCCGATCAGGCCGAAAGCGTCGCCGATGCGCGTGGCCGAGGCGGCGAGGCAGCCGCAGAAGGACGAGACGAGCCCCATCCGGTCCGCCTCGCCGGAGAAGCGCATGGAGGCGGAGAGGTCGACCAGCGCCCAGACTTCGAGCGCCGTGCGGCTCTCGAACCGCCGGACATAGGTGCCTTCGAACGGGTCGCGCAGGGTCGCGCGGACGTCGATGCGGCGGGCATCCGGCATGCGCAGGAACGGCACCTGGTCGCGGAAGGTGCCGAGACCGCCGGCATCGCGGCCGCGATGGGCACCGGCCATCGTGCCGGGAACGCGGCCGCGCGGGCGATAGACGATGTCCGGCGTCGGCTCCTGGGGCGTTCTCTCGGGCGCCGTCACGGGGCGGGCACGGTGTCGAACACGGCGCGGCAGAGTTCCGGCACGATGGTGCTGCGGCGCATCTCGTAGATCGGCTCGAGGAAGACGCGGTGGGCCATCACTTCGGGGAAGATCGCCCGGATGTCCTCGGGCACGAGCCAGTCGCGGCCCTCCAGCCAGGCGCGGACGCGGGCGGCGCGGACGAGGAAGGCGACGCCGCGCGGCGAGGCCCCGCCCAGGATCAGCGCCGACATGTCGATGCCGGGCAGGCGGATGCCGGCCTCGTGCGGGCGGACCAGGGCTTCCCACAGGCCGACTACGTAGGCCTCGATGGCCGGGCTCGCCTGGATGCCGTGCTGGATCGCCGCGCCGATCCCGGCCATGGCGGCGTGATCGAGGACGCCGCCGTCGATTCCCGCGATGAGGGCATCGGTGTCGTGGAAGCGCGGATCGAAGACGAGGGCGCGGCGCGCCTCGGCATCGCGCGGGGCTTCGAGCCCGATCTCCATCAGGAAGCGGTCGCGGGCGGCGGCCGGGAGTTCGAAGGTTTCTTCGCGCTCGACGCGGTTGCGGTCGGCGAAGACCTGGAGGTTGGGGAAACGGTATTCGCGGTTGAACGCGGTCAGACTCCGCTCGGCCATGAGGCGGAGCAGGAGCGAATGGACCTGCGGACGCGCGCGGTTGATCTCGTTGAAGAAGAAGATCGAGAGGTCTTCGGATTGCCGCAGCACCGGCCCCGGCTCCACGCGCGGGCGGCCGTCATCGGCGAGGTAGGTGTGATAGATGAGGTCTGACGGCATCATGTCCACCGTGCCCTCGATGCGCTCGTAGGCGCCGCCGAGCGCCCGCGCCACGGCGCGCAGCAGGGTGGTCTTGCCAACGCCGACATCGCCTTCCAGCAGCACGTGGCCCCGGGCGAAGAGAGCGATGGTGAGAAGCCGGATCGCCCGGTCCTGGCCCACCACGGCGCCGCGGACCGCGCGCTCGAAACGGCCGGCCGCCTCGCGCCAATCGGTGAGCATCGCGTCGCCGGAGCGGATGTCGTTCATGGGGTTTGCCTTTGAGGACAGCGGCCGCGATCCCCGGACGGAGCGGTCCAGGCGCCTGAGGGGATCGCGGTCACCGTGATGGCCGCCCAAAGCGATGGGCGGCGACGACGTCAGTTGGAGGAAATCTTGGTGACGTCGTATTCGAACTTGCCGGTCTTCTTGGCGGCTTCGATGCGCTTCTTGTTGCGCTCTTCCATCTGCTTGATCGAATCGGCCTGCTTGTTCAGCTCTTTCGGATCGTGCTTCGGGTCGTATTTCGTGCCGGCGATCTTCTCGGGGAAGCCGGGCTTGGGCTGCCAGCAATCGCCGGGGGCCTTGCACTTGGTGCCGTCATAGGCGAGCGCGGGAACGGCGAGCAGCGCGCCCGCACCGATTGCGAGAGCCGTGATGAGTGTCCGCATGGTCGTTTCCTCTGGTTTGATTGTTACGGCGTTCGCCGCTTCTCGCTCACCGCGCGAGGCATCCTCGCGCGACGTGACTTCCCAAGACTGCTACTCCAGCGGTGGGCACTGGCCCGGAGCGTCCTTGGGGAAGGTCTCGCCCTGCTTGTAGGGCGTGTATTTCTTCTTCTGCTCGTCGTTGAGCCAGACGGCGTCCTTGACCGGACCGGTATAGAGGTGCCGGATCCAGGCGATCGTCTGCAGCATCTCGTCGGGCGTCAGGTTCTCGTTGTGCGGACCCATCATGCCGTTGGCGCCGCCGAAGATGGTGGCGAACAGGCCGGTATCCTCGGTGTTGGACGGATAGGTCCAGTAATTGTCGTTGAGGCCGGGACCGAGCTTGCCTTCGGCGAGGTGCCCGTGACAGCCGGAGCACGAGGTCGCGAACAGCGACTCGCCGTTACGCAGGCAGGACTTGTCATCGATGTAGAGGTTCTTGCCGGTCTGGAAGAACTCCTTGACGGCGGGAGTGTCGCGCCCGCCTTCCTTGCCTTCCGAGACGTTCAATTCTTCGCCGGTCACGGTGTTGCGGAAGGTGATCCCCGTCGAGGGGCCCGCGGAGGGCTGGGCCAGGGCCGCCAGACCGGCGGAGGCGAGGCCGAGCCCGAGAAGGGCGGCGAGGACACGGTTCGTGTGACGCATCAATTTGCTCTGTTTATCCCCGGACTTGCGGCCGAGGTGGGCGTACCGGTGCTCAGCGCACCGGCGACGCGGGACAGGGTTCGGAGGATCAGTTGGAAACGGGGGTGACGGGCACGCCGTCCTGGCGGAGGATCGCCTCGATCTGCGGGCGAGCCTTGGCGATCGCGGCGTCGAGGGCCGTCTTGAGGGCTTGGTCGTCGCGGCGGACGCCCATGGACTGGTCGAAGCTCTGCGGCACCTTCTGGCCGTCGCTGCGCACCGTATCGTCCGGCACCGGATTCATGCGCAGGGGCTGGCTCGAATCCTTGACGTAGCGGGCGACGTCCGGCGCGAAGGCCACGGCCACGTCGGCCTTGTTCGCGACGACTTCGCTGACCATCCGGGCCGGATCGATCTGCGTGTAGGTGTTGCGGGCCGCGCGGAAGTTCACCAGGGAGTAGAGGTAGGCCATGTCCTCCTCGTAGCGGCCGATATCCTTCAGCATTGCCTCGCCCGGCGTGCCGAAACCGACGACCATGTGGTCGATGGTCTTCAGGCGCGGATCGGACCAGGACTTGATGTCGAGGTCCCGGTCGGCGCGGGTGATGAAGACGTAGCCGCTGCGGTAATAGGGCTTCGTGGTCAGCACGCGCGGGTCGTCGCTGTCGAGGCCGACCACCACGTCGCACAGCTTCTTGTCGAGGCTGTCGCGCACGAGGTAGATCGCCGCCTTGTCGGACCAGACGAACTGCGCCTTGCGCCCCATGGCCTCGGCGACGGCGGAGACGATGCGGTTCTCGAGCCCGGAGCCGTCCTTCATCGAGAGCGGCGGCTGGTTGGCCGCGCAGACCCGGAGCACGGTGTCGTCGGGCGCGGATTTCGTATCGGCCTGCGCGAACGCGGCACTGCCGAGGGCGAGGAGAGCCGCGACGGACAGGCATCCTTTGGCGAAGGACATGAGAGCGTTTCCGTTGTTTTTTATGGGTCGGATTCTTTGGGATCGAGGCGCTGCGAACGGAGCGCCGCTCTCCTCCGCAGCGGATCTCGGGCCTGCCCGAGATCCGTCGAGATTGTGGGGAGGAGTTGGAGGTGGGGGTGGCTCCGCTGGCCTCTGCAGCCTGCGGGTCACCCAACCACCCCCACTCCTAACCTCTCCCCACAAGGCGGAGAGGGACGCGCTCGTTTCCCGATGCAGCCGTTACTTGGCTGCGGTCTGGTACTCGCCGATGCTCGGATCGTCGTACGGACCCTTGCCGTTCAGCGAGAACACCATCACGCCGCCGCCCATCTGGGTGTAGTTGGCGAGCTTCTTGAACGCGCCCACCGCGCCGAGGCCGGCAGTCGGGTCCTGAAGGTCGAACACGAGGCCGACACCCGGCCAGCCGCCGACGCCGTAGTAGATGGCGACGTACTGATCACCCTTGTGGCTGTAGGTAATCGGGTAGCCGATGGCGCCCGACGGCATCTTGAACTTCCAGAGAAGGTCTCCGTTGTCCGAGTTGCGCGCCTTGATGTAGCCGTCCAGCGTTCCGTAGAACACGAGACCGCCGGCGGTCGCCGTCGTTCCGCCCCACACGGCGAAGCGCTCCATCTTCTCCCATTTGAACTCGCCGGTGATGGCGTTGTAGCCCTTGATCTGGCCCAGACCTTCGTAGTTCTGGCGATCGCCCTTCGGGCCGGGATACATGTTCAGAGTGGCGCCGACGAAGAACTGACCGGCACGGTAGGGAAGCATGAAGGGCTCCCAATCCATGCAGATGTGGTTGATGCCCATGAAGAAGAGCTTGCGCTCGGGATCGTAGGAATCGTGGCCCTGGTTGTGGTAGCCCATCGCCGAGGGACAGATGTCCTTGGCGAGGTGGTCCATGCGGGTGCCGTATTCGGGATCGCGCACCGGCTGGCCGGTCTTCAGGTCGACCGACTTGAACACGTTGACGGTGTCGTCGATCTTGTTGGCCGAGACGAGCGAGCCGTCCGTCCGGTCGAGCGTGTAGACGATGCCGTTCCGGTCCGGATGGGTCAGGAGCTTGCGGTCCTTGCCGTCCTTGTCCTTCTGGTTCGACAGCATCATCACGTTGACGCCGGCGTAATCCCACTCGTCGTGCGGGGTCTTCTGGTAGCCGAACTTGGCCTCACCCGTATCGGCGTCGCGGCCGAAGATGGTCATCGTCCACTTGTTGTCGCCGGGACGCATGGTCTCGTTCCACGGCGCCGGGTTGCCGGTGCCGAAGTAGATCAGGTTGGTGCCGGGATCGTAGGCGTACCAGCCCCAGTTGGTGCCGCCGCCGATCTTCCAGGCATCGCCCTCCCAGGTGGAAGTGCCGAGGTTCTTCTGGCCGTAATGGGGGTTCTTGATGTTGAAGTCGGAGGCGAGCAGCAGGTCCTTGTCCGGGCCGGTCGCGTAGGCGCGCCAGACCTGGGAACCGGTCTTCACGTCGTAGGCGGTGAGGTAGCCGCGCACGCCGAGCTCGGCGCCCGAGGAGCCGATGATGACCTTGTCCTTCACCACGTAGGGGGCGATCGTCAGCGTGGAGCCGACCTTGATGTCGGAATTCTCGACCTTCCACACCGTCTCGCCGGTCTCGGCGTTGAGCGCCATGACGTTGCCGTCGAGCAGGGTCTTGAGGATCAGCGCCGGGGTCTTTCCGTCGCCGGGCCAGTAGGCGAGACCGCGATTGACGAGATCGCAGCAGGCGACGGCGCGGGCGGCCGGGTTCTGCTTGGGCTTGTCCTGCCACAGGATCTTGCCCGGATCGTCGAGGGCGAGAGCAAAGGTGTTGTTCGGGAAGGAGGTGTGGATATACATCTTGTTGTCGACGACAACGGGCGCGCCCTCGTGGCCGTTGAGCAGGCCGGTCGAGAACGACCAGGAGACCTTGAGGTCCTTCACGTTCGTCGTGTTGATCTGCTTGAGCTTGCTGTAATTGTCCGAGTCGTAGTTCTTGCCCGGCATCACCCAGTTTTCATCGCTGTTCGACAGATCGATGAGCTTGTCGTTGGCGTGAGCGATCCCTGACAATCCGATCGGTGCCAGGGCCAAGACGGCCAGCACCGAGACTGAATTCAGTAACCTGTTCATTCTGCGTCTCCTGCCCTTCTGCCGCGTGCTCGACCCCAGGGGATCGGCCGCAGCCATTGCTTTCGCCGGTTCAGCAAACAGTCAGTCGATCGATATTATGAACGTATTTATAAGAATAACCTGACGCTGGCCGCTCTTATAAAAGACTTATTACTGATCCATCGGCTAGCTATATAATCATTTGCTTTGCCTGATGTCTTTAGCCACTTCAACCTTTTTTTACAGGATGATTTGGCAACTTGTTCCATGCTTTTATCCCAGTCTGGAGGGCGATTCTGGCCAAGACTTGCGGAAGAACGACATAGGTGAACGGCCGGTCTTTCCCTTTCGGTCGAAGCACTTGCCGTATGGGTCGAAGCACTTGCGCTGCAGGTTGGCCGTCATCGGCCTCACGGAGCGGTCCGGTGTTCGGTGGCGCAGAGGCACGGGAGGCGGACGATGCGCGGTCGCGATGCGCAAGGTTTATGCACAGTGTCGCAGCAGGAAAAGCGTCCTGTGCCGGTGAGCCTGTGCTTTACTCGTTGCCGACCAGCGCTAAACTGATGGTGGGTAGGAAACAAAAACGAGACATGCCGATGATCAGAAAAACAACTGCGCTCGTGATTTGCCTGATTGTCCTGCCGTCGATTGCCGATGCGGCACGGTTGACCATGGATGACAAGGTATCGCGCTGGCCCCGCGCCTCCACGGACGAGAAGATCGATTTCGCCACCCGCATGGGCAAGGCCTTCTCCAGCCTGAACGCCGAGCTCGACAAGAATTACTTCATCCGCTGCCTGGAAGAGACCGCGAATATCGGCAATCCGGGCGAGATCAAACTGGAATCGGCGGTGAAGATGTGCGTGTCCGTGAAGAAGGACCCGCCGGAATAGGCGGTCCCCGCGGGGCCCTGCCTCGTGCGCGAGGCCGACGACCTTCCGAACCGCCCTCCTCCCCGGATCGAGCGGCGATGGCGCAGCATCAGCATCGGTTCACATCACAGATGATTCCTGTCGCAGCCGAAAGCTCGATCCGCCGGAGGCACGATGGCCGGTCCCGCCCGCTGCGGAGATGGGCGCTGGCCGGGCTCGCAATCATGGTGTCGGGGGCGGCCTCGGCGGAGGAAGGGCGCATGGCCGCCCTGTATCCGCATGACGGGCGCCGCGATCTGACGGGGGCCGACATCACCCGCTATCCCGGCGCGGGCGTCCTGTTCTGCCATCGCCGGCCGGACGGTATCCCGCAGAAGGCGGCGGCGGCCTGGCTCGTCGGGTCGTCACGCCTCGTGGTGATGAACGCACACAATTTCCGCAACCGCCGCATGGAGGTGACGCGGGAGGTGGAGGATTGCTTCTTCCAGATCGGCGGGCGGAATTACGGCTTCGTGCCGGCGAGCCTGCGTCTCGGCGCGGCGCCCGACGCCAAGGCCCTGCACATCACCGACGATTGGGCCTTGCTCGACCTCACGGAGGCGGTGGTCGGCGCGCCGCCGCAGCCGGTCCCCGAGGCGCCGTCTCTGGCAACGGGCGTCGCGGAGATTCCCGTGGTGATGGTCTCACCCGGCGGGCACGAGAATTATCGCGGGCCGAGCAGCACCGAGACCTGCGCGATCCACCAGATCGATCCGCCGACGGAGGACGACATCCGCCGCGCCCGGCACAATTGCAACGATGGGTTCGGCGGCTCGGGCTCCGGCCTGTTCGGCCTGTCGGGCCGTCTCGTGGCGATGCAGAGCGCCTCGCTCTCCATGAATTCGCGCCGCCCCTTCGACCTCGACTTCCATTACGGTTCCGCCCTGCTCTTCGAAGGCGCCCTTCTGGCGGCGATCCGGCAGGCCGTGGCAGTGGAAAGCGAGGCCCCGAAGACCCGGTGAGGCGCGGGGGGCGTCTCACGGCTTGTTTCCGTCGTTTTTCCAGGGCTTCACCTCATCCTGAGGTGCCGCACAGCGGCCTCGAAGGAGGCTTCCAGGGATCGCGCGACCGCTGGAGGGCTCCTTCGAGGCCCGCTGTCGCGGGCACCTCAGGATGAGGTGGTCTGCTGGGATGATCGGCTCCGGCATGAGCATCCAATCAAGCCGGCACTCAATGCACGGTGGGGCCCGGCTCTTCCGGCGCGAGGGTGACAACCTCGGAGAACGGGAATTCGAGAACCGTTTCGCCGGCTTCGTCGGTGACCACCAGCACCGCCCCCATCAGGCGGGCCTGGGCCTCCGCCTCGCTCATCGTCGCCTGAATCGTGTCGCGGGCGACCTCCCAGGCATGGTCGGCATCCCGCAATTCGGTGCCGGTGGGATCGGCGATGACCTCCCGGCCGATATGGGTGTGAAAGAAGAAGCGGGGCATCGCAGCACTCGATCGGCTTGAGGAACAGCCGATATCAGCTGGAAACCGAGGCGCGGCGGCGCAAGTCCCGCTGGCCCGTCTTGCAGGGCGGAACCGGTCTTTCCGCAGGTGCTTCAGCCCCGAGCCAATCGCGAATGACGCTGCGAATAGGCGGTGTAGATCACCAGCGCGACACCGATCCAGATCGCGAAGAGCAGGTAGGTGTCCCGTGGCAGCGCCGCGATGAGCATCAGGCAGCAGGCGAGGCTCGCGAGGGGGACGAATGGGTAGAGCGGCACGCGAAATCCTCGCGGCAAGTCGGGGCGTCGCCGGCGCAGGATGATCACGCTGAGGGAAACCGCCGTGAAGGCCACGAGGGTGCCCATGCTGGTGAGGTTGGCGAGCACGTCGAGGGGAACGAGCGCCGCCAGCGAGGCGACGAAGAATCCCACCGCCAGCGTATTGGCGTTCGGGCTCCGGCTGTGCCGGTCCACGCGCTGGAACAGCGTCGGCAGCAGCCCGTCCCGGCTCATGGCGAAGAGGATACGGGTCTGGCCATACATCGTCACCAGGGTCACGGAGAAGATGGAGATGACCGCCCCGATCGACAGGACGAGGGCCGGCCAGGCCGTTCCGGTGACGTTTCTGAGGATCACCGCCAGCCCGGCATCCTGCCCGGCAAAGTGCGTCCAGGGTTGGGCTCCGATCCCCGCGAGGGCGACGAGGAGGTAGATCGCGGTGACGATGACCAGGGAGAGGAGGATACCCAGGGGCAGCGTGCGCGCCGGGTCGCGCACCTCCTCGCTCGCCGTCGAGATCGTATCGAGGCCGATATAGGAGAAGAAGATCGTCGAGGCAGCAGTGCCGATCCCGGCCCAGCCGAGGGGAGCGAAGGGCGTGAGGTTCGCAGGCTCGAACGCCGTGAGGGCGACGACGGCGAAGAACACCAGCACGGCGAGCTTCAGGACCACGAGGACCGCGTTGATCGCAGTGGATTCGGCGGTGCCGCGCAGGAGCAGCAGGGTGCACAGGCCGATGAGGACGATGGCCGGCAGGTTGACGTAGCCGCCCCGGCCGGGGGGCTGGCTGATGGAATCCGGCATGGTCCAGCCGATGAGCGCACCGAAGACCTCGTTGAGATACTGGCCCCATCCGACGGCGATGGCCGAGGCGGAGACCGCGTATTCGAGAAGAAGGCAGGCCCCGACGAGGAAGGCCGCGAGTTCCCCGAGGGTGGCGTAAGCATAGGAATAGGACGAGCCCGAGAGCGGCAGCGCCGAGGCCAGCTCCGCGTAGCAGAGCGCCGTGAGACCCGCCGTGACGGCGGCCAGCAGGAACGAGACCAGGATGGCGGGTCCTGCCTCGGGCACCGCCGCGCTCAGGATCACGAAAATGCCGGTGCCGACCGTGGCGCCGACCCCGAGCATGACGAGGCGGAACAGGCCGATGGAGCGTTCGAGGGGCCGGGCTCCGGCATCGGCACCCTGCGTCGCGGGGGATACGGGTTTCCGCCGCAGTGCCGACCGGCGCCAGTCGCTTGGTCCCCCGTCCGATCCGATCAACGACCACATCGCGACGCGACCTCATAGCGACCAGGACGAGAGGTGCCGATCATGTTGCCCTGCCCATTTCGCCCTCTCCCATCGCAGCAAGGGCTATGCCGCCTCGCGCGGGCGCGCATCCTGCCTATGATCGATTCGGTATCGGTCCGGGAGACGAGGCGTCATGGCGGACAAACTGAATGTCGTTCCCTTCGTCAGCGTCGACAACATGATGAGGCTCGTCCTCGCGATCGGCGTCGAGCGGTTCCTGCGGGAATTGGCCGCCACGATCGAGGAAGATTTCCGGCGCTGGCACCTGTTCGACAAGCAGCCGCGCCTGGCCTCCCACAGCGCGGACGGGGTGATCGAACTGATGCCGACCAGCGACGGCACCACCTACGGCTTCAAATACGTCAACGGTCACCCGAAGAACGCCCGCAGCGGGCGCCAGACCGTGGCCGCCTTCGGCGTGCTGGCCGATGTCGGCAACGGCTATCCGATGCTGCTCACCGAGATGACGATCCTCACGGCTCTGCGCACCGCCGCCATGTCGGCGGTCGCGGCGAAATACCTCGCCCCGAAAGGGGCGCGGACCATGGCGATCATCGGGAACGGCGCCCAGGCCGAGTTCCAGGCGCTGGCCTTCAAGGCCCTCATCGGCATCGATTCCCTGCGCCTCTACGACATCGACCCGGCCGCCAGCGCCAAGTGCCGGCGCAACCTCGCGGGGTTCGGCTTCAGGATCGCGATCTGTTCGAGCACCGCCGGGGCGGTGGAAGGCGCCGACATCGTCACCACGGCGACGGCCGACAAGCAATGCGCCACCATCCTCACCGACAACCTCGTCGGCCCCGGCATCCACATCAACGCCGTCGGCGGGGATTGCCCCGGCAAGACCGAGCTCCACCCCGACATCCTTCGCCGTTCGGACATCGTCGTCGAATACGCGCCCCAGACCCGGCTCGAAGGCGAGATCCAGCAATTGCCGGCCGATCACCCCGTCACCGAACTCTGGCGGGTGATCGCCGGCGAGGTGCCGGGGCGGAGGGACGACAGGCAGATCACGCTGTTCGATTCCGTCGGTTTCGCGGTCGAGGATTTCTCCGCCCTGCGATACCTGCGCTCGGTGCTGGCCGGCACCGGCTTCTTCGCGGATCTCGACCTGCTGGCGGACCCGGACGATCCCCGCGACCTGTTCGGGATGCTGCTTCGGGCGGAGGGCCGGGCTGGTCCCGATCCTGCGGCGCCATGACGATCCGCCGACCCGTGCCTCACGGCTGTCGTGCGCGGCCCCTATGGTGTCGGCGGATCGGAGAATGAACCCATGGACGAGAAACGCTGCATCCTCATCGGCGTGCCGGTCCAGGAGGGCACGAGCCGGCTGGGCTGCGACATGGGCCCGAGCGCTTACCGGGCCGCCGGTTTGGGCGGCGCCCTCACCTCCCTCGGCCTGGTGGTGGAGGATCGCGGGAACATCGCCCCTCCCCCCGGCGAGGCCGTCGCCCATCCCAATCCGAGCGTGACCAACCTCTCCGACTTCGCGCGCTGGACGTCGGCGCTCAGCGAGGCCGCCTATCGGGCCGGGGGCGAGGGCCTGCCGATTTTCCTCGGCGGCGATCACAGCCTCTCGGCCGGTACGGTCTCGGGCATGAGCCGGCGGGCGGCCGAAGAGGGAAGCGAGTTGCATGTGCTCTGGCTCGACGCGCATCCCGATCTCCACACCCTGGAGACGACGACGAGCGGCAATCTCCACGGCGTGCCGATGGCCTATGCGATCGGTCTCAAGGGGTTCGCCCCCTACCTGCCGCCGCCCGTCGCGCCGGTGAAACCGCACAACGTCTGCATGATCGGCCTGCGCAGCGTCGATCCAGCGGAGCGGCAGACGATCCGCGAGGCTGGGATCACGGTGCACGACATGCGCGCCATCGACGAGTTCGGCATCGGCATCCTGCTGAAGGCCTTCCTCGAACGGGTGGCCGCCGCCGGCGGATGGCTGCATGTGAGCCTCGACGTGGATTTTCTCGATCCCGGCATCGCGCCGGGCGTCGGCACCACGGTTCCGGGCGGCGCCACCTTCCGCGAGGCGCATCTCGCCATGGAGATGCTGCACGATAGCGGGCTCGTCCGCAGCCTCGACCTCGTCGAGCTCAACCCGTTCCTCGACGAGCGCGGCCGCACCGCCATCCTGATGACGGATCTCGCCGCCAGCCTGATGGGACGCAGCGTCCTCGACCGCCCGACGCGGAGTTTTTGACCGACGGGGTTCACCCGTCTGCTCCTTCAGACGAAGCGCGTCCCCCTCCCTTGTGGGCTACTCGCTCTATCCAACAGGGGTTCGACATGAGGCGCGACGGGCTCCCTCTCCTGGAAGGAGAGGGGACCCGAGGTGCCCGCCAGATGGGTGAATATCGGCGGCCGATTCGGATCGGCGTCGCGCAAGGGGCACGAAACGGCGTTCAGAGCCGGTCGCGGGCGCCGGTCAGGAATGCGCGCAGATCCTGCGCGGTGGGGAAGTAGATGTCGGCGTCCGTCTCCTTCCACAATCCCTTCAACGTCTCGTCGGACGCCTCGCGGAGGGCGCGGTCGATGAACTGCCGCAACCGGACGCGCTCCTCGCCGCGGAAGAGGTTGAGAACGAAATCGTACATCTCGTCGAGCGTCGGCGCGCCGCCACCGATGTCCTGCATGAACCAACGGCCGAACTTCAGGAATTCCGGGGACGCTCGCATGTCAATCTCCGTCGTTGCGCGGATAGGCGGTATGGATGCGGTACCCGCGGGGGTTGCCCGGATCGTGAAGGATAAAGATTCCGACACCGTAAGTCGTACGCATGTACGGCTCAAGCTGCCCCGCCGTGTAGGCTTCCCGACTAGTTTTGTATCCAAATCGGGACTTTAGGAATGCATTGGCCTTTTTCCCGGTTGCGACGTCATCAACTTCGGAGGCGTTCTGTTTCAAGGTGCGGTTGATGAGATCGTTTGCGGTCTCCACAGACTCGAACGTGCCATCTCGCCTGAGGCCATAGTCTACGAACAGAAATCTCCTTTTGCTGGACTGGACGCGCTGCATCATCTGCGCGTCCGTCTTACCGACATGCTCGCGAAGCGTATGGCCGCCGCGCACCTCTTCTTCGGAGAGCACGACCGTGTACCGACGGTTGAGGTCATCCGAGACGTGGACGATCCGCGCATCGTCACCGGAATCATATCCGTCGCCCGCACCGCCGTCCGTCCATTGGCCGCCGTCCGGATGTCCGGCCGGCACGCGGGGTTGATCGGCATGGTACGCACGGAGCGACAGACGCAACCGCTGAAACGCGACCTGAACACGGCACGACGTGATCAGCCATCTCGCCCGCAGAAGGGCCGTTGCGCTCGACGACATCGGATTCACCCCCTTGATCAAGCTATTATACCTATAAAGGAATAATAGCATAATATCAGTTACGAAATCGGGGGGGGTGAAACGCGAAACGCCGGAGCCCCTTTCGAGGCCCCGGCGTCGCGCATTGTCCGAAAGGCCGGGCGAGCCGCCCGGCCGGCCCGCTCTCAGAGCGAGTAGTACATCGTGAACTCGACCGGATGCGGGGTCATCTCGTAGCGCATCACTTCCGTCATCTTCAGTTCGATGAAGGAGTCGATCTGGTCGTCCGAGAACACGCCGCCGGCCTTGAGGAAGGCGCGGTCGCGGTCGAGGTTCGTGAGGGCTTCACGCAGGCTGCCGCAGACGGTGGGGATCTTCTTCAACTCGCGCGGGGGCAGGTCGTAGAGATCCTTGTCCATGGCCGGGCCCGGATCGATCTTGTTGATGATGCCGTCGAGGCCGGCCATCAGCAGGGCCGAGAAGGCGAGGTAGGGGTTCGCCATCGGATCGGGGAACCGGACCTCGACGCGCTTGGCCTTCGGGTTCGTCGTCCACGGGATACGACAGGAGGCCGAGCGGTTGCGGGCCGAGTAGGCCAGCAGCACGGGGGCCTCGTAGCCGGGCACCAGACGCTTGTAGGAGTTGGTGGACGGGTTGGTGAAGGCGTTCAGCGCCTTGGCGTGCTTGATGATGCCGCCGATGTACCAGAGGCATTCCTGGCTGAGATCGGCATACTTGTCGCCGGCGAAGATCGGCTTGCCGTCCTTCCAGATCGACTGGTGCACGTGCATGCCCGAGCCGTTGTCGCCGTAGACGGGCTTGGGCATGAAGGTCGCGGTCTTGCCGTAGCTCTGGGCCACGTTGTGAATCGCGTACTTATAGATCTGCATGTGGTCGGCGAGTAGGGTCAGCGTGTCGAACTTCATGCCGAGCTCGTGCTGGGCCGAGGCGACCTCGTGGTGGTGCTTCTCGACCTTGACGCCCATGGACTGCATGGCGGCCAGCATTTCGCCGCGCATGTCCTGCGCCGAATCCTGCGGCGGCACCGGGAAGTAGCCGCCCTTGGTGGCGACGCGGTGGCCGAGGTTGCCGCCCTCGTAATCGGTGAATCCGTTGGTGGGCAGTTCGACCGAATCGAGCTGGAAGCCGGTATGGTACGGGTCGGAGCCGAACTTCACGTCGTCGAACACGAAGAACTCGGCCTCGGGGCCGACATAGATCGTGTCACCGATGCCGGTGGACTTGAGGAACGCCTCGGCGAGCTTGGCGGTGCTGCGCGGATCGCGCGAATACGGCAGGCCGGACGAGGGCTCGAGCACGTCGCAGACGATCGACATGGTGGAGGCCGAGAAGAACGGGTCCATGCAGGCCGTCGCCGGGTCGGGCATCAGCAGCATGTCGGATTCGTTGATCGCCTTCCAGCCGGCGATCGACGAGCCGTCGAACATCGTGCCTTCGGCGAAGATTTCCTCATCGACGAGGGACACGTCGAACGTGACGTGCTGCCACTTGCCCCGGGGATCGGTGAAGCGGAAATCGACGTACTTGACGTCGTTGTCCTTGATTTCCTTGAGGACCTGATCGGCGGTCTTTGCCATCCCTGTGTCTCCTTCGAGGCTCAGCCTGTCTCGGCCGTGGTTTTGCCGCACCACGCGGTGGCGTGCCGCGGATTGGGAAGGGGCGTGCGCGAGGGACTTAGCTTCTAGGGCGGCGCGAGGCTAGAGCCGCGCTTGGCCGGATTGTAACAGGCCGGCGCCTTCGCCCCATCGTTCCGTTCGACCGCCGCCGCCGGCCGGCCGAAGCCATGCCGGAACATCCGCCGGAAGCGGGCGCTAGATCGCGTCGGTGCCGGTCTCGCCGGTGCGGATGCGGATCGCTTCCTCGATGGTCGAGACGAAGATCTTGCCGTCGCCGATGCGTCCGGTCTGGGCCGACTTGCGGATGGCTTCCACGGCACCTTCGACCAGGGCGTCGGAGAGGACGATCTCGAGCTTCACCTTGGGCAGGAAATCGACCACGTATTCGGCGCCGCGATAGAGCTCGGTATGGCCCTTCTGCCGGCCGAACCCCTTGGCTTCGATCACGGTGATGCCCTGAAGGCCGACCTCTTGAAGGGCCTCCTTCACCTCGTCCAGCTTGAATGGCTTGATGATCGCTTCGATCTTCTTCATGCCGAACGGGCCTGACCTGAATGCTGCTCCGGGCCCTTTTCCTACCATCGCGGCACGGCCTTCGCCACGCCGTTTTCCCCGAGACAGGCGTTAAATTGCCCATTCGGTAGGCAACGAATGCAAATCGTTTCAGCCAAGCCCGCTTTGCGCCTGAAATAACGGCGCGGCATGAGCGGTGCGCAGGCATGGACAACATGGACAAGGCGAAGTTTCGAATGCCCCCACACCGTCTGATCACCGTCGAAGCGATGCGGAGAATGGACGCCGCCGCCATAGCGGCGGGCGTTCCGGGGATCGAGCTGATGCGCCGGGCGGGCGCCGCCGTGGCCCAGAGGGCCGCCGCGATGGTCGCCGCGCCCTCCCGCATCCTCGTCCTCTGCGGACCCGGCAACAATGGTGGGGACGGTCTCACTGCCGCCCGCCTCCTCGAACGCAGCGGCTATGCGGTCGATCTCGTCTGCACCGCGCCGGTGGAGAGCCTGACGGGCGACGCCGCGTTGGCCGCCGCTGACTGGGAGGGGCCCGTCCTATCCGAGGCCGATCCGGTGGGGGCCGCCCTCGTCATCGATGCCCTGTTCGGGGCGGGCCTGTCCCGCGACCTCGACGGCGCGGCGAAGGCCATGGTCGAGCGGGTCGCCGCGACAGACGTTCCGGTCCTCGCCGTCGACATTCCGAGCGGGATCGACGGCGATACGGGCGCTCTACGCGGGGTGGCGCTCAGGGCGCGCGAGACGGTGACTTTCGTCGCGTTGAAGCCGGGCCACCTGCTGCAGCCGGGCCGCGACCATTGCGGCCATCTCCATGTGGCCGATATCGGCATCGGCGATGCCGCCATCCAGGAAGGACTGGCCGGCACTCCGAGGGTTTGGCGCAACGGGCCGGGTCTCTGGGACTCTGATTTTCCGAGGCTCGACGCCGTGAGTCACAAATACACGAGGGGGCATGTCCTCGCCCTGTCCGGGCCCGCCTTCAAGACCGGGGCGATCCGCCTCGCGGCACGGGCGGCGTTGCGGGTCGGGGCCGGCCTCGTCACCGTGGCCTCCCCCACCGCCGCCATGGCCGAGAACGCCGCGCATCTCACCGCGATCATGCTGACGCCATGCGAGACCGCCGACGACCTCGACGATCTCCTCGTGGACGAGCGCCTCAACGTCATCCTCGCCGGCCCCGGCATGGGGAGCGGCGAGGCGACCCGCGAGCGTGTCGCCGTGGCGGCCGGCGTCGGGCGAAGCCTCGTCCTCGACGCCGACGCGCTCACGAGCTTCAAGGGTCAGGTCGACCAATTGGCGAGCATCATCGCGGATGGCGGGGGGCAGGCAGTGCTGACCCCGCATTCCGGTGAGTTCGGCCGCCTCTTCGCCGATACGGACGCCGTCGACCCGAAGGCGAGCAAGCTCGAACGGGCGCTGAGGGCGGCGTCTGTCGCCGGGGCGGTGGTGGTGTTGAAGGGCGCCGATACCATCATCGCCGCGCCCGACGGACGCGCCGCGATCAACGACCACGCCACGCCCCATCTCGGCACCGCCGGTTCCGGCGATGTCCTCGGCGGCTTCGTCGCCGGCCTACTGGCGCAGGGCATGCCGGCCTTCGAGGCCGCCTGCGCGGCGGTCTGGCTCCATGGCGATGCCGGTTTGCGACACGGGCCGGGGCTCATCGCCGAGGACCTGCCGGAGATGATGCCGCGGGTTCTCGCCGGCCTGGTCAAGTGACCTCGAAGCTCGTCCACAATCCGGTGTCGAACCGCTCCAGCACCGTGGAGCCGATGACCCAGCGGCCGGGATTGTCCGCCTTGAAGGCGATCCGGGCCGTGCGGCTTTCGAGCAGCTGGAACGTGTCGAGCCAATAGGGCTCCCAGCCGTCGTCCAGCGGGTGAAGCAGCCGGAAGGCGTGGCCGTGGACGTGCAGGGCCTGCGGGAAGGCGGTGTCGTTTCGGATCGCCAGGACCACCACCTGGCCGCGCTTCACTGTGAAGGAGGGAGCGGTGCCGGAGGCGCCCGTGATCCCGTTGATCGCCCAGACCCGGTTCGGATCACCGGAATAGGCCGGTTCGGCGTTGGGCTTGTCCTTGTCCAGCTTGGCGCCGCCGGTGATCGCGATGTCGCGGCGGATTGCGTTCTGGAGCTTGACCTCGGCGGGCAGGAGCTTGTTCTCGCCCACCGGTGCGATCGGCGGACGCTTCTCCGTCACCGGCTGGCCCTTGGCGGTGAGTGTCGCCAGGACGAGGCCGTTGCCCACCAGGGCATTGACCGTGACGCTGGCGCCGGCCTCCGCCGGCATGTCGAGCATCAGGTCGTAGCGGGTGCCGGGGGGGAAGGGCAGCGTCGCGCGCAGGGGCTCGAACGTGTCGGTGGGCTGGCCGTCCACCGCCACCACGTAGACCTTGGCGCCCTCGAACCGGATGCGGGTTCCGCGCGCGTTGCAGACATTGCCGAGCCGCAGGCGGATCCGCGATCCCGGGCGAACCTCCACCGCTTCGGGAACCGGCTTACCGTTGATCGTGACGAGATTGCCGAGGCGCCCGGAGGCCGCGGCGAAAGCCGCCTGCCCGAACGGCATCAGCGCGCCGTTCTCCTCCAGCCGCCAATCCTGCATCAGCAGCGCGAGATCCTGGTCGAGCGAGGGCGGCGAGGTCTCCTCGACGATCAACGCGCCGGCAAGGCCCCGCCCCGACGGTTCGCTCGAACCGCCCACGACGAGGGGCCGGATCAGGAACGTGCCCGCATCCGGCGGGACGAAGGAGTAAGTGAAGTCCGCACCCGGAGCGATCGGCGGCTGGGTCACGCCGCCGACGCCGTCCATGGCGTTCTGGTTGCGGACCCCGTGCCAGTGGAGGGAGAGCGGCTTGTCCGTCTTGTTTTCGACGCGCAGGCGGACGGTGTCGCCGAGTTTCGCCCGGATGACGGGAAGGCTCGCTTTGCCGTCGAAGGTCCAGATCGGCGTCTCGGCGGCCGGCTCGGGTTTCAGGCGGTTCGTGCCCGGTCCGGCGATGAGCGCGCGCGGTTCGGGCAACGGCTCGGCCGGCTTGGTCTCGGCTGGCTTGGTCTCGGCCGGCTTGGCCGGCACGGGCGCTGCCTTTGGGGTAGCCTTGCCCGATCCGGTTTGCGCCCCCGCGCCCGCGATGAAAGCCGGTCCGGCAAGGCCGAGGGCCGCCGCCCGGCCGATCAGCGAACGGCGGGACAGGCCACCGGTCTCCGAGGGCGGGTGGTCATTCTTCAGGTCGGAACTCGGCATGTCACCTCGGACGGGAATGAAGGGATGCTCAGGCGCATCCGGCGCTTTCGCCCGCTTGTAGACGGCGGTCCCGCGCGGCGCCAACCGCCGCCACGCCCCTGATGGGCGAGGTCTTATTTTTTTGCTGCGGACTTGCGCGCGCATGCTATAGGACCGCGCTCTGGCGGCTGAAAAGGCGCGCCGGGCGTTGGCGCTTGCGGGCGTGGCGGAACTGGTAGACGCGCTGGATTTAGGTTCCAGTGTCGCAAGACGTGGGGGTTCGAGCCCCTCCGCCCGCACCAGCCTCCGCCGTCGGGAACGGATTGGCTCACAGCGATGGCCGGCCCGCTCTGCCTCTCGGAGTCGGCCTCCGGTCGGGCGCGCTTCGTCAAACGCCGCCTGTGGTGTCCCGCCCTCGACGGCGGCGCCATTCGAGATTTTTTGACCGATCACACGGACGACAGCGGGAAGACGACGATGCAGGTGACCGAGACACTCTCCCAGGGTCTGAAGCGCGAGTTCCAGGTGCTTCTGGCCGCCAAGGAGCTCGAAGAGCGCCTGACGACCGAGCTGTCCACCCTCAAGGACAAGGCCCAGATCAAGGGCTTCCGCCCCGGCAAGGTGCCGGTGGCCCATCTGCGCAAGCTCTACGGCCGCTCGGTGATGGCCGACGTGCTGCAGAACGCGGTCAACGAGGCCAACCAGAAGATCGTCACCGACAACAACCTCAAGCTCGCCCTCGAGCCGAAGATCGAATTCCCCGGCGAGGCTTCCATCGTCGACCGGGCGCTCGAGGCCAAGGACGACCTGTCCTTCAACGTCGCCCTCGAAGTCCTGCCGAGCTTCGAGCTCGTCGACCTGTCCGACGTCACCCTGACGAAGCAGGTCGCCAAGCCGAGCGACGAAGAGGTGGACGAGGCAATCAACCGCATGGCCTCCTCGAACCGCGCCTTCACCCCGAAGGACGAGGGTGCCGAGGCCGCCACGGGCGACCGCGTCACCATCGATTTCGTCGGCAAGATCGACGGCGTCGAGTTCGACGGCGGCAAGGGCGAAGGCGTGGATCTGGAGCTCGGCTCGGGCTCGTTCATCCCCGGCTTCGAAGACCAGCTGGTCGGCGCCAAGGTCGGCCAGTCGCTGGTGGTGAAGTCGACCTTCCCCGAGGCCTACGGTGCCGAGCACCTCGCCGGCAAGGATGCCGAGTTCGACGTGACCGTCACGGCGATCCAGGCTCCGGGCGAGACCAAGATCGACGACGAGCTCGCCAAGGGCTTCGGCATGGAATCGCTGGAGAAGCTGAAGGAAGCCGTCGCCGGCGCCCTCGGTGGTGATTTCGAGGCCCAGTCGCGCCGCAAGCTCAAGAAGGAGCTCCTCGACGCCCTCGACGGCAAGTACGCTTTCGACCTGCCCCCGAGCCTCGTCCACCAGGAATTCGCTGCCGTGTGGGCCCAGGTCGAGCAGGACCTGAAGACCCGCGGCAAGACCTTCGAGGACGAGGGAACCACCGAGGAAAAGGCCACGGCCGAGTACCGCAAGATCGCCGAGCGGCGCGTCCGTCTCGGCTTGGTGCTTGCGCAGGTGGGCGAGACCGCCGATATCAAGGTCAGTGACGACGAGGTGAACCAGGCCCTGATCGCCCGTGTCCGGCAGTATCCCGGGCAGGAGCAGCAGGTCTGGGACTTCTACCGGAAGAACGCACAGGCCCTGGCCGAGCTTCGCGCACCCCTGTTCGAGGAGAAGGTCGTCGACCATGTCCTCGCCCAGGTGAAGCTGGTCGAAGAGCCTGTTTCGAAGGATGCTTTGTTCGCAGATGAGGACGCCGATGCGGCCAGCGCCGGATCGACGGAGTCGGAGACGGACAAATCCCAGGCTCCTTCGGGCGACGATCTCCCGGCCGTCGCAAAGGCCGATTGAGCTCGAGGCTCCGAAAAGGGCGGCGGGCTTGGATGTAAAGGCGGCGTTCACCGCCGCCGTAGTTCGCTGACACGTCCGGCTCGCGCGCCATTCGCGCGGCCGGACCCCTTGAAGCCTGGGGCACGAGAATGATGAGAGATCCGGTCGACTATTATAACAGCGCACTCGTTCCCATGGTGGTCGAGCAGTCGAGCCGCGGCGAGCGTGCGTTCGACATCTATTCCCGCCTGCTGCGTGAGCGGATCATCTTCCTCACCGGCCCGGTCGAAGATTACGGCGCTTCGCTGATCGTCGCGCAGCTGCTGTTCCTCGAAGCCGAAAACCCGAAGAAGGAAATTTCCTTCTACATCAATTCGCCCGGTGGCGTGGTGACGTCGGGCCTGTCGATCTACGACACGATGCAGTTCATCCGCTGCCCGGTGACGACCCTCTGCGTCGGCCAGGCCGCCTCGATGGGATCGCTGCTGCTCACCGCCGGTGAGCCCGGCCACCGCTTCGCCCTGCCGAACGCCCGAATCATGGTCCACCAGCCGTCCGGCGGGTTCCAGGGCCAGGCCACGGACATCCTGATCCATGCCCGCGAGATCGAAGCGCTGAAGAAGCGCCTCAACGAGATCTACGTGAAGCATACCGGTCGCGACTACGACACCATCGTCCAGGCGCTCGAGCGCGACAATTTCATGACCGCCGACGCGGCCAAGGAATTCGGCCTGATCGACGAAGTGATCCAGAAGCGTCCCGAGCCGGCCGCAGCCTGATCTCGACCGCGCCGTGGCCGCATGGCGGCCCCGGCGCGTCCTTTAGAGGCGGGCCGCCAATGCGGCTTTGCCTTGATCCCGTCGCGGCAGCATGCTTGCATCGCGAGTCTGACCTACCGGCAGAAAGCGCGCAGGTGACTGTTTCTTTAGGCGGGCGCCCTTAGATCTTAGAAGATGCGCGTGCGCCCCGGGGCTGGCGTCGCACCCGCGAACGGAGACCGATATGAGCAAGACTGGCGGCAACGACTCGAAGAGCACGCTGTACTGCTCGTTTTGCGGCAAGAGCCAGCACGAGGTCCGCAAGCTGATCGCGGGCCCGACGGTGTTCATCTGCGACGAGTGTGTCGAACTGTGCATGGACATCATCCGTGAGGAATCGAAGTCCTCGCTGGTGAAATCGCGCGACGGCGTGCCCACGCCGAAGGAGATCCGCCGCGTCCTGGACGATTACGTCATCGGCCAGGATTTCGCGAAGAAGGTTCTCTCCGTCGCGGTCCACAACCATTACAAGCGCCTCGCCCACGCCTCGAAGCACAACGACGTCGAGCTGGCGAAGTCCAACATCATGCTGATCGGGCCGACCGGTTCGGGCAAGACTCTGCTCGCGCAGACCCTCGCCCGCATCCTCGACGTGCCCTTCACCATGGCCGACGCGACGACGCTGACCGAAGCCGGCTATGTCGGCGAGGATGTCGAGAACATCATCCTGAAGCTGCTCCAGGCGTCGGATTACAACGTCGAGCGGGCGCAGCGCGGCATCGTCTACATCGACGAGATCGACAAGATCTCGCGGAAGTCCGACAACCCGTCGATCACCCGCGACGTGTCGGGTGAAGGCGTGCAGCAGGCCCTCCTGAAGATCATGGAAGGCACCGTCGCCTCCGTGCCCCCGCAGGGCGGTCGCAAGCACCCGCAGCAGGAATTCCTGCAGGTCGACACCACTAACATCCTCTTCATCTGCGGCGGCGCGTTCGCCGGGCTGGAGCGGATCATCTCGGCGCGCGGCAAGGGCACCTCGATCGGCTTCGGCGCGACCGTGCAGGCCCCGGACGACCGCCGCACCGGCGAAATCTTCCGCAATGTCGAGCCCGAGGATCTGCTGAAGTTCGGCCTGATCCCCGAGTTCGTCGGCCGTCTGCCCGTGCTTGCGACGCTGGAGGACCTCGATGAGGTCGCCCTCAAGCGCATCCTGCAGGAGCCGAAGAACGCCCTGGTGAAGCAGTACCAGCGCCTGTTCGAGATGGAGAATGTCGACCTGACCTTCCAGGAAGAGGCGCTCTCCATGGTGGCCCGCAAGGCCATCGAGCGGAAGACCGGCGCCCGCGGCCTGCGCTCGATCCTGGAGACGATCCTGCTCGAGACGATGTACGACCTGCCCGGCCTCGATTCGGTGGAGCAGGTGGTGATCGGTCCCGAGGTGGTCGAGGGCAAGTCGCGCCCGCTCTACATCCATGGCGACCGCAACAAGGACGTTCCCGCGAGCGTCAGCGCCTGAGGGCGTAAAGCGGCGGCAGAGACTTAGCCGCCGAAACGGTCCGGGGAGAATTCTTGAAAAAGCTCTCCCCGGCTTCCATCTGAAGTGTCAGACGGCGATGGCCGCACGCTCACCTTCTGAGGTGCGGTGTCCCGCCTCCAGCCTCACAGTTCAGCGATGCTTCCGACCCCGCGATGCGGACTGGTCGGTCCGTGGCAGGATCCTTGCTCATTTCGAGGAGCTAGAGCCCGGAATCCATCAAGAGGAAGTCCGACATGACCCAATCGAAATCTCGCCAGCCGGTCGTCCCGGGTTCGACGGGCTCCTACGCCGTTCTGCCCCTGCGTGACATCGTCGTCTTCCCGCACATGATCGTGCCGCTCTTCGTCGGCCGCGAGAAGTCGATCCGCGCCCTCGAAGAGGCCGTCCGCACCGACCGCCACATCCTGCTGGCCACCCAGATCAATGCCAGCGACGACGATCCGTCGACCGATGCGATCTACAAGATCGGCACGCTCGCCAGCGTCCTTCAGCTCCTGAAGCTGCCCGACGGTACCGTGAAGGTGCTCGTCGAAGGCGCGGGCCGCGCCAAGATCACGAACTTCAACAAGTCGGATTCCTTCTACGAGGCCGATGTCGAGACGCTGACGGATGAGCTCGGCGATCCCGTCGAGGCAGAGGCTCTCGCCCGCTCGGTCATCTCCGAGTTCGAGAACTACGTGAAGCTCAACAAGAAGATCTCGCCCGAGGTCGTCTCCGCGGTCACTCAGATCGACGAGCCGTCGAAGCTCGCCGATACCGTCGGCTCGCATCTCGCCGTCAAGATCGCCGACAAGCAGGCGATCCTCGAAATCCCCACGGTGGCGGAGCGCCTCGAGCGCGTCCTGTCGCTGATGGAGAGCGAGATCTCCGTGCTGCAGGTGGAAAAGCGCATCCGGACCCGCGTGAAGCGGCAGATGGAGAAGACCCAGCGCGAGTACTACCTCAATGAGCAGATGAAGGCGATCCAGAAGGAACTGGGCGATTCCGAGGACGGCAAGGACGAGCTCGCCGAAATCGAAGAGAAGATCGAGAAGACCAAGTTCTCGAAGGAAGCCCGTGAGAAGGCGATGGCCGAGCTGAAGAAGCTTCGCCAGATGTCGCCGATGTCGGCCGAGGCCACGGTCGTGCGCAACTACCTCGATTGGATGCTCGGCATCCCGTGGTCGAAGCGGTCGCGGATCAAGAAGGATCTGCTGGGCGCCCAGGTCATGCTCGACCAGGACCATTTCGGTCTGGAAAAGGTCAAGGAGCGCATCGTCGAGTATCTCGCCGTGCAGCAGCGCGCGAACAAGCTCACCGGTCCGATCCTGTGCCTCGTCGGTCCTCCCGGCGTCGGCAAGACCTCGCTCGGCAAGTCCATCGCCAAGGCGACCGGTCGCGAATTCGTCCGGATGTCGCTGGGTGGTGTGCGTGACGAGGCCGAGATCCGCGGTCACCGCCGGACCTATATCGGTTCGATGCCCGGCAAGATCGTGCAGTCGATGCGCAAGGCCAAGACCTCGAACCCGCTCATCCTGCTCGATGAGATCGACAAGATGGGCCAGGATTTCCGCGGCGATCCGTCCGCGGCTCTCCTCGAGGTGCTCGACCCGGAGCAGAACGGCACGTTCAACGATCACTACCTGGAGGTCGATTACGATCTCTCGGACGTGATGTTCGTGACGACGGCGAATACGCTCAACATCCCTGCGCCCCTGATGGACCGCATGGAGGTGATCCGCATCGCCGGCTACACCGAGGAAGAGAAGCTTCAGATCGCCCGCAAGCACCTGATCCCGGGTGCCGTGAAGAAGCACGGCCTCACGGCCAAGGAATGGGAGATCGACGATTCCGGCGTCCTCATGCTCATCCGCCGTTACACGCGGGAAGCGGGCGTGCGTAACCTGGAGCGCGAGATCTCGAACCTGATCCGCAAGGCGGTGAAGGAGATCCTCATCACCAAGGTGAAGGCCGTTGCTGTCACCGAGAAGAACTTGCCGGTCTTCCTCGGCGCGCCGAAGTTCCGCTACGGCGAGATCGACGAGGAGGATCAGGTCGGCGTGGTGACGGGTCTCGCCTGGACCGAGGTCGGCGGCGAGTTGCTGACGATCGAAGGCGTCATGATGCCCGGCAAGGGCAAGATGACGGTCACCGGCAACCTGCGTGACGTGATGAAGGAGTCGATCTCGGCGGCGGCGAGCTATGTCCGCTCCCGGGCCCTCGACTTCGGCATCGAGCCGCCGCTGTTCGAGCGTCGCGACATCCACGTTCACGTTCCGGAAGGGGCGACCCCGAAGGACGGTCCGTCGGCCGGTATCGGCATGGCCACCGCCATCATCTCGACCCTCACCGGCATCCCGGTGAGGAAGGATGTGGCGATGACCGGAGAGGTCACCCTGCGTGGCCGCATCCTGCCCATCGGCGGTCTGAAGGAGAAGCTGCTCGCTGCCTTGCGCGGCGGCATCAAGACGGTCCTCATCCCCGAGGAGAACGCCAAGGACATCGCCGAGGTGCCCGACAGCGTGAAGAACGGGATGGAGATCATCCCGGTCTCCCGGATGGACCAGGTGCTTCAGCACGCCCTCGTGAGGGTGCCGGAGCGCATCGAGTGGGAAGAGCCGCTCCCTGTCGCCCGCCGCCCGGTGGTCGGCGAGGACGAGCCGACCACGGTGATCGCTCACTGAGCGTCATCCGCGGGTGAAAAATGGAAAGGCCCCGGGGTTTCCCCGGGGCCTTTTCGTATGGTCCTCCACCGGCCTCGTGCCGAGGAGGGTTGCCATCCCGACGATGCTTGGATTAACGATGCGGCGCGCACCGGGCGGTTAGCTCAGTTGGTAGAGCGTCTCCTTTACACGGAGAGGGTCGGCGGTTCGAGCCCGTCACCGCCCACCATCCCGCTGCCCCTCCCCCTATCCTTCCCGGCAACAGAGACGAGCGATGACCGCGCGCGGCTTCCCCACCCCCTGGCTCGTCGTCGAGAAAGTCGAGAGTTTCTGCGTCGAGGATGCGGACGGAGCGGCCGTCGCCTGGACCTACTTCTCCGACGAGCCCGAGAAGCGAGAGGCAACCGGCCTCATGACCCGCGAGGAGGCGTTGCGGATCGCCAGGGCCATCGCGATGATCCCCGAGATGCGCACGATCATTCGCAGCATCCAGGACGGGTTGACCGAGTCGGATCAACTTACGGATTGAGCCGCGCGGCGAGGACGTATGCGCCTCAGTTTCCGGCGAGGACCAAGGCCCAGAAGCGCTTGTAGCGCGTACCCGGCGCATCGACGCGGGCGATGCCGATTCGCTTCAGCTGAGGCATCAGCATGTTCTTGTTGTGCTCGGATGAGGCTTTCCAGCGTGCCAGCACCTCGTCGAACGTATTCGAACCGGCGCTGAGGTTCTCGGCGGCGAAGGAGCGGCCGAACCCCGCCCGCGCCATGCGCGAATCGAAGGTACCGCCGATCTCGTGGCTGAGCTTGCCGGCCCGGGCATTGGATTCCGCCTGGTAGGACGCAGCCCGGATCAGGCTCGAATCCAGCACCACCGGGCCGAGCCCGTGCGACGCCCTGTAGCGGGAGATCGCGGCGGCGGCGGCACCCTCGTCGAGAATCACCGGGCTCGTGAGGTTGTCGGCCTCGGGCAGGATCGTCGGCCCGCCGCAGCCGCCCACCGCCAACAGGCTCCCCAAGAGGACGATGCCGCCCAGCCGCGACAGAATGGGTGAAAGGGGGAAAGCCATCATCGCTCGGTGCCGGTTCGCTGCGCTGCCATGTCGTCGGCTTCGCCATCCCGGTGCGATGGGGCGAAATCGCGGCGGCGGCGCGAACGGGATCGCGGCACGGGCCGGTGTGTCCGATCCGCCACGCCATCGTGCTCTTGCGGGTGAGCTTAATGGTAACGTGATGCGGTGCCGATTCGCGTCAGATCCGCGTACCGAGATCGCGGGGCGGCGAACCGCAGCGCCACGCGGTGATGCGGTAATCGGGATGGGTGTCGACCCATCGCGCCAGCTGCGGCTGTGCTACGCGGATGCATCCTCGCGCATCGACGACGTCGAGCGGAAGACGCTTCGATTCGCAGGTATCCGGTGCATTCGCCATGCAGGCGGTGAAGTACAGGAAGAAGAAGCCCGCCATGGTTCGGACAGCCCGTTTCGCGAGTCGCGCTCGGGCAAAGGCTAGTGCACGAATGCCCCATGTCGAGGGCATCACGCAAAGCAACCCGTTTGAAGGCTGCATCATCGGCTGCGTGAATTCTTGAGAATGGCGCGGGCGACGGGACTCGAACCCGCGACCTCCGGCGTGACAGGCCGGCACTCTAACCAACTAAGCTACGCCCGCGTATCTGGGTAGCCGGGCATTCGGATCGTCCCGCATGATGCAGGCCGATGATGGACGTGGCGCGGGCGACGGGACTCGAACCCGCGACCTCCGGCGTGACAGGCCGGCACTCTAACCAACTGAGCTACGCCCGCACGGCGTCCCGCCCCGTTTCCGGCGGTGTCGGGGGTCTAGTTTCCGCACCCCGGCCTGTCAAGCAACCGGACGCAGCATTTCCATGGAAAATCCGACGGCGGTCGCTTTGCCGAGCGCTCGGGGGCGAAAGGCGACGGCCCGACGAGTGGCGGTGCCATTGAAACCACGTCTCTTTTCTGTCATACGCCCCCTCGCGTTGAACCGCCCGGCCGATAGGGCTGCCGTGGCGGTTCGTGCTGCTCCATCAGAAGCATCAACCGAGCGCACGCCTTCGCCCTGTCCCAGGGTCGGAGGGCATGCGCGTTCAGGAGAGCCAAATGCCCAAGCTGAAAACCAAGTCGGGCGCGAAGAAGCGCTTCAAGATCACCGGCACCGGCAAGGTCATGTATGCCCAGGCCGGCAAGCGCCACGGAATGATCAAGCGGACGACGAAGCAGATCCGCAACCTGCGCGGCACCACCACCCTGTTCGAGGGCGATGCTGCCAACGTGAAGAAGTATTTCCTGCCCAACAGCCGGTAATCCTTCGCCGCAGCCGATACTGTTTTCGTAATCCAGGAGAGAACCCATGGCCCGCGTCAAGCGCGGCGTGACCAGTCACGCAAAGCACAAGAAAGTCCTCAAGGCCGCCCGTGGCTATTACGGCCGGCGCAAGAATACGATCCGGATCGCCAAGCAGGCGGTCGAGAAGGGCATGCAGTATGCCTACCGCGATCGTAAGAACAAGAAGCGCACGTTCCGCGCTCTCTGGATCCAGCGCCTCAACGCCGCTGTCCGCGAGCACGGCCTGACCTATTCGCGCTTCATCAACGGTCTCGCGAAGTCCGGCATCGAGGTGGACCGCAAGGCTCTGTCCGAGCTCGCCATTCACGAGCCGGCCAGCTTCGCGGTCGTTGTGGAGAAGGCCAAGGCCGCTCTTCCGGACCTCGCCAAGGCTGCCTGATTCGTGAAGGCTGCCTGAGGCGCGTTCACACGCCCTCTCATTCGTCGATGCGAAAGGCGCGGGCCGAGAGGTGCCGCGCCTTCGTCTTTTGCAAAGGATCGTCGGCAGGCGCGCTTGCATTGGCGGCGCTTACCCGCAAAACCGCTCGCGGGGGCCGCACACGATCCGAAGGCCAGATGCCAACCGGTGGTTTGAACCGATGACCGATCTCGAAACCCTCGAAGGCGATCTGCTCGGACAGGTCGGGAGCGCATCCGACGAGGCCTCCCTCGATGCCGTGCGCGTCGCTGCGCTCGGCAAGAAGGGCTCGATCTCCGACCTGCTGAAGACCCTCGGCAGCATGACGCCGGAGGAGCGCAAGGAGCGCGGTCCGCTCATCAACGGCCTGCGTGACAGGGTGCAGGGCGCCATCGCCACGCGGCGCGAGGCGCTCACAGAGGCCGCCCTCGAAGCCCGCCTCGCGGCGGAGCGGATCGACGTCACCCTGCCGGTGCGTGAGGCGCCGGAAGCGCGTGGGCGCATCCATCCGATCAGCCAGGTCATGGACGAGATCACCGCGATCTTCGCCGATATGGGCTTCTCGGTGGCCGAAGGCCCGGACATCGAGACCGACGACTACAACTTCACCGCTCTCAACTTCCCGCCCGGCCATCCGGCGCGCGAAATGCACGACACGTTCTTTCTGGCGCCCGACCGCAACGGCCAGCGCAAGGTGCTGCGCACCCATACGTCGCCGGTCCAGATCCGCACCATGCGGTCCCAGGAGCCGCCGATCCGCGTGATCTGCCCCGGCCGTACCTACCGGCACGATTCCGACCAGACCCATACGCCGATGTTCCATCAGGTGGAGGGGCTGGTGATCGACAAGAGCGCCACCATCGCCAACCTGAAATGGGTGCTGGAGGAGTTCTGCCGCACCTTCTTCGAGGTCGATGCGGTGAAGATGCGCTTCCGGCCGTCCTTCTTCCCCTTCACCGAGCCGTCGGCCGAGGTCGATATCCAGTGTTCGCGCAAAGGCGGCGAGATCCGCTTCGGCGAGGGCACCGACTGGCTCGAAATCCTCGGCTGCGGCATGGTCCATCCGAACGTGCTCCGGAATTGCGGCTACGACCCGGACTTCGTCCAGGGCTTCGCCTTCGGCATGGGCATCGACCGGATCGCCATGCTCAAATACGGCACGCCCGATCTGCGCCCGTTCTTCGAGGCGGATGTGCGCTGGCTGGAGCATTACGGCTTCCGCCCGCTGGACATCCCGAGCCTGGTGGCCGGGCTGACGAGTTAGGATGCCGAGGGAGGGATCGCGCATGACCGAGCAGGAGATCCGACAGGTCGCCAACGAGGTGCTGCGGGAAACGCTCGGACCGCACGGGTTCGAGAGCGCCGATGTTCGTCCGGCTCCCGACTTCGACGGTGAGCCCTCGCTTCATGTGACGGCGCATTTCAGGCCGAAGGCAGGGGTGACCAGCGGAGACGCTTCGACCAGGGCTCTGTCGGCTCTACGGAAACGGCTGCTCGACAAGGGGGAGGAGCGATTTCCGTACATCCGCTACGATTATCCGGATGACGAAGTGCTCGGCGACGACCCATCGGAACCACTGCCGGACCGGCATTGATGCCGAGGCTCGGAAATCCACTCGTCTACGATCTCCTGGAAACATCCCGCACGCTCGCGGACACGCGCGGCCGGGTGAACCTGCGCAAAGCGGCGATGCGCCGGGCGGTCAGCGGGGCCTACTATTCTGTCTTTCACGCTCTCTGCTTCATTTGCGCGAGTGAATTGATCGGGTGGACCCAGGAGAACGACATCGTCGAACCGATCTACCGCCTGCTCGATCATGGAACGGCAAAGAAGCGTCTCAACAGCCGGGATGCGAACCTGATCGGACCGACCGTTACCGATATCGGCAATAACTTCTTGAGTTTGCAGGAAGCTCGAAACGCCGCCGACTATTCGCCGCCTACTCTGAAGGTTCGTCATGACGAGACGTTGCGCTACATCGAGCTTGCGGAACAGACCGTGACGTTGATCGAATCTCTTACGACGCTCGACCGCAAGAAGCTTGCGGTTCTCCTGATCGCCAGAACCCGGCCCCTCTGAGCCGAAGAGACGAACTCATGAAATTCACCCTCTCCTGGCTCAAGGAGCACCTCGACACCGACTCGTCTCTGGAGAACATCTCCGAGACGTTGACGCGGATCGGTCTCGAAGTCGAAGGCATCGAGGACAAGGCGGCGGCGCTCGCGCCTTTTGTCGTCGCCCATGTGCTCACGGCCGAACAGCACCCCAATGCCGACCGTTTGCGTGTCTGCACCGTGGATGCCTGCGACGGGCAGCCCGTGCAGGTCGTCTGCGGAGCGCCGAATGCGCGCGCCGGGATGAAGACGGTGTTCGCGCCCCCCGGCACCTACGTGCCCGGTCTCGACAAGACCTTGGCGGTTGGCAACATCCGGGGCGTCGAGAGCCTCGGCATGCTGTGCTCGGGCGCCGAACTCGGCCTCGGCGAGGAATCCAGCGGCATCCTCGATCTGCCGGCGGACGCCCCGACCGGCCAGGCCTACGCGCTCTATGCCGGGCTCGACGATCCGGTCATCGAGATCAACCTCACCCCGAACCGCCCGGATTGTACCTCCATCCACGGCATCGCCCGCGATCTTTCGGCTGCCGGCATCGGCGTGTTGAAGCGCGAGCCGATGCCGCCTGTGCGTGGCGAGGGCGAGTGCCCCGTGCCGGTCGCCCTCGATTTCGAGCCCGCGGACAAGGGATTGTGCCCGTATTTCGCCCTGCGCCTCGTGCGCGGCGTGAAGAACGGACCCTCCCCCGACTGGATGCAGGCCCGCCTGCGCGCCATCGGCCTTCGCCCGATCAATGCGCTTGTCGACATCACCAATTACCTGACCTTCGATCGTGGACGCCCGCTCCACGTCTTCGACGCGGCCAAGGTGAAGGGCGCTCTCACGGTCCGTCGCGCCCGCGACGGCGAGAGCCTGAAGGCGCTCGACGACAAGACCTATGCGCTCGATGACGGCATCGTCGTCATCGCCGACGAGAACGGCCCCGAATCCATCGGCGGCATCATCGGTGGCGAGGCCTCTGGCTGCGACGACGCCACCGTGGACGTCATCATCGAATCCGCCCTGTGGGACCCGGTGAACATCGCTCAGAGCGGCCGGCGCCTCGGCATCATCACCGATGCCCGCTACCGCTTCGAGCGTGGCGTCGACCCCGTTTTCGCCCTGCCGGGGCTCGACCTCGCCACCGGCATGGTCGTCGAGGTCTGCGGCGGCACGGCGAGCGAGGCGGTGATCGCCGGTGACTTGCCCGAGATGGAACGTGTCATCGATTTCCCCTGGACCGAGACGCGCCGGCTCGCCGGGATCGAACTGTCCCGCGCCGAGATGAAGGTGACGTTGGAGACCCTCGGGTTCCACGTGGCCGGCTCGGGCGACCGGGTGAAGGTTCTCACCCCGTCCTGGCGCCCGGATGTGGAAGGCAAGGCCGATCTCGTGGAGGAGATCATTCGCATCGCCGGCCTCGACCGGATCGAGCCGAAGCCGCTGACCCGTGGCGATGCCGCCATCGCCAAGGCGACGCTGACGCCCCTGCAGAAGCGCACGCGTCTTGCCAAGCGGGCACTGGCCACGCGCGGCCTCGTGGAGGCGGTGACGTGGTCGTTCATCCCGCATGACGACGCCGTCCTGTTCGGCGGCGGCAAGGCGGATCTGGCGCTGGCCAACCCCATCGCCGCCGATCTCTCGGACATGCGCCCGAGCCTCGTTCCGGGCCTGCTCCGGGCGGCCCAGCGCAACGCCGACCGCGGCTATGGCGACGTCGCCCTGTTCGAGGTCGGGCAGTGCTTCGAGACCGACCAGCCCGAAGGCCAGTCGATCCGCGCCACGGCCATTCGCCGGGGAACGGCACGCCACGACGGCGCCGGCCGCCATTGGGCGGGGGCCGCCGCCACCGTCGATGCATTCGAGGCCAAGGCCGACGCCTTGGCCCTCCTCACCGCCCTCGGCGTGCCGACCGGCGGTCTCCAGATCGTGGCGGGTGGCCCCGCCTGGCTTCATCCCGGACGCTCCGGCACGATGCAGTTCGGGCCGAAGAACCCAATCGGCTATTTCGGCGAGATCCATCCCCGTGTGATGAAGGCTCTGGACCTGAAGGGCACGCTCGTGGCCTTCGAAATCACGCTGGATACGATCCCCCTGCCGAAATACCGCCCCACCAAGGTGAAGCCCGCCCTTGCCCTCTCCGACTTCCAGGCGATCTCGCGCGACTTCGCCTTCGTCGTCGGGCGCGACGTTGCGGCGGGCGACGTTGTGAAGGCGGCGCAAGCTGCCGAGCGCAAGCTCATCGCCGGGATCGACGTCTTCGACATCTACGAGGGGACGGGCATTCCCGACGGCTCGAAATCCGTCGCCATCGCGGTGCGGCTCCAACCGGTGGAGCGGACCCTCACCGATGCGGAGATCGAGGCCGTGACGGCCAAGATCGTCGCCGAGGTCGCCCGCAAGACCGGCGCGACTTTGAGAGGCTGAGGCCGGCTCTTGGAACCTCAGACAAGGAAGCCGATCACATGGCGAACCAGGAACTGATCGACGTCTTGTCGGCCGCCAAGCATATGCCGAAGGAGGCGATGCTTCAGGCCCTGGCGAGCCCGGCCGACATCGCCGAACCGGTCCTCGCCGTTCTCGCTTTGGCGGCAGACGGCAAGGAGCTCGACGAGGCGCAGGGCAACCTGCTGTTCTGGGGAGTACACATCCTGGCGGCGGTCGGCGAGACGCGGGCCTTCGCCCCGCTTCTCACCATCCTGCGGCGCGAGGATTCCGACGGGCTCGACGCCCTCCTCGGCGATGCGCTGACCACCACCATGGCGAAGGTGCTCACCAGCCTGTTCGACGGCGATGTCGCGCCGATGCATGCGCTGCTGCTCGATTCGACGGTGGATGGCTTTGCCCGCAACGAGGTCTTCGCCGCCCTCGCCTACCTGACCCAGACCGGACGGATCGACCGGACCCAGACCCACGATCTCCTCGTCCGCTTCGACGACAAGCGCGCCGCCGTCGAGGGCGACGTGGCCTGGGTCGGCTGGGAGGAGACCATCGCGCTCCTCGGCTACGCCGACCTGGCCCTGCGGAGCACGGCCGCCAGGGCCGACGGCCGCCTGAGTGACGAGTTCAGCGATGCGGGGTGGTTTCACACCACCCTTCGCCGGGCGACCGCGAAGCCGAACGACATGCAGCGGTTCGACGGACAGAACTACGGCACGTTCGACGATCCCATCGGGGCCTTGGCCTGGACCGCCGAGGGGGCGGGCCTTCCAATCCGCAATCCGGTGAAGATCGGCCGCAACGATCCCTGCCCGTGCGGAAGTGGGAAGAAGTACAAGAAGTGCTGCCTCAACGCCGCCTGACGAAGAGCCAGGATCGGCCCGGACCGTAAAGATCCGGCGCTTCCAGACGCACGGACGCGACAGCATTCGCCAACGGCGGTACGATGAGCGAACCCGCGTTCATCTTTGCCGGAGCAGCGCCATGTCCCTCGTGATCCCCGTCATCCTCGGTTCCGTCCGCAGCGAACGCCAGGGCTTGCGCGCGGCGCGCTTCCTCGTGGCGCGCCTGCGGGAACGCGGCATCGAGGCTCCACTGGTGGACCCGGCCGAGTTGAAGCTGCCGCTCCTCGACAAGATGTACAAGGAATATCCCAAGGGCGAGGCGCCTCCGGTGCTCGAGGACCTCGCCACGCTCTACCGCCGGTCGGATGCGTTCGTGGTCGTCTCGGCCGAGTACAATCACTCGATCCCGCCGGCCCTCTCGAACACGCTGGATCACTTCCTCGAAGAGTATTTCTGGCGGCCCTCCGCCATCGTCTGTTACTCGGCCGGCCAATATGGCGGCGTACGGGCGGCGATGCAGCTCCGGGCGATGATGGCCGAGCTCGGCGCACCGAGCATCGCGTCGCTGCTGCCGATCCCCCGCATCCACAAGGCACTCGACGAAGAGGGCGTGCCGCAGGAGGAATGGCTGGGCAAGGCCGCCAAGCGGTTCCTCGACGAACTCGTCTGGCACGCCGAAGCCCTGAAGGCGCAGCGCGCCAAGGGCACGCCCTACTGACTGAGGTCTGTTTGATCGCATGTCTCGGTGGATGCTGATGCCAGGGTCGATCATCCCAGCAGATCGCCTCATCCTGAGCTGCCCGCGTCAGCGGGCTTTGAGGGAGCCCACCAGTCGGCGCGCGATGTCTGGAAGCCTCCTTCGAGGCCGCTACGCGGCACCTCAGGATGAGGTAGAGCGTTGGAAAAGCGACTCAAACAGGCTCTGAGGGTGGTGCTCCGTGCCGGGAACCCGCCGATGCGAGGCCCGGCGCGGGTCTTGCGCGTTGACCCTCCATGATGCCGGAGGCCGCAGCAAAGATGACGATTCTTCAGACCCTTCTCGCCGACCTCGTGAAGGCGGCGCTGATCTCCGACGACGCGGCGAGCCTTCGCTGGCGTGACGAGGCGAGGCGCGCCCATGCCGTGATCGCCTCGGACCCATCGGCAGTGGCGGGGTTGAAGATCGACGGGATCTGGACCTTGGCCGTCCGCGAGGCGGAGGCCCCCGATTTTCGCGCCTCGGAGACCCGGGTCTCGTTCACGCTGCCGGTCGCCTGCCCGTTCAGCCTCGCCGACATCACCGATCCGGGTTTCGACATCGATGCCGGGGTGGAGCGGATCGTCGGTTCCGCGTCCACCGGTTGATGAACATCGGAAGAACATTGCCCCCGGCGTCGCGCGGTCCCATGTTAACGGATGTGGAAAGGCCCGAGCCTGAGGCCTTTCGACCTCTCGCCGCCAAGACATGAGCGGCGCGTTATACGAGTTCGAGCCCAGAGACATTTGGCCAGACGCATCAATCCCAACCCCGGGCAGAGCGCCCTTCCCTCCCGCGAGCAGATTCTCGCCTTCATCGCGCAGGCGACCGAGAAGGTCGGCAAGCGCGAGATCGCCGCGGCGTTCAACATCAAGGGTGCCGATCGCATCGGCTTGAAGCGCATCCTCAAGGAGATCGAGGAGGAAGGGGAGATCGAGCGCGGGCGCGCCGGGCTGGTGCCGCCCGGCCGGCTGCCGCCGGTGACGCTGGCCGATATCAAGTCGCGGGATCGCGACGGCGATTTCTTTGCCGTTCCCGTGGAATGGGACCATGCGAAGGGCCCGCCTCCGAAGATCCTGGTCTCCTCACCGCGCAGCGGCAAGAAGCCGGGCCGCGCAGCCCCCGGTATCGGGGACCGCGCCCTTCTGCGCGTCGAACTCATTCCCGGCGAGAGCGGGCGCTATTCCGGCCGTGTCATCAAGGTGATCGGCAAGAACAAGGCGGAGGTGATCGGCGTCTACCGCTCCGGCCCCGATGGCGGTCGCATCGTGCCCGTTGAGAAGCGGGCGCAGGGACGCGAGATCGCGATCCCGGCCGGTGAGGAAGGCGAGGCGCGGGACGGCGACCTCGTCAGCGTCAGCCTCGTCAGCGAGAGCCGGTTCGGACTGCCGCGTGGGCGCGTGACCGAACGCCTCGGGTCGCTCGGCTCGGAGCGTGCCGTGAGCCTGATCGCGCTGCATCTCCACCACATCCCCCACGTCTTCGCCGCCGACACTCTGGCCGAGGCCGACGCGGTGGAGCCGGTGGGGATGAAGGGCCGTGAGGATTGGCGCGCCGAGCCTCTCCTGACCATCGACCCCCCCGACGCCAAGGACCATGACGACGCCGTGATGGCGGTGCCGGACCCGGACGAGGCCAATCAGGGCGGCTTCGTCGTCACCGTCGCCATCGCCGATGTGGCCGCCTATGTCCGCCCAGGCTCGGCCCTCGACCGCGAGGCGCTGTTGCGCGGCAACTCGGTCTATTTCCCGGACCGCGTCGTGCCGATGCTGCCGGAGCGCATCTCCAACGACCTTTGCTCGCTGAGGGAGAAGGAGGATCGGCCGGCCATCGCGGTGCGCATGGTGATCGGCCCCGACGGCGTGAAGAAGCGCCACAGCTTCCACCGGGTCATGATGCGCTCGCGCGCCAAACTGTCCTACGCCCAGGGGCAGGCGGCCATCGACGGATTCACCGACGAGACGACCGCGCCGCTGCTGGAGCCGATCCTGCGCCCGCTCTGGGCCGCCTACGCGGCCCTGACGGCGGCGCGCGAGGCACGCGGCCCCCTCGCCCTCGACCTGCCCGAGCGGAAGGTGCTGCTGACGCCGGACGGGGCCGTGGACCGGGTCGTGGTGCCGGCCCGCCTCGACGCACACCGGCTCATCGAGGAGTTCATGATCCAGGCCAACGTGGCCGCCGCCGAGACCCTGGAACAGGCCAAGCAGCCGCTGATCTACCGCGTCCATGACGAGCCGGCCCTGGAGAAGATGCGCGCGCTCGGCGAGGTTCTCGCCTCCATCGGCATCAAGATCCCCAAGGAGGGTGCCCTGCGCCCCGCCCTGTTCAACCGGATCCTCGGCTCCGTGGCCGAGACCGAGCACGCGATCTTCATCAACGAGGTCGTGCTGCGCTCGCAGGCGCAAGCCGTCTATGCCGCGCAGAATCTCGGGCATTTCGGCCTGAATCTCAGGCGCTACGCCCATTTCACCTCGCCGATCCGGCGCTATGCCGATCTCATCGTCCACCGGGCGCTGATCGCCGCATGCCGGCTGGGGTCGGACGGCTTGTCCTCCGACGTGACGGTGGGCGCTCTCGACCAGATCGGCGAGCAGATCTCGGCCGCCGAGCGTCGCGCCATGGCGGCCGAGCGCGAGACTATCGATCGGCTCATCGCGCATCATCTCGCCGACAGGGTCGGTGCCACCTTCACCGGCCAGATCTCGGGCGTCACCCGCGCCGGGCTGTTCATCAAGCTCGACGAGACCGGTGCCGACGGCTTCGTACCGATCTCCACCATCGGCGACGATTTCTACCACCACGACGAGGCGCGCCATGCCCTGGTCGGCTCGCGCAGCGGCGAGACTCATCGCCTCGGCGACCGGGTGGAGGTGAGGCTGGTGGAGGCGGCGGCCGTGGCCGGAGCGCTGCGCTTCGAATTGCTCTCCGAAGGCCAGACGAGGCCGGGAGCCGGGGGGACGAGAACTCCGCGCTCGCCGAGCTTCCACAAGGCCGGCCCGCCCGGCAGGCCCGCCGGCATCCGCAACACCGGGTCGCGCCACCGCGGGTCGCGCCGCTAGGGCGGCTGGTGTAGGATCGGGCCTCGTCGGAACTGGTCTTCCCAGCCCCAACCTCGGCGATGAGGTTGCGGCGTTGGACATCCGAAGCGGAAGGTAGATCGCCATGACCGAGAGCGTCGAGACCCTGCCCGGAGAGCGTGTCGGCCTCGTCAAGTCGATGGCGCGCGGCTTCCTGTGCCGCTGCCCGCATTGCGGCGAGGGCAAGCTCTTCGGCAAGTTCCTGAAGGTCCGTCCTTCCTGCGACGCGTGCGGGCTCGAATTCCACCACCACCGCGCCGACGACCTTCCGCCCTACGTGGTGATCTTCATCATCGGCCATATCGTCGGTTATTTCATTCTCGAACTCGAGACGAATTACGACGTACCGTTGTGGTTTCAGCTCTCGTTCTGGCCGATCGTGACCCTCGGATCGGCGCTTGCCCTGCTGCAGCCGGTGAAGGGCGCGGTGGTCGGATTGCAGTACGCCCTTGGCATGGGGGGCTTTGCCACGCTACCGACGGGGACAAGCGTGGCAATTGCGCGATCCGAGGAGGTTCAGCTTGGACCAAGCGACAATCCTACCCCCGGCCTCGGCCGCCTCTGAGCCTCGACGGCGCCCGGCCACCCTACGGCCGCGCAACGCGGCCACCCTCATCATCATCGACCGCACGGCGCGCCAGTCCAAATTCCTGATGGGTAAGCGCCATGACGGCCTGGCCTTCATGCCCGGCAAGTTCGTCTTCCCCGGCGGGAGGATCGAGCCCGGAGATCGCCGCATGAGCGTGGCCGGTGCCCTCTCGACGCGCGCGGAAGATGCCCTGGCCAAGCGCGTGCCGCGCGCCTCGCATTCCCTCGGGCGGGCGCTCGCACTGGCGGCGATCCGCGAGACCTCCGAGGAGACCGGACTTTTCCTGGGCACCAAGGAATACGGACCGCCCGACACCGCGCCGGAGGGAAGCTGGTCGGCCTTCAAGGAGTTCGGAATCCTGCCGGACCTCGAATCGCTCCACCTGGTGGCGCGCGCGATTACGCCCCCCGGCCGACCGCGCCGGTTCGACACCCGCTTCTTCACCATCGACCGGAAAGCCGTGGCGGCCGAGCAGCCGGGGATCGTCACGCCGACATCCGAACTAGTGGAGCTCGCATGGGTCAGCTTCGCCGAGGCGCGCAACCTCGACCTGCCGCGGATCACCCGCGTCGTCCTCGACGAATTGGAGCTGCAGATCGCCGGTGGGTTCGCGCCTTACCTGCCGATCCCGTTCTTCTACGAGCGGAGCGGCAAGCATGTCAGGGAGGTTCTGTAGACGGCCGCAGGAACCGTATCCGCTCACATTCCGTTGATCGAACGATGATGTAGCTGGAGTATGACGATGCTGAAAGGCGGATTGTTGTGGTTGATCGGTATCCCATTGCCGATCATTTTGCTGATCTACTTCTTCACGTCCTGGCTGCACTGAGCGGAACTGAAACGGGACGTGCCGCCGAGGCCAAAGAGCCGGCTCATCGGCGGGCATGAAATGAAAAAGCCCTCTTCCCCGGACGGGGAGAGGGCTTTTTCGTTGCCCGATACGAGCAGCAGCTACTCGGCGGCGTCGAGGCGCGGGCGGACAATCTCGGCGCGCTCGCGCTTCACCAGTTCGGCCGTGAGGAACGCGACTTCCAACGCCTGCTCCGCATTGAGGCGGGGATCGCAATAGGTGTGGTAGCGATCCTGCAGGTCGTCGGCCGTCAGCGCGCGGGCGCCGCCGGTGCATTCCGTCACGTTCTTGCCGGTCATCTCGAGATGGATGCCGCCGGCGATGGTCTGCTCCGCCCGGTGGACGCCGAAGAAGCCTTCGATCTCCGTCATCACCCGCTCGAACGGACGCGTCTTGTAACGGCCGGCCGCGATGGTGTTGCCGTGCATCGGATCGCAGACCCACACGACTTTGCGGCCCTCACGCTCCACCGTGCGGATCAGCCCAGGCAGATGCTCGCCGACCTTGTCCGCGCCGAAGCGGCAGATCAGGGTCAGACGGCCGGCTTCGTTCTCCGGGTTGAGCTGGTCGATCAGCTTGATCAGCCCTTCCGAGGTCATCGATGGCCCGCATTTCAGCCCGATCGGGTTCTTGATCCCGCGCGCATACTCGATATGCGCATGGTCGGCCTGGCGGGTACGGTCGCCGACCCAGAGCATGTGGCCCGACGTGGCGTACCAGTCGCCGCTCGTGGAATCGACGCGGGTCAGCGCCTCTTCATAGCCGAGGAGCAGCGCTTCGTGGCTCGTGAAGAAATCCGTGGTGCGGACCTCCTGATGCGTCTCGGGGTTGATGCCGATGGCGCGCATGAAGTCGAGGGCGTCGCTCATCCGCTCCGCCACATCCTGGTAGCGTGAGGATTGCGGGCTGTCCTTGACGAAGCCGAGCATCCAGCGATGCGCGTTCTCGAGATTGGCGTAGCCGCCGGTGGCGAAGGCGCGCAGCAGGTTGAGCGTCGCCGCCGACTGGCGGTACGCCTCCAACTGCCGGCGCGGATCGGGGATTCGCGCCTCCTCCGTGAAGGTGATGCCGTTGACGATGTCGCCCCGGTAGCTCGGCAGGCTCACGCCATCCATCGTCTCGGTGGGCGAGGAGCGCGGCTTGGCGAACTGTCCGGCGATGCGCCCGACCTTCACGACCGGCGATCCGCCCGCGAAGGTGAGCACCAGCGCCATCTGTAGGAAGACGCGGAAGAAATCGCGGATGTTGTCGGCCGAATGCTCGTCGAAGCTCTCTGCGCAATCGCCGCCCTGCAGCAGGAAGGCTTCCCCGGTGGAGACGCGGGCCAGCGCGGATTTCAGCTTGCGCGCCTCACCTGCAAAAACGAGGGGCGGAAAGCTGGCGAGCTGGGTCTCGACCGTCTGGAGCGCAGCGGCATCCGGATAGGCCGGTACCTGCTGGATCGGCAGGTTGCGCCAAGATGTCGGCGTCCAACCGCTCTTCGATGTCCAACGCTCGCCCATGATGATCTCCCGTCCACCTCTCGGCCGGCTTCACGAAAGGGGAATCCCTCGCGAAGAGCGGGGCTTATAGAGCGGTTCTCGTAGAGAAGCGAGGGATACGCACCGGCCGGTTCCGCCGGTCGCGAGAGTGTCCCGCCCGATAAGGCCAAGGTCGACCCAGGAGATGGAGATTGGCCGTCGTCGACTCAAGACGCCGCGCGCTCGGCGGGATGCCCGGAGAGGGAGTTGCTACTCGCCCTCCCCGTCCTCTACGGCGATGCCATGCTCCGACAGGATCCAGAAGATCGCTTCGAGATCCTCGGCCGTCACGTCGCGCGGAGGCAGGGCCTCCTCCAGATCCTCGTAGGTCAGGCGGCGCGCACGCTGCGCTTCGGCCTTGGCGAGAAGACGGTCCACCGTCTCGCGCATATCCTCCGGCAGGGCATCGTGGCTCGGCAGGCGACGCTCGACGTCCGGAAACAGCGCCTGTTCCAGCATTCGGTCGATGATCGCCTGGCGCCGGTCATGCGCGTCGTCGTTCTGTGCCATGTCCCGTTATGGAGCGCGGAAGCCGCTCGAAACAAGTGAGCGTTATATCACCGACCTCCGGGCGCCGGAGGACGCGACGACCTCAACCCTGGAGGGTCGAGGCCGAGCGGGCAATGGTCACCGGGATCGCCTTGGCGGCCGGCGTCTTCGATTGCTCGTCATGGTGCCAGAGCGGGATGAGCGGATTGAGCTCCGGGTAGTAGCCCGCGCAATTCCCAGGTGGGATGTTGTAGGCGACGATGCGAAGCCCCTTCACCGAACGGACCCTATCGTCGGCGACCGTCGTCACATCGACGATCTCGGCATCGGCGAAGCCGAGCCGGGCGATATCGGCGGCATTCATGAACAACACCATCCGGGTGCCCTTCACGCCGCGGAACCGGTCGTCGTAGCCGTAGACGGTGGTGTTGAACTGGTCGTTCGAGCGCAACGTGATGAGGTCGAGGGCCTCGGCACTTCGCAGCGGCATGTCGGGATCGGCCTCGATCCCCTCGGGAACCGTGAAATTGGCCTTGCCCGTCTCCGTCTCCCATCGGCGTTCGCGGGCGGCCAGGGGCTTGTGGATGCCGCCCGGCTCGAACATCCGGCCTTCGAGATTGTGGAACACCGAGGGGTAAGTCGTCTCCATGGCCCCGCGAATGCGGGAATAGTCACCGACCCATGCGTCCCAGGGAACGTTTGGATTCGGCTCCAGGGTCGCCTTGGCGATCTCGGCGACGATCCACGGCTCGGAGCGGACCTGATCGCTCACCGGATTGGTCTTGCCCCGCGAACCGTGGAAGCACGAGGTCGAGCTCTCCATCGAGACCGCCTGCGGACCGCTCGCCTGGGTGTCGATCTCGATCCGGCCGAGACAGGGCAGGATATAGGCGACCTCGCCGTTGATGAGGTGCGAGCGGTTGAGCTTGGTCGAGATCTGCACGGTGAGGCGCATGCCCGGCCATGCCTCTTCCATCCGCACCGTCTCGGGCACCGCGCGAACGAAGTTGCCGCCGAGGCTGACGAAGGCCTTCACCTCCCCGGAGACGATGCCCTCGCAGGCCTCCACCGTGTTGAGGCCCTTCTCGCGCGGCGGCTCGAAACCGTATTGCTCCTTCAGCATGTCCAACGGGGCGAGTTCCGGCTTCTCGGTGATCCCCACCGTGCGTTGGCCCTGAACGTTGGAATGGCCCCGAACCGGAGAGGGCCCGGCGCCCTTCCGCCCGATATTCCCGCGCAGGAGGAGGAGATTCACGAGCATCTGCACGGATTCCGTGCCCTTGCGATGCTGGGTCAATCCCATGCCGTAGACGGCGATGACGGCACGCGCGCGGGCATAGACGGTGGCCGCCGCCTCGATGGCGGCGCGGGTCAGACCCGACCGGCCTTCGAGGGTTGCCCAATCCTGTGACTCGCAATAGGCCGCGAAGGCGTCGAACCCATGGGTGTGTTCGTCGATGAAGCTCCGGTCGAGGATGCCGGGGCGCCCGACGCTCAGCGCCTCTCGGTCGGCTGCGATGAGCGCCTTGCACATCCCGGTGATCGCCGCGAGATCGCCGCCGGCCTTGACCTGATGGTACTGGGTCGAGATTTCGGTGGCATGGCCCGTCGCCATCTCGACCACCGATTGCGGGTTGGTGAACCGCTCCAATCCGCGCTCGCGCAGCGGGTTGAAGGTGATGATCGGAACCCGGCGTTTCCGCGCCTCCTGCAACTGGTGCAGCATACGGGGCGCGTTCGAGCCGACATTCTGGCCGAAGAACAGGATCAGGTCGGTCGTCTCGAAATCATCCAGCACCACCGTCCCCACGGGGACGCCGATCGATGCCTTCAGCCCGACGGAGGTCGGCTCGTGGCACATGTTGGACGAGTCGGGCAGGTTGTTGTTGCCGTACATCCGGGCGAAGAGCCCGTAGATGTAGGACGTCTCCAGCGAGGCGCGGCCCGACGTGTAGAACACCACCGATTTCGGATCGAGGGCGCGCAATTCCCGGCCGATCGCCGCCGTCGCCTCGTCCCAGGAGACCGGTACGTAACGATCGCTCGTCGCGTCGTAGCGCATCGGATGCGTGAGCCGGCCCTGCTCCTCCAGGGCGTAATCCGTCCAGCCGCGGAGTTCCGTCACCGTGTGCTTGGCGAAGAAGTCGGGTCCGCAGCGCTTGGCGGTCTGCTCCCAGGCCGTCGCCTTCGCGCCGTTCTCGCAATATTCGAACGTCAGCGGCTTGGCGGGCTTGGCCCAGGCGCAGGACACGCACATGAAGCCGTCCGGCTTGTTCTGCTTCATCAGCAGCGCCGCGCCGGAGACGGGAATCTCTTCCCGCAGAAGAATTTCGGTGAGGGATTGCGCCGAGCCCCAGCCGCCGGCCGGCCCGTCATAGGCCTCGATCTTCGGCTCCGCCATCTTGTCGGTCATTCGCTGGGCCTTTGCCGATGAATCGGTTCAGAGCCCAACGGCAGCGCCGAGTGCCTGTTCCGGGGTGCGGCTCTAACCCACTCCTTCCGGCCGCTTGGTCACGGCGGGCACCCGCATGGTGACGAGTTCTTCTCCGGCCGTGGGATGAACCGCGATGGTCCTGTCGAAATCGGCCTTCGTCGCTCCCATCGTCACGGCGATGGCGACGGCCTGGATGATCTCGCCGGCATCGTGGCCGACGATATGGACGCCGAGCACCCGGTCGCTGGCGCAATCCACGATGATCTTCATCAGAACACGCTCGGCGCTGCCGGACAGCGTCGCCTTCATCGGGCGGAAGCTCGACTTGTAGACATCGATAGTCTCGAACCGCTCGCGCGCCTGCTCCTCGGTGAGGCCGACGGTGCCGATCTCGGGCGTCGAGAACACGGCGGTGGCGATGAGTTCGTGGTTCACCTCCCACGGCCTGCCGCCGAACACCGTATCGGCGAAGGCATGGCCCTCGCGGATGGCGATGGGCGTCAGGGCGGCGCGGTTGGTGACGTCGCCCACCGCGTAGATCGAGGGCACGCATGTCTGCGAGAAGGCGTCCACCGGGATCGCGCCGCTCTCGTCGGTCTCGATCCCCACGGCCTCCAGGCCGAGGCCGGTGACCGCCGGCCTGCGCCCGGTGGCGACGAGGACCTGATCGACCTCGAGAACGCTGCCGTCTCCGAGGGTCGCGGCAATGCCGCCCTCACCCCGTTCGAGGCGCTCCACGGTCTGGTTGAGCCGGAGATCCAGGCGCTTCTCATAAGCGAGGCCGAGAGCGTCGCGGACCTCGTCGTCGAACCCGCGCAGCAGGCGGTCGCCCCGGTGCAGCAGGGTCGTGCGCGAGCCGAGATGCGCGAACACGCTGGCGAACTCCACCGCGATATAGCCACCCCCGATGACCAGGATCCGCTTCGGCAGGGTCTCGAGTTCGAAGACCTCGTTGGAGGTGATGCCGAGATCGCCGCCGGGAATGACCGGCACCTTCACCGGATACGCGCCCACCGCCACGAGGATGTACTTCGCCCGCACGCGGCGACCCGAGCCGACGAGGCGGATCGCATGCGCGTCCTCGATGACGGCCCGTTCGGGGATGATGGTGACGTTCATCCGTTCGAGGTTGGTGTCGTAGATAGATTCGAGGCGCGAGACCTCGGCGTCCCGGCGCGCTTTCAGCACGCTCCAATCGAAATGCGGCTCACCCACCGACCAGCCGAAACCGGCCGCGTCCTCGAACTCGTCGGCGAAGCGCCCGGCATAGACCATCAGCTTTTTCGGGACGCAGCCGCGGATCACGCAGGTGCCGCCGATCCGGTACTCTTCGGCAAGACTCACCCTGGCGCCGTAGCCGGCGGCGATGCGTGCTGCGCGCACACCCCCCGAGCCACCACCGATGACGAACAGATCGACGTCGAATTCGTCGGTCATGGCAGGCTCCTCACAGCGACGGATGCAGGTTCGGCGATCCTGGCGGAACGCGGGGCTGGTTCTGTCCGCTCTATCGCAGGAACACGATGCCCGTCATCGCCGCGCGGCGAAATTCAACGCTGCCGCTTCGGTTCGTCACTGAGGGCATGGATCGGGCCGGTCGAGATCGGCCATCCAGGGACTGGTGACAGCTTCTCCCCGAGCAAGCGAAGGTGCTGTCGTAATTTCATGGAACAATAATCTAGCCAACGAAATGGACAGGTGCGGGAGAGGGCGAATAGAAAAATCAATTTCCCTTCGAGATAAAGCCACGCTTCGAGATGATGCGTTGCGACATCTCGACGGAACGCTTTCGCTTCCTTCCGGATTGAATAGGTCCGATCGAGGGAGAATAACATGCGACATCAGCTGGCTACACTCGCGTTTGTGGCACTTCTAGGCTCGGGCACGGCCTATGCTCAGACCACCGTGACCGGCAAGCCCGCCACGGATGCCGAGACCAGCGCCAAGTCCGGCGGCCAAGAATCCGTGACGCGCCCGAACACCGACAAGCCCGATGCGAAGAACCCCGCCACCACCCAGGCGGCGACCAACGCCAAGCTGGAAGAAGGCGCGAACAGCTTCACCGAGGGCCAGACCCGGAGCCGCCTCGAACAGGCTGGCTACAAGGACGTCAAGGAACTCAAGAAGGACGACAAGGGCATCTGGCGCGGGGCGGCAACGCTCAACGGGAAGCCTGTCACCGTCGGCGTCGACTTCAAGGGCAATGTCGCTGCTCAGTAGCGACATCTCGGACGTCGCAGACTTGTCGATACAGTGAGAGGAACGATCCCATGGCAAACCAGACCATTACCGCACTCTACGATTCCTATGACGATGCCAGCAAGGCCGTCGCCAAGCTCGAAGCTTCGGGCATCAGCCACAGCGACATCAGCATCGTCAGCAGCAACGAGAATGACCGGCATGCCGGACGTGTAGCGACCGGCGATCATACCCGCACCAACACCGCCGAGACGGCGTCGACCAGTGCCGGGACGGGCGCCGGTGTCGGTACGCTCCTCGGCGGCGCGGCCGGCCTCCTGACGGGCCTCGGCCTGCTGGCGATCCCCGGTGTCGGTCCCGTCGTGGCCGCCGGCTGGCTCGTGACGACGCTCGCCGGTGCCGGCATCGGTGCCGCGGCCGGCGGTCTCGTCGGCGGCTTGACTGGCGCCGGTCTGAGCGAAGCCGATGCGCATACCTACAGCGAAGGCGTGCGTCGCGGCGGTACCCTCGTGACCGTCAAGGCCGACGATGCCCGCGCGTCGCTGGTGATGGACGTTCTCGAGGAGCACGGCTCGGTGAACGTGACCGAGCGCGCAGAGGGTTGGAAGGCCGAAGGCTGGACCGCGCCGAGCGCCACGCCGTCCGAGGCCACCACGGTCCCGGGCAACCGTACCGGCGTGCGCTCCTACCCCACCGCCTCGCTCTAACCGAGACGACCCATCCACGAACGGAAAAAGCCGCCCCGAAAGGGCGGCTTTTTCATGCCGTCTCGAAGGGGAGACGAAGCTTACTTGATCTTGGTTTCTTTGAAGTCGACATGCTTGCGCACGACGGGGTCGTACTTCTTCATGGACAGCTTCTCGGTCTGCGTCCGGGAATTCTTCTTCGTGACGTAGAAGTAGCCCGTATCGGCGGTCGAGATGAGCTTGATCTTGACGGTGACGGCCTTGGCCATGGCGCGGTGCTCCTGAAGGTGGCGGCATTCCGCTTGAGCGAAACGCAAAATGGCCGGCACGGACCGGCTGAATTCCGCGCGGTCATTGCCTCATCGGGCTCACTTCGTCAAGGCCGAGGCGGTTTTCCGAAGCCGCCACAGGACGAGGCCGGCATAGGCGACGAGCACGCCGCACATGGCATGGGCGAAGCCCTGAGGGGGCATCAGGTCCATGCCGCCGCCGATGATCGGAGGCCCCACCATCAGGCCGACATTGTAGAAGATCAGGAAGGCGGCATTCGCGCCGGCGAGTTCGGCCCCGCGCACGCTGGCCCCCAGATGGGCCAGGCCGACCGTGTAGAGCGTGCCGGTCAGGCCACCCCAGATCAGCAGCAGGATGGCGAGCCAGAAAGGGGATGCCGACGCCGCCGGGATCAAAGCCGCGCCGATGGCGCCACCCAGGGCCGAGGCGAGGAGGAGGCGGCGACGGTCGAACCGGTCGGCCAGGAGGCCGAAGGGGATCTGGAACAGGACGTGGCCGAGAGCGAGCATGCTGACGAGCCCGGCGGCGCTCTCTGCGTCGAGCCCGATCCGCAGGCCGTAAAGCGGCAGGATGGCGAATCCCCCAGTCTCGACGGCACCGTAGACGAGGGCCGCGAAGATGGCGGCGGGGGCCAGCCGGACATAGCCGAGCACACCGCGACTACCGGACCCTTCGATCTCGGGGGAGAGACCGCGCGCCAGAGCGATGGGCACGGTGCCGAGCAGGAACAGGGCGGCGCCCGCACAATACGGCGCGTAGCCCTGTGTGCCGATGAGGACGAGGAGCGTCGGACCCACCGCGAAGCCGAGGGCCAGGACCGTCGCGTAGATGCCCATGACGAGGCCGCGCCGGGCCGGGGGCGCGACCTCGTTGATCCAGAACTCGGACAGGACGAAGAGCACGCCCAGCGTCGCCGAGAAGACGAAGCGGAGCGGGAACCACCAGCGGATATCGTGGAGCAGCTTGAACCCGATGAGGGAGGCCGCGCCGATGAAGATCGCGAGAATGAGAAGCCGTACGACGCCGATTCGGGCCGCCAGACGCGGCACGAACGGTACGGTGACGATGCTGGCGAGACCCGCCAGGGCCGTATTGATGCCGATGACCGTGCTCGACACGCCCATGCGCTCCATCTCGAGGGAGAGGAGCGGGATCGACAGGCTGAGGCCGATGCCGACCACCGCGACACAGGTGATCGCGGCGCTCATCGCCGCCACATGAGCGCGATCGAGAGTGTCCGAGGCGGGGCGGTCGAGCATGATCGTGGGGCGTTCCGGGGGAGGCGCGAGCGGGCGCACCGAACGGTGAGGCTCTACGCCATCATCCCCCTTCCACGGAACCTGCCGGACGGCTGGGCTGGGCTGCGCCCCCGGGCCAGCCGGTGCTATCGCGCCGCCGATTTCAGGGGCTTTCCCTCCTGCCTCGGTGCCTGGCGCTCCATCCTCTGCCCATCGCGCAGGTCGACGGGCGGGCTCAGGACGATCTGCTCGCCCCCGTCCAATCCCTGGTCGATCTCGATGGTGGTGCCGAGATCACGCTGGATATGGACGCCGCGCCATTCCACCGTGCCGTCGTCGCGGGAGATCGCGACCTGGGTGCCGCGCTGATTGAAGACGAGGCCTTCGGCCGGGATGACCGTGTTCCTCGCCGTCCGCGGCACCTTCAGCGTCACGTAGACGTAGAGGCCGGGCCGCAGGCTGCCGTCGCGGTTGGGAACGTCCACCTGCGTGGTCAGGGTTCGGGACGAGGTCAGCAGGGCGACAGAGCTGCGCTCGACCTTGCCGGAGAAGGTCCGGTCCGGGATCTGCGGCACCTTGATCGTCGCGGCGACGCCCGGACTCACCCCGACGGCGAGATTCTGGGGCACGTTGACGACCACGCGCAGGACGTCGTCCCGATCCATGGATAGCAGGGCGGTGCCGGTGCCGTCCGCCTGGACGAGATCGCCGACATCGACGCTGCGGGCGGTCACGACACCATCGAAGGGGGCGATCACGTCTTTGAAGCCGGTCAGTGCCTTCAGGCGATCCACGGTGGCGCGCTGCGCCTTGATGTTGGCCTCGGCCACTTTCACCCCTGCTTCCGCCGAGGCGAGGCTCGCGCCCTGGCTCAGGACGCTGGCCTGGGAATTGTCCGCGTTCTGCTTCGAGGCCCAGCCCTGCACCGCGAGGGTCGAGGTGCGGCTGTTGGTGGCGGTGGCGAGATTCACGTTGGCCTTCGCCTGATCGACCATGGCCCTGGCCTGGAGCAGCTGGGCTTCGAGTTGGCCGACCTGCGCCTGGGCCTGCGCCAGCTGCTGGTCGAGATCGGGGGCGGCGATGCGGATGAGGATGTCGCCCTGCTTGACCCGCGTGCCGATATCGACCCTGCGCTCTGCGATGTAGCCCGTGGCACGGGCGAAGAGGGACGCCCTGGCGAAGGCGTCGGTCTGTCCGGGCAGGGTGATGTCGATGGGCTGGTCGGCCCGCTCCACCGCGATGGTCCGCAGTTTCGGCACGAAATCCCTCGCCTTGCGCTGCGTCTCCTCGGCCGCGGCGGCCTTCTGCCAATGGCCGTACCCGCCCCAGCCGAGCAGGCCGACGGCAATGAGCCCGGCGACGAGGAACGGCCCCTTCCCCGGCGGCGGCGGGATCTCTGCCGGGCCTCGCCCCGATTCATGAGCCGTCACCGTGCCGGTCTTCTCATCGATCGCGTCACCAGGGCTGTTCCCGCTCATGCGTAATCCTGAAGCGGCTTGACCTCGCCCCGCCTGAGGAGGGTGTAGAGGAAGGGCACGAAGAGCAAGGTCGATGGCGTGCCGATGGCGATGCCGCCCATCACGGCGCGGGCAAGGGCCGCGTTCTGTTCGCCGCCCTCCCCCGTCCCAAGGGCCATCGGGATCAACCCGAGGAACATCGCGCCTGCCGTCATCAGCACCGGCCGCAGCCGGGTCTCGCCCGCCAGGAGCGCGGCTTCGGTGGCGCTGCAGCCGGTGGCCTCCCGGTGCTCCTTGGCGAAGGTGACGAGGAGGATGGAATTGGCGGATGCGATACCCACCGACATGATCGCCCCGAACAGCGACGGGATCGAGAAGGTCGTGCCGGTGATGAACAGGCTGGCCACGATTCCGCAGAAGGCGAGCGGGAGCGCCGCCAGCACCACGAGCGGGTCGCCCCAAGACTGGAAGTTCACCGCCATCAGCAAGTAGACCGCCACCAGGGCGATGGAGAGGCCGATTCCCATGCGGAAGAAGGCCGATTGCATGTTCTCGATCTGCCCGCGCACGGTGATCTTGTCGGGGGCCGGCAGGGCCTTCTGTTCCTCCTCGACGATTCGGCGGATGTCTTTCGCCACCGAACCGAGATCGGAATCCTGCACCGCCGCGTAGATATTGAAGGTCGGCTGCGTGTTGACGTGGTTGATCACCGTCTGCGATCCCTCGCGGCGCATGGTCGAGACGCTCGACAGCAGCGTCAGCACGCCGGGCGCATCGGAATTGCCGCTGACGAGGAGCGGGGTGTTCTGGATCGCCGTGAGGCTGTCGTTGCGGTATTCCGGGGTCTGCACCCAGAGTTGGTAGGGGATGCCGGTCTTCGGGTCGGTCCAGAAGTTCGGTGTCACCTGGAAGGACCCCGACAGGGAGACGTTGAGGCCCTGCGCGATCTGCTGCTCGGTGAGGCCGAGCTCGGAGGCGAGGCGCCGGTCCACGTCTACGAAGAATTGCGGCGTGCCGACGATCTGGTGGAGGTGGACGTCCACCGCCCCGCGCGTCTCCTTGAGGCGACGGACGATGTTCTGCGCGGCGGCGAGGTCCTTGGCGGTGTTGCGGCCCGAGACCTGGATGTCGATCTGCGCCAGCGTTCCGAAATTGAGGATCTGCGTGATGATGTCGGACGGCTGGAAATAAACGATCAGGTCGGGGAAGCGCTCGCGCAGCACCTCGCGCAGGCGCTTGGTGTAGCCGGCGACCGAGCCGTGGCCTTCTTTCAGGTTGATGAGCATCTGCCCGTCGTTGTTGGCGACGAACGACCCGTCCGAGAAGGCGAAATTGTAGTTGTTCGCAGGCAGGCCGAGATTGTCGAGAACCTGGTCGATCTCGCCCTCGGGGATGACCTCCCGGACGACGGCCTGGACTTCGGCGAAGGTCTGCACCGCCGTCTCGATGCGCATGCCCGGCCGGGTGCGCAGATGCAGCGTCATCTGGCTCGATTCGACCTGCGGGAAGTAATCCTGGCCGACGAAGCCGAACAGGCCTGCCGTGCCCGCGAAGATCACCGCCACGGTGGCGAGGGTGACGACGCGGCGGCGCAGGACCACGTGGAGCAGGCCGAGATAGCTGCGGTGGAAGCGGGCGAACCGGGCTTCGAATCCCTGGCGGAACCAGCCCGCGAGGCGGAAGAGCGGCCCGAATGCCCAGCCCAGCGCGCGGGCGACGCGGCCCCGCTGCGGAGCCTGCCCGCCCTTGCCGTGATGCTCCTCGTATTCCCGCGCCACGAGCACGTCGATCAGGACCGGCACCAGGGTCCGCGACAGGACGTAGGAGGTCAGCATCGCGAAGACGACGGCGAGCGCCTGGGGCGTGAACAGATATTTCGGCGTGTCTGTGAGGGCGAAGACCGAGACGAAGGCGGCGCAGATCGAGAGGGTCGAGATCAGCGCGGGTTTGGCGATGCCGGCCGCCCCCTCCACCACGGATTTGCGGAACGGCTCGCCCTCCTCGAACAGCCGGTAGGTGTTCTCGATGGCCACCGTTGCGTCGTCGACGAGGATGCCCACCGCCAAGGCGAGCCCGCCCAGCGTCATGACGTTGATGGTCTCGCCCAACGCCGTGAGGATTGCGAGCGAGGTCAGGATCGAGAGCGGGATCGAGACGAGCACCACGATGGTGGAGCGCCATGAGCCGAGGAACAGCAGGATCGTCAGGCCGGTCAGCGCGGCGGCGATGACTGCCTCGTGGATCACGCCCTCGATGGCGGCGGAGACGAAGACCGATTGATCGAACAATTCGCGTAGCGCCATTCCCTCCGGTGCGGCGGCGCGGATGTCCGGCAGGGCCTTCTTCACGTTGTTGACGACGTCGAGGGTCGAGGCGGTGCCGTTCTTGAAGATGCGCATCAGCACCGAGTTCAGGCCGTCGGCCCGCACGATGTTCACCTGCGGCGGGCCGCCGTCGCGGACATTGGCGACGTCGCGCACCAGCACAGGCTGTCCGCCGACCACTCGGATCGGCACCTGGTTGAGCGCTTCGATGGCGTCCGGCGTGGCGTTGAGCTGGATCGGGTATTGCTGCTCGCCGATCTTGGCGAGACCGGAGGGCACCGTGAGATTCTGCGCCGTCATGGCGTTGGTGACGTCGAGCGCCGTCAGGCCCAGAGCGCGCAGGGCCTGAAGGTCGAGATCGACCATGATCTGGCGCGGCGTGCCGCCGAAGGGCGAGGGCAGCGTCGAGCCCGGCACCTGAGTCAGGCGCTGGCGGATGCGGTACTGCGCGTAATCGTAGACCTTGGTCAGGCTCTCGCTGGTGGAGGAGAGCGAAAGCTGGATCACCGGGACGGAGGAGGCCGAGAACCGCAGGACGATGGGCGGCTGCACGCCCGGCGGCATGGTCGAACGGATCGAATTCATCGCCGAGACGGTCTGGGCGATGGCGAGATCGATGCTCACCGATTGGTCGAAATAGACCTTCTGGATCGCCGTGCCCTGCAGTGTCGTCGATTCCATCCGAGCGATGTTGTTGACGTTGTTCGAGAGCGAGAACTCCGCATAGGTCGTGATGCGACGCTCCATCTCGGAGGTCGAAAGGCCCGTATAGGTCCACACCACCACGACCACCGGGATGTCCACGGTGGGCAGCACGTCCTTTGGTGCCACGATCACCGAGGCCGCGCCGCCAAGCATCATCAGCACGGCGAGCACGTAGATCGTGATGCGAAACTTCAGAGCATACTGGACGAGGCCCATACGGTATCCGCGCAAACCTGTTCGGGCTGGTGTACCACGTTCGTCGCACGCCACGAGGTCATCTGTAGACGTGACGCCGCGACGCAATCGGCGGACCGGGACAGGATATTTGTTTCCGGATGTAACCGGTGCGCGAATACGCTCCGCCCAGGACCGCGCCTATTTCGCGGGTTTGGCCGGCACGTTGCGGCAGATGCCCTTGAGCGTCGCCCATGCGGTCTCGTCGAGAATGCGCCGGCCGACCGTTTCCGTGCCCGCTATCGCGCGGATGCGGTTGGCGCGCTCCTTCGTGAAGGGATGGCTGCGGAGCAGGCTCGCGAACTCGGCCTTCTCGTCGTCCTTGGCGATGCGTTCGAGGATCGTCGCCAGCGCCGTGGCATCCCCGCCCGACCGGCGCATGACCTTCACCGAATAGGTATCCGCCGCGTTCTCGGCCTCGCGGGAATAGCCGGCCGAGATGGCGGCTTGGCCTACCGCGACGAGGATCGTGGAGCCGGTCAGGTCGCCTAGCACGAGACTGAGGAGGAACGAGCTTCCGCTCGCCGCCAGCAGAGCCCGCATGGGGTCGCGCGCGGCGACATGGCCGAATTCGTGAGCCAGCACGCCGGCGAATTCGTCGGGCGTGAGGGACTGGTCGATGAGGTCCGACAGCACGACGACCCGCCCGCCGGGAAGGGTCACGGCGTTGGCGATGGCGTGTCGCCTGACCGTGATCGCCGGATCGACCGGCAGGCCGCCATCCGCCGTCATCCGCTCGATCAAGCGGTCGAGGACGGCTCGCGCCGGGGCATCGTCGCAGACCGGCGGGTCGCCGAGAATCTTGCCGATCTGCCCGTCCACCGCCCCGCCGAGCCGCGCTTCGATCGCTGCCGGGACGACGGGCGCCAGACGCACCGCGATGGCCGGGACGCCGTAGATCGCCAGACCGATCACCGAGATCCCGGCCGCGATCGACCACAGGACGAGGCGCAGGCGACCGCCCGAGGCGGAGGGGTCGGATCGGTACAGGTCCGGACAGCGATCCTTCAGCGCGGCGGCCAGGGCCTCGTCGGTGAACTCGACCCGCTCGGCACGTCCCGCCGGGCCGACCCGCATGAGCGGGGCGGCCGTGTCGCCGGCCGCGAGGTCGGCGAGTGTCCAGGCGAGGCGTAGGTCCTGCCCGGTGATCTCCAGCCGGTCCTCGAGGACCAGGGTCACCGGATGGGCCTTGGCGCTCAGGCCATCGTAGTACGTGCCGTGGACCACTTGTGCCGGCACTAGAACCCCACTTCGAGCGCGCCGCCGACATCGAGCGCGTCGGCGAGGCCCTCGTTGAGGCCGCTGCCCACCCGCCGGCTCGACGCGAGCACAGCATCGAGGCCGCCGGCATTCTCGACCACCGTGGTGGTGGCGACCGCCGCCCAGAGCCGCGCCGTGATGACCCGGACATAGAGCACCGCGAAGAACAGCGCGCCGCCGAGATAGCCGAACACCATGCCGAACAGGAGCGCCCAATGGGCTCCGCTCTCCATGCCCTGGGTCTGCAGGAGCAGACCGCCGCCGCCGATGACGAGGCCGAGGATCAGGACGAAGCCGATCACGGAGAGGAGGTAGACGAAATAGGGCCAGTAGAACTGGCGGGCCTTCAGGGTGGACGAAAGGCGCACGGAGCCGAGGCTGGCCGCGTTCATGAAGAGCCGCGTCTCCCGCGCCCGGTAGAAGGGGATGAGCAGGAGCCCGAGGGGAAACGTGATGCCGAGCGTGCTGAGGAAGAGCACCCCGAACGTGGCGATGGGCGTGCCCTCATAATCGCTGTTGAACTCCGTCTCGCCGGGCTTGCCCCCCTCTTTGGGGACGAACAGGTCGTCGGGAATGTTGAAATCGGTAGCCACGAGGAAGGCGATCAGCGCGGCGGCGATGGGAAGGAGCACCACCACGTAGAAGGCCAGCCAGGGAAGCAGCAGCGAGCGCCCGCGCGCGGTGGATTCCATCCGGCTCGACCCGATGAGGGTGTGATTGATCCGGTACCGCTCCAGGCTCGCACGCATGAAGGGGAAGGCGAGGCCGAGGGTCAGAAGCGTCAGCAGCGACCAGCCGATGGCCATCAGCGCATAGGTGATCGCCGATCCGTCCTGGCCGAGGCGGATGCCGCGCCACAGGGTGCGTGAGGCCCGGTAGCGCCGGCCGCGATAGACCGCGAATTGGCCTAGGACGAAGAGGATGAGGAAGGACAGGACGCTGCCGAAGGCCGCGAGCCAGGGCGCCGAGATCGTCGCGACGAAGATCAGGACATAGACGGGGATCAGGATGGCGATGGCGACGAGGAAGCCGAGGAACAGTTCCTTGCCGGTCCCGGAATACTCGGCCGGGCTGCCGTCGACGACGGTCCGGTTCCAGAAGTAGCGCCGCAATTCGGTGACGTACCAGAACCGGTAGATGCCGAAGGTGACGAGGGACAGGAGGAAGCCACGGACGGCGATGCCGGTGAGGCTCTTGAGTGTCCTGTCGAAGGTGATCGCGCCGGAGCGGTCCATCCCGGATCGCGTCTCGGTCATTGGCGGCTGCGACATGAGACCTCCTCTCTCGGGAGGCGACATATAAGCGTATCGTCCCAGATGAGGCCACCCGCCGATACGACTTTAGATCGGCATGCACTTGCGCCGATGAAGTATGGGGCTGCCGACGTCGTTAAAAAGCTTCGCTCCGGTCTTGGAATTTGCATTCCGAGACCGGAGCCCGAAACGTCTTCGTCGCATGATCGCGATAGAGAGGATGATCTGTCTCGCCGAAGGGGTCGTCACCGAAGGCGATAGACTGGATCAGCAGCAGCGGAATCCATTCCGGTTACCCACACCGAACCGGGCATTCTCCCTGTTTCGGTAGAATTCCCGCTCGCTCATCGGCTCCTGATCGGTATGGGTCCGGCGAATATGGGCGGCATAGGCCTCGTAGTCGCCCTGCCCCACCATCAGGCGGGCGCCGTCGCAGACGCATTTCGAGAAGGTCTTCAGCCGATCCCGCAGTTCCGTCGACGACAGCGCCATATCGGTTACTCCGCCGGGACGGCGGTGGGGCCGCCGCTTTCGAGGGCCGTCCAGCGCTCGGCGCGATAGGCCTTGACGCAAGCCATGATGCCGAAGGCGGCGATGGCGACGACGAGGCCGACGAACATCACGGCGAGTGCCGCGTCGATCCGGTCGTTGAAGACGATCTTGTGCATGTCGGCCATGTTCTTGGCCGGACCCAGCACCTTGCCCTCGGCGATCGCCGACGAGAACCGGTCGGCATGGGACAGGAAGCCGATCTTGGGGTCGGCCGAGAAGATCTTCTGCCAGCCCGCATTGAGGGTGCAGATCAGCAGCCAGACGGTGGGGATGATCGTGACGAAGGCGTAGCGCTCACGCTTCATCTTGAAGATCACCACGGTGGCCAGCGTCAGCGCCACGGCCGCCAGCATCTGGTTCGAGATGCCGAAGAGCGGCCACAGGGTGTAAATGCCGCCGAGCGGGTCGGTGACGCCCTGGTAGAGGAAGTAGCCCCAGGCCGAGACGCAAAGTGCCGTGGCCAGGATGCTGGGTGCCCAGGCCGTGGTGTCCTTGAAGGTCGGCGAGATCAGGCCGAGCAGATCCTGCAGCATGAAGCGTCCCGCACGCGTGCCGGCATCGACGGCGGTGAGGATGAAGAGGGCCTCGAACAGGATCGCGAAATGGTACCAGAAGGCCATCATCGTCTTGCCGCCGATGGCCGACGAGATGATGTGGGCCATGCCGACGGCGAGGGTCGGAGCGCCGCCGGTGCGCGAGATGATCGAGTGCTCGCCAACATCCTTGGCGGTCTGGGTGATCACTTCGGGTGTGATCGGGAAGCCGAGATTGGTCACCGCGGCCGCCGCCGTCTCGGCGGAGGTGCCGAGCAGGGCGCCGGGCGAATTCATGGTGAAGTAGATACCCGGATCGATCACGCTCGCGGCGACCAGCGCCATGATCGCGACGAAGCTCTCCATCAGCATGCCGCCATAGCCGATGAAGCGGGTGTCCATCTCGTTGTCGAGGAGCTTCGGCGTCGTTCCCGACGAGATCAGCGCATGGAAGCCGGAGACTGCGCCGCACGCGATGGTGATGAAGAGGAACGGGAACAGGGAGCCTGCCCAGACCGGGCCGGTGCCGTCCACGAACTTCGTCATGGCCGGCATCTGGAGGTGCGGGGCGACGACGACGATGCCGAGCGCCAGGCCGATGATGGTGCCGATCTTGAGGAAGGTCGAGAGATAGTCGCGCGGGGCGAGCAGGAGCCAGACCGGCAGGATCGAGGCGATGAAGCCGTAGCCGATCAGCATCCAGGTCAGCTGGGTGCCGGTGAAGGTGAAGGCCGGGCCCCAGACCGGGTGTTCGTTGATCTGGCCGCCGCCGATGATGGCGGCCATGAGCAGGATGAAGCCGAGGATCGAGACCTCACCGATCTTGCCCGGCCGGACGAAGCGGGCATAGAGGCCCATCAGGATGGCGATCGGGATCGTGGCCGCGACGGTAAAGGTGCCCCAGGGGCTCTCGGCCAGCGCCTTGACCACGATCATCGCCAGGACGGCGAGCAGGATCACCATGATCATGAAGGTGCCGAACAGCGCGATCACGCCGGGGATCACGCCGAGTTCGGCCCGGATCAGTTCACCGAGGGAGCGCCCGTCGCGCCGCATGGAGATGAACAGGATCATGAAGTCCTGGACCGCGCCCGCGAGCACGACGCCGGCCAGGATCCAGAGCATGCCGGGCAGGTAGCCCATCTGCGCGGCCAGGACCGGGCCGACGAGGGGACCCGCGCCTGCGATCGCCGCGAAATGGTGACCGAACAGGACGGTCTTGTTGGTGGGAACGTAGTCGAGCCCGTCATTGTGACGGTGAGCGGGTGTCTCGCGCGCCGGGTCGAGGCGCATCACCTTCTCGGAGATGTAGAGCGAGTAGTACCGGTAGGAGATGAGGTAGACGCAGACCGCGGCCACGACGATCCACAAGGCGTTGATCGATTCGCCACGGCTGGTGGCGACAATCGCCAGGGCTGCCGCGCCCAACGCACCGACAAGGGCCCATGGCCCGTGCTTCTGTATCGCACTCATCGACGTCTCGCTCCCGCGACCCGTCCTTGATGGCGGATCGTCAAGGCTCTTCTGGCTCAAAAATTCTTTCGGGGCCAGAGGAGAAAAATACAAAGACGCGGACGCTGTCAGTCCGTGACGATCACCCGGTTCGGCAACTCGTCGATATCACCCGGCCGGCGCGGCAGGTGTCGCTCGAGGATGGCGCCGATGGACTCGACGGCTGTGACGAGGCCCTCCGTCGCCTCGCGCCGTCGGAGCGAGGCCAGAAGCGAGTCGATCGCCGACGACCACGCCGCCGGAGAGATGCGCGAGGCGATGCCCGTATCGGCGACGATCTCCGCATGCCCCTCGGCGACGGCGAGATAAATGAGGATGCCCGTTCGCCCGCGCGTCCCGGCCAACCCGCGCGCGGCGAATTCCCTCGTCGCCGCCTCATGGGCCCGCGCCCGCCGGATCGAGCGGGGAACGAGGCCGAGACGGGTTCGCGGATGGGAGGCTGCGGCAAGCGCCAGGAGGACGACCGCAGCCTGCGTCAGGGCGATCGACGCCGCACTCCACGGCGTGAACAGGATCAGCGGCCAGGGCACCGCGAGCCCGAGGGCCAGCGCCGGTACGAGGGCTGCGGACCGGTACAGCCCGGCGCGGGCGGCGACGAGAACGACGATCTCCGCCGATGTCGTCGATTCGGCCTTGGCGATCGCTCCGGCGATCCGCGTCCTGTCGGTGTCGCTCAGCATCCTACCAATCCCCGGAGGCGCCGCCTCCTCCCGATGAGCCACCTCCGCCCGAGAAGCCGCCGCCATCACCGAAGCCGCCCGAGACGCCACCGCTCCAGCCGCCGGACGATCGCCCGGGAAGGATGATGAAGCCGCCACCCGGGCGACCGCGATTCATCCGGTAGACGACGAACAGGATCAGCAGGAACAGGATGATGAAGCCGATGACATGGGACGGCTCGGCCTCGTCGCTGCGTACCTTGCCCCTGCGCTGCCATTCCTCGGCATCGCCGCTGAGGATCGACAGCATGGCATCGATTCCGGCCTTGATGCCGCCGCCGTAATCGCCCGTCTTGAAGCGGGGCGTGATGGAAGTGGTGATGATGACCTTCGACAAGGCGTCGGTCAGCGCCCCTTCGAGGCCGTAGCCGACCTCGATCCTCACCTTACGGTCGTTTGGCGCTACCAGCAGAAGTGCGCCGTTGTTGGTCTTGGACTGCCCGATGGCCCAGGAGCGGAACAGCCGGTTGCCGTAATCCTCGATCGTCAGCCCTTGCAGGTTCGGCACCGTCGCGACGACGACCTGATCGGAGGTCTTCTCCTCGTAGGCCTTCAGCTGTGCTTCCAGCGCCGATATCTCGTCCGGCTTGAGGATCCCGGCCGCATCCACGACGCGACCGCTGAGGGACGGGAAGGTCGGCTCCGCGGCCAGAGCCTCGCCGCGCGCCAGCAGCACCATCCCCGCCAGGACGACGAGGACGAACGCCAGGACCGGCGCGAGCGCGCGCCCTCGAAGAAACGCCGCCCTCATCACCGCGCTAGAACTTCACGGACGGAGGCTTGTCCGAATTGGGCGTCGCCGTGAACGTCTCCATCGGCTTCGATTCCGGATAGAACCATGCGGCGATCCAGCGGCCGGGGATCGTGCGGACCTCCGTGTTGTAGGCCTGGACGGCGCCGATATAGTCGCGGCGCGCGACGGCGATCCGGTTCTCCGTGCCTTCGAGCTGCGACTGCAGCGCGAGGAAGTTCTGGTTCGACTTCAGATCGGGATAGCGCTCCACGGTGACGAGGAGCCGCCCGAGGGCGCCGGAGAGCTGATTCTGCGCGTCCTGGAATTCCTTGAACTTCTGGGGATCGGACACTGTCGAGGCATCGACCTTCACGCTGGAGGCCTTGGCGCGGGCTTCCGTGACGCCGACGAGGACATCCTTCTCCTGCTGCGCGTAGCCCTTCACCGTCTCCACGAGATTCGGGATTAGGTCGGCACGGCGCTGGTACTGATTCTGTACCTCGCTCCACGAGGATTTCGCGCTCTCCTCCAGCGTGGGCACCCGGTTGATCGCGCCGCAGCCCGAGAGGGTCGTGGCCAGGGCGACGGCGACGAGCGCGGACCGCATGCGGCGAAACACCGAGGGTCGAGGCGAAGGCGCGAAGGTCGCGGTGGCGTCGGGACGCAGAACTGACAACATCGGGGGCTCCTCGTGGACGGGCGCGGCATGGCGCGTCCACGCCCCTGCCGCCCGGCGACGCATGTTGAGATAGGGCGTGATACCGCCGGTGAAAGGCCGGATCGCGATGCGTCCGCGACGAAACTCCACGCACATCCCAAGGTCGAACTCCCACGGGGGCAGGTTGACAAGGCAGCGTGCATGGGTCGCTGTGCCGGCCATGGATGAACTGCCACCTACCCCCCGGGTCGAAAAACCGAGGGTTTCCATCACCTACTGCACGCAGTGCCAGTGGCTCCTGCGTGCCGGCTGGATGGCGCAGGAGCTTCTTTCCACTTTCCGCGACGAGGTCGGCGAAGTCGCCCTCGTGCCGGGGACAGGCGGCGTCTTCATCATCGTCTGCGGGTCGGAGACGATCTGGGACCGAACGCGGGACGGGGGATTTCCCGACGTGAAGACCTTGAAGCAGCGCGTCCGCGATCGGCTGGCGCCGAGCCGGGATCTCGGTCACATCGATAGGCCATGAACGCCGAGACGGGGAAAGCCAAGATCAAGAACCAAGAGCCGAAGAGCGCCGAGTCCAAGGGCGACATGGAACCTGCTTTCGAACGGACGAGAACCGGTGGGTGGCAGGGCACGGCGCCGGGCCGGCTGTTCGCACGCATCCGGGATCGAGGCTTCTCGACCCAGGTCTACCTGATCGCCCTCGTCGTGGCGCTGATCGGGCCCGGGCTTCTGTTCACCGCGATCCTGCTGTTTCGCTATGCCGGAACAGAGCGGGCACGGTTCGAGCAGGACGCCCGCGAGAACGTTCGCGGCATCGCCCTGTCCATCGACCGCGATACGGCGGGGCTCGTCTCCGTGCTGCAGACCTTGGCGACGTCGCCCCGCCTGAAGGATGCGGAGTTCGAGAATTTCGACGCCCAGGCACGCCTCGTTCGCGAAACCGTCGGGCTCGACATCCTCCTGCGCCAACCGGACGGGCAGCAACTGGTCAATACGTCGGTCCCGCGCGGGGCCCCATTGCCGAAGACCGCCTTGCCCTTCGACCGTGAGCTGACATCCGGAACGCAGCGGGCCATGATCTCCGGCATCCTGTCGGGCAGCATGCCCGATCGGGCGACCTACGCCATCGCCGTCCCGGTGCAGAACGAGGGCGAGGTCGTCTACCTGCTGAGCTTTCTCGCGCCGGTGAACCGGCTGCAGGGCATCCTGAGCCGGGAATACGTCCAGGGCTGGATGACGGGGGTCTCGGACCGGGATGGGATCGCCCTCGCCCGTATTCCCGACCCGGCCTCCATCGTCGGGCGGCCGCGCCTGGCGACTCTTCGCCAGCGCCAGACCGACACGCCGGGAGTCTGGGAGGGCAAGGATTTCAACATGCGCCCCGTCACGGTCGTCGAGGCGCGCTCGCGCCTCACCGGGTGGACGGTGAGCGCCGTGATTCCGAAGGCGCTCGTGGACGCGCGGCTGCGCGGATGGATCTGGGCCTTTACCGGCTTCGGCCTCCTCGTCCTGGCGACGTCGTCGATCCTCGCCATCAATCTCTGGTCGAAGGTTTCGCAGCCATTGCGCCGGCTCGTGGCGTCCGGCCCGGCGCTCGCCCGTGGCGAAGCGATTCCGCGCATCACCTCGCCGATCCACGAGATCCGCCGCCTCGGCGACGTTCTGGCGGACGCATCCCTGCGCCTCCGCACGCGCAGCGAAGAGCGCGATACGGCGCTCGCCGAGACGGAGCGCGGGCTCTCGGCCCTGCGCGAGAGCGAGGCGCGGTTCCGGCACATGGCGGATTCGGCCCCCGCATTGATCTGGATGACCGACGAGCTTGGCGAGATCAGCTTCGCCAACCTGCATTTCGACCATCTGTTCGGAAAACCCGCCAGCGCGCTGGCGGCCGGCGGGTGGCAGACGATCGTCCATCCGGACGACCAGACGGCGTTCACGTCCAAGTTCTCCGAGGCCTTTGCCGAGCGTCTTCCCGTGAGGGCGGAGGTCCGGGTGGTGGATCGCGACGGCGAGGTACGCTGGCTGCGTTGCGAAGGCGTGCCACGCCTCGACGATACCGGGGCCTTCCTCGGCTATACCGGCTGCAACGTCGACATCACCGACGCCAAGCGGGCGGAGGAGCATCTCCTGCTCCTCATCCACGAACTCAACCACCGTGTGAAGAACACGCTCGCGACCGTCCAGTCCATCGCCATGCAATCCCTGCGCGGCCTCGACACGGTGGAGGCGGCGGCGGCAAAAGCCGCGTTCGAGGCGAGGCTGCTCGCCCTCGCCCGGGTGCACGATGTGCTCACCCGCGAAAGCTGGGAGGGTGCGGAACTCGGCAACGTGGTGGCGGATGCCATCGCTCCCCTCGATTCCACCGGGGCGGGACAATCCCGCTTCATCGTGTCCGGGCCGCAACTGCGCCTGCCGCCGCGACTTGCGCTCTCCATCGCCATGGCGCTGCATGAACTCGGCACCAACGCGGTCAAATACGGCTCGCTCTCGCAGGAGGGTGGGACTGTGAAAATCACCTGGTCCGTCGTGAAAGAGGCGGAGACCCGCCTCCTTCTGCGCTGGAGCGAAAACGGCGGACCGCCCGTGACGCAGCCGACACGCACCGGCTTCGGTTCCCGCCTCATCGAGCGTAGTCTGGCGCGCGAGCTTGCCGGCGAGGTTCAGCTCCTGTTCGAGCCCACCGGTGTTGTCTGCTCGATCGAGGCGCCCGTACCGCCGCCGACCTTGCTCGAGCGCAAGGCCGGCCTCGTCCCGCTGCGACCCGCACCGCTTCTCCCTCATTCGGCCTGATCGCTCGCGCCTAGAACAAGTCGTCATGCGCGCTCGCCCGAACATGTGCGTGAGGACGACGCCCCATCGTGGCTCGCCCTTCGATCCGATGCAGTCGCTCACGTCGAGCGCGCGAACTTCGCAAAAAAGTTACTCTCCCATGTGCGACACTGGGCGAAATTGAATTCAACTATAAGTATGTTTCTTGTTCGGTGCCGCCGCGACATCAATTCTTATGGCGAGACGACATACATGGTTGGAGTATGCGCCAGCCAATTTTCGTCTACGCGTGATACTGGAGAAGAACCAGCGGTTTGATTGGTAATTCTGTTTTTTGAGGAGCAGGTCGGATACTGTTCGAAAGAAGAAAATATTAGAATCCAGCCGCTTGGTTACCATTGACGACTGGCGTTCGGCTCACGGAAGCCGACCATTCTCGCGTTCCGGCGGTCGCGGAGAGCGGGTATGCTAAGGCACTATTAAACAATAGAGTTTATTACATTGCCCTATCGATATCTCAGGGTTGTAGTTTTATGATTGGCTTCTCCCGCAAGCGTCCCGCCTCCGACACGACTGCGGTGCCTGCCGTTGCCCAGCAGATCGAGGCCGATGAGGTTCGTCTGAGCGCGGCCGTCGAAGCATTGATGTCGAGCCAGGGTTTGAGCGCCGTCGACCTGCCCGACGGTAAGCTCAAATCCGCCCTCGAGCGCCTTCGCAGCCATGGCGATGACGATAAGCAGCGCAGCCTGTCCTCCATCGCGTCCATGGCGAAGGAAGCCTCGGAGGCCGCCATCAATATCGGCTGGATGACCTATGATGTCGGTGAGGTGGCGAGCGCCACGCAGACGATCGCCGGCGCCACGGAGGAATTGGCGGCGTCCATCGCCGAGGTCTCTCAGACGTCCGACACGGTCGTCACCGTTGCCCAGGACGCGCTGACCGCCATGAGCGCCTGCATCGGCGACGGGCGCGAGGCGAAATCCGCCATGCAGGAGATCGAAGCCCGTACCTCGCTCATTTCAGAGCGCGTCGTGGTGCTAGAGCGAGCCATCGCTCAGATCGAAGTAATGGCGACCGCCATCGCGTCGATTTCCGCTCAGACCAATCTGCTCGCGCTGAACGCCACGATCGAGGCCGCGCGTGCGGGTGAAGCCGGACGCGGATTCTCGGTGGTCGCCGCCGAGGTCAAGTCTCTCTCTGCCCAGACCGCCAAGTCGACGGGTGAAATCCGTGGCCTGCTCAGCACCCTCACGGCCGAAATGGGAGCCATCTCGGTGGCCGTCGGCGAGAGTCGGACCGCCGTCACCTCCGGCCGGGCGATCGTCGAGCAATTGGAGACGCGGGTCGAGCAGACCAACGAGCGGATCTCGCAGGCGAGCGACCTGAATCAGGCGATCTCGCACATGCTCTCGCAGCAGCGCTCTGCCACCGCGGAAATCTCCACCAGCGTCCAGAACATTGCCGGTAAGGCCGCGAAGACCCACGAGGAGATCGACAAGATCACCACCCGCCTCGTGAAGGCGGAAAGCTTCGGCCGCACCGCTTTGGCTGCGGAAAGCGGCCGCGTCAGCGCTCATGGCCTGGTCTGCCTGCCGGCGGATGTGGGCATGTGGAAGCGCAAGCTGGCCCGCATCCTGGTCGGGCTCGCTCCGGCCGCGTCCACCGAAGCGACGATGCTGGGTATCGCGAACCACAGCGTCTGCACAGAGTTGCGGAACGGCCCGTTGCGCGATCACCCGGCGCTGGCCCGTCTTGCCGATGCCGAGAAGACCGCTCTCGAAGAAGCGAAGAAGATGATCGATGCCGTCGCCGCGAACAATTGGGACGTGGGGACGCCTGCTTATCAGGCCGCTTCCGCTGCCATGAAGTCGATGCTCGCCGCCGCCAACGAGTTGCTAGACACCAAGGCTGCGTAATCGCCGCTCATCGCGGATGACGCTCAGGCAAACCCATCGACATCCTGCGGCTGGCTCTTGTTGCCGGCCGCAGGTTTCGTCATGGCTTGAGCGCATCGCCACGAGAGAGCCCGAACCTTTCGAATGATCCACCCGGACGCCTCCCTGCCGGCCCGTTTCAATGCCGCCCGCCACTGCCTCGCGGACAATGCGCGCCTGCGGGGAGGCAAGACGGCGCTCGTCATGGCGGGCGCGGAAGGCGAGACGCTGCGCCTCACCTTCGCCGAGGCGGACCGGGCCGTGCGCGGCATTGCCGCCGGCTTTCTCTCCCTCGGCCTCACACGCGGCGACCGGGTGATGATCCGGATCGGCAACGAGGCGGATTACGTCCTCGTGTATTTCGGCGCGCTCGCCGCCGGGCTCGTGGCCCTCCCCTCCTCGCCCCAGCTGACGCCGGCGGAGGCCGCTTTCCTTATGGAGAATTCCGGTGCGGCCGTCGTGGTGACCGGGGCGGGCCACCGTATCGACGCGGCGGAGGCCGAGGGCCGCATCGTCCTCGGCCCCTCCGAGATCGCCGCGATGAAGCGTGCCGAGCCGGTGGCGGAGTATGCCGACACCGCGGCGGACGATCCGGCGACCCTGGTCTACACCTCCGGCACCACCAGCCGGCCGAAAGGCGTGCTCCACGCCCATCGGGCGATCTGGGGGCGACGTCCGATGCATGCGCATTGGCTGGGGCTGACGGAGGCCGACGTCATGCTGCATGCCGGCACCATGAACTGGACCTACACGCTGGGCGTCGGGATCACCGATCCCTGGTCCTGCGGCGCCACGAGCGTGCTCTACGATGGGCCCCGTGATCCTGCCATCTGGCCCAGTCTCATCGCCCGCCACGGTGCGACGCTGTTTGCCGCCGTGCCGAGCGTCTACCGACAGATCCTGAAATATGCCGATCTCGATTCCTGCGATCTGTCCCGGCTGCGCCACGGCTGCACCGCTGGCGAGGCCCTGCCCGCCGACTTGCTGGAGGCCTGGACGCGGCGGACCGGTAAGCCGCTCTACGAAGCGCTCGGCATGAGTGAAATCTCCACCTACATCTCCAGCGGTCCCACCATTCCGGTGAAGCCCGGTTCTCCCGGCATGCCCCAGCCCGGGCGCCGCGTGGCGATCCTGCCCGTGGACGGGCCGAGCGAGCCTTTGCCCAAAGGCGAGACCGGGCTTCTGGCCATCCACCGCACGGAGCCGGGCTTGATGCTCGGCTACTGGAACCGGCCCGACGAAGAAGCCTCGGTTCTGCGCGGCGAATGGTTCGCCGGCGGCGATCTCGCGAGCTTGGACGAGGACGGCTACCTCTGGTTCCACGGGCGCAACGACGATCTGATGAACGCTCTCGGCTACCGGGTCTCTCCCAACGAGGTCGAGGGCGTGGTCGGCTTGCATCCCTCCGTGGCCGAAGTCGGCGTCGCCGAGCTCGCCGTCCGGGCCGACCTGAAGGTCATCGCCGCTTTCGTCGTTCTTAAGCCTGGGGCGGAGGCGGACGGACCGTCGATCCTGGCCTGGTGCGCCGAGAGACTGGCGGCCTACAAATGCCCGCGCGAGATCCGGTTCGTGGAGGCGCTGCCCCGTACCGCCAACGGGAAGGTCCAACGCAAGCGGCTGGGCGACCAGCCGGTCGCGGCCTGAGCACGACGCCGCCGGCCCGGGGCGACGATCCTCGATCCATGACGACACTGTCGAGAAAACAGTATCGGCCAGCCGGGCCGATGCCGTAGAGCCCTCCCCATGTCCGCGCCGCCGCTCTCGATCTTCCTCATCGCCTTCAACGAAGCCGACCGGATCGGCGCGACCATCCGCGCGGTCCGCGACCTGACTGACGACCTCGTCGTGGTCGATTCCGGCTCCACCGATGGAACGCAGGCCCTGGCGGCCTCCCTTGGTGCGCGGGTGATCCACAACGCCTGGTCCGGCTACGGCCCGCAGAAGCGCTTCGCCGAGACCGTCTGCTGTCACGACTGGCTGCTTAACCTCGATGCGGACGAGGTGGTGCCGCCGGACCTGTCCGACGCCATCCGCGCCCTGTTCGCCGCCGGCGAGCCCGCCCATCCGGCCTATCGCATCGCCATCGCGGAGATCTTCCCCGGTGAGACGAAGCCCCATCCCTGGGCCTATGCCCTGCATCCCGTCCGCCTCTATCGCAAGGACAGGGGCCGCTACTCACCCTCCCCCGTCCACGACCGGGTGGAACTCGATCCCGGCGCCAGCGTCGGACGCGTGAAGGGGGTCATCCACCACTTCTCCGTCCGCTCGCTCGGTGACCAGCTCGACAAGCTCAACCGCTATTCCGACCAGCAGGCGCGGGATCTCGAAACCCGCGGCGTCACCATCCCGACCTGGCGGATCTTCGTGGAGCTGCCGCTCAATTTCCTCAAAGCCTATATCGGACGGCGCCATTTCGTCCGCGGCGTCTACGGCTTCCTCACCGCCGCGAACTACGCGATCTCCCGCCATCTGAGGGTCGCCAAGCATTATGAACGCCGCAACGCACGGATTTCCACCCCATTGGCGCCTATCGAGCCAGCGAAGCGGGTTGACCCGTCCGACGCGAAATTCTAGAGCCACCCCTACGGAGACGTGGCCGAGCGGCTGAAGGCACTCGTTTGCTAAATGAGCATACCCCGAAAGGGGTATCGAGGGTTCGAATCCCTCCGTCTCCGCCATTTAGCCGCTTCTACGCCATGGTGCGCCATTCTGCGCGGTCGATACACAACCACCGCGGGTCTCTGCTTGGACGCAGTCCGTGGGGGCAGGCGCCATCCACCCGCGCCGCAGATTCTTCTGTCCATTTGATCCGGGTATATCGGGCCTCTCCGTCCCTTCACCCAGAAAATCCAGCAGTCGGGCTGAAAACCGATCCGCTGAATCGACGTTGGAGATGTGTGCGGCGCCGTCGATTCCGGCGTAGCGGCCCTGTGGCGCGCGCTCGGCCATGCGATGGCTGGTCTCGGGCGGGGACATCCCATCGAGGTTGCCTGCGATGAAAAGCGTCGGCATGGCGAACGAGGCGATGCGTTCGGTGACGTCGAACGCGCCGATGCCGCGCGCAACATGGGCGAGCGAGGCGCCATCGGCCGTCGCCGCTATGTCATGCCAGACTTGATAGGTCCGCAAACCCTCCGGTGTCGTCTGGAACGCGGGAGAGACAAGCGACGGCCAGCTTTGTTCCAACTGTTGAACCGGACCACCGGGGCGCTCGAAAATCGTCGCCCAGCCTTCCGCCAGCGCGTGGAAGACGGGCGTGCTTGTCTTGTCGAAGCTGTTCGCCACGACCAGTCGGCCGATACGTTCCGGGTCTCGGAGCGCAAGCTCCAGCGCGATCATGCCCCCCAGTGGAGGCCAACCAGATCGACAGGCCCTATATTCAGATGAGCGAGCAGTGCTTCGATATCGCCCGCGAGCGCGGCGACGCCTATGGGCGTCGTCAGCTTGCCCGACGCGCCATGCCCGGCATGATCGGGCACGATCACCCGATAGCCTGCCTCGACCAGCGGAGCGATCTGTGGTCCCCATGCGCGGCCTGAATTACTGATGCCATGCAGAAGGACGATAGGGCGGCCAGCGCCGAATTCGATGAAATAATTGGTGCGGCTAGCCGTGTCGTAAAAAGCCTTTGTAAGACTCCTGTCGTCAGAGGCGGAGGAAGAGACGGTCACCGGGGCGAAAGCGCGCGGCGATGAGCGCGAGCGCGAGGCACAGTCCCGCCATCAGCCACCAGGCGGGGGTGAGGTCCGCCAGATGCTGACGCAGCAGTCCGGCGACCAGCGGCAGCGCGGCGGCGAGGACATAGCCCCCACCCTGCACGAAGCCGGCGAGCGCGCTTGCCTGTTCGGCATCGTCGCCATGATCCATCGCGACGATCAGCGAGAGCGGGAAGAGCGCGCCAATGCCGAGCCCCGCCAGCAGCGCCGCCGCCCATGCGAGCTGCAGTGGCGCCACGCAGAGGCAGAGCATTCCCGTCAGCAGCGCGGCAATCGCGGTGAACAACACCGCGCGACGATCTGGCGATCGATCAACCCAAAGCGAGACGGTAATGCCTGCGACCACCTCAGACAGCGTGACGGCTCCAAGCATCGCGCCGGCCGCCTGCTCGGACCAGCCGAGCTGGGTGTAGAAGGGCGGCAGCCAGGCGAGGACGAGCGTATAGGCACCCGTGCCGAAGCCGAAGAACAGCATCAACAGCCAGGCGCGTGGCGCATGGTGCACCGGGCTGCGTTGCACTGATCCTATTCTCTCTTGCGGTCCCCGCGGTACCAGAAGCCAGACGCACAGCCCGAGGAGGGCAGGCAATGCCCAAATGCCCAGCGCGGTCGGCCAGCCCAATGCCCGCGTGATCCAGGCGCCCGCCATGCTTGACATCAACGCTCCACCCATGATCGCGGTGGAGTAAAAGCCCATCAGGCGCCCGCTCCGTGGTCCCGCTCGACGGCGGATGGCGCCCGGCATCAGCGACTGAACGATGGCGATGCCGACGCCGCCAACGATGGCGGTCAACACCAAAGCTGCCTCCTGCGGCCACACCCAGCGGCCCAGGCAGGCGAGGAGAATGAGCAGGACACCAGAGGCGATGCCTGCCCGCTCTCCCATCCATCCGCGCAGCCATGCCGTTCCCAGCAGGCAGATGCCCATCAATAAAACCGGGAACGTGGTCAGCAGACTCGCGCCGATGTCGCCAAGGCCCGTGTCGCGCTGGATCGCGTCGAGCAGTGCGCCGACCGAGGCCAGTGCCGGGCGCAGATTGATGCCGACGAGCAGGATTGCGGCCGGAAACAGCATACGACCTGATGTTTCCCGCATGATGGTCTCCGAGCAATATGACCTTGTCAGGGTCGCCGCGTTCAATATTATCTCTACATAGAGATATGTATCTCGACGTCAAGATAGGGGCGCGGAATGGACAGGGCTGCAATGGCTGCGGAACAATGGGCCCGCGAACGGCCCGATCTCGATATCGGGCCGATGGTGCTGCTGGGACGGCTGGGTGAAGCAGCGCTGCAGATCTCGCGGGATCGGCTCAATCCGCTATTTGCGGAATTTGGCCTGCAACCCGGCGAGTTCGACGTGCTTGCGACGCTCCGGCGCAGCGGCACACCGTATGCGCTCACGCCCACCGCGCTCTATGAGGCGGCGATGATTTCATCTGGAAGCATGACCAATCGCCTCGATCGGCTCGAGAATGGCGGACTGGTCGAGCGGAGGCCCAACCCGGCGGATAAACGGGGAACGTTGGTGGCGCTGACGGCCGATGGTCTGGCGTTGATCGATCGCGCGGTAGAGGCTCACATCGCAAATCAGCAGAGCATCGTCAGTGGTCTGGATGAGCAGGAGCGAGGTCAGCTTGCCGCGCTCCTCGGCAAATTGATCCGATCGCAGCAGCACGCGGACGGCGTTAGAGGGCTATAGCGTAGACGTAGTGCTCATCATCATCGGGCGTGGCCCGCCATCTTGGCCAAGCCGGCGACGTACACGACCGTTCGGTTTCCGAATGCCGTCGATTTCCCCTCCGTCGCTCTTCCCCGTCTCAGCTAAGCCGGCATCGTGACCGGCGTTGCCGGATCGAGCGTTCAGCCGCGAGCGAAGGCCGCATGGCGCGATCTCATTACCTCGCTGGATCTCGGATATTTCGAACATGTCGGCGTGCTTCCTGAGCGACTTGCGACGGATGACGGGCCTTCTATCGCTTCCGTTCGGCTGCACCGCTGAGGCTATGGCGCTGACACATGTCCTTGCCGGTTCGTGGTGTAGAAGGGTCGCACCGCAACCGACAAAGGCGCATCACATGAGAATGATCCAGGCCCTTAGTTTGGGAGGCGTCATCGCTGTGAGTGTTCTTACCCAGCAGGCCTCGGCAGGCGACGCGCAGCTGCCAGGTTATTCCGAGGGGGCTCAGGTCGTTCGGGTGGAAGGAAACCGGAGCCAGGTCGATCAGATCAGTGGTGTGATCTATTCCCAGATCCGTTCGATGCGTGCGATCCGGCAATTGCGCATGTCGCTGCTCGTGCCGCGCACCAAAGACAAGAAGCCTGCGATCGTGTATTTCCCGGGCGGTGGTTTCACCTCGGCTGATCATGAGAAATACTTCGAGCTGCGCTCGGCTCTGGCCGCGGCCGGCTTCGTCGTTGCCGCCGCCGAGTATCGTGTCGTCCCCGACAGGTTCCCGGCGCTGGTGGAGGACGGCAAGGCCGCCGTACGTTACCTGCGGGCTCACGCGGCCGAGTATGGCATAGACCCGACCCGGATCGGCGTCCTCGGTGATTCCGCCGGCGGCTATCTCTCCCAGATGGTGGGCGTCACCGGTGGAGAGAAAGCCTTCGACAAGGGCGATCATCTCGATCAGCCGTCGGATGTGCAAGCGGCCGTCACCCTCTACGGAATCTCGAACCTCCTCAATATCGGTGAGGGATTTTCGCCGGCGGTCCAACTCATGCACCAATCGCCTGCTGTGACGGAGGCGCTTCTCGTCAACGGGCCGGCTTTTCGTGACTTTCCCGGTGCTTCGATTTCAGCCGATTCCGACAGGGCGCTGGCCGCAAGTCCCATGGGTCATCTCGGCGGCGACGAACCGCCCTTCCTGATCATGCACGGAACCGCCGACAGGCTCGTCTCGCCGGTGCAGAGCAAGCAATTGTTCGAAGGCCTGCGGGCAAGGGGCGGCAAGGCGGACTATGTGCTGGTCGAAGGAGCGGGCCATGGCGACCTCACTTGGTTTCAGCAGCCGGTGATCGATCGGGTCGTCGCATGGTTCAAGGCGACGCTCGGGGGACCCATCCCCGGAGGCGGTGGCAAAGCCGACCCGAAGTCGGACCTCTGACCGCCTTCCCGTCCTCGGACTATAGTTTTTCGCGGAGGCGGTCTCCGTCGATGGACGCCTCGCCCTCCCCCGTCGTGGGGGGCGAGGCCTGCGCGGTCTTTTGACCGCACGATCCATCTTGGATGGGTCTGCGCAAACCGACCATCATCGGTGACAATCTGACGGACGAGTTCATGGCCTCGCCGGCAGCCCCGACCGAATGGGAACCCGACACCGACCTCGTGCTTGCCCCTTCGAGCCGGCATTCCGCCCGGCCTCGGAGATGGCGATGTCGAGCGACACCGAGAAACACAAGGCTCTCCTGGCCGCGCTGAAAGACGCCCAGGGCAAGGGCGACGGTTCCTTCGAGCAGGCTGTCACGCAAGCCTTCGAGCACGTTTTCGAGCATCTCGAGCGCCTCAACGCCGTCAGCGACGCGGATGAACAGCGCGCTCTTCAGCCCGGGGAGTCTCCCACCCTGCGGTAGCCCGACGGCAGACCGGCTGGGATCCGCGCATATGGCGCGAAGCGTCGCTCTCAGCCGGCGGCTACGACGAGCGTGCGGACTTGATCCAACAAGCTCGGGCCGAGGGCGAGCGGGCCATCGAACGGACGTTCGTGCATGGCGATCACCCCCAGGGTGATCACCAGCGCGGAGCCGAAGATGCTCAGGGAAGCGGCCTGAGACGACGGTCGCTCCACATGAATGGCGGCGATGACCAGAAGGGCGAGAGCCGAGAGAGCGAATAGGGTCACCCATTTGCTGTCGTCGCCCTCCATCTCGCTCAGGGCGAGCCTTTCGCTGCGCGCGGTCTGCAGGTTGAGCACCGCTGCGAGGAGGGCCGAATGGTTGGCTTTCCCGACGACTACGTCGAAATTCGGCGCCACCACCGCCTGAAGCAGTTTGCCGAAGGCGTGGTCGGCTCGTGACGACGCCTTTCCGCCTTTCGCCATGGCGGGCCATTCCTCGTCGACGATCGACTCGATGTAATCCGCGAGCAGGATGCGGAAGTCCGGCAGGTCCTTGGATACGGATCGGCTCAGATTGTAGACGGCACGCGCCTGGGCGCTCTCCGTCTGTACGACGCGGGACGCCTGGCGCTGACGCTCCCAGGCATCGTTGGCGACAAAGCCAATCAGGAGCGACAGCAGGACCGAGACCACGCCGACGAAGGCAGGAGCGATGCCGGTCGAGACACCGACGATGAAGGGACGCGTCCGCTTGGTGTTCGTCAGGGTGATCAGCATCAGGCACCAGGCCAGGACGAGACAGGCGAGACTTCCGAAAATCAACCAGATCGGCTGATCGAGCCAGAACGTGAGCATCGGCATGGGTCCGGGTCGGTTGGCGCGGCCTTCGATAAAGCAGCCGCCGGCGAAGGGATATGCGGCGTTCGCGCCTGTCCGTGATGGGCTCTGGCACGACCGGCTCGGATGGCGCGGGGCCATCCTTCATCCGCCGGATTTCGGAACATCAACCTCACAGGACGCTCACGTTCTCATCGTGGCAGTGGCCATGAGGCGATGCGGCATCGTTGCGTCAGCCTGTCGACACATCGTCGATGCGAGGGTCGGACGACAGGAGACGAAGCCAAGGGCCTTGCACCGATCTCATCGATAGCCATCTGTAGACCATCCAATGGGATGGTTATGGGATGGTCGGTATGGTGGATCGAGTTCGTGAGGTACGCCCGAAAGTGCCGGACAGCGAGAAGCTGACCCTCAATCTCGGCTTCGTCGATCTCGGGCAGATCGACCTACTGGTTCGGGATGGATTCTATGCCAACCGTGCCGATTTCATCCGGACGGCGGTGCGCAATCAGCTCGAACGTCAGGGCGATGCGGTGAAGCAATCGGTCGCCCGTAAGCAGCTCAGCCTCGGCCTGTCGCACTATACCGCCCGCGACCTCGAAGCCGCGCGGGATGCGGGCTCCCCGTTGCATATTCAGGTGCTCGGCCTCGCGAGCATCGCGTTCGATGTGACTCCCGAACTGGCCCGACAGGCCATCGCCTCCGTGCAGGTTCTCGGTGCCTTCCAGGCAAGTCCCGACGTCAAGGCGGCTTTGGCCGACCGTATCGCCTGACCCCTCGCAGAGACTCGCGTGGATCGTCGTTCCACAGCCCCAACGCCGCCAGGATCATGATGATGAAAGCTTATCCCAAGATCGACATGGCCGAGGTGACCCGTCTCACCCGTGCCGGACAACTGAGCGAGGCGATGGCCCTGCTGCAGGGACAATCCGTACCGCCGGCGAGCGACGAGGTGGCCGGCGAGACCATCGACATGGTGGCGCCCGCTTTCCACGGCGGCGCCTGGACGGCCCCCGCCGCCGGCCCAACTGCCACCGACCATGCGGCGCACTCGGCGGGCCAAGCCTCTGCACGCCCCGGCCTCGCCGAGACGATCCGAGCCCTGCGCGAGCGCTTTCCGAAGATGGGCGATATGCCCGATTTCGGGAAAGGCATGCCCGATATCGGAGGTGGAACGAGATCCTCCCGCGGGGCGACGGTCGAGGTTCCGGCAGGAGCGCGGTTCGAGGAGCGGAGTTTCGCCAACGCGGCGGGCAGCCGGACCTACAAGGTGTATGTCCCGAGCGGCTACGAGGGCCAAGCGCTTCCGGTCGTGATCATGCTGCACGGATGCACCCAGAACCCGGACGATTTCGCTCTGGGGACCCGCATGAACGCTTTGGCCGAGGAGCAGACCTTCGTCGTAGCGTATCCCGGCCAGCCGCAATCGGCCAACATGCAGAAGTGCTGGAACTGGTTCAATGCCGGCGACCAGCAACGCGGAAGCGGCGAACCGTCCCTGATCTCCGGGATTGCGCTGGAGGTGGTGAGGGAGTTCTCGGCCGATCCGAACCGGGTCTATGCGGCTGGCCTGTCGGCCGGCGGGGCGGCGGCCGCGATCATGGCCGCGACATATCCGGATGTGTTTGCAGCCGTCGGCGTCCATTCCGGGTTGCCGTGCGGAGCAGCCACCGACATGCCCGGCGCATTCGCGGCCATGAATGGCGGCGGCACCGTCAAGGCGCGGAAGGACGGCCCGGGCATACCCACCATCGTCTTCCACGGGGATGCGGACAAGACGGTGAAGCCAATCAACGGCGAGCAGGTCTTTGCTCTCGCCATGCCAAACGCGGCGCTCTCCCAAACCGTGAACCAGGGTGAATCCACGGAGGGGATGGCCTTCACCCGTACCGTCCGGGCGGATGATGCCGGACGGCCGATGCTCGAGCATTGGGCGCTGCATGGTGCCGGCCATGCCTGGTCGGGTGGAAGCAGGGACGGAAGCTACACCGATCCACGCGGGCCCGATGCCAGCCGGGAGATGGTGCGGTTCTTCATGACGCACACCAAGAGCCCGTCATGATCCGCACCCCGTCTCACGTCACTGACCCTCAGGCAGCGTACTGAGGGTCGGGTTTCCCGCCCTAGCCCGCCTTCAGCCAGGTGCGCAGGCCGAATGCGACGATGCCGAGGGCGACGATGCTCGCCGCCCAGATCGCCGCGAACCAGAGGAGCCGCCGCCACAGCGGGGGCGGACCTCCGGGGGACGAGCCATCGACCATCAATGGTACCCCGATGCGTCGACCTTCCCGCGAAAGACCCAGTACGAGTAGGCCGTATAGGCCAGGATGATGGGGATCAGTATCGACGCGCCGGCGAGGAGGAAGACCTGACTGGCATGCGGGGATGCCGCCTCCCAGATCGTGATGCGCCCCGGCACGATGTCCGGGAAGATGCTGATCCCGAGACCGGCGAAAGACAGCAGGAACAGGCCGAGGGACAGGAGGAACGGTGCCGTCTCGGCACCTTTTCTGAGGAGATGGAAGAACAGGAACGAGGCCAGGACCACGAGGATCGGCACCTGCGCCGTGAGCAGGACGTTCGGCATCGAGAACCAGCGCTCCCAATACTGGCCTTTCAGGAACGGCGTGGCGGCGCTGACAGCCGCAACGGAGGCGATGGTCGCCGCGCCGAGCCAGAGCGAAAGCGTGCGGGCGCGTTCCTGCAGCGACCCTTCCGTGCGCATGACGAGCCAGGTCGCCCCCAGGAGCGCATAGCCGCAGACGAGACCGAGGCCGACGAGGATGCTGAAGGGCGACAGCCAATCCCACCATCCGCCGGCATAGGCCCTGCCCTCGACTTTGATACCCTGTAACAGAGCCCCGAGGGCGATGCCCTGGGCGAAGGTCGCCACCACCGATCCGCCGGTGAAGGCGACGTCCCACAGGGCCCGGTGCCGGGGGTCGCGCCACCGGAACTCGAAGGCGACGCCGCGAAAGATCAGACCGAGCAGCATGGCGATGATCGGCGCATAGAGGGCCGGCATGATGACCGCGTAGGCGAGCGGAAAGGCAGCGAACAGGCCTCCCCCGCCGAGGACCAGCCAAGTCTCGTTGCCGTCCCAGACCGGAGCGACGGAGTTCATGGCGGTGTCGCGCTCCTGCCCCGGCTTGAAGGCCGGGAACAGGATGCCGAGGCCCAGGTCGAACCCGTCCATGACGATGTACGCGAAGACCGCGAAGGCGATGATGAAGGCCCAGACGACGGTCAGATCGATGCTCGCGAGCATGGTGATGTCCTCACTCGGCCGGCTGGAGGGAGCGGTCGGGATTGACCGAAGTCGCTGGGGTGATGCCGGCGGTGCGGATCGGTGTTCCGGGCTCGATCCCGTGCTCGCCGAGATGCGGGGATTTCGCCATCAGGTGCAGGATGTAGAGGATCCCCATCCCGAAGACCGCGAAATAGATCAGTACGAACGCGACGAGCGAGGAGCCGACCGCCGGCGCCGACAGGGGCGAGGCGGATTCGGCCGTTCGAAGCAGGCCGTAGACCGTGAAGGGCTGCCGCCCCACCTCGGTGGTGATCCAACCGGCTAAGACGGCGACGAAACCTGCCGGCCCCATGGCGACGGCGAAGCGGTGCAGAGGCTTCCAATCGTAGAGGGCCTTCCTGTACCGCGCGAACAGGCTGCAGACGCCGAGAAGCAGCATCAGCATTCCAAGGCCGATCATGACCCGGAAGGACCAGAACACCACCGGAACCGGCGGCCAGTTCTTGCGGTCCACGGTGTCGAGGCCCTTCAACGGCTCGTTCAATCCGTGTTTCAGGATCAGCGAGGACAGTTTGGGGATCGAGACCTCGTAGTCGACCCGGCCCGCTTCTTGGTTCGGCAGTCCGAACAGGATGAGGGGAGCGCCGTCCGGATGGCTCTCGAAATGCCCTTCCATCGCCATGACCTTGGCGGGCTGATGCTCCAGGGTGTTCAGCCCGTGAGCGTCGCCCGCCAGGATCTGGAGCGGCGCGACGATGGCGGCCATCCACATCGCCATCGAGAACATCGTGCGCGCGCCGAGATTGTACCGGTCGCGCAACAGGTGCCAGGCTCCCACCGCGCCGACGACGAGGGACGTCGTCAGGTAGGCGGCCAGCACCATGTGCACGAGGCGGTACGGGAAGGAGGGGTTGAAGACGATCGCCCACCAATCCTCCGGCACGAACTGCCCGGCGGCGTTGATGCCGTAGCCTTGCGGCGTGTGCATCCAGGAATTCACCGACAGGATCCAGAAGGCCGAGAAGAAGGTCCCGATCGCCACCATGAGGGTCGCGAAGAAATGCAGTTTCGGCCCGACCTTGGACATGCCGAACAGCATCACGCCGAGGAACCCGGCTTCGAGGAAGAAGGCGGAGAGCACCTCGTAGGCCATCAGCGGTCCGAGCACCGGTCCCGTCTTGTCCGAGAAGACCGACCAGTTCGTGCCGAACTGGTAGGACATGACCAGACCGGACACGACGCCCATGGCGAAGGCGATGGCGAAAATCTTGATCCAGTACTTGAACAGATCGAGGAAGACCTGCCGCCCGGTCGCCAGCCAGAGCCCCTCCAGAACCGCGAGGTAACTCGCGAGTCCGATGGAAAAGGCGGGGAACACGATGTGGAACGCCACCGTGAATCCGAATTGGATCCTCGCCAGGAGGAGAGCGTCAAAGTCCGACAGCATGTCGATCAACCTGAATGGTTGCTGGGAACGGGCAGGAAACGACTCGGCAGCTCAGTCTGCGGGACCAACCCTGCCCCATTGCGTCATCACGCTCAACGGCCGGTCCCCGGCTCCGCTTTTGGCGCGACCCGGACGGCGAAGCGTCCTTCCTCGGCTTTGTTGATGTATTGGCTCGCGATGAAGAGACCCTTGAGAGGGCGGATGATCGGAACGCAGGCCAGGAGAAGCAGCGGCAGCGTGACCACCGCATGGATCCAGAGCGGGGGATCGTAGGAGAGTTCCAGCCAGATGCCGAAAGCCGTGACGGGGAATGCCATCGACATCATGATGAAGAAAGCCGGCCCGTCCGCCGGGTCGGCAAAACCGTAATCGAGTCCGCAGGCTTCGCAGTTCGGCTTCAGGGTGATGAAGCCATCGAAGAGCCGTCCCTCGCCGCAACGGGGGCAACGGCAGCGAAGGCCCACGGAGAGGAGCGATTGATCTGTCGTCCTGTGCATTCTCGATGTCCTTGTTTCGCGGTGCCATCCTGACGAGCGGCGGAGATGCGGATCAGCGAAGCTGATTGTATGGTCTAGATATCCATACAAACATCCTATAAACCGGACATATCGTCACGGAACTCGTATGAGTCGCCTAACTATGTATGCTGCGTGTATGCATACAAAACTGTGTCGCGAGAGGCAATGATGGAGGCGTGGAATCCAACGATACGGGACGAGGAGGGGCCGAAATATTTGGCCATCGTCAGAATCCTGGCAGAGGATATTCGCTCGGGACGGCTTCCTCCGGGGACGCGGTTGCCGCCTCAGCGCAGCTTGGCCAAACATCTCAACGTCGATCTCACCACTGTCACGCGGGCCTTCAACGAAGCGCGGCGGACGGGCCTGATCGATGCGTCCGCCGGGCGGGGAAGCTTCATTCGCGCCGCCTCGCCGTCGCTGGCGAAGGCCGCGACCGCCGACCCGTCCGGCAGCGTCGATTTCAGTATGAACATGCCGCCCCAGCCGGCGGCGGCCCGGCTCGCGGAGCGTATGGAGAGCGGTCTGTCGCGGCTTTCCGCGTCGGCGGGGTTCCTCGACCGGATGCAGTACCAGGACAGTGCCGGAAACCTCGCGGATCGCGCCGCCGGGGCGGATTGGCTCGGTCGCCGTCTGGGGCCGGTGCCGGTCCAGCGTGTCATCGTCGCCGGCGGTGCGCAGGCGTCGCTCGCCGCGATCCTCACCGTGGTGCTGAAACCCGGCGATGCCCTCTGCGTCCCGATCCTGACCTATCCGGGGCTCCGCATGGCGGCCGAGCGGCGTGGGGCTCGTCTGCTTCCCGTGTCAGCCGATGGCGAGGGTATCCTCCCGGACGCGTTCCTCGAATGCTGTCGTCTCCACCGTCCGCGCGCCCTCTATCTGGTGCCGACCCTCGACAACCCGACCACCGCAACGATCCCGACGCATCGACGCGAAAGGATCGCCGAGATCGCCCGAACCCACGGTGTCGCGATCATCGAGGATGACGCCTATGGCGCCCTACCACCCGATGCCCCGGCTCCCTTCGCGTCATTCGCGGGCGACATCACCTGGCATATCGCGACCCTGTCTAAATGCGTCAGCCCGGGTCTGCGCATCGCTTATGTCGCCGTACCCGGCACGAACGAAGCGGTTCGCCTCGCCGCCGAGCTACGCGCCATCAGCATGATGGCCTCGCCGCTCGCCGCCGCCCTCGCTTCCCATTGGATCGCCAATGGGGATCTCGATTCCATCGTCGCTGCCATCCGGCACGAGAATGGACATCGTCAGGCCGTGGCGCGGGAGGCCCTGCGGGGCCTCGTTGTCTATGCCCATCCCTGCGGGCATCACCTCTGGCTGCCATTGCCGCCACCCTGGCAACGCGGAGAATTCGGCGCTCATGCCCGCCAGCTCGGGTTGTCCGTGATTCTGAGTGATGCCTTCGCGGTCGGCCCGGCACCCGATGCGATCCGCGTTTCCCTCGGGGCCGCCCCCGATGGCGAGGCTTTGCGCTACGGTCTCAGCCTTCTGGCGAACCTGTTGGCGCATCCGCCCGGTGCCATCACGAGCATTGTCTGAGACGAGTCATGCAAGCATCGGTCGGGGCGTTCGGGCATTCCCGCCCGCGCTACTCCTTGATGCCCAGGGCCGAGAATGGGCGTCTCATCGATCCCCGAAGCGGTGAGACAGCGTGGTTTTGTCGCTCAGTTTAGAACTCCTTTAGCCAACGTTCAGCTTTCCTTTGCCAAAACATCCCGCAGGCATTGCCAAATGCGCCCAGCGCATGGGGCATAGCATGGGCAAAGGGGGAATGGATGGGCGCTCGCGATCTGGGAATGACGGCTTCGAGGCAAGCGCATGGCTCTGAGGCTCAGCCCTCGGAGCGTCCTGCCGGGGCAAAGATACCGGACGCGGCGCGGGTCCATCTCGGTGCCGAACTGAGGGCGTTCTACGCCTGCATTCTCGCCGAGGAGCAGCCGCCGGCCCTGTTGGATCTGGTTGCGCGCCTCACCCAGGCTTCTACGGGGCGTGACGCCGCGGCTTACGCTGCCTTCAGCGCCGATCTACTCACCGCGCTGCCGGGTCTGAGGGCCTTCGCCCTGTCGCTGGCCATCAACGCGGCGACGGCGGACGACCTCGTACAGGAGACGCTCCTGAGAGCATGGCAGAACCGGCACCGGTTCGAGCCCGGCAGCAACCTGATGGCCTGGCTCTGCACCATCCTGCGTAACCATTTCTATACGGAGTGCCGCAAGCGGAAGCGGGAGGTCGAGGACGCGGATGGGGCCATGGCCGCACAGGTCGCCGCGCCGGCAGCCCAGGAGGCGAGCAGCGACCTCAAGCGGGTCTGGCAGCATCTCGGCAAATTGCCGCCGTCGCAGCGGGAGGCCCTGATCCTCGTCGCGGCCCAGGGCATGACATACGAGGCCGCCGCTGAGCTCATCGGCTGTCAGGTCGGTACCATGAAGAGCCGGGTGAGCCGCGCACGGTCGTCACTGGTGGGATCTCTCGGAATGGACGTGCACCAGAAGACGCCCATGGGCCAGATCGCCAGCGACAGTCTCGAACCCGCGGCGGTACAGATCGGTCTCGGCGCCTGAATGCAGCGGGACGGGATGCGTAGTTAACCGCGACCGGTCTGAGGACCGGTTGTGGGACAGAGCCGCGCACGAGAGGTAGGTTGTCTTGACGGCAGAGCTGACATGAACGGCGACTGACCTCGAACATAGTCGCCGAGAGTGACGGATACTTTCTGGCGGGATCGACGTTCCGTTCCATTCGCCGTTTCACGATAACGGTCGAAGGATAGCCGATGACAACAGCACCGTATCGCGTCGATATCTTCGCACCCGATGGACGCCGCAGCCTCGTCGCGTTCACGGAGCGGGAGGTCGCCCTGAAGGCCGAGTCCCTGCTCGCCTTCTACAAGGGGAACGTGCTCAGCGTCGGCTTCACCGTGACCTGCCACGATCCAGAAGCCGCGCGCCGGATCGCCTTTTACCTCACCGATGTCTCACGCGAGCTCGAACTGATCTGAGACTGGCGATCCTGTTCGGCCAACTCTCGCGGCCATCAGGATATGCATCGGGACGGGGTTTTGCCGACGTCCGGACTCTGCATGAATGTGGAAGCCAGAAAGCTGTCGCGCCAACAAGTCGTCGACATGGCTGAGCATCTCGATGTGTTGGCGCGCCCTGCGGGAATCGAACCCGCCTTTTCAGCGTGAAAGGCTGACGTCCTAACCGATAGACGAAGGGCGCTTGCTCGAGAGCGAGGGTTCTATAGGCGGCTTCCCCCGGCAGGGCAACCGGTGTTTCGCGGTGTTTCACGCTTGACGAACGGCATGGCGGTCGCTTTGTCGCTTCTCAGCACCCGCGCGGCGTCTCTGTCGTGCCTTCAGGCAGTGGATAACACCATGAATACGCGACGCGATGGGCCGGGCGGGCCCCGCACCAGCCGGCCGGGCGGCCAGCGCGACCGGTTTCGGCATGGGCCGCCCTCTTCCGGGCCCCGCGGTGTCAGCGGCGATCACGTCGTGCTCTATGGATGGCACCCGGTGTCGCAGGCGTTGGCGAATGAGGGCCGTGGCCTGCATCGGCTTCTCGCCACCGAGAACGCCTTGGCGCGCCTGACCGAGGAGCTGGGTCAGCTCAGGATCGACGCCGAACTCGTGCGCCCCAACGCCATCAACGCCTTGCTCGGGCCCGATGCCGTGCATCAGGGCCTCTATCTGGAAGCCGATCCCCTCCCCGGCCCGGATCTCGACGACCTGCCGGACGATGCGCTGCTGTTGGCACTCGACCAGATCACCGACCCGCATAATGTCGGCGCCATCGTCCGCACCGCCGCCGCCTTCGGCGTCGCGGGCATCATCACCACGGCGCGGCACTCGCCCACCGCCACGGGTGTGCTGGCGAAATCCGCCTCGGGCGGGCTCGAACACGTGCCGCTCGTGATCGTACGCAACCTGTCGGATGCGCTCATCGATCTCGGCAAGCGCGGCTTCACCCGCATCGGTCTCGATTCGGAGGGAGAGGCCACCCTCGATTCCGTCGGGCCGAAACGGCCGGCGGTGATCGTGCTCGGAGCCGAGGGCAAAGGCCTGCGCCAGCGCACGCGGGACAATTGCGACGTCCTGGCCCGTATTCCGTTCAGCGGCGAAATCCGCAGCATCAACGTATCGAACGCCGCCGCGATCACGCTCTATGCCCTGAGCGTTCGCGGCGGCTGACGCTTCGGTCTCAGCGCCAGAACGGCTTCACATCGAGAAGCGCCTCGTGCGCCTTCTCCGCCGCCTTGAGCAGTTGGCCCGTGCGGGCCTCTCCGTCGGCGGCGGTGAGGCCGGCGGCGAACAGCGCCCGCCCGTCGACGCCGGCCGTCTCACCGTTTCCGGTGTCGGCCAAGCTCGCCAGTACGGAGTGTGCGGTGGCGAGGTCGTTCAGCGCGCCGAGGTGATCCTGCAGGTCCGAGAGGGCCGCGACGAAGGCCTTGTGACGCTTCTGCGCTGACTTCTCCGCGTAGAGCGAGGCGAAGAACTCGGCACCGTAGCGCAGCTTCTTGGCTTCGATGCGGACCTCGTGGCGGGCTTCCGCATCGATGCGATGGAGATGCCGGCCGCGTTTGCGGATACGCCGGCGGGCCTTGTCGAGCGTCGCTTCGGCATGGTCGCGGGCCGAGACCGGCTCCCGCTTCCCGTCGCCCCGCCACGGCCCGGTTTCGATCCAGGCGGAGAGGTCGAGAATCAGGCTGCGCCAGGCTTGCGATTCGAGGATCGCGAACACGGTCCCGTAGGCGCGGTCGCGTTCGGCTTCGAGGCGGATTCGTAGATCGTCGAGCCCCGCTTCGTCCGGCCTGCGGGTCATCTCGCCGGCCAGGGTCTCGCTGAGGAAGACGTCGAGGTTGCGGGCATGCCCGAACGGCTCGGTGACGCGCTTGATCTCCTGGCGCAGATGGGTCGCGGCGGGATCGCTCGCGAGGATCGGCTTGAACAGGGTGAAGGCCGAGCGAAGGCGTCGCAGGGCGACGCGGATCTGATGCAGACCCTCCGGGTCGCGCGTCTTGAGGAAGACATCCTCGTTGAGCCGCAGATGGGTGAGGCAGGCGATGGCGATGGCACGGAACGCCTCCGCCGCCGACCCGTCCGGGCTCAGCTTGACCGATCCGGCCTTGCTCGGCCGGCGCAACGTGCCGCTGAGGATCCTGAAACCACGCTCGCTCTTCGACAGGACGCCGAGGCGCAGCGGCACCGTCTCTGCAAGGGTTTGGGCGAGGGAGAACAGGTCGGCCGGATCGCCCTCGATCAGTTCGAGTTCGAGCTCCCAGATGGGAGCGTCCCCGTCCGGCGTCTCGACCCTGCCTTGGTCGAGGGTCGCCGAGATGCGCGAGGTTCCATGGGCCACGGCGCGGGTGCTGCGCTCGATCACGGTGGTGACGACGGCATTGAGGTCGGGCGCGGACGCGCTGCCGAGCACGTCCGGGACCGGTGTATCGTCGATGAGCGACAGGTCCGGGGTCGGGCCGTCCACGGCCCATTCCCATTCCGACCGGTCGAACAAGCCGGCCGCCGACGAGGCGGCCTTCACCGTCTGGACATGGCGCTCCCCGTGCCTCCGCACCCGCAGGGTTATTCCCTGGCGGTGGAGCGCCCGCTCGGCCGTGTCGTAATAGGTGGCGGAGAGGAATTCCGGGTCGGTCGGCCCCTCGACGGCGAGGAGCGGGTGGCGCGCCAGTTCCAGCAATTCGGCGGCGCCGCAATCCAACTTCAGCTCGATTTCCCTCGGGGTAACCATCGGTCGTCCTGTTCTCTGGTCCGGTGTGACGAGTGCCAACGCCCGAGGACCGGTTGTGGATCATCCCCGTGCTTCCCGGGCCGCGCAAGCGCGCTATGCCGCTGCCGGATGGACAAACGTGAGAAATCCCGTAGCTGAGGCGGGATGGCCCGATGAATCGGGCTTCGGTCCGGCGCGCAGGATCATAGGCACGGGATCGTAAGGGTTCGATGACGGTAGACCGGGTAAGGGCCGATCGGCTCCTGGTCGAGAATGGCCATTTCGAGAGTCGGGCGAAGGCCCAGGCGGCGATTGAGGCGGGTCTCGTCACCGCAGACGACCGTCCCGTCACCCGTGCCTCGGACAGGATCGACCGGTGGGCGCGTATCGTGGCGAGCGCTCCCCATCCCTTCGTCTCGCGCGGAGGGCTGAAGCTGCAGGCTGCGCTGGACGCGTTCGGGTTCGATCCGGCGGACCTTATCTGTCTCGATGTCGGCGCTTCCACGGGAGGATTCACCGATGCGCTGCTGCGGGCGGGCGCTCGGCACGTCTATGCGGTCGATGTCGGCCGGGATCAGCTCCACGCCTCTCTCCGCGGCGATCCGCGCGTGACCAGTCTCGAGGGCCAGGACGTGCGCGGTCTCGATGCGATCACGATTCCGCTTGCGCCGTCCCTCGTGGCGATCGATGTGAGCTTCATTGCCCTTCGCCTTGTCCTGCCCGCAATCGTGCCGCTCATGGCACCGGGCGCGGCATTGGCCGCCTTGATCAAACCTCAATTCGAGGCGGGGCGCGACCGGGTCGGGCGTGGCGGCATCGTGCGCGACGAGGCCGTCCACCAGGCGGTCTGCGAGGAGGTGACGAACCTCGTCGCCGATCTCGGCCTGTCGGTCCTCGGCCTCATCCCCTCCCCCGTCGCCGGTGGCGACGGCAATCGCGAGTTCCTCATCGGGGCACGCTCTCAGGTGCGCCCATGACGGATAGGACCATGACCGAACAATCGAACCTTTCCACCCTCGAGATCGCGCGTCTCGGACAGCGCGGGGATGGCATGGCGACGGATGGCACCATCGTGCCCTATGCCCTGCCCGGCGAGCGCGTCTCGGTTCGCCGCGATGGGACGCGGGTCTCGCTCGTCGCAGTCGAGACTCCCTCCCCGGACCGGATCGACCCGTTCTGCGGCTATTTCGGAACCTGCGGCGGTTGCGCGGTCCAGCATCTGGCGCCCGAGCCCTACGCCGCCTGGAAGCGGGGCAACCTCGCGCAGGGCCTGGCTCAGGCCGGAATCGAGGTTCCGTGCGAGCCGACCCGCGATGCGCATGGATCGGGCCGCCGCCGGCTCACCCTCCATGTGCGCGAGAGCGACGGCAAGGGCGTCGCCGGGTTGATGGAGGCGCGCAGCCACGCCCTCGTGGCGATCGATCATTGCCCGATCACGGTCGAGCAGCTGCACCGTGCGCCCGCCGTCGCGCGGGCACTGAGTGCTCCCCTCGGTCATGGGCGCAAACCCCTCGACGTCGCCTTCACGGCCACCGAAGCCGGCCTCGATGTCGACCTGCGCGGCCATGGCCCGGTTAGTGAAGGCCTGCGCGCCACGCTGGTGCGGCTGGCGGGCGAACTCGACCTCGCGCGCCTGTCCCTTCACGGCGATATCGTGGTGGAGCGTCGCGCGCCCGCGATCACCACCAGCGGGGCCCGCCTCGTGCCTCCGCCGGGAGGATTCCTGCAGGCGACGGAGGCCGGCGAGGCCATGCTCGCCGAACTCGTGGTCGCGGCCCTGGACAAGCGTGTGAAGCGCGTCGTCGATCTGTTCGCCGGGGCCGGCCCGTTCACTCTCGCCATGGCCCGTACACGGGATGTCCATGCTGTAGAGGGTGAGGCCGCGGCGATCGCCAGCCTCGACCGGGCGTTTCGGTCGACACCCGGTCTGCGCCGGATCACGAGCGAAACGCGCGACCTTTTCCGCCGGCCACTTCTCCCTATCGAACTCGAAACCTACGATGCCGTGGTGTTCGATCCGCCGCGCGCCGGCGCGCAGGCCCAGGCCAAACGCATCGCGGAGGCGAAAATCCCCCTGGTCATCGGGGTCGCGTGCGACATCGGCTCGTTCGCGCGCGACGCCGCGACCCTGATCGAGGGGGGCTATCGACTCGAACGGGTCGTTCCTGTCGACCAGTTCAAATATTCGAGCCATCTCGAAATGGTGGGCGTGTTCCGGAAGGATGTCGCCAAGCGCAGGCCGTCGCTGAGGTAAGAACCGGTCACCGATGGGCGGTCGGCCACCTCGATCCCAAGGCGCAGTGCGCTGCGGCACATGGCAGGGGGCTGTGAGGTCATGGCAGCCTCGCTCAGAATCCCATGGTCGGCGGGGGCTCTCATCGCCACGTTAGCGGGAGCCAAACCTCACCCCATTCAGGATTCTTCGTCGTGGACGTCTTCACCGCAAAGATGCTGGTTTCCGCAGCCCTCGTCACGGCCATTGCCGGTTTCTCCCTCCTGACCGCTGGTTGGGCCCTGCTCGATGTCTATAGCGACTACCGCAATGGTGCCGAAGAGCGCGCCTCTTCCGCTCCCCGGAACTGAGCATTCTCGGGTCCCGATCAGAACAGGGTTCCTTGAGCATCCTCATCGCTGGATCGCGGGCGGTCTTTCGGTGGAATGTTCGCGATCGGGGCCGGTCCGGCACGACCGACCGGGACGGCGAGGTCCGCGCCCTCATTGCGGGCGTCATTGACCCGCGCACTGACCGGATCGAGGGTTAGCCACTCGTCGGGGCATGGCCGGCACAGCGCGGCCGCCTCTTCCGGTCCTGTGCCGAGATGGTCGAGCCAGGGCTCGATGGCATCGGGCGACAAGATGGCGGGCATACGGTCATGGACCGCCGCCATGGTGCCGTTGGCGCCCGTGGTGACGATGGCGGCGGTGTCGATCTCGGACCCGTCGGCCCCGAGCCAGTTCTCCCACACGCCCGCGAAAGCCATCGGCGCCCCGTCCGCCCGACGGATCATGTAGGGCGTCCGCGTCATGGTCTTGCCGGTTCCCTCCCGGCGCCATTCGTAGAATCCATCAGAGAGGAAGACGCAGCGGCGGTGGCGGATAGCCCCGCGGAACGTCGCCTTCTCCAGCACCGTCTCGACGCGCGCGTTGATGATGAGCGGAAAGCCCTTCGGGTCTTTCAGCCAGCTCGGCAGGAAGCCCCAGCGTACAAGCCGGAAGTGCCGTTCTCGGCGTTCCGCCAACACGATCGGCACCGGCTGTGTCGGCGCCACGTTGTAGCGCGGCGGGAAGTTCGGCTGCTCGGCATAGCCGTAGAACGCCCGGAAGACGTTCGGATCCTGTTGGATGAGGAAGCGGCCGCACATGTGCTTACCTTCGCCAGCCGTCCAGTGCAGGACGAGCCCGATGAGCGGTGCCGACGCTCCAGGGACGCATGAGATCCATCCTGCCCTACAGCCATTTCTTCCAGCGAAAGAATACGTACGGCAGTACAGCGGCCACCACCATCATCACCACGGCCATGGGATAGCCGAAGTTCCAGTCGAGCTCCGGCATCGCCTTGAAGTTCATGCCGTAGATCGAGGCGATCAGCGTCGGCGGCATGAACACCACCGCCATCACCGAAAACAGCTTGATGATGTTGTTCTGCTCGAGATTGACGAGGCCCAGCGTCGCGTCCAGCAGGAACTGGATTTTGGACGAGAGGAAGGTCGCGTGCTCCTCCAGCGACTGCAGATCGCGCAGGGTCGAGCGGACGTCTTCGCGCAACTCTCGCGGCGCCTTGGTGGTGCGGTAGGTCGCCGAAAGCGACAGCAGAATGCGCTCCATGGAGACCAGGCTCTCGCGCTGCTTCGAGATCAGATCACCCAGGCGTCCGAGTGCCCGGAGCGTGTCCTGCAGGGCGGTGTTGCGGGCCGATGGGTCCTCTTTCTCCTCGAAGATCTTGCCCGAGAGCCGGTCGATCCGCTCGCCCTGGAGCTGAAGCACGTCCGCCGCTCGGTCGATCACGGTCTCGATCAGCCCGGCGAGGATCGTCTCGCCCGACGGAGCGGCGGAGGGCCCGTTGCCGGTCGAGCGGCCGGCCCGCTGGGTGTACATGCGGAAGGCCTGCGGCTCCTCGTAGCGCACCGTGACGAGGCGGTTGCCGCGCAGGATGAAGGTAATGCCGGCGAGCCCCGGTTCGTCCGCGTCGCTGACCTTGCTCAGCACGCGCCCCGTCATGTAACGCGCCCCGTCCTCCACATAGAGGAGTTCGGAGGGCTCGATGTCCTTCATCTCCTCGCGGGTCGGCACCGAGATGCCCATGAAGGCCTCGACCTTGAGGTCTTCCTCCCGCGTCGGGCGGATCATGTCGAGCCAGACGGTCTCGTCGGGAATGGGGTCCTGCAGTTCGAGGGGACGGCGATCGAGCAGGATGTGCCCGGGGCCGGCGATCGGCTGATGGATGAAAATCACGCGTTACGTCTCAGGCGAGGGCCCCGGAAGGCGGTGTGTTCGCATCCGGCACGAAGAAGTCCGGCGCAAGGGGTATACCGGGTGTGACGCGGTATTGTGTGAAGTCCGTGACACCTTGCTCGGCGAGGAAGCTGTCGTCGATGAGGAAGCGGCCGGTGACCTCGCGGGAAGGCTTGAGAAACAGCGCACGGGCGGCATCCGCCATGATCTCCGGTTTGCGGCTCGCCTGGATCAGCGCCTCGCCGCCGAGGAGATTTCGTACGGCAGCCGTCGCGATGGTTGTGCGAGGCCAAAGGGCGTTCACGGCGATGCCCTGGCGACGCAATTCGCCGGCGAGGCCGAGTACGCAGAGCGACATGCCGAACTTCGCCATCGTGTAGGCGAGATGCGGCGCGAACCACTTCTCCGCCATGTCGAGGGGCGGCGACAGCATCAGGATGTGCGGGTTCTCTGCCTTCTCCAGGTGGGGGATCGCGTATTTCGAGACCATGTAGGTGCCGCGGGTGTTGATCTGGTGCATCAGATCGAAGCGCTTCATCTCCGTCTGCGGCGTACGGGTGAGCGAAATCGCGCTCGCATTGTTCACGACGATATCGATCCCCCCGAAGGTTTCTGCCGTCCGCGCGATCGCTGCGGCGACACTGGCCTCGTCGCGCACGTCGACGAGGAGCGGCAGGGCCCGACCGCCTGCCGCCTCGATGGCCGCCGCCGCCGTATGGATGGTGCCTTCGAGCTTGGGATGCGGCGTCTCCGTCTTCGCGGCGATGGCGACGTTGGCGCCGTCGCGCGCGGCGCGCAGGCCGATGGCGAGGCCGATGCCGCGCGAGGCCCCGGTGATGAACAGGGTCTTTCCCGCCAGGGAGTTCAAATCCGTCATGCCCGTTTCCTCATGGTCCAATTTGAAAGCGCGGCGGCTGCGTGCCGTCTAGATCGGTGAAGCCGTATTCAGCGGCGAGATCGCCTGCATGGAGGATGTGCCCGGTACGGGCATGGACGATGGGATCGGCGGCCAGGGCCGCCAGGGCACGGCCGGCATAGAGCGGGCTTTCGGTTGCCCGGTCGGCATGGCCGTTGTCGCGGGCTCGCTCCGTGCCGACGAAACCCGGCGAGAGCCCCAGCACCGTCACGCGATAGGGTGCGAGGTCCTGGGCGCAGGCATAAGCGAGACGGTTCGTCGTCGCCTTGGCGAGGTCGTAGAACACGTCGCCCAGATAGCCGGGCTGCGTATCGAACGAGGCGAACGCGATCAGCCCCCGTTTCGCAGAGACCATGGCGGGTGCGACCGCACGCGCCAGGAGCAGGGCCGGTAATGGGCCGGTTTCGAAGAAGGACGAGATCGGCTCCACGGAGCGTCGCCAGAACGGGGTGCCCCATTCTACTCCATCGGCGTAGCGCTCGCCGTCGAAACCCTCATTGCCGCCCCAGACGCTGGAGACCGCGACATCGATCCGCCCGAAGCGGCGCAAAGCCCATTGGACGAGGCGATCCACCTCCCGCTCGCTGGTATGGTCGCAGATGTAATGATGGCCGTGGCCGCCTGCGGCATCGACCGCACGGGCCGTATCCTCGATCGTCTCCGGCCTACCCTCGGTGCGAGGCCCCGTCTCGCTCGATCGTGCCGTGACGATCACCGTGGCGCCGGCTTCGCCCAATCCACGTGCAAGGCCCCGTCCGACGCCGCGCGAAGCCCCGGCCACGAGGCAGATCGCGTTGCTCAGGTCGGGCGCATTCCTGCTCACGGTGCATTCGTTTTCCCGAGGAAGCGCGCGAAGGCTTCCTGCGCCTCGGGCGCTCGCAAGCGTTCTTCGAAGGCCACGGCCTCGGCTTCCAATGTGGCCTCGACGTCGGCCTGGTCGCCACGGATGAGCTTGCGGGTCGCCGCGACCGCCCCCCGTGGCAATCCGGCGAGGCGGGCGGCCTGGGCCATGGCGTGATCCTCCAGAAGGTCGGATGCGACGACATCGTTGACGAGACCCAGCCTCCGAGCCTCGTCGGCATCGAGGGGCTGTGACAACAGCAGGAGTTCGGTGGCCTTCAGGAGCCCGACCCGTCGCGGAAGCAGATAGGACGAGGCCGCCTCCGGCACGAGGCCGAGTTCTACGAACGGCATCCGGAACCGCGCCGCAGGGCTGGCATAAACGAGGTCGCAATGCAGCGTCAGCGTCGTGCCGATCCCCACCGCGATCCCGTCCACCGCCGCTACCATCGGCGTGGCGGTCCGGGCGAGCTGCCGGATGAAATGCAGGGCGGGTGCTTCCGTGAAAGGCCGTCGCGCCCCCGCGACGAAATCGGCGAGGTCGTTGCCGGCGCTGAACGCGCCCGGCGCCCCGGCGAAAACGATGGCGCCGATGCTCTCCGATGAATCCGCCTGCGCGAGCGCGTCCCGCATGGCATCGTACATCGCGCCGGTGAGCGCGTTCTTCTTGTCCGGCCGGTCGAGACGGATCAGGCGGACGCCGTCCGGTGTGTCATGGATCGCGATGTGCTCGGTCATGTGTGTCCTCGCTTTCCGGCGATCCCTCTCCCGTCTGGCCGCTAGTCCCTCTCCCCTCTGCGGGAGAGGGTGGCCCGCGAATGCGGGTCGGGAGAGTGGAGCGCGCCGTCCGGAGAGGTCGTCCCCTCTCCCGCCTGCTCCGCAGGCACCCTCCCCCGCAGAGGGGGGAGGGTCTTCGTACTCATCCCGCCAAAGCCAGCATACCGTCCTGCGTGAACCCGCCACCATCGACGACGCTCTGTTCCAATCCGCCCGCCGCCGGGAGCAGGTTCTCGGCGAAGAACCGCGCCAGGGCGATGCGGGCGCCGTGGGCGGGATCGGTCTCGCCAGTCTTGAGGGCGGCATTCGAGGCGAGCGCCGCAAGGGCGAGGCAGGTCGCGCCTTGTGCGAGGCCGAACAGGCGCAGATACGGCGTCGCTCCGGCCTGGGCTTCCTCGGGACGGTTCGAGGCCAGGGCCTTCAGCAGGAAACTCGTCGCCCGGTCGAGGCTTTCGATCCCGGCACGCAGGCGCGGACCGAGATGGCCGAAAGCGGGTGTCGCATCCTTCTGGACCGCCTCCGCCACGCGACGCATGGAGGCCAGCTGCGCCCGCACGGTGGCCCCGCCATTCAGCGGCAGCTTGCGCGCCACGAGGTCGATGGCCTGGATGCCGTTGGTGCCCTCGTAGATCGCCAGGATGCGTGCGTCGCGCATGTGCTGGGCCGCACCCGTCTCCTCGACGAAGCCCATGCCGCCATGGACCTGGACGCTCAGAGACGTGACCTCGTTGGCGATGTCGGTGGAGAAGGCTTTGGCCACGGGGGTCAGCAATGATGCCCGGTCGTTCGCTTGCTTGCCTTCGGGGCCGCGCGCGGCGTCGAGGGCTTCGGCCGTGAGGTAGCAGATGCCGCGGGCGGCCGCCGTATAGGCTTTCATCGTCAGCAGCATCCGCTGCACGTCGGGATGCTCGACGATGGGGCTGACGGGATCGGACGAGCCCGCCGCCTTGCCCTGGCGCCGGTCGCGGGCATAGGTCAACGCCTGCTGGTACGACCGTTCGGCGACGCCCACCCCCTGCAGCCCGACATTGAGCCGGGCCGAATTCATCATCGTGAACATGCAGGCGAGGCCACGATTCTCCTCACCGATCAGCCAGCCCGTGGCGCCGCCGTTATCGCCGAAAGCCATCGAGCAGGTCGGCGAGCCATGGATGCCGAGCTTATGTTCCAGCCCCGAGCAGCGCAGGTCGTTGTGGCTGCCGTCGGGAAGGATCTTCGGCACCAGGAACAGGGAGATGCCGCGCGTTCCGGCCGGGGCGTCCTTCAGCCGGGCGAGGACGAGATGGACGATGTTGTCCGCCATGTCGTGCTCGCCATACGTGATGTAGATCTTCGACCCGACGATGCGGTAGCTCCCGTCCCCCGCCGGCTCGGCGCGGCTGCGCAGGAGGGACAGGTCCGAACCCGCCTGGGGCTCGGTGAGGTTCATCGTGGCGGTCCACTCGCCGGAGACGAGTTTTTCGAGATAGCGCCCCTTCAGGTCCACGGAACCGTGTTTCGACAGCGCTTCGATCCCGCCGGCCGTCAGGAGCGGGCACAGCGCGAAGCTGATGCTGCCGGCATTCCACATCTCGCTGCAGGCGGCGTTGAGGAGCAGTGGAAGCCCTTGGCCGCCATATTCGGGTTCGGCGCTCAGGCCGTTCCAACCGCCCTCGATCCAGGTGCGATACGCGTCGGGCCAGCCCGGCGACGTGGTCACGGCACCGTTCTCGATACGCGCGCCCTGACGATCCCCGATGGGGTTGAGGGGCGCTATCACGGCGTCGGCCACCCGGCCGGCCTCTTGCAGGATCGCGTCCGCATCCTCCAACGTCAGGTCGCCATGGGCGCCCGAGGCGATGGCGGCATCGAGCCGAGCGACATAGCGCAAGGCAAAGCTGATCTCGGCAACCGGCGTGCGATAGCTCATGGACGTATCTCCCGCGTCGTCTCGAGCGACGCTTCACCCTGTGTTTGGCGCGCGAGCCGACCCGGCGACAGGTCGGTCACGTCGTTCGCCGATAGGCATAGGCAAGACCGCATCGCGGGGATAGGCAGTCGCTGGAGCGGGACACCGCACGACGCCGCACGTCATCCGGGCAGGAGATAGTTTAGATATGAACGATCTCGCGTCAATCCCCGGCCAGACCTTGATGCTCGGTATCGACGAGGCTGGAATTGAGCGATCCGCGAATCTCCTTCGCGGGGGCGCTCTGGTCGCCTTTCCCACGGAGACCGTCTACGGGCTCGGCGCCGACGCCACCGACTCCGATGCCGTGGCGCGGATCTACACGGCGAAGAATCGCCCGAGCTTCAACCCCTTGATCGCCCATGTGCCAGGTCTCGACGCGGCCCGTCGCGAAGGCCTCTTCGACGAGATCGCCCTGCGTCTCGCGGCCGCGTTCTGGCCGGGACCGCTGACCCTCGTCGTTCCGGTCGCCCCGGGGGGGACGGTCAGTGACCTCGGCCGCGCCGGTCTTCCCAGCGTCGCCCTGCGCGTCCCGGCCAGCCCCGTCGCCCTCTCCCTTCTGGAGAAGGTCGGGCGACCGGTGGTGGCGCCCTCTGCCAACCGGTCGGGACGTGTGAGCCCGACGCGAGCCGAGCATGTCCTCGCCGATCTCGACGGTCGTATCGCCGCGATCCTCGATGGCGGGAGCACCTCGGTCGGCCTGGAATCCACCGTCATCGCTTGTCTCAACGGTCGGGCACGCCTGCTCCGCCCCGGCGGTGTGACGCGGGAGGTGGCGGAAGCCGTGTTGGGCTTTGCCCTCGATACCGGAGACCATCCTGGCGAGGCACCGATCGGCCCCGGTCTCCTCGCTTCGCATTACGCCCCTCGGGCGGCCGTGCGACTTGACGCGTTGCGGATCGAGCCGGATGAGGCGGTTCTGCTGTTCGGGCGAGATGTACCGCCCGGTACGGACGCAGCGAAAGCGCGCCTCAACCTCAGTGAGACTGGCAGTCTCGAAGAGGCAGCGTCCACGCTTTTCTCCGCTCTACGCCATCTGGACGCCGCCGGCACCGGGACCATCGCGGTCGCTCCGATCCCCCGGACGGGCCTCGGCGAGGCGATCAATGACAGGCTACGCCGGGCGGCGGCGCCCCGCTGAAATTATTTTTCGGTTTCAGGGAACCGAGTCGGCGCGAAGGCGTTCAACGATTACGAAGGTCAGTTCAGCCCCCAAATGACCTTCTCCCTTTCAAGGCTCGGATTCGTCCGAGCCTTTTTTCTTGCGTGCAATTGGTGAATGACCAAACGAGCCTCGCACCATGTGCGAGGCTCGTTCTTGACCCGACGTCGTTCAGACGGCGAGCTTGGCGGCGATGCCGGCGACATGCTTGCCCTGGTACCGGGCACCATCGAGTTCGACACCGCTCGGCTGACGGCTTCCGTCGCCATCGGCGATCGTCGAGGCACCATAGGGCGTGCCCCCCTTCACCTGCTCGACACCGTTCTGGCCGGGGAAAGAATAGGGCAATCCCACGATGACCATGCCGTGGTGCAGGAGCACGGTGTGGAAGCTGGTGAGTGTCGTCTCCTGGCCGCCATGCTGTGACGCCGTGGATGTGAAGACCGAGCCGACCTTGCCGACCAGCTTACCCTGCGCCCAGAGGCCGCCGGTCTGATCGATGAACTGCTTCATCTGGGCAGCCATGTTGCCGTAGCGTGTGGGCGTACCGAAGATGATCGCATCATAATCGGCCAGTTCGTCCACGGTGGCGATGGGGGCCTGCTGGTCGAGCTTGTAGTGGAACTGCTTGGCGACCTCGTCGGGAACGAGTTCCGGGACACGCTTCACGCTGACATCGGCCCCGGCTTCGCGGGCACCCTCAGCGACGGCGTTCGCCATCTGCTCCACATGTCCCCAGGACGAATAATAGAGGACCAGAACCTTCGTCATCATTCTCACTCCAGATCGAAAAACGCCGCAACGCAGCTTTGTGCAATGGCCGATATCGGTGAGGACGGGCCTTGCGGAAATGCCCTACTTTGCAAAATTCGTCTTGCGTCAATGCAAGGTCGCAACGGTTCGATGGGGTGCTGCGTGGCCGATTGGGACGGTTTCCGCCTTGTGCGCGCGATCGCCGAGCAGGGTGGCCTGACCCGTGCCGCCGATCATCTCGGCATCAATCATTCGACCGCGTTCCGCCGCCTCTCTGCCATCGAGTCGTCGATCCGGGCACGGCTCTTCGAGCGGCACCGGTCGGGCTACGTTCCCACTGAGGCGGGTCGCGCCATGATCCTCGCCGCCTATCGGATGGATGACACTGTCGCGCAGTTCAACCGTGAACTCGCGGGCCAATCGTCGGAGCCTGCCGGTGATGTGCGCATCACCGCACCGGCGGGCCTCGCAACCGGAGTCCTCATGCCGATCTTCGAGGGGTTTCGACGACGCTACCCGCGTATCCGCCTCGAACTCGTTCTGGCCGAGGAATCCCTCAATCTCTGCAAGGATGCCGATGTGGCGATCCGAGCTAGTGATCGACCACCGCCCAACCTTGTCGGACGACGCTTAGCGACCAGCAACTGGGCCATCTACGGGACACAGGATTACGTGGGTCGCGCTATGGCCGACAGTCCATGGGTCTATCCGAGGGCTGCCGTGGCAGGCGGCCGATTCGCCGCCTTCGCGAAATCCCGCATCGCGGCGGGAAACGTCGCCATTTCGATCAACACGGTGCTGGGCCTGCGTGAGGCGATCGAGGCCGGGTGCGGTATCGGACCGCTACCGCGCTGGGAGGCGGATACTCGTCCAAACCTGTTCCGCCTTTCAGAGAACGAACCCGAACTCGCGACCTCGCTCTGGGTTCTGACCCACGCCGAACTGCGTCATGCTCCACGGGTCAGAGCGCTCATGGATGTCATCGCCACCGAAATCGCGGCGATGCGGCCATTGATCGAAGGGACCGATTCGTAGTTCAGCCAATGGCTTCGATTTCGATCTCGTGGCCATTCACCTCGACGGTATCGCCCACGCTTTTCCCCGTCAGAGCCTTCGCCATCGGCGAAACATAGGAAATCGAGCCCTTGGTCGGATCCGCCTCGTCTTCGCCAACGATGCGGAACTTCTGCTTGGTACCGTCCTCTTTCAGGATCGAGACCGTCGACCCGAAATGGACCGTCTCACCATCCATCGGCTCGACGAGTTCGGCCGAGCCGAGACGCGCGGTCCAATAGGCCAGTTCACGGGTGACGCGGGCCTCATCGGCCTTGGCGCCAGGCGTCAGAGCGGAAAATTCCGACTGCAGCCGAGCCACTTCGGCTTCCATCTGGGCGAGACCCTGGGGGGTGACGAAATTGGTGTGGGGCGAGATGGGGCGATCGGGAAGATCCTCGAACGCTTCTCCGCCTTCACGCTCTTTGACAAATGCACTGCTCATGAAAACGGCAATGCTCCGCAATCATAACGGTTCCGCTCCGGGTCACCCGATGGTGACGACGGTGCGGCCACGCGTCCGCCCCTCGAGGATTTCCTCTGCGAGCGTCCCCACCTCCGAGAGTGGCACTGTGCTCGTCATTCTGGCGAGGAGGCTTCGGTCGAGGTCCCGCGCGATCCGCGCCCAGGCTTCCCTGCGCTTCGGCAACGGGGTGGTGACACTGTTGATGCCGAACAGCGTCACGCCGCGCAGGATAAAGGGTGCCACCGAGGTCGGCAGGTCCATGCCTCCGGCGAGGCCGCAGGCCGCGATAGCACCGTCGGCCTTGGTGGACGCGAGGAGATTGGCGAGCGTCGTCGAGCCGACGGCATCGATGCCCGCTGCCCAGCGCTCTTTCGCCAGAGGCTTTCCGGGATTCGCGAGCTCGCTCCGGTCCATGATCTCGGCAGCGCCCAGCGACGTCAGGTAATCCGCCTCGCCCGAACGACCAGTCACGGCGATGACACGCCATCCAGCCTTGGCTAGCAGCGCCACGGCGACTGATCCGACACCGCCGGACGCACCCGTAACGATGGCGGGGCCGTCGGCAGGGGTGAGGCCGTGGGAATCGAGGGCCATGACGCAGAGCATGGCGGTATAGCCGGCGGTCCCCACCGCCATCGCCTCTTCGGGCTTCAGCCCATCCGGCAACGGCACGAGCCAGTCGCCCTTCACCCGCGCTCGCTCGGCATAGGCGCCGAGATGGCTCTCGCCGACGCCCCAGCCGGTGAGCACCACGGCGTCGCCGGGCTTGTAGTCGGGATGGTCCGAAGTCTCCACGATGCCGGAAAAGTCGATGCCGGGGATCATCGGGAAACGTCGCACGACGGGCGAACGGCCGGTCATGGCCAATCCGTCCTTGTAGTTGAGGGTCGAACGCGTGACCCGCACGGTGACGTCGCCGTCCATGAGATCTGCTTCGTCGAAATCCGTGAAGCGGAGATTCTGTCCCGCTTCGCCCTTTTCGATCACCCACGCCTTGAACGTCGCCATATCCGCCGGTCTCCTCACGCCTCGACGGTGACCTGTGTCGAGGGCGCCCTGAATCAAGACGGCCCCGGGCGGTGAGACGCCCGAGGCCGAGACGACGTCGCGTCGGATCAGATCAATATCCGTCGTAAATGCTGCCGGTGGAGAAGCCGAGGCCGACGCCGACATCGGCCGAACTCGCACCGGTGATGCCGAACGCGTCGGGAATGGAGCCGATCAGAGGAGCGCGGGGGGAGCCAGCATAGCCGCTCCGATAGCCGCCACCATGAGCGGGCACCCAGCCCGACCGGCCGCGCGAGACCAGGACGGTGCGCTGGACGCTGGCATATTCCGCAGGGATCGTCTCGGGGATCGTCTGGCCGGGCTGAGCCAGGATCCGGCGATGGCGCGTTGCGAAGCGCGGCGGAACGTCGACCCAGCAGCCGATCATCTGGCCGTACGCGTCCCGGCGTGTCTGCCAGACGCGGCCGCCCGGGGAGAGCTGGACCTGTTCGGCGACAGTCTCGAACACCGGGGGAATGGAGCGGTAGACGGTCCGCGCCGGGCGGACGAGAACGCGCTCGGAGACGGTGTCGTAGACGGGCGGCGTAGTGACGTGACGGTAGCATTCGGCGCCGCCACAGCCTCCGGCCTGGGCCGATGTCGCGAGAATCGAGGTACCGAGCAAGGCGCCGGCAAGGGCGAAGGCGGACAGCGTGAAATGGGCGACCGGCGCGGTCATGATGAAATCCTCGACTCTAAAACGCGATGTGGTTGGCGTGCGGCCCATGACGGCACGCACCCCTCGACGCATTAGAGGCGGTCAAGTTGCGCTCGGAGCAAGCTGTATTGCAGATCAGGGTAAAATTAACCCTGGCTTAAGACTACGCAATTTTCACTCTGCTTAAGTAAAGCGTGCGATGTCGATTCACGGGGCGTTAAACCGGATTCAGGTCTGACCGCGCTTGAGCTGGTAGAAGATGTGGCGGCCGATCACGTCCATCTTTTTCAGGCGCCTCGACCAGCCCGGCTTTACGTAATCGGCGTGATAATGCGTGGCGCCACCGACCTCGCTGAGATAGGTCCGCCCTTCGATGACCGCGCTGGCGATGCGGCTGGCGCTCTGCCAGGACGGGCCGTCGGTGATGCGCAGCGATTTGCCTTCGCAAGCGAAGGAGAACTGGCAGCCCATATAGCGATGCCGGTTCTGGTAGACGACACCGCAGACATTCGACGGGTAGAGGCCGCTCTTGACGCGGTTCAGAACCACTTGGGCCACGGCGGCCTGACCGTCCTCGGGCTCGCTCCGGGCTTCGAAATAAACAGCCTCGGCGAGGCAGCGCTGTTCCCGATCGATGGAATCGGGGCCGATCAGGTCGGCATAGCGATGCCGGGCGTCCTCGGGGGTGGCGTCGGCGATGCCCGGTGCAAAGTCTTTCCTTGGCGAGAAGCCGGGGATCATCAGGCTCGCCGCCGCGACTTCGATGGGCGTGGCATCAGCCGGGGCCGGTGTCGTCGACGACAGGGCGACGGCGCGCGGGATGGCGGGTGTAGCACCGTCCGAGGGCTCATCGCCTTCGTCGTCGCTGGCCGCTTCCTGCGGGAGGGTGAAGCCGGAATTCGGCTCCAGGTCTGGCGACCAGATCGCGGAGCCGGGAACCAGCATTCCCGCATCGCTGCCCGAAAGGTTTACGTTGACGACGGGCGCTCTCCCAATCTGGCCGGTGCCTGCCTCGTGGTTCGGGTAGAGCCGCTCCGTCGCCTTCGCATCGACACGGCGGCGGATTCCCGGCGTATCGTGGGGGAGCCGCAGGGCGATCCTGGCCACGCCCTGTCCCGTCAGACCGGAGGCGGAAGGGTCGGTTCCGGCGCTTGCCGTGAAGGAGACGACGAAGCCGAGGGCGAGGGTCCAGGGCACCATCGAGGCGCGAAACCAGGGCCGTTGGCTAGGGCGGCGAACGCGTTTCGTACTCACGACCAAACAACCCGGTTAAGGACCTGACCTCACTGTCGCCGCGCATGGGGGAGCAGAAGGTACGATCCAAACTATCGGGCGTTATGGTTGCGAGTGTCTTAAGAAGACGCGCGGGATCACGTGCCGCGAAGACCTTGATCGGCCCCCACGAAAACCTGCAGCACGTCTCTTAAAGGCTTCCGGGCCGGCCGTGTGTGACCGCTAGGGCACCTACGAGAGCATTGATGCTGGAGCGTCCCTTGGTTTCGGCGATGCGCTCTGCATCAGTATTGCTTTGGGTCGCGACCGCGAAGACGAGAAGGGCGATGGTCGCAAGGCCGCCGAGCGCCGAGACGACCCAGAAATAGGCCTGCTGGACGACCCGCGGTACCGGCACGGCGTGCGAGGTTTCAGAGAGAAAAACAGGGGGTTGGCTCGAGTCGCTCATGGTCGGCGTTCCCGCGCGTTCAAAGCCATCCCACCCAGCCGGGAGCGTCGTCGCGCTTTGGTCTGGCACTAGCACTCAACGTGCCGAAGCGACATCGGTTCAAGGGGTATTCGGAGATTTATTCAACGACATTTCTCCTGGCGCAGCGCGACGAAAAAGGGCGGCCATCGGCCGCCCTTTCAGGTCTTCCTGTCCTGAAGGACCGGCACTCAGCCGCGAGTCTTGTCCCGCGTCGCGAGGGCTGCCTGGGCCGCAGCAAGGCGCGCGATCGGCACGCGATAGGGCGAGCAGGAGACGTAATCGAGCCCGACCTCCTGGCAGAAATGGATCGAGGCCGGATCGCCGCCATGCTCGCCGCAGATGCCGAGCTTGATGTCGGGACGGACCGCCCTGCCCCGCTCGACGCCGATGCGAACGAGTTCGCCCACGCCTTCCTGATCGATCGAGATGAAGGGATCGGCGGACAGGATGCCCTTCTGGGTATAGGCCCCGAGGAACGTCGCGGCATCATCGCGTGAGATGCCGAGGGCGGTCTGTGTCAGGTCGTTGGTGCCGAAGGAGAAGAACTCGGCGGTCTTGGCGATGTCCCCGGCGCGAAGGGCCGCACGCGGCAACTCGATCATGGTGCCAACCTGATAGGACAGCGTCGCGCCGGTCTCCTCTGTGACGGCCTTCGCCATGGCGTCGATGCGCGCCTTGACGATGTCGAACTCCATCTGGGTGAAGACCAGCGGAACCATGATCTCGGCGGTGACGGGGGCATCCGTCTCCTTGGCGGCCTGGACGGCGGCCTCGAAGATGGCGCGGGCCTGCATCTCCGCGATCTCCGGGAAGGCGATGGCGAGGCGGCAGCCACGGAAGCCGAGCATCGGGTTGAACTCGTGCAGCTCGGTCATCCGGCGGCGGAGCTTCTCCTCGGACACGCCGGTGCTCTTGGCCACATCCTGAACTTCCGCATCGGTATGCGGCAGGAACTCGTGCAGCGGCGGATCGAGCAGGCGGATCGTCACCGGCAGGCCCGACATGATCGTGAACAGCTCGACGAAATCCTGGCGCTGATAGGGCAGGATCTTTGCCAGGGCCGAACGGCGGCCTTCGACGTCGTCGGCGAGGATCATCTCGCGAACGGCGACGATGCGGTCCCCTTCGAAGAACATGTGCTCGGTACGGCACAGGCCGATACCCTCGGCCCCGAAGTTGCGGGCGGCGCGGGCATCGGTGGGCGTGTCGGCATTGGTGCGCACCTTCATGGTGCGGACCTTGTCGGCCCAGCCCATCAGGGTCGCGAATTCACCGGAGAGCGACGGCTCCAGCATCTTCACTTCGCCGAGGAGGACCTGGCCGGTGGAGCCGTCGATGGTGATCTTGTCGCCGGCCTTCAGCGTCGTGCCCGCCACCGTGAGGGTGCCGGCCTTGTAATCGACGCGGATCGTGCCGACGCCCGAGACGCAGGGCTTGCCCATGCCGCGGGCGACCACGGCGGCGTGCGAGGTCATGCCGCCGCGCGTGGTGAGGATACCCTCGGAGGCGTGCATCCCGTGGATGTCCTCGGGGCTCGTCTCGATCCGCACGAGAATACACTTGCGCTCGGCCTTGCGGGCGGCCTCGGCATCCTCGGAATTGAACACGATCTCGCCGGTGGCCGCGCCGGGCGATGCAGGCAGGCCGGACGCGATGATCTTGCGCTCGGCTTTCGGGTCGATGGTGGGGTGGAGCAGCTGGTCGAGGGCGGCGGGCTCGACCCGGCCAATCGCCTCCTCCTCGGTGATCAGGCCTTCGGCGGCGAGATCCACGGCGATGCGCAGGGCCGCCTTGGCGGTGCGCTTGCCGTTGCGGGTCTGGAGCATCCAGAGCTTTCCGCTCTCGATGGTGAACTCCATGTCCTGCATGTCGCGGTAATGGGTCTCGAGCAGCCCATAGATCCGTACCAGCTCGGCATAGGATTCGGGCATCGCCCGCTCCATCGACGGCTTGTCGGACTTGGCCTCGATCCGTGCCTTCTCGGTGATGTCCTGCGGGGTGCGGATGCCCGCCACCACGTCTTCGCCCTGGGCGTTGATGAGGAACTCGCCGTAGAGCGCGCGCTCGCCGGTGGAGGGGTTGCGGGTGAAGGCGACGCCCGTAGCCGAGGTGTCGCCCATATTGCCGAACACCATGGCCTGGACGTTGACAGCCGTGCCCCAGCTCTCGGGGATGTTGTTGAGCTCGCGGTACTTCTTGGCGCGCGGGATCATCCACGAGCTGAACACCGCGCCGATGGCGCCCCAGAGCTGGTCTTCGGCACCCTGCGGGAAGTCGGCGCCGTGCTCGTCGCGGACGATCTTCTTGTAGAGACCGATCATGTGCTTCCAGTCCTCGGCACCGAGTTCGGTATCGAGGCTGAAGCCCTTGGTCTCCTTGTAATGCTCCAGCGCCTCTTCGAAGGCGTGGTGCTCCACATCGAGCACCACGTTCGAGTACATGGTGATGAAGCGGCGGTAGGAATCGTAGGCGAAGCGCGGATCGCCGGAGCCTTCGGCCAGCGCCTCTACGGTGGTGTCGTTCAGGCCGAGATTCAGCACCGTGTCCATCATGCCCGGCATGGAAGCGCGAGCACCGGAGCGGACCGAGACGAGAAGCGGGTTCTTCGGGTCACCGAAGCCGCGGCCGGTTAGAGCTCCGACAGCATCGAGCGCGGCCTGGACCTCGGCCTTCAGTTCCGCAGGGTACTGACGATCGTTGTCGTAATACCAGGTGCAGACTTCAGTCGTGATGGTGAAACCCGGAGGCACTGGGAGACCGAGATTGGACATCTCGGCGAGGTTTGCGCCCTTGCCTCCGAGGAGGTTGCGCATGGAGGATTGACCCTCCGCCTTGCCGTCGCCGAACGAGTAGACCCACTTCGCCATCGCCAATGATCCGCTTGCAACAATCGGGGATGTCATACCCCTAGATGCCCCGTTGAACCATTGCATGCTGCAATGCAAGATGAACGGCCCTTAGGCGGTCATCACGCGTAACGGGCAGCGGGATTTGTCATGCGGTCATGACACAGGGTTAAGACTTCTTCATTCCTATGGTCGACGAGCAGGATTCTGATTCGCCGATTTGTCGGCTCTTGGCTGCTCGCTGACGCAACCCGAAGGGATCGGTTGGCATCATCGAATGACCCGGTGAACATCACCCGTCATTCGCCTCAACCCGCATTCCAAAACTCCAGGAACGCGGGTCGAACCCGCCATGCCGACGGCTTGGCTTGGCATTCAGGCGCGATATTTTCCGTTGCGCTTGACCAGCACCCGCGTGCCGACGGGGACGCGCTCGAACAGATCGACGATGTCCTCGTTCAACATGCGAACGCAGCCGGAGGACATCTGCTCACCGATGCTCCAGGGTTCGTTGGTGCCATGGATGCGGAACAGGATGTCCCGATTGTTCTGGTAGAGATAGAGGGCGCGGGCCCCCAGCGGATTGTCCACCCCGCCCTTGCGGGTTCTTGGCAGGTCGGGGTTGAGGGAGACCATCGTGGTGGTGGGGCTCCAATCCGGCCACACGCCCTTTCGTCCGACCTTCGCTTCGCCTTTCCAAGAGAAGCCGAGCTTTCCGACGCCGATGCCGTATTGCTGGGCCGTGCCGTCCTCCTGCACCAGGGCGAGCTGGCGGTTGTCGATGTCGACGACGATGGTGCCCGGCTTTTCCGCCCCGGTATAGCGAACGACCTGCCGACGATATTTCGGATCGAGCCGCGACGTATCCACCAGCGGCACGTCGTAGGGCTTATCCGGCATCGAACCCGTATACCAGGCGGCCTCATCATCCTGCGCCACGGTCATGGGCCCACGAGAATTGCATGCGGCCAATGGAGCGATGACGAGCAGGCTGAGAAGGACACGGCGGATATGCATCGAGGGCTCCACGAAAGTGGTCGTCGGGCGGATCATTGCCCTCATGACTACCGTCCGATGGCCGACGATGTTGTGTCTTTCACGTCGCAGCGGGAGGGAACATGCCCGCCATCTCCGCTTTACGAGAGGCAGTGCTCGCGGATTCAGCTCGTCTGGCTCAGCTTATCTTGATCGTTCGGCGCGCTGACGCCGAGCCGTTTTCCGTCCCGCTCGATCGTCTTAAGCGGTTTGCGGGCAGGAAGGCCTGACTACTGGGAATGTCGTTCCGAGCTCGGCCCGCAGGTTCGGGTCTTTCGCGACATCGACCGTCAGGCTGATCCCATCGCTATCGGCCCGGCACCGAAGGTGAGGCTGCGGAACTACGGAATGTCGAAGGCTGGGCCGCTGTCCCATCTTCACCTTGCGTTGATATCTTGACGAACGATGATCTCTGGGGCGCCGTACATGCGGACGTGAAGCATCGTAATCTCCAGTGCGGCCTGAAGCCGAACTTTCGGTTAGGGCTCCCATCCCACGGAGTGGTGTTCCCGGTTGAGTTGCCCTTCTCGAGCTCGATAACTTATCTCAGGTTGAGTTCGGTCGATGCGCTGAGGCAAGCTGCGTTGCTCCGCCGGGCCGGGCGGGGCATGCTCGACCCCGATGCGGCAGGGCCGCCGGAAACCGAGACGATGCGATGGCCGATACGCAAACCTTCACCACGACCGAGGTCGACGAGCCCCTCGCCGACCTCGCGCCGGCGATTCATCTCGACCATTGCGTCATCCACGTCTCCGATTGGGAGCGCTCGACTGCGTTCTATCGCGACGTGCTGGGCGCGGAGGTGATCTCTCGCGGGAAGGGCTTCGCCTATCGGTTCGGCGGCGTTCAATTGAACGTCCACGGCCCCGGCCTGTCGCCGACTCCGCTGGCCGAACGCCCGGTGATGCCGGGCGGCAGTGATCTTTGCTTTCGGTGGTCAGGGTCCATCGACGACGCGCTCACGCATCTCGCGGCGCAGGGCGTCCCGGTCGAACTCGGTCCTATCGAGCGCAATGGCGCCGCCGGTACGGGGATCAGCGTTTATTTTCGCGACCCCGATGGTTCGTTGATGGAATTCATCACCTATCCGACGGATTGACGGTGCCGCCTCAGCTGCGCCGTTCCGCCAGCTGCTGGTTCGTATGTTCGAGACGCAGGGCGAGTTCACGCATTACCGCGATGCTGATTTGCGGAAACTGAGCCAGCAATTCGAGGAACACCGTCCTGTCGATCCGCAAGGCGGTGATCGCTGTGTCGGCCTGCACGGTGGCAGAGCGCGGCTGGTCGGCCAGGATGCCCATTTCGCCGACCAACGCGTTCGACCCGAGAAGGGCGAGCCGGAATGGGCCGAACGGCCCGTCGATGGTGACGGCGGCTGAACCGTCGAGAATGAGATAAGCGGCATCCGCCACATCGCCGCGGGCGAAGAGCTGTTGCCCCGCTTCGAAATGTACCCGCTCACTGGTGAAAGCCAGAAGCTTCAGGCGGGACGGTTCTACCCCGCGAAAGAGCGGCACCTGTCGGAGTGACGAGACCTCGGTGTCGAGGGTCATGATGAAACGACCATTCTGAGCGCTCCGCTGGAAGACGCCGACCGATGGGCGCCTTCATCCCGCGCATCCATGCGGTTTGCCCAGGCATTGTCCAGCCCCGCGCATTCTCACGGCGAAGAGGGGCGGCCTCGCGCGCGGACATACGTCACCGTCGATGATTCGTTGCATCTGAGGCGGGTTGTCGCGGTATCCAGGCGCTCTCTCGCAATGACCAGCCGGCATGGATTAAATGGCGGCAGGCATTTGTCTTCAGCAAGGTTGGCCGAGGAACCATCGATATTGGCGAAGGTTGTCATCTTCGAGAACCACATGCTGAGGAGGCGCTGATGGCATCAGGAAATTCTACCTCAAAGCGAGGTTTTGCATCGATGGATCTGGAGCGGCAACGCGAGATCGCGAGCAAAGGTGGACGGAGTGTTCCGGCGGAAAAGCGATCGTTTTCTCAGGATCGCGAGCTTGCTTCGTCCGCGGGACGCAAGGGCGGTCAGTCGACCACACCCGGCCGGTCCGGCGAAGACTAAATTCCATTTGTTGGAAGAGACAAGGCGCGTACCGAGATTCGGTGCGCGCCTTTCTTGTTTGAGGCGACCGAATATCGAGTTCGTCCGCCGTTTTAGGCGCAACAGTAAAAAGCCCTCCGTCATCAACGAAGGGCTTGCGGGTCTCGAAGTTCAGTGTCGGTCTGTCGCTTATGCGATGCAGCGGCCTGGGATCATGCGGCGTGCTTCCGGGCCGGCCAAAGAGCTGATTGCTCCCTCACAGCCATCCCTCATGGTTCTGCGAGGCTTCAGCACGGGCTTTTCCGTCGAGACGGTATCCTGGTCCGACGAGAACGCCGGTGCCCTGCGCTCATTCGAGACCGCCGTCGTCACACGGAGCACGGCGATGTCGCTTCCACCGATCTGCGCCGGTGAGTGAATGATGGCCGGCGTCAAGCTCGCGGGGGCCTGCTGGCTCGTCGCAGCGGGATGCGACCAGCGGTCTGCTTCGCGCTGAACGACCGGCAAGACAAGCATCGTCAGGAGGGCAGCCGGTCCACCGACACTCAGGATCAATCCAGACCGAAGCATTGTCGTAATCTCCAAGCGGAGCTTGACAGGATGCTGGACAACGCGACCTGATCGTCGCGAGTTCCTTGACTGGTCTAAAAACTTTACGGCCAGTAAACGACGGGCTCGTTGTTGCAAACATTTTTCCGGGACCAGGGTACCTCCCGTTAAGGCGCGTGGCGGAAAAACCACGCGCGTGGCCAAAATGGCCGAAGCCGCATTTTTTGGAACCCTGTTGCATCACGTTCGTTACCAAATCACCCGGCCGCCTGGTCCTCCCCCCGCATTCCCCTTGTGCATTGGCCGGAAACTTTTCACGGGTCGGACATTCGTCCGGCCCGTTTTTATTGATCGGTTGACCGAGCGAAAACGGAAAAGCCCCGATCGAGGATCGGGGCTTTCTGATTCACCGGTGATGTCTGTGACTGTCGGACGATCAGGCGGTCTTCTCGCGGCGACGGGCGCTCTGCTGGAAGAACAGGGCTTGGCTGATCACCGCCGAAACGTTGGCGGGCTGGAACGGCTTGGCGATCAGGAAGGCGGGCTCGGGCCGCTCGCCGGTGAGGAAGCGCTCGGGATAGGCGGTGATGAAGATCACCGGCACCTCGAACGTCTTCAACAGATCGTTCACCGCGTCCAGCCCCGAAGAGCCATCGGCAAGCTGAATGTCCGCGAGGATCAAACCAGGACGCGATCCCTCTGATGCGATCTTGATCGCTTCGGTCCGTGTCCGGGCGACGCCGATCACGTTGTGGCCGAGCCCTTCGACCAGGGCTTCCAGGTCCATGGCAATGAGCGGCTCGTCCTCGATGATGAGGATTTCCGTGGCCATGTCGGCCGCCAGTTCGCGTCCCGCTTCGTCGACGAGGTCACGCACCTGTGTCACGTCGACTTCGAGGATTACCGCAGCGTCCTCTTCGGAGAAGCCTTCGAGGCACGACAGCAGGAACGCCTGGCGCGGCAGCGGGGTGATCTGCCCCAGCCGAACTTCAGCCGGTAGATCATGCTGAACCTGATCGCTCTGGCCGTTGACCGAGAGGGAATTCCAGATGCGGGTGTAGACTCGGAAAAGGTCCGCCTTGACGTTGGTGCTGCGTCCGAGCGTGTCCGGCTCGTTGACGAGCGTTTCCAGCGTGGCGGCCACATAGGCATCGCCGGCGACCTGGCTGCCGGTCAGTGCCCGCGCGTAGCGGCGCAGATACGGCAGATGTTGCACGACGAGTTGAGCTGTCGACATTAGATCCCCTTGGCACTGCCGTTCTTTATGGTCGCCACCGCCATAACGCGGTTCGATGGGCTGTGTTCCGCGAGCCCGGAACCGTTTGTATCGCGCTGCGTTGCAGGTGCAGCCATGACTTATGTCAAGCCGCAAAACAATCGCGGCGATGCCACCGCGTGGCATCAAGGGGATAACCGAATGGACGAGGACGAAACGGTCCGCATCTCCCTGGCGGAGACGCGATTGGAGCTAGCACGTGAGCCGAAACTACATAGCCCCGAAACTCACAGCCTGAGTGACCTCACCCAGAAACGAATCGGCATGCATCTGCGGGCCATGTACGACACGATTGTCCAGCAACCCGTTCCGGATCGCTTTCGAGATCTCATCGCCCGGATGGACGATGCCTCCGGTCAGCCCTTCGATGAGAAATAATCTAACTCACCTGCCTCAGCGCTAAAGTGTGCACCGGCACGGGTGGAGTGTGTGACTGTCTTCGCTCTGTAGAAAAGCCGCCGAAGCGATCCGGCGGCTTTCTTGGTGTCTGGGTTGTCGGTCTGACTGCACCGACACGTCCAATCGTCAGAGTGTCGGCGAGCGGCCGCGCATCAGGCCAATGACGGCCGAGATGGCGAACAGAACGATAGCGACAAAGAAGACGAGCTTTGCGGCTTCCATCGCGGTGCCGGCAATACCACCAAAACCAAGCAGAGCGGCCACGAGGGCCACGACGAGAAATGTTACAGCCCAACCAAGCATGGTCTCGATCCTTGTGAAGCTGGTGCGACCTGTGCCGCGACCTCATGACATCAATAACGCCAAGTTATCCGACCGGTTCCTGACTTTGACACAAAGCGGTCACGATTGGTTACCGAGGCGAAACCAGCGGGTCGCGGAAGCGCAGACAGACACGCCGACGCACCCTGGAAAATATCCGAACATCGTCCTGGCCCGGATTGCGCCGAGACGATCCGTTGCCCAGCGTAATGCTCGCATGCGTCATATCGGCGAGACTCTTGTCGGTTTCGGGAGTGACGACCCACATAGTGGTTGACGCTGATGTGGAACCCGGTGTCCGATGTAGCGTTCGTCACCTGTTCCCGAACACGGATACATTCTGATGAGAGAGTCGCTGGCCGCATCCCTTGCACGACGCCTTCTCGATGCGGTCGCTGCGGCCGCTCGCGGAGTCGTAGAGGCGATCGAAAATGGGTCGCCTGCTCCCCAGCCCGTACCGGTCCGCGTCCGTCGCAACGATCGGCGCTGATACAGTGCGCTCAATAGGTGAGTGTGGAGCGTAGTCCGAGCACCACGCCACCTTTGACCCGCTGGTTCGGGCGCGTGGGGTCTGCGATACCCCCGCCGGGATTGATGACGACCTGGATATCCGGTTGGATCGTCCAACCGGGCACCACCACTGCTTGATACGTCAGTTCGATCGAGGCTTCGTAGCTGCGGACCGGGTGGAAGTCGGTGTCGAACGACAATCGATCCCGATCGTAGCGCTGGGCATGGTCGCCGATACGCGCGTAGATGAAGCTGAGGCCGAAGGCGTCTTCCGGCCGGCCGGGCACTATCCCCGAGAAAACGATGCCGCCATCCGCCCAAAGGCCGATGAGGTTCCGGTCCGACGGGCTGCCGGATAGGCGGGCATAAACGGCCACGCCGTCGGCCTGATCAGCGCCCTCCGGTCGGTAGAGTTGCGCGTCGATCACCGCATAGGCGCCACTCGTTCCACTATGTCGGCGCGGTGATCCGCTGCTATGGATGCTCGCCAGGGAAAGCCCGCTCCGGTCGTAGCGGTAATCGTCGAAACGCCCGAAATGCTGATATCCTCCGAGCTTCAGGCTCCTAGTGAGCCCGCTCGGGCCGGGTACTGCGCGAAGCTGGATCTCGCCCATCAGCAGCGGCGGATCGTTCAGCCGAAAATTCAATCCGGTCCGGTTGACGCTGGCCTGATCGCCGGGGTCGCCGTTGAACACCGCAATAAGCCCGCTCATTAAGGCATTGGGCGTCCAGCGCAGCCGAAGTCCGGGAGTCGATAGGGGATAGGCAGGGCCGCCACTCGGGAGGTTCGCTCCGGTGATGGTCGGCCAATCGTTGCTCAGGAAGATTTTTCCGGTGTCGGAGGCGAAGAACTCGCCATCCGCCACGAGTTGCCCCATCCGAAAGTTGAAGCGCTGGTCCTCCGAGGCATGCTCCAGCCAGAGTTCTGAAAGGCGTGTCGAGGGATAGGCTTCGATATTGCTCACCGTGATCAGGCGATGAAAGCTGCGATCACGCAGGCCGCCCGTGTCGTGGATCTGGAAGACGTTGGCGAACGCGCTCCAGCCCCTCCAACCGGCAAACCGGTCGAGATCGACGCTGATCGCCGCTTCGAACTTGCCGGCATGGATCGGCCCTTGCCTCACCCCGCCGCTGACGTTGCCCAGAACCTCGTTCGTATAAAGCAGGTTGTAGGTGATGCCGCGCGGCGCCAGCATTCGGCGGAACCCGCCGGGATCGCCGAATGTACCGAGTGAGGATTGGATCGAGGGCGGTCGGTCGTCCTCCAGAGCGGCGGACTGCGCCGGGCGATCGTCTAGGGCTCCTGTCGCCGAGGGTTCCGACCAGGCGGGCGAGGCGATCGGGTAAGCGAGGTTCACGGCGAAAGCGCCCACCAATCCCACCCGCCACCTCCGAAGAGCCCTTCTGCTGATCATCGACGCCTGACCTCGATAGTATAGCCTATGCTATGTTGTAAGATGAAGTTTTTGCGTCCGGGTCCGCTGGGCGGCCCGGTCGGTAACGGTCGGAAACGCTGTACTCCGCCCTTCGCTCAAGAAGACCGGAGATGACTGATTTGGTTCAGGCGCCGCTGACGGTATCCACCAGAAGCTTGATGTTCAAAACCACGATGATCGCGGCGATCACCCAGGCGAGGATTTTCAGCCAAGCGGGAATGACGAGCGCACCCATCTTCTGCTTGTCCGATACGAAGCGGACCAGGGGGATGACGGCGAAGGGCAATTGCATCGACAGAACGACCTGGCTCAGCACCAGCAACCGGGCCGTACCCTCTTCCCCGTAGAGTCCCGTCACGATCACGACCGGCACGATAGCGATGCCGCGCGTGATCAGGCGGCGGGCCCAATCGGGAATCCGCAGGCGCAGGAAGCCTTCCATGATGATCTGGCCGGCCAGCGTCGCGGTGACGGTGGAGTTGAGCCCCGAAGCGAGCAGCGCCACGGCGAACAAGGTGGAGGCGATGCCGGCCCCCAGCAACGGCGACAGCAGCTCATAAGCCTGCTCGATCTCCTGCACGTCGGTTCGCCCGGTGGCATGAAACACCGAGGCGGCCATGATCAGGATCGCGGCATTGACGAAGAGCGCCAGCATCAGCGCGATGGTCGAATCCGTGACCGCGAACCTCAGGGCGCCGCGACGCCCCTCCTCGGTACGTGGATAGGCTCGCGTCTGTACGATGGACGAGTGCAGGTAGAGATTATGTGGCATCACGGTCGCGCCGATGATGCCGATGGCGATGTAGAGCGCGGCCGGATTGGTGACGATCTGCGACGAGGGGATGAAGCCCGCGAGCACCGCCTGGACCGGAGGCGCGGCCAGGGCGATCTGTATGCCGAAGCATACGAAGATCACCAGTAGCAGCGCGATGACGAACGCTTCGAGCGCGCGAAACCCGCGACGCATAAGGAGTAGGATCAGAAAGACGTCCAGGGCGGTGATGATCGCGCCGATGACGAGAGGAATGCCGAACAGCAGCTTGAGGGCGATGGCAGTGCCGATGACCTCGGCCAGGTCGCAGGCGACGATGGCGGCTTCGCAGGCGATCCATAGGACGAAGCTGACGGGCCGTGGATAATGATCACGGCAGGCCTGGGCGAGGTCGCGGCCGGTGGCGATGCCGAGACGGGCCGAGAGGGCCTGCAGTACGATCGCCATCAAGTTCGAGATCAGGATGACGGCCAAAAGCGTGTAGCCGAACTGCGAACCGCCCGCGATGTCGGTGGCCCAATTTCCCGGATCCATGTAGCCGACGGAGATCATGTAGCCGGGGCCGAGAAAGGCCATCAGGCGTCGCAGCCAGCTCCCGTTCGTGAGAACCGGTACGCTGCCGTTCATGCGACCGAGGCTCGGCTGTTCCTGCGTGTCGCGGCTGAAGCGCCACGCCCGATCCTCGTTGAGCCTGTCCATACCGCGTTTTCCGATGAGCCGAATCACGAATGCCGCACTGCACCCTGCGGGGCATATAGCATCGGCTATAATGGAAAACAAAGGCTAAGATACAGGGGCGTCTCCGTCTCCACCGGTGTGGCAGCGTGTGTTCATGGCGTGCTCCAAAACGCCGTGCCGCGGGACGTCTTTTCGCGACCCGGGAGGTGTCAACTCAACCAAAGGTTTCATGCGGCTCGGTGGTCTGCCCCGTTGCGAAGCCCTTCTCCTCCAGCCTAGGCAGGACGCACGTCCTACCGGATGGTTACTGAAGGATGAGGAAGCGATGCGGGTCGCATACCCACATGTCGCGAGGACGGCCATTGCGCCGCGTCAGCGAGTCGTCGGCCCTCTTATGGCGGGCTTGATCCTCGGCATCGGCGGTGTCGTCGCCGGATCGAGCCTCGTTCGGGCCTCCGAGCAGGGGGGGTATCTTCAGCTTCTTCGAGGACATCTTCCGCGGACCGGCCGTAAGGTTCCGGCCGGAACCCGTTCCCGTGCCGCGCCCGGCGCGTCCGCGTTATGCGTCCCTGCCCGATACCAACCGTATCACGAGGCCCGCCCCGCCTCGTCACACGCCTCGCATGGTGCGCATCGACCGGCCATCCGCTGATCGGAAGAGCCGCTCGTCATCGGCTGGCCTGGTCGCCTCGGCGCTCGGGGCCCGTACGGTCTGCGTCCGGGCTTGCGACGGCTACCTGTTTCCGCTCGGGCGACTGGCCTCGCGCGCCGACATTCCTCTTCACGAGGCAGCCTGTGCGGCGGCCTGCCCCAACGCGGCAACCAGCCTCTACACGCTCGGCGCCCGGCAGAACGAACTGGACCGGGCCGTCAGCCTCGACGGGCAGCCCTACCGAGTTCTCAAGGTCGCCCTTCTCTACCGCAGGAAGCTCGTCGACCAATGCTCCTGCCAGCTCGAAGGCGTGGCGGCGACGCCGCTGCCGATCGAACGCGATCTGACTGCGCAGGTGGGCGACGTGGTCGCAACCCCATCGAGCGCCCGTGTGGTGGTCTCCACGCGGCCTGGTGGCTTCACGATGGTGGATTTCCGCGAGGCGGGCATCCTGTCCCGCCATGAGCGTCGCCTGATCGGCCGCAAGATCGACGTCGTCCGGCGCGAGGCGGATGCCCGCGCCTCCGATGGGGATACTCGGCAGGCCGGGCGGGCGTTTGACGGCGCGCCGCGCGTCCGGGTGGCCCAGATGGGTACCACGGCTGGGATAGGCGGCTTCGGTGAAGTCCAGCGAAGACCGGAACGCGCGGAGGGCTTCGCCGACGTCCGCGTCGTGGTGTCCTCGCCTTTCACACGCTGAGACCGGCCTCGGGCACGGCTCGGGGTGCGTTGTGGCTCGGTCCGCTATGGCGTAGGGCCGGACGAGAGTGTGATCGTTCCGGGTGCCGCATGACCAAGACCAGTGACGACGGCGAGGCAGGAACGGATCCGCGTTTCGACGGCGCCGCGCCGGCAAACGGCGAGACGGTGAGCCTCTCGCCGTTGGTACGCCGGCGGATCTGTCCCAATGCCAGCCCGTTCACGTCCAGCGGCACCTGCAGCTACATCGTCGGACGGGGCGAGGTCGCGATCATCGATCCAGGTCCGGCCGATTCCGGTCACGTAGCGGCTCTGATCGCCTCCATCGCCGGGGAGCGGCTCACTGCCATCGTCGTCACCCATACCCATCGCGACCACTCCCCCGGCGCGCGCCTGCTGCAAGCGGAGACGGGTGCGCCCATCGTCGGTTGCGGGCCCCATCGCGCCGCGAGGGATCTGGCGGAGGGCGAGTTTCCGCATCTCGACGCCAGCGCCGACCGGAACCACCGACCCGACCGTCAGATGGGAGAAGGCGATACGCTCGAGGGTCCGGGCTGGACGCTTCAGGCGGTCGAAACGCCCGGCCACACCATGAACCATCTCGCCTTCGCTCTGCCGGAGGAAGCGACCTTGTTCTCGGGCGACCACGTCATGGCGTGGTCGACCACCATCGTAGCGCCACCCGATGGATCGATGCGTGCCTACATGGCGTCGCTCGAGGCGTTGCGCGGACGTGACGAGACGATCTATTGGCCCGGCCATGGCGGTCCGGTCCGCGATCCGCGGCGCTTCGTCCGGGGCCTCGCCGCCCATCGGCGCCAGCGCGAAAATGCGATCCGCAGCCGGATCGAGGCGGGCGACCGCGACATCCGCTCCATCGTCGGCACGATCTATCAGGGCCTGAGCCCGGCCCTGCAGGGCGCCGCGGCTTTATCCGTCTTCGCTCATCTGGAAGACCTGGTTGAGCGCGGGCTCATCGTCACCGATGGTCCGGCTAGGCTGGAGGGCGTCTACGCGCCGGCCTGACCACTCACTTGACGGCGATGGCGAGGTTCGCGACCTCGTCGAGATAGGCCCGGATGGTGTCGGCATTGGCGCCGAAATCGCGGTCGCCGATGCGGGACGCCGAGCGCACGTCGATCCGGGCTCCGTCCGCCCGCGGCCGCACTCTCACCGTGATGTCGCTGGCAAGGTTGAGGATGAGGCCGCGCGTCACGGCCTCGATCCGGCCATTGCCGATCCTGCCACCGGGGCGGATCGCCTCGACGATCTGCCATTTACGGTTCACCGCTGCTTTGCGAGCCAGCTCGAACGCGGCGTTGGCGTCGAGGTCGAGGGTAAGTGGGGCGACCTGCAGATAGGTGGCGCGCTGTGCCATTCGCGCTTCCGGCCCGGGATCGGGAGGGTAATGCCCTTCGCGGGCGGCGAAGGCGGCATGCGAGCGCGAGAAGGCCGGTGGGTTCTCGGTATCGGTGGTGACGTCGGTGATGGCGGGAAGGCGCAGGCTGCGCAGCCCGACGAAGCCCGGATATCCGAGGAGTATCACCGCGAGGAAGAGACCCGCGATCGCTCCGCCCAAACCGCGCGCACCCTCGCGCCACACCCGGACGAAGGCGAAGAGGGCAAAGCCGATTGCCAGGACCGCCAGGAATAGGCCGGACCCGAGCGTGACCAGCGCGGGCCCTTCTTCCGCCCGCGGATCACGCACCAGAACGAGGGCGAACAGGGTGACGAGGACCGACAGGATCGCCGTGCCGCGCGAGAGCGGACCGGCGCGGGTGATGGGCTCCTCGATAAGCGAACGACGCATGATACGGATGAAATCGCTGTCCGGGAGATCGCCGCGCCGCAGGGAGGTCGTGCCCGCGCGCCTGAGCGATGAGCTTTACCGGGCCTCGCATGGCGACGCCACCCGCGAGTTACGTCGTGCTTTCGATGCCGCCTGCTTCTGCTATAGCGGCGTCGACATGAACTTTACCGCAGCGACCGAAAATCCCGTGACCGATGCTCGATCGGACGACCCGCTGCGGGTCTGGTTCCGCTTCATCCGCCTCAACCGGAGGGTGACCGCCGCGATGGCGACCGAGCTGCGCGGCCTCGGGCTCTCCATTCCGCAATTCGACGTCCTCTCGACCCTCACCGAACGCGAGGGGCTGACACAGCAGGATCTCGCCGCGCGGCTCTACGTCACCAAGGGCAATGTCTCGGGCCTGATCGACCGCCTCGTCCAGGCCGGTTTCGTCGAGCGCCACGCCATCCCGGGTGACCGGCGCTCGCATGCGCTCCACCTTACCCCGGCGGGTACGGAGATCGCAGCCCGTGGGATTTCCGCGCAGAAAGCCTATGTCGCCCGTACCCTCGGGACGCTGCCTCCGGACGATATCGCGGCTTTCGAGCAGCTCGTGTTGAAATGGCGCGACGTCGCCCGCGCCGATTCCAGCGGCTGAGTTACTTCGGTGTCCCTCCGTCAGAGCCTCTGACGGATCACCGGGCGGCCTTCCGCCTGGACCAGCGGGTCGATCTGCCGGGCCGCTTGCAGGCCCGCTTCGATCGCCCCCTCGACCCAGCCGGTCTTCAGGCTGGTGAAATCTCCGGCGAAAGACAGCGTCCTGCCGCCTTCGCCGAAGTCGCCGGATAGGCCAGGCCTGTCGTCGGGAAGCGACATGGGCAGATGTGACGTTTCCGGGTAAATATTCCCCTTCCATCCGGGACGGCCGGATCGGTGAAGGCCTCACTTACCGTTCAGGTTGCGACCCGTCTGCACTCGCTCGTTCCTGATCGGCGATCCTGGCGAGCAAGTCGGCGAGATCGCGGATCGAGGCGACCACATGGTCGGCGAGCGGCGTCATGATCTCGCGGGCTGCCTCCCCCATGGGCCCGCTCAGAACGGCGACGGTCACGGCACCGGCCGCGCGCCCGGCGACGAGGTCGTAAGGCGAATCGCCGATCATGGCGATGCGGCACGGGGCGACGCCGAGTTGCGCGGCGAAGGCGCTGACCATGCCGGGTTCCGGCTTGGACCCATGCCCGGAATCGTAGCCCGCGACGTAGGAGAGATGGGGTGTGAGGCCGAGGGCATCAGCCTGCGCCCGCGCCGAGGCTTCGGCATCGTTGGTGGCGATGCCGAGCGCGTAGCCGGCACCGACGAGATAGCGTGCCATCCCGGCCGGATCACCGATCGGGCATAGATGCGCCAGCCCTTCGCGGCGAAACAGCCGGTCCATCTCTCCATAGAGATCAGGTCCGGCAGGCCGGCCGAGAACTTTCGCCCAAAGCGGCCCATAGGCGGCGGACGAGCCGGCGATGAGGGGCGAGGTCGGCAGGAAGCGTCGCTCCTCCTCGATGTAATGGCTCACCGCCATCAGGTCTTCCAAGCGGGTACGGTCGCCCCCGGACAGGCAATCCATGACCGCATGGGCCGCTGGCCCCCAGGTCCGGTCGAAATCGATGAGCGTGCCGTCCTTGTCGAACAGGATGCCGGCGAGACGGCGTGGACGCGTCGCGCTCACGCGCTGGCTCCCACCTTCTCGACGTCGAAGGTTCCGGCGCGATCTCGCCGCACGATCCTGTCGCCGGGCTCGAACACCCCCAAGGCTACGTCACGGTCCGGCAGGATGACGGTGGTGGATTTGTTGAGATGGACGAGGACGAGGCGGTCCTGCGCCAGCGATGCGGCGGCCCAGCGCCGCAGCTGCCCGTAATACGGCTCGCGCCGCCACGCGTTCGGTTGGCCGGGATCGACCTGTACGTTCATGTTCTTCGTCACCGGATCGAGCGCCAGCACCATCTTGGCCTTCTCCGGCTTCCACTCGGCGCCGAGCCAGGCTTCGGTCATCCAGAGGCAATGGAAGGCGCGGCAATGGTCCGGCCGCGTCGGATGGATGGCGCAGCCCCTGCCCTGCTTGGTGTGCCGGCACCATTGGCCGGCGACGCTCTCCACGGCGGGAACATCGTAGACCTTGCAGCACAGGGTGCAGGTTCCGCAAACGCGGCCTGGCGCCGGATGGGCCACGAAAGTAGCGGGATCGAGCATGCGCGGGACAATCGGTGCAAAAGACGGGGCGGCGATGCGTTGTGCGGACGGGTTTCTACCGACGGTCCGGGTCGCTAGTGTGGCATCGCATGAACACGGGGCCGAACCGGCCCGCTTCCACAGGTAACGGCAGGCCCATGCTCTCGAACCTCGCGACCCGCGACGTCGAAACGCTGATCCATCCCTACACCAACCTTTCCACCTTTCGCGAGACCGGCCCGCTGGTGCTGGAGCGCGGCCACGGTGTCTGGGTCTATGACAGCGACGGTCGGCCCTATCTCGAAGGCATGGCCGGACTCTGGTGCACGGCGCTCGGCTATTCGAACGAGGAATTGGTGGAAGCGGCGAGCGAGCAGATGTCGCGCCTGCCCTTCACCCATCTGTTCTCGGGCCGTAGCCACGATCCGGCGATCGAGCTCGCGGAGACGCTCAAGGAGTTGATGCCGATCCCGACCTCGAAGATCTTCTTCACCTCGTCCGGGTCGGAGGCCAACGACACCCAGGTGAAGCTGACCTGGTATCTCAACAACGCCCTCGGCCGCCCGGCTAAGAAGAAGATCATCTCGCGGATCAAGGGCTACCACGGCGTCACGGTCGCCACCGCCTCCATGACCGGCCTCACCGCCAACCATGCCGATTGGGACCTGCCGCTGCCGGGCTTCCTGCATGTGGGATGCCCGCACCACTATCGTTTCGCCGAGGCCGGTGAGACCGAGGAGGCGTTCTCGCAGCGCCTCGCCGACGAACTCGAAGCCCTGATCCTGCGCGAGGGGCCGGATACCGTCGCGGCCTTCGTGGCCGAGCCGGTGATGGGAGCGGGGGGCGCCATCGCCCCGCCCGCCGGTTATTTCACCAAGATCCAGGCCGTGCTCGACCGCTACGTCGTGCGCTTCATCGCCGACGAGGTGATCTGCGGCTTCGGCCGGCTCGGCACCTGGTTCGGTTCCGAAGCCCTGGGAATGCGCCCCGACAGCCTGTCTTTCGCCAAGGCGGTGACCTCGGGCTACATGCCGCTCGGCGGCATCAGCATCGACGAGCCGCTCTACAAGGCGCTGGTGACGCAGAGCGCCAAGCTCGGCACGTTCGGCCATGGCACCACCTATTCCGGTCACCCCGTCGCCTGCGCCGTCGCGCTGAAGACCATCGAAATCTACAAACGCGACCGCATCGTCGAAGGCGTTGCCGAGAAGGCCCCTCATTTCCAGGCCCGGCTCTCGGCCTTGGCCGACCACCCCATCGTCGGAGAAGCGCGAGGGATCGGTCTCATCGGTGGGCTGGAGATCGTCGCCGACAAGGCATCCAAGCGTCAGTACGAGCCGAAGGCCGGAGTCGCGGCCCGCTGCGTCGCGTTCGCGCAGGCCGAGGGCCTTATCGTGAGATTCCTCGCCGGTGACCGGGTCGCGGTCTGCCCTCCCCTGGTCATCTCGCACGAGGAGATCGACACATTGTTCGACCGCCTCGCCCGTGCCCTGGATCGAACCGAGGCCTGGATCGCGTCGGAAGGTCTGAGGCCCGTGGTTTAGGGCGGCTTCGCCACAGAAAAGTCTAGATCTTTCGCAGTGCGAGCGAGATTAGATTGCACTGCGGAATTGAATTTTTTATATTTCCACTATTCCTTGACTGTGTCGAAAGTCACTCAGCGACGATGTTGGACAACTCTATCCTGCTCATCTCTGGCTAGCCTTAAGCTCCCGTTCATGATCCTTCGCCGCATATGGATCTCGTGCCGCACAGCGTCGGTCCGGGTCGAACCTCTTGAGGGTACCCGAGAGACCGGCGTGATCGCCAACCAGACAAACGAGGATCTGGTGGCGTTCCGACACCGTGAAACAGGACCCGTTCCCATGTCCCGCCCCGAACAGAACCAGCGCGCAGCCATTTCGTCGACGCCCCGTGCGTCCGGTCTGGTAACCGATCGCGAAGGTTTCCGCCCCGTGGCACTACCCGCCCTCGCCGCAGCGGTTCACGTCTCGGCATCCGCTGCCAAAGAGGCGGCCCGGAAGATTGCCGCTCGTCGGCAGCTCTCCCGCTTCCAGCACGAGGATGCACCCCTCGTCTGAGGCCAATCCTTCTTAAGACGAACGCCGTCCGGCCAAACATTGCGACCAAGCCTTCACGGGCTTGGTCGCCGACGTCGAACCATCGGAACTTGGCTGCCCTGGATGTGTAGTCGCCCCGGGACGATGGATCCGCATCGGCTCTGCCGCTGGGGACGATGACATGCTGATTCTGCCGACAAGACGGCAGCTCCTTACCGGGATCGGTGCGAGCACGGCCCTGGTGGCCTCGGCGGGCGCCTATGGCTTCGTGATCGAGCCGCGCCACCGTCTCGTCGTGACGCGATACGCTCCGGTTCTGCCTGGCTGGACGCATGGGTTGAGCCTGAAAGTCGCTGTCCTCTCCGATTTCCATGTCGGTGAGCCGACCATGCCACTCGACCGGATCGCCGAGATCGTCGATGCGACGAACCGGCTCGAACCCGATCTCATCTTGCTGCTCGGCGATTATCCATCCGGTCCCAGCGTGACGACACGCAAGGTACCGCTGGTCGAGTTCGCCCGCGTCGTCGACGGCCTGCGGGCGCAGCTCGGCGTTTACGCTATTCTTGGAAATCACGATTGGTGGGACGACACAATCGTCCAAACGACGCGGCGTGGGCCGGTCGAATCTCAGCGCGTGCTGGAAGCTCGCGGCATCCCGGTCATGGAGAACAATGCTCTACGGCTGGAGAAGGATGGCTATCCGTTCTGGATTGCAGGGCTCGGGGACCAGGAGCCGTTCCTACTGCGCGGCGATCGCCGAGGACGGGACGATCTCCCCGGCACGCTGGCTCAGGTCACGGACGATGCGCCGGTCATCCTGATGGCGCACGAGCCCTACATCTTCCCCCGTGTACCCGAGCGTGTCTCCCTGACCCTGGCCGGCCATACCCATGGTGGCCAGATCCGTTTTTTCGGTGCCTCGCCGCTCGTACCCTTCGTGCGTGGCAAGGACCTTTCCTACGGCCATGTGGTCGATGAGGGACGACACATGATCGTGTCCGGCGGGTTCGGCGTGAGCCGCGTCCCGATCCGTATCGGGGTGCCGCCGGAAATCGTACTTCTCGAACTTGGCCGAACCTTGCCAGATCCCGGCCCGAAAGCCACGCCAGGCGGCGTATAGCCGGCCTGACGGGGCTGTGGGTCCTACTTCTTGGCGCCGATGCTTACGGTGCCCTTGGTGGAGGGGGCAGCGGCGATCGTCTTGACGACGGGCTTCTTCGGCTTCTTCGCTTCGCGGCCACCGCGTGGTTTCTCAGTCGCCATCATCGTCTCCTTGGGTCGTAGGGCTGGGAGCATGGCACGAAATCCGCCGATGGCCCCATGAAATCGCGCGACCCACCGACGCGCCGATCGATCACCCGCCGGATAGCCGCGAAATCACGGGAATCGCTTCCGCGATGGTGACCTCGGTCGGGTCGATCCGGCAGCGATAGGCATGGATTTCGACTCCGCCCGCCATGGCAGCGGTGAAGGCACGGTCGAAGGCCGGATCGAGATCGCGGGCCACATCGAACCGGTCTGCCTGCATCTGCACCACGACGATCAGCATCGCGCGCCCGCCCTGAGCGACGACCTCCGTGAGATCGACCATATGCCGCGCGCTGCGGGCGGCCACGCAGTCGGGAAATTCGGCGAGGCCCGGTTGGCGCAGGAGGTGGCAGTTCTTCACCTCCACATGACAGGGTGGCACGCCCTCCCCGGTCGCCAAGAAATCGACCCGGCTGGCGCGTCCGTAACGCACCTCGGGGCGCAGGGAAGCGTATTCCGTAAGTGGTGCGAGGCGACCTTCGGCGAAGGCCTCCGCGACCAGCGCGTTCGGACGCATCGTATTGATGCCGACCCATTGCAGGCCGCCGGGCAAGTCGGCTTCCACCAGTTCCCACGAAAAGCCGAGCTTACGCGCCGGGTTTGTCGAAGCCGAAAGGAGGACGCGCGAACCGGGTTGGTTGAGGCCGAGCATCGCGCCGGGATTGGCGCAATGCGCCGTGAGGAGGCTGCCATCCGCCACTTCGATATCGGCGAGAAAACGCTTGTAACGGCGGACCAGCCGGCCCTCGATCAGCGGACCGGGGAATCTCATCGACAGGAACTCCTGACGGGAATGGTACGCGAAACGGCTACGACGCCGTGCGCCTATCAGCTGGCGCCGACGCAGGCCAGGGAGCCCGCCATGGTCAGTTCGGCATCGTCGCGCTAGGTCAGGGGTATCACCGCCTCGCGCTCGCCACGGACCACGATGACTTCCCCCACTTCCCCTACCATCACCGCCGCCATTCTGGTGATCGGCGACGAGATCCTGTCCGGCCGCACCAAAGACCGGAATATCGGCACCATTGCCGACTATTGTACGGCCGTCGGCATCGACCTGCGGCAGGTCCGTATCGTCCCGGACGAGGCGGAAGAGATCGTCGAGGCGGTCAATGCCCTTCGGACCCGCTACACCTACCTCTTCACCACCGGCGGGATCGGCCCGACCCATGACGACATCACCGCCGATTGCGTGGCCGCCGCCTTCGGCGTGACCATCGATGTCGATCCGCGCGCGAAGGCAATGCTGCTGGAGCGCCACAAGCCGGAAGATCTCAACGAGGCCCGGCTACGCATGGCGCGCATTCCGGCGGGTGCCGATCTCATCGCCAACCCGATTTCGAAGGCGCCGGGCTTTCGCATCGGAAACGTCTTCGTCATGGCCGGCGTGCCGGCGATCATGCAGGCCATGCTCGACGAGATCGGCCCTACCCTCGAGACCGGCGCGCGCGTGCTGTCGGAGACGATCGAGGCCGGCAAACTGCCCGAAGGCAATTACGCTTCGGCCCTGGCCGAGATCGCCAAGGTCCATGACAGCGTATCCATCGGCTCCTATCCGTCGATGACGCAGCAGGGATTCGCCAATCGCATCGTGGTGCGCGGAAAAGATGCCGAAGCGGTGGCGAGGGCGAAGGCAGATGTCCATTCCCTCGTCGCCCGGCTCAAGGACGGAACCGTCGCCTGAGTCCATGGCTTCCTTGTCGAAGGCGGGAATAGAGCCCGTTTTCAGGAGGTCCCTCGAATGGGGCAGCGAGACGAAGGCTCCACGCGGGATGAGGCGGTCGAGCGGGAGGAATCCGTAGCGGAAGGCCTGCGGCCCGACGCCTTCATCCTACACGAGGTGATCCGCCGGGAGGGTGACGAGGAGCTTCGGCGCACGGGCGGGGCGCTGTTCCTCTCGGCTTTCGCCGCAGGATTGACCATGGGCTTCTCGCTCATCGTCCCCGGCGTGCTGAAGGCTCATCTCCCGGAGGCTCAATGGGCCGGACTCATCACCAGCATGGGATACGCGACCGGTTTCCTCATCGTCGTCCTTGGCCGCCAGCAACTCTTCACCGAAAACACGCTGACGCCGATTCTGCCTCTGCTCCATGACCGGAGCGTCGCCACCCTCATGCGCGTCCTGCGCTTGTGGAGCATCGTTCTGGCCGGCAACATGGTCGCCACCGCTGCCATCGCCGCGGTCCTCGCCTATTCGGATGCGTTCGCATCCGAGATCCACACCGCCTTCGCCGCGATCAGCCACCATACGATCGAGTCGGCGTTCTGGACGACTCTGATCAAGGCTGTGTTCGCGGGCTGGCTCATCGCCCTGATGGTGTGGATGCTGCCTGCCACCGGCCCGGCGGCGCCGTTCATCGTCATCCTGATGACCTGGCTCGTGTCGATGTGCGGCCTCGCCCATATCGTGGCCGGATCCATCGACACGTTCTATCTCGTCTTCAGCGGCCATGCCTCGATGGGCGATTACGTCTCGCGCTTCTTCATTCCGACTCTTCTCGGCAACGTGTTCGGCGGGACCGCCCTGGTCGCCGTCCTCAACTTCGGGCAGGTCGCGCCCGAGGTGGAGAAGCAGAAAGCCGCCGACGGCGAAAGTTGAGCGTCGAGGCAAGCCGGTCGTTGGCGCCATCGCGGCGCGCGTCCAGATGAATACTTTCCGAGTGGTGGCGTCTGCTCTGGTTCAGCGGCTCGGCTGCAGGATGATCCTGTGCCGCATACCCATGGCGGGGGCGGTCATCTCTCCGGAGACGTTCCGTGGCTGCAAACCCGTTCCTGTCCGTCGCTACGCGCCGTAGGCCGCCTATCTTCAGCGGCCTCCTGGCCCTGGCGCTCTGCAGCGTCCCTGCGCTCGCCGCCGATTTCCCAGAGCCCTATGGATCGCCTCGAGAGTTCTCCAGAGAACGGCTACCCCCTCCCCCTGTCGAGGATTACCGCCCCGGGCGCGAACCGTCTCGCCTCGCGGAGCCGTGCCGGACCGTCATCCGACGCCGGATCACGCCGGAGGGAGAGGAAATCATCAAGCGGGTGACGATTTGCGAGGAGCACCCGGACCGCTTCAGACCGGAGCGCGAGCCGGAGGGTGGATACGGTGAGCCGAGGCCTTACCGGCGGCCTCCGATTCCACCTCGGGAAGTTCCCTTTGCCGACGAGGCTCGTCCGGATCAGGGTGGTTACGTCGGCGGCGAGCCCCCTGCGGAGGGGCTCGCCGGCGAGGAGCGACTGTCCGAAGAGCCGCCCTTGGAGGGACGTGGACGCGATCCGCGCTACTGAAGCGGTCTCGCGTCCGACGCCATCGTGTCAGGCCCGTACGACGGGCCGGGCCTTCACGGCTGCGGCCAAGGCCTTCAACTGGCGGTTCAGATCCGCCAGTTCGTTGAGGGCGATGGTCCGGTGGCCGTCCTTGACCGCACGCTCGATGTCGGCGACCTGCGCATTGGCCATGCGCTTCAGTTCGGCGGCGAGTTGGTCCCGGGTCATCGGCGCTCCTGTCACGGCTCGGGGTGATGCGACCGTGATAGGGCGCGCATGCTTAACCGACGGTATTCATCGCGTGCGCTGCACCCGATGCGCGTCGTCGGTTTCGCCGGTTCAGGTCCGCCAGGGGTGGGCGGGCAGCTCGGTCGCGCCGACGGCGCTGGCGCCGGCCAGAGCCACCGCGTGGTCGTTTTCGACGCTCGAACCGCTGACGCCAATGGCGCCGGACATCTCGCCGTCCTTGTCGACGATCGGGATGCCGCCGGGGAAGGTGACCAGGCCTTCATTGGAATGCTCGATGCCGAAGAGCGGGCCGCCGGGCTGTGACAACTGGCCGATCTGACCGGTCATCATGCCGAAGAAAACCGAGGTCTTGGCCTTCTTCTGGGCGATGTCGATGGAGCCGACCCAGGCCCCGTCCATCCGGTAGAACGCCTTCAGGTTGCCGCCGGAATCGACGACTGCGATACACATCTGGGTGTCGAGCTCCACCGCCTTGGCGCGGGCGGCCTCGATGGCCTTGTGAGCGTCTTCGATGGTCACATGCATGGTGGTTTCTCCCTGTCGATCGACGAGATCGGAGCCGTTTGGCTGTCCTGCCCAAGGGGGAAGACGTAGCCCCGGCGCCTGTTCTCCCGGCGATACGCTGCGGACGATAGGACATTTCGGGCCTAAAGCGAGGACGGCCGCCCCTTTCGGAAGCGGCCGTCCTGCTTAGCGATGTCTACGAAGCGACCCGATCAGCTGGCCGACATCGCGTTGGCCTTCTCGATCAGTGCCTCGGCCATGCGGATCGAGGCGATGTCGATGAGGCGGCCGTCCAGCGACACGGCGCCCTTGCCGGCCTTGGCGGCCTCTTCCATGGCTTCGAGGATGCGGCGGGCCTTGGTGACTTCGGCTTCCGAGGGGGTGAACACTTCGTTGGCGAGATCGATCTGCGAGGGGTGGATCGCCCACTTGCCTTCGAAGCCGAGAGCGGCGCAGCGGCGCGCGGCGGAGGTGTAGCCATCCGGATCGGAGAAGTCGCCGAACGGGCCGTCGATCGGACGCAGGCCGTAGGCGCGGCAGGCGATCAGCATGCGGTTCTGGGCGAACAGCCAGGGATCCTGCCAATGGGTCTCGCGATTGCCGGCCTCGTCCTTGTCGGTGAGCACCGAGAAGTCCTTGTTGACGCCGCCGATGACGGTGGAACGGGCGCGGGTCGAGGCGGCGTAGTCGGCGACACCGAAGGACATGGCTTCCAGGCGCTTCGACGACGTGGCGATCGCCTCCACGTTGGCCATGCCCAGAGCGGTCTCGATCAGCACCTCGAAGCCGATCTTCTTCTCGCGCTTCTTGGCCTGCTCGATCTGGGTCGTCAGCACGTCGATGGCGTAGACGTCGGCCGGCACGCCGACCTTGGGGATCAGGATCATGTCGAGGCGCGGACAGGCTTCGACGATGTCGACCACGTCGCGGTACATGTAGTGGGTGTCGAGACCGTTGATGCGGATCATCATGGTCTTGGTGCCCCAATCCAGGTCGTTGAGCGCCTGGATGATGTTCTTGCGGGCCTGCTCCTTGTCATCGGGGGCGACGGCGTCTTCGAGGTCGAGGAAGATCACGTCGGCCTTGGAGGAAGCGGACTTCTCCATGAAGGTCGGGTTGGAGCCGGGAACGGCGAGTTCCGAGCGGTGCAGGCGCGGGGTGGCCTGCTGGATCAGGGTAAAGCTCATTGGGGAATCCTTCCTCTGGGTTCGTGTTCTGGTCGTTGGTGAGAGACCGCAAAACGCGGTCCACCATACCGGTCGGGATACGCTTTCGCGCCTGTCCCAGGGCCGTGCCCGGCCCTCGGTATCCTTACAAAACCGTCAGCCCGTCGCACCGAAGCCGACGGCGATGCAGTTGATCGAGAGCAGCAGGGCGGATTTCACCGCCTCGCGCTTGTCCTCATCCTCTTCCGCGCGGAAGCGGCGAAGCAGCTCCACCTGTTCGCGGCTGACCTGGTTGATCGTGGGCAGGCGGCCGTTGAGGCGATCTCGGAACAGGGGGAAGCGTTCCGCGAGCTCGGTGCCGCCGCTGACGCGAAGCGCCATCTCGCGGGTCAACTCATACTCGGCCTGGATCAGCGGGAAGATGCTGGCGCGAGCCTTCTCGTCGGCTACGAGACCGGCATAGTCGCGGGCGATCTCGAGATCGACCATCAGCAGCGTCTTCTCGACCTCGTCGAGGATGAGGCGGAACGGCTTCGATTCGGCGAAAAGCCGCTTCAGCTGTTCCTCGCCCTGCGCGCCACGCACGTCGAGGAAGCTCTTCAGGCCGGACCCGACACCGTACCAGCCAGTGATGACGTGCCGGTTCTGCGACCATGCGAAGACCCATGGGATCGCGCGCAGATCCGCCAGGGACCGGGCGCCGAACCGCCGCGCGGGGCGTGAGCCGATATTAAGGAGCGCGATCTCGTCCAGCGGGCTTGCGGCCTGGAAATAGGTCACGAGGTCGGGATGCTGGATCAGGTTGACGTAGGCCGCGCGCGACGCGCCGGACAGGGCTTCCAGCGAGTCGTCGAACTCGTTGCGCGGGACCTTGATGGCTTCCCGCTCGGATTTCAGCGCGTGGTCGAACACCGACGACGCGAGAAGCTCCATCTGGTAGGCCGCCGTGCCCCGGTTGGCGTATTTGAACGAGACGACTTCGCCCTGTTCCGTGGTGCGGAAACGCCCGTTGATCGAGCCCGGCGGCTGGGCGGCGATGGCTCGTGCCGTCGGCGCACCGCCTCGGCTCACTGAACCGCCGCGGCCGTGGAAGAACGCTATCGGCACACCGGACGACTTGCCGAGTTGGGTCAGCTTGTCCTGCGCCTTGTAGAGTTCCCAATTCGAGGCGACGAAGCCGCCATCCTTGTTCGAATCCGAGTAGCCGATCATCACCTCCTGCACGCCGCCCTGCCAGCGCGTGGAGCGGCGGACCACCGGGATCGAGAACAGCTCTTTCATGATCGAGGGCGCGGCGCGGAGATCGTCGATGGTCTCGAACAGTGGCACGATCGGCAGGCAGCAGATCTCGGTGCCGGTGGCATCGAGGAAGTTGCCGGCTTCCTTGGCGAGGAGATACGCACCGAGGATGTCGGGGACCGAACGGGTCATCGACAGGATGAAGGAGCCGAAGGCCTCGCGGTCGAGCTGCTCGCGCATCTCGCCGACCAGGGCGAAAGTCTCCAGCGTCTCGCGGGCGTCGTCGGGCAGGCTCTCGAACGAGCGCTCGCCGTGCATAGGCCTCGCCAGCTCGGCCAGCAGCCAGTTCTTCCACTCCGCCGAATCGAGGGCGGGCGGCGTCTTGTTCTGGCCGTTGGCCTGGTGCCAGAGCGCGTGCAGGGTCTTCGTGGTGCGCGTGGTGTTCTCACGCAGGTCGAGGCGCACCGTGGAGAATCGGAAGATTTCCACCATGCGGCGCACCGGGCGCACGAGGTCTGTGGCCAGCGACGGGCAATTGGCGTCGGCGAGCCCGGCCTCGAGGTGGCGCAGGTCGTTGATGAGCCCATCGGCGCTGGGATAATCCGGGCCGGTCGAGCGTAAGCCTTTGTTGCGCGCGATCGTCGCCTCGATCTTGCGCAGGATGCAGGTGAGGAACTGGCGATAGGCCTCGCCGGGGTTGCGGCTGGCGATGGCGCGCCCGTCGCCGCTTTCGGTGAGCAACTGGGCGAGTTCCGACTTGAACGATGCCGGCACGGGGAGCGAGCGCTCGGTGAGGGAGAGAGTGCGGCCGAGTGCGGTGACGCCATCGCGATAGCGCCGAAGGGAGGCGAGCGCGTTGCGTTGAAGTGTGGCGCGCGTCACCGACGAGGTGACGTAGGGGTTGCCGTCGCGGTCGCCGCCGATCCAGGAGCCGAACTGGAAGAAGGCCGGCACCTCGAACTTCTCGTCCGGGTAATACTCGGCCAGCGATTCCTCCAGCGAGTAAAGGACTTCCGGCAGCATCTCGAACAGGGTCTCGTCGAAGAAGTGCAGGCCCCAGGCCACCTCGCGCTCGACGGTGGCCTTCTCCAAATGGAGTTCGCCGGTCATCCAGACGAGCTCGATCTGGTCCCGAAGCTCGTTCATCAGGCCGTTGCGCTCACGCTCGGTCCAGCGCGGCAGTTCGAGCTCGCGCAGGACGAGATAGATGCGGCGGAATTTCTCCAGCACCGTCACGCGCTTTCCCTCCGTGGGGTGCGCCGTGATGGTCGGCCGAATGCGCAGGTCCTTCAGGAGGGCGTGGATCTCGGGCGCCTTTATGCCGTTCTTGACCGCATCCGCTAGGACCGCGCTGAAGCTGCCGGAGAGTTCCGCCCGCCCCTTGCTGCGCTCCACATGGCGACGCCGGCGCATGGCGGCATTCTGCTCGGCGATGGAGAGGAGCTGGAACCAGATGCCCTGGACCTGAAGCGCGCGGGCAAGAAGCTCTGGCGAGAAATCCGAGATGTTGGCCGTGCCGAGGAGGACGGCTTCGAGTTCCGGCTCGTGGCGGCGGGCGACTTCGAGCAGGGCGTGGAAGAGTATGTCGAGCGCTTCCTTCGACGAGGTGCCGGTGATGACCGGCGGCGCGAAGGGGTGGTCGAGCGATCCGACCGGGGCGTGGAGAGTATCGGTCATCGGATGGCCACCTCGAACAGAGTTGAGCCGATGGCCGCCGACATCGTGCGGGCAACGGTGAAGAGCAGCCGCTTCGGCAGCATGGAACGCAGCGCCGGAGCGATCAAGGGGGTGGTCTAGCGGGTTGGGCGAGGCGAGCAACGCTCTACCGGAAGTGGCGGCGCTGCCCCTCACTTCCGCTCGCTCAGTCACCACCCTCCCCCGCTGAGGGGGAGGGTTCGTCGGCTCACGCCGCGATCTTGCGCATCACCTGTTCGACCGTCGAACCAAAATCGCCGGGGCTCGGGGCGACGGTCAGGCCGTAGGAGCGCATGATCTCGGCCTTTTCGGCGGCGCTGTCGCCGGTGGCGGAGATGATCGCGCCGGCATGGCCCATGCGGCGACCCTTCGGGGCGGTGAGGCCGGCGACGAAGCCGATGACGGGCTTCGTCATGTTCTCCTTGATCCAGGCCGAGGCCTCGGCCTCCTGCGGACCGCCGATCTCGCCGATCATCAGCACGGCCTTGGTCTCGGGGTCCTGCTCGAACAGGGCGAGATGGTCGAGGAAGGACGAGCCGTTGATCGGGTCACCGCCGATACCCACCGAGGTGGTGATGCCGATGCCCCGCTCCTTCATCTGAGCGGCGGCCTCGTAGCCGAGGGTGCCGGAGCGCGAGATCACGCCGACATTGCCCTTGAGGTAGATGTGGCCGGGCATGATGCCGAGCATCGACTTGCCCGGCGAGATGATGCCGGCGCAGTTCGGGCCCACCACCATGGTGCGCTTGTCCTTGGGGTAGCGGCGCAGATACCGCTTCACCCGCATCATGTCCTGCGCCGGGATGCCGTCGGTGATCGAGCAGATCAGCGCCAGGCCTGCATCGGCCCCTTCCATGATGGCATCGGCCGCGAAGGGCGGGGCGACGAAGGTGATCGAGGTTGTGGCTCCAGTGGCCTCTACGGCCTCCTTGACGGTGTTGAACACCGGCACGCCGAGATGGGTCTTGCCGCCCTTGCCCGGGGTGACGCCACCGACGACGTTGGAACCGTAATCCAACATCTCCTTGGCGTGGAATGTACCCTTATCGCCGGTGATGCCCTGGACGATGATCGGGGTCTTCTCGTCGATCAGAATGCTCATGACGTATCCTCCCCTCGTCTCAGTGGCTGCGCTTGGCGGCGTCGCAGGCGGCGACGGCCTTGGTGGCGGCGTCCGACAGGCTGTCGGCGGTAATGAGGTCGAGACCGCTCTCGGCCAGGATCTTCTTGCCCGCCTCGACATTCGTGCCGGCGAGCCGGACGATGAGCGGCACGTCGATCTTCACTTCCTTCGCCGCCTGGATCACGCCCTGGGCGACCCAGTCGCAGCGGTTGATGCCGGCGAAGATGTTCACCAGGATCGCCTTGACGTTGCGGTCCGAGAGAACGAGGCGGAAGGCCGTGGCCACGCGGTCGGGGCTGGCGCCGCCGCCGACATCGAGGAAGTTGGCCGGCTCGCCGCCCGCATGCTTGATCATGTCCATGGTCGCCATGGCGAGGCCGGCGCCGTTGACGATGCAGCCGATTTCGCCCTCGAGGCCGATATAGCTGAGGTTGTGCTCGGCGGCCTGGGCCTCACGCGGATCGCCCTGCGAGGGATCGTGCATGTCGGCGATGTTGCGCCGGCGGAACATGGCGTTGTCGTCGAAGGACATCTTGGCGTCGAGCGCCAGGACGCGGTCGTCCTTGGTGACGACGAGAGGGTTGATCTCCAGCATGGTGCCGTCGCAATCGCGGAATGCCCGGTAGGCGTTCATGATCGTCTTCACGGCCGCCGAGACCTGCTTGATGTTCAGGCCGAGCTGGAACGCGATCTCGCGGGCCTGGAACTGCTGCAGACCGACGGCCGGCTCGACCACGACCTGGATCAGGGCTTCGGGCTCGTTGGCGGCGATCTCTTCGATATCCATGCCGCCGCGCTGCGAGGCGATGACGCGGACGCGCTCGGCCTTACGGTCGAGGACGTAACCGAGATAAAGTTCGCGCTCGAACGGATCGGCGGTCTCGATATAGACGCGCTGAACCGGCTTACCCTCGGGGCCGGTCTGGAGCGTCACGAGGCGCTTGCCGAGGAGATCCTTGGCCGCGTCGCGGACCTCGTTGTAGGTCCGGCACAGCTTGATACCGCCGGCCTTGCCGCGCGCACCGGCATGGATCTGTGCCTTCACCGCCCAGAACGAGCCGCCGAGTTCGGTGGCGGCGTAGACTGCCTGGTCGGGGCTGAAGGCCACCGCGCCCTTCGGAACCGCAACGCCGAATCCGGCGAGCAGCTCCTTGGCTTGATACTCATGCACGTCCATGTGCGTTCTCCTCGGCGTTTTTCCCTGGGACAGACACTCTCGTAAATTTCACTTCACGGAAAGAGCTTCTGCTGTAATATTTTTTTACATTCTCGTTCACTCCGCCTTTAATGGCGGCTGGAATGTATTTTGTAGACAAAAAGGCCGGCTGAGTTTGTTCTCGCCGGCCTGTCGTTGATCTTAGTTCACCTTGGCCTTTACGACCTCGTAGATCTTTTCGTTCAGTGGTCCTGCCGGCCCGAGCAATTCTTCGAGTTGCTTCAGGCGCTCGTCGGCAAATCCGCGATCGTCCAGACCCTTTGCGTTGACATAGACGTTGAGCGCGGCGCTGCGCAGGCCGGCATGAGCGGAGAGAACCGCGACCCCCGCATCGGAGATGACGTTGAGATTGCCTTTCTCAGCCACGGCCTCGGCTAGGTCGATGACCTCGCGGCAGGCGCGGCAGCAGGCGAGCGGCACGTCGGTGGCGACCTTGAGGGCCTCCTGGATCCTTGCGGCGCGAGCCGCCTTCTCCTCGTCGGTGCCCTTGGGCAAGCCGTAGGCCCCCATCACGGCATCGAAAGCCTCGACGTCATCGGCGATCATGCCGGTGAGTTCGGCCCGGAGCGCCTCCGATTTGCCGAGGATCTCCTTCAGCTCGCCCTCGACCTCGACGTATTTCTTCTTCCCGATGGTGAGGTTGCACACCATGCTGAGAAGCGCGGCACCCATGGCACCGGAGATGGCGGCGGCTCCGCCGCCTCCGGGAGTCGGAGCCGAGCTTGCCAGCCCGTCGAGGAAGCTCTGGATGGTTTCGTTGGCAGGTGAGGTCTTCTCGCTCATGGGTCAGGCCATCGTCTTGGCGAGGGCGTAGATCTCCTCGGCGTCGAAGACCTTCTCGGCGCTGTCGAAGAGCTGGCCGACGCAGGCGCGGTGAAGCTTCAGCTTCAATCCGCCGATGCCGAGGGCGCCGAACACCTTCTTGCCGTGGCGCTCCTTGCCCTTGTCCATGGCGTCGATGCCGCCGAAACCGAGGGGCGGCTGGGCGTTGTAATCGGCGATGAACTCGATGCTGGCCTCGTCCTTCCAATCGGCTTCGGCCAGAAGCTCGAGGCCGATGGCGCCGGCGGAGAAGACCAGGTTCTGGCCCTTGACGATGGCGGCGCGAGACGCGGCGTCCGGCGTGGCGGCGGCGCTGATCTGGACCTTGAAGCGCTTGTTGATCGAATCGGCGGCAGCCTGAGCCTTATCGAGAGAGCGACCGCAGAGAACCACGGTGGCGCCTTCCTGAGCCAGGAGTGCGGCCGAGCGCATGCCCACCGGACCGGTGCCGGCCAGAACGACGGCCTTCTTGCCCTGAAGCGAGCCGGCAGCCTTCTGAACCAGAGCGACGCCTGCGGCGGCCGTGGTGTTCGAGCCGTTCGAATCGAGCATGATCGAAACGCGGAAGGGGCCGAAGAAGCGCTTCTTCACCGCCTCGAACACGGCCTCGCCAGCCGCCATGCTGCCGCCGCCCACGAAGATCGCCGTGGACTTCTTCTCGGAACCGCCGCGGGTGTAGATGGTCCCGTCCACCAAGGCGCCGACATTGTCGGGCGTCACGTTGCCGTAACCGGTGATGCGATCGGCGCCACCATCGTAGCCGACGACCACGTCGAACACGCTCGGAACGGTATCGGTATCGAATTGGAACAGCAGCTTCTTGGTCATGTCGTTTCCTCTGCCCGCGTCGCTGCGCGGCTGACGTATCGTTGTCATTGGCGCGTCTCGTCAGATCGCGCGATGGACCGTCCCCATCGTCGTGGGGCGCCGCCGGCGAGACCGTAATTCCGGCTCGCCCTCGGTGCGGACTCGATCGGCGTCCGCATTCATGGTGTCCGGGGTATCGCCTTGCGACCCCCGAATGATTACGGCTCCGGGGAGCCGACCCGTCGTCGCGTTCAGCCTTCGACCACGTTCTGCGGTTTGCCCGCAACATAGGCCTCGACATTATCCACGAGCTGGTCGGCCAGGATCTGCATCGCTTCCTTGCTCGCCCAGGCCACGTGCGGCGTGACGATGAGGTTCGGCAGGTCGAGCTCGCACAGGATGTTGCCGTTCTTGGGCGGCTCGGTCATCACCACGTCGAATCCGGCGCCACCGATCGTTCCGGCCTTGAGCGCCTCGGCGAGAGCTTCCTCGTCGACGAGGCCGCCACGCGCCGTGTTGATCAGGATGGCGTGCTTCTTCATCTTGGCCAGCTGCTCGGCGCCGATCATGTTCCGGGTCTCCGGCGTCAGCGGCGCATGCAGGGTGATAACGTCGGATTCGGTCAGGATCGTCTCGAAATCCACGAGGCCTTCCTGCGGGAACACATCGTAGGCAATGACCTTCATGCCGAGCGCTTCCGCGCGCTTGGCGATCGACTTGCCCAGAGCCCCGTAGCCGACGATGCCCAGCGTCGAGCCGGCGATGTCGTGGATCGGATAATCGAAGTAGCAGAACTGGGTGGACTTCGCCCAATCGCCCCGGCGCACTGAATTCGCATAGGGCACGATGGCGCGCCGCAGGGCGAACATCAGGCCGATCACGTGCTCGGGGACGGTGTTGAAAGCGTAATTGCGGATGTTGACGACAGTGATGCCGAGTTCCTTGGCGGCCTTCTTGTCGACGACGTCGGTACCAGTGGCGGCGACAGCGATGAGCTTGAGATCGGGCAGCTGCTTCAACGTGTCGGCGCGCATCGGCACCTTGTTGATCAGCGCGATCTCGGCACCCTTCAGGCGCTCGACGATCTCTTCCGGCGTCCAGGTCGACTCGTATTCGGTATATTCATGCGGGAAATTGAATTCACGCACCTTGGCATCGAGGGATTCACGGTCGAGGAAGACGATTTTGTGCGCCATTGGAACCCTCAAGCGACGTTCCGCGCCAAGCGCGACGTTACGCGATACACACTTCTATAGACGATGCCCCGAGGCCGGCGAGAGGCCGGCCCCGGGAAATCACGGTGATCAGGACTTCGCGAGCGGGTTTTCGCGCAGGTAGCTGGAGGCGGCGGCGACGCCGGAGCCCGGCTGCACCTTCACGCCGTTGTCGAGCATGGCCATTTCCGCGCCCGCGATGGCGCCGAGGAGCGAGAGCTCGTTCAGGTCACCCACGTGGCCGATACGGAACACCTTGCCGGCCACCTGGCTCAGACCAGCGCCGAGGGCGAGGTTGTAGCGCACGAAGGCGTGCTTGATGATCGCGGCGGCATCGATGCCCTCGGGGACGAGGATCGCGGTGACCGTGTCCGAGTTCCACTTGGCTTCCTTGGCGCAGGTCTTGAGACCCCATGCCGCCACGGCCTGGCGGGTCGCCTCGCCGAGCACGGCATGGCGATGGTAGACGTTCTCCAGACCTTCTTCCCGCAGGCAGGCGAGTGCCTCGCGCAGGCCGTAGAGAAGCGGCAAAGCGGGCGTGTAGGGGAAGTAGCCGGCGCCGTTCTGCTTCTGGTGGTCGGCCCAGTCGAAATAGACATGCGCGAGGCGGTCGTTCGGACCCGACGACGACTCGGCAGCCTTCAAGGCCTTCTGGCTGACGCAGATCACGCCGAGACCGGCGGGGAGCATCAGGCCCTTCTGCGAGCCCGCAATGGCGCAATCGACCTTCCACTCGTCGGCGTAGAACGGCAGCGAGCCGATCGAGGACACGCCATCGACGAAGAGAAGCGCCGGGTGGCCGGCCGCATCGATCGCCTTACGCACGGCACCGATGTCGCTGGTGACGCCGGTGGCGGTCTCGTTATGGACCGTCATGACGGCCTTGATCTCGTGGTTCGTGTCGGCGCGCAGCGCCTCCTCGATCCGCTGCGGGTTCGCACCCGTGCCCCACTCTTCTTCCTGAACGATCACGTTCAGGCCGAGGCGCTGGGCCATGTCGATCCAGAGGTGGCTGAACTGGCCGAAGCGCGAGGTCAGAACCTTGTCGCCACGGTGCAGCGTGTTCGTCAGCGCGGATTCCCAGATGCCGGTGCCGGACGCGGGGAACAGGAAGATGGTGCCTTCGGTGGAGCCGAAGACCGCCTTGGTCTCTTCGAACAGGGGCTTGGTCAGCGTCGGGAAGTCGACCGAACGGTGATCTTCCGAGGGGACGATCATCGCCCGCTGAACGCGGTCAGGAATGTTCGTCGGGCCCGGAACGAACAGATGATTCCGACCCGGTCGTCTCGTTGCCGCCATGTTGTGTCTCCGGTTCTTCTTTGGTTCGCGTGCACGCAGCGCACGACGCTGGGTTCGAATACGGTGGTCTAAGGTCGCGATCCGGCTTGGGTCGACGCCAGTGCGGTTCCTAAGCTTTGGATGAGGATACGACAACGTTGCCGAACGCCCGGCTCACGTTTTTCCGGCCGGATGCGATGGCATGGTCCGCGTCAATCGACGGGTGGCGTGAGGCCAGCCCCGAGGCATCTTCGATGCCCGCGAGATCCGGAATGCTCGACGCAACCGCCTTCGACTGAATCAAGCCTCTCTCCGTTGGCCGGGGCGCGCGGTGTTCGCACACTCCCATGGCCGTGGACGTCGTTTCTCACCTCGTCGGCGACCTTGATTTTGCCTCGTGCGGGCTCCGGACACACGCTTTCCAGCGCGATCCGGTGGGTCACCTTGGACCTGACTATGCCGAGGTTCGCGGTCGAAGGAAAATGCAAAAAACTTCGTCGCCACTCAAAAAATTTGTGGCGCAACGCAGCATCTCTGCGCCTTGCTTGAAAGGGGTCCGCTGCGAAGCGAGCAGAGGTCGCGTCATCAAACTGATACGGGAATCCGGTTTGGCTCAACGCACCGAAGCCATTCGGAGTGGGTCGTGGGCGAAGATACAGAGAAGACGATCCGCGTGAGGACGCTCTTCCTGTCCGATATGCATCTGGGCACGAAGGGCTGTCAGGCAGGGTTACTGCTGGAATTCCTGCGGGATTACGACGCCGATGAGATCTACCTCGTCGGCGATATCGTCGACGGCTGGCAGCTCAAATCGGGCTGGTTCTGGCCGCAGAGCCACAACGACGTGGTGCAGAAGCTGTTGCGCAAAGTGCGCAAAGGCTCGACGTTGATCTACATCCCCGGCAACCACGACGAATTCCTGAGAGATTATCTCGGCATGACGTTCGGTGGGATCGAGGTCGTGGACGACCGGATCCACGTCGCGGCAGACGGCAAGCGCTACCTCGTCATCCACGGCGACCAGTTCGACATGGTCGTTCGGCATGCCAAATGGATCGCCTTCCTGGGCGACGGAGCCTACACGTTCGCGCTCTTCATCAACACGCATCTGAACACGATCCGGCGCCGCCTCGGCCTCGCCTACTGGTCACTCTCGGCCTGGGCGAAGCTGAAGGTGAAGAACGCCGTCAATTTCATCGGAAAGTTCGAGGAGCTTTTGAGCGCGGAGGCGAAGCGCGTGGGCGCCGACGGCGTCATCTGCGGACATATCCACCATGCCGCTCACCGCCAGATCGCCGGGCTGACCTATCTGAACACCGGGGATTGGGTGGAATCCTGCACCGCCATCGTCGAGCATTACGATGGCACCATGGAGGTGCTGCATTACCCGAGCGTACTGCGGGCACGCGCTGCCGCCGAAGAGGCGGAACGAGGCGCGGTCCTCTCGAATCCGGCAAGGGCGGTCGCGTGAGGCTGCTGATCGCCACCGATGCTTGGCACCCGCAGGTCAACGGGGTGGTCCGTTCGCTCGAGAACATGGCGAGCGCCGGCCGCGAGCTCGGGTTCGAGACGGTGTTCCTGACCCATCAGGATTTCGCTTCGGTGCCGCTTCCGGGATATCCCGAGATACGGCTTTCCTACGCCACGAAAGGTAAGGTCGCACGCCTCTGGGCCGATCTTGCGCCGACCCATGTGCATGTGGCGACCGAGGGGACCGTCGGTTACGCGACCCGCCGCTATTGCCTCTCGCATGGCCGCCCGTTCACCACGAGCTACCACACGCGCTTTCCCGAATATCTCGCCGCCCGCGCGCCCGTTCCGGAGAGTTGGAGCTACGCCTGGCTGCGGCGTTTCCACGGCGCGGCGAGCGGTACGATGGTATCGACCCCATCCCTCGAGCGTGACCTCGCCTCCCGTGGGTTCGGTAACCTGATGCGCTGGACGCGGGGAGTCGATACCGACCTCTTTCGCCCCGCTGGGCCGGATGACGTCCTGCCGGATGCCCTGGTCGGGTTGCCCGGACCGTTCTTTCTTTTCGTCGGCCGGCTGGCGGTGGAGAAGAACGTCGCGGCCTTCCTCGATCTCGACCTGCCGGGCACGAAGGTTGTGGTGGGAGACGGACCGGACAGGGCGCGTCTCGCCGGCCTGTATCCGCAGGCGTGCTTCCTCGGCACCCTCACCGGGGCGGCGCTCGCCCGGATCTATGCGGCGGCGGACGTCTTCGTGTTCCCGAGCCTGACCGACACGTTCGGCATCGTGCTGCTCGAAGCCCTGGCCTGTGGCGTACCGGTGGCGGCCTATCCGGTGACCGGACCACTCGACGTCATCGGTGGCACCGGCGCCGGAATTCTCGGGCCCGACCTGAGAGAGGCCGCGCTCGCCGCTCTGTCAATTCCTCGTGAACGCTGCCGTGCGGAAGCCCTGCGCTACACGTGGAGCGAGAGCGCGCGCCAGTTCTTCACCAACATCTCGTTGGCGCACGGCACCGGCCTTCCCGTCCCCCGGCGCCGATCGTTCCGTGCCGCACCGGCCGTGTAACCCGGCGGCGAGGGATGTCTCCACGATCCTGCTGGTAGGGGTGATCGGCCTCCCACACGTTTCTGCCCGTCCATCCCGTGACCGTCGGACGGGGCGGGTGTAGGCAGATGGCCTGATGCCCAGACCGTTCACCGATTCCGTCGCCCGCACCCTCCCCGCTCTCATCGGTTGTGACGAGGTCGGGCGAGGCGCCCTATCCGGCCCCGTGGTCGTGGCGGCGGTGTGGTTCGATCCGGCCGTGTTCCCGGCCTCAGTGCTCGCCTGCCTCGATGATAGCAAGAAGCTCGACCGGGCGACGCGGGAGCGCCTGACTCCGCTGATCAGGGAACGTGCCGAGGTCGCGGTCGCCGCCGGCTCGCGCGCGCTCGTGGACCGGATCAACGTCCGCGCCGCGACCCTCGACGCCATGAAGAGAGCCGTCGAGAAACTCGGGCTGGATGCGCCCGTGGCCGTCGATGGCCGCGACAGCATTCCCGGTCTTGCTCTTCCGTGCCGGGCGGTGATCGGTGGCGACCGGCTCGTACCGCAGATCGCCGCGGCGTCCATCGTCGCCAAGACCCTGCGGGACGATCTCATGCGGGCCCTAGCCACCCGTCATCCGGCCTATGCCTGGGATCGAAATGTCGGATACGGGACCGCTTCCCACCTTGCCGGCCTGGAGAGAATGGGCCGTTCGGCGCATCACCGGGTGAGCTTCACCAAGCGTTTTGCTTCATCACCTGCGGCAGTCACAACAGGCTGAGCTGAGCCCCAATGGAGACCGTGCGGTCGAAGAGATCCGTGCGCAGGGTGATGCGTGAATCTGCATAGCCGATTCGCTGCTTTGCGAGCCGCATGCGTTGGGCGATGAGGTCGGCATAGGCGCCGCTGCCGGTCATTCGCCGGCCGAAAGTCGCATCATAGGCTTTGCCGCCGCGGGCCTCTCGCACGAGCGACATCACATGGCGCTGGCGTCCAGGATAATGTTCGGCGAACCAATCGTTCACGAGGTCGTCGAGTTCGAGAGGCAGCCGCAGAAGGACATGCCGCGCCTCGACGGCACCGCATTCCCGCGCCCGCTCCAACACCGCCTCGATCTCATGGTCGTTCAGCGACGGAATGACCGGTGCCATCATCACCATGACCGGGATGCCGGCGCGGCTCAGCTGGCGGATCGCATCGAGGCGCCGAGCCGGATGGGGGGCGCGTGGCTCCATGCGCCGGGCGAGGACCGGGTCGAGAGTGGTCACCGACATCGCCACTTTGACGAGTCCGAGTTCGGCCATCGGCGCCAGAATATCGATATCGCGGGCGACGAGATTCGATTTGGTGACGATACCGACGGGATGGCGGAAACGCGCCAGCACGCCGAGCACAGCGCGGGTGATGCCGTGGTCGCGTTCGATGGGTTGGTACGGGTCCGTTGCCGTCCCGAGGGCGATCGTCTCCGGCACGTAGCCCTGCACCGAGAGCTCCCGCTCCAGCAACTCGGCCGCGTTCGCCTTGTGGAACAGCTTCGTTTCGAAATCGATGCCCGGCGAAAGGCCCACATAGGCATGGTTGGGCCGGGCGAAGCAGTAGACGCAACCGTGCTCGCAGCCGCGATAGGGATTGATCGAGCGATCGAACGGCAGGTCCGGCGAAGTATTCCGTGTCAGGATGCTGCGTGCGCGCTCGGGAAGATCTTCCGTCGGCAGGCGCCGGACCGCGTCATCCGAAGCCCAGCCGTCGTCGAACGTCTCGCGCCGCGCCGGCTCGTAGCGACCGCTGGGGTTGGCCGTCGCCCCACGTCCCTTGCGTGCGCTTGTGGGGAAGGTGCTTCCCGCAAGCCGCCGAGCGGGGACGGCGAATGGGTCATCGCATTCGCCGCCACCATCCTTCACCGCTCGGACCACGCTGCGAGTTCCGTCCCGGCCGGGTCCGTGAAATGAAAGCGACGGCCGCCGGGAAAGGTGAAGATCGGCGCTACGATCGTGCCACCTGCCGCCTCGATGCGGGCCTGCATGCCTTCGAGATCCTCGGCGTAGAGCACGGGCAACGGCATCGCTCTCGGTGCATCGGCATCGAAACCGCCATCGAGGCCCTGTTCGAAGGCGGCATAGCGAGGGCCGTAATCGACGAAGCTCCACCCGAAAGCCGTCCCGTAGAACGCTTTCACTTGGTCGAGATCGCCGCCCGGCAATTCGAGATAATCGATCTTACCATCCTGTCGCATCCGTGACCCCCAATTCACCCTGAAGCCAAGACCATACAGCGAATCCAGCCTTCGCTTTCGCCCCCCGCCCTTGCGAGCCGAACATATCAGGAACAAGACGGGTAGCGCTGCCCTTATTTCATGCAATCGCCGGCTTATGACGCCCCGGAACGGTTTCTTGCGGAGCTTTCGTGGCCACATGGCTTTTCCCACGCTGAAAATACGCTATGCGCGCGCATGATTTCGGCTCTGATCCATGTGGCGAGGCCGGCCGACCCCTTGGCGGTCGACCAGCTCGCCGACACCCTGGGGGCTCTCGTCGAGGGCGTTGCTGCCGGGCTCGTCGGCGATGCGGTGATCATCGCCCCAACCCATAGCGCAGCGATCGATGCCGTCGCCGAGGCAACCGGCGCGACCTTCGTGGTCCGTTCGGGTGGTACGCCCCCTTGGTCGGCTGGCGCGAAGGCCGCGCGGCGGGAGTGGGTCCTCTGCCTCGAAGCAGGCGACGTTCCGGCCGAGGGCTGGATCCGCACGATCGATCGGTTCATCGGCACGGCGCGGCCGGAAATGGTCCTCGGGCGATTGCGCCGACCGCATGCCGGGCTGCCGTCGCGTCTTGCGGCGCAGGGTGAGTCCGTGATCGGTGTCCGTGCGCCCCGCGCCGGGGACCTCGTGCGCCGCGACCGCCTGATCGCAAGCGGCGTCTTCTCGACCCGCCTGCATCCGCGACGGGTGAATGTGCGACTCAACCGAGGGTGATCAGACCGGGATCGAAGCGCCGCGTCGAAGGTGTTCGTCCAGGCGTGGCATGATCTCGACGAAGTTGCAGGGCCGGTGCCGATAGTCGAGCTGGGCCGAGAGAATGCCGTCCCAAGCGTCGCGGCAGGCGCCCGGCGAACCAGGCAGGACGAAGACGAAGGTGGCGTTCGCGAGTCCTGCCGTGGCCCGCGACTGGAGAGTGGAGGTCCCAATTTTGTCGTAGGAGATACGATGGAAGACCGCCGAGAAGCCGTCCATCCGTTTCTCAAATAGCGGCTCGATCGCTTCCGGCGTCACGTCGCGTCCAGTAAAACCGGTGCCGCCGGTGGTGATCACGACGTCGACCGACGGATCCTGCGTCCAGGATTCCACTTGTGCCCGGATCGCAGCTACTTCGTCGGGCACGATGGCTCTGCCAGCGAGGCTGTGGCCGGCCGCGACGAGTCGCTCACACAGCGTGTCGCCGGAGCGGTCGTCTTCGGCGACACGTGTGTCGGAGACGGTCAGCACCGCGATGGAAAGCGGGATGAAGCTACGGGTCTTGTCTGCGGCGACCATGGCTGGCTGCTCTCGGCTCGGCGATAACGCTTCGTTCTACCCGTGAATGGGCCCGATGGTCGATCCCGACATATGAGCGTCCTCGGCCGCTCCCCGGGGCGGACACGATACCGTGCCCGGCTCTTGTCGCAGCTGCCGCCTCAGTTCCGCGCCGCGCGGAACGTATCGCAGGACTTGGTCTGGCCGCTCTTGTAGCCTGTCATGAACCACCGCATCCGCTGGTCCGACGAGCCGTGCGTGAAGGAATCCGGCACGGCGTAGCCCTGCGACTGCTTCTGGAGCTTATCGTCGCCGATGGCACTGGCTGCCTGCATGGCTTCCTCGATGTCACCGGGCTCCAAGGAGTTATACTTGTCGTTTGAGTTCTTGGCCCAGACGCCGGCGAGGCAATCGGCCATCAACTCCACGCGTACCGACAATTGGTTAGACTCGACCTTGCTGGATGCCGCCTGCTGGCGACCCTGGACCTTGCCCAGAATGCCCAGTTCGTCCTGCACGTGGTGGCCGACTTCGTGAGCGATCACATAAGCATAGGCGAAATCGCCTTTGACCCCGAACTTCTGCTCCATTTCCTTGAAGAACGACGTGTCGAGGTAGACCTTCTTATCGAGCGGACAATAGAACGGCCCCATCGCGGCCTGCGCCGATCCACAGCCGCTGCGCGTGCCTCCGGTGTAAAGCACCATGCCGGTTGGGCGGTACTGCTTGCCGGTCTGGTTCGGGAGAATTTCCTTCCAGACGTCCTCGGTATTACCGAGGATCGCAGCCGCGAAACGTCCGCTCTCGTCCGCCGGCTTTGTCTTGCGCTGGGCCTGGGTCTGCGGATCGACACGCTCCTGGCGCGGTTGTCCGCCGCCGCTCATCTGCTCGGCGCCACCGATCAGGATCGCGGGATTGATGCCTGTGACCCAGCCGATGATGCAGAGGATGACGATGGTGCCGATGCCGAGCCCGCCGGCACCGCCACCCGGAAAGCCTCCGCCGCCTCCACCGCCCTCGCCACGGCGGTCTTCGACGTTGTCCGAAGAGCGGAAATCTTCCCAGCGCATGATCTCGTCACCCTTCGTGGCGTAGCCCTACCGGAACCCGGTCGCCACGCGCATCACTGTCTTCGGTCCCGTGTGCCCGAACTAATCCCGCGGTGAAAGATACGGTTCCGCTTCCACCCCGGCTTTCGCCCTACGCTTTGCCGTCGAGGGTTGCCCTCAGCAGGCGAAAATCCCGCCACGCGAGACGTTTTTGGAGTGGCTGGCGTAGGAGATAGGCCGGGTGGAGGGTCGCCAGAGCCTTCACCTCCCGGTCACCCACCCGATAGGGATAGAACCGTCCTCGCGCCTTCAGGATACCGTCTTTCGTGCCGGTGATCGCCTGTGTCGCCGGACTGCCGAGGCAGACGATGATGTCCGGGTCGGCGAGTTCGATCTGGCGTTCGATGAAGGGTTTGCAGATCGACACCTCCTGTGGTGTCGGGTTGCGGTTTCCCGGTGGTCGCCATGGCACGATGTTGGTGACGTAAGCTTTCGTCCGGTCGAGACCGATCGCCGCCATCATCCGGTCGAGCAGTTGACCCGAGCGGCCCATGAACGGCTTGCCGACGCGGTCCTCGTCCGCTCCCGGGGCCTCACCGATAAACATGAGTTTCGACGCCGGGTTTCCGTCGGCGAAGACGAGATTCTTGGCGGTGAATTTGAGGGGGCAACCATCGAATGTGGCGAGCAGTGCCTCAAGCTCTTCGAGGGAGGCGACGTCGCGAGCCCGCGCCCGAGCGTCGCCCGCAGCCTCTCCGGGTTTCGCTGCCGCGGATTGTCCATAGGTCCGAGCCGGCGGGGCCGACGGCGCCTGCCCTCGCGCCGGCAACTCGCGGCGAGGCGGCACCGGATCGGCCTGCGGCCCCTCGCCAGACAGCTCGGCCCGCTGCGACGATACGGGGGATGGCGATCCGCGCTGTATCGTCGCCGGGCGCCAGGGCGCGGGATCGTCGGTTTCGGAGAAGCGATCGTGCGGGCGTTCGTCGAGACAAAGATCGACGCCGGATTCCACATGGAAGTCCAGTTCAGCGATCACGTCGCGCTGGTGGTCGGGGCCTTGGCTCATGGTTCTCGATGTGGCTCTTGCGGAGCCTGTGGACAACACTTCGCGGGGCGGGATCTACCATCGTCTGCATGGCTGCGGGACGGCCAGAACAAAGCTGAGACCATCCGCAGGCTTGCGTTCCCAGCTTGGAATGGGTTGAGAGTGTTCGCAATCATAACATCGCGCATTCGACGGCTGGTCTCGATCGGTTTCGGGTCGCGCGGCAGGAGGAGTTTATAGGATGGCGTTGCCCGAGCGCGAGGGTATGGATTTCGACGTTGTGATCGTCGGTGCGGGGCCCGCTGGCCTTGCCGCCGCGATCCGCCTCAAGCAGATCGCCGCCGATCTCACCGTCGTCGTCGTCGAGAAGGGGTCCGAGGTCGGTGCGCATATCCTGTCCGGCGCCGTGATCGATCCGCTCGGGCTCGACCGACTGCTCCCCGATTGGCGTCAGGACGAGGCCCGGCCGCTCAAGACCGAGGTCGAGCGTGACGAGTTCCTGTTCCTCACCAAGAACAGCGGCATCGCCTTGCCGAACTTCGCTTTCCCGAAATTCATGTCGAACCACGGTAATTTCGTCGGCTCGCTCTCGAACATGACGAAGTATCTCGGCGCCAAGGCCGAGGAACTCGGCGTCGAGATCTATCCAGGCTTCCCGGCCTCGGAAGTGCTCTACGACGATGCCGGTACCGTCATCGGCGTGGCCACCGGGGATCTCGGCATCGGCAGGTCCGGCGAACCGCGGGACGACTACACCCGCGGTATGGAGCTGCGCGGCAAGTACACGATCTTCGGCGAGGGCGCGCGCGGCTCGCTCACCAAGACGCTGATCGACCGCTTCCAGCTCAACCGGGACAGCGATCACCAGAAGTATGGCCTCGGCGTCAAGGAACTCTGGCAGCTGAAGCCAGAGACGTTCGAGCCGGGTCTCGTGCGCCACACCATGGGCTGGCCGCTTTCGAACAAGACCGGCGGCGGCTCCTGGCTCTATCATTTCGACGATCACCTGCTCTCGGTCGGCTTCGTCACGCATCTGAATTACGAGAACCCGACCCTGTCGCCGTTCGAGGAGTTCCAGCGCTTCAAGACCCACCCGATGATCCGCGACGTGTTCGAGGGCGCCAAGCGCATCGGATACGGTGCCCGCGCGATCATGGAAGGCGGCTGGCAATCGGTGCCGAAGCTCGTCTTCCCCGGCGGCTGCCTCGTCGGCTGCTCGGCCGGCTTCGTCAACGTCCCGCGCATCAAGGGTTCGCACAACGCCGTGCTCTCCGGCATGCAGGCGGCCGAGGCCATCGCGGCCGCCCTCACCGCCGGCCGGCAAGGCGACGAACTCACCGATTACGAGACGGGCTGGCGCGACAGCGACATTGGCCGCGACCTCAAGCGCGTGCGCAACGTCAAGCCGCTCTGGTCGAAATACGGCACGCTCGTCGGCGTAGGCCTCGGCGGCCTCGACATGTGGTCGCAGACGATCCTCGACGCCTCGCCCTTCGGCACACTCAAACACGGCAAGCCCGATCACCTCGCCACGAAGCCGATCTCGGAGGTGACACCGATCGTCTATCCGAAGCCCGACGGCAAATTGACCTTCGACCGGCTCTCCTCGGTCTATCTTTCGAACACCAATCACGAAGAGGACCAGCCGCCGCATCTCAACGTCAAGGACGCGGCGCTCCAGAAGTCCTCGGAGCACGACGTCTATGGCGGCCCCTCGGCGCGGTACTGCCCGGCGGGCGTCTACGAATGGGTGCAGGAGGGCAATGGCGTGCGCTACCAGATCAACGCGCAGAACTGCGTCCACTGCAAGACCTGCGATATCAAGGACCCCAACCAGAACATCAATTGGGTGACGCCGGAGGGGCCGGGCGGGCCGAACTATCCCAACATGTGAGGACGCACCGGACCCTAAGTGCCCGCCATCCTTTCGCCTTGCGAGGATGGCGGGAAGAGTTCAGTGTCCCCGCCCGATCGGCATCGGTCCCTGACGGACGATGCGCTACAAACGCGACTGGTGCCCATGAACGGAAACGCCGCGACCCGCCGGACCCTCTCGGCTCTCGCCCTGTGCCTCGCCGCCTCCGTGGCGACGTCGGTCACGGCCCTGGCCGCCCAGCCCCGGGAATCGGCTCCGGTGACGGAGTACGAGCCGGCCGAGTCGCTGGAGGGCAACTTCCTGTCCGCCTATATTGCTGGCGCGTCCAAGGACACCTCCGCCGCCGCAAGCTTCTACCGCGAGGCCGTGAAAGCGGACCCGCGCAATGCGGAACTGCTCGAGCGCGCCTTCGTGTCGCTTCTCGCGGACGGAGCACTGCCAGACGCATTCCGCGCGGCCGAGCGCCTCACCGCCCGCGATGGATCGAACGGCCTCGCCCAGCTCAGCCTCGGGGTTCGGCAGATCAAGGCCGGCCAGTTCGCGCAGGCCCGTCAGAACTTCGCCCGCAGCGGACGGGGTGCTGCAGCCGATCTCACCAGCACTCTCCTGACCGCCTGGGCCTATGCCGGTGCCAATGATGGCAAGCGCGCCCTCGAAGTGGTGAACAAGCTGAAGGGCGAGCGCTCTTACAACACTTTCCGCGACTTCCATGCCGGGTTGATCGCCAACCTCGTCGGCGATCAGGCGGAAGCGGAGCGCCGGCTCAAGGCCGCCTACGACGCCGACCAGAATACCCTGCGCATCGTCGATGCCTATGCCCGGTTCGAAGCGCAGGCCGGCCGCACGGACCTCGCCATCCAGGCCTATACCGCCTTCGATCAATTGCTGCCGCGCCACCCGATCGTGCGCGACGCCCTCGACAAGCTGAAGGCCGGCAAGCCCCTGACCCGCCTCGTCAACACCGCTCAGGAGGGCGCCGGCGAGGTACTCTACGGGCTCGGCTCGGCCGGATCGACCCAAGGCGACGAGTTGCCCGCCGTGGTCTATCTGCGCCTCGCCCTCTATCTCGCCCCCGAACACGCCCTCGCCCGCCTGACCCTCGCCGACACGCTCGACCGGATGAAGCAGACCGAGCGCGCCAACGATGCTTATGCGCAGATGCCGGCATCTTCGCCGCTGAAGCTCAACGCCGATATCCAGATCGGCCTCAATCTGGAGCAGATGGGCAAGGGCGAGGAGGCGACCCAACTCCTCGACGCCGCCATGAAGGAGCATCCCGACAGCATCGACGTCGTGACCGCCCTCGGCAACGTCCAGCGCTCGCGCAAGAAGTACGAAGAGGCGGCGGCCACCTACAGCCGCGCCATCGAGCTCATCGGCAAGCAGCCGGCGTCCAATTACTGGACGACCTTCTACTTCCGCGGCACCGCCTACGAGCGGGCCAAGCAATGGCCCAAGGCCGAGGCCGACCTCAAGAAGGCCCTGGAACTGGTCCCGCCGAACCAGCCGGCGGCGCGGGCGCAGGTGCTCAACTACCTCGCCTATTCCTGGGTCGACCAGAACATGAATATCGACGAGGCCTTCACCATGCTGAAGCAGGCCGTCGATGCGAGCCCGCGCGACGGCATGATCATCGACAGCCTCGGCTGGGCCTATTTCCGCCTCGGGCGCTACGACGATGCCGTGCGCGAGCTGGAGAAGGCCATCGAGCTCAAGCCCGGCGACCCCACGATCAACGACCATCTGGGCGATGCGTACTGGCGCTCGGGCCGGAGGCTCGAAGGCAAGTTCCAGTGGCAGCACGCCAAGGACCTGAACCCGGAGCCGGACGATCTCGTGAAGATCAATGCGAAGCTCAAGGACGGCCTGCCGGAACTCGAAAAGCCCGCTGCCACCGCCGAGAATCCTCCCGAGGCGGAGAAGGTGAATCCCGATCTGCCGAAGGGCGCTCCGGCCCCGAGCGAGCCCCCCGGCGCGGCCGACAAGAAGACCGGCGGCTGACACCGGCTTGACGGGCGGGGGATCGCGGGGCCAGACCGGCCACGCATTCCCGCGGTCGACAGATCCGCCCCTCTCCGACAGAGCAAGCCTTGCCCATCCTCGTCACCCGCGCTCCGGCGAAGATCAACCTGACCCTTCACGTCCTTGGCCGTCGTGAGGGAGACGGCTACCACGAGCTCGACAGCCTCGTGGCCTTTACCGGATCGGGGGATACGCTGAGACTGGTGCCCGGGGCCGGCCTCACCCTGGATGTGTCCGGGCCCACCGCCGGACCGGCCGGTCCCCTCGGCGACAACCTCGTGATCCGTGCCGCCACAGGACTGGCCAAGGCCATCCCAGGGCTTCGTATCGGTGGCTTCCACCTCATCAAGCGTCTGCCCGTGGCGGCCGGGATCGGTGGTGGATCGTCGGATGCCGCCGCCGCCCTGCGGTTGTTGGCGCGACTCAACGACCTTCCCCTCGATCACCCCGCCATTGTCGAGGCCGCCCGCGCCACTGGGGCGGACGTTCCCGTCTGCCTCGATCCGCGCGGTCGGATGATGAGGGGTGCCGGAGAGGATGTCGGACCGGCGCTGGGTTTCGCGCCTTTGCCGGCCGTACTGATCAATCCCGGCGTGCCGGTCGCCACCGCACCGGTCTTCAAGGCGCTGGGGCTGACGGTGGGGCAGCGCCACGCTGGCGAGGCCCACCCGCTCCTCGCGCGAGGTCTCGGCTTCGGCGAGATCCTGGCGGCGGTGACGCCGGCTCGTAACGATCTCGAGGCGCCGGCGCTCACGGTCGCCCCCGTCATCGCAGATACGCTCACGGCCCTGCGCGACCGGCCGGGATGCCGGCTCGCCCGCATGTCCGGCTCCGGTGCTACGGTGTTCGGCTTGTTCGCCACCCGATCCGATGCGGTTCGGGCGGCTGCCGCCATCCGCGCGATGCAGCCATCCTGGTGGGTCCGAGCCGCTTTGCTGCGGTGACGGCCTTCCCTGCACGGCTCGTGTGACGAGCCGTGATCGGCTGGCCGCTTTCGGCTCAGTGAGCCCGGGCGATGCAGAAATCCACCACCTGAAGCAGGGCCGATTTCATCGGCCCGTTGGGGAACAGCGCCAGGGCGTCACGGGCGATGGCGCCGTAATGCCGAGCGCGGTCGATCGTGTCTTCGAGAGCCCGATGTTTCCGCAGGATGGCGAGCGCCGTGTCGAGATCGGACTCTTCGACCTGACCGTCCTGGAGTGTGCGACGCCAGAAGGTGCGCTCCTCCTCGCTGCCCCGTCGGAAAGCAAGGACGATTGGCAGGGTGATCTTCCCCTCGCGGAAATCGTCGCCGACATTCTTGCCCATCGAAGCACTGGTGCCGCCGTAATCGAGCACGTCGTCGATCAACTGGAAGGCGATCCCGAGATTCATGCCGTAGGAGCGGCACGCCGCCTGCTCCGCCCTTGGGCGGTCGGCGATCACCGGGCCGACCTCGCAGGCGGCGGCGAACAATTCCGCCGTCTTCGCGCGGATGACGGCGAGATACTCGTCCTCCGAGGTCTCGGTGTTTTTGGCGGCGGTGAGCTGCATCACCTCGCCCTCGGCGATGACGGTCGCGGCGGCCGAGAGGATGTCGAGAGCACGTAGAGAGCCGACTTCCACCATCATGCGGAAGGCCTGGCCGAGCAGGAAATCACCGACGAGCACGCTCGCCTCGTTGCCCCACTTGATCCGCGCCGCGACGCGGCCGCGCCGCATGTCGCTTTCGTCCACCACGTCGTCGTGGAGCAGGGTCGCGGTGTGCATGAACTCGACGCTGGCTGCGAGCTTCACCGCCCCCTCCCCGGCCCCGTAGCCGCAGAGATCGGCGGTTGCGAGGGTGAGGATAGGACGAAGGCGCTTGCCCCCGGACGCGATGAGATGGTTGGCCACCTCCGGAATCATCGCGACATCGGATCCGGTTCGCGACAGGATGGTCGCGTTCACGCGCTCCATCCCCTTGGCGACCAGGGCCACAAGATCGTTCAGGCTCGACTCCGGATCGGAGCGGCCCTCATCGAAGGAAACGACGACACCCAAACTCGATGCCTCCCGAGCTTTTCACACCAGGCAGATCCCGGCGGCGCACCAGCCGCTCGGACCGATCCGCTCGGCCGGGCTATCTCCCGTGACCAACATCCACGCGGGCACCCCTTCGCATGCGCGCCGAGGCGCTGCAACATCCCGCGTTTCTCGCTGTATACAAAGGGTGGCGGCAGGGAGCCGCCGATGGGGCGGGTGGACGCATGAGAGAACTCATCCGGAGCAACGACATCGTCCTGATGGGCTTTGCCGAGTCGCTCCTCCAGGGGGCGGAGATTCCGGTCCTCGTCGCAGACATCCACATGAGCCTGCTGGAAGGTTCGATCGGCGCTTTCGCACGAAGGCTTCTCGTGCCCGACGACCATGCGACCGAAGCGCGCCGTCTGCTGGAGGATGCCGGCCTCGCGCACGAACTGCGCGATGCGTGAACCGGGTGACGAGCAGGCGGAGCCTGGGCCGAATCTCTGGCTCGGCGGACGTCTTCGTCTGTATCAGCCGCCGCGAGGCGCCCACCGCGCGGGTACGGATGCGGCATTACTGAGCCGGTTGGTGCGACCGAAGTCGGATTCCACGATCGTCGATGTCGGTGCGGCAAGCGGAGCGGTGGGTCTCGCGGCGGCGCTAGAGGAACCGAGCGCCAGGATCGTCCTGGTGGAGAGAGACGCGGACCTCGCTCGTCTCGCCCGCAGGAATATCGAGGAGAACGGACTTCAGGGTCGGGCAGTCGTCATCGCCGCGGACGTCTTCTCGGTCGAAGCCCGCCGGGCGGCCGGGCTCGGACCCGAGATGGCCGACATCGTGCTCACCAACCCTCCCTTCTTCGAGGTGGAGCGTCACAGGCCATCGCCCGTCGCGGGGAAAGCCTCGGCCCATACCTTCGCGGAGGGCGGGCTCGAACCCTGGCTGAAGGCCTGCCTCGATGTGCTGAAGCCCGGAGGGACGCTTGGCCTGATCCATCGCGCCGATGCCCTCCCCGACTGCCTCGCCGCCATGAGGAGGCGCTTCGGAGGGATCATGGTTCGACCGGTCCATGCGCGAGCCGGGCGGCCCGCGATTCGTGTTCTGATCACGGGCATCAAGGGAAGCCGCGCGCCTTTTTCCCTGGCGCCGCCGCTCGTCCTGCATGGCGAGGACGGCGTGATCACGTCGGAGGCCGACGCTATCCATCGTGGGCAGCCCTGGCCGGCTTGAACAAGGCGACGGCGAGGGCATAGGCCCCCGCCGCCAGACGATACGGCACGTTCGCTGAAGCGTCAGTAGAACCGGCGCCAATGGTGGTGGCGGTGATGCCAATGCCGGCGGTGCCAGTGGTGACGATGCCAGTGATGACGGCGATGCCAGTAGGGCCGGCGCCATCCATAGGCGGGACGGTGGTAGCCGTAGACCGGGCGGTAGAAATGTGGCCGCCAATAATGCCGCCTGTAGCCGTAATGCGGCCGGTGCCAGACGTGACGACGATGCCAGTAATGGCGGCGATGCCAGCGGTGACGGTGCCAATGGGCCTGCGCCACAAGCGGCGTTGCGGCAGCTCCCTCGACGGCGGTGACGGGCAGTGGAGCGGCGCGCGCCTGGTTCAAGGAACCATAGGCCCCGCCCAATACCCCCATCAGAACGACCATCCACGTTGCGATACGCATGATGCTCTGTCTCCCTCCTCTTGTCCGGGCGTCGCCCGGTGGCCTCCGCGCTGCGGCACCGTGCTGCAACCCCGGCAGAGAAGAACGGCGAAGCCTGTAAATCGGTTCGGTCATCTCCATTTCGTGACTGTTGCCGGGTGGGGAGATGTCGCTCGTTCCCCGATCCGAGCGGCCCAGAACTTTCCAGCGAGACGAGACTGATGTCCCTTCCCCTGCCACGCTTCCTCCACCCGATCCTCCCCAAGGCGTGGCGTGGCCGCAAACCGACCGTGGCGGTCATCCGTCTCAGCGGCGTCATCGGTGCCGTCTCGCCGTTGCGGTCCGGCCTTTCCATGGCCACCGTGGCCTCGAGCCTTGAGAGCGGATTTGGAATGACCGGCATCTCGGCGGTGGCGCTGGTCATCAACTCGCCCGGAGGATCACCGGCCCAGTCCCATCTCATCCACCGCCGCATCCGCGCGCTGTCGATCGAGAAGAAAGTGCCCGTCTACGCCTTCGTGGAGGATGTCGCTGCGTCCGGCGGCTACATGATCGCCTGCGCGGCGGACGAGATCATCGCCGATCCGACATCGTTGATCGGTTCGATTGGGGTGGTCTCGGCGGGGTTCGGCTTCGACAAGCTCATCGAACGGATCGGCATCGAACGCCGGGTCCATACTCAGGGCGAAGCCAAGGCGATGCTGGACCCGTTTCGCCCGGAGAACCCGGAGGACATCGTCCGCTTGAAGGCGATCCAGGCGGATGTACAGGATCTGTTCACCACGCTCGTGTCCGAGAGGCGTCCCGCGGTTCGCGCTAGCGGCGACAACCTGTTCACCGGCGCGGTCTGGACGGGGCGGCAGGCGCTGCCGTTGGGCCTCATCGATGGCCTGGGTGATGCCCGCTCGACGTTGCGGGCGCGGTTCGGGGACGACGTCGTGCTGAAAGTCGTGGCCGAGAAGCAGGGTTCGTTCGTGAGCAGGCTCCTGCGCCGGGCCGTTCCGGGCTCCACGGTCGTCGACGGCCTTGCCGCCGACGCCCTCGCGGCGGTCGAAGAGCGGGCGGCCTGGGCTCGCTACGGGTTGTGAGGTCTCAGCGAGTCGCGATGGTGCAGGCCGAGGACGGCGCGCCGTAGCCGGAATACACCACGCGCACTTTGCGGGTGCAGGTCTCGGGCAAAGCAGGAGCCGGCACGCTAGCGACTTCGATCGGCGTCACCAGAGCGGGCATGGCGACGAGATCGGTCTTGTCCGTGGTGGCCAGCGCATTCGATGCCCCCATGACGAAGGGCGTTGCGGTCAGGGAAGCTGCAATGAGAGCCGCGAAGACAGTGAACGACTTGCGCATGGTCCGGTTTCCGCAATGTTCGCCGGTCGGTTGCGACCGGGCTGATCCCTTGATTTGTGCTAAGAACTTAGATCAAGCGAGACAGTTCCGGACGTAATGGCAATCGTGGCGGAAATGTGTGCCGCCGCGCACCCGCGTGGGTGCGGGGCTTCGGCTTGACAGCGCGGGCACGCCTCTTAAACGCTGGCCGCTTTCCCGCTTACCGGAAGCTAGCCATGTCGAGCGCACAAGCCCTGCCGAGCGCTGTCGATCTTGCCCCCAAGACCTCCTTCCAGGGCTTGATTCTCACCCTGCAGAATTTCTGGGCGGCGCAGGGCTGCGTGATCCTCCAGCCCTACGACATGGAGGTGGGCGCCGGCACGTTTCATCCGGCGACGACCCTGCGCGCCCTCGGGCCGAAGCCTTGGAAGGCGGCCTATGTCCAGCCGTCCCGCCGGCCGAAGGACGGGCGCTACGGCGAGAACCCCAACCGGCTGCAGCATTATTACCAGTTCCAGGTCATCCTGAAGCCCAACCCGCCGAACCTGCAGGAGCTCTACCTCGCCTCCCTCGACGCCATTGGTGTCGACCTGAAGCTGCACGACATCCGCTTCGTCGAGGACGATTGGGAGAGCCCGACATTGGGCGCCTGGGGCCTCGGCTGGGAGTGCTGGTGCGACGGCATGGAGGTGAGCCAGTTCACCTATTTCCAGCAGGTCGCCGGTGTGGAATGCGCTCCGGTGGCGGGTGAACTGACCTACGGGCTCGAGCGGCTGGCCATGTATGTGCAGGGCGTCGAGAACGTCTACGACCTCAATTTCAATGGCGGTGCGGGCGACGAGAAGGTCACCTACGGTGATGTCTTTCTCCAGGCCGAGCAGGAATACTCGCGCCACAATTTCGAGGCGGCGGATACCGCGATGTTGTTCCGCCAGTTCACCGACGCGGAGAAGGCCTGCCGCACCTATCTGGATGCGGGCGCGCCGGCGGAAGATTCGGGAACCCACCGGATGGTCCAGCCTGCCTACGACCAATGCATCAAGGCGAGCCACGTCTTCAATCTGCTCGACGCTCGCGGCGTCATCTCGGTGACCGAGCGCCAGAGCTATATCCTGCGCGTGCGCGAACTGGCCAAGGCCTGCGGGGCCGCCTGGCTGAAGACGGCGGGCGGCGGAGCGGGTTGAGTCGCGGCACTGCTGCCCTTGCACGACTTCAGGCGCCCGGCATCGTCTTCGTGACATGCCCGGTCATTCTCTTACCTTCGCATGATGATCGTCGGGCGCGCCCTTGGCGCCGACGACATCCTGGAACAACATCTCGGACGCCCGCTCCCCATGCCTGATCTTCTCCTCGAACTGCGCTCCGAAGAGATTCCTGCCCGCATGCAGCGGCGTGCCGCGGAAGATCTGAAGAAGCTCGTCACCGACGCATTGGTGGAACGCGGCTTCCTCTACGAGGGAGCGAAGGCCTTCTCGACCCCGCGCCGACTGGCGTTGCATGTGGCAGGCCTCCCGCCACGCGGGAAGGACGTCCGCGAGGAACGCAAAGGGCCCCGCGTCGGCGCGCCGGACGGAGCAATTCAGGGATTTCTCAAGAGCGCCGGTCTCGCGAGTCTCGATCAGGCGACCATCGTCACCGATCCGAAAAAGGGCGAATTCTATGTCGCCGTGATCGAGCGGGCCGGCCGCGAGACGCTCGACGTGCTGGCCGAGATCCTGCCCGCCATCATCAAGAGCTTCCCCTGGCCGAAATCCATGCGCTGGGGCGCAGCGTCTTCCCAGCCGGGGAGCCTGCGCTGGGTGCGGCCGCTGCAATCCATCGTGGCGACCTTCGGCCCCGAGACCGAGACGCCCGAGACCGTACCGTTCTCGGTGGACGGAATCACCGCCGGCACCACCACCTACGGACACCGGTTCCTCGCGCCCGAGGCCATCGAGGTGCGGCGGTTCGACGATTACATCCAGGCGCTGGAGCGCGCCAAGGTCGTGCTCGACCCGGATCGGCGCAAGGACATCATCCTGCACGATGCGCGTGACCTGGCCTTCGCGCGCGGTCTCGAACTCGTGGAAGACGAGGGCCTGCTCGACGAGGTCGCCGGCCTGGTCGAATGGCCCGTCGTGCTGCTCGGCACCTTCGATCCGAGCTTCCTCGACATCCCGGCAGAGGCGATCCGTGCCACCATCCGCGCCAACCAGAAGTGCTTCGTGCTGCGTGAAACGGGCACCGACACGCTGGCTCCCGCCTTCATCCTGGTCTCGAACCTGATCGCCAGCGATGGCGGCCTCGCGATCACCGGCGGCAACGAGCGCGTGGTGCGTGCCCGCCTCTCGGACGCGAAGTTCTTCTGGGAGACCGACAAGGCGATCAGTCTGGAAGACCGTCTGCCGAAGCTCGACAGCATCGTCTTCCACGAGAAGCTGGGGACTCAGGGTGAGCGGGTGGCGCGTATCGCGTCGCTGGCGCGCGGGATAGCACCCAATATCGGCGCGGATGTACAACTCGCCAGTCGCGGCGCTCAACTTGCGAAGGCCGATCTCGTGACCGAGATGGTTGGAGAGTTTCCCGAGCTTCAGGGCCTCATGGGCCGCAAGTATGCGGCGCTTCAAGGCGAACATCCGAGTGTCTGCGCGGCGGTGGAAGAGCATTACAAGCCCGTCGGTCCATCCGACCGAGTACCGACCGATCCTGTTTCGATCGCCGTGGCCCTGGCCGATAAGTTCGACACCCTTGCGGGTTTCTGGTCCATTGATGAAAGGCCCACCGGCAGCAAGGATCCCTACGCGCTTCGTAGGGCAGCCCTTGGCGTGGTCCGGCTGATTCTTGAGAATGGATTACGTCTGAACCTCCGAGAGGATGTGCTGGAGGACGCCTTTTATGTTCAGAAGAACCGTCACGTCGTCGTCATATCTCTTTCGGGGAATGACGAGCACGATATGGCCGCGCTGGAGAACCACGGCAGCCTCGACAACCCCATGCCTGGCGATCTCCTCAACTTCTTCGCCGACCGCCTGAAGGTCTATCTTCGCGACCAAGGCGCCCGCCACGACCTGATCGACGCCGTCTTCGCCCTGCCCGGCCAGGACGACCTCCTGATGGTCGTGCGTCGGGTCGAGGCGCTGGGCAAGTTCCTCGAGACCGATGACGGTAGGAACCTGCTCGCCGGCTACAAGCGCGCGGCCAACATCCTGCGGATCGAGGAGAAGAAGGACGGGCGCAGCTACGAGGCCGAGCCCGACCGCGTCGCCATCGCCGCCTCCGGCGAGCCGGAGGAGCAGGCTCTGTCCGAGGCGCTGGTGACCGCCCGGGAAGCCGCGTCGGCGGCCGTGGCGGCCGAGGATTTCTCCGGGGCCATGCACGCTTTGTCGATCCTGCGCGCGCCCGTTGATGCTTTCTTCGAGAAGGTCATCGTCAATGCCGACGATCCGGCCCTGCGTGAGAATCGCCTCGCCTTGCTCAACGCCTTGCGGGCGGCGACCCGGGAGGTCGCAGACTTCTCGAAGATAGAAGGATAGTGCGCGACCCTACCTGCAACAGGAGAATTTGGCAGGTCGGGGTGCGAAATGGGAACGGTCTAGCTCGCATCGCCGTTGGGCGCATGGTTTTGAAGGAGATTGCCATGCGTCATTCTATGCTTGCCACTGCTGCCCTGCTGACGCTCTTCGGGGTTTCGGCGGTTCAGGCCCAGACCACGATCATCGAGCGCGAGTCGCCCGAGCGCGTCATCGTCGAGCGGCCGGAATCTGAGTCCCGTACCGTGGAGACGCGCGAGACCCGTGACGGCTGCCGCGTGAAGTCAGTCACCCGCGAGAACGAAGTCGGTGACCGCAAGACCGTTACCCGCGAGAACTGCGACTAAGCCCTTTCCGCTCCCTCCCCGATACCGGGGGGGCAACGGCCTACAGAGGCTTCTCGTAGCGCCAGGCTTCCATGCTGTCCTCGTAGTACTCTTCGAGGACAGCGAAGCGCACGTAGCCGTGGCGCTCGTAGAGTCGGATGCCGGCACCGTTATCGGCTCTCACTTCGAGTCGCAGCTTCGTGCATCCATGCGCTCGTGCGTCGTCTTCCGCGGCATCGAGCATGATGCCGCCAAGGCCCTGACCCGCCCGTGCGGGAGACACCGCGATGGAGGAGAGCCTGCAACTGCGGCTTCCCTTGCGGCGCTCCAGCGTGGCCGCCGCCACCAGGATCGAGCGGTCTTCGGCATCCAGAGCGACCAGCAACGACATCGACGGAGAGCCGATGGCATGGCGGATCGCCCGCCGTTCCGCCCGGTCTCCCGAAAACGCCGCGTGTTCCAGGGCGACCAGGGCGTCGAGGTCGCCCAATGTCGCCGGACGGATGGTGACCGGAGTGACCGTATGCCGTTTATGGGCTTGGGCGCTCACGCTGTGGTCCAGGGATAGACCCAGGTTTCCGACAATGCTCGAGCGCTGGCGCGCAGGAAGGCGCGGAGATCGGTGGATTGGTCCGCCGCGTCGAGGGTGATGTCGATTGCTGCCCGCAATCCTCCGATATGCGGGTTCGGAGTGAGCGAAGTGGCGGTGATCCGTCCCTGTGAAGCTCCGGCTACCACCTCCACCTTACTCGGGTCCGAGAGATAATAGGGCAGCTCGCCGCCGGCGAAATCGATGAGGAAGCGGCGGCTCAGCGTCCCTTTCGCCTCCTCCCCCTTGGCGGCACCGCTGGCGCTTGTGGCGGCCAAGAAGGTATTGGCCACATATCCGCCCGGATGCAGTCTGGTGTTCGAACTCCTGGCGCGCACGCGGTACGACATGCGGACCGGTTCGCCGGCCGGATAAGGCTGCTTCGGACGCCAATAGGCGACGATGTTATCGTTGACCTCGGTGTCGGTCGGCAGTTCCATCAAGGTCACGGCGCCCTCGCCCCAGTCACCCTCGGGTTCGACGAAGTAGCTCGGCCTCCGACCATAGGAGGCTTCGAGGTCTTGGTAGGATTCGAAGGCGCGGTCCCGCTGCATCAGTCCGAACCCCTTCGGATCGCGATCGACGAAGGACGAGATGCGACGCACCTTCGGATTGTCCAGGGGGCGCCAGAGCCATTCGCCCGATCCGGCCGCGATCTGAAGACCATCGGAATCGTGGAGCTCGGGCCGGTAATCGTCGGAATGGTGCCGGTCGTTCTCGCCGATGAAGAACATCGAGGTGAGCGGTGCGACGCCCACCGATGGGAGCGCGACCCGCGGGAAAAGCGTCGAGCGAACGGCGACGCTGGTCTCGTCGCCCGGCTTTACCGTGAAGGCGAAGGCACCCGTCACCGAGGGGCTATCGAGAAGGGCATGAATCAGCAGCGAATCGGCGTTGGTCTCAGGCATCGTCACCCAGAATTCGCGGAAGACCGGGAATTCCTCCGGAGCGCCCTCCCCCTCGACGTTGAGGGCGAGCCCACGGGCGGATAGGCCATACAGCTGATCGCGCCCAAGGAAGCGGTAATAGCTGGCGCCGAGAAACACGATGAGTTCGTCTAGCAGGTTCGGCTTGTTGAGGTAGCTGTGGAAGCGGAGACCAGCGAAGCCGAGATCGACCGGCAGCGGCTTGTCGAGCTTCGTCCGTCCCATGTCGAACAGGCTCGACTGATAGGCGATCGGCGTCGCGATGCCGCGACGCACGAGGTTCACGGTGACGGGCCGGTTATAGAGAAAGCCGACATGGAAGAGCTGCAGCCGGAACGGGCTGTTCTCTCCGCCGAGAAAGGCCTTGTCGGGCTTGAAACGAATGTCACGCCAGGCGTCGTAATCGAGCTTTGCGATGGGAGCCGGAAGGGGCGGTACCCGCGCATCGTAAGCGACCTTGGCGAGCTCCTCGGCGCGGCGCTCCACCTCCTCGAAATCGAAGGATTTGGGTGCGCGCCCCTCCTGCGCCGTCGACGCGGTGCCGGCGACGGACAGGGCGGCGATACCGGTGAGAAGCGCGCGGCGGGTGGGCTCGGTCATGGTCCTGCGGCTCTGGTCGGTGGTGAGGGACGATCGGGCTTCCCCGCACGGTCCCATCCAGCCCACCTCACCCCGAGGTGCCCATCTGAGCGGGCCTCCTAGGAGCCTCCCAGAGGTCGCAATGCGTGATGGAGCCCTGCCTCGAGGCCTCCGCTACGCTCTGGCACCTCGGGATGAGGCGGTGGATCGGACTGGTTCGATCAGCATGAAAACCGCCTGCTCAATGACCCGTTCGTGACGCCTTGGAAAGGGCCTACCGACCCGGGTGCGCTTTTTGGGTCACATTGAGGCGGTAAGGTCGGGTTTCGGGTGAGAGAAAACCGGTTTTTCCTTGTCGCGGAGACGCATCGAACGTATATGCGCCTTGCCCAATTTCGCACGTGCCTGTGGCCGCGTGTCGGTTGGTGGGCATCCGGCCAACTGCCGGACAGCCGCCAGGGGTCTTAAAGGATCGATGGTCGACAGGGTGGATTCCCTCCGGCCGGCATCCAGGTGGCAACACCGGACCCCGACAACAACCGGCAGCCGGAGGCGAAACCGGCGAACCCCGCTCTCCACGGGGGACGCAGCTTAAAGCAACGACGAACGGGCTTTTTTGGTCTCGTCGGCCCTCCAAAGGCCGGCACCGAAGAGGCTTGTTTCTCTTTGCCCGGCGTGCGGTGGGGATCTCCCTTCCAATCCACGGCAGCTTCCGGGTGCTGATGCGCCCGCGGTCGACGACGTGTCTCCAAAGCACGTCGCGTATCGCGTCGCGTCGCCCCCAGACGCCGGACGGCTCATGGCCGTCCAGATTTCGATAGCGCGCCCCACGAACGGGCGCTCGCGAACCTGTGGGTTGGAACGACCATGACCGATCGTATCCGCGATTTTCTGCGCGCTCGCCGTGACATGGGCCAGGACGAAGGCCCGGTGATGGTGCTCGACCTCGATGTCGTGCGCGACAACTTCACCGCCTTCGCCCGCGCGCTGCCCGATACCCGCGTCTTCTATGCCGTGAAGGCGAATCCGGCGCCGGAAGTCTTGCGTCTGCTTGCCGAGATGGGCTCCTGCTTCGACACGGCCTCTGTGGTCGAGGTGGAGATGGCTCTGGCCAGCGGTGCCACCGCCGACCGGATCTCATTCGGCAACACCATCAAGAAAGAGCGCTGCATCACCCGTGCGCTCAAGCTCGGCGTTCGCCTGTTCGCCGTCGATTGTCAGGTCGAGGTCGAGAAGATCGCCCGTGCTGCCGAGGCCGCCGAGGTCGAACTCGGCTCGGTGCAGGTGTTCTGCCGCATTCTCTGCGACGGTGCTGGCGCCGAATGGCCCCTGTCACGCAAGTTCGGCTGCGTGCCGGAGATGGCCGTCGATGTTCTGGAGCATGCCTGCCGCCAGGGCCTGCATGCTTACGGCGTGTCGTTCCATGTGGGTTCGCAGCAGGGCAACACCGAAGCCTGGGACGGGGCGCTCGCTTCGGCCTCCACGATCTTCCGTGAATGCGCCGACCGGGGCATCACCCTGTCCATGGTCAATCTCGGCGGCGGCTTCCCCACCAAGTACCTGAAGGCGGTGCCTGGCGTGGAATCCTACGGCGATGCGATCTTCCGCGCCCTCACCAAGCATTTCGGCAACCAGCTGCCGGAGACGATCATCGAGCCCGGTCGCGGCATGGTCGGCAATGCCGGCATGATCGAAGCCGAGGTGATCCTGGTCTCGAAGAAGTCCGATGCCGAGGACGAGATCCGCTGGGTCTATCTCGATATCGGAAAGTTCGGCGGCCTGGCCGAAACCATGGACGAGTCGATCCGTTACGCGATCCGGACGGAGCATGACGAGGACCGCATGGCCCCCTGCGTGCTCGCGGGACCGACCTGTGATTCAGCCGACGTCCTCTACGAGAAGGTGCCCTACCCGCTCCCCGTCTCGCTTTCCATCGGCGACAAGGTGCTGATCGAAGGGGCCGGAGCCTACACCACCACCTACGCGGCGGTGGCGTTCAACGGCTTCCCCCCCCTTCAGCAATACGTCATCTGACCGCCATATAATCGGAGCTCGGGCGGCTTAACCGCCGCCCGGCAGCGGGCGAGGACGGTTCCATCGCATGTGACTGGTGCGGGATCCGCGCCGTCACATCAGATGGGTTGACCAGCCAGGACTGGGAAAGGGCACGGCCTTGATCGAGATTCGTGACGAACGGCCGACCGATGTTTCGGCTCGGGAGCAATTGCTCGATACTTGCTTCGGCCCGGCGCGATTCCTCAAGACGTCCGAGCGGCTGCGCGAGGGGCGCCTTCCCGCTCACGGATTGTCACTGACCGCGGAACTGAATGGCCGGATCGTCGGCACCGTCCGTCTCTGGCATGTGGAAGCGGGACGTGGACGGCCTGCCTTGCTTCTGGGGCCGCTCGCGGTCGATCCCTCGCTCCAGGGCCATGGCCTCGGCAGCACTTTGATGTGGGCCTCGATCGGTAGGGCACGCGCCCTCGGTCACGGCGCCATCGTCCTCGTCGGCGATGCGCCGTATTACGCCCGCTTCGGTTTTTCCGGTGATCTCATGAGTGGGTTGTCCATGCCGGGCCCGTTCGAAAGGACGCGGTTGCTCGGGGTCAACCTGCGCAGGGGCGCGCTCGACGGCGCGACCGGCATCCTCTCCGCTTCAGGCATCCTGGATGAGGCTGCCTGTCCGGAGGGATTGGATTCACGACGACAGGCGGCGTGAGCGCTAGACGGCAGTCGTGGTCGTCGCCTGCTCGCAGCGGCGGCGGAAGGCTGCATCGTGCTGGCGGCGAACGGCACGGATCAGAGCCGCCGCGAGGGTGATGACGCCAGGATCGCGATCGATCGGCTCTTCGGCCGGCGCGGGGGTATTGGCGATAAACAAGGATAACATCGGAACTCCGTGATGTGGCGTTCTGGCGTTTCCCGTCCCGTAGGTGTGTCGATGTCGTGTTTGTTGCATTGCAATATCGGCGTGTCGCGGATCATTCGCAACGGTGCCCAACGGGAAGGCGACCCGCGTCTGAATCATGCGTCGACGTAACTTCATGTTAATGATCTTCCCTCGTGGACCACTCGTGGTCCACGAGGCTGAAGCCGGCGATGTGGTTGACCGCACGCCCTCAACCGGCCACTAGCCCGTCGCCTGACCGTCATTTCCGCCGACTAAGGACGTGCCTCGCTCGTGAGTTCGAGCGGGGCCGAGAAGAAGGATTGCCCGCATGACCGAAGCCGCCACCTCCTGGCCCGTCCACGGCCGCATCAGCGGTCCCATCGTGATGATCGGCTTCGGCTCGATCGGCCGCGGGACCCTTCCGCTCATCGAGCGTCATTTCGAGTACGACAAGGCGCGCTTCACCGTCGTCGAGCCCTCCGATGCGCATAAGGCCCTGGCCGATCAGCATGGCCTCCGCTTCGAGCAGGTGGCGCTGACCAAGGACAATTACCGCGAGATCCTCACGCCCCTCCTCACCGAGGGCGGCGGCCAGGGCTTCTGCGTGAACGTGTCCGTGGACACCTATTCCCGCGCCATCATGGAATTGTGCCGTGAACTCGGCGCCTTCTACATCGACACCGTCGCCGAGCCCTGGCCCGGCTTCTATTTCGACAAGTCCAAGGGCCAGGGCGACCGCACCAACTACGCCCTGCGCCAGGACATCCTCGACGCGCGCGCCGCGAGCCCTGGTGGCACCACCGCCGTCTCGTGCTGTGGCGCCAATCCGGGCATGGTCTCGTGGTTCGTGAAGCAGGGACTCCTCAACGTCGCGTCCGATCTCGGCCTGACCACGCCCGAGCCGAAGACCCGTGACCAGTGGGCCGCCCTCATGCGCGAGGTCGGCGTCAAGGGCATTCATATCGCCGAGCGCGACACCCAGCGCGCCAAGGGCCCGAAGCCCATGGGCGTCTTCGTCAACACCTGGTCGGTGGAAGGCTTCGTTTCCGAGGGCAACCAGCCGGCCGAACTCGGCTGGGGAACCCACGAGACCTGGCGCCCGGACAATGCCCGTGATCAGGAGAAAGGCTCGCGCTGCGCGATCTACCTTCTCCAGCCCGGTGCCGACACGCGCGTGCGCTCGTGGACGCCGACGGCCCAGAGCCAGTTCGGCTTCCTCGTGACGCATAACGAGGCGGTTTCGATCTCCGACTATTACACCGTGATGGAGGGCGAGCGCGCTGCCTACCGCCCGACCTGTCACTACGCCTACCACCCCTGCAACGACGCCGTGCTCTCGCTCCACGAGATGTTTGGCAAGGCTGCGGAGGTGCAGGAAAAGCACCACATCCTCGACGAGAACGAAATCGTCGATGGGATCGACGAACTCGGCGTGCTTCTCTACGGCCACGAGAAGAACGCCTATTGGTTCGGTTCGCAGCTCTCCATCGAGGAGACCCGTCGGATCGCGCCGTACCAGAACGCCACCGGCCTTCAGGTCACCTCGGCGGTGCTCGCGGGCATGGTCTGGGCGCTGGAGAACCCCGAAGCCGGCATCGTCGAGGCCGACGAGATGGATTTCCGCCGCTGCCTCGAAGTCCAGATGCCGTATCTCGGTCCCGTCGTCGGCGTGTACACCGACTGGACCCCGCTGAGCGGGCGCCCCGGCCTGTTCCCCGAGAACATCGACGAGAGCGACCCCTGGCAGTTCCGGAACGTCCTCGTTCAGAGCTGAATGGACGAACGGAGCGCGGGATCGTCCTCCCCGCGCTCCGTGCCCTCTGCTTGGCGCCAAGGGCCAGACCATGATGGGCGAGGACCAACGCCACGTCTTTTCCCAGGCCGCGCTGTGGAGCCCGGGATCCCGCCCGATCACGACTGCATAGCGGCTTGCTCTGCACGGATGTTGCAGGGTTTCGGCGGGATGCTACCATCCCGTATCCGATCGGGAGCCCCCGCCATGGCCGTCGCCGCGCGCCGCGATACCCGCATGACCGTCGCCGAGTTCCGCCTCTGGGCCGAGCCCCGGCCCGACGAGGAACGCTGGGAACTGATCGACGGCATAGCCCTGCTGATGTCGCCGCCCACCTCGCGCCACCAGCGCATTGTGATGAATCTCGGCAGGCGCCTCGACGAGCTCGCGGAACGCCGGGGCTGCAACGCGCTTCCCGGCCTCGGCGTGCTCAGCGCAGCGATGGATGATTTCGCGCCGATCCCCGACATCGTCGTGACCTGCGGCCCACTGGGTCAGGATGGATATACCAGCGCCCCTTTGCTGGTGGCCGAGGTCCTGTCCCTGAGTACGATGAGTCTCGTTCGTGGCCGCAAGACCGTTTCTACCGCTCTGTGCCGAGCCTGCGGACCTTCCTCATCGTTTCGCAGGACGAGGTCAGGGTCGAGGCCTGGAGCCGGACCGAGGCGGGGAGCTGGACGGTCGAGGCCCTTTACCGTGACGACAGCCTCGACCTTCCCGAACTCGGTGGCGCCGTTCCGGTGGGCGCCCTCTATACCGGACTGCCCCTCTGAGCCTCCCATCGCCCTCGCCGCGTCAGGTCCCGCCCTTGCCCCACTTTGAAGATTTCTACGCCGACAAGCTGCGCGGTTCTCTGGGAGTCACCGATGCGGAATCCGTTCTCGACCTGCGTGGGACGAACCGTCCGACGGCCGAAGCATCCTTGAACGACATGCTGGAGCGCAGCCGCTTCGGCAAAGGCAAGACTGTGGCGATCCGCTTCGATCCCCCGCCGGAAGGCGGTGGAGAGACCCTGTTCCAGCCCGTCGGCAGGCTGTTGCTGGACGCGAAGCGCAAGGGCATCGTCGATCGACTTCAGACACTTCCGGCGGGCGATGGCCTCGGCTTCTACGTCGCGCTCGCCGGCAAAGCGACACGCGCCGGCGACTAGGAGGCTCCGGTCTCGCGCCGGCAAAGAAATGACGATCATGCCGGAGCGGTCCGAGCCCGAACGGCGTTGGAGGTAACGCGGTCCGTCCGCTCGTCTCCGCCAAAGGTCATCGTGAAAGTCTCCTCGTGAAGCGAATGGGCCGCAATACGATCGAGCGTCTCGCCCGCATGGGGTTCGGTGCGAGAGGCATCGTATATTGCATCGTCGGCGGGCTGGCGCTTCTCGCCGCTCTGGGCCAGGGCGGTCGGGCGGGCGATAGCGAGAGTGCGATCCGGTGGGTCTTCCTCGGACCGTTCGGGGCCATCCTCGTCGGGCTCATAGCGCTGGGACTGTTTTGTTTCGCCGCCTGGAGGTTCGTCGAATCCGTCACCGACGCCGACCGCCACGGCACCTCGGCGAAGGGGCTCGTCGTTCGGCTGGCGCATTTCGGCAGCGGCATCGTGGCTGTCGGCCTCGGCATCACGGCGGCCAGTCTTGCCCTCGGCCTCGGCAGACGCGCCAGCGGCGGCGGAGGATTGCAGGATTGGACCGCGTGGCTGCTGGCCAAGCCATTCGGCCCATGGCTTGTCGGCCTCATCGGCGTTGGCATCATCGGTGGAGGGATCGCCTTCCTGGTGAAGGCCGGGAAGGGCGATGTCACCGACCGGCTCTCTCTCGACGAGGCCCATTGCCGATGGGTCAAGCCGTTGGGTCAGTTCGGTTACGCTGCGCGTGGGGTCGCGTTCGTGATCATCGGCGGCTTCGTGCTGGTCGCCGCGTGGTACCAAGCCTCCTCGGAGGTGAAGGGTTTGGCGGGCGCTTTCTCCGCCTTGCGAGCTCAGCCCTACGGTTCCGTCCTTCTTGGCATCGTCGCCGCCGGGCATCTCGCCTTTGGCGTGTATGGCCTGATCCAAGCCTGGTACCGCCACATCGACGCACCGGATCTCGACGAAACCGACGATGCCGTCCTGCGTGCCGTGCGCAATCTGAACTGATGTGTAGCCCCGTGGTTCGTGGGGTGCGTTGACAGAGGGGCGTTCCGTCGCCGATACCGCGGCCGGCCCGGAGCCCATGCAGCAGCGCATCTACAAGACAGCGGTGATGGTGGTCCACGATTGCGTGGCGACCGTCCTAGCCGTGACACTCACCTTCGTTTTCCGCTTCAACGGTGAGTTGCTCGCCGAACGCCTCGACGCGCTTCCACTTCTGCTGCCCCCGTTCGTGGCTTTCGCCGCGCTGGTCTACGGTCGGTTCAAGCTCTACCGGACAAAGTGGCGCTTCGCCTCGCTCCCCGACCTCGCCGGAATCGTCAAGGCGGCGAGCGTCCTCGCCCTCACGCTCCTCGTCGTCGACTACGTGCTCGTTTCGGCGGACATGTATGGATTCTACTTTTTCGGAAAGATCGCCATTGCCCTGTACTGGGTGCTGCAGATCTTCCTGTTGGGGGGCACCCGGCTCGCCTTCCGCTACCTGAAATACACGCGTTCGCGGCAGAGCCAGGCTCGCAGCGCCACGACCCCGACGCTGCTGCTCGGGCGTGGCAGGGATATCGAACTTCTGCTTCGCGCCATCGAAGCGGGCTCGGTGCGGCGCCTGTCCCCCAAGGGCATCCTTGCGCCACGCGCAAACGAGACCGGCCAGATCATGCGCGGCGTCCCCATCCTGGGGGCCTTCTCCGACCTTGAGCGAGTCGTCGCTAACCTGGCCAATGAGGGTACCCCGGTACGCCGCCTCGTCGCCGTTCCCAATGCCCTGACACCGGAGGCGGAGCCCGACGACTTGATCGCCCGCGCCCGTCGACTCGGCCTTCCGCTGTCGCGGGTCACCAGTCTCGGCGAGGGCATGCGCGATGCCGAACTGGCGCCCCTGGAGATCGAGGATCTCCTCTTGCGACCCACCGTCTCCATCGACCGGCCGCGCCTCGAGCGTTTCCTCAATGGGACGCGCGTCATCGTCACGGGTGGCGGGGGTTCCATCGGCTCCGAGATCGTCGCCCGGGCCGTGGCCTTCGGCGCAGCATCCGTCCTTGTCGTGGAGAATTCAGAGCCTGCTCTACACGGCATCCTGAGCCAGCCCGCCATCGCAGCGGCCGACGTCACCGGTGCACTCTGCGATATTCGCGACCGTGAACGTCTGCACGAGGTCTTCGCCGGTTTCCGACCGGATTACGTGTTCCACGCCGCAGCCCTGAAGCAGGTGCCGTATCTAGAGCGGGACTGGTCGGAGGGCATCAAGACCAACGTCCTGGGTTCCATCAACGTCGCGGATGCGACGGTAGCGGCTCGTGCGCGCGCCATGGTGATGATTTCCACCGACAAGGCGATCGAGCCCGTCTCCCAACTCGGCGTCACCAAGCGCTTCGCCGAGATGGTGGCCCAGGCGCTCGATGCCGAGCAAGCGACCGCGTCGCAGGGGAAGCCGACTCGTCTGATCGCGGTGCGGTTCGGCAACGTGCTCGGCTCGGTCGGTTCGGTGGTGCCAGTGTTCAAGGCGCAGATCGCCCGAGGCGGCCCGGTCACGGTCACCGATTCGGAAATGGTGCGCTACTTCATGACCGTGCGCGAGGCCGCCGACCTCGTTCTGACCGCAGCCTCGCATGGCGACCGCGAGGGACGCTGCCTGTCTCTGACCGCCCCCGAATCCGACCAGCGGGCTGCAGTCTACGTTTTGAAGATGGGTCAGCCCGTGCGCATTCTCGATCTCGCCGAGCGGATGATCCGGCTCGCTGGTTTCGAGCCCGGCGAAGACATCGAGGTGGTCTTCACCGGCTCGCGGCCGGGGGAGCGTTTGAACGAGATCCTGTTCGCCCGCGAGGAGCCGCGTGTCGCCCTCGACGGGATCGACGGCGTCATGGCGGCCAAGCCCGTCTTTGCCGACCGTACCGTGCTGGAGGGTTGGATCGCCGCGCTGAAACAGGCGGTCGCCACACACGACAGGGCTGCCGCCGATCTGGTGTTCGAAACCGCTATCCCGGATTACCGCAACCGGCCGAAAGCGGTTCCCGTGTCACAACCTGCGCCAATGACCATCCCCGCCTAGGCTGCACCCTCCGTGCGGGCCAGGGCTGTAAGCCCCTGGAATGAGGTCGATTGCGGGGACCAACCCAACGCAGACAGGCCCTTGGAGTGCGCCACGAGGTCGCCCGAAAGGCGCTCGAAGATCTCCCGCCGACCCGTCATCCGGCAGGCGAGGCCGAACAGGCTCGGCGGACAGGGTACGAGACCGGCGCGGCGGTCGAGGCCGGCCCGTAAGGCCGCGATCATGCCGGGCAAGGTCAAGGCGTCCGGCTCTGCCGCCACCAGCGCCCGGCCAAGCGGTCCTTCGTGACGAAGCACCGTGACGATGGCTGCCGAGAGGTTCTCCACCGAAATCAGGGACCGACGCCCCGTCAGGCTCGCGAGTGGGAGGGGATAGGGCGTTCGCGCGAGCCGCAGGAGCGCGGCCATGTTGCCTTTCACCCCAGCGCCATAGACGAGGACAGGGCGCAGGGCGACCCAGTCGATCCCGATCTCGGCCAAGGCTTCCTCGGCGGCGAGTTTCGAGCGGCCATAGGCGTCGGTGGGATATGGATGGTTGTCTTCGGTCACGGTTCCGGCCGCGCTGATGCCGGTCTGCGCCCTGATCGATGAGAGGAAGACGAAGCGCCCGACCCGCGCCTTGGCCGCTGCTTCGGCGAGACGTCGCGTCGCCTCGATGTTCGAAGAGCGGTAATCGTCCTCCGGCGTGCCGGACATGGCATGGGCGAGGCCGGCGGAATGGACGATGGCGTCGACGCCGGAAAGGGCCGCCGCCATGTTCATGGGCCGGCTCAGGTCGCCCACCACGGCGCCGCTGGCGCCGGGCGGCAACTCCACTGGGCGTCGCAGCAGCACCCGGACCCGGTAACCCTGATTCGCGAGCGAGCGCAGCAGGTGACGGCCGATGAAGCCGGTGGCACCGGTCAGCGCGATGACGTTTCCGCTCAAGCGGCGATTCCTTCTCGCAAGGTCGAGAACCGACGCAGCGTCGCGGCGACCAGGGCCGCGCCTGCAGCAAGGGCCGCGAGCGTGACAAGCCGCGACGGCCAAAGCAAGGTGGCGCCCGCCAGGACCGCCAGCGCAGTGTTGAGGACGAAGACCCGCCCGACCACTTCCGTCACCGTGAAGCCGTTCGAGGTGGCGCGCTGGTAGTAATGGCTGCGATGCGCCTTCCAGACCGGCTCGCCCTTGGCTGCGCGGCGCAGCAGCGTCAGAGTGGAATCGGCGATGTAGTAGAGCGGAAGAAGGATGGCTGCCGCCAGACCGTCCTGAAGGCCGAGGCGGTAGAGCAGCCACGCCACCAGAAGGCCGATCGGCAGGGAGCCGACATCCCCCAGGAAAAGGCGGGCCACCGGGCGATTGAAGGGTGCAAAGCCGATCAGCGCACCGAGAAGGGACGCGGCCACGAGGGTCGGCAGCGGCGGTAATTCCCCGCCGAGTCCGGCGAGCATCAGCGCGGCCGAGACTGGCACCATGGCCGAGACCGTCATCCAGTCGAGCCCGTCCATGAAGTTCGTCAGATTCACGAACCATACGCCGGCCAGGACGGCGAGCGCGCGCTCAGCAATGAGCGGAATCTCGGGTAGGAGCCGTCCCTCCACCGACAGGACGAGGCCGGTCACCGCAAGAGTCTGAAGACCGAGTCTCAACGTGGCCGGCAGTGGCCTGATATCGTCGACAGCACCCACGATGGCGAGGAGCAGCGTCGCATGAGCGAGGACCAGCGCCTCCATCGTCGCTGGCATAGGCTGCATCAGGGATGCCAGGAGCCCACCGGTCGCCAGGATGGCGAGGACGATCGCGATACCGGCCCCTTGGGGGGTCGGCACGCTGTGGCTCGACCGCGCGTTCGGCCGGGCGAGCGCATAGCGTTGAAGGATCGGTTTGAGCAGCACGATCAGGACCGCGCTGAGGCAGGCGGCCAGCGGTATGGCGACGAGCGGCGCGAAAGGCATTGTCGTGTGAGGGTCCGCTGATGTCGCGAGATCGTGCGGAGTGCCTACCCGTTTTTGCCGCTGGCGGGGAGAGTGCACCTTTCGGAGAGGCCGCCTCTCCGAGCCGGTTGCATAGGCACCTTCCCCCGAAGAGGGAGGAAGGTACGTAGAAGCGTCAGAACACCTTTTCGCCGCCCTCCCTGACGGAGGATCCGCCGATTCCGGCTGCGGCATCCGCCTTCTCGGCGGCGCGCTTGTCGAGGGCGCGGCCCACCACCTTGGCAATGCCGACCATGATCGTGTCGAGGATGTAGTCCTTCGGCGTGTAGACCGCCGTGACGCCCATATTCTTGAGGACGAGTTCGTCGTCCGGCGAGATGATCCCGCCGACGACGAGGGGGACGTGGTCGAGGCCCGCCTCCCGCATCTTCGCCTTTACGTCGCGCACCAGTGGGACGTGGCTGCCGGACAGGATCGACAGTCCGACCACATGGGCGCCGGTCTCCTTGGCTTTCGCCACGATCTCGGCCGGGGTCTGGCGGATGCCGTCATAGGTCACGTCGAATCCGACGTCGCGGGCGCGGAGCGCGATCTGCTCGGCGCCATTCGAATGGCCGTCGAGACCGGGCTTGCCGACGACGAGCTTGGGCGTCTCGCCCAGGCGCTCCCCGAGATCGGCGATGAGGAGCTTGGCGTCCTCGGCCGCACCCGAGGAGATCGTCTCGAGGCTGACGCCGGTGGGGGCTCGGTATTCACCGAAGACCTGGCGCAGGCGCGTGCCCCATTCGCCGGTGGTGACGCCGGCCTTCGCCGCCGCGATCGAGACCGGCATGATGTTGGCGCCCGAACGCGCCGCGGCCTCGAGCTCGTCGAGGGCCTTCTCGACGGCCTTGCCGTCGCGCTTGGCCCGCCAGTCGCGGATGCGCTGCTCTGCTTCCATCTCCACCGTCTCGGAGACCGTAAAGATGGCGCCCTCCCCGGCCGTGAGAGGCGAAGGCTCGCCGGCCTGAAACTTGTTGACGCCGACGACGACCTGATCGCCTGCCTCGATGGCCGAGATGCGCTTGGCGTTGGATTCCACGAGGGCGCGCTTCAGTGCCCCAGTCTCGACCGCCGCCACCGCGCCGCCGATGCCGCCGATCTCTTCGAGGGCCTTGCGGGTCTCCTCCTTCAGAGCTTCGACCTTGGCGTCGATGACCTTCGAACCGTCGAAGATGTCCTCGTACTCGAGGAGGTCGGTCTCGAAGGCGAGGATCTGCTGCATCCGCATGGACCATTGCTGGTCCCAGGGGCGCGGCAGGCCCAGAGCCTCGTTCCAGGCCGGCAACTGCACCGCACGGGCGCGGGCGCGTTTCGACAGGGTGACGGCCAGCATCTCGATCAGGATGCGGTGGACGTTGTTCTCGGGCTGCTGTTCCGTCAGTCCGAGGCTGTTGACCTGAACGCCATAGCGAAAAATGCGCTTCTTCGGGTCGGTGATGCCGTAGCGCTCCTGGGCGATCTCGTCCCAGAGTTCGGAGAACGCCCGCATCTTGCAGATCTCGGTGACGAACCGCATGCCGGCATTCACGAAGAAGGAAATGCGGCTGAACACGTCGGCGAAGCTCGCCTCGTCGAAATCGGGGTCGTCGCGCACCGTGTCGAGCACCGCGATGGCGATGGCCAGCGCGTAGGAGAGCTCCTGCACCGGCGTCGCCCCGGCCTCCTGCAGGTGGTAGGAACACACGTTCATCGGGTTCCACTTCGGCACCTCCTTGGTCGTGAACAGGATCACGTCCTTGGTCAGGCGAAGGGATGGAGCCGGCGGGAACACGTAGGTGCCGCGCGACAGGTATTCCTTGATGATGTCGTTCTGCGTCGTACCTTGGAGGCCGCTGAGCGGCGCGCCCTGTTCCTCGGCGACCGCGAGGTAAAGCGACAACAGCCACGGTGCCGTGGCGTTGATCGTCATCGAGGTGTTCATCTGCTGCAGCGGAATCTGATCGAACAGAGTCCGCATGTCGCCGAGATGTGCGATCGAGACACCGACCTTGCCGACCTCGCCGCGTGCCAATTCGTGGTCGGGATCGTAGCCGGTCTGCGTCGGCAGATCGAAGGCGACCGACAGTCCGGTCTGCCCCTTCGCCAGATTGCCTCGATAGAGTTCGTTCGATTCCTTGGCGTTGGAATGGCCGGCATACGTCCGGATGATCCATGGCTTGTCGCGCTTGACCTCGGCGACGGTCGCACTCGCGCTCATTCCACTGACTCCACTCGATTCCAAGGCTGCGCGATCTCACGCTTATTGTGCGGCACCCTAACCAAGCCTCGGCCATACGTCATCTGGCCGATGGTCCAACTTGGCGGTCGACGGCCCAGAATGCTTCGAAAAATTCTAGACGACAGGATCAAGCGAATTGAAGAGCGCTTTGTCCGGCAACTGAGGTGAGCTTCCTGTAAATCCTTGACCTCGATGCGGAATATCGAAAACGAGCCGTTCTGCATCAAAGACTTTATTATGAATACATCAATAGGCGACGGGTCAGCGCACGCACTCGAGGACGCAGCACCCGATCCTGGCCTTTTAGGGGGCCTTGGAGCAGTCCAGGTTCGTGGATATAGGGTCGCACAGAAAGAATAATGGGAGAGCCAAGATGTCGGCGAGTGCTGCCTTGAATACGACCGAGGGCAAGGACCTCTACGAGCTGGGTGAAATTCCGCCCCTCGGCCATGTTCCGGCGAAGATGTATGCCTGGGCGATCCGGCGCGAGCGCCATGGCCCGCCGGAGGAGTCGATGCAGGTCGAGGTGGTGCCGACCTGGGAGATCGGCGACGACGAAGTCCTGGTCTACGTCATGGCGGCCGGCATCAACTACAATGGTGTCTGGGCCGGACTCGGCGAGCCGATCTCTCCCTTCGACGTGCACAAGGCCGACTACCACATCGCCGGTTCGGATGCCTCGGGCATCGTCTGGGCCGTGGGCGCCAAGGTGAAGCGCTGGAAGGTCGGCGACGAAGTCATCGTGCATTGTAACCGCGACGACGGCGACGACGAGGAGTGTAACGGCGGTGACCCGATGTTCTCGCCTTCACAGCGGATCTGGGGCTACGAGACGCCGGACGGCTCGTTCGCGCAGTTCTGCCGGGTCCAGTCGCGCCAGCTGATGAAGCGGCCGCAGCACCTCACCTGGGAAGAAGGTGCCTGCTACACGCTGACCCTCGCCACCGCCTACCGGATGCTGTTCGGCCACGCTCCGCACACGGTGAAGCCGGGCCAGAACGTGCTGATCTGGGGCGCCTCGGGCGGTCTCGGCGTGTTCGGTGTCCAGCTCTGCGCCGCCTCCGGTGCGAACGCCATCGCGGTCATCTCGGACGAGTCGAAGCGCGACTACGTGATGAGCCTCGGCGCCAAGGGCGTCATCAACCGCAAGGACTTCGATTGCTGGGGCCAGCTGCCCAAGGTGAACTCGCCGGAATTCCACGCCTGGACCAAGGAAGCGCGCAAGTTCGGCAAGGCGATCTGGGACATCACCGGCAAGGGCAACGATGTCGACATCGTCTTCGAGCATCCCGGTGAGGCGACCTTCCCGGTCTCCGCGCTCGTCGTGAAGCGTGGCGGCATGGTGGTGTTCTGCGCCGGTACCACCGGCTTCAACATCACCTTCGATGCCCGTTACGTCTGGATGCGCCAGAAGCGTATTCAGGGTTCGCACTTCGCGCATCTGAAGCAGGCTTCGGCCGCCAACCAGTTCGTGCTGGACCAGCGCATCGACCCCTGCATGAGCGAGGTGTTCCCGTGGGATAAGATCCCCCAGGCGCACACGAAGATGTGGAAGAACCAGCACCCGCCCGGCAACATGGCCTGTCTCGTCAACGCTCCCCGCGCTGGGCTCCGCACGCTGGAAGACGTGATCGAGGCCGGCCCGAAGCGCTGAGATCGAGGATGGTGCTCAGCGCTTGCCGCCGCCCTCGGCCGGCAGGTGCTGGGCATAAGCCTCGCGTTCTTCGCGCTCCTTGATGAGATCGGCATAGGCCTGGCGCATTTCCGGTGACACGGAAACGCTCCGGGCCTTTTCCTTTTTGCGCTTGGGCGCCTTCTTGAACTGATTGCTCGTCTCGTTCATCGCGTCGCCCCGGTTGTCCGTCGACGATAAGCATAGCCAAGTTGCGTGACGGCTACGAGATGGCACCGCCTGCTTTCGAGATGCCAAGGCGACTGGTAAGGAAAGGAAACAGGATCATCCGGTGATTGCCCTTCTTCTCCCGAGCGCGGGAGAGGCGCGGGCGACGGGCCGGTTCACGAACGGCGAAGCATCATGGAAAAGTTCACCACCCTCACCGGCGTTGCCGCGCCGATGCGCATCACCAATGTCGATACCGACCGGATCATCCCGAAGCAGTATCTCAAGACGATCAAGCGCACCGGGCTCGGCAAGGGCCTGTTCTCCGAGATGCGCTACAACGACGATGGCTCCGAGAACCCGGATTTCGTCCTCAACCAGCCGGCTTACCGTAATGCCAAAGTGCTGGTAGCCGGCGACAATTTCGGCTGCGGCTCGTCGCGGGAGCACGCGCCCTGGGCGCTCGCCGATTTCGGTATCCGCTGCATCATCTCCACGAGCTTCGCCGATATCTTCTTCAACAACTGCGCCAAGAACGGCATCCTCGCCATCATCGTCTCGCCGGAGGATCTGGAGAAGCTGTTCGACGATGCCGAGCGCGGCTCCAACGCCACGTTGACGATCGATCTCGAGAGCCAGACCATCAAGGGGCCTGATGGCGGCACGCTGCATTTCGACATTGATGCCGGGCGCAAAGAAAGCCTGCTCAACGGGCTCGACGAGATCGGCCTGACCCTCAAGCGCGCGCCGAAGATCGACGCCTACGAGGAGAAGCTCGCCGCGCGCGGATTTGCCTGAGCGCCGACATCATCACGGTTCGTTTACCATGCGCGCGGCTTAAAGGTCGGGAAACGCCGAAAACCGCCGGGAGACTGCCCATGACGTCGCGCGCGAAGCTGACTGCCCTCCTCTGCCTCGCGAGTGCGGCAGCGTCCGTTCCGGCCAAGGCCGACTTCCGCTCCTGCCTCGCCTCCCTCCAGGGCGAGGCGGCGGCGCAAGGGATTTCGGCCCAGACGTTCCGCGCGGCGACCGACGGCATCGCCTTCGACGACAAGGTCATCGAACTCTCCCAGGCGCAGCCCGAATTCAAGACGCCGATCTGGGACTACATGGCCGCCCTCGTCGACGAGGAGCGGGTGGACGACGGCAAAGCGGCGATGAAGCAGCATGGCCAGGCCCTCGCCAATGCGGAGGCGCGCTATGGCGTAGACCGCTACACCATCGCCGCCGTCTGGGGCGTCGAATCGAATTTCGGCAAGAACCTCGGTAAGATGCCGCTGGTTCAGTCCTTTGCCACTCTGATCTGCTCGAACCACCGCCGCGCGGGCTTCTTCAAGGGCGAGCTGATGGCGACCCTGAAGATCATCGAGCGCGGCGACATCGACCCGTCCCGCCTTACGGGGTCATGGGCCGGCGCCTTTGGCCAGACCCAGTTCATGCCCACCACCTACCAGCGCCTCGCCGTCGATGGCGACGGCGACGGGCGCCGTGATCTCGTGGATTCGGTGCCCGACGCGGTGGCCTCCACCGCCAACTTCCTGCGCGTGGCCAAATGGTCGAACGGCCAACCATGGGGCTACGAGGTGCGTGTGCCGAAGGGCTTCAATGCCGGGGCCGCCGGGCGCAAGAACAAGCACGCCGTGGCGCATTGGGCCTCCATGGGTGTCACCCGGATCGACGGACGCCCGCTTTCCGGCGACGGCCCCGCTGGCATCCTGCTCCCGGCCGGCATCAACGGCCCGGCCTTCCTGGTTACCCGGAATTTCGACGCGCTCTATTCCTACAACGCCGCCGAATCATACGGCCTGGCCATCGCGGTGCTGTCCGACCGCCTGCGCGGCCGCTCCGGTGTCCAGGCGGAATGGCCTACCGATGATCCGCCCCTGTCGCGCGCCGAGCGCCGCGATCTTCAGACCAGATTGGCGGCCCAGGGCTACGATGTCGGCGAGCCGGACGGTAAAGTCGGCGCCAAGACCCGCGACGCGATCAAGGCCATCGAGCGCAAGCTCGGCATGCCGCAGACCGGGCGACCGGGTGGAAAGGTGCTCGAGGCCCTGCGTCGGGGATAGTGGTGTGAAGGGGTCGGCACGTCTTCATTCGATCAGCCGACCCGACCTCCAATCCGCCCTTTCCGGGACGCTGATGAAGCTGACCCGTCCTCCGAGGCGGCGCCGGCCGCTGCCTCGGGCTATGACGGCCGGGGCTCCGGCCTGAGGGAATGGTTCCGAAGATATCCTCTCATCACTTGGACCCAAGCGGCCTGGTCGCTTTTGTAAGATGATGCAGATATCTATCGATACTTATCGAGATCTATTTCAGAAGTGAAATCTCTATTTATTTTGCTATGTGCCGCCATCTTGCTGATGGCCTTCTTCATATTGCCTTGGCAAGACCACGTTCGGATCGCGTCAGGAGGTCAATCCGTGCCTCCGAACACAATGTCAGGCCTTTCCTCTTGGCTCGTGTGACGCCGCACCCTGTTCACGGACTGGGCTGATTGGCGCAGGATTAGGCATTGGTGGCCGTCCGTTGACCCTTATGTAGCTGAAACATGCACTAAGGAAAATCATGCTGTATAAAAATGTAGCAATTGCCACGGTGCTCATTCTCGCGACGGCTTCCTCGGCGGCAGTTGCCCAGATTGCGGGGAAGCGCGGCGTTCAACAGCGTCACCAGGATATCGACGCGACCCATGCGATCGGCCAGCGCTATGAGCCGTCGCGTATATTGAGCCCTGCGCCGAAGCAGCAAATGAAAATGATCCCCTTCCCCCGTGGTGGTCGGATGGAGATGATCCTCGTGCCGGCCAATCCGTCCTCGTAGTTGTTGCAGTCGAGGATGGGGGGGCGAGCATGTCTCGGGATGCGAGACTGCTTTGGATGGATGCCGGTGCGGCGCCCATCCGCCAACGAAAAAGGCCGGGCAATGCCCGGCCTTTCGCAATTCTAACGAGGCTTGCCGTACAGCTTATTCGGCTGCGGTCTTGGCAGCGGACTTCGCGGCCTTCTCGGCCTTGCGGGCGTCCTTGTTGGCCTTCGAGGCATCGGCCTTGGCGGCCTTCTCGGCGGGGCGGTCGGCGCGCTCGACGATACGGGCGGACTTACCGCGACGGTCGCGCAGGTAGTACAGCTTGGCGCGACGCACCTTACCGCGACGCACGACGGCGATCGAATCGATCATCGGCGAATAGACCGGGAAGACGCGCTCGACGCCCTCGCCGTAGGAAATCTTGCGGACGGTGAAGCTCTCGTTGAGGCCGCCACCGGAGCGCGCGATGCATACGCCTTCATAGGCCTGCACGCGGGTACGCTCGCCTTCCTTCACCTTCACGTTCACGGTCACCGTGTCGCCGGGCTGGAAGTCGGGAATCGTCTTGCCGAGCGCAGCAATCTGCTCCTGCTCGAGCTGCTGGATGATGTTCATGGTCAAGTTCCTGCCGGTGCGCGCCCGCGATCCCAGGAGGGGAATGCGTGCGTCAGGATTTCGGCATCCTGTTTTGAGTTGCCGCGGGCCATACAGGAAGCATCGGCGCTTGTCGACATCCCCGTCGAAGAACACGAACGGGCCTGTCCACCGCCCGGTGCGTGCAGGTTGAGAAAATCCCGCATACGGTCCACATGGATAGGTAAGCGCGGGGCGTTCCTTGCGCCCTTCCCGGCCGGCCTTGAACCGGCGCAGCGGACGAGGATACGACACAGCCATGTTCATCCAGACCGAAGCTACTCCTAATCCCGCCACCCTGAAGTTTCTGCCGGGGCGCGTGGTACTTCCCGAATCGACCTTCGAGGCTCGGGATGCCGAAGCCGCTGCTTGCTCGCCGCTGGCCCAGCGCCTCTTCGACGTACCCGGCGTCGCCGGCGTTTATTTCGGCCACGACTTCATCTCCGTGACCAAGATCGAGAACGAGCACGGCTGGCCGCAGGTGAAGCCGGCGATCCTCGGTGCGATCATGGAGCATTTCCAGTCGGGCGCCCCGGTCCTGGCAGAGGGCGTCGTTCTCGGTAGCGACGATGCCGAGGAATTCTACGATGCGGCGGATCACGACACCGTCGTCACCATTAAGGACCTGCTCGAGACCCGCGTGCGCCCTGCGGTTGCCAGCGATGGCGGCGACATCACGTTCCGTGGCTTCAAGGAGGGCGTGGTCTATCTCGAAATGAAGGGTGCCTGTTCCGGCTGCCCTTCCTCCACCGCCACGCTCCGGCATGGGGTGCAGAACCTGTTCAAGCACTTCCTTCCCGAAGTGCGCGAGGTCCAGGCGGTCTGATTGCCGTCGCAAGCGCGCAACACCCTGCGTCCTTCGTTGCTTCCAAGGGCCGTCCCGCACTGACGGGGCGGCCTTTTTCATCGTAAACTCGTGCGCCCGACGGGCATCCCGATCTGGAGTGACGTTGCGTATCCTGGCTATCGACACGGCGCTGGACGCCTGCTCCGTCTGCATCGCGACGGATCTCTCCGACGATCTCCTCGCCGAAGAATCCATGACCTTGGCCCGTGGCCATGCCGAAGCGTTGCTTCCCATGCTGGAACGCGTGATGGCGCGTGTCGAAGGCGGGTTCGAGAGCCTCGACCGGGTCGCGGTCACCGTCGGTCCAGGGAGCTATACCGGCCTTCGCGTCGGCTTGTCGGCCGCTCGCGCCGTCGGCCTCGCGACACAGGTCCCGGTGGTCGGCGTCACGACATTGTCCGCGCTCCTAGCGCCCTTGCTCGCCACCAACGGCCAGGGCCTGATTGCCGCAGCGATCGATGCCCGGCACGGCTCGGTGTATTTTCAGGCCATGAACATGGCGGAAGGCATCGTCGTGCCCCCAAGCCTCCTGCGGATCGAGGAAGCGGCCGATCACGTCGGGCGTAGCCCCGTCACCCTGGTTGGATCCGGCGCGCCCGCACTGAGCAGCCTGCTGAGATCCCGTGGCGTCGCGGCATCTATCAGTGATGCTGGCCCGCCGCAGATTGCCTGGATCGCCTCCCTCGGCATGCTGGCCGACCCTGCCCAAGCCATGGCGCGTCCGCTCTACCTGCGTGGACCGGACGCCACTCCCCAGGATCACGCGAGGCTGGCCCGTCGATGATTCGTCCCGTCTCTCCGCTTTGGGCTCTCGATTGGTGGCTGGCCTGGTGGGACGCCTGGGGCGGCGAGCCCTACGTGACGCCTCTGCGTGATTCTTCCTCCGCCTCCACCCTTGCCCGCCTGCACGCCACCTCCTTCGCGCGGCCCTGGGATGCCCATGAATTCGAGCGGATGCTGTGCGAGCGCTCCACCGAGGCTCACGCGCTCTGGCGCGCCGGCACGATCCAGGGCTTCATCCTTTCGCGCCGCGTCGCCGACGAAGCCGAGATCCTCACCGTCGTCCTGGCACCTGCCGCACGGGGCGGTGGCCTGAGCCACAAGCTCGTACGCGAGCATCTTGGACATCTCGCGCTGAACGGCGTGCGACATGTCCATCTCGAAGTGGACGAGGGCAATGCGGCCGCATTGAAGCTCTATGCTCGGCACGGCTTCCAGCGCGTCGGCGAGCGCACGGGGTATTACACCCGCGCCGATGGCACTCGCGCCACCGCCTTCACCATGACGGCGACCCTGTCGTGATCCGCGCTTCTTGATCGACGTCGGACGATGACGCGTCTCGGCACCGCCCTTCGGCTTCTCGTCTGCGTCCTGGCCTTCGGGGTGCTGGTCGGTCCGCATCTCCTCAGCTTGAGATTCGGGCGCGGACGGATCGCTGCCCATGCGCCGACCTACTTCCACCGGATCTTCCTGGCGCTGTTCTCCGTGAGGGTGACCCAGAGCGGCACGCCCCCTGCCCTGGGGGAGCCGGCCCTCGTCCTGTCCAACCACATCTCCTGGCTCGATATCCTCGTCCTCGGATCCCTGCGGCCGCTCTCCTTCGTGGCGAAATCGGAGATTTCCGGGTGGCCCGTCGTGGGAACCCTGGCCCGGCTCCAGCGCACCGTCTTCATCGACAGAGCGCGCCGTGCCGCGACAGCCAGCGTCAACGCCACGGTGGCGAGCCGGTTGACCGATGGCGATCTCATCGTCCTCTTCGCCGAAGGTACAACGGGTGACGGGACACGTCTGCTGCCGTTCCGCTCGTCCCTCGTGGGAGCCGCCCGCGCCGCCATCGATTCCGAGGGCGGCACCCGCGACCGTGTTCGGCTCCAGCCGCTCGCCCTCACCTATCCGCGCCGCAACGGCCTGCCCGTGATCCGGTCCGAGCGGCCGGGCATCGCCTGGTACGGCGACATGGAGCTGGCGCCGCATCTTGCGGTGTTCCTTCGGGAGGGGCCGATTGACGTTCATGTCGTCTGGGGCGATCCCATCGCCTTCGAGGCCGGCACCGACCGCAAGCGCGCCACCGCCATGGCCGAAGCCTCGGTGCGCAGGGCGATGCAGGCATCCGTAACGGGCCGGTGGGAGGGCGTGGCGGTGGCGCTGCCCGTCGCGGAGCCCCTCATCGCAACGCTCCCCTCCTCGAATGTCGCCGCCTGAACCCCTTCGGCCGTGTTCGTAATGTCGCAAGGAAGCGACGGGCCGGGTGAAACGTGCTAGCACCGCCGGCAGCAGGGGGCGTCCGAGCGACGCCCGAGGTCTATCCGGTGCTGGAACGGTCGCGTTGAAGAAAGCCTACGTCAAATCCTACGGCTGTCAGATGAATGCCTACGATGCGGGTCGCATGTCCGACCTGCTCGGTAGCCAGGGCTATGCCGCCACGGAAAGCGTCGAGGACGCGGATGTCGTCATCCTCAATACCTGCCACATTCGCGAGAAGGCCGCCGACAAGGTCTATTCCGAACTCGGCCGACTGCGCGTTCTGAAATCGGCTCGTGCCGGGGCTGGGCTGGACACACGGATCGTGGTCGCGGGCTGCGTCGCACAGGCTGAAGGCAAGGAGATCCTGGCGCGTTCACCCGCCGTCGATGTGGTCGTGGGCCCGCAGAACTATCATCGTCTGCCCGATCTTCTGGCTCGTTCCGGCTCGGCGCGTGTCGTCGACACGGAGTTTCCCGTCGAGGACAAGTTCGACCACCTGCCCATCAGGCGGACGGCTGCGGTCTCCTCGTTCCTGACCGTGCAGGAAGGCTGCGACAAGTTCTGCGCCTTCTGCGTCGTTCCCTATACGCGCGGGGCCGAGGTCTCGCGCTCGGTGGAGGCGATCCTGGATGAGGCGCAGAAACTCGTTCGGGGCGGTGCTCGCGAGATCACGCTGATTGGGCAGAACGTCAACGCCTATCACGGGGTCGGCGCCGATGGCGCATCGGTGACGCTTCCCGCGGTGATGCGCGCGCTCGAAGCGATACCGGGCCTCCTGCGCCTGCGCTACACCACGAGCCACCCCAACGACATGGCTGACGATCTGATCCGGGCGCATGGGGAAATCGCCCCGCTGATGCCTTACTTGCACCTGCCGGTTCAGTCGGGCTCCACCCGCGTGCTGCAGGCGATGAACCGCAAGCATACGGGCGATGCCTATCGCCGGCTCATCGAGCGCGTGCGCCGGGTGCGCCCGGATATCGCCCTGTCCTCCGACTTCATCGTCGGGTTCCCCGGCGAGACCGACGTGGAGTTCGACGAGACGATGCGCCTCGTGGCCGAGATCGGCTTCGCGTCGGCCTATTCGTTCAAGTACAGCCCGCGCCCCGGTACGCCGGCCGCCGAGCGCGAGGACGCCGTGCCCGAGGCCGTGAAGTCCGAGCGCCTCGCAGCACTCCAGGCCTTGCTCGATGACCAGCGCCACGCCTTCAACGCGTCCGCCGTGGGCCATGTCGTCGAGGTGCTGGTGGAGAAGGCCGGACGTCATCCGGGGCAGGTCGCCGGCAAGACACCGCATCTCCTGCCCGTCCAATTCGACGCTCCGGCCGCCACCATCGGCACGGTCGTGCCCGTGCGGGTAGTCCGGGCCGGCTCGAACAGCCTGTTCGGCGAAGCCGTTACCGACGAGGCGGCGGCCGCTTGACGACGCTGACGCCACGCAACCGCATTTCCATCCCGGGACATGGGATGGCCGCGTCATGCCGTCCCGACCCCATTCGTGACGCTCAGCGATACTCACAGCAAGGAGCCTCTGCGTGCCGGCATCTGACGGTCTGAGTGGACGGGGAGCGCCCCTTCGTGGGCGTGGTCCGGCGGCGCGAGTGGGAGAGATCGTGGAGACGGTAGACGTCTCCCTGACCTTCGATGACAACCGGCTCGCCAGCCTCGTTTTCGGTCAATACGACCAGAACGTCGCCCATATCGAACGGCGTCTGGCCGTCACTGCCACGGCTCTGGGCAACCACCTCGTGGTGAAGGGACCGCCGGATGCCGCCGAGAAGGCGCGCAAGGTGTTCGAACGGCTCTATGCGCGTGTGAAGGCCAGCGGCACCGCCCTCACCCTCGGCGATGTCGACGGCGCGATCCAGGAGACGACGCTTCAGGGCAACCTCTTCCCCTCCGCGGAGGTGAGCGCCGAGCCGGATCGCCCGCATTTCGACCAGATCGCCACGCGCAAGCGCGGCGCCGTGCGGGCCAGGAACGCGGCCCAGGACACCTATATCAAGCTTCTTCGCAACCATGAGCTCGTCTTCGCTGAAGGCCCCGCCGGCACCGGCAAGACCTGGCTCGCGGTGGGCTACGCGGTGTCCCTGCTGGAACAGGGCCATGTGGAACGGCTGATCCTGTCGCGCCCCGCCGTCGAGGCCGGCGAGCGTCTCGGCTTCCTGCCCGGCGACATGCGCGAGAAAGTCGACCCCTACCTGCGTCCGATCTACGACGCGCTCTACGATTTCATGGAGGCGCGGCACGTGGACCGCAGCCTGCAGACCGGCGTCATCGAGATCGCGCCGCTGGCGTTCATGCGCGGGCGGACCCTGACCAACGCCGTGGTCCTGCTCGACGAGGCGCAGAACACCACCTCGATGCAGATGAAGATGTTTCTCACCCGTCTCGGCGAGAACTCGCGGATGATCATCACCGGAGACCCGAGTCAGGTCGATCTCCCGCCCGGCCAGAAATCCGGGCTCGTCGAGGCCGTGAACATCCTCGATGGTGTCGAGGGGATCGGCCGGGTGACCTTCCGGGACGTCGACGTGGTGCGCCATGACCTCGTTCGCCGCATCGTCACCGCCTACGAGACGGCTGCCCATGGCGAGGGCGATGCGGACCGCTCGCCCATGTCCCGCCGCAGGCCGCTTTCGTGATGCCGGGGTCTGAGATCGAATCCGAGATCGACGTCGCCGTGGAGGACCCACGTTGGGAAACCGTGGTGCCGGACCTCGAGGCTTTCGTCATCCGGGCGGTAGAGGCAGGACTTGCCATCGCGCCCGATACGCCGGCCCATCCGATCGAGGTGAGCGTGCTGCTGACCACGGATGAGGTGGTCCAGGACCTCAACCGGACCTGGCGTGGCAAAGACAAGCCCACCAATGTCCTGTCTTTTCCCGCTTCGCCGCAACCCGCCCATGCGGGTGTCGCGGTGCCGCTCGGCGATGTCGTTCTTGCGTATGACACGATGCTGCGCGAGAGTGCCGAGCAGGGAAAACCGCTTCAAGACCACCTCGCGCATCTTCTGATCCATGGCACGCTTCATCTTCTCGGCCAGGACCACGAGACCGGCGACGCGGACGCGACCGCCATGGAGGCCTTGGAGACCGAAGCCTTGCACGGCATCGGTATCGCCGACCCCTATGCCGAGTGAGGGGCGATTCCGCCCGCAATTCCAGATCAGAGAGACATGACGAACGATCGAAGTCGCGGCGCGGCTCAGGCTGCGCCCAGTAGCGGTGACGGTGAGGCTCAGGCGCGCGAGCCCTGGTACGACCGTCTGCTGCACGCCTTCCATCTCCGGCCGCGCGATTCGTTGCGCGACGATATCGAGGATGCGCTGGCCGAACCCGATTCGGGTGAGAACCTGTTCTCCCCCCTCGAACGGGCCATGCTCAAGAACGTTCTCGGGCTGCACAAGGTGCGCGTGGACGACGTGATGATCCCGCGCGCCGACATCGTCGCCGTCTCCATGGAGACGAGTCTCGGCGATCTGTTGAAGCTGTTCCGCACCGCCGGCCATTCGCGCCTGCCGGTTTACGGCGAGACGCTCGACGATCCGCGCGGCATGGTCCACATCCGCGACTTCGTCGATCACATTGCCGCCAAGGCCGAAGCGACCCCCCGTCGTCCGAGCGCCGCCGTCGCCAGCGCCCTCCCCGACACGTCGGGCGATGTCTCCGCCGTCGTGCCCCCGCGCCCGCGCCGGACCACCCGCGCGTTGAAGGCACTCAACCTCGGCAATGTCGATCTTTCGGCGACCCTGGCCTCGACCCGGATCCAGCGCCCGGTCCTGTTCGTGCCGCCATCCATGCCGGCCATCGATCTGTTGGTACGGATGCAGGCGACGCGCACGCACATGGCCCTCGTCATCGACGAATATGGCGGGACCGACGGGCTCATCTCCATCGAAGATCTCATCGAGATGGTGGTCGGCGATATCGAGGACGAGCACGATGTGGCCGAAGGCCACCTGGTTCAGCGCGTCGAGGGCGATGCCGACATGTTCATCGCCGATGCCCGCGCCGGACTCGCCGAGGTATCCGAGGTGAGCGGCGTCGATCTCGTCGCCGCGGTGGGCGAGATGGCCGAGGAGATCGACACGATCGGCGGCCTCATCGTCACGCTCGCCGGACGCGTTCCCTCGCGCGGCGAACTCATCACCGGGCCGGGCGACCTCGAATTCGAGGTGCTCGATGCCGACCCGCGCCGGGTGAAGCGGTTGCGGTTGCATCGCGGCCCGATGAAGATCGCCCCGCTCATACCTCTGGCCCTTCCGCCGCCGAGCAGCAGTCCGATCGCCGAAGCTTCCTAGCGCCTGACTGCGCGCTGCGGACCTTGCGCCAGGCTTTCGTCTCACATCAGCTTTTCCCAGGACGTGGCGGACACGCCTCGGGCTGATGCCTCAGCCGGGATGACCCGAAGATGAGCTACGCCTTCGACGGTGCCGGGTCGCGCCCTGCGCCCGTGCCCGGAAGCGCGACGGGGCCGCTCCCACACCTCGCGCAATGGATCATGCTGACCTCCGGCTGGCGTCGCCTGCTCGTGTCGATCGCCGCCGGCGCCGTCGGCGCATTGGCGATGCCGCCTTTCGGTGCCCTGCCCGCCCTCGTCGTTTCGCTGAGCATCGCCGTCTGGTTGATCGACGGGGCGGCAACGGGGCGGCGGGGAAACCGCGGTGCGGTCCTCGCCTGCGCGGTCATCGGCTGGGCCTGGGGCTTCGGCTACCTCACCGCCGGTCTGTGGTGGCTCGGCTCCGCGTTCCTGGTAGAGGCGGACGAGTTCTTATGGGCGTTGCCCCTCGGTGTGATCGGCCTGCCCGCGGTGCTCGCGCTGTTCTACGCCGCGGGTTTCGCGCTGGCGCGCGTGCTCTGGTCACAGGGTCCCGCACGTATCGCCGCTCTCGCTGTCGGCATCTCTGCTTCTGAGTGGCTACGCGGTCACCTCTTTACCGGGTTTCCCTGGAACACGCTCGGCATGGCGCTCGGCCAGAACCTTTGGCTGATGCAATCCGCCTCGGTGATCGGGCTCTACGGCCTCACGCTTCTCGCTGTCCTGATCGCAGCCGCGCCCGCCACCCTCGCCACGGGTACAACGGCACGAGGGCGTTACGCACCGGCCCTGGCGGCCTCTGCCGGACTCGCCGCGATGGCGCTGTTCGGGATCGTTCGTCTGCCGCCGACCGCCACGGCGACGGTAGAAGGGGTACGTCTGCGGCTGGTGCAGCCGAACCTCAACCAGGACGCGAAGTTCCGCCCGGAAAATCGGGCCGACATCATCGACTGGTACATCGGTCTCAGTGATCGTGCCGCCGCGCCGGACCGTACCGGCATTGCTGACGTCACCCACGTGATCTGGCCCGAATCGGCGTTCCCCTTTCTCATCCAGCGCGATCCGGACTCGCTCGCACGCATCGCCGCCGCTTTCCCTCCGGGGCGGCAGCTCATCACCGGCGCGGCCCGCGCCGAGGAGCCGTTGCCGAATGAGCGCCCGCGTTTCTTCAATTCGATCCTGACGATCTCGTCTGGTCCGAAGCTCGGCGACATCTACGACAAGGTCCACCTCGTGCCGTTCGGCGAGTATCTGCCGGGGCCACTCGACGCAGCGTTGAGGGCGGTGGGTCTACGCCAGTTCGTGTCGATTCCCGGCGGATTCACGCCCGGCGCCCGGTCCGGCCAGCGTCTGCTCGACATCGCGGGACTTCCCCCCGTTGTCGCGACGATCTGCTACGAGGCGATCTTTCCCGGCGAAATCCTGCCCGGACACGCGCCCGACGGGTCGTCTCCCGTTCCGGGGCTGATTCTGAACGTCACCAACGATGCCTGGTTCGGCGATACGCCCGGGCCGCGCCAGCACTTCGCCCAGGCCCGATTGCGGGCCGTGGAAGAAGGATTGCCCATGGTGCGCGACGCCAATACCGGCATCTCGGCGGTGGTCGACCCGTATGGACGCATTACTGCCAGCTTGCCCGTGGGGGTAGAAGGCATCCTCGATGCGGATCTCCCCGTTCGGTTGCCCGGCCGCACAGTCTACGCCGTCCTGCGTGACCTGCCCTTCGCCGGGATGCTTGCCGGCCTCGGCCTCATCGCCCTCTTGGTAAGGCGCCGCATCGCGTGACCGATCCCACCTTGCGGAACGCCCGCCCGGTCCTCGTCGGGCTCGGGATGATGCTGGTCGCGTTCAACATGCGCCCCGCCCTCACTTCCCTCGGTCCCCTACTGGACGCCATCCGCGCCGAGACTGGCCTGACCGCCGCGGGGGCGGCGTTCCTGACGACCCTGCCGGTCCTGTGCCTCGGCCTCGCCTGCGTGCTCGGCCCCGTCATGGTCCGGCGGACGGGGGCGGAGCGTGGTGTGCTGGTCGCGATCCTGGTCATCGCCCTCGGCTCGGCCCTGCGCGGGCTCGGAGGGCTCCCTCCCCTTTTCGCCGGGGCCTGTATCGCGGCCGTCGGGATCGGCCTTGCGGGCGTCCTGTTGCCCGGATTGGTGAAGCGAGACTTCTCCGGGCAGGCCGGTTTGATGACCGGACTCTACACGATGGTTCTCTGCCTCGGCGCGGCGACGGGCGCCGGATCGGCGGTGCCCCTGGCCGATGCCTTCGGAGGCTGGACGCGTGCGATGGCGGCCTGGGCCGTACCGGCCGTGGCGGCGGCCATAGCCTGGATCGTCTTCGTCCCCCATCGCGAGAAGGGGCCGCCGCCCGCCCGCCGCCGCCCGCTCTGGCGCGATTCCCTCGCCTGGCAGGTCACCGGGTTCATGGGCCTGCAATCGTCCCTCGCCTACATCACTTTCGGCTGGCTCCCGGTCGTGCTGCAGAGCCGTGGCCTATCGGCGGTGGAGGCCGGATTCGTCACCTCCATCATGAGCATCGGACAGGCGCCGAGTGCCCTCCTCGTGCCGGCTTTCGCCGCGCGGCTGCGGGACCAGCGCGGTATCGCGATCGCCCTTCTCATCCTGTCGGCGGCGAGTTTCCTCGCCCTCGTCGATGGACCGGTCGCACTCATTCTCCCGTTCGGCATCGGGCTCGGTCTCGGAATCGGCGGTTTGTTCGGACTCGCCCTCACCATCGTGGTGCTGCGCGCCCGCGATGCGGTCGGCGCGGCCGATCTCTCGGCGATGTCCCAGGCGGTGGGCTATTCCATCGCCGCCCTCGGCCCGCTGGGATTCGGCCTGGCGCACGACCTGTTCGGGGGCTGGCGCGTCTCGGCCGGTCTGTTCTGTGCCATCGCCCTGGCGTCCGGAATCTTCGCCCTCGGCGCGGGCCGTGACCGGAAGGTCGGCGCGGCTTCCGCCGCGGAATGACCGCATAAAAAATCCCCGCGATCACGAGGATCGCGGGGAGGTCATGGTTCAGTCCGAACTACCGGAGCTTATTCGGCGGCGACGCGATGCGCCTGGCTGCCATCCGTGTAGGTCTCGGCTTGGAGGCGCTTGCCCGGAGCCGCGCGGCCCGGCAGCGGCGGCAGGGCCTTGGCCTTCTCCAGATCGATGCCGGCACCTTCGGCGACGCGACGGCCGTAATCCTCGTCGGCATGCCAGAAGTGCCAGACCATCCGCAGCTGGATGGCTTCCGGGCACTGCTTCATGTCGCCGACGAGATTGGCGATCAGGTCGTCACGCTCCCAATCCTGGAACGAACGGTAGCGGACGCCGGCCTGGGTGTAGTCGTCCTCGGTGCGCGAGGTCTGGTAGCGGCCGAGCTGGCCCTGGACCGGCTGGTGATAGTCCTTGGCGGGCTTCGGAGCCTCGCGCAGGCCCTCGGCCAGCGTCGAAGGCTCGTAGTTGATGTGCCGGTTCGGACCGGTGCCGTCGACCGAGTAGGTCATCTGGCCATCACGCTGGTTCGAATAGACCTTCACCCCGGGCTGCGGCGCATTGATCGGCAGCTGCAGGTAATTGGCGCCGACGCGGTAACGCTGCGTGTCCGAGTAGGACAGCGTCCGGCCCTGGAGCATCTTGTCGTCCGAGAAGTCGATGCCGTCCACGAGCACGCCGGTGCCGAAGGCCGACTGCTCGACTTCCGCGAAGAAGTTGTCCGGCACGCGGTCCAGCACCATGCGGCCCACGGGCAGAAGCGGGAAGTCCTCGACCGGCCACAGCTTGGTGTCGTCGAGGGGATCGAACGACAGGTGGTCGTTCGGGCCGTCCGGCATGATCTGCACGCAGAATTCCCACTCGGGGAAGTTGCCCTTCGAGATGTTGTCGTAGAGGTCACGCGTGGCGTGGCCGACATCCTTGGCCTGGATCTCGGAGGCCTGCGCCGAGGTCAGATTGCGGACGCCCTGCTTTGGCTCCCAGTGGAACTTGCAGAGCACGGCTTCGCCCTGGTCGTTGACCAGCTTGTAGGTGTTGACGCCCGAGCCCTCCATCTCGCGATAGTTGGCGGGAATGCCCCAGGGCGACTTCAGGTGAGTCACCATGTGGATGGCTTCAGGGTGCTGGGACACGAAGTCGAAGAAGCGCCACGCCTCCTGACGGTTCGTCACCGGGTCCGGCTTGAACGCGTGGATCATGTCGGGGAACTTGATCGCGTCGCGGATGAAGAAGACCTTGAGGTTGTTGCCCACGAGGTCCCAGTTGCCGTCGACGGTCTTGAACTTCACCGCGAAGCCGCGCGGGTCGCGCTCGGTCTCCGGGCTCTCCTTGGCACCGGCCACGGTGGAGAAGCGCACGAACATCGGAGTCTTCACTCCGGTCTCGTTCAGCACGCGGGCGCGGGTGTACTTGGAGGCAGGCTCGTTGCCGATCTTGCCATAGGCTTCGAAATAGCCATGGGCGCCGGCGCCGCGGGCATGGACGACGCGCTCGGGAATGCGCTCGCGGTCGAAATGAGTGATCTTCTCGATGAACTGGTAGTTCTCGAGGGTCGCCGGTCCCCGCTCCCCGACCGTGCGCGTGCTCTGGTTGTCACGGACCGGATGGCCCTGGCGGGTGGTCAGTATCGGGCGTTGATCGCTCATGCGGAACTCTCTCCTAGAATGTCGGGACGATCCGGATCGGGCGTGCGGTGTCGCGTCGCCATCCTGGAATCGTTCTGAGACACCCTTATGAACCGTGCCCGATCGTTTGGCTAATGCATCGTCGCAAAGGCTGCGATAGACAGAGCCTATGAACGTATCGGGTTTGTCCCTCCGGGATCTGGAATATGCCGTCGCCGTCGCCGAGGAGAATCACTTCGGACGGGCGGCCGAACGCTGCAATGTGAGCCAGCCCACACTTAGCGTGCAGGTCCGTAAGCTCGAAGAGGCCTTGGGCCTCGTTCTTTTCGAACGCGGCAACCGACGGGTGATGCTGACTCCGGCGGGTCAGAGCATCGTCCGCCAGGCCCGCACGGTGCTGGCCGAGGCGCAGCGGCTGCTGGCTCTGGCGAGCGAAGGGCGCGGCGCGCCCCTTACCGGACGCCTGGTCCTGGCCGCCATCCAAACCCTGGGGCCGTATCTGTTTCCCCTTGTGCTGCGAACATTGCGGCAGGAGTTTCCCATCCTGTCCCTGGCATTGAGTGAGGCGAAGACAGCCGAAATCCTGGAGGGGCTGCGGGACGGCAGGGTCGATGCCGCCTTGATCTCCCTGCCGATCCCAACGTCCGGTCTCACCGTCTCGCCGCTGTTCATCGAGCCGTTCCTGCTCGCTTGTCCCGCCGACCATGCCCTCGCCCAGGGTGGGGCGTTGCGGGCGACGGACATTGCCGGGCCGGACCTCCTTCTCCTCGACGAGGGCAATTGCCTTCGCGATCAGGCCGTCGCCGCGTGCGGGGCCGGCTCCGCGGCGGGTCGCCATGCCACCTCGCTCGAAACCCTGCGCTCGATGGTGGCGGCCGGCGCCGGCTACACCCTGCTCCCCGCGCTCGCCGTGCCGGCTGGAGCCGATGCCAGCGGCCTCACCGTGACGCGTGGCTTCGATCTCGACGTGCCGGGCCGGACCATCGCTCTCGCCTGGCGCTCCAGCGACCCGCGCGCCAGCGGCCTTGCGCATCTGGCGAGCTTCTTCAGGGCGCACGCGCCCGCCGGGACAACGGCGTTTCGCGACGATGCCCCGGCGGGTCGTGACAGCGTCGCCGAACCGGTGTAGCGCCGGCTGCCTTTCATAGAATGGTCCCCCGTGCTCAGCCCGCGCTCTCTCGGCCTCTGGACGGCGCTCGTCGCCGCATCGGCGGTCATTGCCTACAGCCTCACCCTGGCGCAGTTTCCGGCAGCGCTCCTCCTCGGGCCGATGCTCGTCGCCATCGCTTTCGGGGTCGGCGGTGCGAGCCTGTCGTTGGCGAAACCGGGTTTCCAGGCGGCGCAGGCCATCATCGGCTGCCTCGTCGCCAGATCCGTGACCGCCGACATCGTCGGTACACTTCTCGATGACGGGCTGCTGATCCTCGCCGTGGTGTTGGTCACCGTCATGGCCGGCGCCCTTGTCGGCTGGGCGCTGACCCGCCTGCGAATCCTCCCGGGTAGTACCGCCGCCTGGGGCTCGTCCCCTGGCGGAGCCGCCGCCATGACGGCCATGGCGGAAGAATACGGCGCGGATCCGCGCCTCGTCGCCTTCATGCAATATGTCCGCGTCGCTGCCGTGGTCCTGTCGGCCTCGGTGGTCGCCCGCATCCTCACCGATACATCGATCCCGGCAAAGGCCGCATCGCTGGAGGAGGCCGGTATCCTCCCTGTGCTGGTGACGCTCTCAGTCGCCGGGATCGGCGCCGTGCTGGCCCGCTTTCTGCGCCTGCCGGCGAGTGCTCTCGTCGGGCCTATGATCCTGGGCGCCGTGCTCCACGCCATGGGCCTCGTCTCGATGGCCCTGCCGGAGCCGCTCCTCGATCTCGCCTATGCTTGTATCGGCTGGTATGTCGGCCTGCGTTTCACCGCGCAGACGTTGCGCGAGACCGTCGCCGCCCTGCCGGGCATCCTCACCGCCACCCTTGCGGTCATCGCCCTTTGCGGCGGCTGGGCCTTCGGCTTGACCTTCCTGCTTCCGGTGGACTTCCTCACGGCGTTTCTCGCGACGAGCCCCGGCGGGCTCGATTCCGTGGCGATCATCGCCGTCGGCTCGAAGGCCGATGTCTCCTTCGTCCTGGCGGTGCAGACCCTGCGCCTGTTCGTCGTCCTGATCACCGGACCGCTTCTGGCCAAGTGGATCGCGCGCGGCGCTCCGGCGGATCGCTGAAAGCATGCGCGCGCTCTACTTCGCCTTCCTCAATTCCTGGCGCGGGCTCGTCTTCGGCGCCCGGACCGAACGGGCCTTGCGCCTGGAGCTCGTCCTGTTGGTGGTCGGCGTTCCGGCGGCCCTGCTGCTCGGCGGAACGCTCTGGATCCGCGTGGCACTCCTGGCCAGCCTGCTCCTCATGCTGGCGGCCGAATTTCTGAATACGGCGATCGAGAAACTCTGCGACCACCTCCACCCGGACCACCATGCGCGGATCGGCGTGGTGAAGGATCTCGCCTCCGCCGGGGCCTTCATGGCGCAGGCCGTGGCGGCCCTGGTGTGGCTGGCAGCCCTGGTCGACAGGTTCTTTTAAAGTCGGCCCTCGTTCGCCATCTCCGCTACGGGCGGCGCCTTGTCCCACCGGGCCGGTGGATCGCCCCTCGCTTCTTTGTCGCCTCGGGCGTATCCCGAGGCACACCCGACATCGATTCTGAACCCCCGACGGAGCACGCGTCTCCTTGACCGACTATATCCGCAAGATCCTCACCGCCCGCGTCTACGACGTCGCCATCGAGAGCCCGCTCGATCCGATGCCGCGCATGTCCGCGCGCCTGGGGCGCTCGATTCTGCTCAAGCGCGAGGATCTGCAGCCGGTCTTCTCGTTCAAGCTGCGCGGTGCTTACAACAAGATGTCCGGCCTCTCCTCCGAAGTCCTGGCGCGCGGGGTCGTCTGCGCTTCGGCCGGAAACCACGCGCAGGGCGTCGCCCTGGCGGCAGCGCGTCTCACCGTGCGCGCCGTCATCGTGATGCCGCGCACGACCCCCGCCATCAAGGTCGATGCCTGCCGCGCGCGCGGAGCCGAGGTCGTGCTGTTCGGCGATACGTTCGACGAGGCGCTCGGCCATGCCCGCCAATTGGAAGGCGAGCAGGGTCTCACGTTCCTTCACCCGTTCGACGATCCCGATGTGATCGCCGGACAGGGCACCATCGGCATGGAGATCCTGACCCAGCATTCCGGGCCGATCGAGGCGATCTTCGTGCCGGTCGGCGGCGGAGGTCTCGCCGCCGGCATCGCGACTTTCGTAAAGTACCTGCGGCCGGAGACGAAGGTCATCGGTGTCGAGCCGGACGATGCCGCCTGCATGGCGGCGGCCCTGGCCGCCGATGAACGTGTCGTTCTGCCGACCGTGGGATTGTTCGCCGACGGTGTCGCCGTGCGCCAGGCCGGCGAGGAAACCTTCCGTCTCTGCCGCGAGCATCTCGACGGGGTCATCACCGTCGATACCGACGCCATGTGCGCGGCAGTCAAGGACATCTTCGACGATACCCGCGCCGTCTCCGAGCCGTCCGGAGCCCTGGCTCTGGCCGGTGCCAAGGTCTATGCGGCGCGCGAGGGCGGCTCGGCGGGGACGCTGGTGGCGATCTCCTCCGGGGCCAACCTCAACTTCGATCGCCTGCGCCACATCGCCGAGCGTGCCGAGATCGGCGAACAGCGTGAGGCGCTCCTCGGCGTGACGATCCCTGAGCAAGCAGGCTCCTATCGCGCTTTCATCCGCCATCTCGGCCCGCGTGCGATCACCGAGTTCAACTACCGCTACGCGCCGTCCGCCGAGGCGCAGATCTTCGTGGGCATCAACTTGCCCGGCGGAATCCCCGAGAAGCGCGACCTCATCGCCGGCCTCAGGGCCGACGGCTACAGCGTGGTCGATCTCAGCGACAACGAGATGGCCAAAGTGCATATCCGCTACATGGTCGGCGGTCGCTCGACCGAACTCACCGACGAGCGCATCTACCGCTTCCAGTTCCCGGAGCGTCCGGGTGCCCTCCTGCGGTTCCTCGACGGTTTGGCGGACGGGTTCAACATCACCCTGTTCCACTATCGTAACCACGGCGCCGATTACGGCCGGGTGCTCGCTGGAATCAGCGTTCCCCGAGAAGAGCGCCAGCGCTTCAATACCGCCCTGGACGATCTCGGATACCCGTATGTGGATGAAACGGACAATCTCGCCTACCGCCTGTTCCTGGCAACGGGAGAGATTGCCCGGTCGGAGCTCGAGGTTTCTGATCGTACTTCTGGCTAATGAAGGCGCTGCAAGTTTCGGTTGAAGCGCGGTCGCGCGGGCACGCTTCAATGAGGGAAAGGCGTCGAGGCCTCGGATGAAACATTTTTTTGATGTTTGCCTTGGCTTCCTTCCACGTAAGCCAAGGGCATGCCGAAACAGCATTCCTCGGCCGTGAAAATTACGCAGTCCCCACTCTAAGGAACACTTTCTAAATTTGTCATAGGATAATTTGCGCCCTAGTTTCTCCAGGGACCTACTTCCTTATGTCCATAGCCAGCAGTCTCAACGTCCGCCTTCCCGTGATGATCGTCGGTCTGGCAATGGTCAGTACTGCCCTCATGGGCAGCCTGAGCTGGTATTCGGCTAGGTCCGGATTGACATCCGCCGTGCAAGAGCGACTGGAATTCGCCGCTACGGCTCGTAAGACCGGGCTGGAACTGATCGCCGACCGCGCCCGCGGCGATCTGATCGCTACCGCCGGCAATAATCAGGTCTCCAGCAACGTCGGCGATCTGGTCGAAGCCCTCGATCCCAATAAGGCCGATTATGCCAGCCTCGTTCAGGCCTTCACCAGCCCGACGACCGTCCAGGAACGCATGGCTGTCGAGGGTACGGGCACGATGTATGGCCGTCGCCACGCCAAGGTTCAGGAAGTCGCCCGCAAACTCCTGGAGCGTCCCGGCTATGCCGACCTTCTCTTCGTCGATGAGGAGGGGCGCATTGTCTACACCACGACGAAGGGCGCGGATTTCACCCATAGTCTCTCGGAGCCGGACCTGCAGAAATCCGGTCTTGCCAAGCTGATCGAGCGCCTGAAGACCGTCGAGCCCGACAGTGTTCTATCGCAGGACTTCGCTGCCTATCCCACCGATTCCGGTCCCTCCGCCTTCCTGGGCCGAGGCATCTACCGTCGCGCCAACGTCGCCATGGGAACCGGCCAGGCCGCCTCGCGGATCGGCTTCCTCGTGCTGCGCGTGACGCCCGCCCTCTTCGACGCCTCGCTGTCCGAACGGAACGGCCTGGGTGATACGGGACAGGTCATGGCCGTCGGTTCCGATGGGCTGCTGCGTGGTAACCCACCCCTGAACTCTGCCGTGAAGGCGGGCATGCCCGTCACGATGGCCGGACTTGACGCCGAGAGCCTGAAATCCGGCAAGCCCTTCGTCTACGGCAGCGGCGACAAAGCTCGCCTGGCCGCCACCGCCTCGATCTCGATGCTGGGTTCGCCCTGGACGATCGTCGCCGAGCAGGCCCAGAGCGAGGCGCTGCATTCCGTGAACAGCCTGACGAAATCGCTGCTCATGTCGGCTCTCGCGGTTCTCGCCGCCACGGCCCTTCTCGGCCTGCTCTTCGCCCGCAGCATCGTCCGGCCCCTCGGTGCCCTCGCCCGTGCCCTTCAGGCCTTGGCCCGTCGTGAGACCCTCGACGAGGTCCCCGGCAGCCGTCGTGCCGACGAGATCGGCGAGATCGCCCGCGCCGTCGTCACCATCCGCGACATTTCTCTGGAAGACGCTGCCCAGCAGCTTCAAACCACCGAGGCCTCCCGCATGCGCGCCGAGATCGAGCGCCGCGCCCTGCTCAACGAACTCGCCGACAATTTCGAGCGCTCCGTCGGCCGCATCGTCGACGGCGTGTCGTCCGCCTCGGCGAGCCTGCATGATGCGTCGAACAGCATGACCATGACCGTGGACGGCACGGTGAGCCGTTCGACCTCTGTCGCTGCTACCGCCCACCAGACTGCCGGCAACGTCAACGCGGTGGCCGCGGCCGCCGAGGAACTCGGTGCCACGGTGCAGGAGATCGGCCGTCAGGTCGAGCAGGCCGCCGACATGTCGCGCTCCGCCGTCGAGGAGGCGAGCCGTACCGCGGAGACCATGCGCACGCTGTCTATTGCCGCGACGCGTATCGGTGACGTGGTCGGCATGGTCCAGCAGATCGCATCGCAGACCAACCTTTTGGCCCTCAACGCGACCATCGAAGCCGCGCGTGCGGGCGAAGCCGGACGCGGGTTCGCCGTCGTGGCGGCCGAGGTGAAGAGCCTCGCCGAGCAGACCTCACGTGCCACGGCCGAGATCCACCAGCAGGTGGAGGCGATCCAGGGCGCGACCAACGGCGCATCGGGCGCGATCCAGGGCATCGTCTCGCGGATCGAAAGCATGAGCATGGTGACCAGCAGCATCGCTGCGGCGGTCGAGGAGCAGAGCCTCACCACCCAGGAGATCGTCCGCAACATGGGGCAGGCTTCGGCCGGGACCGGCGCGATGACCACGGATATCGAGGAGGTCGCCCGCTCGGCGGCCGAGGCCGGCACCTCCGCCGGCCGGGTCCTGGTGGCCTCGGAAGACCTGTCGACACAGTCCGACAGCCTGCGTTCGGAAGTCGGTCAATTCCTCGCGACGGTGCGGGCCGCCTGACCCGTCATGGGCCTCCCGCGTCGACCGAGGGTTGACGCGGGAGGCCCGGAACGTCCACAGCCGGCCCCATTCCTGGAGGCCAGCCGATGCCGCCGTTGCTCGCCCTGCCCTTTCCCGCCATCGATCCGGTGGCGGTGGCGATCGGCCCGATCACGATCAAGTGGTACGCCCTGTCCTATATCGCAGGCCTCGTCGGCGGCTGGTTCTATGCCCGGCGGCTGGTGGCGGCGGACCGGCTCTGGGGTGTCGTGCGGCGGCCGAGCCTCAACGACATCGACGACCTCATTGTCTGGGTCGCCCTCGGCGTCGTCCTCGGCGGCCGCATCGGCTACGTCCTGTTCTACAATTTGCCGCTTTATCTCGACGATCCCCTCGAGATTCTGGCGATCCGCAACGGCGGCATGTCGTTCCACGGCGGCTTTCTCGGCGCGGTGCTGGCGATGGTGCTGTTCGCCCGATCGCGAAAACTGTCGCCCTATACCCTTCTCGATCTCGCCGCCGTCGTCGTTCCCATCGGCCTGTTCTTCGGCCGCATCGCCAATTTCGTGAATGGCGAATTGTGGGGGCGGATCGCGCCGGATTTTGCCTACGCGGTCGTGTTTCCCTCCGGCGGACCGCTGGCGCGGCATCCCAGCCAGCTCTATGAGGCGGCCACGGAAGGCGCCCTCCTCTTCGTGGTGATGGCGCTGGCCGTCCGTCGCTTCGGTTTCCGTAAGCCAGGTCTCCTCGGCGGGATCTTCGTCCTCGGCTACGCCCTCGCCCGCACGTTCTGCGAATTCTTTCGCGAACCCGACCGGCAACTCGGATACCTGTTCGGGACGGGGGACTGGCGCTATGGCGGCATCACCATGGGGATGCTGCTCTGCGTGCCCATGGCGCTGATCGGCCTCACCTACATCGCCCTCGCGCTCCGCGGCGTGACGCGGCCGCGCCGGCCCGTCGAGGAGACGGTGCGGGCTGATACGGCATGACCACGCCGCTCTTCGTCGAGATTCGCGACGAGATCGTCGAGGCGGGGCCGATGAGCCTCGCCCGCTACATGGCCCTCTGCCTCGGCCACCCGATCCATGGCTATTACCGCACCCGCGATCCCCTCGGCGCGCGCGGCGATTTCGTGACGGCTCCCGAGATCAGTCAGATGTTCGGCGAGCTGATCGGGATCTGGATCGCCGTCACCTGGGCCTCCATGGGAGGGCCGAGCGATCTCGTCCTGACTGAACTCGGCCCCGGGCGCGGTACGTTGATGGCCGATGCCCTGCGGGCGCTGGGCCGGGCGGCGCCGGATTTCCAGCCCGCCGTCCATCTCGTGGAGACGAACCCCCTGCTTCGGGCGGCACAGGCCTCCCGCCTCGGAGCCGTGTCTCCGACCTGGCACGATGGGATCGAGACCCTGCCCGAAGGGCCGATGATCGTGGTTGCCAACGAATTCTTCGATGCGCTTCCCGTTCGCCAGTTCCAGCGTACGGAACGCGGCTGGTGTGAGCGTCTCGTCGGCCTTTCGCCGGATGGCGGTCGTCTCACGTTCGGTCTTGCCGCCGAGCCCGATCGCGAGATCAGCGAACCGGCGCCGGTCGGCGTGCTGATGACCGTTCCAGCACCGGCCCTCGACATCGCGCGAAATCTGAGCCGCCGGATCGTTGCCCAGGGCGGCGCGCTGCTGGCCATCGATTACGGGCATGTGCGACCCGGATTTGGCGATACGTTCCAAGCGGTATCGGCTCACCGCTTCGCCGATCCCCTGCTGTCTCCCGGTGAGGCGGATCTGACGACCCATGTCGATTTCGCCGCCCTCGGCCGAGCGGCCAGGGGTGAAGGCGCCCGTATCGACGGTCCGCTGGACCAGGGAGCGTTCCTCCTGAACCTCGGTTTGCGCCAGCGCGCTGATCGCCTGAAAGTCGGGGCGAGCCGCGCACAGGCGGACGCGGTCGATACCGCGTTCCATCGGCTCACCGCATCGGGAAAACGAGGCATGGGCAGCCTGTTCCAGGCCATTGGAATCGCCGATCCAAGACTGCCCGTTCTCAGCGGTTTCAACCCGGCCTAACTACGATCTTCGGCTGTCTGCGACGACGCTCGGGGCACGGGTGATGCGGTCGCCCAGGTCCTGCACCTACCCAGGATCTCTCGAAGACTTCGAACAGATGCGGCGGGAGGTGGAGGTGGTCATCGCGCCTATCCGTGCCACTCGAACAGCTTCGCTCTATCGAGCCGAACCTCCTCCGGCTCGGGTTGCCGAGCATTGGCGTTGGGCCTTGTCCGGCTGAGGATTTGCCGAGATGACGCCTGACGCATAAGAACATTCGCCACACCGGGCGATGAAGCGAGGGCCAAGCGCATGAAGGTTGTCGATCTCGATCGGGAAACGGTCAAACGCGGGCTCGACGACGGATCGATCCTGCTCATCGATGTGCGGGAGCCGCACGAATATTCGGCCGGGCATATTCCGGGTTCGGTCACCCACCCGCTATCGACCTTCGACACGCAAGCGTTGTCGACCCTCATCTCCGAGGACGGGCGCCGCCCGGTCTTTTCGTGCGCGGCCGGTGTCCGTTCGGTTCATGCCTTGGCCGCCGCGCAATCCGCCGGGATCCCGGTGGAGGAGCATTATGTCGGCGGGTTCAAGGACTGGTATCGTGCCGGCGAAACGGTCGAGTCCTGAATATCCGGTGTCCGAAGTCCGGCCGCTCGGCGGTTCGGCGATTATTCCACGCCTCAATCCCATCGCTCCACGGGCTATGTGCGGCAGCGCACGACATCGCGGGAACGGTGCCTTTAGCTCGCTGGGCGCAGGGAAAAGCAACATGATCAAGCGTCCGCTCTCCGGATGGTCGTCCGCGATCCTCCTGTCCGCAGCATTTCTAGCCTTCGCATCTCCGGTCTCCGCGCAGGCGCCCGGTGGGCCGCCTCCCAAAGTCACCACGGCCAAGCCGGTGGTGCGTGAGATCGTCGAAACCGACATGTATACCGGGCGGTTCGATCCGGTAGAGATCGTCGACGTCCGGGCGCGGGTCACCGGTTATCTCGAAAAGGTCAACTTCGTGGATGGCGCGACGGTGAAGAAGGGCGACCTGCTCTTCGTCATCGACCGCCGCCCTTACAAGGCTGCCCTCGACCAGGCCAAGGCCGCCCTCACCTCCGCGCAGGCCGGGCTGACCTTCTCGCAGACCGACCTCGAACGCGCTCAGACCTTGAGCCGCTCGGGCAACATCTCAGAGCAGGTGACGGATCAGCGGCGCCAGGCGTCGCAGACGGCGCAAGCCAATGTCGACAGCGCCGACGCCCAGCTTCGACAGGCTCAGCTCAATTACGACTTCACCGAAGTCCGCGCCCCGATCTCTGGTCGGATCAGCCAGCGCCTCGTCACCGAGGGCAACATCGTCATCACCGATCAGACCCAGCTGACGACCATCGTCTCCTTGGACCCGATTTATTTTGGCTTCACCGTCGATGAGCGTTCGTTCCTGAAATACCAGGGCAGCCTCGGTATCGGCATGGGCCAGACCCAGAAGGGCAAGGGCGTTCCGATCCTGATCGCCTTGACCAACGAGACAAAGCCCACCCGCAAGGGCACCCTCGACTTCGTGGACAACCGCGTCGACAACGCCACCGGTACGGTGCTGCTGCGCGCCACGGTCGAGAACCCGGACGGCTTCATCAAGCCGGGCCTGTTCGGCATCGTTTCGCTGCCGGCGACGAAGCCGTTCCAGGGTATCCTGCTCCCCGACGAGGCCATCTCGGCGAACCAAGACAAGCGCATCGTCTACATCGTGGCCGATGATGGCTCGGTGAGCACCCGCGACGTGAAGCTCGGGCCGAAGGTCGATGGATACCGCGTGATCCGCGAAGGCCTGAAGGGCGACGAGAACATCGTCGTCAACGGCCTGTCCCGCGTCCGCCCCGGCGCCAAGGTGACGGCAGAGGCGAGCACGCTGCCGCCGAGCCGCAGCTGACGCGACCCCATTCTAGACCGGGCCCGCTCGTTTCCGCCTTCCGTTTCAGGGGCGTGACATCAGGCGGGCTCGTGACGGCGAACGAAGAAACATTCCCGCAGAGGTGGCCCAGGGCTCCTATGCGGCGAGAGGTTTGACCGATGCGCTTTGCCCACTTCTTCGTCGATCGGCCGATCTTCGCGTCGGTGACGTCGATCATCTTCCTGATCCTCGGCTACGTCTCCTACGAGTCGCTGCCCGTCGCGCAATATCCCGAGATCGTTCCGCCGACCGTCGTCGTGCGCGCCTCCTATCCGGGCGCCAATGCCGAGACGGTGGCGGCGACGATCGCGACGCCGATCGAGCAGGAGGTGAACGGCGTCGACAACATGCTCTACATGACGTCGTTGTCGACCAATGACGGCAACATGCAGCTGACCGTCACCTTCAAGGTCGGCACCAACCTCGATATCGCCAACGTGCTGGTTCAGAACCGCCTCTCGGTGGCGCAACCACGCCTGCCGCCGGACGTGCGCAACCTCGGCGTCACCGTCCGCAAGTCGTCGCCCGATCTGATGATGGTCGTGCATCTGCTTTCACCAGACAACACCTACGACCAGAACTACCTCTCGAACTACATCTACCTGCGGATCCGCGACGAGCTCCTGCGCCTCGATGGCGTCGGCGACATCACCGTGTTCGGCGGCAGCGAATACGCGCTCCGCATCTGGCTCGATCCGAACAAGCTCTCCGCCTACGGGCTCTCGACCACCGACGTCATCTCGGCCCTGCAGGAGCAGAACGTCCAGGTCGCTTCCGGCGCCCTCGGCGCCCCGCCCGCACCGAAGGACAACGCCTTCCAGCTCGTCGTCCAGTCCCAGGGCCGCTTCCAGACCCCGGAGGAGTTCACCGAGGTCATCGTCAAGGCCAGCGACGGCCGCCTCGTGCGCGTAAAGGACATTGCCCGCACCGAGATGGGCCAGAAGGACTACACCACGCAGTCCTTCCTGAACGGGACCCCCGCCGTCGGCGTCGGCGTGTTCCAGCGTCCGGGGACGAACGCCCTCGAAGCCGCCTCGCAGGTGCGGGCGACGATGGAGACGATCAAGAAGAGCTTCCCGCCGGGGGTCGAGTACCGCATCGCCTACAACCCCACGGAGTTCATCGAAGAATCGGTCCACGAGGTCTACAAGACCCTATTCGAAGCCGTGGCCCTCGTGGTCGTCGTGGTCATCGTCTTCCTGCAGAGCTGGCGCACGGCGCTGATCCCCGTGATCGCGATCCCGGTCTCGCTCATCGGCACCTTCGCCGCCATGCAGGCCTTCGGCTTCTCCATCAACAACCTGACCCTGTTCGGGCTCGTTCTCGCCATCGGCATCGTCGTCGACGACGCGATCGTCGTGGTGGAGAATGTCGAGCGCAACATGGCCGAGGGACTCTCGCCCGGAGACGCCGCGCACAAGACCATGGACGAAGTGGGCGGCGCGGTGCTCGCCATCGCCCTCGTCCTGTCGGCGGTGTTCATCCCGACGGCGTTCATCCCGGGCATTTCCGGCCAGTTCTACAAGCAGTTCGCGCTGACCATCGCGGCCTCGACCATCATCTCGATGTTCAACTCGCTGACGCTGTCACCGGCGCTCTGCAAGCTGCTGCTGAAGCCCCACCACGAACATGCCAAGCCGAAATTCTTCCTGACGCGGTTCTTCGGCTGGCTCGCCGACTTGTTCAATCGGGGCTTCGACAAGCTCTCGCATTGGTATGCGGCGACGATCGGCTTCCTGACCGGACGCATGATCGGCTTGCTCGGTATGATGGTGGTGTATGCCGCGATCATCGCCGGAACGCTGCATGTGGCCACCACGACGCCCACCGGCTTCATCCCGCAGCAGGACCAGGGCTACCTCATCGGCGTCGTCCAGCTGCCGGCGGGCTCGGCTCTGGAGCGCACCACCGCCGTGGTGCGGCGGGCCGCCGACATGGCCCTGAAGGTCGACGGCGTCGCCGATGCCGTCATCATCTCGGGCTTCGACGGGGCGACCTTCACCAACACCACCAACGGCGCCGTGATGTTCCTGGTCCTGAAGGGGGCAAAGGAGCGTGCCACGACGGGTAGGACGGCGGCGGCCATCACCGGCGACGTGTTCAAGGCCACGGCCTCGATCCAAGAGGCCCGCGTCCTGTTCATTCCGCCGCCGCCCGTCCGAGGCCTCGGTACCGGCGGTGGCTTCAAGATGCAGATCGAGAGCCGCCAGAACTCGGCCATCGCTCCGCTGCTGGCCGCCACGAACGAGATTCTCGGTCAGGCGAACCAGAGCAACGACGTCCAGCGCGTGTTCACCACCTTCGGCAACGACACGCCTCAGCTCTTCATCGACATCGATCGCACGATGGCGCGGATGCTGAACGTGCCGCTCGCCTCGGTCTTCGCGACGCTGCAGACCAATCTCGGCGGTGCCTACGTCAACGACTTCAACACGTTCGGCCGCATCTATCAGGTGCGTGCCCAGGCCGACGCGGCCTTCCGCCTGGAGAAGGGCGATATCGAGCGGCTGAAGGTGCGTTCCTCCACCGGCGCCTTGGTGCCGATGGGAACCCTCGCGTCGATCCGCGAGATCAGCGGGCCGCAGATCGTCCAGCGGTTCAACCTGTTCTACTCGGTGCCGATCCAGGGCGATGCCAAGCCCGGCGTGTCGACCGGCCAGGCGCTCGCGGCGATGGAGAAGATCGCTCAGTCCCTGCCGGAGGGCTACGCCTACGACTGGACCGAGATCGCCTTCCAGCAGAAGGCAACGGGCAACACCGCGATCTACGTCTTCGGTCTCGGCGTGCTCCTCGTCTTCCTGGTGCTCGCGGCGCAGTATGAATCCTGGGCGCTGCCGCTGGCGATCATCCTCGTCGTGCCGACAGGTGTGCTCTCGGCCTTGGGCGCGGTCCAGTTCAGGGGGCAGGACAACAACATCCTGACCCAGATCGGGCTGATCGTGCTCATCGGTCTGGCGGCGAAGAACGCGATCCTGATCGTGGAATTCGCTCACCAGCTCGAGGAGACGGAGAAGAAGGGGCCGGTTGCCGCCGCGGTGGAAGCCTGCCGCCTGCGCCTGCGCCCGATCCTAATGACGGCCTTCGCCTTCATCCTCGGTACGGTCCCCCTCGTCATCGCCACCGGTCCCGGCGCGGAGATGCGTCAGGCTCTCGGAACCGCCGTCTGTTTCGGTATGATCGGCGCGACGTTCTTCGGGCTGTTCCTGACCCCGGTCTTCTATGTGGCGATCCGCAACATACTGATCTGGTTCGCCAAGAAGCGTGGCAAGGATCCGCACGACACCACCCCCGACAAGCACGATCCCCACGCGACGCCGTCGCACGCGTGAAGACGACAAGGTCCGGCGCATGAAGCTCTGCGCCGGACTCGCGGAAAAGGGGTTGCACGGGAAGGACCGTGAAGCTAAGACCCCTCAGCCCGTTACAGGGCGTCGAAGCGGAGCGCAGCCCAGTCAGCGCGTTGGTCCTCGGACCAAGGACTGGATCGGTGTCTTTCGCAGTCGATCGGTAGTCAGGACGGTTCTTGACGGAGTATAGCGCAGCCCGGTAGCGCACCTGTCTGGGGGACAGGGGGTCGCAGGTTCAAGTCCTGCTACTCCGACCATTAAAACGCGGTGACATTGGCCTTCGAGCTTATGTCGTCCGTCCTGACGTAAAGGCCGGGGTGCGCAGCCCCGGCCTTTTTCGTTTCCCCGAGAATTCCGGATTTCGGCACTGACTCCGGATGCATTGCGATACGGCCGAATCGATATCAGACGCCGATCGGGCTGCGGAGACGGCTGCGCCGACGGCGAGGTCCGGTGTACCGAGCCTCAGGCCGTCACCCTGCTGAAGGTCGCACCGATGGTCTCCTCGCCACGCCATACCACGCGGCAGACTTCCATCCCCGCGACACAGGAGGAGTACAGGATGAACGTGTCAGGGACCTGGATGGCTTCCGGAAGGGTGAGGCGCACACCGGAGGCGGATATGTCGTAGACGATGCAGGGGATCGTCGTGTGTTCGTCTATGGCGATCAGGCCAGCCTCGTCCTTGCGGAGCCGCTCATCGATCCGACGCTCACTCATACAAACCTCGCCATTTACGCCTTCGAGGATGGGTGAGCGCCTGCGAAGGAAAGGCGAGCACGATGGATCAAATACGATGCATCGCGGCTCAATCCCGTGTTTTCCGGCCCGTCAGAAGAAGATCGGCCGCGCCGCCGCGTGATGTTCGGCGAGGATCGCGCCCGTCGCCGGGTCGATTTCTTTCAGCACCGCGTCGTAGCCCCAGAGATCCGCCAGATGCTGCAGAACGCGTCTGGCATCGTCGGCCTGGAGCGTGATGCGGTTCAGCGCCTTGTGATGGACGATGAGGCGGCGGTCGCCCTCCAGGTCGACATCCACCACCTCGATATCGGGATCGAGCCAGGCGACGTCGTATTGTCGTGCGAAAGATCGGCGTAGCTTGCGGTAACCGCGCTCGTCATGGATCGCCTCGACGCGCAGTTCGGCCTCGTCGGGATCGTCGACGACGTGGAACAGGCGCATGTCGCGCATGAGCTTGGGGCTGAGGAACTGCGCGATGAAGCTCTCATCCCGATAATTCGCCCAGATGTCGCGCAGGGTCGCCATCGCGTCACCCGTGCCGGCGATCTCGGGGAACCAATGCCGGTCTTCCTCCGTCGGCTGCTCCACAATGCGGGCGATGTCCTGCATCATCGCGAAGCCGATGGCGTAGGGATTGTGCCCGCCATAGCCGCGCTCGTTGTAGTTCGGCTGGCGAATGACGTTGGTGTGCGACTGCAGGAATTCGAGATAGGCGGCTTCGTTGATGAGCCCCTTCTCCGACAGCGAGGTCATGATCCGATAGTGGCAGTAGGTGGCGCAGCCCTCGTTCATCACCTTGGTCTGGCGCTGGGGATAGAAATACTGCGCCACGAGACGGACGATGCGCAGGATCTCGCGCTGCCAGGGCCGGAGCCTGGGGGCGGCCTTCTCGAGAAAATAGAGCAGGTTCTCCTGCGGTAGCTCCAGCAGCGCCTTGCGGCGCTCCAGGGCCGCATCCGGCCTGGCGCCGGCGGTCTTTTGCGGGAGGGTTCGCCAGAGATCGTTGTAGATCTGTTCGCCATGCTCGGCCCGCTCCCGCTCGCGACGCTGCTCGGAGGCGAGGTCGGGCCGTTTCTTGCGGGGATAGCGATGGATGCCCTGGCTCATCAGCGCATGCGCGGCGTCCAGCACCTGCTCCACGGCATGGTGGCCGTAGCGCTCCTCGCATCGGGAGATGAAGCCCTTCGCGAAGTCGAGGTAATCGAGGATACCCTCGGCATCGGTCCATTGCTTGAACAGGTAATTGTTCTTGAAGAAGTGGTTATGGCCGAAGGCGGCATGCGCAATCACCAGCGTCTGCATCGTCGCCGTGTTCTCCTCCATGATGTAGGAGATGCACGGATCGGAATTGATGACGATCTCATAGGCGAGCCCCATCATCCCCCGCCGGTAACCGGCCTCGTGCTGGGCGAAATGCTTGCCGAAGGACCAGTGCTTGTAGAACAGCGGCATGCCGATGGAGGCATAAGCGTCGAGCATCTGCTCGGCGGTGATGATCTCGATCTGGTTCGGGTACCAGGACAGGCCGAGTTCCCGCGCCTCGGCCTCGCACGCGTCATGAATGCGGCGGATGGTGTCGAAATCCCAGTCGTTCCCGCTGAACAGGGGTGTCTGGCGGCCCGAGATCGTTTGGGGAAGCGTGAGTGTCATGCGTGGTCCCGATCTATGCGTCGGTATAGTCCGTCCGCCTCATCGCTGAAGACCGAGAGGCCGGAACAGGTCTTCCCTCCTCCGTAGCGGGACGAGGGTCGCGCGCGAGAGCGCCGCTCACCCCTCCGCCTCCGCCCGGGCGTCCTTTCGCCCGAACAGGTCGCGGAAGACGGGGTAGATGTCGCGGCGGTGGTTGACCTTGCGCATGGCGATGGCGCCGCCTGATTTGGCGAGCCCCTCATAGGTGCGCCAAAGGGTGGTGCGGTGCTCCACGAAGCCGGCCCGTGGACCGTTCTCGTCGCCGACTTCGAGATAGGCGAAGTGCTGACAGGCGGGCAGGATATGCGCCCGCAGCAATTCGGTGGCAGTCGGGCCGTCGCTGGAGACGTTGTCGCCGTCAGAGGCCTGCGCGGCGTAAATGTTCCAATCATCCGGGCTGTAGCGTTCGGTGATGACGCGCTTCATCTCCACCAGGGCCGACGAGACCAGCGTCCCGCCGGTCTCGCGCGAGCCGAAGAACGTTTCTTCGTCCACCTCCGTCGCCTTGTCGGTATGGCGGATGAAGACGATCTCGACGTGGCGGTAGCGCCGCGTGAGGAAGATGTGCAGCAGGATGTAGAAGCGCTTGGCCAGATCCTTCATGTGCTCGGTCATCGAACCGGACACATCCATCAGGCAGAACATGACCGCCTGAGCGATGGGGCGCGGATAAGGCTCGAAGCGGCGGTAACGAAGATCGATCGGGTCGACATAGGGAATGCGCCGGGTGCGCTCGCGCAGGGCTTCGAGGGCGAGCTTCATGTCCGGGAGAAGCGGATCGGTGCCCTGGGCGTCGGCGATCCGCGCCTCGAGTTCCGCGATCTCGTTCGGCTTCGGCCGCTTCAGAGCGATGCGGCGCGACATGGAATTGCGCAGGGTGCGCGTCAGGGCGAGGTTGGCGGGCGAGCCGGACACCGTATAGCCCGCCCGACGCAGTCCCTCGGTTTCCACCACGGAGAGGCGGCGCTTGGCGAGGTCGGGGAGTTCCAAGTCTTCGAGGAAGAGTTCGAGGAACTCATCCCGCGTCAGCACGAAGTTGAAGGCGTCCTCGCTGTTCTCGGAGCCTTCACCGCCCTCCCCCGAACCCTTTCCGCCGCCGCCGCCGGGTGGACGCTCGATCCGGTCTCCCTCCACGTAGGTTTTGTTGCCGGGAAGAATGTAGTCCTGAAATCCGGTGCCGGATTGCCGGCTGAATCTCGGTTCGCGAACACCGTCGCCCGGAACCGTGACGCGGCCATCCTTGCCGAGATCTTTGATGTCCTTCTCGCGGGCCGATTCTCGCACGGCACGTTGGGCCATGTCTTTGACCCGGCGCAGGAAGCGCTGACGGTTCGCGAGGCTCTTGCCTCCTGGATTCAATCGACGGTCGACGATGTGCATCCGGTGTTTTCGCCCTCGCCTTCAAGACTCTGGCAGTTCGCTGGTCGTGGCGGGCGGACATCGATGATGCCCGCCCGTCTGTCCGTCGCGACGGGACGTGCTCGGAAAGCTAGCCCGCCTGTTTCACCCTCATGTACCATTCGACCAGCCGTCGGACCTGCCTTTCGGTGTAGCCGCGCGCCACCATGCGGTCGACGAACTCGCCATGCTTCTTCTCGGTGTCGCCGTCCTTCTTCGAACCAAAGGAGATCACCGGAAGCAGTTCCTCCACCTGGCTGAACATCCGGCGCTCGATCACCTCCCGCAGCTTCTCGTAGGAGGTCCATGACGGGTTGCGGCCGCCATGCTGTGCCCGCGAGCGAAGGGCGAACTTCACCACCTCGTTGCGGAAATCCTTGGGATTCGCGATGCCGGCCGGCTTCTCGATCTTGGTGAGCTCCTGGTTCAGGAGTTCACGATTGAGGAGCTGCCCCGTCTCGGAATCCTTGAAGTCCTGGTCCTCGATCCACGCATCGGCGTAGTCGATGTAACGGTCGAACAGGTTCTGGCCGTAATCGTGGTAGGATTCGAGATAGGCTTTCTGGATCTCGTGGCCGATGAACTCGGCATAACGCGGCGCTAGCTCGGTCTTGATGAATTCGAGGTAGCGCTTCTCCGTCTCCGGCGGCAATTGCTCGCGGCGCAAGGCCTGTTCGAGCACGTACATGAGGTGCACGGGATCGGCGGAAACCTCGGTGGTGTCGTGGTTGAACGTCGCCGCCATCACCTTGAAGGCGAAGCGCGTGGAGATGCCGTCCATGCCCTCGTCGACGCCTGCCGAATCCTTGTATTCCTGCATGGAACGGGCGCGGGGATCGACCTCGCGCAGGGATTCGCCGTCATAGACGCGCATCTTCGAGAAGGCGTTGGAATTCGCGTGTTCGCGCAGGCGCGAGAGCACGGAGAAGCGTGCCAGCATCTCCAGCGTGCCGGGAGCGCAGGCCGCGTCCGCCAGTTCGGAGCCCGAGACCAGCTTCTCGTAGATCCGCTGCTCTTCCGTCACCCGCAGGCAGTACGGCACCTTGATGACGTAGATGCGGTCGATGAAGGCTTCGTTGTTCTTGTTGGTCTTGAAGGTCTGCCACTCGGACTCGTTCGAGTGCGCCAGGATGATCCCGGTGAAGGGGATCGCGCCGATGTTCTCGGTCCCGACGTAATTGCCCTCCTGCGTCGCCGTGAGCAGCGGGTGCAGCATCTTGATGGGCGCCTTGAACATCTCGACGAATTCGAGAACGCCCTGGTTCGCCCGGTTGAGGCCGCCGGAATAGGAATAGGCATCGGGGTCGGCCTGGGACAGCGTCTCCAGGCGGCGGATATCCACCTTACCAACGAGGCTCGAGATGTCCTGATTGTTCTCGTCACCAGGCTCGGTCTTGGCGATGCCGATCTGGCGCAGGCGCGACGGCCGGACCTTGATGACCTTGAATTGCGAAATATCGCCGTTGAACTCATCGAGGCGCTTCAGGGCCCAGGGGCTCATCAGTCCGGTGAGGCGGCGGCGGGGAATGCCGTAGCGCTCCTGGATTTCGGCCCCCATCACTTCGGGGTCGAAGAGGCCGAGGGGGCTTTCGAAGACGGGCGAGACCTCGTTGCCGGCCTTGAGCACATAGATGGGGTGGACCTCCATCAGCGCCTTCAGCCGCTCGGCCAAGGAGGACTTGCCGCCACCCACCGGGCCGAGCAGATAGAGGATCTGCTTGCGCTCCTCCAAACCTTGCGCAGCGTGCCGGAAGAACGAGACGATCCGCTCGATCGTCTCCTCCATGCCGTAGAATTCCGAGAAGGCTGGGTAGATCCGGATCGTCCGGTTCATGAATACCCGGCCGAGGCGGGCATCCTTGGACGTATCGACGAATTCCGGTTTGCCGATCGCATCGAGGATGCGTTCGGCCGCTGTCGCATACATCAGGGGTTCGTCGCGGCAGGCCTCGAGAAATTCGGAGAGGCTCATCTCCGTGTCGCGGCGTGCTTCGTAACCCCGGGTAAAGCTCTGGAACAGGTCGTTCGTCGATGGCATTGGCATCCCGATCCCTTCACGACTGACGTAGCTTCATCCTGTCTCGGCTAGGATGCAACTGACAGGCCCAGTTTTGTCGCAGTGCGGTCGCGACGGCAATTGAGCGTGGGAAGCTTGCCACAGTGCGGAGTCCGGCGGCGTGGATACAGGCCGCCGGACGCGTCATGCCTGAATGGTCTCAGGCTAGGCTCACAGGTCGGTGGCGCCCTTCTTGCTCTCGTCACCGCCCTTTGTGGCCGAACCGCCGACGGTGATGTTGATCGTCTGGGTCGTGGTCTTCCCATCCGCCTTTTTCACCTCGACCACGACTTCGTCGGTTCCGGTGAACCCGTCCTTGCTCTGGTAGAAGACGCCCGTCGCGGCGGTCTTCTTGTTCGGGCATTTGTGGCTCGACGGGGTCGTGACGCTGCCGGTCTTGGTGATGAGTGATCCATTCTTGGGCGACGTGCTGATGCGGATCTCGGGCATCGAGCCCGGCTTGCAATCGTCCTTCAGGTTCGAGGCGATGAGAATGCGGACGCTCTTGCCGGGTGCCGCGGTCTCAGAGCGGGTCGCGGTGTCCTGGGCCATGGCCGGGACGCTGGCCAGGGCGAGAAACAGGCCTGCTGCGAGAGAGGTCTTCGATTTGACGGCGTACATCGGGCGGTCTCCGGTGATGCCTGGCGACCTTATGGGACGAAAAAAGTGCGACCGCCGTGGCCGGATGCATGTGGGAAGGCGCCTGCCCGCCGTCGAGGGCACCGGAACGTTTCCTTCGCGAGCAGGGGTCCGCACGCTCTCGGACACAAACGATCCATCAGGTGCAAAACGTCCCTCGCGCCGACCCCGATGGACGTCTCAGGAGTGAGCCGAAGGATCCGACGGGTCGCGGAGATGCCGTAGAGCATCCCGGCACGCGTAAAGGTCGTCCAGCACTGCCCTCAGAGCCTGTCGATCGAGGCTCTGGCGCTCGTCGCCGGCGAGATGGCTGACCGCCTCGTCCTCTGCCTCAGAATCTCCGGCGTCCAGATCGCGCTGGCTCGGCGCCGCCACCTCCGCTTCGCCTCGGCCGACCGATTGCACGAAGCGGATGCCATTCTCCTTCAGGACACGCTGGGCACCACGGATCGTGTAGCCCTGGTCGTGAAGCAGGCGGCGGATGCCCTTGATCAGGTCGACGTCTTCGGGCCGATAGTAGCGCCGACCGCCGGCACGCTTGACCGGCCTGACCTGGGTGAACTTGGTTTCCCAGAACCGAAGGACGTGCTGCGGGACGTCGATATCGTCGGCGACTTCGCTGATGGTGCGGAAGGCGCCGGGGCGCTTCTCCACGGTGTCGCGGTGATCCATCAGGCCGGGGATGCTCACCTCGAAGGAGCCGTCCCTGCCGGAAGTCGGATCGGTCGGAACCTTGGCTGCCAGCGGCATGATGGACCTCAATCGTCGTCCTGTTCCGCGACGCCGTTCACGCCGTTGATCCGGGCCTTGAGCACGTTGGAAGGTTTGAACACCATCACCTGGCGCGGCTCGATGGCGACCTCGACGCCGGTCTTGGGGTTGCGGCCGACGCGCCGGCCCTTGCCGCGAACGACGAAGGAACCGAACGAGGACAGCTTCACCGTTTCACCGGATGCGAGGCAGCTGCAGATCTCCGACAACACGGTCTCGACGAGAGCCGCGGATTCCGTCCGCGACAGGCCGACCTGCTGATAGACGGCCTCGCTCAGATCGGCGCGTGTGACCGTCTTCCCTGCCATGCGTCATTCCCCAAACGAATCGTATTTTCTAACGTATCTCTATGATCGGACACGCTAATCTTCGTTTGCCCCGCGGTCAACCGCGCGTCCGATCCAAAGCTTGGCCATGCCATGGAAGCGTGGCGCGCCCTACCAGCGGATGAGTGAGGCGCCCCAGGTGAAACCACCGCCGATGGCTTCGATCATCACGAGATCGCGGCGCTTGATCCGACCGTCCTTACGGGCCGCATCGAGGGCGAGCGGGATGGAGGCCGCCGAGGTGTTGCCGTGCTGGTCGACAGTGAGGACGACCTTGCTCCGGTCGATGCCGAGCTTGTCGGCGGAGGCTTCGATGATGCGCCGGTTGGCTTGATGCGGCACGAACCATGTCAGGTCGTCCGCGCTCGTCCCCGTTGCGGCGAACGCGTCGGCGATGACATCCGTCACCGAGCCTACCGCGAAGCGGAAGACCTCCTTGCCTTCCATCCGCAGGTGGCCGGTCGTGCCGGTGGAGCCGGGGCCGCCATCGACGTAGAGCTTCTCCCGGTGCCGTCCATCGGACCGCAGGTGGCTGGTGAGTACGCCACGATCGTCACTCGTCCCTTCGCCGTCCTGGGCTTCGAGCACGATCGCCCCTGCTCCATCGCCGAACAGCACGCAGGTCGTGCGGTCTTCCCAATCGAGGATTCGCGAAAAAGTCTCGGCGCCGACCACGAGCGCGCGTTTCACGCTCCCGGAGGCAATGAACTTGTCGGCGGTGGCGACGCCGTAGACGAACCCGGCGCAGACTGCCTGGAGGTCGAAGGCGAAACCCGACCGTATCCCCAGCCCCGCCTGGATCTGGGTCGCCACGGACGGAAAGGTATGGTCCGGCGTGGACGTGGCGCAAATGACGAGGTCGATATCCTCCGGACCGAGCCCGGCATCTTCCAGGGCAGCGGCGGCGGCCTTGATGCCCAGGGTCGATGTGGTCTCACCGGCATCGGCCAAGTAGCGCTGACGGATGCCCGTGCGCTGGACGATCCATTCGTCGGAAGTGTCGACGGTCTTCGTCAACTCGTCGTTCGTCACCAGGCGTGCGGGAAGGGCCGAGCCCGTTCCCGCCACTACGGAGCGTATAACCGCCATGTCAGATCCGATCCGGCATCGACCACCTCATGCGGAGGCGGCCATGGGCGTGAGTTCGAGCATGTCGCGAATGGTCCGCATCAGGTCGTGACGCGCCATATCGTGCGCAAGATCGACGGCGGCTGCGAAACCATGGGCATCTTCCGAGCCGTGGCTCTTGATGACGATACCCTCCAGACCGAGGAAGACGCCACCGTTTGCCCGGCTCGGGTTCATCTTGTCGCGGAGTGCCTTGAAAGCCTGCCGGGCGAAAAAGTATCCGATCTTGGCCGAGAGGGTCCGGCTCATGGCCGCGCGCAGGTAGCTGCCGATCTGCTTGGCTGTGCCCTCCGCGGTCTTCAGCGCGATATTGCCGGTGAAGCCTTCGGTGACCACCACGTCCACGGTGCCCTTGCCGAGGTCGTTGCCCTCCACGAAGCCGTGATAGTTCAGGTTCGGCAGATCGCTTTCGCGCAGGCGCCGGGCGGCTTCCTTCACCGCCTCGTTGCCCTTCATCTCCTCGGTCCCGACATTGAGCAGGCCCACGGTCGGCTTATCGAGATCGAACACGATCCTGGCCATGGCGGCACCCATCAGGGCCATCTCCACGAGATGCTCCGCGTCTGTGCCAATCGTCGCCCCCACATCGAGGACGACGCTCTCGCCGCGCACGGTCGGCCAGAGGCACGCGATGGCAGGGCGCTCGATACCGGCCAAGGTCTTCAGGCAGATTTTCGACATCGCCATGAGCGCACCGGTGTTGCCGGCGGAGACGGCCGCATCGGCCTCCCCGTCCTTCACGGCCTGAATCGCGCGCCACATCGAGGACTTGCCTCGGCCCGAACGCACGGCTTGGCTCGGCTTCTCGTCCATGGAGATCGCCACGGTGGTATGGCGGATCTCTACGGCGCCCTTCAGGCGCGGTTCGGCCGCCACCATCGGGGCGAGGATGGCCTCGTCCCCAAACATCAGGAACGTCATCTCGGGATGGCGCTCGCGCGCGATGGCGGCGCCGGGGACCACGGTCGTAGGACCGTGATCGCCGCCCATGGCGTCGAGCGAGATGCACACTCTTTGAGACATGTGGTTCGGCCGGAGGCCTCTTTCAGGACGGACAGACCCCTCTTGCAAAAGGGTCGATGAGACGCCCTTCGGCGAGAAGGGATGGTCGAGAGGCATGGACCCGCATGGGCGGGCCCCTCCTCGGCGCGGCGGAAAATAGCGGTTCGAGCCCGGCGGGCAAACGAAATCTCAGCTTTTCCGGAATCCGTATCGCGACTTCGGCGCCGGAACCCTGAAAATCCGTCGCTCGGGCCGAGCGTCAGGCCTCGTCGCGCTTCAACGTCTTGAGGATAGCTAGCGGCGATTCCGTCGCGTCGGTGACGGGCTCGAAGTCGATGCCGGGCTTACGCGGATACGGATCGAGGCCGAGCGCCAGGAATTCGGCGGTGACCTGTCCGAGGTCGATCGTACCGTTGACGATCGGGTCCGGGATATCGGCCTCCTCGTCTCCGGCGTCCTTTTCCGGCTCGTGGTCACTGAACACGATCTCGACCGGTTCGGAGATTTCCGCCTCGAACGGTTCGAGGCTGATTGTGCAGACCTGCGTGACGAAGGCCGAGACCGTGCCGGTGATGACGAGGCGGGAGGACGTTCCGCTCCAGTGTAGCCGGCCCACGAGATCGCGGATGGCCGGAATCCGGAAATCCGCCGCCAGCGCCGCTTCTTCCTCGGGGGTCGCATCGATGACGATCCCTGCCCTGTCCCTGGGCAGGCGGTCGACCCGGAATGGCCGCGACAATGGCCCGGCCGTCGACTTTGCCGTCATGTCAGATGTCTCCTGATTGGCTGAGGGTGAGCGGGGAGGGAAAGCCCGGCCCGTGCGAGACGATCCGGTCGAGGTCGCGCGCATCGAGAAGATCGACGCTTATCAGCACGTAGCGCGCGAGGCCGGCACCCGCCTCCGGTGTCTCGGTGCCGATGACGTTGCGGGCCAGGGCAGCCTTGAGGCCGTCCTCGTCCCTCGCATCCAGGGCGCCGTCGTAACCCGCCGCGCGACCGTAGAAGGCCGCACCCAGTTTCTTCATGCGCTTGGGCACGCCGAAATCGCCGACACCGAGTTCGCGCAGCGAGGAATCGAGCTGGAGGAAGACCGCGTTGACCAGATCCTGGGCGATGTCCGCCGCGGGAGCCGGCAATTGGTTCATTCGTCGCAGAACCATGATGACGTGGAGCGTCAGGCATTCGAAACGGCCCTCCACGGTGTCGGGGACTCCGAGATGGGTATAGAGCCCCGGCGCCCGCGAGGCTTCGTTGATCCGCAGATGCAACGCCTCGACGACGCTGGCGCGCGCCGAGCTTCGCTTGAAGAATCGCGAAATCATGCCGTCCACCGGAGGCGCGAGGGGTGTGGCCGAGCTTGCCTTGTCAAAACCATAACCTCGCGGTACGGCAACCGACAGCCAGGGCGCAAGCTCCACCGGAACGTCCAGGTGGAGATCTGCACCGAGCTATGACGTTCAAACGTCGTGTTGTCTCAACGGATCAAGGGTGGCTGATGTCGCGCCGTTTCGTCTCGTCGATCAGCCGTCTCGCCGTCATTGGCCTTATCGGTGTGGGAATCTCCGGCTGCATCGGTGAGGATCTCCGGCACGGATACCAGATCGATCAAGCCGCTCTCGCCACGGTGAAGCCTGGCATGAGCGCGGAGCAGGTGCTCCAGATCCTCGGTACGCCCTCCACGGTATCCACCGTCGGCAACAAGACTTGGTACTACATCACCCAGAACTCGCGCCGCACGGTGCTGTTCCTCGGAGAACAGGTGGAGGACCAGAAGGTCACCACCGTCTATTTCAACGCCGGCTTCAAAGTGGAGCGCATCGCCCTCTACGGCCTCCAGGACGGCAAGGTGTTCGACTTCATCGAGCGCACCACGCCCACGAGCGGCGCCGATCGTGCCTTCCTCGGCCAGCTGTTCCGCGGCCTCACCCGCTACGAGCCCTTCGGTAGCGGCTCGGGCGCCAGCATCGTGCCCGGGGCCAAGAACGGCCTGTAACTCCACTCCCTAGGGTAACGAAAAAGCCGCGCGCCCATGGGGCGCGCGGCTTTTTCGCGTCGATTGTCACCGTGGAGCGGTGACGTCCTATACGAAGTCCCGGCGAGCCCGCCCCATGGGGGCGCTCACCAAGGCCGGGTGTTACGCCGCCTTCCGGGCGATGGCGGCGAGCGCTTCGCGCGGATCGATGCGGCCGTCATAGAGCGCACGTCCGGTGATCGCCCCGGCGAGCATGGCGCAATCGGGTTCGAGCAGGCGATGGACGTCGTCGATCGAGGCCAGGCCGCCAGACGCGATAACGGGGATCGTCACGGCCTGCGCGAGGGCGAGGGTCATCTCGATGTTCAGGCCCTTGAGAATGCCGTCGCGGGCGATGTCGGTGTAGATGATGGCGGCAACGCCCGCATCCTCGAACCGGCGCCCCAATTCCTCGGCCGTGGTGCTTGAGGTCTTCGCCCAGCCTTCCACCGCCACGCGACCGTCCTTGGCATCGACGCCGACGGCGATCTTGCCCGGATACAGGCGGGCCGCTTCGCGTACGAAGGCCGGGTCGCGTACGGCGGCCGTGCCGATGATGACCCGGCTGACGCCCTTCTCGATCCAGGCTTCCACCGTACGCATCTCGCGGATGCCGCCGCCGAGCTGAACCGGAAGGTTGGTGCGGGCGAGGATGGCGTCCACCGCCGACGCATTCATCGGCGCGCCCGCGAAGGCCCCGTCGAGGTCGACGACGTGAAGCCAGGAGAAGCCCTGCTCCTCGAACACGCTCGCCTGCGCGGCCGGATCGTCGCTGAAGACGATGGCCTGCGCCATGTCACCCTGGACGAGGCGAACGCAACGCCCTTCCTTCAGATCGATCGCCGGAAACAGGATCACGGTGGATGTCGCTTTCTGAATGTCGATGAGCGGTAGGGCGTCTACGGACGCCAACGCAGGAAGTTCGCGATCAGCGCCAGACCGAGATGCTGGCTCTTCTCGGGGTGGAACTGGGTTCCGGCGACGTTGTCGCGCGCCACGAGGGCGGTGACCGGACCGCCATACTCGCTGTCGGCCACGACATCGCGCCGGTCGACCGGATCGAGGGCGTAGCTATGGACGAAATAGGCGTGCAACCCGTTCTCGCCCGTGGCGATGCCATCGAGAAGCGCATGCGGACGCTCGAGCCGAAGGGTGTTCCAACCCATATGGGGAACCTTCAGGTCGGGGTCGGACGGGCGGATCGGGCTGACATCGCCGGCGATCCAGCCGAGCCCCGGCGTGACCTCGTATTCGAGGCCCCGGCTGGCGAGGAGCTGCATGCCGACGCAGATCCCGAGAAATGGGCGGCCGCGTTCGTGGGCGGCATGCGTCATCGCCTCGACCATGCCCGAGACGGAATCGAGGCCCTTGCGGCAATCGGCATAGGCGCCGACGCCGGGCAGCACGACGCGGTCTGCGGACGACACCACGTCGGGATCGCTGGTGACGACGATGCGGGTCGTGCTCAGTCCCACTTCCCGGGCGGCGCGCTCGAACGCCTTGGCGGCCGAATGCAGGTTGCCCGATCCGTAATCGATGATGGCGACGGTCTCGGACATCACGAACGACGCGGCTCGGCGAAGGGGAACATGCCGATGGCCGTATCGACCGGTCGCGCCGATGCGGCAGGATAGGCGCTCGGACCCGGCCGGACCACGGGGGGAGCCGTCAGCCAGCGGTTCACGGCCTTCATCTCGGCCTCTTCGGCGGAATGGGCGACCACGGCGTCACGGGCGGGACGACCGCGCCTGGCATAGGTCCACCGGCGCAGGCTGGATGCCTCCATCCCCACTAGAAGGAGCAGGAGAATCGTGATGAGGAAGCCCGCGAAGGTGCCGAGCCCCAAGAAACGGCCGGCGAAACCGGCTGCCACGAGGAGGGACAGCACACCGAGACCGGCCAGCCAGAGTCGATGAAAGAAAAACCAGAGCGGACCGAAGACGAAGGCCTGGAGCGAGAACCCGTCGGGGACCAGGACCGCCCGGTCGAGACCGTGAGATTCGCCCGCGACGGCATCCGACGGCAGATGAATGGTGTAGGTGCGCATGCGTCTGTCCGCCTCTTCCCGCCCCTGAAGGCCCTACAGAGAACCCTTCGTCGAGGGAATCCGACCGTCTTCGCGCGGATCGACCGCAACCGCTTTCCGCAAGGCACGGGCCAAGCCCTTGAAGCAGCTCTCCGCGATATGGTGCGCGTTGTCGCCGTACAAAGTCTCCACATGCAGGGTGATCCCTGCATTCATGGCGAAAGCCTGGAACCACTCACGCACCAGCTCGGTGTCGAACTGCCCGATCTTCTCCACCTTGAACGTGGTGCGGAACACGAGGAAGGGCCGTCCGGAAATGTCGATGGCGACCCGCGTCAGTGCCTCGTCCATGGGCATGTGGATATCGGCGTAGCGCGCAATTCCACGCTTGTCGCCCAAAGCTCGCGCAAAGGCCTGCCCCAGGGCGATGCCGGTATCCTCGACGGTGTGGTGGTGGTCCACATGGAGATCGCCGGTGACCTTGGCCTCCACGTCGAACAGCCCGTGCCGGGCGAAGAGTTCGAGCATGTGGTCGAAGAAGCCGACTCCCGTCGAGATCGTCGATCTGCCGGTTCCATCGAGTCCGATGGACACGCTGACGTCGGTCTCCGCCGTCCGGCGGCTGATGCTTGCGGAGCGCATCGCTGAGGGTTCGCTCATGGTTTGACCGTCACGGACAGGGCCGCCTTCAAGAGCATCGGCACATGGGGGACATCGCCCACGAGCCTATGCCGAACGAGAACTCCGGACCGTCGATCCGGATCGCTATCGGGACCGACGCTCTAGAGGCAAATGCCTTCCTCTGGAAAGGCCTTACTGTCGAATGCTGCCGGGTCAGGCGTCGAGTACGCGCCCCGCCACGGCATCGAGCTTGGCCAGCAGCTCCGGATCGCGGTGGGACGGTGCGGTCATGATCGCGCCGTCCAGGGCACGGTGGGAGCCCGCGGGGCATTCCTCGCGCTCGGCCGGGAAGTCGCGGGCGATCCGCGAGATCAGCCGGGCCGCCTTGTCGGCATTCGCGCGCGCGACCGCGACGACCGAGGCGACGTCGACATCGGCATGGCCCGGATGCCAGCAATCGAAATCCGTCACCATGGCGATGGTGGCGAAGGTGATCTCCGCCTCGCGGGCGAGCTTGGCCTCCGGCATGTTGGTCATGCCGATCACGTCGTAGCCCAGGCCCTTGTAGGTCCGGGATTCGGCGAAGGACGAGAATTGTGGGCCTTCCATGCAGACATAAGTCCCGCCGCGATGGACAGGCAGCTCCTCGGCCGCGGCGGCGGCCGCGATGCGCGCCTGAAGGGCCGGCCCTACCGGATGGGCGAAGGGCACATGCGCCACGCAGCCATTGCCGAAGAACGACGATTCCCGGCCGTGAGTCCGGTCGACGAACTGGTCGACGAGGACGAACAGGCCGGGATGAAGCTCGCTCTTGAACGAGCCACAGGCCGAGACCGAGACGATGTCGGTGACGCCGGCGCGTTTCATCACATCGATATTGGCGCGGTAATTGATGCCGGAGGGAGAGAGGCGATGGCCCCGTCCGTGACGGGCGAGAAAGACCACCTTGGTCGCGCCGATCCGACCGATCCGCAGCGAATCGGAGGGTTCGCCCCAGGGCGAGACGATGGCTTCCTCACGGATGTCTTCGAGACCGGGCAGATCGTAGACACCGGATCCGCCTATCACGCCGAGCACTGCTGCGGTCATGCCGAATCTCCTGTGTTCGTCATCGAGGGCGCGCCGGGCGTGCCCGCAGGGTGGAAACGAAAACGGGCCCGCCACAGCGAGCCCGTCGGTCGTGAACCGCCTTTAAGGGGCTCAGCTCGTCTTGTGAAGCTCCGGCTGCAGGCCGTGGACCTCGCCGCCCACATCGGCCCAGACCTTCTTCTTCACGTAGTAGAGAAGGCCCGACAGGATGAGCAGGAACAGGATCACACGGAAGCCGAGGGCCTTGCGGGCTTCCATATGCGGCTCGGCCGCCCAGGACATGAACGCCGCCACGTCGTGCGAATATTGCTCGACCGTTTCGGGAACGACGGGATTGCCCTCTGCACCCTTGGCGTAGGTCACCTGGCCGTCGCTCAGGGGCTTCGCCATCGCGATGAGGTGGCCGGGATAGTACTTGTTGTAGTTCGTGCCCGCCGGGACATCCATTCCCTTCGGCGCGTCCTCGTAGCCGTTCAGGAGCGCGTGGATGTAGTCCACGCCCTGTTCCGAATAGCCGATGAAGGGCATCGCATCGAAGATGAAGTAGGGGAAACCGCGCTCGTAGGTGCGGGCCTTGGCCAGCACCGAGAAATCGGGCGGGGCCTTGCCGCCATTGGCGGCCGCCGCCGCCTTATCGTTCGGGAAGGGCGACGGGAAGGCGTCGGCCGGGCGGCCGGGCCGCTCGAACATGTCACCCGCGTCGTTGGGGCCGTCCTTGATCTTGTACTCGGCTGCCAGAGCCTTGACCTGACCGGCCGTGAAACCCGGCCCGCCCTTCTCGGCGAGGTTGCGGAACTTCACGAGGCTCATGCTGTGGCAGTTCGAGCAGACCTCACGATAGACCTGGAAGCCGCGCTGCAGCTGGGCCTCGTCGAACTTGCCGAAGATTCCGGCGAAGCTCCACTTCTCCCGCGGCGGGTTGGGCGTGGAGTGACCGTCCTCGGCGCTGACCGAGGCAGAGCCGAGAAGGGTCGCGACGAGCGTGACGGCGAGGATGCGCGATGTGTTCATGCTTTTCACGATCCGCACCTCAACCCTTCGACGATGGTGCGGCGGCCGCACCGGCTGGCATGCCCGAACCGCCATATTGCGGATGAGGTCCGGTCACGCTTTCCAGGATCGATCCCGGCATCGCCTTCGGCGTTTCGAACAGCCCCACCAGCGGCATCACGATGAGGAAATGCGCGAAGTAGTAGGCGGTGCAGATCCGCGACGCGAGGACGTAGCCACCCTCGGGCGGCTTGGCGCCGAGCCAGCCGAGCACCACGCACACCGCCACGAACAGCCAGAAGAACTGGCGGTAGATCGGACGGTAGTTGGACGAGCGGACACGGGACGTGTCGAGCCAGGGCGCGAAGGCGAGGATGATCACGGCGCTGAACATCAGGATGACGCCGCCGAGCTTGTCCGGAACCGCGCGAAGGATCGCGTAGAAGGGCAGGAAGTACCATTCCGGCACGATGTGGGCCGGCGTCACCGAGGCGTTGGCGGGAATGTAGTTGTCCGCGTGGCCAAGGTAGTTCGGCTGGTAGAAGATCCAGTAGGCGAAGAAGACGAAGAACACGACGGTGGCGAACACGTCCTTGATCGTCGCGTAGGGCGTGAACGGCACCGCGTCCTTGCCGGTCTTGATCGGAATACCGGTCGGGTTGTTCTGGCCGGTCACATGAAGCGCCCAGACGTGAAGAACCACGACGCCGAGGATCATGAAGGGCATCAGGTAGTGCAGCGAGAAGAACCGATTGATCGTCGGGTTACCGACGGAATAGCCGCCCCAGAGCAGGCTCTGAATGGTGTCGCCCACGACCGGGATCGCGGCCAGGATGTTGGTGATGACAGTGGCGCCCCAGAAGCTCATCTGGCCCCACGGCAGGGTGTAGCCGAGGAAGGCGGTGGCCATCATCAGGAGGTAGATGATCACGCCCAGGATGTAGAGCACCTCGCGCGGGGCCTTGTACGACCCGTAATAGAGCGCGCGGAAAATGTGGATGTAGACCGCCACGAAAAACATCGAGGCGCCGTTGGCGTGCATGTAGCGCAGCAGCCAGCCGTAATTCACGTCGCGCATGATGTGCTCGACGGAGTTGAAGGCGTTGCCGGCCGAGGGGTCGTAATGCATCGCCAGCCAGATGCCGGTGACGATCTGCGCCATCAGCATGGCGATCAGGATCGCGCCGAAGGTCCAGAAATAGTTCAGGTTGCGCGGGACGGGGAACGAGACGAACGACGAATGGACCAGCCCGACGATGGGCAGCCGCGATTCGAACCACTTGGCGATCCGACTCTTGGGGACGTAGGTGGCGTGACCGCTCATGAGGTTACCCGCTTCGAAGTCTGTTTCGCTCAGGTCCGTCGCTGCCGGACCCCTCCCCTCATCGCTCGTAAGCGATGCTGCCGAAGTCAGGCGACGGCCTTGCCGCCGTCTTCGCCGATCCGGATCTTGGTGTCGTTCAGGAATGCGTAGGGCGGAATCGGCAGGTTGGTCGGTGCCGGTCCACGGCGCACGCGCCCGGACGTGTCGTAGAGCGAGCCGTGGCAAGGGCACGACCAGCCTTCATACTGGCCCTGGTGACCGATCGGCACGCAGCCGAGATGGGTGCAGTTGCCGTAGACCACGAGCCACTTGGCGTGGCCTTCCTTCACGCGGGCGGAATCGGGCTGCGGATCCATGAGCTCGCTGAGCTTCGTGTCCTCCGATTCCTTGATCTCCTTCTCGGAACGGTTGCGCACGAAGATCAGCTTGCCGCGCCAGAACACGTTGACGATCTGGCCTTCCTGGATCGGCGACAGGTCGACCTCGAGGGGCGCACCAGCGGCGATCACCTCCGCATCCGGGGCCATGGACGCCACGAAGGGCCAGGCCAGGGCACCGGCGCCCACGGCGAGACCGGCTCCAGTCGCCAGGAACAGGAAGTCGCGGCGGGACCCGTCGTGACCTGATGAGGGAGGGGTGTTCGCCAAGATCGACACTCCGGTACAGGATGGCTCCGGTTCGGCGACCCGCAGAGTGAGGGCGCGCCGCTTCCGTTCGCCGAGATTTAGAGGCGCTCGAAAGAAGCGCGTAGGGCAGACGCAGACACGATTGCACAAATCTGTGCAATGCGACCGGGCGTCACCCGAGACGAGCCTTCTGAGGCAGGTTTCTCTGGCACGCCAGATGCGAACCTGTCCAGAGTAGGCCCGTGACGGGAAACAGTATTCGTCACGAGCGCGAAATGACGCTGCCGCTAAGCCATAGCCAGCGCCGCACCAGCATCACGGCGACCACCGCCAGACCGGCGCAGAACCCCATCCAGATCCCCGATCCGCCGAAGCCCAGGCCCCAGGCGGCGAGGATGCCGGACGGGATTCCGACGATCCAGTATCCGAACAGGGCGATGGCCATGGGCACGCGTGTATCCTGCATGCCGCGCAGGGCGCCGAGAGCGACCGATTGGATGCCGTCCGCCATGGCGAAGAGCGCAGCAAAGCCGATGAAGGTGACGGCGTAGGGGATGACGTCGACATTTCCCGGCGCGTCGAGGTCTAGAAAGAGGCCGATGAGCGGTCGCGGCAGCGTCACCTGGACGAGCGCGCATGCGCTCATGAAGCCGAAGCCGAGGAGGATCGCGATGGCGCCCGCCCGGCGCATGGCCATGCGGTCCCCTGCCCCGAAGGCCCGTCCGACCCTCACCGTCGCGGCTTGGCCGATACCGTTGGGCACCATGAAGCAGATCGCGGCGATCTGGATCGTCACGGCATGGGCCGCCAGCGGGGCCGTGCCGAACAAGCCCATGCCGAGGACGGCGGCCTCGAACAGGCTCGCCTCGGCCAGACCCGTCGCCGCCATGGGCAGGCCGAGGCGGAACATGGTGGCGAGGCGCGCGGCATGAGGGCACCAGACCCCGAGAAAGAGCCGACGCTGGCGCAGGCCGGGCGCAAGTAACATCACCACGACGAGCGCGGCCAGAGACAGAAACGCGGCGAGCGTCGTGGCGAGGCCGACACCGACCATGCCGAGGCCGAGCAGCCCCGGCCCCTCGAAGGCGAGCCAGATCGCCAGGCCAACATTCACCGGCAGCGCCGCGATGCTGATGGCGAGGGGCCAGCCCGGTCGTTCCAGGGCGGACAGACTGGCGCGCAACGCCATGAAGGCGAGTGCCGGCCACATCGACCATTGCAGGGCGCGCATGTAGAGCCCGGCATCCTCCGCGAGCTTCGGTTGCTGCCCCATGGCGAGCAACAGCGACTCGGTGTGCCAGAGCGCCAGCATCACCGGGACGATCGCGATAGTGACGGCCCAGAGCCCGGCGCCGACGATACGGCGCACGTCGTGCTCGGCCGAATCGCCCTGGCCGACCGCCCCCGCGATCAGGGGAGAGACCGCCGAAGCGAGGCCGATTCCGCAGATGAACAGGATGAAGTAGAGGCTCGTCGCCAGGGCCCCGGCGGCGAGCGGCTCCGCCCCGAGACGCCCGAGTAGAACCACATCGGCCGTGACCAGGCCGTGCTGCGCGAGATTGGTCAGGATCAGAGGCGCGGCGAGCACCAGCGTCGCCCGCAGTTCGGTGAGCCACGGACCGCGCGAGGGCCGCTGCCGCTCAGCTGCCCCAGCCGAAGCATTGAGGGCGATCATTCCGCCGCGTCCTCGTAGACGGTCGGCGATACGTCACCGAGAAAGCCGCCGGACTGGCGCTCCCATAGGCGCGCATAGAGCCCGCCGGTGCGGATCAGCTCCGCATGGGTCCCCTCCTCCACGATGCGGCCGGCATCGATCACGATCAGCCGGTCGAGAGCAGCGATGGTGGAAAGCCGGTGCGCGATGGCGAGCACCGTCTTGCCCTGCATGAGGGTGTCGAGACTGTCCTGGATCGCCGCCTCGACCTGGCTGTCGAGGGCGGATGTCGCTTCGTCGAGGATCAGGATCGGCGCGTTCTTCAGGATGACGCGCGCGATGGCGATGCGCTGGCGTTGGCCGCCGGAGAGCTTCACGCCCCGCTCGCCGACCTGGGCGTCGTAGCCTGTCCGGCCCCTGTTATCGACGAGACCGGCGATGAACCCGTCGGCCTCTGCGAGATGCGCCGCCCGCTGGATCTCCTCCAGCGTCGCGTCCGGCCTGCCATAGGCGATGTTGTCACGGATCGAGCGGTGCAGGAGCGAGGTGTCCTGGGTGACCATGGCGATCGCCTCGCGCAAGGAATCCTGCGTGACGCCCGCGATGTCCTGACCGTCGATGAGGATCCGGCCGTTCTGGATGTCGTGCAGCCGAAGCAAGAGCGCGGTCAGGGTGGTCTTGCCCGCGCCGCTGACGCCAACGAGACCGACCTTCTCGCCCGGACGGATATGGAGGCTGAAATCCTGGATGACCGACGGCGTGCCGTCGCCGTAGCGGAAGCCGACCCTGTCAAAGCGAATATCGCCACCGTCGACCATGAGCGTCCGCGCGTTCGGCACATCCACGATCCCGTGCGGGCGCGAGATCGTCTGCATGCTCTCCTGGATCACGCCGACATTCTCGAAGATGCCGCGCACTGTCTGCATGACCCAACCGGACATCGCCATCAGCCGCAGGACGAGGGCGAGACCCGCCGCCGCCTCGCCGGTGGTCATTCCACCGCTGCGCCAGAGCAGGAGACAGGCAGTGGCGGTGGCGACGATGAGCGCGCTGTTGAGGATGCCGAGCAGCGTCGTCGTGGTCGTCACGAGCCGGAACTGGTGTAGATGCGCCGTGGTGTGGACGTCGATGGCGTCGCGCACGGCCGCGCGCTCTTCCCGGTCGCGGGCGAAGAGCTTCACGGTGAGGATGTTGGTGTAGCTGTCGACGATCCGCCCGATGAGAATCGACCGCGTGTCGGCCGTCACGAGGGAGCGCGCTCGGGCACGGGGCACGAACCACCAGGTCAGCACCGAATAGGCCGCCACCCAGACGATGACCGGCAGGGCCATCCATAACGAGATGGAGCCGAACAGCCCCACTGCCGTCACCGCGTAGATGGCCACGTAGAGAAGCGTATCGATGAAGACCACGGCCAGTTCGCGCACGGCCGGTCCGACCTGCACGACCCGGTTGGCAAGCCGTCCGGCGAAATCGGCCTGGAAATACGAGAGCGAGTGGCCGAGCGTATAGAGATGCGTACGCCAGCGGACCTGGTTGGTCGCCTGCGGCACGAGCAGCTGGTTGGACATCACCTCGTGCAGCCAGATCGTGAAGGGTCGAACCACGAGGAGCAGCATTGCCGCGAGGCCGAGCTTCCATCCGTGGTCCTGCAGGATCGTGGCCCGGTCGGCATTGTTCAAGAGGTCGATGAACCAGCCCATGAGCAGGTAGAGCGATGCCTCAACCGTCCCGGCGGCCACCGCCACGAGGAACAGCATCACCAAGGCGGTCCGCATCGGCCTGAGATAGAAAGCCGCGAAGCCCGTCACCGTCTTGGGCGGCATCCGCCCGTCTTCGAAAGACGCGAACGGGTCGATGCGGCGCTCGAGCCAATCGAGAAACATAATCTGGTCCGGTGTTGGAGACTTGCCTGAGGTAGTGGGCCTTGACGACGTGCCAACCGCGAGGCGATGCCGCAGACGCAATGCAGCCGCCCGGTCCGATGCTCCGTCTCGCTCTCTACCAGCCCGACATTCCCCAGAATACGGGGACGATCCTGCGGATGGCGGCGTGCCTCGACGTCGCCGTCGACATCATCGAGCCGGCAGGATTCGATGTGTCCGACCGGCACCTGCGCCGCTCAGGACTCGATTATCTCGACCATGTGGCGATCACGAGGCATCGCTCCTGGGCCGCCTTCTCGCAGTGGCGGGAAGAGACCGGAACACGGCTCGTCCTCGCCACGACCGCCGGCGCCCTTCCCTACACCGCCTTTGGCTTCCTCCCCGGTGACTGCATCCTGCTCGGACGGGAATCTGCGGGTGTCCCCGCATCCGTCCACGAGGTGGCCGATGCCCGGATCGTCATTCCCATCCGCGAGGGCATGCGCTCGCTTAACATCGCCGTGGCGGCGGCGATGATCCTCGGCGAAGGGCTGAGACAGATCGGGTCGAGCGCGTGACATGATTTTGAACGGTGTGCAGTTCAGCACTTGAACGCCGTTCAAATATCGTCGAGACCATGAGTGTGAACAGCGTTCAAACGCCGGAGGCACACCATGCTCAAGTTGTTTCGGCTCCTCGCCCGCGGCGCAGCCGCCCAGGCCGAGGAAGCGGTGATCGATCGCCACGCCTTGCTCATCCTCGACCAGCAGATCCGCGAGACGCGGGTCTCGTTGGAGCGCAGCCGGCTCGCCCTCGCCGCCGCAATGGCGGGTGACAAGGCCGAAGAACGGCGTTTCGCCGAGGTCGAAGCCCGCGCGGCCGATCTCGAAGGGCGCGCTTTGGCGGCGCTGACGGCGGGACGCGATGAACTGGCGTCTGAGGCGGCTGAGGCCATCGCCGAGCTCGAAGCCGAACGGGACGCCATCGGTGAGGCGCGCCTGAGATTTGCCCGCGAAGTCGCCCGCATCCGCTCCGTCGTCGCCGACGCGACCCGTCGTCAGAGCGAGCTGGAGCGTGGACGCCGCATCGCCGCCGCGGCGGAGGCGGCACGACGCCTCGGCGTTCAGGCCAACCCCAATGATCGGGCGACGCTGAAGGAGGCGGAGGCGACCCTGAACCGGCTGCGTGCCCTCCAGACCGAGGCCGCCGACACGGAAGCGGCGCTCGCCGAGACCGAGCCCGGCCTCTCCATCGCGGAACGGCTCGAGCGCGAAGGCTTCGGCGCCAGCACCCGCCCGAGCGGCGGCGCCGTCCTCGACCGCCTGCGGCGCAAGGCCGAGGCGCGCACGACGGTCTGAACCCCTTGCTGCCTTTCATCCAAGCTTCGCTTCATCCTCTCCTTATAAGGACCACGACCATGACCATGAACAACGAGACCACTCAGCATTCCGGCGCCTGGGTCACCTTCACCTACGCCTCCTTCATCGGCTCGGCGGCCATGGTCGGCCTCGGCATCCTGTTCATGCCCATGGACATCTGGATCAAGGGCTACCTCGCCATGGGCACGATCATGCTGGTCCAGTCCTGCATCACCGCCACGAAGACGATTCGCGACGTCCATGAGGGTCGCCGCATGGTCAACCGGATCGAGGACGCCAAGACCGAGCGTCTGCTGATGTCGGTGGGTAAAGATTGACCGGACCTCGATTGACGATGGGCGGGAGGGATGGGACATCCCTCCCCCATGACGATGTCCGACACGACTCCGCCACCGCCCCCCGAGGCCGAACTCGCGCTCCTCAAGGACGAGGTGACCACGTGGTTCGCGAGCCTGCGCGACCGGATCCTGGCGGAGCTGGAAGCGATCGAGGCGGAGGCCGTAGGGCCGTTCCATCCCGATGCCCCGGCCGAGGCCGGACGCTTCGTGAAGACCCCCTGGAAGCGCACGGACCATAGCGGCACGCCCGGCGGCGGCGGCACCATGTCGATGCTGCATGGGCGCGTGTTCGAGAAGGCCGGTGTCCACGTCTCGCAGGTCTTCGGCGAGTTCGCGCCGGAATTTCGCGCGCAGATGCCGGGCGCATCGGAAGACCCGCGCTTCTACGCCACGGGCATCTCGCTCATCGTCCATCCCTGGAACCCGCATGTTCCGACGGTTCACATGAACACCCGCTTCGTCTCCACGACGAAGACGTGGTTCGGCGGCGGGGCCGACCTGACCCCCGTCCTCGACCGGCGCCGGACGCAGGACGATCCGGATACGCTGCGGTTCCACGCGGCGATGAAGGCGGCCTGCGACGCCCATGCGCCGGCGGCGGATTACGACCGCTACAAGGCGTGGTGTGAGGAATACTTCTTCCTCAAGCATCGCAACGAGCCGCGCGGGATCGGCGGAATCTTCTACGACTACCACTGGACCGGCGATCCGAAGGCCGATCTCGCCTTCACGAAGGATGTCGGCCTCGCCTTCCTCGATGCCTATCCGGCCATCGTGCGCGCGAATCTCTTGACGCCATGGACGGAGGAAGACCGATTGGAGCAGCAGGTGCGGCGCGGGCGCTACGTGGAATTCAACCTGCTCTACGACCGGGGCACCATCTTCGGCCTGAAAACGGGCGGCAACGTCGCCTCGATCCTGTCCTCGCTGCCGCCCACCGTGCGCTGGCCGTGAGCGACGACCTTCCGACCCGGTTCGCGCCCCAGCAGGACGCGGCGCTCAAAGCCATCGCCGAGTGGCGCAAGGCCGGCGGTCCGCAGGTGTTCCGCCTGTTCGGCTATGCCGGCACCGGCAAGACCACCCTGGCGCGCCGGATCGCCGACGATGTCGAGGGCAATGTCGTCTTCGGCGCCTTCACCGGAAAAGCGGCTTCGGTGATGCGGTCGAAGGGCTGCCACGACGCCGCGACGATCCACAGCCTGATCTATCGCAGCAAGGAGACCGAGGAGGGAGGGCCGGCCTTCACCCTCAACCGCACCGGCCCGGTCTCGAAGGCGGAGCTCGTCGTCATCGACGAGTGCTCCATGGTCGATTCGGATCTCGGCAACGACCTGCTCTCCTTCGACAGGCCGGTCCTGGTTCTCGGCGACCCCGCCCAATTGCCGCCTGTGCGCGGCGGCGGCTTCTTCACCGAGGCCGAGCCCGACGTGATGTTGACCGACGTCCACCGGCAGGCCGCCGACGACCCGATCGTGCGTATGGCCATGACGATCCGTGAGGGCGGCCGGCTCAGCATTGGCGAGTATGGCGAGAGCCGCGTCGTCTCGCGCCGCTCCCTCGACCCGTCGAGCGTGCTCGAATGCGACCAGGTCCTCGTCGGCATGAACAAGACGCGGCGGCTCTACAACAACCGCCTGCGGGAGCTCGCGGGCCATACCGATCCGATGCCGGCGGTGGGCGAGAAACTGGTCTGCTTGCGCAACGACCGCACCAAGGGCCTGCTCAACGGCTCGACCTGGACGGTTCATGCCCTCCGGGCCGCGCCACGCGCCGACACGATCCGCCTCGATGTCGTGCCCGACGACGACCCGGCCCTGAGGCGGCGGCCCATCGACATCAAGGTGCTGCGGGCGGTGATGTCGGGCTCGGAGGAGGAGATCCCGGCCTTCCTCAAGCGTGAAACCGACGAGTTCACCTACGGCTACGCCCTCACCGTCCATAAGGCGCAGGGCTCGCAATGGGACAATGTCGTGCTCTTCGACGAATCCTTCGCCTTTCGCGAGCACCGGGCCCGCTGGCTCTATACCGGGCTGACCCGTGCCGCCCGCGCCATCACCGTGGTTGTGTGAGCGAGGGCGATGCCGTCTTGCCCGCGTCATCGTCCTCTGAGACAACGGCGAGAACGAAGGGGGAACTTGCATGGTCTTGACGGGACGGTGCCGCTGCGGAGCGATCCATTACAGCGCCGAGGGCGAGCCGAGCCATAGCGCCCTGTGTCATTGCGCCGATTGCCGGCGCTCGTCCGGTGCTCCGGTGGTGGCCTTTGCCCTGTTCCCGGCCGAGCGGGTGACGATCTCGGGTCACCCGACCGATTACGAATCCTCGCCCGGCGTTATCCGGCAGTTCTGCGGCACCTGCGGCACGGGGCTGTTCTACCGTAACGAGGCGGTCTTTCCTGGCCAAATCGACATCCATACCGCGACCCTGGACGATCCCGAGGCGCTGCCGCCCCAGGTCAGGATTCAGATCGCCGAGGCCGCCTCGTGGTTCGCTCGGTTCGAGACCCTGCCGGCCTTCCAACGCTACCCGGAATAGCGCGGTAACGCTCCGGCGGAGGTTGGAGTCCGCGTTCTGAAAGACTACCTGACACCGGTCAGAACCAGACCGGAGTCAGCCTTGTCCCATTCCGCATCCGGCGGCCCGCCGCAAATGCACGCAACCACGATCCTGATGGTCCGCAAGGGCGGCAAGGTGGTCATCGGCGGCGACGGGCAGGTCAGCCTCGGCCAGACCATCGTGAAGGGCAATGCCCGAAAGGTGCGCCGCCTCGCCAAGGGCTCCGTCATTGGCGGGTTCGCCGGGGCGACAGCCGACGCTTTCACCCTGTTCGAGCGGCTCGAAGCCAAGCTCGATCAGTATCCCGGTCAACTGACCCGCGCCTGCGTCGAACTCACGAAGGATTGGCGCACCGACCGCTACCTGCGTCGTCTCGAAGCGATGATGTTGGTGGCGGACAAGGATGTGAGCCTGCTTCTGTCGGGCGCGGGCGACGTGCTCGAGCCGGAAGGCGGCGTCATGGCGATCGGATCGGGGGGAAATTACGCCCTCGCCGCTGCCCGCGCCCTGGAAGATGGCGAGCACGATGCAGAGGCGATCGTCCGGCGAGCACTCGGCATCGCGGCGGAAATCTGCGTCTACACGAACGGCAATCTCGTCATCGAGCAGCTGGAGTTTTCTGCATCTTAGTGCCGGATTGCAGCTCCGATTAACGTAAACTTGCGGATGTTCCCCTAGCGCTATCGGCTGTCTTTCTTGGAAAGCTGGCCGACGGCGATGCGCATCAAAGCTAAAATTCTAGGTTTCGTCGGTCTCTGCTCGATGGTGACGCTCGTCGTCGCCACGATTAGCATCATGTCGCTCCAGACCTTCAACACTGCGCTCACGGATGCGAAACTCGCCTCCCAGCGGGCCCTCGACGCCGCGAACATGAACCGGCTCGTCACCAGCGTCGTGGTCGAGTCGCGCGGCATCTACGCGGCCAAGGATACGCAGGATGCCGAGAAATACGCGGCCCGGCTGAAGAAGAACCTCGAGGCGATGAACGTTCTCCTGACCGCATGGGCTCCGAAAGTGCCAGCGAGCGAGCGGGCGCTCTTCGAGAAGATCACCGCCGAAGCCGCCGGCTTCACTACTCTGCGTACGGAAACCGCACGTCTCGGCACGCAGGTTTCGCCGAAGGCCGCCGCCGAACAGGGCTTCAACGAGGCCAACCGCGCCAACCGTCAGGCTTTCCAGGACAGTATCGAGACGCTCGTGGCTCATAGCTCGGCCGAGGTCGAGGCTATCGACCGCTGGACGGACACGCTCTACGCCGAGCGCCTGAACCTGCTCCTGGCCTTGGCGATCGGCGGAACCCTGGGCAGTCTTCTCATCGGTGGCTTCGTCGGAGCGCGGGGGATCGCCCGGCCCCTGGCCGGCGTCTCCGCCGCGATCCGCCGCCTCTCCGAGGGTGATCTCACCCTTCCCGAGACGAAGGCCCGACGCGACGAGATCGGCGAGATCTGGACCAGCATGCGGGTCTTCTCGGCAACGATGAAAGAGGCAGCGGAGCTGCGGATCCAACAGAACGAGGCCGCCGGTATCGCGGGCCAACGTCGCCATGCCGAGATGGGCGCCCTGGCGGATCGCTTCCAGGGAAGCGTCGGCCAGATGGTGGGCACCCTGGCTGGCTCGGCCGCCGAGATGGAACTCACCGCCCGGACCATGGCCGCCACCGCCGACCAGACTAACCGGCAATCCACCGCCGTGATGAATGCGGCCAACGAGACCGCCATGAACGTTCAGGCCGTCGCGGCGGCGACCGAGGAACTCGCGGCGACGGCCAACGAGATCGGCGCGCAGGTCTCCCAGACATCCGCCGCCGCTGCCGGCGCAGTGGAAAGTGCACGCCGAACTTCGGAGCGTGTCCGTGTTCTCGCCGACAGTGCGTCCCGCATCGGCGACGTGGTCGCCTTGATCTCCAACATCGCCAGCCAGACCAATCTGCTCGCCCTGAACGCCACCATCGAGGCGGCGCGCGCCGGTGAAGCCGGTCGCGGCTTCGCCGTGGTCGCAGCCGAGGTGAAAGGGCTCGCCGCCCAGACCGCGAAGGCGACGGACGAGATCACGGTTCAGATCGCCACGATCCAGGAGGCGACCCGCGACACGGTGGGCGCCATCGAGGAGATCGGCTGCACCATCGGCACCGTCCATACGATCGCGATGGGTGTCGCGGCGGCGGTAGAGCAGCAGCAGGTGGCCACGCAGGAGATCGCCCGGAGCGTCAACGATGCCGCGCGCGGAACCCAGGCCGTCACCGATACGATCGCGGACGTGCAGCTGGCCGCCGTTCAGACCGGGGCCGGCGCGTCCCAGGTTCTGGCCGCCGCCGAGCAATTGACGCAGCAATCCAACAGCCTGGGTAACGAGGTCGAGGATTTCGTCGGCGGCATCCGAGCAGCCTGACCGTCTTGCCCGACCATCTGGAAAGGGCGGGTGCCGACGCTTAGATCGGGGTCGTGCAAGACCGCGTGCTTCTCCTGACCCACCGCAACGATCCCGCCGCAGGCTCGCCGCATCTGGCCGGGCCGGCGGCGTTCCTGCATGAATGGGCTGGCTCTTCCGACAAGTCGGCGTCTCGTCTCATCGCTGGCCTGTCCCGGTGCTCGCCCGCTGCAGGCCGCGTCAGGTATCATTCGCTGACGGATCGGCTCGGCGCCCTCCCCTCATCTCGGGCAGCTCAACTGCCGCATTCGACCGGAGCGTGATGACAACTTTCTCCCCCCGCGAAATCGTCTCGGAACTCGACCGGTTCATCGTCGGCCAGCATGACGCCAAGCGTGCGGTCGCCATTGCCTTGCGGAACCGCTGGCGCCGTCAGCAGCTCGTGGGGCCATTGCGCGAGGAAGTCGCGCCGAAGAACATCCTGATGATCGGCCCCACTGGCTGCGGCAAGACCGAGATCGCCCGTCGGCTGGCCAAGCTCGCCGGAGCGCCGTTCCTCAAGATCGAGGCAACGAAATTCACCGAGGTTGGCTATGTCGGCCGCGACGTCGAGCAGATCGTGCGCGACCTCGTGGAGGTCGGTATCGGCCTCAAGCGCGAGGAGAAGCGCCGTTCTGTCAAGGCGAAGGCCGAGGCGGCGGCGGAATCGCGCATCCTCGATGCCCTGGTCGGACCGACATCGGGCCAGGCCACCCGCGAGAGCTTCCGTAAGAAGCTGCGGAACAGCGAGCTCGACGACAAGGAGGTCGAGATCGAATTGTCGGGCGGATCGCCCACCGGTCTGCCGATGTTCGAGATTCCCGGAATGCCCGGAGCCTCCATGGGGGCGGTCAATATCGGCGACATGCTCGGCAAGGCGCTCGGTGGCCAGAAGGGCAAGCCGAGGCGCATGACCGTGCGCGAGGCTTACGCGCCCCTGCTCGCCGAGGAATCCGACAAACTGGTCGATTCGGAATCGCTGACTCAGGAAGCGATCCGCGAGGTCGAGAACAACGGCATCGTGTTCCTCGACGAGATCGACAAAATCTGCGCGAAGGAAGGTCGTTCGTCGGCGGATGTCTCGCGGGAAGGCGTACAGCGCGACTTGCTGCCGCTGATCGAGGGAACCACGGTGGCGACGAAGCACGGTCCGGTGAAGACCGACCACGTGCTGTTCATCGCCAGCGGCGCTTTCCACGTCTCCAAGCCGTCCGATCTTCTGCCCGAGCTACAGGGGCGCCTGCCGATCCGCGTCGAGCTGCAGCCTCTCACGGTGGAGGATTTCAAGCAGATCCTCACCACCACGGAGGCGAGCCTGCTGAAGCAGACCGTGGCGCTGATGGCCACGGAAGGCGTGACCCTGGATTTCACGGACGATGCCGTGGACGCCCTCGCACGGGTCGCCGTGGAGGTGAATAATTCGGTGGAGAATATCGGCGCGCGCCGGCTCCAGACCGTGCTGGAGCGGGTGATCGACGACATCTCCTTCACTGCCACCGACCGGTCGGGGGAGACCGTGGCGATCGACGCCGCCTATGTTCGCGAGCGTGTCGAAAGCCTCGCCGCGAACGCCGATCTCAGCCGGTTCATCCTGTAGTCCTCGTCCCGGCGAGGATTCAGGCCGCGACGGCCGTGAGGAAGCGTCCGATCTCGGCTTCGAGTTCGGCCGCGACGTTTTCCACCTGGGCGGCGCTGCCCTGGACACTTTCGGCCATCGTGGCTGTGCTGCGGGCTGCCCCCGTGACGGTGCCGAGATCGCGTGCGATCTCCACTGAGGTGGCGGCGGTGTTCCCGGCATTGCGTGAGATCTCGCCCGTCGCCGCACCTTGTGCGGCGACGGCTGTCGCGAGCTCGGTGGTCATCGCGCTGATCGCACCCATCCGATCCGTCACGCGACCGATGGCATGGGCGGCCTGATCCGTCGAAGTCTGGACGGATGCGACCTGACTGGCGATCTCGTCCGTCGCCTTCGCGGTCTGGCTCGCCAGGGCTTTCACCTCCGCCGCCACGACCGCGAAACCACGGCCGGATTCGCCGGCCCGCGCGGCCTCGATCGTGGCGTTCAGGGCGAGGAGGTTGGTCTGTTCCGCGATGGCCCGGATGAGACCCACGACGGTGCCGATGCGTTGCGCGGTATCGGCGAGCTGCCCCATCTGCTGGTTGGTGGCGGACGCTTCGCTAAAGGCTGCGTCGATCTCGGCCTTGGCGACATCGAGGCGGGCGCCGATCTCCACGATCGAAGCGGAGAGTTCTTCCGCGGCGCTTGCGACGGTCTGCACGTTGGCGGAAGCCTCGCGCGAGCCTGCCGAGGCGCCTTCCACCGCACGGGTGGCATCCGAAGACGCGTCCGACATGGCGGCGGCGCGGGTCCGAAGCTCGCCCGTCTGCGCGCCGACCAACCGGACGGATTCTGCGACTTGCGCTCGGAAACGGGCGATCTCGGCCTCGATGAACGCACGGCGGTCCTGAATGTCCTTGGCACTCGCCATCCGCTCGGCTTCCAGTTCGCGGGCCTTCAGGCTGGTTTGCCGCAAAGCCTCGAGGGCACGGGCCACGGCACCGACTTCGTCTCGTGCGTCGCGATAGGGGATCGCACCCTCGAGATCCCCTGAAACGAGACGGGAGGTCCGCTCCGCGACCACGCGAATGGGTCGAAACATGCGGAACGCGGCAAAGCCCAGGACGAGACAGGCCAGGAGCGCCACGGACAAAATCGTCCAGCGCACCGTCGAGATGGTCTGGGCCTGGACCACGTCGTAGGCTTCGAGGGACACGCCTACGAACAGGATGCCGTTGACCCGACCCTTCGCATCTTGCGTCGGTTGATAAACGGTGTGGTACCGGCGGCCGAACAGGGTCGCGGGCCCGAGATAGGGTTTTCCGCTGCGGATCAGTGCCTGAGCGGGGTGGTCGACGGCGAGGTCGGTGCCCACTGCCCGCTCGCCATTCTCCTTCTTCACCGTCGTGACGCGCCGCACGAAACGGTCGCCCGCCGAATCGTAGGCGAAGACCGTAGCGGTTCCCCCGACATAGGCGACGGTGCGGTCGACGATGGATTGATCGCTTAATGCGCCGAGGTCCGGCGATCTGGCCAAGGTTACCCGATCCCCGTCGAATCCGATCTCTGCTCCGGGGACCGCATCTCGATAGACCAAACTCAGCGTTCGCAGATGACGGTTCCCATCGGCAGCCTGCTTCTCCTTGAGCTGGTGATCGATCTCCCAGTTCGTTGCCATGAGAAGAGTCACGGATACCAGAATAATCATTGCCGCCGTGAGGAGGATGACTCTCCCGGTCAATGATCGAAGATACAACATCATGCCACAATCCAAGCACAGAAATATGGTCGAGGCATGTAGTGAAGCACGATATATTTATCGGCCTATTAATAGTGCCCGTTGATTTGACAAAGCAGTCTAATTTTTTATCTACAATTATATTTCTGATTTCTACTCGATCCGCGGCAGATAAGGAGATGAATTGTGCTGTTGATAGTCGCCCCTATGGAACTGCCGGGCGCCGAACCGCTATCCGTCTCACCGGGTTTCCCAGACTTGTCCCGGACGCAGGGCAACGAACCGCTCCGGCGGAATTCCGCCCGCCGCGCATGCCACCGCCAAAGCCTCCGCCGGCTGTTCGATGCCCTCATCGGTGAGGCGGAACGTGCCCCAATGGTGCCCGAGTACCTGGTCCGCCCCGAGCAATCCGGCCGCGACGACGGCGTCGGCCGGGTTCATGTGCTGGGCTTTCATGAACCACCGTGGCTCGTAAGCCCCGATCGGCAGGGTCGCGAGGCGAGGAGGACCGAAGCGCTCGCGGGCATCGCGGAAGATCGCGCCATCGGCGAGACCGGTATCGCCGGAATGATAGACGACACCGGACGGGCTGGTCAGGACGTAGGAGCACCACAGCGCCATGCGCTTGTCGTTCAGCCCTCGCGCCGACCAGTGGTTGGCCGGTGTCATATGCACGGTCAGGTCGCCGCCGAGATCGATGGACTGACCCCAGTCACGCGTCTCCACATGCATCGTATCGTCGTAGGACCGAAGGATGCTGTCATTGCCCAGCGGCGCGACGATCAGGGGCTGATAGCTTTGCCAGAGCCGCGCCACGGTCGGCCCGTCGAGATGGTCGTAATGGTTGTGGGTGATGAGCACGACGTCGATGGGCGGAAGAGCGTCGAAGGCGATGCCCGGAGGATTGACTCGCTTCGGACCTGCCAGGGAAAACGGGCTGGCGCGGGGGGCGAAAACCGGATCGACGAGGATGTTGCGGCGCGCGACCTGGAACAGGTAGCTCGCATGGCCGATGAACGAGACGCGCAACCCGTCGACGCGCTCGGGCGGCGTATCGCTGAAGGGGCTCGGAAACGACGTCGGCCAGGCGATCCCGGCCCGCTCCCGCTTCCAGCGCAGGATGTCGCCCAGCACCTTGTCGGGCGGCTGATCGACGCCGTGGAATTGAAGCCCGTCGAAATTATCGGTGACGGGGCCGTTGTAATAGGGGTTTCGGCCCTTGCTGCGCCGGTGCGCCGCGTAGCCGACGCCGCCTAGCGTCATGACGGTGACCGCGGACAGGGTCGCGAGAAGGCTTTGCCGTTTCATCGTTCCGAGATGGCGGTGGCCGCCGGGCAATCAAGACGCGTGCGTCAGGCTTCGCACTCCTTCGGCATCACGGCGACCAGTTCACCAGCGAGCGCGCGGATCTTGCGATGAGCCTCGACCTCGACCTCCTCGCGGGTCTTGTTCTCGGTGGGAATGGCGACCACGCCGGTGATCCGCCCATGCGCGCCGATGAGCGTGAAATTGAATCGTCCCATGCGGCTGCGGCGAACGACGTAATGCGGCAACGGTTCCGTCCCTTCCAGAAGGCATCGGCCTGAAAGGAGCAGCTACGGCGCGACTGACGGAAAAGTTTCAGGACCGCCAGCGCAATTCCTGCTGAACCAGCGGGTTGCGGAAGGGCCGCGTCTCGCGCGCCGCCTGAAGGGCTTCCCGCTTGAGACGGAAGTACCATTGCGACGGGAGATCGCTCTGGCCGAACAGCACCATGGTCGGCTTCCGGTCGAGGCCGGCCTGGGCGTGCTGGAGCACCTGCTGGTCCTGCGTCAGGAACTGCCGCATGAGCGGCCGCGCAAGCGGCTTCAGCAGGTTGAGGAGCGGCATGTTCCAATAGAGGGCGTTCGTCAGCAGGGTGCGATTGTGCGTGAGCGGTGTCGCGAAGGTGTAGTTGGCCACCCGCTTGGCTCCGGCCTCGATCCGCTCCAGCCGCACGCCCGGCAGGCGGAACTCGATTTCGACCTCCGGTACACCGCCCAGCAACTTGTAGACCGGCGAGCTCGTCGTCGTGGAATGGCTCGACATGGTGAAGCCGTGCGGCGTCGGCGTGAACGTCTTCACCTTCTCCCGTAATTCCTTCGACGGCCGGAACCACCAGGAATCGTGGACGAAGGCCACGTGGCCGGGGTCGACGAGGCTCAATGTGGTGAGGTCGAACGAGGCCTCGACCACGAGTTCGACCACGAGGGAGCCCGCCGCCTCGAAGCCGAGCTCCGGTAGGGGCGGCAGGTCACCGCCCGGCGCACCCAGGAAGGGATTCACCCAGACGAAGCCGGCGCTCTCGCGAATGGGGAAGCGCTGGACCGTGATCCGCGTGAAATCCGCCGCATCGGCGGAGGAGAGGGTCGGTACGTCGCGGCAGCGTCCATCCATGCCGAAGCGCCAGCCATGGAACGGGCAGGTCACAGCTTCGCCGTCGAAACGTCCCTTCGACAGGGCCATGCCCCGGTGCGGGCAGCGGTCGCGCATGGCGAAGGCAGTTCCAGCCTTGTCGCGGCCGAGCACGATCTGCTCGCCGTTGAGTTCGACCGCCCGCAAGGTGCCGACTTTCAGCGTGTCGGAGCGACCGACGCAGTAGAAGGCGTCGGGCAGCGGCTGGCGCATGGCGTCCGGGTCGAGGGCCGCGTCGTCGGTCGCCGAATGCGTCGCCGTATCGGCCTTTGCCTGGGTCGGCAGGGATGAGAGCATGACGGGCTGCGATTGTCCTGTATCGGTCTCGCCTCCGGCGACGCCCGATCCGTTCGGATATCGGCCGATGCGTGGCGAAGAGCGCCCCGTCTTACGCTTCGGTGGCGGCGGTGACCATAAGCGGCGGTGACCATGAGCGGGAAGGACCGGCCGCGTTCGGACACCCGCATGCTCGGCTCCGCGCCGCGCCCTTTTTCGCGCGTCTTCGGTGCCCCCCAGCGGCGAGGCGCCGCGCCCACCGCATCGGGGCTTTTCAAGCCGCGGATCCGTGATTAGCTTGGGGTTCTCGCAACGAACGAAAGGAGGTGATCCAGTGTCTCATTGCCTAAATCAGCCGCTTACCTCGGCTAACCGGACCTGGAACGTCGCCTCCGGCGCGCACGCCTAGCGCGTTAGAGGACCCCTCATCGGGTTCGGCCGAACGGATAAGTGGTTCGGCAATGGAAGGGCCGCCCTCATGGGGCGGCCCTTCGTCGTTTGGGTGTTGGCGGTTGGATCGTTCAGCGCTTCTGGAAGAGAGGCTGCGCCAGCGCCTCCGCACGGGCCATCCAGAGATCGCGGTCGGAGCAGGCCTCGGCGAGTTCAGCGGCCTCTCTCTCGGAGCGCATGCGCGCCTCGTCGAGTTCCTCGATCAAAAGGGCTTGCAATTCGCTGAGACGGTCGCGCTCGGCGCGCAACTCATGAAGTTCGGCCATCTCCTTCTCCACATGGGAGCGCAGGCGGCGTAGTTCCTGGGCGAGAACGCCTTGGAGCTGGTCGTACCGGTCGCCCTCGACCTGGAGCTTGGCCTTGAGCATGAGATTCTCGGCCATGAGTTCCGAGAGGTCGTCCTCTGCCGGTTCGGCTTGAGCGGGCGGCGGGACGACCCGGGGCGACCAGGACTGAGCCTGCGGCTCAGGCTTCTCGACCGCGGCCGGCCTCTCGAACAGCGCGACCTTGTCAGCCGCCGGCCTGTGCGGCTCGGCATGCTGCGACGCGACCGCCGCCTGTTCCTGTGCGGTGGTAGCGGCCTTCATGGCCGCCAGCCAATCCCGCAGGGGTCCGGGTGCCGGACGCCCATTTACTTCCTGTGCCTGGTTGTGACGGGCTGGTTCCGACATCGCTCGCGTCCTCATGTGTGAGGAGCATTGGATCAAACCATGCTTAACGAACCGTAAAAGTTAAGGAAAATTAGCTGTCCCGAAACGCGGAAAATCCGAGGCTTTCACATTGAGGCGGACGTCCTCGGGTCGTCTTTGCACGGCGTGGATCGCCCGGGATGGAACCTGCGTCATCGGGCCCCCGGCGACTGGCCCTGACCGGGCGCAATCCGCCAGTACCGCCAAGCGACTCCCCTCTCCGGCGTGAGCCGGTGTTATAGGGTGGCCGACATTCTCCGAAGGACGGACACGGCGCATGCATATCGAAGCCCCCAGCCTCGCGGGCCAGCCCGGGATCAGGCACGCCTTCTTCACCCGTCTTGGCGGCGTCTCGGACGGATTCTATGCCAGCCTCAATGGCGGCCTCGGCTCCCATGACGAGCCGTCCCTCGTCGTCGAGAACCGCCGCCGCATGGCCGAGCATCTCGGGGTCCCGGCGAGCCACCTCGTCAGCCTGTATCAGGTCCATTCGGCCGAGGTCGCCGTGATCGAAGGCCCGATGGCCCTCGCCGAACGTCCCCGCGCCGACGCCATGGTGACGCGGGTGCCGAACTTGGCCCTCGGCATCGCCACGGCCGATTGCGGCCCGATCCTCTTCGCCGATCCGGTCGGTCGTGTCGTCGGCGCCGCCCATGCGGGATGGAAAGGGGCGCTGACCGGCGTGATCGCCGCCACCGTCGATGCCATGGTGCGCCTCGGATCGGAGCGGAGCGACATCGTCGCCGTGCTCGGCCCGACGATCTCTCAATCCGCCTATGAAGTCGGGGACGATTTCCGCAGCCGCTTTTCCGCGGAGGTTCCGGGTTCCGATGTCCACTTCTCGGAAGGCGCGCGCGAGGGGCATGCCCAGTTCGATCTGCCGGGCTTCATCGCCCGTCGCCTGGGTGAGGCCGGTATCGAGAAGGCATCGGTCCTGGGCCTCTGCACCTACGCGGACGCGGAGCGCTTCTATAGCTATCGCCGTACGACCCACCGGGGCGAGGCGGATTACGGCCGCCTGATCTCCGCGATCAGCCTCGCTGCATAGCGGCCGCCGTCATACGTTCCCTCGGTGCGACATCTTGTCATGAAATGGAGGCAAAAAAGCGTGGCCGTAGATGAACCTTGGCCGTTCATCGGAGTTTTCGGAGTGCACGACCTCCAGCGAGGTGGTCGCCGCCACAAAGGGGCCGTGTTCAACACACGCGGCGTGGTTGCGATGCAACAGCTTCCTGAGGGATGCTGAGATATAGACGGGGAACTGCGCAGGACCGCTCCGAAAAAAGCGGCCGCGCTAACGAGTAGAGGACCAGTCCATGAAATCCTTCCTTCGCGGCACCACCGCCCTTGCCGGCATCGTCATCGCCGGCTCCGCTTTCGCTGCCGATCTGCCGCGCCGCGCCGCTCCGCCGGTCTTCGTTCCCGTGCCGGTCTTCACCTGGACGGGCGCCTACTTCGGTATCAACGCCGGTTACGGCTTCGACGCTGGCAGCAACAGCGACCGTTACAACCTGCCGGCCGGCTCCGTCCTGAACGGCGGCCCGGTCAACCGGGTGTTCAACGCGAACAGCAGCAACGACCTCGAAGGCTTCGTCGGCGGTGGTCAGGTCGGCTACAACTACCAGTTCACCCCGGGTTCGGGCGTGGTCGTCGGTATCGAAGCTGACGCCCAGTACACCGATTTCGGCAACAAGACCCGCACCGTGAACGGCACGTTCAGCCCGGTCGTCGGCGGCCTCAACGGCACCACCGCCGTTCGCCTCCCCGGCAACGAGATGAACTTCTTCGGCACCGTCCGCGGCCGCATCGGTTACGCCTTCGACCGCACCCTCGTGTACGGCACCGGCGGCTTCGCCTACGGCGACGGCGGCACCGGCTCCGACGATTTCCGCACCGGCTACACCGCTGGTGGTGGTATCGAGTACGCTCTCCCCACGGACTCCTTCTTCAACTTCTTCAAGTCGTCCGCTGTGACGCTGAAGGTCGAAGGCCTGTACGTGAACCTCGAGCAGGACGGCCGCGGCAACCGCTCCGTCTACAACCCCACCACGAACGTGCTTTCGCTCAGCCCTTCGGCTCGCGAAGCCGAGTTCGCCGTGGTCCGCGCCGGCCTGAACTACAAGTTCGGCTCGTACTAGGCCTTACAGAACCAACGCTCCGCCTCATGGCGGAGCACGAGGTCTCTCAGAAGGAGCCCGGCCGAAAGGCCGGGCTCTTTTTGTTGCGTGGCGAAGACGCGTAACTCCGGCACCGTCACCTTTCCGAAATTTCATGCTCCGAACCGGAGCTCCCGTGCATCCGCAACGGCGAAGTTCGCGTTGACCCCTGACAAAGCCAGTGGCGCCACCCCATCTCGGAGGCGCCGGGGCGGCATGGCCCGCAGGCTTCTCTCAGGAGGACGACCCCATGAATAGCGAAGAACGCGAGGTCATCGGCGGCATTTTCCAGCGTCTGGAGCAGGCCGCGAGCCAGCCCCGCGACGCCGATGCCGAGCGCTTCATCGCGGACAAGCTCCGCGCTCAGCCCTACGCGCCGTACGCGATGGCGCAGCTGATCTATGTCCAGGAAGAGGCGATCAAGAGCTTGAACGAGCAGCTCGAGCAGGCGCGTCAGGCGGCACAGCAGCCGCAGGGCGGCGGCGGCGGCTTCCTGTCGAGCATCTTCGGCGGCGGGTCTCGCCAGCCGGAGCCCCAGCGCCCGTCCGGTCAACCGTGGGGCGGCCAGGGCGGACCTCAGCAGGGATATGGTCAGCAGCCGGGCTATGGGCAGCAGCCCGGTTACGGCCAGCAGCCGGGTTATGGCGGACCGCAGCAGGGTGGCCCATGGGCCGGCCAGCAGGCGGCACCCGCTCGCGGCGGCGGCTTCATGGCGACGGCCCTTCCGATGGCGGCCGGCGCGGCCGGCGGCATGCTGCTCGGCAGCGCCTTGTCCAACGCCTTCGCGGGCGGTCATTCGGCTCTCGGCAGCGCGGCGGCGGCAGGACTTCCCTCTGCGGGCGCGGCGGCCGGTAACGAAGATCTCGGCTCGGCCCTCGGCGGCGGCAACGACTTCCAGGACGCGTCGTTCGACAGCGATCCGGGCGGGGATTTCGGCGGCGACCTGGGTGGCGGCGGTGACGACGACTGGGTGTGAGCGACAGCCACAGCCGTCACTGCGCGTGATGGCCCCATGACAAGAAAGGCCCGGTGCGTGGAGACGCGCCGGGCCTTTCTCATGAGCGGCCCGGAGGCCGTTAGAGGACTTCGACCCGCGTTCCCACGGGGGTCCGTTCATACAGGTCGATGACATCCTCGTTCATCATCCGGATGCAGCCCGACGAGACGGATTGCCCGATCGTGTGCGGCTCGTTGGTGCCGTGGATGCGATAGAGGGACGAGCCGAGATAGAGCGCCCGCGCACCCAGAGGGTTGGCCGGGCCGCCGGCCATGTGGCGCGGCAGGTCGGGGCGACGCTGAAGCATCTCCGCCGGGGGCGTCCAATCCGGCCATTCGCGCTTCTGGCTGATCGTCTTCATTCCCGACCAGGCAAAACCCGGCCGACCGACGCCGATACCGTATCGGATGGCCTGACCGCCTGGCTGGACGAGATAGAGAAACTTCGTCTGGGTATCGATGACGATGGAGCCGGGCTTCTGCCGGCCATCGAACGAGACGACCTGGCGGGCAAAGCGCGCGTCGGGCGCGCGCTCGATTCCCGCGATTTGTCTTTCGGGATCGGCTTGAGCCGGCAGAGCTTGTGACGGCAAGGCAGCGAGCCGCGTGCGAACGGGGGTCTGGTAGAGATCGGGAATGCGATCGCCCGAATGGAGCACGCGCGGCATCGGCTCGCCACCGTAACCCTGGGCCGCCGGATGTCGTGGAAGCACGCCGTCATCCGCGAGGCCGGGACGCCGGGCGCGGGGCGGCGTTCCATGACCCGTCACCAGGAATTCGATGAAGCCCCCGCCGTATTGGCCGGAGGGAACCTGGGCTTGTGCGGCCCCTCCCACCACCGTGGCGGACAGGCAGGCCATAGCGACGCACAATTCGAGACGCTTCAACACGCGCGATACTCCGGACCAACACGAACCTCGCGCTCAAGCTGGCCGGACGGGACGAGAATCGGGTGAAAAAACGTGGTGAATCGTTCAGGTCACCGCTGCTCTACTGCTAGCTTCAAAGAACAGCATGAATTGTTTGTAAAAGTGCATCGGCCGTTCTCTGTGTTGAAGAAATGGCAACGACTTTGTCGCATGGTGGCTCGAAGGCTTCTCGGATCGGGATTCGCGTCGTTCACCAGGATGACGGCGCCCGGTCCATGCTGCCCTGTCGCTGACCCAGTTACTCCTGCCGGCTGATCATCCCCGATGAACATGAAGCGCTACCGCATCGAAGACAGCCTCGGTTTGGCAAGCGTGCGACCCGTCGTGGAGGTCACGCACGCCAAGGAGCGTTCCGGCTCCGACGACGTGAAGCTCGATGAGATCCTCTCGGCGATCCAGGAGCTTCGCCGTGTCACCCAGACGAGCACGGTCGAGACCATCGAAGCCTGCCGGAAGGAGCTCAACGAGGCCTTCGCGATGCGCTCCGAACTCGACGTGATGAAAGATGCGATCACCCGGACGAAGAAGGAGATCGCGACGCTCTACCACTCGGAGAATACCGGGAAGGGAATGAAGCGTGTCGCGGGAGAACTCGACGCGGTGGTGGAATCCACCGAGCTGGCCACGAGCACGATCCTCGGTGCCCTGGAAGAGATCGAGACGAATGCCGGTGCGCTGCGGGCCATGCGGCAGGCCGCCGGCGGCGAAAACATCGACATGATCCTCGAGCGGGTGATCGTCGCCTACGAGGCCTGCAACTTCCAGGACCTGACCGGCCAGCGCATCAACAAGATCGTGGGTGTGCTCAAGTTCATCGAGGAACATCTCGACCGCATGATCGAGGCCTGGGGCGGCCTCAACTCGTTCAGCGAGATCCTCGGCGTCGTGCCCCAGGGCCCCAGCATCGACGACGAGAGCTCCCTCCTCAACGGACCCAAGCTCGACAGCGATCCGGGCCATGTGGACCAGGGCGATATCGACGCGCTGTTCGATTAAGACGCGCATGCGCCGACCTTCCCGGGTCGGCGAGACCGGGAGCCCCTTCCCTCTCGAATCCCCGGCGCTTAAGTCTCGGGCATGAGCCGCCAGCCCGCGAAAGACCTGTCTTCCCAACGAGACCTGCCGCCGGATTCGTTCGACGAGCGTGAGGACGCGGACGAGACCCCGGAACGTATCGACGACGGACCGGAGATCGATTTCGATTTCGAGGAAGGCGCTGTCAAAGCCGGCACGGAGATCATCCGCCGGTTCTGGACGACGCTGCCGTCGGGACCGGGCGTCTATCGCATGTTCGACGAGAAGGGCGATGTCCTCTACGTCGGCAAGGCGAAGAACCTGAAGGCCCGAGTCGGCTCCTATGCGAGGGGCCAAGCCCATTCCAATCGCATCGCCCGGATGATCTCGCAGACGGCGGCGATGGAGTTCGTCACCACGGCCACCGAGACCGAGGCGCTGCTGCTCGAGGCCAACCTCATCAAGCAGTTGAAGCCCCGCTTCAACGTGCTGATGCGGGACGACAAATCGTTTCCCTACATCCTGGTCACGGCCGATTCCGAGGCGCCGCAGATCGTCAAGCATCGCGGCGCGCGGCGGCGCAAGGGCAGCTATTACGGCCCGTTCGCCACCGTCTGGGCGGTGAACCGTACGGTCAACGCGCTCCAGCGCGCCTTCCTGCTGCGCACCTGCACCGACAGCTATTACGAGAACCGCACGCGGCCCTGCCTGCTCTACCAGATCAAGCGCTGCTCGGGCCCCTGCACAGGGGAGATCGGCCTGCCGGAATATCAGGCGCTCGCCGAGAATGCGAAGAGCTTCCTCGCGGGCAAGTCCAACGCGGTGAAGGACCGTATGCGCGAGGAGATGCAGGACGCCTCCGAGAAGCTCGAATTCGAGCGGGCCGCCCGCTTCCGGGACAGGATCAGCGCGCTCTCGGCGATCCAGGGGACCCAGGGCGTAAACACCCAGGGCATCGAGGAGGCGGATGTGTTCGCCCTCGACGAACAGGCCGGCCAGTTCTGCATCGAGGTGTTCTTCTTCCGGAACTTCCAGAACTGGGGCAACCGCGCCTATTTCCCGAAGGCCGATCGCAGCATGACGCCGGACGAGGTGCTCGCCTCCTTCATCAGCCAGTTCTACGACGACAAGCCGGCCCCCCGGATCGTCCTCGTCTCCCATGCGATCGAGGATGCGGAGCTGATGGCGGCCGCCCTGTCGAGCCGCGCCGAGAACAGGGTTGAGGTTCACCAGCCCCAGCGCGGCGAGCGCAAGGCCCTGGTGGAATATGCCCAGCGCAACGCCAAGGAGGCCCTGGCGCGCAGGCTCGCGGACACCGCCTCGCAGGGCAAACTACTGGTGGCGCTCGGGCAATCGTTCGGATTGCCCGCCCCACCCCGCCGCATTGAGGTCTATGACAACTCGCACATCATGGGCACGAACGCGGTCGGGGGCATGATCGTCGCCGGCCCGTCGGGCTTTGCGAAGACGCATTACCGCACCTTCAACATCAAGTCGGAGGAGCTGACGCCGGGCGACGATTTCGGGATGATGAAGGAGGTGCTCCAGCGCCGCTTCAAGCGTCTCGTGAAGGAAAACCCGCGTACCGCCAACGAGGCGGCGATCTCAGCGAGCGAAGGCGGTGCGGCCGAGCCGGTTCCCGAATCGGACGGCGAGACCATGCCGGCCTGGCCGGATCTCGTCCTCATCGACGGTGGCAAGGGCCAGCTCGAAGCCGCCCGCACGGCGCTGGAGGAACTCGGAGTCACCGATGTCGCCCTCGTGGGCATCGCCAAGGGTCGCGATCGCGATGCCGGACGCGAGACCTTCTTCGTGCCCGGAAAGGCCCCGTTCAAGCTGCCGCCGCGCGATCCGACCCTCTACTTCGTCCAGCGCCTGCGGGACGAGGCCCATCGCTTCGCCATCGGCACTCATAGGGCCAAGCGCAAGCGCGAGATGATCAAGAACCCCCTCGACGAGATCGCCGGCATCGGTCCGACCCGCAAGCGCGCCCTCCTCCACCATTTCGGGACGGTGAAGGCGATCCAGCGCGCCTCCCTGGAGGATCTGGCGACCACGCCCGGCGTCAACGCAGCCACGGCACGTGCGGTGTATGATTTCTTCCATGCCGGAGGCTGAGGCTCAAAAACGCCTGCGTCAGGTGGGTTCGGTGCCGGGGTCGTCGTCTGACCGGCGATACAGAGCCTCGTAATCCTTCCCGCCATAGAAGATGTTGGTGATCCGGACCCTGTCGTCCTCGACCAGATAAGCGATCACGGCGGAACGCTCGAATGGTACCGTGCGAAGGCCGGATACGAGGTCGTCGCGTGGTCGACCGGCACGAGGCGCATCTCCGATCCGATCACATCGGAACTTGATGCGTCGTACGAACGACGCGGCGACCGAGACGCTTCCACTCGCTTCGCGAACGAAGCGAAAAATGTCGCCAGGTCGTCCAACGCATCCGGCCGGAAGGAGACCGGGAGTCTACGCACCCGAGGTCTTGGCGCCCTCGCCGGCGAACAGGCGTGCGAGGTGAACGTCCGCTTCCATCGCCGTCAGATCCTGCCGGGCGTCACCAAGTGAGCGGCGAACACGAGCCCGTATCTCGGTCAAGCGCTCCGCTTCTTCGAGCCGTTGCCGCTGCCACAGTCGCAGCGCATCACGCATGACCTCGTTGGTCGATGAATACTCACCTGCCTTGATGCTTTCACGTACCGCCTGTTGGAGATCGGGCGTCATGGGGATGCTGATCGTGTCTGCGGACGACATGCGTGAGCACTCTCTTCCCTCAGCGCATTGGTAGCACAAAATCCGGCTCGCCACATTCGGTTGCGATGGGCCCAGCGCGACGGCCTAGGTGCTATCGAAGCAGCTTGTCCGTTTGCATCATCGTGGTTGACCCCTCCCCCCCGCCCATGGTTTCACCGCGTCGATGACTGTCCTTCCTCTCCGACGCCGGTCACCGGCCTGGACGCTGGCGAATTGCCTGACCTACGGGCGGCTCGTCGCCGTCCCCGTCGTCGTGGCGCTGCTGTACTGGCCGGACGAGCATGCGGCGCGGTTCGCGGCTCTCGGCGTCTTCATCGCGGCCGCCATCACCGATTATCTCGACGGCTACGTCGCACGGACCTACGATCAGAGCTCGGCCCTCGGGCGCATGCTCGATCCGATCGCCGACAAGCTCCTCGTCGCCGCCTGTCTGCTGATGCTGGTGGCCGACAAGACGATCCATGACTGGAGCCTGTGGGCGGCCATCGTCATCCTGTGCCGAGAGATCCTCGTCTCGGGCCTGCGCGAATATCTGGCGGAGTTGAAGGTCAGCGTACCGGTCAGCCGCGTCGCCAAATGGAAGACCAGCCTTCAACTCGTGGCGATCGGCTTCCTCGTGGCCGGAAAGGCGGGGGAGACGATCCTCCCCCATACCGTCATCGCCGGAGAGGCCCTGCTCTGGATCGCCGCGGCCCTGACGCTCTACACGGGCTACGATTATATGAGAGCCGGCATCCGGCACGTGATGGACGATCCGCGCTGACCCGCCGATGCCGCAGCCGGAAGGGCAGACCATGAAGCTCGTCTATTTCGCCTGGGTGCGAGAACGCATCGGCAAGGCCGAAGAGGTCGTGACCCCGCCCGCCGGGACCGAGACGGTCGCCGATCTCGTGGCCTGGTTGAGTGGCAGGGGCGAAGAATATGCCTACGCGTTCGAGAATGCCGGCATCGTGCGGGCGGCCATCGACCGCGTCCATGCCAAGCCGGATGCGCCCATCGCCGGGGCCACCGAGATCGCGTTCTTCCCGCCGATGACGGGCGGCTGAGCCGCCTCGGATCGTCTGCGAGGAGACCCTCACCCGATGACGCCCGTGATCCGTGAATTCCAGGACGCCGATTTCGATGGCGTCGCGGCCCTATGGCTCGCGGCCGGAATCTCTCGGCCGTGGAACGATGCGGGCAAGGACATCGCCTTCGCCCGCCGCGATCCGCACTCGACCATCCTGGTCGTCGAGCGCGAGGGGGCCGTCGCCGCCACCGCCATGGTGGGCGAGGACGGTCACCGGGGATGGCTCTATTACGTCGCCGTCGACCCGCGGTATCGCGACCTCGGCCTGGGTAGGGCGATCATGGAAGCAGCCGAGCGGTGGCTGTCCGCGCGTGGCGTCTGGAAGGTCCAGCTCCTCGTGCGCGAAGAGAATGAAGCGATCCGCCACTTCTACGAACATCTCGGCTACCGGGACACCCGGACGATCTGTCTGCAGAAAGTCATCGGCGAGACGGCGGGGTGAGTGGCTCCGGCCCAAAACCCCGCCGGGCTCTCACTTCTTGCCGAGAGCCGCGCTGAAGGCGGCGATATTGCTGCGCATCATGGCCACGTAGGTGGCCGCCGGGCCATCGGGACCGGACAGGGCGTCGGAATAGACCTTGCCGCCCACAATGGCTCCGCTCTCCCGCGAAATCTGCTGCATCAGGCGGGGATCGGCCACGTTCTCGAGGAAGACGGCCGGGATCTTGTCGCGCCGGATCTGCCGGATGATGCGGGCCACATCCTTCGGGCTCGCCTCGCTGTCGGTGGAGACGCCCTGCGGGGCGATGAAGTCGAGGCCGTAGGCGGCGGTGAAATAGCCGAACGCATCGTGCGTGGTGATGATCTTGCGATGTTCGGGGGGAATCGCCGCGATGGCCGCGCGGATGTCGGCCTCCAAACCCGCCAGGGTCGTCAGATAGGCCTTCGCGTTGGCTGCGTAGTCGGCGGCGTGTTCGGGATCGATGGTCGAGAGCCCGTCGCTGATGTTGCCGATGTAGATCCGCACATTGGCGATGCTCTGCCAGGCATGGGGATCGTCGTGATGGGCGTGTCCCGCATGCCCTCCGCCATGGTCGTCGTCACCCTCGATGGGCTTCACGCCCTTGGTCGCGACGATGACGGGCGCCTTCGTCCCGGAGGCCTTGATCAGCCTGTCGAGCCAGCCTTCCAGGCCGAGGCCGTTGACCACGACCAGATTGGCGGCCGTGAGTTTGCGCGCATCCCCGGGGGCCGGGTTGTAGCCATGTGCGTCGGCGTCGGGGCCGACGAGGGTCGAGACCTCGACGCGGTCGCCGCCCACCTGCTTCACCAGATCGCCGAGGATCGAGAAGGTCGCCACCGCCTTCAGCGGCTCGGCGGCGTCCGCATTTCCGCCGAAGGCCGTGAGAGCGAGGGCGATACCGACCCACGCCGAAAGGCCCGTCTTCATGGCGTGACGTCTCGATCGCATACCCGTCGTCCTTCGCATCGGCTCCCGGAACCGGGCAGACCAGATGATCCGTCGCGCCGTGTAATGTAACACTATCACATTGCCAAGCCCGATGGCCTTGCTTGATCTTCCGGTCTCCGACCGGCAAACCCCCGACCGAGAGCCGGGAGCCCCCGTGCGACAGACAATGGATGAGCATGGCCCGTCGGCCGTTTCTGAGGGGTGAGACCCTCCCCCTCCTCGGCCGGGTCTGGCGCGAATGGCTGCGTCCGCATCGGGGCACCCTCGCCGTGGTGCTGGTGCTCATCGCCATCATCGGAGCGGCGACGGGTTTGTATCCCGCCCTGATCAAGGGGGCGTTCGATGCGTTCGACCACAAGGACCCGTCGGCCCTCACCTACGGACCGCTCATCGTCATCGCCATCACCTCGATCCGGGGCTTCGCACTGTTCGGGCAGACCGTGCTGACCAATCGGGTCGTCACCCGTGTCGAGGCCGACATGCAGGCGGCGCTCTACGGCCACCTCATCGATTCCGACCTCGCCCAGATCGGCCGCGAGAGCCCGGCGGCCTTCACCCAGCGCTTCACCACGGATTTCGCCTTCATCAAGGAGGCGCTGACCCGCATCTCCACTGTGCTACTGCGCGATCTCGCCATGCTGATCGCCCTCGTCGTCGCGTTGCTCTGGATGGACCCGGTGCTCACCCTCGTGGCCGGCGTGGTCGTGCCCTTCGTCGCCGGCCCGATCGGCCGCATCGGCAAGAAGCTCAGGCGGGTCTCCACCACCACGCAGGAGCAGATGGGCCTCACCGCCAGCCTCATCACCGAGAGCCTGCAGGGCGCGCGCATCGCCAAGACCTACGCGCTGGAATCCTACCTGAAGGGCCGTGCCTCCGGCGCGTTCGATACCGTCCGCCGCTTGAAGATCAAGGCGGCCAATGCCCGGGGACGCCTCGACCCGTTGATGGAGATTGGCGGGGGCTTCGCCGTGGCGGCGGTGCTGGTCCTGGTGGGCCAGCGCGTCATGTCCGGTGACCGCACGGTGGGCGATTTCACCGGCTACGTGGCGGCCTTGCTCCTGGCCGCGCAGCCAGCCCGCGCCTTGGGCACCCTCAACGCCATCCTTCAGGAAGCCGGGGCGGCGCTCCATCGCTACTTCGCCCTGATGGACGAAGCACCGCGCATTCGTGAAAAGCCCGATGCCGTGCCGCTGGTCATCACCGGCGGCGAGATCCGCTTCGAGGATGTCCGCTTCCGGTATCGCGAGGATGCGCCGGCGCTGGAGGGCATCGACCTCACCGTTCCCGCCGGCGCCACCGTCGCCCTGGTCGGCCGTTCCGGCTCCGGCAAGTCGTCGCTGCTTAATCTCGTTCCGCGTCTCTACGACGTGACGGGGGGCCGCGTTCTCATCGATGGCGCGGATCTGCGCGACGTGACGATCCCATCCCTGCGCGCGGCCGTGGCAGTGGTCTCCCAGGACGTGGTGCTGTTCGACGATACCATCGCGGCCAATGTCGGGTTCGGCCGCCCCGGTGCGACCCGCGCCGAGATCGAGGCCGCTGCGGAGGCCGCCGCAGCGCATGGATTCATCACCCGGCTGACGGAGGGTTACGAGTTCCGCGTCGGCCCCTCCGGCGGGCGCCTGTCCGGCGGCGAACGCCAGCGCATCTCCCTGGCCCGCGCCTTCCTCAAGGACGCGCCGATCCTGCTTCTGGATGAGGCGACGAGTGCCCTCGATTCCGAATCCGAGCGGCTGGTCCAGGGCGCGCTGCTGCGCCTGATGCAGGGGCGGACCACCCTCGTCATCGCGCACCGCCTCTCCACCGTGCGCGATGCCGACATGATCGTGGTGATGGAGGCCGGCCGCATCATCGAGACGGGGACGCATGACGCCCTGATGGCCTCGCAGGGTGGCTATGCCCGTCTGCATCGCATGCAATTGTCCGGAGATGCGGAAGAGCCCGCCGCCCCCTGATCCGCATTCCGTGCGTTGAAGCGTTACGAATCCTCGCGCGTGAAACGGATGCCGGCATGGCAGGACAGCCCTTCGGACGGACGAAGGATGGGAGCCCCGTCACTCGATACAGGCTCGCCCGATCTCGCCTGCGGGTCGACATCCTCGATTATGGCGGCGTGGTCAGCCGGATCGATACGCCCGACCGCGAGGGAGCCTGGACCAATGTCGTCCTCGGTGCGCGTGACGTCGCGGGCTACGAGGCCAGCGACGCGCATTTCGGCGCCATCATCGGACGCTACGCCAACCGCATCGCCAAGGGACGCTTCAGCCTCGACGGACACGAATACCAATTGCCGCTCAATGTCGGTGGCAACACCATGCACGGCGGGACGAATGGGTTCGACCGTCGCGTCTGGCGGGTGATCCGGGCGGACGAGACGACCGTGGTACTCGGCTATCGCTCAATCGACGGTGAAGAGGGCTTTCCCGGCAATCTCGATGTGGAAGTCGCTTACTCCCTCAGCGACGACCAGACCCTGCGGATCGACTACACGGCCTGGACCGACCGGCCGACCATCCTCAACCTGACCAACCACAGCTATTTCAATCTCTCCGGCGAGGGCTCCGGCGACGTGATGCAACATCGGGTCGCCATCGCGGCGGACCATTACCTCCCCACCGATGCCGACCAGATCCCCACGGGCGAGATCAGACCCGTGGCGGGCACCGCCTTCGATTTCCGCGAGCCCGAAGCCTTGGGCTCACGCATCCGCGACGGGGATTTGCAACTCGCTCTGGCCCACGGCTACGACCACACCTTCGTGCTGCGCGAACCCGGCTCCCTCCGGCATGTGACGTCCGCCGTCGATCCTGCGAGCGGGAGACGGCTCGACGTCGCCACCACCCAGCCGGGCCTGCAACTCTACACCGCCAACATGCTCGACGGCACGGTGATCGGGTCCGGCGGGCGGCTGTACCGAGCCGGCGATGCGGTCTGTTTCGAGGCGCAGGGGTTTCCCGACGCGCCGAACCGGGCGGAGTTTCCCTCCACGACGCTCCGCCTTGGCGAGGTCTTCACCGCGACGACGACCTATCGTTTCAGCGCGGGCTGACGCACCGCCCGTCATCGCCCTAAGCGGCGGTCGCTTGACTTGGGTTCTTTTGTGTCTGTAATTTCTGTCATGACAGAAATTACAGACATCCCAGAAAAGCTCCCCGTGGCGGTGGAGCGCTTCATCCTCCACTGGGGCGATCTCGGCGGGCAATGGGGCGTCAACCGTTCCGTCGCCCAGATTCACGCCCTGCTCTACCTGTCGGACAGGCCCCTGGCAGCGGAGGAGATCGCGGCGACCCTCGGCATCGCGCGCTCCAACGTCTCGACGTCGCTCAAGGAGCTGTCGGGCTGGAACCTGATCCGGCGCGTCCCCGTGCTGGGCGAGCGTCGCGATCACTTCGTCGCCGAGACCGACCTGTGGGAGATGGTCACGCGCATCGCCGCCGGCCGCAAGGAGCGCGAGATCGATCCGGCGATCGCGGCCCTGCGTACCTGCGTGGCGCAGGCCGAGGGCGATCCGACCATCGGAGCCGTCGCCTCCCGCCGCCTCAAGGCGATGCTCGAATTCACCGAGACCATGGATCGCTGGCACAGCCAGATGCTCGGCGTTCCGCACGCGACCCTCGCCAAGCTGATCCGCCTCGGCAGCCGGATCGTGCGCTTCCTGCCCTCCAAGCCCGAAGGCTGAGCCGGGGAGCCGCGATCATGACCATGACGGCGATGAGGGGGCCTTCCATGGGCCGGACGGCGCCTCCCCTCGGCGATAGTCCGGTGATGGCCCGTGCGCACGAGGCCGACCTCCGCGACCTGCGCTTCCGCAGCCTGATCGCGGACGAGGACTGGACCACTCTGTCGCCTGCGATCCGCCGGCGCTTCACCAAGCGTCTCCAACACGGCACCAGCGCCGTCTATGTGGGCACCGTGGTCGAGACGCGGATGAGCCGCCTCGGCTGGGTCGTGGCACAAGCTGCCCGCCTCATCGGCGGCCCGCTCCCCACCTCACGGGCCAAGGGCCTCGCCAGCGTCGTCTCCGTGACGGAGGACCGGTCGGGGGGCGGGCAGGTTTGGACGCGGCTCTACGCGCGGCCGGACGGATTTCCCCAGACCGTCAATTCGGCCAAGCGCTTCGCCGGGCCCACCGGCCTCGAAGAGCATGTGGGCGGCGGTCTCGGCATGAGCCTCGATGTCTCCGTCGTCGAAGGCAGGCTGGTCTTTTCGAGCCGCCGCTACTTCCTCCAGCTGGGCAGATGGCGTCTGCCGCTTCCCGGTTTCCTGACGCCGGGCACCCTCACGGTGACCCACGGCGAGACCGGGACGGACCGCTTCGCCTTCATCCTCATCGTTCGTCATCCCTGGTTCGGCACGCTGATCCGCCAGGAGGCGGAGTTCCGCGACGTCATCGACGCCTGATCCATCACGGGGGAGACCCGACATCATGACTTCGATAGTGCTGTGGTCGCTGATCGCCGTGCAGATCGCCATGGGGGCCTTCGACACGCTCTACCACCACGAACTGACCGAGCGCCTCGCCTGGCGCCCGTCCCAGCGCGGCGAGTTGCGTCTCCATGCCGTGCGCAACGGGCTCTATGCCCTGCTCTTCCTCACCCTCGGTTTCGCCGAACCCAAGGGACTGCTCGCCTGGGCCATCATGGGCGTGCTCATCGTCGAGGTCGTCATCACGCTGATGGACTTCGTCGAGGAGGATCTGAGTCGGCGCCTGCCGGCCACCGAACGGGTGAACCACACCCTCCTGGCGCTGAATTACGGTGCGATCCTCGTCCTCATTCTGCCGGTTCTGCTCGGCTGGGCCGGAGAGGCCACGGGCATCGCCTGGGTGAGCCACGGAGCCTGGAGCGCTCTCGCCCTCGCCGCCTCGCTCTCCGTCGCGATCTTCGGCCTGCGCGACTGGTTCGCCGCCGGGCGGTCCGAGCGCCTGGGCCTGCCCGCGCCGGCCGGGCTCGCGGACGTGCTCGCTCCGGCGCGGACGATCCTGGTGACGGGCGCCACCGGCTTCGTCGGCCAGCGCCTCGTGGCGAGCCTCGTGGCGGCCGGCCACGAGGTGACGGTCCTGACCCGTGACGGGGCGAAAGCCGCGGCACTGCCCGCGCCGTTGCGGATCGTCACCTCCCTCGACCAACTGCCGGACGGCGCGCGGCTCGATGCCATCGTGAATCTCGCGGGCGAACCGATCGCCGACGGGCCGTGGACGCCCGCCAAGCGCCGCGCGATCCTCGCGTCGCGCCTGAGGACGACTCGCGGGCTCGCCAAACTGGTGGCCCGCCTCGACAGGGCACCTTCCGTCGTCGTCAGCGGCTCGGCCGTCGGATGGTACGGCCTGCGCGGCGATGAGAACCTCACCGAATCGAGCCCGGCGGCTCCAGCCTTCACCCAAAGGGTGTGCGCGGCCTGGGAGCGGGAGGCGATGGCAATCGCGGCCATCGGCCCACGGGTCGTCCTCCTGCGCACCGGGCTGGTGCTTGGAATCGAGGGCGGCCTCCTCGCGCGACTTCTCATGCCGTTCGAGTTCGGCCTCGGGGGACGGATCGGCTCCGGGCGGCAATGGATGTCGTGGATTTCCCGCGACGACCTCGTCCGCCTGATCTGCCACGCCGTCGCGACGCCGACCTTGGCGGGACCGGTGAACGCCACCGCGCCGGAGCCGGTCCGCAATGCCGATTTCGCCGCATCCCTGGCGCGGCAGCTCCACCGCCCGGCAATCTTCCCGCTTCCGGCGCGGCTCCTGCGCTGGCTGGGCGGCGACTTCGCCGAGGAGATGCTCCTGGGCGGGCAGAGGGTGCTGCCCGAGAAAGCGCTCGCCAGCGGGTTCGCCTTCCGGCATGCCCGGCTGGATTCGGCACTCGGATCCATTCTGGGCCGGAATGTCGGGCGGGAGGCGGAGGCCCGGCCCTCGCGGGCCGTCATCCCGCTGAGAGAATGACCGGCATGGGAACGCGGCGCACGGTCCCCCTTCGTGATGGAGCGAACCCCTGATCACCGCCCTCGTCTATACCGGCGCCGCTTTGGCCGAGATCGCCGGGTGCTTCGCCTTCTGGGCCTGGCTGCGACTCGGCCGGTCGGCCTGGTGGGCCCTGCCGGGCGTGGCGTCCCTCGTCCTCTTCGCCGTGCTGCTCACTAGGGTGGAGAGCGACGCGGCGGGCCGGGCCTATGCCGCCTATGGCGGCGTCTACATCGCCGCCTCCATCCTGTGGCTGTGGCTCGCCGAGAGCCAGAGGCCGGACCGGTGGGATATGACCGGTGCCGCGATCTGCCTCGTCGGCACCGGGATCATCCTGTTCGCGCCGCGCGCCTGACGGCGCGCATCACATCTCGTGCGGATCGGGCTCGACCAGGATCTCTCGTTTGCCCGCGTGGTTGGCCGAACCGACGATCCCCTCGACCTCCATCCGCTCCATGAGCGAGGCGGCGCGGTTGTAGCCGATCTGCAGGCGGCGCTGGATGTAGCTGGTGGAGGCTTTCTTGTCCCGCATCACCACCTGCACCGCCTGGGCGTAGAGGTCGCCGCCGCTCTCGCCGAAGCTGCCCTGGTCGAAGACCGCGCCATCGACCTCGATCTCGTCGATCGAGCCCTTGGCCGATTTTCCGCCGCCCTTCGAGCCCTTGTCGTCGTCCTCGCCATCGTCCGCAGTGACGGCTTCGAGATAGGACGGCCGGCCCTGGCGCTTGAGGTGGGCGACCACGCTCTCGACTTCCGAATCCGAGCAGAACGGGCCGTGGACACGGGTGGTGCGGCCACCACCGGCCATGAACAGCATGTCGCCCTGGCCCAGCAGCTGCTCGGCGCCCATCTCGCCGAGGATCGTGCGGCTGTCGATCTTGGACGTGACCTGGAAGGAGATCCGGGTCGGGAAGTTCGCCTTGATCGTGCCGGTGATGACGTCCACCGAGGGGCGTTGCGTCGCCATGATGAGGTGGATGCCGGCGGCACGCGCCATCTGCGCCAGACGCTGGATCGCGCCTTCGATGTCCTTGCCGGCCACCATCATCAGGTCGGCCATCTCGTCGACCACGATCACGATGTAGGGGAGCGGATTGAGATCCATCTCCTCGGTCTCGTAGACCGCCTCGCCGGTTTCGCGGTCGAACCCGGTCTGGACCGTGCGGGTCAGGACCTCGCCGCGCCCGCGGGCCTCGGCGAGGCGCGCGTTGAACCCGTCGATGTTGCGCACACCGACCTTCGACATCTTCTTGTAGCGCTCTTCCATCTCGCGCACGGCCCATTTGAGGGCGATGACCGCCTTCTTCGGGTCGGTGACGACGGGGGAGAGCAGGTGCGGGATGCCGTCATAGACGGAGAGTTCCAGCATCTTGGGATCGACCATGATCAGGCGGCACTCTTCCGGCTTCATCCGGTAGAGGAGCGACAGGATCATCGTGTTGATGGCCACCGACTTGCCCGAGCCGGTGGTGCCGGCCACCAGCAGGTGGGGCATCTTGGCGAGATCGGCGATGATGGGCTCGCCGCCGATATTCTTGCCGAGGCACAAAGCTAGGCTCTGCTTCGTCTCGACGAAATCCGCCGAAGCGAGTAGCTCGCGCAGATACACGGTTTCGCGCCTGGCATTGGGCAATTCGATGCCGATGGCGTTGCGGCCGGGAACGACCGCGACGCGAGCCGAGACCGCCGACATGGAGCGGGCGATGTCGTCCGAGAGCGAGATCACGCGGCTCGACTTGGTGCCCGGCGCCGGCTCCAGTTCGTAGAGGGTAACGACAGGGCCGGGGCGGACGGCGAGGATGTCGCCGCGCACGCCGAAATCGCTGAGCGTCGCCTCGAGCAGGGTCGCATTCTGCTCCAGGGCCTCGGTCGAGACCTGGCTGGCGAGGGACAGGCTCGGCGCTTCGGCGAGCAATTCGAGGGCCGGATGGGCGTAGCTCTCCGCGCCATAATTTTGCGCGACGGGCGCGCGCCGGATCGGCGCCGGAGCGGGAGACGGTGCCACCGGGGCGACGCGGGAGCGCGGGGCCGGCACAGACGCTGCCGGCTCCTCGTTCGCATAGTACTCCTCGCCGCCATCATCCGGCTCGTCGTCGTGCAGGATCGGCTCCGGGAGGGGCCGGCGCGTCACCGGCCGGGGCTCCGCCACGGGCTGCGGCTCGAAGACCGGTTCGCGACGCGCCGAGGCGGCATCGCCTCTCGCCGGGTTTCCCATCTCCTGCGGCGCATGGGTTGACCAGGGCGCGTCGTCTCCATCCGAGAACGCGCGGCGCGCGGCCAGAGCCGGCGAGGCGCCCGCATAGGCGAGGTCCGTGGCCGCCGCCGCCCTTTCGGCACGCCATTCGGCGATGCGCCTGGCGAGGGCGGTCCGGCCGCCCATGAGGAGATGCGCCAGGGTGCCGAGGGAGACGATGCCGAGGCTCGGCTCGTCCTCCTCATAGCGGCCGTCATGCCGTGCCGAGGATGGCGGACGCTGGTTGGACGCGGACGGAAGGGGCTGATCGTAGGGCTCCTCCTCCGGCTCCGCTCCGGCGCGGCAGGCACCCGTGAGGCAGAGGATCGCTACGGCCGCGAAGGCGAAGCCCACGAGGGCAGCCGCTGGCGACGCGATGGCGCCGACGATGAGTCGCGCGGTATGGATCAGGGCATCGCCCGCCACCCCGCCGAGACCGGTGGGAAGAGGCCAGCGGGCGGTGGGCGGCAGAGCGCTCGCCACCGCGCTCGCGGCAAAGAATCCGATGATCCAGAGGGTGAGCCGCAGCCCGCCTCGGGGCAATTCGCGCGATCGCATCAGCTGCACGCCCCAGAAGGCGGGCGGCAGGGCGAAAGCGAGAGAGCCCAGACCGAGGAGCTGCATCGCGAGGTCCGACACCACCGCACCGCCGGTGCCGAGCACGTTGTGCGCGGCATGATCGGTGGCGTGATTGATGCTCGGATCGTCGATGGACCAGGTCGCCAGAGCGACCGTGAGCGCGGTCGCACCGGCAAAGAGGATGAGACCGCCCATCTCCGTCATCCGCTTGGCCAAAAATGGCCGAAAGCTGTCGACGAAGGTGTCGTAAGGCGATGCGGAACGGCGGAGCGAGCGCATACGGGACCAGACGCAGGGAGAAACGATCCGGTAACGCTATGGCGACCGAGTTAACGGCTGTTTAAGGCTTAGAGATCGTTAGCGCGGTGCGTACAGATGTCCGTGCTTTCATTCACTGTCACGACGCACCTTGTCGGAATTCATCCGCGCCGCCAACGAAGAAAGGCCCCGGATCGCTCCGGGGCCTTCTTTGTCCGTCGCTGAGCTTGGGGCTTAGCGGAAGAGGTTCAGGAGGCCGCCCGGCTCGGCATAGATGCCAGGAGCTGCAGTCGACGTCTGGAAGGTGATCGAGCCGATGACGGCATCGCCACACCACTTGGAGGTTCCGCCGTTGTTGAAGCCGCGGTAGTCGCCGGTGAAGTTGAAGCAGTCGGTCTTGCTCAGGTTGGTGTTGTGGTAGCGAACATCGAGGACGATGTTCTTGTAGGTGTAGGACAGGCCGACGTTGCCGTAGAGGTAGCTCGGCAGGTTGAACGCGGTCTGGCCGGTGGCCGAGGTCTTGGCGGCGGTCAGGAAGTAGTAGCCGAGCTCGGACGAGAGCGAGAAGCCGCCCGAATAGGCCTCGGGAAGGAACGAGAACCAGTTCGCCGGCAGGGTGTAGGCGGCGGTACCCGAGGTGTAGGTGCCGTTGGCGTGCTGGCCGAGGAAGTTCGGCGAGAAGAACACGTTGAGGCCGAGGGTCAGCGCATCCGACGCTGCCCAGGTGCCCTTGGCGGCATATTCCATGAAGTCGGTGTTGGCGGTGGTCAGGAACGCGCCGCCGGGGCCGAGCAGGCGCTTCTCGTTCGGGTAGAAGTAGTAGAGCACGCCGAGATCGAGGGTGAACTTGTCGAAGGTCGGACGGATACCGGCGGCGAGATCGAACTCCATGTCCGGCTGCGTGGGCAGGCGGGTCTGGTAGGTGGCGAGGCCGGTATAGGCGAAGCCGCCGAAATACTGGGCCTCGAAGAAGGACTGGTAGCTGCCCTGGCGGTTCGACTGCGACACACCGCGGAAGTTGTAGTCCGTCTGGTAGCGCGAGCCGAACGAGAAGCCGATCAGCGGGTCGGCGACCTTCGCCTCGACCGGCATGACCTTCGGAGCGGCAAGGTCGGCGGCGTTGACGCTGCCAACGCTCAGGAACGCGGCGAGGGAAGCGGCAGTCCCCAGTGAAGTCAGCTTCAGTGTCATTAGAGTTCAGCCCCAGTTATTCTGTGAGAGCCAAGTTGCCCAATCCCGCCGATCTTCGCAAAACTAACTTTGATGCAATTGCCCAGCAAATAGGCAAATACGGCTTCTCGCGGGACTTGCCATCGGGATGTTGCATTTGCATCACATTCTCGCCCCAGTCCGGCGGGGTGAGCCGGCCCTGCCCGTATACCGCGGGGCGGTCGATGCCTCTTCGCGGGTCTTCACAGCCATGAAAAAGGCCCCGGTCGCATGGCGACCGGGGCCTCTCGGTGCGGTGAGATCGCGCTAGAGCAGGATCAGTAGTTGTAGGCGCGCTCGCCGTGATCGGCGATGTCGAGGCCTTCGCGCTCTTCGTCCTGGGTCACGCGCAGACCGATGGTCAGGTCGACGAGCTTGTACAGGATGGCGGAGCCGATGGCGGACCACAGGATGGTGAAGCCGACGGCCTTACCTTGGGCGAGGAGCTGGGCCGCCATATCGTAGGCGCCCACGACCAGTTCGCCGGGCTTGCTGGTGTAGTCGGGGATGCCGACGCCGCCGAGGTCCGGGCTCACCAGGATACCGGTGGCCAGGGCGCCGAGGATGCCGCCGATGCAGTGGACGCCGAAGACGTCGAGCGAATCGTCGTAGCCGAGGGCGTTCTTGACGGTGGAGCACATGATGAAGCAGGCGCCGCCGGCGACGAAGCCGAGGACGATCGATCCCATCGGGCCGGCGAAGCCGGCAGCGGGCGTGACGGCGACGAGGCCGGCAATGGCGCCCGAGAGCATGCCCAGGAGCGAGGGCTTGCCCTTCAGCATCCACTCCACGAACAGCCAGGAGACGGCCGCGGCGGCGGTGGCGACGAAGGTGTTGATCATGGCCAGACCGGCCGAGCCGTTGGCTTCGAGGTTGGAACCGACGTTGAAGCCGAACCAGCCGACCCAGAGCAGCGAAGCGCCGATCGTGGTCATGGTCAGCGAATGCGGGGCGAGCAGGTCACGGCCGTAGCCGATACGCTTGCCGAGCATCAGGCAGCCGACGAAGCCGGCGATGCCCGCATTGATGTGCACGACGGTGCCGCCGGCGAAGTCGAGGGCGCCCCACTTGAAGAGCATTCCGGCATCGGCGTTGACGGCGTCCAGGGCAGCCTGAGCGGTCGCCTTCGAGGCATCGTCGGTCGCGGCCGCCAGGGCCTTGGCCGCATCGCCGACGACGTCCGGACCACCCCAGTACCAGACCATGTGAGCCATCGGGAAGTAGATCAGCGTGACCCACAGGATGGAGAACACGAGCAGGGCGGAGAACTTCATCCGCTCGGCAAAGGCGCCGACGATGAGGCCGGGCGTGATCATCGCGAACGTCATCTGGAAGCAGATGTAGACGTATTCGGGGATCACGACGCCGTTGGAGAAGGTCGCCACGGTGGTGGACGGATCGACCCCCTTCAGGAAGACCTTGGAGAAGCCGCCGACGAAATCGTTGAGGCCGCCGCCATTGGTGAAGGCCATGCTGTAGCCAAAGGCGACCCACAGAAGGCTGACGACCGCCGCGATGGCGAAGACCTGCGTCAGGATCGAGAGCATGTTCTTGGTACGCACGAGGCCGCCGTAGAACAGCGCCAGGCCGGGCACCGTCATCAGCAGCACCAGGACCGCCGAGATCATCACCCAGGCGGTGTCGCCCTTGTTCGGAACGGGTGCGGCGGCAGCCGGGGCCGAGACGACTTCTGGCGTCGGCGACTGTGCGAGGGATGGCTCGACGAACAGGAGGGCCAGCGCGGCGCCTCCCATCCCGAGCGCAAGGGCATTGCGAAGTTTCATGGAAACGGAACTCCCGGTCGCGGTGCGATGGTGATGTGGGGAAAGCAGGGGAAGGCAGGCCGGAGCGTCGTCCAGCCGGGCCTCTGGATCAGAGCGCGTCGACGTCGGTCTCGCCCGTGCGGATGCGGACGGCCTTCTCGAGCGGCACGACGAAGATCTTACCGTCGCCGATCTGGCCGGTGCGGGCGGCGGCGGCGATGGCGTCGATGACGCTGCTGGTAAGGTCTGACGCGACGGCGACCTCGATCTTCAGCTTCGGCAGGAAGCTCACCGCGTATTCGGCGCCGCGATAAATCTCGGTATGGCCCTTCTGGCGGCCGTAACCCTTGACCTCGGTCACCGTGAGGCCGTGCACGCCGATCCCGGTCAGCGCATCCCTGACCTCCTCGAGCTTGAACGGCTTGATGATAGCCATCACGATCTTCATGGGCGGCGCCCCCTTTGTTCTGGATGCCCCCGGTCACCGGCGCGATCTACGTCGCGGCCCGGCGATCCGGCATTTTCGCACCAGCCAGAATGGCCAAGCGATCGGCGCCCATCATTCAAGGATTATGCCAAAGGGAACTTTTCCCGATTTTGCCATCTGCACACAAAGTGACCGATCACTGACGCGGGATCGGGCGAAATTTCTGCGTCAATCGCCTAAAGAATACTCATTCAGACGATATCGTGAGCAGAGTGGCAGCCAGTAAAGCAAAGGTTGCAGAGGTTCAGGATCCATCGCCGGTCGGGCGTATCAGGCCTTCCTGAGCGACCGACGCCACCAGCTCGCCACGTCGAGTGAAGAGCGATCCTCTGGCGAAACCGCGCGCGCCGGAGGCGGACGGGCTGTCATGGACATAGAGCAGCCATTCATCGGCGCGGAACGATCGGTGGAACCAGAGCGCGTGATCCAGGCTGGCGGATTGGATCGACGCGTCGAACACTGTCTTGCCGTGGGGAATCAGGGTGGCGTCGAGGAGCATCAGGTCGGAAGCATAGGCGAGTACGGCCCTGTGTAGCGCCGGCTCGTCCGGCAGCCGCTCTCGCGCCCGCATCCAGACGTGGAACCGAGGCTCGCGCGGATCGCGCGACAGGTAGCGGTCGACCTCCACCGGCCTCAACTCGATCGGGGTGGCCCGTCCGAGATAGGCGCGCATGGTCGCGGGGATCGCCGGCCCCGCCGCCGCGGCGAGAGCGGGGGCGTCGAGCAGCGCCTCGGGGGCCGGAACATCCGGCATGACGGCCTGATGGAAAGCACCGTCCTCCTCGATGTGGAACGAGGCCGAGAGGGTGAAGATCGCACGGCCATGCTGGTGGGCCACGACCCGCCGCGTGGCGAAGCTGCGCCCATCGCGAATCCGCTCCACCGCGTAATCGATCGGGGCGGCGGGATCGCCTCCGAGGATGAAATAGGCGTGGAGGGAATGCGCCGGGCGACTGGCCTCCACGGTGCGCGACGCGGCCACCAGGGCCTGCCCGAGCACCTGGCCGCCGAAGACGCGGAACCAACCGGTCTGGATGCTTTGACCACGGAACAGGTCGTCAGCGAGCGGTTCAAGGTCGAGGCAGGCGAGGAGTTCGTCGACGGATCCGGTCATGCGGGCCTTTGCAGGACAGTGACACCGAGGGTGTCGTGCAACGCGTATTATTGGGCATTGGCATCGCCACACCGGGCACGGAATGCAAGGCGCGCGGGTGAAAGCCACGCATCGGACGTCTCGCCCACGTATCGAGCCTCGCCAATGCACCAAGCCTCGCCTTCGCGCGTTGGCTCCGGCAAAGCGCATGGCCTCGGGCAAGAAACGTTGCCTCGGATGAGACGCGGTGCCAGTGCAGGCCCGTCGGATCGCAGCCGGCGCGGAGGGGGACGAGGTGAAGAGCATGGGCGGATCGATGGACGGTCGCGCACCTCGCAAGGTGATCGTCGCGGGCGGCGGTATTCCCGGCCTCAGCCTGGCGCTGGCTCTGCGCCAGGCCCATGGCGAATCGTTGGATGTGGCCGTCTTCGATCCGGGGCTGGATCGTGCGGCTTTACGCCATCGGGGGCGTGCCTTCGCGGTGGCGGCTGGCGGCCGGCGCATGCTGACGAGGCTGGGGGTCTGGGACGACATCGCTCATGCGGCCGAACCGATCCTCGACATGGCGATCAGCGACAGTCGGCTGACGGACCCGGTCCGGCCCATCTTTCTCACCTTTGGCGGACATGGCGCCGATGACGGAGCGGAGGCCGGCGAGCCCTTCGCGCACATGGTCGAAGCGGAGTTCCTGGTGGAATCCCTGCTCTCGGCATCGAGAGCCTGCGGCGTTGTCCTGGAACCGGTCGGCATCCGCCATGCACAGGCGCGGGGTGCCGGCATCGCCGTCGCCCTGTCCGACGGGCGCGGGGCCGTCGCCTCCCTGCTGGTGGCCGCCGATGGATCGCGTTCGAGATTGCGCGAGGCCGCGGGGATCGGTTGGGTCGGACGCTCCTATCCGCAGATGGGCATCGTCGCGACGATCGGGCATGAGCGTCCGCATGGTGGCCGCGCCTTCGAACATTTTCTGCCGAGCGGCCCCTTCGCCATCCTGCCGCTGGTGGATGGCGGCGCGCTGGGTCATCGCTCCTCCATCGTCTGGACCGAGCGGACCTCGGATGTGGAGGTGCTGATCGGCGGCAGCCGGGAGGAAACGCTTGCGGAAATCGAACGGCGCTTCGGGCTCAATCTCGGTCGTCTCGTCCTCGAGGACGGGCCGAGTGCCCACCCGCTGTCCCTCGGCATGGCGCGGAGCTTCCGGGGCGAGCGACTCGCCTTGCTCGGCGACGCGGCCCACGTGATCCACCCCATCGCCGGGCAGGGATTGAATCTCGGCCTCGCGGATGCCGCCTCCCTTGCGGAAGAGATCACGGAGGCCCTGCGTCTCGGCCTCGATCCGGGGGCGAAGGATGTGCTGCAGCGCTACGAGCGCAGCCGGCGCTTCGACACTTTCGCCATGGCGGCGGCCACGGATGGGTTGAACCGGTTGTTCTCGAACGACGTCCTGCCGGTTCGCCTCGTGCGCGATCTCGGGCTCGGCCTCGTCGACAGGCTCCCCGGCCTGAAATCGATGTTCATCGGCGAGGCCTCGGCCTCGCGGGCTGCCTCGCCCCGGCTGATGCGGGGTGAGGCTTTGTGAGGCGATTTCGCCGCCCCTTTGGGTTCTCTTTCCAAGGCTTTACTTCATCCTGAGGCGCCGCATAGCGGCCTCGAAGGAGCCCTCCAGGGATCGCGCGATGACTGGAAGCTCCTTCGAGGCCCTTTGCTGAAGCAAAGGGCGCCTCAGGATGAGGTAGTCGGCTTGGATGATCGCCTTTGGCATCGGCCGCCGCTGAGAGATCCGATCCAAAAAGGCTCTCAGGCCTTCTCGGCCTTGGCGCGCTCGATACCCTCGTTGATGAGGCGCTGGGCCTCGGCCTTGTCGCCCCAGCGCTTGATCTTGACCCACTTGCCGGGTTCCAGATCCTTGTAATGCTCGAAGAAGTGCTGGATCTGCTGGATCGTGATGTCCGGCAGGTCGGTGTAGTTCTCGATCCGGTCGTAGCGCATCGTCAGGTGGCGGGACGGCACGGCGATGATCTTCTCGTCCTCGCCGGCGTTGTCCTCCATCACGAGGACGCCCACCGGCCGAACGCTGATGACCGCGCCGGGAGCGATGGCGCGCGTATTGGCCACGAGAACGTCGCACGGATCGCCGTCACCCGAGAGCGTGTGCGGGATGAAGCCGTAATTCCCCGGGTAATGCATCGCGGTGTAGAGAAACCGGTCGACCACCAGAGCACCGGATTCCTTGTCCATCTCGTACTTGATCGGATCGCCGCCGATCGGAACCTCGATAATGACGTTGACGTCGTCCGGCGGATTCTTACCGATCGAGATGGAATCGATGATCATGGGGTCCTCTCTCTAACCTGCAGCAACCTGGGGCGCTGTTTGACGCGTCTCTTAAATCCCTTCCCGGTTAAAAGAAATCGGCCTTCGCCCGTTGCGCGGGGCTTTTGCCCCGAATCGTTACCTCAGGGTGCAGCGATGCCCGCCCGGTGAAGCGTCCATCGAGCCCGCTTCCGGTCGATCGGCACGACGTCGATGTCGTCGATCAGGGCTTGTTCTTGCGCGAGCCGAACCAGCGCTGCCAGACGCCCTCGCACCAACGGGCGGACCGTTCCAGCGGGATCTTCAAGGCCGGGATGTCCTGGCTGAGGAGAGCCAGTCCCACCGGCAGCATCCAAAGCCCGAGCACGGGCAGGATGGAGAAGATTCCGCCGAGGATGAACAGCAGCGCCGCCCCGATCCTGATCCAGCGGCGATGGGGTTCGCGAAGCCACTCGATGGCCTTGCGCAGCGTGTCGGGCAGCTTCTCAGTAAGGCGGGTGACGCGGTCGTCCCAATCCTGCGCCGTGCAATCACGGCGCGACACGTCCTGCTGGCTGGTGGTCATTGTGGTCCTTGTTCCGGCGCAGGGAAGTCCGGGCCGGCCCCCGACATGTGGGAGCGGTCCGGCTTCAGCGCAGGATCAACGATCCATGCCGTGCTCAGGGTTCCGTGACGGCGGATTACAGAACGGTCCGGCGGCCGGAGGTCATTCGAAGCGGTAGGCCACCTTGTCGAGGACGGCACCGGCCATGCGGTCGACGGCCTCGGCCACCCTCTTGCCGCCGAGACCGGCGTAGAACGCGCAGGCGCGCTCGTTTCCCGTCAGCGTCCAGACTCCGATCCGTGTCAGGCCGTGGTCGATCAGGTCGTTGCGGATCGCGCGGAACAGGCGGCGGCCAAGCCCCAGGCCCTGATAGGCCGGCAGGATGTAGAGCTCGTCGATCTCTCCCGCTGCCTTGAGCGCGCTCCCCCTCGCCTGCCCGTAGATGGCGTATCCGACGATCTCGTCGCCGATCTCGACCACGACCAGGGGGCGGTTGCGCTGGGCCGCGCCGACCCACCATTGCGACGAGCGCTGGGAGATCATCCGCTCCAGCGAAATGCCGGGGATGATGCCGCGATAGGCCTCCCGCCAGGTTTCGTCGAAGACGTCGCTCAGCCGGTCGGCATCTCCCGAACGGGCGCGGCGGATGCTGGTGGTGCTCGTCTTCATGACTGTCCCTACGCTCGGTGGAAACGGGAACGACGTCGCATCGAAATCCACGATACGGGCATGATGAAGGCAAGCCGGATGCCGAATTCTCGTGGCCGGGAATATCGATGCCCGATGGCGCCCTTCCGCGACACGCGTTTGCCCGATCCTCTACCGGCTGTTAGAGCCGCAGCACTGTCCTCCCGACCGGTTCCAGCAGCCACCCGTGTTCAACAGATTCATCAAGCCCGAGATCCGCTATGCCCGGCGCATGGCGCGGATCGCCCGCTTCGAGCAGCCGATCTCCGGTCGGAGCGCACGCGTGCGGGCCTGGGCCAACATGCTGCTCGTCGACCACGGCGTGTTCCGTCTCGCCTATCTGAACCGTCATAAGATCGGGACCGGCAAGATCTGGCGCTCGGCCCAGCCGACGCCCCACCAGCTCGCCTGGTTCCGGCGGCAGGGCGTGCGCACGGTGATCTCCCTGCGTGGCGGCCGCGAGCACGGCTCCTGGCCACTCCAGCGCGAGGCCTGCGCCCAGCAGGGGCTGAACCTCGTGGAATTCGTGCTGCGCTCCCGCGAAGCGCCGTCGAAGGAGACGATCCTCGCCGCGAAGGCGTTTTTCGACGGCGTCCAGTATCCGGCCGTGATGCATTGCAAGTCGGGAGCGGACCGGGCCGGCCTCGGCGCGGCCCTGTTCCTGATCCTGCACGAAGGCGTGCCGGTCTCGGAGGCGATGCAGCAGCTCTCGGCCCGGTACGGCCATTTCCGCTTCGCGAAGACCGGGATTCTCGACGCTTTCTTCGACCTCTACCTGCGCGACGGCGAGGCGAAGGGTCTGGATTTCCTGACCTGGGTCGAGACGGTCTACGACCCCGAGGCCTTGAAGCGCGATTTCCGCCCCGGCTTCTGGTCCGACCTCGTGGTCGACCGGGTGATCAAGCGCGAATAGGTCCGCCGCCCGCGCCTATTCCGCCGCCAGCCGCGTCGTCTCGCGGAACGGATGGGCCGGGTAGGTGCCGATGATGCGCAATTCGCGCGAGAAATAGGCGAGTTCGTCCAGCGCGCGCGCGAGGCCCGGATCCTCCGGATGGCCGTCGACCTCCGCATAGAACTGCGTCGCCGAGAACTGGCCTTCGACCATGTAGCTCTCGAGCTTCGACATGTTGACGCCGTTGGTGGCAAAGCCCCCGAGCGCCTTGTAGAGCGCCGCCGGGATGTTGCGGACGCGGAAGATGAAGCTCGTCACCGTCGGTCCGGTATTGGCCGGCACCTCCACAGCCTCGGGCGAGAACACCACGAAGCGCGTGGTGTTGTGGCTCTCGTCCTCCACGTCACGGGCGAGGATATCGAGCCCGTAGACGCCTGCCGCCATGGCCGGCGCCAGCGCGCCGCGACTGGGATCCCCGGCCTCGGCGACTTCGCGCGCCGCGCCCGCCGTGTCGCCGGCCACGATGGCCTTCAGCCCCAGCCGCCGGATGATCTTGCGGCACTGGCCGAGGGCGTGGACATGGCTGTGCACCGTTTTGATCGCCTCGATCGGCGTGCCGGGAAGCGCCATCAACTGGAAATGGATCGGCAGGAAATGCTCGGCCACGATGTGCAGGCCGGATGTGGGGATGAGATGATGGATGTCGGCGACACGGCCGGCGATGGAGTTCTCGATCGGGATCATGGCCAGCGCCGCGCGGCCGTCATTCACCGCCGCGAAGGCTTCCTCGAACGAGGCGCAGGGCAGCGGGGTCCAGTCCGGATAGGCCTGGGCGCAGATGATGTGCGAGTTGGCGCCGGGCTCACCCTGGTAGGAGATCGTCTTACGGGATTCGGACGTGCGGGATTCGGACGTGCGGGGCTCGGTCGTCTGGGACATTGAGGTGATGACTCGGTTCGTCAGTTGAGGCGCCGGGCCTTGAGCACGGCCCGCGCGCGCTCGAGGTCGGCGGGGGTGTCGACGCCCAGCGGCAGGTCGTCGACGATGGTGGCGTCGATGCGCATGCCCGCCTCCAGCGCCCGCAGCTGCTCCAGCTTCTCGCGGGTCTCGAGCTCCCCGGGCGGCAGGGCCATGAAGCGGGTGAGCGCACGGCGGCGATAGGCGTAGAGGCCGATATGGTGGAACAGCGGCCCCTCCCCCCAGGGGGCCTGCGCCCTGGTGAAGTAGAGGGCGCGCAGGCGGGTCGGCGTCACATGGTGGCCCACGAGTTTCACCACGTTGGGATCCTGCCGCTCCTCGTCGCGGATGATGAGGGCGCAGAGGGTGGCGATATCCACAGCCCGATCCGCGAGTGGCAGGATCGCGGCGACGATGGCCGCCGGGTCGATCGTCGGCAGGTCGCCCTGCACGTTGACGATGACGTCGTGGTTGCCCTGCGGATCGATGATCTCGAGGGCCTCGGCCAGCCGGTCCGATCCGGAGGGATGATCGGCCCGGGTGAGGGTCGCGAGGCCTCCGACCCGCTCGATGGCATCGACGATCTCGACGGCATCGGTCGCCACCACCACGGGGCCGATGCCGGCCTCCACGGCCCGGCGCCAGACATGCACGATCATCGGCTCGCCGGCGATGTCGGCCATGGGCTTGTCGGGCAGCCGCGTGGCCGCCATGCGGGCGGGGATCAGGACGAGGGGATCTGACATCGACCGGCGGATCTCTCCAGCGAGGGGGCGGATTAGCAGGGGCGATGCGGGTTGTCATCGTCGCCCGGGCGTCGCACGGGTGACAGCTTCGCCTCTGCGACTACGCGGCCCGTGACTCCGGCATTGTCAAGATCGGTCGAGTACCGCTATTCACCCTCGAACATTTCCAGAGTCCGGGGCATCCGCTCACCGGGCCTCGCATGCCGCCGCAACCGGCGGACGCCCCCGGAGTTGTCGAGAATGGACTCTTTCGAGCTGAACAAGGTCGCGGGCGCCGTACTCGGCACTCTTCTTCTCGCAATGGGCTCCGGGTTTGTCGCCGAGTTGATCTATTCTCCCAAGCCCGCCGGCAGCGCGGGCTACGCCCTCCCCGAGCCTCAGCCCGAGGCGGCGGGCGGTGGTGCGGCCGCCGCTGCCAAGGTCGAGCCGCTTCCGGTTCGCCTCGCCAGCGCCAGCGTCGAGAAAGGCACCGGCGCCGCCAAGAAGTGCGCCGCCTGCCACAGTTTCGAGAAGGGCGGCCCCAACAAGGTCGGCCCGCATCTCTGGGGCGTGGTGGATCGACAGCGCGCCCATGAAGGCGGGTTCGAATATTCCGCCGCCTTGAAGGAAAAGGGCGGCACCTGGACCTACGACGAGCTCGACCACTTCCTCGCCAATCCGAAGACCTACGTGCCCGGCACCAAGATGGCCTTCGCCGGGATCCAGGCTCCGCAGGAGCGCGCCGATGTGATCGCTTACCTGCGCTCGCTCGCCGATACGCCGGCTCCGCTCCCCGCCGTGGAGAAGGCCGCGGTTGCAGACAGCCCGGCTGGCGACAAGCCTGCCGATCAGAAAGCGCCGGAAGAGAAGCCCGCGCAGTAGGCTACGCGACCGGGGGAAGTTCCCACATTGATGAACGATCGGAAAGGCCGGGCTTGTCCCGGCCTTTTGCGTTCCAGGTCGTGTGCCGCGTTTCCAACGAGGGAATCACCCGGGCCGACAGCATCCCGCACTGCAGCAAAATAATGTGAAAGCCGGCTCACCCGGTGACTGAGGCGGTGCGGATCGCATGATCGTGATGACAGCAAATTAAGCACGATAATCCTGCGCTGTGAGTCGAAAAACAGTCTCACTGTCGACTTTGTGGAAGGATTTCCCGGTAAGACGGGGGAGTGGGACACCACCACATTGAGTTAGAATTATATCAGTTATTGCATTGCACAATAAAAATGATGCAGGAAAGCCCCGTAATCTGGGCCGTGGAAACGGCGCATAGGTCGAACGGATTTGAAGGGCAGAGTGTTATGAGCGAGCATGCATCGATCCACCGTCGCAAGCTGCTGACGTATTTCTCGACCAGCCCGCTTTTCGCACCGAGCGCTGCCCGCGCCCTGGCCGGCATCGCCGCTTTCGGAACCACCGAAGCCGTGGCCCAGAGCTACGACGTGCTCCGCGCCGCCCCCGTGATGAACGGTGATCTCATCGCCTCCCCGGCGCAGGCCCTGAACGTGTTCGATTTCGAGCCCGTGGCGAAGAAGGAATTGCCGCCGGCGCATTACGGCTACCTCGCCAGCGGCGTCGACGCCGACAAGACGCTGAAGGCCAACCGCGACGATTTCGACAGGATCCACGTCCGTGCCCGTCGCCTGATCGACGTTCGCAAGATCGACACGACCGTGAAGATCTTCGGAGAAACCTGGGCGAGCCCCATCGCCCTGGCACCCGTCAGTAGCGTAGGCGCGTTCCACCCCGAGGCGGAGTCCGCCGCCGCCCGCGCCTGCAAGGTCAAGGGTCACCAGATGATCCTGTCCACGGTGGGCAGCACCTCGATCGAAGATGTCATCAAGGAGCGCGGCGCGCCCGTCTGGTACATGCTCTACCCGACCGACGATTGGGCTGTGACCGAGAAGCTGGTGAAACGGGCCGAGGCGGCCGGCGCGCCGGCCATCGTGCTCACCGTTGACCGCCAGGGCGGTCGCAACACCGAGACGCTGTTCCGCGAGCGCCGCGCCGACACCCGCACCTGTACCGATTGCCACACGCCCGGCTTCAAGAACGAAGTCAGCCGCAAGCCGATGTTCGACGAGATCGACGTGTCGAAGGTCACCAACCTCTACGGCACAGGCATGACCTGGGATTATGTAAAGCGCCTGCGCGGCATCGTGAAGGGCAAGCTCGTCCTCAAGGGCATCATGACCCAGGAAGATGCCAAGATCGCACTCACCCACGGCGTCGACGCGATCATCGTCTCCAACCACGGCGGCCGCGCCGAGGAGAGCCTGCAATCGACCATCGGCGCCCTGCCCGAGGTGGTCGCCGCCGTGAACGGCAAGGTGCCGGTCCTCATCGATGGCGGGTTCCGCCGCGGCACCGACGTGCTCAAGGCCCTGGCGCTCGGCGCCACCGCCGTCTGCGTCGGTCGTCCCTACATCTGGGGCCTCGCCGCCTTCGGCCAGCCGGGCGTCGAGATGGTGCTCACCCTGATGCAGCGCGAGTTCGAGACGATCATGCGCCAGGTCGGCGCCACCAAGATCGCCGAGATCACGCCCAAGAGCGTTCAGATCGTCTGACGTTCGTTCGGACCCTCTGCCCTCCGGCGCGTTCAACCGACGCGCCGGAGATCTGCCCGCTTGGCGTGCCCCGCCCCGGCGTCCTAGAAGGACATGCCGCCTGAGCCCTCTACGGCTTCGGCCATGGAATTCGGGAGACAGCCGCCTCGTGAAGCGAACAGCCCTGATCGGACGCCTACTCGCCGCTACCCTGGCAGTCTCCCTCGCCGTGGCGAGCTTCGCGGAGAGTGCGCGCGCCGCCACGCAGGAAAGCGGGTGGGCCCATGCCCTCACGCTGATGGGCGAGCCGAAATACCCGGCCGATTTCAAGCATTTCGATTACGCGGACCCGAAGGCCCCCAAGGGCGGCCTCGTCCGCCTCGGGGCACAGGGCGGGTTCGACAATTTCAACCTCGTCGTCTCCGGCCTGAAGGGCGATCTCGAGAGCGGGATCGGCCAGATCTACGATACCCTCATGACGGAATCGCTCGATGAGCCCTTCACCTCCTACGGCCTGCTGGCCGAGGGGGCGAAACTCGCCGACGACCTCTCCTCCGTGACCTACCGCCTGCGCGAGAATGCCCGCTGGCACGACGGCAAGCCGATCACACCCGAGGATGTGGTCTGGTCCTACGAGACCCTGAAGGCCAACAGCCCGTTCTACGCCGCCTATTACCAGACGGTGGCGAAGGGCGAAGTCACCGGCCCGCGCGAAGTCACCTTCACCTTCGCCGAGAAGGGCAACCGCGAATTACCGCAGGTGCTCGGCCAGCTCCGCGTTCTGCCCAAGCACTGGTGGACGGGCAAGGACGCGGAAGGGCGCCAGCGCGACGTCACCCAGACCACCCTCGAGATGCCGCTGGGCTCCGGCCCCTATCGCCTCGCCAAATTCGAGCCCGGCCGCAGCGCCACCTATGAGCGCGTGGCCGATTACTGGGGCGCCGACCTGCCGGTGAATGCCGGACGCAACAATTTCGGCACGATGCGCAACGAGTATTTTCGCGATTCCACCGTGCTGATCGAGGCGCTGAAGGGCGATCTGTTCGATTTCCGGGCCGAGAACGTCGCCCGCAACTGGGCCACGGCCTATGACGATTTCCCCGCCGTGAAAGAGGGACGCCTCATCAAGGAGGAGTTCCCCGATCGCGGGAACGGCACCATGCAGGCCTTCGTCTTCAACACCCGCAAGGCGAAATTCGCCGACGAGCGGGTGAGGCGCGCCTTCAACCTCGCCATGAATTTCGAGGAGATGAACCGCTCGCTGTTCTACGGCCTCTACAAGCGGATCGACTCCTACTACTTCGGCTCGGAACTCGCTTCGTCGGGTCTTCCCCAGGGTGAGGAACTGGCGATCCTCGAGGCGGTCAAGGACAAGGTCCCGGCCACCGTCTTCACGACCCCCTACGCGAACCCGGTCAACGGCACGCCCGATGCCGTGCGCGCCAACCTCCGCGAGGCCGTACGCCTCCTCAAGGAGGCCGGCTACGAGCTTCGCGACGGGCGCATGACCAACGTGAAGACCGGTGAGCCGCTCACGGTCGAGTTCCTGGAGTTCCAGAGCGTGTTCGAGCGGGTGATCCTGCCCTTCTCGGCTCAGTTGAAGCTCATCGGCATCCAGACCTCGCTCCGCGTCATCGACCAGGCGCAGTACCAGAACCGACTGCGCGGCTTCGACTTCGACGTGACCACGAGTTCCTGGGGCCAGTCGCTTTCGCCCGGTAACGAGCAGCGCGAATATTGGGGCTCGGCCGCGGCCGACAAGCAGGGATCGCGCAACCTGATCGGCATCAAGGACCCGGCCATCGATACGCTGATCGAGCGTGTGATCTTCGCCAAGGACCGCCCGGGCGTGCTTGCCGCCACCCATGCCCTCGACCGGGTGCTCCTCGCCCACAACTTCGTCGTGCCGCAATGGGCCTCGAACGTGTCGCGGACCCTGCGCTGGAACCGGTTTGGGCACCCGGCCACCCTCCCGCTCTATGGCTCGTCCGGCTTCCCGACCACGTGGTGGTACGACGAGGCGCTGGCCGCCAAGACCGGGGCGCCGCGGTGAAGTTCGCGCCGACCCGCCGGGACTTCGTCGCCGGGGCCGGCGCCCTCGGCATCGCCACCGCCCTGACGAAGCCGGCGGGGGCCGCCCCCACTGGGGCGAGTCACGGCATGTCGAGTTTCGGGGAACTGAAATACCCGGCCGACTTCACGCATTTCGCCTATGTGAACCCGGCGGCCCCGCGCGGCGGCCGGTTCTCGGCGCAGCTCTCCTCCACCCTCGGCAACCAGGCCGGCGACACGTTCAACACCCTCAACATCTACGTCCTGCGCGGCGACGGCGCCGCCGGCATGAACCTAACCTTCGATTCGCTGATGGTGCGGGCGTTGGACGAGCCCGATTCGCTCTACGGCCTCGTCGCCCGCAGCGTGGAGGCGAGCGAGGACGGCCTCACCTACCGCTTCACCCTTCGCCCCCAGGCGCGGTTCCACGATGGCACGCGCCTCACCGCCGCCGATGTCGCCTTCTCCCTGAATCTACTGAAGGAGAAGGGCCACCCCGAGATCTCCCAGGTGATCCGGGACATGGCCGACGCCGTGCCGGAGGGTGACGAAACGGTGGTCGTGCGTTTCGAGAAGGGCCGCAGCCGCGATCTGCCGCTCTTCGTCGCGACGCTGCCGATCTTCTCGAAGGCCTATTATGCCGGCCGCGACTTCGAAGCCTCCACCCTGGAGCCGCCGATGGGGTCCGGCCCCTACAAGGTGGGACGCCTGGAAGCCGGCCGCTTCATCGAGCTGGAGCGGGTGGCCGATTACTGGGCCGCCGACCTGCCGGTGATGATCGGCCAGAACAATTTCGAGCAGATCCGCTACGAGTATTTCCGCGATCGTCAGGTGGCGTTCGAGGCGTTCAAGAGCGGCATCTTCACCTTCCGCGAGGAGTTCACCGCCCGCGTCTGGGCGACGGGCTACGATTTCCCCGCCTTCCGCGAGGGTCGTGTCCGCAAGGAGGTCGTGCCCGATGCGCGCCCCTCCGGCACGCAGGGCTGGTGGATCAATACCCGCCGCGAGGCCTTCAAGGATCGCCGGGTCCGCGAGGCGATCGGCCTGTGTTTCGACTTCCCCTGGGCGAACAAGAACCTGATGTTCGGCGCCTATATCCGTACGGCCTCGTTCTTCGAGAATTCAGACCTCAAGGCCACCGGGAAACCCTCGGCCGAGGAGCTCGCGCTGCTCGACCCCATGCGCGCCGGCCTGCCGGACGAGGTCTTCGGCGAAGCCTGGCAGCCGGCCCAGTCGGACGGCTCCGGCCAGGACCGGGCGCTCCTCAGCCGCGCCGTGGCGCTCCTGCGCGAGGCGGGCTGCACGCGGGAGGGCGGCACCATCGCGCTGCCGGGAGGCAAGCCCCTGGAGATCGAGTTCCTCGACGCCGATCCGGCCCTCGAGCCGCACACCCAATCCTTCATCCGCAATCTCGGCCTGATCGGGATCAAGGCCACCATCCGGCGGGTGGACACCTCCCAGTATCAGTCCCGCCTGAAGGATTTCGACTTCGACATCACCTCGCGCCGCTATAGCAACGGCCCAACGCCCGGGCCGGAACTGAGGCAGGTCTACGGCTCGGCCAGCGCCGCGACGCCGGGCTCCGACAACCTCGCCGGGATCTCCAACGCCACCGTGGACGCCCTGATCGGCCGGGTGCTCGATGCGTCCACCCGCGCCGATCTCACCGTTGCCGCCCGCGCCCTCGACCGGGTGCTGCGCTCGGGCCGCTACTGGATTCCGATGTGGTACAAGGCCGATCACCGCCTTGCCCTCTGGGACGTCTACGGCCACCCATCGCCCGGACCGGCCTACGATCTCGGCGCCCCGGCGATCTGGTGGCACGATGCCGACAAGGCCCGGCGAATCGGCAGGAATTGAGGACCAGACGTGCTCGCCTACATCCTGCGCCGCATCGCCCTCATGGTCCCGACGATCTTCGGGATCATGCTCATCACCTTCGTCATCGTGCAATTCGCCCCCGGCGGGCCGGTGGAGCGCGTGCTGGCGCAGCTGCAGGGCCAGAGCGAGGGCAGCCTGTCCCGCGTCACCGGCGGGGCCGGCGATCTCGGCGGCGGCGGGCGCTCGGCCGGCGGCGGCTCGGAGGCGAGTTCGCGCTATCGCGGCGCGCAGGGGCTCGACCCGGCCTTCATCAAGAAGCTCGAACAGCAATTCGGCTTCGACAAGCCGGCACCCGAGCGCTTCGCCAAGATGCTGTGGGACTACGCCACCTTCGATTTCGGCAAGAGCTATTTTCGCGATGTCTCGGTGCTGCAGCTGATCCGCGAGCGCCTGCCGGTCTCGATCTCCCTCGGCCTGTGGATGACGCTCCTGTCCTACGCGATCTCGATTCCGCTGGGCATCCGCAAGGCGGTGAAGGACGGCTCGCGCTTCGACCTGTGGACCTCCAGTATCGTCATCGTCGGCTACGCCATCCCGAGCTTCCTGTTCGGCATCGCCCTCATCATCCTGTTCGCCGGCGGCTCGTTCCTGCAGGTCTTCCCGATCCGCGGCCTCACCAGCGAGGGCTGGGAGAACTTTACCCTCTGGGGCAAGATCGTCGATTACGCCTGGCACATGACGCTGCCGCTCACCGCCCTGGTGCTCGGCGCCTTCGCCACCTCGACGCTCCTTACCAAAAACTCGTTCCTCGACGAGATTCGCAAGCAATACGTGATGACGGCCAGGATGAAGGGGCTCACCGAGCGGCGGGTGCTCTATGGCCACGTGTTCCGCAACGCCATGCTGATCGTGGTCGCGGGCTTTCCCGGCGCCTTCATCTCGGCTTTTTTCGCCGGCTCCCTGCTCATCGAGACGATCTTCTCCCTCGACGGGCTCGGCCTCCTGTCCTTCACCGCCATCGTCGGGCGCGATTACCCGATCGTCTTCGCCACGCTCTACATCTTCTCGCTGATGGGCTTGGCGGTGAACCTGCTCTCCGACCTGATCTACACCTGGATCGATCCGCGCATCGATTTCTCGGCGCGGGCGACATGACCAGCCTGCCCCTCGTCATCCGGTCCGAGCGGCCGGGCGACGCCGATTCCATCGAACGCCTCCACGCCCGCGCCTTCGGGCCGGGACGTTTCGCCCGCACCGCCTATCGCCTGCGCGAAGGCGCCCTGCCCATGGCGGATCTCTGCTTCACCGCGCTCGTCGGCACGTATCTCGTCGGCTCGGTCCGTGTCGCTCCGGCGGAGGCGGGAGGGCCGCTTTTGGTGCTGGGGCCGCTCACGGTGGATCCGAGTTTCGGTAAGCGCGGCATCGGCGGATCGTTGATGCAAGCGAGCCTCGACGCCGCGCGGGACGGCGGCCACGGGCTCGTCATTCTGGTGGGAGACGCGCCCTATTACCGCCGCTTCGGCTTCGCGCCCGTCCCGCCGGGCCGCCTGCTGCCGCCGGGACCGGTGGACCCCGCGCGCTTCCTCTGGCTCGAACTCCGTCCCGGCGCCTTGGAGACGGTATCGGGGCCCGTCAGGCCCGTTCGTTCGCTCGCAATCTTGGGCGGCGAGACGCGAGGCTGACCCTCCCCAGAGGGTGAGACGCACGCCACTCCTTCTCCCCTCTGCGGGAGAAGGTGGCCCGCAGCCAAGTCGGATGAGGGGAGCGCCATCATCGGAGAGGTCGCCCCCTCTCCCGGTCGCTCCGCGACCACCCTCCCCCGCAGAGGGGGGAGGGCCGACAACCTCTACGCCGCCCGCCCGCGCCGGCCCTCCACCAGCCACATCGCCAGCACCGCACCGGCCAAAGCCACCAGCGCCCACAGACCGAGCGCCAGTGGATAGACCTCGACGCCGCGGATGACAGCGCTGTCGCTGGGGCGGAAGCCGATCCAATCGGCGCCGGCCAGACGCCCGCTGCGCACGGCCTGAAGGCGCGGCACCACGGTGGTCCCGCCCGCATCGGCGAGGCGGCGGATCGAGCCGCCGGTTCCCTCGGCCAGGGCCTTCAGACGCTCGGTATCGCTGAACACGTCGGTGAGTTCGCGCGGGTTAGGCGGGCCGACGCTGACGAAGGCGATGAGCGAGCCGGAGCGTAGGGTGTGCAGCCCGAGCTCCGTGGCCTCGAAGGTCGTGCTGAACAGGCCGGGCTCCCCGGCCGTGAGGGTCAGCGTCCGCTCCGGTCCGGTCGGTCCCTTCACGGTGACGGGGTCGGTGGTCTCGGCCATGGTCTGGCGCTCGACGCGGACTTCGCGGCCATGCCCCGTCGTCTGCGCCCGCAAGGCCTCCTCTTCGAGGGCCGGCTCCTTCATCAGCCAATGGCCGAGGCGGCGCAGCAGGTCGAGATAGGGGCCGCCCTCCTGGTATCCCCGCGCCCAGAGCCAGGCATGGTCGGACAGGAGCAGGGCGACACGGCCCTTGTCCTCCCGCGACAGAGCGAGAAGCGGCAGGGCGTTCGGCCCCTGCAGGATCGGCTGGATGCCGGGCTTGGTTTGGGCCGAGACGATGCGCAGCCAGTCACCCCAGGCCGGAGGAGAGGCCTCCGAGCCCGGCAGGGCACGGGTGACGGGGTGGCGGGTGCCGGTGCCCGTCAGCGCCGCCTTGTAGGGCTGCTCCACCACCCGACCATTGGGCTCGCCCGGCAGGATCTGGGAGAGCCGGGTACGGGCGAGGCTCGCCGAGGAGGCGAATTCCGGCCCTGCCGCGATGAGCAGCGCGCCGCCATCGCGGACATAGCGGACGATGTTGTCGAAATAGGCCGAGGGCAGCACGCTCTGGTTGGCATAGCGGTCGAAAATGATGAGGTCGAAATCCTTGATCTTCTGGACGAACAACTCGCGCGTCGGGAAGGCGATGAGCGACAGTTCGGAGATCGGCGTGCCATCCTGCTTCTCCGGGGGCCGCAGGATAGTGAAGTGGACGAGATCGACGTTCGCGTCCGACTTCAGCAGGTTGCGCCAGGTCCGCTCACCCTGGTGCGGCTCGCCCGAGACGAGGAGCACGCGCAGCTTCTCGCGGATGCCCTCGATGGGCAGGACCGCGCGGTTGTTGATCGTGGTCAACTCGCCTGGCAGCGGCTCGACCTCGATCTCCACGACGTTGGGGCCGCCATGCTCGATCTTGGTGGTCAGCGAGAAGGGCTGGCCGGTGGGGAAGGTGCGGCGTCCGATCTCCTCGCCGTCGCGGCGCACGGTGACGGTGGCGTTGCCGGTGCCGCCCCGCTCCATCACCTCGGCGCGGATGGTGAGATCGCGCCCGACGATGCCGAAGCGCGGCGCCTCGATCAGCTTGATCTGCCGGTCGCGCTCGTCGGGATGGCCGGTGACGAGGACATGGAGGGGCGCCTTGATGCCGAGCGCCGCGACATTGGCCGGGATGTCGTGGACCACGCCGTCCGTCAGCATCACCACCCCGGCGAGCCGATCCGGCGGAACGTCGGCAAGCCCCTGGGACAGGGCCGTGAACAGCTTGGTGCCGTCATCGCCGTCCTTGGCGTCCGGCACATCGATGAAGCGGGGCTCGATGTTGCTGAGCGATCCGAAGCGCCTCTGCAACTCGGCCCGGACCGTATCGGTCATAGCCGGACGGTCACCGAGACTTTGCGACCCCGACCGGTCGACGACGATGGCCGCGATGTCCTTCACCGGCTCGCGGTCCTCGCGCACCAGCGACGGGTTGGCGATGGCCAGCAGCACGAGCCCGAGGGCCAGCGCCCGCAGGATCGCCGTTCGCCCCCGCGCCACGAAGGCGAGAACGACGAAGATGGCCACCAGAACGCCGAACCCGGCAATGACCGGCCAGGGAATGAGGGGGGTGAAGCTGAGGCTCAGCATGGGCTAGCGGCCTCGGTCGTTGTGATGAACTGGCACGGCGTTGCCGCCGGCACCCTTAGCAGGAGACCGAATTCACGCATCTGACCTTGCAGGCAGGCCGCGTCCCTCTCCCCCTTGTGGGGAGAGGTTAGGAGTGGGGGTGGTGCCGCTTGCCTCTGAACTCTGAGGGTCGCCCAACCACCCCCACCTCCAACTCCTCCCCACAAGGGGGAGGAGAGCCGCGCATCCCGAAACACTCGTGAATGCCGTAGCTCTGTGGGAGCGGGACGGGAGAGGGGAGCGCGCTGTCCGGAGAGGTTGCCCCCTCTCTCGGTCACTCCGCGACCACCCTCCCCCGCAAAGGGGGGAGGGACGAGCCCGTCCCGATACGCAGTCTGAAAGCTCATCACTGTCCCAACCGCTCCAGCAGGGCCGGGACGTGGACCTGATCCGCCTTGTAGTTGCCGGTCAGCGTGTAGATCACGAGGTTGATGCCGCCGCGAAACGACATCTCGCGCTGGCGCTGGTCGCCGCCGACAATGGGGTAGAGCGCCTCGCCGCGCTTGCCCACCGCCCAGGCGGAAGCCAGGTCGTTGCCCGTGATGACGATGGGGGAGACGCCGTCGCCGGCCCGCGCGGGGCGGCGTTCGGCCCCGTCTCCGGCGGGCGGCAGGGTCTCGACCCACGTCTGACCGGTGGCGTAGCGGCCGGGAAAATTGTCCACGAGGTAGAAGGCCTTGGTGAGCACATGGTCCGCCGGAACCGGCTCCAGTTCCGGGACTTCCAGCGTGGAGAGCATCTTGCGCAGGTAGGCCCCCTCCGGTGTCGGAGGGCCGCCCGGCCGTGCGGTGAGCGCGTCGCGGGTGTCGAACAGGACCGTCCCGCCATTGCGCATGAAGGCGTCTATCCGGCGGATCGCGGCTTCGCTCGGCTGCGGACGGCTGGCGACGATGGGCCAGTAGATGATCGGATAGAATGCGAGCTCGTCCTTGCCCGGATCGATGCCGATCGGGTCGCCCGGCTCCAGGGCGGTCCGGCTGGCCAGCATCTGCGTCAGGCCGTTGAGCCCGGCGCGGCTGGCCGTATCCGTCGCCTCGTCGCCGGTGACGACGTAGGCCAGACGAGTGGCGAGGGCCGAGTCGAACGTGTTCGGCCGCGCACCCTCCTGCGCATGGGTGCCGCTCGACAGGCCGGCGACGCCGATGCCGGCCACGATGAGCACAGCCGCCGCCCGTCCGGCGAAGCGTCCGAACAGCCCCCCGCGCGACCGGTTGAAGAGGCCGCCGAGCCAGAGGCCGGCGAGGGTGTCGAGGATCAGGAGCATCAGCGCCAGGGTAAACAGCGTGGCGCGCAAGTCGAGGGTGTCTCCGCCGGTGAGCGAACCGGTGCGTGCGTCGGTGAAGGCCGACAGGTCGAGGGGTTTCAGACGGTCGTCGGGCCTGAGCGCGTTCACGGCGACGCCGCCGTCGGCCGGGCCATAGAATCCGGCCGGGTGTTCGAGGCTGGCGCGCTCGCCGTAATCGTCCGGCACTGCCGTGGCGCCGGCGGGCGGGCTGCCGAGTGCCCCGAAACCGTCGAGGGTCAGGCGAGGCGCCAGGACGGCGGCGGCGGGCCGGGTCGACCCCTCCCCTCCGTTCGGCGCAGCGCTGCCCGACAGGGCGACCACGCGGCGCAGCATGTCGATGAACAGGCCGGAGAGCGGCAGGTTCGACCAGGTCGTATCGGCGGTGACGTGGAACAGAACGATTTGCCCCTTGCCGCGCTTCTCGGCGGTGACGATGGGCGTGCCGTCCTGCAGAGACGCCCAGGTGCGGCCCGGCAGGTCGCCATCCGGCTCCGCCAGGATCTGGCGACGCACCCCGATATCCGCCGGGGGGACCAGCCCGGCAAACGGACTCTCCGGGGCAAAGGTCGCGAGCGTCTTGGGGCTGTCCCAGGACAGGGTACCGCCCAGGGTCCTGCCACCCCGGCGCAGGCGCACGGGCACCAGGGTGTCGTTGCCGGCAGCCAAACGCGGCCCGGCGAAGCGCAGCAGCAGGCCGCCCTCGTCCACGAAACTCGCCACCCGGCGCATGGTCGCCTCGTCGAGGGCGCCCACATCGGCTAGCACCAGGACCGAGACCTGATTGTCGAGGAGTTGCCCGACGGATTCGGCCACCCCCTTGGCCCCGCGTGCTTCCTGGACATCCGCGAAGGGCGTCAGGGCGCGGGAGAGATAGTAGGTCGGGGCCAGGAGTGGTTGGGCCTGATCGTTGGTGCCGCCGAAGACCAACCCGACGCGGCGGCGCTTGCCGCGCTCGTCCATCAGCGTCACCGCGCCGGCCGAGCGCTCGGCGGCGATCTCGAGCCGGCTGATGCCGTTGCGGAGCTCCACCGGAAGCTCGAACTGGACCTCGGTTTCGGCGGCCCCATCGGGGAAGCGGAAATCGTGCTCGGCCAGCGGCAGGCCCTTCTGGTCCAGGGCACGGACCACGCCGGCATCGCGGCCATTGGCCGAAGCGCGCAGCACTCGGGCGGTCAGCTTGCCGCCGCTCTCGGCCGCGGCGAGGGCCAGAGCCGGTGGACGGTCCGCGCGCAGGATGGTGAGACGGGAGCCGGCCTTGTTCAGCGCGTCGGACAAACCCTTACCGAATGCGTCGGATGCGGCACCCGCAACGCCATCGGTGATCCAGACCACAGCGACCGCCGGATGGCGGTCGAGGAAGGCTCCGATGGCGGTCAAATGGACGTCGCGTTGCGGTAGATGCGAGCGCGGCGCGACGGCCCGGAGCCGGTCCAGAGCGGCGGCGGGCGTCTTCGCCTCGATAGCCGCCGGGGCGTCGGCCAGGGCGATCAGGGCCACAGGGCGACCGTCCCGCGAGGCCGCCTCGATTTCGTCAGTGGCGGCCCGCATGCGCTCGCGCCAATCATGTGCGGCGGAAAACCCGTTATCGATCATGACGATAAGCGGCGTCCGGCCCGAAGTCGCGCCGGTGCCCGATGGGTTCCAGACCGGCCCCGACACGGCGAGGATCAGGCAGGCGGCGGCAATCATCCGGAGGATCAGCAGCCAGGGCGGGGTCCGCGCCGGAGTCTCGCGCTTGGCCATGAGGTCGGCCATGATCCGCAAGGGCGGAAACTCGATCCGCTGCGGCCGCGGCGGCGTCACCCGGAGCAAATACCACAATGCCGGCAATGCGATAAGCGCCGCGAGCGCCAGCGGCGCGGCGAAGGTCAGGGGCAATCCGAACATGTGCTGCTCCTCACCCCGTCCCGCGCGCGGCGGCGACCTGCGTGAGAAGACGCAGGGCCGCCTCACTTGCCGGCCGGTCGGTGCGATGGATCGTCAGGGTCCAGCCCTGTGCTCGGGCGATCTCGGCGAGACCCTCCCGATGCGCGGCGATGCGGGTGCGATAGGCCGCCCCCCACGACGCCGCGTCACCGATATCGAGGCTCATCTTGGTCTCAGGATCGTGCAGCACGGCCTGCCCGGCGAAGGGAAAGGTCTCCTCCACCGGGTCGACCACCATGACGAGATGGCCTCTCGTGCCGGAGCCCGCCAGCGAACCCACAGACTCTCTAACCTGTTCCAGAGGCGAGAGAAAATCGCTGATTAGGATCGCCTCGTCGAAGCGGCCCGGCGTGGCGCGCGGCGGCATATCCTGCACAAGGCCGGCTTTGTCAGCCACCAGAGCCTGCGCCATCGTCTCGACGATCCGGCGGGAGGCCGTGGCTCTGGTGAGACCGAGGAGCCCCGCCCGCTCACCCCCCTTGACCAGGGCATCGGCGACGGCGAGGCCGAGCACGAGGGCGCGCTCGACCTTCGGGCCCTGACCGAGGCTCGACGAGAATCCCATGGAGGCGGATCGGTCGATCCAGAACCAGATATTGTGGGTCGCCTCCCATTCGCGCTCGCGCACGTAGAGCCGGTCGTCGCGGGCGGAGCGGCGCCAATCCACCCGCGCCGCCGCTTCGCCAGCCACGAAGGGTCTGAACTGCCAGAAGCTTTCCCCCTGCCCCGCCCGGCGTCTGCCATGCAGGCCATGCGCGAGCGTCGAGGAGACACGGCGCGATTCAAGGATCAAACGCGGCATCCGCTCGGCGAGAGAGAGCGCGCCTTCGGTCTCGTGTCGCCCAGGAGCGCGCTGGGCCGCGTCGAGAACCCGGGTCGCGATCATCCGGCTAAAGCTTCGCAGCCAGCTGGGCGATGATCCCCGGCACGGTCTCACCGTCGGCGCGCGCCGCAAAGCTCAGCGCCATGCGGTGCTTGAGCACGGGCTCCGCGAGCGCCTTCACGTCGGCGACCGAGGGTGCGACGCGGCCTTCGATCAAGGCGCGAGCGCGCACCGCCAGCGTCAATGCCTGACTGGCGCGGGGACCAGGCCCCCATAGGAGCTTTCCCTTCAGAGAAGGATCGCCCCCTTCCGGTCTTGCGGAGCGGACGAGGTCGAGGATCGCGTCCACCACGGCGTCGCCGACTGGCAGGCGACGCACGAGGCGCTGCGCCGTGAGAAGCGCCTCCGTGGACATCACCGCCTGCGGGCTATGGTCCCCGATTCCCGTCGTCTCGATGAGGATCCGACGCTCAGCCGCGCGGTCAGGATAGCCGACATCGATCTCGAGCAGGAAACGGTCGAGCTGCGCCTCAGGGAGCGGGTAAGTGCCCTCCTGCTCGATCGGGTTCTGCGTCGCTAGCACATGGAACGGGCGCGGAAGGTCGTGCCGCTCACCGGCCACCGAGACGAAATTCTCCTGCATTGCCTGCAGCAGAGCGGATTGGGTGCGCGGGCTGGCCCGGTTGATCTCGTCCGCCATCAGCAATTGCGTGAAGACAGGGCCGCGCACGAAACGGAACGAGCGGCGGCGGTCCTGGTCCTCGTCGAGGATCTCGGTGCCGAGGATGTCGGAAGGCATCAGGTCGGGGGTGAATTGAACGCGCCGGGCATCGAGCCCGAGCACGGTGCCGAGCGTCTCGACGAGCTTGGTCTTTGCCAGACCGGGCAGTCCGACGAGCAGGCCGTGGCCACCCGCCAGAATGGTGATGAGGGCGAGGTCGACCACTTTTTCCTGGCCGAAGATGACCTTGTGGATCGCGTCGCGGGCCTGTCCCACCTGGCCGAGACACGCCTCCGCGGTGGCAACGATGCCGTCGTCGAGAGAGGTGGCCGTCGCCGGCGTGGAGCCTGAAGTCATGCGTTCGATCCCGGTTTGCCGCGCGGCCGATGGTCAGGATCGCGGTGGCACGTGGGTGCAGCCTGGCGGCGGCATTGGGAGAGAGTGTGGCGTTCTTTCCCGCATGCTGGCAAGGTCGGCGCGACGACGCAGGCATTTTGCGGTCCGTCGTCGATGGTGAAGAACGATTTCACGTCTCGGCTACCGCTGGACCCGCTACAAGAATGGCGCATCCGCGATCAGGCTGGAGACGTGCAACGTCGGCAACTCAAGCTTCTCACCGCTGCGGGAAGTTGCCCGGTGATTCAGAAGTGGCTGAAGGAGCGCGTGGCGAAGGCGTACTCACTGCCGTCCGGCCGGCGGAACGCAGGCGGGCGGTCGCCTTCGACGACCGATCCTATCCGCGCCAGCGGAACCCCCAACGAGAGGGCTTCGGCAATGAACGCCTCGACCCGGTCCGGTGCCACCGCGCAAAGGATTTCGTAATCGTCGCCACCGGTTACAATCGGGCTGATCAGCGACGGATCGAGAGCAAGCGCAGCACGGGCGGCATCGGACAGTGGCACTTTGGAGAGTGTGATCTCGGCAGTCCGACCAGCACCGGCCAGCATCTTCATCAGATCGCCGGCAAGCCCATCGGAGACGTCCATAGCGGCCCGCGCATGGCGGCGGAGAAGCGGTGCGAGGGCGATACGCGGGCGCGGATGGCGATAGCGGTCGATCAAGACATCGCGACCTTCCCCTCCCAAGCGCTCGGCCCATTCAGGCGTCACCCCGTTCAGGGCAAGTAGGCCTAGTGCCGCGTCGCCGATCGTGCCGCTGACGCAGATGACGTCACCGATTTCCGCACTCATCCGCCGAACCACGCCGCCGCGCGGCACTTCCCCGAGGGCGGTCACGCCAATCAGGGCGGGACCCGCCGCGCGGACGGTATCGCCTCCGAGGAGCGGGCAATCGAAAGCAGTCGCTGCTTCCCTGAGGCCGTCGGCGAAGCCGGCAAGCCACGCTTCCGTCCAGTCGTCATGCAGGGCGAGCGTCAGGAGGAACCCACGCGGCATCGCCCCCTTGGCGGCGATATCGGACAGGTTCACCCCGAGCGCTTTGCGCCCGATGGATGCGGGAGGGTCGCCGGCCAGGTAGTGGACGCCCGCCACGATAGCGTCTGCAGTCAACACCAGATCGCAGCCTGGACTTGGCACGAGGGTGGCGGCATCATCCCGCAGCCCATCCGCGCCATAGCCAGCCCAGGGCGCAAAGTAGCGCGCGATCAGCCCGTTCTCATCGGAACGAACGGTGGGGGGCGTGATCGTCAAGCGCGCCCGGAGCCGGGGAGCCCGGCGAATTCCGATCCGCGAACCTCACGGGCGACCTTATCGAGGACCGCGTTGACCATGCCGGGCTCGTCGCCGGCATAAAAGCTATGGGCGACGTCGACATATTCAGAGATCGCAGCGCGAGCTGGCACATCCTTGCGGAACATGAGTTCGTAGGCCCCAGCGCGCAGGATAGCGCGCAAAACTGCTTCGATGCGCTTCAGCGGCCAGCCGCTCGACAATGCCTTGTCCAATTGCGGATCGATGGCACGCTGCTCCTCGACGACACCACGCAAGAGATCGCGGAAGAATGAGATTTCGGCGGGGGGCTGTTCGACGCCGTCGACGTCGCGGCCGATCCAATACGCCTCGAACTCGGCAAGTGCTTCGATGACGCCCTTGTCGGAGATTTCCATCTCGTACAGCGCTTGAACCACGGTGAGGCGTGCGCCGCTGCGCTCGATCGTCTTGGCCATCGGGTTCTCAATCCTCTCCCACGGGCGCGGCAGCCGCGGCACGTTTGAGCGCCAGGACGGCCAGGGCTGCCTCCGCGGCACCCGCACCCTTGTTCAGGTCGGAAACGCGGGCGCGGGCAAGCGCCTGCTCCATCGTTTCCACCGTCAGAATGCCGTTTCCGAGGGGAAGGCGACCCACCACGGACAAGTCCATGAGAGCCCGTGCGCTCTCAGTCGCTACGATGTCGTAATGGCCGGTCTCGCCACGGATGACGCAGCCCAAGGCAACGGCAGCGTCATAGGGCTGACCTGCACGGGCGGCCTCCTCCACCAGAATGGCAATGGCGGCTGGGATCTCGAGGGCACCTGGCACCGTCACCACGATGCCCTCGGCCTCCGCTGCGTCGAGGGCACCCTGTGCTCCGGCAAGAAGCTCATCGGAAATGTCGTCGTAATATCGCGCTTCTACCACGAGGACGCGCGCGCCCTTCACGTTCGTAGGCGTTGCCAGCCGGGCGGCGGGTGAGGGCGAAACCATCGTAGGCCTTGTCTGTAGTGGCGAAGGGCAAGATCGGCACGGATGTGACGAATGAGCCGTTAGCGCGGATCGTCGGCGTCGCCACCCAGTATGACCGGGTCGGCCCGGTTCGAAATCTTGCGACCGATGGCGCCTGAGACGCCGACCGGCAACGTGTCGTTCGCGGTGGGCGAGCGATAGACTGAAGGGTGGCGTATCACAAGATAGCGCGTCAGGAGGCGCGATTCTCGAATAGGCGGGCAGCATAGCGAGCGATCAGGTCGACCTCTAGATTGAGCTTGTGGCCGGTTCGTCGGTCACCCCAGGTCGTAACCGCCAGGGTGTGCGGAATGAGCAGGACCGAGAAGAGGTCGCCGTCCACGGAGTTGACCGTGAGTGACGTTCCGTCGAGGCAGATCGAACCCTTCTCTGCAATGAAACGCGATACGGATGATGGGGCACGCAAGACGAATCGGTCGCTCGGTGCCCATTGCGGATCGCCGGTCCCACCCGTCACGCTCTCGCGAGCCACGATCTCGCTGACGCCGTCCACATGCCCGGTCACAAGATGGCCGCCGAGTTCATCACCGATCTTCAGCGAACGTTCGAGGTTGAGGCGCGTGCCTACAGCCCAGCCGCCGACGGTGGTCCGCGCGAGAGTTTCGGCCGCGGCGTCAATGGCAAAGATACAGCCCTTGGCCTCGCGCTCGATCGCCACCACGGTGAGGCAGGGACCGGAACACGCGATAGATGCACCGAGGGCGATGGTTGCGGGATCGTAGGAGGACCGGATGCGGATTCGGCGCAGACGCTCATCACCCTCGACACTGAGGACCGATCCCACATCGCTTACCAAGCCAGTGAACATCTAGACGCTCCGTTCGTAGGTAACACACTGGTCCGGTCCGAAAGCGCGAGTTTCGGTAATGCTGAATTCGGCCTCGTGGAGGCGCGCCGTCAACGCATCGCCGACTGCGGGAAGGCCTCCCCCGCCGATGGCACGAGGGCCAGTCACGAATGTGCAGACATCCACCAGATCCGCGGCTGCAAGCGAATCGGCGAGGTGGGGACCGCCTTCGCAGCAGATCCGTGTCACTCCACGCTCGGCCAATTGTGAGAGCGCGGCAGAGAGGTCGATCCGACCATGTGTGCAGGCCTCGACTTGGATCGTTTCGACCCCAAAAGAGACGAGCATCCGCTTGGCATGAATGGGAGCCGATCGTGTTGTCACCACGAGAGTCGGGATGTCCCGTGCGCTTCGCACGAGGTGAGAAGCCGGCGAGAGACGAAGTGTCGAATCGAGGATGATGCGCAGCGGCGATCGTTGCGAGAGACCAGGTAATCGCACCGTCAGCGACGGGTCGTCAGCCCGTGCCGTTCCAATCCCTACGAGAATTGCGTCGGCATGAGCGCGCCAGAGATGGACCGCGCCATCGGCAATGGGGCCCGTGATGCGAAGGCGCTCATCCGGCGCGCCAGCCGCAAATCCGTCCAGGGTACGGGCAAGCTTGAGATGTAGGCTGGGACGTTTCTTCGTCACGCGGGTGACGTGTCCGCGATGATCCCTCGCGGCCTCGTCGCAGAGTACATCCTGTGTCACGGCGATACCGGCCTGGGCGAGGCGGGCATGGCCCCTCCCCGCCACGCGCGGATCCGGGTCTGCGATCGCAGTGACGACTCGAGCGATTCCCGAAGCGATGATAGCGTCGACACAAGGGGGGGTGGCCCCGTGGTGAGAGCAGGGCTCGAGTGTGACGTAGAGAGTCGCGCCGCGCGCGCTCTCCCCGGCCATCGCGAGAGCAAGAGGCTCTGCATGGGGACGTCCTCTCGATGCCGTTACGCCCTGCCCGACGATGCGCTCCTTGCCCCTCTCACCCGCGACCACCACCGCGCCGACGGACGGATTAGGCCAGGTCCGCCCGAGATTGCGCCTGCCGATCGCCAGAGCCAGGCGCATGAAGCGGCGATCATCCGTGCTGGCTGTCTGATAGTCGTTCATGACCGCCCCCGCGTCTGGCGCTTCGCAGGTGGTTTGGCCGGCGGGCTACCACTTGACATGACTTCATGGAGAGCGTGTTGGTCGCTCATTCCATCGTCTCGTAGCCTTGCGATATCGGGAGTATCACCGAGGGTTCCGAGCAGCGCCTTGAAGTCGCTCGCCTCACGGAAGTTCTTGTAAACCGAGGCGAAGCGGACATAGGCCACGTCGTCTAGGCCCTTCAGCCCCTCCATCACCAATTCACCGATGGCCTCGCTGGCAATCTCAGCCTCGCCGCCGCTTTCGAGTTGGCGGGTGATCCCACTGACCAGACGTTCGATCCGTTCCGGATCCACCGGCCGTTTGCGGACGGCCACGTCGATAGAGCGTTGAAGCTTATCGCGATCAAACGGTACTCGCTTACCCGAGCGCTTGAGCACCGTCAGTTCCCGCAGCTGCACCCGCTCGAAAGTGGTGAAGCGGCCGCCGCAGTCCGGGCAGACCCGCCGCCGGCGGATTGCCGCTGAATCATCGCTGGGACGCGAATCCTTCACCTGGGTGTCGGGACCGCCGCAATAGGGACACCGCATCGGGCGGATACCTGCATGGTTGGTGAAAAAATGAGAACGGCCGCGGATATGGCGATCCGCGGCCGTCTCTATCATGACGTCATCTGCGGGGGCACCCGCAGACGGAGGCTTCAGCCGTAGATCGGGAAGCGGTGCGTGAGGGCGTGGACCTTGTCCTTCACCGCGGCCTCGATCGCCGGATCTCCGCCTTCACCTTTGGCCACCAGACCGTCGAGTACCTCAATGATGAGGGCACCGATCTGCTTGAACTCCGCGACGCCGAAGCCGCGCGAGGTGCCGGCAGGTGTGCCGAGGCGGATGCCCGACGTGATCGTCGGCTTGGCCGGATCGAAGGGCACGCCGTTCTTGTTGCAGGTGATGTGGGCGCGGCTGAGTGCGGCTTCCGCCGCCTTGCCGGTCAGGCCCTTCTTCTGAAGGTCCACCAGCATGAGGTGGTTGTCGGTCCCACCGGACGTGATGTCGTAGCCGCCGGAGATCAGGGTATCGGCGAGCGCCTTGGCGTTCTCGATCACTTGCTTGGCGTAGATCTTGAACTCGGGCTTCAGTGCCTCACCGAAGGCCACGGCCTTGCCGGCGATGACGTGCATGAGCGGTCCGCCCTGCAGGCCGGGGAAGATCGCCGAATTGAACTTCTTGGCGAGCGCCTCGTCGTTCGTCAGGATCATTCCGCCGCGCGGGCCGCGGAGTGTCTTGTGGGTCGTCGTTGTGGCGACATGGGCGTGTGGGAACGGCGACGGGTGGACACCGGCCGCGACGAGACCCGCGAAATGGGCCATGTCCACGAAGAAATAGGCTCCGACCGCATCGGCGATCTCGCGGAACTTGGCAAAGTCCCAATGACGCGGGTAGCCCGAGCCGCCAGCGATGATGACCTTGGGCTTATGTTCATGGGCAAGACGCTCAACCTGTTCCATATCGATGCGCTGGTCGTCGCGGCGCACGGTGTAGGAGACGGGCTTGAACCATTTGCCGGACACATTCGGCGGGGCGCCGTGTGTCAGGTGGCCGCCAGCAGCGAGGTCGAGGCCCAGGAAGGTGTCGCCCGGCTGCATAAGAGCCATGAACACGCCTTGGTTCGCCTGACTCCCGGAATTCGGCTGAACGTTTGCGAATCCGCAATCGAACAAGCGCTTAGCGCGCTCGATTGCAAGGTTCTCAGCGATGTCGACGAACTCGCAACCACCATAATAGCGACGGCCGGGATAGCCTTCCGCATACTTGTTGGTGAGGACCGAGCCCTGGGCTTCCAGGACCGCACGGGAGACGATGTTCTCCGACGCGATCAGTTCGATCTCGTGCTGCTGCCGACCGAGTTCCTGGCCCACCGCCTTCGCGACTTCCGGATCCGCGTCGGCCAAGGATGCGCTGAAGAAGGAATTCGAAAAATGCTTGTCGCTTGCAGTACCGGCGCTCATGGAAAGCCTCGATTGTTGAACGGGCGAGGGCGTCCGTTATCCGCTGGCGTAGGGCGGGCGGTCGCTCGAAGCGTGATTTACTACACGTGCCGCGGGGCGAGGCCAAGCACAGCTAATTTGTAGCCCCGGGCAAAAAAAATTCGGTGCATCCTGTATTTGTCGGTGCGCCAATGACATCCACGGGATACTGGCCGTGCCGATCGGGAGTTTGGCGACCCTATGTCGCGACGCTTGCATGCATTTGTCGCGCTCGAAAGCTGTCGGCGTCTCGCGACTAAGGGGTGAGCAAGAGCCGCGTCATACCATGGCGGCGAACCAAGCTTTCTCGAGGCGATCTGTTTTCCAAGACCTGCGATCGTAATTCAAAACCAAAGAGGCGGGATTCGCACCCGAATCCCGCCGCCCGCTTTCGCGCACATAAGTGAAGCGATTAGTTCTCTTCGTCACCCGGTTCGAAGGTCTGAATTTGCTCAGCGCTGGCGACCGGAGTCGGCCCAGACAAGGTTGAAGGCACATTGACACCGTCGCGCTTGTAGATGTCGTCGCGGAACTGGACGAGACCGTCTGGGGTCGCCCAGGCCGTGATGTAGGTCCAGTAGACCGGAACCGGGCTGCTCAGAGTCGCGTCGACGCGCTTGCCGCTCTCGATCGCCTGTTCCACTTGGTCGCGGCCCCAACCGGGCGTGTCCTTGAGAAGCCAGGTGATGTACTCGCGCACATTCTGGACGCGAACACATCCGGAAGAGATGAAGCGGAAATCGTCTCCGTACACACCCTTCGAATTTGTGTCGTGCATGAACACGCCATGCGGGTTCGGGATATTGATGCGGACGATTCCCATCGAGTTAAAATCGGCGCCCGAGTCCTGACGGTAGCGATAGCGCGTACCTTCATCCGAGTTCCAGTTCACCGAGGCCGGTGAAATCTCGGTGTCCCCAGTGAAGATGCGGATCTTATTCTCGGTAAGGTAATTCGGATCCTTCTGCATCTTGGGAATGAGGTCCTTCTTCACAATGGAAGCCGGAACCGTCCAGAAGGGATTGAAATTGATCTGCGTCGCCTTGGTATTCATGATCGGCGACTGACGGTCGATCTTGCCGACACCGGCGGCGTGCAAGGTCACGACTTGGCCATTCTCTACCGTCTGGACCAGGGCGGCGGGAATGTTGGTGATGACGAAGCGGTTGCCGAGATTGCCCGCGTAGGAGCGCAGGCGGACGGCGTTCACCTCGAGCTGCTTCAGGCGGATATCGGCCGAGACGTTCATAGCCTGCTGGGTGGCCATGCTCATGGAGCCGGTCTGGCTCAGACCGTGACGGGCCTGGAAGCGCTTCACCGCAGCGGCGACGTAGGAATCGTAGACACCCGAGCTGCCCGAGGCCGAGTCGATGTCGCCGGTCACGGCGAGACGAGCGCGCAGAGCCGCCACAGCTGGACCCTTGGCGCCGACGCGCAGGCGATCCGCGCCGGAGACCGGGCGCCAACCGCCGCGTACGACGATGTCCTTGTAGCGTTCGACCATCTGCTCAGTCGCCGCCATCGTCTGCGGAGAAAGAATCGGTGTCGAGGAACGCTGCACCTGCATCGTTGCAGGCGATGCATAATCCTGGGCCCACTCCGCCTGAGCGAAGCCGGCCGCTTCGCGCGCAGTGGCCGTTTGGGCGAAGGCGGCGGCGCTGGCGAGAAGCGCGAAGCCCAGCGAGCGGGCGATGGGAGCCTGTTTCAGCATCGGACGGAAACTCTAATCTGACCTGTGAAGCGGCACGAGGCCGTCGGGGCATGGTTGGGGTGGATACCGACCACCGAAAGTCTTGTGCCGCGAACGTGTCGGGGCACGGTTAAGAAGTCATGCCGTCCGGGCTAGATTGTGGCGCCGCCGCGATAAATCACAGGCTGTGCTGTACTGCAGCGCACATGCAACATGACGGCTCGTCCGATTGTGAAAGAGATGGCGGGATTATGTCCGTTGCGCTAAGCGCTGAAGGATGATGTCGCGAGATTCAGGGGCCGGCGGCTTGCGCGCGATCACTGCTGTGATCGCGCTCTACGCGTTGGTTCTTCAGATCTTCCTCGGCACCCTGATGCCATTGCCCTCCCTCGGCCATGTCGGTCCGCTCTGCTCGAGTCTGACCGATGGGACGGACACCGATCAGAGCCCGGTGAAGTCCGGGCACGGCAAACACGACTTCTGCTGTACGTCCGCGTCCGCCGTTGCAGTGGCGACAGTGATTGGGCTCGTCTCGAGCCAGACGGTCTGGCCTCTCTCGGCGGGCATCCGCCTGACATGGCTTACTGAGGCCCGACCCGGTGGGCGCGGTCCCCCTGGCACCATTCCTCAACCGCGTGGTCCTCCTATCGTCTGAAGTGATCCGAAATCTCGATCCCTTCAGACACGGACAGCCATCATGAAACGGATAGTGCGGGCAGAACTTGCCGCGACCCTTCTCCTCACCGTCTCGACCAATGTCGCTTTCTCTCACGCCACGCTCGAGCGGAAGGAGGCTAGCCCGAACGCCACTTATCGGGGCGTCATTCAGATCACCCATGGCTGCGAAGGCACGCCGACGAAACGCGTGAGCGTGACCATTCCAGAAGGCGTCATTGGTGCCAAACCGATGCCGAAGCCCGGCTGGACCCTGTCCTTGGAAAAAGCTCCCTATGCCAAGGCCTATCCATATTACCACGGCGATATTTCAGAAGGCGTGAAAACTATAACCTGGAGCGGAGGTGAACTGCCCGACGATCAGGTCGACGAATTTACGTTCCTCGCCCGTGTCACGGATACATTCGCCCCCGGTACGATCGTGTACTTTCCTGTGGAGCAGGATTGCGTGAAGGGCGCGTATCGCTGGAGCGAGATTCCCGCACCGGGCCAGAACGCTCACTCGTTGCAATCTCCCGCTCCCGGCGTGACCATCGTTGCCGCGCGCACTAAATCGTCGTCGAGCGCTGCGTCCTCCCCTGCGAACACCATCCAGGCCGGTGATCTCGTCATCGATACACCGTGGATGCGTGCCACTCCCGGTGGCGCGACGGTTGCTGGCGGCTACGTCCGGATCACGAATACCGGAACGCGTCCGGACACGCTGATCTCCGCCTCCATTCCGTTGGCTAGCACCGGTTCAATCCATTCCATGACCATGGATGGCGGGGTGATGAAGATGGCCGCGGTGGATGGCGGCCTCGTCATCAAGCCCGGCGAAACCGTGGAGCTCAAGCCCGGCGGCTTCCACTTGATGTTCGAAGGGCTGAGTGCGTCGCCGAAGGTCGGTGAACCGGTTTCCGGAACACTGGGCTTTCAGCGCACGGGCGAGGTGCGGGTCACCTTCGCCGTCGCTCCAATCGGCGCCAAGGCCCCTAATTCGCCTGCTGCGACCGAACCCGCCGGACATCATCAGCACTGACGAATCACGTCGACGAATCGGTTTCCCCTGGGGAACACGATGCCGCAGTGATGCCGGATTTGATCCCAGGCTTTCCGTTGCCGCGTGATCGCCTGGGCTAAGGCCGATCCCATCTCTTTCTCTTTCAGGATCCGCTGCTCCTCCGCGCTGACCGCGCGGAGTGATTGAGGGCGCGGGGTCCGGAGCCTATTTCCATGCAGAATTCCTACTTCGGAAGTGCGCTCGCCTTCCTACTTTTGTCCTCGACATCGGCCCTCGCACAAGAAGTGGCCAATGCCGAACTGCCAGAACTCAGCGTTCAGGGCGCTTCGGCCGGGTCCCTCACGGTGCCGAGCGTCGCGGCGCAACGCGCTACGGTGAATGCCACCGTCGGGTCCGTCGCCTTCGTCGATGCCAAGGACTTTCAGAACCGCTACGCCAATACGCTACGCGATGTTCTCAAGGATACGCCCGGTGTCTTTGTGCAGCAGCGTTATGGTCAGGAAATGCGCCTTTCCCTGCGCGGATCGGGCATCTCGCGCGGTTTTCACCTCCGCGGCATCGAGCTGCTTCAGGACGGATTTCCGGTGAATGCCGCCGATGGAAGCGGTGATTTCTACCAGATCGATCCCCTCGCCCTGCGCTCCGTCGAGGTCTACAAAGGCGGCAACGCCTTGACCTACGGCGCCACGACGCTCGGCGGGGCGATCAACTTCGTGACACCGACGGCGCAGACCGCCCTTGCGCCAAACGTCGTGCGCGTCGATGGCGGCAGCTTTGGTGCGATCCGCGAGCATTTCCAGTTCTCGCGTTTATCAGGACCAGCCGATTTCCTCATCAGTGGTACGATCACCAATGCTGATGGGTTTCGGGATCACGAGGCCCAGCGGACGCAGAACTTCAACGCCAATCTCGGCTATCAGCTAGCCCCCGGTGTCGAAACGAGATTCTATGTCGGCATTTACCTTACAGACCAGAAGCTCCCCGGCACCCTGAGCCTGTTCAACAGTCTGAAAAATCCGACCCTCGCGAATCCTGGCGCCATCGCGGGCAATCAGTCCCGAAAGGTGGAGACTGAGCGCGTCGCCAACCGAACCTCGTTTGCCCTCGACGTCGGCAAGCTCGATATCGATACCTGGGCGATCCAAAAGTCGCTCTACCATCCGATCTTTCAGGTCATCGACGAGGATGGCTGGACATACGGTATCTCACCTCACTGGGCCGGCACCTTCGACATCGCGGGCTACCGCAACGACACGATCCTGGGTCTGCGCGCGTTTGCCGGGCAGAACTCGTCGCTTCGCTTCGCCAATCTTTCCGGGCAGCGGGGCGCGCAGACTCTGAATGCGCTCCAAAGTTCATCGAATTACGAGGCTTACGGTGAGAACCGCTTCTGGTTCCTCCCTGATGTCGCGCTGATGACGGGCGCGAAGGCCTTCTCGTCGAACCGGACCTATAGCGACAAGGGCGGCTTCGGCCCGAACTCCGGCGCCAAATTTGACAACCGGACCTATCAGGGCATCAACCCGAAACTTGGTATGATCTGGCAGCCTGTGCCGGATGTCCAGGTCTTCGCCGACATCACCCGTTCACGCGATGTGCCCGACTTCACCGATCTGACCCAGACCATCGGGGTAACGACGCAGTTCGTGCCGCTTCAGGCTCAACGCGCCTGGACTTACGAAGCAGGCACGCGCGGCCGGCTCGATGGGATTGCCTGGGACGTGACGCTCTATCGGTCGGAAGTTCGGGATGAGCTTGTCAATTTCAGCGTCAATCCGGGACTGAACATTCCGGCAGCTACGTTCAATTCGCCGCGTACGATCCATCAGGGTGTCGAGGCGGCAGTGACCCTCGACCTCGTTCGCGACCTCACCGGCAGTGGCGACCGTATCTCGGCTTCGCAGATCTGGACGCATAACGACTTTCGCTTCGTAAGCGACCCGCAATTCGGAGACAACCGCATCGCCGGCATCCCGCAGGACGTGTTGCGGAGCGTCGTGACCTACACCCATCCGAGCGGTTTTCACCTGAGCCCATCAGTGGATTGGGTACCGCACGGAGCTTTCGCGGATCATGCCAACACCCTTCAGGTGCCCGGCTACACCCTCGTCAACGTCCAGGCTGGTTTTGACTTTGCCAACGGAGTTTCGCTGTTCCTGGATGCGAGAAACCTGGGGGATATCCGATATGTCTCGGACATTTCGGTGTTGAACGACGCGGCTGCGATGGGCGGCTATCCGATCGCGTTCTATCCCGGCACCGGCCGCAGCGTATTCGGGGGGATCCGCGCTTCGTTTTGACGGCAGGTCGAATGAAGCCGCCTATTCACGCCAGCAGAAGGGCGTTTGATATCGGCACCTTTCTTCGATCAACCGGCGCCGTTATGGCGACACTTCCCGGACCACCGCTCGCCAGAGCGTCGGGTGTCCGGGAAGGGAGAGAGGCGGCCTAATACAATCCGCCTGCCTGCGCCGCACGGTCTGCATCCGCAGGCGCTGCAGCGGGCGCGGAAGGTGCCGCTACATAGGCGTCCGGCGGGGCAGTACCCGGCTTGAAGGCTTCGAGGATCGTACCTGAACCCTCGCCCGAGCCGGCGCGCATGCCGGAGGCGACATTGACGCGGATCAGCTTGATCCCCGGGGGTACGCGGAAGGGGGTCGGTGGCTTGTCTTTGAGAGCCTGCTTGAGGAAGTCGAGCGCGATGGGCGCCGACAACCCGCCGCCGGTGGCCCGGTCGCCGAGTGAGCGAGGCTTGTCGAAGCCGAGATAGACACCGACCGCGAGATCCGGCGAGAAGCCCACGAACCACGCATCCTTGGCGTCGTTCGTCGTTCCGGTCTTACCGGCCAGGGGCTTCCCAACCTGTTTCAGGATCGTCGCCGTGCCGCGCTGGACCACACCCTCCATGATCGAGACCATCTGGTAGGCCGTCAGCGGATCGAGGACCTGCTCTGAATCGTCCACGAGCTTGGGCTCATCCTGGCCGGACCACTTCTCGGCATCGCAGCCAAGGCACTTACGGTTGTCGTGCTTATAGATGGTCTCGCCGACGCGGTCCTGAATCCGGTCGATCAAGGTGGGACGGATGCGGCGGCCACCATTGGCCAGCATGGAATAGGCCGTGACCATACGCATGACCGTGGTCTCGCCGGCCCCAAGGGACATTGGCAGGACAGGGAGCATGTCGTCATAGACGCCGAAGCGGCGGGCATATTCGGCGATGAGCGGCATGCCGACATCCTTGGCCAGCCGAACGGTCATCAGGTTCTTCGAATGCTCGATGCCGTAGCGCAGCGTGTGTGGACCACCCGACTTGCCGTCATAGTTCGAGGGCGACCACGCTTCCTGGCCTGGTCCAGCCTCGATGGTGATCGGTGAATCCTGCACGATCGAGGACGGGGTGTAACCATTGTCCAGGGCCGCCGAGTAGACGATCGGCTTGAACGAAGAGCCCGGCTGGCGCTGGGCCTGTGTCGCTCGGTTGAACTGGCTCTCGTCATAGGAGAAGCCGCCGACCATGGCGTGGACGCGCCCGGTGAACGGGTCCATCGCGACGATGGCACCAGAGATTTCTGGGCGCTGACGGAGGCGATACTGTCCGCGACCGCCGTCTATCGCTTCGACATAAATGACATCACCGGCGTTCAGCGCGGCCGAGGGTGAGCGACCGGTCCAACGAGTACCGTCAGCGGCGATTGTTCCGGTCTCGCGCTCCTTCGAGACTTGGCCAGAGGCTTCGCGGCGGGGCTGAAGACCGATCTGCGCGACGCCGCCCGTGGTGCTCAGGACGACGGCAAGCCGCCATGGCTGCACGTCGCCAAGGCCCGGAACTTCCGCTACGGCGAGGCCCCAATCACGACCAACGAGATCGACCTTGGCCTGCGCACCGCGCCAGCCATGCGACTGGTCGTATCGGATAAGGCCGTCCACCAGTGCCTTGCGCGCCCAGGCCTGCATCTTTGGATCGAGGGTCGCGCGTACGGAGAGGCCACCCTCATACAGCTTCTTCTCGCCGTAGCGCTCGGTGATCTCTCGCCGGACCTCTTCGGTGAAATAGTTGGCGTTCGCCGCGTTGGCAAAGGCCACGCGCGGGTTCACGCCCAGCGGCATCTTGCGGGCAGCCTCACCTTCTTCCTTGGTGATGTACCCGTTCTGGGCCATCAGGCCGATGATCTCGTTGCGGCGGTCGAGGGCCTTCTGGGTCTGACGGTAGGGGTGGTAGTTGTTCGGGCCCTTCGGCAAAGCGGCGAGATAAGCGGCCTCGTTGATGGTCAGCTCGTGGACGGACTTGCCGAAATAATCGAGCGCCGCGGCGGCAACCCCGTGTAGGTTGCGACCGGGAACGATGGTGCCGAGGAAGATTTCGTTCAGATAGAGTTCGAGGATCTTGTCCTTCGAATAGGTCGATTCGATCCGAAGCGCGATCAGCGCCTCCTTGATCTTGCGGTCGAAGGTCTGCTCGTTGGTGAGCAGGAAGTTCTTCGCCACCTGCTGTGTGATGGTCGAGGCGCCCTGCTTTTTGCCGCTCTTTGCATTGGTCAGAATTGCGCGAACGACACCTTCGGGGTCGATGCCGCCATGCTTATAGAAATTCTTGTCCTCGGCCGAGAGGAAGGCCGCCACCACGACCTTCGGCATCGCCTGGATCGGTAGGTAGAGACGGCGCTCGTTGGCATATTCGGCGAGCAGGCTGCCATCCGCCGCGTGGACGCGGCTCATCACCGGCGGCTCGTAATTGGCGAGCGCGGCGTGGTCGGGCAGGTCCTGGCTGTAGGTGTAGTAAAAATACGCCCCGGCTGCGGAAAGCAGTACGAACAGCATCGCACCGATGCTGAACAGGAAGCCGAAGAAACGAAGGATGAAGCGCATCCGGGTCCCGTCCGTCGATGATCTGCCGCTGCCGGTCCGGCCGAGAGGCGAGGATGACCGAGACCTCGATTATCCCGGAACGGCAAGAGTGACGCGACGACCCGTGATCGACCGGAGGCGGTGGAACGCCTGTTCCGAGGCCGGGGCGCCGTGAGCCCCGGTTTCACACCGTATCTATGGTGAAACTGGGGCGATTGCCGCAGAGCGGCGCGGCGGCACAGGCCGGGTCAGCGAAGTGCGGTTGGCGAAGAACGCGTCGATCGCCTTCGCCATGCCCCCGGTGACGTCAGCGCGCCAAGCTTCGGATTGAAGCATCTCAAGGTCGCGCTTGCTCGACAGGTAGCCGAGCTCAACCAGCACCGAAGGCACGTCGGGAGAGCGTAGGACCACGAAGCCGGCCTCACGATGAGGCTTGTTGCTCAGCTCCATCACGGGGCTGAGATAGGACATCAGCCCTTTGGCGAAGCCCGACGAGAAGGTCCGCGTCTCGCGCAGGGTCAGTTCCTGGAGGATGTCGGCGATGTGGCCGGGGCCTTCGCTGGAATCCGTGCCGGCGGTCGAATCCGCCTTGTTCTCACGCTCAGCGAGCTTGGCCGATTCGGCGTCAGTGGCCTTCTCGGAGCCGGTATAGATGGTGGCGCCACGCACCTGCGGCGCGGAGGAAATGGAATCGGCGTGAATCGAGACGAAGAGGTCGGCGCTCGCCTCGCGGGCGATCCGCACGCGCTCTGACAGCGGTACGAACACGTCACGATCTCTGGTCATCCGGACACGGTAACGGCCGGAGGCTTCGAGCTTCCCGACAAGAGCCTGGGCGAAGCCGAAGACGATGTCCTTTTCAAAAACACCGCTGGGGGCGATAGCGCCCGGATCGATTCCGCCATGGCCAGCATCGATCATAATGAGTGGTCGGGAATCGGTCGGCTCCGCCACGGCTTCCTTTCGGCTTGGCGGAGATGGGTCGTTGGAAACGGCGGCTCGGCGGAAGGCGTCGCGGTCGGCTTTCTGGAACTCGACCGTCAGCAGAATGGCGCCGTCACGCGTACGTGTCGTCGTCTCGATTCGTCCGACTGTAGCTGGTTGCGCGAGATCAACGACGATGCGGGAGCGTCCGGGCGCAAACAGGCCGTAGCGGAACGAGGAAACCAAGCCTTCGCGGCGGCGGCCGGTTTCTGGCCCAAGCTGAAAGTTCACTTCCGCGAGGTCGATGACCGCCCGGTCCGGCCGCTCCATAACGAAGACGCGTGCCTCGATGGGCTTTGACAATGTCAGGGTCAGCTTCGTCGAGCCGCCCGAACCGGCGGAAAGATCGGCGGCAATGGCGACCGCCGATTGTTGGCTGGATGCCGCTGGGTTGGTTCGCAGACCGTCCTGGGCCACGACCGGAACGGCCGTCGCGACGACACACAGAATCAATGCGGAACGGAGCAGGCGAGCGAGAGGCAGCATCGGTCCGGCAGTCGTTGTCCTGGAACCATAAGGTCCTTCGGAAGCGCGAGCGTTGGTTAAGGGATACGATCGGGATGGTTAACCGTTCCTATCGTCCCTGATTCGCAAAGTGGCTAGGATGGTGCCGTGGGGCGACAGGTGCGAGCCGGATGCCGCGCACCCGACCACGGCGGCAAAGTTGAGACGGCGGCTGCGTTGCTGCTTGCCAAGCGCCCGCGACGATCTGTAATGGTAATGTCCCTTCCTGGGTGCCGTGCGGTCGTCACCGTGGCCCGCGGGTGCGTCATGGCCTTTCGCCGCGGCGCCTCGCAGTCGGCTCTCCGCGTCAAGTTCGCCGGTAACTTCAATCCGGGTGGGTATCGGTGCATGCGGCGATTGTTTCGCCGAAGCGCCGTTCTTGAAATCAGCGGCCGGCAATTGCTCGGCTTCAAATTATTCGTGAGGTCAGGGAGCGGATGGGCGGACGCACAGCATCGGTTGCCGTTGCTCGTGTTCAAAGCGTACGCGTTTCGCGTGGCGCCGGTTCCCCGTCGGCCCTGGCCAGGTTCAACCCCAGTCGCGCCGATCACCGGCGCCTAGCGGCGGTTGACGGCAATCCCTTCCTTAAAGCCCCCTTGGCCCGCTTCTGTGGGCCTAAGCGTGCTCTCCCCTCGACGGCCGATGGGCCGGGATCGGGCAGCGCCTCGCCGGGACAATTCGGCTGCAGAAGGACGACGTCGACCGCCATGAAAGTTCGTCATGGCCAACAACAACAAGATGCTCATCGATGCGATGCACCCGGAAGAGACCCGGGTCGTCACAGTGCATGGTTCTCGGGTTGAGGAGTTCGACTTCGAGGCGGCGAACCGCCGGCAGCTTCGGGGCAATATCTACCTCGCGAAGGTGACCCGAGTGGAGCCATCGCTCCAGGCTGCGTTCATCGAATATGGCGGCAACCGCCACGGCTTCCTCGCCTTCAGTGAGATTCATCCCGACTATTACCAGATCCCCCTCGCGGATCGTCAGGCACTGTTGGAAGACGAGGCGAGGGATGCCGAGGAGCATCGCGAGCGCGAGGAGCGTAAGCCACGCCGGCGCTCGCGCGGTCGCCGCGCTGAAGCCGCATCCGCCAAGACCAGCGATACGGTGAGCGTCGAGGACGTGTCCGAGGCCGTCGCGGCGCGTTCTTCCGACGACGCGACGCCGCAGGATCACACACCGCAGAACAACGAATCGGGTGAACATCCCATCGTGCCCGAGGCTGTCGGGACGCCTGATTCTGTCGTGTCCTCGGAGAATACCGTCGACGAGTCTGTGAAGGACGAGGCCAGTTCAGCCGATCCCTTCGCGCCTGACGCCACTTTCATCGAGCCCGGTTCGGACGCGTCGTCGGACCTGCCGTCCGCATCCCTCGAAGGCGAGGCTGCTGCTCCCGTCGAGGCCCCTGCCCTCAACTTGGAGAGGACGGCTCCCTCAGAGGATGCTGTTGAAGAGCCGTCGCCTGAAGCCCATCCGGATGCCTCGGTTGCCGAAGACGAGACCGATGAGGACGACGATTCCGATGAAGACGAATCGGATGAGGACGATGATTCGGACGATGAGGACGACTCCGATGACGAAGATTCGGACGACGAGCATGAAGGCGAGGATGGCGAGCACAAGATCGCCCAGGTAGGTGGCAACGGCGACGCGCTGGCCGAGATCCCCGAGCGGCCGCGCACCTATCGCCGTCATTATAAGATCCAGGAGGTCATCAAGCGTCGCCAGATCATCCTGGTTCAGGTCGTCAAGGAAGAGCGCGGCACCAAAGGCGCGGCGCTCACCACGTACTTGTCGCTGGCGGGTCGGTATTCCGTGCTGATGCCCAATACCGGTCGTGGCGGCGGCATATCCCGCAAGATCACTTCGGCAGCGGACCGTAAGCGCCTCAAGGAAGTCGCTCAGGATCTCGAAGTGCCGGAGGGCATGGGCGTAATCCTTCGCACCGCCGGTGCGTCTCGGACCAAGCCCGAGATCAAGCGCGATTTCGAGTATCTGATGCGCCTTTGGGAGAGCGTTCGCGAATTGACGCTGTCCTCATCCGCGCCGGCCCTGGTCTATGAGGAAGGCTCACTGATCAAACGCGCGATCCGCGACCTCTATAACAAGGATATCGACGATATCCTTGTGGCTGGCGACGAGGCCTACCGCGAAGCACGCGACTTCATGCGCATGCTGATGCCGGGCCAGTCCAAGGTGGTGCAGCCCTACCGGGACGCGACGCCGATCTTTGCGCGCCACGGTGTCGAGCAACAGCTCGACGCGATGTTCTCGACCCATGTGACACTCAAATCCGGCGGCTACCTCGTCATCAATCCGACGGAGGCGCTCGTCTCCATCGACGTGAATTCGGGCCGTTCGACCCGCGAGCACGACATTGAGGATACGGCGCTCCGCACCAATCTGGAGGCGGCCGAGGAAGTCGCCCGCCAACTCCGTCTGCGCGACCTCGCTGGCCTCGTCGTCATCGACTTCATCGACATGGAGGAGAAGCGCAACAACCGCGCTGTCGAGAAGAAGCTGAACGATTGTCTGAAAAACGATCGCGCCCGTATCCAAGTCGGTCGGATCTCGCCGTTCGGTCTGCTTGAAATGAGCCGCCAGCGCATTCGCACCGGCATGCTCGAGAGTTCGTCGCTCCCCTGCGTCCATTGCGGCGGTTCGGGCTACGTCCGAGCTACGGCATCGGTTGCCCTGCAAATCCTGCGCGCCATTGAGGAATCGCTCCTCAAGAGCACGACGCACAACCTTATCCTGCGTACCCGTACCGAGGTGGCGCTCTACATTCTCAACCAGAAGCGCGCGCATCTGCGCGAGCTGGAGATCCGCTTCGGCGTCAGCGTTACCATTGCTGCAGACGAGCGCTTGGCCGCGACATCCGCGTTCCAGCTCGATCGAGGTGAGCCGGCGATCCGAAGCGAGGGGCCAGCAACCGGTATCCGCGCCGTGGCGATTTCGCCCCAGGTGGATACCGAGGACGATTTCGACGGCGACGAGGAAGAAGAGGCCGTCGTCGAGGCCGAGGCTGAGGCGTCCGAGGTTGACGGTTCGCGTGAGAATTCGAGTGACGGCAATGGCGAGGGGCGCTCCGGTGGCCGCCGTCGCCGTCGGCGCCGTCGGGGTGGTCGTCACGAGACCGGCGAATCGACGGGTGAGCACTCCGCTAGCGGCGACGATCATTCCGGTGACGAAGACGCCGATGGAGAGATTCAAGATCTAGGCGATCAGGCCGGCGAGGCTCAGGACAATACGGCTCGCGAGAATGCGGCCGACGAGATCGTCGTTGGGGATGCTCCGGACAGCGAGACGACGCCCCGCTCCGAACTGTCAGAAGACGAAGGCGCTGGCCGCCGACGTCGCCGCGGACGCAGGGGTGGACGCGGTCGGGATCGTAACGAGAGCCGCCCGCGCGACGATGCCGATGAGGAGCAGAACGTTTCAGACCCCGTCCAAGAGGGGGCTCTGGTTTCGGTCGATTTTCCGCCAGATGCATCGGAAGCGGCACTCGCACCTGTTTCGGTGGACCTGCCTATTGCTGACGAACCCTCGCTCAAGCCAATCGAGGCGGCGACTCCCGAGGCCCCGGACAACCTTCACGATACGTCTACATCGGACTTGTCCCCTGAGCCGGCTCCGGCGCCAATTCCTGCTCCCGAGCCGGTAGCGGTGGTGCTGACGCCGATCGATCCCGATCGTCCGAAGCGCGCCGGATGGTGGTCGCGGACCAAGGCTGCGCTCACAGGCGAATAATCCAACCTCCAACGACGCCGAGCGAACCAAAATGGGCCGCATCCTAACTGGATGCGGCCCATTTCATTTCCGGCTCCGTGTGCACTGTGCGAGACCACCGCGGGCGACTGGCCACTCGGCCTCATTGCAGATGAAGGTTCTTAGTGACGGTGATACTTATTGTGCATTTCAAGTATATTTCTTGCGCATATTGCACATGTATTCGTCTATTTTTGTTTTTTTCAATAGATCCCATGTGATTGGTGGGCTCTGTTGCAGCAAAGTCATTTTTCTCAAAGGCGTAGTCCCTTACGGTCAAGCTTGAGTTAGGGGCGAAAGATATGACGTCAGAAAAGACAGTCATCATCCCAGCCTTCACTGGCGCTAGAAAACCGAGCTGTTTGCACGTCGGTCTAGAAGCCCGGGGGATCTCATTGAAATGGGGTTTGTGTCGCCACAGCCCCTTCGGCGACCACTAGAAGGATCGGGCCATGCGCCGTTTGTACACATCACTCCTGGCCTTCAGTACGCTTGCGAGCGTCGCTGTCTCGCCGACGATTGCAGCCGATCTTTCCGTACCCAAAGTCATGCCGGTCGAGGCGAAGGCTGCCGATCCGCTGATCGGCTTCTCGTTCGGCTCTCGCTACCAGACGGATTATATCTTCCGCGGTGTGTCTCAATCGAACCTGCAGGGCAGCTACCAGACCTTTTTCGAAGCACAGTTCTTGAACAACTTCGCCTATGCGGGTTTCGCGACTTATCAGACCCGCCTACCGACGCGACCAGACATGGAGTTCGATCTGATTGCCGGTATTCGCCCGACCTTCGGTAAGTTCGCCTTCGATCTCGGTATTCTGTACTACTTCTACCCGAACGAGCAGCAGGTCGTCCTGCCCGGCGGTACGGCGTTCTCCACCAAGAATTCTGATTTCTACGAAGCCGCTGGAAAGATGCTGTACACGGCGACGGATGCGCTGACGCTCGGTACGAACGTATTCTTCTCGCCGAACTTCTTCGGCACGCACGCCATCAGCACCTATGCTTCGGGTACTGCCGCTTACGCGTTGCCAGCCTCACTTTTCCCTTTCCTGCCTGAAGCCTATGCAGGCGGGTTCTCGCTGTCGTCAGAACTCGGCTACTTTTTTCTCGGTGCTGCAAAGAATTCCGCTACCGGATTCAACGCGGATATCGGGCGGTTCAACTCGATCAACCTGCCCAGTTACCTCTATGGGAACGTCGGCCTGTCCTACACCTACAAGAACATCGTTCTCGACGTACGCTACCACAACACCGATCTGACCAAGACCGAATGCGCCGTCTTCAGCGGCGACTTCCGCCAGGTTACCAATGGCGGGACCTCGAAATGGTGCGGTGACGCGGTGATCGGTTCAATCACGTTCCAGACCTCCACGGCGGCCCCGGGCATCTATGCCGAGCCAGGCGGATTCCTGAACCTGTTCCGCTAAGCATGGCGCTCAGATACAAAAAATGGCCCCGGAGCGCTTCGGGGCCATTCTCATGTCGATGGCCAAATGCCTTCACCCGAGCCAAGCCTTCAGGCGACGAACTGCCTCTACGCAATCCCGTTCGGACCCCGCGAAGGAGAACCGCACATGGTGGCTTCCCTCCGCGGCGTCGAAATCAAGTCCCGGGGTCGCGGCCACACCGGATTGCTCCAGCATCCGGCGACAGAAGGACGATGCGTCGTCGGTGAGGTTGGCGACGTCGGCATAGAGGTAGAAGGCGCCATCGGCCGGATGGGTACTTCCCAGGCCGAGAGAGGGAAACGCGTCGAGCAACAATGCCCGGTTGGCGGCATAGCCGAGGCGAATCGCCTCCGCCTCTTCCATCGCGTCAAAGGAAGCCAACGCCGCCACCTGCGACAGGTAGGGCGCGGAGATGTAGAGATTCTGCGCTAATCGCTCGACGGGACGAGCTAGCCAAGGCGGAACCACCATCCAGCCAATGCGCCAGCCGGTCATGCAAAAGGTCTTCGAGAACGAGTTGATGACGATGGCATCGTCATCGAACTTCAGTGCGGTTTCGGTGGGCATACCGTAGCTGAGACCGTGGTAGATTTCGTCCGAAATGAAAGGCAGCCCCAAGTCGCGGGCCGTGGCGCAGAGTTCCGCGAGCCGGGCAGGCTCGATGACCGTGCCGGACGGGTTGGCGGGACTCATCACCAGGATGCCGGAAAGTGAGTCGCGATGATGCATGGTGCGCAAAGCCTCACTCGTTGGAGCGAAGCGGTCTTCGTCCCGCAGCGTCATAGGCACCGGAACGAGATCCAATGCGTGGAGAATGCTGCGATAAGCGGGATAGCCCGGTTGTGGCACCGCAACGCGCGCGCCTGCATCGAACAGTCCGAGAAAAGCCAGCACGAAGCCGGCTGAGGAGCCGCTGGTGACGACGATCCGATTGGGTGACACTATGACACCATAGGTGTCGCGATAATGCCGGGCGATGCGCTCGCGCAGGGCCGGAATCCCACAGGCATCGGTATAAGGTAGCCTGCCGGTTTCCAAAGCACGCTGTGCAGCCTCGATCACACGACGCGGCGCGGGAGCCGAAGGCTGGCCTATTTCCATATGGATCACGCCGTCACCCTGCCTGTCACGCAGAGCAGCGGCGGCCATGATGTCCATGGCGAGAAAGGGTGCTACGCGGCTTGCGCGCAGTGAGGCTCTCGCGGCAATGCTGCTGTCGGGGCGATCGGCGGCTGATGTCATGGTGCTGGCTTACTCCCCTCCGCCCTCCTCTTCCAGGCAGCTTACCCATTCCTCGCCGCCACGGATTATGGCGCATCGGGCGATGCGATTGACCCGCCGCCGCGAAAACGCCTAACCCGGCGACTAACGACCGGTCGTCCCGAGCCGGATCACGGCCGACGGGACGCGACCCCGCGAGGATCAATGCGCCTGCTTCGCCACTTTATTTCGTCCGTCGCCCTCGCTGGCGCTCTGACCTCCGGCGTTTCGAACGCTAATGCGCAGGCGCCGGCTCCCGCTCAGATGGCCCCGGCTTCGGCTGCAGCCTTCACCGATGTGCAGCGCCAGGCGATCGAGGCGATCATCAAGGATTACCTCGTCAAGAATCCTGATGTTTTGCAGGAGGCCATCGCCGAGGGCGAGCGCCGCCAGCAGGAGACACAGAAGCTGGCCCAGGCCGCCGCGCTGAAGGAATCCCGCGAGGCCCTCGTGAACTCGCCGCACGGCGTGGTGGTCGGCAATCCGTCCGGCGACGTCACCCTGGTGGAGTTCTTCGACTATAATTGCGGCTATTGCCGCAAGGCGCTCGCCGACATCCAGACGTTGGTGAAGGGGGATCCCAAGCTGCGGGTCGTGCTGAAGGATTTCCCCGTCCTCGGAGCGGAATCACTGGAAGCCAGCAAGATCTCGCTGGCGGCCAAGCAGCAGCTCAAGGGCGAGAAGCTGTTCGAGTTCCACGTCAAGCTCCTGGAGAGCAAGGGGCGGGTCAACGGCGAGCGCGCGGTTGCGCTTGCCAAGGATATGGGCCTCGACATCGCCAAGCTGCAGAAGGATGCACAGGGAGCGGAAGTGAAGGCGGCGCTGGCAGAGAATGTCGGCCTCGGCGACAAGCTCGGTCTCTCCGGTACGCCGGCCTTCATCATCGGTGAGGAGATCATCCCCGGTGCCGTGGGTGTGGAGCCGATCCGCAAGACCATCAGCGATATCCGCCAATGCGGCCACGCGAGCTGCTGAGGCGCATCATGCCCGGCGATTGCCCGGGTAATGCACCTGTCGCTTCCGGCGGCGATCGTCTAGGACCACCGCCCCGGCTGATTGGTACGGTCGGCGCTTCGAACGCGATGTCATGATCCCGATCCACGTCCTTCATGGACCGAACCTCAACCTCCTGGGACGCCGCGAGCCAGGCATCTACGGGACCGCCACGCTCGACGACATCGAGCGCGACCTGCGTGCGCGCGCCGAAACCCTCGGCGTCACGTTGACCGTCCGCCAGACCAACCACGAGGGCGAACTGGTAGGTTTCGTGCAGGAGGCGGGCCTTGTGGGCGCCGGGGTGCTTATCAACGCCGCCGCCTACACCCATACCTCCGTCGCCCTACGCGATGCGATCGCCGGCAGTGGTGCCATCGCGGTTGAGGTGCATCTCTCGAACGTGCATGCGCGCGAGGCCTTCAGGCATGTTTCGCTCATCGCACCGGTCTGCGCTGGAATCATCTGCGGTTTCGGTCCGCACAGCTACGGTCTGGGTCTGGAAGCCCTGGTGCGGTTGCTCCAGGCTCGCCTGCCGTCTCTCCCTTCTCTCCTGTCCGATGCTTCGTCGGACGCCAACTCTCAAGACTGACCGGAATGGCCAAGGTGCCGATGCCTAAGAACGAACCTTTCGATCCCGAGCTCGTACGCGAACTCGCCAAACTCGTGACCGAGACGGATCTGACCGAAATCGAGGTGGAGAAGGGTGACCTGCGCATCCGCGTGGTCCGTCGGATCGAGCCTGTCCACGTTCAGGTGGCTGCTCCCGCCCCTGCCCTGGCGACGTCGGCTCCCGTGGCGGCTGCGGCGCTTGTCGCCGGCCCCGGCACCGCCGGTGATCGTACCAAGGCCGGGGCGGGACACCCTGGAGCCGTACCCTCGCCAATGGTCGGTACCGCGTATCGTCGACCCTCCCCGGATGCCAAGGCCTTCGTCGATATCGGCTCAACAGTCGCAGCTGGCGAGAAGCTCCTTCTGATCGAGGCCATGAAGACGTTCAATGAGATCGTCGCCCCCCGCGCCGGAACGGTGACCGCGATCTTCTTCGAGGATGGGCAGCCGGTCGAGTTCGGCGAACCTCTCCTCGTCATCGAGTGATTGCGCGTCCCATGTTTGAAAAGATCCTGATCGCCAATCGCGGCGAGATCGCCCTTCGCGTCCTTCGCGCGGCCAAGGAACTCGGGATCGCCACCGTAGCGGTGCATTCCACAGCTGATGCCGATGCGATGCATGTGCGGCTTGCCGACGAGAGCGTGTGCATCGGGCCCCCGTCGGCCCGGGACAGCTACCTCAACATTCCGTCGATCATCGCCGCCTGCGAGATCACGGGGGCGGATGCGGTGCACCCGGGCTACGGATTCCTGTCGGAGAACGCCCGCTTCGCTGAGGTGCTGGCCCACCACAATATTGGTTTCATCGGCCCCAAGGCTGAGCATATCCGCATCATGGGTGACAAGATCGAGGCCAAACGAACGGCAAAGCGTCTGGGCATCCCTTGTGTGCCGGGCTCCGAGGGTGGGGTCGACGATCCGGTAGAAGCCAAGCGGATCGCGGCCGAGATCGGATATCCCGTGCTGGTGAAGGCCGCCTCCGGTGGGGGTGGCCGCGGTATGAAGGTGGCTCGGACGGAAGCCGATCTCGAGCAGGCCCTCGATATGGCGCGCACCGAAGCGAAGGCGGCTTTCGGTGACGATGCGGTCTATCTCGAGAAGTATCTCGAGAAGCCGCGCCATATCGAAGTTCAGGTTCTTGGTGATGGCCGAGGCCGGGCCGTCCACCTCGCGGAGCGCGATTGCTCGCTCCAACGGCGGCACCAGAAGGTCTGGGAAGAAGGCGGCTCGCCGGTGATCGACGAGGCGACTCGCGCCGAGATCGGCGGCATCTGCGCCAAGGCGATGCAGGAGCTCGAATATATCGGCGCCGGCACAGTAGAATTCCTCTACGAGGATGGTCGCTTCTACTTCATCGAAATGAACACCCGCATCCAAGTCGAGCACCCGGTCACAGAGATGATCACGGGTGTCGATCTCGTGGCCGAGCAGATCCGTGTGGCCGCTGGCCTACCCCTCTCCGTGACGCAGGACGACATCAAGGTGTCCGGGCATGCCATCGAATGCCGGATCAATGCCGAACACCCGGCCACCTTTCGTCCATCGCCTGGTCTCATCACCTACTTCCATCCGCCGGGTGGACTCGGCGTCCGCGTCGATTCCGCCGCCTATCAGGGATATCGCATTCCGCCGAACTACGATTCCCTCATTGGGAAGCTTATCGTTCACGGGCGCACCCGCCAGGAATGCCTCATGCGCCTGCGTCGCGCCCTCGATGAGTTCGTTGTCGCCGGCGTCGACACCACGCTTCCGCTCTTTCGCACACTCGTGCGAAATCCGGAGGTCCTCGACGGAGCGTACGATATCCATTGGCTGGAGGGTTTTCTCGAAGCTGGCGGTCTCGCGGACGCCGCAGTCTGAAGAGGTTCTACAATCGGCTAAGCGGAACTGCTCCGCTAGAAGCTCGTTCTTTGGGTGAACAGTTTCTCATTGTGCGCAATCGAGCGTGATTGTTTCACCGTGATGAGAACAGGAATCAGCAAGGACGAACTTCATGCGTATCGCAAAGCTCACTGTCGCCGCCATGCTTCTCGCAGCCTCCCCGGCTCTGGCGCAGTCACCTTCGGGTAACGTCTCGCAGCCGGAACGGGCCGTACCGCAGGCTGGCACGACCACGGGTGGGCCGCTCGACAACCCGTCGACGCGCGATATGCCGCCGGCCACGGGCAGCACGAGCCGTCCAGCCGGGGAGAACGGAATGTCGCCGGGTGCCGGCGCGGTCGATTCTGCGAAGGGCGGCAATGCCGATCAGACGAACAAAGGCATGGGGGCCAATACCGGCTCGACCTCCGGCGGCCCCGCCCGCTAATTGCTCGTAATTCCAAAGTGACGATACAGAACAGTCGGCCTCAACAGGTCGGCTGTTTTGTTTTGCCGGCCTCTGAAATCGTAGCTCATTCTCGATTTGTGTGGATGAGCACGATGACGGATATTCCTACCGTCGTGATTTGGAAAGCGAGGTAGTCATTTTATCCAAAAATCACTGCACTGGCGCCTATTAAGAGCAAAATACGGTTCTCTCTCCGTCATCCATAGCATGGCGGTCATTTGATGTGGTTTTTCACCCCCGGTGGGATGTGACACATCGCCGGCTCAATATCTCCGGAACGTCTTGGGTCGTCAGAGCTTATTCGACCAGTCCGGCCCGGCCAGCGCCTTTCTATTCTTACCAGGCAGCCACCGAGAGGCCGATCCTCCTCCTACCGACTGAGTTCCAATCATGCGCACCCTGACACTCGCCCTCGTGGCTGCTACCCTGAGCGCCACCGCCGTTCTCGCCCAGGCGCCATCTGACTTTGTTGGTGCGTCCGACAGGATCGTACCGCTAGCGGGTACCAATGGTGTCGACGCAATCGATCGCCCGCCGGTCTACGGTACTTATCGCGATGCAGAAGGCCGTATCGACGTTGAGGACACAGGAAGTGTCCGCGGCGGTTCCTTCAACTCCAACCGTGAGGCCTTGTTCGAGGATTCTGCGAAGGGCGGCAATGCCGAGCAGAACCAGCGCTCCTACCCCAACCTTGGCACGACCTCGGGCGGCCCGGAATTCTGAGCTCGGCTCGTTTAAAACGTAAGTGGGCGGAGCGGAGGCTCCGCCCTTTTTCGTTGGGCGCGACGCTGGGTAACGTTTTGTTGCTCTGGCTTTCGCGCGCGGGAGACGTCACATTAGTAGCCATGCACCACGACCACGACGGCGATTGCGTGGACATCACTCCGCAGATCCTGTTGAAAGCCTATGCCGCCGGCATCTTCCCCATGGCGGAGGATGCCGAGGACCCGACGATCTACTGGGTCGAGCCGAAGGCTCGCGGCGTCCTGCCAATCGACTATTTCCACGTTTCGCGTCGGCTTGCCCGAACCATTCGATCCGACCGTTTCGAGGTGCGGACAGATTTCGATTTCGATGGCGTCATCTCGGGCTGTGCCGCTCCGCGAGGCGATGGCGATAAGACCTGGATCAATGCGCGCATCCGCGAACTCTACGGCGCACTTTATGATGCAGGCCACGCACATACGATCGAGGTCTATGCCGAAAGTCGGCTGGTCGGCGGGCTTTATGGCGTTTCGCTCGGAGCGGCCTTCTTCGGCGAGAGCATGTTTCACATCTCCCGCGACGCTTCGAAGGTTGCCCTCGCGCACCTGATGGCCAGACTGCGGAAGGGCGGATATCGCCTCGCCGACACACAGTTCGTCACGGACCATCTGATCCAGTTCGGAGCCGAGGAGGTTCCGCGCCATGTCTACAAGCGTCGCCTCGCCGAGGCGATCGCTGCCGAAGCAGTTTGGGACGTTTGGCCCAGGGAACGGGCGGTCAGTGGCGAGGAAGTGCTTGCCTCGCTCGCTCAGGCCCAGGAAACCTGAGTCGCGAGCCGCATTAGCGACCTCGATCGAGCGCCATACGAAGTGCGAGGCTCCCCAGGACGCCCCCCATGATCCAGCGCTGGGCCTTCAGCCATCCGGGATTGCGGGACAGGAAGACGGCGATCGATCCCGCCGCCAAGGCGATGAGCGCGTTCACCGCGATGCTGATCACGATCTGAACGGAGCCGAGCATCAGCGTCTGTCCCAGCACCGAGCCGCCCGTTGGCGTCACGAATTGCGGCAGCAGCGCGAGGTAGAGCATCGCGATCTTTGGGTTGAGGAGGTTGGTGAGGAAACCCATGGCGAAGAGCCGCGTCCGGCTGTCGGGGGCGAGCCGGCTCACCTCGAACGGCGAGCGACCGCCGGGCTTCAGGGCCTGCCAGGCGAGATAACCGAGATAGAGGGCGCCGGTCAGCCGCAGCGCGTCATACGCGTAGGGGATCGCAAGGATCAGCGCCGTGATGCCGAACGCCGCGCACAGCATATAGACGACGAAACCCAGCGCGACTCCGCCGAGGGAGACCAGTGCCGCCGCGCGGCCCTGGCAGATAGCGCGGGAGACCAGATAGGCCATGTTCGGCCCCGGCGTCAGTACCATCCCAAGGGAGACGCCCGCGAAGGCCAGGAAGGTGACGGCATCGGGCATGCTGGGGAACTCCGTTGCCCGGCCGATCCTACCGGAAGATCGCGTCGAAGATCGATTGTGGCTGCGGCGGCGGCGCTGGGGCCGGGCCTTCATTCGTCGGGAAGAACTTGCGCGAGGGCTTCTGCTTGGGCTGTACCGGAACGCCACGCGGCGCTTCCACGTCGACCTGCCCGTTTGGATTGACCTGCTGAGCCGTCCGCGTCGGGTCGGCATTTTTCTGGCGTTTCGTCCTTTCCGGCTTCGACGCCATAGCAGGCACGTCCTCCTGCTCTCGGGCCTCGGCGATGATGTCGTTGCCGCCTTTGCAATCAACGAGCCATACATCGTAGATCGGATGCTCGATGGCGTGGAGGCCCGGGCTGGCCGCGAACATCCAGCCAGTGAAGATGCGGCGGTACTTATTGTCGAGGGTCACCTCGTCGACTTCCAGGAAGGCCGTTGTCTTCGGGCTCTCAGTCGGCGGCCGGCTGTAGCAGACGCGCGGCGTCATCTGCAGCGCGCCGAACTGCACGGTCTCGTCTACAGCGACCTCGAAGGACACGATCCGCCCGGTGATTTTGTCGAGGCCGGAGAACACGGCGGTCGGGTTCTTGATCTTGTCGGCGAGGGCCTGCCCCGTCACCGGCAGTCCGAGCGCCATCGCGCCCGCGAGCATGAGGCCGGCCCTCAGGGCAGTGTGCAATCGGCGTTGAACGAGCATGCGGCTTACCCGGAGCGGGACGATGAGGCGTCTGCCCTAAGCCAGGGCGGTCGCGATGTCATGCAACGATAGACAGACCAAGCATGGTGTAAAAAGGGCGGCGTGCCTGTCCATCGGTGTCGGGCGTTCGCCGCCGGCGCTTTACCACTGCGGGCCGAGGAGGGGGAGCCAGATCGCCAGCGCCGCGAGGGTGACCAGTAGGACCGGCGGGGTGATCGCCAGCCCGATCTTCATGTACTGGGCCCAGGTGATGGTCTGTCCCTTCGCGACCAGCACATGCAGCCAGAGCAGAGTGGCAAGGCTGCCGATCGGGGTGAATTTCGGGCCGAGATCGCAGCCGATCACGTTGGCGTAGATCATCAGTTCGCGGGTCAGTGGCGACAGGTCCTGGGCTTGCTGGATCGACAGCGCGCCGATCAGCACGCTCGGCATGTTGTTCATCACCGAGGACAGGATGGCGGCGGCGAAACCGGTGCCGATGGTGGCCACCCACGGCCCCTGCCCGGCCAGCCAGGTGAGGCCCTTGGCCAGTTCGCCGGTGAGGCCGGCATTCCTGAGGCCGTAGACCACCAGATACATGCCCAGGCTGAACAGGACGATCTGCCAGGGCGCGCCGGTCAGCACCTTGCGGACCGGGATGATCCGGCCCCGCAGAGCGAGGACGAGCAGCAGCGCGGCACCGAGGCCGGTCACCGCCGAGACCGGCACGCCGAGCGGTGCGGTGAGCGTATAGGCGAGCAGCAGCAAGCCGAGCAGCGGGAATGCAGCCCGGAACACGACGGGATCGCGGATGGCGTCGCTGGGCGGTTCCAACGCGTGCATCGGATAGGCTTCGGGGATGTCGCGCCGGTAGGCGAGCCACAGAACCACCAGGGTCGCGGTAAGCGATACGAGGTTCACCGGCACCATCACGGCCGCATAGCGCCCGAAGGGCACGACGAAATAATTTGCCGATACGATGTTAACGAGGTTGGAAATCACCAGCGGCAGGCTCGTCGAATCGGCGACGAAACCGCAGGCGACGATGAAGGCTAAGGCTGCTGGCGGTTTGAAATCGAGCCGCAACAGGATCGCGAGCACGATGGGGGTCAGGAGCAGAGCCGCACCGTCATTGGCGAAGACCGCCGCAATGGCGGCGCCGAGCAGAATCACAAGGGGGAACAGCCGCCGGCCCCTGCCGCCGCCCCAGCGGGCGATGTGCAGGGCCGCCCAATGAAAGAACCCGGCCTCGTCGAGCAGCAGCGAGATGAGGATGAGGGCGACGAAGGTGAAAGTCGCATCCCAGACGATGTGCCAGACGATCGGGACGTCGCCCGGCTGGATGACCCCGGCGGCGAGCGCCAAGGTGGCCCCGGCCAGGGCGCTCCACCCGATCCCGATCCCTTTCGGCTGCCAGATCACGAATACCAGGGTGACGAGGAAGATGGCGAGCGCAAGCATCCGGGTCGTTTCTCGTGATGAGTCGAACCGCGCTCAGGCGGTGGCGACGCGGCGTCCATGCTCGTCCACCACCCGCTCACCATCCTCTTTGACCAACTCGCCGTGCTGGACCGGCAGAAGGTCGAGCACAACCTCGGAGGGCCGGCACAGGGCGACGCCCCTCGGCGTCACCACGAGCGGGCGGTTGAGCAGGATCGGATGCGACGCGATGGCGTCGAGCAACTCCTCGTCCGTCAGGGTCGGGTCGCTGAGGGCGAGCGACAGGTAGGGTGTGCCCGTCTCGCGCAGGATGTCCCGGACACAGAGCCCGGCCCGGCCGAGCATCCGGCGGATCAGGTCCGGGTTCGGCGGGGACTTCAGATACTCGACCACATGCGGCTCGATCCCGGCATTGCGGATCATCGCCAAGGCGTTGCGGGACGTGCCGCAATCCGAGTTGTGGTAGATCACGACGTCGAACGGTTCAGACATGGGTGCGGTCTCCATAGGCCTCGTCGCTGGTGGGACTGGGACAGGCGGCGAGCGCGTTCACGGCCGGTGCGCAGACCTCCGCTCTGCCCCGGCAGCAATCGCGCATCAGGAACTCGATCAGCCCCGACAGGGCCGGATAGGTGGCGCTGTAGATGATCGATCGGCCGTCGCGCCGGGATTGGATCAGCCCGGCATGGCTCAGTTCCTTGGCGTGGAACGACAGGTTGGTGCCGGAGACGCCGACCTCGCCCGCCAGCGCGCCCGCGCTCAACCCGTCCGGACCGGCGGTGACCAGGGCGCGGATGATCCGCAACCGGTTCTCCTGGCCGAGGGCCGCGAAAGCCGCGACGGCTTGCCGTTCTTCGATCATCGATGCAATATCTCAATCATTATTGAAATATAAGGGAAGATCGATCCTTGGACAAGGCCGGACAGCCCTTCACCGACGGATTGCCAAGCCTCAGCGAATCCCATTTCGCGGTGCCGCTACCGGAGCATCTGCGGATCAACGAGCCCTTCAGCCACGCGCCGCGCCTCCTGATCCTGTACGGGTCGTTGCGTGAGTGGTCGTTCAGTCGATTCCTCGCCCACGAGGCTGCGCGCCTGCTTGAAGCCATGGGCGGCGAGGTACGCATCTACGACGCAGATGGCCTACCCCTGCCGGATGACGCCACCGCCGCTCATCCGAAGGTGCAGGAGCTGCGCCGGCTCTCGCTCTGGTCGGAGGGGCAGGTATGGGTGTCGCCCGAGTGCCATGGCACCCTGACGGGTGTGATGAAGAGCCAGATCGACTGGTTGCCCCTCAGCGAGGGCAGCGTACGCCCGACCCAGGGGCGCACCCTGGCGGTGATGCAGGTCTCCGGCGGCTCTCAGAGTTTCAATGCGGTGAATGCCCTGCGCCTGCTCGGACGCTGGATGCGGATGATCACGATCCCGAACCAGTCCTCGGTGCCGATGGCCTACAAGGAATTCGACGAGGCCGGCCGGATGCGGCCGGGGCCGCTCTACGAGCGCGTGGTGGATGTCTGCGAGGAACTGATAAAGTTCACGCTCCTGACGCGCGAGAGGGCCGACTACCTCGTCGACCGCTACAGCGAGCGCAAGGACCGCCAGCCGGAGCGGCTGAAGGAAGTCGCCGTGGATACAGGCTTTGCCAAGCCTCCGGAGGCGCCCTGAGTCACAAAGGGATAGCTGATAGGCGCCGCCCCGCCGGGCGCCGCCGGATTGAGATGCCGGTTCGCGCGGGCTCCGGGTTATTCCGGGCTCCAGGCCGCGTAATCGCCCGCCGTCAGCGGCTTGGAGCCGGGATTGAGCTGAGAGCCCTTCGGCCGGTAGGCCGAGCTGGTGCCGGTCAGATTCTCCACATGCGGCTTCTGCCATTCACGCGGGATGTAGGTCTCCTCGCTCGGAGGCACGTCGCTGTTGTGGCACAGCCAGCCGCGCCAGCCGGGGGGTACCTTCGAGGCGTCAGCATAGCCGTTATAGATCACCCAACGGCGCTCCGGGCCGACCGAGCGATCGATCAGCGGGCCGAGCGCCTTGTAATAGGTGTTGCCGAAATCGTCAGTGCCGACGAGCTGGCCATGCCGGGCCGTCATGAGAGCGAGCGACATGGTCTGCCCGTTCCACCACGTGAAGATCCGCAGAAGCGTGTCCTTGAGAGCCATCGCACTTGCCTGAACCGGACCGGCTCGACCGCCCGCCCTTCGTGGGCCGGACTATGGTGAGGGGCCGATGCGAAGTCCAGCTTTTGTCGGGTCCTGCCCACCGGTCCGGGCGGGACCGGTGCGGCCGGAATCCCACATCGCGGGCTTCTTAACCAAACGCTTACTTTGACCGACCCCCGCCCGGCCTGTGAACCGAAAATTTTCCGCGCCGAATCCTCCAAGCCGAAAGGACACTTATCGGTGTGGCCGCGATATCCACAGGTTTCTAAGCAGAACCACAACATCTAGCGCGGAACGTAGCCGGCACATACAAGTTGTTGACGGGAAGGCCCCGGTCGCGATAGCGTTCGATGGTCACCGGAGCGGTCGAGTCCGCTGGGTGGTTCAAGACATTTCCGGCCAGGGGACAGCGCATCGCGAGCGTTCGCGGGCGCTCGCCTTCGTCAGACTCAGCAAGAATTCGGCGGCGCGCGACGCGGCGTCGCCATCGATACTTCGGCAAGGGATACAGGGTTCATGCGGTTCGAGCGGCGTTACACCACGGCCGGGCAATCCCCCTACGCGACCATCGCCTTCCGCAAGGCGCTGAGCGAGATCCGCAACCCGGACGGATCCATCGTCTTTCGCCTCGACGGTATCTCGGTGCCGGAGAGCTGGAGCCAGGTCGCCAGCGATGTGCTGGCGCAGAAGTATTTCCGCAAGGCCGGCGTGCCGGCGCGTCTGAAGAAGGTCGAGGAGAACGACGTTCCTTCGTTCCTGTGGCGCTCCGTGGCCGATGAGGCCGCCCTGGCGGAACTGCCCGAGGCCGAGCGTTCGGGCTCCGAGATCTCCTCCACACAGGTGTTCGACCGCCTCGCCGGCTGCTGGACCTACTGGGGCTGGAAGGGCGGCTATTTCACTTCCGAGGAGGATGCCGCCGCCTTCCTCGACGAGCTGCGCTTCATGCTCGCCCGCCAGATGGTGGCGCCGAACTCGCCGCAATGGTTCAATACCGGTCTTCACTGGGCCTACGGCATCGACGGCCCGGCGCAGGGCCACCATTACGTCGATTACCGCACCGGCGAACTGGTGAAGTCGGCCTCGAGCTACGAGCACCCGCAGCCGCATGCCTGTTTCATCCAGGGCGTGCAGGACGACCTCGTGAACGAGGGCGGCATCATGGACCTGTGGGTCCGCGAGGCGCGCCTGTTCAAGTACGGCTCCGGTACCGGCTCGAACTTCTCGATGCTGCGCGGCGAGAACGAGAAGCTCGGTGGCGGAGGCAAGTCCTCGGGCCTGATGTCCTTCCTGAAGATCGGCGACCGGGCGGCCGGCGCGATCAAGTCCGGCGGCACCACGCGCCGCGCTGCCAAGATGGTCATCGTCGACATCGACCACCCGGATATCGAGCAGTACATCGACTGGAAGGTGAAGGAAGAGCAGAAGGTCGCCGCCCTGGTGACCGGCTCCAAGATCGTCTCGAAGCATCTCCAAGCGGTGATGAAGGCCTGCACCCAGTGCGAGGCCGAGGGTGACGCCTGTTTCGATCCCGAGCGTAACCCGGCGCTGAAGAAGGCCGTGAAGGCCGCCCGCAAGGAGATGGTGCCGGATGCCTACACCAAGCGGGTGATTCAGTTCGCCCGCCAGGGCTTCACCAAGATCGATTTCCCCGTCTACGACACCGACTGGGATTCGGAAGCCTATCTCACCGTCGCCGGTCAGAATTCGAACAATTCCGTCTCGCTCACCGACGACTTCCTTCGGGCGGTCGAGGCCGATGGCGACTGGAACCTTACCGCCCGCACCACCGGCAAGCCGGTGAAGACCCTTAAGGCGCGTGAACTGTGGGACAAGATCGGCGAGGCCGCCTGGGCCTCGGCCGATCCGGGCCTGCACTTCAACACCACGATGAACGACTGGCACACCTGCCCCTCGGCGGGCCGGATCCGCGCCTCGAACCCGTGCTCCGAGTACATGTTCCTCGACGACACGGCCTGTAACCTCGCCTCCGCCAACCTGCTGACGATGTATGACCGCGCCAGCGGCCAGTTCGATGTCGCCGCCTTTGAGCATCTCAACCGTCTCTGGACCGTGGTCCTCGAGATCTCGGTGATGATGGCGCAGTTCCCGTCGAAGGAGATCGCGGAGCTGTCCTACCGCTACCGCACCCTAGGCCTCGGCTTCGCCAATATCGGCGGCCTGCTGATGAGCATGGGCCTGCCCTACGATTCGCATCAGGGCCGGGCCCTCGCCGGGGCGCTGACCGCGATCATGACCGGCGTTGCCTACGCTACCTCCGCCGAGATGGCGGCCGAGCTCGGGCCGTTCCCCGGCTACGATGAGAACGCGGACGCCATGCTCAAGGTGATCCGCAACCATCGTCGTGCCGCTCACGGCGAGGCCGCGGGCTACGAGTTCCTCTCCATCGCCCCCGTTCCCCTCGACATCACCAACGTGCCCCAGGCCGATCTGGCCGAGCGTGCCAAGGTGGCGTGGGACCGGGCCCTGGCGCTCGGCGAAGAGCACGGCTACCGCAACGCCCAGGCCACCGTCATCGCGCCGACCGGCACGATCGGCCTCGTGATGGATTGCGACACGACCGGCATCGAGCCGGACTTCGCCCTGGTGAAGTTCAAGAAGCTCGCCGGCGGTGGCTACTTCAAGATCATCAACCGCGCCGTGCCGGATGCGCTTCGCTCCCTCGGCTACCGCGAATCCGAGATCGCCGAGATCGAGGCCTATGCGGTCGGCCATGGCTCGATGGGCCAGGCACCGGCCATCAACCCGGGCTCCCTGCGTGCGAAGGGGTTCACCGACGACAAGCTCGCCGCCATCGAGGCGGGCCTGAAATCGGCCTTCGACATCAAGTTCGTATTCAACCGTTGGACGCTCGGGGACGACTTCCTGACAAGTGTGCTGAAGGTTCCGACCGAGAAGCTGGCCGACCCTACCTTCGAGATCCTGCCCTTCCTCGGTTATTCGAAGAAGGACATCGAAGCCGCCAACACGCATATTTGCGGTGCGATGACCCTCGAAGGTGCGCCGTTCCTGAAGCAGGAGCATTACGCGGTCTTCGATTGTGCCAACCCGTGCGGCCGCATCGGCAAGCGCTACCTCTCGGTGGAAAGCCACATCCGCATGATGGCGGCGGCACAGCCCTTCATCTCGGGGGCGATCTCCAAAACCATCAACATGCCGAACGATGCCACGGTCGAGGATTGCAAGAGCGCCTACAAGCTGTCCTGGACGCTGGCCCTCAAGGCCAACGCCCTCTATCGCGACGGCTCGAAGCTGTCCCAGCCCCTGAACTCGGCGCTCATCGCCGATGAGGAAGAGGATGCGGAAGAGGCGATCGAGGCGCTGGTGGCCCAGCCGGCCAACGCCAAGGCGGCGCAGCTCGCCGAGAAGATCGTCGAGCGCGTGATCGAGCGGGTGGAGCGCATCCGGTCCCGCGAGAAACTGCCCGACCGGCGTAAGGGCTACACCCAGAAGGCCGTGGTTGGGGGCCATAAGGTCTACCTGCGCACCGGCGAATACGAGGACGGCCGCATCGGCGAGATCTTCATCGACATGCACAAGGAAGGCGCCGCCTTCCGCTCGCTGATGAACAACTTCGCCATCGCGATCTCGATCGGCTTGCAATACGGCGTGCCGATGGAGGAATATGTCGACGCCTTCACCTTCACTCGGTTCGAGCCCTCGGGCTTCGTGCAGGGCAACGACGCGATCAAGAACGCCACGTCGATCCTCGACTACGTGTTCCGCGAACTCGCCGTCTCCTATCTCGGCCGCATGGACCTCGCCCATGTCGACCCGTCCGAGATCGGCAACACGGTGATGGGCAAAGGCGAAGGCGAAGGCACCCGCAACGGCGACCGGCCGGACACGATGGCCTCGAGCGTCGTCTCGCGCGGGCTGCTGCGCGGCTCGGCCGACCGGCTCACCCTGATCCAGGGTGGCCCGGGCGGCGGCACGGTGGGCGTCGGATCCGGCACGGCCGGAACCAGCGCTCCGGCTGGAGGCGTCGTCCACGCCCTGCGGGGAGCGACGGCGCTGAAGGCCGAGCCGGAAGTGGCGGGCCAAGCCGAAAACCTCGTCACCGCCCTCCCCTTCGCCAAGGCTGAACGCACCGTGTCGGACCGCCGAGCCGAGGCCAAGATGAAGGGTTATGTCGGCGAATCCTGCCCGGAATGCGCGAACTTCACCCTCGTGCGCAACGGAACTTGCCTGAAATGCGATACGTGCGGGTCCACGACTGGATGCTCCTAACGTGTCGAGCAAAGATCATATTCTCTGGCACTCGTATTGTTGCAAGGTCTGAGATAAGATAGGCCTTCGTTGCCGGAAAAATTCCTGAAAACTCACTATAAAATAAGTAAAGGCCAGCCCCTCAGGAGGCTGGCCTTTTTGATTGGCATTTACGTTCTCAAGGTTCTCCGAGAGGACAGGATTTAAAGCAGGTGTGGTACCGTCGGCTCCGTGCATCGGCGGAGGGCTAACGAAGCGGCAATTTGCGAGCCGTCACGATCTAACGCTGCGTACGCCGTTCCGCATTGGGGCCGCATGGTTGTGAGCGCTCTCTTCATCCTTCGCCCGCATACAATGAGCGCGCGAAGCAGGTTCGATCGCCCGGGACGGCGCTGACGATCCGTGATCGCGGCGGGGGAAAGCAATGGGTCAGCTTGGCCGAAGAAATTTTCTTAGGGCTGCCGCAACGGCAAGTGGTCTCGCGCTCCCCTCGTTCCGCGCGCTCGCCGGCGAGCGCGCGACGCTCCCCTTCGCCAACGGGGAAAGGCCGCTGGTGGCTTACCCCGGTAAGCGACCATTGCTGCAGACGACGGCACGTCCGCCTCAGCTTGAAACTCCGTTCCAGGTTTTCGACGAGGGGGTGATCACGCCGAACGATGCGTTCTTCGTGCGTTATCACCTCGCCGATATCCCGACCTCCATCGATCCAGACCTGTTCCGGCTGGAGGTAAGCGGCCATGTCGACAGGCCGATCTTCCTCTCCTTGAAGGAACTGAAGAGCCTTCCCGTCATCGACCTCGTGGCCGTGAACCAATGCTCGGGGAACTCTCGGGGCTTCTTCTTGCCCCGTGTCGCCGGGGGGCAACTCGGCAATGGCGCCATGGGGAATGCCCGCTGGACCGGCGTCTCGCTCAAATCCGTGCTCGACAAAGCCGGGGTGAAGCAGGGCGCCGTGCAGGTGGCGTTCACCGGTCTCGACGGGCCGGTTCTGTCCGAGACGCCGCGTTACGCCAAGGCTCTCGCTATCGATCATGCCGAGGAGGGCGAGGTGATGCTGGCCTGGGCAATGAACGGAGAGGAGCTTCCCTGGCTGAACGGCTACCCGTTGAGGCTCGTGGTACCGGGTTTCTACGGCACCTACTGGATCAAGCACCTGAGCTCGATCACGGTGCTGGACACCCCCTTCGATGGGTTCTGGATGCAGAAGGCCTATCGCATCCCCGACAACGAGTGTGCCTGTGTCGAGCCGGGAGCCGCCTTGGGGAAGACGGTACCGATCCATCGGCTGCCCGTTCGCTCCTTCATCACCAACCTGACGGATGGTGCGACGGTTCGCGCGGGAACGGTAGCACTGCGCGGTATCGCCTTCGATGGAGGTTCCGGCATTACGGCCGTCGACATCTCGTTGGATGACGGGACGACATGGTCGGCAGCACGGCTCGGCCAAAATATTGGCCAATACTCGTTTCGGTCCTGGAGTTATGAGGCCGATCTCAAGTTGGGCTCGCACCTGGTTCGTGTCCGCGCCAAAGCCGGAGACGGGACGACGCAGCCGATGGAGCCGCGTTGGAATCCGGCGGGATATATGCGGAACGTCATCGAGACCACCCGACTTGAGGCGCTGTGAGGAGAAGCGAGATGAGACACCATCGTTTCGCGGCCGCCTTTGGATCGCTCGCCCTTCTCATCGGTGGAACGGCCTGGGCCGCACCGCGCAGTTATGACGTCCCGGAGCCAACAGCGGAGTTGCTGCCCGTTCAGGGTCACGAAGGCGGTTTCGAGGCGGCGCAAACCTATTGCACCATGTGTCACTCGGTGGATTACATCCTCACGCAGCCGCCCGGAAAAGGCGCCGCGTTTTGGAATGCCGAGGTCACAAAGATGGTGAAGGTCTTTCACGCACCGATCGAGGAAGCCGAAGCCAAAGCGATCGCCGCCTATCTCGCAGCCGCCTACTAACTGGCGGCCATCGATCTCAGTCTAGCGGATCGCCGTGACGAAAGCCGCGATCTGCGCCTGGGCAAGCGTCATCGTCTGATCGAAGGTCTGCTCGCTGAAATAGACCCGGCCCGCGGTGAGCGTAAGTGCCAGAGTCCAGAACACTGCGATAGCGGCATTGCGTGCGCGCCGATCACCCTGCATCGTGGAAGCGTTGCGGTCGTCGCTGACCGGTTCGCCATACGGATCGAAACTGGTGGAGCCGAAATTCGAACGAGCACTCATACGCGTTAAGATCGAGGTTTGGTTGCCATCGATCAATGGATGGGTCTTTTGAAGTTAGAGCCATATGGAGAGTGGTTTTCTCCTTTCTAAGCCCAAGGCAGAAGTTTGTTTTTGGAACGGCCTGCTGGCTGATCCCGGCAGGTGGAATGGGCGTGAAAACATCATCGAATACGGGTCTTCCCGCGGGTGAGACCACCACGCGCATGCGGCCGGCGCTGCTGCCCGGCCTGATGCTCTGCCTCGCCGTGACCGCTTCCGCCATGGCTATCCAGGCTTGGGAAGAGCGGGCCACCGGTCACCCCTATATAGAGGCATTAGTCATCGCGATCCTGTTCGGTATCGCCATCCGCACCGCATGGGTGCCGGGTGAACGCTTCCGAGCCGGGATCGCCTTCAGCGCGAAGCAACTGCTCGAAATCGCCGTGACGTTGCTAGGAGCTTCCATCAGCCTCGGTGCCATCGTTGCCTCTGGCCCGGCTCTGCTCACCGGCATCGTCGGAACGGTGTTTCTTGCGATCCTGGCGAGTTACGCGATCTGCCGGGGGCTCGGCCTGCCGGCCCGCATGGCGATCCTTGTCGCCTGCGGCAACGCCATCTGCGGGAACTCGGCTATCGCTGCCGTGGCACCGGTGATTGGGGCCGACAGCAAGGACGTCGCTGGCTCCATCGCATTCACCGCCGTGCTCGGCGTGCTGATGGTACTCGGGCTGCCCTTGTTCATTCCCCTCGCCGGCCTGTCAGACCACCAATTCGGTGTGCTCGCCGGCCTGACGGTTTATGCCGTGCCCCAAGTCCTGGCCGCTACGGTACCGGTTGGGCTCCTGAGCACCCAGGTCGGCACGCTGGTCAAGCTGGTTCGCGTCCTGATGCTCGGACCCGTCGTGGTGGCGTTCTCGCTTCTCGCCCACCGGTTGCCCCGGGAGAAAGGCCTACAAAGCGCGTCGCCCCGGAGACTGGGATTCACCAGACTCGTGCCCTGGTTCATCCTCGGATTCCTCGGGCTCGCCACCCTGCGCTCCCTCGGGCTGATCCCTGACGCTGCCTCCGGCCCGGTGCGGCAAGTGGCCGGTTTTCTCACGATCATGTCGATGGCTGCCCTTGGGCTCGGAGTCGATGTCCGGGTCCTGGCGCGCATGGGCGGCCGGGTCACCCTGGCCGTCACCGGCTCGCTCGCCGTCCTCCTCGCCATCAGCCTCATCCTCATCAGGGCCCTCGGCATCTCCTGATCGGCGCAAAGCCGATGAGCGGTAAGAATGCCGGACTGGTTCGCTGTGGTGGCGCCGGTGCCGACCGGCTACGGTCGGGCCTCTGCCGGTTCAGCGGCTCCGAATCCTCCTTAAGCAGTCGCCCGATGGTTCATACCGGCTACAATCCCGCCCTCGTCGCCCTGTCCGTCGCCATCGCGATCTTCGCGTCCTACACGGCTTTGGATCTTGGAGCTCGGGTACACAATGCAGCGCCTGGCCGCCGCATCGCGTGGATCGGAGGGGCGGCGCTGGCCATGGGTGGCGGCATCTGGTCGATGCATTTCATCGGCATGCTCGCCTTCGAGATGGGGATGCCCACCTCTTACGAGGCCGGTCTCACCGTGCTCTCGCTCGTCATCGCCATTGGCGCAACCGGCGGCGCCTTCGCCTGGGTCGGCCGACCGGGAGCGAAAGCGCAGGACATCCTTGTGAGCGGCACGCTGATGGGGATCGGCATCGCCGGCATGCACTTCATCGGCATGGCCGCCCTGCACATGCCCGGTAGCGTTACCTACAACTTGCTCCTCTCCGCCGTATCGGTGCTCATTGCCGTGACGGCAGCGACGGTCGGGCTCTGGCTCACGTTCCGAAATCACGGAGCGTGGCAAAAAATCATCGCTGCTTTCGTGATGGGGTTCGCCGTCTCCGGGATGCACTATACCGGCATGGCCGCCGCGACCTTCACGACAGGGGAAACCGGCGCGCATGCGAGCCACGTTACCGGTCTCGCTCCGAGCCAGCAGAACCTCGCCCTCTTCGTCGGGGCGGCGACCTTCCTCACTCTGTTCCTCGCCATGCTGGCCTCCTCCATCGACCAGCAGCGCGTCCAGCGTGAGTTGAGCAACAGCGAGGCGCGGTTCCGCGCGGCGATTCAGGCTGTGCGCGGCGTGCTCTGGACCAACGATGCCGAGGGCCGAATGGTCGGCGAACAGCCGGGATGGTCAGCGATCACCGGCCAATCCTTCGAGGAGTACCAGGGGTTCGGATGGGCCAACGCCGTGCATCCGGACGATTCTCGATCGTCCGTGGACGCCTGGAACGAAACGGTCCGGGAGAAGCGAACCTTCGTCCACGAGCATCGCGTCCGGGTGAGCGACGGGACGTGGCGGCATTTCGCGATCCGTGCCGTCCCGGTTCTGGCCCCCGATGGGTCAATTCGTGAATGGGTCGGCGTGCATACCGACATCACCGAGCAGCGCGAGGCGGAAGCGGAACTCCGAGAATCCAACGAGGAGATTCAGCGCTATGCCTACATCGTCAGCCACGACCTTCGCGCCCCCCTCGTGAACGTCATGGGTTTCACGAGCGAGCTCGACGCTACGCGTGAGGACATCCGTTCCGCCCTGAAGTCACATCCCGACGCGGAGAGGATCGACGCCGATCTTGGTGAGGCGCTCGGCTTCATCAGCGCCGCGGTGACGCGGATGGAAAGCCTGATCGCCGCGATCCTGAAACTGTCCCGCGAAGGGCGGCGAAGTTTCAGGCCAGAACCCCTCGACCTTCACGCGCTGCTTCAGCGCCTCGCCGATGCCCAGCGCCATCAGACCGACGCGGCCGGCGCGGAAGTCATCGTCGCGCGCGATCTGCCGAGGATCACGGCGGACCGACTCGCCCTCGAACAGATCTTCGGCAATCTGCTCGACAATGCGGTGAAGTATCTGGATCCCACTCGCGCCGGTCGAATCACGGTGACTGCCGCGGCCGTTGGGCCGCGAATTCGTATCGACGTCGCTGATAACGGCAGGGGAATTGCTGAACGTGACCATTCCCGCGTGTTCGAACTGTTCCGCCGCTCCGGAGCGCAGGATCGGCCGGGCGAAGGGATCGGTCTCGCCTATGTCAAAGCTTTGGTCCGGTCGCTGGGTGGACGGATCGACGTCGCCTCCAAGCTCGGTGAAGGCACCACCTTCAGCGTGACGCTGCCCCGCGGGAGCGCTACAGCTGTATACGAGGGTGTTCCGGCGACGTCCCTCGCAGCGGAATGAGGCGTGATCCGAACGTGAACCCCGTCAGTATCGTGATGATCGAGGATGACGAGGGTCATGCCCGGCTCATCGAGCGCAATATTCGCCGCGCGGGCGTCAACAACGAGATCATTCCGTTCCGGGACGGGACGTCAGCGCTCGCTTATCTGCTCGGACCGGACGGCACCGGAGAGGCCAGCGCCAAGCGCCCTCTCCTAATCCTGCTCGATCTCAATCTTCCCGATATGACCGGGATCGACATCCTGGAGAAGGTCAAGGCGAACCCGCATACGCGGCGCTCGCCCGTGGTCGTTCTCACGACGACGGACGACAGCCGCGAGGTCCAGCGTTGCTACGACCTCGGCGCGAACGTCTACATCACCAAGCCGGTGAATTATGAGGGCTTCTCGAACGCTATTCGTCAGCTCGGGTTGTTCTTTTCCGTGATGCAGGTGCCCGAGAACCCATGAAAATCCGCACCGCATGAGCGCTCCCCTCGCCCCGGAGCGCGGTCGCATCCTCTATGTCGACGACGATCCCGGCCTCGGGCGCCTCGTGCAGAAGGGCCTGAACGCACGCGGCTATATCGTGGAACTTGCCGCCACCGGCGACGAGGGTCTTGCGCGTCTGGGCCAGGGCGGCATCGATCTCGTTGCCCTCGATCATCACATGCCCGGCCAGACCGGTCTCGACGTACTCCCAGCCATCCGCGCCATGCCCTTCGCCCCGCCGGTAATTTATGTTACCGGGTCTGAGGATAGCCGCGTCGCGGTGGCCGCTCTGAAGGCCGGGGCCGTCGATTACGTCTGGAAAGACCTGCAGGGCCAGTTCCGCGAACTCCTCGGCGAAGCGATCGACACGGCTTTGCGCCAGGAGGCCATGAGGCGCGACAAGGAGCGGGCCGAGGCAGAGGTCCGTGAGGCCCGAGACCGCGCGGTCATGTTGCTGCGCGAGGTGAATCACCGGGTCGCCAATTCTCTCGCCCTCGTGGCGGCCTTGACGCATATGCAGACCAACGCCGTCTCCGATCCCGCTGCCAAAGCGGCCTTGCGCGAGATGCAGGCGCGGATCTCGGCCATCGCCGGCATTCATCGGCGGCTCTACACCTCCGATGATGTCGAGGCGGTGGAACTCGACGCCTATCTTTCGAGCCTCGTGGAGGAACTGCAGGGAGCGATGAAGGCAGCCGGGCGCGACCATGCCATTCGCCTCGTCGCGGAGCCGATCCGGCTTGCCACGGACAAGGCGGTCTCCGTCGGCGTCGTGGTCACCGAACTCGTGACGAACGCCTACAAATATGCGTATCCGCCGGAAGTCCCCGGCGAGATCCGTGTAGCGGTGGCGCGCGACGGGGCGGACGGTTTGAGCCTGACCGTCGAGGATGACGGGATCGGGTGGACGGGCGAAGGCCAGCCTCGCGGCACCGGTCTCGGCTCGCGCATCGTCAAGGCCATGGCCACCAACCTCCGTTCCGCCCTTATCTATCGAGAGAGCGGACCCGGAACCAAGGCGACGCTGCTGTTCCAGGGCTGAGCGGACGGCTGCTTTGCCAGCGAACCCAGCACTTCGCTTACCGAGTGGAATGCAGTATTTCCCGTGCCCTCCTCATCGGACATCCGGGCCGGATCATGAAACCTGTCGTCGTCGCCGTCGCCATCACCGGTTCCGTCCCGCGCAAGATCGACAATCCGGCCCTTCCGGTGACGGTCGCCGAGCAGATCGAATCGACGCGCCAGGCCTACGAGGCGGGTGCCGCCCTGGTGCACATCCATGTGCGCAACGACGACGAAACGCCCTCGTCCGATCCCGACCGTTTCGCCGCCGTGCAGGAGGGAATTCGCCGCCATTGCCCCGGTATGATCGTGCAGTTCTCCACTGGAGGACGCGGACGCGATCCAGCCAGCCGTGGCCTGTCGCTTCGCCACCGGCCGGATATGGCCTCGCTCTCCACCGGCTCGGTCAACTTTCCGACCATCGTCTATGAGAATCCGACGAGCCTCGTCACCGATCTCGCCCGTCAGATGCGGGCGCATGGTGTCCGGCCGGAAATCGAGATCTTCGATCTCTCACATCTTCATGGCGCCCGGCGGCTGGTGGATGAAGGGCTCATGGATGCCCGCCCCCACGTCCAATTCGTCATGGGAGTGAAGAATGCTCTGCCGGCCGACGAGCGCCTGCTCGATCTGCTCCTGGGCGAACTGAAGCAGGTACTGCCCGAGGCGACCTGGACCGCTGCCGGCATCGGACGCCATCAGGCCGAGGTCATGGACTGGGCACTTGCCCGTGGGGCGTTCTCGGTACGGACCGGATTGGAGGACAACATCCGGGTGAAGAAGCACCAACTGGCAGCGAGCAATGCCGAACTGGTCGGGCTGGCCGTGGAGTGCGTGCAGCGGCACGGTCGTACCGTGGCGACACCCGCCGAGGCTCGAGCCGCATTGGGGTTGGCAGCCTGAGCGCTGGCGGGACCGATTGGGGACAGGCTAAGAGCCGGACGAGGCGAGGCTCGTCCGGGTATAAGGGTCGGGTTCAGTTCACGCCGAGCAGTTCCACGTCGAAGATGAGCGTGGCGTTCGGCGGAATTAGCCCACCGGCACCGCGTGCGCCGTAGCCGAGGTCAGAGGGGATGATGAGCGTGCGCTTGCCGCCGACCTTCATCGTGGCGACACCCTGATCCCAACCACCGATCACCTGGCCGATACCGAGGGTGAAGCTGAAGGGCTGGCCACGGTCGCGCGAGGAGTCGAACTTCTTGCCCGGCTTACCGCCCTCATCGAGCCAGCCGGTATAATGGACGCTGACTTTCTTGCCGGTCTGCGGCGTAGGGCCGGTCCCAACGACTTCGTCGCGATATTGCAGGCCCGAAGGCGTGGTCACGGTCTCGGCGGATGCGGAAGCGGTCATGGCGATCAACAAAGCTCCGGTGAGGGCAAGAAGCGGACGACGCATGCGGATGGTTCCTGTCTGGCGTGCCGAACCGGCCGAGTAGCACGCCTGTGCCCGCCCGTCAGCGCCTGCCCAGGGCCCGTTTGACGCGGACCATGGCGCGCCGCTCCATCGAGATTAGGCGGATTCGCTGTTCGACCGTGATCATACGCGCGGCACCGCTAGGGGCGGCGACGATCTCGCAGATCGTCTCTCGATCAGGATAAAGATTCTCAAGGACCGAGCCGGCGAGCGTGGCCGAATCGAGCCGTTCGGCAAAGCCGGTGCCGTACAGAGCTTCGATGATCCGTGCCTCCAGCAGCAGGCCCGGAGCGCTGGAGCGCTCATTCTCTTCAAAGGTGGTCTTCAAGAGCGTGGCCGTACCGCTCGCTACGAGGGCAAGGCTGATCGAGAGCGGGCGACCATCCAACAGAAGGCTATCCGCCCGGACGCGGACCGGGCCATCGGCTCCGGTGAACAAGGCACGCGCGAAAGCCTCGTGCTGTGGGCGAGAAGCGAGCGCCGTCCCGGCCCTCCCCTTCCAGCCGGCCTTCTCCAGCCTGAGAAAGCCCGCGACGGCATCGTTCAGGCGGTCGCCGCCGGTGGCGATGTCATGGCTGAGTGTGCCTCGCTTCGACAGGTTGCGATGGCGACGGCTGAGATCCTTCATGCGCGATCGGTGCGGATGCTCGTCGAGGAAACCGGCATATGACCCGCGACGCTCGACGATCGGTCGCTCGAAACGGTTGGCGATGCCTCTCTTCCAGCCGGCGCGATCCATGGCCTCGAGCAATCCGCGACCGAGCTTCGTCTCGGTGGGAAGCAGGGGCCAGCGCCAGATCCGTCCCTCGGAGGCGAATTGGAGCCCTTTCACCAGCAGATCGAGGATGTCGGGCAGGTCGGGAGCATCCGCAACGAGAGGGCTCGTCTGGGTGATGAAGGGCGACAGGAAGGGACGGGCAATGCGCGTTCCGAGCCCGCTCACATCGCGTTTCCACGCGAAGGGCAACAGAGCCTCCAGCCCGAGCCGGCCTTGCACAACGACGAAGGCGAGGTCGGTGGAAGCCAACCCCGCCCTCCGATGAGCCGCCATGACATGGCGGCTGTAATGCGGGTGCGTGGTGAGCGCATTGGCCATGAGCGCATCCCAGGGATCGGGATCGGCAGCCAGTTCCGAATATGTGGCGAGCGAGACTGAGCGTCCGGAGCGTAGGTATTGTAAGTCCGTCTTCATGAGCCAAGCCGACCGGCGAATGGCAGGATCGTCGTGACGATACCGTGCACACGGAAAGCGGCCAAAGCCATTCCCAACCCGCGAAGCACGTTGGCTAGGGCCATCGCGATGGCCGCTCCCATGATTCCGAGGACCGGCACCAGAACCAGACAGAGCAGAGCGGCCAGGGCCAGCATCGCCAGGGTGATGCCAGCGCAGAGACGTTCACCGCCGATCATGGTGAGCAGGTCTTCGCCGGGTCCGAACAGGCTCGCTCCGACATTGCCCGCGACCAGCACGGCGAGAAGCGGATAGCTCGCTCCAAATTCCGGCCCGAACATCGCGAGCAGAAATGGGCCCGTCGTGACGATGAAGAGACCGACGATCACCGTGGCGGCGAAGGTAAGGCGGGCCTGGATGCGGACGAAGCGCGTCAGCTCGTCTGCATCCCCGGATGCGTGGATGGCGGCGAAACGCTGAGCGGTGGCCGCGGACGCGGCGTAATGCACGAAGGGGACGAATTGCTGGATCCGGGTCGCGACAAAATACAGGCCCACCGCCGCAGGTGGCATCAGCATGCCGAGGATGACCACGTCGATCATGCTGAACGCGGAATATGCGAGGTCGGCGGCCGCGATCGGAAGGCAGGCCCGGAGCCAGATCCGCCAGCGGTATCGCGGTTTCGCAGGGAGCAGACCGTCACGAAGGCGCAGGATCAGGAGCCATGCTTGGATCGCCAGGGCGATTCCAGTGGCGACTAGGGTGCAGGCGATGGCAACCCATGCCTGAGCCGGTGCCCCGATGGTGACGGCGCCCGCCATGATGACCATGATGAGCCCCTGGCGCAGGAGGTAGGGCGGCGCGATGGCGAGCACCGCCCAGTTCTGGCTTCGAGCGACGCCCTCCAGATAATCCTGCATCGTGAAGAGCGGCAGAACGAGTGCTGCGAGGAGCAAAGGCCCAGCATACGGCCCATCGAGGAGGATGCCCTGCATCCAGGCAATGGCGAGGCCGATGCCTGCAACTATAGACGCAGCGGCAATGGTCACCCATGCGCCCACGAGGAGGAACCCGCGCATATGGGCGGCATCGCCTCTCGCCTGATCGGCGGGCAGGAAACGGCAGGCACCTTGAGCGAAACCCAGTGTGGAGGAATGGCCGAGGATGGCGATCCACACCCATATCGATGCGAACACTCCGTATTCTGAGCGCCCCATGAGGCGCGCCATCATGACCTGTGCCCCGTAGGCGAAGATGGCGGCGGCAATGCGAATCGCGAAGACGTCGAGCGCCGCTCCCGCCGCGCCTGCGCGAAACGTCCTCAAGCGGCTGAAGGCCGCGCCGAGGGTCCAGCCCTCCGTCCCGTCCCACACTGACCCCACTCCACGCCCCGAACGCTCAGGCCGACCCTATCTGTTTCCGACACAAACTCCGTTACGCTTTCGGGCTTTGAGCGAAACCCGTCCCGGAATGGAGGCTGTAAAGGGCTCTTCTCTAGCTTCGCCCCGGAAGGTCGCCCGGCTTTCGATGACGGCCCACGTGTTCGCCTCGGCCTACAACACCGTCCGAACGAGACATTGCAGGATGGCCCTATAGATCGATGACCTACGGACCGACCGAGTATCCGCCGCGATCGCTATGGCAAGCTGATCAGGGTTGCTCTTGAAGCGAGGCACCACCGCTCCGGGGCGGTGAAGGCGGCTTCACCGCCGCATCCTTCGGCGGCGCGACGATGACCGACGGAGCAGTTGCGGTTCCGGTCGCAGACGGGTCGGGCTGGAGCAGCGAGAGGGTGATGGCTCGCGTAACATGCTCGGCCATGCAGCGCAGGCCAAGGTCGTTGAGACGGAACTGTCGTCCCAGCATATGTGCTTCACCCTTGTCGCTGCTCCCGGACAGGTAGCGCATCGCCTCGTAGCGCTGCACGAGCGGCACTCCCTCGCGCAATGCAACCTCCTGCACCTTCCGGACAATGCTGCTGTAATACTCGTCCTGGGCAAGCGAAGCCGTGTAGACTGGATTGACCAGCACCACGTCGATCTCGTGGGACTTGATCCACTGAACCGTCTCGTCGAGGGCGCTGGCGAAGGCGTCGAGATCGACCCGGGCGAGCGCGTCGTGGGTACCGACCTGCCAAACCACCAGGTCGGGCTCGACCTCGGCCACCATGCTGCGCAGGCGCTCCGCAGCGCCCGAGGCGATCTCGCCCTGCATGCCTCGGCTCTCGACCTCCACATCCACGTTGGGAAGCGAGCGCTCAAGGGCCGTTTCCAGCTTGACCGGATAGGTCGCCGAGGCCCCTGCCCCCGCCGAGGACGACCCGATGGCGAGAACCCGTACGGGCCGCTTCTCCTTGAGCGCGGCCTTCACCGAGCTTAACCGGGCCAAAGTATAGAGCTTCGATCCCGGCACCCGGCATTCGGGCGACAGGCTCACATCGACGGCCTCCGACGCTTCGCCACCGGGAGCCGGGGCCGCCGCAGTCGGGGGTGAGACGATCGTCGCGCTGCCTTCCGCTCCGGCGCGGGATGATCCGGAGATCGTCCCGAGGGAGGCAAGGCCGAGTGAGATCAGGAGAGCCGAGGTTTGCGCGAGCGCCATTCGACGAACCATGCAGTGAAGCCCAGAGCGAACAAACCGAATCCCATGGCGCCGACATCCACGAGAAGGCCGCCCCCCGTCCAGAACCGCACGAGCTGCGCGGCGAGGCTTAAGAGCGAGCCGATGGAGAAGACTGCCAGTGAATTACGACCAAGTCCCGCCAAATATCGACCGATCGCACCGATGTGTGGGACGATGAGCGCGTAGACGCCTTGAAAGGCGAGCAACACGCCGATGAAATGGATCAGTCGCGCCGGCGAAAGATACGTTTTGTCGAAGGAGAAGACGAGACGAGGATCGGGAACGAGCAGCGGGTCTGGCCGGAGGTCGAACACGGACAGGACAATTCCGAGCACGACGATGACGACGCCGAGGGGCATCAGCCGCTGAGACCAGCGCCGGAGCGTGCCGGATCGCTGGTTCAGGTCCTGGCCAACGAAGCCGAGCACCAGGAGAAGCTGCCAGCACAGGGGATCGAAGAACCAATCCCCCTCGCCCGGCCAGGACGGCAGGTTCCATTCGAAGACGAGGCTTGCCGAGTAGAGACCAAAGGACAGGCCGAGCGCCGCGATACGGCTCACCCGGGCGATGAGTATAAAAATTGGAGCAATGCCCAACAGCACTACGTAGAGCGGCAGGATATTGAAGAAGCCGAGCTGATGCGTGAGCGCGACGAAACCGATCGTGGTCTGGATCGGGTCGGCGAAGAAGCCTCCGGCATTGTGCCATTCGAGAAGGAGCGGATTGTCGAGGATCAGAGCCGTCCCGGCAATCATGGCCAGGGCGATCGCCATAGTGGTGATCTGTGCACGGTAGACTTCGATCGTGCGCGACAGGAGCCTCAGCACGCTTTTCAGACGCGGTTCCGGCTGGCCGTCACGCCCGCGCGTGGCGATCCCGATCGACCATCCGGCCAGGAAGACGAACAGTTCCGCGGCATCCGAGATGCCGTACTGCGAATAGGTGTAACGTTCGAATGTGTTGCCCGGGATGTGGTTGACGTAGATCGTCACGAGGGCGAGGCCACGCCAGAAGTCGATCGCGTTCGGTTCGCGCATTATGGGATCCGAACTCCGGACTATCAGGTTGTGGGAGGAGCGCGAGGCGGTAGCGGCTGCCGCATCGCAGCGCGGCGGCACGGTCTGATAAGGCGACGCACGACAATCTGCAAAGCCTGTTATTCCCGCCATCTCGAATGGCATCGGCTCCTGGTGTGGCCGATTTATCGAGGACAGACCCGCCGGGGAAATTTATGTTGAACCGTTGCCGTATCTACCGGACATGATGATGCCATCCAGTGACGCCCCCGACGCCCAACCGATCCCCACGGGAGTGCCGGGGTTCGATGGCATCCTTTCGGGAGGTTACGCGGCCCGCCGTGCGCATCTCGTGGAGGGTCGGCCGGGAAGTGGCAAGACGACCCTCGGCCTCCAGTTCCTCATCGACGGCGTGGCGCAGGGGGAGACCTGCCTCTACATCACCCTGTCGGAAAGCCGGCGGGAGTTGCTCTCCGTGGCGGGACGCCATGGCTGGTCCCTGGACGGGATCGAGATCTACGAGCTCGTGCCGCCGGAGCTGAGCCTCGATCTGAAGCAGCAGCAGAGCCTCGTCCATTCGTCCGACCTCGAACTGGGCGAGACCGTCCGCATGGCCCTGGGCGAGATGGAGCGGGTGAAACCGAGCCGCGTCGTCTTCGATAGCCTGTCGGAGATCCGGCTGCTCTCGCAAGGATCGCTGCGCTACCGCCGTCAGGTTCTGGCGCTCAAGAGCTACTTTCTTCTCAACGACATCACGGTGCTGATGCTCGACGATCTCAGCGCCGAGCATGACGATCTGAACCTACACTCCATCAGCCACGCGGTGATCCGGCTCGAACAGGTGACCCCGCCTTACGGCGCGGTTCGGCGGCGCATCCACGTCATCAAGATGCGCGGAACCGAGTATCAAGGCGGCTACCACGATTTCGTCATTAGGAAGGGCGGCATCCGCGTGCATCCGCGCTTGGTGGCGAGCGAACACCATCGCAGCTTCGTCATCGATTCGGTGGCGAGCGGCGTTCCCGAACTCGACCGGGTTCTCGGCGGTGGCCTCGATCGCGGGACGGCGAGCCTCGTGATCGGGCCATCGGGGGCCGGGAAATCGACGCTCGCCGTGAGCTACCTCGTCGCGGCCCTGAAACGCGGGGAACGAGGGCTGATCATCAGCTTCGATGAAACGCGCAACATCCTGCTGCAGCGCGCCCAGAGCGTGGGAATGCCTCTGGGGGCTTTTGTCGAAGCCGGAATGCTGCAGATCGAGCAGATCGACCCAGCCGACGTCTCGCCCGGCGACTTCTCCGGCCGCATCCGCGACGCTGTAGAGCGAGATGGAACGCGGATCGTCATCATCGATAGTCTGACCGGCTATCTCAGCGCCATGTCGGGTCAGCCGTACCTGGTCATGCAGATGCACGAACTGGTCACCTACCTGAACCAACAGGGGGTCGTGACGATTCTGATCCTGGCCCAGCATGGCATGGTCGGAAAGATGGAATCGCCCGTGGACCTGACCTATGTCAGCGACACCGTGATCATGCTCCGCTTCTTCGAAGCCGCCGGCCGGGTCCGTAGGGCTCTGTCCGTCCTGAAGAAGCGGACAGGCGCACATGAGGATACGATCCGCGAGTTCAAGATCGATGCAGGCGGATTGCGGGTGGGCGAACCGCTGGAGCGGTTCCGCGGTGTTCTCACGGGCGTTCCGACCTATGACGGCGACCGGGATCATCTGCTCGCGGAACGGATCCGGACGGATGGAACGATCGTGAGCGAGCCCGGCCGCGATGCCGCATCCTGAACCGGTTGTCCTGATCCTCGCTCCGCTCGGACGGGATGCGATGGTGGCGGCGACGATCCTGGCGGAAGTCGGAATCGTGTCGAAGGCGATGTCGACCTTGGACGATCTCGTGGCCCATCTGGACCACGCCGCCTGCGCGGTGATGACCGAGGAAGCGCTTCTGCATTGGGACCGGCAGGAGATCGCTCGATGGGTCGAGCGGCAACCGCCATGGTCGGACTTTCCCTTCGTGCTGCTCAGCTATCGCGGCGGCCCGCCGGATGTGAGGCTCACCGACCTACTCGGCAACGTCACGGTGCTGGAACGGCCGTTTCATCCGGCCGTGCTGGCGAATGCGGTTCGCTCGGCCCTTCGCGCGCGGCGGCGGCAACGCGAAGTGCAGGCGTATCTGGAAGAACGCCAACGGACGCACGAGCGCCAGGCTCTCCTGATCCGCGAGCTTCACCACCGCGTGAAAAACACGCTCGCCACGGTACAGGGGCTCCTCGGTGCCACGGCGCGTTCGACCAAGGATGTGGACACATTCTACCAGTCCTTCTCGGACCGGATCGTCTCGCTCGGCAAGACGCATAACCTGCTCACGGAGGATTACTGGCAGACGGCGCCCCTGCGCGAGCTTCTCCAGAACGAGCTCGGCCATTACAATGATGGGACAGCCAATCGGATCACGCTCGAAGGGCCCCCGGTCGAGCTGGCCGCAGATCTTGCCGTACCGACCGGTATGGCAATCCACGAACTGACCACCAATGCCACCAAGTACGGGGCGCTGTCGCTGCCGAGTGGGCGGGTCACGGTCAGCTGGAGCGTGGATCAACGCGATGCCGAGCGCGTCCTGGAACTCCGCTGGACTGAATCGGGCGGCCCCCTGGTCAAGGCGCCGGAACGCAAGGGCTTCGGCTCGACGCTGCTCCAGCGCGTGCTCGCACAGCAATGCAATGCCGATGTCGACATCACCTATGAGGCCGAGGGCCTGCACTTTCGCATGGTCGCGCCCTTGCCCGGAGACAGGTTGGTGCCGGCCTATTGATCCGACCGGTCAGGATTTGACGATCCGGTCGAGGCGACCGTTGACGAAGAAATACAGCTCCTTCGCTCCCGGCTCGCTGTAGAGCACCTGTACCTCCCGGCCTGAACGGCCTTCGCCGATCAACACGTCCGCCGCAGGCTTCGCCTTCAACCGGACGAGATCGCATTCGCCGATCCCAGGCTCGATCACGGTCGCGCTGGCTGCGGAGGTCTGGCTGCACGTCCCATCGGCGTTGAGCACCGGGCCCGTGACGGATGGCGACGGGAGCGGTGCGACGGCGACCTTCGCTGGTACCGCCGCCGGTGCCTCGCGCTCGCTCGTCGTACACGCGCCGACGATATTGAGACCCATGAGACAAGCGGCGAAGCCCAGCCGCGACGACATCCTCGTCACTTCACGTCCTTTGCAGCGCCCGACCGCGCCTTGAGCGATGCAGCGTATAGCTCGGCCGCATCCCTATGAAAGGCCGCACGCGAATCGGGCCGCGAATAGAACATATGGCCGCCGGGATACACAGTGAGGTCAATCCGCCTGTCCGTGCCGAAGGCCGGCAACTGGTCGATGAGGAGTTTCGACGTGAAGTACGGGGTCACGAGATCGGTGAAACCGTGGGCGACGAGGACGCGCAGGTTACCATCGAGCGCCATGACGCCGCGCAGGGCTCCAAGCGATTCCGGTGCCATGCGTCCGCCGCCCCAGCCCCACCCTCGGCTGACCGCACCGTTGAGGAGTTCGTAGCGAAGATCGGGCACGCGATAGTTCAGTTTCGTGCCGTAGAGTTCGAGCATGGCGCTGGTCAGCGGCGCCTGCATGGCTGTGAGCAGCGGGTCCTCGAAGCCCGAGAATGTGGCGGCCGGGTCCGGATCCCATCCGGTGATGCCGGTATCGTAGGCGCTGGCGACCCTCCCCTCCTCCTGGCCGATCTCGCGTTGGACGCTGTTCGAACTCAGGCGTCCGGCTTGGCGGCGGACGAAGTTCGGATCGAGACCCGTGATGGCTCCGACCCTTTCGCCGAGCCGGGCCAGCGCGGCTTGGTCGGACGGGCCCTTGAGCAGGTCGGTGAGATAGTCGCCGGTGGCATAGGCCTCGGTCTCTGCCAGAGCCTTCCGGCTCGGCGTGCCACCGGCTCGTTCGATGGCGGCGGCGGCAAAGGACGGTAACTTCGTCACGTGGCCCCAGGGGGTCGTGCGCGGCGATTGCAACCAGGCGAAATCGAGGACGGGTGACAGGAGAACCATGCCGGAGAGGCCGATGCCGATCTCCTCCTGCAGCTTTGCCGCGATGAGCGGCCCGCGGAAACCGCCATAGCTCTCGCCGACGAAGAACTTGGGTGCCGCGATCCGATCGTTCGTCCGCAGCCAGCGGGCGATGGCCGAGGACAGGACCGACGCATCCGAGTCGACGCTCCAGTAACGCTTGGCATCGCCGTCCGATGCGCGGCTGTATCCGGTCCCCACCGGGTCGAGGAAGACGAGATCGGTGAAATCGAGCCAAGTGCCGTCGTTGGGGACGAGGCTCACCGGCGTGGAGGGGCTGATGCTCGTGCCGTCGAGAGGAAGGCGCCAGGGGCCGATCGCGCCGATATTGAGATAGGCCGATGCCGCGCCGGGACCGCCGTTGACCGCGAAGGTGACGGGCCGGGTCGCTTCGCTCGTGTCCGCGAGACGATAGGCGATGAAGGCGATCTCTGCTTGGAGCTTTCCGCTCTCATCCACGAGGGGAAGGCTGCCCGCGGTGGCGGTAAAGCGAAGAAGGCGTCCATCCGGCAGGGTGACACTGTGCTCGGTGGTGACGTCGGAGGGAAGCTCGCGTCCCTCTGGGCCCCGTTCGGCGGCCCGCCGCTCCTGAGGCTTGTCGGCACCATGGGGTGACTGCGCCATGGCGGGCTGCCCGGCGACGAGGAGCATGGCGGACAAGACGAGTGCGAGACACCTGGTGCCGCCTGCCAGAATGGACCGAAGCCCCGTGGGGATTGTGCCCGGCTTGGCTACACCACCGGGCCGGCATGAATCCGCGACGGTCGAACCTCGGTTCATGCGATTCTCGCTACAATGATGGGCCAAGGCGCTCACGCTTTTTTCTGCCAGCGTCCGGATTCGTCTTGCTGCCAATAAGCGATGGCATGGCCCGCTTCCTTCGCCTGCTTCCACTGCGCCCGCGCACCGAGCAACGCGTCCTGATCATTACCGTCGAACAGGATGCAGATCCGCTGATAGTCCGACGCATCCGGTGGCAGTGGGGCGCCGTCCACGAGAAAGCGGATGGCGGCGGCGTTGGGATTACCATCCTGGAGCGTCAGGACGACGGGCTGGCTCGCCACTTGCGGATCGCGATCCGTCCCATGCGGCAGAAAGCTATCGTCGCGATAGGTCCAGAGGTGATCGTCGAGGGCTTGAAGCCGCTCCTCGCCCGATGCCTGGATTGCCGCGCGCCAGTTGCGCTCCAGAGATCGCTCCACGAGGTTCGGTAGAACAGTCTCGAGAGGCTGCTGCTGGAGATGATAGAAGAGGATTTCGGTCACGGGAACCAGGATAGGGTAAAGCCGCCGATTTGAAAGCGGCGGGTTGCCGCTCTCAACCAGGCTCGATGAAGTGAGGGACGAACAGGGCTGAATTACCGGTGATCGGTCCCGCGCTTTCGCGAACGCACAGCCCCGCCGGTTCGTCGCCTACGATCCAGGAGCCGATCACGGGGCGGCGGCCGTCGAAATCCGGCAATTCGGCAAGGGCCTGTCGCACGTAGCGCCCGCCGCCATAGGGTCCGTGATCCTGCGCCAGCACGGCACCGTCGCGCAGCATGAGGATATTCGCCCCCTCCCGTGAAACCAACGGCTTCTTGACGAAGGAGGTGCCCAATGACGCCTTGCGGGAATCGTTCTCGAAGAAGGTGGGCAACAGGTTGGGATGGTCGGGCTCTCTCGCATGGAGATGGGCCAGCAATCCCTTGTTCGAAAGGACGGCCTTCCAGGGTGGCTCGAGGAACCGGGTCGTCGTTGTGCCGAGCTCCTTTCCGAAAGCGTCGCTGAAGGCCCATTCCCAGGGATAGAGTTTGAACAGGCGCGGGATCGGCGCATGGACGCGATCGACGAAACGTCCGTCCTCGTCACGTCCGATGTCGGAGAGGTCGAGGAAGCGGGTCGCGAGCCCCGCTTGGCGCGCGCAATCTTCGAGATACGCCACCGTCCCCCTGTCCTCGGGCTCATCGGCATAAGCGGTGAAGGCCATCGCTCCGTCACCGCGAAGCGTGCGGAACCGGGCGATCAGCTTCTCGTGTAGGGAATTGAACTGGTCGGCTGTCTCGGGCAGCGAGCCGGTTCGCAGCCCTTCTTCCAGCCAGAGCCATTGAAACACCCCGGATTCGTAGAGGGCTGTGGGCGTGTCGGCATTGTATTCGAGGAGCTTTGCCGGCCCAGCGGATGCCCCTTCGTAGGAGAAATCCAGGCGTCCATAGAGGGAGGGGTCTCCCCGCCTCCAGCTCGCGCGGATCGCGTCCCAGGCATGGGAAGGAATGTCGAGCGAGGCCAGGATCCGCTCGTCCTCCACCGCATCGGCGACGAAAGCGAGGCACAGGGCGTGGATCTCGCTGCTCGGCGCTTCGAGATCGTCCTCGATCTCAGCCAGCTTGAAAGCGTAGGCGTGGCTCTCGGACCAATACGCTGCGCCATCGAAGGTGTGGAAGGTGAAACCATGCCGGCGCGCGGTCTCCCGCCAATCCGGTCGTTCGCCGATGGGCACGCGCCGCATCAGCCGCCGCTTCCATGGCTCGACCAGCCGTGCGACGAGAACGAACGACCCGTGCTTCCAAAGCCACCGTATGCGACCTTGCGCACTGCCGAAGACGCGACCCGCGCGCTGGAGGACGCACCGCCCGAAGACGTGGTGATCCGTCCGCCCCAACTCGTACAATAGCCAGCGCCACCCGAGTGGCCGGCGCTTCCGCTATGGGACGCTTCCGACTTCGGAGCATGATCGAAGATCGGTTGTGGCGGCAGGTTCTGATCGATCCGCCTGCCGATGACGTAGCCGGCCATCCTCGGGACGAAGCGTCCGGCAGCACTCGCAGCGACGCCGTCTCCGGGCAGGCAATGCGATGGGCCGTGATGCGCCTCGCAATCGGTCACCGTGGCGTAACGCGGTGCGACCTCGGGATAGGCGGCACGTGCCGTCAGGTACTCGCTCCGGCAATCCTCCTCCGTTCGCCTGTTTCCGGCGATACAGGCGTCTGCATTCGCATAGACGAGCACGGATTCTTCGTCCTGCGACGGATCGAGACGAGCAAGCCCGAAGGCGGCGGCGCCCGCACCCGCCAGCATGACGAGGGTCACCGTCTGCGAGCGCATGAGGCGCGGCGGCTTTACTGGTGTCGGAGTATCGGCCTCGGATGGCATCCTACTGAGGACCGCCTTCCGACGATCCGCTCCCTCACGGCACGATGCCGCACAGACCCGAATGTAGGATCGAGCTTGGCCGTTTGAAACCGGCGATGGGACATTTCCCCGAACGCCGGCTCAGTAGGTCATGGACGCCGCGTTGACGATACCCCCGGCCAGGGACGACGCGGCGAGCAGGATGGACGCGGCGATCTCACCAGCTTCGATACGACGCGACAGGTCCGGCAGGATCAGCCGCACGACGAAATAGACCAGGATCTGCACGATGAGGGCGACGAGGCCCCAGACGATGCAGTCGAGGATCGATTGAGCGTTATAGATCGCCACCGAGAGCGGCAGCGTATAGCCGATCAGGCTTCCGCCCAGCGCGATGGCGGCCGAGGCATTGTTGGCGCGGATCAGCGCGATCTCGCGATGGGACGTCGCCAACAGGTAGACCGCGAGATAGACCGCCACGAGGCCGAACGCCGCCGCCACATAGGCGATGAAGGCGGGCAGACCCGAGATCGAGACCATGGCGCCCGCCCCTCCCTCAGACCAGCCGGCTCTGCACGATGGCGGCAGAGATGAAGCTCTTGAACAGCGGATGTGGCTCGAACGGCCGCGACTTCAGTTCCGGGTGGAACTGCACGCCGATGAACCAGGGGTGGCCTGCATGTTCCACCGTCTCGGGAAGCAGACCGTCCGGTGAGAGACCCGAGAAGCGCAAGCCCTTGGCTTCCAGCCGCTCGCGATAGGCCATGTTGACCTCGTAGCGGTGCCGGTGACGCTCGGAAATCTCGGTGCCGCCGTAAATCTCGGCGATCTTGGTATCCGCACCGAGGGTGGCCTTGTAGGCACCGAGCCGCATGGTGCCGCCGAGATCGCCCTGTGCAGCGCGCCGCTCCAGTTCGTTGCCCTTGAGCCATTCGGTCAGCAGGCCGACCACGGGCTCGCCGGTCTCCCCGAATTCCGTGGAATTGGCGTCCTCGACCCCGGCCAGGGAGCGAGCTGCTTCGATCACGGCCATCTGCATGCCGAAACAGATGCCAAAATATGGGATCTTGCGCTCACGGGCATAGCGCGCCGCGCGAATCTTACCCTCTGCGCCGCGCTGTCCGAAGCCGCCGGGGACGAGAATGCCGTTGATACCTTCAAGGAACGGCGCCGGATCTTCACGCTCGAAGACCTCGGATTCGATCCATTCGATGTTCACCTTCACATTGTTGGCGATGCCGCCATGCGTCAGCGCCTCGGAGAGGGACTTATAGGCGTCCTTGAGGCCCGTATATTTGCCCACGATGGCGATGGAGACCTCGCCTTCGGGATTGCGCACGCGCTCGGAGATCGTCGTCCAGCGCACGAGATCCGGTTCGCCCTTCGGTTCGATTCCGAAATGCGCGAGCACCTCACGGTCGAGGCCGGCCTCGCGGTAGGACAGCGGCACGTCATAGATCGACGCCACGTCGCGCGCCTCGATGACGGCGGTCTCACGCACGTTGCAGAACAGACCGAGCTTGCGCCGCTCTTCCACCGGAATCGGACGGTCACAGCGGCAGAGCAGGATGTCCGGCTGGATACCGATGGAGCGGAGTTCCTTGACGGAATGCTGCGTCGGCTTGGTCTTCAATTCGCCTGCCGAGGGAATGTAGGGCAGCAGAGTCAGATGGACGAAGGCGACAGTGCCGCGCGGCAATTCCTGGCCGAGCTGGCGGATCGCCTCGAAAAACGGAAGGCCTTCGATGTCGCCCACCGTGCCGCCGATCTCGACGAGGACGAAATCGAATGCTTCGTTTCCATCGAGTACGAACGTCTTGATGGCGTTGGTGACGTGAGGGATGACCTGGATCGTCGCGCCGAGATAATCGCCGCGCCGCTCCTTGGTGATGATGTCGAGATAGATGCGACCGGTGGTGATGTTATCGGCCTTGGTCGCCGGAAGACCGGTGAAACGCTCGTAATGGCCGAGGTCGAGATCGGTCTCCGCACCGTCGTCGGTAACGAAGACCTCGCCGTGCTGCGTCGGGCTCATCGTGCCCGGATCCACGTTCAGGTAGGGGTCGAGCTTGCGCAGGCGGACCGTGTGGCCGCGCGCCTGCAGGAGAGCTGCGAGAGCCGCAGATGCGAGGCCCTTGCCGAGCGAGGAGACCACGCCGCCGGTGATGAATACGTACCGCGTCATGGGCTTCGGCTCATAAACAAGGGTGGATGATTCGACAAACTTCAAACGACCCCGCCGCTGGTGGCGGCAGGGCTGCATCGGTTCGGATTCTGTGGAACGCCGGGTGGGGACGGTTCGGAGCGAGAGGTGTCCGAGCCGTCATTCCCCATCGACCTTCGATCAGCGCGACTGGGGCGCTTCGGGCGTGGCAGGCTGAGCCGGCGCGGTCTGGCCAGCGCCCTGACCGGGACGAAGGGTCTCGAGAATATTGCCGTTGGGCGCCGCCGGCTGCGTCGTCGCGGCTCCGTCGAGGATCGACTTCGGCGCGGCGCTCCGGTGGGAGATCACCGCGAGGGTCATGCTCGTCGTGAAGAACAGGGCCGCCAGGATCGCTGTAGCCCGCGTGAGGGCGTTGGCCTGGCCACGTCCGGTCATGAACCCCGACACGCCGCCACCGCTGCTACCACCGCCGAGCCCGAGTCCGCCCTCAGAGCGCTGCAGCAGGACCACGGCGATGAGTGCGAGAACCACGATGAGGTGAATGGAGATCAGGACGGCATTCATGTCGTTTCAGTCCGATGTTCCTGGTCCGTGAACCACGTAGGCCGTATCCGGCGCCCGAAGAGGCCCGGCGAGGAACGTCCGCAAAGGGCAGGCTCCTACACGAGATGGTGTCTCACGCCAAATCCTGCATCGCCCCAGGGCGGCGAATGTTTCAGGCGTAGGCGGCCGCTATCCCCAGGAAGTCGGAGGCGACGAGACTGGCGCCTCCGACCAGCGCCCCGTCCACATTCTCTACCGCCATCAATTCGCGGGCGTTACCCGGCTTCACCGAACCGCCATAGAGGATACGGACCTTGGCGGCTTCCGCGCCGATGAGCTGTCCGAGCATCTCACGCAGGGAAGCATGGACTTCGGCGATGTCGGACGGGGTCGGTGTCAGGCCGGTGCCGATGGCCCAGACAGGCTCGTAGGCGATGACCGTATCGGAGGCCTTCGCCCCCTTGGGGACGCCGATGGCGAGCTGGGCGCGGACGATATCGAGGGTCCGGCCCTCTTCCCGTTCCTCCTGCGTCTCGCCGACGCAGATGATGCCGCAGAGTCCGGCGCGGCGGGCACCCAATGCCTTGGCATGGACGCCATCGTCGGTCTCGTGGTGATAGGCGCGGCGCTCCGAATGCCCGACGATGACGTAGCTCGCCCCGAGATCGGCCAGCATCTCGGCGGAGATGCTGCCGGTGAAGGCGCCGCTGGCCTTGGCATGAAGGTTCTGACCGCCGATGGCGATGGCGGACCCGTAGACCGCTGCCACACAGGAAGAAATCAGCGTCGAAGGGGGGCAGACGAGGACGTCGATCCGGGATGCGAGTTCGGGCGAGAGCCCGTCGCGGATGGCCTCGACCACGGGAACCGAACTGCGCAGGCCGTTCATCTTCCAGTTGCCGGCGATCAGCGGCCGCCGTCCCGACTTCGACATCGTATTCCTCGCGCTCAGATGCTGCTGGTCCGGCTTCACCGGATCGTGAGCGGGGCCGTAACAGAGCCGACTAGCGGGCGCAAACATGGGCTCGAGGATTCGCCCGGCCTTTGCTGGGGCCACCGGATGGTCTATCGCGGGCGGCCTGGAGCGTGCCTTAGGTACGCCATCACGACGGATTTTCGAACGTTCCGATGCTGCAGAACATGCGTAGTGCGAGCCAGCATTGGCTCGGCAAGATCATTCTTACGGTGGTCTTCACCTTCCTCATCGCTGGCGTTGCGATTTTCGGGGTGGAAGATTTCTTCCGCTCGAACTCGGCCACGACCGTGGCTACGGTGGGCAAAACGCAGATCACTTCGGAGGCGGTGCGCTCGGCCTATCAGCTGCAGCTGCAGCGCTATCAGAGCCAGCTTCAGCGCAGCCTGACTCCCGAACAGGCCCAGGGCCTCGGTCTCGACCGGCAGGTCCTTTCGCAGCTGATCAGCGAGGCCTCCCTCGACCAGCAGGCCAAGGATCTCGGTCTCGTCATCCCGGATTCGGCAGTATTGCGCGCGATTCAAGAAGAGCCGACCTTCAAGGGGGCCAACGGCTCCTTCGACCAGACGCTCTTCTTCCAGACGCTGCAGCGCGCCGGGATCAACGAGGCGATGTTCGTGCGCGACCAGCGCGCCGCCGCCGGACGGCTCCAGATCGCCGAGGCCGTGGCCGCGGACATCCACGTCCCCGCCGCCCTGCGCGAGGCCGTGCATCGCTACACCACCGAGCGCCGCGCGGCGTCTTTCCTGATGCTGCCCCCTTCCGTGGCGGGTGATATTCCAGCACCGACGGACGAGGAGGTGAAGACCTTCTACGACGAGAACAAGAGCGCATTCCGCGCGCCGGACTACCGGGCCGTGACCCTCCTCGCCCTCGATCCGCAGGCGATGACCAAGCCCGACGCTGTCACGGACGAGGATGTGCAGAAGCGCTACGATCTCGCCAAGGCGCAATACGGCACGCCGGAGCGGCGCACGATCCAGCAGATCGTGTTCCCCGACGAAGCCTCCGCCGAGGCGGCGCGCAAGGAGATCGAATCCGGCGAAAAGCCGTTCGAGGCCGTCGCTCTGGCACGCGGCGTCGACGCGAAGGAACTTTCTTTGGGGAACCTGACGAAGGCCGAACTGTTCGACCCGGCCGTCGCAGATGCCGCCTTCTCGCTTGCCCAGAACACCATGAGCGCCCCGGTCAAGGGTCGCTTCGGCACCGTGCTCCTCCGAGTCACGGCCATCGAACCCGAGACACGCAAGCCCCTCGCCGACGTGGCGCCGGAGATCCGCAAGACCATCGCTCTCGAACGCGCCAAGACCGCCGTTGAAAAGGACCACGACACGATCGAGGACGAGCGGGCCAACAGCAAGCCGCTGGCCGAGATCGCCAAGGAGCGGGGCCTCACCCTCGTGACCGTGCCGGCGGTGAGCGCCCAGGGGCTCGACCCGTCGGGCAAGCTCGTCGATTCCATTCCGGATCGCGACACGACGCTGCCGATCGTGTTCCGCTCCGAGATCGGGAGCGACACCGAGGCGCTTCGCCTGAAGTCCGGCGGCTACGTCTGGGTCGACGTCACCGGCATAGACCAAGCCCATGACAAGCCCCTCGACCAGGTGCGCGATCAGGCAGCCGCCCAATGGCGCGCCGCCGAGGTGGCCAAGCGCCTGTCCGACAAGGCTCGCAGCCTGACCGAGCGCCTGGACAAGGGCGAGGCCATCGACACGCTGGCAACGGAAATCGGCGTGCAGGTGCAGACCTCCACGGACATCGCCCGTAGCCAGGCCAAGGACGGCCTCTCGGCCGACGTGGTCAATCGCCTCTTCGCTGTCCCGGTGGACAAGGCCGTCTCGGTCGAATCCGGCGAGTCGCGTGTGGTCGCCAAGGTCACGGCGGCGACGATGCCCGCCTTCGTGCCCGGCAGCCCCTCCGACGAGGCGATCTCGAAGCGGTTCCAGGCGACCCTCATCGATGACATCCTCGGCGAGTACATCGCCGACGTTCAGAAAAGCGTGGGGATCACCGTCAACCAGACGGCGTTCCGGCGCGCGATCGGCGGCGAGTACTGAACCGACCATGTTTCAGGAGCCGGATTACGCCGCCTTCGCGGAGGCCTACGAGGCAGGGCGGCCGACCCTCCTCAACCTGACCCTGGTGGCCGATCTGGAGACTCCGGTCGCGGCTTTCCTCAAGCTGCGGGCGGTCCATGCCGGGCCGGCCTTCCTCCTCGAATCCGTCGAGGGCGGTGCGGTGCGCGGCCGCTACTCGATGATCGGCCTCGACCCCGACCTCGCCTGGCGCTGTCGCGACGGCCGACCGGAGACCGCACGGGGCAGCGACCTGTCGGTGTTCGAGCGCGATGACGCGTCGCCGCTGGCAAGCCTCCGGTCCCTCATCGCCGAAAGCGCCATCGGAGCCGATGCCGATGTCGAACTCCCGCCCATGGCGGCGGGCCTCTTCGGCTATCTCGGCTACGACATGGTCCGGGCCATGGAGCGGCTCGGTGATTCCAATCCGGATCCCCTTGGCGTTCCCGACGCGATCCTCGTGCGACCGCGCGTCATGGTGGTGTTCGATGCCGTGCGCGACATCATCACCGTGGTCGGCCCGGTGCGCCCGAGCGCAGGGGTTTCGGCGCGTGCGGCCTATGAGGGCGCCCTCGCCCGGCTGGAGCGCGTGGCCGATGTCCTGGAAGGTCCGCTACCGGTGGAATCTCGGATCGACCCCCGCTCCATTGCTCATCCCGAGCCGGTCTCGAACACCTCGCCGGACGCCTATCTCGACATGGTCGCGCGGGCGAAGGAGTACATCGTCGCCGGTGACGTTTTCCAGGTCGTACTGTCCCAGCGTTTCGAGGCGCCGTTCACGCTGCCGGCCTTCGCCCTCTACCGGTCCCTGCGGCGGACCAACCCGGCCCCCTTCCTGTGCTACCTCGACTTCGAGGATTTCCAGGTCGTGTGCTCGTCGCCCGAGATCCTGGTGCGGGTGCGAGAGGGGCGCGTCACGATCCGCCCCATCGCCGGCACCCGCCGGCGTGGCGCCACTCCGTCCGAGGACAAAGCCCTGGCCGAGGAACTGCTGGCCGATCCGAAGGAACGCTCCGAGCACCTGATGCTGCTCGATCTCGGCCGCAACGATGTCGGTCGGGTCTCGCGCATCGGCAGCGTGACAGTAACGGGGTCGTTCTTCCTCGAATATTACAGCCAGGTCATGCACATCGTCTCGAATGTCGAGGGCGATCTCGATCCGAGCCACGACGCACTCGACGCCCTCTCGGCCGGGTTTCCCGCGGGCACCGTCTCCGGTGCGCCGAAGGTCAGGGCGATGGAGATCATCGACGAGCTCGAACGCGAGAAGCGCGGCCCCTATGGCGGCTGCATCGGCTATTTCGGCGCACGCGGCGAGATGGATACCTGCATCGTGCTGCGCACCGCCATCGTGAAGGACGGGCGGATGCATGTTCAGGCCGGCGCCGGCATCGTCTACGATTCCGATCCGGCCTCCGAGCAGCAGGAATGCGTGAACAAGGCCAAAGCCCTGTTCCGCGCCGCAGAGGATGCGGTGATGTTCGCGAGCCGGGCGCGCCGGGGGCAATAGTCCTTCCGCGCACCAAGGCACTCCTTCCGCTTGGCCCGCGATTGCCGATAGACATCGAATCGGTCGTATATCGACGGGTTGCGATGGTGGAGGAACGTGATGGCTGGGACCGAGATCGATGCCATCAGGGATCTTCTCGCCGCCAGTCCACGGTCTTCGAATCTCGCTGAGCGCCGTGAGCGGCTCGACGGGTTCGGCGCGCATTATCCTGTTCCCCCCGACGTGACGGTCGTGCCCGTGGATGCGGGCGGGGTGGCGGCCGAATGGACCGTGAGCCCGGGGGCGGACCCGACCCGCGTCGTCCTGTTCCTGCATGGCGGCGGATACGTGTCCGGGTCGCTCAACAGTCACCGGCACATGATGGCCGAGACCGGCCGCGCCGCCGGAGCGCGCACGCTGGCCCTGGATTACCGGCTCGCGCCGGAACATCCGTTTCCCGCGGCCCTCGATGACGCCCTGGCGGGTTACCGCTTCCTGCTCGAATCGGGTGTCAGCCCCAGGAACATCGTCCTGTCCGGGGAGAGTGCCGGCGGCGGGCTTGCCGTCGCGACGGCCCTCTCGCTGCGTGATGCCGGTCTGCCGCTTCCGCGCTGTCTGTGGCTCACATCGCCCTGGGTCGATCTGGAGATGACCGGTGCCAGCATGGACACCAAGGCGGCGGTCGACCCCCTGATCCAGCGGGAATACCTGACGGAACTCGCGGAGGCCTATTCCGCAGGAAAGAATGCTGCGATCCCGCTGATCTCGCCGCTTCATGCCGAACTCGGAGGCCTGCCGCCGATGCTGGTCCAGGTCGGCAGCGCCGAGACCCTGCTGGACGATTCCCTTCGCCTCGCCGGGGTGGCCGCCTCGGCGGACGTCGCCGTGACGCTCCAAGTCTGGCCGCACATGATCCATGCCTGGCACATGTTCTATCCTCAGCTTGCCGAGGGGCGACAATCGCTGGCGAGCGCCGGTGCCTTCATCCGCGCGCATCTGGGGGACGGAACCGACGGCCGGCATCCGACGATCGGGGTCTGAGAGCGGACGCGGCGCGAGAACGCTTGACCCTCTCGGCTCACCTCGTCACACGAGGGGGATCAAGAGAAGCGCGATCATGGCCAACGTCCTCGTCATCGACAACTACGATTCCTTCACCTGGAATCTCGTCCATCTCATCGGGCCGCTTTGCGGATCGATCGATGTCGTGCGCAACGATCAGGTCACCATCGACGAGATCCGCGAGCGCGCGCCCGATGCGGTGGTGCTGTCGCCGGGGCCGTGCACGCCTAACGAGGCGGGTATCTGCCTCGACGTGGTGCGCGACCTCTCCGGCGAGGTGCCGATCTTCGGAGTCTGCCTCGGCCTCCAGGCGATCGGGCAGGCCTTCGGCGGCGACGTGGTGCGGGCGCCAAAGCCCATGCATGGCAAAGTCTCGAGCATTACCCACAGGGCAACGGGGGTCTTTCGCGGGCTGAACGGCCCCTTCGATGCCACGCGGTATCACTCGCTCGTAGTGGAGCGCGGCGGGTGTCCGCAGGATCTCGTCGTCACGGCGGAAGCGGACGGGCTCATCATGGCGCTGGAACACGCGACGCTGCCTGTCCACGGCGTGCAGTTCCACCCGGAGAGCATCCTCTCGCATCACGGCTCGCAGATCCTGCGTAACTTCCTCGACATTGCTGCGGCCTGGAACGCGGGACGTGACAAGCGCGGGTCCGGCGTGCATTGACGCATCGATCAATTTTGATTGACGCTTCCGAGCCATGGACACTTTCAAGCCGCTCCTCGCGAAAGTCGCGGCCGGGTCGAGCCTCGACCGGGCGGAGGCGCGCGCCGCCTTCGACGACCTGCTCTCGGGCGAGGTGACGCCGGTCCAGGCCAGCGCCTTCCTCATCGCCCTGAAGGTGCGTGGCGAAGCCGAGGACGAGATCGTCGGCGCGGTGGAGGCCATGCGGGCGCGGATGGTACGCGTGGCCCCGGTTCCCGGCGCCATCGACATCGTCGGCACCGGCGGCGACCATTCGGGCAGCTACAACGTCTCGACTCTCGCCGCGATCCTCACGGCGGCCTGCGGCGTGCCGGTGGCCAAGCACGGCAACCGCGCGGCCACCTCGCGATCCGGCGCGGCCGATGTCCTCGTCTCCCTTGGCGTGAAAATCGGTCTCGAACCGGACGGGCTGGCCCGCTGCCTCGCCCGGGCCGGCCTCTGCTTCATGTTCGCTCAGACCCATCACGGCGCCATGCGCCATGTGGCGCCGGTGCGCTCCGAACTTCCGACGCGGACGATCTTCAATCTGCTCGGGCCGCTCTCGAATCCGGCCGGTGTCGAGCGCCAGCTTCTAGGCGTCTCCACCGAGGCCTGGGCCGAACCCCTGACGCGTGTATTGGGCGAACTCGGCAGCACGCGGGTCTGGACGGTGCACGGGTCGGACGGGCTCGACGAAATCACCGTCACCGGGCCGACGCCGGTGGTCACCCTGGAGGACGGGCGGATCGGCCGTTTCACGATCGATCCGCGCGAAGTCGGCCTGCCGCTCTGGACTCTCGAGGATCTGCGCGGCGGCGATCCCGACCATAATGCGCACGCGCTGAACGCCGTCCTCGCGGGCGAGCGCAACGCCTATCGCGACATCGCCGTTCTCAATGCGGGGGCCGGCCTCGTCGTCGCCGGTTCCGCGCAGACCTTGAGCGAAGGTGTGGCCCGTGCCGCTTCCGCCATTGATGACGGCGCGGCACGAGCAACCCTTGCACGCCTCGTGGCGGTCTCGAACACATGAAAGAGGCCCCGATGAGCGAGGCGAAACCCATTGCGGACGTCGTTGCACCACCGGCCACCACCGACCGGCGTGACGTGCTTGCGCGGATCGAGGCCTATAAGCGCCGCGAGATCGCCGAAGCCAAGCTGCGCGTACCGCTCGCGAAGCTCGAGAAGCGCATCGAGAAAGCCTCGCCGGTCCGGCCCTTCGCCGACGCGATCGCTGCTCATATCGCGCAGGGTCGACCCGCGCTCATCGCTGAGGTGAAGAAGGCGTCGCCGTCAAAAGGCCTGATCCGCGCCGATTTCGATCCCGCCGTGCTTGCCGCCGCCTACGAGACGGGCGGTGCAACCTGCCTGTCGGTGCTCACCGACACGCCCTCCTTCCAGGGCAAGCCGGAATACCTCACCGAGGCGCGGGACGCCTGTTCGCTGCCCGTGCTGCGCAAGGATTTCCTGTTCGAACCCTACCAGGTGTTCGAGGCTCGTGCCTGGGGCGCCGATTGCGTTCTGGCCATCATGGCGTGCCTCGATGACGACGAGGCGCTGGCCATCGTCGAGACCGCGCACGATCTCGGCATGGATGTGCTGGTCGAGGTCCATGACGAGGAGGAACTCGCCCGCGCCATTCCGCTCGGCACCCGGCTGCTGGGCATCAACAACCGCGACCTCAAGACATTCGAGGTCTCGTTCGATACGGCCATCCGCGTTGCCAAGGGCGTGCCAGAGGACCGTATCGCTGTCGCGGAGAGCGGCATCAGCGGGCACGACGATGTCCTGCGCCTCGAAAAGGGTGGACTTCGGACGATCCTCGTCGGGGAAAGCCTGATGCGCGAAGCGGACGTGACCAAGGCGACGAAACGCCTGCTCTTCGGTAAGGCCGGCAAATGAGCAGCCTCACGCATCTCGATGCGGCCGGTGCCGCCAACATGGTCGACGTCTCAGACAAGGCCGCCACCACCCGCATCGCTCGCGCCGAAGGCGTGGTGGTGATGCTGCCCGAAACGCTGCGCCTGATCCGCGAAGGCGATGCCAAGAAGGGCGACGTAATCGGCACAGCGAGGCTCGCGGGCATCATGGCCTCGAAACGCACGCATGAACTCATCCCGCTGTGCCATCCGCTGCTGATCTCCAAGGTCCGGGTGGAATGCGAGCCGGACGATTCCCTGCCAGGCCTTCGCGTGACCGCAGAGGTCAAGGTGATCGGTCCGACCGGGGTCGAGATGGAGGCCCTCACCGCCGTCTCGGTTGCCTGCCTCACGATCTACGACATGGTGAAGGCAGCCGATCGCGCCATGCGGATCGAAGGCATCCACCTAGTCTCCAAGGATGGCGGAAAGTCGGGCTCGTACCGGGCCGAGGGCGCTTCGTGAGCAAACTCATTCCGGTGGAGGAGGCGCTCGCGCGCATCCTCGCCAGTGCCGCCGAGCCAGTGGCAGCCGAGACGGTACCGGTAGCCGACGCCTACGGCCGGACCCTGGCCGACGATGTGGCCGCCCTACGGACCCAGCCGCCCTTCCCCGCCTCCGCTATGGATGGCTATGCGGTGCGTTCCGAGGATGTGGCCGCCGTTCCGGCAAAACTGGCGCTCATCGGCATGAGCGCTGCGGGCCACGGCTTCTCGGGCACGATCGGCCCCGGCGAGACGGTACGGATCCTCACGGGGGCTCCAGTGCCCACGGGGGCCGACACGATCCTCATTCAGGAGAATGCCGACGTCTCGGACAATGTGGTCACGGCGAAGGAAACGGTCGCCGCCAAGCGCCATATCCGCGTTCCCGGTCTCGATTTCCGGTCGGGCGATCTGCTCTTGCGGGCGGGGGAGTGCCTGGATGCGCGCCGGCTTGCCCTCGCGGCCGCGGGTGGTCACGCCACTCTCCAGGTTCGCCGCCGGCCTCGGGTCGCGATCCTCGCCACCGGCGACGAACTCGTGGCGCCGGGAGAACCGGCCTGCTGGGACCAGATCGTCGCCTCGAATGGATTGGCGGTGGCGAGCCTTGCCCGCGAGGCAGGCGCGGAACCCATCGATCTCGGCATTGCCGGAGACAGCCTCGCCTCCCTCGAAGCCGCACTGGGCCGGGCGCGGGACGCGAAAGCAGACCTTCTGGTGACCCTAGGCGGCGCCTCCGTGGGTGATCACGACCTCGTCCAGGCGGCTCTGCATCGCGAGGGGCTGGAACTTAGTTTCTGGCGAGTGGCCCTCCGCCCCGGAAAGCCACTGATGCATGGGCGCCTCGGTCCGATGATGGTCATCGGTTTACCGGGTAATCCCGTCTCCGCCGTAGTCTGCGGCCTGCTCTTCGTCGTGCCGGCGATCCGGGCTCTTCTTGGCGACCCCAAGGCCGGGGCCGACCGCAGCGAGCCGGCCCTGCTCGGGGCGGACATGCCGGCCAACGATATCCGCCAGGACTACATGCGGGCGCGGATCGAAATCGCGGATGACGGACGTCCGATGGCGTACGCCGGAACGCGCCAGGATTCCTCGATGCTCTCGGTCCTCGGTCAATCCGAAGCGCTGCTGGTTCGCCCACCCGGCGCTCCGGCCGCGAAGCGCGGCGATCCATGCCGGATCATTCGCCTCGATCGAGCGCTGCTCTGAACAGATCCGGTTTCGTCATTTTCCGGTGACGTCAGGGGCCGATCTAGCCAGCCGCGTGGCGAGCCAGCCGACGATGATCGCTACGGTGACGCCCCAGCCCACCTCCATGACGCGCGAGCCGAAGATATGCTGCGCCGTTCCGTCATGGGGTACGAGCAGGATGATGGTCGCGGTGATCCCGGCGAGCCGGGCCGCACTCGCCACATTCAGCAACCAGCAGGCCGTGAGCGACAGGATGACTGCGAGGGCATAGGAAGCCAGATGCTGCCCGAGGCCGAGCCAGATACCGAGGCCGATGAGGCCCCCCGTGGCCGCACCGAGCAATTGGTCCCGCCCGACTTTCCGCGTCGCGCGGAACTCGGTCTGGAGTACGGCGATGGCAGTGATTGCCGACCAGAACCCCTCACGCTGATTCAGCGCCTGGGTCGGCAGATAAGCCAGCACCGCCGCGCCAGCGGATAAAAGGCCGTGCACCAAACCATCGATGAGGCGGCGTCGTAGCGGCAAGCCCTTGCGAAGGCGCGCGATACGTTCGCCGAGCCGGCTGATCCTGGCCTCGTCGCGCCCTCCTTTTTCGGTTCCTGGAGGGTGTGCCTGCGCTCGCCACCCAGGGCTTCCCGGTTGCTGCTCCACGATGACACGGTCGCTCGAATCCATGATTTTTGAACGCGAGCCGAGCCTGCTTCGATCCGCCGGCGATCTTCGGGTTTCTCGCTTGCCGGCTCGGTCAGCCGAACACGAACTCCACCGCCTGCGTTACAACCTCAGGCTGGTAGGGGTGTGGCCCATCATACTCCACAGAGGTCACATCGTAGCCAACGTCCCTCAGTTTCGAAGTGTGCACCCGTGCGCTGCGATCGATGGGTATCTGCTCGTCCCGTGTCCCATGTGAGATGAAGATGCGTGGTGACCCGGCCTGCAGATGTACCGACAGGAACCCGGCCGAGGAGATGATGAGGTGGGTGACGACATGGCCATTGGCGAGGCCGGAGGAGAGAGCGTAGCTCCCGCCATCGGAATGGCCGGCGAAGACGATGTGCAGCGGATCGAGCATGAAGCGTGACGCTACCTCGGTCAAAGCGAGGTCGAGCCGCTCGCGGTCCGGCCCGTGACCGCCGATGACGAGATCCCAGGTCGGGAATACGGATTGTGGAGCGAGGAGCAGAAATCCGCGCGCCTCCGCATGCTTTTCGAGCATGGGCAGGATCTTCTCCGCACTCCCGCCGCCGCCATGAAAGAGTACGACGAGGGGAGTTGGCCGTCGCGGATTGATCCTCGGCGGCACGATCAGCATGGCGTCGCGCTCATCGAATAGACCGAGCGGATGGCGGCCCGGAGGCATGGGCTCCCTAGTCGGCAGACGATGCGCAAAAGCGAGACGTCCTGCGAGTTTAGGGTCGATCATGCGGCGAGCCTCGCGTCGTTCGGTGACATGGTGCGGGCGTCGGTCGTTCTCTGCGGTCGGCGCCCCTTGCCTAAGCTGCCGCGTCAATCCGGCTTGGCTTCGCTCAAAGGCTTGATCTTCAGTTGATCGATGATCCACAGCCAGCCGCCGGCCTCCTGCTTCCGTGCGGTCTCCACCGAGATCGTTCCGTTCGGTAGGCGCGCGAAGGTCATCGCAATCCCCCCGTTGCGAATGCTCGGCAGCGTCTCTGCGGCCGGGAACTCGGAGCGCCGCGCCAGAAGGTCGGTGTAGAAGGCCCGGATCTCCTGATGTCCCGTCGCGACCACCTTTCCGGCAGCCAGCACGGCATCCGGTTCGTAGAGGGCGACCAACCCCTCCACATCGCCGGCATTGGCCCTTTCGTTGAAGAGACGGGCAAGGTCTTCTGGGGTTTCTGCTAGCACGTGGTCCATGGCGTTTTCCTCTTGTTACACGGCTACTTCAGCAGCGTACCAGCCGAGTCGCGCACCGCTACGGTGACCGGAATCCCCGCTTTGACGCTCTCGGAGACGGTACAGAAGCGCTCGAACTGCTCGAGAACCTTGTCGAGCCGTGGCATTGTTTCCGCCGGAGCGCTCAGCGCGATGCCGACTTCGATCCCGCTGATCCTCAGGCGACCATCCGCGTTGCGTTCCACGCGAAAGCTCGATCGCGCTGCGAGCCCGGTTGCGTCCTGTTTGAATTTGCCGAGGGCGAAGACCAGGCTCGCGCACAGACAGTTGGTGACGCTGGCGACCAGGATCTGCTCGGGGTAAGGCCCCTCCCCCCCGCCATAGGGTGGCGCCTCGTCAACGGCGAGGTTCGGGAAGGCTTCCCCAAAATCGATCTCGAACCGATAGCCCTCGATCTGCCTGATCGTGATGCTGCCGTCACTGCCCATCCGGGACGTCTCCTCTCGGCTCGCCTAGCCGCCGCGTGCGCACTGAAGCGGCAAAGCAGCGACTGGCAAGGCAACGAACGAGAAGCAAAGGCGAGTTCCATCTCATTCCCCCTCCTTGCCCGCGTGTTGACAGCCCGCCCTCATTGGCATACCAAATACCAACAGTAGACGCACAGAAAAAGCAAGTGCGCGGAACATCTCACGGACGGGGTTTGACCTTTCCGCGAAATGGAGGAAGCGATCACGATGATGCAATGCAGCATTCGCAACCGCAATATATTCCAGACGGAAGCCGAAATCGCGACCACGACTGCGATCGAAGCATCGCGCGTCTCAAGTGAAATCCCTCATCGCGTTTGACGGCCGTACCTGCTGCCTAAGTCGATGGACGACGTTTCACTCGAAGACGCGAAACAAGCCATGTCGGATCAAGCAAATTTCGCCGGTATCGACGTCTCTCAACTGATCGAAGCCGCCGGAGACGCCATCGTCGTCTCCGATCCGGACGGTGCGATCGTCGTGTGGAACGCGGCGGCGGAGAGGATCTTCGGGTTCTCGTCATCCGAGGCGCTCGGCCAATCCCTCGATCTGATCACCCCGGAACGCCAGCGCCAGCGTCACTGGGATGGTTACGCCAAGACAATGCGGACCGGCATCACCCGCTACGGCACCGAGGTGCTGCGCGTGCCGGCGCTTCACAAAGACGGCCGATCACTCTCGATCGCCTTCACCGTCGGACTCCTTCACGGTTCTGACGGCGCAGTGACTGGAATCCTCGCCATCATCCGCGATGAGACCCGGCGCTGGAACGACGAACGTCAGATGCGCAAGCGTCTGAGCGAGCTCGAAAGCGCTGCCGTTTAAGTGGAGGCGCGAAAAGCTAAAAGTTTCGCCAGAATACCGGCCAACACGAGTTCCGGATCAGAACCGGACATTCGAACTATCCGATCCATTATCGTTGCATGACGATCGAAAGGGAGAACGTCGAGATGAGCAAGCCGCTTGAAGGCACCAAGATCATCGATTTCACTCACGTCCAGGCTGGCCCTGCTTGCACGCAGCTTCTCGCCTGGTTCGGCGCCGACGTCATCAAGGTCGAGCGTCCCGGTGCCGGAGACGTGACACGGACGCAGCTGCGCCACGTGGAGGATGCCGACGCCCTTTACTTCACCATGCTGAATTCGAACAAGCGTTCGCTGACCCTCGACACCAAGACCCCCGAGGGCAAGGAAGTTCTCGAGAACCTCATCAAGCAATCCGACGTGATGGTCGAGAATTTCGGTCCCGGTGCCCTCGACCGCATGGGCTTCTCTTGGGCCCGCATTCAAGAACTCAACCCGGGCATGATCCTGGCTTCGGTGAAGGGCTTCTCGGACGGCCACCATTACGAGGACCTGAAGGTCTACGAGAACGTCGCCCAATGCGCCGGCGGCGCCGCCTCCACCACCGGCTTCTGGGACGGCCCCCCCACCGTCAGCGCCGCCGCTCTCGGTGACTCGAACACCGGCATGCATCTCGCCATCGGCATCCTCACGGCGCTCCACCAGAAGAACAAGACCGGCAAGGGCCAGAAGGTCGCCGTGTCGATGCAGGATTCGGTGCTGAACCTCTGCCGTGTGAAGCTGCGCGACCAGCAGCGCCTCGACGCCCTTGGCTACCTTGAGGAATACCCCCAGTATCCGCATGGCGAGTTCACCGACGTGGTGCCGCGCGGCGGTAATGCGGGCGGCGGCGGGCAGCCGGGCTGGGTGCTGAAGTGCAAGGGCTGGGAAACCGACCCGAACGCCTACATCTACTTCACGATCCAGGGCCATGCCTGGGCCCCAATCTGCAAGGCGATCGGCCGCGAAGAGTGGATCGAAGATCCGGCCTACAACACCGCCCGTGCCCGCCAGGACAAGATCATGGACATCTTCGGCACGATCGAGGAATGGCTCGCTGACAAGACCAAGTTCGAGGCGGTCGACATCCTGCGCAAGTTCGACATCCCGTGTTCGCCGGTCCTGTCGATGAAGGAACTCTCGGTCGATCCGTCGCTGCGCGCCAGCGGCACCATCGTCGAGGTGCAGCACCCCAAGCTCGGCTCGTATCTCACCGTCGGAAGCCCGATCAAGTTCTCGGACATGCCGGTCGAGATCAAATCTTCGCCGCTCCTCGGAGAGCACACTGACGAAGTGCTGCTCGACCTCGGTTACACCCAGCAGCAGATCGAGCGCTTGCACCAGGCACGCGCCGTCTAAGACAGATGCAAAGCGGCCCGTCCTCGGACGGGCCGTGGATTGAGGAAAACGGCGTGCCGCGAGGCGCGCCGTTTTCTTTTGGGATGGGACAAGGCCGCAGCAGGACGGCTGCGTCGTCGGCATCGTTGATCGAGCGCCGGCCCTGTTCGAGTGAACGACCTACGTACCGGGACGCACGGCTTCCTGCCCCAACGAGTTCGTCAAACGCCGCAGGTCGGCGGTGAGGATCAAGCGATGGATCGGCGCGACCGGCACCATGCAGACCCAATCAAAGGCATTGTGGATGACGACCGACGAGGTGGCGGTCCCGCACGGTGAGAACCAGCATATCCGGGGCGCTGTGTTCCACCAGGAAGAAGTCCAACGTTTCACCCGCGTGCGCTTGGATCCGGCGTTCACCGGAAAAGCCGCCGATCGCCTTCACGCCGAAACGGGCCGCGATCGAATCTCTCAAGCGGAAGGCGAGCGACATGAGCGGTCGTGGCTCTGAAGTGATGAAATTCCAGTCCTGTATCGGAGTCATCGCCGAGGAGAGTACGACCGATCGCGAGTCGTCATAAACGAGCTGATCGCTCGGGCGCAGAAGCTGAACCGGCAGATCGACGGCCAAGGACTTTCCCCATCTCATTGGTGGGTCGGCCCTAGCATGACCGACGCGGATAATCGGCGGCGCGATGGGTGAACGAGCGCGGCCTGGGCCAAACCGGGCCCGGTAGCCGTGCGTTTATCCCCCTAAGGACGTGGTGCGGTCCTGTTGCCCTCCGATGGGATGCGTAACCGGGAGGCCGTTACGCGAGACATCCAGCGAGGCTGCGTCTTTCCCCTCCATCGCGAGTGCCCCGTAGGGGAGCCAGCCGGCGAAAGGTTCCAGATTGTCCTGCCCAGCGGGGCGATACCAACGCCAGACTTGGCGTGCCGCACTCGGGGCGTACCAGCGACCGGGGCGACCCTCGGCCAGGATCGGACCGAGGGTCAGGTGGTTGAGCCAGATCCGCTCCACGATCTGTGGGGCCGTGTGCATCGGGCGCCAGGTCGGCGGCATCGGACATCTCCTGCGAGGGCGATCACGGGGCGATGAAACGGGTGCGGGGGCCAGGACTTGGCGTCCGGCCCCCGCACTCTGTTCGTGGTCGGTGGCTCAGCCTGAGTTCAGGCAGCGACCACGCGGGGGGCAGGCTTGGTCTCGTCGGAGACGGCCAGCGCCTGGGCCACCACCCGCTTGCGCCAGGGCTTCAGCACGGCGATGGCGAGGAGGGATGCGAGGATGTTGGCGCCTGCGGCGACGAGGAAGACGCCGTCCCAGCTGTTGGTGGCCTGCTGGAGGTAGTTGGCGACCGGGACCAGGAGGGCGGCGGTGCCCTTGGCGGTATAGAGCAGGCCGGCATTGGTGGCGGCGAACTTGGTGCCGAACGTGTCGGTGCAGGTGGAGGGGAAGAGGGAGTAGATCTCGCCCCAGGCGAAGAACACGAAGCCGGAGAGCAGGACGAACCACAGCGGGTCGTGGCCCCAGAGGTAGAGCATGTAGATGCCGAAGCCTTCCATGGCGAAGGCGATGAACATGGTGTTCTCGCGGCCGATCTTGTCGGAGACCCATCCGAAGAACGGGCGGGTCAGGCCGTTGAGCACGCGGTCGATGGTGGCCGCGAAGGTGATGGCCACCATGGTGATGCCCATGATGGTGACGGGCACCTTGTCGACGCCGATATCGGAGGCGATGGGCTTGAGGTTGGCGGTGATCATCAGGCCGCCGGCGCCGACGATGACGAACATGAAGTACATGAGCCAGAAGATCGGCTGGCGGGCGACTTCGCCGGGGGTGTAGTTGCGCCGGGTCTGGATGATGTTGGCGTTGGCCACGACCTCCGGCACCTGGCCCTTCTTGGGCGAGGTGAAGAAGAAGGCGAGCGCGCAGACGACGAGGCCCTGGCCGATGCCGAAGTTGAAGAAGGCGGCCTGGAAGCCGTGGTCGGCGATCATCCACTGGATCGGGGCGACGGTCAGCGCCGAGCCGGCGCCGAAGCCGGCGGCGATGATGCCGGCGGCCAGGCCCCGCTTGTCGGGGAACCACTTCAGGGCCGAGCCGACGCAGGTGCCGTAGACGGCGCCGGCGCCGATGCCGGCGACGACCTGGCCGAGATAGAACATGTTGAGCGAGGCGGCGTAGGAGTTGATGACCCAGCCGATGCCGCAGAGCGCGCCGCCGAACAGCACGACCACGCGCGGGCCGTACTTGTCCACGAACCAGCCCTCGATCGGGACCAGCCAGGTCTCGAACAGCACGAACAGGGTGAAGGCCCACTGGATCGCCGCCCGGTCGAAGCCGAACTTCTTCTGGATGTCCGGCACGAAGAACGTCCAGCCGTATTGCAGGTTGGCGATCATCACCATGCAGATCACGCCGATCACCAGCTGACCCCAGCGGTATCCATCGGATACTCGCCCACTCGTTGTTTCCGCCCTCGTCATTGTCGTCCTCCGCGTTGTTCTATTTTGCTTCACTCGAGGCGTAGGAGCCGGTTGCCCGGCTTCCAGTCTTGGCGAATGCCGACCCTTTGGCGTCGTCAGCATTCTGGTATGTGGAATACCAGCCTCTCTCGTACGTATGAGCCCGTCAAGACCGAGTTGCAGAAAAATCGTCGCCGCAATGCAGCAAACGGGGATTAAACTCAAGATCTCGTTCAGGCGATGAAGAATCTGTCTGAGCTATGCGAAAACAATATCTCGCGGACGCAAATACGGGTCTGCCATGCCCCTAAGTGCATATTGTTGCATAGGCGCAAATTTGCCGTGGAAACGAGGGGTACACCCCTCAACCACCGGATTTTTGCTGATAAATCTGAAATCTGTACGCGACGGCTTTGCGCATGCCTTCGGGAACAGGCAATGCCATACCGGCCACGCAGTGACCGAGCCAAGCCGACGAGGACGTACATAGCCTACCCGCCTCGCCCTGGTCAGGCACCATAGTGCTCTTTCATTCATTGACAACCGGTATTTTGCATACCAGGGTCTGAACTCAGGAAGCGATCCGGAAGGGGCGACGTTATGCCGGCGAGGCAGCAGACGAGCACTGTGGCAAGTCGCCTAAACTATATCCGAATGGATCGCTCGGTTCGCGATGCATTGAACATGTTGCAGAATCCCGGGGTCGACGCTCTCGTCGTCATCGACGGTGTCCCTCTCGCGGACGGTGCCATCGTCGGCATCATTACCGAGCGCGAGATCTTCCGTGCCATGGCATCGCGCGGCCTCGAAGTGCTCGACAACCTTGTCTGGATGTTGGCGAAGCAAGATTTCGCATCTGCCGACGTCAGCACGTCAAATGCCGACCGGCTTAAGCTGTTCTGTGCATATCAGACCGACCATATCGCCGTGACCGATGGCTTCGTCCTGACGTCGATCCAGAGCATTTGGAGCTGCGTCGACGCCATGACTGATAGGAGTACCTCGGCTCACTCGTGATGATCGATCAGGCATTCGGGGTGTTACAATCGAATGTAACGTCAGGTCGTCCAGAGGTTGCCGAGAGATTAAATGATGCGCAATCGATCTCGATCCTTCGTTATTGCGCTGCAACGCGGTCTCACCGCAGGTGCAGGATAAGATATCCCGCTTCTGATCATTGACCTCCATCGTTTTTGCATTCAAAATTTCGACACGATACCCTAGTGTTTCGGCCTGCTCGAAAGGTTCGATTCAAGCCGGGGATCGAGGCAAGGAGACGCTACGGGGCAGCGATCGTCGGTGAAACGCCGACCGCTCGCATCTCGTGGCCAACAGGGTTAGCAGCAATGCGTTACTTGGCCATTCTTGAATGCCCGGTCATCTTCAGCGGCGAATCCCCCAACGGGATGACCAGCATGGACATGTGTCCCTCGGCCGGGATTACGCGCGGACTGATCAGCCGCCATGTCAAAGTCATCGATTCAAGGGTGATCGCAGTCTGCATCTGGCAGAGCGAGTTCTGCGCCAAGCTCTACTTCAACGCGGAATGGTACGAGAAGGCCGAGGCACTCTGGGGTGACCGCTATCAGTTGCGGCTCGAGGCCATCGATGAGGAAGCGGTCGCCTGAGGCGTTCGAGGTCGCCGCCGCGATGCATGGCCGCCCTGGAATTCACTGACTTTTGGAGGGGCCGGCCATGTCCATCATGGTGCCCCCGACTGCCGGCCCAGCTGATTTGCCTCCGCGCCCGGAGTTCGGCCCCTGGAATCCGGGGTTGGAATCGACGTTGCCCCGGGCGTTTCTGTCTCTTGAGACACTCTTCAGACCGGACAACGTAGAAACCAGCCTCGACGATGCCCGCGAGATGAGTGACGTGAGTGGTCTGCCACTGACGCAGCTCGTGCTCTTCCGTGCTCAGCGTCTCGTGGTGCACGAAGTGCTTATCCGCGTCATGGCCGATCTGTCGGTACCGGTCGGGCGCACTTATGGCGATCTCGGCGTCAACTTTCGGGCCATCGTCAGCACGATCCTGGACACCGGGATTGCGTCTCACGCGAATGAGATCGCTGACCTGCTCGTCCAGATCCGGAGCGACGCCGCGCTCGTGCTCCAACGCGAACTGTCCGAGATGTTCACCCCGAAGGTTGTCGGAGAACCGGCCCGCGGACAACCCTCCCTCTGGCAGCTGATCCTTGGCTCTCCCGAACCGGCCAGGCGGAAAAGGGAGCACGGCACGCCAGAGCAATGGGCCCTCCACCATCTCGACGCGTGGTACGCGCGTTGCGCTACACCATCAGACTCCCTCGAAATGGCGGTTTGCGTCGCCCTGCGACAGGTGGTGACAAGCATCATCCGGCGTCGCGGCTTCCTGATCCGCGACACCGCGCTTCTCCACCGTCTCGTCTGCATCCTGGTCTCGAACCAGTATGGTAGCAGCCGGATCGGCCAGCTCATTGAACCATGGTTCCGCGAGGTCGTCGCACGGGAAGGCTACCGCTCATTGAGAGCCCAGACGCAGCCGGTGGTGATGAACGTCAAAGGTGCATCAGCTTCCGGCAAAAGCACGATCCGGCCATATCAGCGTGCGCTCGCCGGGCAAGTCGGCCTCGACGAGTCGGATTTTGCTGTCATCACACCCGACGTCTGGCGCAAGTTCCTGCTCGATTACGACAGCCTCGGTGCGGCCCGCCGCTATGCCGGTACGCTGACAGGACGCGAGGTCGAGATCATCGATCGCAAGCTCGACCGTCACATGGCGGTAAAGGCTGCGGAGGGGCGCATCTCACATCTTCTGATCGACCGGTTCCGGTTCGACAGTTTCACCGTCGATCCCGGAGCAGAGGATGGCAGCCAACTCCTGACCCGCTTCGGCCATTGCGTCTACATGCAGTTCATGATCACGCCGCCGGAGGCAACCGTCGAGCGGGCGTGGAAACGCGGCGAACAATTCGGCCGTTACAAAGCTGTCGAAGATCTGCTCGCACACAACGTTGAAGCCTATACCGGCATGCCACGGCTCTTTTTCACCTGGGCACTCAGGTCGGACAAGCGGGTCCATTTCGAGTTTTTGGACAATAGCGTACCGGAAGGTGAACGTCCCCGAACCGTTGCCTTCGGCATCAACGGCACGATGAATATCCTCGACCTGAAATTTCTCTTCGACATAGATCGGTACCGCAAGATCGATATCTCCGCGCGGTCCGCGCAGGAGGTCTATGCCGCTGCCGGTTCGATGGCGCCTTCGGACAACATGAGCTTCCTGCGCGATTGTATCCGCCGGATGACCACGATCCGCTTTGCGGATTTCGGGACGGGACACGTCTACGCCAAGCTTCACCAGGGGCGCCTGACCCATCTCGCTGCGGATATCGCGGAGCGGGCGGTCGAGAACGCGGAATTGAAGGCGACTCTCGGAGCGATAGGCGTATCGGGAGTTTCACTTCCCATGCCCGAACCCGGCGAGATCCTTCGTCGGGAAGAGGCTCAGACATTGGGCCGCTGGGGTGACGCGTTCTAGGCTCTTATGGTCCTGAACGCGTATGCAACGCGTGCGATGGATGCGGCCAAGGCCCAAGCAATGCGGTGAATATAAAGTCCGTTGGGCCAGGTCCACCCGAACGGGTTGGCGGAATGAACTCAGCGTCTGCCCGAGGCCCTGACACGCTCCGATATGCGCCAGCGACATGAGTGGTCGAAGGAATGTGGTATATCAGTTTGCGGTGCAGCATGGCATCAGGGTGATGCAACGTCCTCCGGGAGCCCGCCATGTTCGCCACTCTCTTCGCCGCCGTGATCGTCATGATCGCGCTTCAGGTCCTTCTCGTAGTGAAGGCCGCCGACCTCCTCTCGGCACACGCAGACAAGAGCCGCGTTGAAAACCGCGATTATGTTCCAGGCTCGGCAGGTCGCTTCACCGGTATCGCCTAAGGGATCGTCTTCGCCTGAAAGAGCGCGGCATCGAGCCTATCCGGCCGACACCGCGCTGAGTCAGGAGGAGCTTCACGTCATGCGCGCAAGCCGAGATGTTGAGACAGGCGGCCCGCGCTTCGTTCAGGGACAGATCATTCGGCTGCAATCCTCTGGATGGCGCCGATCGCCCCTGATTCCGAGATCTTGAGGCAGTCACTCTCGGAATAACCGAGGACATCTCGCAGGATCTCGTCCGTATGCTCGCCCAACAGGGGCGAGCGCTTGACCTCGACCTGGCTCGCCGAAAGCCGGATCGGGTTTCCCACGGTCAAGTACTTGCCGCGCTCCGGATGGTCGACTTCGACCACCGTGCCGGATTTCCTTAGCGATTCGTCCTCGGCGATCTCCTTCATCGAAAGGATTGGACCGCAGGGAACGTGAAGCGCGTTGAGCGTTTCCATCGCCTCGAACTTGGTCTTCGACATCGTCCAGGCCTCGACCCGGGTGAAAATCTCATTCAGATGCGGCAGCCGCGCTTTCGGCGTCGCGTAATCGGGATGCGTCTTCCATGTCGGCTCGCCGATGACATCGCAGATCGGCTCCCAGACCGCGCCTTGCGCGATGAAGTAGATGTAGGCGTTGGGATCGGTCTCCCAGCCCTTGCACTTCAGGATGCGACCGGGCTGGCCACCGCCGGAATCGTTGCCCGCACGCGGCACCGAATCGCCAAAACCGATCCCCTCCCCGTACTGGCTGTATTCCGTGAGCGGTCCGCGCTCCAGCCGCTGCTGGTCGCGCAGCTTGACCCGGCAGAGGTTGAGAACGCCGTCCTGCATGGCGCAATCGACCTTCTGGCCGACGCCGGAATGCGTCCGTTGGTAGAGGGCGGTGACGATGCCGAGGGCGAGATGGAGGCCGGTGCCGGAATCACCGATCTGAGCGCCTGACACCATCGGTATATCGGTACGGAACCCAGTGGTGGAGGCTGCACCTCCTACGCATTGGGCGACGTTTTCGTAGACTTTGCAATTCTCATAGGCGCCCGGCCCGAAGCCCTTCACCGAAGCGAGGATCATGCGCGGGTTAGCTTCATGAATCGTCTCCCAGGTCAGTCCCATCCGGGCAAGCGCGCCGGGAGCGAAATTCTCCACGAGAACGTCACACTCCTTCACCAACCGCCACATCACCTCGATCCCCTTGGGGTTCTTGGTGTCGAGCGTGATGGAACGCTTATTGTGGTTCAACATCGTGAAATAGAGGCTATCCACATCGGGAATGTCTTGGAGCTGTTGGCGTGTGGCATCGCCGACGCCCGGACGCTCGACCTTGATCACGTCCGCGCCGAACCAAGCCAGGAGCTGGGTACAGGTCGGGCCGGACTGGACATGAGTGAAGTCGAGGATCTTCACGCCTTCGAGGGCATTCATAGGACTCTTCCGCGTTGAAGGGCGTTCGGCGGATATGGGCGCCGGCCGCCCCGGCGTCGCTGACGCTGGAGCGGCCGGACGGACCGACGGCCTACTTCTTCTTTTTGACCGCGCTCTGCGGGTTGAGGCTGCCGATATTGCCGCTTTCGGTGCCGGCCTCCGGGTCGATCACCGCGTTGATGAGGGTCGGGCGGCCCGAGTCCATCGCGGCGTTTACGGCCTGGGAGAGCTCGTCCGGCGTCGTCGCGTTGACGCCCACGCCGCCGAAGGCTTCCATCATCTTGTCGTAACGGGAATCCCGGACGAAGACAGTCGTTCCTGGATCGCGGCCGGTCGGATCCGTATCGGTGCCGCGGTAGATGCCGTTGTTGTTGAACACGACGATACAGACCGGCAGGTTGTAGCGGCAGATCGTCTCCACCTCCATGCCGGAGAAGCCGAAGGCGCTGTCGCCCTCCACCGCGAGGACGGGCTTACCGGTCTCGACAGCGGCGGCGATGGCGAAGCCCATGCCGATGCCCATGATGCCCCAGGTGCCGACATCGAGGCGCTTGCGCGGCTGATACATGTCGATGATGCCACGGGCGAGATCGAGGGTGTTGGCCCCCTCGTTGACGAGGATGGCGTCCGGACGTTCGGCGATGATGGTCTTCAGCGCGCCGAGTGCGCCGTGGAAATCCATCGGCGTCGAATTCTTGCGGAGCTTCGACGCCATCTTGGCGAGGTTCTCTTCCTTCTTGGCAGAGATGGCATCGGTCCAGGATGCCGGCGGGGCCTGCCAATCGCCCTTCATCCCGTCGAGAAGCGCGGTGACACAGGAGCCGATATCGCCGACGACGGGCGCCACGATCTCGACATTGGAGTCCATCTCTTTCGGCTCGATGTCGATCTGGATGAACTTCTTCGAGCCGGGCGCGCCCCAGGTCTTGCCCTTGCCGTGGGAGAGCAGCCAGTTGAGGCGCGCGCCCACCAGCAGGACGACATCGGCCTCCTTGAGGACGAGCGAACGGGCAGCACCCGCCGATTGCGGATGGGTGTCGGGCAGGAGGCCCTTGGCCATGCTCATGGGCACGTAGGGGATGCCGCTGGTTTCCACGAGAGCCCGAACCTCGTCGTCGGCCTGCGCATAGGCCGCGCCCTTGCCGAGCACGATGAGGGGGCGTTTGGCGCTCTTCAGGACATCGAGTGCGCGCTTGATCGCGGAGGGGGCCGGCAGCTGGGCCGGGGCCGCATCGATGACCTTGACCAGCGACTTGGCGCCGGCATCGGCCTCCATCACCTGAGAGAAAAGCTTGGCAGGTAGATCGAGATAGACGCCGCCGGGGCGGCCCGAAACTGCGGCCCGGATGGCCCGCGCGACGGCAATGCCGATGTCGGCGGCGTGAAGAACGCGGAAGGCGGCCTTGCACAGGGGCTTAGCGATGGCGAGCTGGTCCATCTCCTCGTAATCGCCCTGCTGGAGATCGACGATCTCGCGCTCCGACGAGCCGGAAATAAGGATCATCGGGAAGCAGTTAGTCGTGGCGTTGGCCAGGGCCGTGAGGCCGTTGAGGAAGCCAGGCGCGGAAACCGTGAGGCAGATGCCGGGCTTCTTCGTCAGGAAGCCCGCGATGGCGGCGGCGTTGCCGGCGTGCTGCTCATGGCGAAAGGAGATGACCCGCATTCCTGCGGCCTGGGCGAGGCGACCGAGATCGGTGATCGGAATGCCGGGCACGCCGTAGATCGTGTTGATGTCATTGAGCTTCAGCGCGTCGATGACGAGGTGGAAGCCATCGGTGAGTTCCGGCTCGGCCGAAACGTCGACATCGATTCTCTGGGCCAAAGCTGACATCGTGTTCTCTCCCTGGTTCTTTGACGTTTTATTTTGATTGGCGGTCCGCAAAGTCGGCGAACCGATGACGTGAACTTTTCCGCTGCGGGATTTGGTTCTCTCTTGCAGCGCAAACCCGATTGTGATGCGGCTTCGGAGACCGCGGGATTCCTCGACGTTAAATCGACGTCCTGGCAGTGACTTTGGAGTTGGCGTTGCAGTGAAGTCGGCCAGCGTGACGTTTCATTCTCCCTCGACGGGGCGTGGATTTTCTTCAACGGGAATCCAAAAATTTATGATCTCTTTGGGTATTCCGCGCAGCTTAATCTTTGCGGTGACTTGATGGGGTCGATGGTGGACACAACCAAATCGCCATGTTTTATAATGCCTATCGCCAGTCGAGCGGCGTTCGCCGGCTGGCGATCCCGCGCCTGCCTCGAACAGAGAAGACGCTTTGACCCGATCTAGCAGTCGAAAACTGCTGTAAGCCCTCCGACCCGATAGGCAATTGGTGGCATACCAAATACCAACTGTCAAACGGATTTGCACGATTGTGCCGATCAGCATCGGATCGCTCGAACGCGAGGCTTCGCATGGCCGGTCGACACGGGAAGAATACAACTCCTTCCTTCATGGTAATCGGAAGTCTGCTCTTCGAACCGTAGCGAGGAAAGCGCCACTCAGCTTATGTTAAGAGCTTTGAGCGGGCCGAGGCATTCCTTGTATTTCAAACGCGAGTTTGGCATGCTTCACACCAAGTGTGCTCGCCCGCGTGTGCGAGTTTAAATTATTCTAGGTGGCATGAAAAATGGTTAAATCCGACACATTTCAAGTAAAGCCTATCGTTGCGACTTCAAGCTTGCGTGCATTGGCTTATGACGCGCTCAAAGAAGCAATCACGAACATGAACATTTATAATCAGCGTGAAGAGGTTCGCCTGGATGAGCGAAAGCTGTCCTTGAACCTTGGCGTGAGCCGCACCCCTGTGCGCGAAGCGCTGACGGTATTGGAGCAGGAAGGCTTCGTGCGGTTCGAGGCCCGTCGCGGTGTCTTCGTCATCAAGAAGTCGAAGAAAGAAATTGTCAGCATGATCCAGGCTTGGTCTGCCTTGGAGAGCATGGCTGCGCGCCTCGCCTGCGAGCGTGCCACCGACGAACAACTTCTCTGCCTGCGTGAGCACTTTCCAGAATTCTATGAAGGACGCCCGTCGGATCATCTCGACGAGTATTCGGAAGCCAACATTCGCTTCCACCAGAAGATCATTTCGCTCGGCCAGTGCGACGTGATCAAAGACATCACCAGCAACCTGCTGATGCATGTCCGCGGTATTCGCAACACCGCGCTGCGTCAGGGGGAACGCGCGGCCAACTCGATCAAGGAACACGTGGCGATCATCAAGGCATTGGAAGCGCGCGATGCAGATCTGGCGGAACGCCTCGTGCGCGAGCACGGCCTCGGCCTCGCCAGCCATGTCGAGAAATATGGTGACTATCTCGACTGATCGACGCTGCCGCCAGAGTACCCGCCATATCGCATGGCTCCCCGGCCGTCGGTGACCGACTAAGTCATCGGCGGGGACTGGGCGCGCGGCTCCGCCGGACACCGCGAAGGCCCGCCATACAGTGGCGGGGTAAGCCCCCGCGGCACGAAGCCCCATCGGATGATTGAAGGGCCCGGCGGGTGATACCGGCGGACGCCAAGCCGGCCCGCGGTAAGGCCGCTTGAGCGGAACATTGCACCTCAGGAACAAACTCTACCACCGGGTTAACGGAACCCTTGCAGAACACTTGCGGAACGTCTACCGTGTTCGTGTTTTGTTTCAGCGGCGTTAGTCGCGGCCATTGGCTTCAGTGGAAGAGTGATCTGTATGTTGACGCGTAAGCAGCTGGATCTTCTCCAATTCATCCAACAACGGATGCAGGAGAGTGGTGTCCCGCCCTCCTTCGACGAGATGAAGGACGCCCTCGATCTCAAATCGAAGTCGGGGATCCACCGGTTGATCACGGCCCTCGAAGAGCGCGGATTTCTGCGTCGTTTGCCGAATCGCGCCAGGGCGATCGAAGTGATCCGGATGCCTGAGAGCCTGACCGGTGCACCGGCGTCGAAGCCCGCTCCCGCCGGTGAAGTTCGCCGCTTCACGCCGAGCGTCGTCGAAGGCGGTCGGTCCAAGGCGATGCCGTCCCTGCGCCAGCCAACGACCCAGGCCCAGGACGAGAGCGGAAGGTCGATCACAATCCCGGTCATGGGACGGATCGCGGCCGGCACGCCGATCTCCGCCATACAGAACCAGAGCCATTCCGTGACGCTATCACCGGACTTCCTGGCCGGCGGCGAACATTACGCGCTGGAGGTCCGTGGCGATTCGATGATCGAAGCGGGTATCCTCGATGGTGATCTTGTCGTGATCAAGAAGCAGGACACTGCGAATACGGGCGACATCATCGTTGCCCTCATTGACGATGAAGAGGCCACATTGAAGCGCCTGCGTCGCCGCGGTTCCTCCATCGCTCTGGAAGCGGCAAACCCAGCCTACGAGACGAGGGTTCTGGGTCCGGATCGTGTTCAGATCCAGGGGCGGCTCGTCAGCCTGGTCCGTCGTTACTGAAGCCCGTCCGACTGCGTTTCGGATGACGGATCGCCGTCGTCGCCCTCGGGTTCTATGGGTTTCGGACTTGGTCCCGATTCCTTCGGAGGCGAAGGGGACGGCGTGACGACAGCGACCGCCCGCCGCCATGGCGGACGAGAATGAGGTTGGTGGGCGGACGTGACCTGCGGTCCTTCAGGGCCGAAACGGATGGCGGTGGCGCCGCGTAGGGCTAGGTATGCGCGATCGATGACGAAGCCGGCCCGGCAGTCTTTGGGAGCGTCACGGCGGGCGATGATCACACTCGCCCGTTCGCAATCCTCCGCGAAGGCCCGCTTGTCCTTGACGAGGGCGACGATCCGACCCGGTCCTAACTCGACGACGCATCCGACGGTATCGCATCGGCTTCTCGGCGAGGCTGCGACGGCGGCGACTTTCCGCGAATCGCCATCCGCCTTGAGCCATTGTTCGAGGACGAAGGCCGGCGGGCTGCCGAGAATGCTCAATCGGCCGTCCCCGTCGCGGAAGGCTGCACCGCCACCCTCACGGTCGATGTAGACGTCGTAACGCGGCGGCATGGTAGCGAGCACGACACCGAGAGCGGCCGGAGCAAGGCCGATCCAGCGTAAGCTCGAGACGGGAAGTGTCAGCAGGAGCAGGGCGAGAGCAAGCAGGCAGAGTGCCGTGCTGCCATAGGCCGGGACGACGAGCGTGGCGTGTCCGAACCCGCTGATCCAGCCGGAGATCGTGAGCATCCCGCGTACGGCGAGCCCCATCGCCCACCAGACCGGCTGGTCCAGTGCGAAGGGATAGGCGAGGATCCCAAGAACCGCCGCCGGCATCACCGCCAGGGAGACGAGGGGCAAGGTCAGGGCATTGCCGACGATGCCGAAGGGCTGGACGGTCTGGAAATGATAGGTCGCGAAGGGCGCCGTGGCGATCTGGGCGATCAAGGTCGTCGCCAGCGTGCCAAGGACCGCGACAGCCAGAAACCGCCAGGTTCGGGCCAAGAGGCCCGCACCTTCGCGTGGCGGCATCCAGCGATTGAGCGCACCGGCGCAAGCGATGAGGCCCGCAACCGCGCCGAACGACATCTGAAAGCTCGGGCCGAGAATCCCGTCCGGCTCGCGCGCGAGGGCGATGAGGGCAGCGAGCGCGAGGTTTCGCATGCTCAAAGCCGGGCGATCTACCAGGATCGCGCCGAGCATCACCAACGTCATGATGAGCGAGCGTTCGGCAGCGATATCCCAGCCCGAGAAGACGCAATAGGCCGTGACACCCACCATGGCGAAGCCGGCGGCGATCTTCTTGATCGGCCAAACCAGGGCGAGCCCCGGAATGAGGGCGAGCAGCGCGCGGACGAGCCAGAACACGACGCCGGCTGCGAGCACCATGTGGAGGCCGGAAATCGAGACGACGTGGTAGATTCCCGCCGCACGCAGAACCTCGTTGGTCTCGGCATTGATGAGGCCGCGCTTGCCCGTTACGAGGGCGGCGGCCACCGCGCCGGCCTGCCCGCCATTGGCGTCGGTGATGCGCCGGGTCAGCGCGTTGCGGGCGTCGTCTACGGCGGCTGCCAGCGCTACCGAGCGGGGCAAAGGCCTGGGCGGATGCTTGACGTCGATCTTGCCTACCAGGGAACCGACGGCACCGATCCCGCGAAAATAGGCATCCCGGGCGAAATCATATCCGCCGGGGCGGGCCGCGTCGGGCGGCGGCAGGAGCCGTGCCGTCGCCGAAATGAAATCGCCGGGCTTCAGCGCAAGGGCCTTCTTGTAGGAAACGCGGACCCGCGTGGGCCGGCGATCCGGCGGGAGGTTGGCGAAACTCTCCACGAGAACGATCAGGCGGGCGCCGACTTCCCGTTCGTCGAGGGCTTCGACCAATCCGGTGAGCGGGGCAATCGTCGTCCGGGCCAGGACGGGTGCCGCTACGACCTGCATCCTCAGGGTGGCGGCCGCGAAACCCAGGAAGGCTACGGCAAGTCCGAGAACCAATGCCAAGGCCACGGGCCTCGAACCGAGGCGAAGTGCGAGGGCAGAGAGTGCGGACGCGACGAGGAGGGGTGCTGCCAGCGCAGGCTGACCATCCGTGGCGGTGAAACAGACGAGGATGCCAAAACCGAACGTGACGGCAAGCCAGGGAAACAGGCGCCTCTGTTCGGATTCCTGAACCAGCCCGTCGACGATCCAGCGTCTAATCGCGCCGATCAGGATCGCGGGTGAGCGTGACGAGGCCAAGGCGGCACCCGTCGCACCCGTGGCTCGCGCACTGGCCTGCGCCATCTCCGGCTGCGTCTCTCCTCACGGCTCACGAAGCGCGAGAGATGCCGCCCGCGCGAAATCGTCCCCGTTTCGCGACTCGGCGCCACGCTTTCTTAACGTCATCGAAAACGCATGCTACATGCGCCGATCCGGGCCGGTCGATCCGCCCTCTCATTTCACGCACAAGTTTAACCGCCCGATGTCGTCACCCGTCGTTACGCGCTTTGCCCCCTCCCCTACGGGGTACCTGCATATCGGGGGAGCGCGCACGGCGCTCTTCAACTGGCTTTATGCCCGTCATTTCGGCGGCAGAATGCTGCTGCGCATCGAGGATACCGATCGGGAGCGCTCGACCCAGGGCGCCATTGATGCGATTCTCGACGGGCTCCGCTGGCTCGGGCTCGATTGGGATGGGGACGTCGTCTACCAGTTCGCCCGCGCCGCGCGGCACCGCGAGGTAGCGGAAAGCCTGCTCGCTTCGGGCAACGCCTATCATTGCTACGCGACGCCGGACGAACTCACCGCCATGCGCGAAGCCGCGCGGGCCGAGGGACGTCCCATGCGCTATGACGGGCGTTGGCGCGACCGCGATCCTTCGGAGGCACCGGCGGGCGTGAAGCCGGTCATCCGCCTGCGCGCCCCATCCGAGGGCGAGACGGCGGTGGAGGATCAGGTTCAGGGCCGCGTGACCTGGGCCAACAAGGATCTCGACGACCTCGTCCTGCTCCGTTCCGACGGCAATCCGACCTACATGCTCGCGGTCGTCGTCGACGATCACGACATGGGCGTCACCCATGTGATCCGTGGCGACGACCACCTCACGAACGCCGCACGGCAGGGCCAGATCTATGATGCGCTCGGTTGGTCCGCGCCCATCATGGCCCATATCCCGCTCATCCACGGTGCTGACGGCGCCAAGCTCTCGAAGCGCCACGGCGCGCTCGGGGTCGATGCTTATCGCGACCTCGGCTACCTGCCCGCCGCCTTGCGCAACTACCTCGTCCGCCTCGGCTGGAGCCATGGCGACCAGGAGGTGTTCTCGACGGAGGAAATGATCGCTGCCTTCGATCTCAAGTCGATCGGACGCTCCGCTGCCCGTTTCGACTTCGCCAAGCTCGAGAACCTCAATGGGCTCTACATCCGCGGCGCGGAGGATGCCGTGCTGATCGATGCGATCGAGACGATCCTGCCGGCCCTCGCCGCCGATCGCGGATTGCCCACGACCCTGTCCCACGAGCTTCGTGACAAGCTGCGGGCGGCGATGCCCGGCCTGAAGGAACGCGCCAAGACCCTGGTCGAGCTTCTCGACAGCGCCTATTACCTCACCGCCTCCCGGCCGCTCAATCTCGATGACAAAGCGAAGACGCTGCTGAGCGAAGAGGCCCGCCAGCGCCTCGCCGCGATCTTGCCGGCTCTCGCCGACCTGCCGGAATGGAACGCGGCCTCGACGGAAGGCGCAGTGCGCCGGTTCGCGGAGGAGAACGCACTCAAGCTCGGCCTGATCGCGCAGCCCCTTCGGGCCGCGCTGACCGGGCGCGCGACCTCGCCCCCGGTTTTCGACGTCATGGCCGTACTCGGACGGGAAGAATGTCTGGGCCGCCTGGCCGATCAGACGGCGTCCGCCTGATCGCATGCATCGAACCGGTGACAGATCGGCCCGGTTTTCGCTTCAGCGATAGCGTGGAGAGGGGGATCGGTTGAAGGCGGTGGGCCGATCCGCTAACCCGATAGATGTGTGAGCACTTGCAGCATAGGTCTGCCCGTGCGCTCCGGGCCGAAGTGGTGGGTGTCGCCATGCGGACCGGCGCTCCCCTCTGCCAAGGTCTGCCTTCTGCCAAGAAAGGGTCCACGTCTCCATGAGCGCCTCCAGCACGATCTCCGTGGGCGACAACCAAGTCGAGCTTCCGATCAAGACCGGTACGATCGGACCTGACGTCATCGACATCGGCAAGCTTCACGCCAAGACCGGCATGTTCACCTTCGATCCGGGATTTACTTCCACCGCATCCTGCGAATCGAAGATCACCTATATCGACGGCGATGCCGGCGTGCTCCTCTATCGCGGCTACCCGATCGAGCAGATCGCCGAACAAGGCGACTTCCTCGAGACGTGTTACCTGATGCTGTTCGGCGAATTGCCGACGCCCGCCCAGAAGGCGGATTTCGACTACCGGGTCACGCGCCACACCATGGTGCACGACCAGATGAACCGCTTCTTCCAGGGGTTCCGCCGCGACGCCCACCCGATGGCGATCATGGTCGCCTGCGTTGGCGCGCTCTCGGCCTTCTATCACGACTCGACCGACATCTCGGACGACAAGCAGCGGATGATCGCCAGCTTGCGCATGATCGCCAAGATGCCGACGCTCGCGGCGATGGCCTACAAGTATTCCATCGGGCAGCCATTCGTTTATCCGAAGAACGACCTCGATTATACCTCGAACTTCCTGCGGATGTGCTTCGCGGTGCCGTGCGAAGAGTTCGTCGTCAACCCGATCTATGCGCGCGCGCTGGACCGGATCTTCATCCTCCACGCCGATCACGAGCAGAACGCCTCGACCTCCACCGTTCGTCTGGCCGGTTCCTCGGGCGCCAACCCCTTCGCCTGTATCGCCGCCGGCATCGCGTGCCTGTGGGGCCCCGCGCATGGCGGCGCCAATGAAGCAGCGCTCAAGATGCTGGAAGAGATCGGAACGCCCGACAACGTCGCGAAATACGTCGCCAAGGCCAAGGACAAGAACGACCCGTTCCGGCTGATGGGCTTCGGTCACCGCGTCTACAAGAACTACGATCCGCGCGCCCGCATCATGCAGAAGACCACGCATGAGGTGCTCAGCCAGCTCGGCATCAAGGACGATCCGCTTCTCGAAGTCGCTGTGCAGCTCGAGCAGATCGCCCTGAAGGACGAGTACTTCATCGAGAAGAAGCTCTACCCGAACATCGATTTCTATTCCGGCATCACCCTCAAGGCGATGGGATTCCCGACCTCGATGTTCACGGTGCTCTTCGCCCTGGCCCGCACCACCGGGTGGATCGCTCAGTGGGCCGAAATGATCGAGGACCCCTCGCAGAAGATCGGCCGTCCGCGCCAGCTCTATATCGGACCGGACAAGCGCGAATACGTGCCCATCGGCCAGCGCGGCTGATACTTTCGTTCAGGCTGTCCGTCGTATTCGACCTCGCTTTCGAAGCGAACGTCACGGAGGGTCATGATCTTATGGATAAAGGAATGAATGAAGGTGGGGTGGCCGACAGGCTACCCCGCCTTTTTTGTGCCCCTACCCGCGTCGTGAGCCGTCCGAAGAGCGAGGCCTGATCGATCTTCGATCGATCGGGCAAACAAAAAGGCCGCCCTCTCGGGCGGCCTTTTTTCGTCTCGGCGATGATCTGGTGGGATCAGCGCGAATAGAACTCGATCACGAGGTTCGGTTCCATCTGGACCGGGTAGGGAACCTCGGTGAGGCTCGGCACGCGGGTGACGCGAGCCGTCATCTTGGAGTGATCCACCTCGATGTAGTCCGGCACGTCACGCTCGGCGAGCTGCGAAGCCACGACGACGATCTCGAGCTGCTTCGAGGAATCCTTCACCTCGATCACGTCGCCCGGCTTCACGAGGAAGCTGGCGATGTTCACGCGACGGCCATTCACCTTGACGTGGCCGTGGTTCACGAACTGACGGGCAGCGAACGGGGTCGGCACGAACTTAGCGCGGTACACGACCGCGTCGAGGCGACGCTCCAGCAGACCGATCAGGTTCTCGCTCGAATCGCCGCGAAGGCGGATCGCCTCGGCGTAATAACGGCGGAACTGCTTCTCGGTGATGTTGGCGTAGTAGCCCTTGAGCTTCTGCTTGGCGCGCAGCTGCGTGCCGAAGTCGGACATCTTGCCCTTGCGGCGCTGGCCATGCTGGCCGGGGCCGTATTCGCGGCGATTGACGGGGCTCTTCGGGCGGCCCCAGATGTTCTGGCCCATACGGCGATCGAGCTTGTGCTTCGCCTGAATACGTTTTGACATCGCGGTTCCTCTCAGCGAGTGAGATTGGTCGAGGAACGCGCCCTCCTCTTCCCGAAGCGGCCCGAGGCCGAAGCGGAACGACAGAGCGGACATTGCCGCTCACGGGTGCGCTTGAAAAAGCTGCGGGGCCCCTCTCGGAGCCCCGTAACTCTGCGCTGCATAAGCGAGAGATGCCCGAGCGTCAATGCCGAGGCGGCAACACATCTATTGCAAGGCGAGCTGCATCATCTCCACGGCGACATCGCCGACACCTCTTGCGTCGAGAGAGCGACGGAGGGAAGCCGTGACGCCCGCACCGCTGGTGAAGGCCGTGAGTCCCGGGGGGATGTCGTCCAGGGGCTTACGACGGGATGGACCGAGAAGTTGTGTCACCCGGCGGGCGATGGCCGGCGCCGGGTCGATCCAGCTCACTTCCCATGGGGCAAGGCGCTGGAACCGCGCTAGCAGCAGGGGATAATGGGTGCAGGCGAGGCAGACCACATCCGTGCGCCGACCATCCTCTCCCTCGACGAAGCAGGGTGCGATTTCGGCGGCGAGCAACGCATCGTCGACAGGATGCCCCGCAAGTTCGGCCTCGGCATAGGCCGCCAGATTCGGCGATCCGACGAGCGTGACCACGCAATCGCCCGCATAGGTCTCGATCAGGTCGTGGGTGTAGGGCCGCGCAACCGTCCCCGGCGTCGCCAGAAGAGTGATCCTGCGTGAACGCGTCGCTTCCGCCGCTGGCTTGATCGGTGGCACGACGCCCACGAAGGGGGTGGAGAAACCTGCCCGGAGAGCGGGAAGCACAAGGGTCGATGCGGTGTTGCAGGCGATAACGATGAGGTCGGGCGCGTGGCGCGCGATCAGTCGCTCCATCACCGTCGTGACGCGGGCGACGAGGATGGTCTCGGAGAGGCGGCCATAGGGAAAAGCCGCATCGTCCGCCGCATAGACGTAACGCGCGTCGGGGCGGGCCCGCCGGACCTGTTCGAGAACCGTCAGCCCCCCGAGCCCCGAATCGAAGACGAGGATCGTCGGGGTCGGCCGCATCTCGGCAACCAGGGCCGCTGTCATCGCTCCCGCCATCAGATCGATCCGCATACGAGCCTTGCCTGGACACAGTGCGTGGATGGCAGAGTGTCGGGCGACAGGGTTAAGGCCGTGTCACTGCGGCATGAAAAAGGCCCGGCATTTTCAGCGCTTGTGCGCCGCGGCGATGGGCGCAGACGAAGGGCCGTTGCCGAATGGCAGCGGAGCCATATTTCCGCATCATGGATGCGAGTGGAGTGATCGACATGGCAGCGACAGCGGCAATTCGCGAGACCTCGCACCATCAGGCAGACGGCGCAGCATTCCCGCCGCCTAACGTATCGGCGCGACCGGTGGATCGCGCAGCCTGGATCAGAGCCTTCCGCGCGGTACGCGACGAAACGGAGCGCCGCGCTGCGCCGCTCTCGCCGGAGGACCAGCAGATTCAGTCCATGGCGGATGCCAGTCCGACGAAATGGCATCGGGCCCATACCACGTGGTTCTTCGAGCAATTTCTCCTGCGTGATCACGTCCCCGGCTACCGCATCTATGACGAGCGGCTGCACTACCTGTTCAATTCCTATTACGTCGCGGCCGGCCCCCGGCAGCCGCGAATCATGCGCGGCCTTATCACCCGCCCGACCGCCGACGAAGTCGCCGGGTACCGTGCCCATGTGGACCGGGCAGTGGAAAGCCTCCTATCGGATGCTACCGACGCGACCCTCGAGACCGTGTTGCCGATCCTCGAAATCGGCCTCTATCATGAGCAGCAGCACCAGGAATTGCTGCTCACGGACATTCTCCATGCCTTCGCGCAGAACCCGCTGAGCCCCGTCTACGATGCCGGATGGCGATTTCCCCGTCCGGTATCGCGCGGCGGAGCCGCCGAACTGCGGGGTGGGGTGGCGAAGATCGGGCATGAGGGCGAAGGCTTTTCGTTCGACAACGAATCGCCGCGACATGAGACTCTGATCCTGCCGTGCCGGATCGACAAAGGCCTCGTCACCAATGCGCAATGGCTCGCCTTCATTGAGGATGGCGGCTACGCGCGTCCTGAACTCTGGCTCTCGGATGGCTGGCTCGCGGTGCAGGCGGAGGGCTGGGAGGCCCCTGGCTACTGGCAGCGCAACGATGCAGGGCAATGGTCGAGCATGACCTTTGACGGGCAGGCAGGCATCGACCCAGCCCTGCCTGTCACCCATGTGAGCTATTTCGAGGCGGATGCCTTCGCCCGATGGGCAGGGCGCGACCTGCCAACCGAATTCGAATGGGAGATTGCCGCCAAGGAGGGCCTTCTCGACGACGCTTTCGGCCTCGTCTGGCAATGGACCCGCTCGGCCTATTTGTCCTACCCGGGCTACAGGCCGGTGTCCGGTGCGCTCGGCGAATACAACGGCAAGTTCATGTCGAACCAGTTCGTTCTGCGCGGTTCCTCGGTGGCGACATCGGAAGGACATGCCCGCATCGGCTATCGCAACTTCTTCTATCCCCACCAGCGCTGGCAATTCACGGGACTGCGGCTGTCGAACTATCGCGACTGAGCATCGTTTCCCACACCCGCGTAACCCAGCGTCCTTTGGCGTCCTTCGGAGACTTGCCCGTGACCATCAATCCCGTCTTCACGGACGCCACACCCCTGTCCGCCGTCAGCTCGGAAGAACAATTCCGCGATGACGTCCTGGTTGGACTCACGGCGGCGCAGAAATTCATTCCGGCGAAGTATTTCTACGACGAGGTCGGCTCGGATTTGTTCGAGGCGATCACCCGCCAGCCGGAATATTACCCGACCCGAACCGAGATCGGTATTCTGGATGAATCGGGGGCGGACATCGCCTCACTTCTTCCCCCGCGCGCGAACCTCGTGGAATTCGGTAGCGGCTCGACGGTGAAGGTCCGGCGTCTTCTCGTCCATCTGACTGATCTGGCGGCCTACGTGCCGGTGGACGTTTCCGAGAGCTTCCTGAGGAGCGAGGCCGAGACTCTGTCTCGCGATTTCCCTCGGCTGTCGATCCAACCGGTGGCCGCGGATTTCACCCGGCCCTTCACTCTCCCCGACGGGCTTTCCAACAGCGCCGTGGCGGGGTTCTTTCCGGGCTCGACAATCGGAAATTTCGAGCCGCCACAGGCGGCCCATCTCCTCGCCCATTTCGGGAGGGTTCTAGGTCGCGGGGCATCTCTCGTCGTCGGCGTCGATCTCGTGAAAGACAAGTCCGTGCTGGACGCGGCCTATGACGATGCGGCGGGAGTGACGGCGCGGTTCAACATCAACTTGCTGCATCGGATCAATCGCGAACTCGGCGCCGACTTCGACCCGTCAGCCTTCGCCCACCGGGCCTACTTCGCCCCGGAGGCTTCGCGGATCGAAATGCATCTCGTCAGCCTGCGCGCCCAGCAGGTATCGCTAGCGGGCCGCCAGTTCAGCTTCTCGGAGGGAGAGACGATCCATACCGAGAACAGCTACAAGTACACGATCGACGGCTTCCGCGACCTCGCCAGCCAAGCCGGATGGAACGTGGCCAAGAGCTGGACCGACGGCGAGCGCCTGTTCTCGGTCCATGCCCTGACACGCGGATAAGGATCAGGCTTTTTTCTCGAGCATCTGCTTGACCTGCATCAGCTGGTCCCAGACGGTCCCCGGGGTGGTGCCGAGCACGTCGAAACCGGCGCTGATGCCCCAATAGATCCCGTAGCAGATGATCGGAACGAGGATCCAACCCAGGATTTCCTCGCCCCGGCGACGGCGCATGCGCCGGCGTCGACGCTCTTCTCGGCGGGTCAGTTTCTGCGGGCGGGCCGCGACATGCGTGCCTTGGCTGGAGAGTGGCGTCAGGGGGCCCTCTTGCAGATCGCTCATGGATACTCCCCTGTTGTCGCGAGTGGCTATGACGATCACAGGCTCGATGCTCCTGGCGACGATCTGAACCGTCGCCGGACACCTGAACCTGTCATGTCGCTCGGCGAGCCCCCTCGCAGGATTCACGACCGGACGGGCGCCTATGCACCCATTCGAACGCGGTTGCTAACGACCGATCATGCCCATGTCGACCACGGGACCGACGTTTTCGTGGCACGATACGAAGTCTCGATCATCCAACCCCGTGGGTCTGACCCATTTGTGCATGGCATAACGCAGAAGGGGCGCATCTTCCGTTGAGGAAGACGCGCCCCTTTTGACCGATGCCTCGTGCGATCAGGCTCGAACGAGAGGAACCTTAGGAACGGTGCGGACACCGCCCGAACCGCCGGAACCGCCCTTGTCGTCCTTCTTCGCCTCGTCCTTCTTCCGCGGAGCAGCCTTCGCCCGGCTACGCTTGCGCTTGCTGCCACCGGCGTCGGTGACGTCCTTTTCCGGCTTGGGCGTCACCGGGCCGGCCGGGAACTCGAAGGCCAGTGCATCTTTCTGCGCCAGCGCCTCGCCGTCCTCAGCTTTCTTCAACACCACCCTGACCGCGCCGCCATCCTTGAGACGTCCGAAAAGCACCTCGTCGGCGAGTGGAGTCTTGATCGTGGTCTGGATCAGGCGTGCCATGGGCCGCGCGCCCATCGCCTCGTCATAGCCATTCTCGGTCAGCCACTCGCGTGCTTCGTCGGACAGCTCGATCGTGACGTTGCGGTCGGCGAGCTGGGCCTCGAGCTGAAGCACGAACTTGTCGACGACTTTGGCCACCACGTCCTTCGGCAGATGTCCGAAGGAGATGATCGAGTCTAGGCGGTTCCGGAATTCGGGCGCGAAGAGCTTGTTGATCGCCTCCACGTCGTCTCCCGTGCGCTTGGTCTGAGTGAAGCCATAGGCGGACTTCGCCATGTCAGACGCACCCGCATTCGTCGTCATGATGATGATGACGTTGCGGAAATCGACCTGCTTGCCGTTGTGATCGGTGAGCTTGCCGTGATCCATCACCTGCAACAGGATGTTGAACAGGTCGGGATGAGCCTTCTCGATTTCGTCCAGCAGCAGCACGCAATGCGGATGCTGGTCGATCCCGTCCGTGAGGAGCCCGCCCTGGTCGAAGCCGACATAGCCGGGCGGTGCGCCGATCAGGCGGCTCACCGTATGCCGCTCCATATACTCCGACATGTCGAAGCGGATCATCTCGATGCCGAGCGATGAGGCCAGTTGCTTGGCCGCCTCCGTCTTGCCGACGCCGGTCGGGCCGGCAAACAGGTAGGAACCGATCGGCTTGTCGGGGTCACGCAGACCGGCACGGGCCAGCTTGATCGCCGAAGTCAGCGCCTCGATGGCATTCGACTGGCCGTAGACGACGCGCTTCAGGTTCTCGGTGAGGTTCTTCAGAACCACCGCGTCGTCCTTGGAGACGGTCTTTGCCGGGATGCGGGCCATCGTGGCGATGGTCGCCTCGATCTCCTTGACGCCTATAGTCCGCTTGCGGCGGGCTTCCGGCACCAGCATCTGCGAGGCGCCGGTCTCGTCGATTACGTCGATCGCCTTATCCGGCAGCTTACGGTCGTTGATGTAGCGCGCCGACAGTTCCACGGCGGCCTTCACGGCCTCGGTCGTGTACTTGAGTTTGTGGAACTCCTCGAAATAGGGCTTGAGCCCCTTCACGATTTCGATAGCGTCCGGAATCGACGGCTCGTTGACGTCGATCTTCTGGAACCGGCGCACCAGGGCACGATCCTTCTCGAAGTACTGGCGATACTCCTTGTAGGTGGTCGAGCCGATGCAGCGGAGCGAGCCATTGGCGAGTGCAGGCTTGAGGAGGTTCGATGCGTCCATCGCGCCGCCGGACGTCGCACCGGCGCCGATGACCGTATGAATTTCATCGATGAACAGCACCGCGTTCGGATGCGCCTCGATTTCCTTCATCACCTGCTTGAGGCGCTCCTCGAAGTCGCCGCGATAGCGCGTGCCGGCAAGCAGCGTCCCCATGTCGAGGGAGAACACCGTCGCATCAATCAGGACTTCCGGGACTTCCTTGTTGATGATCTTGCGCGCCAATCCCTCGGCGATGGCAGTCTTGCCCACGCCCGGGTCGCCCACGAGCAGAGGATTGTTCTTCTGGCGGCGGCAAAGGATCTGGATGGTGCGCTGGACCTCGCTCTCACGTCCGATCAGCGGATCGATCCGACCATCACGGGCCTTCTTGTTGAGGTTGACGCAATAGGCATCCAGCGCGTCACCCTTCTTCTTCGTTCGGTTCTCGGCCTCATCGCCGCTCGGACGCTCGGACGAGGGCTCCTCTTCCGCACCGCGAACCGGCTTCGCCTCCGAAGCGCCCGGGCGCTTGGCGATACCATGGCTGATGTAATTGACCGCGTCGTAGCGGGTCATGTCCTGCTCCTGCAGGAAATAGGCGGCATGGCTTTCGCGCTCGGCGAAGATCGCCACGAGCACGTTGGCCCCGGTCACCTCTTCCCGGCCGGATGATTGGACATGGATGACCGCCCGCTGGATGACCCGCTGGAAGCCCGCCGTCGGCTTGGCATCCTGCCGGCCATCGCCGATCAGGTTGGCGAGTTCGGTATCCACATATTCGACCAGGCTGCGTTTCAGCGTGTCGACCTCGACGTTACAGGCGCGCATGACGGCTGCGGCATCCTGGTCGTCCACCAGGGCGAGGAGCAGGTGCTCCAGCGTCGCGTATTCGTGCCGGCGCTCGCCGGCGAGCGCCAGGGCGCGGTGGAGAGCTTGTTCTAGGCTGCGAGAGAAGCTGGGCAAAAGCGGGTCCTCGTGTGGGGTGCCTATTTTTTTTCCATGACGCACTGGAGAGGATGTTGGTGTTTACGCGCGAAGTCCATGACCTGCGTCACCTTGGTCTCCGCCACTTCGTACGTAAAGATCCCGCACTCGCCGACGCCGTTCTGATGCACGTGCATCATGATCTGGTAGGCATCGGCCTGTGATTTATTGAAGAACTTCTCGACCACGTGCACGACGAATTCCATCGGCGTGTAATCGTCGTTGAGCAGGAGGACGCGGTACAGGCTCGGCCGTTTGGTCTTGGGCTTGGTGCGCGTGATGATCGCCGTCCCCGAGCGACCGTCGTCGGTGCCACCCGGTCCAAGGGGATCAGCCGCGCGCGGCACCGTGGGACCGGCAGAATTCGCGCCATCACGTCCGATGGTCGCGGCGAAACTGCCGTGATCCATGACGGAAGAGACCAGACAACGCATCGGGTCGTCGAACATCGGAATAGCATCGACCCCATTTGTGGCAGCGGAGTCCGGACGCGGATATGTAAGAACCGACCGGTTTCCCGACTGCACGCTGGCGCGGCGCACCTGCTTCTCGTCCAATCTATAGGCCGTTTCCGGACTTCGCCAGTCGCCTGCGCGCACTTGTCCGGTCACTCGACGCCACGGATGCCTACCGCCGGGCGGACATCGCCCGGGTCCGGCGCCGGAAGGTGCCGTGGCGCACGAAAAAGGGCGACCGAGCCGTCGCTCGATCGCCCTTCGGAATAGCTTTTTCGGTCTCTCGGGCGCTGGCGCCGAGGGAGCTCAGTTGGTGGCGGGAAGCTTGATCTTCGTCAGGCCCTCGAGCGGCTTGCCGATTTCCTTGGCGAGCTCGGCATACAGGCCGCCGACCAGCTTCGCTTGAGCGACCATACGCTCGTAGGACGCCTTCATGAACTCGGCCTGGATTTCCATGGCGCTCTGAGGGGTCTTCGCCTCGGCCAGCTTCTTCATGGTGGCGGTGCCATGCTCGAACGACTGCTTGGTGTAATCCGCCATCTCGGTTCCGACGGTCTGGTTCGTCCGCGCCACCAGCGACACGTTCTTCATCACCGAGTCGATGCCGGATTTGTCGAAAGCGGGGATCTTGTCGAAAAGCTGACTGGTCATGGGATGCGAGATACCCTTTCGGGCATTCCTCTGGGGCCGGATGTCGACAAGGCCGGTTCCCCGACCCGCGGAAGCGACCAATGCCGTCTCTATGTGCGATGCAACATGGAACGTCAAGATCATGTTGCATCGCAGCAAAAACGGTCAAATCAATCGCCAGGCATTAACCGGGCCGTAACCGCGTCGACCTAGCCTGATTGACAGATGTTGCGAGGTCACGGCGGCACGTTCGCCGGCTTTGCAGTGATGATGCAGTGCAAGCCGATCTCACGATCGGTTGTCGAGGACACCCCGTCGCGATGCGTAGCGTTCCGAGTCGCTCCCGGACGACCCATGGACTGCCGGCCCTCATTGCGGCCGCAGCCGTTCTCACGGCCATCGCCTCGCCCGCCGACGCGCGTCGTGGGCACCATCACCGGGGCGGCGGCGGGGGCTACAACCCACCCTACGCCGCCATGGTGATCGACGTGAAGACCGGCCGTACCCTGCATGCGGTCAACGAGGATTCCCTCCGGCATCCGGCATCGATCACCAAGGTGATGACGCTCTACATGCTGTTCGAGCAGCTCGAGCGCGGCCGCTTCAACCTCGATTCGCCGCTGACCATCTCCGCCTTCGCAGCCTCCCAATCCCCATCCAAGCTCGGGCTCCGGCCTGGCTCGACGATCGAGGTCGAGGACGCGATCAAGGCCATCGTCACGAAATCCGCCAACGACGTGGCTTGCGCCATCGGCGAGAACATCGCCGGCTCCGAGCCGAAATTCGCCGAGATGATGACCCGCAAGGCGCAGGCCCTGGGCATGACCAGGACCAACTACGCCAATGCCTCGGGTCTGCCGGATGCGGACCAGATCACCACGGCGCGCGACCTGACCATCCTCGCCCGCGCGATCCAGGACCGGTTTCCGCGCTACTACAAATATTTCCAGACCCGCTCCTTCGCCTTCCGTGGCCGGGTCATCGGCAACCACAACCGCCTCCTTGGAAATGTCGAGGGCGTCGACGGTATCAAAACCGGCTACACCCGCGATTCGGGGTTCAACCTTATGACCGCCGCCAAGTCCGACGACCGCCAGATCGTTGCGATCGTGCTCGGCGGAAAGTCGGGCGCCAGTCGCGACCGGATCATGGCCGATCTCGTCCGGGCGAACCTGCCCCGGGCCTATGCCGGCAACCGGCAGACCCCGGCCGTGACGGAAGTCGCCGAGCGTGGCCGTCCCGCCGTGGTGGCGGACGCCACGTCGCGGACCCGCACGCAGGTCGCCTCGGCCGATGACGAGGACGTGGAGGTCGAGACCACCGCTTCGACCCAGCCCCTCGACATCAGCCCGCGCCAGACAACCACGCCCGGAAGCGCCGGCGCCAAGTGGCGGAGCGGCGCCCTCCCGGCCTCGGCTCAGGCCTATGCCCCGAGCAGCGCGCCCGCCGCGTTCCCGGGAGCCAAAACCTCGCCAAGCGGCAAGTCCGACGCCCGCCTCGCATCGGTCGACGGCGCTCGGTCCGACCCCGCACCGAAGGCAGCATCCACGAGCCGCGTCACGCCCACCGCCTGGGTGATCCAGCTCGGCGCCATGGACGACGAAGACAAGGCCAAATCGATGCTCTCCGAGGCTCGCAGCCGGGCCGGCAGCGCGCTCTCCAAGGCGTCACCTTACACCGTGCGGGTCGATCACGGCGGCGCCACCCTTTACCGGGCGCGGTTCTCCGGCTTCAGCGAACAGGAAGCCGCCCAGGATGCCTGCTCGACCCTGAAGCGCAACGGCTTCAACTGCTTCGCCACGCGAAGCTGAACTCCACCAACGCGACGGTTTCCCTCTTCAGGATGCCGAACCCGTCCTGACAACGGCGACGACGCCCTTCGCGTCTTCGTCGAACCCCGACGGCTGTTCGCCGGTCGGGTCTGATCGAGCATTTTTCTGGCAACGCGCGTGGAGTATCAGCGATGTCGGCTCACAAGCCTGTCTCGGGCCGCGTTGATACGCGAAGCCCCCTCGACCGTTCCGCCCTGGTCGGGATGCCACCGTTTCATCAGCGTGCGATGAGCCGTGCGGATCTGCTGCAAGGTCGCCCCGCTCTGAAGCCCCAGGATCTGGTGAGCCTCCTCCTGCGTCATCGACCCTGGATCCGGCGGACGGCGCGACCGCGCGTTGGCATCTCTCTCAGCGTCTACACGCCCGGCGGCCGTCCTGCCGTCGAGATACGTCTGTAGCCGGCGGGCGGCGATGCGATCCACCTTGCGGCAGACCGCGAAGATCTGCATCAGCGCCGCATCCGGAAGCTGTGACAGGCGACGGCCGGCATAGGGACCGATCTGAACGATCCCGTCAGCGGTCCGTCCGTCTGGCATCACCTCGAACAGCACGATCGTGGGCCGTGCGACGGCAACACGCCCGACCAGTCCGCGCAGCCGGACGACGAGGGCATCGACACCGTCGAGAAACCAGAACGCGATGCCCCCGAACAGGATCGCGAGTTCGACCCGTCCGCGAATAGCCGCCACAGCTGCCAGGGCGAGCAAGACATAGCCTCCGCTGCGTCTCACGACACGCGGCGTGATCAGGCGCCGCAAGCGCCGAACGAGTTGGGGCTTCGCGTTCTTCGCGTACCACCACAGGACGAACAGGGCCGCGAGGGCGGCGAGGATCGTCATCGGCGGATGTCGTGATCGAGCGAGACCCGTCCGGCGATCCGGATCTGGACCTCGCCAATCCGGTGCGAACCAATCCGCGAGCCGGCCCGCTCAGTGATACGGTCCGGGCAACGCTCACGAGACGGCGGACGAACTCCCTCGGGAGCGTCGCCGGCGCATAAGCGCCACGCCCTGTCGCTCGCTTCGGCCGGCATCGTGCCGAGCGTCAGCGCGACGCAGACGAGGGATCGGGACAGGCGGGCCTTCGTCGTCATTGCGTGTCTTGCGTGTTCTCGTGCGGCGCGGTTCCGTCCCTACTGCACCGGAAACGGCCGATGTGACAGCCCGAACCGGGAAAGCCTTATTGCCGCGTCTCTGCGACATCCGCCGTGGTGACCGTCACCTTGCGGATGCGTCCGTCCCGCTCGACAGCGAGTTCGATGGACTTGCCGATCCCCGCCGCTTCCATCGCGGCGGTGAGGTCGGCCAGGCGGTGCACGGGCTGGCCGGCCGCTCCGACGATGATGTCGCCTATCGTGCCGGTCTGAACGTCGACGCCACGCAAGCCGGCTTCGGCGGCCGGCGATCCGCGCAGAACCCGCAGGACCACGACACCATCGATCCCGAGGCGCGCGGCGGTGGCCTCCTGCCCGGCGATGATGCCGATCCCCGGATTGCGGGTGCGTCCGTTGCGGATGAGTTCGGGGACGACCCGGTTCACGACATCCACGGGAATCGCGAAACCGATGCCGGCGCTGGCACCGGAGGGAGAGTAGATCGCCGTGTTGACGCCCACGAGGCGTCCGGCGGAATCGAGGAGTGGCCCGCCCGAATTGCCGGGATTGATCGCGGCGTCGGTCTGGATGACGCCGGACAGCTCCCTCCCCTCCCCCGTTGGGAGGCGGCGGCGAAGCGCGCTGATGACACCCGTCGTCAGGGTATGGTCGAGACCGAATGGATTCCCGATGGCGAAGGCCGATTGCCCGACCTTGAGATCCGCCGAGGTACCGATGGCGAGGGGCGGCGGAACGGCGCCGGTGCCGCCGAGGCGAAGTACGGCGAGATCGTAGCTCGGCGCAGCGCCGACGATCGTCGCCGGACGGACTTCACCCGAGGAAAGGCGGACGGACACCGACCCACCCCGCTGGGCAGCCGATGCGACCACGTGATTGTTGGTGACCAAATGCCCTGCGCCATCCCAGACGAAGCCCGTACCCGTCTGCGCACCGGTGCCGCCTTCGCCCTCCTCGGCGTCGGGGCTCATCAAAGAGCGCCCCTGTGCGGCGGCCTGGGCGAAGACATGCACGACCGATGGGCTCGCACGCTCGAACAACGTCGCGGTGGACGTTTCCGCTTGGGCCAGATCCCCCCGCGCCGTGATGGCCCGCGGGGTTTCGGCCGAGAACAGGAGGGCCGCCACATAGGGCTGCCCGACATAGAGGGCCATGAGCACCAGGGCCGCCGTGATCGCGATGCGGCCAAAGCGGTCCGACATGTCACATCCCTTTCACAGCTTTGGAAAAATTCTGGACTGCGTCTGTCGCATTAACTGGTCGGTCACGCATCTCCGTTCAACTGTTTTGACGGGCGGCACGATCCGGGTGCGCAGGCACACGGTTCCGCCCCAACGTTCAAGCTACAAGTACGACAAGCACTGCCACTCTCAACTCTTCATCATAAAAAGAGGGCGTCCCAGAGCAGCGGCTTCAAGCTTTGTGTCCAAAACATGATGCTTAAGGCAGGGGATAAAGGATTGGGTCTGCCATACTCATCATGGCAATGCCTAAATTGATCGCAAAGCTGCCCTAGAGATGCTTCCATTCTCACGGAAACACATCCCGCGCTGGCTGCGCCAAGTGCTGGTTCAGTCGCACAGACCCGCGGGGAATGACCCTCTCAGGTTCAAGGAAACATTGTTATGGAAACCGAAGCCCTCGAACGTCCTGCCGATCTGACGATCTGGCGGACCACTCCCGTCCCGGCGCCGCTGGCCCAGCCTGCGCGCTACGGCACCCTTCGCGAGGCGATCGAGGCCGCCGCAGGCGCCCTGACCGACCCGGCAAAGCAGCCATGGATCATCACGGAAGAAGGCGAAATTCTCTCGCCGAACTGGATCCGCACCTATCTCAACTAATCCGCTGTGGCTTCTGTCAGCCGACTGACGAGCTCTTTTAGACCCAGCCGCCGGCGCGGAACCGACCGCGCCGCGCAGCGGGCGTAACGATGATGTCGCAAGTCGGACCCGCCTGTCCGATGCATGCATCATCCTTTGCGGGCAACCCGACCCGTCCTACGGCATGGCCTGCCTCAATGCGGGCAATCATCAGGCCTTGTCGCCGATGGTGACCGAGGCTCAGACCTGCCGGTCCACGACCGCACCTTGGCCTTCGGGAAGAACGGCCTTCTGCTGATCGGCGGATTGCTGCAACATCTGGGAAATGGCCCGGTCGCTCTCGCCTTGCTTGCGTATGAAAGTCGTCTGCATCGACTCTCGCGTCGCAGCCGTCTGGTTCGACACGATCGACTGTGCAAGGCCGGCGATGGAATCACTCATGAACGGGGTTCCTCATGGCTCGAACGGGCATAGCCCGTTCGATCTTGCCAAACCTTGAAGAAGGCCGATCGCTATTATCTCGAATTTCTCCGCTCAATCCCGCCGTGTCGATAAATCTCCGGTTTGTTCACGAGGGTGACCAGCACGTAGGAAATGATCATCAGCAAATACCAGGCACCCAGTTTCTGCCAGGAAACCATCGCCCAGGTCGATGTCTGGTTCGGATAGAGCCAGACCCGCGTCCCCGTGCCGATATTTTCGGCAAACCAGATGAACAGTGCGACGAGCAGGAAGCCCAGGAGAAGCGGCATTCTCCGGTGCACCCGCCAGACTTTGAAATGCACCCAGGTTCGGCCGAACAACACGGCCGTTGCCGCGAACAACCCGAGGCGGATGTCCATCGCGTAGTGATGGGTGAAGAAGTTCACGTAGATCGCCGCGGCCAGCAGGAGCGTCACGCCGGTGCCGGGATGATGGGTGAAGCGGAAGTCGAACAGGCGCCACACCCGGGCGATGTAGGAGCCGATGCTCGCATACATGAAGCCGGTGAAGAGCGGCACACCCGCAATGCGAAGCAGACTGGCCTCCGGATAGATCCATGACCCGACGGCAGTCTTGAAGATCTCCATCACCGTCCCGACCACATGGAAGAGCGCAATCACTTTCGCCTCCTCCCAGGTCTCCATGCGCAGGGCGAGAAGCGCTATCTGTATCGCCACCGCCGACAGCGTGAGAAAATCGTACCGACTGATCGCCGCATGCGGCGGATAAAGCAGGTAGCTCGCGATGAGCAGGGCGCAGAGCAAACCGCCGAACAGGCACGCCCACCCCTGCTTGATGCCGAACCTCAGGAATTCGTAGAGTCCCGCCGCGAAAGGTCCCCGCCCCAGGGCCCATGCACCGAGACGTGCCTCAATGCCGGCGAACCGGGCGATGGGCGGCCAGGTGCGGGCGGCGCTTTGGGTCGGGATGTCTGTCACGTTAGCGGTTCCGGCAGTGGCGCAGCCCGCCTTAGCGTAGCCGAGGGTGAAGCTCGACCTTATCGATAGCGCGGGAGGGCAATCGCTTGCCGATGCGGACGACCGAGCAAGACGCCGATTGGGAATCGGAGCGTGTGCGACGCGATCTGGCCCGCTCGCAGAAGCTCTTGGCCCGGCGTCGGTTTCGCGCCATCGCCATGCGCGTGTTTCGAGGCGTTCTTGGTAGCGGCGCCAGCTTCGCGGCGCTGATCAAGCTGAAGCTTGCCGGCTCGCTCGTGCTGAAGGGCGGTCTCGCCCTCCTCGTCGGGCTCAGCCTCGCCTGGCCGATCGTATTTGGAATCCTGCTTGCCCTGGCTCTCGTCGTCCTGGCGGTCGTCGGAATCATGGAGGGTGAAACCCCCAACTGCCCGGACACGTGCTGGGAGGCCTCGAAGCGACGCGACAGGCTGCGCGAACTGATCGACGAACGCATCGAGTGGCTCAAAAGCCGATCAGGAGGCGCCGAGAACTGAACGATGCCGCAGTCTGAGGCTGTGCCGGAAGCCCCCCTCCGCGGAGTTGGGATCGCGGTTCATCCTCAAAATGAATTTGAGAGGGATAGCCCGAAGCCGGTGCTTCACTATAATGCTTCGCCATACGCCGCCGCACGAGTTCGATCACATGACGTCCCGTATCCCTGATTTCGCGAACGTCCCCTACACGGCAGATGCCTTCACGGCGCCCGTGCCGCCGGCAGGCGAGCCCTGGATGACGCCGGAAGGCATCCCGGTGAAGGGCGTCTACGGGCCGGAGGATCGCGAGGGGATCGAGTTTCTGCACACTTATCCCGGTGTTGCGCCTTATCTGCGCGGCCCCTACCCGACGATGTACGTGACGCAGCCCTGGACGATCCGGCAATATGCCGGCTTCTCCACGGCTGAGGATTCGAACGCCTTTTATCGGCGCAACCTCGCGGCCGGACAGAAGGGCCTGTCGGTGGCCTTCGATCTCGCCACCCACCGGGGCTACGATTCCGATCATCCGCGCGTCTCGGGCGATGTCGGCATGGCCGGCGTGGCGATCGATTCGATCTACGACATGCGGACGCTGTTCTCGGGCATTCCGCTGGACGAGATGACCGTCTCGATGACGATGAACGGCGCGGTGCTGCCGATCCTGGCGCTCTACATCGTGGCGGCCGAGGAACAAGGCGTGCCGCCGGAGAAGCTCGCCGGCACGATCCAGAACGACATCCTCAAGGAGTTCATGGTCCGCAACACCTACATCTACCCGCCGGCGGGTTCGATGCGGATCATCGGCGACATCTTCGCCTACACGTCGGCTCATATGCCGAAATTCAACTCGATCTCGATCTCCGGCTACCACATGCAGGAAGCCGGTGCGACGAACGACCTCGAACTCGCCTACACGCTCGCCGACGGCGTCGAGTACATCAAGGCCGGTCTCGCGGCCGGGCTGACCATCGACAAGTTCGCACCCCGCCTGTCGTTCTTCTGGGCCATTTCCACCAACTTCTTCATGGAAATCGCCAAGATGCGGGCCGCGCGCCTGATCTGGGCCAAGCTCGTGAAGGAGTTCGAGCCGAAGACCGACAAGTCTCTGCCCCTGCGCACCCACAGCCAGACGAGCGGCTGGTCACTGACCGCCCAGGACGTATTCAACAACGTCACCCGCACCTGCATCGAGGCGATGGCCGCAACGCAGGGCGGGACGCAATCGCTCCACACCAACGCCCTCGACGAAGCGCTAGCGCTGCCCACAGACTTCTCGGCCCGCATCGCCCGCAACACCCAGCTGTTCCTGCAGCAGGAGAGCGGCACGACGCGGATCGTCGATCCGTGGGGCGGCTCCTACTATATCGAGAAGCTGACCCGAGACATCGTCGCCCGCGCCTGGGAGCATCTCCGCGAAGTCGAGGAATTGGGCGGGATGGCCAAGGCCATCGAGGCCGGCATCCCCAAACTGCGCATCGAGGAAGCGGCGGCCCGCGCCCAGGCGCGGATCGATTCCGGCCGCCAGACCATCGTCGGCGTCAACAAATTCAAGCCAGAGGATGACCGCGCCATCGAGCTGATGCGCGTCGACAACGGCAATGTCCGCATGCTCCAGATCGACAAGCTCAAGAGGCTGCGCGCCGAGCGCAACCAGGCCGACGTTGATGCGGCCCTTGCGGCACTGACCGCAGCCGCCCAAGGAGAGGGCAATCTCCTGGCGCTAGGTGTCGAGGCTGCCCGCGCGAAGGCGACGGTCGGAGAGATTTCCGACGCGCTGGAAAAGGCCTGGGGCCGGCATCGGGCGGAGATCCGCTCGATATCGGGCGTCTACAAGCGAGAGGTGGGTGGCATGTCGCCGGTGGTCGAGACCGTTCGTCAGCTCGTGGAGACCTTCGAGGAGAATGACGGGCGGCGCCCGCGCATCCTCGTCGCGAAAATGGGCCAGGATGGACATGACCGAGGTCAGAAGGTGATCGCCTCGGCCTTCGCCGATCTCGGCTTCGACGTGGATATCGGACCCCTCTTCGCAACTCCCGCCGAAGCCGCGCGTCAGGCTGTGGAGAACGACGTCCACATCGTCGGCGTGTCGTCCCTGGCCGCCGGCCACCTGACGCTGGTGCCCGAATTGAAGGCAGCCCTCACCGAACAAGGCCGGGGCGACGTCATGATCGTGATTGGTGGGGTCATCCCCCCGGGTGATTATCCCGCCCTCCATGCCGCTGGCGCATCTGCGATTTTTCCACCCGGCACGGTCATTGCTGACGCTGCGGTGAAATTGATCGAAGAACTCAACGGAAGGCTCGGTTACAGCGCGCGTCAGGCCGCCGAATAGCGCATTCATGTTACACGACCGTAGTGCAAGAGATCGGCTTCGACGCTGGCCTCAAGCGCTTGCCTAATGCATTTATCGTTTTTGCCGCATTTTTCATCCCACGCCGGGTTGGTTGCGGCGCAGCAAAATTGTATTTCCCGGCAACGTACTGAACTGAAATTGTGAGTTGACGCCGATGGCCTCAGGATTTTTCCCTCTCATCCATCCGGTCATCCTCTGCGGAGGCTCCGGTACGCGCCTTTGGCCTGCTTCTCGCGAGAGCATGCCGAAGCAGTTCACTCCGCTGGTGAACGCGGACAGCTCGACATTCCAGGACACCGCCCGTCGGGTCACCGACGGAACCGCCTTCTCGCGGCCGACGATCATCACCAGCAGTGAAGCCCGCTTCATCGTGGCGGAACAACTTCTGCAGGCCGAGGTCCAAGCCGACATCGTGCTCGAGCCGGAGCGTCGCGATTCCGCCGCGGCCGTTGCGGTAGCCGCCCTCCATGCCGCCCGCCGCGACCCGGAGGCCGTGGTGCTGATCCTGGCGGCCGACCATGTCATCGGTGACACCGCGGCCTTCGTCGAGGCTGCACGCGCCGCCGCGGTTGGTGCGCAGGCGGGTCGCATCATGACCCTGGGAATCGAGCCGATCGCTCCATCCACCGCCTATGGCTATATCCGCAAGGGCGCGCCCATCGACGGCGTAGAGGGTGCCTATGAGGTCGGGCGCTTCGTGGAGAAGCCCAATCGTCATGGCGCGGAAAGCCTGATCGCCGACGGGGCCCTGTGGAACAGCGGGTACTTCCTGTTCCGGGCCGACGTCATGCTGGCCGAACTCGAGACCTATGTCCCGGAGATCCTGGCCGCGACACGCACGGCCCTCGACAAGGCGACGAGCGATCTCGATTTCCTGCGCCTGGATTCCGCCGCCTTCGCCAGCGCGCCGAAGACCTCCATCGATTACGCGGTGATGGAGCGGACCGATCGCGCCGGAGTCCTGCCGGTCTCCTTCCCCTGGTCCGATGTCGGCACCTGGGATGCGGTCTGGGACGTCCTGCCTCGTGATGCGTTGGGCAATGCCGTGCGCGGCCGCGTGGAACTCGTCGAAACCCGGGGCAGCCTGATCCATAGCGAGGGCGAGCACCTCACTGCGGTGGTCGGCGTCGACGATATCGTCGTCGTCTCGACCCCGGATGCCGTACTCGTCACCTCGAAGGCCAAGGCCGGCCTCGTCAAGGAGCTGGTCACGCAGCTGCGCGAGAAAGCCCATCCGGAGGCGGATGCCCATCGCCGGATGTTCCGCCCCTGGGGCTGGTATCAGCGCATCGATATCGGCGAGCGTTTCCAGGTGAAGCGCATCATGGTGACGCCGGGCGGGCGGCTCTCACTGCAGAAGCACTTCCACCGTGCCGAGCATTGGGTCGTGGTGCGCGGCACGGCCGAGGTCACCGTGGATGACCGTGTCGTGCTGGTTCACGAGAACGAGGCGGTCTACCTGCCCATCGGATCGATGCATCGCCTCACCAATCCGGGCAAGATCCCCCTCGAACTCATCGAGGTCCAGGTCGGATCCTACACCGGCGAGGACGACATCATCCGCGTCGAGGACATCTACGGGCGTTAAAACGAGAGACGGTCGGGCTCAGGCGGCCACAGGCCGCTCGGCCCGGCCGCGATAGGACAGGGCCTCGGCGAGATGGATGCGGCGTACCCGCTCCTCCCCGTCGAGGTCAGCCAGGGTGCGCGCCACGCGCAGGACGCGGTGAAAGCCGCGAGCCGAGAGACGCATGGTTTCCGCCGCGTCGCGGATCAACGCCGTACCGTCGGCATCCGGCGCGGCCATCTCTTCGATCATCGGAGCCGGACACGTAGCGTTGGTGACGACGCCGGTGAGCCCCTGCGCGGTGAAGCGCTCGGTCTGCAGTGCCCGAGCGACTGCGACCCGCGCCGCCGTTTCGGCCGAGCCTTCGGCGGGAGGCGGTAGGATCAGATCGACCGCCGCGACTGCCCCAACCTCGATTCGCAGGTCGATCCGGTCGAGGAGCGGCCCGGAGATGCGGGCGCCATATTGCGCGACACAACGCTCGTTGGGTCCACGTCGACAGGCATAGCCCGGCTCGAGGGCCTGACCGCAGCGACACGGATTCATCGCGGCGATCAGCTGGAACCGCGCCGGATAGGTCACCCGGTGATTGGCGCGCGCGATCATGACCTCTCCGGTCTCCATCGGCTGGCGTAGGGAATCGAGCACCTGGGGTGTGAATTCGGGAAGCTCGTCGAGAAACAATACGCCGCCATGCGCCAGGGAGGCCTCGCCAGGGCGGGCATTCATTCCGCCGCCCACCAAGGCCGCCATCGACGCCGAATGGTGGGGCTGGCGGAAGGGGCGCCGGTTCGAGAGCGCACCGCCTTTCAGCTCGCCGGCCACAGACTGGATCATCGAGACTTCGAGGAGCTCGCGCGGACCGAGCGGCGGCAGGATCGAGGGAAGTCGCGCGGCGAGCATCGATTTGCCCGCGCCCGGTGGGCCGTTCATCAGCAGGTTGTGCCCTCCGGCGGCGGCGATTTCTAGCGCTCGCTTGGCGCCTTCCTGGCCCTTGATGTCGCGAAGGTCGGGTAGGCGTCCCGTGCTCGTGGCCACGGCCGGTTCGGGCCGGGCCATCACCTGGCTTCCCTTGAAATGATTGGCCAGTTGAATCAGCGAACGCGGGGCCAGCACGTCCATATCGCCGCCGGCCCAGGCTGCCTCGGGTCCCGTCGCCGCTGGGCAGATCAGGCCAAGTCCTCGCGCATTCGCCGCCATCGCGGCGGGCAGGACGCCGTTCACCGCCGTGATCGTGCCGTCGAGAGCGAGCTCACCAAGAACGCAGTACCCGGCGAGCGCATCGGGTGGGATCGCGCCGATGGCGGCCATCACCGCGAGGGCGATGGGAAGGTCGTAATGCGAGCCTTCCTTCGGCAGGTCCGCCGGAGCGAGGTTGACGGTGATGCGCTTTGCCGGAAGCGCCAGTCCCGATGCGATCAGCGCCGAGCGCACGCGCTCGCGCGATTCCGCCACGGCCTTGTCCGCCAGCCCCACCACCATGAACATCACCGCCCCCGGGGCGATCTGGACCTGGACGTCGACGGCGCGCGCCTCGATCCCCTCGAAGGCGACTGTGGCGACGCGGGTGACCATGGATCCAGACCCCTGAGCTTATAGCCAAGGTTAGGATGCGCCATGGCTCATGACAACCAGCGCGTGCGCCCTTGCTGACGTGTCATGGAACTCCATTCCCGATTCGCCGTTCGAAAGTCTCACTTTCCGGACCAAGGAGTTCCACCATGTCGATCAAGACTGCGAGCCTCGCTGCCATCGCCCTCGGTTTCGCCCTCACTGGCACCGCCTTCGCCGACCGTGCGCCGACCCCCGAGGAGCGTACCAAGATCGAAGCCACCTTGAAGAAGGAAGGCTTCACCAAGTGGGGCAAGATCGAAGTCGAGGAGCACGAGATCGACGTGGACGACGCCATCGATGCGAATGGCAAGCAGTTCGACCTCGAACTCGACCTCAAGACCTACGCGATCACCACTCGCGAAGCCGAATAAGCGCTTCGTCCGTCCTAGCGCTTGCGTTCCAGCAAGGCGCCGGCCATATAGCGCTCGGGAGGTTGGCGAGGGACGTTTCACTCGCCAACCGGGTCAGGTCCGGAAGGAAGCAGCCCTAACGAGACCGAGCGGGTCTTCGTCCAGCCTCCCACCTTCGTTTCTTTTGAGGTCCGCGTGGCGGCATCCCCCGACCCGGGGCCGCTCGAACCACGCAAGGCGGCATGGACGCGACCTCCGGCACTCCGAGCGATTTTCCCGGCCTTCCGGGTCTTCCCGAGCCCGTACCGGCGGCCACGCCCTACCGGGTGCTGGCGCGCAAATACCGCCCCCAGAATTTCGACGATCTGATCGGCCAGGGCGCGATGGTCCGCACATTGGCCAACGCGTTCGCGGCCAATCGCATTCCACAAGCCTGGATGCTGACCGGTGTGCGCGGCGTCGGAAAGACGACGACCGCCCGCATCCTAGCCCGTGGTCTGAACTACCTGCGCGACGGGCATCCCGATACCGGCCCCACCATCGCCATGCCGGAGCTCGGCCGCCATTGTCAGGCGATCATGGAATCACGGCACATGGACGTGCTGGAGATGGATGCCGCCTCGCATACCGGTATCGACGACGTACGCGGCATCATTGACGGCATACGCTATTCGCCGGTCTCCGCCCGCTACAAGGTCTACATCGTAGACGAAGTGCACATGCTCTCGGAGAAGGCGTTCAACGCCTTTCTGAAGACACTGGAAGAGCCGCCGCCCCACGCCAAATTCGTCTTCGCCACCACCGAGATCCGCAAGGTGCCGGTGACGATCCTGTCGCGCTGCCAGCGTTTCGACCTGCGTCGGGTCGAGGCCGACACCATGGTCGCCCATCTGGCCAAGATCTGCGCGGCCGAATCCGTCGAGGCCGAGCCGGAAGCCCTGGCGGCGATCACCCGCGCCGCCGAAGGTTCGGTGCGTGACGCGCTCTCGCTCCTCGACCAGGCCATCGCCCATGGCGCCGGCCTCGTCACGGGGGCGAGCGTGCGCGACATGCTCGGCCTCGCCGACAGGGGGCGGATCGTCGACCTGTTCGGGGCGGTGATGCGTGGCGACGTACCGACTTCTTTCGCCGAGATCCGCAGCCAGTACGAAGCGGGAGCGGATCCCGCCGTCGTCCTGTCGGACCTGGCGAGCTTCACCCATCTGGTCACCCGGCTGAAGCTCGTGCCCGATGCGGCGGCGGCCGACCCGACCTTGAGCGCCGACGAGCGCGGTCGCGGAGGTGAGTTCGCGGCCAAACTGTCCATCCGCGCCCTGTCCCGCGCATGGCAGATCCTGCTGAAGGCGATTCCCGAGGTCCAGACCGCCGCGAGACCGCTCGCCGCCGCCGAAATGGCTCTCGTCCGCCTGGCCTATGCCGCCGACCTGCCGACGCCGGACGAGGCCCTGCGACAGTTAAAATCGGATGCGTTCGCCGCAACCCCGATGACATCGACGGGAGCTACACTGCCGAGTGCATCCGCGCCGAGCGGAGTGTCATCTGCGCATGCCGGAGCAGCACACTCGGCCACATCGGGCCCGCCGCCGGGGGCTTCGCAGTCATTGGCCGCACAATCGATGGCCTCGCCATCAATCGACTTGCCATCAATCGACTTGCCATCGATCGACTTGCCCCCGCCGCGTCCCGCGCTGACCCTCGCGGCGAGCGGCGGCGCGCGTGTGAATCTCGTCCCGGCCCCCGCCCCGGAAGCAGCGCCCCGCGAGGCTGGTCCGCGCCTGACCTGTTTCGAAGATATCGTCGCCCTCGCCGACGAGCGCCGCGACATCGGCCTCAAGATGGCGCTGGAACGAGAAGCGCATCTCGTACGGTTCGAGGAAGGGCGGATCGAGTTCCGCCTGGCGGAGGGAGGCCGGCAGAGCCTGCCCAACGATCTTGCCCGTTCGCTGGATGCCTGGACTGGCCGACGCTGGATCGTCGCGTTGTCGAAGGAGGAGGGAGAGCCCACCCTTGCCTGCAAGGCACGCGCCGCGCTGGAATCGCGCCATGAGAACGCGGCGGCGCACCCTCTGGTGAAGGAAGTGCTCGCGCGCTTCCCCGGCGCCCAGATCATCGACGTGCGGGACAAGGCCCCCCCGGTGGAAGCGGCTGCCAGCACGGACCTCACGCCGGTCGACCCCGAAAGCACCGGAGATCCGGACGACGAGGCATAGCGCTTCGCCGCTGCCGACCCCAGATGCCGTCCTGTAATCGTCTCACTTCGTTTTGAAAGCTCAGCCATGCGCGACCTCATGGGAATCATGAAGCAGGCCCAGGCCATGCAGGAGAAGATGGCGACCCTGCAGCGCGAGCTCGATACCGTCGAGGTCAGCGGCGCGTCCGGCGGAGGCGCGGTCGCCGTGACGATGACCGCCAAGGGCCTCGTAAAGGGCGTCACCCTCGATCCTGGGCTGATGAACCCCGACGAACGTGAGATCCTGGAAGATCTGATCGTGGCCGCGGTCAATGACGCGCGCGGGAAAGCCGAGCAGGTGGCGGCCGAACGCATGGGCGAACTGACCAAGGGATTGCCGATCCCGCCGGGGCTGAACCTGTTCTAGGTCTTCGGCCGGTTCTTCGTCGTAGGGGCCGATCCCGGCACGAGCCGGGATCGAACGATGATCTGTCTCAGGCCGCGATGACCTGAACCGGCTCGGCGGCGCGCACGTCGGCGTCCACATGGGCCTCGAAGCGCTTGAAGTTCTCCCGGAACATCGACACGAGGCGCGTCGCCGTCTCGGCGAAAGCCGTCTTGTTGCCCCAGGTCTTCACGGGCTGAAGAATGTGCGGCTCGACCCCCTGAACGAAAGCCGGAACCGCGAAGCCGAAATACGGATCGCGACGGAACTCGGTCTTCGACAGCGACCCGTCCAGGGCGGCACCGAGCAGGCGACGCGTGACGCGAATCGGCATGCGCCGTCCGGTACCGACACCTCCGCCGGTCCAGCCGGTATTCACCAACCAGCAATCCACATCGTGATGAGCGATGAGATCACGCAGCAGGTTGCCGTAGACGCTCGGGTGCCGGGGCATGAAGGGTGCGCCGAAACAGGTCGAGAACGTCGCCTCGGGCGCCGTCAGGCCGCGTTCCGTTCCGGCCACCTTGGCGGTGTAGCCGGAGAGGAAGTGGTACATCGCCTCCGCGCCCGAGAGCTTGGCGATGGGTGGCATCACCCCGAACGCGTCGCAGGTGAGCATCACGATGTTCTTTGGGTGAGCGGCCCTGCCCGTGGCGCTGGCATTGGCGATGAAGTCGAGCGGGTAGGCGCAGCGGGTATTCTCGGTGAGCGACGCATCGTCGAAATCGGGGCGACGCGAGAGCGGGTCGATTACCACGTTCTCCATCACCGTGCCGAAACGCTCGGTCGTGGCGTAGATCTCGGGCTCGGCGTTGCGGGAGAGACGGATGGTCTTGGCGTAGCAGCCACCCTCGAAATTGAAGATGCCGTCCTTGCTCCAGCCATGCTCGTCGTCGCCGAGGAGCTGCCGCGAGGAATCGTTGGAGAGCGTGGTCTTGCCGGTGCCCGAGAGGCCGAAGAACAGGGCGGACTCGCCCTCGGCATCCAGCGCCGCATTGGCCGAGCAATGCATCGGCATCACGCCCGCGCCGGGCAGAACGTAGTTTAGATAGGTGAAGACCGACTTCTTCATCTCGCCGGCATAGGCGCTGCCGCCGATGAGGACGATCTTCCGGGTGAAGTCGATGGCGATGACGGTCTTCGAGCGGCAGCCGTGACGGTGCGGCTCGGCTTGGAAGCTCGGAAGATCGATGATCGTCAGACCGGGGACGTAATCCTCAAGAGCCGAACGGTCGGGCCGGATCAGCAGGTTGCGGATGAAGAGCGAGTGCCAGGCGAGTTCGGTGAAGACCCGCGCCTGGACACGGTGGGCCGGATCGGCGCCGCCATAGAGGTCCTGGGCGAAGAGTTCGCGCCCTTCGGCATGGCTGAGGAAATCCTGGTACAGCGTCTCGAATTGCTCGGGCGTGATCGCGCCGTTGTTCTCCCACCAGATTTCGTTCTCGGTGTTGGCGTCACGGACGATGAACTTGTCCTTCGGCGAACGACCGGTATGGCTGCCCGTGGTCGCCACGAGGGCGCCGCCATGGGCGAGCTGCGATTCACCACGGCTCAGGGATTCCTCGTAGAGCCGTGGGGGTTCCAGGTTCCAATGAACCGCCTTCAGATTGCGCAGGCCGATTTTTTCGGGTCCATGGCTGGCGTTGAAATCGCCGAAATGTGTCACGTCCGCTACTCCTCGAACACCTGATCGCTTTGAGGTCTGGCTTGGCCGGAATCTCCCATTCGTCTTCCGGACGGTCCGATGGAGCGTCCACGCGGTCGTTCAGGTCCGCCGCGCACAGGTTCACCACTCGATCGAATAGACCTGCTTATTCTCCGGCGGCCACCGGTCAATTGAGACGGCAACGGTTTAAAAGACGAACGAACGGATCTGTCAGAGAAACAAAGGGGTATCCGGAGCGGCGTCGGAACGCATGCGGCGGCGGCGATTCCCGACTACAAGACGACGAGATCCGACCCCATTTAACGAACACGGCCGCGGCCGTCTGACGGAACACGTATGGCCCAAGCCGTTGCCGGCCCCGAAATCGAACGCCTGATCCAGCTCCTCGCGCGAATGCCGGGGCTCGGCCCGCGCTCGGCCCGGCGCGCGGCGCTGCATCTCATCAAAAAGCGAGAAGCTCTGCTCGCTCCGCTGGCGGAGGCGATGCAGGTGGCCTCCGAGCGCATCGTCGTGTGCCAGGAATGTGGCAACGTCGATACAAGCGACCCATGCACCATCTGCCGGGACGCGTCGCGCGATCCCTCCATCCTGGTGGTGGTCGAGGATGTCTCGGATCTCTGGGCCCTGGAACGGTCAGGGGCGGTGACGGCGCGCTATCACGTCCTCGGTGGCGTGCTCTCCGCCCTCGATGGTGTCCGGCCGGAGCATCTCAACCTCGCGAGCCTGGTGGACCGGGCCGGGAATGGCGATGTCCGGGAGATCATCCTGGCTCTGAACGCCACGGTCGATGGTCAGACCACCGCGCATTACGTCACCGAATCCCTGGCGCATCACAGGCTGAAGGTGACCCGCCTCGCCCATGGCGTGCCGGTGGGGGGAGAGCTCGATTATCTCGACGAAGGGACACTCTCGGCGGCCATCCGAAGCCGGACGGCGTTCTGAGCCGCATCGCTATCCCTGGCCGATTTGACCGGCCATCCGCCAAACCTTATCTGCGGGTCCGGCACGGCGGACCCGGGAGACAGGGAGCCGGGCCCTTTTCATCGACAGATCCGGCCGCGCCATGACCATCCGCCCCCTCGTCATCCTGCCAGACGCCCGCCTGCGTCAGGTGTCGACCCCCGTCGGTACCATCGACGATGAGGTCCGCACCCTCGCGGCCGACATGCTGGAGACGATGTACGATGCCCCGGGCGTCGGCCTCGCCGCCATCCAGGTCGGCGTGACCAAGCGTGTAGTCACGATCGACACGTCGAAGGACGAGAACGCGCGGCAGCCGCAGGTCTTCATCGACCCGGAGATCGTCTGGGCTTCGGAGGAGAAGCGCGTCTATGACGAGGGCTGCCTGTCGATCCCCGAATATTACGGCGAGGTCGAGCGGCCCGACCGGGTGCGCGTACGCTTTCGCGACCTTTCCGGTGAAACCCGCGAGATCGAGGCGGACGGGCTTCTGGCCACCTGCATCCAGCACGAGATCGATCACCTCGACGGCGTACTCTTCATCGATCACCTGTCGAAGTTGAAGCGCGACCGCGTCATCAAGAAATTCGTCAAGGCGGCCAAGCGCGGCGAGGACGTCTGATCCCATCCTTCAACAGAGAGCGCGCGCGATGAAGCTCGTCTTCATGGGGACGCCCGATTTCGCCGTGGCGACCCTGGCGCGCCTGGCGGAAGACGGTCACGACATCGCCGCGGTCTATACCCGCGCCCCGGCGCGGTCCGGGCGCGGCATGGCGTTGCGTCCGTCTCCCGTCCATGCGCTGGCGGACAGGCTCGGCCTGCCGGTTCATACCCCCACGACGCTGAAGACGCCGGATGCGCTCACGCTGTTCCGATCGCACGGATGCGATGTCGCCGTGGTGGTCGCCTACGGGATGCTGCTGCCTCAGGCGATCCTCGACGTGCCGCGCCACGGGTGCCTGAACCTCCACGCCTCCCTGCTGCCACGCTGGCGCGGGGCGGCACCGATCCAACGCGCGGTCATGGCAGGGGATACGGAGAGCGGTGTCGGCATCATGCGCATGGAGGCGGGCCTCGACACCGGCCCCGTAGCCCTGGAAGAACGGGTCGCCATCACCCCCGGCATGAGTGCGGGAGACCTTCACGATACGCTGATGCCCATTGGCGCGGCGCTCATGAGCCGGGCCCTCGGCCAGCTGGAACACGAGCCCCTCCCCCTCACGCCCCAATCCGAGGAGGGTCTCGTCTACGCGCACAAGATCACCAATGACGAGGCGCGCATCGACTGGTCGAAGCCGGCGGGTGAGGTGGCGAACCATATCAACGGGCTGTCGCCCTTCCCCGGAGCCTTCTTCGAGGCCGATCTCGGCAAGGGGCCGGAACGGGTGAAGGTGCTGCGCGCCCTGCCAAAGCAGGGACAGGGCATGCCCGGCACTCTGCTCGATGCGGCCGGAACCATCGCCTGCGGCGAGGGAGCCGTGCAGCTCACAGAGTTGCGCCGGGCCGGCAAGGGCGGCATCGTCACGGGTGCGGAATTCGTGCGCGGTGCGCATCTCGCGCCGGGAACGCGCTTCCCGTGAACTCAGAGACCGGGGGCCGTCGCTGATGCCCCGCTACAAACTCGTGATCGAGTATGACGGCGCTCCGTTCTGCGGATGGCAGCGACAGGCCGAAGACATCACCGTCCAGGGCGCCATCGAGGACGCCGTCAAACGCTTCACAGGGGAGGACCTGCGCCTGACCTGCGCCGGTCGGACGGATGCCGGCGTCCACGCCATCCATCAGGTGGCCCATCTGGACCTCATCAAGGACTGGCGCACGGATACGGTGCGCGACGCCCTGAACGCCCATCTCCGCCCGCTACCGGTCGCCATCGTCAGCGCCGAGCGGGTCGGGCCCGGTTTCGATGCGCGCCACTCAGCCATTCGACGGCATTACCGCTACCGCATCTTCAACCGGCGCAGCCCGCCTGCCCTGACGCGCGACCATGTTTGGCACGTTCCATGGCCGCTCGATGCCGAGGTGATGCACAGGGCCGCGCAAGGTCTCCTCGGTCGCCACGACTTCACCGCCTTTCGGGCCGCCGAGTGTCAGGCGAACAGCCCGATCCGCACCCTAGAACAGCTCGACGTGGCCACGGTGACGATGGGCCTGTTCGAGGAGATCGTGATCTCGACCTCGGCACGCTCGTTCCTGCACCATCAGGTCCGCGCCATGGTCGGAACACTGATGATGGCCGGCTGCGGCCGCTTCGGCATCGCCGAGGTCGCCGACATCCTGGCGAGCCGCGACCGCGCCCGCTGCGGCCCGATGGCGCCCGCCAAGGGACTGACCTTCGTGGGGGTGGATTACCGGCCAGACCGGGAATCTACTGAGTAATCAATTTCAGATTGTATTTTGCCAGCGAAAAGGCATCTTCAGGCAACCTCGACGATCTTCGACATCGTGAGGCCTGGAGCCTTCGCCCGTGGAAACGCCATTCCAGATCATCCTCGTTCTCGCGACTGTCTTCGCGGTCGTCTCACCGCTGATATTCGTCGCCATACGAGAGGCGATCAAACTTCAGAGGCAGGAGATCATCACGGATCTCGCAACGGTCTTCGATAGATCGGATCAGCCGGGGCCGATGCTGATCCCATCCTTCGAATTCGTGAAATACAAGTATTTCGTCGGGGCCAAGCGCAGCAGCGACCCGACCGCAGGATTCGGTGGCGATGATCGAACGAATGCCATGGCGCGGGAGGCGCATCGCAAACGCGAGGATTTCTCGAAGGTCTCCTGGCTCATCGGCTGCGCTCCCTTCAGCGCATTCGCGGGGATCGGCATGTTCTACGGATTGTCGCTGCTCCTCTGGATGTTCGCCGGACAACCGACGACACCGTCCGGTTTCAGCTGGCCGGGCGTGACGTATCCGACGCCGGGTAGCCTGGGGCTGGTCTGGCTCCTGGGAATCTGCGCGGCCTTCGCCGGAAGCTACGTTACGGCGTTGCGCAGTTTCTACCGCGCGATCAAGAACTTCGACATGAGCCCCGGGACGATCGTCGGCGAGAGCATCAGGATGCTGGTCAGCATCGCGCTCGGGCCGATCCTCGTCATTTCTATCCTCTGGATCGGGACGGACGTGGTCTCCGCACTGCTGAAAGCAGATTCCCTCGCGACTGCGCCGGCCACCATCGCTGCAGTGGTCGTCGCCTGTTTCGTCGCCGGGATCATGCCAGATGTCGTCATGCGGAGCATCGTGCAAAGAGACCAGCTGAAGAACTTCAAACGCGAGGAAGAGGACGTCTTCCGGGCCTTCAAGATCACACCCGTAGAGATCATCGACGGGATCGACAGCAACATCCGTGTCAGGCTCGACGATCACCACATCCACTCGACACAGAACCTAGCCACCGCCAATCCGCTGATGCTGTTCGTAGAGACACCGTTCGGCGTCTACCAGATCATGGATTGGGTGGCGCAGGCGCAGCTCTGCTGTTCGGTCGGCCGAGAGAGGGTCATCCGGCTTTGGCCCCTAGGCGTGCGGACCCTGTTCGACCTCGAACGGCTGGCCGCTTCCACCGACGGCACACACGAAAACCTGCTTCTGGAAGTCGGGCGCATCATCCTCGGTGACAGCCTCGTTCCGCTCAGTGTCAAGGATCCCAAGGCTGCGGCCGCGCTGACGAGAGCCAGTATCGAGCTGCGCCTGGACGACCCGCATGTCCACCGCCTTCGGCAGATCTACATCGCCGTCGGGGAAAGATTGGGCCCGCGCAATCGCCGCTTCACCTTGCACCGGCATCGCCTCCAATGCCGGTATCGCATTCGCGATAGCTGGGTTCGACAGTCGATGATGCGCAAGGCGTCGTGATGCCCATCAGGCTTTGGCTGGGTTCGCTGTTTCCCCGAAGTAAGCCGCCAGCACCCGCCCATAGATCGCGGTCAGCCGATCCAGATCGGCGATAGCCACGCATTCGTCGGTCTGGTGCATGGTCTCACCCACGAGGCCGAACTCGATGACCGGACAGGCATCCTTGATGAAACGGGCATCCGATGTGCCCCCGGTGGTGGACAGGACCGGGCGCAGCCCGGTCTCGGTCTCGATCGCCTCGACCACGAGGTCCGTGAACGCGTCCGGCGCGGTGAGGAAGGCGGGCGAGTTCGAAGGCTGAAGGTCCAGGGTGAACCGGACGGTGTTGCCGGCGGCCGCCTCCAGCCGCCGTTGGATCTCGGCACCCAGGGTTTCCGCCGTCCAACCCTCGTTGAAGCGAATGTTGAACGTCGCGCGGGCATCGGCCGGGATGACATTGGTGGCCGGATTGCCGACATCGATGGTGGTGAATTCGAGGTTCGACGCATCGAAATGCGCGGTGCCGCCATCAAGGGGCTCGGCGAGAAGGGCGGAGGCGAGGCGCAGCAGGCCGGGGATGGGGTTCTCGGCCTTGTGGGGGTAGGCCACGTGGCCCTGGCGGCCATGGACGACGAGCTTGCCGGTGAGAGACCCGCGCCGACCGATCTTGATCATCTCGCCGAGGTGCGCCGGGTTGGTGGGCTCGCCGAGAAGGCAATGATCGAAACGCTCGCCCCGCGCCTTCGCCCATTCGAGGAGCTTCACCGTCCCGTTGATGGCTGGCCCCTCCTCGTCGCCGGTGATGAGGAACCCGATGGAGCCGTTGAACGCCCCTCCCCGCTCGGCGACGAAAGCGAGCGCCGCCGAGAGCATGCAGGCGATACCGCCTTTCATATCGACCGCGCCGCGGCCGTAGAGCATGCCGTCCGCTACCGCGCCATCGAACGGCCCGTGCCGCCACGCTTCGACGGAGCCTGGCGGGACGACGTCGGTATGGCCAGCGAAAAGGAGATAGGGACTGCCTGTCCCGATCCGCGCGTAGAGATTGTCGATATCGGGCGTTCCCGGCTCCGAGAAGCGTGGGCGCTCGACAGTGAAACCTGCCTCCTCCAGGACGCCACCGAGCCATTGCAGGGCACCGCCCTCCTCCGGCGTCACTGACGGACAGCGGATGAGGGCCTGGGCGAGGGCCAGCGGCGAGTGATCGGCGATAACGGGAGAGGACACGGGCATCGTCTCGTCGAGATGGGACATTCCACCGTCGCGAATAAGCGGCACGGCACCGGGACGCAAATACCGTCCCGATGGCCTTTCGGCGCTTCGCCGCAAGGGCTATCTCACCGGGATGGCCTTCTCCAGCGACGAAGTCGAACGCTACGCCCGCCACCTCGTCCTGCGCGAAGTCGGCGGACCGGGACAGGCGCGTTTGCAGGCGGCGCGGGTGCTCGTCATCGGCGCCGGCGGGCTTGGCGCTCCACTGATCCAGTATCTGGCAGCGGCCGGCATCGGCACGATCGGCATCGTCGACGACGACACGGTCTCGCTCTCCAATCTGCAGCGGCAGGTCATTCACGGCACGCCCGATATCGGTCGTCCGAAGATCGACAGCGCCGCCGATGCCGTGGCGCGTCTAAATCCGCATGTGCGGATCGAACCGCATCTCATGCGGATCGACGCGGACAATGCCGTCGCGTTGATTGGCCGATACGATATCGTCGCCGATGGGTCGGACAATTTCGCGACCCGCTATGCCGTCTCCGATGCCTGTTTCCACGCCAAGCGTCCGCTCGTCACGGCCGCCCTCGGGCAGTTCGACGGCACACTGACGACGATCCGCGCCCATGAGACTGGAAAGGACGGCCGCCCGAATCCGACCTATCGCTGCCTGTTCCCGAACCCGCCTCCCCCTGGCAGCGTGCCCGCCTGCGCCGAGGCCGGTGTGCTCGGCGCTCTGGCGGGGGTGATGGGATCTCTGATGGCGATGGAAGTGATCCGCGCGGTTGCGGATTTCGGCGAGCCGCTGGTGGGACGGCTGCTCATGGTCGATGCCCGATCCATGCGGTTCGAGACGCTCGGCTATGGTTGGGACGAAGGAAATCCGTTGAACGGATCGGCGAATTAGGGACCGGAAAGTCGCTTTCGCCGTCCTTTACCCACCGAATACGGTACCGCGCATCCGGCAAGCGGGGCTTCTTTCGCGACCCAAAACCCACGTCATGGGCGTTCCGTGAGATTCCGGAATTCAGGACTTAGAGGGCTTCTCCGGATCGGGCGTGACGCCGTTCCAATGCGGCCCGACGAGATTGCTGTGCCCCGCCGGGTCGGAGACCCGCGTGCCGGAGGTCGTGAAGGCCTGGTAGGCGAAGCGCTGCTGCTGGTTGAGAAGCATAGCGGCCAGCGTGCCGAGGGCGACGGCAACGACGAGGGCGATGATGAAAGCTTTCATGGACGTTGTCCGATCCTCGACATGCCGGCTCCGGTCGCCGAGCGCCTGTATTAGTCCGTCAGGTTACTCGGCAGGCACCTGATGCCGCCCGAGTTGCGGGCCGCTCGCGTTCTTGGCCTGCTCTTCCTCAACCCAGAGGTCGTGGTGGACCTTTGCCCAGCCAAGATCGACCTTGCCACTGCCCATCGCGTCGTAGGCGCCCTCCATGCCGAGCGTGCCGATGTAGATATGGGCGAGGATGCCGGCGATGAAGGCGATGCCGATGAGGGCGTGGATCACCTGCATCAGCTGCATTCCGGTGATGTCGGTGAGGGCGAATGGAAAGATCATCATCAGGCCGGTGACGCTCATGGCCGTGCCGAAGCCGATCACCATCCAGAACACCATCTTTTGGCCTGCGTTGAAACGGCCAGCGCTGGGATGCTTGTTGCCGATGAAGCCGCCGAAGGCCTTGATCCAGGCAATGTCGATCTTGTTCGGGATGTTGTCCTTCAGCCAGAGCACCAGCATCAGCGCGACGCCAATCATGAACGGCCACGCGAGGTAGATGTGGCTGAACTTCGCGTATTGCGCCACCACGCCGAACGCATCCGCACCGATGAGAGGCATCAGCAGGCGCTTGCCGAAGATGTAGTTCAGGCCTGACAGAGCCAGGATGATGAAGCAGCTCGACGTCATCCAGTGCGCGAACCGCTCGAACCCGTTGAAGCGCAGGATCTTGCGGCCCGTATCGGGACCGGGCTCCATCAGGATTCGGCCCCGGAAGAAGTAGAACAGGCCGAGAAGCGCGACGGCGCCGAGGACGGCGAGCGCGCTGAGCCAGGGCAGCCACCGTTCCCGGAAATCACGGTAGTCGCGGCCGGCGGGCTGGATCAGGTGAGCCGCCTTGCCGTCGGGGATGCTGATGCGGCCGGTGATCTTCGGGTCCTGCTTGAACAGGAAATCCTCGTTGACGGATTCCGCCGTCGGGTTCTGCCCGGTCGGGTTCAGTCCGTCGCGCGTCTGCTGCGCGAAGGAGGCCGACGAGGCGCCGACAGCCGCCGTGAGGATGGTCGCTGCGACCAGCGTCCTGAAAGTCGTCAGTGTCCGCCGCATCGGCGTTTCCTTCCTGAAGTCTCGACCCCGGCAGTCCAATCCGTCGCCTAGATGGCGACGGTTTCGCGATAGGCGGTCTTCCAGCCCCAGGCGCCGGAGCCGTAGCCGCGCTTGATCACGCGCTGCTTGTAGATCTGGGCGATCATCTCACCGTCACCCGCCAGCAACGCCTTGGTCGAGCACATCTCGGCGCAGAGCGGCAGCTTGCCCTCGGCGAGACGGTTCGAACCGTATTTCTCGTACTCGATGGTGGAGAGATCGGATTCGGGACCGCCGGCGCAGTAGGTGCACTTGTCCATCTTGCCGCGCGAACCGAAGTTGCCGACCTTCGGATATTGCGGCGCGCCGAACGGACAGGCGTAGAAGCAGTATCCGCAGCCGATGCAGATGTCCTTCGAATGCAGCACCACCGCGTCGGCCGTGGTGTAGAAACAATTCACCGGGCACACCGCCGCGCAGGGCGCGTCGGTGCAGTGCATGCAGGCCATGGAGACCGAGCGCTCGCCGGGCTTGCCGTCATTGAGCGTGACGACACGCCGGCGGTTGATGCCCCACGGCACCTCGTGCTCGTTCTTGCAGGCGGTGACGCAGGCGTTGCATTCGATGCAGCGGTCCGCGTCGCAGAGGAATTTCATGCGAGCCATGGCGATTATCCCTCAAACGGCCCGGATCTGACACAGGGTGCACTTCGTCTCCTGCATGCCCGTCACAGGATCGAAGCCATAGGTCGTCGTGTTGTTGGAGCTCTCGCCCAGCACCACGGGGTCGGTGCCGTGCGGATAGAATTTCCGCATGTCGTCGCCCTGGTACCAGCCGGAGAAGTGGAACGGCATGAAGGCGACGCCCTTGCCGACCCGGTCCGTCACCAGCGCCTTGACCTTGGCCTTGGCGTTGTTCTCGGGGCCGGAGACCCAGACGAACTGACCGTCCTTGATGCCGCGATCGGTGGCATCGCCGGTGTTGATCTCGACGAACATGTCCTGCTGCAACTCGGCGAGCCACGGGTTCGAGCGCGTCTCCTCGCCGCCGCCCTCGTATTCCACGAGACGGCCGGAGGTGAGGATGATCGGGAAGTCCTTGGCGATGCCGCGATCCACCGCCGCCTTCTGCACCGAGAAGCCGATATTCGGCATGCGCAGCTGACGTTCGTCGGGGCGGGTCGGGTACTGGGCCACGAGATCGGGACGCGGCGTATAGATGGGCTCGCGGTGCACCGGCACGGGGTCGGGCAGGTTCCAGGCATTCGCCCGGGCCTTGCCGTTGCCGTAGGGCGTGACGCCGTGGTCGAGGCAGACGCGCTGGATACCGCCCGACAGGTCGGTCGCCCAGCTCACCGTATCGATGTTGGCCCCACCGATCTTCGTGATGGTCGCCATCTCCTCGGCGGTCAGATCCTTGTCCCAGCCGAGCTTCTTGAACACCGCCATGGTGAATTCGGGGTAGCCGTCGGTGAGCTCGGAGCCCTTGGCGAAGGAATCCTCTGCCAGCAGGGTCACGCCGTTACGCTCGGTGCCGAAGCGGGCCCGGAACGTTCCGCCACCGTCCTTGATGTGGAGATTGGTGTTGTAGAGGATATGCGTGCCCGGATGGCGGAGCTCCGGCTTGCCCCAGCACGGCCAGGGCAGGCCGTAATAGTCGCCGCCCACTTCAGGGTCGTCCTTGGGTGCCCGCAGCGTCACCAGATCGAACTTGGCCTGGTTGCGCATATGCGCCTTCAGGCGTTCCGGGCTCTGGCCGCAATAGCCCGTCGACCAGCCGCCGCGGTTGATCTCCCGCAGGATATCCTCTGCGTCCGGCACCGCGTCCACGACTTTGATGTTCTTGAACATCTTGTCGGCGAAGCCGAGCTTCGCCGCCAGACGATAGATGACCTCGTAATCGTTCTTCGATTCGAAGGCGGGTTTCACGATCTGCTCGCCCCATTGGAGCGAGCGGTTCGAGGCCGTGCGGCTGCCATCCATCTCCAGCGAGGTGCAGATCGGCAGGAGGTAGGTGTTGTCGCGCCGCGCATCGAGGGCGGCGAAGGTGGTGGGATGCGGATCCGCCACTACGAGGAGGTCGAGCTTGGTCAAGCCCTTCACCGCCTCCGGCAGGCGGGTGACGGTGTTGCCGCCATGGCCGAACACCATCATCGCCTTGATGCCGGTGCGCTGGTCCACCTGTTCTTCGGGCAGGTTCACGCCGTCGAACCACCTCGTGGAGGTGATGCCGGGTAATTCCATGCTCTCCTTGCGCGTACGAGCCTTCCGACCGCCCTTGGCCGGCACCTCGTCGAATCGCGACTGGAGCCAGTCGTATTCCACGTCCCAGACGCGCGCCCAGTGCTTCCAGGCCCCTTCGACGAGACCGTAATAGAGCGGCAGCGACGTCACATCGAGGCCCAAATCGGTGGCCCCCTGTACGTTGGTGTGGCCGCGGAAGATGTTCGCGCCCGTTCCCGGCTTGCCGACATTGCCCGTGGCGAGACACAGAATGCAGAGCGCACGGACGTTGGCGGTGCCCACCGTGTGCTGGGTCGCGCCCATGCACCAGATCAGGGTGGCGGGCTTCTCCTTGGCGAACTTCTCGGCCACGCGGCGCAGCTGCTCGCCCGGCACGCCGGAAACACGCTCGACCTCCTCGGGATTCCACTTGGCGACTTCCTTGCGGACGTCGTCCATGGCGTAGACCCGCTGGCTGATGAACTCCTTGTCCTCCCAGCCATTCTGGAACACGTGCCAGAGGATGCCCCAGACCACTGGGATGTCGGTGCCGGAACGGATGCGGACATATTCCGTGGCGTGGGCGGCCGTGCGGGTGAAGCGCGGATCGATGACGATCATGTTCGCGCGGTTGATCTCCTTGCCGGACAGCAGGTGCTGAAGGGAGACCGGATGCGCTTCGGCGGGGTTGCCACCGAGAATGATCATCGTCTTGGCGTTGCGGATGTCGTTGTAAGAATTGGTCTGAGCGCCGTAGCCCCAGGTATTGGCAACGCCGGCCACCGTCGTCGAATGGCAGATCCGCGCCTGGTGATCGACCGAGTTGGTACCCCAGAAGGCGCCGAACTTACGCAGGACGTAGGCGGCTTCGTTGGTGAATTTGGCGGAGCCGAGCCAGTAGACGGAATCCGGGCCGTATTTATCCCGCAGACCGGTGATCTTATCGCCGATCTCATCGATGGCCTGATCCCAGGAGATGCGGGTCCACTGCCCGTCGACCATCTTCATCGGATATTTCAGGCGGCGGTCGCTGGAGACGAGCTCGCGGATCGCCGCGCCCTTGGCGCAATGGGTACCCCGGTTGATCGGGCTGCTGAAGGAGGGCTCCTGGCCGACCCAGACGCCGTTCACGACCTCCGCCGTCACCGTGCAACCCACCGAGCAATGGGTGCAGATGTTCTTCTTGATCGTCACCTCGGGGCCGATCGCGGAGGCGCCCGCCGCCTGGGCCTTGCGGACCGAGCCAAGCTGGATCGAGCCGGCGGCCGCGAGCCCTCCGGCGACGAGGCCGGAATTGCGCAGGAAGGCGCGACGGTCGAGGGCCTTCGGCGTCTCGCCGATGGTGACGGCCTGATGGAAGGTGCGGCCCGGGCCGCCTGTCTTGCGCTTGATCAGCATGGCGCCCTCAATTCTTCTTCAGGGTCTCGTAGCCGTTGGTGCGGTAGAACGCCTTGACGTGGTCGGACTCGCGGTAGCGGGCCTTCGTCTCATCCGCGCCGGGGTCGTAAGCCTGCGCGGGCGTCGCAATCATCGGCTGGGCCGTGATCGCGGCAGCGGCCGCCACCGATCCGCCGCCGAAGGCGCGGAAGAAATGGCGCCGTCCCATCTCGTCCTTTCGATCGTCCCGCATGCTCGTCACTCCTGAATGCGACCGATGTTTCAATGATTCCCGCCTCACGCGTCGAGCGCGTAAGCCCGGGTCTCGATGTCGATGAACGTCCGGCCGAGGTCGCCCACGGCACGGTAGAAAGACGAACGGGTATTGACCGCCACATCGTCGAACAAACGCCCGGCCCAGGGCTTTAGATGCCGCTCGAAGAAGACGCGGTCCTCGCCGGCTCCCGTCTCGAAACGACCCGAGACGAGACCCGCCATGGTCTCGAGCAGCATCGCCACATGGTCTTCCGGCTCGCTCATGCCGCCCGAGGCTTCGATGCCGAGCCGGGCCAGATCCTGGCGGATGCGCGCCAACGGACGCTCGTTGAGAAAGCCGGTCAGGTAGTAGGAAGCGTGCGGCACGACTTCGCCGCGTCCGACGCCGACGAAGAGATCGAAATACTCGCGCCCGACCTTGGCCAGATCCGCACCGGCCGCTTCGCGAGCGAGGGCGGAGCTCGCCTTGCCCAGGGGAGTCTCATCGCCACCCGAGCCGGCAAGAAGCGACAGGATATCATCGGACGGGACTCGGCCGGTCAGGGCCGCGAGGAGATCGTAGAGATGAGCGCGCAGAAAATCGACGTCGTCCACGACCGGCTGCGTCATGCCGGGCGCGCCGGAAGCGAGTTTCGCTTCGTCTTCGCGCAACAACTCAACCGAACGCATACCATCCTCAAACCGCGACCCGATCGCGGGCGAAGTGAATTCACTTCGTCCACAATACCGCGGAATGGGACGTGCGCAACGTAGTTTTTAATTGCTCAAAGTGGGATGGCGCTGCCATGTCGTCGCGGTCTCGGCATAGCCGTGTCCACGGGGGCAGAACGTGGCGGCGACAAGGCCAAGCTTGGCTCGCCAACCTGCACGACAGTGAGACCCGGTTCTTCACTGCCCCGATCCGTCTCTTCGGTTTTCACCGGCTCGGATTCCTCCGCCAGCTCCTCCGCTTCGATCAGCGTGGCCTCTTCGCTTTCCTGTTCAGGATCGACGTTCAAGTCGGGCGTCCCGTCGAAGATTTCCCGCAGCATGGCCTTGATGTCATCTGTGGGCAGAAGCGGGCCGTTTCCCGGCACATCGCCCACCACATTCCAGTCATAGGCGTATTCCCGCGCCTCGCTGACATAGTCGCGGATGTTGGTGTCGAGGGACCACATCCGGCGCAAAGCCGCCTTGCGCATCACCATCGGAACGCCAGCCCGAAGGAACTGGGCCAGATCGGTCTGTGCCGTCAGGCTGTCCAGGGAGGGCAACTTGGCGAGTTCCTCGGGCGACAGGGTCTCACCCGCGGAGAGTTCTCCCGCGAGAGGCGCCGCCTCCCTCTCGACCGCTTCGCTCTCGACCGCCTCGCTTCCAACCGGCACGGTCGCGGGCGGGCTCTCGCGGACGACAGCCCGCTTGCGCTTCGACCAGCGGGAAAAGAAATCGCCGCCGCTCATCCCTCGTCCCCCCGTCTGCGCGTACCGGTCCCCTGTCGCGCCAGGGCCTCGGGATCGGCCCGGTCGCGCTTACGCTTGTGGAACACCTGTTCGACGTGGAAGGCCTCGAAGAAAGCCAGAACCTTGGCCTGCACCTCCAGCGGCATCGGCACCGCCTCGACCACCTCGCCGATACCCTCGGCCATGGATTCGCCCTCATAGGGATCGGCCGTCACATTGGCGACTTCGTAGCTGCCCTCCGCAACCTGCCGCAGGGCGACCCAGAGCGAGGGCCGGCCCGAGATCAGGTTGTCGCGGTAATGCGACGTCTCGGCGGGGTGGAGCGAGACCTCGTAGGCGCCGGCATAGAAAGTTTCCTCCTCCGGCGTCGACGACAGCACGGTCCAGGGCGAGGCGGCCGGGATCGCCGGAAGGGCCGCGACCGGTAGCCAGGCATGGCTTGTCCAACGGCTCTTCAAGGCCCGTTTGACGACAATGATCCCGACATCGAAACGGTCGTCGGGCGGCGCCGGTGCAGGGGTCGGATTCTCTTCGGTCATGCGGCCTCCGCGCCGTCGGCGAGCGGCAATCCAGCCACGAGGTTCTGAGGTTTGAGAAAAAGGCGCTTGTCGGGGTCCATGGCCATCAGGAGATAGACCGGCCGGCCGGAAGCGCGCGGGTCGATCCGCCGGTCGTCGGCGAAGGTGAGGCGAAACAGGGCCAGGATGCGCATGCGGCTCGCTTCGTCCAGGGTCTCGCCGTTCCAGAGGGCGTTGCCGATTCGGGTCGCTTGAGCGTCGAGCCCGACGAACCAGCGCCAGTCCGGATCGTCCATGGAGGCGATCGGCTCCACTTTCGCCTCCACATGCAGAAGGTGTCGAACCCAGGCCTCGATGGCGCGCGCCAGACCGTCGCGGCTCTTTGGGTTGCTCCCGAGGTTGAGCGCCATGGTGAATGCGTCGGAGCGGCTCCAATAGGTCCAGGCCGTCTCGTCCGTGAGCACGTCGAGCTCATTCGCCGGCTCCTTGCCCAGCATGGCGACGAGGGGCGACTGCGCGGCCCCGGTCTCCCGCGCCTCGATCACCTCGGCATCGGCCAGCAACGCCGCGCCATCGACGAAAGAGACGCGCTGCGGCCGGAAGAAGAGCTCGCCGGCGCGGAGCGTGTAGGGGTCATCGCAGCCATCGAGGGCATTACGCAGGATGAGATGCGCCAATTGATTGAGGAAGATCGGTGGCGTGCCGTTCAGGCCCCTGCGAACGAGATCGAGATAGGCCGCCTCCACCGACCGCGCGGCCATCAACCGGTCGCGGAAGGCGAGCATCATGGTCCAGTTCTCGCGCGCATCGGCATCCGCCATCGCGGCGATCTCACCGGGGGAGACCGGCCGGCGCGGCGCCGTCACGAGGCCGCGGTGGAGCGCCCGCTCCGCCATGCAGGCTTCGTCGGGCGGCACGAGCTCGGGCCGTGCGAGATAGGCGAGGATCAACTCGTCGGTGACGGCAAGGCCCCCCCCTTCCGTGCGCCCGGCGAGGTGGTGTCCGCTGGAGACCCAGAACTCGGTCATCGTCCGTCATTCCCGGAAACAGGTGCGTTGGCCATGCCGATGAGGTCCGCCCGTTCCTCGGGTTCGTCTTCGGTCTCCTCGAAGGTGAAAGCCCTGGCATGGGCATGCAACTTGTCCGCCCCGGCGACGCCCGGCCCACGCTGATGCAGCGTGCGGAACGCTTCGCGGATCGCACCGTCCTCGAAGGTCCGATGCAGCGCGATCACGCTTCCCACCGCCGGCTGACACAGGGTGGCGGCGAAGGCGATCTCCTCGTCGGCCGCGATGCGGGCCACATCGAGGGTAGGCGCGCCGAGGCGCTCGCAAAGGTGATGCGCCAGCTGCTCGACCGCTTTGTCCCGCTCGGCCATCGTCGCCTCGCTGACCACTGCCAGGGTCGAGAAGCCGAGGGAGGTCACCCCGAGGAACCCGGAGCGAAACGCCGTACGGTCCTTACCTTCGAGAAGCGGAACGTCGGCATCCCAGAACAGGAACGAGCCCGTGACGGCCCATTCGCCGGGCTCGGCCGCCTTCGCGAAGACAAAGGTATCGGACGGATCGAGGCGGATCGTCCGGGGAAGTTTGAGACTGCTCATCGAGGCCTTCGCCTGTTCATTCCATCGTCACCACCCGAACCGGCCGAGAGGTGGTGGCGAAGACCTTCGTGTTCGAGGCACCTGTCCGGCGTCCACGGCACGTATCTGGGGTCGGCTCGCGGAAATTGCTCACGACTGGGCGAGACGCCCTTCACCAATACAGTTGAAACCGGCCGATGAACGTATCGGCGTCGATCGTCCGTCCGTTCTGAAGCGCGGAGGGAGAGGTGTGGGACCGGACGTAATCGGCCATGATGCGGATGTTGGTATCGGGATACCAGGATAGGCCCACCGTGCCGTCCCGCTCGATGCCGCCGCGCACGCCGCCATCGTCGAGATCGATGGCCGAGAAACGCAGGCCGAGTTCGAAGACGCCGAAACCGCCACGGGTGATGCGCTGCGCTTCTGCGACTTTGACGCCACCAAAGACCGCATAGCTGGTGCCATTGAAGTCGGGTGCCATGCGATAGGCCCGATTGTCGCCGTTGAGCACCCAGCTCGCCTGGACGTATCCCCCCTGGAAGCTCAGCGGCGATCCGCCATCGAACCGGCCGATCTCGGTTCGCGTGTATTCCGCGCTCACCAGAAGCGGACCGGAGCGATAGGCCAGTTCCGCACCGAGGCGGGCGATGCTCGCCGCATCACGAATATCGCCGGTATCGACGAACCTCCTCGTATAGAGGAACGCTTCGGATCGGCTCGAGAGCGAGAGGGGGCTCTCGTCACGCGGCAGACTGCGGTAGCTCCCGGCGAGGCCGACATGGAGCGTCCGCTTCTCTTCGTTGATCGGCGCGTAGGTCACCCGGCTCGTCGAGGCCAAGCCCTCGCTGCCGATACCGGTATTGGCGTTGCCGCCGAAGATCCCGGTGACGACGCTCCAGTCCTTGCCGTGTCTGCCCACGGCGAAGCCGAAGTTCCGCGCCGGAACGAAGGCGTCGGACAGGGCCCGTTCGGTGAACAGGATGTTGTTGTTGGAGGCGAGCTGGTCGAGGCCGAACGGCTCCTTCTCGTTGCCGATGCTGAAGAGCATGTCCGGCACACCGCGATAGACCAGGACCGCATCGTTGATCGGCGTCACCGGATCGGCGAAATCGTACTGGAAGCCGAGCCCGACATCCTTGCCGAGGTTCAGGGTGGTCTCGATCCACGAGCGGCGCACGGCGATGTTGTCGCTGAACGGGTCGCCGAAGCCCGATTGGCGGATGGCGGCCGCACCGAAATCGAGGTGGAGCCGGCCGCCGATGCGCAATGTCACGGCATCGTCGGGAAAGGTCAGGGTGATGCCCTTGTCGTCGATGGTGAGCCGCTCGCCATAGGGGCCGGGCATGCCCTTCGCCTCGATGGCCGGGCCCCTCGGAGCCTCCTCAGCCCGAAGCCCACCCGGCAGGGATAGAATCGCGGCCAGCGCAGCGAGGCGAGCGATGCGGGTTCTCAACGATGTCTTCTCTCTGGGGAACGCCCTCACCGCGGGCGATATCGACCGACATTCCCACAATCCGGGCATCGCCACATTCACAGATGAGGCTCGCCCGTCTGCGGATCGCCCCAGCGCATCGCGGCCAGGGCTTCGACGAGATCGCGGCGATCGCCGTCGCCGCCGATCAGGTCGCCGCCAGCATCGATCCGTGCCGTCGGACCGCCATCGGCGAGCCGCCGGAGATAGCGTCGTTCGATTCCCGCGAAACCGTCTTCCTCCCAGATGGCGAAGGTCTTCATGAGATGACGGGCGAAGCTCTCCACGAGGATTCCGTGGCCATCCTCGAAACTGAAACCCTCGTTCTCGAGGGAGGTCGAATCCGGCGTCAGGCCCGGATCGCCGGCCCCTGCCTTCGAGGCGATGATCGTGGCGGAGAAGACGAGCCAGTCCGGCACGTCGCCCTCGCCACAAGTTGCCGGCCATCCGAGACGCCCGCCGCCGAGGCGCGCGCCGTCGAAGCGGAGCGTATCGGGCCAGCCGAACGTCACCGGGACCTCGGGCGGACCATGCGCACCGATGGCCTCGGCAAGCGCCACCATGCCGGCGAAGACGGCGCGGCGCGCCGTGGCGAGAGGCTCGTCCGGCTCGAGGATCACCGCAAAGTCGAGCAGCTCCGCGTTTTTTCGCCAGACGAGGCGCCCGGTCCCGCCGCCTGATGCGGCTGCCTCGCGGGCTTCATCGAACGCGCTCGCCGGCCCGGCTGAGATGGCGAGAGAAAAGACGGGCGGCAGGATCAGGTCCGGGTCGTCGGAGCTCGGCGCCATGCGTTTCGGTTCTACCTGCGCCCGTATGTCGGGTCCTAGTTTCGAGCCGTTATAGTATACGATGCACCAACCTGAGCGCGAGTGGGCTGGTACCCTCGCCGCTGTGACCAAACGTTCGGGGTAAATCATTGTCCGACCGGATCGTGTTCGCGTGCTCCTGCGATGAGACCGTCGCCCTCGACGGGCAGGCGATCGGCAAGGCGTGCGGTGGCCGCCTGGAGACCGCCGATCAACTGTGCGGGCGTGAGATCGCCCGGTTCGAGGACGCGCTGGCACAGGGCGCGCCCGTCACCGTCTCGTGCACGCTGCAAGCCCCCCTCTTCACCGATATTGCCGCCGGGGCCGGGGCGGAAGCCCGCGTGACCTATGCCAATATCCGCGAGAACGCGGGCTGGTCGAGGGAGGCCGATGCGGCCGGACCGAAGATCGCGGCACTGCTAGCCGCCGCGGCCGAGACGACGCCCGCGCCGGGCACCGTCGCGATGGTGAGCCAGGGCGTCGCCCTCATCTACGGACGCGACGAGGTCGCCATCGAGGCCGGGCGGCGGCTCGCCGACCATCTCGACGTGACGGTTCTGCTGAGCCGCCCGCGCGATGTACCGGTGCCGCGCCGGCACGAGTTTCCCGTGCTCCAGGGGAGTGTCGTTTCGGCGAGCGGGCATCTCGGGGCGTTCTCCCTGCGCATCGACGATTACGCGGTGCCGAGCCCCTCATCCCGTCAATCCCTGTCCTTCGGCCCGTCGCGCAACGGCGCCACCTCCACCTGCGACGTGGTGCTCGACCTGACGGGGGGCACGCCGCTCTTTCCCGCGCATGACCTGCGCAGCGGCTATGTCCGGGCGGATCCCGGTGACCCGGCCGCCGTGGAGCGGGCGATCTTCACGATCTCCCATCTCGTCGGCGAGTTCGAGAAGGCGCGCTTCATCGATTTCCAGGCCGATCTCTGCGCGCATTCACGCTCGCGCATCACCGGCTGCACGCGCTGCCTCGAAGTCTGCCCGACCGGCGCCATCGCGCCCGCAGGCGATCACGTCGCCATCGATCCCTATATCTGCGCCGGCTGCGGCTCTTGCGCCTCCGTGTGCCCCACCGGTGCGGCGGCCTACGCCCTGCCCGCCGCCGACGGGCTGATGCGCCGCCTAAGGACCCTGATGCGTGCCTATCACGATGCCGGGGGACGGAACGGCATGGTGCTGTTCCACGATGCTGAGCACGGCGAGCCCTTGATCGAGGCGCTGGCCCGCTACGGCGACGGCCTGCCGGCCAACGTGCTTCCTGTCGCCGTCAACGAGGTCACGCAACTCGGCCCGGAGGCCGCCGCGGCGCTCCTGGCCTACGGCGCCGTGGGCATTCGCCTCCTCGTCCGTGACCGTCCCAAGCACGACATCGCGGCCCTGCGCCGGATGGCTCACCTTGCCGATACCCTCGCTGGGGCGCTGGGCTACGGTTCGGCCGATGGGACGCCCGTCGTCTCGCTCATCGAGACCGACGATCCAGACAAGCTGGGCTCCGCGCTGACGACCGGAAATCTCGGCACAGCCGCGCCGGTGCCCGCGGCTTTCATGCCGGTCGGCCCCAAGCGCAACGTCCTGCAATTCGCCTTCCGCGAGATGCATGTAGCCGCCCCAGCCCCTGTCGCCGTCGTCCCCTTGGAAGCCGGTTCGCCGTTCGGCGGTCTCGACTTCCGCACCGAGGATTGCACCCTGTGCCTCGCCTGTGTCGGCACCTGCCCGACCCATGCCCTCAGTGACAGTCAGGACCGGCCGCTGCTGGCATTCGAGGAAAGTCTCTGCGTGCAATGCGGGCTCTGCGCCGCCACCTGCCCGGAAGATGTCATCTCTTTGAAGCCGCAGGTGGATTTCGCCGCCTGGAGCCAGCCGCGCCGTATCGTCAAGGAGGAAGAGCCGTTCGATTGTGTGTCCTGCGGCAAGCCCTTCGGCACACGCAGCAGCATCGAGCGGGTCATCGAGAAGCTTCAGGGCCGCCACTGGATGTTCAGAGGCAGTGCCGGCGAGGCCAGGATCCGTACCCTGATGATGTGCGACACCTGCCGCGTCGAAGTCGTCGTGAACGAGGCTTTCGACCCGCATACGGTGCCGGAGCGGTCGAAGCCGAGAACCTCCGAGGATTACTTCCGGGCGCGGGAAACGAGCGGGAGCGGCGGCGCGTAACACCCTGTTTGATTGGATTGCTCAGCGGATACTCCTGCCAGAGTCGATCATCCCATCCAGTCACCTCATCCTGAGATGCCCGCGTCAGCGGGCCTCGAAGGAGCCCTCCAGTTCGCTAAGTGGGTTCTGGAGCCCTCCTTCGAGGCCGCTACGCGGCACCTCAGGATGAGGTAAAGCCTTGGAAAGCAACTCAAAAAGTGTCTTGCAAATAGCCCGCTGCACCGTCTTGCTCCGGGCAAGAACCTACCGAGACGGGGAGATTTGTGATGCGTCTCACTCCCGTTTTGATCACGGCGTCTTCGTCGCCCTCTCGAGGAAACGCACCAGGGCCTCGCGGTCGTCCGGGTTGTTGATCGTCTGCTCGGGCATCTTGGTGCCGGGCGTGTAGCGGGATGGGCCGATCTCGAACAGTTTCGAGATGGTCCGCGCATCCCAGACGATGTCGAGGCCCTTCAGTGCCTGCGAGAACGTGTATCCCTCGGCGGTGGCGACACGCCGACCGAACACGCCGCTCAAGGTAGGGCCGGCTCGCGTGCCGTCCTCCGGCGTCAGGGTATGGCAGGCGACGCAGGCGCGAAAGACCTCGGCCCCGTGATCGCCCTTGAAGGCCGCCAGCGAATCCACCGGCCGCGGCATCGACAGCGACCCGATGGGCTCGCCCGTCCCGGCATTCCATCGACGGACCAGTCTGTCCCCGCCCCCGGTCAGCAATTCGGTTCCGTCCGGCCGGAAGGCGAGCGACCAGACCGGCAGTCCCGGCCCTACGAGGCTGAACGCCACCTTGGCCGCGCGACGGTCGATCATGGCCACAGTGCCGGCCACCGTGGCAGCGGCGACCCACCGCCCGTCTGGAGACAAAGCGAGACCGATGACAGGGTTGGTGGCGAGGTCGACCGACGCGCGGATGGTGCCGTCGGCGGACAGGAAGCGGACCACGCTATCCGCACCGGCGGCGACGATCTCGCCCTCCCCGGCCACGGCCACGCTGTTCACCGGCGATGGGAGTTGAACGATGCGCGGTGGCTCATCGGTCTCGGCGAGGGGCCAGACTCGAAGTGTGGCGTCATAGCCCCCGGTGACCAATCTGCCATCGGGCAGGAAGGCGACGGCGTTGACGTTGCCCGCATGTCCCCGCAGCACCCGCACCGGCCCGCCGGCGAGGAACCGGATATGCGCCGTGCCATCCCAGGAAGCGGAGGCGAGGCTCGACCCGTCCGGCGAGACCGCGAGGGCCACGATGGGTCCGGCATGGTCGGAAAAGATCTCGACGGGCTCCGGGCGTCCGGCCTGCCAGAGGGCGATGCGCCCGTCCTCGCTGGCCGTGACGAAGCGGCCGCCATCGAGGGCAGCGACGGCATTCACCGCACCGTCGTGGAAACGAAGGACCGAGAGGGCCGTCCCCTGGTCGATCGCCCACAGAATGCCGGAATGGTCGAACCCGCCGGAAATCGCGATGCGTCCGTCCGGGGCAATCGCCAGCGCCCGCACCGGACCACCATGACCGCGAAGCTGCGCTGAGCCCGGAAGCGGTGCGGAGAGGACGAGGAGCATCGCGCAGATCGGCCAGACGCGGCGGATCGTCTGTCGAGAGAGCCGAGGTCGAACCGACAACCCTGATATCCGCGCCACGCCGTCGCTCTCTTACGGGATTGAGGACGTTGAGAATTAGACGCGGCGACGCAACCTGTCTTCCCTTCCGGCTACCACTCGGCTGATGCGCCGCAGGCGGGGTTGCTCAGCCGCTCGCAATGCCGCATCCGTCACGGCGCATGTCGATTCGGTCCGCGACTTCGGCCTTGATGCCCCTCGACGACGCCTTGGCGCAGCTTCTGGTCGCCGAGCCGGTAAGCGCCATTGCCGTGCCGGTGGGCGATGCGATCGGCTCCGTTCTCGCGGCGGATGTCGTCGCCCCCGCCGACTTACCCACGCATCCGCGCGCGCTGCGGGACGGCTGGGCCGTGGCCGGCAGCACTGTGACGGGTGCCTCGGCCTATGCGCCGGTGACGCCGCTCTCGCCTCCACCCTGGCTGGACACGGGCGATGCGATGCCGCCGGGCACCGATACGATTCTGCCGCCTGACGCAATCGACACCGACGGGGACATCGTGGCGGATGCGGCACCGGGCGGAGGTGTCTCCGGCATCGGTCAGGAGATCGCCTGGGGAGACGTTCTGGCGCGTTCGGGGGAACGGCTGACGCCGCTCGTTGCTCTCGCTCTCGGTGCCAGCGGGATCGACATAGTCGCGGTCCGCGTGCCGCATGTTCACATCCTCGATATCGGGGGCCATTCCGCATCCACCATCGCGGCTTTGGCGAAGAAGGCGGGCGTTCGGGTGACGTCGAGCCGATGCTCGCGCGAAAGAGAGTCCATCGCCGATGCGCTGCTCATCCTGGGGGCGGACGCGGTGTTCGTCGTCGGCGGCACGGGTTTCGGCCGCAATGACCACAGCGCCGAGGCCCTGGCACGGCGAGGCCGGCTCGGCGCGCATGGCATCGCGCTTCGTCCGGGAGACAGCGCCGGTTTCGGCTCGATCGGGTCTGTCCCGGTCCTGCTCCTACCGGGCAGGCCTGACGCTGCCCTCGCGACATTCCTTGCCCTTGGGCGTCCCCTACTGGCGAGGCTCTCCGGAGCGAGCCTCCCCGGCAGGGCCAAGGGGCGTCTCGCCCGCAAGATGTCCTCGACCATTGGAATGAGCGACATCGTCTTTATCGGCCTGAAGAACGAGCGGGTGGAACCTCTCGGCGGAGCGGATCTGCCGCTGCGACGGTTGATCCACGCCTGGGGCGCGGTTCTGGTGCCGCCGGAGCGGGAAGGCTATCCCGAGGGGGAGTGGATCGAGGTCATGCCCCTGTGAAGCGTCTCGACGCATCGGAGTCGAACGAGGATTTCCTGGCGAGGCTGTCGCGCGCGGCCCGTCAGGAGCAGTTTCTTCATGTGGTCAGCCGAGACGAGGCCGCATCGCGGTTTCGCGCGGCGGTGCCGCATGTGGCGCTGCCATCCGAGAGTGTGCCGCTCGCCGCAACGCTCGGCCGCGCGCTGGCGCGGGATGTAGCCTCGCCCATCGACGTGCCCCCCTTCGACCGAGCCCTCGTCGATGGGTTCGCACTCCGCTCCTCCGACACACTCGGCGCGAGCGAGGCCGAACCGGCCCGGCTCGGCCTCAACCACGAGATCCTCGCCTGCGGCGTCGCTCCCCGATTGGCGGTGGAGCCCGGTACGGCGACAGCCATCGCCACGGGCGGCATGATTCCACGCGGTGCCGACGCGGTGGTGATGGTGGAGGCGACAGAAATCGCGTCCAGCGGAGGATCGATGGCGATCGACCTCGACCGGGCGGCCGCGCCCGGACAGTTCGTCGGTTATGCCGGGTCGGATATGGCGCGCGGCGAGACCGTTCTCCGCAAGGGCACCGTCATCACCGCGCGCGAGATCGGCATGCTGGCCGCCTGCGGCCTCGATGCGGTCGAGATGGTGCGCCGGCCGAGGATCGCCGTGCTCTCCACCGGCGACGAGCTATCGCCACCGGGCCAGACCCTGCCGGCGGCCGGCATTTACGATTCGAACGGCGCCATCGTCTCCGCTTCGGTCACCGAGAATGGCGGCGAACCCGTGCCCTTCGGCATCGTCGCGGACGATGAGGCCGCTCTCGAAAGCGTCATCCGCGCGGCGCTTTCCGAGTGCGACGTCGTCGTCCTTTCGGGAGGGACGTCGAAGGGGGCGGGCGACGTGTCCCACCGCATCCTCTCCCGCCTGGGCGAGCCGGGTATCCTCGTCCACGGCGTCGCGCTCAAGCCCGGCAAGCCCCTCTGCCTCGCCAAGGCACAGGGCAAGGCCATCGTCGTCCTGCCCGGCTTCCCGACCTCGGCGATATTCACCTTCCACGAATTCGTCGTGCCCCTGATCCGCTCGCTGGCCGGGCTTCCCCCGCGCGAGGAAGAGAGCGTCGAAGCTGTGCTGCCCCGGCGCATCCCCTCAGAACTCGGGCGCATGGAATTCGTGATGGCCTCCCTCGCCCATGGGCGGGACGCTCCGGTCGCCGTTCCGCTGTCCAAGGGTTCCGGCTCGGTGACGGCCTTCTCGCAAGCCGACGGCTTCTTCGCGATTCCCGCCGCGCGGGCCGGGCTGGACGCCGGCGAGCCGGTGCGCCTCTCGCGGATCGGCGCGGGCACCCGCGCCCCCGACCTCACCATCGTCGGCAGCCATTGCGTCGGGCTCGATGCCTTCGTCGGACGCCTGGCCGAACGCGGCATCCGGGCACGCACCATCTGGGTCGGCTCCTCCGGGGGGCTCGCCGCCCTGAAGCGGGGCGAGTGCGAGATCGCCTCGATGCATCTCTTCGATCCCACGACCGGCCGCTACAATGCGCCGTTCCTGACCCCAGCCTTGCGCCTCGCCGAGGGCTGGACGCGGATGCAGGGATTGGTGTTCCGCCCCGGCGACAGCCGGTTCGCGGAACGCGACGCGGCGGGTGCCGTCGCGGCGCTCCTCCTCGATTCCGACGCGATCATGGTGAGCCGCAACACCGGTTCGGGGACACGCCTCCTCATCGACGGGCTTCTGAACGGGACCCGCCCTCCCGGCTACTGGAACCAGCCACGTTCGCACAACGCCGTTGCCGCCGCGGTCGCCCAAGGCCGAGCCGATTGGGGTGTCGCCATCGAGAGCGTCGCGAGTGCCTATGGCCTCGGCTTCCTGCCGCTGGTGAGCGAGCATTACGATTTCGCCTATGCCGAAGATCGGGCGCAGGAGCCGGCTCTCGCCGCCTTCCTCGCGCTGCTCGCCGAGCGGGAAACAGGGGCGCTTCTCGCCGAACTCGGATTTTCCTTGCCGGAGGCCCAGCCATGACGGACCGGACCATGCGGGTCATCGGCCTCGCCGGCTGGAGCGGGGCGGGCAAGACCACACTTCTCACCAAGCTCATTCCCGAACTAATCGCCCGCGGCTTCACGGTCTCGACGATCAAGCACGCGCACCACGCCTTCGACGTGGACCAGCCGGGCAAGGATTCCCACCGGCACCGGCAGGCCGGCGCATCCGAAGTGCTGATCTCGTCGGCGGCCCGGTGGGTGCAGATGCACGAAGTGCGCGACGGCGCCGAGGCGAGCTTGGCCGACCTGCTGCGCCGCCTCAGCCCCTGCGACCTCGTGCTGGTGGAAGGATTCAAGCGCGAGGGGCATCTCAAGATCGAGATTCATCGGAACGCCAACGGCCGTCCACCGCTTCATCCGCAGGACGAGAACATCGTCGCCGTTGCGACGGATGCGGAATTCCCCGACGCTCGGATTCCGGTGATAGGCCTCGACAATGTCGGTGGAATCGCCGGTCTCGTGGCGGTCATGGCGGAGCCGATCGAGGTCGTCCTGAACAGGCTCGGAGGCCATGGCGCAGCTAACTGACGATTGCTTCGCCTTCGGTGGGCAGCTCATGAGCGTGGACGACGCCCTGGCGCTGATCGCCGAGCGGCTTCCGGTGGTTGCCGGGATCGAGACCGTACCGCTCCACGAGGCGGACGGACGCATCGCGGCGGAGGACGTCATCGCCGCTATCGACTTGCCGCCATTCGATAATTCCGCCGTCGACGGCTACGCGTTGCGCCACACCGACCTCGCTCCCAACGGCGAAACGCGGCTGCCCGTGGAAGGCCGGATCGCCGCCGGCCAAGCCGGTCTGGAGATGGGAAGCGGGCCGAGCGCGGTCCGCATCTTCACTGGCGCCAGAATGCCGGACGGCGCCGACACGGTCTTCATGCAGGAGGACGTGACGGTCGAGGGCACCGAGGTGGTCCTACCCCCCGGTCTGAAGCGCGGATCGAACCGGCGGCTCGCCGGAGAGGATGTCGCAAAAGGCACCACAATCATCACGGCCGGCCGTCGACTCCGCCCGCAGGATATCGGACTCGCCGCCGCCATAGGCCGCCCGCATCTGACCGTCCGGAAAAGCCTGAAGGTCGCGGTGTTCTCTACCGGCGATGAACTGGCCGAGCCGCAGGGCGCCCTGTCGCAGGGGGCCATCCACGATTCCAACCGGGTGATGCTGGTCGCCCTGCTGAAACGCTTCGGCGCCGAGGTGAGCGACCTCGGCATCCTACGCGATGACCGAACTCTTCTCGCGGCACGCCTCACGGAGGCGGCGTCCGCCCATGATCTCCTTCTTACATCCGGCGGTGTCTCCACCGGTGAGGAGGATCACGTGAAACCGGCCGTGGAGACCGTCGGCAGCCTCGTTTTCTGGCGCCTTGGGATCAAGCCGGGCAGGCCGGTGGCTATGGGCCTCGTGCAGGGGACACCCTTCGTGGGATTACCGGGCAATCCCGTCGCCGCCTACGTGACTCTGCTCTTCGTAGTACGTCCGCTCCTGGCGCGGCTCGGTGGAGAAGATTTCGTTCCGCCATTAGGCATTCCCGTCCGCTCCACCTTTGCCTATCGCAAGAAGGCTGGCCGCCTGGAATTCGTACGGGTAAGCCTGCAGCGCGCCGCCGATGGACTTCTCGAAGCGGTAAAATTCCCCCGCGATGGGGCAGGTATCCTCTCGTCACTCACCGGCAGTGATGCACTGGCTGGCCTCCCGGGCGAGATTACCCGAATCGAGCCTGGCGATACGATCGAGGTATATCCGCACAGGATGCTGTACTGACGCGGAATCGCCTGTCCTCATACCCGTAAGCGTGACTGAAGCTTGCATTGCACGGGCTTCGGTACGATGTGCCGGGTGCCCTTCGAGACCGCATGCTCCCCGCTTTCGAGCGGGGGACCGCTCGTTCCGACTCCCTGCCCCTCCGACCTGATCGAAAGCGCCGATGGATTTCCTCGACTCGCACTTCCTCGTCTCGGTGCTGCAGATCGTCTGGATCGACCTGCTCCTTTCCGGCGACAATGCGGTCGTCATCGCCATGGCCTGCCGATCCCTTCCCCCGGAGCAGCGGCGCACCGGGATCCTTCTCGGGGCCGGTACGGCAGTGGGGCTTCGCATCCTCTTCGCCGTCATCATCACTCATCTTCTGGCGGTACCGTTCCTTCGGATCGGTGGCGGGCTGCTTCTCCTTTGGATCGCGGTGAAGCTCGCGCTCGGCGAGGATGACGAGGCACATGCCGTCGGCGACAGCAAAACCTTATGGAAAGCGGTACGGACCATCGCCATCGCCGATGCGGTGATGAGCCTGGACAACGTCGTTGCCATCGCAGCCGTTGCGAAGGGCGAGGTGTCGCTATTCGTCTTCGGTCTTCTGCTCTCGATCCCTCTCATCGTCGCGGGCGCATCGCTTATCACGACGTTGCTGAAGCGCTTCCCCTTGGTGATCTGGGCGGGCGCGGCGCTTCTCGGGTGGATCGCCGGGGAAATGATCGTCACCGATCCCTACATTGCCGCACACGTGGCCTCGGTGCCCCACGCCCATCAGATCGCGGCTGCGATCTGCGCCGTCATCGTCGTCGCCGCGGCCTTCATCTGGAAGCGCATCGCGGCACCGGCTCGGACAGTCGCCGGCCACGGCCATCTGTGAGACGCATCACGAACGAGAAGAGGCCCCTGTCAGGGGGCCTCTCATCTCGCAAAGCTCCTAAATTCTGTTTGGGGTGATCTCAGTTCGCCGTCTCGAGGATTTTGAGATCCAGGGCAGCCAGAGCCATTAGCGGGGGCGGCATGACGACCCCATCGCGGCGGATCTGCCGAGCGACCCGCTGGCAACCCGCAATGTCATTGGCAGCCGCAGCGGTATCGCCCTGCTCGATGAACTCGGCGCTCGCAGCCTTGGGCGGTGGTGCGGCGGGGGCGGCAGCGGGTGCTGGGGCCGATGCGCCCGAAGGCGCAGCGGCATTCTGTGTCGCTCCCTGGGGGCCGGCCGCGCCGGGACCATTCGGGGCGGTAGGGCCGCTGAGGCCCGAATCCTTCTGTGTCTCACTGCCAGAAGGTTTCTGCGATCCGGAGCCGGGTGCCGTGACCGCTGTGCTAGTCTGGCTCGTAGCTTGACCGGATGGTGCCGCCCCAGCGGGCGCATGCAGGAACGCGGTGAGTTCCTTGCAGATATTAGCGGGCTTGCCCGTCGGTTCGGCCAGGGCAACGACCGGCAGCAGAGACGCCATCGCCGTCCCCGCTGCGGTGGACAATGCTACGATACGGAAACTCATCATGTCACGGCCCTCCCAAGGCCAAGCCGTCGCATACGTGACGAAACACTCAGTAGGAGAAAGTGCGACGGCCGAGAGGGGTGTCAAGGGCGGGCAATGGCGGTTCGACCGATCGCACTGCGCATTTGATAGGAGCCAAGGCTCATCTGGCTCCCGCGTTAGGGAAGAAGAGTTGTTCCCCCCCGATCCGGTATGCAGCGATGGCGTTCTGCCCCGGGGTGGAAACGAGCCAGTCGATGAAGGCTTGTCCCGCCTTCGCCTTCACGTGTGGATGCTTCTCGGGGTTCACGAGCATCACGCCATATTGGTTGAAAAGACGCTTATCGCCTTCGACCAAGATCTTGAGATCACCACGATTCTTGAATGACAGCCAAGTGCCCCGGTCGGTGAGCAGATAGGCATTGGAGGCCGATGCGGTATTGAGCGCTGGCCCCATTCCCTGACCCACATCCTTGTACCAATCGCCGCGTACCGCGCCGAGATCGAGACCGGTTTCGTTCCAGTAGCGCAGCTCGGCGGTATGGGTGCCCGAGCGATCACCGCGAGAGACGAAGGGTGCCTTGGCGGCGGCGATCTTGCGCAGGGCCTCGACGACGCTGGCGCCGGCCGCGCCGGCCGGATCGTCCTTCGGGCCGACGAGGACGAAATCGTTGTACATCACGGGATAACGCTTCGTACTCCATCCCTCGCTGACGAATTTCTCCTCGGCGGTGGTGTCGTGGACGAGGGCGACGTCGGCATCACCGCGTCGGGCGGCATCAAGTGCCTGCCCGGTGCCGAGGGCGACGACCTTCACGGCAATCCCACTGGCCAGCGTGAACTTCGGCAGCAAATCCTTGAACAGGCCGGATTGCTCGGTGGACGTGGTGGACGCCACCGTGATCGTCTCCTGGGGGGTGGCCAGAACTGGGCCTGTCGCCAGACCAAGGACGGCAATGGAGAGCCCGAGGCTCAGGGCAGAGCGGCGAAGGCGGTCCATGGCATTTCTCCAGCGAGGTAAGCTCGCGCCTGCGGCGAGTGTGGGGATGAGAGAGTGCTGCGGACAGGCCCGTGCTCAACGGCGAGTCCAGCGGCAAGGACGACGACATCTTCGGCGAGACGCATGACCTGGCCGAGGTTGTGTGAAACGAGGACCACCTTCGTACCGGCTTCGGCCATCGACACGACGAGATGCTCGATGGCGTGAGAGGAGGCCGGATCGAGATTGGCGGTGGGCTCATCGAGAAGGAGGAGATCGGGCGCTGTTGCCCAAGCTCGCGCGAGGGCGAGCCGCTGCTGCTCGCCCCCCGACAACCGCGTAGCAGGTGCTCCGGCCTTCTCCGAAAGTCCGACGTGATGCAGTGCCGCCCGCACACGGTCGTGTCGCTCGCGCCGGCTTAGCTTGAGTGGCGCTAGAGCCAGCGAAACGTTCGCGGCGGCGCTCGCCCTGATGAGACCGGGCCGCTGGAAGACGAATGCGGTACTTGGTCGAGGATGCGCAGATACGCCAATGCTGATCGTGCCGCTCGTGGGCGCAAGCAACCCATCAATGAGGCGCAAAAGCACGGTCTTTCCCGCACCGTTCGCACCGATGATCGCCGTGATGCCGGGCGCTGTCACCGCCACATCGACACCGTTGAGGATCGGCATATTTCCGGCTCGGTAGCACAATCCGTCGATCACAAGAGGGAGTGCGGCGCTCATCCATAGGCCCGCATCGCGTAAGACCTGAGCAACGAGGCAACGGCACTGACGGCGACGACGACGGCGATGAGGACGACACCGAGCGCCAGGGCAAGGGGAAGGTCTCCCTTCTGCGTTTCGAGGGAGATGGCCGTGGTCATGGTACGGGTATGCCCGTCGATGTTCCCGCCGACGACGAGGACGGCGCCAATTTCCGATATGGCACGGCCGAAAGCGGCAAGAAGCGCTGTCACCAGCGAGAAGCGCGTATCGAAGATAAGGATCGCGGCGCGCTGTGATCCATTGAGGCCAAGAGAGCTGAGTTGCTCGCCAAGGTGATCTTGCGCATCCGCTACGATTTGGCGCGTGAGTGCAGCGATCAGTGGGACAACCAGGACGGTCTGTGCCGCGATCATCGCACTCGGCGTGAAGAGCAAACCGAGACTGCCGAATGGGCCGGAACGAGACAGGATGAGGTACAGGACAAGGCCGATAACTACCGGCGGTAGGCCCATGGCTGCGTTGAGCAGACCCACAACGAGCCTTCGCCCCGGGAACTGAGACACGGCGACAAGGGCACCGAGCGGCACTCCAAGCAACGTGCCAAGACCGACCGCCGAGAAGCTCACGCGGAGCGAAAGGCCGGCGATGGCGATTACGGCTGGATCGAGGGCTGCGAGCCGCGAAAGCGTCTCCTGGAGGGTTTGAAGCATGGCTCTAATGCTGTGCGCGACCGAACCCGTCATGCTATCGCCGGGGAGCATAGTTCAATAGGAAACGACGTGCCTATGAAGGTCGAGTTGTTTGTCGATGGCATCATCTCGGTGGCGAAGGGGCGCATCGCGTTTGGCCCAACGCTGGCGCTCTTGGATGTGGTCGCCTCGGAAGGCTCGCTTCAAGGCGCAGCGACGCGACTGCACGTGTCCTATCGCTCCGCGTGGGGCCGTCTCACCCTCTTGGAGGATATCCTTGGGCAGCCAGTCATTAGCAAGACGAAGGGCCACGGTACCGTTCTAACATCTTTCGGCACTGTCTTTCTCGAGGCACTCTGTCGTGCGTCGCGAGCGAGCCAGGAGATCATCGGGGTGGAAGAGAGGCGATTAGAGATCGCCCTCGCCGTTCTGTCAGGCCTTGCGGCCGCACCCCTGGCATTGGCAGTGAGCCACGATTCAGTGTTGCTGGATGCGCTTCACGCCATGGGCGACATAACGGTTTCGATTGCTGGGAGCACGGATGCCCTCGCACAATTGAAAAACGGTCAGGTCGATGGTGCGGGGTTTCATTTCGGCGCAGCGGTCCCAGAGCCGGGCACGATCTTCGCTGACGTTCTAGCTGATCCGAACCTGATCGCCCTTCCGGTTCTACGGCGGGAACAGGGCCTCATGATGGAGGCGGGCAATCCCTTCGCAATCTCCGCCATCGCGGACCTAGCAGCTACCGGTCTCCGCTTTGTAAACAGACAGCGGGGTGCGGGCACACGGATATGGTTTGACAGATTATGCGTGGAAGCGGGCATCAACGGGCCAGACATACAAGGTTACCAGACGGAAGAGTTCACGCATCAGGCCGTCGCGGCCTTGATCGCTTCAGGTGCAGCGGACGTTGGAATGGGCACCCGCGCCATCGCGAAACGCTTCAGTCTCGCATATCTTCCCCTCGGTGAGGAAACCTACTTCCTCGCCGTGAGGTCGTTCGTTGGCCTGCCACGCTTGGAGGCGATCAGAGCAGCAATAAACCATCGCGCTGCAACCACACCGGGTTATGCGTGAGCGAGATCATTCGAGTGATCCTAGAGGGACGAGAGGCGATGCGGCCCTCGCCCTTCGTCTGCAGGTCAGTGAGCCAGGATCTTTGAGAGGAAGGTCTGAGCCCGCTCCGAGCGAGGCTTGTCGAAGAAGTCGTCCTTCGTAGCGTCTTCGACGATCTCCCCACGATCCATGAAGACGACGCGGTTGGCGACTTTCCGAGCGAAGCCCATTTCGTGGGTGACGACCATCATCGTCATACCCTCGCGGGCGAGCTCGATCATCACATCCAGCACCTCTCCGACCATCTCGGGGTCGAGAGCCGAGGTCGGCTCATCGAACAGCATGACGATGGGGTTCATCGACAAGGCGCGGGCGATGGCGACGCGCTGTTGCTGACCACCGGAAAGCTGGCCCGGATATTTATGCGAGTGCGCCGAGAGACCAACACGACCGAGGAGCTTGAGGCCGCGATCGTGTGCATCGTCCTTCGACCGTCCGAGGACTTTGCACTGGCCGAGCATGAGGTTGTCGATGATCGACAGGTGTGGAAACAGCTCGAAATGCTGGAACACCATGCCGACGCGCGCACGAAGCTTGGGAAGGTTGGTGCCCTTCGCCTGAACACCGATACCATCGACGGTGATGGCCCCTTTCTGGATCGGCTCCAGGGCGTTGACGGTCTTGATCAGGGTGGATTTGCCGGAGCCTGAAGGACCGCAGACCACGACGACTTCGCCCTTAGTAACCTGGGTCGTGCACCCGTTTAGAACCTGAACCGGGCCGTACCATTTGCTGATGTTGTCGATGGCGATCATCGGCTTTGCCGAAGCCTGGGGATCGATGGCGGACATGGCGGATCCTCGGAAGCTTAGCGAATGATGGCGACACGGCGCTGAAGGCGCCGGACGAGAGTCGAGGCGGTGATGCAAATCACCAGATAGATCGCAGCCGCGAACAGATACATTTCCACGAGACGCCCATCGCGCTGAGCCACCTTGGATGCAGCACCGAGGAAATCGGTAAGCGAGATCACGTAGACGAGGGACGTATCCTGGAACAGCACGATGGTCTGGGTCAGCAGCAAGGGCAGCATGTTGCGGAAGGCTTGAGGCAGGATCACTGTCCGCATGGTCTGCCCGTAGGTGAGGCCGATGGCCTGGGCCGCGGATGTTTGCCCCTTCGGAATTGCCTGGATGCCGGCGCGCATGATCTCCGAAAAGAATGCCGCCTCGAACAAGGTGAACGTTACGAGCGCTGAGGTGAAAGCGCCGACCGAGATCGGACGCGAAGCACCCGTCATCCACTGTCCGATATAGGGAACGAGGAAGTAGAACCAGAAGATGACCAGTACGAGCGGCAGCGACCTCATGAAGTTCACGTAGATCTTGGCCGGGATCGCCAGAGCAGCGATCCCGGACAGGCGCATCATCGCTATGACGGTGCCGAGAATGATGCCGCCCGAGGCGGCGAGTGCGGTGAGCGTCAGCGTGAACACCATTCCCGTACCGAACAGGTACGGCAAGGATGAGAGGACGACCCCGAAGTCGAAATCCGTAAACATCGGTCCTCTAGTCCCGTCTGGCGGTCGCGAAGGATGGGAAGGCGGATGGTGCGGGCATCAGCGCGATCCCGGGACAGCGATACGTGTCTCGAGCTTGCTCGACAGGGTCACCACGATCAGGCTGATACCGAGATAGATCACCGTAGCCGCAGTGAAGGACTCGAAGACCTGCGAAGAGAATTCCTGCATCGAGCGAGCCCTCGCGGTCAGTTCGAGCAGACCGATGGTGAGCGCCACCGATGTATTCTTCAGGTTATTCAAAAACTCTGATGTCAGCGGGGGTAGGATCACCCGGTAGGCATTGGGCAGCAGCACGTAGCGATAGGTCTGCCAAGTGGTGAGACCGATGGCGGTGCCGGCCATCCGCTGGCCACGGGGCAAGGTCTCGATGCCGGTTCGGACCTGCTCAGCGACTCGTGATGCGGTGAAGAAGCCGAGACAGATGACCGCCGTGTAGAACGATGCATTGGGCAGCTGTTTCAGCCAAGTCCCCCAGGAGCCGGGAAGGAGCTCCGGCACGACGTAGAACCAGAGGAACATCTGAACCAGCAGGGGAATGTTCCGGAAAAGCTCCACATACATGGTGCCGATCCGCTGAGCCCCCCGGCTCGGAAGGGTGCGCAGCACCCCAATGAGCGAGCCGAGGGAGAAGGCGATGATCCAGGAACAGAGCGCCGTGGCGATCGTCCAAGACAGGCCGGAGAGAAGCATGTCGGCATAGGTACCGGTGCCTTCCGGCGACGGGTCGAAGAAGACCCGCCAGTTCCAGTTGTAATTCATCGCCTGTCGTCTGCTCCCGTGCGGCGGCTTAGTAAGCGGCCGGGTCGGCGCTGTCGCTCGGCGACGCGAAGGCCTTGGTCATCGGCTCGCTCATGGGCAGGTTCAAATTGATGCCGCGCGGCGGGATCGGCTTGGTGAACCAGGTCTCGTACAAGGCTTTGCCCTCGGGGCTCTTGTAGAGCTTGGACGTCGCCTCATCGACCACGGCCTTGAACGGCGCATCGTCCTTGCGGAGCATGATGCCGTAGGGCTCGGGCTTCGACAGGGCCTCGCTGGAGATCGCGTAGGCACCAGGCTCCTTGGAGCTGGCGGCCAGCGAGGCGAGCAACACGTCGTCCATCACGAAGGCAGCGGCGCGGCCGGTCTCGACCATCAAAAATGCTTCAGCGTGATCCTTGGCCGGCAGAATCGTCAGACCGAGGTTGCGCGCGGTATTGGCCTCGTTGATCTGACGGATATTGGTGGTGCCCGAGGTGGAGACGACGGTCTTACCCTTGAGATCCTCGATCGTGTCGAGTTTGGCCGACTTCTTCGCGACGTAGCGGGTCGCGGTGAGGAAGTGGGTGTTCGTAAAGGAGACCTGCTTCTGGCGATCGACGTTGTTCGTGGTCGAACCGCATTCGAGATCGACGGTGCCGTTGGCGATCAGCGGGATGCGTGTGGCGGAAGTGACGGGATTGAGCCTCACCTCGAGCTTCGTGAGCTTCAGGTTGGTCTTCACCGCTTCGGCGATCTTCTTACAGATCTCGAACGCGTATCCGACCGGCTTCTGATCACCGTCGAGGTAAGAAAACGGAACGGAGGCGTCACGATAGCCGATCGTAATCTCACCGGTCTCTTTGATCTTTTTGAGGGTGCCGGTCAGTTCCTGGGCATTGGCGCCGGCTGCGCCGAGCGTGAAGCTCATTGCCGATGCAAGGACGACCGTCGCCTTCAGAGCGACGGACCTGTGATGACCAAAATGCATGTGAAGGCTAACTCCCGAAGGGGTTTCCGCCGATCGAATGATCGGCTCTCGAGGCTCAACGTAGCAGCGGTCGCGCCCATCGCAATCGGTGAATAAGGGACCACCGGAGATGTCAACCGCTCAGGAAGACTATAGCAATCAACGTGCCGTGCGGGCGGGCTAGATCGCTTTTGGCGAGACAATGCCCTGCGTTTGAAATCACCGGATCCAGAAGGAAGAGGCCGATTATCGATGTGCGGCAGTCATGAAAAAGGCCCGGCTTTTCAGCCGGGCCCATTTTGAACCGTTTCCTTGCATCCCCCAGGGTCGGCGCACGAAGCGCCAACCCCAAGATCGCAGAGGCTTAGAAGTCGCGCTGGACGCGCATACGCACCTGGTAGGTGTCGTCGGCGGTCACGGTGCGAACGGCGCCGGAGGCGATGTTCGCAGCGTTGACGGTGCCGCTCGACTGGGTGCGATCCACGACACGGCCGTTCTGAACGCCGACCTTGGTGTAGAAGCCCTCGACACCGATATCGAGGTCCTTCACCGGCGACCAGATCAGGCTTGCGCCGGCGACGATCTGGTAGGTGTCACGGAGAACCGGGCTCACGTCGAACGAGACTGTGCCGGGAGTGCCAGTGAACTGAGTGGTGGCACCATTCGTCTGGAATGCAGCGGCATTGGCGGCGCGAGCGCCACGGGCGAAGGAGAGCTCGCCGTAGCTGCCGAACACGGCCGAACGCCACTCAGGCGACCAGTAGTGCAGGAACGAGCCAACCACCGTGAAGCTGGTGGAGGTTTCGATCTTGCCGGTGAGAGGGTTCAGCGTGGCGTCGGACATGAAGGGATCGAAGGCAGCGCCGTTGATGGTGCTGGCAATCGCGGCGTAGCTGCCGTTGTAGGACGAGTAGCCCGTGTAGAGGGTCGAGCCCTCACCGTAGGCTCCCTGCAGGTACAGCGTATCGCCCGGAGCGATGAACGGGGTGTTGATCTTCACGCCACCCTGGACAGCCCAGCCGTATTCGCTCGAGGGATGTCCGGTCACAGCAGTCCCACCAAGACCGGGAACCGCAGCTACACCGAAGGTGGATCCAACGGGATTCTGGACGTTGATTTCCTTGACGGCAGCTGAGATCTGAGCCGAACCCCAGGCAGCATCGTAGCGGAGAACGCCGACGAAGTCGGGCATCCGGTTACGCTGCGACACGTCGTAGTTCTGGAAGGTGTTCGTTGCGCCGAGTCCGACGAGAACCGGAGACGGAGCGCCGGTCACGCCAGTTGCCCCGAAGGTCTGCGAGTAAACGGTGTTGCGACGGAAGGTCGGGTCTTCGAGCGAGACCGTGGCCGAGAAGCCTTCGCCGAACTTGGCCGAATAGGCGAGCAGGTTGGTGGACTGGACGTCCGAGTTCAGGGTCGCGCCGGCGAATTCGAAGTCGTGAGCGTAGAAGTCGAAGAACGAGGAGGCGCGACCGGCGGTGAGGCCGGCGAACTGAATGAACGCCTTGTCGGTGTTCACGAATTGCTGGGCGCGACCGGCCTGATCCTGGCCGGTTGCAGCGAAGGCGGAGCCGATGCGCTCCTGGGTTCCGGAGCGGAGGCCGCCGGTACCGCCGGTGCGCGAGGCGAACTGGATACGGGTGAAGGCGCGCAGGGTGCCATAGGCAGTCTGGGTGCGGGCATCGACGTTGATGCGGGCGAGACCGATATAACCGGTCGTGTCACCATTGCCTGCGCCGGTGCGGCTGTCCGTCGGCTGGTAGCCGATGTCGAGGCGGGCGCGGCCCGAGAGACGGATGCAGGTATCCGTTCCGGGGATGTAGAAGAAGCCGGCGCCGTAGGCGGAGCAGACGCGGACGTATTCGATCGGCACGGCCTTCTTCACGGGAAGATCGGCGGCATGCGCTCCAACGACCGACGCAAAACCTGCGGCGGTACCGAGGAGTGAGCTCTTCAAGAGCTTCATTGATATCTCCAAAAGCTTCGAGACCCGAGGGATAGGCAACTTCAACACGGCGTGGACCGATGTTCGTTTGCCTTTGTTTGTTAGCCAGGGGAGCGTTTCATCGCCCCGTTCCGGCTGTGCCCCGGGGTTTCCCCAGTGCGTTTTCACTCTGTGCGAGCGGGTCCCGCCGGGCAACTCGGAATCGTGAATGCCACGGCGGTTGTGAACCGCTGTGGCGGCGTTGCAACGTTTGTCAGGCGGCAAACCATGTCATCGCTGAGGTCGCATGCTGTGCAGAGGTTGGCCCCGGAGAAGAAAAGCAATGCATCGCGCTGCGCTAATGGCATTACTTGTTCACGCCAGCGCACCCTTTGCTTAGTTTTTGTGCTCTGCACCGTCACTGAACCGTCATGAAGAGAGCCAGGACCCCGTTCCAGCGCCTGTACCGGAACGACGGGGCAGTCGGGACGCGTTAGCCGTCAGGCCCCCTGATTGGTCCGTCTCACACGCGAAGGACGTGTCATGGCTTCGAGCTCCAACAGATGCTCGAGCTGATTCTCCGTCAGCAATCCCTCCTCCAACACGATCTCGGCGACGGGGCGATTCTCTGCCAAGGCACGTTGGGCGACTCTGGAGCAAGCCTCGTACCCCAGGGCCGGCACAAGGGCGGTAACGAGGCCGATCGAACCATGGACGAGGGAGCGGCAGCGTTCGCGATCCGCCTCGATCCCTTCGATGCACCGTTTCGTGAGGGTATCGACCGCGGCGGTAAGCATGCGCAGGGAGCTGAGAACGCAATACCCGATCGTCGGCTCGAAGGCGTTGAGCTGAAGCTGGCCTCCCTCTGCGCAGAGAGTCACGGTGAGGTCGTGACCAATCACCAGGAAGGCGACCTGATTGACCACCTCAGGAATCACCGGGTTGACCTTGCCCGGCATGATCGAGGAACCGGCCTGGACGGCCGGCAGCCTGATCTCGCCGAACCCAGTGCGCGGGCCGCTGGAAAGCAGGCGCAGATCGTTGCAGATTTTAGAGAGCTTCACCGCCACGCGTTTCAGCACGCCGGAGAACAGAACGAACGCCCCAAGATCGGATGTCGCCTCGATCAGGTTCGATGCGAGGACCATGGGGTGCCCGGAAATCCGTGATAGCTCTTCCACCGCCAGGGACGCGTAACGAGGATCGGCATTGATTCCGGTGCCGATGGCTGTGGCACCGAGATTGACCTCGCGGAACAGCCCGACGATCTCGTTCAGTCGGGCCACGTCCTCTTTCATGGTGGCGTGGAACCCATCGAATTCTTGGCCGAGGGTCATCGGTACCGCATCCATGAGTTGGGTGCGGCCCATCTTGAGGACGTCGGCGAACTCAACGGCCTTGCCCTTGAAAGCGTAGGCAAGGTCGTCGAGCGCCTTAATGAGCGGCTGGGTGGCGAAAATGACCGCAAGTCTCAGCGCCGTCGGATAGGCGTCGTTGGTCGATTGCGCCATGTTGACGTCGTCATTGGGGTGGAGCGCCTCATAATGCCCTAGCGGGTGCCCCATCAGTTCCAGGGCGACATTGGCAATCACCTCGTTGGCATTCATGTTGGTCGAGGTGCCAGCGCCGCCCTGAATCGCATCCACCACGAAGGATTCGGCAAAGCGCGGCTCAGTGGCGACGAGAATACAGGCGCGGTCGATGGCGTCGGCCTTGTCGGCAGCCAGGTAGCCAAGTCGCCGGTTGGCGCGGGCAGCAGCCTGCTTCACAAGAGCGAGGCTTCTTACGAATTCAGGAAAGTGCCCCACCGGAACACCCGTGATGGGGAAGTTCGCGACCGCGCGCTTGGTATGGATCCCCCAATAGGCGTCGGCGGGTACTTCGCCATAACCGAGAAGGTCGTGCTCCGTGCGCGTCCGCGCGCCCTCCATCTCGACGGTTCGCACGGTTGCGACAGCGATGTTCTCGGCCGGTATCTCGGTGACCGTCTGCGTGTCCGTCGCCATCGATCTTCTCCCTCGCCCTGCGCTCGCAGCGGCTCTGCGGAAGGCCACACGCGGCGGCACGACCGTCAAGCGCTTTGGAGGTCCAATCCTGACATCGGCTCAGTCCTGAAGCCGCATGAATAACCGCCGACCTCAGGTTATCGACTCATTCCGCGTCGCTGCAGACGCCGATGCAGCGATGATCGGATGAGGTGCGAGACGGCTACCCGGAGCGCGTAGAAACAATCGTCGAGCGACAAAAGCTTGTGCCGGTGGAAGGTGACGATGACCGCCGCTTCGTTGATCGCAAGGACGGAAGAGAGCGGCGTCTTCGACCCCGTCGCCGCGTCCTCCGAGAAGAAACGCTCTTGCCACTTCACGACGTCTAGGAGGTCAATCCATGCTTTGCAGCAAGATATTCAAGTGAAGCTTTCGATCGCTCTAGCGCTACTGTGAATGCCTCGATCGTCGTGGCGCAGCCGTGAAGATCCTGTCAAATAACGCCTCCCGGTATGCGGCGGCCTTAGCTAACCCCATGCCGCCACACCGCAGGACTGCGCATCCAAGAGTATTTCTCTTGGCGGGTCAGTTCCTTCGTAGGCCTGACGCGACCCTTGCTGCCCTACGGATTGCTTCAGGCTGCGGCTCGCCGGCCGGCACGACCCAACTGCCGCCGACGCAGAGGACTTGGCCGACGGCCAACCAGTCCGGTGCCGTCGCTTCGGTGATTCCACCCGTCGGGCAAAAACAGACCTTTCCGAACGGGCCGGTGAGGGCCTTCAGCGCCTTGACGCCCCCGGCGGCCTCGGCAGGAAAGAACTTGAACCGGTCGAGCCCGTGATCGAGGCCGCGCATGATGTCGGCGGCATTGGCGATCCCTGGCAGGAAGGGAATGCCGCGGTCTAGCGCGGCTTTCGTCAGCGGATCGGTGAGACCGGGGCTGACGATGAACTGCGCGCCCGCCTCCATCGCCGCATCGAGATCCCGCTCGTTGAGTACAGTGCCTGCGCCGACCACAGCACCCTCGACCTGTGCCATGATGCGGATCACCTCGAGGGCAGCGGGGGTCCGCAGGGTGACCTCCAGCGCCGTCAGGCCGCCATTGACGAGGGCCCTGGCGATCGGCTCAGCATGGGCGGCCTCTTCGATCACGAGGACGGGAATCACGGGAACGGAGCGCATCAGCGCGTCGATGGTCGTCATTGAGAACCGTCCTTGGCGAAGGGTGGAGTGTTCGGTCGGTCGTGGAAGCGTCATGCGGAGAGCCAATGCGCCCTCCCCGGACCGGACAGCTTTGGCTAGAGTCCGGCGGCGCTGAGCATCGCCGAAGCGCCCTGCTCGGCGCCATCCGCCCCATGGCGCATGAAGGCAAAAAGCTCCCGCCCGGTACCGAAAGCCGGCGGAGGCGCTGTCGCATCTCCCCGCGTCTCCCATTCGGACGGATCGACGAGCGCTTGAAGCGTACCATCCTCGGCGCTCAGGCGAACGATGTCACCGTCGCGAAGCTTTCCCAGTGGGCCGCCTCCGAGGGCCTCCGGGCTCAGATGGATCGCGGCCGGCACCTTGCCAGACGCACCGGACATGCGCCCGTCGGTCACGAGGGCGACGCGGAAGCCACGATCCTGAAGGACACCGAGTTGCGGCGTCAGCTTGTGGAGTTCGGGCATTCCGTTGGCTTTCGGTCCCTGGAACCGCACTACCACCACGACGTCCCGCTCCAGTTCACCCGCCTTGAAGGCGGCCATGACGTCGTCCTGATCGTCGAACACCCGAGCCGGAGCCTCCACCGTCCAGCGCGAAGGGTCGACGGCGCTGGTCTTGAAAGTGGCACGGCCGAGATTGCCCTTCACCAGCCGCATCCCGCCATCCGGCTGGAAGGCGTTGGCGGGGCCGCGCAGGATGCTCTCGTCATGCGAAGCCGCCGGCGCGTCCTCGAACACTAGCTCGTCCTCGATCAGCTTCGGGTCGCGGGCATGGTCGCGCAGGCGCCTGCCGGCCACGGTGAGGATGTCGTCGTGAAGCAGGCCCGCGTCGATGAGGCTGGCGATGACGTAGGACATGCCTCCAGCGGCGTGGAAGTGGTTCACGTCCCCGGAGCCGTTGGGATAGACCTTTGCCACCTGCGGAACGACGGCCGAGAGCCGGTCGAAATCCTCCCAGTCGACGATGATCCCGGCGGCCCTGGCGATTGCCGGCAGGTGGATAGCGTGGTTGGTGGAGCCGCCGGTGGCCAACAGGCCGATGATCGCGTTGACGATGGCTTTCTCGTCGACGCAGCGCCCGAGGGGCCGGTAATCGTTGCCGGAAGCACCGATCTCCGTGAGCCGGTGGACGGCCGCGCGGGTCACCGCCTGGCGCAGCTTCGTACCGGGATTGATGAAAGAGGCGCCGGGCATGTGCAGGCCCATCACGTCCATCATCATCTGGTTGGAATTGGCGGTGCCGTAGAAGGTGCAGGTTCCCGCCCCATGATAAGAGGCGGATTCCGATTCCAGAAGCTCGTCGCGGCCGACCTTGCCTTCGGCATAGAGCTGGCGGATGCGCTGCTTCTCCTTGTTGGCAAGGCCCGAGGGCATCGGCCCGGCCGGGATCAGGATCTGCGGCAGATGCCCGAAGCGCAGGGCGCCGATGAGCAGCCCCGGCACGATCTTGTCGCAGATGCCGAGTAGGGCTGCCCCGTCGAACATGCCGTGACTGAGGCCGACCGCCGTGGAGAGCGCGATGGTGTCGCGTGAGAACAGCGACAGTTCCATGCCGCGCTGCCCCTGGGTTACGCCGTCGCACATGGCGGGGACCCCGCCTGCAACTTGCGCCGTTGCCCCGACCTCGCGGGCAAACAACTTCATCTGCTCAGGGTAGCGGCCATAGGGCTGATGCGCAGAGAGCATGTCGTTATAGGCGGTGACGATGCCGATATTCATGCCCCGGCCGGCCTTGATCGCCGGCTTGTCCTCGCCAGAGGCCGCGAAGCCATGGGCGAGGTTGCCGCAATTGAGCATCGGCCGGTGCACGCCGCCGTCGCGTTCGCGGGCGATCAGGTCGAGATAGGCGCGCCGGCTCGCCTTGGAGCGCGTCACCACGCGCTCAGTGACGGCTGCGACTTCCGGGTGAAGTTCGGTCATGGCAGATCCTTCCCTCGCTGATGCGAAGCCACCTGCTGTCAGGAACGTAGAGGGCTCGTCCCGCAGGCGATAGATCGGTCGCCGCGCGGTACGATCAATGACCGGATCGGCTCAGCACGTTTCAGGCCATCGCGCTTCGAAGCGGGTGATGGTGCGGACGGCGGGACTCGAACCCGCACAGCCTTTCAGCCGCAAGATTTTAAGTCTCGTGCGTCTACCGGTTTCGCCACGTCCGCATTGCGAGATCAGCGGTAACGAGGCGAGGCTCCGAGATCAAGGCGCCCAGCCGTAGAGCCAGTCGTAGCGGCGGCCCATTCCGGTGGGACCGAGCCGGCGCATCACGGTATTACGGGCAAAACCGAGGAGCGCCCCGGCATGATAGGTCCGGCCGTTGCCGCGTGCCGCCGCTTGCACACGCTTGGTACGAGGCACGCGTCGTTTCGCGTAGGCCACCATCGATCCCGCTACGTCATCGGCTCGCAGCGTCACGGCGAGGACGGCTGCGTCCTCAATGGCGAGCGCTGCGCCCTGAGCCAGGAACGGTAGGACGGGATGGGCCGCATCGCCTAGCAGGGCCACCCGCCCCCGCGCCATTGGTCGCGCCGTCGGCCGGTCGACGAGCGACCAGACCAGCCAGGAATCAGGTGCGGTCAGAAGCTCGGCAAGAACAGGGGTCGCGTCCGGAAACTGCGCTCGCAGGACCGCAGTCTCGCCGAGCTGGCCCCAACCCTCGCTGCCGATGCGTTCGGGCACGACCGCCACGATGTTGATGCTCCGTCCACCCTGGATCGGGTAATGCACGACGTGCCGTCGACGCCCGAGCCAAAGACCGGTCTCGTCGCCCTGTAGTTCCGGCGGGGCGGAATCGATCGGTATCGTCGCCCGCCAGGCAGCCTCGCCGCAGGACCGCAAGGGCTTTCCGTCGAAATGGCCTCGCAGCGTGGATCGCACACCGTCGGCGCCAACCACAAGATCGACCGCCAGCGTGTCGGTTTTCGAACCCTGCCCGCTTTCCAGTGTCAGTTCGACGGAGGAGGCCGACTCGGCCAGCCCTCGCACATCCCGCCCCATAAGCAACCGGATTCCCGGCCGGCTACGGACGGCATCGAGAAGGAGCGTCTGCAGATCGGCCCGGTGGATGACATAATAGGGGGCGCCATGGCGACTGCGCAGATCGGCACCGAGTTCGACACCGCCGATCTCGCGACCCGTCCCGAGGGCACGCACCACGACCCTTGGCGGTTCGCTCGCCGCCCTGCGAAGGGCCGCACCGAGGCCCAACCCAATGAGAACGCGGCTCGCATTCGGAGAGAGCTGCAGGCCAGCCCCGACCTCACTGAACCCCGTCCTCCGCTCGACGAGCGTCACTTCATGCCCGGCGGCATCGAGAGCGAGAGCGGCAGTCAGGCCTCCAATGCCCGCGCCGACGATAGCTACAGAAAGGCCAGTCCTGACTGAAGGGATTCGAACGCCATGAGAATCGTCGGACACCTGCGGGTCTCGTCGCTACGAAACGCTACGCGATCAGGCCGCCTTCGCCCCGTGGTCATCCCAGACGGCGGCGGCCGGATCGGCAGTCCCAGCTTTGAGGGTCGCGCGGTAGCGGTAAAGCGTCGAGCAGTACTGGCAGATGATCTCGTCATCGCTCCCCATATCGAGGAACACGTGCGGATGATCGAAGGGCGGCTTGGCGCCGATGCACATGAACTCCTTCGAGCCCACTTCGATGAGGGCGACTCCCAGGTCGTTGTGGAAATGCGGCACCGCCTTGTCAGCCATCGCCCGATCCTGCCTCCGGCCCGCCGAGGTGACCCCGACCGGGCAACATTGCTCCGTCGCAGGCATTCTCTAGCCCCTCGGCGGCGTGAAGCCTAGCGTGGACGATTCCCCAGGCCCAGCAAAAAGCCGGCGGCGGATTGCCTTCACCGAACACGAAACCGGAAAAGCCGTCGCTGCCGGCAAAACCGCCTACAGTCGAGGGTTGGCCTCCAGCGCATGCCGCCGTAGATAGATGGTTCTCATCGCTGCTTTTACGAAACCACGCTTGTCATGACCCAGAACGAACAGGCCGTTGTCGAAGGCGGACGCCGCGCGCCTCGGCCGCCGATTCACGGTCCCGAAGGGTTCGAAGGCATGCGCAAGGCCGGTCGCCTGACGGCAGAAGCCCTCGACGTGCTGATGGAAGCCACGGCGCCGGGTGTGACCACGGAAGCGCTCGACCGCCTCGCCTACGAATTCGCGATGGATAACGGCGCTTACCCGGCCTCGCTACTCTATCGAGGCTACCCGAAATCGATCTGCACATCGATCAACCACGTCGTCTGTCATGGGATCCCCAACGACAAGCCCTTGCGCGAGGGCGATATCGTCAATCTCGACATCTGTTTGATCGTCGACGGATGGCACGGGGATAGCAGCCGCATGGCCTATGTCGGCGAAGTGCCGCGTAAGGCGGCACGCCTGTGCGAGATCACCCACGAATGCCTCATGCGTGGCATTGCGGCGATCAAACCGGGAGGCTCGACTACGGATATCGGCCGCGCGATCCAGGCCTATGCCGAAGCGGAGCGCTGCTCGGTGGTGCGAGATTTCTGCGGGCACGGTCTGGGTCGCACCTATCACGATGCCCCGACCATCCTGCATTATGTCGAGCCGAGCTACGACGTAGCCTTCCAGCCCGGACAATTCTTCACGGTCGAACCCATGATCAATCTCGGTAGGCCGGCGGTGAAGGTTCTCTCGGACGGCTGGACGGCCGTAACCCGAGATCGATCGCTCTCGGCTCAGTTCGAGCACACCGTAGCCGTGACGGAAACCGGGGTCGAAGTGTTCACCTTCTCACCCAAAGGCCTGCATCAGCCAATCAATCCATCTGCCTGAAAGCGAGTGATCCGGAGGCAACACGATGACGCGCCTCCCCGTCGCATCGGCGAGCGAGACCACAGGATCGCTGGAACCGCATTATCTCGGACATCGCGACCGGTTGAGGGCCCGATTCGCCCAAGCCGGCGCCGATGCTCTGCCCGACTATGAGCTGCTCGAACTCGTTCTCTTTCGAGCGATCCCGCGGCGGGACGTAAAGCCCCTGGCAAAGGCTTTGATTCGACGGTTCGGCAGTTTCGCGGAAGTCGTGAGCGCAGAGCCGAACCGCCTCGCGGAGGTGGACGGCGTCAGCCAGGGCGTGATCGCCGATATCAAGCTGATCGAGGCGGCCGGCCATCGCCTCGCTCGGGGTGCCATCGCCGCGCGCCCCTTGCTGTCCTCCTGGGCTGCACTCCTCGAGTATTGCCGCGCGACCATGGCCTTTTCGCCGCGCGAGCAGTTCCGCGTGCTGTTCCTGGACAAACGCAACCACCTCATCGCCGACGAAGTTCAAGGTCGGGGCACCGTCGACCATACTCCGGTCTATCCACGTGAAGTCGCCCGCCGCGCCCTCGAACTCTCGGCCACCGCCATCATCCTTGCCCACAATCACCCATCCGGTGATCCGACACCGTCGGCGGCGGATATCAAGATGACGCGCGAGATTGTTGGAATCCTCGATCCACTGGGAATTATCGTCCACGACCATGTCATTCTCGGACGCGATGGACACGCGAGTCTGAAAGGGTTGAAGCTGATCTGAACGTGCTACTCTGACGTTAGGATTAGGCGGATCGTTTGGCGGACGGCGATCGGGAGACAACGTCGGCCTGATGTAACGTGCACATCGACCCGGTGGCGCGCCTCTTGCGACGATGCCGAGATAAAAGGGGAGGCGCGAATGGCGCTCGCTGCGTTCGACGAGATGAATGGGATACCCGGCGCCGCAATGGGCGATTCCGCGGTACGAGAAGCCTATGACAGTCTGAAATCCTGGCTCGACACGACTCCGCCCGAGCATTTCAATACGCGTCGTAGCCAAGCCGAAATGTTGTTTCGGCGGATCGGCATCACTTTCGCCGTTTACGGTGCAAACGAATCCACTGAGCGACTGATCCCTTTCGACATCATCCCACGGGTTATCACCAAGCCGGAATGGAGCTTCCTGGAGCGCGGGCTGAAACAGCGTGTCACGGCGATCAATGCCTTCCTCAGCGACATCTATGGCGCGCAGGAATGCATCAAAGCCGGGATCATTCCAGCTGATCTGGTCTATCGCAATCCGCACTACCGGATGGAGATGCGGGCCTTCAAAGTCCCGCACGATCTCTATGTGCACATCGCCGGTATCGATATCGTCCGTACCGGCGAGAACGACTTCTTCGTGCTCGAGGACAATGCCCGCACGCCGTCCGGCGTCTCCTACATGCTGGAGAACCGGGAAGTGATGCTGCGGCTCTTCCCCGAATTGTTTTCGCGCCATCGCGTGGCGCCGGTGGAGAATTATCCGGATTCCCTGCTCGCGACCCTACGCAGCCTGGCCCCGCAGACGGCGACCCGAGATCCCTCCGTCGTATTGCTCACCCCCGGTCGCTACAATTCGGCTTTCTACGAACACTCCTTCCTGGCCGACAAGCTTGGCGTCGATTTGGTGGAGGCATCTGACCTCTTCACCAAGGACGACGTCGTCTACATGCGCACCACGGAAGGCCCGCGCCGAGTCGATGTCATCTACCGCCGCCTGGACGATGATTTCCTCGACCCCCTGGTGTTTCGCCCCGATTCGGTTCTCGGTGTGCCCGGCCTCATGAATGCCTATGAGCGCGGGACGGTAACCCTTGCCAACGCGGTCGGCACCGGTATCGCGGACGACAAGGCGGTCTACAGCTACATGCCGGAGATCGTGAAATTCTTCACCGGCGAGGAGCCCATCCTTCACAACGTGCCGACATACCGGTGCCGCGAAAAGGAGGCCTTCTCCTACGTGATGGATAATCTGGCCGATCTCGTCGTGAAGGAAGTCAACGGGTCGGGGGGCTACGGCATGCTGGTCGGTCCGCATGCCACGAAGCGGGAGATCGAAGATTTCGGGCGCAAGCTCCGCCATTCACCGGATGGGTTCATCGCGCAGCCGACGCTTGCACTGTCAACTTGCCCGACATTCGTTGCATCCGGCGTCGCACCGCGCCACGTCGATCTGAGACCGTTCGTGTTATGCGGCTCCGACGAGATCAGGATCGTTCCCGGCGGTCTGACACGTGTTGCCCTCAAGGAAGGGTCGCTCGTCGTCAATTCGAGCCAGGGCGGTGGCACCAAAGACACTTGGGTACTCGACGCCTGACATCACGTTCGAACTCACCTCGCGCGAGAGGTGGATCGTTTTCTCGTCTATCGCCTTAACGGAAACCCATGCTGTCCCGGACCGCCGACAATCTTTACTGGCTCTCGCGCTACGCCGAGCGGGCCGAATTCGTGGCTCGCATCCTCGATGCGGCTCACCGGCTCGCGGCCCTGCCGTCGAGCTACGGCGGTGGCGAGACCAACGAATGGGCGTCGGCACTGGCTTCGGCGGGAGACCCGGAAGTGTTCAAGACGCTTTATGACAGCGTCAACGAAGCGACCGTGTGCAACTTCCTGGCTTTCTCGCCGCACAACCCTTCTTCGATCCGCTCCTGCATCGAGACGGCGCGCGAGAACGCCAGGTCGGTTCGTACGGCGCTGACCACGGAAATGTGGGACGCGATCAACGGTGCTTGGCTCGAACTGCGCAACTACGAAGGTCGTGACCTTACTCGCGATGAGTTCAGCCGTTTCCTCGAATGGGTGAAAGGAGTGTCCCTCGCGTTCGACGGCTCAGCCTATCGTACGATGCTACGGAACGACGCCTATTGGTTCACAAGACTCGGCACCGCCATTGAGCGGGCGGACAATACCGCCCGTATCCTCGATGTGAAGTACCGCATTCTTCTGCCGGCCACTGAGAAAGTCGGTGGAAGCCTCGATTATTTCCAATGGACTACGATCCTGCGAGAGGTTTCGGCTTTCAACGCTTATCATTGGGTTTACCGTGAAAGCGTCAAACCGCTTCTAGTGGCCGACCTGCTCATCCTGAACCGGCAGATGCCGCGCTCCCTGACCAATTGCTACGGAATGCTGGTGGAGCATCTCGATCTCATCGCCGACGCCTATGGCAGGCGTGGGGCTAGTCAGCGGTTGGCGAGCAACACTCTAGCACGCCTTGAAAGCGAGAATATCGACCGGGTCTTCCGGTCGGGGCTACACGAGTTTGTCACCGCTTTCATCGTCGAGAACAATCGCCTCGGCGCGGCCGTCATCGAACAATATCTGGTGTAGGGTTCCGTCGAATCCTGAGCTCTGCAAGAGACGTCCATGCGCATCCGCGTTTTCCATGAGACCAACTACACTTACGAGCAGCCCGCTCGCGGCCTGATCCAACTCCTGCGTCTTCGTCCGCGTGACCATGACGGGCAATACGTCCGCCGCTGGCGGATCGAGCCGTCTGTGGATGGGCGGGTCAGCGAGCGCGAGGACGGCTTCGGTAATGTCACGCACTGGTTCACGGCGGACGAGCCTGCGGATGCCCTGACCATCCGGGTGACCGGCGAAGTCGACACCAACGAGATGCATGGGATAGTCCGCGGCACGGTGGAACGCCTTCCAGACGTTTTCTACCTGCGCGATTCCGATTTGGCGGTGGCCAATACCGAGCTTCAGGCTTTTGCTAAAAGCGTGGTCGACGAAGGGGATTCCTCAGTGCTCCCCTGCCTCCACCGCCTCCTTGCCGCTGTCTTCGACACGGTCGCGTTCGAGCCGGGTCCGGCCAGCGCCAGCACCACCGCTGCGCAATCCTTCGCCGCCGGAAAGGGCGTATGCCAGGATCTCGCCCATATTTTCATCGCGGCCGCGCGACATCTCGAGATTCCTGCTCGCTACGTCTCGGGCTATTTCTTCCACGCCGAAGGCGGGGAGGACCAGGGAGCGGGGCATGCTTGGGCGGAAGCCCTGGTGCCCGGCCTTGGATGGGTAGGTTTCGACCCTGCAAATGGTATCGCTACGACCGAGGCGCATATCCGTGTCGCCATCGGGCTGGATTATTTGGGTGCGGCCCCGATCAGAGGCAGTCGGATGGGTGGCGGGACTGAAACGCTCGAAGTAAAGCTTCGCGTCGAACAGGTCCAAGCCGCCGTCCAGGTTTAATCTGTCGCATCGTGAGGCATGGCTCGAGATTCTCGGGCCATCGGGGGTATCGGTATCATGACCTATTGCGTCGGGCTCCTCGTCGAGGAAGGACTCGTGATGGTTGCCGATACCCGCACGAATGCGGGACTCGACGACATCTCGACCTATCGCAAGCTGCATCATTTCAACGTGCCGGGCGAACGGGTGATGATGCTGGCCTCGGCTGGCAATCTATCTGTGACGCAGTCGGTACTCAGCATGTTGGCCGAGGGCGTCTCTGGCGATGACGGCGAACCTACACTGAAGATCACCGAAACCACGACGATGTTTCAGGCGGCCCAGCTCATCGGCAAGGCGATCCGCCGTGTGCGTGCCATCGAGAAGGCCGGGTTCGAGGCAGCGAACCTGCGATTCTCCATCTCGCTGCTGTTCGGCGGTCAGATCGGCAATGAGCCGATGCGCCTGTTTCTCATCTACTCGGCCGGAAACTTCATCGAGTGCAGCACCGACGCACCGTTCCTTCAGATTGGTGAGCATAAATACGGCAAGCCCATCCTCGATCGGGCCGTGAAGTTCGAGACGGACCTCTATGACGCCCTGAAGGTGGGCCTCGTTTCCATGGATTCGACGATGCGTTCGAATCTGGGTGTGGGTTTGCCGATCGATATCGCCGTGTGCCGACGCGATGCCCTCGACCTTGAGGTGAGCCATCGGATCGAGGCAGGAGAGTCATATTTCCACGATCTCCGGGAGCGGTGGTCGGCCGCTCTGCGCGCGGCGCACCGGGCTATCCCACGTCCTCCCTACGGGCCTGCCCCGCGCTAGCCCGGACCGTCCCAGGCTTCGCGATAGGCACGCACCGCCCCCTCCGGATCCTTGGCCCTCATGACCCCGCCCATGATCGCAATTCCGGCAAAGCCGGCATTGCGGCAGGCGCGGGTATTCAGCGGGCTGATTCCCCCTAGGGCAAAAACCGGTATCTCACGCCTACGATCAGATTGGAGCGCAGCCGGCCCGAGTGCGGGCCCGTATCCCGGCTTGCTTTGCGTCTCGAAAATTGGGCTAAGGGTCGCATAGTCCACGCCCAGCTCGGCGGCCCTGTCGATCTCGGCTGGAGAATGGGCCGAGATGCCAATCAGGCATACGGATGGAAGTTGTTGCTTTGCCGAAAGGATATCCTCTCGCTTGGCGCCACCACTGAGATGAACACCGTCTGCTCCGATCGCACAGGCGAGCGCCGCGTCTCCACCTACAATGAAAGCGGCACCCATCCTGCGCACCGGGATGATCAGGTCTTCGGCAAGGGATTGGCGAGAGGCCGCGTCGAGATCGCGGTCCCTGAACCAGATCCAGCGGACACCGCCGGCAAGGGCCGCCTCGACCCTTTCAACCAACGGGATGTCACTCCCCGTCTGGTCCGTTACGACGAGTAGACCTGATGGTTTCGGCGTCACGAGCCCACGAGACCGAGCTGCGGGCTCGACGGATCGGCGCGGCCTCGCTTAGGGATTCGGCCAGCAAGATGGGCGAGGCGACCGGCCTCGACCGCATGACGCATGGCGCGAGCCATGCGAACCGGATCGTCCGCTTTGGCCACAGCGGTATTGAGAAGACAGCCCGCCGCGCCGAGCTCCATGGCGACCACAGCATCGGAAGCGGTGCCGATTCCGGCATCGACAATGACCGGCACACTGGCCCGCCGACAGATCAGTTCGAGATTAGCGGGGTTGGCGACCCCCATACCAGAGCCAATCAGGGAGCCCATCGGCATCACCGCCGCGCAGCCAATATCAGCAAGCCGCTGACATACGACGGGGTCGTCATTGCAATAGGGCAGGACGACGAACCCATCATCGACGAGATGGCGACAAGCGGCCAGCAATTCGGACACGTCCGGGTAGAGCGTTTCCCGGTCACCGATGACTTCGACCTTTATCCAGTTCGTATCGAGGGCTTCACGGGCGAGATCGGCGGTCATAATCGCATCGCGAGCAGTCTCGCAGCCGGCAGTATTGGGCAGGAAACGATAGCCCTTCAGGCGCCGCACAGTATCCGAACCGTGGCCTTGCAGCGAGACGCGGCGAATCGAGGCGGTGACGACCTCTGCACCGGATGCTTCGATCGCATCGACCATGATGCTCTGCGTTGGATAACCAGCAGTGCCGATGAAAAGGCGGGAGCTCAAGGCCACGCCGGCGATGACCAATGCATCGTCCGCAGTAGTTTCGATCGTACGTCCGTTCATGATGATTGTCCTCCGGCTATCCGCCCTGCATGGCACGCACGATCTCGACCTTGTCGCCTTCCGTGATGGCGGTCGTCTCCCAATCCCGCCGGCGAATGACCGTGCCGTTCACCGCGATGGCAATGCCCTGCGGGCTCTCAATTCCGGTCTGCTCCGCCTCGAGCCGGAAGAGCGCCGACACATCCCCGGCCTCGATCTCGCGAGGCTGTCCGTTGATGCTGATCTTCATGCGAAGGCCCTCCTCTCGCGCTGCACAGATCGGTGGAATCGAGCGAGACCGAAACTGCTTGCGATATCGGGCAACGCGCCGGTGGTAACGAGCTCGGCCACGCAATCGGCCGTGGCTGGAGCGAGAAGATAGCCGTTGCGGTGATGCCCGGTGGCGACCACGAGGCCAGGAGCCAGAGTATCGATGATCGGCGCATCGTCATCGGAGGTTGGCCGAAAACCACTCCAGACCGCCTCAACCTCCATCTCCTCGATGCCGGGTAGAACCCGACGCGCTCCCTCTAACAACGCATAAAGACCACCGGCGGTGACGCCGGGGACGAAGCCGCAATCCTCGACCGTAGCGCCTATGATGAGATGGCCATCTGCCTTCGGGGCCATATGGACCTGCTCGGTCCAGACCATGTGCGAGAGATTGCCGGTCCGTGTTGTAGTCTTCAGCGCCAGAGATTGACCCCGCAAGGGTCTCACCGGCAAAGCGAGTTCACCGGTAAGAAGGCTGGCGTCGCCACTCCAGGCACCGGTTGCAAGGATCAGGGTTGCCGCCGAGATATGCCCGCGAGACGTGGCAGCACCGCAGACCCGGTCGCCTACCCAATCGAGCGCCTCCACTGCGCAGTGCTCGACGATGGTGACACCGGCGGCCTCAACTGCGCGGGTGAGCCCGGCCATCACGAGACGTGGATCGACCTGATGGTCGTCAGGGCAGAACAGACCAGCCGTCACGGAGGGGCATAGGGTAGGCTCCAAAGCACGAACCTCCGACCCCGGCAACCAGCGGGCGGAAAGTCCGGACCGGATCTGCAGGTCGTGCCGAAATCGAAGGCGGTCGACCTCATCGCGACCGATGGCTACGACGAGAGTCCCCTCCTCCCGGTAGTCGATGCCGATACCCGAGGCGGCCTGGAGTTCGTCGCGAAAGCCCGGCCAGCGTGCCAGGCTCTCAAGCGCCAGAGGCAGTAGAGGATCCGAACCCGGCTCATGCTCCGCAGCCGGTGCCAGCATCCCCGTTGCGGCGAGGCTCGCGCCGACGCCGACGGTGTCGCGCTCGATAACCGTGACGCTCAGCCTGGCTTGAGCCAGACGCCACGCACAAGAGAGACCGATCAATCCGGCGCCCACAACGACGACATCGCTTCGGGTTGGCAACGCGTTGCTATCAATGACGATACCCGTCGCTCTGCGGGAACCGATGGTCGGGTTAGCTGAGACGTCCAAAAACAACCTCCGCGATGCTTCGCAAAGATTGGTGTCCTTCAGCTCCGATCCGAAGCGTGCCGAGCTCCCTTCGAGAGAAACCCGCGGTCCAATCCCTACGCCGGTATGAGCCGGTTCAGGTTCAAAGGATTTCCGCGCCGCCCGGGCTCATGGCCCAAGCTCATCGGTTTCTCAGCCCCTTGACGGGGATCTCCCTGGAACGCCCATAATGTGGGTAACGATCGCGCCTCGGTCAATCCCCAGGGGCGCCTCAGGATACAAGAACCCGTGTCAGACGGGCACAGGTGTTCTCCCTGGCCGATAGACGCCCATTGGTTCGGCGAATCCATCGAGGTCGTGTTCGCCGAGAGCTTCCGACTCATCCCAGAGGAAATCGACGAACGGTTTCGACATGAGAAGCGGCTCTCCAAGCGTCTTGTTCAGGCGCGCGAGGCGGCTTGCAAGGTTCACATCGCGGCCGATGACGGTGAAGTCGAGCCGGGCGCCCGATCCGACATTTCCATAGGCCGCCTCGCCATGGTGGAGGGCGATACCCGCAACGACGGGTTGAGCGAACCGACCAATGGCATTTGCCTCGTCGAGTGCGGCTAGGGCAGTTCGCGCTGCGATGAGTGCGCCTTTAGCGGCTCCGCCAAGGTCGTCGCCGCGTTCGCGGAAGATCGCCAGCAGCCCATCGCCGAGGTATTTCAACACTTCGCCACCTTCGCGCTCGACGGCCGGCACAAGGCAATCGAAGAAGATATTGAGGAGGTCCACAGCCTCCTCTGGTGTCATATTTGCCGAAATCTGGGTGTAGTCACGCATATCTGCAAAAAAAATCGCAGATCGAATACGCTTGACTTGCCCCCGGCGGATATCACCGGAGAGAATAGCTCGGTGAGGCTCGTCACCGACATAAATTCGTAGAACCTGATCCAGCGTCTTGTTGACGATCCGCATCTCCATCACTGCCGCCAGCGTGGGCATGACGAAACGGAGGATCGCGATGTCTTCGTCTCGAAAGCCGCCGACCGCGCGAGTTGCGAAGGTGATGCCGTTACGCGTGCCATTGGTAAAGAACAACGGCGCAACGATATAGTGAGTGTAACCTTCGGCCTTGAGTTCGGGAATGATCGAGTACCGTAGATCCTTCGTGTCATTCAGATCGACGATGAGCCATTCACCGGTCTCGTGGACGGTGAAGAACGGACTATCTCGATAGGCACGGTCGGATGCATCGCCGTGCGGGAACAAGCGGACCGTCGAGCCAGTCTCGCGCGTCCAAAAACGACCCACGCCTGAATACTCGGAGTGCAACGTGTCGATGGCGGTCGATGCGCGATCGACAGGGACACCGAGAGCGATCAACCGCTCAGACATCCCGGCCAGAAGATCATCCGCCTGCGGCAGACGAGCCCCCTCGCTCAAAAGCCAATCCCTGAGGGCGACACTCTCCTGCAGCGACCCGAACGGTACGTCATTCGCCTCCGACCCGTCTGCATCGGCAGTCGGCGGAGGATGGGGCGGACTAAGATCGAGCATGATGCCAAAGTGGGTCGGAGTGGGCGGGGCGACAACAGGTGCCGTCAAGTTCGTCACGAGTTCCCACGAAAATGTCGTCCTATTGGTGCCACGGTAATATGGAATTGGCCATCACCGGCCGATCGTGACGCCAATTTTCTATCTCTACCATCGGATCAGCCCATGCCTTTCGCACATCGCGTTGTCGCCCTCGTGATCGCCATGACGTGTACCGGGGTGGCAAAGGCCGAGCCTGTATCGCTTCCGGCCGCGAACACGCCATCCCGCGCGCAGGCTGCACCAGGCGACGAGGCTCATGCTCGGACAACATCGAGCTTCTCCGAATCGAACGAAACCAGCAGCCGGCGCCAGGCAACCTTCAATGAACGGATCGCCCGGCGCGGTGAACGGGCTATCGCGTCCTTGTGCAATGGCTGTGGAACGGACGCATCTCGGCAAAAGCCCAGGGCCACCAATCCCGTAAATCCTATGGCGGGAGCCATCATGCCGGATGCAGAAAGTATCTATTCGCGCAAGCGCGGCTTCGACCCATCGCGTGCGGCAAGCTATTGACGCGTAGGTGGCTAAGGCCGACGAGCCGTCGCGTCCCTTATTTACGGGTCATAGGCCCTGAACGAGAATGGCGCACCGAGGGATGCGCCATTCTAGATTCTGAAAGATGATCGTCGCCTGAAACGCGGAACGATCCGACCTCAGTTGTCCAAGAAGCTTCGCAACTTCCTGGAGCGGCTCGGGTGCTTCAGCTTCCGCAGCGCCTTGGCTTCGATCTGACGGATACGCTCACGCGTGACAGAGAATTGCTGACCGACCTCTTCGAGGGTGTGGTCGGTATTCATACCGATGCCGAAGCGCATGCGCAGCACACGCTCCTCGCGCGGCGTCAGCGAGGCCAGCACGCGAGTGGTAGTCTCGCGCAGGTTCGACTGGATCGCCGCATCGATCGGCAGAACGACGTTCTTGTCCTCAATGAAATCGCCGAGATGCGAATCCTCCTCGTCGCCGATAGGCGTTTCGAGGGAGATCGGCTCCTTGGCGATCTTCAGGACTTTCCGGACTTTCTCCAAAGGCATGGCCAGCTTCTCGGCCAGCTCCTCGGGAGTCGGTTCGCGGCCAATCTCGTGCAGCATCTGGCGCGAGGTCCGGACAATCTTGTTGATCGTCTCGATCATGTGCACCGGAATGCGGATGGTGCGCGCCTGATCGGCGATGGAGCGGGTGATCGCCTGCCTGATCCACCACGTGGCATAGGTCGAGAACTTGTAGCCGCGGCGATACTCGAACTTATCGACGGCCTTCATCAGGCCGATATTGCCCTCCTGGATCAGGTCCAGGAACTGCAGGCCGCGGTTGGTGTATTTCTTAGCGATGGAAATCACGAGACGGAGGTTGGCCTCGATCATCTCCTTCTTGGCCTGACGGGCTTCGCGCTCGCCCTTCTGAACCATGTTGACGATCTTGCGGTATTCGCCGATCTCCAAGCCGGTCTCCGACGCGAGCGTAAGGATCTGCTCACGCAGATCGGCAACCTGCTTGGCGCCCTTCTCGACAAGGTTCTTCCAGCCCTTGCCACCGAGCTTGCCGACACGCTCCATCCAATTCGGATCGAGCTCCCAGCCCTGGTAGTGGCGTAGGAACTCGTCGCGGGCGACGCCGTGGCTCTCGGCATAACGCATGAGGCGACCCTCATGGCTGATGAGGCGCTTGTTGATGTCGTAAAGCTGCTCGACGAGCGCTTCGATGCGGTTCGAGTTGAGTGACAGCGACTTCACGTCGGCGACGACGGTATCCTTGAGGTCGGACTGCTTTTGACTCTGAGCGGAGGTCTGCGTTCCGCCACCCGCCTTCAGATCGGCATGCTCGTTCTGGAGCTTGCGCAGCTTCTTATAGTTGTTGGCGATATTGTCGAACGTCTCGAGAACGCGCGGCTTGATCTCAGCTTCCATCGCCGCGAGCGAAACGTTGTTCTCCATGTCGTCTTCGTCGTCGCCGCCCTCAGAGGGGATCGGCGCCTCGGCCTCGGCCTCGTCCGCATCCTCGCCCTCGGTGAGCTGGGGAGCGTTCTTCGCGTCCGGCCCGGCATAGGTCGCCTCTAGGTCGATGATGTCGCGCAGCAGCACGCGTCCGTCGACGAGCTCATCGCGCCAGATGATGATGGCCTGGAAGGTAAGCGGACTCTCGCAGAGGCCCGCGATCATCGCCTCGCGGCCGGCCTCGATGCGCTTCGCAATGGCGATTTCGCCCTCACGGGAGAGTAGCTCCACCGAGCCCATCTCGCGCAGGTACATGCGAACCGGATCGTCGGTACGATCGGTTGGTTCCTTCGCCGTCGTCTCGCGAACGGCGAGCGGCTTAGTCGGGGCGATCTCGGCGACTTCCGTGCCTTCGGCGGCGTCATCGTCGTCGGACGCTTCACCGTTGGCAGGCTTGTCGCCCCCAGCATCCTCGGTCTCTTCGGCCTCGACGACGTTGATGCCCATCTCGGACAGCTGCGACAGCACGTCCTCGAGCTGATCCGGATCGGACTGCCCCTCAGGCAGCACCTCGTTGATCTCCTCATAGGTGATGTAGCCGCGCTTCTTAGCGAGCTTCACCATCCGCTTTACTGAGGCATCGGTCAGATCGAGGAGCGGTCCGTCGGTCTGTTGCTCAGGAGCAGCATCCGCATCGTCCCGTTCCGTTGCCTTCGTCGCCATGTTCCGCCTATTGTTGCCCTGGTCGCGTTGAGCGGGAGCGTTCGGCTCACTCCGCGTCGTCCACGCCACCATTCTGTGATGTGCGGCGCGCACGAGGCGACCGCGTCGATATCTCATATTTCGGTGTACAAGCACGACGCTTGACCGATTGTTAACCATGCGCCGCAAGCGGCACTCTAAATTCTGTTTCGTCGTGGTTACGCGGCCGCCGTATCGTCTGATTCTGGCACGTCGGCGTCTGCCTCTGCCCCTGCGACTACGGCCATACGTTCCTTGACGTCGCAAAGCCAAGCGAAGTTGGCCTCGGATTCATCCTCGACCAGTGCGCGCTCGGCAGAGCGAAGCTCGCTATTTAGCGCGCCAGACTTCCGGTGCAAGATCACGGCCTGACGCAATGCGTCTTCCAGCCGCATCCGGTCTGCATGCGGATCGAGCGTCCAGCGGTCACCAGGCCGGACATGGGAGGCGAGCCGTATCGCTGCCTCGCCGAGCCCAGCCCTGCGCAAACGAGTTTCCAGAACCTCCACATCGGGCTGATCGGCGTCTGCGGCCTGGTCCAGCAGCAGGGACCGCAGCGCCTGTGCGTCGGGATCGTCGAGTTCCAGCGCTGCCAGATCCTCGGCTTCTATCCCCAACAATTCCGGGTGAGCCAGCAAGCTCGAGACGATCATAGCCTCACGATCGCGAAACATTGCCGTCCCGCCGGAATTAGTCGATCCAGCGAAGAGCGGGTTGAACTTCGTAGTGATTCGCGGCGATGGCGGCGGATCACCAGGTCGCGGTTTGCGCTGAAACGTCGATACACCACCGTTCCGGGGCTCATAACCGGTCCGACGCTGGCCACCGCTACTAGCGGGTGAGAGGCCACGAAGGCGCCCCTCTATCTCATCCTTATAGAACCGTCTCACTGTCTCGTCGCGGATCGAAGCGACCATCTCGCGAAGCCCTTTGGCGAGACCAGCCTTGCGTTCGGGCGTATCCGCTGGCGTGGATTCCGTAGCGCGCGACCATAGAACGTCGACAAGGGGGCGGGCGCCTTCGAGAACGCGATCGATGGCCGAAGCGCCGGCCGAGCGGAGCAGGTCATCGGGGTCCTGCCCCTCCGGCAGAAGCGCGAAGCGCAGCGACTTTCCAGGCGTCAATCCCGGCAGGGCCACATCGAGTGCCTTGAACGCCGCGCGCTGGCCGGCGCCGTCACCGTCGAAACACAGGATCGGCTCGTCGGCATGGCGCCAGAGCAGCGCCAGCTGTTCCTCCGTCAAGGCCGTGCCGAGGCCGGCGACAGCGTTCGGGTGTCCGGCCATGGTCATGGCGATAACGTCGACATAGCCTTCCACCGCGATGATCGTCCCGCGATCATGGGCCGCTTTGCGGGCGCCGTGCAGGTTGTAGAGCACCTGCCCCTTGTGGAAGAGCGGGGTCTCCGGCGAATTCATGTACTTCGCCTTGGCGTCGGCCTGCATCGCCCGGCCCCCGAAGGCGATGACCCGGCCCCGGCTGTCGGTGATGGGAAACATCACCCGGTCGCGGAACTTGTCGAAGGGGACGGCGATGTCGTCGCCGCTGACGAGCAGGCCCAGTTCGGCCATCAGCTCCTTGTCCACGTCCTTCGCGGCCAGATGATCGCGCAGGCCGTAGCGCTCCGACGTGGCGTAGCCGAGCCGGAAACGCGAGCGGATCTCGGGGCCGAGTTCGCGCCGGTCGAGATAGGCGCGGGCGCCGGTACCGAGGCGGCCCTTGAGCTGGTCCTCGTAATAGGCGGCCGCCAGTTCCATGACCTCGAAAGCGCCGGTGCGCTTGGTTTCCATCTCCCGCGTGTCGGCGCTGGGCGCGGGCAGGGTCACCCCCGCCTCCCCGGCCAGGCGCTCCACCGCCTCGGGAAAGCTGAGGCCCTCGGTCTCCATCAGGAACGTGAAGACGTCGCCGTGCTTACCGCTCGAAAAACAGTGGTAGAACTGCTTCTGGTCGTTCACATAGAAGGACGGCGTCTTCTCCGAGTTGAAGGGCGATAGGCCGCGCCACTCGCGGCCCGCCTTCTTCAGCCGCACCCGCCGCCCGACCACGTCGGAGGCGGGAAGCCGCGCTCTGATCTCTTCGAGGATGTGGGGTGGGTAACGCACTGGGGCACCGAACCTTCGCAGAGGTTCATTCTAGCCCAGTGCGTTTAAAGAGTCCCGAACGCTTCGACGCGCGCTCTCCCCCTGAAACCCAATCAGTCAGGATTTGGCGTTCAGCACGTCCTTCACCAGACCGCTAGCCTTGCCGAAATCCATCCGGCCCGCGAAATTTCCTTTCAACACGGCAATGACCTTGCCCATGTCCTTAGGACCAGCCGCACCGGTTTCCGCGACAGCCGCCTCGATCGCAGCTCTCGTCTCGGCCTCATCCATCTGTTGGGGCAGATAACCCGCGATAATCGCAGCCTCGGCCCGCTCATTCTCAGCGAGTTCGGGGCGGCCACCCTGATCATAGACGCCAGCGGATTCGTTGCGCTGTTTGATCATTTTCTGCAGTAGCGCGAGAATTTCTTCCTCTGTGGCTGGCTCTTTGCCGAGACCGCGGGCCTCGATGTCTTTGTCCTTCAAAGCGGCTTGAATCATCCGCACAGTGGCGAGCTTGGCCTTGTCGCCGGCCTTCATGGCCTCTTTCATGTCGCTGGTAAGGCGGGCGCGCAGCATGGTGGTCTCCTGAAAGTAGTCCCGATAACGGGAATGGTGTGCGAATTGCGAGATTCTGCGAATCGAAGTGGTTGAGCCGGTCGAACGCCGAGGCCACATTGACCCCATCACGGCCCGCTCGTTATGAGCGCCGCACAATGCGCCACCAGCGCGCGCCGTCGCACCGGCGTCGATGGGTCGGCTGGACATAAGCGAGATCGCGACGATGCTGCAAGACGAAGGCGCCCAAGCGCAATCATCCTCCACGCCCGCACCCTGGGCCGAGCCGCTCGCGACAGCCCTGCTCGTGCTGTCCGACGGCACCATCCTCGAAGGATTCGGCATCGGCCAGACCGGGGCGTCCGACGGCGAGGTCTGCTTCAACACCGCAATGACCGGCTACCAGGAGATCCTGACCGACCCCTCTTATGCCGGTCAGATCGTCACCTTCACCTTTCCGCATATCGGCAATACCGGCACCAACGACGAAGACCTGGAGAGCCTCGACGCGGCCCCCGCCTCCGGCGTCCGCGGCGCGGTCATCGCCTCGGCCGTCACCAACCCGTCGAGCTGGCGCTCGTCGAGCCATCTCGACGCCTGGCTGAAGGCGCGCGGCATCGTCGGCATCACCGGGATCGACACGCGGGCGCTCACAGCCCTCATCCGCGACCACGGCATGCCCAACGCCGTCATCGCCAACGATCCGGAGGGGCGGTTCGACCGCGAGGCACTGAAGGCGCGCGCCGCCGCCCTCGCCCCGATGGAGGGTCTCGACCTCGTTCCGCCGGTCACGAGCCGCGAGACTTCCGATTGGTCGCAGACGACCTGGGCGGTGAAGAGCGGCTACGGCAGCCGCCAGATCGGCGAGGGCCTCAAGGTCGTGGCCATCGATTACGGGGTGAAGCGCAACATCCTGCGCCTGCTCGCCGAGGCCGGCTGCGACGTCACCGTCGTGCCCGCCACCACCTCCGCCGCCGCGATCATGGCGATGAAGCCCGACGGTGTCTTCCTGTCGAACGGTCCAGGCGATCCGGCCGCCACCGGCGAATACGCCGTTCCGGTGATCCGCGAGCTTCTGGACGAGAAGGTTCCGACCTTCGGCATCTGCCTTGGACACCAGCTCATGGGCCTGGCGCTCGGCGGGCGCACCGTGAAGATGGCTCAGGGCCATCACGGGGCAAACCACCCGGTGAAGGACAAGACCACGGGGAAGGTCGAGATCGTCTCAATGAACCACGGCTTCGCCGTCGATCCGGCCAGCCTGCCCGAGACGGCGGTGGAGACGCATATCTCGCTGTTCGACGGCTCGAATTGCGGCCTCACCCTCACCGACCGCCCGGCCTTCTCGGTACAGCACCACCCGGAAGCCTCGCCGGGCCCGCGCGACAGCCACTACCTGTTCGAGCGGTTCGTGGCGCTAATGCGCAGCGGCAAGGCCGAGACGGCTCCCACCGGCGCCGCGTAGGGCCGTTTCGTTCGCCGCGTCAGGCGCTTTCGCACCCATCCCTTGAGTTCCGGCGGATCGCCGCCGGGGCATTCGCGAAATGGTTCCCTCGTTGTCACAAAAAACCCGGCTTTGACCGGTACTCCCCGAAGCCAACGACGATCGGCACGGTGACGCCGCCGCGACGATCGTCCTGCTGCCTTGAGCACGGGGTTTTCCACATGACGTTCGACGACGCGCGCGATGATTTCTCGCGCCTGCATCGGGTCTTCACGTTCCATCTCGGCGTGGCCGTCGCTCTCGCCTGGATGACCGCCCTGTATTCGGCCTGCTACGCCCCCTGGGTCCGCAACATCCGCGCGCTCATCGACCCGGCCGGCGGCACCCAGACCATCGAGAGCACCTGGTCCTTCCTGTTCGTCCTGCCCGTCGTCCTCACGATCGCTTGGCTCAGCCTGTTCTTCGGCCGCGAGATCCTGCGCCGCTCGCAGACCCTGCCCAACGTCGCCCTCGAATTCGCCGCGGCCGCCGCCGTGGCCTTCGGCGTGTTCTATCTCTCCATCGATCGCGCGGTGGCCGCCCTCTATATCGGCCTCTGATCGTACCGCGCGGGCAGTCGGAGGCGGCTTGGCGCCGCCTCCTCTTCTTACGTCACTGAACCTGTGCGAGCAGGGGCTCGAACCGCTTGGCGGCGAGCTTGTTGTGCGTCACCGCCTTCGCCGCTTCGAGGTTCTCTGGCTTATCGCCGACCACTACCACGGCGATCATGCCCATGAGGTAATGCGGCGAGCACTTGATGCCGTAGACCCCGGGCTTGTCGAACTTGACGACCTCCTCCTTGCCCAGGACGGTCTTGAAGGTTTCTGCTCCCTCGGGCGCCATGCCCTTGATCAGTTCGGCATTGTGCCCCTTGTCCTGGGGGACGAACTTGATGCTGTCGCCCGGCGCTAACTTCACGAAGGCAGGGTCGAAGACCATCAGACCACCCGGCCCGCTGTTGAGGGTCTTCACGGCGATCTCGGCGGCGAAAGCGGCTGGGCCGGAGGCGATGCACAGGGCCAGCGTGCCTACGAGCGTTCCTAGCTTTATCATTCTTATCCTCGAATTAGTCTTGTTCGAGATCGACAACGCGTCGATCATCTCAATTACACAGCTCTGTCGAGGGCGCAATATTTTGCATATTCTTAGATTTATAGTTATTATAGTTTAATTATTCTTGGCGGCGAACGAGCGGTCATCCAGGGCGGGCACAATCGTCGCCAAGCCTCTCGACGCTCTTCCAAAACCCTCCCGCCGCGTGTAGACGCGAACCCTAACGATCATTCACGCCGCTCGCGTCCATATCCGGCCCGCTCCAGATTGTGGCGCCGCGCTTGACGGACGCGCGCGTCCGCAAGCCAAGGCGCCCGATGCCGAAACGCACCGACCTCTCCACGATCCTCATCATCGGTGCCGGTCCGATCGTGATCGGGCAGGCCTGCGAATTCGACTATTCCGGGACGCAGGCCTGCAAGGCCCTCCGCGAGGAGGGTTATCGGATCGTGCTGGTCAATTCGAACCCGGCCACCATCATGACCGACCCGGACATGGCGGATGCGACCTATGTCGAGCCGATCACGCCGGAGATCGTCGCCAAGATCATCGAGAAGGAGCGCCACGTCCTTCCCGGCGGCTTCGCCCTGCTGCCGACCATGGGCGGCCAGACGGCCTTGAACTGCGCCCTCTCGCTCAAGAAGCTGGGCATACTCGAAAAATTCGACGTCCAGATGATCGGCGCAACGGCCGAGGCCATCGACAAGGCCGAGGATCGGCAATTGTTTCGCGACGCGATGACCAAGATCGGCCTGGAAACGCCGAAATCGGCCGTCGCCAACGCGTCCGCCGCCAAGAAGGTGGATCGCGAAAAGTACCTCGCTGAGATCGCCCGGATCGAGACCTCCACCGACGAGGCCACTCGCCCGGCCGCCCTCGCCGCGTTCGAGAAGAAGTGGCACGCGGGCGAATCCGACCGTCGCAAGCGCTACGGCGAGCATGCCATCGGGCAGGCGCTGATCGCGCTGGCCGAAGTCGGCCTCCCGGCCATCATCCGCCCCTCCTTCACCATGGGCGGCACCGGCGGCGGCATCGCCTACAACCGGGAAGAATTCCTCGACATCGTGGAGCGCGGCATCGACGCTTCGCCGACCAATGAGGTCCTGATCGAGGAGAGCGTCCTCGGTTGGAAGGAATACGAAATGGAGGTCGTTCGTGATAAGAACGACAACTGCATCATCGTCTGCTCCATCGAGAACATCGATCCGATGGGCGTCCATACCGGCGATTCCATCACCGTGGCCCCGGCCCTGACGCTCACGGACAAAGAGTATCAGGTGATGCGCGACGCATCGCTCGCGGTGCTGCGTGAGATCGGCGTGGAGACCGGCGGCTCGAACGTGCAGTTCGCCATCGACCCGGCCACCGGCCGGATGATCGTCATCGAGATGAACCCGCGCGTGTCGCGCTCGTCCGCGCTCGCCTCCAAGGCCACGGGCTTCCCCATCGCCAAGGTCGCGGCCAAGCTCGCGGTGGGATACACCCTCGACGAGATCGCCAACGACATCACCGGCGGCGCGACCCCGGCCTCGTTCGAGCCGACCATCGACTACGTCGTCACCAAGATCCCGCGCTTCGCCTTCGAGAAATTCCCGGGCGCCGAGCCGACGCTGACCACGGCGATGAAATCGGTGGGCGAGGCCATGGCCATCGGCCGTTGCTTTGCCGAATCGCTGCAGAAGGCGCTGCGCTCCCTGGAGACCGGCCTGACCGGCCTAGACGAGATCGAGATCGAGGGGCTCGGCAAGGGCGATGACCACAATGCCATCAAAGCGGCGTTGGGCACGCCGACCCCTGATCGCCTGCTGAAGGTCGGTCAGGCCCTGCGTCTCGGCGTCAGCCACGAGGAGGTCCATGCCTCCTGCAAGATCGATCCGTGGTTCCTGGAGCAACTCCAGGCGATTATCGATCTGGAGAACCGGGTCAAGGCCCACGGCATCCCCACCACACCCGGCGCGCTGCGCCAGCTCAAGGCGGCGGGCTTCTCGGACGCCCGTCTCGCCGTGCTCGCTAAGACCGACGAGGACAGCGTCCGTGCCGCCCGCCGGGCGCTGGGCGTCCGCCCGGTCTTCAAGCGCATCGACACCTGCGCGGCCGAGTTCAAGGCGCCCACCGCCTACATGTACTCTACCTACGTGGCGCCCTTCGCCGGCACCGTGGTCGACGAGGCGCAGCCCACCGACGCCAAGAAGGTCATCATCCTCGGCGGCGGGCCCAACCGTATCGGCCAGGGCATCGAGTTCGACTATTGCTGTTGTCACGCCTGCTTCGCGCTCACCGAGGCCGGCTACGAGACCATCATGGTCAACTGCAACCCGGAGACGGTCTCCACCGACTACGACACCTCCGACCGGCTCTATTTCGAGCCGCTGACGCAGGAGGACGTGCTCGAGATCATCGAGACCGAGCGGCAGGCCGGCACGCTGCACGGCGTCATCGTCCAGTTCGGCGGCCAGACCCCGCTGAAGCTCGCCCGCGCTCTTGAAGCGGCCGGCGTGCCGATCCTCGGCACCTCCCCCGACGCCATCGACCTCGCCGAGGACCGCGACCAGTTCAAGCGCCTCCTCGACAAGCTCGGGATGAAGCAGCCGAAGAACGGCATCGCCTATTCAGTCGAGCAGAGCCGCCTCGTGGCCTCGGATCTCGGCCTGCCCTTCGTGGTGCGCCCGAGCTACGTGCTGGGCGGCCGCGCCATGGCGATCATTCGCGACGAGGTCCAGTTCGCCGACTATCTCCTCGACACTCTGCCGAGTCTGATCCCGTCGGACGTGAAATCGCGCTACCCCAACGACAAGACCGGCCAGATCAACACGGTGCTGGGCAAGAACCCGCTCCTGTTCGACCGCTACCTGTCGGATGCCACCGAGATCGATGTGGATGCCATCTGCGACGGCAAGGACGTCTATATCGCCGGCATCATGGAGCACATCGAGGAGGCCGGCATCCATTCGGGCGATTCCGCCTGCTCGCTGCCCTCGCGCTCGCTCTCGCCCGAGACCATCGCCGAACTGGAGCGCCAGACCAGAGCGATGGCGCTGGCCCTACAGGTCGGCGGCCTGATGAACGTGCAATACGCCATCAAGGACGGCGCGATCTACGTGCTGGAGGTGAATCCGCGCGCCTCGCGCACCGTGCCCTTCGTCGCCAAGGTCATCGGCGAGCCCATCGCCAAGATCGCGGCGCGTGTCATGGCCGGCGAGCCGCTCGCGAGTTTCGGGCTCGAGCCCAAGGTCCTCGACCATATCGCCGTCAAGGAAGCCGTGTTCCCCTTCGCCCGTTTCCCCGGCGTCGATGTCCTGCTCGGACCGGAGATGCGCTCCACCGGTGAGGTCATCGGCCTCGATTCGAGTTTCGGCGTCGCCTTCGCTAAGAGCCAGCTCGGCTCGGGCACCCTCGTGCCGAAGAGCGGCGCGGTATTCGTCTCAGTCCGTGACGCCGACAAGGCCCGCATCCTGCCGGCCATCCGGGAGTTGTCGGAGGCCGGTTTCGTCATCGTCGCCACCAGCGGGACGCAGCGCTACCTCCTGGAGAACGGCGTCCCCACGGAGCGGGTGAACAAGGTGCTGGAGGGCCGGCCGCACGTGGTCGATTCGATCAAGAACGGCGACATCCAGCTGGTGTTCAACACGACGGAAGGCGCAGGCGCACTCTCGGACTCGCGCTCCCTGCGCAGGGCGGCCCTCTTGCATAAAGTCCCGTACTACACCACTCTAGCCGGAGCGATGGCAGCGGCCGAGGGGATCAAGGCCTATCTCGAAGGTGATCTCCAAGTCCGCGCTTTGCAGGAATACTTCGCGGCCTAACATTTGATGCTGCGTCCGACTTGATTGGACGTAGCAGGTGCCAAGGCTTCAAGACCATCTTACTCTGGCCCGGAGGGAGCATTCCGCTCCCGACCGGGCCTATTCATTGTGGCGCGAGACGATGACGATAGACAAGGTTCCGATGACGGTGCGCGGGTTCGCTGCGCTGGAAGCCGAGCTGAAGCATCGCCAGCAGGTGGAGCGTCAGCGCATCATCCAGGCCATCTCTGAAGCGCGCGCGCTCGGCGACCTCTCGGAAAATGCTGAGTATCATGCCGCCAAGGAAGCGCAGTCCCACAACGAGGGCCGCGTCATGGAGCTCGAGAGCATGATCGCCCGGGCCGAGGTGATTGACGTGACCAAGCTGTCCGGCACCAAGATCAAGTTCGGCGCCACCGTGAAACTGGTGGACGAAGATACCGAGGAAGAAAAGACCTACCAGCTCGTTGGTGAGCCCGAGGCAGATGTCCGTTCGGGTCTCGTCTCGATCACCTCCCCGATCGCTCGCGCTCTCATCGGTAAGGGCGTTGGCGACACCGTAGAGGTGACGACGCCGGGTGGCGGCAAGTCCTACGAAGTGGTCGCGGTCCAGTACGGCGTCTGACGTCGGAGAGATCTCATCATGAAGCCGGCGGCATGCCGCCTTTCAGTCAGGATCCTGCAGAGAGCGGCGATCGGTATCGCCGCTCTTCTCGCTATGGCCGCGCCGACCCTCGCCCAAGGGCTTTCATCCTTCGGTACCTCGAGACTGTCGACCATCCGTGTGGATGTGGGGCCTTTGCTGGCTCAGGGCGGCGGTGCCCCCGCGGAGGCGCTTCGCGGGGATCTCCTGACCGCGTTGAATCAGGAGTTCGCCGACAGGCTCGGCGGGACCGGACCGGTTCTGGTGGTGAGGATCAAGAGCCTGTCGCTACGTCCCTATACCGGCAGCGAAGGTGGCCGCAGCGGCTTTGGTGGCGGCTCGCAATCCGACTATCTCGATGGCGAAGCCCTGCTCGTCGGACGTCGGGGCGAGGTACTTGCCCGGCATCCGCAGCTTTCAGCCCTGCCGTCGAGTTCGGGCGGAGCATGGTATGACATGGATTCGGAACGCCGCCGCGTAGCCGCGATAGCTCGGCACTATGCCGGCTGGTTGCGCCGAGCATTCCCGTCGAACTGACGCAGCCATGTCGATCTTGGGAGCGGCCGGTGTAATGCGACCTGCTGGTGAACTCGTGTCCGCAAAACTCGCTCATCTCGGCGCCTGGATCGTTACGGACGGCAAGGCCGGCGATGAGAACCAGTGCATCGGTCTGGCAGAGACGCTCGGTCTGGACTACGAGATCCGCCGCGTCTCGCCGCGCCCCCCTTTCGGCTGGCTCGCCCCGTGGGGACCGATCGACCCGCGTGATCGCCCGGGCCAGCGAGGCGGTGCCTTGGCCGGTCCCTTTCCCGAGATCGTGATCGCCTCGGGCCGCCGCGCCGTTCCCTATCTTCGCGCGATCCGAAAAGCGTCGAAGGGCCAGACCTTTACGGCCTTCCTGAAGGATCCGCGGACAGGCCACGACACTGCGAATTTCATCTGGGTACCGGATTACGACGATCTTCGCGGGCCGAACGTGCTCACCACGCTGACGGCGCCGCACCAGGTGACGGCGGCACGTCTGGCGGCTGCGCGCCGCTCACCCGACCCCCGTCTGACCCAACTTTCGAAGCCTCGCGTAGCGGTATTGATCGGGGGTGACAGCCGCCATCTGAGCTACCGTACGACCGACATGAAGCGGCTTCTCGCCCATCTGACGAAGCTGGCCGATGGCGGTGCGTCGCTCATGCTCACGGTGTCCCGCCGCACGCCGTCGCCCCTGCGTTCGGCCTTGCAGCGCCTCGTCGAAGAGAAACAGGGATTCTTCTGGGACGGCACTGGAGCGAACCCCTACGTGTCGCTGCTGGCGCTTGCCGACGCCATCGTGGTCACGTCGGATTCGGCCAATATGGTGGGGGAAGCGGTGAGCACCGGCGCGCCGGTGCTTCTCTTCGATCTCCCCAAAACCTACATCCGGCACAGGCGGCTCTTCGCCGGGCTGGCCATGGCGGGCGCGCTGAAGCCCTTCACCGGCCGTCTGGAAGAGTTGCATTACACCCCCCTCGACGCGACGCCGACCATCGCAGAAGCTATGGCCCGCGCCTATATCGAGCACCGCGCCGGGTTCGCACCTGCGTCGCGGCCGTAGGAGACGTCCGAACCATGGCCCCCCACCATTCCAAGCTCATCATCATCGGCTCAGGCCCGGCCGGCTACACCGCCGCCATCTATGCGGCCCGCGCCATGGTCGAGCCGCTCCTGATCTCCGGCTTCCAGCCGGGCGGCCAGCTGATGATCACGACCGATGTCGAGAATTATCCGGGCTTCGCCGATCCCATTCAGGGACCGTGGCTGATGGAGCAGATGAAGCTCCAGGCCGAGCATGTCGGCACGAAGATCGTGTCGGAATACATCACCAAGGTCGATCTGCAGGCGCGGCCGTTCCATCTGGAAGCCGATTCCGGTGAGACCTACACCTGCGACGCCCTCATCATCGCCACCGGGGCGCAGGCGAAATGGCTCGGCCTGCCGTCCGAAGCGAAGTTCCAGGGCTTCGGCGTGTCGGCCTGCGCCACCTGCGACGGGTTCTTCTTTCGCGGCAAGGAGGTCGTGGTGGTCGGCGGCGGTAACACGGCCGTCGAGGAGGCGCTCTATCTCGCCAACCTCGCCTCGAAGGTCACGGTGGTCCATCGGCGGGGCGAGTTCCGTGCGGAGCGCATCCTGCAGGAGCGCCTGTTCAAGCATCCCAACGTCGAAGTGGTCTGGCATCACGCGATCGAGGAGATCTGCGGCAGCCAGTCACCGCCCTCGGTCACGCATCTGCGCCTGAAGGACGTGAGGTCGGGCGCGATCACCGAGCGGAAGGCCGACGGCGTCTTCGTCGCCATCGGGCATCAGCCGGCGACCGGGATCTTCGAGGGACAGCTCGTCATGCGCCATGGCGGCTACATCGAGACGAAGCCGGGCACGACCGAGACGGCGATCCCCGGTGTCTATGCCGCCGGCGACGTGACGGACGATGTCTACCGGCAGGCGATCACCGCGGCCGGCATGGGCTGCATGGCGGCGCTGGAGGCTGAAAAGTACCTCGCGGCCCTCGAACTGGGTGAAACCCCACAGCAGGCTGCCGCCGAATAGGGAAATTTTCGTTCGGCGCCTTGCGTCGGGCGTCAACCTAATCGCAAGATCGTTGTCCTAAAACCAGCACGAGCCGAGTTCCATCGGCTCGGCGTCCCGTGTTGTTTGGCCGAACCGTAGGAAACGGCGGCCGGGCACACCGAGACACGGCAAAGACCGATCCCAGACCGAACCGGGTCCGGCATCGGGAGTCCGGTCGTCGGAACGGGGCTGCGTGAGGGGGTTGGACGCCGTGGACTGGGACAAGATCCGGATCTTCCTCAACGTTGCCGAGGCTGGCAGCTTCACCCGCGCGGGCGACGATATCGGCCTGAGCCAGTCGGCGGTCAGCCGCCAGATCAGCGCCCTCGAACGCGAGTTGAAGGCTCCCCTCTTTCACCGTCACGCACGTGGCCTCATCCTGACCGAACAGGGCGACCTTCTGTTCCGGGCCGCGCGGGACATGAAGCTGCGACTGGAGAACACCCGGGCGCGTCTAGTGGAAACAAGCGAGCGCCCGAGCGGCGACCTCAAGGTGACGACCACGACGGGTCTCGGCACCTCCTGGCTCGCCCAGCGTGTCGCGGAATTCCTGGATCTCTATCCCGATGTCCGCGTCGAGCTCATCCTCACCAACGAGGAACTCGATCTGGCCATGCGCGAGGCCGACGTCGCGGTTCGGATGCGGCGACCCGCCCAACCGGACCTGATCCAGCGCAGGCTGTTCACGGTGCATTACCATGCCTTCGCCTCGGCCGATTACGTGAAGCGGTTCGGCGAGCCGAAATCCATTGCAGATTTAGACAATCACCGCCTCGTTTCCTTCGGCGGCAACGAACCCTCCTACCTGCTGGCGACCCATTGGCTGTCCACCGTCGGCCGTGAAGGCCAGGAGCGGAGAACGATCCACTTCACCGTCAACAATATCGCCGCCCTGCAGAAGGCGATGGAGACCGGCGCCGGCATCGGTATCCTCCCGGATTACGCGGTCGAGGGGCAGACCGGCCTTATGCAGGTGCTGCGCGACGTCGAGATGCCGCATATGGAGAGCTACCTCGTCTATGCCGAGGAGATGCGCTCGGTGGCGCGCGTCCAGGCCTTCAGGGACTTCCTCGTGGCGAAGGCCCAGCGCTGGACCTACTGACCGGAAGAAGTCTCTCAAGGCCTGTTTGCGTTGTTAATCCAGGGCTTTACCTCATCCTGAGGTGTCGCGTAGCAGCCTCGAAGGAGGCTACCAGGGATAGCACGACAGCTGGAGCTCTCCTTCGAGGCCCTTTGCTCAAGCAAAGGGCTCCTCAGGATGAGGTGGTCTGCTGGGATGATCGACTGCGGCATAAGCTTCCACCGAAAAAGCCGATCAAACCGGGCCTCAGACGAACAGGCGCTCGTTTTCGAGACCCTTGTAGAGCCCGGCCACCTGCTCGCCGTAGCCGTTGTAGATCAGCGTCGGAACACGCTGGTCGGTGCCGAGTACGCGCTCCGATGCCTGGCTCCAGCGCGGATGCGACACTGCCGGGTTCACATTGGCCCAGAAACCGTATTCCGAGGCCTGGAGGCCTTCCCAGAACGTCTTCGGCCGCTCGGCGACGAAGGACAGCTTCACGATCGACTTCACCGATTTGAAGCCATACTTCCACGGCACCGCGAGGCGGATCGGCGCGCCGAACTGGTTGGCGAGCGGCTTGCCGTAGATGCCCGTGGCGATGAAGGCGAGGTCGTTGTTGGCCTCCTCCATCGTCAGACCCTCGACATAGGGCCACGGATAGAGGAACGAGCGCTGGCCCGGCGCCATGGCCTTGTCCATGAACGTCTCCATGCGAACGTATTTCGCACCGGATGCGGGCTTTGCCAGGGCGACGAGCTTGGAGAGCGGGAAACCCGTCCAGGGCACCGACATCGACCAGGCCTCGACACAGCGATGGCGGTACAGCCGCTCCTCGAGGGTCATCTTGCGGACCAGATCGTCGATCCCGATCTCGAACGGCTTTTCGACCAATCCGTCGATCTTGATGGTCCAGGGGCGGGTCTTTAACGCGTTAGCAGCCGGCAGCACGGTCTTCGACGTACCGAACTCGTAGAAGTTGTTGTAATCGGCCGAGAACTTCTCGGCCGTCAGCGGACGGTCGAGCGTATAGGCATCGTTACGCGCCGCCGGATAGAGACCGCTCGTCGGATCGGCGGCAGCGAATGCGTGCTCGACGCCGACGAGAGACGTCGCAGCGAGGCCCGCGGCCCCGCCCAGCAAGGCGCGGCGGTTGAGGAAGACGCTCTCGGGCGTCGCGAGGCGCTCAGGCATTTCCCAGCCGCGACTGCGCTTGATGTACATGTGCCGTCCTCGAAAATGGTGGGATCGCCGCTTGCGGCGGCTGTATCCCGCGAAGATCGTCCCCGCCGCGCATCAGCGCAAGCGAGGCCTATCGTCACCATTCGATGAGAGGCCGCCACCGGTTACATCGGCGTGCCGCTCAGGGGCGCGCCGCGTCGTCGCGCAGGGCGCGGCGAAGCACCTTGCCGACATTGGTCTTCGGCAGCGCGTCGTGGAAGACGATGCGCCTCGGCACCTTGTAGCCGGTCAGCTGCGAACGCGCGTAGCTCCGCAGCGCCTCGACATCGACGCTCTTATCCTTGAGCACCACATGCGCCACCACCATCTCGCCGGTCTCTTCGGATCGGGTGCCGACTACCGCGCATTCGAGCACGCCGGGATGGCCGACGAGGATTTCCTCCACCTCGTTCGGGTAGACGTTGAAGCCCGAGACCAGGATCATGTCCTTCATCCGGTCGACGATGCGTACCTGCCCGTCTGCCTGAAGCACCGCCACGTCCCCAGTGCGGAAATAGCCATCGCTGGTCGTCGCCAGCGCCGTCTCGTCCGGCCGCTTCCAATAACCCGCCATGACCTGTGGACCACGCACGCAGAGTTCGCCCGGCTCGCCGGGAAGGACGTCTCTCCCCTCGGCATCACGGATCGCCACATCGGTCGAGGGAACCGGAAAGCCGATCGTACCGGTCCAATCCGCCCTCGGGTCGTTCACGCAGACCACGGGGGAAGTTTCCGACAATCCGTAGCCCTCGACGATGGCTTTGCCCGTGATCGCCTTCCACTTGGCCGCCACGGGAGCCTGCACGGCCATGCCACCGGCGATGACGAAGTGGATTGCGGAGAAATCCACCTCGGTGATCTTCGGGTGGTTGTTGAGCATGTTGAAGAGCGTGTTCACCCCGGAAATATGCGTGAAGCGATTGCCCTTCAGGGTCTTCACGAACCCGTCCACGTCGCGGGGATTGGGGATGAGCAGGCAGCATCCGCCAATGCTCATGAACAGGAAGAAGCAGCCGGTCAGGGCGAAGATGTGATAGAGCGGCAGGGCCGTGACCATCACCCGGTCGACCCCATCGGTCTCCGACACGCAGAACCAGACCCGGCACTGAGCCACGTTGGCGACGACGTTGGCATGGGTCAGCATCGCCGCCTTGGCCGCGCCCGTCGTCCCCCCGGTATATTGCAGGAAGGCGAGATCCTGCGGCCCGACCGGGACGGACACTTTCGGCAGGCTTCGCCCGCGGCGCACGACCGCGTCGAAGCGCAACGTCTTCCCCGTGGGCAGTCGATAGGGAGGCACCGCCTTCTTGATATGGCGCGCGGCGAGATCGATGATCCGGCCCTTGAGGCCAAGCCCGTCACCCGGCCCGGCGACGACGATCCGATCGAGGTCGAGATCGGCGCCCGCGCCGGCGACCGTATGGGCGAAATTCTCGAGGACGAAGAGCGCCTTCGCGCCTGAATCGTTGATCTGCACCGCCAGTTCACGGGGCGTGTAGAGCGGATTCACATTGACCACGACGCAGCCGGCCAGAAGGATTCCATAGATCGTCGCCGGATAGGCCGGCACGTTCGGCATCATGATGGCGATCCGGTCGCCCTTGCCGAACCCCTCGGCGACCAGCCAGGCCGCAATGGCATCGGCGGAGGCACCGAGTTGGGCATAGGTGACGGATGTGCCGAAACATCGGATCGCCGGACGAGCGGCGCATTGCGTCGTGCCGAGCCGCAGGATGTCGACGAGGGTGCGCGGGCTGCCGACGTCGATCTCGGCGGGTATGCCGGGCGGATACATGGAAAGCCATGGGCGCACGGAAACCGGCCCGGGGGCCGTGCCTTGGATCATCTCGATCCTCCCTCTGATGTGCGCGGCGGCTTGTTATCCGCGCAGCGGCTTGGTGCCGCCTTCGTTCATATGTAAACTATCTTTTCGACGTCCCTGTCATCGGATCAAACCGCAATCGACGGGGCGCCGGGTTTCTTCCGCCGCGATCTGTCACGAAGTGCCAGCCACACGAGTATGGCATGAGGCAGAAACGCGGCGAGAACGAGGGACGCTCCCAAACCCGCCTCGCCAGTCGATAGAGCGCGCCTGGGCCAGGGGCCGAAGCCCGCCATATGAGCCTGCCCGATCACTGCGAAAGCGAACCATAACGCGAGAAAGCCCGCGCCGCTGCGGAGAAGGCCGGTGGCGAGGCGTCGACCCCAGGATGCCGCCGAGGTTCGGCCGCCGATCAGGAGTGCGCCCACCGCCAGGGCCGAGCCGAACACGAAGGCCGACGAAGCGGAACCAAGGGCGAAGGCAACGCTCATCGGCTGATAGGTGAGGAAGGTCATGCCGCCGGTGGCAAAGCCTGCGCGAAGCACGAAACCGCCGAAGGTCGGATAGAGGCTGAGGGCGAGAAGTAGCGTGACCCCCAACAGGACACCGACGATGCGCCGGGGAAGGGACGCGGTGCTCGCCGCCGCCATCGCGACGAGCCTCGCCAAGCCATAGATGATGGCGAAGGTGAAGAGCGGGTATTGCTGCAGGAAGAAGCCGTAGAACCGCGCCGCCAGCTCGGGCGGAAGCGGCGAGGCTTGGCTCAGCCCGGTCACGGCCGTGGCGCACAGCGCGAGGAACGCGGCCATCAGCGGGAATGCCGCAGGCACGAGCGGTGAGATCGCGCCTACGGGAGAAGTGGCGGCGGCCGGGACGAGCACCGCCGACGCGCCGCCGGATGGCATCACGCTTCGTAATTGTCGCGGACGAGCCGGTCGAGGAGGCGCACGCCCCAGCCCGCACCCCAGCTCCGGTTGATCTCACTGGGGCTCGACGACATCGCCACGCCGGCGATGTCGAGATGGGCCCAGGGAACGTCGTTGACGTAGCGCTTGATGAACGAGGCGGCGGTGGCCGCGCCGCCATGGCGGCCGCCGGTGTTCTTCATGTCGGCGAACTTCGAATCGATGGCCTTGTCGTAGGCCGGGATCAGCGGCATCCGCCACACCGCCTCGCCGGTCGCCTCGCTGGCGGCGGCGATCTTGGCGGCAAGCGCATCGTCGTTAGAGAACATGCCGGCGATGTCCTGGCCGAGGGCGACGATGATCGCGCCGGTGAGCGTCGCCAGATCGATCATGAATTTCGGCTTGTAGGCGCTCTGCACGTGCCAGATCACGTCGGCGAGGACGAGACGTCCCTCGGCGTCGGTGTTGATGATCTCAATGGTCTGGCCGGACATCGAGGTGACGATGTCGGCGGGGCGCATCGCGCCGCCATCCGGCATGTTCTCGACGATGCCGATTGCCCCGATGGCGTTGACCTTCGCCTTGCGCGAGGCGAGCGCGAACATCGTGCCGACGACGCAGGCGGCGCCGCCCATATCGCCCTTCATGTCTTCCATGCCACCGGCGGACTTGATGGAGATGCCGCCGGAATCGAAGCACACGCCCTTGCCGATGAAGGCAATGGGGGCCTCGGACGCGTCGGCGCCGCCGTTCCACCGCATCACGACCACGCGCGCTTCGCGGGTGGAGCCCTGCGCGACGGCGAGGAGCGCGCCCATGCCGAGGGCTTCGAGCTTACCGGGGCCGAGAACCTCGACCTCGACGCCGAGCTTGGTCAGCTCCTCCGCACGCCGGGCGAATTCCTCCGGGTAGAGCACGTTCGGCGGCTCGTTGATGAGTTCGCGGGCGAGCAGGACGCCGCCGGCCACGGCCTCGGACTGCTTGGCCGCCGCCTCGGCTCCCGAAGGATCGCCGACCATGAGCGTGAGCGCGGTGACGCGGCCTTCTTCGCCCTCGGGCTTCTTCTTCGTCTTGTAGCGGTCGAAACTGTAGACGCGCAGGCGCGCTCCGAGAGCGAAATCGGCGGCATTGGCCGGGCTCACCGACGCGCCGGGCCAATCGAGGGCGACATGGGCCTGGCGGCCGCTGAGCTTGCTCGCGGCATAACCGCCGAGCGCCGGCCAATCGATCTTGGCGCGATCCTTCTCCGAACCGACGCCGATGACCAGCAACCGGTCGGCATCGAGCCCGGCGGGCGCGGGCAGCGCCAGGGAGGTGAGCGACTTGCCCTTGAACCGCTCGCTCGCGGCGGCGCGCGCCACCAGATCGGACGCGCCGCGGCCGACGGCCTGTGCGACAGCGGGGGAGAGAGCCAGATCATCGCCGACGAAGAGAACGATGTCGCCGTGGCCGACCGGGCCGAGCGGCCCGAATGCGATCGTGATACCGTCCGCCATAAGTCACGCTTTCCGAAGGTCAGGATTGGTGCGTGCGACGGAACACGCGCCGCCGCGACACTCCCTGTGTACCCATTGATGCGGAGAACGCAACGCGATCCGCCCGCCGCGAAACCGCCCGAATTGAAGTGCCCCAGAGTGATCGACATCGGTGGACGGGCACGATGCCGGGGGGCATGAGGAAGGCCCGTGGGACGCGTCCCACGGACGCCATGCGCTAGGGCCCGCCGCGAGATCCGATGACGCAAATCGAGCGCTACATATTCAGGATCGCGGCCGGGGCCTTCCTCGCCTGCCTGATCGGCCTCACGAGCACGATATGGGTGACGCAGGCCTTGCGTGAGCTCGACCTCATCACGGCCAAGGGTCAGACCCTCGTCATCTTCTTCCTGATCACCGGGCTTTCGGTGCCGACGCTGATCACCGTCATCGCTCCCGTGGCGCTGTTCATCGCCGTCGTCTACGCCCTGAACCGGCTGAACGGCGATTCCGAACTCATCGTCATGTCGGCCGCCGGTATGCAGCCGCGCCGGATCCTGCGTCCCTTTCTTACCCTGGGGCTCATCGTGAGCGCGGGCGTCGCCTTTCTGACGATCCAGGTGATGCCGTCCTCGTTCCAGGAACTGCGCGACGTGTTGACCCGCGTGCGCGGCGATTTCATCGCCAATGTGGTGAAGGAGGGCCAGTTCACCGAGCTCGACAGCGGCATCACCTTCCATTTCCGCGAGCGCGGTCCCGGCGGCACGCTCCAGGGCATCTTCATCCAGGACAAGCGCGAGGCCGGGAAGACGGTGGTCTATCTCGCCGAGCAGGGACAGGCGGTGGATTACGAGGGGCAGAGCTATCTCGCCCTCGAGAAAGGCAGCATTCACCGGCAGCAGAAGGATTCGCGGGATTCCTCGATCATCACCTTCGAGCGCTACACGGTGGACCTCGCGGCCTTCACGCCGCCTGACGGCGAGACCGTCTACAAGCCGCGCGAACGGTCGACCGCGCAACTCCTCTTCCCCGACACCAGCGAATCCTACTATCAGACGCAGAAGGGCCGTTTCCGCGCCGAAGTGCATGACCGGCTCTCGGCCTGGCTCTATCCTCTCGCCCTGACCCTCATCGCCTTCGCGGCTTTGGGCGATCCGCGCACGACGCGCCAGGGTCGCGGTCTGGCAATGGCGGGTGCGGTCATCGCCGTCATCGTGCTGCGCATCGCGGGCTTCGCCGCTAGCAGCGCGGCCGTGCGAAGCCAGGGCGCCGTCTTCGCCATCTACGCCGCCCCGATTCTGGCGTTGGCGATCTCCTGCCTCGTCGTGTTCAACGGGGCCGCCGTGCGGGACTGGAACGCGCGCGTCTCCATGACCCTGACGAATTTCGGCCGCGCCATCCTGCGCCGGCCGCGCCTCGGCGACAGGTGAGGCCGCCGCGATGATGATCGGCTTCACCCTCGGCCGCTACTTCGCCCTGCGCTTCCTGCGCACGGTGCTCGGCGTGTTCATCACCGTCTTCGCCCTGGTCTACACCCTGGATTTCGTCGAATTGCTGCGGCGCGCCGGCGACACCGAGGGCGCGTCCACAAGTTTGATGGCCCAGCTCTCGCTCTACCGGACCCCGGCCGTGGCCGAGGGCGTCCTGCCTTTCGCGATCCTGTTCGGCTCCATGGCGGCCCTGCTGCAGCTGTCGCGCAAGCTCGAACTCGTGGTCGCGCGCGCCGCCGGAATCTCGGCCTGGCAGTTCCTCCAGCCCGGCATTCTGGTGGCGCTGGCCATCGGGGCTTTCACGGTGGGGGTCTACAATCCCCTCTCGGCGGCGATGAAGCAGCGCTCGACCGAGATCGAGGCCAGGATCTTCGCGAAATCTACGAAGGCCAATTCCGGCAAGGATTTATGGATCCGCCAGAACAGTCTCGACGGACAGGCGATCCTCCGTGCCGGGACGGCGATCGAGGGTAGCACCACCCTGGCGGGGGTATCGGTCTACACGTTCGACGAGAACGGGGTGTTCCTGTCGCAGATCGAAGCCGCGCGTGCGACGCTGCACGACGGTTACTGGTCCCTTCAGGACGCGCGGCTCCTCACCAAGGGCCAGCCGCCCGAGGGCTACGACACCTATATCCTCGCCTCCAATCTCGATCCCGGTCAGGTGAAGCAGCGCTTCACGCCTCCGGAATCTGTGCCTTTCTGGCAACTGAACGAGACCATCGCACGGACGGAGCGGGCCGGGTTGGATGCGACGCGCTACCGACTCCAGTATGATGTCCTCATGGCGAGGCCCATTCTCTTCGTTGCCATGGTGCTCGTGGCAGCCAGCGTTTCCTTAAGGTTCTTCCGCTTTGGTGGAGTGGGCAAGCTTGTGCTTGGCGGCGTGGCGGCGGGGTTCTTCCTCTACGTCGCGCGGCAGGTCATGGAAGGCCTCGGCGCATCAGGCATCGTGTCGCCCCCGGTGGCGGCATGGTTCCCGGCCGTGGTAGGGAGTCTTCTCGGTACGCTCACGCTTCTCTATCAGGAGGACGGCTGATGCCGTTGTCGGTGACGGGATGCGAAACGAGGCCGAGGCAGAGGTTGGGACACGGGTTGCGTAAAGTCTCCGACATCGCGAAGCTCGCCGGCTTGCTGGCGTTCGTCTCCGGCGCCGCGCTCACGCTCGGCACCGATGGAGCGAGCGCGCAGGCGACCGGTCGAAGCGACAAGGGCCAGGCCCGCAAGGCTACTCCGCCCAAGGCCGCCGCGCAGCCCGCGCCTGCCCCCACGGGCAAGCCGGCCGAGCGGCTTCTCGTCGAAGCCGCCGAGCTGATCTACGACAACGACAACAACACCGTCACGGCGCGCGGCAATGCCGAGCTTCATTACGGCCCGCGTACCCTTCAGGCCGACCGTGTCCGCTACGACCGGGCCAGCAGTCGCGTCTTCGCCGAAGGCAATGTGCGTCTCACCGACGAGACCGGCGCGGTCGTGACCGGCGATACGATGGAGCTGACGGACGATTTCCGGAACGGGTTCGTCGATGCCCTGCGCATTCAGCAGACCGTCGAAATGCGGGGCCAGCCGGTGCGGACGCGCTTCTCCGCGCCGCGCGGCGAGCGGGTGGACGGCGAGCAGACGACCTTCGAATCCGGCACCTACACAGCTTGCGAGCCGTGCAAGAACAACCCGGAAACGCCGCCGCTCTGGCAGGTGCGCGCCGCCAAGATCATCCACAACAACGAAACCCACATCATCGGGTTCGAGGAATCGACCCTCGAGATCGCGGGCATCCCCGTCGGCTATCTGCCGTATTTCGAGGCGCCGGATCCGACGGTCAAACGCAAGACCGGCTTCCTCACGCCGCGTTTCATCAACTCCACCGCGCTCGGCACCGGCATCTCGACGCCGTTCTTCATCAACGTCGCGCCCAATTTCGACATCACCCTGTCGCCCTCCTTCCTGAGCGAGCAGGGAATTCTCGGCCAGGGCGAACTGCGTCACCGGCTCGAGACCGGTTCCTATACCATTCGCGCCACCGGCATTTTCCAGACGACGCCCAGCGCCTTCCTTCCGGGCCCTCTCGGCGCGGGGGACCGCGACTTCCGTGGTTCGATCGAGTCCAAGGGTAATTTCTACATCAACGACCGCTGGCGCACCGGCTGGGACGTCGTCGGCGTCACCGACAAATGGTTCCTCGACAATTACCGCGTTCGCAATTCGAGCATCACCACGGATTACTTCCGTGAAGCGGTGTCGACGGCCTACCTGATCGGTCAGGGTGACCGCTCGTGGTTCGAGGCGCGCGCGTATTATTTCAAGGGCCTGTCGAGCTACGATTGGCAGAAGGAGCAGCCGATCGTTGCTCCGGTGATCGACTACGATAAGCGGATCAACGGTCCCGGCTTCCTCGGCGGCGAAGTGCGCTTCGAGGCAAACATCACGCATCTCGACCGCGAGGCCACGGATTTCCAGGCGATCCCGCGCACGGGCTCCTACTACTTCAACCCCACGGTCAACGGGACGACCTATTCGCTCTACGAAACCTGCACCACCTTCACGCGCAGCACCTGCATCATCCGCGGCCTGGCGGGCAGCAACACGCGCGCATCGGCGCAGTTGTCATGGCGCCGGACCTTCATCGACGATGCCGGCCAGGTGTTCACGCCCTTCGCCTATCTGCGCACCGACGCCTTCTTCGTCGACCCGCGTAATTCCGGCTATCAGAACGCCCTGGCGCAGACGATCAGCACCACGGATTCGGATTTTTCAGGGAGGGTCATGCCGGCGGTGGGCCTCGATTACCGCTATCCCTTCGTGAGCAATTTCGGCCCCCTCGGCGTTCATACGCTCGAACCCATCGCGCAGGTCGTGATCCGTCCGAGCGAGACCCATATCGGCCGCCTGCCCAACGAGGACGCGCAGAGCCTCGTCTTCGACGACACGTCGCTGTTCGAATGGGACAAGTTCTCCGGCTACGACCGCGTCGAGGGCGGCGTCCGCACCAATCTCGGCGCACAATACTCGGTTGTGACGCCGTCGGGCTGGTACGCGAACGTGATGTTCGGCGAATCCATCCAGGTCGCCGGGGTCAACTCGTTCCGGCGCGGCGACCTCGCGAATGTCGGCCTCGATTCCGGCCTCGAGCGTCGGGAATCCGATTATGTCGGACGGTTCCAGCTGTCGCCGAACCAGAACATCAGCTTCGTCAGCCGCGCGCGCTTCGAACAGCGGGACTTCTCCGTCAACCGCATGGAGACGGGCGTCATCGCGCGCCTCGCGCCTTTCGCGCCCATCGACCTGTCGATGTTCTACTCCTACTACGCTGCCCAGCCCCTGCTCGGTTTCAACAACCGCAGAGAAGGCCTGACCGCGTCGGCGACCTACCACATCACCCCGAACTGGTTCGTCACCGGCTCGGCCCTCGTCGATCTCACGCACTATCTCGACGTGCGCGATAATTTCGCCAACGCCTACACGTCCTATCTCGCCAATCCCGTCGGCGCGGCGCCCGTCTATACCAATCCCGGCCGCGCCAACCTCGCCGGATTGAGCATCGGCGGCGGTTATCAGGACGAGTGCACCACCTTCTCGCTCAACTACATCGTCTCTCCGACGGCTGCGGCCCTCGGCGTCACGGAGCGCAACCGCACCGTGCTGCTGCGCGTCGAGTTGAAGACCCTCGGCGAAGTCGACCTGCGCCAGAACGTCAACATCGCGAGCACGGCCGACGGCATCGCGGCGACCCGGTGAGATTGGGCGAGAGCCCGGTCTCGCCTTCATTCGGCGACGAAACAGGCCATGACGGTGCATAGACCCATTGCGCTCACGATGGGCGATCCGGCCGGTATCGGTCCGGAGATCGCTCTCATGGCCTGGCTGGCCCGGGACGAAGGGGCCGGGCTTCCGCCGTTCTTCCTCATCGGCGATCCCGATTTCATCGAGGGGCGGGCGAGCAGCCTGGGCTTTCAGGTTCCGGTGGCGGAGGTCGGCCCCGATCTCGCAGTCGAGGTCTTTCCCCGCGCACTCCCGGTGATGCCCCTGCCGAGCGGCACCCGGGTCGGCGCCGTGGCCGGACGACCGAGTGCGGCGGATGCCGGCGCGACCCTCGAATCGATCATGACGGCGGTCGGTCTGGTCCGGTCGGGCGAGGCGATCGCCCTGGTGACCAATCCGATCGCGAAATACGTCCTGACCAGCGTCGGCTTCGCCTATCCCGGCCATACGGAGTTCCTCGCGGCCCTTGCGGTGGAGCCCGGGAAAGCCGCGCCTCTTCCAGTGATGATGCTGTGGAGCGAAACGCTCGCCGTGGTCCCGGTGACGATTCACGTCGCCCTGCGCCGAGTGCCGGACCTGTTGACCCAGGACCTCGTGGTCCAGACCGCGCGGATCGTGGCGCGCGACCTCACCGAGCGGTTCGGAATCGCTCATCCGCGCCTTGTCCTGTCGGGGCTGAACCCGCATGCGGGCGAGGCCGGCACGATGGGAACGGAGGACCGCGACGTGCTCGAACCCGCCGTGGCGCAACTCCAGAACGAGGGGATCGATATCAGGGGCCCGCTTCCGGCGGACACGCTGTTTCATCCCCGCGCCCGGGCGACCTACGATGTCGCGCTGACACCGACCCATGACCAGGCGCTGATCCCGATCAAGACCATCGCTTTCGACGACGGCGTGAACGTCACCCTCGGCCTGCCCTTCATTCGGACCTCCCCCGACCACGGCACGGCCTTCGACATCGCCGGCAAGGGCATCGCGCGGCCGGACAGTCTCATCGGCGCCCTGCGCCTTGCCGCCAGACTTGCAGGTCAGCACTCTTGAGCGACGACGGTCTCCCGCCCCTGCGCGATGTCGTGCTGAAACACGACCTCGCGCCGAAGAAGGCGCTTGGACAGAACTTCCTGTTCGACCTCAACCTCACCGGCCGCATCGCACGCGCGGCCGGCCCGCTCGAGGGCGTCACGGTGGTGGAGGTGGGGCCCGGCCCCGGCGGCCTGACGCGTGCCCTCCTCTCGGCGGGCGCCGCCCGCGTGGTGGCGATCGAGCGCGATCCGCGCGCCCTCCCCGCCCTCGCCGAGATCGCCGCGCATTACCCCGGGCGCCTCGATGTCGTCGATGCCGACGCGCTTCGGTTCGACCCGCGCCCCCTCGTCGGCGACGGGCCGGTGCGGATCGTCGCCAACCTTCCCTACAATGTCGGGACACCGCTGCTGACCGGGTGGCTCACCGAAGCGTCATGGCCGCCCTGGTGGGAATCCCTGACGTTGATGTTCCAGCGCGAGGTGGCTGAACGGATCGTCGCGGACGAATCCGACCGTGCGAATTACGGACGCCTGGGCGTTCTCTGCGGCTGGCGCACCGAGGCGCATATCCTGTTCGACGTGGCGCCCTCGGCCTTCGTGCCACCACCGAAGGTGACATCGAGCGTGGTCCATTTGAGGCCGAGGCACACGCCCCTCCCCTGTTCGGTGACGGCGCTCGAACGAGTGACGCGCGCGGCGTTCGGTCAGCGCCGCAAGATGCTACGCCAGAGCCTGAAGGCCGCCACCCCCGACCCGGCGCGCCTGCTCGACGCGGCGGGAATTGTGGAGACGGCTAGAGCGGAAGAAGTACCGGTGGCGGGCTTCGTCGCGATGGCGCGAGCGCTGGACTGATCGCGCCGACGCTCGGCCGCTCAGAACTTTCCGAGCATCGGGAAATCGACGTTCAAGGCGGATTCGGCCGCAAGCGGCGCCTCGCGGCGGCGCGGCTTGCGGTTGATGACCTGTTTCAGCTTCGATTTCAGCACCGACATATCGAACGGCTTCAGGATGAAGGCGTCTGCGCCGGCCTGGTGAGCGAGGTTGATGTCCTCGAAATCGAAGGAGGCTTCGGTGAGGATGAAAGGCGTGTTCATCAGAGCATCGTCACCGCGAATTTCGCGCAGCAATGTCAGCCCGTCCATCGGCTCCATGGCCAGATCCGAGATGACCAGGGCGTATTTGCGCTCGCGCAGCCGCTCCAACGCGTCGGGGCCGCTGGTCACGCCATCGACGTCGGGGAAACCGATCCGCGTCATCAGAAGGATGACGAGCTTCAACAGTTTCTCCTGATCGTCGACAATCAGGATCGGTGGCGTCTCGCTCATGGGCTTTCGAAGCTCAGGGTCGGATATCCGACGTCAGGAAGGCTGAGATGGAATATCAGACGAAAAGATGGTCGATACCCTGTTTGGCCATGGATTCGGCCTGGAGCGCAACCGCGAGAGAATGGATGACCCCGGCTTTCGGCGTGCCGCGCTGAAACATCGGCAGCAAGCCGGCCTTCTGGAAGATCGCGTCGTTCGCTGGGTTGCGGATGACGGTCACGAACGAGTTAACGAATTCCCGCTTCACGATCTCGCGCCACTCGACGATCTGGACGTCGCGATGCCGGGTGTCGTTGCTGATCCGGCCGAACGTGTCGTTCACGGAGGTGCGCTCGCCCTCGATGATCTGGGCGGCGAAATTCTGCTCCACCAGTAGGAAACTGGTGATCACCGAAAATTCGTTCTTCTTCTGAGCCTGACGGGTGATCTCGCCGAGCTGACGCGTCCGGCCTGCCGCGTCCGCCGCGAGATTCAGGCGGGAGAAGTAGATGAGGTGGACAAGGGTCGTCCGCTTGCTCTTCATGATCCCCGCCCGTTGCGCTCACGGCTGGATGATAATCGGCACAGGCATAACGCTGGGTAAACGATGCGCCAAGCTTTTACGGAACCGGCAAAAGCTGCCGGGTGCCTCGGGGAAAAGGCCATTCTTGCCGGCCGGACATAAATATTATCTCGTTATTTCAATGGCTTAGATTTGGCATCCCGCTTGCGGATGATGGCATGAACCAGTTTCGGTCCACGTCATTTTCAACAAAGGTTGCCGGTCATGGATGTGTTTTCCGCGCTGCAGACGGCGGTCTCGGGCATGAAGGCCCAGGGCTTCTCTCTGGAAAACATCTCCGGCAACATCGCGAACTCGCAGACCACGGGCTTCAAGCGCGTCGATACCAGCTTCGTCGACCTCGTCGCCGAGCAGGCGCCCAGCCGTCAGGTCTCCGGCAGCGTCAGGGCCAATTCCGTCCTGACCAACTCGATCCAGGGCAACATCATCGCGACCGAGATACCGACCAACATGGCCCTGAACGGGCCGGGATTCTTCGCCGTGCAGACGAAGGCCAGCGACGTCAATGGTCAGACTTCGTTCTCGCCGGAAAATCTCTATACGCGCCGAGGCGATTTCAAGACAGACTCAGAAGGCTATCTGCGTAATGGCGGAGGAGCTTATCTGACAGGAACCAATATCGACCCCATCACAGGCAACGCCGGGAGCGAAGGCCCTATCCAGATTTCGCAACGGCCAATCCCTGGCAAAGCAACGGGCACGATCAGCTATGCAGCGGATCTTCCAAAAAATCCCGCTAACACTTTGGTTGGAACGACATTTTCTGGCACAGCTAGCCCGATTATCCTGACGGGCAACGGAAATGGAACTGTTGCTGCGGGTACCGATGCAGATAAACTCATAAATGGCAGCATTACAGGCCCAATGCTGCAGATATACTCAGCCAGCGGAGCACCTGTACAACTAAATACAGTATGGGCGAAAGTTCAAGACGCAGCCGCCCCCCAGAACGCGGTTTGGAATCTATTCTATGCAAACGACACTACGGTTGCCCCAGGGAAGTCGTCATGGACGAATGCAGGAACGGCCTTCGAATTCGATGCGGGCGGAACGCTTGTGAACCCAGATACAGGTTCCATTACGCTCGCAGCGCCGACGATTGATGGCGTTAACCTCGAACCTATTGCTATCAATTACGGCGAAGGGCTGTCATCCTTCGGCGCGAAAAACATAGCAATGTCTGAGCTCAAACAGGATGGATTTACATCGGGTACATTTAAGGATAGTTACATCACCGAAGGCGGAGATGTTGTCGCAAGCTATAGCAACGGAAATACTGTCTCTGTTGCAAAGATCAAGGTGGTGCAGTTCACAAACCCCGATGGACTGAAGGCGGATTCGTCAGGCAATTATCGTCAGACCCTTGACTCCGGAGTCCCAGTCACGGGCCTCAACGGCACCACGATCGAAGGTCAAAACATCGAGCAGTCGAATACGGACATTGCGAGTGAATTCTCGAAGATGATCGTAACCCAACAGGCCTATTCTGCGAACACGAAGGTCATCTCGACCGCGCAGGATATGATGTCCGCGTTGATCAACATCATCCGCTGAGGTCCGATTTTTCCGGTGACGTAGAGGGAGGGCAAGCGTGTCGTTATCAGCCCTGAACACGGCCGCGGCCGGCCTGAAGACCACTCAGGCCGCCATCGGCATCGTCTCGCAGAACATCGCGAATGTCGGTACCACCGGCTATGTCAAGCGCTCGCTCGACACCGTCGCGCAGGGGCCCGGCAATTCCGGCGTCGCCATCGGCACGATCAACCGGGTCTTCGACGAGAATTCGTTGAAGCAGCTGCGGCTGGAGACGTCTGGCGCGGCCTATACGGGCATGATGGCGGACGTCCGGACCCAGCTCGACAAGCTCTACGGCACGCCCGGCACGACGAGCGCCCTCGACGGGGTGATGAACAGCTTCACCCTGTCGCTCCAGACCCTCGGCGCTGCCCCGGACTCCGCGCCTGCCCGCTCCGCCGTGGTCGCGGCGGCATCGAACCTCGCGACGAAGATCGGAAGCATTGCGGAGGGGGTCCAATCCCTGCGCACCGCGACCGAGAGCCAGCTGTCCAACGATACGTCGGCGGCGAGCGGCCTGCTCTCGTCCATTGCCCAACTCAACGTGAAGATCGCGGCCACCAGCGACGATGGGTCCAAGGTCGCCCTGCTCGATCAGCGCGACCAGGCCCTCAATTCCCTCTCCGGCTATCTCGACGTGCAGGCCTCGGTGCAGCGCGACGGGACCGTCACGGTCATGACTAATTCCGGCATGACCCTGGTGGACCGGGCCAGCGCGGCGACTTTGAGCTTCGACGGCCGCGGCACGCTCGGCCCCGAGGACAGCTATTCCGCGGACCCCGCTCAGCGCGGCGTCGGAACCATCACGGCGACCACGCCGGGCGGCGGAACGATCGATCTGGTGGCCTCGAACGCGATCCGTTCGGGCTCGCTGGCTGCTGGAATCGAACTGCGCGATACGGTTCTGCCTCAGGCCCAGCGCCAGCTCGACGATCTCGCGGCGGGCCTGTCGCGGTCGCTGTCCGATAGCTCGGTGGTGGGCACGCCTGCGACGGCGGCGGGCGGGGCGGGATTCGACATCGACCTGACCGGCCTGAGCGCCGGCAATGCCATCACGATCAGCCTCAAGGACGCCAACGGCGCCCAGCGCAACCTGATCCTGGTTCCGTCCAACCTGACTCCGCCCGCCGCCGTGAACCGGACCGATGTCACCGACCCGCTGGCGACCATCGTCCCGTTCACGGTGGGAAGCGACCCGGCGAAGTTTGGCACCGAGATCGCAGCCGCCCTCGGCTCGCCCTTCAGTGTCTCCTCCAACCCCACGGTCGGCAAAGGTGGCGTCAGGATCCTAGCCCCGGCGAACGGGACCACGACGATCCAAGGGATCAGCGCGAGCGTCACCCAGTCCAAAACGGCCGATGAGGTGACGAACGGCCAGCCGCAGATCGCGCTCTTCGTGGATGGCGGTGGCAAGTCCCGCCTCTTCACCGGCTCGTTCGATGGCGGCTCACAGCTGACGGGCTTTGCCCAACGCATCGCCGTGAACCCGGCGGTGGCGGCAAAGACCGAATCGCTGGTGAAGATGTCGTCATCCACTCCGGCCGACGACGTAACGCGACCGCAATACCTCTACGACGCGCTCACGACCACCAGTCGGACCTTCTCGGCGGCGAGCGGGATCGGGGGCATCAGCGCCCCCTTCACGACCTCGGTTCAGGACTTCACCCAGAAGATCATCGACGCCCAGGGCGCCGCCACAGCGACCGCACAGTTTCTCGACGAAGGGCAGAGCATCGCCCTTGCCACGGCCCAGGGCCGGTTCGCGAGCACATCCGGCGTCAAGATCGACGAGGAGATGTCGAAGCTCGTCGGATTGCAGACGGCCTATACCGCCAATGCCCGCGTCCTCACGGCCGCGCGCGACATGTTGGACACGCTCCTCCGGATCTAGAGCCTCGTTCCGGCATCCGGTTCTTCCGAAACGTGGTTTCCACGGTTCGGGTCAATTCTCCGGCGTCTTTCATCGGTCAAACCCGTGAAGACCCTTTCGCCGAGGTCACGATGACGATCAGCGCCTTCACGGCAGGCACCTATTTCCAGGACCGCAACACGGCGAATCTGGTCAGCCAGAAGGCGCGCCTCGAAACATTGACGGCCCAGCTCACCACCGGACGCAATGCGGAGACGTATGGCGGCATTGGCTCGGCGCGAACCACCAGCCTCTCTGCCCACGCCTCGCTGAGCGCGCTCGATGGCTACGATGCCGCGATCAACGCGAACACGACGCGGGTGACCGTCGCCAGTTCGGCGGTGACACAGCTCTCCAACCTCAGCGGCATCGTCCAGGGTTCGTTGAATAACGGGTCGATCGCGTCCGGTTCGAACGCCGTGCAGGTAGCCAGGAACAGCCTGGACGCCGCCGTGGACGCCTTGAACCAGGACGTCGCCGGCAATTACATCTTCGGCGGTCGCGATTCGGACGCTCCGCCCGTCGCCTCGTCGGATGCGATCCTCAACGGCATACCCAGCCGTAACCTCGACGGCCTCAAGACCGTGGTGAGCGAACAGATCGCCGCCGACCTCGGTCCGAATGGCAATGGCCGCATCGCCACGGGCGTGTCGGGCTCCACCGTGACGGTCAGCGAAGAGGATCTCGGCGCGGGAGGCACGGAAGCACGAGCGAATTTCGGCTTCAGCCTCGTCTCTGCGGCCAGCTCGAACCCGGCGGCCATCACGGCGGGGCCGATGACGGCGCGCACGAATCCGGCCGTGACCTTCTCCGTGGCCAATGCGCCGGCGGAAGGCGACCGCATTCGCGTGGCGATCAACCAGCCCGACGGAACCCAGACTTTCACCGACCTGATCGTTACCGCCAATCCTCCGGCGGACGCCACGAATACGATTCCGCTCGGCACTGCCGCCGACACCGCCGCCGCCCTCACCAAGAGATTCGAGAACCAGGCCGTTGCCAGCATCCAGGGCAAGGCCTCCCTCGGGCTCGCCGCGAATTTCGGCACCGGCACGCCGGCCTCGGTGGAGCTGGCCGTAAAAGCCCCTCCGGCAGCGGGTGACACGCTGACCTTCAAGCTCGCGCTTCGCGACGGTACCACGCAGACGATCACGCTGACCGCGAAGGCGAATGCGGATGCGAAGTCCACCACCGAGTTCTCGTTGACCGGTGACGTCGCGGCCAACATCTCGACCGCCCTGTCGAACGCGCTGAAGGAGACGGCCGGGACGACCCTCTCGGCGAGTTCGGCGTCGCGCGCCACCCAGGATTTCTTCGCCGGGTCGAAGACCGAGGGATTTGCACCGCGCCGCGTATCGGCGGAAGGGAACGGCTACGCGGAAGGGGCCAGCACCACGACCGTCATATGGTACACCGGCGACGATACCTCGACCGATCCACGGGCGACGGCGTCGGTGCAGATCGGTTCGGACCGGAAGATCGGAATCGGAGCCCAGGCCAACGAGGCGCCGATCCGCGCGGTCCTCGCCGGGATTGCGCAGGTCGCGGTGCAGAGCTTCACCACCACGCAGACCGGAACGCCGGAGGCGGCACGCTACCTCGCCGTCTCGGAACGTTCACGCTCGCTCCTCACCTCCACCGCCGGGCGCGAGGGAATACAGTCCATCGCCAGCGATCTCAGCCTGGCGGCCAAGACCATGACGGAGACGAAGGCCGACAACCGCGCCGCCAGGGCCGCCCTTCATGACAGTCTCGACGGCGTCGATACGGTCTCCCTCGAGGAAGTCACCGCGAAGCTCCTGGCACTCCAGAACCAGCTTCAGGCGAGCTACCAAGTGACCTCGATGCTCTCGAAACTGACGCTGACGAACTACCTCTCCTGAATCAGGCAGCCGCCAAGCCGCGCTTGCGCAGCAGCGGATCGATGCTCGGCAGGCGGCCGCGGAAGGCGATGTAGGCCTCACCGGGATCGCGCAGGTTTCCGGCGCCGTAGACGAACTTGCGCAGCCGCGCCGCCGTCTCGGGATCGAAGATATCGCCCGCCTCGCGGAACGCGTCGAAAGCGTCGGCATCGAGCACCTCGGACCAGAGGTAGCTGTAATATCCCGCCGCATAACCGTCGCCGGAGAAGATATGGGCGAAATGCGGCGAGCGGTGCCGCATGGAGATCTCCGCCGGCATGCCGATGCGCTGGAGCGCGTCGGCCTCGAAGGCCAGGACATCGAGCCCGTCCTCGCCGCCGCTCGACAGGTGCAGCGTCATGTCGACGATGGCCGAGGCTGTGTATTCTATGGTGGAGAAGCCCTGGTTGAAGGCCCGCGCCGCCAAGAGGCGCTTCAGCAACTCCTCCGGCATCGGCTCGCCGGTGCGGTGATGCCTGGCATGGGCCCGTAGGACCTGAGGCTGTTCGAGCCAGTGCTCATAGAGCTGCGAGGGCAGTTCCACGAAATCACCTGCCACCGCCGTGCCCGAGAGGAGCGGATAGGTGACGTCAGAGAGAAGGCCGTGGAGCGCATGGCCGAACTCGTGGAACAGGGTGCGCGCGTCGTCGAAGGAGAGCAGCGGTGTCTCACCCTCCGGCGCCTTGGCGAAGTTCATCACGTTGACGATGATCGGCGTGATGGTGCCGTTGAGCCGCTCCTGTGAGCGGAAGGCGCTCATCCAGGCACCGCTGCGCTTCGAAGACCGCGCGAAATAATCGCCGAGGAAGATGCCGACCTCGGACCCGTCGGCATTGCGCACCACCCAGGCCCGCACATCGGGGTGGTAGCGGGGAAAGTCGGTGAGTTCCTCGAAGCGCAGGTCGAACAAGCGCGAAGCCGTGTCGAAGGAGGCCGCGATGACACCATCGAGGGGCAGGTAGGGCTTGATCTCGCCCTCGTCGAGATCGTGCTCGGCCCGCCGCAGCTTCTCGGCATAGTGGCGCCAATCATGCGGCCCCAGGGCGATATTGGCCCCTTCGGACGTGGCCAGGGCCTGCAGGCGGTCGCGCTCGGTGCCGGCACGGGCATGGGCCGGCGTCCAGACGTTGCGCAGCAATTCCATCGCGGCGTCGGGCGAGCCCGCCATGGTGTCTGACAGTTTGAAATGGGCGAAGCTGTCGAAGCCGAGCAGGCGGGCCCGCTCCGCGCGGAGGGCGATGATCTCGGCGATGATGGCCCGGTTGTCCGTGGCGCCGCCGCTCTCGCCACGCCGGATCCAAGCCTGATAGGCCTTCTCGCGCAGGTCACGCCGGGTCGAGAACACCAGGAACGGCTCGATGAGTGAGCGCGACAGGGTGATGATGTGCGCATGCTCGCCGCCCCGATCCTTGGCGGCGCTGGCGGCAGCGGAGCGAAGGAACTCGGGGAGCCCGGCGAGATCCTCCTCACCGTCGAGGGGGAGGATGAACGCGCCCTCATCGGCCAGCAGGTTCTGGCTGAACGTGGTCCCGAGTTCAGCCATCCGCCCCGCGATCTCCGCCATCCGGGTCTTCGCCTCAGCGGCAAGATCGGCACCGGCGCGGCGAAAGCGCGTGCGGTAGCGGTCGAGCACGCGGCGCTCCTCGTCGCCGAGGGCCTCCGCATCCGGATCGACGGCGGAGATCCGCGCCCAGAGCAGCGGGTTGAGATAGATCGCGCTGCCGTGGCGCGCGAGGCGTGGGGTGATCGCCCGCTCCACCGCCTGGAGCTCGGGGCTGGTGTTGCTGCCGCTGAGGTTGAAGAAAACGGAGGCGACGCGGTCGAGATCGAGGCCGGCGCGCTCCAGGGCCTCGACGGTGTTGGGGAAACGTGCCGGCTCGGTGTTGCCGGCAATGGCGGCGATCTCGGCATCATGCGCGTCGAGTGCGGCTTCGAAGGCGGGCAGATAATGTTCCGGCCGGATCCGCTCGAAGGGCGGAATGCCGAACGGCGTGTCCCATACGGCCTCGGCGAACGGTCCGATGTCCCGGGTCTCGGTGGCGGTTGCGCTCGTCATGGTCGTCCTTCGGTGTCGTCCGGGCCTATGCGGGGGAACCTAGTCATCCCGGCAAGCGAGCGCAAAGAGTCCCGTCGGCATTTTCGCCACGGTGTCACTCGGGTTTTCAACGAAGGGGCTTCCAGGCCTTGGGCGCTTGCACCCAAGCTCAGGCCGACGCAGGTTGCGCCCCGCCATGGCACCCCTGACCCGAACCACCTCCGTTTCCCTCCGTTCCGCCGGACTCGTGCTGGCGGCGGGCGGCTTCCTGGCCGCCGGCATCGGCGTGGCCACGGCACAGAGCCTTTCGGTCGATCTCGGTCAGGGCGGCGTCACTGAGCGAGCGCTCCAGCTCGTCGCCCTCATCACCGTCCTGGCGCTGGCGCCCTCGGTGCTGGTGATGGCGACCTCGTTCACGCGAATCGTCGTGGTGCTGTCGATCCTGCGCTCGGCGCTGGGGACGCAGAGCGCGCCGCCGAACGCCGTGATCACCAGCCTCGCGCTGTTCCTCACCGCCTTCGTCATGGCACCGACGGCGCGCGAGGCCTATCGCACCGGGATCGAGCCGCTCATCGCGGGCCAGATCACCCAGGGCGTGGCGTTCGAGAGGGCCTCGGCTCCGTTCAAGACCTTCATGCTGCGCAACGTGCGCGAGAAGGACCTGAAGCTGTTCCTCGACATGGCGAAGGCCCCCGCCCCCGCCGGGCCGGAGGCCATCGGCCTGGAGATCGTCACGCCGGCCTTCATGATTTCGGAGTTGCGCCGCGCCTTCGAAATCGGCTTCCTGCTCTTCATCCCCTTCCTCGTCATCGATCTGGTCGTCGCCTCGATCCTGATGGCGGTGGGCATGATGATGGTGCCGCCGGCGACGGTGGCCCTGCCGTTCAAGCTGATCTTCTTCGTGCTGGTCGACGGCTGGACCCTCGTGGCCGGATCGCTGATCCAGAGCTACGGAAGCTGACGGCGGCAACCCAGACACTCAGCCGTGCAGGTGATCCAGGATGGCGAGACCCGCCGGGGTCGCCTCGTAGCGCGCCCGCTGGGTTTTCTGATTGCGCTCGGTGACCGCCAGAAGCTCGGCCTCCCCGGACAGGGTCTCCACCGCACGCAGGACGAGCGCGTGCTCGACGCCGAAGACGCGGGCGAAGCTTCGGCTGTCGGCGGCGAGCTTCAGATGAAGGCCCGCGAGCAGCCCGGCCTCCAGGGTCGACAGGCCGGGCTGGAGGTCGGCGATGGAATCGGTGACGGCGAGAAAGGTCTCGGCGTCGGCAGGAGGCTCGCTCACGCGGCCTCCGCCGGACGGCGAAGCGACACCATCACTGATTTCGACGTCGGCGTGTCGCTCTCCTTGCCGAAGGACGACAGGGGAACGAGGACGTTGAGCTCCGGGTAGTAACCGGCGAGACTGCCGCGCGGCATGTCGAAGGGCACGAGGCGGAAGCCTTCGGCCACCCGCACCACGCCGTCGTCATGGGTGCCGACGATATCGACCCGGTCGCCTGCGACGGCACGGATCTCGGCCAGGTCGTCGGGATGCGCGAACAGTACCTGACGCTCGCCGTAGACCCCGCGATAGCGGTCGTCGAGGCCATAGACGGTGGTGTTGTACTGATCGTGGCTGCGGAAGGTCTGGAGCACGAAGGCGCCGGCCTTCGTCCGCGCCTGCTGATGCTCCGTCGCCTCCGGGAGGGCATCGGCCGAGAAGTTCGCTTTCCCGTTCAGCGTCTCGAAATTGCGCTCGGCAGCGAGGTTGCGCAGCATGAAGCCGCGCGGACGGCGGACGCGGGCGTTGTAACCGGTGAACCCCGGAATGGTCCGCTCGATCAGCGCGCGGATGCCGTCGTAATCGTCGGCGAGGGCGGCCCAATCGACCTTGTCCGAGCCGACGGTGGCCGCGGCCATGCCGGCGATGATCGCGATCTCGGAGCGCAGCTCCGGCGAGGCGGGCTTGTTGATGCCGCCCGAGCCGTGGACCATGCTCATGGAATCCTCGACCGTAACGATCTGGATCTTGCCCTTCGAATTCCGGTCGATCTCGGTGCGGCCGATGCAAGGCAGCAGGTAGGCGACCCGGCCCGGCACCAGATGCGAGTGGTTGAGCTTGGTGGCGATATGGACGGTGAGCTCGCAGGAGGCGAGCGCCTTGGCTACCAGCGCCGTATCCGGCGTGGCGCGGGCGAAATTGCCGCCGAGCCCGATGAAGGCCTTCGACGATCCGTCGAGCATGGCGCCGATGGCGCCGATGACGTTGTGGCCGTGCTTGCGCGGGGCGACGAAGCCGATCTCACGCTCGAGGGCGTCAAGCAGGGCGGCGGGCGGCTTCTCGTTGATGCCCACCGTGCGGTCGCCCTGCACGTTGGAATGGCCGCGCACGGGACAGAGGCCAGCGCCGGGACGGCCGATATTGCCGCGCAGGAGCATGACGTTGGTCATCTCCCGGATGGTGGCCACCGAGTGTTTGTGCTGGGTCACGCCCATGGCCCAGGTGCAGATGACCTTGTCGGCACCGAGATAGACGTCGGCCGCGACCTCGATATCGGCGCGGGACAGGCCGGACTGGTCCTCGATCGCCTCCCAGGTGGTCGCCTCCACGACGGCGCGATAGGCCTCATGCCCCTCGGCATGGTGGCTGAGGAAGGCGCGATCGAGGACGGAAGGCCGGCCGGCGGCGAGTGCCGCGTCGTCGGCGGCGAAGACCGCCTTGGCGATGCCGCGGAACACCGCCATGTCGCCGCCCGGACGCGGCTGGTAATAATGGCTCGCCACCGGGGCGCTGGCGCCGCGCAGCATCTCCACGGTGTTCTGCGGATCGGCGAAACGCTCCAGACCGCGCTCGCGCACGGGGTTGTAGACCACGACGCGGGCGCCGCGGGTCGCCGCCTTGCGAAGGTCGCCGAGCATGCGCGGATGGTTGGTGCCGGGGTTCTGGCCGACCACGAAGATCGCGTCCGCCTTCTCGAAATCCTCGAGCAGGACAGTGCCCTTGCCGATGCCGATGGCTGCCTGAAGGGCGATGCCGCTGGCCTCGTGGCACATGTTGGAGCAATCGGGGAAGTTGTTGGTGCCGTAGAGCCGGGCGAACAGCTGGTAGATGTAAGCCGCCTCGTTGGAGGCGCGGCCGGAGGTGTAGAACTCGGCCCGGTCGGGGCTGTCGAGACCACGCAGGGTGGCGCCGATCTCGGCGAAGGCCGCATCCCAGCTGACCGGCAGGTAGCGGTCGCTCGCTGCGTCGTAGCGCATGGGATGGGTCAGGCGGCCCTCGCCTTCGAGCGCGTAATCCGTCCATGTCCGCAGCGACGTCACCGTGTGCTTCGCGAAGAACTTCGGCGGCGTACGCTTGTCGGTCGCCTCCCATGAGACGGCCTTCACGCCGTTCTCACAGAACTCGAACGAGGAACCGTGCGCCGGGTCACCCCAGGCGCAGCCGGGACAATCGAACCCATCGGGCTGATTGGCCTTGAGCATGGCGCGGGCCCCGGAGAGCGGGGCGCGACTGCTCAGCAGGTGTTTGCCGCAGCTCTTCAGCGCGCCCCAACCGCCAGCGGCGGAGGAACGCTTGGGGGACGCGACCGGGTGATCCATGAACGATCCTGGCTCGGCAAAAAATGGCCTGGACGGCGGTATCGCCATGCGAAACCACGTCCTCTTCCACCAGCGATATCGCACCGCACACCGGTCACTCAAACACGGATAAACGCGGGCCAGTCATGCGCTTGCGACGGTGCATTGGCGCGAAACCGAGTAGTCTTTCGAAGTTCTAAACTCGCCCCCGCGTCAGGCGCATGAACCGCATGCGACGAAAGCCGGGTTAGAGCTCGCGCGTCTTGAGTAGCACCCGGCCGACAGAGGTTCGTGCCGCGATGCGGAAGACGGTCCTGCCGCGTCATCACCCTTTTTGGAGTGAGACGCCGAGGATCCGGGCTTTCTCGAAGGACTAAGCGGCAGCTGTCCCGAGTTTGGCCAGTGTCGCCGCGTCCCGGCCGACGATCGTCGACAGGTCGCGAGCATCTTCCGCGGCGAGTTTTCTGAGCAAGCCGGCTTTGATCGACCCGACGAGCCCAGGACCGGCATAGACCAGCGCAGAGTAGAGCTGCAGCAGGCTCGCCCCTGCGAGGATCTTGGTCCAGGCCGCCTCGGCCGAGTCGATGCCGCCCACGCCGATGAGCGGGATGGTGCCGCCCACGCGCAGGTAGGTTTCTGCCAGGAGGCGGGTCGCCGGCTCGAAAAGCGGGCGACCGGAGAGCCCCCCGGTCTCCTTGGCCAGGGAGGCGTCGGCCAGATTGGCCGGCCGCGCGATGGTGGTGTTGGAGACCACGAGCCCCTGCACCTTCCTCCGCAAAGCGGTGGCGACGATGGAATCGAGCGCTTCGAGCGAGATATCGGGGGCGATCTTCAGCAGAATCGCAGTCCCGGCGGAGGCCTTGTCGCGAGCCTCGACCACGCGTCCGAGCAGATCATCCAGGAACGCTTCGCCCTGAAGGTCACGCAGGCCGGGCGTGTTCGGCGAAGAAACGTTGACGGTGACAAAGGCGACATGCGGCGCCAATGCCGAGGTGCAGGCCACGTAATCGGCGATCCTGTCGCTCGACTCCTTATTGGCGCCGATATTGATTCCGACCAATCCGGTCCGGCCGCTTCTCGCCGCGAGGCGACCGCGCACGATGTCGAGCCCTTCGCTGTTGAGGCCGAAGCGGTTGATGACGGCGCCGTCGGCGCTGAGACGGAACACGCGCGGGCGTGGATTGCCACCTTGAGGCTTCGGAACGACGCCGCCGACCTCCACGAAGCCGAAGCCCAGGCCGAGCAGCGCGTCGGGCACCTGCGCGCCCTTGTCGAATCCTGCCGCCAGTCCGACCGGGTTGGGGAACCGACGGCCGAAGGCATCAACCGCGAGCCTCGGATCGTCCGGGGCCGGCTTGCGGGGTGGCAGAAGAGCCAGCCCACGTAAGGTGAGGTTGTGCGCCGTCTCGGCGTCGAGACCATGCAGGATCGGCTTTGCGAGGGGAAAGAGCGCGCCGATCATACCGATGCTCCGGTCGAGGGAGTAGTGGGCGAAACCAGATCGGCGGGAAACAGATGCCGGCCGTCCGGCCCGATCGGAAGATCGGTGACGGACCTGACCGCATCGAGCCGGAGGTCGCCGTAGAGATGCGGGAACAGCGCCCCGCCGCGCGAGGGCTCGTAGCGAAGGGCATCTCCCAACGCATCGGCGTCGATCCCGACGAGGACGAGATCGGGAACACCGGCGAAATGCCGAGATGCAGTTTCAGCCACTTGGTCAGCGGTGGAGAAATGAATGAACCCATCGGCATGGTCGACCGGAGCACCGGTGAACCGGCCCGCTTCCTCGGCCTCGCGCCACAAGGCACGCGGGCATATCTTGTAGATCATTGACATCGCGCGTTGCCTTCCGGTTCGACCGCGACCGCGATAGAACGGGCAGGCATCCGTCGCAACCAGCGGCTATTTCTACCTTTGGCCGTGAGTTTGTAATTTCTCCATCTCAAGGATAGTGGCGGCGCGCCGTTGCTTCCGCCGCTTTTTAGTTCTACTTTCCTAAAGCTAGGCTGGATGTCTTAGCCATTCTGATCGAGTCTCGCCATGCTGTCCCACGAGCAGATCTGGACCGCGATCGACCGTCTCGCGGAACGCCATGGATTCTCCGCTTCGGGTCTCGCGCGCCGTGCGGGGCTCGACGCCACGAGCTTCAACCGCTCGAAGCGGATCGGGCCGGACGGGCGCAAGCGCTGGCCCTCCACCGAATCGGTGTCGAAGGTACTCGCGGCCACCAATGCGACGCTGGACGATTTCCTTCGCCTCATCGAGGCACGGGAAGGCATGCCGCGCACCATGGTGCCGCTGATCGGCATGACTCAGGCGGGCGCGGGCAGGCTCTTCACTGAGGAAGGCATGCCCACCGGCGGGCCGGGCTGGGAAGAAATCGAGTTTCCCGATCTCGGTGAGGATCGCGCCTTCGCCCTCGAAGTGCAGGGCGATTCCATGGAACCGCTCTACCGCGATGGTGACGTGCTGATCGTGTCTCCCACCGCCAGCGTCCGCAAAGGCGACCGCGTGGTGGTGCGGCTGGCCAGCGGCGAAGTGCTGGCCAAGGAATTGCGCCGCAAGACCGCCCGGACGATCGAGTTGCTGTCGCTCAACCCGAGCCACCCGGAACGCATCGTCCAAGTGGCGGAGATCGCCTGGATCGCGCGAGTGATGTGGGTGCGGCAGTAGACATCGTGGGGAAGCTCCGTGACGTCTTGGCGCTTCCGCCCGATGCGACTAACGCTGGAGCCCGTTCCGCTCCGACAGGCCTGGATACAGCATGGCGTTGCACGATCTGGACGGCGAACGGGATGAGGCTCCGAGCCCGCCTATCGATCTTCGCTCGGCCCTGGATGCCAGCGCCCTTCCCACGCTGCTGATCGACCAATCCAAGACGACGATCGTTGCGGCCAATCCTGCTTTTGCCCGGTTGACCGGCCACGATACCGGCGATCTCGTCGGACACGATGCCCATCTGCTTCTCGGTGCCAATACCGACAAGGACGCTCGCGCCGCTTTCGCCGCCGCGTTGGCAGGGACGCGGCCGGAGGGAATCGAGGTGCTGGCCTGGCGCAGGAACGGCTCGACCTTCTGGGCGGAGATCTTCACGGTCCGCCTGCCCGATACCGACCTTCTCCTCGTCCAGGTGATCGACGTGACCAGGCGGAGGGATGCGGAGGGTGCGCTGGCTTTATCGCGGCAACGCGAGGCGCTGGGCCTGCTCACGAACAGCGTCGCTCACGAGTTCAACAACTTCCTGCAGATTCTCATCGGCTATATCGACGGGCTGAAGCGACGTCTCGGCGACCGCGAGGAACCCTTCATCCAACGGGCGGTGATACGCTCCACCGACGCGGTGGAGCGGGCGACGATCCTGACGCGCCAGCTTCTGACCTTCTCGCGGCGGATCGCGCCGGATGTCCGCCCGGTCGATATGAATGCTCTCATCACTGCCTTCGCCGCGCGCATGCAAGCGACGCTTCCCCCGGGGGTCACCCTGACGATCCGCGCGGCGCCGGACCTGCCCAACGGGCTCACCAACCCGACCCAGGTGGATCTGGCCCTGTCTCACATCGTCGCCAATGCCTGCGAGGCGATGCCGTCCGGCGGAAGCATCGAGATCGCGAGTTTCGTGGTGCCGCCGAGCGACCCGGCGATCCGCCGTCCGGGCGACGGTGCGGTCGGTCTTTCCGTCCGCGATACCGGGCACGGGATGACACCGGAGATGGCGGCACGGGCGCTCGCGCCCTTCATCACGACTCGCGAGGCCGGACGCGGAGCAGGGCTCGCCATCGTCCACGGCCTGGTGAAACGTCAGAACGGGACCGTGTCTCTCGACAGCAAGCCCGGCGAGGGAACGACGGTACGGATGATCTTTCCCGCCGCTCTCTGAAATGCACCGGCTTTCTCAAGTCTCGCCGTCATTACAAAAGCAGGGCGCGGCCGGACTAAAACTCGTCGTCGAACGTCACCATATAAGATCCGGCATTCCCGCCGGGACTCTCTCAGACTTCGTTCAGAGGCGTATTCATGTTCATCCCCTCCACGCGTCGCACCCGCGCCGCGACCGTCTTCGCGCTCGCCGCGATGCTGGCCGTTGCTGCGCCCGTTGCCGAGGCCCGTCCAGGCGGCGGCGGTGGCATGGGCTCGCGCGGCTCGAAGACCTTCAACGCGCCCTCGTCCACGAACACGGCGCCGAGCGCTGCGCCGATCCAGCGCTCGCAGACGCAGCCCGGTTCGACCATGGGTAATCCCGGCACGACGAGCGCCGCTACGCAGCGTCCTCGCTTCGGTGGCGGCTTCATGGCCGGCCTTCTCGGCGCCGGCCTCCTTGGAGCGCTCCTGGGTGGTGGCTTCTTCGGTGGTCTCGGCGGCATCGCCTCGATGATCGGCCTGCTGCTGCAGGTCGGCCTCATCGTGATGGTCGTCGCCTTCGCGGTGCGTTGGTTCCGCCGCCGTCAGGGCAATCCGGCTCCCGCCGGCATGGCCCGCTCCAGCATGTCGGGCAATTCGAACCCGGCGGGCTACGGCTCGACGCCCGGCGCGGGTGCTGGTCCCGCCATGGGCGCCGGTTCGGCCATGGGTGCTGCTCCGCGCGGCGCGCCGCAGCCGACCGTCGGCAAGGTCGATATCGGCCCGGGCGACTTCCAGAGCTTCGAGATCGCCCTCAACGATGTGCAGGCGGCCTATGGCCGAGGCGACGTCGCTGCGTTGCGCAACCTCGCGACACCGGAAATGGCGGGCTACTTCGCCGATGAGCTGCGTGGCAACGAATCCCGCGGGGTCGTCAATCGGATCTCGAACGTGAAGCTTCTGCAGGGCGACCTGTCGGAATCATGGAGCGAGGGCCGGATGGAATACGCCACGGTGGCGATGCGCTACGCCATTACCGACGTGACGATCGACCTTCGGACCAACCAGACCGTCGAGACCGGCGAGCCGGAGGCCCTGGAGCTCTGGACCTTCGTGCGCGAGCGCGGCGGGCGCTGGATTCTCTCGGCGATCCAGCAGGGTCGCTGATCGCCTCAACGGCATCGGTCGAAACCAAGAAAGGGCCGCGCGGTGCAAACCGCGCGGCCCTTTTCTCATGAAGCCTACGCCTGGGATCAGGCGGCGCGCTTCTGGTAATCCTTGATGTCGGTGAACCGGACCTTCGGCGCGCGCTCTTCCTCGTAGCGGAGGGAAAAGGCGGTGGTCGCCATGAAGACGGGCGCACCGTCGAGGTCGCTCGCCATGGCCGAGCCATGGGTACCGATGAAGGAATCGAGATCGGTTTCCACATCCGATTCGATCCAGCGGCAGATCGAGAAGCGTGTCGGCTCATAATCGATGGGCAGGCCATACTCGGCCTGGAGCCGCTCCTTCAGCACGTCGAGCTGCAGCGCGCCGACGACGCCGACGATGGCCTGTGAGCCGTCATGCGGACGGAACACCTGGACGACGCCTTCCTCGCCCATCTGCTGAAGCGCTTCCCGCAGCTTCTTCGCCTTCATCGCATCGGTGAGCTTGATACGGCGCAGAATTTCCGGCGCGAAGCTCGGCACGCCGCGGAACACGATCTCCTCGCCCTCGGTGAGCGTATCGCCGATGCGCAGGGTGCCGTGGTTGGGGATGCCGACCACATCGCCGGCAAAGGCCTCGTCGGCGATAGCTCGGTCCTGCGCGAAGAAGAATTGCGGCGCGGACAGCGACATCGGCTTGCCGGTGCGCACGAGCTTCGCTTTCATCCCGCGGCTGAGCCTGCCCGAGCAGACCCGCATGAAGGCGATGCGGTCGCGATGGTTGGGATCCATGTTCGCCTGGATCTTGAAGACGAACCCTGTCATTTTCGGCTCGGTCGGCTCCACCAGGCGCTTGTCGCAATCCTGGCCGCGTGGCGGCGGCGCGAAGCGGGCGAGCCCGTCGATGAGATCGCGCACGCCGAAATTGCGCAGGGCCGAGCCGAAAAAGACCGGCGTGAGGTGCCCTTCGCGAAACGCCTCGAGATCGAACCGCTTGAGGCCGGATTCGGCGAGCTCCGCCTCTTCCCGCCACGTGGCGACCTCGCCTTCCTCGGTGAGCAACTGGTCGAAGAGCGGATCGTCCACTCCAGACACGGCCACGGTGCCGGCGTCGTCCGCCGCGTCGAGCCGGCGAACACGACCATTGCCGAGGTCGTAGGTGCCGGCAAAGCTCCGCCCCCGGCCGATGGGCCAAGTGACCGGCGCCACATCCAGCGCCAGGGTCTTCTCGATTTCGTCGAGCAGTTCGAACGGGTCGCGCGCCTCACGGTCGAGCTTGTTGATGAAGGTGACGATGGGGATGTCGCGCAGGCGGCAGACCTCGAACAGCTTACGCGTGCGCGCCTCGATGCCCTTGGCGGCGTCGATCACCATCACCGCCGAATCGACGGCCGTCAGGGTGCGGTAGGTATCCTCCGAGAAGTCCTCGTGGCCCGGCGTGTCGAGCAGGTTGAAGACGCAATCGCCATACTCGAAGGTCATCACCGAGGTGACGACCGAGATGCCGCGCTCCTTCTCGATTCCCATCCAGTCGGACCGGGTCGAGACGCGGTTGCGCTTCGCCTTGACCTCGCCGGCGAGCTGAATCGCGCCGCCGAACAGGAGCAGCTTCTCGGTGAGCGTGGTCTTGCCCGCATCAGGGTGGGAGATGATCGCGAAGGTACGGCGGCGGGCGACGGGATCCTTCGCCCTGTCGGCATCCTTACCGGTCGCGTCCTTGGGTTCTGTCTGCATCAACATCGCGGGCGGTTGCTTCTCTCGTCCGCCGGGGCGGGCTTGTCTGTACAAGGTCGGGGGCGTGCCCCGTCTGTAATGCGAACGGGGACCGGGCGAAAGCGCGGGGCCTCAACCCCTCCCGATATAGGGCATCTTCGTCGCCATCACGGTCATGAACTGCACGTTGGCGTCGAGGGGCAGGCCGGCCATATAGACCACCGCATCGGCCACGTGACGGGCGTCCATGACCGGCTCGACTTTCAACGATCCGTCGGGCTGGCGTATGCCGGCCGCCATCGGCTTGGTCATATTCGTCTCTGCATTGCCGATATCGATCTGCCCACAGGCGATGTCATGGTCGCGGCCATCGAGGGAGGTTGACCGCGTGAGGCCGGTGATCGCGTGTTTCGTCGCCGTATAGGGCGCCGAATTCGGACGCGGCACCTGGGCCGAGATCGACCCGTTGTTGATGATGCGGCCGCCGCGCGGGTTCTGCGCCTTCATCATCCGGAAGGCGCCCTGCGTGCACAGGAACGCGCCGGTGAGGTTTGCATCCACGACGGCCTGCCATTGCGCCAGGCTGAGTTCGTCCAGCGGCACGGAAGGTGCGAACAGGCCGGCATTGTTGAACAAGAGATCGAGGCGACCGAACCGCGTCTTCACCTCGGCGAAAAGATGCCCGACTGCTGCGGCATCGCCGACATCGGTCTCCACTGCCATGGCCTCAGCCCCAAGCGCACGCGCGGCATCCGCTACCTCATCGAGTGGCCCCCGTCGACGCCCGGCCAAAGCCAGATCGAACCCGGCTCGTGCGAGCCCGAGCGACACCGCCCGGCCGATCCCGGACCCCGCCCCTGTGACGATCGCGATCCGCTTCGACATGCGCGCTCTCCATTTCCTCGTCGGCCGGAGCGAACAGGCTGTTGCAACGGGCCGACGCGGCGTCTAGACAACGCGCGGCCTTGCGTCGATGGGGCGTCGCCAAGTGGTAAGGCAGCGGTTTTTGGTACCGCCATTCGGAGGTTCGAATCCTCCCGCCCCAGCCATCTCCCCCTAGGGAAATGGCCTTCAAGACGCCAGGACAAACCGGACAGAGCGGAACAGAAGGTGTTTGTCGGCCGCACAATGGTCGGCACACTTTTTCGACGTGTCTTTTTCGCCGCACCCTCCCCCCTCTCTCTCCTCCTCGCCGCAGGCTTGGGCCTGAGCCTTCCCGCCAACATTGGGGGGATGTGAACGATGGGCGCCCCTAAGTTCCCCAAGCTCAACGATAAAGAGCGCGGTGCAATCGAGGACATGGCGAACGGCGGATTGCTGTACGTCTATGTCGACGGCGACGGTGGTACCGAAGGCTCGCCGAGCCAGCCAGATTGGCCCATGCCCGGGTCGGGAGCCATCGTTTACGATGGGCCGCCGGTGCGGATCACGAGACGGCTGGTCCGCCGTATTCAGCGCCTTGGCACGGATTGGTGCACACGAACCCTTGCCGAGGTGCTTACCGACGAAGGCAAGGTGAAGGCTCGCGCTCTCTTAGACAAGCGCGACGTGTGGATCTTGTCCCCCCTCCCCGCCGCTCAGGGAGGACGCTGAAATGGGACGGACGACCCTCTGGCGGGAAGATTTCCTCGTCGCCGGCTACAAGCCCTACCGCGACGGCCTGAAGGACAGTGGCGAACGGCACACGCCGATCGACGACCGAATGTACCAGGGCAGCGTTCAAAAGCGCGTCCGAGACTATCGCGGCACACGCTACTTCATCAACGTCGACCTCTACGATTTTACGAAGGCGCGCCAGGACGGCCTTGAACACCGCAGCGTCGGACCGAACGTCCAGTTCTCCGTCAGAGACGACATGGATGAGACGGTGGACGTTTCTGGCGTCCAAGGCGACACCATCGCCGAGATCGAGGCGTTCTTCGCAAACCTTTGGTCGCGGATGCGCTGGGGCTACTACGAGGTTGATCGTCCTGAGGTTGCCCCGTCCCTCGCCCTCCCCGCCTCCGCAATTGAGGGAGGGACGGAGCCGTGAGCGACGAGCCAATTATCCCGCCGGCCGAAACAGACCGCTTCGTCTGCGACGTGATCGACCTTGCGTCGGTTCGCGTCGAGTGGGGCCGCAATCAGAACCCTAAGGCGAAGTGCGCGCACAAGTCACTGGTCTACAATGAGGGTGAAAGCCGCGTCTGGTGCCAGGACTGCGAGCGGACGGTCGAGAACTTCGACGCCTTCATGGTCATTGCTCGCAGCTTCCAAGCGATGATTGCCGAGGTCCGCCGGAAGAACGCCAAGGCGGATGAGGCAATGACCGCTACCGTCAATCGACGGGCGGCAAAAGAAATGGAACGCACCTGGAACGCCAAGATGGGGGTTGTCTGCCCCCATTGCCGAGACGTCTTGCTGCCTGAGGATATCGAAAAAGGCACGTCATCGTTTTCGCGAGAAATGGAACTCGCTCGGCGCGCTCGCGCAGCCAAATCGGAGGGCTCCGGTCATGAGTAGTGTGGCCCAATTTCGCACTAACCGGAGACCCGGACAATGAGGGTAAACCTACTTCACGGCGTGGTCTTTGGGGCGATGCTGATCGTGACAGCCGTTGCCTCGCAACAGGTCGGATATGATCGCGGATTGTCTGATGGCCGCAGGCAAGAGCCCCGCCCCCTCCCCCTCGCGGGATGCACGAACGACCTCTTGGGAGCGGGACGATGAGCCTACAGTCAGAAATCGACCAGTACGTTCGGACAAGCTTCCTCGCGGACGAAATCGTGTCTGTCGCGGTCGGCGAACCCTACGAGTCGTATGGACCCTTGGAGATGATGGTCATGGACGTCACCGTCACCATCAAGGGCACGCCGCGCGAAGTGGCCGAGAAAGAGCTGATGGGCTTTGTGTCCGGGATGCGTCAGCACCTCGCGGACATCGGCGAAGAGGCGTTCCCTATCGTCTCCTTCCGTCCGACCCTCCCCCTCCCCGGCGCAGGCCTCGGGCTCGCGAAAGACGGAGAGTGACCGATGACAATTGTGAGGTTTCCAGTCGAAGCTGCCCGCTCTCATACCAAGCGGGCACGCCTCGTCTCCTACCTTCGCGAGCTGGCGGATTTCATTGAGCGGGACGAGCTTGAGACCGAGCCCGACGCGGCGCTGGTAGTGCTGACCGGCGCAGAAGACCATGAGGTCGTCTGTTGCGGCTACGGAGATGATGACAACGCGCTGGATGAGGCCGCCATGGTTGCAGGCTCCGTGACGCGCGGATCGTTCGTCACTATGGGCGGCAATCGGCGCAAGCGCGGCGACTATCGGCCGAAGAGGATGGAACGACCGAACATCGTGGATGGTGTCTTCCCGAGGAAATCAGACCTGGAAGCACCTGACCATGGGTGAACCCTTGCCCGCCGCATCCCCGCGCCTACCCTAGCTCTATGGACACCCCCACCGACCTCCGCGCCACAGCCGCCCGCCTCGCCACGATGACCCAGACGGGCGCGTTCATCCCCAAGGATCAGGTTGGGGTCTATGCTGAGGCGCTGAAGGCCTTGGCCGAGAAGATGGAGAGGGAGGGGAAGTGACCCAACCCACGATCCGCTTTCCCCTTCGCATCACCGAGGTAGGCGAGGCCATCGCCGTGCTGGACGCCGTGGGGACGCATTGCGCGTACATCTACCACGAGGACGAACCGATCCGCCGATCCAGCACCAAGCGCGTCACGAAGGCCGAGGCGGTGGAGATGGCGAAGATCATCGCTCGGGCGCTGACGGCGGAGTTTGGCCCTACTTCCTGACCGGAACCTCGATCGTCACCAGCTTGCCCGAGATCGGATCGAGGATGGTGAGCGTCATGGCGATCTCCGGGGGTAGTCCGAAAGATGCCGGGGGAAGGGTTAACGGAACCCTAACGGGGTTCGGTGGCAATCATCCAACAGGCAAATCGGTTCGGGATGCCGCTGGTATCATCCACTCGGAACAGTCCGAATTCCCGGTCCCTGGTCTGCCCACGGAGATCCAGTCCGACCCAAGTTCCATCAGATGGGCCAGCGAACGTCAACGCTAGCTTCGCCCGTGGATACGGCACCCATGACGCGACGAAGCGGCCTTGCATGTCGATAGAGATGTTCGGATGCCTCATGCCAGGATTGACGCGCATCAGGTCGGCCAGCCCCTCAAAAGATGCGAGCGAGGGCTGGATGCCCGCTTCGACAAAGTCGTCCTCGCAATCCAGCAAGCTGCGAAGTTGAAGCGTAAAAGCCCGAGTGCGCTCTTCGGAAAGAGGCCGTCCGCGATAGATTGAGGCGTCCCAGATTTGATGCGCTTCCATCTCCCTCACTCCCCCGGACCGGTCTTCGGCTTGCGCTCGCGGCGCTTGAGTTCGGCTTCGACGGCGGTGCGCAGAAAGTCGGTCTTGTCCTCGGCAGGTTGAAGGACAGCCTCCATCCTTGCCAGCGAGCCCTTCGGCAGCGGCGCGACGATCTTGTCCGGCCATAGCATCGGCCTGCCCGCGCCACCAAAGCCCGGTCTTCCTGGGGCCGAAAGCCCGTTGGCGACGGCTTCCGTAGCGGCGACGAGGGCTACCCAGGCGGCTTCCTCCGTCACATTGAACCATTCGCCCAGAATGGCGCTCTCTCGGAGCAGGTAATGCGCATAACGCTCTACTGCGCTGGCGTCATTGGTTGGCGACGGTGCCGCGCGCTTGACGACTAGGCGTCGCGGGTTGCCGGTCTGCAGCCCCTTGAGCCGTCGGCCCGGATCTACGGACAGTCCGACCTTATGTGGGCCGTCCTCGCGGCTTCCTATCACGTAGAGGAATGCAGGCTCAGCGCTTGCCATTGCGCTTCTCCCTGGCGTCCAAAGCCTCCTCGACGAGAACACGAACGGCTTCTGACCATGTCGGCAGCGGGCGCTGTGTCGATCGCCATTCTTCGACCCGTGCGTCCCAGCGCTCAGTGACGACGAGTTGCTTTCGCACCTTCGCAAGCTGGCCTTCGGGTTCGACCCTCCGCGTCACACCGCGCCCCGCCCTCACGATTTCGATCACCGCGCCCTACTCCCACTTGCCGCCGTTGGGCAACATGTGTAACTTGCGGAACATCAGTAAGCAAGCGATGGCTTATCTAGGCAATCGCATATGCCTTTTGGAGATTGCAATGGGCCTGAAGATCACCGACTTCCGGGTCAGCACCTTGCTCGATACGAGCGTTGCCGACGTCGCATCGTACCCGATGGTCTTCGGCATCGACGGGTATGTGGACGGCGACGGCTGGGCGGGATGGGCACGAGATGACGATGGCGACAGCCGCCTCACGTTCAAGACCATTGAGGAGGCCGAAGCCAAGATCGCCGAGCTTCGGAGGCAGTTCGCATGACGGAGACAATTAAGCAGGCACTGGCGCGCGCGAAGGGCGACGTGTTCGTCCTCCTCGCCTCTGGCTACACCGAGAGCGCCACGCCGCATCGTCTCAAGATCCACAAGCCGGACGCACGCAGGATCGTGGACGCCGCACCGAAGCAGCATCAGCCGCACGCCCTTTGGGAAGGCGAAAATCTCATCCTGACGCCCGCTTGCAAGACCCCCACCCCCTAACCCTCACCTCGGGCATCCGGCGGGAGAAGAGGAGATCAGGTGATGAGTGAGACAAGTAAGATAGCCCACCACGCCCATTCGCTTGAGCTTGCGGCAGCCGTTCTCAGAAAGCTGAACAAGCCTGCCACGGCCGACTCGTGCGCTAATGCCGCCACATACCTCCGCAGCCTGATCCCGAGCCGTCCTGTCCCGTCCCAGACCGCCAACGAGGTGTGAAACGATGAATGAAATTCGAAACGCAAATGGCGTGACGCTCCGTGAAGGGCTGGAAGAATGGGAGAAGCACCAGCGTGAGCAAGGTGCGATCTGCAATGCCGAGCTATTGCGGTGGGCGCGAGAGAGCATCACGGCCCCCGCCCCTCTTCCGCTGACCGATAGACATGTCGACGAGCATGGCGACGATTGGGCCATGCAAATCGCCAAGAATATCCGCGTGAAGTGGATGCAATCCGCCTTGCTGGCCGGCGGCGAGTTCGCTCTACCGAAAGGGCACCTCACGGACATTGCCGATGCCCTACGTGCGGCTGAGGCGACCGGGCACGTCTTGGGGCACATCAACGCCGAGAAGTAACCGCCCCCTCTCCAAGCTGGAGGCGCTGAGTTTCGACGTGGTGGATCAAGGAGGGGAAGGGTGAGCGAGACAAACAAAGCGGAGAGCGACTCTTCAAATAAGCAAGCGTTGAGCCATGCTCAGAACTGGCTGGTAGCAAGCCTGCAGTACCGACTTATTGATGATCCACAGGGGAAAAGACCGCTTGAAGAGAGGTGCGACTGGTTTCCCGACAAGTTATGTCGTGATGCTGCGAAAGAAATTATAAGGCTCGCGAATGAGAACAGCAAACTGCGCGCTGAACTAGCTAAGGCCACGGAGACGTGGACCGATGAGAAGGGTGGCGTGTGGTCTCCCGTCCCTGCGTGGTCCTACTTCGCGGCTTGCTACAAGCTCCGCATCGAACGGGATGCGGCACTCGCAAGATGCGAAGCCGGCATTGTTACCCCCTCTGCGGGGTAGAGGCATCATGACCCTTCAAGACCTCATCGCGCGGGTAGACAAAGCTAAGGGACCGGATCGTGCATTGGATCACGACCTCGGGGCATTCCTCGGCCTGCCGACACGGCGGGTCGCGCGCGGTGAGGCCCCGAGGCTTTGCTATACCCGAAGCGTTGAGCAGTCCGCGTGGCTAGCCGAAAAGGTTCGACCGGGCTGGGATTGGTCAATCGGCAGCTTGAAGGACACCGGCGGCTACCACGCTGAGCTTTTCCCTGAGCGCGACGAGCCTACGGATTACACGGAATACGGGAACACCCCTGCTCTCGCTCTGATCCGAGTGGTTCTATCGACCCTTGGGGATTGACCACCACCCCAGACTGATCCGCACTGCGGAGAGGAGAACGAGCGCATGGAAGCGATCTTCCGTTGGGCCGGCTTCATGATCCTGAATATGGCGCTGTGCGTAGTCGTATCGCTGATTGCCCGGCAAGGTCTTCGGATGGCGGATATGGACCCCGCTGGAGGGTTCGCTGCAGGCGGGGTCGTGTGTGGCTATTTGCTTCGTTGGTTTGAGGTCAGGTCCCTTCCCCGCCCTGACGGCGGCCGGGCTTGAGTGTGCAACTAGGCAATTATTCAATCACTGCTTCAGGATTCTTGCCCTGTCTGCCTTACGTTCGCTGATTTTTGTCTCAAGTTCCGTAATGGTGGACTCTTTAGGGGAACTCATCATCAATTCTTTATCAATCGCACGGTCCAAACTTGCTATCTCAGTTTCAATTTTTCGAAGTCGATAGCCTGGATAGAAGGAATAAAATAAGTCCACAAACCAGTTTATCAGTCTATCTACCGAACGGATTACAAAAACTGGCATTATAATTAGCGCCCGACGTTTCTTTTCGCCGTTCTACGTTTCGAGCGATGGGTACGCAAGATTGCATTGGCATTATTACGCTAGATTTCCAGAACTGTACGGTCCCGGACGAATTCTTGCGGCTGCAATCGGAGTATGTATCCCGGAGCAATCCCTGACGAGAGCACAACATAATGAACCCGCGCGTGGCAGCGATCATGGTCTCAACGGCTGTCACCTACGTCAGCCTACTGGTGTTCGCGCTGCTCAGCGACCTACCCTGGCTAATCGCGACGCTGGCGCTACTAGCGGTCTACGGATTTACGCCCCGACGCTGGTTCGATTGAAAACGAAAAACCCGCCGCGGCGTGAGCCGGGCGGGTGAGGGGATAGCCGAGGCGGCTTATCGCATCGCGGCCTTTATCGTTTCTTCCACAGTCACGATCGGTATCGAAAGATGCTGTGAGGTTATCCGTACCAGTTCGCCCGTCGCAGATGCCCAGCCATTACGTTTGAACCCAATCACGGTCACGCCGCAGGGATAGCCTCCGTCAAGCGCCCAATCGAGCTCCACCCCACGGGGCAGGCCATCGCCTTCTACGGGTATGGTTGGTCCAAGCAAGATATGCAGGACGTCGACAGAGTCGTCGTATTCCGCTCTCACTTTTTCACCCCCACCAGCTGCAAATCCGGCGACCATAAAAGTTCGTGCTGCTGTAAATCCTTAAAATCTTTCCGATGTCCAACGCTGGCAACCGCGGCCAGTGGGTTGGCTTGAGGGTCTACGAACACAACGAACGGGCTTCCTGAACCGGAAGAGTGTGAAGCGCTCACAAACGCAATGTAATCCTGGTTGGTTGTCCCCGCCACAACCGCAGTTGGTGTCGATAGAGTCGCTTGCACGATCGTGGGAGTTTCTATTGGCACGCGCTGAACGAGCTTCTTAACCCAGGTATCAGCATAGCAAACAACCTGCGTGGCGCCGGGATACGGCGTTATAGCTATAAATTGCGTCTGTCGGGAAATCTGCACTTCCAAGCCTACTGTGTACTTACAGTAAACTTAGGGTCCATTGGAATGGTACCAAACTGTCTTTCATACTCAGTTATTGCGCCTTGCAGGGCGGCAACCATGCCCTTAGTCGCAGTCGGGCTCATAGAAAGCGTGGCAAGCCACTCAGTATACACTTCTGGCACATTCATGCCGCCGGTGACATTAACTACAACCCTAGAATGTCCCACCGACAAAAGAAATTCTGAGGGGTTCAGGCCAAGCGCGAACTGGGAAACTGAAATCGTCTGTGTGGCGGCGATCGAGGTCGCTTGGGGCCGATCTTCAGTACCATCTGCCATTCTGATGCTCCTGTGCGATTCGGAGGACACATATCACCGAAATCCTGAATGGCAGATGGCGCAATCGAATATCTTCTCCAAACGAAGAAAGCCTCGCCCAGCCGAAGCTGAACGAGGCCCTATCGTGCTCTCAGGAAGACCGACAGGCGCGGTAGCGCGTCGGGTGTGGGTTAGGGAGGGGGTCGCGCGCAAGCCGCTCTTTCGCAGAGCGCGGGACGTAGCCATTCCGCTACCCACTTCAGATCAGGTGACAGGGCGACGAGGCCCGCGACGACACCGACAGCGATTGCCCATGCCAGACTGATGCGGAAGCGGGTCCACCGCGGTACGCCGGTCCCGATGATGTTGGGTGCCGCTACTAGCATGAAGATCCCCAGCGCGATCAGTGAGACCGTGAAGCTGTAGATGTCGTTGTTCACGACATGGTTTTGGAACTCCGACAGCCGCCATAGGATCTGGAAAAGGCCGCCGACCCCGACGCCGACGCAGAGGACGAACATCCCGAGCGCGCCGATGAGTTCCGGGTTCGGCCAGCGATGCGCCTTGTAGGCCCGGATCGCGGTCTCCCCGTAGGCCACCATGCCGATGAGGCCCATGGTTGCGGCGCCTGCTCTGGCGGTCTCTGCGACCGATGAAACCGACGCGTAGTGTGCGAATGTCGAAAAGAGCGCGATGTAGGCGACGGTGAACCACGTCAGCCGGTTACCAAGAAATGTCCTAATGCCGGCCATCGTGATCCCTACCCTTGTCCACTTCGTCCAGCATCCCGCGCAGGAAGGCCTGCGCCCGGCTCTCGTTCGCCATGGCTTGTGAGGCTGTCACGATGGCTCCCATTGAGACGCGCGCGTTTGCCATCCGCGCCTGCTCGAAGCTCTTTGCGACCTCTGCGACCTTGCGCTTCTCCTCGCCGGGCAGCTCGCGCAGCACGAAGTGGCGTCGCTCCGTTTGGGCGGGGCAACCGCAGAAAGATCGAAGGGCGTTGATCATGGAGCGCCATTTCGTCATGCGCCGCCCCCACCACCCGACTTCACGCTACGCGTCAGCCAAGTCACTGCTTCGGTCAGGGGGGTGATGGCAGCGGCGTTACCGTGAGTGATGAGTGCGACTTCGCCGAGCTTCTTCGCGACCTCCTGCGAGGAAGCGGCCGTCTCGGCCATGCGCTGAGAGTTCACGCTGATGACGCCCGTGGCGTTCTGAAGGGCGGTGACGAGTTCCCGCTGATCTGCGAGACGCGCGTCGTAGGACGCCTTCAACTGACGCTGCCAGTCCTCACGCTCCTCGTCATGGGCCTTGCCCGCATTGCTTGCCTTCTTGTCGAGGTACCAGATCGCCACCAAGGCCAAGGCCAAGAGCGAACCGAGCAAGCCGTACTGCGTGGCAATGCGCGTGAGGGCTTCGCTCACGCCAGGCAGAGCTGCGCCATCGCTCCCCGCCCCCGTAGGGATGCCGGTCGGCACCTCAACGGCGACGCGGTAGATCGTGCCGGAGAGGGCCATGCCTTAGCGCTTCGCCGGAACAGCCGTGGAGACGCCGCTGACGCGCTCGTAGGTGCGCTGTGCGCCGAGGCCGAGCAAAGCGGCGAGGATCGGCAGGATGTCGGTCATGATGAGCGTTGGCGGTGCCGGGAAGGCGATGCCGAGCGCGACGCCGATCATGGCACCCAGCCACGTGAAGATCGGCGCGAAGAGATACTGATACCCCAGCGCAGCGACGCAGATCCAACCCACGCTGGGCCGCCACCGTGAGCTGAACCGATCGTTCCCTTGCGCCTCGGCGAGGTTGAGATCGTTCTGCGCCTTGTTCTGCTCGGAAATGACGGAGGCGATGGCAGCCTCGCGCGCCGAGATGACCTCCTCGACCTCGCGCTGCGCCTGAGCGCGCGCCACCGGGTCGGGCACCAGCCGTTCGACGAGGATCTTCGCCGTTTCCGTGATGCTGGGGAGGACGCCAGGCAACGCTGCGCCGATGATGGAGCCGATGATACCGCCAGCCATGGGGTCAACCTTCGAAGGGATATTTTGCGCGGAAACGGGCCAAGATGCGGGCCAGTAGATTGGGCTGCGCCACGTAGGTCGGCTCCGGCAGCGGCTTCGCAGGCGTCAGCACGCCACTGTTCCGAGGCGCGGGCTGGACGAGGGGGCCGGGGGAGGTCGGAGGGATTGGGGCCACGGTGACGGGCGGGACGGGCACAGTCGCCACTACGCCGCCAGGAAGGTGCCCAGCGGCCAACAGGGCCGTCTGGAAGCCCCGGAAGTAGCCGGCGATGGTCGAGGCCTTGTCCGTGCCGTTGATGATGGCCCGTGCGCCGACCGGAATGCTCTTCGTCGGGCCGAAATAGTCGGACAGCTTGCGGCCGGTGAACCAGCCTTCCTGCATGCCTATGAACATGATCGCCGCGGCGATGTCGGGCACCATGGCGCTGTCGGGGGTCTGTGTCAGATCCTGCGAGCGGGTGAGGTACCCACGGTTCTGGAGTTCGCCTGTCGCGCGCCGATAGTTAGCCCGGCCTGTGAGCTGAACGTAGCCGCGGCCCGCGAACTTGGCGCCGTCGCCAGGGATCGTATTGCCGAGCGCCTTGGCGACCGCTGGTCGGCTTCCGGCAGGGTCGTACATCTTCGTGTAGTAGGCCGTACCCCCATACTCCTTGATCGGGAGCATGGTGCGCGCGGTCTCATGGAAGGCGGTCGCCAAGCAGTACGCCAGCGAGTCGCTTCCCAGATCGGGCGGGCAGGCGTCAAGGATGGCCTCCATGCCGGAAACCTGCCCCTGGCTCAGGGAGCCTCCGAACACGGATTTGCGCGCGCTGGCGAAGAACGCCGCGCGGTCCAGGCTGGCTGCCATGGTTCAGTTCTCACGATGTAGGGGTTGCGCGGCGACCGGCCGGCTCGGGAGGGCGGTTGACCGCCTCACAATCAGATTGCTATCCCGCCGCGTCGCCTCGGGTGCTCGCCTCACAACAAGCAAGCGGGGCGACGGCGGGTCGGGCGTTCGCGCCGGGCGTTCGGCCCGCACTGACCTTCACCCTGCCGCCGGCCTTGGGGTCCAACTGAGGTGCGTGTCGGTTAGGCGAGTTCTCGGATGCGGCTCAGTTCGGGGTCCGGATCACGAGCATCGCGGTCGAGGTGTTTCAGTATCCGAAGGTCGCCAGACGGTACCCAGACCTCGCTGGATCGATCTCGCCATTCCGCGGGCAGAGCCATGGCCCACTCGCCGGCGTAGTCGTAACCCTCTTCGATCCGCCAGTAGACCTCAAACACGCCCGTCTGTCCGATGAGGGTCTTGGTCGCGTCGCTGAGATCGTGGGTGACGCGGGGCTCGAATACCGCGAGCACCCAGGCGTAGGGTTCGAGGGTCATGCCTAATGATCCAGATCCCAAGCGGTCATGTGAAGGGTCACTGTCTCAACGGGCGCGATGTCCGTGACGATGCAGTCGGAGAGGAGGCGCAGCCTGCGCGGATGGCGCTTCGGCGTCCAGCCCTCGACGCCGAGAGATATCGATGACCCGTAGGCGATTTTTGACCCGATGTCCCCCACCACCATGCGATGAGAAACCCCGGAGAGAAGTTCGGTCTTCATGGTGCCATCCCCTCAGAACGTGATCCCCGAGCCGATCTCACTGTGCCAGTTGAGTTCCGTCGCGCGAACCAAATTGTACTCGGCCGGCGTCAGCTCGACGTTGAAGTCGGCAACGAACAGGATGTTGCTGGTCCCACCATAGACCGAATATGAGCTGCCGATCCGCATGTTGCGCGGGGCCATGTCGCGGGTACTGCCGGCGGCGCGGGTTGCTACAGCCGCCGTCAGCCCAAGGGCCGGCGCGTAGAGCTTGACCTGTGTCGGCGTGTGGATCGTGACCAGGAACACCGGCGCCGTCATCGGAACGTTGGTGAGCACCGTAAACGTCGGGGTCGATGAGCCGCCCGGCGGAGTGCCGTAGCTGTTAGTGTTGAGACGGGCGTAGCCGTCGCCAGAGTCGCCCGCCTGACCGACGTAGATCGACATCCCGTCGCCCTGGTTATTCGAATAGAGCATCGGCCGATTAGCGTTGGCGGCAAACGTGTCCAGGCTTTTGACCACCATGCACACCGTCATGGTGGGGACTTCGGGTAGCCCGGTGTCGAGGAAGTTCGAGCCACTCTTGCAGGCGAGCCCGGCCTGCGACGGAACGGGCGCACCGGAGACCGCCGCGAGCTGCGGCAACCCGAACTTGGCGCCGAGATTGCGGCGGGTCGAGTCCAGATCCGGCTCCGCTCGCCACAGCCCGCGCAGCCCGCGAACCGGGTATTTGGGCAGCACGGCCATGGTGTCGAACCGGAAGCTCTGCGGAACCTCGTTTACAAGGGTCATGGGATCACACCGCGATGGTTAGAGTTTGCGCAAGGGCGAAAGTCGACAGGTCGTAGGGCTTGCCTACGAGTGCTGGAATGTTGGCTTCAACGAAGTCGCCGCTGCCCGCTGCGTATTCGTAGTTATAGAGCGCGGGCGTCAGGTCCATGTCGGCAAGGTAGGTGTTGCCGCCTGTCGTTGAGTCCCCGCAGTTGACAGTCACCGAACCTGACAAAGCCCGAGCGCATGTCAGAACAACCGTGCGCGACCCGACGATTTGTGGAACAACATTGACGATGCCTAAGCTGTCTTTGACGAAGAAGCCTTTAGAGCTGCTATCCACAGCTGTGCTGCCAACGTATGGAACCTTCCACTGCAGGCCGAACATGCTGCAATAATCGAGGACGATGGTGGCACCGGAAACAGTGGCGCCGCGGATGAAAGGGGCCGTATGCCGGCCGTTCATCAGGTGACGGAAGGCGGCTTTGGCACCCTGCATGCCGCGCCAGCGATATCCGTTCGCCGTCAGATGGCCGCTCGCGTTGTTTGGGACGTAGCCTGCCGGATCGACGATGACGACCTGATCCGGATATTCCTGCGCCAACTCAAGCTGTGCCTGCCCGATTGCTACGGACCCGTTGATGTCCCGCGTGTAGGTGCCGCCCGTCTGGTAGAGGATGAAGAGCGGCGGCGAAGTCTGCCCGAAAATGCCGACCGCGATATCTGCGATTACATCGGCCATGAACTGAACGAAGAGAGCCTTCCAAGTCTCTTTCGATGTGTCGAATGTGTAATCCTGCTGCCCCTGATCAAATGGCACGGCGAAGAGCCCGGAGGTCGCCCCCTGCGCATCTGCGGCGGCTTTCATCTTCGTGGCGGCATTGACGAGGCGCCGATAATTGCCGGGCGTGCTCGCGGCGCCCTTAACCAACTGGTCCAGTCGCCGCGCTCCGATGCCACACGAGGCATAGGCGAAGAGGTGATCGGGGTCGTTCTCTACACCTTTGGCACGGTTCCACAGGTGCTTGAGGTAGTTGCAGAACCCCACCCCCATGTCTTCGCCGAAGGCACCGGCCTGGTTGTCGCCGGGCTGGATCGCGGCAACCTGCGCGTCAGTCAGGATCGCACCCTGATAGACGGCGTTGGCAAGTAGCGGTTGGAATGTCGCCGTGCCGAACTGCGTGTAAATGCCCGCGTTCGTGCCCGTGTCAGTCTCGATCTGGGAAGAGGGGCGCGGGCTGTTGCCCAACATGACGTTGCCATACAGCGGCGTCTTCGTCTTGGGCGGCATGCCCTCCTGCGCGATGATGAAGGACTGCCCGTCACCCAACACCACGTTGTACTTCCAGAAGAGCCGAGCCGCCCGAATGTTGGCGCGCTCCATGTAGGCCTTGCTGTAGGCCGCATTCTGGCTGTCGCGCAGGGCGTAGGCGGCGGCAGCAGAGTCGCCCGTAGATGAGGCCGATGCGGCGCGCGGCGGGCGGGCGTAGCCTTGGGGGTCGATAAGCGCGACCTCTTCCGGCCCGCCGAAGTCTTCGACGTAGGTCCCGTCCCTGCCAACGCGCGCGTAGCCCTGCGCGTCCATGTATCCGAACTTCGGTCCACCAGGGATGTCGATGTATTCTAGCTTCTCACCAACGCGGTGTGACTCGTGCGGCGACCACCAGCCTTCGCCCTGCGCGGCGAAAAGAGGAATGACGTTGCCGAGGCTGCCAAGATCGATGCCGGTCGTGCCCGAGACGACCTTGATGGTCGTGTCGGCGATATCGAGGTACCAAAGCCGAGCCGTCGTTAGATCGCCGGACGGAATGGCGACCTTGATGTGGCGCCTGATCTCGGTGCTTTCGGTCCCAAGCGTCGTCGTATTCAGGATGACCGTCGTGCCGCGCATCACCGTCACGGTGCGCGGGAAGTAGACGGCGATTCCGCCGCCCTTCGCGTTCTTCTGGTCGAAGATCAATTGGCCGCCAAAGGTGACGGGCGTACCGAGGCTGGTAAGGGTCCGGACCTTGCCCGTGAGGCTGGCAAGCGTTTCGCCGACCGTCTGAGACCATGATCCTGTGCCGGGCGCACCGGTCTTGCGATAGGTGCCGTTGTAGGCGGCGGTCGGGTCAGAACTGACGGTGGCCGTGGACTTATCCGGCCGGGAGAGGTCCGCGAAGAGATCGGCGCGGGTCGCATAGTCCGGGGTGCCGGAGGCCTGCGACGCCTGAAGAACGGCGATCTGGCCAGTATGGGTGGCGATAGTCCCTTCGGCGTTGGTGACCCGCCCTTCGAGTGCCAAGAAGCGCATGCCGACGAGCGTCGTGCTCCCGAGGAGGAGGGACTGAAACTGGCCAAACGTGCATCGCCCGGTCGTCAGCGGGCCGATGCCGTCCTTCTGGAAATGGCCGAAGACCTCGACGAGATCGCCAAAGTCTAGACCGGTGGTGCGAAGGCCGTTCGACATACAAGGGTCTCCCCGCGCGCCATCGGCCGCGGAAGCGGCATAGCGTCAGGCTGATCGTGGGATGGGATGGACGAGGGTGGTCGAGTAAGCGTGCCGCTAGGCGATGACAGCGATGGTGGCGGCCGAGACGAGGAAGCCCTTGGTGGTGTCACCGACGTAGGAGGTCGCGCTTGCATCGTCGGCGAAGAGCAAACGCATCTCTGCGCCCGTGGCCGCGATCGTGCCGGTAAGGGTGAGTAGCCACCAACCATCGGCGGTGAGCTTCGAGATCACCCCGGCGCCAGCCGTGACCAGAGCGCCCGACGTCGAGATCGCCGTGATGGTCCCGGCCGTAAGATCGAAGGTGAAGCGCACCGAAGAACCGAGGGATGTATCGTAGAGGTCAAGACGGCCCTTAGTCCGGCCGGATGCCTTGACGGCAAGGGCCGTGCGGACCCGGTTGCCGGACGTGAGACCGGTGACCGTGTTGGCGAAGCGGTGCGAACTGTTGGCGGTGCTCTCGGTCAGCAGGGTCGCCGCGCCACCATCCGGCCCGGTGCCACTAATGGTCGGCGTGGACAGGTTGGTCCGAACCCAGATCGCCGCATCCGTCAGGTCGTAGGGCTTCTGGCTGAGATTATTCGCCTGCATCAGGTTGAGGGCGGTCTTCGCCCCCGACGCCACCGCCGACGTGACCCCCGACCCGTTGAGCGCCCGGAGCCAGTAATTGTAGAGCCCGAGGTCGATCGGGGTGGTGGTCGTAAGGGCCTGGCTCGGGCCACCCGCGACGGGCGATCCGACGGCGACGGCATCGGCCGCGACCTTGCCGAACCCGATGGCCTGATAGACCTGGACTGCCTGAGCGTTGACAGAGACCGAGTTTTTGAAGGCGTGATCGACTGAGTAAGTGCCGGCACCGGACGAGGCAGCCGAGGTGTAGGTGGGCGCCGCCGGCGGATTGGCGTCGGCCACCGCCTTGATGGGCGAGCCGGCGGCCGGGATGTACGAACTGATGTCCGATCCCGCATCCGTGGAAAGCGCGCCCTCTACGGTGTAGGTCTCTCCGTCCGTCAGGGGCCCGGCCAGGATAGAAGTCCGGCTGGACGAGTTGAGCGGGATCGCGGTCCACGCCGTTGCGCCTGTCGCGCGGTAGCGGCCGATGAGGGACAGGTCATCCCGCGCGGGCGTATCGCAGGTGAGCCGGAGGAAGGCCGCGGTGGTCGAGCCGTTGATCGCGGAGCGCTCAATCGCAGCGACGAGATTGATGGGGGTGGTGGCATCAGAAGCGGCGACGGTGTGAAAGACGCTGGCGGTCCATTCGCCGGGCGTACCGCGGGCCGACACGGCCCTCGCTTGGATTTCGAGTGCATCGCCCTTGGTGTAGCCGGCGATGACGACCGCCCCGGCGCCGGAAGGCCGGCTCGTCGTGGTCCATGCCGTGACGCCAGCCTTGCGGGTCTGAACGTCGAAGGAGGCGAGCGGGACATAGCTGAGCGGGATCGCCTGCAACGACACGATGACCGGATAGGGATTGGCCGTCGTGACGGAGTCGAGAGCGAGCTTGCCCGATGCGATGCCTGTCACCATCGGAGCCAGCGGAACGTCCGGAATGCTCTGGGCCGGCCCGCCCGCGCGACCGCTCCAGGCCGGAGGCACATCGTTCGCCACCAGCGTCTCGATCTGAGGCGCGTGGTCTACAAGGGAAAGGCGGGCGGTGAAGTTCTCCATCGCCTCGACCCCTTTGACGGTGCAAGCCAGGGTTTCGCGCGTCGCCTCACCGAACATGGCGAGGTCATCGCGGGCCGGTGTGTCGCCCGTACCCGTCAAGGTGATGGTGTTGGTCGTGCCGGCGATCGTCTGGACCGGCTGGATGAGCGAGGCGCCGTCAGCGCGCCGGAACCGGCAGGCGTAGCTCTTTCCGGCTTCCATCGTCACAGGCTCGTCGAGCATCACCTTGTTGCCGACGACGGTGCGGACGCGCGCAGCAACCTGGTTGCGGTCGAGAACGTCATGTCCGAGCTCTACCCGATCGCCACGAGTGACGACGAGGCTCTCGAAGTCCTGGTTGACTGTGTAGCTGTGCGGCCGGTGGATCAGTTCGTACTGGCGCTTGCGGGTCTCCTTCCAGACCTGATCGGGGTTCGTGATGCCGGGGAGGTCCAGCTTCTCGAACACCTTCGGATCGCCAGAGAAGCCGGGCCACGGCACGATGCGCTCGGCCTGGGCGTAAGAGTTCGTCTCGTCGAGGAAGGTGACGCGGAAGGCGTCGGGGAACTGTGAGTAGGAGGTCTCCCCCTGGAAGCCCCAGGAATTGCGCGGCGTGATGTGCGCCGTAATAGTCGTCAACGCGCGATCGACGACGACGCCCCAACTCGTTCCGCTGTCATGCGGGCTCGCCCGGCCGGCGCCGGCGATGTCAGAGAGCACGTCGAGGACGGACGCCTCGTAGTCGTGAACGCGGTTGTAGAAGAGGCTGTTGGCGACACAGAATGCGTGCCACTCCTTCAGGGCATCGATCTCGTTCTGGGCGAGCGGGTAGGTGATCCCAGGCCCGTTCAGGACATAGCGAAACAGCGAGGCTGGGTTGCGGGTCTCTCGCGTGATGTAGGCGTTGGTCGCCGCATCCCAATCCGGGCAGAGCGTCTGCGCATCCGCGTTGAACTCGTCGAGCGTGCCATTCAGCTGTCCGGTGGCGCGGATGCGAACCGCCACGACCGCCAGGGGCTTGCCGAAGTTGATGGGGTACTCGGGGCGAAACGAGCGCAGCGCCGACCACACAGAGCGTCCAGTGCGCTGGATCTCCTTCTTCGAGAAATCCTGATCGGGGTTGTCGAAATCGCCGCTGTTGCGGGTCAGCTCAATCTCATAGCGACCGCGCTCAGGGAAGCTGAACGGGAAGGTCCGCGTAAAGGGCTTGCCTGAGAGCTTTGCCGTCACGGAGATGGGAGCAGCATTTGTCCAAGCCTCGGTGCCTGCCTTGCGATAGCGGGCGGCGAACTCAAGAGTGACGGCGACCTTTCTGCCGTCCTTGTCGACGCCGCCCAAGCCGCCCGGAAAGGTGAGGTCGATAGAGGCGTTCGCCGCGTCAGCCGCCGTGAACCGAGACTGCGGACCAGCGCCGATCCCCGCGAACTTCAGCTCAATCGAAAGAGCGCGCTCAATGACCTGATCCGGATAAAGCGTGACAGGCGCATCAGAGGCGTAGCCCTCTCGGACCTCGTACTGGACGTCCTTGTACTTCTCGATCGGAGTGTCGCCGATCCGGAAGTTCGTCAGGCGCAGCGGGCCATAGCCGAACGTGAAGAGCGCTCGGATGTAGCGCTCGTCGCCCACCGTCTCGGTGTAGGGCAGGCCAGCATAAACCGGGGCATAGCGCACCTTGCCGAGGATGAAGGGGATCACGCCGTCAGGGGTCGCTTGGTTGCGGATGCCTTGGATGGCGTAGGTCGGCGCGTCCTTTTTGTCGGTGCGCGACGGGA
>NZ_JBTXKX010000007.1:0-16505 GCF_054817925.1 Methylobacterium sp. CM6247
CATTGCGGCGACTGTCGCCGGGAGTGAAGCCTAGCCGTGCCTAACGAGATAGCCGACGATATCGACCACCTTGGTCAAGCCATTGCCTGCCTTGAACGACTGTCCGCCTACCTTGAACGCAGCGAGACAGACGACGCCACGCTCGAAGCCTCCCAGAAGCTTGCTCATGTCATCGAGTTGGCAGGGCGGATGCTGACTGAGCAACTTCTCAAAGGGCGGCGTAGCTCCTGAGAATGTGCCGCCTGTCCAGGGCGGCGAGGCATTCGAGGGCGACCACGGCAAACACAAGCATGTCGTCGTCGTCCTCGCTGGCGTGAAGACCATCACACAGTGTGGCAGCGCGGGGTCCGCATGTAAGCCGCGCTATTGCTCGCATGGACCGTAGACGGGCACGGCGTTCGGCTGGGTCGAGGTCAGGGGCAAACGGCCCGAAGGCCCATTCGGTTGGGATGTCGGAATTCATGGATCGGAGATCGATAACGAGGACATTGAGACGACGTTCAGCGGTGCGGTAGGATGCTGCCGCCTTTAGCGTTCGGTCTTTCGGGAATGCCTATGCGGTCGTCACAACGAGCATCGAACGGCTCGCGCACGATGGGGCCGGGATACTGGACCGCCTACTTCGACGCGCTCGCTACCGGATCGCTGTTGTCGAAGCCGCACACGGCACGTCGCCGGGCTGGCGATGCGGCGCGTGATTGCCCTTATCCCGACATTGCAGCGGCAGGCGTGGCGAAGGTAAAGGCCGCGATCCAGGCGCAGACGGTATCGGCCTCATAGCGTCAGGAAACCGATCTCAACCCCGCCTAACCCGTCAGAGTGTCAGGCTTCAACATACCGTTTCTCCGACGATAGATTTCCAGACACGTTTTTCCGACACTTCGATCGAAGGGAGCCCCCGGAAACGGAGTGTCGGATTCGATTGTCAGGGAAAGGACCGTTTTGCCGACATGTATTGAGGTATGCGTTTTATGCTCGCTGTCTACGAGGTCGGTAGCCGCCGCTCAATTGCAGCGATGTCGCCGCCATGCTCCATTGGATTGGAGGGACGGTATGGGGGCTGGAGATGGCCAAGATCACAAAGGAGCTCGGGATCGGCGTCGGATCGGTCTATGGGGCACTTGCTGTCAAGGCGATGTAATGGGCCAGGTAACTCAAAAGCTGCTGGAAGCCCTACGGGATGCCGTCCAGGTCCATTCGGATGCTGCCGATGAGTTCGCCTTCATGGCCGAGCTCGCCGAGCGAGAGGGGCTAGAAACTCATGCGACTGCCATCCGCCTCCTTGTTCGAGGCCACCGGATCAAGGTGCTCGAGCTCGAGGGCCGGCTTGCGGCGACAATGGCGGAGCACGGCAAGATCTGATCGGAGCGTCGGGTGGATCGAGGGGCGGTTCGGATTCCCTCAAGCGTCTGGGTGCGCCCGAACGTTCGCTTGGCTTCGCGAGCCCCCAACGAGATTGCTGGCGAGATGGAAGCCCTCAAACCACATATCGCTGTCGTCTGCCCCCCATGCGTAAGGGCAATCGTCCAAGCTCTGGCCCTCGTTTAAGGCCTCGAAGCCAAACCAGAACGGCTTATTCGAGTCTGCTGCAGCCATCGACCCCTCCGAACCAATCCAGGAGGCGACGCTGCAACCTCCGTGCCTCACGGGGCAGACCGCTGGATACCCTCCGAGAGCAAAAGGTCGCGAGATCACGATGCAGCGCAACGATCCTTGGTTAGGAGCGTCTATGGTCGACCACAAGAGACACCGGCTTGGCTGCGCCCTCCGAGATAGAATGCACAACCTACTGGGCCCGCTTTGTGGACCCGAACGGAGCGGTATCGCTCACGGTCCTGTTCTTCGCCATCGATGATCGCGAGGCGAAGCGCAAAGCCAAAGGGATGGTGGACGCCCAGGGCATGGACCTATGGGGCGGCGTGCGGCTGATCGGGCACTTCCCGCCGAACTAAGTGGCGATCCCGGCTGCCTTGTTCTCAGCTGCCACAAGAGCCTCGATTGCTCGCGTAATCCGCGTGGGGAAGTTACCCTCGAGGAGAGGGAAAGCCTGTTCCATTGCATGGTCGACCCCGACTTTGACCGGGGTATCATGGCACTTGCCCTGCCGTGGCAGCCAAAATCTGTTGCTGATCTAGATCATTGTCAGAGGTTAACGGCTTCGCCGATGACTGGTTTCCGTTAGTTGCCAGTATGTCTGGAATACAACCAATCATGGCAGCTTGACCATGAGTGATTACCTCGTGTCTGTTCCCGTCCTGTTCTCATGACATGGACAGGTGGTGCGGTTCCCGGAGAAGCTATTCGACTTCCCCTACATCATCCTCGAGCTCCGTTGCGGCCTCTGCCCTTGGTGTGAATCCCCCATCGCAACTCGTGCTATTTGACGGGCGGCATCACGCAGCGGAGCGGCGCCCCAGGTGGAGATAGTTCGGTTTGAACGAGGCAATTCTCTTCAATCGCGGAAGGTCCAAAACTGTCAGGCGGCCGCCCTTGAATGTGATCAGCTCCTCCCGCCGCATCGCCTGCAATGTGCGGTTCACGTGTACCGTCGTAAGCCCGGTTGTGCTGCCCAGTACGGTCTGTGTCAGCGGAAGGATGCAGCTGTCCTCGACGGCATGTCCAACTGCCTTCAGGCGCGTCAGAAGCTCGCAAAACAGATGCGCCATTCGTGACAGAGCGGAACGGCAACCGACGTTGACGAGCCATTCTCGCAATGTCGCCTCGTCCACGAGCGTAGACATGCGCAGAGCCCGGGCGATGCCGGGGTGGTCCCGCATCAGCGCCGCGATTGTCTCAGGCGTGATATGAACGATCCGGCATGACGAGACGGTGGTGAGTGTGTGATCCATCCTGTCCAGCAGAGCCACATCGAGGTCGCAGAAATCGCCCGGCAGCAGGTAGGCCATGATCGGGCTCTCACCGTCTGGCTGGTGCTTCTGGCGGCAGACGAAGCCGTCCATGACGAGGAACACACCATCGGGTTTGTCGCCCTCGCGCACGAGAGTGGTATGCGCCGGAACGGTGCGGGGTTTCGCACTGATCCGCTCCAGCACCGCCCGCTCCGCATCCGACAAGGTGGCGAGGCTCTCCAACTTGCGAACGAACGGATTGCCGCTGCCTGCCGGCGTAAGTGGTTGTTCGACAGTGATTTGCAGGCGGCTCGCTGCTGCAATCGTCGCCACTGGGGACGAGGGGGACATCTGATCACACATCGCCGCCACATCCTCGGCCAAGGCCGGTTTGCTCAGCCAGGGCACGCCTTGGCAGTCAGGGACGAACGATCTATCCCGCCGGCAAGCCGAGTGGACGAGGAACGGGATCCCCCGCTGGCGTAGCTCGCGAACCAGTTCGGTACAGGCCCCATCCTTCAGCACGACGTCGATGATCGCCAGTGTCGGCGTCTCGCGCATGAGGCTGGATAGTGTCTCGGCTCCCGTCGCAAAGGGCCCGAGCACACGGAAGCCCTTTTGTTCCAGCGTGTCGCTGAGGTCCATGGCAACCAGAGCATCAGCCTCGGCAAGCAGGACGGCGGGCGGCTGGGCTATGAGGTCCATGCAAGGCTCCAGGGTGATAGTCCGCTTGGCCTGTTCGAGGCGCGGGGCTGTATATCCGAAGCTGTAAACTTGAAATATTCGCTTAGTAAATGTCCGCATTTGCCCGGTGTGATACCGAACTTACTGAAAGTACGCTACCGTACCCCTGGATGATCTGTACCAGACATAGCACTAAATTAGATCCCGCAGGGCAATTATGTTGAAAATTACTGTTTTTTATTTTATATCCATCTCATCGCCTGCTGGAAATATCCGAGCGTAGGCGGCTGAGAGACGATGTGCTCTTGCTCCAAAATGGAGAGCAAGAGCCCATGGCTTACGTTCAACAATCCGCTGTTCGCAATCGCCTGCTGAAGGCCATGTCCGCCGAGGACTTTGCCCGGCTTCAGACGCAGCTGGAGCCCCTGGATCTGCCGGCAGGGCAGTCTCTGACCAAACCCAACGCCCGCACTGACCACCTGTACTTCATGGAAGCTGGGATCGCCTCGATCACGGCCGAGGGCACGAACGGCCGGGTCGAGGTAGGGATCATCGGCTGTGAGGGCGTGGTGGGTGCCACGCCCGTGCTACTCGGCGCGGATCGTGTTCCGTATGACCACTTCGTGCAGATGCCGGGAAGCGCCCTGCGCATCCGCGCTGATGTCGTGAGCGCGGCGGCGGATGAGAGCCCATCCTTACGTAAGCTCCTGCTGCGCTACATCCTGACTGAGATGGTCCAGGTGCGGCAGACGGCGTTCATCAACGCGACCCATGAGATCGAGGCACGCCTCGCACGCTGGCTCCTGATGTGCCACGACCGGACAGACGGCGACGAGCTTCTGCTCAAGCACGAGTTCCTATCGATGATGCTTGGTGTCCGGCGATCCGGCGTGACCCTGGCCATGCAGCATCTCGAAGGCGCAGGGCGCATCCGGGCCAAGCGCGGGCGCGTCACTGTGATCAACCGGGAGCTTCTGGAGGAGATTGCGGATGGCGCCTACGGTACGCCGGAGGCGGAATATGCCCGCTTGATCGAGGGAGCGTGACATGCCCCGCTACTTCTTCAATCTGCGCTATGGTCCTCGCTTGGACAAGCTGACGGTTGACCCGGAGGGAGATGAACTCGCCGACGATGAGGCAGCACGTCAGCATGCGTTGCAGATCGCCCGTGACCTGGTTGCCGGGCCACCATCGTTTGCCGTGCGGGACTGGTTTGCCTGCTCCTTCGAGATCGAGGACGAGAATGCCCGGCACGTGCTGACGATGCCGTTCGGCGACATCGTTCCCGAGGAGGAAGATGAGGATCGAACGGGCTCAGCAGAACGGTAGCCGGGACAGGATCCGGTTCCGGGAGCGGAAGGGTTGGTCACGGCGGCGAAGATCTGACGCGCATCCCGGCACTCGGGCGTTGGTCTGCGCAAAGAGGGTAAGCCTCAGCGGCTTGTAGCCAGGTTGCCCTTTGCGAAGGCGCGGTGGCTTCGTGCGGCATGCGTGCGACGCTAAGATTTTCTAAGTCGGCGTAACTTCAGCGCACCGGCAGATGTTTGGCGTATGGTAGATTTTGTCATCATTCGGAGGCAATGCCATGAACTATGACATGGAAAGACTATGCAGAGCGGTTGAAGACACAGCCATTCGTGCGGACGTCAAAATAGCGGACCCGGGCAAATCCGAGGCCATCGTTCGCGCTGTGCTCATTGAGCTAAAGAAGCCGAGCGAGGTGATGCTCGCCGCAGGTGACCCCGAGCAATATTTCCCCAGCATCGAAGGAGTGACTGAACAATTCGCCGAGATGATAAACTGCGTCCTGGCTGAAGATTAAGCAATCGGAGACGCAGTAGCATCCCAGCTTGAGATGTAATCTCGATTAGGCAGAAGCCGGCCCTCAGCCCTACTGCTCGCTCTTGCCCTCTCACCGCGGTAAGATAGCTACCAAGCAGAGGATCCGCCGTGAAAAACAGTACCAACTTCATCGCTGCGCTCAAACATGAGCACGCCCGTCTGGGGCACCTGCTAGAGGTGATCGACAACGGCCTTTGGTGGACCACAGGAGAACCTGGTCGCGTAAAAGTCGAGGACCTGCAGGAACAGGCCGAAACGATCAAGGCCGCCATAGGCAAGATCGAACGCGTCGTAAGCCAGATCGGAAGCTAGGGTCTGGACTCGATCAGCACCAGAAGGCGATGCTGCCGATGTCTGAAAATTGGCAAAGCGCGGGTAAGAGCAGTCTGACCGCTGTCCACCCGACCCGAACGTAGGTCATCCTCCACCAAGCTGCCCCGAAGCGGACCTTCCGAGGGTCTGTGAAGGGTCGATAGCAACCTGAAGGATATGTCGGACATCCGATCGGTTTACCTACGGCGAAGCGTCGCTCGGTTTTAGGAGAGGGTTATGGAGGCGGGACCCCGAGCGTTTAAGCCGAACCGACGTGAAGCCGCCGCTCTCAAAGGCGAATCGGTTGTCTGGCTCGGCACTGCTCAGGCGCAACGGCAGATCGTCGGAAGCAGAGCCGTTTCTACCTTCTCGCAGATGCAGGTATTTGGCGTCGAACTCGGCCAGAGCTTTCAGCCCCGCCCAGTCCAGGATGCTCAGACGACGGTTCTTCAATTCGATTAGCCGTCTGCGCCGGAGTTCCTGCAGCGTGCGATTGACGTGCACGTTTGATATGCCGGTGAGGTCCGCCAGATCAGCTTGTTTCAGAGGCAGCTCATAGCTCTGTCCGCGAGCCCATCCGACAGTCTGATAGCGAAGGTACAATTCGCAGAGGAGATGCGCCAAGCGCTGAATAGACGTGCGGCCTCCAACGTTTAGTAGCCATTCGTGTAGCATCGCCTTCTCTACAAGGGCGCTCATGCGCAGACCGTGAGCGATGTTCTGATGCTGCTGTAATTGCTCCATCGTTTCAGGGGTCAGCCATACGACGCGGCAGGCGGAGAACGTGCCAATGGAGTAGTTCATCCTGCGTAGCAGAGGAGCATTGAGATTGCCCAGGTCACCTGGGATGATGAGCGCTGTGATTTGGCGCCGCCCATTCTTCCGCTGCTTGTAGCAATAGGCCGAGCCTTCCAGGATCAAAAAAGCGCCGGGCGGTTCCTCGCCTTCCTCTATGAGCGCTTTTCGCGGCTCGACATTCCGGCCGGATGTACCGATCTCCTGCAAGAGTGTTCGCTCGGCATCGGAGAGGCGAACGAAGCTTTCGATTTTGTGGATCAAAGGGTTCAGCGGACGGGTGCCAAACGGCATTTTCGTCTCCTTTGGATACACAAAGCCTCTTATGGCTTCAGATTTGTGCGACCGAATGAACGACACATTTGTAAGTGAGTCAAATCAATACAAAGGACTGAATTCCGCTAAATGCATTTAGCGTATTTGCATCCTCACGTTGCGGACTGTGGCAATTATTTAGAGGCGTACGAATTAACATAGAAACTGAGGTAACACCTTACGTGATCCACAACGGGACTTTGCTGCCTCTGTTGCACTGCAGACAATCTGGCATACTCAGCCCACATGCGTGCACGCGGCTTTCATAATGGCACCACCCGCGATGGCCAGGCTTTGAGCACAGCGTAAGTTGGCTTTAACGACAACGTTGGGGCGATAGCAGCTGAATCTGGGTGACGGAAAAACGGTCGTTTATCCGACAGGGGTTGAGGTATGCGTTCGATGCCGTTCGGGCGAAGGCTGCGTGAGATAGGTTGGCGTCCTACGTTCTCATGCCTTCAAGGCGTCCTGCCGATCTAAGATTTTCGATAGGGTAGCGAGAGCCGTCGAAACATTCTCTGGAATAAGATCGGACAGTGGGAATGCCTGAGAAAGCATTCGATCTGTCCCTGTCCAAAATGGACCAACTGAACGTGAGCCATTAATGGGTCTTAAGATGCCAGATACGGCGACAATCATAGGTTTCCACATGGCCACTGTGCCGGTCCGCTGACGGATAATTGATTTGTCCGTATGAGAACTAACGCTGTTGATCATTAATTGTTCGTTAATGAATGTGGCGGGAGGGCCAGCCGATACGATCACCCTCCCGCCGTCGCGAACCGGGGCCAGCGCCTCTCCGGTCAGTGAATTCGATATCAGGTGATGCCAGCGGCCTCGTTCAACATGGCGTTGCGATCGGCTTCGGCCTGCTTCAACTCTTCCTGCGCAGCGGCGAGATCAGCCGTGGCCTTCGCGCCATGTTCGGCGAACAGATCCTCCACGGTCTTGAACGCCTCGACGGCTTCGCGGGGATCTGCGGACCATCCCAGCTTGGATGCTAGTTCCGAGATGGCCTTGACGCGATGAGGATGGATCGTTGCCCCTGTGCGGGGGAGGCTGAGGCAGCACCAGCGCGGGATGCCAGCCACTTCTCACGGGCGGCGCGGCGATGGGATCGTTTCCGTTTGCGGCCCTGCTCTCTCTTCGAGAGGTACGCTTCGGTCCCGAAGGCGTGGGCGACCTGCTCGGCGAGGAATGACGAGGCGGTCATGCCAGTCTTTCCAGCGGCTTCGTCCAGGGCGTTCGCGGCGTTGAGCGGTAGCGTGATCGACAAGAGGCGAGTGGCGATCATCGGGCTTGCCGCACGAGCTTGTCGTTGACGGATCTGACGGCGGCATCGGCTTCCAGACGAAGCAGGATCGCGCGGCGGGCATAGGCACTGCGGATAAGGTGTTCTCGTGCGGCGGCGTCATCGAGGGCGCGCACCAAGTCGGTGGCGAGCGATAGGCCGATCATCCGTGAGGGCGGATCGGCAGTAGGCGTGTTCACTGTTTGTTCCTTTTTCTGGTTGATGCCGAGGACGGGAAGCTCCCCGGCGGATTGTAGACACAGCTTGCCCCTGCGCCGGGAAATGCGGTCCCGGTCCGGTCCCGGCTTCGGGTGCCGGGAGACCCATGAACGATAACAAAGACGAATGAACCGAAGTCCATCCGGGAAGCATCTCGTTTCCGAGACACCTCACTTATAAATCTTATAGCATGCTATATTGAACTATGCAAATCCATGTATGATTTTGATTGACAGGTTTCCGGGATAGAATCGACACGAGCCAGAGCAGGCCAGACGCCGCTGTCATCTCGCAGTCATTCCGCATCGGCGGTCGCCGACGCTACATGACCTAACCTGTTGTGCTGGTGATGACGGTCGATGAGAGGCCATCGATCAGACCACGGATGCTGTCTCCTATCGGAGCCAACACGATCCGGGTCTTCTCGCTGAAATGTTGGAGGTCAAACGAGGGGGCAACCGGGCGTCGAAGACCAGGAGCGCACCAACACCAACAGACCAACGCAGCACCGGCTACCACCTATGTAGAACAAATCCCAGATCAGCTATGTCTGACAATGGGTTGAGCCGAAACGCGCTTGCTCCACTCGGCTGCCATGATGTCCGCCACGATGCCAATCTTGTCGGCTGGCCCCATCATCTCGTCATGGATTCCCAGGACCGGGATTGCGTATCGCTTCCGTGCCGTCGAGGCCGTGGCGTCGAGGATGTCGGCTTCCACCTTCATGAAGGCGATGCCCGCCCCAGAGTAGAAGAAACGCTCAACCGGGCGATGGCGGGTCTCAATGGCCGTCAGGATACGGTCGGCCTGTCCCAGTTCAAACGGCCCAACCCGTGCGCCTGTCGTTGATCCTGTCTCGCTGGCGTGGTCGGCCTTGGCGATTTCGTAGGCGATGGTGTTCAACGCTTCGCCTCGCCCCTTGGTGCAGTTGATGGCGATGTTGGTGGCTACCTTCACCAGATGGCGGCGGTTCTCATGCCCTGCGATCGTATAGGCATCGGTCTCGCCAGGATCGGCACCGGCCTGCCCGTATGCCTGTCGCAGGTGGGAGCATGAGAAGTCCGCCGATCCGAGGGCGTCCTCATCAATGGTGATGGTGCTGCGAACGGCCTTCGTCAGGCTCTGATAGCCGGGTCCGACGAAGCGTCCCATGAGATCGAAGTTGCCCTTGAACCGGCGGTACGCCTCGACCTGATCGGCACGGACCAGGTACTCCCCGTCTTCATCTTTCGTCGGCACCAGGCACAGGCCGTTTTCCTGCCGGATCACACTCGAGTCCGTGATCTCGATGCGGCGGCTGGCGAGGTCGTCGTTCCACTCCCGGAGGCTGTTCCGCATCGCCTTCGTCTGCGAGGTCTCCTGGTAGGTAACGAGGCTCCCGTTCGCATCGTAAAGGCGGATGATCTCCCGGAGGACCGGCTTCTGAAACGGCATATCGCCCGCCCGTTCGATGAGGGCCGGGGTTGCGTACATCGTTGACTGGCGTCCCTGTCCGCCATCGGCCCAGGACTTCCCCCACGCCACGGAAATCAAGCTTGCCGCTTCCAGGCGCTCCACAGCTCCCCGGACATAGGTGCGAGTGAGGCTGGGATGATAGCGACGGCCAAGCCCGGTGTAGCGATCCGCCATGAGAGAGAACGACACGCCGCGACCACCGGCACGATGCGCGATGACCGCACCGCAGAGGATGGACCCCATTGCGTGGGCGAGCGGGGCGGGAAGGCCGTCGAGGCTCAGTCCGACAACGGCAGCGATGACGGGGCTCTCGCCAAAGCCAACCCGGAGTGGGATGTCTCGCAGACGGTCGCCGAAGATTTCAGCCGTGCGGCGCTCAATTCGAGCTTGCAGGTCTTGTGCGGAATCATAGCAAGTGCTATGTTTTGCGAAGTCGGTCTTGTTCAAATCCTCTTGCATCCCGTCGCGCACCACCCTGGCAGGTCATCAGCGCGACGGGGTTGCCCCCTTGGTCATAGGAAGAGACGAACTTTTCTGTTGCGTCGATCTCGACCATGTTCTATCCCTCCCCTTGTCATCAGAATTCCGTGTCGCCACCATTGACGAAACGTTAACGTGATACACCCTCATTCGCATTCGTGCAATTTAGCACTTTAGTGCCGATTTTCTGGCATTAAGTCGGAATTATTTTGCCTATATGTGAGCCGGTTTCCCGAGGGGAGGCCGGCTTTTTCGTACGGAAATTCCGAATTCCCTTTTTTGTCGTGGGCGGTCGAGGCGCTGGCCAAGGTTTCCCCTAAATCCATCGGCCCCCGGATCGTCTTCTCCTGTAGGCCGGAAACCAGACCGCTGTTCCTTCGTTATGCGGCGGCGACAAGGAATTGACCGGTTGGACCAGATCCGCGAACTCGACGTCCACCAGCGAGCCCAGGCCAACTTTGAACGGGACTACCCCTCTCGGAGATGGCGTATCCCCTCCTCGAATAGGAGTGGCGCGAGCCGAGTGGAAGTTGCCACCATGAGCGAGCGGTTGGCCTACCTCGCCAGCGCCCGTAGCGAGTTGTTGAACGCGCGGCCCGGCGCTGTGCCATGACCCTTCGCTGTCTGCTCTCTGCCTGCCACTCCTAGCAGTGCCATTGAGGGACCGCCGGGGTTGCTATGCCACTCAGCCCGCTCGGAGGCGAATTTGGACCCTCTCCGCCCGAAGAATGATGAGCGTTTTTACGGAAGCTTGAGCCGTCGCCAAGATTGCAGCGAGCCCGGCGGCATCATTAGTCAGTCCCGCAATAATGGCCGCATGGCCGGCCGCCGCTAATTCGTGTTCGGCAATCATACGGTCCAAGACGTAAAGCCGGTTCTCAACGGGAAATCTCATTACTGACTCCTCACTGCTGGCCCCGGATACGTTCCTCTTAATCAATCGTCAGATACGGCATCCATTTTTGACCAAGCTTAACCGTTAGCAGGTTCCCACGAGGAGCGGTGTGAAATTTTATAGCTACATCCTGTGCAGCGTGTCAGCGCTCGATCACGCGACGGACGCCGGCAGCCGCGATATCCTGGCCGAATACGGGCGCCCAGGGCGCGACAGGGGATCGGCGGCACCTTTCCTGCCCTGCGCCTGAGATTGCCGCTGGTGAGGCTCCCATTCAACCTCGTAGGCCTTCAGCCTCATAAGTCTCCAAGCCTGTAAGGCTATAACCTTACGGACTCGAAACGCTTTGAGGTCGCTTGCCGAAGGTGGCTCATACGCTTACCTTGCAACCTCACAAGGCTTCCGCGTCATAGCTCTAAGAGGCAATGAGGTTGTAAGGCTGTAGCTCTAGAGGCTTTCGAGGTTATGGCGCTTCAAGTTCTGACACTCGCCGCACAAAAGGGCGGGAGCGGGAAAAGCACGTTGGCGTCGTCCATCGCCGTGGCAGCGGCCCAGGAAGGGCAGGGCGTCGTCCTTATCGACATGGACCCTCAGAAGTCACTGAGGGAATGGCATCGTCGCAGGCAGACCGGCCAGCACGAGGTCATGATCCACTATCGCCCCATCGAGGACGAAGCGGACCCAAAGCGAGAGTTGACCCCGGAAGAGGCGGACACCCGGCTTACGCGGCTTCTCGCTGCCGTTCGGACCCATGCGCCGACCACGCTTGCCATCATCGACACGCCAGGGTCTCGCAACCTCATCGCAGACATCGGAGTGGATCCTGCCGATTTCGTTCTGGTGCCTGTCCGCCCTGGTATCCTCGATTTCGATCCGGTGAAGGATACGGCCCTTGATCTCGTCGTGGCAGGCAAGAGCTACGCTTTCGTCCTGAATCAGGTTCAAGCCGTCCGTGCCGCATCGGTCCAAGATGCCATTGATGAGCTAACCCCCATCGGCACCATCAGCCCGGAGATGATCGGCATGCGCGCCGACTTCGATCACGCCATGGTCGCCGGGGAAGGTGTCACCGAATACCGGCCACGAAGCCAAGGCGCGGCAGAGGTTCGCGCCTTATGGACCTGGATCAAAAACCGTATGGAAAGGCAGTTAGCATGAGCAAGTTGGCAGAGATGCGCCGGAAGTTGGCAGAGCAAGAGGCTATGGCTTCAAAGCCTCAAAAGGCTGAAGCCTTGCAAGCTGATGAGGCTATGACCTCAAATCCGATCGAGGAGGAAGCCCTAGCGGAGATCGAGGCCGTGAAGCCTCATGAGCCGGTCGGGGAACCACCAGCAAAGGAAGCGGTGCCAGCCGGTCGAAAGGCGAAGGCCAGCCCCAAGCCGGTCGCCAAGGTCGAGAAGCGTTCAACCTCGCTCTATCTGACTCCAGCCGCGCTGATGGAGCTGAACATCCTCGCTGCAAGACAAGGCGTGCGGCCTCATCGGCTCATCGATGACGGCTTGCGGTACATCTTCAAAAAGCACGGGCTTGATTTCGACGCTCTCAACGCGACTGAATGATGGCCTCACGAGGCTATAAGCTTTCAAACTCATAACCTCGAAATCTTAAAGGCTCCTATGCGTTCGCTTCGTCTCACATCGATCACCGTCCTAGCCTTCACTCTGGCATCCCTTGGCGCTGTAGCCATGGAAGGCCCTGACGGGGAGCAGCGATATGTCGGCAAGTGTCTGCTTGAGGTCAAAAACAGCCCGAAGCTGTTCGGCCTCTGCAACGTCACGGAAAGCGCCGACGGCGGCATGACGCTTGGCATGGATGAGCGGCGAGTGACCTACTTCGCGACTGTCATGGCCGGTGAGAATGGCGAGGCAGACGGCTATTGGAACGGCACGAAGGGGGCGGGTCACGCCCACGACTCCCTCGGAACGCTGAAACGGAAGGGTCGGTGTTGGGAGAACGGCACCGCACGAGTCTGCGCTTGGCGGTAAGCGCGAGCGGATCGTCAGATAGAAGCCTTACAAGGCTGTAAGCTCATAAGCGCATGAGGTTGGGAAAGTGAGCGAGACGAAGACGAACATCCATCCGTACAGCTTGGAGGTAGAGCCCATTCCCGGATCTGAGGGCCAGTTCCGATGGACGATCCGCAAGGAAGGCAGGGTCTACCAGCGAGCGGATCGGCGGCATCCGTCAGAGGCGAAGGCCACAAGCGACGGTATGGAGACGATCGAACGCCTGCTTAAGGGCGGGGATCGGTCTTGAACGCCATCACCATTCCCGGATGGGCCACGACATTCATTTTCGTTGTGTGCGGGCTGGTCCTCGTCGCGCTGCTGACAGAGGTCGCCTTTGCCATTGGCCGGTACATATTCCAGGCCGGACGGGAAGCGTCAGAGCGAGGAAAGAGGGTCGAATTCTTCGGGGCGATGATCTCGCTCATGGCTTTGATCGTGGCGGCTCTAAGCCTGCTTGTGACGGTGCAGACGATGAGCGCCTTCGAGGGCCGCGTTTCCGATCTTGAGAAGCGGGTCGGTATCTTGCGAGCGAAGGCAGGCGGACCCTGAGACGGGTTTTGACATCCGGTCCTGCTCAGTTAACCAAGGAAGGTTCATGGCGCGGTCAGAGCCGCCTGAGTCGAGGAACCGAACAACGAGCCGCCTAAGCTAGAAACGAGAGCGGCCCCCGATCCCCTGCAAGGGATGGAGGCCGCGATATCGATGGGAGCTTGCGCACCTGAACAGGCGCAAATCTCTCATAGCTCCTACACCGGAGTCAACGGGCAAGACGTGCCCGCACGAGATCGTTTGCGCTGATGCGGCCCCACGAAGGGGCGAGACGGTGTTTGAATTCGAGTTGCGGCGGGCCATCGAGGTCACGCCCCGTGATCGGCTGCCAGAAGTGGCGGCAGTGCTTTGGCGTGCCTTCGGAGAGGGGCGTGTCAGCGAGGCAGAGGCCGAAAGCCTGTCTGCCCTCATCGAGGTCCGCAAAGGATCACAGGACAACAGGACAACGGTTGCCCCCCTACGGAAAAGCGTAGGGTCTCGCCCTCGTACTGATGCCAGCATGGAACGGCGGCGACGGTGGGCGGCGTCAGGCCGGATGCCACCGGGCATCGCAGCCAAGTTCACGCTTGGAGAACAAGCCGCCTTAGCCGTGATCGTGGTTGAGATCGGGAAACGAGGCGACTGTCGTCTCTCCCATGAGCACATCGCGGCAGTGGCAGGCGTATCCCGCTCAACCGTAAAGCGCGCCCTGCATCAGGCCAGGATCAACGGCCTCATCACCATCCGGGAACGGCGGCTGAGCAGGTACCGTAACGAAACGAACGTCATCACCATCATTGATCGATCGTGGCTGGCGTGGATGCGCCTAGCTAGGACTGGGGGAGGGGTTCAAACCGGAACCGGCACGAATACCAGATCTATATCTAAGGGCCGTCAGCGAGCTTCCCAGCAAAAGGAAGGGGCATTCGAGATGGAGCCAAGCGGGCAAGGCAACGCCAGATCAGTCGCCATTGCCACGCTGGCCGATGCCGTCTCACGCATCCCGGTTCCGAGCAGCGGCACGCCTATTTTCGATCAGGCACCGTAATCGTAATCAGTTTTCCCGATACAGGATCGAGGATCGTTACCGTCATAGCGGTCTCCTCTGATGTATTCGAGATGGCAGTACGATCCCCGATTGCGGCGACAACTTGACGAGACGCAGGCTTGTTCACAGCTCTTCACAGATCATCTGTTTGCGGAACTTTGCTTCCCCAGCACGGCGTGGATGCCGTTCAGCCGCGCCGGGGCTGTGGTTCAATACGTATCCCCCACGAATACCAAGGCTAACGACCTAGATCGGAACAGCCCCCACCAGGGAAGGAAAGGGGCTTTCGAGAAAGGAGAACTGAGACGTGGCGAACGACATCAGAAAGCAAGCCGAGAGGTGGTCTGAGATCATCGCCGATGCTTACGCTGATGCAGCCCGGCCTGCGGTAACTAGCGGAGCCCGAGCCCTCTACGCTGCCGAGTTGATGCCCGGACTTGAGCGAGCCATTGCCGTAGGCGTCCCCGAGAAGATTTGGGCCTCTCTTTACGTCAATCCGGTCCTAGATCGCATCGAACAACGCGACGGGATTCGCGGGCCTCGACTAAAAACGGTCAAGTATGAGCCTAACGCGGCGGTGATGGCCTTCGATATCGAGTGAGACAGAGCAAGAATCCCACACCCGACGCCCCTTAACCAAACGCAGACTTGGCCAGGACGTGATCCGGTCTGTGAACGGAAAAAATATCCGGGCGGATTTCTTCAATCGGAAAGAGCACTTGTCATCGCCGATGCGATATCCACAGGACTTGCCCGTCCACCACAACATCTGGATAGGAACGTAGCCAGCACACACAACTTGTTGACGCGAAGGCCCTCTGCCAGTCATGCTCTCGGAACAGGCATGGCAAAGCATTCCGCTGGCCAGCCTACCAGGAGACGATACATGCTACCGTATTGGCCAACATTCCGTTTTGAGTTCAGGCGAACACCGAAGGAGACAGTATTCGTAGTCTCCTTCGGGATCGGTACGTCTCTCTTCTAAGGCTTTCGCCGGACGCGGGGGGCAACCTGCGTCCGGCTCGATATTACGACTCGCCCAGTGGATTCTTCAAGCCGCCCTTTCGGGTGATTTTCTCGCCCTGTTGATGGCGCCTCAGACCGACTGGAAATCCTGATCTCGGGACTGCCTGTGTTTCTCGCCTGTTCGGAGGCAACGAGACGCTCCTCGTTGAGGCGCTGGCGGGCCATGACGCCGATCTTGTTGAGTCCGTTGAATTTCGCCTTCAACGCCTTGGCCGCGTCGGCGGTCTCGCGGGCGAAATCGGAGGTCGAGGTCGTCTTGCGCTGATTCGGTCCATTCGTGACGGAACCGGAGGCAGCGCGTTTGGCATCGCCTACAGTCTTGCGAAGCTTATCATTGAGACGATCGATCTCGCCTGCAATCTTTTTGAGTACCGGTGATGCGTCATCGTGCGCTGTTACGCGCATTGTTAGGGATAGGTTGTCGGACATAGTGGTCTCAATGCTCTACCGATGACGGGAGCGAGTGGAGAATTAGCCTTTTAGGCGGTGAATTTTCAGGCGGTCTGGAAACAAGCCCCCCCTTGACTTGGTAAATGGCCTACCCGATTGGTCGGACCCGAGGCGCCCCTGTCGACTGCCGGGTATGCCCAAATAAAAAAAGACCGACTTGCATTCGTGCAAGCTTTCACGCCTGTTCGCGTAAGTCTTTTATAAACAACGTGCTGCCATTTGCATCAACGATGCTTGTGTTTTAATTCAAGCAAACTTTGATTAGATGATATTTGTAATTGATTGTACGTTCGGGACACGGTTTTGT
>NZ_JBTXKX010000002.1:0-63664 GCF_054817925.1 Methylobacterium sp. CM6247
CCAGCCATCTCCCCCTAGGGAAATGGCCTTCAAGACGCCAGGACAAACCGGACAGAGCGGAACAGAAGGTGTTTGTCGGCCGCACAATGGTCGGCACACTTTTTCGACGTGTCTTTTTCGCCGCACCCTCCCCCCTCTCTCTCCTCCTCGCCGCAGGCTTGGGCCTGAGCCTTCCCGCCAACATTGGGGGGATGTGAACGATGGGCGCCCCTAAGTTCCCCAAGCTCAACGATAAAGAGCGCGGTGCAATCGAGGACATGGCGAACGGCGGATTGCTGTACGTCTATGTCGACGGCGACGGTGGTACCGAAGGCTCGCCGAGCCAGCCAGATTGGCCCATGCCCGGGTCGGGAGCCATCGTTTACGATGGGCCGCCGGTGCGGATCACGAGACGGCTGGTCCGCCGTATTCAGCGCCTTGGCACGGATTGGTGCACACGAACCCTTGCCGAGGTGCTTACCGACGAAGGCAAGGTGAAGGCTCGCGCTCTCTTAGACAAGCGCGACGTGTGGATCTTGTCCCCCCTCCCCGCCGCTCAGGGAGGACGCTGAAATGGGACGGACGACCCTCTGGCGGGAAGATTTCCTCGTCGCCGGCTACAAGCCCTACCGCGACGGCCTGAAGGACAGTGGCGAACGGCACACGCCGATCGACGACCGAATGTACCAGGGCAGCGTTCAAAAGCGCGTCCGAGACTATCGCGGCACACGCTACTTCATCAACGTCGACCTCTACGATTTTACGAAGGCGCGCCAGGACGGCCTTGAACACCGCAGCGTCGGACCGAACGTCCAGTTCTCCGTCAGAGACGACATGGATGAGACGGTGGACGTTTCTGGCGTCCAAGGCGACACCATCGCCGAGATCGAGGCGTTCTTCGCAAACCTTTGGTCGCGGATGCGCTGGGGCTACTACGAGGTTGATCGTCCTGAGGTTGCCCCGTCCCTCGCCCTCCCCGCCTCCGCAATTGAGGGAGGGACGGAGCCGTGAGCGACGAGCCAATTATCCCGCCGGCCGAAACAGACCGCTTCGTCTGCGACGTGATCGACCTTGCGTCGGTTCGCGTCGAGTGGGGCCGCAATCAGAACCCTAAGGCGAAGTGCGCGCACAAGTCACTGGTCTACAATGAGGGTGAAAGCCGCGTCTGGTGCCAGGACTGCGAGCGGACGGTCGAGAACTTCGACGCCTTCATGGTCATTGCTCGCAGCTTCCAAGCGATGATTGCCGAGGTCCGCCGGAAGAACGCCAAGGCGGATGAGGCAATGACCGCTACCGTCAATCGACGGGCGGCAAAAGAAATGGAACGCACCTGGAACGCCAAGATGGGGGTTGTCTGCCCCCATTGCCGAGACGTCTTGCTGCCTGAGGATATCGAAAAAGGCACGTCATCGTTTTCGCGAGAAATGGAACTCGCTCGGCGCGCTCGCGCAGCCAAATCGGAGGGCTCCGGTCATGAGTAGTGTGGCCCAATTTCGCACTAACCGGAGACCCGGACAATGAGGGTAAACCTACTTCACGGCGTGGTCTTTGGGGCGATGCTGATCGTGACAGCCGTTGCCTCGCAACAGGTCGGATATGATCGCGGATTGTCTGATGGCCGCAGGCAAGAGCCCCGCCCCCTCCCCCTCGCGGGATGCACGAACGACCTCTTGGGAGCGGGACGATGAGCCTACAGTCAGAAATCGACCAGTACGTTCGGACAAGCTTCCTCGCGGACGAAATCGTGTCTGTCGCGGTCGGCGAACCCTACGAGTCGTATGGACCCTTGGAGATGATGGTCATGGACGTCACCGTCACCATCAAGGGCACGCCGCGCGAAGTGGCCGAGAAAGAGCTGATGGGCTTTGTGTCCGGGATGCGTCAGCACCTCGCGGACATCGGCGAAGAGGCGTTCCCTATCGTCTCCTTCCGTCCGACCCTCCCCCTCCCCGGCGCAGGCCTCGGGCTCGCGAAAGACGGAGAGTGACCGATGACAATTGTGAGGTTTCCAGTCGAAGCTGCCCGCTCTCATACCAAGCGGGCACGCCTCGTCTCCTACCTTCGCGAGCTGGCGGATTTCATTGAGCGGGACGAGCTTGAGACCGAGCCCGACGCGGCGCTGGTAGTGCTGACCGGCGCAGAAGACCATGAGGTCGTCTGTTGCGGCTACGGAGATGATGACAACGCGCTGGATGAGGCCGCCATGGTTGCAGGCTCCGTGACGCGCGGATCGTTCGTCACTATGGGCGGCAATCGGCGCAAGCGCGGCGACTATCGGCCGAAGAGGATGGAACGACCGAACATCGTGGATGGTGTCTTCCCGAGGAAATCAGACCTGGAAGCACCTGACCATGGGTGAACCCTTGCCCGCCGCATCCCCGCGCCTACCCTAGCTCTATGGACACCCCCACCGACCTCCGCGCCACAGCCGCCCGCCTCGCCACGATGACCCAGACGGGCGCGTTCATCCCCAAGGATCAGGTTGGGGTCTATGCTGAGGCGCTGAAGGCCTTGGCCGAGAAGATGGAGAGGGAGGGGAAGTGACCCAACCCACGATCCGCTTTCCCCTTCGCATCACCGAGGTAGGCGAGGCCATCGCCGTGCTGGACGCCGTGGGGACGCATTGCGCGTACATCTACCACGAGGACGAACCGATCCGCCGATCCAGCACCAAGCGCGTCACGAAGGCCGAGGCGGTGGAGATGGCGAAGATCATCGCTCGGGCGCTGACGGCGGAGTTTGGCCCTACTTCCTGACCGGAACCTCGATCGTCACCAGCTTGCCCGAGATCGGATCGAGGATGGTGAGCGTCATGGCGATCTCCGGGGGTAGTCCGAAAGATGCCGGGGGAAGGGTTAACGGAACCCTAACGGGGTTCGGTGGCAATCATCCAACAGGCAAATCGGTTCGGGATGCCGCTGGTATCATCCACTCGGAACAGTCCGAATTCCCGGTCCCTGGTCTGCCCACGGAGATCCAGTCCGACCCAAGTTCCATCAGATGGGCCAGCGAACGTCAACGCTAGCTTCGCCCGTGGATACGGCACCCATGACGCGACGAAGCGGCCTTGCATGTCGATAGAGATGTTCGGATGCCTCATGCCAGGATTGACGCGCATCAGGTCGGCCAGCCCCTCAAAAGATGCGAGCGAGGGCTGGATGCCCGCTTCGACAAAGTCGTCCTCGCAATCCAGCAAGCTGCGAAGTTGAAGCGTAAAAGCCCGAGTGCGCTCTTCGGAAAGAGGCCGTCCGCGATAGATTGAGGCGTCCCAGATTTGATGCGCTTCCATCTCCCTCACTCCCCCGGACCGGTCTTCGGCTTGCGCTCGCGGCGCTTGAGTTCGGCTTCGACGGCGGTGCGCAGAAAGTCGGTCTTGTCCTCGGCAGGTTGAAGGACAGCCTCCATCCTTGCCAGCGAGCCCTTCGGCAGCGGCGCGACGATCTTGTCCGGCCATAGCATCGGCCTGCCCGCGCCACCAAAGCCCGGTCTTCCTGGGGCCGAAAGCCCGTTGGCGACGGCTTCCGTAGCGGCGACGAGGGCTACCCAGGCGGCTTCCTCCGTCACATTGAACCATTCGCCCAGAATGGCGCTCTCTCGGAGCAGGTAATGCGCATAACGCTCTACTGCGCTGGCGTCATTGGTTGGCGACGGTGCCGCGCGCTTGACGACTAGGCGTCGCGGGTTGCCGGTCTGCAGCCCCTTGAGCCGTCGGCCCGGATCTACGGACAGTCCGACCTTATGTGGGCCGTCCTCGCGGCTTCCTATCACGTAGAGGAATGCAGGCTCAGCGCTTGCCATTGCGCTTCTCCCTGGCGTCCAAAGCCTCCTCGACGAGAACACGAACGGCTTCTGACCATGTCGGCAGCGGGCGCTGTGTCGATCGCCATTCTTCGACCCGTGCGTCCCAGCGCTCAGTGACGACGAGTTGCTTTCGCACCTTCGCAAGCTGGCCTTCGGGTTCGACCCTCCGCGTCACACCGCGCCCCGCCCTCACGATTTCGATCACCGCGCCCTACTCCCACTTGCCGCCGTTGGGCAACATGTGTAACTTGCGGAACATCAGTAAGCAAGCGATGGCTTATCTAGGCAATCGCATATGCCTTTTGGAGATTGCAATGGGCCTGAAGATCACCGACTTCCGGGTCAGCACCTTGCTCGATACGAGCGTTGCCGACGTCGCATCGTACCCGATGGTCTTCGGCATCGACGGGTATGTGGACGGCGACGGCTGGGCGGGATGGGCACGAGATGACGATGGCGACAGCCGCCTCACGTTCAAGACCATTGAGGAGGCCGAAGCCAAGATCGCCGAGCTTCGGAGGCAGTTCGCATGACGGAGACAATTAAGCAGGCACTGGCGCGCGCGAAGGGCGACGTGTTCGTCCTCCTCGCCTCTGGCTACACCGAGAGCGCCACGCCGCATCGTCTCAAGATCCACAAGCCGGACGCACGCAGGATCGTGGACGCCGCACCGAAGCAGCATCAGCCGCACGCCCTTTGGGAAGGCGAAAATCTCATCCTGACGCCCGCTTGCAAGACCCCCACCCCCTAACCCTCACCTCGGGCATCCGGCGGGAGAAGAGGAGATCAGGTGATGAGTGAGACAAGTAAGATAGCCCACCACGCCCATTCGCTTGAGCTTGCGGCAGCCGTTCTCAGAAAGCTGAACAAGCCTGCCACGGCCGACTCGTGCGCTAATGCCGCCACATACCTCCGCAGCCTGATCCCGAGCCGTCCTGTCCCGTCCCAGACCGCCAACGAGGTGTGAAACGATGAATGAAATTCGAAACGCAAATGGCGTGACGCTCCGTGAAGGGCTGGAAGAATGGGAGAAGCACCAGCGTGAGCAAGGTGCGATCTGCAATGCCGAGCTATTGCGGTGGGCGCGAGAGAGCATCACGGCCCCCGCCCCTCTTCCGCTGACCGATAGACATGTCGACGAGCATGGCGACGATTGGGCCATGCAAATCGCCAAGAATATCCGCGTGAAGTGGATGCAATCCGCCTTGCTGGCCGGCGGCGAGTTCGCTCTACCGAAAGGGCACCTCACGGACATTGCCGATGCCCTACGTGCGGCTGAGGCGACCGGGCACGTCTTGGGGCACATCAACGCCGAGAAGTAACCGCCCCCTCTCCAAGCTGGAGGCGCTGAGTTTCGACGTGGTGGATCAAGGAGGGGAAGGGTGAGCGAGACAAACAAAGCGGAGAGCGACTCTTCAAATAAGCAAGCGTTGAGCCATGCTCAGAACTGGCTGGTAGCAAGCCTGCAGTACCGACTTATTGATGATCCACAGGGGAAAAGACCGCTTGAAGAGAGGTGCGACTGGTTTCCCGACAAGTTATGTCGTGATGCTGCGAAAGAAATTATAAGGCTCGCGAATGAGAACAGCAAACTGCGCGCTGAACTAGCTAAGGCCACGGAGACGTGGACCGATGAGAAGGGTGGCGTGTGGTCTCCCGTCCCTGCGTGGTCCTACTTCGCGGCTTGCTACAAGCTCCGCATCGAACGGGATGCGGCACTCGCAAGATGCGAAGCCGGCATTGTTACCCCCTCTGCGGGGTAGAGGCATCATGACCCTTCAAGACCTCATCGCGCGGGTAGACAAAGCTAAGGGACCGGATCGTGCATTGGATCACGACCTCGGGGCATTCCTCGGCCTGCCGACACGGCGGGTCGCGCGCGGTGAGGCCCCGAGGCTTTGCTATACCCGAAGCGTTGAGCAGTCCGCGTGGCTAGCCGAAAAGGTTCGACCGGGCTGGGATTGGTCAATCGGCAGCTTGAAGGACACCGGCGGCTACCACGCTGAGCTTTTCCCTGAGCGCGACGAGCCTACGGATTACACGGAATACGGGAACACCCCTGCTCTCGCTCTGATCCGAGTGGTTCTATCGACCCTTGGGGATTGACCACCACCCCAGACTGATCCGCACTGCGGAGAGGAGAACGAGCGCATGGAAGCGATCTTCCGTTGGGCCGGCTTCATGATCCTGAATATGGCGCTGTGCGTAGTCGTATCGCTGATTGCCCGGCAAGGTCTTCGGATGGCGGATATGGACCCCGCTGGAGGGTTCGCTGCAGGCGGGGTCGTGTGTGGCTATTTGCTTCGTTGGTTTGAGGTCAGGTCCCTTCCCCGCCCTGACGGCGGCCGGGCTTGAGTGTGCAACTAGGCAATTATTCAATCACTGCTTCAGGATTCTTGCCCTGTCTGCCTTACGTTCGCTGATTTTTGTCTCAAGTTCCGTAATGGTGGACTCTTTAGGGGAACTCATCATCAATTCTTTATCAATCGCACGGTCCAAACTTGCTATCTCAGTTTCAATTTTTCGAAGTCGATAGCCTGGATAGAAGGAATAAAATAAGTCCACAAACCAGTTTATCAGTCTATCTACCGAACGGATTACAAAAACTGGCATTATAATTAGCGCCCGACGTTTCTTTTCGCCGTTCTACGTTTCGAGCGATGGGTACGCAAGATTGCATTGGCATTATTACGCTAGATTTCCAGAACTGTACGGTCCCGGACGAATTCTTGCGGCTGCAATCGGAGTATGTATCCCGGAGCAATCCCTGACGAGAGCACAACATAATGAACCCGCGCGTGGCAGCGATCATGGTCTCAACGGCTGTCACCTACGTCAGCCTACTGGTGTTCGCGCTGCTCAGCGACCTACCCTGGCTAATCGCGACGCTGGCGCTACTAGCGGTCTACGGATTTACGCCCCGACGCTGGTTCGATTGAAAACGAAAAACCCGCCGCGGCGTGAGCCGGGCGGGTGAGGGGATAGCCGAGGCGGCTTATCGCATCGCGGCCTTTATCGTTTCTTCCACAGTCACGATCGGTATCGAAAGATGCTGTGAGGTTATCCGTACCAGTTCGCCCGTCGCAGATGCCCAGCCATTACGTTTGAACCCAATCACGGTCACGCCGCAGGGATAGCCTCCGTCAAGCGCCCAATCGAGCTCCACCCCACGGGGCAGGCCATCGCCTTCTACGGGTATGGTTGGTCCAAGCAAGATATGCAGGACGTCGACAGAGTCGTCGTATTCCGCTCTCACTTTTTCACCCCCACCAGCTGCAAATCCGGCGACCATAAAAGTTCGTGCTGCTGTAAATCCTTAAAATCTTTCCGATGTCCAACGCTGGCAACCGCGGCCAGTGGGTTGGCTTGAGGGTCTACGAACACAACGAACGGGCTTCCTGAACCGGAAGAGTGTGAAGCGCTCACAAACGCAATGTAATCCTGGTTGGTTGTCCCCGCCACAACCGCAGTTGGTGTCGATAGAGTCGCTTGCACGATCGTGGGAGTTTCTATTGGCACGCGCTGAACGAGCTTCTTAACCCAGGTATCAGCATAGCAAACAACCTGCGTGGCGCCGGGATACGGCGTTATAGCTATAAATTGCGTCTGTCGGGAAATCTGCACTTCCAAGCCTACTGTGTACTTACAGTAAACTTAGGGTCCATTGGAATGGTACCAAACTGTCTTTCATACTCAGTTATTGCGCCTTGCAGGGCGGCAACCATGCCCTTAGTCGCAGTCGGGCTCATAGAAAGCGTGGCAAGCCACTCAGTATACACTTCTGGCACATTCATGCCGCCGGTGACATTAACTACAACCCTAGAATGTCCCACCGACAAAAGAAATTCTGAGGGGTTCAGGCCAAGCGCGAACTGGGAAACTGAAATCGTCTGTGTGGCGGCGATCGAGGTCGCTTGGGGCCGATCTTCAGTACCATCTGCCATTCTGATGCTCCTGTGCGATTCGGAGGACACATATCACCGAAATCCTGAATGGCAGATGGCGCAATCGAATATCTTCTCCAAACGAAGAAAGCCTCGCCCAGCCGAAGCTGAACGAGGCCCTATCGTGCTCTCAGGAAGACCGACAGGCGCGGTAGCGCGTCGGGTGTGGGTTAGGGAGGGGGTCGCGCGCAAGCCGCTCTTTCGCAGAGCGCGGGACGTAGCCATTCCGCTACCCACTTCAGATCAGGTGACAGGGCGACGAGGCCCGCGACGACACCGACAGCGATTGCCCATGCCAGACTGATGCGGAAGCGGGTCCACCGCGGTACGCCGGTCCCGATGATGTTGGGTGCCGCTACTAGCATGAAGATCCCCAGCGCGATCAGTGAGACCGTGAAGCTGTAGATGTCGTTGTTCACGACATGGTTTTGGAACTCCGACAGCCGCCATAGGATCTGGAAAAGGCCGCCGACCCCGACGCCGACGCAGAGGACGAACATCCCGAGCGCGCCGATGAGTTCCGGGTTCGGCCAGCGATGCGCCTTGTAGGCCCGGATCGCGGTCTCCCCGTAGGCCACCATGCCGATGAGGCCCATGGTTGCGGCGCCTGCTCTGGCGGTCTCTGCGACCGATGAAACCGACGCGTAGTGTGCGAATGTCGAAAAGAGCGCGATGTAGGCGACGGTGAACCACGTCAGCCGGTTACCAAGAAATGTCCTAATGCCGGCCATCGTGATCCCTACCCTTGTCCACTTCGTCCAGCATCCCGCGCAGGAAGGCCTGCGCCCGGCTCTCGTTCGCCATGGCTTGTGAGGCTGTCACGATGGCTCCCATTGAGACGCGCGCGTTTGCCATCCGCGCCTGCTCGAAGCTCTTTGCGACCTCTGCGACCTTGCGCTTCTCCTCGCCGGGCAGCTCGCGCAGCACGAAGTGGCGTCGCTCCGTTTGGGCGGGGCAACCGCAGAAAGATCGAAGGGCGTTGATCATGGAGCGCCATTTCGTCATGCGCCGCCCCCACCACCCGACTTCACGCTACGCGTCAGCCAAGTCACTGCTTCGGTCAGGGGGGTGATGGCAGCGGCGTTACCGTGAGTGATGAGTGCGACTTCGCCGAGCTTCTTCGCGACCTCCTGCGAGGAAGCGGCCGTCTCGGCCATGCGCTGAGAGTTCACGCTGATGACGCCCGTGGCGTTCTGAAGGGCGGTGACGAGTTCCCGCTGATCTGCGAGACGCGCGTCGTAGGACGCCTTCAACTGACGCTGCCAGTCCTCACGCTCCTCGTCATGGGCCTTGCCCGCATTGCTTGCCTTCTTGTCGAGGTACCAGATCGCCACCAAGGCCAAGGCCAAGAGCGAACCGAGCAAGCCGTACTGCGTGGCAATGCGCGTGAGGGCTTCGCTCACGCCAGGCAGAGCTGCGCCATCGCTCCCCGCCCCCGTAGGGATGCCGGTCGGCACCTCAACGGCGACGCGGTAGATCGTGCCGGAGAGGGCCATGCCTTAGCGCTTCGCCGGAACAGCCGTGGAGACGCCGCTGACGCGCTCGTAGGTGCGCTGTGCGCCGAGGCCGAGCAAAGCGGCGAGGATCGGCAGGATGTCGGTCATGATGAGCGTTGGCGGTGCCGGGAAGGCGATGCCGAGCGCGACGCCGATCATGGCACCCAGCCACGTGAAGATCGGCGCGAAGAGATACTGATACCCCAGCGCAGCGACGCAGATCCAACCCACGCTGGGCCGCCACCGTGAGCTGAACCGATCGTTCCCTTGCGCCTCGGCGAGGTTGAGATCGTTCTGCGCCTTGTTCTGCTCGGAAATGACGGAGGCGATGGCAGCCTCGCGCGCCGAGATGACCTCCTCGACCTCGCGCTGCGCCTGAGCGCGCGCCACCGGGTCGGGCACCAGCCGTTCGACGAGGATCTTCGCCGTTTCCGTGATGCTGGGGAGGACGCCAGGCAACGCTGCGCCGATGATGGAGCCGATGATACCGCCAGCCATGGGGTCAACCTTCGAAGGGATATTTTGCGCGGAAACGGGCCAAGATGCGGGCCAGTAGATTGGGCTGCGCCACGTAGGTCGGCTCCGGCAGCGGCTTCGCAGGCGTCAGCACGCCACTGTTCCGAGGCGCGGGCTGGACGAGGGGGCCGGGGGAGGTCGGAGGGATTGGGGCCACGGTGACGGGCGGGACGGGCACAGTCGCCACTACGCCGCCAGGAAGGTGCCCAGCGGCCAACAGGGCCGTCTGGAAGCCCCGGAAGTAGCCGGCGATGGTCGAGGCCTTGTCCGTGCCGTTGATGATGGCCCGTGCGCCGACCGGAATGCTCTTCGTCGGGCCGAAATAGTCGGACAGCTTGCGGCCGGTGAACCAGCCTTCCTGCATGCCTATGAACATGATCGCCGCGGCGATGTCGGGCACCATGGCGCTGTCGGGGGTCTGTGTCAGATCCTGCGAGCGGGTGAGGTACCCACGGTTCTGGAGTTCGCCTGTCGCGCGCCGATAGTTAGCCCGGCCTGTGAGCTGAACGTAGCCGCGGCCCGCGAACTTGGCGCCGTCGCCAGGGATCGTATTGCCGAGCGCCTTGGCGACCGCTGGTCGGCTTCCGGCAGGGTCGTACATCTTCGTGTAGTAGGCCGTACCCCCATACTCCTTGATCGGGAGCATGGTGCGCGCGGTCTCATGGAAGGCGGTCGCCAAGCAGTACGCCAGCGAGTCGCTTCCCAGATCGGGCGGGCAGGCGTCAAGGATGGCCTCCATGCCGGAAACCTGCCCCTGGCTCAGGGAGCCTCCGAACACGGATTTGCGCGCGCTGGCGAAGAACGCCGCGCGGTCCAGGCTGGCTGCCATGGTTCAGTTCTCACGATGTAGGGGTTGCGCGGCGACCGGCCGGCTCGGGAGGGCGGTTGACCGCCTCACAATCAGATTGCTATCCCGCCGCGTCGCCTCGGGTGCTCGCCTCACAACAAGCAAGCGGGGCGACGGCGGGTCGGGCGTTCGCGCCGGGCGTTCGGCCCGCACTGACCTTCACCCTGCCGCCGGCCTTGGGGTCCAACTGAGGTGCGTGTCGGTTAGGCGAGTTCTCGGATGCGGCTCAGTTCGGGGTCCGGATCACGAGCATCGCGGTCGAGGTGTTTCAGTATCCGAAGGTCGCCAGACGGTACCCAGACCTCGCTGGATCGATCTCGCCATTCCGCGGGCAGAGCCATGGCCCACTCGCCGGCGTAGTCGTAACCCTCTTCGATCCGCCAGTAGACCTCAAACACGCCCGTCTGTCCGATGAGGGTCTTGGTCGCGTCGCTGAGATCGTGGGTGACGCGGGGCTCGAATACCGCGAGCACCCAGGCGTAGGGTTCGAGGGTCATGCCTAATGATCCAGATCCCAAGCGGTCATGTGAAGGGTCACTGTCTCAACGGGCGCGATGTCCGTGACGATGCAGTCGGAGAGGAGGCGCAGCCTGCGCGGATGGCGCTTCGGCGTCCAGCCCTCGACGCCGAGAGATATCGATGACCCGTAGGCGATTTTTGACCCGATGTCCCCCACCACCATGCGATGAGAAACCCCGGAGAGAAGTTCGGTCTTCATGGTGCCATCCCCTCAGAACGTGATCCCCGAGCCGATCTCACTGTGCCAGTTGAGTTCCGTCGCGCGAACCAAATTGTACTCGGCCGGCGTCAGCTCGACGTTGAAGTCGGCAACGAACAGGATGTTGCTGGTCCCACCATAGACCGAATATGAGCTGCCGATCCGCATGTTGCGCGGGGCCATGTCGCGGGTACTGCCGGCGGCGCGGGTTGCTACAGCCGCCGTCAGCCCAAGGGCCGGCGCGTAGAGCTTGACCTGTGTCGGCGTGTGGATCGTGACCAGGAACACCGGCGCCGTCATCGGAACGTTGGTGAGCACCGTAAACGTCGGGGTCGATGAGCCGCCCGGCGGAGTGCCGTAGCTGTTAGTGTTGAGACGGGCGTAGCCGTCGCCAGAGTCGCCCGCCTGACCGACGTAGATCGACATCCCGTCGCCCTGGTTATTCGAATAGAGCATCGGCCGATTAGCGTTGGCGGCAAACGTGTCCAGGCTTTTGACCACCATGCACACCGTCATGGTGGGGACTTCGGGTAGCCCGGTGTCGAGGAAGTTCGAGCCACTCTTGCAGGCGAGCCCGGCCTGCGACGGAACGGGCGCACCGGAGACCGCCGCGAGCTGCGGCAACCCGAACTTGGCGCCGAGATTGCGGCGGGTCGAGTCCAGATCCGGCTCCGCTCGCCACAGCCCGCGCAGCCCGCGAACCGGGTATTTGGGCAGCACGGCCATGGTGTCGAACCGGAAGCTCTGCGGAACCTCGTTTACAAGGGTCATGGGATCACACCGCGATGGTTAGAGTTTGCGCAAGGGCGAAAGTCGACAGGTCGTAGGGCTTGCCTACGAGTGCTGGAATGTTGGCTTCAACGAAGTCGCCGCTGCCCGCTGCGTATTCGTAGTTATAGAGCGCGGGCGTCAGGTCCATGTCGGCAAGGTAGGTGTTGCCGCCTGTCGTTGAGTCCCCGCAGTTGACAGTCACCGAACCTGACAAAGCCCGAGCGCATGTCAGAACAACCGTGCGCGACCCGACGATTTGTGGAACAACATTGACGATGCCTAAGCTGTCTTTGACGAAGAAGCCTTTAGAGCTGCTATCCACAGCTGTGCTGCCAACGTATGGAACCTTCCACTGCAGGCCGAACATGCTGCAATAATCGAGGACGATGGTGGCACCGGAAACAGTGGCGCCGCGGATGAAAGGGGCCGTATGCCGGCCGTTCATCAGGTGACGGAAGGCGGCTTTGGCACCCTGCATGCCGCGCCAGCGATATCCGTTCGCCGTCAGATGGCCGCTCGCGTTGTTTGGGACGTAGCCTGCCGGATCGACGATGACGACCTGATCCGGATATTCCTGCGCCAACTCAAGCTGTGCCTGCCCGATTGCTACGGACCCGTTGATGTCCCGCGTGTAGGTGCCGCCCGTCTGGTAGAGGATGAAGAGCGGCGGCGAAGTCTGCCCGAAAATGCCGACCGCGATATCTGCGATTACATCGGCCATGAACTGAACGAAGAGAGCCTTCCAAGTCTCTTTCGATGTGTCGAATGTGTAATCCTGCTGCCCCTGATCAAATGGCACGGCGAAGAGCCCGGAGGTCGCCCCCTGCGCATCTGCGGCGGCTTTCATCTTCGTGGCGGCATTGACGAGGCGCCGATAATTGCCGGGCGTGCTCGCGGCGCCCTTAACCAACTGGTCCAGTCGCCGCGCTCCGATGCCACACGAGGCATAGGCGAAGAGGTGATCGGGGTCGTTCTCTACACCTTTGGCACGGTTCCACAGGTGCTTGAGGTAGTTGCAGAACCCCACCCCCATGTCTTCGCCGAAGGCACCGGCCTGGTTGTCGCCGGGCTGGATCGCGGCAACCTGCGCGTCAGTCAGGATCGCACCCTGATAGACGGCGTTGGCAAGTAGCGGTTGGAATGTCGCCGTGCCGAACTGCGTGTAAATGCCCGCGTTCGTGCCCGTGTCAGTCTCGATCTGGGAAGAGGGGCGCGGGCTGTTGCCCAACATGACGTTGCCATACAGCGGCGTCTTCGTCTTGGGCGGCATGCCCTCCTGCGCGATGATGAAGGACTGCCCGTCACCCAACACCACGTTGTACTTCCAGAAGAGCCGAGCCGCCCGAATGTTGGCGCGCTCCATGTAGGCCTTGCTGTAGGCCGCATTCTGGCTGTCGCGCAGGGCGTAGGCGGCGGCAGCAGAGTCGCCCGTAGATGAGGCCGATGCGGCGCGCGGCGGGCGGGCGTAGCCTTGGGGGTCGATAAGCGCGACCTCTTCCGGCCCGCCGAAGTCTTCGACGTAGGTCCCGTCCCTGCCAACGCGCGCGTAGCCCTGCGCGTCCATGTATCCGAACTTCGGTCCACCAGGGATGTCGATGTATTCTAGCTTCTCACCAACGCGGTGTGACTCGTGCGGCGACCACCAGCCTTCGCCCTGCGCGGCGAAAAGAGGAATGACGTTGCCGAGGCTGCCAAGATCGATGCCGGTCGTGCCCGAGACGACCTTGATGGTCGTGTCGGCGATATCGAGGTACCAAAGCCGAGCCGTCGTTAGATCGCCGGACGGAATGGCGACCTTGATGTGGCGCCTGATCTCGGTGCTTTCGGTCCCAAGCGTCGTCGTATTCAGGATGACCGTCGTGCCGCGCATCACCGTCACGGTGCGCGGGAAGTAGACGGCGATTCCGCCGCCCTTCGCGTTCTTCTGGTCGAAGATCAATTGGCCGCCAAAGGTGACGGGCGTACCGAGGCTGGTAAGGGTCCGGACCTTGCCCGTGAGGCTGGCAAGCGTTTCGCCGACCGTCTGAGACCATGATCCTGTGCCGGGCGCACCGGTCTTGCGATAGGTGCCGTTGTAGGCGGCGGTCGGGTCAGAACTGACGGTGGCCGTGGACTTATCCGGCCGGGAGAGGTCCGCGAAGAGATCGGCGCGGGTCGCATAGTCCGGGGTGCCGGAGGCCTGCGACGCCTGAAGAACGGCGATCTGGCCAGTATGGGTGGCGATAGTCCCTTCGGCGTTGGTGACCCGCCCTTCGAGTGCCAAGAAGCGCATGCCGACGAGCGTCGTGCTCCCGAGGAGGAGGGACTGAAACTGGCCAAACGTGCATCGCCCGGTCGTCAGCGGGCCGATGCCGTCCTTCTGGAAATGGCCGAAGACCTCGACGAGATCGCCAAAGTCTAGACCGGTGGTGCGAAGGCCGTTCGACATACAAGGGTCTCCCCGCGCGCCATCGGCCGCGGAAGCGGCATAGCGTCAGGCTGATCGTGGGATGGGATGGACGAGGGTGGTCGAGTAAGCGTGCCGCTAGGCGATGACAGCGATGGTGGCGGCCGAGACGAGGAAGCCCTTGGTGGTGTCACCGACGTAGGAGGTCGCGCTTGCATCGTCGGCGAAGAGCAAACGCATCTCTGCGCCCGTGGCCGCGATCGTGCCGGTAAGGGTGAGTAGCCACCAACCATCGGCGGTGAGCTTCGAGATCACCCCGGCGCCAGCCGTGACCAGAGCGCCCGACGTCGAGATCGCCGTGATGGTCCCGGCCGTAAGATCGAAGGTGAAGCGCACCGAAGAACCGAGGGATGTATCGTAGAGGTCAAGACGGCCCTTAGTCCGGCCGGATGCCTTGACGGCAAGGGCCGTGCGGACCCGGTTGCCGGACGTGAGACCGGTGACCGTGTTGGCGAAGCGGTGCGAACTGTTGGCGGTGCTCTCGGTCAGCAGGGTCGCCGCGCCACCATCCGGCCCGGTGCCACTAATGGTCGGCGTGGACAGGTTGGTCCGAACCCAGATCGCCGCATCCGTCAGGTCGTAGGGCTTCTGGCTGAGATTATTCGCCTGCATCAGGTTGAGGGCGGTCTTCGCCCCCGACGCCACCGCCGACGTGACCCCCGACCCGTTGAGCGCCCGGAGCCAGTAATTGTAGAGCCCGAGGTCGATCGGGGTGGTGGTCGTAAGGGCCTGGCTCGGGCCACCCGCGACGGGCGATCCGACGGCGACGGCATCGGCCGCGACCTTGCCGAACCCGATGGCCTGATAGACCTGGACTGCCTGAGCGTTGACAGAGACCGAGTTTTTGAAGGCGTGATCGACTGAGTAAGTGCCGGCACCGGACGAGGCAGCCGAGGTGTAGGTGGGCGCCGCCGGCGGATTGGCGTCGGCCACCGCCTTGATGGGCGAGCCGGCGGCCGGGATGTACGAACTGATGTCCGATCCCGCATCCGTGGAAAGCGCGCCCTCTACGGTGTAGGTCTCTCCGTCCGTCAGGGGCCCGGCCAGGATAGAAGTCCGGCTGGACGAGTTGAGCGGGATCGCGGTCCACGCCGTTGCGCCTGTCGCGCGGTAGCGGCCGATGAGGGACAGGTCATCCCGCGCGGGCGTATCGCAGGTGAGCCGGAGGAAGGCCGCGGTGGTCGAGCCGTTGATCGCGGAGCGCTCAATCGCAGCGACGAGATTGATGGGGGTGGTGGCATCAGAAGCGGCGACGGTGTGAAAGACGCTGGCGGTCCATTCGCCGGGCGTACCGCGGGCCGACACGGCCCTCGCTTGGATTTCGAGTGCATCGCCCTTGGTGTAGCCGGCGATGACGACCGCCCCGGCGCCGGAAGGCCGGCTCGTCGTGGTCCATGCCGTGACGCCAGCCTTGCGGGTCTGAACGTCGAAGGAGGCGAGCGGGACATAGCTGAGCGGGATCGCCTGCAACGACACGATGACCGGATAGGGATTGGCCGTCGTGACGGAGTCGAGAGCGAGCTTGCCCGATGCGATGCCTGTCACCATCGGAGCCAGCGGAACGTCCGGAATGCTCTGGGCCGGCCCGCCCGCGCGACCGCTCCAGGCCGGAGGCACATCGTTCGCCACCAGCGTCTCGATCTGAGGCGCGTGGTCTACAAGGGAAAGGCGGGCGGTGAAGTTCTCCATCGCCTCGACCCCTTTGACGGTGCAAGCCAGGGTTTCGCGCGTCGCCTCACCGAACATGGCGAGGTCATCGCGGGCCGGTGTGTCGCCCGTACCCGTCAAGGTGATGGTGTTGGTCGTGCCGGCGATCGTCTGGACCGGCTGGATGAGCGAGGCGCCGTCAGCGCGCCGGAACCGGCAGGCGTAGCTCTTTCCGGCTTCCATCGTCACAGGCTCGTCGAGCATCACCTTGTTGCCGACGACGGTGCGGACGCGCGCAGCAACCTGGTTGCGGTCGAGAACGTCATGTCCGAGCTCTACCCGATCGCCACGAGTGACGACGAGGCTCTCGAAGTCCTGGTTGACTGTGTAGCTGTGCGGCCGGTGGATCAGTTCGTACTGGCGCTTGCGGGTCTCCTTCCAGACCTGATCGGGGTTCGTGATGCCGGGGAGGTCCAGCTTCTCGAACACCTTCGGATCGCCAGAGAAGCCGGGCCACGGCACGATGCGCTCGGCCTGGGCGTAAGAGTTCGTCTCGTCGAGGAAGGTGACGCGGAAGGCGTCGGGGAACTGTGAGTAGGAGGTCTCCCCCTGGAAGCCCCAGGAATTGCGCGGCGTGATGTGCGCCGTAATAGTCGTCAACGCGCGATCGACGACGACGCCCCAACTCGTTCCGCTGTCATGCGGGCTCGCCCGGCCGGCGCCGGCGATGTCAGAGAGCACGTCGAGGACGGACGCCTCGTAGTCGTGAACGCGGTTGTAGAAGAGGCTGTTGGCGACACAGAATGCGTGCCACTCCTTCAGGGCATCGATCTCGTTCTGGGCGAGCGGGTAGGTGATCCCAGGCCCGTTCAGGACATAGCGAAACAGCGAGGCTGGGTTGCGGGTCTCTCGCGTGATGTAGGCGTTGGTCGCCGCATCCCAATCCGGGCAGAGCGTCTGCGCATCCGCGTTGAACTCGTCGAGCGTGCCATTCAGCTGTCCGGTGGCGCGGATGCGAACCGCCACGACCGCCAGGGGCTTGCCGAAGTTGATGGGGTACTCGGGGCGAAACGAGCGCAGCGCCGACCACACAGAGCGTCCAGTGCGCTGGATCTCCTTCTTCGAGAAATCCTGATCGGGGTTGTCGAAATCGCCGCTGTTGCGGGTCAGCTCAATCTCATAGCGACCGCGCTCAGGGAAGCTGAACGGGAAGGTCCGCGTAAAGGGCTTGCCTGAGAGCTTTGCCGTCACGGAGATGGGAGCAGCATTTGTCCAAGCCTCGGTGCCTGCCTTGCGATAGCGGGCGGCGAACTCAAGAGTGACGGCGACCTTTCTGCCGTCCTTGTCGACGCCGCCCAAGCCGCCCGGAAAGGTGAGGTCGATAGAGGCGTTCGCCGCGTCAGCCGCCGTGAACCGAGACTGCGGACCAGCGCCGATCCCCGCGAACTTCAGCTCAATCGAAAGAGCGCGCTCAATGACCTGATCCGGATAAAGCGTGACAGGCGCATCAGAGGCGTAGCCCTCTCGGACCTCGTACTGGACGTCCTTGTACTTCTCGATCGGAGTGTCGCCGATCCGGAAGTTCGTCAGGCGCAGCGGGCCATAGCCGAACGTGAAGAGCGCTCGGATGTAGCGCTCGTCGCCCACCGTCTCGGTGTAGGGCAGGCCAGCATAAACCGGGGCATAGCGCACCTTGCCGAGGATGAAGGGGATCACGCCGTCAGGGGTCGCTTGGTTGCGGATGCCTTGGATGGCGTAGGTCGGCGCGTCCTTTTTGTCGGTGCGCGACGGGATCAGGGCGTTAATGAGGAGCGTGCCGGCGACGAGGACGGTGGCCGAGATGGAGGCTGAGGCTAAAGCGGTCGTGGTCGCCGTGACGCCAATGTTGAGCGCACCGAGCAGCGTTGTAGCGTAGAATTGACCCGCCGCAATGGCCGCCACCGTGAGAGCGATCGTCAGTACGTTCTTGAATATGTCGCCCTGAGGGATGACGCGGATCAGGACGTGCATCCCTGGCTTCGGCTTCACCGAGCGCCAAAGGGCAGCGTCGACTGGATCGCCATTGACCGTTACACGAAGGCTGGTGATGCCGAACGCCTGCGCCTCGGGGAGCGCGCGCTCCACTAAGTCGGCCAGGGTCTGACCCGCGCCCATCGCGAACTCAATCCGCCCCCTAGACGGGTCGAGCAGGTGCGGAAGCGCGAGAACGCTGACAGGTGCGTTCATCAGGCGGCTTTCATGATCGTATCGAGAATGTGCGCCTTGTGCCCGTAGACCCCGCAGAGCCGCAAAGCCCACCGGCCCGTCGTGTAGTCAACGAGGCAACTGTCTTGATCCGTGTCGATGTGGAGCATCCGACCGGCGCCGACAGCGATGCCGACATGATGCGCGAGCCCAACACGGCGGAAGACCAGGATGTCGAACTCCGCAACGTCCGCAGCACCTATCTTAACCCACGGGCCAGCGGACGAGGTCGCCTCTGCGAAGATCGCGGCGACCTCAGCGCGCTCCTGAAGAGACGGAACCGCGGCGGCATAATCCGGCACCTCGATGCCGAGCTGCTCGGCGTAGACGAGGCGCGCGAGGCCCCAGCACGCGATACCGTCGCGCGTGAGACCGCCGACCTGCCAGGGCAGGCCTATGTAGCTGGCAGACCAGTGCATGAGGGGCCTATTGAAACAGCGAGGGGAACCGGCTGGACGTCATTCGGCCGTCTGGCATGGGTTCGGACGTGAAGGGCTCGCGGGAGATGTCGAGAGACACCTGCGCGGCGTCGTAGCTACCCCGCACGCCGCGGAGCTTGGTGAAACTGGCCTCTGTCACTTCTGGTGAGCGGGCAAGCACCACTTCAAGGTCGACGCTGGCATAGGTGCCCGGCGTAACGCCGCGGAGGACAGCCGCCATGTCCTTGTCGACGTTCTCAAATGTGAGTGTCGTCTTCGGCGGACTGTCTCTTTGGTCGTCAGGGAGCACCGCGCCGACGAGAACGAAGAGGTAATCGTTCCCGGCGTGCTTAGTGCCGTAAACCAGGGGCTCGACGGAAATTCGCGCCGTCGGATCGCTGGATAGGTAGACGGGCGAGGCAAGGCTTGGGTGACGGATCGTGACCAGGAGGACTGGGATTTGATCCGTGTTCCCCGCGTTCGCCGCGAGGCGTGCGTTGAGGGAGACGACGCGCCCCATTAGGACAGAACCGCGAGGTTGAAACTGAGGCTGTACTGCGCCGCGCCGAGGTTGTTCGCCGCCGGCCGGGCATCACCAAACATGCAGAGCCACCAATCCGTGTTCTTCAGGGGTGCGCCATCCGCGGTGTAGATGGGAGACCCATCCTCGGTGGTCAGCTGAACGTCGCCGCGGGTCTGGTCGAGGAACCAGAAAGGCAGCGTTCCCATTCCGGTCGTGACCTCCCAGAACGTGTCGAAGGCGTTCCACTGCTCGACGTTGATGCGCAGCGCGAGCGAAATCGGCTTGGGATCGGACGAGAAGCGACGCCGCATCTTCGGCGGGCCGCCTTCCATCTGCGTCCGCAATCTGCCATCCGAGGAACCCTCGGAATAGCCGTCACGGTTGGCCTTATCAGGAAGGCTCGCCGGCCAAACAGGAACCGCCATGAGAATGTCGCTCGCTCAAATCGCAGGGCTGTGCGCCGGCGCCACCTTCTTGTCGGCCTGCGTGCCGTCGATGGGCGACATGAGGTCGTCAGGCAGCAACAAGGTGGTGCTCTCGTCCACGAAGGCGCCTGAGCAACTTGCAGGGTGCATTTCTTCGGCGTGGTCGTCTGGTGACGCGCTACCAGCCTCCACTCAGAGAACTGAGGCCGGCTGGACCGTCCATTACACGGTGAACAACACGACCCTGGCGCTGGTAGACATTCTTCCTCAGGGCAAAGGAAGTGTTGCTACCTACGTGTCGCCCTACAATGCAGGCAGCAAGGGGCTCTACCTGCCAAAGGTCCAGGCCTGCGCTTAACGCCGCGCGACGCGACGCTGCCCGAGAGCCTGCTGACCCTGCGGGCTCCGGATGCCCTGAGCAGTGATCTCCGCGAAGGTGATCTCCGGCTTCCGACCGCCCCGCCCGTCATCGACCTCTTTAGTCTCGGCACGATAGCCGTCAGGGGGGATGATGTTCGGAGCGAAGACGATCTGCTGCGGAGCATTCGCCGGAGGTGCCATCCAAGTTGGCGCATTCCCGACATAGCCGCCGTCAGCCCATCCACGACGGTTCGTCCGCATGGCCTCCAGGCTTGCGACACCGATCCGAGCCGTAGCGGCGGCATCAAAGACGTACTCGCCCTTATGGACCGGGCCAGCGACCTCGTTCCGCCCGCCGGCGCCAGTGTAGCCGCCGCTGGCGAAGCCAGGGCCATAGAGAGCCGGATTTGAGGCTCCACGGGCACTCGCAGCCGCGATGTCGGTCCCGGCGCCTCCGCCGAGCCCGAGAGCATTAGCGATCATGCTGCCGAAGCCGCCACCGCTTCCACCCATGCCCGAACTGCCGAGCCCTGCGAACAGGTTCGACATCACGCTGTCTGCGGCCTTGGAGAGCAGCTTGTCGGCGAGGCGGCCGGTGATGGTCTCCAGGGACTTCGCGAGCGTCGTGCCCTGACGAAGATCCGTCAGCATCGAACTGAAAGCATCGGTGGCGAGGGACTTCGTTTCGCGGAGATTGTCGTTCAGGCGCAGCGCATCTGCCTCGACCGAGTCCAGGCCTAGCCCTGTGCCACGCAGCCGCGACGCCACGGATTGCTCTTGCTGGGTACGCCCCATCTGCGCCCGGTCGAACAGGGCCTCGCGACCGATGCGGCTGTTCTCTAAGTTCGCCTGCGCCTTGGCGTAAGCTTCCGCCGTCTCGATGATGACCTTGCGCTGCGTCTCCATCTCAGGCGTCAGCTGCGAGGCGGATGCCTTGAGGAGATCCTGGGAGGTGGCGAAGGTCCGGCCGAGATCGCCGGCCCGCTGCATGTCTTCGTTCAGCAGTTCCTGGATCTTCTGCCGGCGCGCCTCGGCCTCGGTGGTCTGATCTGTCAGGGTCGCCTGCTGACGAAGGGTGGCGACCTCCCTCTCCGAGGTCCGAATGGCGGGCGCGCCTTTAGTTATCACGCGCCCGGCATAGTCGATGACGTCGCCGGCCGTGCGTCCGCCGCCGATGATCGTCGGATTGGCGAGGGCTGCCTTGCGGCCGAGGATGGATTCTGCGCTCGTGCCTCGATCGGCCTTCAGAAGGTCCACCGCGCCCTGCGCGCCCGCGAAGTGCGCGAGGTAGAGGTTGCGGTCAGTGGTCGCGATACTCTGTTTCTCAAGGAAGCGAGAGTTCTGTTCAGTGAACAGGCGCAGCACTGCCACGCTGTCGTCGCGATCCGTCCGGCGGGAGAGGATTTCGCGATCCGACATGCCCGTGGCGCGGTCGGGGAAGGCCTGCTTGAACAGCGGCAGCCATGTTCCCTCAATGAACTGTCCGAGGCCCGTTGCCGTCGACAAGGGGTTCTTCGCGTCGGTCTTGCCGCCGCTCTCTACGAACATGGCGCGCTCCATATAGGAGCTGACGTTCTGCGAGCGTGTGGCCTGGGCCTCCGTCGTCTTCTTCAAACTATCAATCGCGAGATTGAGGTTCTCGGTCAGGCCCTCACGCTCCGTGAGAGGACGAAGCGCCGCATTCCGCTCCAAGGCAATCGCCTGAAGCTCGCGAGAGTCGAAGTTCGGATTGTTCATCCGCTCGTTGAAGGGCTGTGAGATGGTCTCACGCGTCGCGCCGGGCGCGATGTTGAGCGCGCGGATCTTCTCATCGTACTGGAAGCGAAGATCGGCGATCTGACGTTCGACGGGGTTTGCCCGATCGGTAGCAAGCTGATTTTCCGAACGCGCCTGGCGATTGGCGGCGGCAACCGCAGGACTGCCGAACCGCTCAATGTCCTCGCGCGTGCTGCGCGCCTGAGTGCTGAGCTGCTCGAAGGCCGTCCGAGCCTGCGCCAGCAAGCCCGTATCGAGCCCGAATTTTACCGGGTCCGAGATCGCCTTCCGAAGGGTCTCAACGCGGTTCTGCGTATCGTTGAAAGCGGCGTTGGTCGGATCGAGCTCGCGAACGATCCCTCCGATCTCACGGGACCGAGCAGCCGCGCCCGCCCGTGTCGCAGCCTCTTGCTGCCTACGCTGTTTCGCCAGAAGCTCGTCGAGTTTCCTCTGATCGGCAACCGGGTCTTGCCCGAAGATCCCGCCTGCTACGCGACCGATAGCGCTAGTCTGCAACTCACGAGACTCAGCGAGAACCTTTCGCGCAGCTTCGATCTGGTCTTCCAGCGAGCCGCCCGTGACGGCCTTGTCGATACGACGTCCGATTTCGTCCCAAATGTCAGAGATCGGCTGAAGCGCGGCGGCAGATATTCTGCCCCATGCCGTAGTCATGTCGGCCGCGTCGGTCAGGCTCGCCTTGTAGGCGTCGAACAGTACGCGCTGAGCACCGAGCCGATCGCCCTGTGCCTGTAGCCGCCGGATGGTCTCAGAGGTTCGATCGTTCAAAAATCCAAGCTGACTGTTCAGAGCCTCGGCGCCCTTGGCAGGATCGGCAAATGCCGCAGCCAGCGCCTTGTTCGCGTCGCTCAGATCCTGGCCGGTCGTTGCGGCGTAATCCTTTGCCGAGCCAATGAGGCCGACGTACATTTCAGTGCCGATCTTGCCAGTAGCGGCATACTCACCCGCCATCTGGCGGGCCGAGCGGATCGAAACATTGCCGGCCTCAGCCGCAGCGGGCGCCAGGGCATTGATTGCAGCGCCAGTCGCCTCCGAGGCGCGCCCGACACCCGCGAGATTGCGCTCAAGCTCCTTCTGCGAGGAGGAATAAGAGATCCATGCCGCGGCGCCAGTGAGCGCAAGGGCCGTCACGCCGCCAATAGCACCGCCGACCAATCCAATGCGGCCGAGGAAGCCAGAAGCCGCCTCCCCTGCCTGAGACAGGGCGCCTTTCACGCTCGCCCCGCCGGGGCCGGCGAACACCTGAGCGATCTGCGGCCCCTGCTGCATGGCGATCATGCCGAGGCCCGAGCCGCTCCCAAGCTGAGCGACGATGTCACCGCCCTGATAGAGGAGGTTCTGCGCTTGGTCGGCACGAAGTCGCCCGTTCTGGTTGGCTGCGGTTGGCGTTGCCATGCCCGGCCGCACCGGCACCGAACCATCCGAAGATAGGCCGGAAAGCCGCCCCACAGGGGTCATCGCCCGCGAAACAGCATCGCCGGCCGCGCCGAGGTTCTTCCACGCTGCTGCGGCACGATCCGCCGCGCTGGCAGACGCACCGAAGCGGGCCTGAAGCAGCCCGAGGGTCCGGTCGTAGGTGGCGGTATCGAGGGCGCCCTGCTGAAGGCCACGGCTCAGGGTGGCTGTCTGGCGCTCAAGTTGCTGCTGGGACCGGAAGGCCAAGTCGACCGAGGCGCGGACACGATCGGTGGCTGTGCTCACGGAGAGCATGCGGCGCGAGGCCGTCTCCGTGACGACAGCCGTACGCTCGGTGGCTTGCCCGAGATTGTCCTGAGCGGAGGCGGCGGCCTGGGCGTCGGCCTTGAACTTCTCCGCACCCTCGGAGATGTAGCTGACCTTGATGCTGCGGACGGTGTTCAGGGAAACCATACAGATCGTGCCTCCCTTTTATCGCGCTATCTAAGCATCTTTGTTAGGGCCGCCGGCCCCGTCATTAGACATGTTCGTCGTCAGCGAGACACACACGGAGTGTCGCGCCATGGCAGGCACAAATCGCAAGGTAAATAATGAAAAAGGCGCTTACTGTTTTCGTCCTGGTGTTGCTTACAGTGCCAGCTTTAGCAGAAAGAAAATCAGCTGGCGAAGACCTCAAACAGATTGAAAGTTATTGCTACAAATCTAATGCAAGCATGGCAGAGGGAAGAAATTGCCTTGCTAAACAAGCTGAACGTATACGGCGAGATGTCGAGAAATCTGCTCGGAAGAGACATTTTGAGATCGACGAAGTTGCCAAGCGCGTCCCAGCGGACGGCGGCATGAATGGAAAGGAGGATGCAGAGCGGTGGCGAGCGGCATTTACAAAAGAACAGCAAGCATGGAACGAGTACGAAAAACAACGGTGTGACAATGTCGTGAACTTCGAAAATGCAGGTGGCAGTGGCGCTGGCGGGAAAGCTACTGCTTGCTCTATCAGGCTTATGTTGGAACGAATCCGCGAGTTAGAGGATGGTTATTAGGCCCGCCCGCAACGACGGGCCTCTTAGGCGTAGACGTCGTGCGTGCGGTGCTAGGCCGGAGCGGTACGCTCGACGGCGGCGTGCTCTGGGCGACCCGCCGGGCTCACTAAGCCTACCCTGCCATCAACTTCTGCGGGATAACGATCCCACGCGAATCAGCGCGGTTGAGGACCGGACGTGGGTGTTATCTTCGGGATCATCGGCGTCGTTCTGATCTGGTCCGCCTGGAAAGCACGGAAGAAGCAGGCACCCAAACAACCCGAAGCGCACAAGCCCTGGAACCGCGGCGATACGGTGCTGGTCTCAGTGTTCCTGTTCCTCGCGGGCTTCGGGGTACTCGCTGCTCTCAAACCGCCCCGCCAGGATATTGATCCTGCCCCCGTTGCCCCGCTCGTGAGTGGCCCGTTACCTTCTGCGCCGGTGGCGTCAGTCCCCCTCAAGCAGGTTCCCGCTTACACCCCTCCCCGCCCCCTGACTGCTCCGAGGCAAACTGACGTGTTGCTTGTGGATGTGCGGCCTAACGTCGGGCCGCCTCAATCCATCGCCTCTGCAAGGGTGTCGACCCGCAGGGTTAGATCCACCCGTCGCGGTGATCGCAGCGGCTGTGGCTCACGAGGTGGGCCAGGGTATCGACTAGCGAACGGTCGGTGCGCCAGCTGGCGGCGCTGAACAGCGCTTACTTCTTCCTCCCCTCTTCCAGCTTTGCCGCCAAGAACCGGCGCCACTCGTCGTCCATGGCCCGGACCAACCGGCAGAAGCGGTCGAACTCTTCGATGCCGACAATGCCGGCCCGTTCAGCGTACCGATCCATGGACGTGAACTGGATTGGCCCTGGCGAGCCGAACCCTAGCTGGCGGTCACCCGAGAGGCGCCAGAAGGCGTCCCAGGCGAAGATCAAATGCTCTGGCAGGTCAGGACGGTCGATGAGCGCTTTTGGCTCAATCCCATCCTCTTCGGCCAGATCGGCCAGCCACTCGGCCCGCTCGCCCCACTCCAGCTGCCAGCGGAGGGCGGCGGTTAGTTTCCCTCAGCGTCCTCGACGCTGAGCGCGGCTTCGTTGGTGACGATGCTGGCTGCCTGCAGCACCGCCGAGCGGAACCGGGCATAGTCGGGATCTGTGAGGAGCGTGAGGGCCAAATCGGACGAGAACGGAACCGGCTGCCCGTCATCGCCGGTTAGCCCGCGCCAATCCTCTAGGACTGCCTCGTGGAGGCACTCCGAGATGATCCGATCCTGCGTTTCGTTGTCGAGCCCGCGGATCTTCTTCGCGCGCGGTACTGCCTCGACCTTCTTGTCTTGCAGGCGCCGGTACTCGGTGTTGCCGAGGCCGCGAACCTTCAACTCCAGACCATCCATATCCGGAAGGTCTTTGACCCACTGCCCCTGTTCCAGCTTGGCAGAGTCGGTTTTGAGGGCAGAGAGCTTCACGCGTTGGCGTCCTTCTTCGCGGGGGCGGCAGGCGCGGCCGGGACCGGCTTCGCCTCGATTTCCTTGGCCAGCCCCTTCTCGACGAGGAGGTCGGCGAACTCGTTGGACACCTCGGGCTCATCGCCCTTGGTGAAGCGCTTCTCGTCCTTGCCGTTCGGGTAGCCGTCGAACGTCTCGGTGATGCGGATGGTCTTCATGCGACAGCCCTCGTAATTTGCAGGGATGCGCCGGTGGTGGTGTCGAGCACGGCCCGGTAGGGAATGCTCACCATCACATCGTCGCTGTTACCGCCCGGCCGGCGCTCGCCGTTGCCGAGGATGATCTTGGGAAGCAAGAAGGTGTACTTCTGGTTCGCGGCGTTGCCGACCGTGAAGCTCAGCGCCGCGCTGCCGTGGTCCAGTACCTTCTGGTAAAGCTCATTGGTCTCGAAATAGCACTCCAGCGTGCCGGTGACCTCGCACATGCCGTAACCGAACGAGTCGCTGTAGAGATTGCCGACGACCGGACGGGTGCGCAGATTGTTGTTCACTTCCAGCGTGAGGCTGCGGACCTTCGCCGGATTGGTCAGTCCGGAAACCGTCAGGTTCGCGACATTGGCCGAAGCAGTCGAGATTGGCGTCGTTCCCGAAGCGGCGTAGGTCGAGCCGGTGACGATCGCAGTGTCCAGCAGCTCCTTCTGCGCCATGATGGTCGCAGAGCCGGTAATGGCCGCGCGTGCCGTGATGGCGAGGCTGAGCATGCTCACCATGGCGCCGGTAAAGCGCGAATAGGAACGCGCTGCGCCGCCGAGGTTGATCGTCTCCTCGAATGAGAACGACTTCACGTCGATGCCATTCTTTAGGACGTTGGTCGTCCAAGTGCCGAAGAGAGCGCCCTCCAGCATGTCGTCGAGGCTGCCGTAGCTCAGCTCGAAATTGTAGGCGCCGGACACGTCCTGGCCGAGCTGAAACTCGTCGCGGACGTTGCGATCCGACTGGATCTCGTCGGACATGCCAGTGGTCTTGTTCGTCCGAGGCCCGCCGCCGGTGGCGCGGAACGTCTTGAACGAGGGGGTTGCCGGGGTCACGCCATAGGTGGCCTCCGCGACATAGGCGATCCGTCGGCTAGAGCCGATTGCGATGGTCATGATTTGCTCCAGGGGTGAGGCGGAGAGCGATCAGCGCTCAGCCGAGGATGTCCGCTTGGTACGGAACCGCGATGGACAAGGTGAAGTACTTGCCGTTGTCGTTCCGGTCGTCGATCGCCGGAGAGGACGGGGCGAAGGTCTGGACCCCGCCGAATTCCTTGGCTCGGAAGATCGCAGCGATTTCATCGGCCCATTGCAGGCCGTCTGAGACGCCCTTGCCGCGCTTAGCGTTGATCTCGATGCGGAAGGCGCCTTCCTCACGGTAGACGTTCTCCCCCGGTGCTCCGACCGTCAGTTGATCGCCATTCGCGACGGGGTAGGACACCTGCAGGAACGGGCTGTTATCGACGGGCGTGTCGCCCACCGTGTTGAGGCCGACGACGGGGCACCGATCCCATTCCGCTGCGAGTTTGGCCTCCACGGCATCGACGACGAGCTTCAGCGGCATCGGTCAGCGCCCCGGGTCGATGTAGATGGCGGGCTGACGGGCGAGCCAGTCGCGGCGCTTGTTAGCGCTACCGCCCCGAACGTCTTTTGCGAGCTTGGCGGCCGACGCGCTGTCTGCCCATTTGCCAACCGCTCCGCCTGGGAACGACCGGTACGAGAAACCGACGTAGGCGATGTTGCCGAACCGCCGCTTCGCGAGCGTGGCGACCGCCTGATAGACCCCTTCCGGGGCCTGCTTACTCTGCCCGCGCTCGATCTTCCGGCTGTACGGCTGCGCATTCAGCGCAATGTACGACTCGGCTGGCGGCGGGTTCTGCGGGTCCATCTCGACGTTGTCGGCGAACCAGACGTGACTGCGCGCGTACCGCTCCGTCTTCACCGGAGAGTGGATGATAAGCTGCTCGTCCACCCACTGGATGACGTCGATGAGCAGGTGGAATTCAATGCTGACGATGCTGCGCGGGTTGATGCCCTGGAGGCTGTCGCGCTTCGCGCCGTCGATGAACGTGTCGTGATCCGGGACGTAGCCGAGCGCCTGGCGATTGATGTCCTGCGCCTCGGCCAAAGCCTCGGTGGCGAATGTCGCGAGTTGGGCGCTCTGCATCTCGGGCGAGAGCTCTTCGTTGAGCATCACGGCGATGTCGCGCGAGATCGGATCAAGACGAACCGACGTCCGGCCGACCATCAGCCGGTGATCCACAAATTCCAGCGAACCACCACGCCGCCGACGCGGACGGGGTTTGCGACCTGGATGGTGCGGTAGCGGCCGGCGACCGTGAGGCCGCCGAGGCGGGCGGGATCGACCGTGAGCCCCGTGGGCGACAGGACGACCTCGCTGTCTCCCTGGTTGATGCCGCCGGACAACTCGTCCGGCTTGTAGCCCCGCACGAAAGCGCGAAGCGTCAGATCCTGCGAGCCGTCGTCTGGAGCATCCTGCCCGCGCAGAACGACATCCTCGCCCTTCTTGGCGAGTTGCCGATCCAGCTTGGCGATCTCATGCGCGGCGAGACTCATGCGAAGAGCATCCGCCGGTACTGAGACAAGATGGACTCGGCCTCGGGATGAGGTAGCGAAGCGTTCGCGCCCTGGACGTAGAAGTCCGTCTGCCCAACGCCGTCCGTCTGCTCCGATTTCACCGTGATATCCCGGCCAGACATAGACGCCGCGACACCCACAAGCTGGATGACTGCGCGCTCGATGTCGGCCGGCAGATCCTCGGCAAGGGTGGCGACACCGTTGACCTCGCGCTCCTCGCCCGGAAGCAGCCAACCGGCCTCGTAGTCGATCGTCAGTCGCGAGCCGCGCCAGCAGACGCGCTCGCCCGCCAGGGTCAGGAAAACTTCGCGCCCGCCGACGACCTCAAAGGCCTCTGGGGCGTAGGTGGCGCCGTCGACCATGCCCCCGAGGATACGAACGATCGGCCCGCGGTCGAGGAGGATTCCGCCGTCGTCCGTGCGGTAGCCGCAGAGATTGATCCGCTCGCGCACCGTCTCCCGGCCAAAGACGCGCCGACAGTAGGAGGCGGCCTGCGAGGAGGCTTGGTCGATGAAGCGCTGCATCTGAAGGTCGCTCGACGAACCGAGCGTGCCGCCGAGATCCATGCGCGCATTCTCAAGGGTCGTTAGCCGGCCGGAGGCCGCACGGGAGAGGACAGTCACGCTCATGTCTCACCCCTGAACCGTGACAACGACGACGCGGCCCTTGCCGCCGTCGCCGCCCTTGCCGGAAGGATTGCCGTTCAAGGAAGCGCCCCCTCCACCTCCGCCGCCGCCACGGAAGCCGTTCGCGCCCGCGCCGGCCGTGCCGTCCACATTTGACCAACCGCCAGGGCCACCGTTCCCGAAGAGACCATAGCAGAGAGCAAAAGGAGTTGTGGGGGCGATGGCATCGGTTTTATCAGAACCAACACTAGCACCGCCGATAAAAGCAGCGGTGCTAGGCCTAGTGGTGAAGCTATAACTTCCACCACTGTAATTACCGGGAGTAGTGGTCTGTCCGGCACCAGCGGCACCAGGGGCTACACCGCAACCGACATCAGTATTGTTACCAATGCCGTGTCCACCAGACGCGCTCGAAACTGTGGCTACATAGGTCAGAGCATATCTGCCGCCGCCATGTGCTCCAACTGCCGTAGCAGTGCCGCGTCCCCCACCGCCTGCTACTACCCTATAAGCAGCATTGGCACTTCCAAATGCCGAAGAACTTCCCGCCGTAGTTCCTGCTATCCCAGCCGTGCTGTCTGTCGTGACAGAAGCACCGCCAATACCGCCAATGCCGACAAATATCTGAACAGTCGCGTCTAGATCATCCGCGTCAAATTCATCCCAATTGAAGCCGCCAGAGCCGCCAGGATTGCCGCCACGAGAAACCGTGCCGCTTACCTGCCGTCCGCCTGACGATCCACCGCCGCCGGGGCCTTGAACAAATACCTGAACTCGCTTCGCCCCGGCAGGCTTCGTCCATGTGCCGTTGGCGTCGAAATACTCGATCTTAAGAGTGGCGGCGCCGGAGCCACCCGAAACCGTGCCCCATGCGACAGCGTAATCATCTGCCGTGGATTTAACGAGCGCCTGCCCGGCCGTGCCGCCATTCGGCAGAAGTCGAGGACGGATGACCGTTTTGATCTCGACCGCGATGCGCGCCGCTAGCGCGGTTACCCGCGACGCGAGAGACATCAGACCAGCCCGGCAACGAAGGTGGCAGTGAAGTCCGTCTCAGGGTTGCCGATCTCGGTCTTACCGTAGACGTCGAGATTGGTCCGGCCGTTCGCCTGCTGCGTCGTGGTGAGCGACTGATTGGCGACGTCCACCCGAAGGCGATTGCCGAGCGCCGTGTTGATGGCGTCGATCGCGCTCTGCTCGCCGGTCAGGAGATCTTGAAGCTCCTTCAGCGTATCGTAGGCCGCGCCAGCGCCGCCCAGGATCTCGTTCTTGACCGACGCAGCGGTGCTCGAAAGCTCAGAGCGGATCTTGTCGATGGAATATGTCTGCGTCGTGGACGAGGTCGACGCGTCGTTGATGGTCGCGCCGCCCGAGGCTGCCAGCGAGTTCGCCTGCGCCTTTACCTCGTTGATCGCAGCGACGAGGTTGCCCTTCGCCGTGGTGATGAGGGCGGCGTTATCGACCGCATTGCCGTTGACGAGAGCGCGGATCGATTTGCACTCGGTCGCAATGCGGGTGGCGAGGTTCTGGACGTTGGTCGCAAAGGACATCAGACGAGCCCATTCTCAAAGAGGAGTGCAAGGTCGGGGAGATCCGCCGGCACACCGCCGTCGGCGCCAGGCGGGCCAGGCGGCCCCGATAGCCCCTGCTCGGCCGCTACAGTGGCCACTGCCGCCTGCTCGTAGGCGGCGGCTGCTGATGCCCCGCGCTCTGTTGTGATGGTGGCCGTGGCAACGACCTGTTCGACGACCGCAGCGGTGCTCACGGCGTCTCTCCAACGACAGGCCAGACGTAGTCGGTCACGACGCCCTGGCTGTCGGTGATGGTAAGCTGAAGTTCGGCCAAGCGCCCGGTGGGCAGTTCTTGCGTGAGAGCAGCGGCACCCGTGAGGAGAATGCGCCCCATGCTCGCTGCCGAGAGCGAAACCGTGAGCGCCTTCGACGTGCTGCCCCAAACTAAGGAGGCCGTCGCCGTAGCGCCGGTGAGATTGATCGCCGATCCGTCCGGCGCGCTCAGAGCGACAGGCCATGATACAGGGCGATTGACGGTCTGATACAGCGGCTGGCTGCTGCGAGCGATGCGAGACATCAGCGGTTCACCGCATAGACCGCGACGGGAATGGAGTAGGAGGCGCCGAGCGCGAGTGCCGGCGCGTTGATGACGGCCCGGAACGTGTTGGCCGCCGTCGGAATGGCGTGGTGGATCGCGATGCCATTGGAGACGCCCAGCGCAGTCGTCAGGCTGGCAAGGCTGGTTGGGTGGGCCACGAGCACATCAGTGGTGAGAACGCCGGCGCAGGTCGCCGCAGGCGTAACGCGCGTGCCCGAGCTGATGGCCAGCACTACCGTTTCGGTGAGGGTGGCGTTGCAGACGAAGGTAGAGGACTTCGGGCCGGCAGGGCCTACCGGTCCTTGAAGTCCTTGAAGTCCGGCCGGACCTTGAGGACCAACACTACCGCTAGGGCCAGCAGCACCAGTTGGACCGGCAGGACCGACAGGTCCCGTAGCGCCAGGATATCCTGCAGGCCCGACAGGACCGGCACTACCAGGATCACCAGCACGACCAACTGCACCCGCATCGCCCTTCGCTCCTGCCGGTCCTTGGGGGCCTGCGCTTCCAGTAGCGCCATTGTCGCCCTTCGGCCCTATAACGCCCGACGGGCCAGGATTGCCCTGCGGCCCAACCGCACCCGGCTCGCCCTGAGGGCCAGCGGGGCCGGTGCGTTGGACCCCGTCGCCCATCATGGGACTGGCAGAGCGCAGGTTGCTCTCGGCCGGAGAGATCAGGCTGATGGAGAGGCAGGCGAGAAGCCAGAGGACACGCATCAGCCGCCTCGCCCATACTGGAGTTCAGGCGCGCACTCGCCGGTTGGGGCGGCAGTGGCGATGATGGACACGAACGTCGGCTGGCTCGTGCCTAACGTCTCTGATGAGCGCGCTAGGAAGCGGGTGCCGGTGGTGAGCGTGACGCTCTCCGACATGCTCGACACCTTTCGGATCCGGACATCGACGTTGCACGGGTTCACGAAGCGATAGGAGGTCGCGTCCGCCGGCTTCGCGAGGGCGAACTGCTTCGCCGTGGTCGTGATTCCGCTGAAGATGATGGGATCGCCGCTGCCGGACCGAATGAACGGCATAGCGAGCGTGGCCACTGGGTCGCTGCGTACGGCCTCGTAGCCGTTGGACAGCTGGCCCTGTGCTGCGACGGCGGTCGCAAGTAGTAGCCCCAACATGACGGTGCTGATCAGGCGCATGGCGTGCACTCAACCGGCCAGAGGGAAGGCGACGCGCTTCAGGGGCGCGTCAGGTACTCTTCGATGATGTGCTCGGCTGCAGCGGTGGCGCCGACCGGCTCTCCGGAGATCCGCTGCGCCAGGGCGCGCTTCTGCGTGTGGTGGAGCGAGCGCCAATCATCCGGCACTGCGATCGTGGACAGCATGCCGGGGCGCGCCTCCTCGGCCTCCAACTCCTCCAGCGTCAGCCCGCGCGCGGCGGCATAATGCTGACGAAGCCCCAGTCGGGCCGCCTCCTCATCGGCAACCGTATCGGCGCCAAGCTGGACCCCCGCAGGGTCGAACAAGAAGTAGCCCCCGCCCTCTGCCGGCTCGAAGCGATAATCGGCGAAGTTGATGAGCGCCGGCTCGGTGCCGGGGATCTGGCTCAGCGGGATCAGGACGGCCACCGGGGCCATCAGAGCGGCCCGCTCATGGGCGAACGAGAGTAGCGCTGGCATGTTGGCAAATGGCTCCTGATTGAGCCGCACGCCGCCGGCGTCGAAAAGATCGAACCCGCCGACCTCCGTCACCTCCGTACGATACCCGGCCGGAAGCACCTCGGGCTCTGCGGAGATAGTCGTCGGGCGCATCTCCAGGCCAGCCGCAGCGACCTCATCCTCCGTCGCGAGCACGCACGTGCCTGCGGCGATGTTCGAAGTGGCTGCGGCGAAGGGCATCTCGACGACGGTGTTGGCCATCCGGCCGATGAGCTGCTTCACGAACATAGGATTTGCTCCCGAGGGTCAGGCGACAGGACAAGACACCGGTGAGCCATTGGCCCACCGGTGGCGTCGCGGATCAGTCGATGATCGCGCTGGGGAGCGTGGCGGCCTGGTAGCGGTGGCCCTCGAGCATCGCGAGGATGCTGTTGAGGTTGGCCGCATTCGAAGCGCTCGTGGTGACGAAGACGGTCTTGTAGCCGCCGTTCACGTCGAGCTGGGCCGGGTCGATATGGAAAACGACCTGCTTGTTCTTCACGGCGGCGCCGCTGGCGTAGGAGACGCCGTCGGGCTGGCGGACGAGGGTGTCACTAGCTGCGGTGTCGAGGTTCGCCCAGATGGGGATCGGCTTGTCGAAGGGCTTGGCCCCAGTGCCGGCCACGTCCTGCGCCTGCATCAGCGTGAGAGTGACAGGCGCGGCGTTGCCCTGCGTGAGCAAGACCAGGATCGTGGCGAAGGTCGCGTTCTTGAGGCTGATGATGTCGGAAGACCGGCCGGCCGCATCGGCGGCGGCGGGCAGAAGCTCGACGACCTTCACGGCCGTCGCAAAGTTTGACTTGGGCATCGCTATTCTCCCAGCGAAGGCAATGGATCGTGAGGGTGAGCCAGCGGGGCCTGAGCCCCGCCGACGGGTCGGGCCGCTTAGGCGCGGTTACCGAGCGTGACGAAGGGAGACTGCGTGGTGGTGCCGCGGTACGGCGTCATCGGCTGCTGCCAAACCGGCATGCCGTTGAACCGGTAGACGAAGCGGAAGCAGGTCTCGTCGTAGATGAAGCGGACGTGGATCGAAGAGGCCTTCTGGATCGGCCCCTTGTCGATCGCGAGGTACTGCGAGAGGTCGACGAGCTGGATGTCGCCGGCCGTGCCGAGGGTCGCAGCGTATTCGACCGGAATGACCGGCCGCCCCATCAGCGTGCCGTACTCGTTCCCGTTCGTGCCGGGCGGGACGTAGGTCACCTGCGGGAAGGCGAGGCCGCCGACGTTCTCGGTGCCAGCCACGTTCTTGACCAGCAGCATGAGCTGGAAGAGCTGAACCTCGACGTCCTGGTTGACGATCCAGACCGCGTTCTTGCGCGAGGCAGCGGGCATGCGGGCCCACATCTTGAGGATGTTCTGGGCAACGATGGTGTTGGCGCCCTGGCCGACCTCCTTCGGGACGACGATGGTGGCGCCGCTGTTGAGGTAGCCCAGCGGCATGCCGGCACCAGTGCCGTTCATGATCGCGTCCTCGATGCGGAACACGAACTCCTCCTCGAACGCCTGGTCGATCCAGGCTGCGAGGGCGGTGGTGTCCTGCAGCAGTTCGTCGGTCGCGTAGCAGAGGCCGACGAGCTTGGTCAGCTCCATGCTGATGCGCTTGAACTTCGGCCGGCTCTCGCGCTTGAGGCCGGCCTCCTCGGTCCAGAACGCCTGAACGCCACCCCAGCGCGAGCCGTTGGCGCGGCTGGTCTCGTCGACGCCGTTGGCGCGGATACCGTTGGAGTTCGGGCCGATCGGGATCTTGCGCACGCGAGAGGCGAGCTGGCCGCCCTCGAAGGTCGCCTTGATCAGGTCGTTGGCGAAATCGGACTGGACAAGCCAGCCGCCGTCCGCTGCGATACCCTCGGACATGCCGGTCGGGCCGGCCGACATTTCGCCGAACGCCTGCAGGCGCGGATCGACCTGACCACCCGGGCGGCCAGCGACCATGATAGCGCGCATCTGCTCGCCGAGGGACGAGAAGCCAGAGCCCTGGTGGCGGTCGCCAGCGCTGCGGCGGTCCGCCGCCTCATTGTCGTCCGCCGCGCCGCCGATTGCGCGCTGGCGCTCCATGTGTCGCTCCACGCGGCCGATATCGCTGTCGAGGGCCGCGAGTTCGGTCTCGATGGCGTCCACGCGCGACGACTCGTCGGCGGAAAGACCGCGAGCTTCATTCGCGGCGAGATCGAAGGCGCCCTGCGCTTCCTTCACGAGGTCAGCGCGCTTCTGGCGAAGTGCTTTGATGGACATGTTGATATGCTCCGTCATCTCGCCGGGCGATCATGGGCGCGGATAGTCTGCCCACGGCCCGGCGGCTCGTGGGGCGCATCTCGGAAAGGGGTGCTGCTCAGCCGAAGCGAGAGCGAAAGGCGTGGCGCCGGCGGCGGAACGCATCGCGCTCGTCAGCAGCCTGGCGTGCCGCGTTGGCGGCAGCGTCTTCGATGGGGGCTGCCGGCTCATCGGGTGCCGGGGGAGCATCCTCCGGAGCAGGCGCTTCGGCGCCGTCGGCGCCATCCTGTTCATCTGAGCCGGCTTCGGCACGGAGGGTGTCTGCGCCAGCGTCGGCCCTTGCTCCCGCCGGTGATACCTTCATGCGAGAGACGCGGCGCAGCGTGTCTTCCATGGTGGCGATGCGATCGACCATGCCAAGCTTCAGCGCGCTTCCCGCAAGCTCGACACCGCCTTTGCCGAATCCCTCTTCGACGTCAGACCGTTTTACGTTCCGGCCCCGCGCGACGCTGCCGGCGAACTGGCCATAGACCGTCTTCACGTCGGCCATCGCCTTCTCGGAGAACTCAGCCGACGGCGGCGCGAACTGATTCCCGTCAACCTTCTGCGGGGGGTAAGCGAAGAAGGTGACCTTCATGCCGGCCTTCTCGGCAGCGGCCGACATGTCGCGGTGCGAGCCGTAGACGCCGATTGAGCCCACCTGCCCGCTCGGCGTCACGACCACCTCGTCAGCCTGCGCCGCGATCCAGTAGGCGGCCGACGCCGCGGTGCTGTTCACCTGTGCGATGATCGGCTTCCGCCCGCGCGCGGCGAAAATCTTGTCGGCTAGCTCTTGAACACCCGCCACGCCGCCGCCCGGAGAATCGATGTGGAACACGACGGCCTTCACTGCCGGGTCGTCCATGGCCGCATCGAAGCTCTGTCCGACGCGGGCCGTCGAGGTCCCGCCCGGGCCGCTGATGTTGTCGACTTGGCTTGCATGATGCGCGACCACGCCCATCACATTGATGACCGCGACTAGACTGCCGGGCTCAGCGTCGCCGGCCACACGTGAAGACCCGCCGCGGGCGGCGTAGATACGCCCCGAGCTGCTGACCTCGAACATCGCAGTCATGCCGTTCGGCACATCGACGCCGGCGATCAGCAACCCGTCGGCGAGCTGCGAATGCCGGCCGGCCCGCTCTCTCACCTGCTCCGGTGTGATGACGATGCCTTCGGCGCGGTTCTCGATCATCTCGACCATGAGCGAGTGCCAGACCGGGTCCATGGCCCAGACCTGAGACATCAGGGCCGAACGGAGATGTGGGAAGCGGCTCGTCATTCTTCGGACTCCTCTTCCTGCGCGGCGGGTGCGTCGGCCTCCTCCAAGGAAGGTCCGCCGTTGTGGCCGAGCAGGGCGGCGCTGTTCGGCTCGCCGCCGCCGTTGCCGGGCAGCTTGTCCGAGGTGGCGCCCGTATTGGGCTCTAGGGGTTCGTCGAGGCCGGGCAGCGGGTTGTAGCCCAGGGCGACGCGGGCCTCGTTCCGGGTCAAAACGCCGTTGAGGACGAGGCGGCTGAAGAACTCGGCCTGAGCTTTTGAATCGCCCCGGATCAGATCCTCGATGTCGAACCGCGCCTCATAGAGCCGCGGAGCGAGGATGAGGTCGCGCCGGATTGCCTGCGTCCAGCAATCGAGCCACGGCTTCAGATTGTTTCTCACGAAGGCCAGCATGATGGCCTCGACGCCTGATCCCCAGGACGTCGTCTTCGTCACGTGATGCACCAGCACGGGCGGCACATCGAGCCAGCGACACACCTCTTCGATCTGATGCTGGCGCGTCGCGAGGAACTGTGCGTCCTCCGCCGTCAGGCTGATCGCTTTGAACTCAGCACCATCCTCAAGGATGGGTGTGCCGCCGGCGTTCGAGAGGCCGTTATATGTCCGGCGCCAATCCTCCTTGAAGCGCTTGAACGCCTCGTCGCTCCACCCCTTCGGCACGGTGATGACGCCGGAAGGCCGGGCTCCATTCGAGAAGAGCCGGGCGCCATGCTCCTCCGTCGCGAGGGCGAGGCCAACCGTTTGCCGGGCGTGAGCGATGGGACCGATGCCCACCAGGCCGGGGGCGAACGCGGTCCGAAGGTGAAGCACCTCATCTTGAAGTAGGCGCCGAGACCTGCCGTTTTCCTCGGAGACCGTGTATCGCAGCGTCCGGTCGGGAAGGCGATCGACCGTCACGCGATCCGGATGGATAGGCTCAAGGCGATCCGCGAACCCTCGGGGGCCCGATACGATCTCGGCGTACGCGTTCCCGCGCATCACCAAGTGCATCATGAGCATGGCCCGGAAATCCCAAGCCGTCTGCCACCTGTTCGGCTGGTACTCCAGCAGGTCGTTCAGCGGGTGCTCGGGAGCTTCATAGCTTTTCCCGGTCGCCGGATCCTTCCGGTACATCCGCAAGGGCAGCGAAGCCAAGGTCTTCGCGAGAAGGTGCGTGCCTGCGTAAAAAGCCGAGAACTGCAGGGCGATGTCCGGCGTCACGCGCCTTCCGGTAAAGGTGGCCGAGCCGCCAGCCTCGCCATACCAGCGATCGTCGTCCGGCTCCCAAGATGTCACCTCGCGCTCGGCGGCGGCATTCATCCCGCCTCCAAGCATCGCAGAGAACAGGCCTCTCATCACCCGTTCCCACGGAGTGTCCCGACGACCGCGAGCCCAACCAGCACGCCGCCGCCAACCATGAACCCGGCCGGCTGATAGTGAAGCCACGCGCCATAGCCCGCGAGGCCAGCACCGATAGCCCCGATGACCTCACGGAAGATCTGCGTCGAGATGGTGATGGGCGGAGCGGCGGGCCGCTCGTCGGATGGCTGCATGCCGCCTCCTCAGGCGACCCGCAGGCCGCGATCTTCGTAGACGGAGCGCGTATTCACGGGCTCGGGGTTCAGCGACATCGGCACGACGGCATCGAAGAGGCTCATCACCGGGTCGATCTTCGCGTCGCCGGCATTCTGCTTCGTCGCCCGGATGGCGGTCGCGGTCGGCTCGATCTTCAAGTTGCCCACCGCCCAGGCCATGAGGCTTGAGCCAGAATGACGGAGCGTCCCGTTCGCAAGCTTCCGCTCTGCGGTCTTGATGGCGTTCATCATGCCGTAGCCCTGGGGCACGCCGACGAGGAGTTTCGCTTCCTGCGTCACCCCGATCTCGGCCATGGCCTCAATGAACTCGCCGAGGCCCGCAGGATCGACGCCGACGCAGGCCAGAAGCCCGCGCTCTTTTACGTCCGACACGATCTCCACAATGGCGGAGATGTCGCCGAGCTCGTCATCGACGATCGTCAGCTCGCCCGCCGCCTTGAAACCCTGCAGCTTCGTCGCAATCGACTTGCGCCGCGTTAGGACGCCGATATGGCACCAGGCGTGGGTCCAGGCGAGCCAGTCGCGCGTCACCTTCTCCCTGCCCAGCACCGTCAGCCCGAACAGATCGTCGAGGCCGCCGCCGTCGATCCCGACCGTGACCACCTCGCATCGGTCGAGGAGGGCTCGTAGGCCGGCTCGCGCATCCTCCGGCAGACATCGGAGCGCTGCGTCGGCGCGCTGCTCCCAGAACTCGGAACCAGTCCAGCGGTTGGCCCGAAGGTTCATGCCGATTTCGACGTTCAAATGCTTCGCGAGGAAGGTACGGCGGGTGTCCTCGCCCTTGTCCTCTTCCTTGCGGAGCTCGTCTTCCAGCCATTCCCGGCTCACGGACCGGTCGATATTGGGGTTAGTGATGTAGAAGTTGTCGGGCTCGAGGTAGGCCTTCGCCTCCACCATCGCCTTCGGAAATTCGTAGAGCAGGCCGAAGCTTTTGGGATCCTTGACCTTGCCGTCCCGCACGTTGCGGAAATAGTCCAGCTTCGCCTTGAACACCCCGGCCGGCGGCTCATCGCTCTGCGTCGAGAGCGAGATGACGAACCCTTCGGGCCGCGACACGAGACCGCCGGTAGCCTCTCTCAGCATGGCGTCCGCCTTGGGCCGCTTGCCGAAGATCCAGAGCTCGTCGATCAGGATGCGGCCGGCCTTCTTGCCCGACACCGTATCCGTGTCCGCCGCGACCACCTTCAGCGCCGCCCGGGTGCTGAGATGCGTGATGGTCTTGAGGTGGTCCTGAACGTGGAGGAACCCGCCCTCCCCTTGTGCCGCATCAAGCTCCGGATCCGCCCGCACCATCGCGGCGGCCGGCTTGTAGCTGTTCTGCGCCACCTCGATCGTCGGCGCGAGGATCAGCACCTCTTCCTCGTGCCGCCAGTTGATAATGAGCGCCGTGAGCATGATGCCGGCGCCGATGGTCGACTTGGTGTTCTTCTTCGAGATGAGGAGGAAGAACTCCCGGATCAGCTGCTGCCCGGTCTCATCGTCGTAGGCGCCGAAGATGGCAGCCACGAAATCGAACACCCAGGGTTCGCTCACCTCACCGAAGGTTGGCTTGCCCGGCAGATCGACGACCCGAAGAGCCTTGAAGACTGCCAGGGCATCGGCTGCCGCCCCGGGGAACAGCGGCTTGAACGGGATCAGCGATCGACCGGCAACGATGCGCTTCTCCCAATCGGGGCATGCGGTCGTCCATTCGGGCCGTTCGGTCATGGGTTACTGGCTACCAGCCGCGGGCCGCTGCGTTGTGCGAACTTCCCGCCGGCTGAAGTGGATTCGTCTGCTCCGGCCTGGCGCTGCTTCTTCTTGCCGTCGGGGACATTGCCCTCGGCCAGCGTCTTCGCAGCCAGCGCGAGGTTCTTCAGCGTGCCCGCCCGGGTGGACAGGCTCACCGCCTTCAGCATCGCCTCGCGCCGCGGGCCGTCGTTCTTGCCCTTCGTGTCCGAGAGGATCTGCTCTTCCATCTCGTCGATGTAGGAGGTGGTCACCTCAAGCTCGTCCATCATGCGGACGACGAGATCGCGACCGCGATCAAGAATGGCTTCGGGCCTGACAGGCTCATCGCCTTTCTTCGGACGGATCCGCTCGACAATCGGCTCAACTGCGTCTGCGAGCGGTTGCGGATCCTGCGGAGTAGGCCGCGGAGTGCTCGCGCCGGGGCGAACCCACTCGCCGGCCTTCGCACGGAGTCTGATCGCCTTCTCATCGCAGCCGTACCAGCGCGATAACTCTCTGACGGACAACTCAGTTTTGCGATAGTCGCGCTCGACACCAGCCCAGTCGATAGGTTTTTTTGCCTTTCCCATGACTGCTATGTCCGCACTACTCCGCACCAACCAACACGACCCACCAGGAAAAAATCTGCGAATGCGACCCTATGCGGTAGCCGACCCCTAGACCGGTGGACTTTCGACCCCCCCCCTACCCCTGCGGATGGATGGGCTAGGATCATCCAGGATCGCCCAGGGAAGGCGTCGCGTTTCAGGCCTAGGCCTGCGTCGCCCCCATGCGTCGCGCCCGCTCAGCAGCGGTCTTGCGGCCATGGTGAGGGGGGCAGAGAGCCTGCCCGTTGCGTGGGTCCAGCGGGTCGCCGCCGTCACGCCTCTCGACGATGTGGTCAGCATAGAGCCGGACGCCGCCTCGCCTGCCGTGAGCAGCGCATCCAGGCCATTGGCACTTCCACCCTGCACGCTTCAGTACCTCTTGGCGCCAGGCAGCGTGCTCGGGTGTCAGTAGCTCGGCATCCGCCACCTTAGGTGTCGGTATAGCCGTGCGGGTGTCTAGGGTTCCGAGGCGAGGCTTGAGGGTCGTGAGGCGGGGCATCGTCAGCCTCAACGAGTTGTGGTTGTATCCAGCCAGAGCTCGCAAAGCGGCTCATTGGAGGGCGGGCATGAACTTCATCGCACTGGACGTCGAAACTGCGAACCCTGACATGGCCAGCATCTGCGCCGTAGGATTGGTGAGGTTCGAAGGGGGCCTTCCAGTGTCGGACGCGCACTTCCTCATCGACCCAGAAGACTATTTCGATCCGATGAATGTCGCCATTCACGGCATAACGGCGGAAGACGTGGCAGGATCGCCGAAAATGTCAGACCTGCTGCCGGTAATATCGCGGGCTCTGACGAAGAACATTGTCATCCACCATCACCATTTTGATCGTACGGCATTCCAACGAGCGGCGATCAAGCACAACCATCCACCACTCGACTGTCACTGGCTTGATACCGTCATGGTCGCCAGACGGTCGTGGTCTGAGTTCGCGGGATCGGGTGGCGGGTACGGGCTACGGAACCTAGCAACAGCTTTCGGTATCCAATTTCGTCACCACGACGCTCGCGAGGACGCTAGAGCGGCCGGCATCATCATGGCGCGAGCGATTGCCGATAGCGGCATAGATCTTGAGGGATGGACGAATCGGGTTCGACTTCCGATTGGCGGCGTACCTCACTCCGTCTCCTACCGAGAAGGACAAACGAAAGCAGGGGTTTCCGACGGTCCCTTGGCCGGGGAAGTTCTCGTTATGACGGGCAATCTCTCGATGCTGAAGAGCGAGATGGCAGTTCTGGCCGCTACCGCAGGCTACGCAGTGGCGCCATCGGTGACGAAGGTCACCACGCTTTTGGTCGTTGGGGATCAAGATGCCCGGAGAGTGGGCTCTTCCGGGAAGAGCGTAAAGCACATGAAGGCGGAGAAAATGATTACTGAAGGTCACCCGATCAGGATCATGCGAGAAAGCGACTTCCTCGCCATGCTTTCCACAATCGCGTGATCCTAGTTGTGCGGTCGAAGGCTCAATCGCCACCACCGCACGAACCGCCATCGCTGGACGACGAACCACTGTCGGAAGACGAGCAATCGGCAGAGTGGGCAACATGACCACCAGCGCCTGAGATACCGAGCGGCCAGGGGTAGCTACCGCCTATGCCGGCTGAGTCGTTCTCGAAGCGGGCACGGCGAGCGCGGTCCTCCGCCTCTCGCTTGCGTCGCTGCTCATCCTCGCGGCGGCGGTTGAACATGCCGAACATGCTGGGCCTCGCAAAGATGAAGATGGCACCGGCCCAAGGAGTCGAACCCTGATCTCAGGCTTTGGAGACCTGATTGCGCCCAGCGCAGGCCGATAGGTGATGATGGTTGCGGCGCTCGGATTTGAACCGAGGACCTCCAGGTTATGAGCCTGGCGCGCTACCGGACTGCGCTACGCCACGTCGAGGGAAAATCGGATGACTAAGAACGAAGCTCCATCCATGGCGCCGAGGATGAGCGAAGAAGATTGGGCCCGAATCCGCGGGGTCGCGCTTTTGAACGAAAGACCGAAGGCATGGCCCAAGGATGTGTCCGCCATTAGCCTTGAAGGGCTGGCGCTGCTGGGCGTTCACGAGAGAACGATGCAGCTGTACTGGGATGGGTCTCAGGTTGTTGTGCGCAACAAGGTTCGATTGGGAACCTACGAACGATGGATCGCGACGATTGCGGCTCTAGGGACGCTCGGCAATTTCTTGGTGCAGGCCGGGCGTGCAGCCGGATGGTGGGGGTAGCTCCGCCGGAAGGCGCGACAATCCCGGCGCCTCGCCAAATCTGACGTGGGCCGGGTCACCGAAAAGGCCAGACTGCGCGCCGCGCTATCGCCGTTGACGGGATATCCTGCCCGCTACAATGTCGCGCGCGCGCGCGAAGTCAAGCCGCCTCTACTGCCTTCTGCTCCAATTCCACAGGCGTGGAGCGGCCGAAGATGCTGACGGAGACCTTCAGTCGACCGGTTCGCGGGTCGATCTCTTCGACGGTCCCGTTGAAGGATGCGAATGGTCCATCTGCGACGCGCACGCTCTGCCCGATCTCGTAGAGGAAGCCCCGCGCTGCGTCGGCGTCGCCACCGTGGCCGGTGATGCTGTCCGCGAAGTTCTGAAGGTCGTTGGGAGCGATGACCATGTGTCCGCCGCCGGGCCGCTCGACGATGCCGCTGCGGCGGTAACCGGTCGCGTCGTCGTAGACGCCAGGGTGGCTCTCGACGTGCTTCAGCTCCTGCCAGTCCTGCACGCCGATGAAGAGGAGCCGGCGCAGCACGGGGATGAGCGCTACCCTCACCTTGCCGATCTCCGAGACCAGCCGTACCGCCTCACGTGCCTCGAACACGGGAGTGCCAGATTCGCGGATCTGTTCGGCCGCGCGGTTGGCCCAGCGCGGCAAGGCACGGATGACGTACCAGGACCGGTCGTGGTCCACTTCGAAGCGGTCCATCGGCTCACGCGCCGCCGTGTGTGCGCCGGCGCGGACCGTTTGCATGTTGACGGCCGTAGACCGCTTGACCGCCTTCATCTGCTTCTCGCGCTGACGTTGACGGCGCTGTGCTCGACGTTGCTTGTTCGTCATGGTGTCGATCCTCGATACGCTACGAGAGGATGGTGAGCAGCTCAGGCAACAGCCCGAGCCACTGCGATCGTTTTGGCCTGGTAGGGGCTTAGCGCCTGACCAGCGCCGATGACGGTGACGACGTTCTCACCCGTGGGAGAGAGGATGAAGGCCGCCCTGCCGGGGATGTGCCGGCCGTCGTGGGCATCCAAGGCGTCGCGCAGGTCGTCCAGCATCAGCCGGCGCCAAGCTTCTACGTCGACCCCATGCACGCGCTCCATCCAGCGGAGGAGCGCGTGGTCGGTGATGTGAGGAGATGGGAGCATTACGCCTCCTCCTCTTCATCGTCGGGGTCACCGTAGAGATAGGCCGTCAGCATCGGGGTGACGGTCAGCTTAGTCTCACCGCCGAAGATCAGGCTCCCGTCCTCATCCATCGTGTTGATGGTGAAGAGGCCAGTGCGGATCAGCATGACGGTGGCGTCCAGGGCTTCTCCCCCGCATTGCTCCTCCGATTGTCCGAGGAACCGATGCAGGTGCGAGCCGAGGGCATACGGGCAGATCGGACCCGTGAGGTGCGCTGCGTAGGCAATGGCCTGGCCGAACAGGGCCGCGCGCCACTCGGGCGAGCCGGGATGAATGCGCGGCGGCCTGGAGGTCGTGAAGACCGCGCTCATGACAGCGCCAGATCAACTGCGAGGCGCCCGATGCCCTTCGGCGTGATGCGGACCTGTGTGCGAACCCGGTCATGGCCGTCTTCATGCGGGATGGTCGCAAGCTTGTGCTTCATAAGAAGCGACGAGAGCTTCGGCTGATACGCGCTCCACTCCTTCGATCCAGGGCGCCGGTAGATCCACCCCTTGGCGATGAGGTGGTTCGTGAGATCGATCGGCCGAACCTGCAGGGTCTTAGCGGCGTCGCGGATACAGAGGGAGCCGTCCGCCTCGGCGATGCGGGCGTAGGCATCCACGATCGGCGCCTGCTCGGCCACCTTGCCCTGTAGGGCCAGCACCTTCTCTGTGTTGGCGAGCAGCAAATTGCGTAGGGCCGCCGGGTCGTTGAGCATCGCCATGGTATCGACAGCTGGCCGGGCCCGCAGCCTCGCCTCCATGGCGTTGAAGCGCTCGATGTAGGCCTCCTTGAACACCGCGGCGGCCGCGCCGGTGAAGCCCATCACCAGGAACGCGAAGCCGTCCTTCGTCATCTCGACGTGGGAGGTGCTCTCACCCTTTAAGTCATTGATTTTTATGGGCTGAAAATTCAGCCGGCGGAACCCGTCGCTGCATTCCAGGTTCGCGATGGCCTGGAGGACGTTCTTGTGCTGCTTGCGGAAGTAGGCCGACACGTCTCGGCTGTCCGCGCGCACCTCGCCGTCCATCACGCGGACGATCGGTTGACGGTCGGCGCCGCCGCTCTGCATATCGCTCTCGGTCATCTCGAAACCCTCAGTTTCGTGGTGGTCGCTGGTCCCTCGCGGAAACGAGGGGTCGGAGAAGGCGGCGGGGTGCTCTTTGGTCGGATGCGGCCCCGCCGCCGGTAGTCGTTTCACTCTGGGACAATCCGCTTAGACCGCAAGGAAATGCGGGTGCTTGTCCCCACCGATCACAGGAGCATGTTCTACTCCCGTTCTCATGCCGGGGCGGGGGTTGCTGACGCTCCCTCTACCGCCGCCATCATCGCGATCCGTGCCTTGCGCTCCGCTTCGGCTGCCTGAAACCGGCGGACATAGGCCAGCTGCTCGATTCGGCCGGCCGTCGCGCTGGCCTCGCTAAGCTCCGCATCCAACTTCGCGCCGGCATCGGCGATGACCTTCACAAGTTCGGCGGCCGCGTTGGCGCAGGCTTCGCGCTCCTCATCCGTCGGCTCTGGCAGGGGCGCTGGCGCCGGCAGGGCGCACAACACGACCTCGACGTCCCGGCGCTCGACGCGGAGCAAGGCCATGATGTCGTCGGCCGCACCCCGGAACTCAGGCGGCGTCGGCGGGAAGCGGTAGTCCACCCCTTTGATCTTCTTCTGGTTCCAGGCCTTGCAGGTGCGGGAGACCACTTCGAGCGGCAGGCCTTCCATCGCCTCGACAAAGTTCTCGAGCATCATGGCCGCGCTCTCATCGTCCAGCGACTTGAGCTGCGAGAATCCGCCGAGGAAGACGTGCATCCGGTCGTCGATCTCGCGTCGGGTGCCGGGGCGGAGCAGTTGATGCAGGTCGGCCCGGTATGGCTCCAGCCAAGCCCGCTCCTCAGCCGTAGGCGCGCCGTGCTGCGAGATCGAGTATTTGCCCGGGGCCGTCGCCGTAGCCGCCTCGCGCATCGCCGTCAGGCGCTCCCGCTGTTCGCGGGTCAGAGGGACAAACGGTGCGATCCGTGTGACGCTCGGTAGCGTGGTCATGGGCGCCCTCCGATTGGCGTGCTGCGCGTTTCTGGGCTGCTAGGTGGCCGAAGCCGTTGCCGCGTTCAGTCATCGGCGATGCGCGGGCTGGCGCCTGCCGCCGGACGGTCTCTCGGAGGCGATTCCGGAGCGTCGCCACCCAATCGAGCTTGGTGCCACGGACTCCGGGCACGCCGACCCAGAAATCGTGGAACTCGGCCAGCGCCTCGTCGATCGCCCGACCGGTGAGGCCAAACTCCTCGCAGGCCCTCCGAGCCTCGGGCCTCGTGCCGAAGTCGACCGGCAACCGCGTTCCCCTGACCCGAGCCCCCTGGGGGGCAGAGGAAGCGTCAGCTTCCGAGGGGGAAACCGGGGTGGTGGGGGGATTAAGGGGGGTGAGAGGGGGTGCAGGGGGAGAGAGGGGGCCATGAAGGGGGGCGGCGGGGTTGTCCCCCTCCGTCCCCAATTGTCCCCGTGTGTCCCCCGATGTCCCCGGGACATGCAGGGACATAGCAGGCAGGACGCTGCGCTGACGGCGCTTCTTCGCGGCAGCCTTCGCACGCTTTTCAGCCTGCGCAGCCTCGGCCTGGGCGAGGCTGGCCTTCATCAGCGCAGCCATCTGCTCACGGGTGAGGCCCGCGGCGACCATGGCATCGATCATCTCGGGGGTGATGCTCATGGCCCCTACTCCGCAGCCGGGAGGAAGGTGCGGAGTTCTGAGTCCGCAGGCAAAGACGGCGCATCGGCCATGCTCGCTTCGTTATCCCCCGTCGGATCGGCGAACAGTGGGACGTCGGACTGAACGCCGTAGCGCCCTGCATCGTCCGGACGAGACAGGCCCTTGCGACAACCGGGCGGGATCCAGGTGAATATCGGTGGCAGAGGCCGCGGCTTGGCCTGCCACACAATCCAGGCGTAGCTCGTCGCAGTGCTGGCGCCGGGATCCCAGCGCCCCTTCGTCATTGGTACGCGCTCGCAGAACTGCGCGATGATCGAAGGCGGCTGCACGCGGAATAAGCGCTCGTAGCGGCCGGTGCCTTCAAGCCAGACCGAACGGACCAGCATGGCAACGCCCACCTTGGCGCGGGAGAGCGCTTGAAGAACGACAGCCTCAGCGATCTTGAAGGGCGGGTTGGTAATGATCCAATCTGCCGACCGGCCATCTTCAGCTAGGAAGTCGGCGACGTCGAAGCCTTTGCCGTAGTCGAAGACATCGGTGCCCTCGACGAGCCAAAAGTATTCCCGCAGCGGGCCGACCATGTGGCCTTCGCCACAGCACGGGTCCCATGCGGTTGAGGATAGAAACTCGTCGCTACTGAGCCCCAGAACATACGAGAGCAGCGCTCGCGTCGCCCAAGGCGGCGTTGGAAAAAAGTCGAGGCTATCCGGGGGCTCACGCCGGCCAGACATGACGGCGGTATGTCCTGATGGAATCATGCCGCCCTCCGAGTCGGCTTGGCGCTGATCGCTGCAGCCATGGACAGGACGTGCTCACGGACGGCCGCCGGAAGGGCCTCCAGCGCGCGCAGGGCTGATGACACCGCAGCGGTATCGCGCATGGCACGCCATACCGCGAGGGCAGCGGCATCGGCCTCGAGCGGGAGCACGGCGCGGATGTCGTTGAGGTCTAAGACCTGCAGTTCGCGAGCGCGGCCCGGACGGAAGGCGCTGTGGTTGGAGAAGGTGCTCATGCCTGCAGCCTCGCCAGTTCGCGGGCGCGGTAGCGCCGGTTCTGGTCGTCGGCGATGATCTTGTAGACCCAGGCCTGATCGACCTTCAGACCCGTCGCCGTCATCTCGGCGACAATGGTCGATGTGTCCTTGAGCTCGCGCCACTTCCGCAGGGCCATCGCTTCAGCGGCAGTCATGATGCAGCTCCCGCGAGGATGGCGCGCACCTGACCGACCGTGAGGCCCTGAGCGGCAGCGATGTAATCGACCGACATGCCCTCCTTCGCGCGCAGCTCAGCCTCAGCGACGGCGATGGGATCGATCGCAAGCATCGTGAAGACGAGGCGGACGAGAGAGCCCTCCCCTTCACGGATCGCGCGGACGTTCCGGATGTAGGCCTGGCCGTCGTCGGCGATGACACCCATCTCCTTCGCCGCGTCGAGGCAGGGCTTGATGCGGTTGTCGGTGTCGCCCTGGAACGGCGGAAGGTGAATGACGACGTCGCAGGGCCCGGAGATGCGCCCAGGCGTGGGGCGAGCCACGCTGGCCGACAGGACGGCCGCGTTGCGCCAGGCGCGATAGGCCGTCGTCTTGATGCGGCCCTGCGGCCCACGGTTAGCGTACAGCTTGTTCGCCGAGGGCGGCATGGGGAAGCAGACCGTCACCTCGCGGACGATCCGCCTCTGCGTGTAGCAGGGGCGCTCTTCCGGCTTGAGGCGACGGCTGAGCCGGCGCTGTGCTGAGGGGGAGAGCGCTTCCATGACGCTCACACCATCCCGAGGGCTTGCATGTAGAGCTCGAGGATCGCCTCTTCCTCGGTGCGCTCCGCATGGTCCTTCTTGCGAAGGGCGATGATCTTGCGCAGGGCCTTCACGTCGAATCCTGCGCCCTTGGCCTCGGCGTAGACATCGCTGATGTCGCTCGTGAGGCCGGCCTTCTCTTCCTCAAGGCGCTCGATCCGCTCGATGATGCTCTTCAGCTGGTCGGCGGCGACTGACGAGGCATCGACTGCCGGGGCTTGCGATGCGGCTGTGCTTGTGGTCATCTGAACTTCTCCAAGAGCGATGTTTCGACATCAGCCGCTCGGTGCCCCGCTTCGCGGATGGGGCCCGGGCGGTTTTCTTTTGCGGCTAGCGCGAAGGGGCGGTCCGGACCGGCGGAGACGGGCGATCGCCACCAGGGGCATTCGTCAGCGGCGCGACTGTGAGGATGTTCGGACGATCGAGCACGAGGAAGCGCTGCTCATCTTCGCAGAACGATTCGACGGCCTTGCCGTCCACCAGGCCGGTTGGCTGAACACTGAGGCGCGTGCAGCCGTAGTGATACTCGTACCGGGCAACGACGACCCCCTCGAGGCCCGTGATGGCGTCCTTAACTGTCTGACCAAGTGCGATGGTGGACATAGGGATCTCCTAAAATCTGGCGGGACCCGCCCGCCGGCGGATACGTCAGGTCGAGGGGATCAGTCGGCGCCGCAGCAAGGCGGGCTCGGTTCCCGCCTGAACGGCGGAACACAGGGCGTGGAAGTAGGCCCGCTGCGCGACGCCCTGGACGTGGTCGATGGCGTCGATGTCGAGGGGCACGTGGTAGGTGCCGGCGGCCATCACCTCGATGACGAGCGAACACCGGCCAACGCCGTCCACGAAGTCGACGGTGACCCGGCCTTGATCCGTCATAGCGGCGATGCCGGTATCGGTGATCTCTGCTTCGGCGATCATGAGCGACCGCCGGTCAGTCGCTTCGTGCCCTGATCCACCAGCGCAGCCACCACGGGAGCGGCTCGCCCGCCGTCCGTAGCGCTCGCGCCCTGCCCCACATGAAGGCTCGGGTTCGTGCCCTGATCCATTCCATCGTCCTCCCTCCCGAGGGCGAAAAACGCCGCTCGATCTTCGTCAGCTTGAGCGTCCCAGCGGTCGCAGTTGGCCTGATAGGTCGCGTGAATTCGAAGGAAGGTGTCGGCGTCGAGCCTGACGGGCTGATTGCCGAGGAACTTCCGGACCCAAGACGATGTCGCGCCGATGGAGCGCGCCACCTTGTCGTAGGCGAGCATGCGAGAGCCCGTGCGGCGCTCGGCATGTTTAACCAGCGCGTCCAGCATCGGGCTGGTGAGGTTAGCAGCGCTATGCATTGTCCGTTTCCGGGCAAAAATTGTCCGCACTTGAACAGTCTCCCGTGGTCGATTGGTCATCGACAGAGGAGGTGCGGACCAAAGCTGAGGAGTTAAGCGGAAGCCGATAAGCAACACGGTAGAGGGATGCGCGACCGGCATGGGCTGGCAGGCGAAGGCCGGCGCGCGAAGACAAAGCACGAGCGACCCGAGGAAAGGCCGCCCCGCGGTTAAGCGAGGCGGCAAGTCCAGGGGAGGAAACGCCCAAGAGGGCCTGAGTAGCGCCGAGATCAGCGCAAGGAGTGAAACCGATGGACGAGGAAGAAACACAGGGCAGCGCGACTATCCTGGCGATGCACGCCATGGTGTCGTGGCTGGTGAAGCGGGAGATCGAAAGGGATCCGAAGGCGGCAGCTGACCTGACGCGGCACGTCACCGAGGCGATGCTGGGGGTGACGCAGCTGGATCCGGAACTGGCCGGCGCGGCACACGCGGCACGGAACGTCGTGGCCCGAGCGATCGGAGAGCGGCCGATGTTCGTCCGGCTGGATAGCTGAGCGCTCGACCAGCGACGCTGAACACCACAGCCGGCCGAGCGCGAGAGGAGCGCGAAACGCTCCATGAGGGCATGGGCGGCGCTCATCGCGCAGCGCTCCACGGAATGGTGGTCTCGAAGGGGGCGGTCTGACGCTTGCCGAGGCCAATGCCGGCGATGATGCCGAAGGCGACCGCAGCGACTACGCATAGGCGGGCTGCGGCACTCATGCCGCAACGCCCTCACCAGAAGCGGCCGCGACCTGAGATGTTGAGGGTAAAGGACGCCGGGAGGCGGCGATCTTTGCCAGCCGTTCGTAGGTGACATCACCGCGCTCGCGCACGATCGAACCCCGAACCCAGGCGTCCCAATACTCGGGCGCTACAGAGTCGCGCTTCCGCATCTGCTTCGCGGTGTTCTCGTGGACACCGATGTCAGATGCGAAGTCGCCGAGCCCGTAGGCATTGATGAGCGAGCGAAACGTGTCCATGCGCTTTGGGTACCATGAGTACCCACACCGGCGCAAGACGATATGTACCCAGGAAGACGGGTACATCTTGTCTATGGAACCGACCGATCGTGCAAGCCGCCTAAAGTTCGCGAGAGAACGAGCGAATTTTGAAAGCCCGAGAGCTGCTGCGAAGCATTTTCGGTGGAATGAGAACACGTACAAGGCGCGGGAAGCGGGCCTCCGGGATTACACCGTCGAGGATGCGCGGGTGTACGGTAGGGCGTTCGAGGTTTCCTGGATCTGGCTTGTTAGCGGCGAGGGCGGGACTGAACGTAAAAGCGTCGCGCAGATATCGGGGCTTATTGGCGCCGGGGGCGAGGTCGATACAAATCTCAGCCAGGCCTACGGCGATGAGGTCGTCGAGGTTGAGGTCCTCGTGCCGCTGCCGCCCGACGTATCGGCCTACGAAGTGTGGGGCGATTCGATGCTACCGAAGTACGATCCTGGCGATATAGTCATCGTAAAGAATACAGCTTCACCGCCAGAGTTATTGCTTGATGAGGTTGCCCTAGTAATCACCGGAGAAGGAAAGCGCTACCTGAAGCGCATCCTTAAGGGGGCCGAAGAGGGCTATTATGATCTTGAAAGTTTTAATGCTCGACCCATGAAGAACATGAAAATACTGCGGGCGGGGGCTGTTCACTTGATCATACCCGCGAAGCAAGTGGAGCGCATTGCGAACGGCAAGGAAATCGAGCGGCGGTACCGAGTGAAAGACGAACCCAATGCTGTCGCTTGATAGGCCTATTCAGAAGCGGGGACGGTGATGGCTGAGAAGAAACCCTTCCGGTCCAGCGAAGCCCAGGAGGTCTTTCCGCCGGGCACGGAGGGGGACTTCATCCTACCGATTTGCCTGCCAGAGCCGGAACTGATGGTTGGGGAAATGCTAGCCATCATTCTCTTCGAGACAATCGAGGGACAGCGAGTCGGCGTTCCTGTCGGTGTCGAGACGCTGGCCGACCTGCATCAGCTGTTAGGCGAGGCTCTTCGGTTGCTGCAGGCGCCTGAGGGTGGGACGGTGCAGTGACCGGGCTACGAGGCCTCTCAGGCCGGGGCTGGGCGGCGGAATAATTTGATTTCGACGGGACGACCCAGTGGAGGGCTTTCGGCCGGGCAATCCCGGGCTGCCGAGCCCGCCAGCCTGGGGGATGATGGGGTTAATCGTGGCGCAAAACTACCAGTCAGAAATCCGACACAGCACGATTAGCGACCTGCTTCAGAAGGTCAAAGAAGCCAATTTCGGCTTCTATCTGCGGCGGATGAAGATCACAAAGATCCGGGCGTTTGAAGGTGAGACGGTAGATTTTGAGTTCCCGGTAACCGCACTCATTGCAGCGAACGGTGGCGGTAAATCTTCAATCCTTGGTGCGGCTGCGTTAGCGTATAAAAACACGAAGCCTGCGATATTTTTCCCAAAAAGCTCACTTGGTGACGATTCAATGGCTGATTGGGGCGTTACGTTCGAACTTGTAGATAAAACTAAGAACCCACATCAGCTTGTTCCAAGGACGGCGAGATTTAAAAACAAGAAATGGGCGAGGGACTCTGTTGCTGAAAGGCCGGTGGAATACTTTGGCATCACACGAACTGTGCCGGCAGGCGAGCGGACGGAATTCAAAAAGCTGGCTCGTCCCAGTTACCGGCACATTGGCAAACGAATAAATATCTCAAATGACATTATTGGTCATGTAGCGAAAATACTGGGCAAAGACATATCGTCCTTTGAGGTTGCCTCACTTGCTCAGGGCAAGGACTTTTACATCGGGGGCGATGGAACTGTCAGCTACTCCGAGTTCCACTTTGGCGCAGGCGAGTCGTCTGTGATCAGAATGGTGTCCCTGATCGAGAACACGCCCAAAAATTCGCTTATACTTATAGAGGAAATAGAAAACGGCCTGCATCCTGTGGCCGTCAGGAGGATGGTTGAGTATCTTATCGACGCTGCCGACCGGCGTTCTGTTCAAACGATCTTTACAACACACTCGGAGGATGCCCTGCTCCCACTTCCCGCGGAGGGAATATGGTATTCGATTGAAGGCAAGGTTAGACAGGGACGGATTTCAATTGACGCTCTTCGAGCAATGACCGGCCGTGTTGAGGAGGGGCTTGCCATATTTGTCGAAGACGATTTTGCCAAGGAAATAGTGGATAATATTATAAGGCGGCATCTTGAGGATGTGTTTGATCAAATCGGGGTCTACGCAGTTAGCGGTCAGTCCCAAGCGTACCATATACATTTGCACCACATGAGGGACCCGTCCGTCAAGAAGCTAAAATCAATTTGTATTCTCGACGGCGACAGCATACACGCAGAGGACGAGGGGCTAAGCGTAATAAAGCTGCCAGGCGGCGTGCCTGAGGCTGCAGTGTTCAATCACGTTCATGCGAACATCGACGAGCTTGCGATGGTTGTGGCCGTTGGACTTCATCTGGCCCCCGAGAAGGACCAGATGGTGAAAAATGTTATCAAAGAGGTCGCCCTCACGAATAGGGACCCTCATCTTCTTTTCAGTCAAGTCGGACAAAAATCTGGTCTCATCGCAAGTTCAATCGTATCGTCTGCATTTATTAACTTATGGCTTAGTGCGAATGAGACCGAGGTTAGGGCGGTAGCCAACACCATTAGAAAAGCTCTCAGCGTTTAACCCTGCGCCTCAAAACGGCAGCGCGTCCGCCACCCCTCGCGGTACGCTCCCATAGGTAGCGAAGGCGAAAGCTTCCCCTTCGTCGAATTCGCTTGCCACCGTACGGTAGAAGGCCGCAGCTCCCGCTGCCCTTCGGCTTTCGACTCTGGCCTCTGCCACGCTCCTTGCCTCGTCGGCATCTTTGCAGGGTATAAGCGGCCCTAGCACGAGCATGCCGCTGCTTTTGCGAGTGAAGGTCTGAACGACGTAGGTTTCTCGCTTGGTCATCGGCTTGCCTCTCGCTTGAGCGCTGTTCACATGCCTTCGCCGCAGAATGCCTCTAGGATGTCTTCGGGAATTTCTCCGGCCTGAATCAGCACTGTCGGTGAGCCGTACTCCCCAATGCTCGGATCTCCGGTCCGGGAGAATGCGATGGCTGGCTTGCCCATCTCGTACGCCTTCCGGGCGGCCTCACGTGCGGCCTCTGCCGTTTTGACGGCCTTCGGCTCCTCGGCTCCGAACTCCCCCAGCTCGTTCACTAAAAAGGTCTGCACGACGTGGATGGTCTGGGTTGCCATACTTGCTGTCCGATTCCTGTGCCCGAGCGGCCTTTGAAGAACAAAACAGGAACACGATAAGGGTGCAACTGGGCCCTGTGGATTGGTGTGGACAGCATTACGCCCGCAAAGCCGTCGAGAATGGGTACGAAACGTACTTGACTGCATGGGTACTTAATGTACCTTGCTCCCATTGCCTCACGGTGATGGAGCCAGCCCGTGTCACTCATTCGAACCATGAACCGCCGTCTGGCGCGCCTCAGCGCCGACGCTGCCCCTCAAGCGGCTAAGGCCGCGCATAAGAAGCCCACGACCAAGCGTAAGCGCTCGAAGGGCGCTCGGCCCGCCGACTCCTACCGGAGTGCGATGCGGGCTGCCGCGATCATCGACGGTAGGCAGTCGCGCCGTTTTATTCGCGAAGCCGCGATTGCCCGGCGGTTGCCTGCCGGCAAGCCTCCAGCGTGGCAGCGCGTTTCCCCGCCTCGCTATCCCCAGAAGGCGGCCTGAGCCATGGCCGCGTTCCTCGACCACTTCATCCCCTACTCGTCGATCTACGTCCCGCTGTTCGTGTGCGCCCTCGGGTGTATTGCGCTCCATCTCGAAGGTCTGCGCGAGCACCGGACCCGCACTGCTCGCCGCAACGCCGCCTCCTTCACGTGGAGGCACTGATGACCTCGACGCTCAGTCACGCGTTTGGAGATTCCCGCCGGCGCAAGCGCTACGTCACTGCCGAAGTTGAGGGCCGCAAGGCCGATCGCATCGCCAAGGATAAGGCTGACGCCAAGCGCCCGGCCGCCCGCTTCACCGTCTGCGAGCTAAACCGCTTCCAGAAGGCGGCGATGGCTTTGCTCATCAAGGGTGATGACGAGGCCGTGCGCGCCGACCGCCTGCTCTCCCAGCGTGTCCGCAACAGCCAGTCCGGCTACGTCAACCTCGCTCCCGGGGCCCAGGACGCTGCCTTCCTCGCCCGGTTCCTTCGCCGGCGTGAACTGAACGGCTTCTGCGTCGGCCTCGCCCGGCTAGATGAGATCGCTGGCGTCGCCCCGCCCACTGGCCGCGCCATCGAGATCACACCGGATTCGCTGGTGGACGCCCTCTGCCGGCTCGAGTCGGTCGAAGGTGATGGCGCGGCCCGCGCGGCCGCTGCAGCCGCCCATCTGCGGACCGCCACCGTCAATCCCCGCACGGCCTTCGCCAGCGTCAGCCTCTCCGCTGAGGATCGCCGCCTTGTCGCCGATGCGCTCCATGCCGCCGGCGCTGGCCGGATCATTGTCAGCAAATTCGACGGAGGCACCGGCTACCGGCCGCGCCTCGCGCCAGCGCCGTAGCGCCCGCCTCCTCCTTCGACCCGCCCTCTTCCCGCTCTCTCGCCGTGTGAGGCTGCCATGAGCACGTCGTTCCGCAACACCGATCCCACAATGAACGCCGACGACCTCGCCTTTCAGGTCGAGGCAATGGCCCGCGCCTCCCACGCCCTGATGCAGGCAGTCACCAAACTGTCCTTCGAGGGCGCCACCGGTGCGGCCTTCGACAACGGCAACGGTCAGCGCGCCGTGGAGCGCCTTCGGGCCGCCTTCGAGGGCGCTGTCGAGGACACGCGCACGGCCTTCGCCGAAGCGCTTGGTGGGCCCGGCGCCGCGAACGGCACGGCCGCCTCCCTGGTGGTCGCCCTGCGCAATCGCCTCAGCGAGAACGAGGTGGCCGCTTCCTGCCGGGCCCGCCGCGCGGATCCGTTGGTCGCCGCCGCTCACGCCCATGGCGCCGCCCTCGCGGCCAGCCTCCCGCCCATGACGCCGGACTATCAGCTCGGCTTCACCAACTGCGCGGGAGCCTGAGCCATGGCTGCGCATCACGATGCCGCCCCGTTCGACATGAGCGCTCTCGCAGTCCTCGCCGTGGCCATCTTCGTCTTGGTCGGCGTGCCGGCCGGCTCGCTCTGGCTCTGGAGCGTGTGGTCATGACCGCAGAGCATCCGATCATGACGCTGTTCATGGCCGAGGCCGAGAGCGGCAAGGCGACAACCCGGTCCCTGGCGGTCCTGTACGCGCTGATCATCGCCGGCGGTGACCACGTGCTTGGCGGAGACTGGCGCCGGGTCAACGAGGCGGTGAACTCTGCCCTCGGCTTTGACCTGAAATGCGCCGCCGACGTGCGCCGAGTTGATCGCTTTCGGAAGTTGGCTTGGGCCATCCACGACGCGGCCGGGGAACGTCAGACGGTCGTCTGGCCGGTAACGAGCCACCGGGCTCCGGAGGCGGTGCAATGAGCATCACCCTGGCAGCCGAGTTCGGCCTCCGTGATGACGGCAAGGCCTGGATCACCATCAAGGCGAAGGACACCGAGGAGGCGACCTTCATCTGGCCCGGTGGTGTGAAGCGCGCGAGCGCTGTCGCTCAGGCGATCAACGCTATCGGCAAGGCTGAGGCTGCGCTGAAGGCGGCCCGGAAGGACTGCCGGGATCCCGGCACGGATTCGGCGCTCTCCACTAAGGCGGGCGAGCTTCTCGACGAGGCGCTGATGGCGCTCGGGGTGAAGCAATGAGTGGCAGCCGCACTGAGTTCTCTAAGGCCGTCCGCCGCGCTGCATGGGCCCGTGCCGGCGGCGAGTGCGAGAGGATTCTGGAAGGTGGCATCCGCTGTGGTTGCCCGCTCACCCCCGGCAAGCACGCCTACGACCACGTCATCCCCGATCAGATGGGCGGAGAGCCGACGCTGGAGAATTGCCAGTGCCTTTGCTCCCCGTGCCACACGGAAAAGACCCGGCAGGACGTCGCCGACATCGCCAAGGCGAAGCGCCGCCAGGACAATCACCTCGGCATCCGCCCGCCCACTCGGCTTCAGGGCCGCGGCTTCCAGAAGTTCGCACCGCAGCGCTCGGCCACTCGCAGCTGCCCGAAAACCGAAATCGCCTACAAGAGGGACCGCTGATATGACGAGCCTCGTCAACTCTGGCGACCGCGAGGTCGGTCGCCTGATCGCCCACCATCGGAAGCGCAAGGGCATCCTGCAGCGCGAGCTCGCCGCCAAGATCGGCGTCTGCCACGCGCGCATCAGCCGGTACGAGCGCGGCCACGAGTTCGTGTCGCTCGAGCGGCGGGCCGCCATCGCCACAGCGCTCGCCCTCGACCCGCAGACCTTCGCGGATCCCATGCTCGAGGAGGTGACGCCCGACGAGCGCGACCTGCTCTCGGCCTATCGGCGGATCCATGAGGCGAAGGGTAAGACCAGCGTCCTCCGCGTCATGGCGGCAATCGAATCCGCCCACGGAGCCCCGGCATGTTGAGCGGGCCCGACCTTTCCGGCTTCGATCTCGCGGCGCTCGCTGCTGGCCTCGAAGCATCCGCGCTCCGCCAGGACCGCAGCCGACGCCTCGCCAGCAGCATTGGCGTCCCATCGGACTGCCCTGAGACCACCAAGGCGGTTGCGGCGATCGATGCGGATGCGGCCGCCACGGCAGAGGCCTGCCGCCTGGTGTCCCTGCTCCGGCGCTTCGCTGCGGACGAGGGGCACGCCCGGCCGAGCGCCGTGGTCACGCAGCTGCGGGTCGTTCCGCGGCAAGCCCGGCGCCCCAGCTTGCTGGCCCGCGCCTTCGCCGTTCTGACGCGACCGAACAGTCAGCCCGAGGCGCAGGAACGGTCACCAGCGAGGGCGCGCTCATGACCCGCCTTTCCCGCCGCTTCCGCAGGTTCGTGGCCATCCCCACGCTGCCCTTCCTCCGTCTGACCGAACTTGCTGGCGAAGCCGCCGGCCTCGCCTTTGACCGCCTCTCTGATTGGGCTGGAGACCGAGCATGACCCCCCCCTCCCTCACCAACCCGAACCCGAAGCGCGAGGCGAAACTAACCCTAGAGCAGGCCTATGATGCCGGCTTCCAGGCGTCCGGCGAAGGCTGGAACGGCGAGTATCCTGAGCGCGATTGGCAGGCTGATCTGGCCTACTTAAAGCACCGCTCTGACGCTCTCGCCGCCCTCTCTGCCGCCTCCGCTCGCCCATCCCCCGCAGACCCGGTTCGGGCGGCATTGGCACCGTTCGTGACTCACTACCAGCCATGGATGGATGATTGGGCCGACGATGCGCTATGCACCGTCTTTGCACGTGTAACGTTTGGCGACCTCCGCCGTGCCCGCGCAGCCATTAACGCCCCGACCTCACCTTCCAAAAGCTCAGGGGAGGAGGCGTGATGGCTGGGCTCCGCTATGGCTCTGTCTGCTCCGGCATCGAAGCGGCCACCGTGGCGTGGCACCCGCTCGGCTGGCAGCCGCAGTTCTTCTCCGAGATCGACGCCGCGCCGCGCGCCGTGCTGTCCCACCACTATCCAGAGGTGCCGCTGCATGGCGACTTCACGACGATCCAAGACGGCCAGTACGGTACAATCGACCTTCTCGTGGGCGGAACCCCCTGTCAGTCCTTCTCGGTCGCAGGCCTCCGAGGCGGCTTGGCAGACGACCGTGGCAACCTGGCCCTCCAGTATCTTAGGCTGGCTCAGCGCCTGCGCCCCAGATGGCTGGTCTGGGAGAACGTCCCCGGCGTCCTGTCATCGAACGGAGGACGGGACTTTGGTGCCATTCTCGGGGGCATGGGCGAACTCGGGTATGGCGTCGCCTACCGAGTGCTTGACGCTCAGTACATGCGAACACTCGGATTCGAGCGAGCTGTTCCCCAGCGCCGGCGGCGTGTGTTCGTTGTCGGATATCTTGGAGACTGGCGCCGTGCCGCAGCGGTACTTTTTGAGCGCGCGAGCCTGCGCGGGGATCTTGCGCCGCGCCGAGAAGCGGGGGCGATTGCTGCCGCCAGCCTTACAGGAAGCCTTGGCCGCCGTTGCGGGCAACCCGACGGGGGAGACACCAACGGGCATCTGATCGCCGGCGTTTCGCACTCGCTGCGGGCCGAAGGTTTCGACGCTTCCGAGGACGGAACGGGCCGGGGAACGCCGATCGTCCCAATTGCCTTCGGCGGCAATGACACCCGAGGTCCGATAGACGTCGCCACAGCGCTGAGCGCCCATGGCGGCCCCTGCGGGCGAATGGACTTCGAGAGCGAAACGTTCGTGGCGCAGACGCTTCGGGCGCGGGACAGCGCCAAGGGCGTCGACAGCGATTGCACCGATGCGCTTCTGCCGATCGCCTTCGACACGACGCAGATCACCAGCGCTGCGAACCGCTGCAATCCGCAGGCGGGCGACCCGTGTCATCCGCTGGCGTCTGGCGCTCATCCGCCGGCAATCGCCTTCAACTCGCGTCAGGACCCCGATGTCACGTGGGATCGGGCCGGCTCGCTCTCGTCATCATCTCCGCAGGCCGAGGCCATCGCTTATGATCTGCGAAACGGCACGGCCGATGACGTGGCCATGTCGTTGCAGTCGGGCGGAATGGGCGAGGATCGGGGCATCTGTCCCAACGCGATCCCACACACACTGACGGGCTGGGCCGTCCGCCGTCTCACGCCCCTCGAATGCGAGCGCCTTCAGGGCTTCCCCGACGGCTACACCCTCGTCCCGACCTCGCGCGGGATGATGGCCGACGGCCCTCGCTACAAGTCGCTGGGCAACTCCATGGCCGTCAACGCGATGCGCTGGATCGGCCGGCGCATTGAAGCCGTCGAACAGCTTTCCTCTAGCATCGCGAGGGCCGCACGACTCCCACCCCAACACCACCGTGCCTGGGAGAGCGGGAGGCCGTGGCGCGGACGCAGATCCAAGACCGGATTATCGCCGCCTTCGGACAAGCGGCATGGACGGGCGACAAAGGCATCAGCATCCACGGCGGAAAGATCGCCATGAGCCATGATGGCTGGAAGGCAATTCGCCCGCTTCTTAATGAGGCTATCGAGCCCCTCCGCACCGAGAACGAAACCCTGCGGGCCGAACGGGATGCGGCGATAGCCAGGGCCGAGGAGGCGGAGCGGCTAAAGGAAACCAATCGTAAGCTCCACCGCCGAATGCAAATCGTCGAAGGGCCTATGGCGGCTCGCGTGGCGCGAGGAGAGCGGGAAGCCGCCTTCTGGTTGGAGGCTCGCAAAGAAGCTGGCCGGCGCGCGTCTTATGCGCTTTTCCGCGCCAATCGTGCCGAGACCGAGGCCGCCCGGCTCACTTCCAAACTCGCCCAGGCGGAGGGGGAGATCGCGACGATGCGGGCTGGGCTGGAAGCTATCGCAGCCCGCGATCACTGGGGTGCCATCAAAGGCCAAGAGCCTATGGGCGCCGAGATGAAACAGTTCCTAGACGGATACAACCTCGCGGCGCAATCCCGGTCCGCTCGTGCCCGAGATGCACTCGCAGCCCTCACCAACCCGGAGCCTCCCCATGGCGATTGAAGCTGAGGCGCTGCGCTCGTCGGAAGAGACGAAGGCGTCGGCATGGCGCCCGATGAAGGATGCCCCGAAAGGCTTCCCAATTGTGGCCAAGCACAAACCCAACAGCGCTATGCCGCATGGATGGATCGCCACAATCCTCCTTGGGCACGGGGACGAGGACGAGCCGGGCTCTCTCGACACAATCCTCCACTACAATGGGACTTCGATCTACGGCGTCTTTCATGGCTGTTGGGATGGCTGGATGCCATTGGAGGAGGTTGGCTCCCTCATCCACCGCTCCGCGCTAGCAGAAGACACGGCGCGCGCGGCGGAGGACGGACGGTGGCACGTCACGGCCCGCGATGGGAAGCCTCGCTACAACGGCGAGGGTGAGCAGTGGCTTCAGACGTGGTCCGAGGCGTCGGCCACCTACGACATCGCCTGCATCGACGGCGATTGGTCCTACGGCCAAGAGGTTACCCTCCTCGGCATGGACGCCTGGCGCTGGCTAGCTCCCTGGCCGGATGTGCTCGCCCCCGCCCTTCCCCTCGACAAGGAGGCCGCCCGATGACGAGGTGCGCTCACACAATGCGCGTCGGCAACCGCAACGGATCGGTGTCCTGCGGCGACTGCGGGAAGACCCTGAAGAAGGCGCCCCGGCCCCGGACGTTCACGCTGAATGGCGCGGACGCCCATCGGTTCCTGCGCACCTTCGACCCTAGTTTCCCGCTTCATCCTGACGAGAAGCCTGCCGACAAGGAGGCCGCCGATGCCAACCGCTGAGACCTTGCGCGCGCTCATTGCTCTGGTGGAGGAGGCGAAGGCTGGAAGCCGGGAGTTGGATGAGGCGATCCACGCCACAGTGCTGCCGAACGATCCGTGGTGGCAGGCCATCGTGGAGGGGCGCCGCCTCGTCGCAGCCGGCCAGGAAGACACGAAGATTGACGCCTGCAACTGCAACCTTCGGGCTGACAGTTGGGCGGTCGGCTCTCGCGTCCATTCCTACACCACCTCCATAGACGCCGCGCTCGCGCTGGTCGCCAAGGTGCTGCCGGGGCAGGAATTCACGCTTCATTCGAACGGCACGAAGTGGGCTCCCGGCGAGCCTGCCGCGCGCATTCGCTTCGAGCTTCTGACGTCGGTCGAGGAGACTGCAGCGACCCTGCCCCTCGCCATCCTGGCCGCCCTTCTACACGCCCTAGTCCAGCAATCGGGGGACGCCTCTGCCGCCCGCTCCTTCGTCGAGAAATCCGTCAAGGAGGCAGGCCATGGGGACAATCTACCGCCCGCAGAAGGAGGTCGAGGCTGATGCCAGCATTCACCGCCTACATCGACCGAGACACGAACCGGAAGGTCACCGTGGTAGCAGCGACCGCCGCGCACGCTAGACAGTACGCAACATCCCGATACGGCAAAGTCGTGAAGCTGAAGGCTGCGCCGAACATGGAGCCTCCGCCCTTCACGGAAGCGGACGCCTCCAGGTTGCGCGATCTCCAATCCGGCATCGGCCTCCGCAAGCAGAAGATCCGGCGGCTACGTGCGCTCGGCTTGATCGATGAGGTTCACGGCCTCACCCCCGCCGGCCGCTCTGCCCTTTCGACCACAACGAAGGGAGAGGGGGATGAGTGAGGTGAAGCTGACGAAGGCTGCGCGTCTAGCCTTATCGAAGGTGCCCGACGAATGGGATGCCTACCCATCCACTAGGGCGTGGCGGATCAAGTTCGAAAGGCTCGGCCTCATTGAAGGAGCGCGCCTCGGCATGTTCCGCCGCACCGACCTCGGCCGCTCCGCTCTCGCTCCCGAAATAAAGGAGGCGAACCGTGGCGAAGGCTAGGAGCTACCTCTACGTCATCGGCGAGGACGGCAACTCCGACGAGGTGAAGATCGGCCGGTCCATCAATCCGGTGGGACGCCGCTCGACGCTGCAGGTTGGGCGCGGCCGGAAGCTGAAGGTGCATGGCTACTGGCCCGTGCCCTTTGATGATGCCGTGGCCCTGGAAGCTGCAGCCCACGCCGCGCTTCACGAGGTGCGGGTCAAGGGCGAGGTGTTCGCCGTCAGCCCGGAACTCGCCTGCGCCTTCGTTGAGCACATTGCTCAGCACGGTGCGGCGGATGACTTCCTGCGCCTTGGGCTCGCAAAAGACCGGGCAGAGCGCCGATGGAACGCCTTTTCAGACGCGCCTAGCTCCAGCGGCCGATGGGCCAAGCCTGAAATGGTCGCCGCGCTGGAGGCGGCCGAGGCCGAGATGAAGCGCCTCGACGACGAATTCTTCGCCATGGATCGCGCTCGGGCCGACAAGATCGACCCTAGCCGGCACTGGCTCGACAAGCTTGATCAGGAGGTGACGTGATGACCCAGCAAGTCAGCGCATCTCGGCTCGTCGAGGAATTCGGCTTCACGGAGCGGCACTGGATCAGGCGGGCCGCCGCGGGCCGGGTACCAGGCGCTCGACAGCCTTTCGGCCCTGGATCAAGTTGGGTGTTCGACCTTCGGGCCGTGCGTCAGTGGTGGGATGCTTCGACGAGGACGGTACCGGAATGGCCGACATCTATCTCAGGGGCAAGACGTGGTGGGGGCGGGTCCAGAAAAACGGCCAAGACCTCCGCGAGTCCATGCGAACAAGATCTGAAAGCGTTGCTCGCGACCGTCTTAGGATCTGGCTCAACGACCTCGAAGCCCAGGCGTGGGGCGGGAAGCCGAGGCTGACGGTGAACGCTGTGATCGCCGCTTTCATCAAAGAGCATGGCCCGAACCTGCGACCCAACACGCTGCGCCGGTATGGCGTGTCGATCACATGGCTCAACCAACACTTCGGCTCACGCCTGCTTCTCGACCTGAAGCCGAAAGACCTGAAGGATTTCGAGACGGCCCGCCGGACCATGGGGACGTCGGCACCAACCGTGCGCCGGGATCTGGCCTGCCTATCGACCATCTTCGGCTTCGCCATCGAGAACGAGTGGGCTGACGCGAACCCGGTGACGCCCTTCATCAAGCAGCGGTCCCGCCGCGGCCTGAGCGAGAGCCCGCCGCGGACGCGTTACCTGACGCGGGCGGAGGAAGCTCGTTTGATGGAAAGCGCCCTACCCTACGTTCGGGACGCCATGACGTTCGCTATCTACACCGGCCTGCGTATGGAGGAGCAGTTCTCGCTCACCTGGTCGCAGATCGACCTCGCGAGGAATCAGATCGTTGTCTCTGCCGAGACGGCCAAGGGCAAGAGAGAGCGGACGGTCATCATGCTGGCGCCGGCCGTTGCGGTGCTCAAGACGATGCCCCGTCACCTAACGAGCCCCTACGTCTTTCATCACGGGGCAACGACCACCCGCCGTGGCGCGCTGCGAGCGGTAGCTGTCGCCACCGGCACCGACAACGATGGCGACCGGTTCAACCACCTCGACCGTGGGATGAAGCGGGCGGCCGAGCGGGCGAAGGTTAAAGCTCTCCGCTGGCATGATCTCCGGCGGACCCACGGGTGCCGACTCCTTCAAGAGGAGAAGTGGCCGATGGAGATGGTGCGCGATCAGCTCGGGCACCGTAGCGTCGTCCAGACCGAGCGCGCTTATGCGTTTCTGGAAGTCGAGGACCGCCGCGAGCGTGCGCACCCTGTCCGCACAGTTCCCGGCACAGGTTTTTCCGTAGAGGTCGACGCCGCAACGGGCCAACCGATCATTGCACAATTGCCGGCACAGGGGCGGCGGTCTGACCTGAAAAAGTCAAACGGTGGAAAGGCTTATAACATGCGTGGGCTGTCTTTTGGTACCGCCATTCGGAGGTTCGAATCCTCCCGCC
>NZ_JBTXKX010000001.1:0-44509 GCF_054817925.1 Methylobacterium sp. CM6247
ATCCGCGCCGCACCGAGGAGCGCGTCACCGGTCTTCCGTCTTGTCATGGCTTCTGGCCCTCAGCGCGTAGCTTCGTCGCTTTAGGGATTACAGGACGCGGCATGTTCCGCCGCTCCCCGCTCTCCTGCGAACGATCAACCCCCGATAAGTCTTTGGTCAGATTACCATATTCTCTATATAAAACAATGTTTTAGGCCTGTCGCATCCGTGTCGGTTAAGGTCGGGCGACAGCTTCGAACGGCGCTCTAAGTGCTTGCGACGACACGTAGGCTTGCTCCGCTCCGGCATGCGACTCGTATTTGGTTTCGCCCACCCGCCTTGGCCTCGTAGAGAGCTCGATCGGCAATCGCGATGAGAGCAGCCGGATCCGCGGCCCGCATTTGGGGGATCTGCGCCAAACCACCGCTCACAGTCAGCACACCATGCGGGTTTGCTGCGTGCGGCTCCCTCCAGCCGGCGATGGCTTCACGGATGCGCTCAGAGACGATTTCAGCACCAACTGCGTCTGTGGCGGGTAGGATCACCGCGAATTCCTCACCACCGATGCGACAGGCGAGGTCATGAATGGGGTCGATCGCGGCTTCGATCGATCGCGCGATCAGCTTGAGCGCCTCGTCCCCTTTCTGATGTCCATAGCGGTCGTTGAAGCCTTTGAAATGGTCGGCATCAAGCAGGATCAGAGAGAGCGGCTGCTGGCTGCGGACAGAACGACGCCACTCGCGTGCAAGCACTTCGTCGAAGCGTCGGCGATTGGCGAGCCCCGTCAGGGCGTCGGTGGTCGCCATCTGCTCCAGCTCGACGTTTAGCGCAGCCGTGACCTGCTCGGACCGCTTCCGGTAGCTTAGCTCCCGACCAAACAGCCAAGTCAGAACCACCGTCGTGCCACAGAGGCTGAGCACGACGAATCCAAGCCCAAGGGCATTCTTCCACCAGTCGGCGTAGATCTGTGTGGGGGCAACGGACGTACTTAGGCGCAGCGGGTAGTTGCCAATCTGCGCGAAGACGAAGTGGCGATCCCCTTCACCCACCATCGCGGGACCGACGAAACTTCCGCTTTTGGCGGTCAAAATCTTCTGGTAGCTCGGCGTCTGCATCACGCTGGTGCCGAGCGGATGCGAACCGAGTGGTGTACGCATCACAACCGTGCCGTCGGGGCCGTACAATGTGACGGTGCCGGCATGCTCTGCCTTAGCCGAGCTGAGGAGATCGCGGAAATAGTCGATCTGAATGCCACCGGTGACGATGCCCGCGAAGGAGCCGTCCGCGTTCGACAGCCGGCGGCTCATCACCAGCACCGACTGACCGCTGAGACGTGAGATGACCGGCTTGCTGATGTACAGGCCGTCATTCGCGCCGTCGGCAAAGTGGCGGAAGTACTCTCGGTCTGCTGCGTTGAAGGAGATAGGGCCAAGGGTTTGGGAGTTGGCAATGACATTGCCATTCCGATCCAGCACGAGGACGTAGGCAAAGCCGGCCGCTGAGATCGCCCGGTCAAACAGGATCAGGTGGCGCAGTTTGGGGGACGCCTGCAAAACTTCTGTCAGTTGCAGATTGTCGACCGTGGCCTGCAGCGAGAGATCATACAGTTCGATGTTGCGTGCGATATCACGCGCCAGCACCTCCACGAGGCTGCGGGAAGTGATTTCTGTGCGCTGTTCTGCATCGAGGCGCATCTGCCACAGCATGAAGGCTGAGATCGCGCAGAGGCCAATGACTGAAAACAGGTTCAGGGCACCTAGCCATAGGGCCGATTGGGTCCAACCAAACCGACGTCGAACAGTGGGCGGCACAGACATCGTGAGGACTCTCTGTTCCGGTGTCTGGGGGCCCATGCTTCAGAGCGAGGGCACTCCAGGAGGCAAGGCCCTCTGGCAACCGTCGCCTTACATGCAACTTCCGAACGATTAGGCGGACGAGGCTCTCGGCGTGAGGAAAGGCTCAATGCCGACGAGCGCACGGGCGCAGGACAGCGTGCAGCATCAATCACGGGGCGTTCATTATCTAAATAGCTGATTAGCTACAATTCTCCAATGATCGAAGCGAGTGATCCGTAACTACCGGTTTTATTTGCTCTGGTTTTCCCAGAGCAGAAAACCGGCATTCAGAAGCCGAAACTCCTTCGGTTGCAAAACAGTTCCATTGAGTATTGCTCCATACCAACTAGGACTTGGTTATAAAGCCATACAACCGATTTATAATTCGTTAAGGAATGGCTGTACCTATTTATGCAGTCATCTGAGCTGTTCTATGAAGACCAGTTTGGTGCAGTGCACAGTTTATGTAATATACCAAGATCCTGGGGTTTGGAGATATTAATGGCTACCGTATCGATCCTCACCAATGCCGGTTTCGACGTCCGCGATTTCTTCCTGCCCAATCTCGGCGATGCCGACAGCGTCACGTTTACGGGTCTGGTCGACAGTGTCGGCGATCTCCTCCTCGGCGGCAGCCGCACGGATACGTTCGAGGTTCTGACCGTCGAGGCTAACGGCCTGACCTACAACTACACCGGCAATTGGGAGATCGAGGCGTCGACTGGCCTCCTCACAGGGACGGTCTCGGCCAGCGGCGGATACGACGGAGTCGAGGTGAAACTCGGGGATACGGTCTTGGCGACGCTCGACCTGCCGTTCCAGCCGGTCGACCTCGGGACGGAAACCAGCCCCGGCATTCTCGGCAGCGTTGGAGACCTCGCCACGGATCTCGTGGGCGGCACCGTGGATCTTCTCCTCGGAACCCTGGATGAGACTGTCTCCCTGGTCGGGCTCAACCTCGACGCCACGCCCGACCTCATCGACATCGTGATCGATGCTGGTGGCACCCAGATGGGCGGCGACGGCGATGATACGCTGCGCGGCGGCAACGGCGCGGATACCCTCGACGGAGGCGCCGGCAACGACACCATGATCGGCGGCGCCGGCGACGATACCTACATCGTCGATTCGTCCGGCGACACCGTGGTGGAGGATGCCGACGAAGGCGAGGACACCGTTCGCTCCTCGGTAACCTACACCCTTCCCGACAACGTCGAGAACCTCGTCCTCCGGGGCACCGGCGACATCGACGGAACAGGCAACGCCCTCGACAACAGCATCACCGGCAATGACGGCGACAACCGCCTCGATGGCGGGGCTGGAAACGACCGCCTCACTGGGCGTGGTGGGGACGATGTCCTCGTTGGCGGCACCGGCGACGACATCATGCGCGGCGGAGCCGGCGACGACGTCTACGTCGTGGATTCCACGGGCGATCAGGTCATCGAGGCCGCCGACGAGGGCAACGACACCGTCCGCTCATCGGTGACCTACAGTCTCGGCGCCAATGTCGAGAACGTCGTCCTGCTCGGATCCGACGCCATCGACGCCACCGGAAACGATGGCGCCAACAGCCTAACCGGCAATAGCGGTGACAACCGTCTCGACGGAGGCGCCGGCAACGATACCCTTTCCGGACGTGGGGGAGATGACACCCTTTTCGGCGGCACCGGCGCGGACACGATGCGCGGGGGAACGGGCAATGACACCTATGTGGTCGATGATGCCGGTGATCAAGTCATTGAACTGGCCCGCGAGGGCAACGATACCGTGCGCTCCTCGATCGACTACACCCTTGGGGCCAATGTCGAGCGCTTGGTGCTCACCGGAGCCGGAGACATCGACGGGACCGGCAACACCTTGAGCAACGCCATCTTCGGCACCGATGGCGACAACACGCTCAGAGGCGGAGCCGGCAACGACACCCTGCTTGGCAAGGGTGGTAACGACATCCTCGATGGTGGGACCGGCAATGACGCCCTTTATGGCGGTCTCGGCGACGACACGTACTTCGTCGACAGGGTCGGCGATAAAGTCGTGGAACTCCCGGGCGAGGGCCACGATACTGTTCGATCCTCCACCAGCTATAGCCTCTCTGCGAACGTCGAGGATCTCGTCCTCACGGGTAACCGCGGCTTCAGCGGCACCGGCAACGACCTCGACAACCACATCACCGGCAACGATGGTAGCAACCGTCTGAGCGGCGGTGCGGGCGACGACGTGCTGACAGGTAACGGCGGCAACGACACCCTGCTTGGTGGCACCGGTGCAGACACCATGCGCGGGGGCAGCGGCAACGACACCTACCTGATCGACAATGCCGGAGATCAGGCCATCGAACAGCCGGGCGAAGGCTTCGACACGATCCGCTCGACCGTCAGCCACACGATGGAAGCCAACATCGAGAAAATGGTGTTCAACGGAGCCGCGGATCTCACTGCCAACGGCAATGCCGGCAACAACCAGATCTACGGCAACGCCGGGGCCAACCAGATCTACGGCGGTGACGGCCGTGATCTCCTCTATGGCCGCGACGGCGCAGACACGTTCGTCTTCAAGGACGTCACCGACAGTGACGTTGCTGTTGCCGGACGCGACATCATCAAGGACTTCGATTTCGCCGCGGGCGACCGCATCGACCTGAGCGCGATCGATGCGAACTTCGGTCAAGGCGGAGACCAAGGCTTCGATTTCATCGGGACGGACACGTTCTCGGGTCAGGCCGGCGAGTTGCGGATGAAGTTCGGCGGCGGCAACACCCTGGTACAGGGTGACACCAACGGCGACGGAGCATCAGACTTCGACTTCATCCTCCAGGGCCATCATGTCCTCGACAACGGATCGTTCGTCGTCTGACACTTTCCTACACTCTCTGAAGGGGTTGCCATTGGGCAGCCCCTTCTTCTTGGCAGCAGAACGACGGATCAGATAGTGACAGCTCGCAAATGACGCCGCTGTCTCCGCAAGCCGCGCAATCGATTACGCATGCGTGAAAGTTATTCATCCTTTGATGCATAGCGTGCGTTAACCCGCCTGGTATGAGCAACCTCCAGCGATGGAATAACCATGCCGCCGCTTCCGCCAAATGAGGGCGAGCGTCTCGCGGCTCTGCGCGATCTGCGCATCCTCGATACGGCGCCTGAGGCCCACTTCGATGCGGTGTGCAGCACTGCGGCCGCGCTGTTCGCTGTGCCTATCGCACTGATCACGCTCATCGACAGCGACCGACAATGGTTCAAGGCCAAGTGTGGGATCGCTGCAGATGGCACGCCGCGTGATATTGCATTCTGTGCATATGCCATCCTGTCGGACGATGTTCTCGTCGTCGAAGATGCAACGACGGACCCACGTTTTGCCCAGAGCCCTTTAGTAACGGGTGAGCATGCCATCCGTTTCTACGCAGGCGCCCCTCTTGTTCTTCGATCAGGCATTCGACTTGGCACGCTGTGCCTCGTCGACACCAAGCCGCGAACGTTTTCAGAGCTGCAGGGAACCCAGCTTGAAGGCCTCGCTCGGATTGTTGTGGCTCACATCGAACTTCATCGGGCGCGGATCGCAGCTGAAACCGCCTTGGAGGAACGCACGCGATCGGAAGCACTGATTAGGGCGAGCGAGGCGCGCTACCGGACCGCACATGCGAAACTTGAGCAGACAGCCGATCTCCTCCGGCTTGCTCAGGAAGCTGCCGGAGCGGGAATTTGGCAGTGGAGCTTGGATGGAGATGTGGCGCAAAACTCTCCTGAGAGCGCCCACATGCTTGGGTTCGATTGCGAGTCGGGCTCAACGGACTGGATCGACATCGGCATCGCCGAATGGGCCGCAAGGGTACACCCGGACGACCTTCCACTTGTCCATGCGGCTCACGCAGCAGCGCTTCGTGATGGCTCGAACTACAAAGTAGAGTATCGGGTGAGGCGACCCGAGGGCAGTGCTGGGTACCGCTGGCTTATGAGCTTTGGCCGCATCATCCGTGATGAGGCAACTGGCAAGCCGCTGCAGATCGTCGGCCTTGATCTCGATGTAACCGAGCGACGCACGACCCAAGACGCTCTCATTCAAAGCGAAATGCGCCTACGCACGAGCGAGGAGCGCCTTGCCCTCGCCCTCGACAGTGGTAGCGATGGCTTATGGGACTGGAACGTCACCACGGGGCAGGTTTGGTACTCCGACCGCTGGTACACCATGTTTGGTTACGAGCCAGGAGAGGTCGAAGCGCACATCAACACCTGTATGGGGCTCACTCATCCTGACGACCTGAAGCAGACGCTGGCGCTTGTAGCGGAGCATTTCGAACAGCGATCCGCCACGTACGCCTCTGAGCGCCGCATGCGAACCAAGTCTGGCGACTACACCTGGGTTCTCTCACGTGGCAGAGTGGTGTCGCGGGACCCGCAAGGCACCCCGCTGCGCATGGTTGGCACTTATATCGACATCTCGGAGCGTAAGGCGTCTGAACACCGCATCGCCTACATGGCACGCCACGATGCGCTCACGGGCTTGCCCAACCGAACCGTTTTTTACGAGCATTTAGAGCACCGCCTGGCCGAGGTTCGCCGCGGCCGAGGCCAGGCAGCGCTGCTGTGCCTTGACCTCGATCGGTTCAAGTCCGTCAACGACACACTCGGCCACCCTGCGGGCGACCAACTGCTCTGCCAGATTGCCACGCGCTTGCGCGCAAACATTCGCGACGGCGATGTCGTGGTACGGCTCGGCGGCGACGAGTTCGCGATCATCGTCTCGCACGTAGACCACTTGCACCAAGTCAGCTCGCTGGCACAGCGTATGATCGATGCGGTAGGCCAACCACTCGATCTTGGCGGGCACCTCGTGACTGTCGGCGTCAGCATCGGGATTGCCCTGTCTCCGTCTAACGGCGACACAGCCGAAACCCTGTTCAAGAACGCGGACCTCGCGCTTTATCGAGCCAAGGAGGCAGCGCGCGACAGCTACCGCTTCTACGAAGCCGGTATGGATGCGGCTATCGAGACCCGCATGCAGCTTGAGTTGGAGATGCGTGAGGCCATCATGTGTGGCAGCTTTGCCATGCATTATCAGCCTGTGTTGCGTCTGTCTGACCACAGGATCGTCGGCTTCGAGGCGCTGATGCGTTGGCCTCACCCAACACGTGGAATGATTGCGCCTGGTGCGTTCATCCCATTGGCCGAGGAAACCGGACTAATTGTCTCGCTCGGTTCCTGGGCCCTGCAGGAGGCATGCCGGGAAGCTGCCTCCTGGCCCGGCCATCTGCGGATCGCCGTCAACGTCTCTGCCGTTCAGTTCCAGCAACCGGGGCTTGAAGAGAGTGTCATCTCGGCTCTGCGTAGCTCAGGTCTCCCGCCCCATCGTCTCGTATTGGAGATCACCGAGAGCGTTCTCGTCCAGGATGCGGAGGCGGTGATCGCCTGCCTGCACCGCTTGAAAAGCTTTGGCGTTCGCATCGCGCTTGACGACTTTGGTACCGGCTACTCGTCGCTAAGCTATCTACGCCGGTTCCCCTTCGATAGCATCAAGGTTGACCGATCGTTCGTCAGCGAGATCGACGACCCTGGGGCTGCGGCGATCGTTCGGGCTGTGGTGGGTATAGCGACGCAACTTGGGGCAACGGTTACGGCGGAAGGCGTTGAGACTGAGCATCAGCTTGAGCAGGTCGGTTTAGAGGGTTGTACGGACACACAGGGTTATCTGATCAGTCAGCCGCTATCATCAAAACACACTATCGAATTTATCATGCGGAATTTGAATAATTTTACATTTCCGAATTTATCAAATATTTGCAGGACAACTACGCACCGTGTTTGTGTGATGTAAAGTTTGTTCGCCCAAAAATGCATGTAATAAATTGTATTGAGGTGTCACTGCACGATAGAACATGCCGTCGTTAAAATATGGATTTTGTTGGAATTGGGTGCATACGGAAGATGCGTCCGCAAAACGACCGGATACCCGACACTGTCGAGTTATGCATTGGACGCACAGGCAGCCTCTGCGAGGCATACCAATGGATATGCGGTTTGGAATGACTGGGTTGGGTAGATTTCCGCCTGACCGCTTACGGTCGACAAAGCATGGAAGCGGACCTTGTCTTCGTGCGGGCTTTTGATCAGTTCGGCAGGAGTCCCGCCTCTTGATAGCTCCTGACCAACGAGTCGAACAGATTTATGTCCGAACGGCTTCGAGCGATGATCTGAGCTCCAACTACAGCAGCATAAATGGCACGGGCTCTCGTCTCTGCGTCCTTCGGCTCAACTAGCTTTGCAGCAATTAGCTGATCGCGAAGCCAAGCCGTATTAACGTCTGCAAAAGACTGGACCTCCTTCAGAACCTGCTCAGGCAACGCGTCATACTCTGTCGCCATGAAGCTGCTGAGGCACATGCGATTGTTGCGCTCCAAAGAGAGACGAAAAATGCTGGGGTATTGCCGCAGCGCTTCCATCGGGCTTTGCACATCCGTTGAAATAGCCCCAAGATCGCGGGCAATGTCTTCCCAATAGCGGCGCGCGACTGCCTCGCCGAGGAGGGCCTTATTGGCGAAATAGTAGTTGATGCTGGCGGCCTTGATGCCAACGGCCTCCGCGAGGTCGCGGAAATTGATGCCGCCGTATCCATAGGCCATCGCTGCTTCCCTCGCGGCCACGAGGATCGCCTCACGCACATCCCTCTTCAACGTCTCTGCCATTCTCAACCTCCATCTGTCATATGGCAGACAGGGGTTGACAGCACAAGACGCCTGCCTTAGCTCGTTACCTGTCATCTGACAGACAGGCAAAGTCTTTAGGAAAGCGAGACGACGATGTCCGACAAGCTCAAGCTCTTCACCTCACCCTCGGCCTTCCCGAACCCGCAGCGCCTGCGGATCTTCATGCACGAGAAGGGCATCGCCGATCACTTCGACGAGACGGTCTACGACATGTCACCGGTCGGCGAGCAGCGGGGTTGGAAGCACCTGAAGATGAACGCTTGGGGCGAGACACCGACCCTCGCACTCGCTGACGGATCTTACTTGAGCGAGACCTCCGCCATCGCCCGCTACCTCGACGACACGTTTGAAGGCCGCAAGATCATGGGCGAGACGGCGCACGAGCGTGGCCTTGATCAGATGTGGGACAACCGGGTGTGGGTGCACATCCTCTATCCCATCGTCACTGCATTCCATGTCCTGCATCAGGGTCTGGGCCCGAAGCTCGAACTGACCAGCAATCCGGCCTGGGGCGAGCACTCCCGCAAGGTGGCACTGGCGCATGCCGGCTTAATCGACCGGCACCTCTCCGACGGCCGTGCGTGGCTGCTGGGAGGCGATCAGCCGACGTTCTCGGACATCACGTTGGCGACGGCCATCGCGTTCTCCAAGTTCCCGGTGAACGCCACTCCGCTCGATGAGCGCTTCGAGCATCTCGATGCCTTCTGGCAGCGCTGGCAGTCTCGGCCGGCCTTTATCGCTGCCTATGCGGATAGGAGCAGCGGTGTGCCGGAGATCGACAACCGGACGTGAGCGCCCAGCGGTCGGTCCCGGCCGGGGTCCGACCGCAACCCTGCCCGAGGAGGTCATCATGCCTTTTGCACGTATCGGTTAGATCCAGGGGAAGCCCCCCGAGTACCGCGCTGCCGTGGCGGACATAGTCTATCAAAGCATCGTCGACGTCCTCAAAGCACCTGATGGCGACCGCTTTGGGGAAGCGCCGACGGTCATCGTGACGACTGGCATGGGTCGGCACCTGACGGTCCGCTTCACGATGCGGTAGGGCTGACGCCTGCAAACCCTCCGTGTTGGGAATACCGTCGTTTTCCCGACGAACAATGGATGCGCTTGGGACACACGTTGAAACAGCCCCGTTTATGTCGGGAAAATATGACTGGTTTTCTATTGCGGATTAAACGTGCTTGAATCACTATCCCGACATGCTCGTCGGATATGCCCGCGTCTCCACCCTCGATCAAAACCTCGACCTCCAGCGTGATGCGCTGACCAAGGCCGGGTGCGAACGGCTGTTCGAGGAGAAGAAGTCGGGAAAGGCCGGCACGAAGCGTCCCGAGTTCGAGGCTGCCCTCGCCTACCTGCGCCCCACCGACGTGTTGGTGGTCTGGAAGCTCGATCGGCTCGGCCGCTCGCTCGTCGAGATGATGCGCACGATCGACAGCCTTCGCACGAAGGAGATCCACTTTCGCAGCCTTACCGAGCAGTTTGATAGCGACACCGCTCATGGTCGCTTCGCCTTGCAGATGCACGGCGCCATGGCTGAGTACTTTCTCGACCTGAACCGTGAGCGCACGATGGAAGGGCTGAAGGCGGCCCTGGCCCGCGGCCGGAAGGGTGGCCGACCGAAGAAGCTCACCGATGCCGATCTCGAAGTCGGGCGCGCCCTGCTGCAATCCGGTACGATCTCGATCGCCGCCATCGCCCAGCGCCTCGGGGTCAGCCGGGATACCTTTTACAGCTACTTCCCCCAAGCCAGGGCACGCAGCCAAGCTGCCGCCGCAGCCAGGGAGACCTGATCGCGATGCCGATCCGGCGTGAGCACCGCTTCTACTACCCGATCGACTGGCCGCAGCTCTCCGCCGTGATCCGCTTCCGACGGGCAGGAGGTGCCTGTGAGGGATGCGGACGGCCGCACGGGCAGACGATCTACCATTTGGGCGACGGACGCTGGTGGGATGCCTCGACCGGCTGTTGGCGTGACGGAGGGGGGCACACTCTCCAAAGCCTCCCGAGCTTCGAGGAGCTTGGGCGCCTACGCCCGACCAGGGTAGTGCTCGCAACCGCGCATCGCGACCACGACACCGGCAACAACACGGACAAGAACCTCGCTGCGTTCTGTCAGCGGTGCCACATGAACCATGACCGGCCGGAGCACCAACGTCGTCGATGGCGAACCCTTTTCCGGCGCAAGGCCTCCGGCGACCTATTCCGAGGTTCGTACTAGCCAACGCCTTTGGCAGCCTGGCGCATCAGACGAAGCCACTCGCTGAGTTCGCGACGAGTTTCTACTGCTTCGGCTGTGTAGCGCCCGTGTCGATACATACCATTGCGCGAGCCCCGGGTAGGTGATCAACCCGCATCCTGCTCAACGATATGGATGCGCAGCTTCCGAGCTACGTCTGCTGCCGCCGTCCCTCCGGCCTCAAGCGCCTCGGCTTGGTTTGAAAATTCCGCACGTGAGCGAGTGATGAGGAACCGATCAGTGCCGCAGTAGATGGCCCACGCCCATTCAAGCGGTTTTTTGCCCGTGGCTTCGGCCTGAATTTGGAGAGATGTCGGTTTACCGTGGGGCATGGTCTTATAATGCAACGGGCGCTTATCGGCTCCAAAATGTAGAAGGATCTCGCAAACATTGAAAGAGGAGCTATCAATGGTTAACTTTCTTCTAAATCAGAGTTAAAATATAATTTTGGTCGCTATAGATTGAAATTTACAAGTTGGCCTCTGAGTATTCATTCCTGTGCGTCTGAGGCATAGCGCGAATACATCGTAAAGACCCTCCGACCTTCGAGCGAAGGCAATATACTAGTTCGTTTCTGTATTCAGTGCATTATGGTCCAATGCAAAATCAGCATGACGCACCGCACAATTATCGTGGTTAAATCTCTCTAACGGCCGGCTCATCGCTGACCAATGTGGAGAATTACCATGAGTACCGCCCAGGCCTTTACCCTTGCGATCCTTGCCTCTGCGACCTTCGTATCTGGAGCAGCTGTGGCTGCGGATGCAGTTCACCTCACCCCTCCCCTCTTCCGCGAGCACGCTCGAGAGACCCAGAAGGTGCGCAGCGTCAGTGATCTGACCACAACGCCTCAGCCAACCGTGGCGGCGAAGTCGGTGATCATGCCTCGCACGGTGCAGGTAGTTGCTGACGCTGAGGCTGCCGCCGTTCGCTGAACGGCGTTTGCGGGCTGAGCATCGATGCGCTGCGGGCAACATGCCTGCAGCCGGCCGGGTTGCTAATACAGCTCGTATGGTTAAGGTTCTACGTAGGAAGTGCGCAGAACCGCCGCGCCTTCCGCGGAGAGACAATTTGCTAGTCAATCACGATCGCCGCATTCTGACCAAAGCTGCGGAAGCCGTAGCCGGTCGGATTTCCGTTAAGCGCGAGCTGGATCGGTCCTGGCCTAGCGATCACAGTCGCCTTTGTGCTCTCCAAAGCCAAGGCGATCTACGGTGGATCGGCGAGCAGGCGGGGCCGCATATTGGCGGCGTATTCGCAACGTGGCAGATTACTCTGGAGGGAATGGCGCGCCTTGAGCGGCTAACTACCCTGCCGTCTGAACCGTTCGATTTTCCGGCAGCCGCTTAGCTCCGAACGATCGGCTAACGGCGTGCACAAGCGTGCAATCGGTTCCTATCAACGTGTCCCAAGCTTCACCTGTAGGTAGCGTTCAGAGGCTGGAACCCCTACTGGCGGCGCCAACCCTGAAAGACCCGAGCGTCGCCCATGTAGGCCCGCACCGTGGACGGGGCCTTGCTCACGCGTTGGTACGCCTGAACGATTGCGGCTGCTTCGGCTGGAAGGCCCACAATCGGCGGGCCGTTTTCCCCCGGCTGCGTCTCAAGCATCATCGTCACGGCCGAACACCTCACCCTCTTCCGCCAAACGAGCATTGGCCTCGTCGGTGCTCAATTCCTCCAAAGCCCGATGCTCGGAGAGCAGGCGCCGCATCGTCCGGTCTGCGTCCGAGCAGTCAGAAGGCTCATCCGCGTTGGGGGCGCATCCCTTAATCGTCTCTTCTGTCTGCTGATCGACAACCGTGCGGTCCGCGGCACTGAGCCCCTCAAGATCCCCAAGACCGAGTTCGCTCGCGACGTGAGCAGCAATCTCTTCCCGCTTCGCTGCGAGGGCCAACACTACCGTTTGAGCCTGATCCTTTGCATCGTCGCGTCCGACCTGCCGGGCCAATGCCCGGCGCCAGCCGACAGGAAGCGAGGCACCGCGAAGGCGCATGCGGTCTGTGACGCCGGCCAACACGATTTGCCAATGCTCCGCCGTGAGCGATGCCAGGTCCGGACTGAAGCCGAGGTTGTGGGCCATCACACCCGCAGCCTCTTCCCATTCAGCGTCCAGCTTTCGCTTCTCAGTCGAGAGGGGGATGATCGGTGTTTGGGACATGCTGTGCCTCCTCGGATCCGGAAACATAAGGGCCGTGCGGCTCGGGACCATCGGCATCGCACCCCCTCCCCGCTCCGAGCGCGTCTGCGATCATGTCGCCGAGAACGTCGGCGTCTCACTCAATTGACAGGACAATTAGCGCTCTGGCTGTCGGGCGATCCTACAAACGGATCGCTCGCGATGCATCGATCACTCCCCGCAACTCTTCCGGTTCTGGCTTGATGCTAACGGCGGCCTGAGGGCGGAGTGGGAGGCAGCCTCTCATCATCGAGGTTTTCATCGGGTTCGTCGGTCATATTATTTTCATCGTCTGGCGCTGGCTGCTCAATCTGCCCAGGCGGCTTACCCTCAAGGCCAAGGTCTCGCTCCCGCTTCGTTTTAGGGGGCACCATGATGCGATTATCATCCGAACCGACCCGAAGGTCCTGTGCCAGTCCAGGGCTAATGGGGAGCAGCGTGAGGGATGAGACAGCTAGGATCGATACGAGCTTCATTATGTTCATCCATAGCGAATGTCAGAAGCTTCCTGGGTCGCACGCGCGACATCTAACTTGCTAGTCCTCTTCTCACACGCTGAGGATGCTCATAAACATAGAACCGGCTGAATTTTTTCACCGATCCTTTAATCTGCCTGTCTCGAAACGTTCGAGAATGACGCTTATCGGAAGTTGCGCGCCGCATTATAGCATGGCGACAGTTTCATGCTTTAATGCTGTAGCGCTACTGCTCCCGTGATGCTCCGGCCTGTCTTTTATCGACGGCCGGAAAATGAGAGCGGACGAAAACGGGCGGCAGCACGAATGCCACCGCCCTTCCTCAATGCCTCGTGACCGGCTTATGCAGCCGTCCTTGGGCCGAACGTCCAAAACGGCTCGGGGTCGGGCAACAAGGTATCGCTCCACCTGTTCGCTGGCCAGGTGCTCAATGGCTTGATGCTGCAATGCTGCAGCATCAAAGCGCCATGGTAGGCTGTGCTACTCCCCGACCTTCCGGCCGGCCTTGATGGCCTCGACCGACGGGTGGCCGTGCTTCTGCAGGGCCGCGTCGATGCCCTCCATGATGACGTCATGCACCTTCACGTCACGCGTGAATGCGATCTCTCGCAGACGACGATGCACCTCGCGCGGCAGGTAGACGGAGGTATGGACCACCTCGGGTCGAGCCCGCCGGGACGGTGGCTTCGGAGTGGGCGCGGGCTCGGCTGGCGCAGGCTGGCCAGATGGCGCGAGCCCCGCGTCTGAGAGGGTGAGGCCGCCGACGATCGAAGGTCGCTTGCTCATGCCTTATTGCCCTTCATCTTGCGATCCGCCCAAGCCCACAAGGCGCGCACCTCGTCGGCCGCCTTTCCTTCGCTGGCGTATTCCGTCACCCCCTGCCCGGCGGCGAGCGCGTCTTGATGGTCTGCCCGCTGAGTTAGGGCCGGCTCCGCCAGCACCCCGAACATGCCGAGGCCGTTGGCGGCTTCGGTCGCGCGCGAGCTGCGCCCGGCCGGGCACTGATTGAGAACGAAGGCGAAGCGGTCCCGCATTTCCAGGCGCATCAGCGTCTCGATGGTTGGCATGGTGGCATGCAGGTCCAATCGTGACGGGCGCGCCGGTATCAGGGCAAGGTCGGCGGCCTGCATGGCAAGGTTGCCGCCGGTCGAGGACACGCCGGCCGTGTCGAGGATGGCGAGGGTGTAGCCTTCGCCGTCCAAGGCCTTGAGGATCGCTGCAAGGCTGCCGAGCTGATCGGGGCCGATGCGGTCGACGGCGGGGGCGTCGGCGGTGCGCATATCCCCCCAGGTTCCGAGCGAGCCTTGAGGATCTAGGTCGAGCGCGATGACGCGTTCTCCGGCCTCTGCCGCGGCGACCGCTAGCGAGGCGGCCAGCGTGGTTTTGCCGGCTCCGCCCTTCTGCGTGACGAGGGTAAGGGTTCGCATAGACATCCTATCGTGCTGTCGCGTCACAGCGGTAGAGCACAAAAGCATGAAAGCATCATCACCGGACAGCATCACCGCACGATAGAATGACAGCGTTATCTTTCTACCATGCTTTCGCGGCATAATGGTGTAGTGCTGCAATGCTAGAGCGCCACGATGTAGGCTGCGACCAGCACGGCGGCGGTGATGACATTGCCCCGGCCGACCTCGTGGCCGGCTCGCTTCAGGAGGTTGCAGCGCCAGCGGCGGGCCCGGCCGAGGAACCGAGCAATGTCGGAATGACCGAGGGATACGGCGGCGCGCTGGGTAAGACGGAGCTTCATCGGGGAGCGTCCTGCTGAGAGATTTCGCGGTCGGAGTCGGAGCCACGGAGCCAGACGACCTGGCTGCCGTGGTGCTGTTCGGGAGCGACGAGGGACGGTTCAGCGTCGGCGCCGTCCTCATCGTTCTCGTCGCCGTCGAGGCCGTCGAGGATGGCAATCAGCCGGTCGGCAGCATCCGTGGCTGCGAGGGCTGCGGCCTCAATCTCGGCCCGGATCATCGCCGGGGAGGGGCGGGGCGAACGCGCCACCGTGGCGCGCTTCGGCCGGAAGATGTGAACGTTGCTCATGGTCAGGCCGCCGCCTGCGGGTCGAGATGGTCGATGATGGAGAGGCACAGGCCGACGAAGGAGCCAGCCCCCCTACAGTCCGCCGTGTCGTCCAGCTTCAGCGCCAGCCGCGCGGCCTGCGCCTTCACCCGGAGATCGGAGGCCGATAGCGCCGGCGCGGCGTTGATCGCCTCCCGTAACCGCCAATGCTCGGTGAACAAAGGAGCGTCTAAAGCCTCGTCGTCTCCCGCCGCATCGCGGGCCGCGTCGCAGGCTTCCAGTTCGCCCCAGAGGACTTCGAGAGGCGAGGGCGAGACGGGGGCAGCGCCGGCCACCATGTTGAGCACGTCGCCGGCTATGTCGTAGGGCAGGGCCTCCGGCTCGTCGGGATCGTACTCCCGTCCATCCTCTTTGAGATCAGTCGCTCCATTCATCTCGGCGGCGATGCGGGCTTTGACACCGAGACCGGCCAGGGATCGCGCAGGGGTGTCACGGATCTGTTCCAGGACGCCGGCCCGCGCCTCGATGGCGACGGTCAATGCATCGCGCGCCTTGTCTGCGCCCGCCTCGTCCTTGGCGGCACGGATAGCCTCTTGCCATTGGTCCCAGGCCGCCACGATGCCATCGACGCGCTGTTGAACATGCGTGTCGGGCTTCATGCGCCGCCCGTCCGGCTGCAACTCGCCATCGTCGCCAAAGGTCTGGCGCAGGCACCGCCGGCCGCGCATCTGCTCGACCTCTGTGGCGCCGTAGGGCAGCGTACGGAACCTCCCCTCTCCAACCGCTTCGGTGCGAGGGCGCGGGATAGCGGTGTGCATCCAGTCGCCGCGCCAGGGGTTCAGCTCGATCGGCATCAACGGCTCGACGTACCGACTGCGGGCCTCCGTGAGGGCCGCGCCCGCCTTGAACACCACCGCATCAGCGACGTGAAACCGAGCTTCCAGGGCGAGCAGGAAGGAATCGTCCAAGGGCGATACGCTGGACGCAGGCAAGGCCACGGCTGCGTCAGGCTTCCGCCGGCCAAACCGAGCGAGACTGGCCTTAAGAGTGGTGGCCCGATCCTTCAGCGAAGGGCGGGACGGATTGCGACCGATCAGAGTTTGCAGATTGAGCGAGGGCATTGGCGCCCCTCCATGATGCGAGAAAGGAAAGGGCGGTTCAGGCGCTCAGTTTGCGCGTCGAGGCGTATTGGTGTTCGAGATCCGCGAGCGGTACGCCCGACACATTGGCAGCCGAGCGCAGCAGGTTCGGCCACGCGCCGCCTGTGTCTTTCCATGAGGATTCCGCAAGCACACGGACGAGCCCGGCCATGCCTTCGGGTGTCGTTGCGACATTGCGCGAGAGTTCGACGCGCAGGGCCTTCACGCCGTCGCGTGCGGCCTTCAGCGCCTTTTCAAGTTCGACGTACCCCGTTGCAGCCTCGACCTCGGCCACCCGCGCATCGAACGCATCGGCGAGCGGCAGGATCGCCTTCCAGCGCCGGATGCGGTGGGGCGTCTGGCCGCCCCGCCCAAGAACCGGAACGGCTAGGGTAATGACCTTCCGCAACACGGCGCCTCTCCATGCGCAGTGCGAGGAATGAAGATGGTCGTTCTCTTCGGAGAGCGCCGGGACATAGTGAAAGCGCAGCCAAGCGCCCCAGACCGGTTTCTGGAGCGGGGGCGAAAGGCTGTCACATTCCCATCGAGTCGCCCGTAGGTCGGCTGGGACTTCCTTCATCACCGCCCAGACCGCAGCCCATGCGACGTCGTGAGCCTCATCCGCTGCGGTCTCGATCTCCCTGGCGCGCATCAGAGCGTCGAGCGCATCGAGAAGGTGTTGGTCAGGATGCGCCGCAGCAGGAGCGGGCAAGGCGAGCGCCGGCAACGGCATTGCCGCCATGATCGAACCGGCCACCATGGAGCGCCGGCCCTGGTCCGCGCCCGCAGCAGGGCGACGGCCCAGACGCGAGAGGCTGGCTTTCAGCGAGGCGGCGCGCTCGCGCAGGGTCGGCTTGGCGGGGTCACGATGAACGAGGCGGGCGAGGGGGTTGCGCATCGAATAGTTCCTTGGCGTTGTCGTGCTGTCGTGCTGTCGTGCTGTCGTGCTGCGATGCTTCAGGCCAGCGTGGCGAGGCCGATGGAGACCATGCCGCCAGCGATGAGAGCGAAGCCGGCCAAGGCGGCGCCCATGGACGCGAGGACGCGAAGAAGGGGAGCGACCGGCTCGCGGGGCGGCGTCACCGGCAGGAAGTCGAGATGCAGCGAGCGGGCGAGGTCACCGGCACGGGCGAGGACCGCCGCGTCCGTGATGCCGTCGTGCTGAATGTGCCACCGCAGATGACGGAGGAGCGTGAGCGAGCCGAACCGGGTCGCGCAGGGCGTCACCAGCAGGCGGTTGAGGGCGGCGCTCATCTCGGCCAGGGCGCCGGCCACGCGAGCCTCTGGAGCCGCCTGCCAGACGGACCACGCCTCATCGTGAGCGTCGATGGCGGCCAGCATCGGGTCGGCGTGGAAGGGCACCCGCTCGACAACGATGGTCGGGACGAGGGAGACAGAGAAATCGGGGATCTGGGCATAGGTCATCGGTCGGGCTCCAAGGGGCTCGTGGTTTCAGGAATTCAGGGATTGAAGGAGTGAGGCGTTCAGGCCGTCGCGTAGGCCATGGCAGCGGCGCGGAGGCGGGCCGCGTTGTTGCGAGCGGCAACCTCGTGGATGCTGTCCGTGTAGGAGGTCGAGAGGCCGACGCGGACACGGGGCTCGATGGCGTCAGCGGCCTTCAGCGCCTCGATACCGAGACCGGCAAGGCGAACCGTCTCACGGGCCTCAGACCAAGCCCGCTTGAGCGCCCAGGTGAAGCAGCCCCAGCCGAGCGAGCGGAACGGCACGCGGGGGTAGTTGTAGGACTCGCGGAAGATGGCCCAGGCGCGGGCCAGGACGCCTCTGCGGAGAGCGGCAGGCATCGGAGCCACGGGGGCAACGGCCGGGACCGCGAGGCGGCGAGCGGCAGTGGCGCAGGCCCAGAAGAACCGGAGAGCGCGGGAGAGAGCCGCGCCCCAGGTCAGGGTCGGATCGTTCCGGCGGTGCTTGCGGGCCTCTACGATGGCGCAGGCCATGATGACGGAGACGTTGAACGATCCACCGGTGACGAGGCCGTGCTTCGCGGCGATCTGGACGCGGCCAGCATCACGCTTGGCGGCGCTTTCGGCCAGCATTGCGGCGTTGAACTCGGCCTTGGTCGGGCCAGAGTTGCGAATGCCGCTGAGGACCATGGACCAAGAGATAGAGCGGGAGTGGAAGGTCATCGGCCCAGCCCTCAGGAAGCGGCGACGGCACGGGTGCCGAGCTTGCGCACCAGGATCTCGCGGGCCTTGGCCTTGTCGGCGAAGCCACCGCGGACGCGCTTCACCTCGACGCCGAGCCAGACGTGAGCGGCCTGCGGGTCGCCGGTCTCTCTGACGCGAAAGAACTGGCCGGCGAGGGTTTCGATGATCGTTGGCATTAGAAGCGCCTTGCTCAAAAGCTGATTTCAGTTATATAGTCTGAAACCAGATGAGGTCGCAAGTCAAAAAGTATGAATTTGGTCGAAAAGACGCTTTCCGCAGGGCAATGCCGGGCTGCACGAGCATTGTTGGACTGGACCCGAGAGATGCTGGCCGAGCGCAGCAAGGTCTCGCGTGCGGCAATCGCGGATTTCGAGACCGATAAGCGTCAGGTTCGAGAGAGGACCACCGACGATCTGATCCGAGCCTTTGAAGCCGCTGGTATCGAGTTCATCCCCGAGAACGGCGGCGGCGCGGGCATTCGGTTCCGAGAGCGGAAGGATGCCGACCCGAACTTGTGCGCCCCATAAAAGGGACCGCTTTCTTTAATCGGAATAGGGGTGGCCGAAGGAAAACGTGCTCAGACTCGCGCGCCCTAAAAGCTCCTTGTCAGAGGCGCCGGCTTCCCGTTCCGCGATCGGAGAGTACGCGAGCAAGCGTTCCCATCGAATCGGTCTGTATCGATGGGAACACTAGGAGGAAAAGAGGATCAGAAGCGTCCCGCCTTCGTTCTCACAAAATACAGAATTTGCTATCTATTGCTTACTAGAAAGCGCAATTCACATTGCATGTCGCTTTCTCCAAGACTCAATGATGTGCTTATGACCCATGCCTGCCGATTCTGTGGCAACAACCACGAGAGGTTGGGGAAGAGTTTTAAGCCGATACTTTCTTATAAGTGTCAGTCATGCGGTTCTATAGTTCTAATGAGTTATGAAGATAAAATAATACTGTTTCGTAGATACAATTTGCTAAAGATAAAAAAGTAAAAATTGTTGTAAAATACTTGCCGGCTACAAGTGTCGCAACGTCGAATGGCGCCGTAAAATCTTTAATATATCGGAAGCGATTGAATGCGCGAGTGACTTAACCATTCTAATTAAGTAGTCATACGCACAGCATTGCTGGAAGTTTCAGTAAATTGCTTCTGATCTTTCAAGCTCGGTGGACATCGGCACCCCCAAAAAGATGGCAGTGGCTTCGCAGATTCCTTACGTCGCACTCAATCGGCGACTTCAGCCCGGTAACGCGTACAATTGTAGGCAAGGACGCATCGAGCAGCCGCCAGCGAGCGATCATATTCTGGATAAATAGTCCGGGATTTGCCGTATCATGGTGAAGCGAAACCGTACCGCCAAAAGGCGAGCCTTCGGGAGCGTGTATAAGTTTAAACTGGATCACATGATCCTCCCGGGTGGCGCTAAGCATACGCTTGTCGGAGGCTTGGTGCGATCGCTCGGAATGGGGATGCGAGGCTCAACCGTTTGGGCTCAAATTTCAAACTGAGACAGTGCCCAAGCCCAAAGTGCTTCCTTCAGCCTGCTCGCCCGCGTCAAGCGGATCGTTTGTAAAGCAGGATCCTGGAATTTGGACCACCACAACGGCCCCTTGGAGTTCTGCCGCAACCTCAACCTCAACCTCAACCAGTACCGCCATCGCCTTTCCGAGACGGTCCAGCATCGCCTCATCCATGATGCCTGGAAAAGCGGCCTCCAGCGCGTGGGTCGCTCCGACGATCGCCGCGCGTGATGCCGGCGTACACCGGCTTTTGAGCACTCAATCGACCGGCGAGAAGCGCTCAATGAAGCGCAGTCCGTCCCACAACTCGACTACCCGTCCATCCACCATATGACGTGCGAGGACAGACGCTTTCTGATCGTTGACGGCAGAGAAGACCCGCGTACGAAGGGTCCTCCCCCCGTGGTCGAGCAACCGAGCGCTATAAAAATGCGGCTCCGGCATCAGCGGGACAAGCGGGCGACTGGACAAGGCTGCGCTCTCCTAGTGGAAGCGGGAGCGCACGACTCTCTCAGTCATCGATGCCGTAGGGCCATGGCCGACGATGTCTAACCTTAGCCGTAACGTATGATTATGCACAGAGGTTTTTACCGGCCCTCGGAGCATTACGCTTCATAAGACAGGCAATGTTATCGCTCCCCCGCTCCCGAAAGCAGCTTCTCGACCGTTGCCAAGGCATTCTCGTGAGCCTTGGCTTCCGTTGGCAGGCTGCGATCTGAGCGTTGGACAAGCTTCCCATTCTTGCGAAGCGCCCACTGATACGAGCTACCCTCTGCCTTCGGGGGAAGGATCTCGATAGTGTATGGGTGGATCGACGTCTCGTTCATCGTCGCACCATGCCACGGCCGCGTGACTGCTCCTAGCCAGCTCGCTCCCGTTGGAACGTACGCAGGCCGACTGCTTTCGCGCCGCATCCGGCACGCTGCAGGCTCAAGATCCGTGTTATGGTGACGCCTATTCTTCCTTGAAGGTCATCCGGCCATGGACGTCGTCCTCACTCCTGTAGGATCTGCCGGCCAAGCATGGGACTTGAAAGATCGTCTCGGGCGAAGCCTCGGCAACATCTCAAAGACCGGGGACACTCCTGAAGTTCAAATTCAACCAGACGCTTCGAGCATACTGAAGAGTGTGAAGAGGGAGCATGCCTCTTTAGGCGACGCCATGTCTGCCATCGCTCGCGTCACTGCTGGCGCCTGCACGCTCGATAGCGGAGACTGGAACTAAATTGTTTTGTCCCATCTCGGGCCGTGGACCGTTCGGCAGGTTCGCTCTCCGCTAACCGCCTCGCCCGCATCCTCCGGTCGAGCCAAGTTGCGTATCGGCTCTCGTCGTGTGGACACGACACGCCGCTCCCCGCCGGCTCCGTGATCAGATCGGGGCGGCGGGGCTGCCCCCAAAGAGCGTCATGTGCATCTCTGATTGAGGTGTAGGGGTTAGGCAAAGAAGGAAGCTCCCATGCCGTGCAGAATGACCCTGCTAAAGCGCTCCGCAATCCTGGCCCTTACCGCGGGAGCCTTGTGGCTACCTGCTGGTACCGCATCATCTCAATCGCCGCAGAGCGCATCAGATGCCGATCGGGATAAGCGGATGGAGGCCATGCATCGGCAGCAAGTGGAGAACTCGGCAAGCCAGGCAAAGAAGGACAAGGACCGCGACGCCCGCACGGATCGCCTCGCGAAGTCCGTCTGCGTTGGGTGCGGTGGAGACGTCATTCCTTTCGATCCTAGCGGCACCTCGGCAAAGAAGGCGCCGCGTACGGCTCGTGCCGCAAAGCCTCGTCGTATCGACCCTGCTCGCGCCGGAGGTGGGAGCGACGATTGACGCCCGCAATCCACCGTCGATACGACCCGTTTTGCCCTGGGACCCGCCTCAACCGGCATTCGGGATAATGGCGGGTCGGGCACGCGTCGCGAACGTTCGCCCGACCCGCTCTTATGGCTTAGGTTATTCGGCCGCGGCAGCCTTGCGTGGCCGACCGGCACGCTTCTTCTCGGGAGCGGGTACCTCTGACATCACCTCATCCTGCGGAGCTTTTGCCGCTGCAGCCTTCGGAGCCCCCTTGCGCACCTGCCCCAGGCCGAGGGACCGAGCAAGCTCCGAGCGCTGCGCCGAGTAGCTGGCGGAGGTCATCGGGTAGTCGGCAGGCAGGCCATGTTTCGCACGGTATGCTTCAGGGCTGAACCCACGGAGCGTCAGGTGCCGGCGAAGTGTCTTGTAGGGCTTGCCATCCTCGAAGCTGATGAGGTGGTCTGGCGTGATCGACTTCTTGATCTGTGCCGGCGTCGCCTTCTCGATTTTATCTGCCTCCGGCGCGCTAGATCCCCTGTTGGCAAGGCCGCTGATGGCGGCGTGGATGCTGCTCAGCAAGTCGGCCAAAGATCCTACTGGAACCGGGTTGTTGGAGACGTAGGCAGCAACGATCTCAGCCGTAAGTTCGATGTGGCTGGTCTGCAATTCAGTGGTCTGATCGGTCATAATGTCTTTCTCTAAGGCTCAGTGAGTGCTCTATAGAGCAATTTTGGGCACGCCCTCGATAGAGTTGGTAACGGAATAAAAAAAATAGATTGCTCGAATATAGTGTCTTCGAAGCGAGCCCTGCCGATCCGGGCCGTGACGTGATAGGCCGTAGATGACGGACGAACTCCCACCCTGGCGCGAGATCACTACCGACGACTATGCGCCCCGCATTTTTACGGATCTGGCGGCGTTGGATGCTTGGACCGCTTCTTCGGAGACCATCCGGCGTTTATTGGCTCGCCAGCACGAGGGGGAGTTCCGCCTTCGCCTGATCCTTCGGGAGGGTGTCGATCTGAGGTGGGGGCCAACCGCAGACCCGAACTGGCGGTGGGATTACGCCCACGGTCCAGAGCTCGCCCTCGACGCCGCTGAAATCTGGATCGAGCGGGCCGATGGCCGGCGCAGGCAGGTGGATCAGATGGAGACGCGGCCCCACCCTTGGTAAGGATCTAGCGCGAGCCATCGGCCCATGTCACGGAAGAGCCAGGCTTATTGCTTTCCATAACATTGAGAAGGTCGAGGATCTCGTCGGCCTCATTGAGCAGAAGCAAGAACATTCGAACGCCCCGGAATATCGCCGGCTGCTGTGTTGATATGTTGTAGACTGTCCAGCCGCCTCGCTCGAAACGGATGTCGTATTCAATGATGTCATCATTGAGCGTGATGACGCTACCGGTGAGCATGGTTGCACCCTCCCCGTGATTCGAGGAAGCTTAGCACGGCATTCCTGCGGCTGCGTACGCCCTCACTCCTTCCCTTCGGGCGTCAGCTTGCGCTCGCGCCGCTTTGCAAACGAAAAATCCGCCACGGCGTGAGCCGGGCGGGGTCGTGGCAATCCAATTCGCTTAATCAGACAGGTTGAACCTTAGGCGGATCACCGATGGTGGCGCATCATCCGGTGACGCACGATCTGGCGGTGCATGATGCGACGCTTGACTATCCGACGCTCCATCCGGACGTTCGTGACGATATCGGCGGGAGCAATGACGATTGAGGAAGGTCCAACAGGTGCAGCTGAAGCTAATGCGGCTAAGGAGAATGCTCCGAGTGCCGTGAGCAGGGCAGTGGCGATGATGGACTTGCGCAATGCGGCTTCCTTTCGTTCCACCAGAAGGCGGCGGTCTCACCGGTCGGATGACCGGATGGGCCTCTGATAGGGCATTGCCTCGCCGATCGCTTCATCAGAAACTGTTAGACCCCGCTCCAGCGTGAGTCGGACGGAGTCCGTTTGCTGGTGCTCAGGGAGCCTGTCCACCGTGTCAGGTGCCGAGAAGGTGGCGACGCAGCCCCCGCTCTCACCAACCTCTCGTCCCGCCCCACCCCTGACCTCCGCCAACTCCCGCCGCAGCGCTTCCACCTCGGCATGGAGCTCGCCGGCATCCACGGCCAACTCGATGCACTGCTCCTGCGCCTCCGCGAGTTGGGCACGCAGTTCGGCATTCTCGGTGGCGAGGGCGAGCAGGAGCAGGGTGTCGGAAACGGCGGGCCTCCCATGGATCGGGCAGGCCGTGGGCGTCGCCGATGAGGGTTAGCGTTGACTTAACCGCACCCGCCGGCCGACATGGCACCGTGCCCGCCTCTCGCTCCAAGCGAGTCGTGAGCCGACCACCGTTGAGGATGACAGCCGCGAGAAAGATCTAGAGCCCCCAACGCGAAACGGCCCCGCATCGCCAAATGCAGGACCGTTTAAAATCGCAGGGCTTTTGAGGGCCGTTCACTTCCCCTCATCAGCCACAGCTCCCGCCGGGAGTCAATCGGGATCGTTTCCCGAAGCGATGGCGCTTGGCCTTTTGAAAGGGTGTTCAACTTGAACACCCCCGCTTTGACGCGGCCCAAGCAGGGCTGTGAACGATGTTCGCTGACGAAATCCGGCGCTCGGTAGAGGCGGCGCCGAGATCTAGGCTGCCCGATGTGGCGGCTGTGATGTGGCGCGCCTATGGGGCCGGTCAGATCAGCGAGACGGAGGCCGAGGCCCTGTCCGCCCTGATCGAGGCGCGCAAGGCCCTGCCAGCCACGCCAGCAGCCCCCAGGAGGCCCGTGGGTTCGCGGCCCCGCTCAGATACCAGCATGGAGCGCCGTCGCCGCTGGGCGGCTTCTGGTAGACTTCCTCCGGGCATCGCGGCCCGGTTCACGCTGGCCGAGACCGCGGTTCTCGCCATCGTGTCGGCCGAGACCGCCCGTCGTGGCGATTGCAGGCTCTACGTCGATCACATCGCGGCAGTCGCCGGCGTGTCCCGCAGCACCGTGAAGACCGCAATCCGGCAAGCCAGGACGCTCGGCCTCATCACCGTCGAGGAGCGACCGCAGACTGCGTTCCGCAACCTCTCGAACGTCGTGCGGATCGTCTCGAAGGAGTGGACCGCCTGGCTACGTCTCGCCCGCTCTGCCGGCATAGGGGTCAAATCCTCGACCGGCACGAATACTGAAGCTCTAGAACTACGGGGAAAGCGGCCAGCGGAAGCGCAGAAAGGGCTGCCGGGGACCGGCGGTTGGCCTCGACCAGAGAGACCACAAAGGAATCGACGCGACCGACAGGAGGCGTGACGCCATGCGGTGACGACATGCAGCCGGACGGTATAACGAACGTGGCCTCAGCCCTATCAACCCTCTCACCGGGCTTGGTATTGCCCATGACGCAGCCCCGCGTTGCCGCTACCTAAGGCTCTCTGATGAAGATCATTTTCGTTTCGATAGGTAGCCATGGGGACGTCCTACCGTTCATAGGGCTTGCCGTCGAAATGCGCCGACGCTCCTTCAATGTCCTCCTTGCTGCGCCAGGACATTTTGAGACGCTGGCGATGCAAGCGCGACTGCCGTTTCACCCCCTTGGCAGCCAAGCTGATTACGATGAGGCCATCGCCGACCCGAACCTTTGGCATCCTCGCAAGGGGGCGGCCCTTCTGCTTGAGTACGCGCTGAAACTGATGCCGGTCGTTGACGCCTTCCTAGGTCAGGAGGCGGAACGGGGGCCGATCCTGGTGGTCGCCTCGACACTCAGCTTAGGCGCCCGTATCGCTCAGGATCGCCTTGGGCTCGACGTGATCACGGTTCACCTCGCTCCTTTCATCTTCCGTAGCCGGCACGCACCTCCCGTCATCCCAGGAGTGCCGCTTCCCCGTTGGTTCCCAAATGGTCTCAAGCACTCAATCCAGCTTGGTGCCGAAAAATACGTGCTCAATCCCGTCTCTCTTCCCGCGGTCAACGCATATCGGGCTGAGTTCAATCTGCCTGCCGTGGATCGATTGAGGACATGGTGGCACTCACCTCAGCGCATCATCCTCATGGTCCCGAGCTGGTTCGCCCCGCCACAGGATGACTGGCCACATCGCACAGTCCAGACCGGATTTCCTCGCGTCGATACCTTCGGCGATGCCGGCACGCTGTCACCATCGCTTGCTGCGTTCCTAGAAGGCGGTGAGCCTCCCCTGATCTTCACTTACGGCTCCGCGATGAGACAAGCAGGGCGTTTTTTCGAGACGGCTGTCGCTATCTGTAGACGGATGGGACGTCGAGGTGTTCTCCTGGCGCCTCAGGACGGCCAGATCCCCGACGATCTACCAGCCGATGTGTTCAGAGCGGCCTACGCCCCTCTCAGTGCATTGCTCCCATATTCTGCCGGGCTGATCCATCATGGCGGGATTGGCACTGTCGCGGAGGGGCTGGCTGCTGGCGTTCCGCAGCTCATCGTACCGGTCGCCTTCGACCATTTCGACGAGGGTGAGCGTCTGCGTCGCCTCGGGGTAGGTATGACGCTCTCCCGCAGACGCTTCACACCTTCTCGCGCCAGCCGATGTCTCAATATGCTTCTCCATTCTCCAACCGTTGCGGAGGCTTGCAAAGAGGCCAAAGAACGAACTGCTCAAGAGAACGGCATAAAGGCCTGCTGCGGCATTATCGAACGCTTCGCGAAGCGGAGAACAAGCCCAAGCACTGCCTAAGGTTGATCTTTGGTGGCTTACCCTGACTTCAGCGAGTCATGGACATGTCCTGGGTGGCGAAGGCCATGCGGTGACGACATACGGGCGTTCGACAAGACGGACAGTCTCAGATCCGGTTCCCGCTTTCGAGCGTTTTTGCGCGGAAATCGCCCCTAACGCATTGCTACCGCATTCTAATTCCGCGTCCCGCTTTTGGAACGGCTTTGAAACCTCATGCCGGCGTGAAGTTCTTCGCAATCGACACAGAAACCCGGATATACGCCGTTGACGTATAAACGCCGTTGGCGTATAGAATGGCTATGTCCAAGCCGCTCCACACCATCGTCGAGACGCCCGATTATCTCCGCGATGCGGATCAGGCTGGAATGACCCAAGCCGAGAAGGTGAAGGCCATCGACAGCTACGCCGCCGACCCGTCGCAGGGCGACGAAATCGTGGGGTCCGGTGGCGTGCGGAAAGCCCGCCTCGCCGGACGCGGCAAGGGTAAGAGCGGAGGCTACCGGATCGTTTCCGTATTCCTCGGCACCACCATTCCGGTGTACCTCATTGGCGTACTGAGCAAGGGAGACCGCGAGAACTTCACCGACAACGAGGTCAAGGCGTTCGCGACCTTCACCAAGCGGCTCAAAGAAGCCTTCCGCAGCAAGCGGTAGGAGACGACCCCGCCGTGGGGGCCAGGACGGGAGGAACCCGTACCCGCCCTCACAGCACAACCGGCCCGCCGACTGCGCGAGCTGGCACATGGACAGGAGAACGAAATGACTGAGGACAGCTTCGCACGCCTTATTGGCGGCCTAGAGAGCGCCGTCGCCCACGCGGAAGGCCGCCCGACCAAGGGCACCCGCGTTCACGTGCCGAACAACCTCGACGTGGCCGCGATCCGCGCCCGTACCTCGCTCTCGCAGGCGGTGTTCTCGGGTACCATCGGCGTATCGGTCGATACCCTTCAGAATTGGGAGCAGGGTCGCCGCCAGCCCCAGGGACCGGCCCGCGTGCTGCTGGCGATGCTCGATAAGAACCCCAGCGTGGTCGAGGAGACGTTGGGGCAGCCCTGATTCCGAAAGGCGGACCTTCAAAAGCGAAACCGTTTCGCATTTGCCGTTCCCCAAATTCGGGGAGCGGAACGGTATGACGAACGCGGGGACCGTGCCTATATTCGTGGGATGAGCCGCGCACCCGAAGTCTACGATCCGCACGGTGCCAGGATCGCGAGCGTCATCAGTCTCAATGGTTTCGTGGCAAGCTCCCGAACAAGGACCGCCACGTTAGGAGATGGCGCCCCCTCGACCTATCGGGGAGAACCCGGGGACGGGGCGGGAATAACCCCTACGCTGCGGCTCAGGGTTGCCTCTTCACGCCGAGCACCCGGGACTAGCCGTCCTTCAGGACACGGCCGGCCTTAGCGTCGACCTTCTTCCTGTCGGATGCCGAGAGCTTGCCCGCCTTCTCCTGCTGGGCGGCGCGGGCCTTGGCGTTGCGGGCGTGGGCCTTGTCCTCGATGGGGTACTTGTGCTCGTCCGGGAGGGCGAACTTGCTTTCAGGTAGGTTCTCTCGCTCATCGGTCGTTAGCTTCGACATGGTCGCCTCCATCGTAGAGGCCTAATCAACGTTCGGCTTGGCCTGGCGTTCGCTCGACGACGCGATCGTCGATCCCATCTACTGATCCGCCCTTGCAGCCAGTCGAGCACGTTCGGCACGTTGCCGCTCAACTATCGAGGCAAATTCTTAGAATACGGTCGTTCGGTTTCATCGCCTGCCTTCAGTTGCTTCCCGCGGTCGCCCGCTCCATCTTCGCGGGATGGCCCGCAAGTTCGACAATTCCACCGAGAACCCGGAATGGCTGCGGCGCCCGAAGCCCCAGCTTCCGCTCCGCTCCACTCCCTCACCGTGGCCCGTTCGGCTGACCTGGATGGCGGCGCAGGCCGCAATCTTCTGCGGTGTGCTTTGGGTTTATTTCTACGGGATGGACCCCCCGATAGATTTCAACCAAGAGCCCCGCGCCATAGGACTCGTCTTCTTCTTCGCCTTCGTCGTCGCGGCGTTGTTCACGGGCGTGGCGTCGCTCATCATGAGCCTATCGGCCCGAGCGGTTCGGAAGGTTGCCGGACGACCCGCCAGCGGCGCTCAGACCGAACAGGCGGGCCAAGAGCATCTGCGCGGAGGGCTGGCCGGCTCCATCTCGAAGCAGCGCCATGAGATCCGCAGTCGGGACTGATTGATCCGTCAGCATCCGGGCTACGTCGTCCCCGCCACGGCCCATCCGGTAGCGCATCATCCCATCGGAAACGCCGCGCTTAAGCCCGAGGTAGGCGCCACCGGCCGCGCCGCTTCCGCCGCCGACCATCGCACCCATCGCCCCGCCCTTCGTAGCCTCCGCAATCGCCGAGGAGACCGGGCCACTGCCATTCGCCAGGATGTCGCGAATGTCCGAATTGAACACTGTGTCGGAGCCCTTCTGCGGCTTGTAGCCGGTGGCTTCCAAGGCGGTCAGGAACCGATCGGTAGAGGTGCGCTTGTCCGCACCGTTGGGAAGCGCGCTGAGGGCTGCGTCGAGGTTCTTGCGCTGTTGCCCGCTCCCCCGTGCCGCCGCGGCGAACCCAGCCCCGCCGTACTGCGCCGGCCCGCCCTTCAGATCCCGCGTCGCCGAGTCGAACAGGTTCGCAAAGAACTGGCGCGTGATGTCGTTGGCCGCCCTCGGATTGTTCTGGGCCACAGCCCCCATTGCCCCGCCAATCTCGCCCTGAGAGCCAGACAGTGGGTTGCGCGGGAACAGGACCTCGGTCGCCCTCCGCGTGTCGGTGTTGGCCGCGAGCTCACCCAGCGGGGTCGCCTCTAGCCGGTTCATGCCGTTGCGAGCCTGCGCGATGGTCTGAAGCCGCTGCGCCACCTCCGGCACCATTTGGAGCACGTCGGCATTGTCCCGCATCGTCGTCATCAGCTTGCCAGCGTTGATCCCGCCTCGCCCGTCGTCGGCCGCATCAAGGATGCGCGTTGCCAGGAACCGCCCCTGAGCCTCGCGCGCCGCCGGAACGCCGCTCGCCAGTAGCTCCCGCATCGCAGACGGCCCCTGTAATGCGCCGGGCACTTGCTCCGCTGGCATCGCCATGCGGCCCGACAGGTCGTCACGCTGGACCACGCGGGCAAGCGGCGCGTTGGCCGCCGTGAACGGCTCTAGGGGCCGCGAGTTGGCCGCGAAGTTCGCATCGGCCGTGGCAACCTCGGGGACCGTCTTCAACTGCGCATCGAGCGTCCGACGGGTCTCTTGCAGGCGCGTCGCCTTCGTCCGATCGCCGGCCTTGAAAGCGTCCTCGATCTGGAAGTCCAGCCGCTCGCGAGCCTGAAGGAGGCCGGGGACTGACATATCCAATTCGGCGCCGCCGGGCTCGTAGAGGTCGCGTTCCGTCCGGCCGAGAGCCGACCGCACGTCGCCCTTGGCGTAGCGGGACTGTTCCGTAATGGCGTCGAGAGCCGGTTGCGGGTTCACTTGGCCGAACCGCACGTCAGGGATCGTCTCGGTGACGGTGGTCGATTTTACGTAGGGGTCGAGAGGCCCCTTCATGGCACCGACAACCCGCTCGTAGGCATGGAGCGGGTCGGAGTGCTCGCCGCGGACCAGGGCGCCCACGACGCGGCTCTGAATGTCGGGATGCACGCTGGCAGGGTCGACCCCGGCCCGCGTCAGATCCTCGTGGAGCCGGCTCTGAGCGAGTGAGAGGTCGTTGACGTATTCGTCCGCTGTCTGGCTGTTTACCGATCGCCCTTTCTTCCGGCCGGAGCTATCGAGCGGGTACGACGGCATGCCGCGCTGCTCGTTCTGGAGCTTGCGCAGCAGCTCCGAGGAGATGTCACGCGCCATGCCGCCATCGGCATCAGGCCGAAAATACCCCTCCTCGATCAGGCGTTCCCGCCAGAAGCTGTCCAGGCTCTTGCCGTCCGGCCGAGCAACCTTGCCGACGCCGGGGATGACGAACTTGTGCAGATCCGCGGCCCTCGCGTCGCCGTCGAGGCTCAGACCACCATGCTCAGCGATGAAGCGGGCGAGGCTCTTGGGCGGGGCCTCCTTTCCCTCCGCAGCGGCAGCCCGGTACGGCTCCAACGGACGAGGCGCATCGGCCTCGAACTGCGGACGGGAATAGGCCGGCTGGGTGACGATGGGCTCCCCAGGCCGCTCGACCTCAATCTGGCGCTCGATCCCGGCATTCTCCGGCGCATTCTTAGCCATTCGGTAATCGCGGTTCGCCTGCCCCGACCGAACGGCCTCGCGGAGGTCCGCCTGAGCCCGTAGAGCCGGCTGGATCTCCTGACCCGCCTGATAGGCCGTCATCCGCGGTCCAGCCGCCTGACGGGCCTGTGTGAGCGCCATGCCTTCCGGGGTCTGGTAGAGGCCGGCGCGAGCAGCGTCCTGCACATCGAACCCGATCGCCGAGGGCGAGGGACTGACGGGGCCGAACATATCGAAGGTGCCGCTGGCGGTTCTCGCGATCTGCCCCGGCCGGGCCGCGTAGAGTTCCGCCATCCGCTCGGCACCGGGGCCGCCGGAGTGGGTGACCACACGCGAGACCTGAGACAGGCGGTTCGTCCGCCCGTCCGTGACCTTCGCCAGTGCCTCATCCAGAGAAATCGGGAAGCCGCCGTTCGGCAGCTCGCGAGCCTGCGCACGGAGACCCTGCGCCGCCGTCAGTTCCTCCGGCGTCACGCCAAGGAGACCCTGGCGCAAGGCGACCTGTCCGCCGCGAGGAGCCTGCGCTACCGCCGCACCGATGCCGCCCGTGAGAGCACCGCCGAACCGCGCCGCCCCCTCGTACTCTGGCGCCATCTGGCGAGCCGCCTGACCGGCTCCCTCGCTGAATAGCGCCGGGCCGACAACCTGCCCGATCCGCTGCGCCGCCGACCCACCGCCGAACAGGGCGTTAGGGGCGAATTCAGCGAGCGTGTTCACCGCCTCGCCCGCGATGGTCTGGGGCTTGTAGAGAGGCCCTGTGACCGCCTCGACCGGCTTCAGCACTTGGTCCTGAGACAGGAAGCCACCGGAAATTCGGCGCTGGCCTTCGCGAGGCCGGGGCATCAGGCCGGCAAGACCCATGGCCTTATCAACCGTCCAATCAACTCCCTGCTCTGCAAGGCCAAGGGCTGCATTCGGGAACCCAACCACACCGGCCACGCCTCGCGCGAGACCGGAGGGGACCGTCTTCGCGATGTCCATGGCCGTCGAAGCCGCCGCGCTGGGCTGGGGAGCCATCACTACCCGACCATGCATCTTGCGCAGCTCGTCGTCCGAAATCCCCGAGAGGTCCAGGGTTGGCGGAGGAGCGGAGGCCGGCGCCTGGCTGTAGAGCCGCGTCAGCTCGTTATCGGAGAGCTTGGACAGATCCATTAGCGGAGCCCCCTGCGGCGCATTTCAGCTTCGATTGCGGAGCGATCCGGCGCAGCGGCGGGCGAGGGCGACGCGCCGCCTCCCGTGTTCCCGAAGTTACGGGGCGCGGGGACCGCAGGCAGCGCAATCACGTTGTCGGGGTTTACACCGTACCGACCAGCAATGCCGCGGTATTGGTTGCTCAAACCCTCGGCGTTACCGCGAGCTGTGTTGTAAAGTTCCTGAGACTGGCGGACGAGATCCTCTCTCTGCGCCATGGTCAGGAATTCACCCTTCAACGCCTTGTTGTACATGTTGGCGATCTGGTCAGGGATGCCGGTGGCGTTCTTGGCCGTCGCATACTCGCCTTCGCGGACGACCGACGTGGGGTCGAGCATTTTCATGAAGCCAAAGACGAGGCTCATGTCGGAGGCCGGCGTTACCTTGCCGGGATCGGTCTCGCGCAGCTTGGTCGCCGCCAGCACTCGGCCATAGCCGTCGTGTACGTCTTGGAACGATCCAAGGTTTTTGTTGAAGTCCGACCGTAGGGTCTTCTCCATATCGAAGCCCTCGGCCTTGGACGGGTCCGCCTTCGCGATGACACGCCCATCCGCGCTTCGACGTTCCTGGCCTGGACCCAGGGTGAAATCGGCGTCTGGCGTGGCAGAGTTCGTGCCCCTGGTCTGTGCGGCCGCTTTTTCCTCGATTTGCTGCGGCGTCAGCTCGCCCGCCATCTTCTGCTGGCGAAGCGTGTTCGGGTCCTGCGGGCCGCCAACGGCTGGCGCATAGGAACCATCAGCCTGTTTCACCCAGCCGAATGGCACTTCCTGTGGCGCTGGGACTGCCGTCTTGAGCAGGTTGTTCAGCGCCTCGGAATGGCCGGCTCCCGAAGCCGAGATGGCAAGATCCACTTTTTCAGGAGCATGGCCGGCTCGGATGAGGCTGGCGCGGGTGCTGTTGTTAGCTTCCGTCTCACGCCGGACCTTGCCGGTCTTCATCTCCAATTCGGCACGGGCCAGGTCAGACACAGCCCGTTGTGCGCTCGCCTTCTGGGCATTCTGGAAGCCAGCCGCGAGACCAGGGCCGAAGCCCTTGGTCGTCATGAGCCCTGTGCCAATACCGATGAGCTGGTCGCTGACGCCGCTCTCGCCGAGCTTCTGGAAGAAGCCACCCAGACTGAAACCAGGGGCATCAGGGGCCGCCGGTTGCGCGGTCGGCGCAGGCATCGTGCCGGCGGTGGGAACGGCATCTGCGGTCGGCATGTCGGCCTGAGCCGTGACGCCGGGCACCAGCCCGAAGTTTGGACGGACAGGCGGCATCGGCACCCGCGAATTCGGCATCGGCGCGTCTTCCGCGAGGAATTGGGGCGATGCGGACGAAGCCGGGACAGGCTGCGCCGGAGCACCGAACGACAGGGGGCGAGGAGCCCGAACCGGAGACGCCTGCGGGACCATCCCCGTCTGCATCTCGGCCGCACGGGTAGCCGCCTCGTTCTCGGCCACGAGAGGGTCGTACCCGAGCCCAGGCGGACGGGTCGGCGGCATCGGGGCCGCGCCCATCGCCTGCGGAGGCAGAGCGTCCGGCATCGAGGGAGCGCCGAAGGGAGATGCGCCAAATCCGAAAGGAATCGACGGCGCCAGGGGCTGGCCCTGATCGGGGGCCGTCATCGGAGGAGCACCAGGGGCACCGGCCTGCTGGGCGAGCAACCGTTTGATGTCGTCGGCCGAGAAGCCTTGAGACGCGCCAGCGCCACCGCCGAAGCCAAATGCCATTACGAGATCCCTTCACATTCGAGCATGAGCCTGCGGCACCGCATCCACGCCTCGGCGCGGCCATGCAGTCGGGCCTGGACAAAGGCGAGCATGTCGCACTCGTCCTGTGGCCCGTTCGCCTTCAGCAGGAAGATGCGGGCGTCGCCGATGCTCTGAGCGGCCTGGACGTTCTCGGCGGCGTAGGCGGCATATTCGGCGGCCATCGCCATTCGCTGATCGGACGGGGCAGAGGCCGCGACGCTCTGATCGGTGTCGGGGGCGGTTTCTTGCGGCTGATTCATCGGCGCGACCTACCTGTGCGCCGAGGCGGGGCGGGCCCCCGAGGATGATGCGCGGCCCGAGGAGGCAGCGGTGATAGCCGCCAAGCTCCTACGGACCCAATCGCTTGCCGTAGAGCCTTCGCGCGCAGCGGCGTCAGCGATGGCGGCCCGCAACTCGGTGTCGATCCGAGCCGTGAAGGTGATGGGGTAGGCGACCGGGCGAAGGGCGGCCGAGGAAGCCATAGTTGAAAACTCTCCGTTGCTGTCCTCGACAGTAACAGAAAGATAAGATCGTGTAATACGTGAGAAGGTTAACTCTAGTTTGAGCTAGATAACTGAGTGCCGGTGCGGATACTGAGGCGCAAAATAATTTAGCGGGTAACAGAAATACCTCCGCCCGAGGCTAGGCCCCGTCCCCGCGACGAACTTCCGACATGCTGGATACCCATTCTAGAAATTCTGGGCTCCGAGGATTGGCGAGCATCCTCCCCATGAACTGTCCGGTTGATTGCACCTTGGATAGCCACGCCTCATCAATTTCGCTTTCCCTCGCCGTCTCAGGGATCTCCTTGCGGTTGAACGTCTCCACGATGGCGGACTGTGCCGCAGCCACGACGCCATATCGAGTATAGGTATCAGTCTGCCATTTCTTTTCGGTATATGCGCAGACAGCACCGATCGCCGCAGTAATGGTCCTAATCAGCGTTGCGGTGTCTTCGTCACCTTCTATTGCTTGAGCGACAAGATTTCGCCTAATGTCAGCTTCGTGATGCTCAGATACAAAGCTTTGCTCTAATCGGAACTCGACCTCTTGAGCAATTGAGCGTCCCGACAGCTTTGCTGCTTCCTTTAAAGCATTGTGCGTCTCAAACGTCAGGCGCGAACTAAGCGGATACCGCTTGCCAGGACCGTCGGGCATCGGGCGGGGCATCAAGTCGTCTCCGGCAACCGAGTTGCGCTGAGGCAACCCACTGGACGGGTACACCGCGCCCCGGTTTAACGTCAACGCCTAAAGTACCCGTGAGGTACAAAAAGCACTTGCGTCACCCTAGAGCATGTGCGTATCCATAGTGTACAGGTGAGGTACAAGCTCCTTTCCGGCGAAAGGAGACCCGCTATGGACGCGATCACCACGCATAAAGCTGGAGCTGCCGCTTCAGATCAGCATACCGCCTCGGCGATCGTATTCGAGCGCATCCGCAAGGGGCTGAACGTCAAGGTCAAGGATTTGGCGCCTGTCGTCGGCATCACGGATGCCGGTCTCTTTCGCGCGGTTCGAGAAGGCCGCGTTCCGGCAGTGACTATCGGTCGGGCCGTTTTCATCACCGCGAAGGTCGCTGGACCGCTGGTCGGCATCGAACCGGAGTCTACCGCCGCCTGATCCGCCGCTGGCGGGATCTGGCCCCGCCGGCATCCGTACCCAGCCCTGACGCGCAAAAAAACGGCCCCGGCACGAGGGTCACTCGCGCGGGGCCGAAAAGGTAAAATTGCTGTGGCAGCTAATAACCGATCCCCCGCCCGGCGGCAATTGCCCGCCGTCCCGATGGCGTCCTTTGACGGACCGTCACCCGCTGAACTTCGTGCCCATCGCGTCCTGAACCGCGTCAGCGTCTCCCGCGAGGTCGCCGAGCAGATCGCAGTCCTCGCCTACGGCTCCGTTCCCGAGAAGTGGGAGCGCCGCGCATGAGCACCGCGACCATCCCCACCCCCGACGATGTGGCCCTGGCCCTTCGCGCCGAACTCAACGCATCCGGCATCCCGTACACGAGCCGGGAGGCCCACGCCGCCCTGCATGAGGTGTCGCCCGGCATCGCCGCACGGCAGGCGGAGGCCGTTTTCCTCTCGCTGTCGCATCAGAACGGCCCAGGGCAGACCGCCTTCAATGCCGTCATGGACGCAACGTTGGAGACCTTCGCCGCAGTCATCCGCCGGTGCTTCGAGGCGTTCGGCCCGGCCGATCACGTCGCGGTTGAGAAGACGATCCAGCGGGGCAAGAGCGCCCTGGTAGCTCGCCTTCGAGCACTCGCCGACGCCACGGGCGGGGAGGGCCGCGCATGATGGCCGCTGCGCAGACCGTGCGCCCTCCCCAGCCGTTCACCGCCCCCGATGACCGTGGTGCGGTCTTCGACGCGATCGGGACCGCCATGGCCTCCGCCGAGGTCTACGCGGCCACCGCCGCCAACTTCGCCACCCTGCGCGACGCGCGGGGGTTGGCTTACGCGATCCGTAGTGCCGCCGCCTGTCTCTCGACCGCAGCCGAATTGCTGGACGAGGTGAAGCCGGCCCCTCGCAATGGAGGCCGAGCATGAAGACCCGCCGCCCCCGCACCATGAAGCGCATGACGGCCGAGGCCGACGCGATGCGCGAGTCCGACCGGCTGTTCTTCGAGCGGTTCCCGCATCGGCAGCACCGCGTCCGGCGGCTCAGCAAGGCCGAACTCGCTCAGTTCGAGGAAGCCACCGGCACGACGCTCCTCGTTCCCAGCCAAGCCGATGCCCTGTTCGTCATCATCAAGAACCTAGCGCCCGGCGTCCGGCTCCGCATCCACACGCTGGGTCCGGCCGACGAGACCGGCGACGACGCACCCGAGGCGATGGTCGCCGCCCTTTGGAACCGGAAGGCCGCCAGCAACCCCTTCCTGCTCAAGCAAGAGGCCCACATTCAGAAGGCCATGCGGTTGCCGGGCGGTCCCCTTCACGAGGGGGGCAATGCTTGAACGCCAGATCCCCGCTCGCCTCCGATCCGGTCATCGTCCGCTCGTTCTGCGAGACGGTCCACAACGCCGCCGCCATGGCGCTCGAAGGAGCGAACCGGCCCGGCATGTTGCAGCTCGTCCGCATCCACCCGGCGGATGAGAAGGCAATCCCGAGCCAGTTCAAGATCGGTGAAATCGACTTGATGGCCCGGCACGCCGTCATGCACGCCGACGCCGGGTACAACGTCTATATCGAGACCAGAACCGTCGATGAGACCCCGAGAGGGGAGCGCGGAGGGGCGAGCGCCACGCGAGGCGTGTTCGCCTTCGTGGTCGACGCCGACAACGACAAGGGCAAGGGCGGGCACACGGGCGTGCAGCCCTCGCTCGCGGTCGAGACCAGCCCAGGCAACGCCCACCACTGGCTGTTCCTCAGCCGGGCATTGACGGCCGACCAAGCCAAGCCCCTCGGCGAAGCCATCCGCCATAAGACCGGCGCCGACTCCGCTACCGGTGTCGTGACCCAGCCCTATCGCGTCGCTGGAACCCCGAACTACCCCGGCAAGCTCAAGCTCGCTCGCGGTCGTGTCGCCACTCAGACACGAATCCTCGAACACCATGGCAAGGCATGGTCCGCCGATGAGTTGCAGGCAGCGTTCCCGCCACGGCCGAAGGCGGAGACGGCGCGCGGACCCCGGCCCTCCGGGGCCAGCGGGCGCACCAGCAGCCGCGTTGAGGATCTGGTTTCCGATACCGGCGCCGACCGATCCGAGCGGTTTCACGCCGCCGTGGATACCGCCTTCAAGGACGGGCTCACCCCCGACGACCTCGAAGCCCTCATGCGCCAGCACCCCGAGGGATGCGGTGGCAAGTATCTCGAACCCTACGACCGTCTCGCCCGCGAGATCGAACGCTCGTGGGACAAGGTGGAGGCGAAGGCGGAGGAAGTCCGACAGGCCGCCAGCAAACCGGCCTACGAGGACGGATCGAACCCGGTCGAGACCGCACGGCACGCCGTAGCCGAAGGCGTGCAACGCTTCATCGAGGCGGCCACCGCCTACAGGCTCGCGGCCGACGACGAGGCCGAGCCTCCGGTTCACGCCCTCCCCGTCTCTACCGGCGTCGGTAAGACCCGCGTCACCGCCCGCACCATTGCCGAACACATCGTCAGCCGCCGGGACACGGGCAGGCCCGCCAAGCCCATCCTGTACGCCGTCCCGACCCACCGTCTCGGCAACGAAATCGAGGCGCAGTTTGCCGAGCATAGCGTTATGGCTCGGGTCTTCCGCGGGCGCAGCGCCGACGATCCGGCCCGGCCGGGCGAATTCATGTGCGACGACCTGGAGGCCGTGAAGATCGCCCTGAGCATGGGCGCCCCGGTTGGAAAGAGCTGCTGCAAGACGAAGCTGGAGAACGGCACCGAGGCGCGTTGCCAGTTCTTCGGCCAGTGCTCCTATCAGGCCCAGATGACGGCCGGACCCGAGGTGTGGATCGTCGCGCACCAGATGCTGTTCCAGGCAACCATAGCCCTCGGCAAGGTCGAGATGGTCGTCATCGACGAGGGGTTCTGGCAGACCGGCATCCGCATTCCGAAGCGCGGTCTCACGCTGGATGAAATCGGGGCCGTCGTCGCCACGAGCAGTTCCGCCCGCGACTACCTCGCCAACGATGTCGAGGTGTACCGCGCCCAATTCGCCCGCGCCCTGAAGCGCCAGGGCCAGCCCGGCGGGGTGCGCCGCGCCGACCTCATCGCCGAAGGGATGACCGTCGAGCGATGCACGGACGCCATCTCGGCCGAATGGCAGCTTAAGGACAAGGTTGCGATCTGGCCGGGGATGCCGAAGGCCGATCGCAGGATTGCCGCCAGAGCCGCCGACAAGGCCCGCCACTCCCAAGCCTTCATCACGCTCTGGAATGCCGCTCGCGGGCTCCTCTACGACGAGGAGGTCGAGGTCTCCGGCCGGCTCTACATCGACACCCGCGACGACGATGACGGCCGGGTGCTCGTTGCCAAGGCCCGCAGCCTCAAGAGCGTCCCGAAGCAGTGGCGCAAGCCGACGCTGATCCTCGACGCCACCCTCCCCAGCCTGGAAATCCTACAGGCGTTCTACCCGGAGGTAGAGCCCGCCCCCGCGATCGAGGCCGCGATGCCTCACGTCCGCGTGCGCCAGGTGATCGACTCCCCGACCTCCGGCCGGAAGCTGAAACCCGACGAGGATGGTGGCGCCGGCCGGAACCTGCGGGCGATCCGCCGCGAGATCCTGCGGCGGTTCCTCGCCCTCGGCCGCGCCCCGGTCCTCGTCATCGCGCAGAAGGTCATCTCGGAATGGCTGCGGGCGAGCGGCCTGCCCGCCGGCATCAGCACCGAGCATTTCAACAACGTCGCCGGCCTGGACCAATACCGCGCCGTTCGCGGCCTGATCGTCGTCGGCCGCACCCTGCCCTCGCCCCTCGCCGTCGAGGCATTGGCCGGCGCCATCACCGGCAAGGACATCGAGAAGGCGGACCCCTGGTATCCGAAGCCGGTCAAGGGACTGCGCACCCGCGACGCCTCCCCGGTCGGCATGGAATGCGAGACGCACCCAGATCCGGTCGCCGATGCGTGCCGCTGGCAGATTTGCGAGGGCGAGCTGATGCAGGCCCTCGGCCGTGCCCGTGGCGTCAACCGCACCGCCGCCGATCCCCTCGACATCGACATCATCGCCAACGTCGTCCTGCCGATGACGGTGGACGTGGCCGAACCCTGGAACCCGCCCGGCGAGGAGATCGAGATGCAGATTGAAGGCGTCGTCCTCGACAGCGCCGCCGACATGGCCGCGGCTTGGCCGGAGGTCTGGGCGACGGCGCGCTCCGCAGAGTCATGGCTTCACCGCGAGCGCGAACGGACCGGACAAGCTCACACCCACGCAGAACCCTATAAGGACTATCTCTATAAAGGGATCTGCGTAGGTGTGAGGCGCTTCCGCTACCAGCGGCCAGGCGCCCGCCAGAAATGGCGCACCGGGGCTTATGACCCCGCCGTCGTCCCTGATCCGAGGGGGTGGTTGGAAAGCAGGCTCGGCCCATTGGCCGGATTCCATATCGTTGAGACTGCCGCGCAGCCGGCCGGTCCCGCTCGCGCCGCCGACTACGCCCCGGCCCTCATCGCGCGCTTCCGCCTCGTCGCCGAGGCGCCGGCCGCCGACTTCCGCCCCGAGCCGGTCAAGGCCGAGGTGGTGCGCTGGGATCTCAAGATGCCGGGCCCCGGCAGCGTCTACGCCCGCCTCGTTGGCGCCCTGCCGCCGGTTGAGCCTGAGATTGCCGTAGAGCGCGGCAAACCGGCCAGCACACGGGTTTTGTCTCAGGTTGAGGCGAAACTTCTCCGGCCCGTACCGCCCGCCCCGGTCCCCGTTTTCGGGGCGCGGCCATGATCCCGGCAGGCGACGCATGGGGACCGTTCGCCCCCGACCTCGATCCGGCCAAGCGCCATAGCGCCATAGCGCCGGGGGCGAGGGGAAAGTTCTAGGTCAATCGCAGAGCTTGGCGAGTTTCCAGTACGCACGGTTGAGCTGGAATGCTTGGTGGCATGTCATACACACGCAACGGTGCGGCGAAACCATCCCGATCGGCGATGATTGACTGTTACCATGGGTGGAAGGGCCGCCCGTCAGCGCACCTGCACCGTCAGCCTGTCATGATCTACACCCACAACCGTTTCCTTATCTGGGCGCCCCGTCCTGTGAAGCGCCACTCGACCCCGTTCAGGATCGGCGTCGACTATGCGATCGCAGATGCCTTCCCCCTCCTTAAGGACGACTTCCCCGAGCGGATCGCGTGGGCAATCGAAGCTCTTGAGGCATCCGAGACCAAGGCGGGCGGGCTCACCAGTTAGCTCGGTGGGAAATGCTCGATCAAACGCACGCCGTCCCACAGTGGTAGCTCGGACGAATGTCCCTACCCACGGGGGTCAGACGATGGCGATATGTGGTCTGAAGGGTCCCGCCTCGCCAGCAACCTCGTTGGGGGCTCCCTGAGCGAACCGTTAGACCGCGCCGTGTTCTACTCTGGCCGCAGCGAGTAGGCCCTGGAATTTGAGCGCAACGGAAACCCTATTCATGGGTCGCGTCCACTTTTGCGCGCGCTATAACGGCCCGCAGAGCCGTACTGCCCTCGGTCAGAAACCATGCTCGCAAAGTGTCGGTTATCTCTGCTGTGTCGCCGGACCGCTCACGGAAGAGTTCAACGTAGCGGGTAAGTTCTCGCTGCAGGAATGTGTCGAGATAGCCAGAGCCTTTAGTCCGCGCGAGGTCCACGAGAGCGTCATTCAGAACGCGACGCATCATTTCGCCAACCATGGCTGAGACATAGACCGCCTCAGCGCTGCCTTGTTGGGGTTCCGTCAACCAAGCCTCCGATCTGTCTCATAGCCATGCAGAGACGCTGCCCGCGTCCTAGACCGGGCGTGATGCCCCATGCAAACCTACCGGCGACAAAGGATATGAAGGCGGTCTCGCAAGGGTCCGGCTCTGGCTCAACAGCTCCGGTTAAATCGTCTCTGCCCAGTGTCGTCCACGAGAGGCAAGGCAAAGGATAGCCCGCGCCAACCGGCCCAAGGAGGATGCTCTACTGGAACCGAATGGAACGGGGGCAGCCATCGCTCGCGGACTCTCGGCGATGTTCTTCACAGCGTAGAGCCCGCTGCTCGACGAGACGGCCGAAAAACCGCTCACGTTCTAGATGAACCTCGGCGTCGATCTTCGCCTGGTCAGGCCATGTCGAGGCCGAATAAATGGCAAGAGGTGTTATCGCGAGAAGGGTTATCACAAGGATTGGGCGCAACATCTCGGCTCTCGCTTCAGTGGCCGCTTGTGCATTTGAATTCAACATTCCGCGATGTCTGGCGTTCCGAATGCAAAATAAGTCGCTAAAATTATTGCTTATTGATGGTTACCAAATCATTTCCGTCCGAAGACGCAAGCTGCAGGAACTTGCAAGCGCGTGCGCTAATCTCCGCCGAGGCCACCCTCTCTTTGTCTTGGATGCGAGCCCGAAGCCATGATCCGCCCCCGGACGACTGGACACCTTGCTGAATCCATCAAGCAGCCAGAAGCAGCCGCGAAGTCCTCGTCGCAGGAGAGTACCGACCTGATCGGCCAGGCGCTTCTAGCCCTCGTCATCGTAGTCGAGAGCCAACCCCTCGTTGGACCAGCCGTGAAGGCCTACCAAAGTGCCATCAGGCGCAACGGCGAGGAGGCCTCAGCCAACGGCGGTCATGAGGCAATGGAGGTCGCTCTGCGCTTCGTCATGAATGCCGCTCCTGACCGAGCTGAGCGGCGTGAGAGCATCATCGACAAGGCATGGGCTGGCCTGCCGGGGTGGCGCTCGTGATCGATGGTGCTCAGATCTCGGTCGGGCGTCGGACGACCGCTGTCTCGTCCGTACCCTTCTGTGCCAGCGCAACATCGCGAGCCTCATCGGTGCCGGTCACAGGCTCGGTCGTCAGCTTCTTCCCCGCAGTTGGCGCCGCTTTGGATGCCTGCTCAGCGCGAGCACGTCGGTTGCCATCGTACTCGGTGTTTCCAAGGTCTTCCGTGTGGACCACCAGTTTGTCGGGCATGAGTTGCTCTCCGTGTGCGAGGGCAACGTATCTTGCTTCCGGAAGGCCGGGAACAGGTTGGCAGCACAAGGCTGCGATCCCCCGCACACGAAAACGGCGAGGCTTTCGCCCCGCCGGTGGTCGTCTTATGGATGTGAAGGCTTAGCAACCACCGTCCGAGGTCTGACATCGGTGGCGAGCGTGGTGGGGCTTAGCAGCCGAAGTTATAGGGCTGTGCAACCCTGATTGTTCAGAAACGTAGCTTCGGTTTCACCAACCTTTCGGGCCTCGTCTTCAGTTTTGTAGGAGTCTGGTGCATGAATCTTGTGTGCGAGATCGGACGAGAGAAGCAGCCACCTGTAGCGCTCTTCGTTTAGCGAACAGCGACGAGTTATAGCGCTGTAGATCGGCTTGATTGAGTTCGGCATTCTACCGCCATGCCATGCAGGCACGGCGAGACCAAGGCCGGCGCAACGCCGTCGGGCTGCAAATCAGCTTATTACCGAGGGCGATAATCGCCGCCGTCACCATCGAGTCTCGCAACGATCACCGCGAGGTCCGCCAGCAGGCCGCATCCGCTGCCCTTCATGGGCTGGCCGAAGGATTGAAGCAGCTAGTCCCGCAGAAGCCTGCCACCGGAGCGTGAAGCCATGACCGAACGACCGAAGCCGCCCTGCGCCGTCATCACCAGCCCCCAGAGCGCCGAGGCTGCGAAGAAGCGCTTGGTCGAGGCCATCGAGGAGCTACGTCGCCGGCAGGGCTATCCGCCGGCCCCGCCCCGTTGGGTGCAGTAGCCTTGCTATCGCCCACCAGAGACGCCCCAATTCAGGCGGCTATGCGCTGAGGCATATGAGGCTCTGAACTGATCCTGCTCTCCAGGATAACAATCCCCGCTTCCACTACGCGCTGTTTCGCACTTTCGCTGAAATCCCCGAACATGTCGTCAACTGCGTCGTACCAGTTATCGAGCGTAGGGGTGTCGCTCTGGCTTAGAAGGAAAAGCGCGATATCAATGACTCGTTCGTGCGTGGAGCGGTTGTTTAAAACGGATGCTGACATTCTACGCTATTCCCCGAGCGAGCCGGCCGATGCTCATGCCGTGAGAGCTTGACGCCTCCAAGCATGGTTAATTTATGATTTCAGGCGACAGGCCAGCGATCACCCCGCGAGATCCAACGGCATCCCTCGTTCGTACCCTCTGCCGCTCGCCTACCGCCCCGCGTTCCGCAGCATCTGTTCACTGATCCGCATCGTCTCGCGCAGATCCCGTCCGGCCTGCGCGATGGCTCGCTTCATGGCGATGTACTGAGCCGAGCGCCGCCCGTGCTTCCAGTTCGAGCGCGCCGCCCTCTCTCGGCCCTCAGGCGTCCTCGGCCCGGTGCTGGCGCCACCATGGACCCGGCACCGCCCGTTCTTCATCGCCATGCCGTTGCAGACGCCACCGCGTTTCGTCTTCGCCCCGCAGCGCCTCGTCTGCCACGCGGCATCGAGCGCGACCCGCCATTGGGGTCCGTGGGGTGCGTCGCACATAACCGACCCTACCCCCCTACCCGTCTATTCGCTCTCGGCCCCCGCCCCCTGCCCCCAAGCTCGGGAGCGACGACAGTCTGAGCGCCGGCCGCATAGTTGTGCTGGTGCTGCACCTGAACGATCTGCTTCCCGCCCGACCGGACCCGCTGCAAGGTCATCATCCCGGCCTGGAATGAGCCCGTCAGCCGCGAGTAAGCGCCGGCCAGCCTGGATGCCTCGACGCACGCCATCTGCCGCTCTGGCCCTTGCGTGCGCCCAGCGTGGTCTAGCTGCGCCTGCATCACCGAGGCCGCCTTCATCGCGCAGGCGTGGGCCGTCGCCATCTGGTGCGCGAGCATCCGTTCCAGCCCGTCGCTCGCCTGCATCGCGTCGGCGGTGTCGAGGGCCAGTTCCAACGCCCCGGCCCGGTGTACGAGGTCGAGCCTGTCCCGGCTGGCATCGGCCGCGACTGCATCCGGGTTCGCCAGCGTGTCGATGATCGCCGGCAGGGTGTCCGACGCGAAGTCATCGCCCGGCACCAGCTCGCCGCCTGCGCCGATCCGCAGGTTCTCGGCCGGTAGCTTCTCCCGCGCCCTGCCCTCGATCCGATCCGTGAGGGCCGAGCCTTTGGTGCCGCCGTTCTCGGCCTTG
>NZ_JBTXKX010000008.1:0-18753 GCF_054817925.1 Methylobacterium sp. CM6247
CCTTCACGATCTGCTCGGCGAAGTCTTCCAGGCCGCGACCGCGCTTCTGTCCCTGGATCGCACTCCCACGGCCCGACCGCAGGCGTTCTACGAGGATGTCGCTCCAGACCGGCTTGTGATTGATGATGCTTGCCATGTCGTGGAGCAGGCCGAGGCCTTCCAAGGCGTCGAGGTATGCCATCCGATCGGACTGGAAACGCTTGATGCCGATGCCGCCAGCGCCAAGCGCATCTCGCAAGCGCCCCTCCATCGTGTCCTTCGAGAGAGCAAGGAAGAGACGGCAGCAGAGCAGGCCTTCGTCGAAATCGTTGGCAAGAAGGTCTTCGACATCTGAGCGGCTGTAGTCGGACTTCACGCCGATGGCAGCAAGCTTGGCAATTGCCTTACCGGCCGTGTCGTCCATCCATTCGACATCGAGCGGGCTCAGGTTCTCAATGATCTCGCCGACCTGCTGTTCAATTACACGCATCAGCGACCAACAATCAGGTATTCATCAACGGCTGCGCGAGTAACAGCAACATGAGTTCCAAAATGGTAGCGATGGGGGCGTGTGAATACCTGTACCTCTCGCTTATACTTCTTCATGAGCGTCGTAAGTCGCTCAAGATCTGGGAAGCCATTCGAGCTGTAGGACATGACGATGATCTGGCGCTGAAAATGCGCGAACATCCGATCGAAAGCGTTCTCAGCCTCTGATCGGTAGCTAAACGGGGTGTAGCGCTTTGGGATCTTCTTGACCTTCGTGCGCTCCATGATTTCGAGGTCTTTCCAGTAGCAGGAAAGGCCTTCCACGAAGTGGTAGCGCTTTACGTAGCAATTGTCGTCGGCGCGTGGGACGTAGGGGGGGTCGAGATAGACGAGATCGACGCCCTCCACGTTAGCATCGAACACGTCGCATTTGAGCGCCTTGTTCTGCTGCCCGTTGGAGAACACGGCCCCGTTGTAGACCGTGACCTGTTCAAGGAAGTGCTCCTCGATGCTGAGGCGTAGATCCCTCCGGCCGTCATCGTACCGGGCGGGGTCACCGGAGACCGTGAAGACGCCTCGCGGCTGCTTCTTGAGGCATGACCGGACCAGGGCCGAGATCGCAAGGGCACGCTGGTAGTCGTCGGTCAGCTTCGGGAGGTTGGCCGATACCCGATCCAGGAACCGTAGGTCGTCTGGTCGGAAGAAGACTCCCGTGAAAGTGCGCTCGATGAAGGTGTCCGTCTTCGCATTCTTGGATAGGAGCCGGCGCAGTGCAGCCGCATCGATCTGCGCCTCCGAGTTCTCGATGAGAGCGCGTGCGACCGTAGCGGATACGTTCAAGAAGTCCGTCGCAACAACCTGCCGCCCCATGGCCTTCATGAGGTATGACACGGACCCGCTGCCGTTAAAGGGGTCCATTGCCGTCTCGAAATCCAGCCCTTGAAGCACCCCGTAGATCCAAGGGAGCAACCGCTTCTTCGAGCCCATGTAGCGCAGTTCGGGGAAGCTGCCGGCCAAGCCGGGTAGAGCGCCCACCGCTTTAGCCGGCCGGCTCGCCTTGCTTAGAATGAGGGGAGGCGGGCAAGCCACGTTCATGGGTGCATCTTGGTTACGGCATCGGCAGCATGCGCGCTGGTTATCGCCAGCCGGTTAACCCCTCAATAGCCCTCGAATTCCGCCGACGCCATCATGATCCTGGTCGCGGTTGAGGCGATCCTGAAGAGGGTGCCGACCGGCATGGAAATCGTTACCTAAAGCTTTGGCTCCGCAGCAGCTCTGCGAAGGCTTGGCAGCTCGGCATCGTCTCAATAGGGAATGAGTGAGAGCTGCCGAACTGGGCCAGCTTGAATGCCAGGGTCCGGAAGCGAAAGGTAGCTTCACATCCTGCGGAACGCGCATCGGTTAGGGGGCTAAGTGGCAGGGTTGACTGACATGGAGGAGCTTGTCGCGACGGTCAGCGACAAGGACGTGGCCAATTACCTTCGTGAAGCGCTGGCCTGCTACGGGTCTGGTGCTTACCGCGCATGCGTCGTGCTCACTCATATCGCCCTCTTCGACGGACTTCGGCGGAAGGTGAAAGTCCTTGCGCCTGTCAACGCGGTGGCAAAGTCCGTCTCTGACCACATCGAGCCGCTGGCAGACCAACAAAAGGTCTTTGAGAAGCCGCTTATCGACAAGCTCAAGACGGCCGGCATCATCACTCAGCTTGAGTCGCAGATCCTCGAGCAGCTGAACACCCAGCGGAATAAGGCTGCTCATCCATCGGGGCACTCGGTAACCGCGGAGGAGGCACGCTTCGTCTTTTCGGAGGCGATTCAGAAATTTCTAAGCTTACCCTTGCGTGAAACATCCTACGTCGTAGATACCGTCATGGCGAGACTTGCAGACGCAAACTTCTTTCCAAGCATGATGCTGCCCGACATGCTTGCAGTAGTTGAACAGGAACTATCTAATTTAGATACAGCAGCAAAACCTTTTCTTTTTAATAAATTAGTTCAATTGTTAGATAGCGCCGATGAAACTACAGCAAATAATGTTAGCAGCTTCATTTTGGCTTTAGCATCAAAAAAAGATCCATCTGATCGAGTTCTAATAGTTAAGAAACTAATTGTTCCAAAGTCATCTAATCCGGAAAATGCAGAATTTTTTTCAGCATTGATCACATGCGATCCAAAAATATTAGTTGATCTCGAGCTTGGTACAAAACTTCGCGTTCGAGGTCTGCTCATGACGAATGCAAAAAATGTCGGGACCTCTTTGCCTTACATGCTCCTTCGTCACCCCGCCCACCTTCTTGGAGCCTGCGTTTCGGTATTGGGTGAGGCCTTCATGCTCAGCGAAATGGAGGAATTCACAAATTGGGTCTTGGCAGAGGCCCCCTACGCGCCGGAATTTGTTAACGCGGTAGCAAGCTCGCCCATGATCTTCGAGCCGCTATTCCAGACCTATCTTGCTAGGGCGGCTTCGTCTCAATGGAGTACATCTAATCCGTTCGCCAGTTCCATGCCGGCGATGGATGCATCGCTGGCGGCGGCCGTTGACGGCGAGCAAGCATTTCGCCTCATCGCCGCGATTGTTCGCGGAGCCGACTGGGCCGGGAACGGCCCAAGGGTTTTGGCGAATAGTGGTTTCAGCACTCTGCCAGCTCTCAAGAGCAAGGCAAAATCCTACTCAAATGTGAGCCCTGGCCCTGCAGCATCAATCTTGGAAGCGCAAAAAGTAGATGCTGACTTTCCAAAATTTGTCGCGGATTATCTCTCCTGAAAAGTTAGCTGGGAACCGGGATACTTATCTCACCATGATCGCACTTGCCACCAGCAAGGCGGCGCTGGCGGGCGCTGCGCTGGTCGCGCTGCACAGGCTTCCATGGCCGGAGCCTGCGACCTAATCCACTCGGGCATACGCCCCATCAACAGTCCGGTGACAGGCCTTGCGGCCGCAGTGACAGCCTCCACCCGTAGAGGGTCACTACGGAGCGGAAGCCAACTAGGGCAGGGGCACCATCCCTCGGATTTCGACCACTAGGTCGTGGCGCCGTCGAGGAGCTTGGCAAGCAAGCTGACGAAGGCGATGAACTCTAGCGCCCGCTCAGGATCATCGTTGATGAAGCCATGAGCGCGAGGGTTGCGTAGACCCGCTACCGCTCCGCTGAACATCATCATGAAGCCCTTCTGCTCATCCTTGTCGGATTGATCGGTCAAGGAATTGAATTTGAGCACGGGGTTAGAGGGAGCGAAGGCCCGTTCCATGAGCGAAGAGCCGTCTTGCTCAAGGCCACTACGCAGTCGAACCAAGCCGTTCAGGGCTTTCACAGCGGCCTCAATGGCGTTGGAATAGTGCCCATCCTTGTAGAGATTGGAAGCAGCTCGACCTATCTCAGGATGAAGTTCAAGTCCCTGGTACGCACGAATCGCACCGGAAACTGAACCTACCTCCGTATCTTCAACTTTTTCTTCGAGTATAAATATCAAGTCATTAAGTTTTGATATATTGCTACGTACAAGTGTGTGGATCTTGTCAAGATTTCCTCTTACGCTTACATCCGTTCCAGGATATACTATACCAAATAGTGGGAACAAGTATTTAATATTATACTGATTATATTCTATAGACTCATTATCAAAAATGTCTGACAAGGTAGAATTTGTTTTACGGACCAAGCTGGCTAAAACTATTTTTCCGTCTTCATTTGTTAATCTAGAAACATCAAGTTCTTCAAGTTCTGAAATTCTACGTTTTATTTTTGGTATGGCAGATATTACTTCAGCAGAAGACAGGTCGGCCTTACGAAGAGTAGGAGGTGATGGTTTCCGAGCCATTTGGATCTCTCAGTGAAAGCACCAGAGTTTTCATCGTGCTTTCGCTGTCAAGTTGCAAATCCCGCAATTCGCGGGTTTGCGTGGACTGGCTGGTCATTAGGGGTGACCTGATGCACACTACGAGACGACGCAACCGCGTGTGTGCGGGTTTGCGTGGTTACGTGGGGGTGCCCGTGAACGTCCTGGTCTTCGCCAGCCAAAAGGGGGGCTCCGGCAAGTCCACCATGGCGGCATCCGTGGCTGTAGCCGCCGTCGAGGCGGGCGAGTCGGTAGTCGCCGTGGACATGGATCCACAAGGAACCCTCGCCGAGTGGGGACGCCTACGCGAGGCCGGGGACATCGTGTTCCGGTCGGTCGAGGCGGCGAAGCTCACGGCCTGGATCGAGGATGTGCGATCGCGGGGGAAGACGAGCCTGCTGGTCATTGACACGCCCGGCACGTTCGGCCCGGCAGTCAACAGGGCCATGCGCGAAGCCAGCCTGTGCCTAGTTCCGGTGCGCCCTTCCGCGCCCGATCTGAAGGCCGCTGCGCCGACCGTGGAGGCGATCCAGACGCTCGGCCGGCCGTTCGCCTTCGTCCTCAACGGCACGAACCCCGTCACGCCTGTGCGCACTGCCGAGGCGGTAGCTGTCCTGGAAGCCGGGGGCGAGGTTGCGCCAGCCGTGTCCACCAGGACGGACTTCATCGACTCCATGGCGTCGGGGCTTGGCGTTACCGAGATCGCGTCGAGCGGGAAGGCGGCCGCCGAGATCAAGGCGCTTTGGAATTTCATTGCGACGAAGTTGGAGACGAAGTGATGGCCAAGCCGTTCAAGCGGACCCCCCTCGCCGGGGGCGATGTGTTCGGGAAGAAGCCCGCCACTGCCCCCATCGAAAGTGGACCCGCAACCACGCAACCACGCAAACCCGCGACTGCGCAAACCCGCGAGCCCGCAAAGCGTGTGGTGGCTGATGACGAGATCCCCGAGGGCGCCGACGACAAGGCTGGCCTCAAGATGCGGGTCCGCTACGAAAAGCCCCACGTCTCGCTCTACGCCTCGCCCGAGACGTTCAAAGCAATAAAGCGGCTCGCTCTGGACGAGGGCACCACGGCGCAGGCGCTCTACCGCAAGGGCCTCCTCCTCATGATGCGCGAATACGGGATCGACCGGGGCATGACCGAGGATGAGATCTAGCCACGCAAACCCGCTTCCACACGAACCCGCAAACCCGCTTTCACGCGGGCTGAAATGGTTAAAGTAGGGTTAAGGGACCTTTAGAGGGGTGAGGTCAGAATGGGAACCATCGATCGATGTTTCTAAGGGGCACCCTCATGCCGGACAGCCAAACCATCGTTGCCATCGCCTCCGGGATGGCAGGAGTCATCGTTGCCGTTACGGGTCTCCTAGCGGAGTTGCGTCGTTGGCGACGAGAAGGCTGATGCAGCATCCGATCTGCCCAGAAACTCTGGATGATGGCTCAGTCAGCGGCCAATAAAGGAGCTCAACGGATCGAACCGGGCGCCTTCTCCTGCCAAGCCGAGATAGACGTGGCTCGCGTAGATCCCCTGGAGCTCGTAGTTGCTCTTATCCTCGCTCGAGATCACGATGACCCAATCATGTTCGAGAGGCCGCACCGCTGGGAGATGCCCATGTCGATGGGCCGCTTCCTCCATGCGGTGGAGATCTTCGCTGGTGTTAGGGCCAGTCGGAACGAGAATGCGCACTGACCCCATGGCAGACCACCTTTGACAACCCGCTATGGTTCCGGCGAAATGCGAGTTCGGCACGGTTAACGCCGTGGCCGACGAATCGAGGATGGTCTGAAAACGAGATAGCCGAAACGCAGAAACCCGCCACGAGGGCGGGTTCCAGGTTCAACAGCCGGGGCTGAGAAAGATCGTCGATTGGCGTCACGATCTTCCTTCAGCCCCCCGCCCATGTCAACGGGGAAGCCGCTTCCCTGAACGATTTCGTTTGCGCAATTGCGCACGCTTGCAAATGCTCTCCCCTCTGGGGACGTTTGCAGGACGCAAACGATGAGGGGTGTTTCCGTTTGCGTGTGATTTGCAATAGCGCAAATCTGCAGGCGGTCCTGTGATCCTGTGAAACCTTCCTCCGACGGGCCTGTGTGGCTCGAGGAGAAGCATGTTCCAGGATGAAATCCGGCGGGCCATTGAGGCCGTGCCGCGCTTGAGGCTGCCCGAAGTAGCGGCGGCGATGTATGGCGCCTTCACCGAGGGGCGAATCAGTGAAGTCGAGCTTGAGGCTCTGGCCGCACTTATCGAAGCTCGGAAGTCGATCCCCGCGCCATCGCTACGGAAATCCGTGGGGTCGAGATCCCGCTCGCCAGAATGGATCGAGCGTCGTCGCAGACATGGTGGATCGGGCGCCCTCCCGCCGAACCTGCGCGAGAAGTTCACCCAAGGCGAGCGGGCGGTGCTGACGGTGATATCGGTGGAGGTCGCCAAGAGCGGACGGTGCGATCTCCCTATCAAGCGCATCGGCGATCTCGCAGGGGTCGGACCCACGACCGTCCGCAATGCCATCCGCGAGGCTCAGCGGCTCGGCCTGGTCGCGGTCGAGATCCGCCGCGTCGCGATGTGGAGGAACTTGCCGAACGTCATCACCATCGTCTCGCCAGATTGGCTGGCCTGGTCCCGCATGGGCGGGGGGGGTGCCTTCAATTCAGCGAGGGGCTTGTATTCTCCTATGAAGAAGAAGGGCGGCCTAGCAGCCGAAAAGATGGTTTTCGAGATGGCGAAGGGGACCAACCAAGTGTCAGAACGAGCGAGCGGGGGAGGGTGCCGGCGACGGTGAAGCTGGAAGGCCATTCCCGTGCGTGCGGGGAGCTCGCCAGCGGCCATTTTGGCTCCGAAGCGCCAGAACTAGGCCGTGATGGCTGCCGGCCGTCCTAGGGCCTGATTCCGCACGTCCGAGCGAGCGGGCCGATATCCAACTAGCCGGATTCCGCGATCGTCTTCGGCGATGGCGAGAGATGCCGCACGGCCAACAGTCGAGCGCATCGATACGGTCTTCGATCCGGCCCACGACATGCTGATGGGCGTGTCAGGGTCTGCGCCTTCTGCGAGGAGGACGCGGGCGGCGGCGAGGAGAGGTGTCCGCGCCGTGACGAGGTGCCGGCCATTGAGCTCGACGCGGAAAAGGTGTCCGGCCGCGCTGACGACGATGCGTACTTCGCTCATATCAGCCCAAGGTTGCGGGACCGGCGCTCCTGTTCGGTGCGCCGGTCGGTTTCCGCATCGCTCCTGACGCGATCGATCGCCCGTTGGAAGGCCACGAAATTCACCTGCCTGAGGTCATTCACGAAAGCCTGGAGGTCGTCACCTAGCCGCAAGGCCAGCATTTTGGCTAAGCGGAGGGCGGGGTTTTGTGCTTCCCGTTCCACCCGTTCGATGGCGTCGGACTTTTCACGGCGGGCAATGAAATCGGCCATGTGCCGCGCCTGCTCCGCGCGGATGGCAGCGAGGCGGGCTTCCTCCTCGCGCTCACGTTCGAGTTCGACGAGGGCTTGTTCGTTCGTCGGTAGCGTCGTCATTTCGGGATTCCTACCTCGGCCTTAAAGCGCGCGGCGCGGGCCGGATCTCGGTTCGTCAACACCGCCTGCCTGGTGCGATTGAAGTTGGGGCCGGGGCGGTACGGGTTCGGCCACGTCTGCATCTCTGCGAGCAACGGCGCGTCCTGGTCGGCTTTGATGCTCTGGATCACGCCAAGCATGGGATCGTTCGTCCGGCGCAGGCCCGTCGAGGCGTTGAACTTCACGGTCGTCCACCCTTCGGGGGCGGTGTCAGTCGGCACCGGCAGCGGGGTGGGAGTTCTCCGCGCGGGTCTGCGGGGATCGGACTTCGTGAGTTCAGAGAGCCATTCGACCGGATCGATCTCGACGAGCTCGCCATCGCGAATGCGGGCTATCCGGGTGCCGTCCGTGTCGAGGACAAAGTGGCGACCGGTGGCGGCGTCATACTCGACGGCGCCGGCTAGGGCGGCCCCGAGTACGCTTAGCCGGTCCTGGTCGGCTTGGATGCCGTTTTGGGTGCAGAACTGGCCAGCGATGCTGGTGGCATCGGCGATGTTCATGTCCGGCTCCGCGTGGCGTACCGGCCGTTCGTCTGGCCCAAGTGGTGACTCGGAGCAGCGCGGAAGCTCATGCGGCCTGCATCGCGGAGGAAGCCCGCAACGATGCGGCGGAGGGCGGCGGAGACGGTCTCGTCGTGATCGAAGGCCTCGTCCTCCAGGGCGGAGCGCATATCGTCCGAGGTCGTGAAGCTGATTTGGTTTGGTCGGTGTCGCATTGGAGTTTCAGGTTCTGGCGCGGCGTTGGCCGGCGCGCGGCGTCATGGGGGTGATGGTGTCGAGGAAGCCGGCGGCCTGGAGGTACCCGGCGATGATCTTGCGGGCCGCGTGGGAGCGGGTCTCTCCGTTCCCGGCCGCCATGCGGTCCAAAGCCTCGACGATGCTGTCGTGGGCGACGAAGGCCACGCGATCCCCGCCCGTGGTGGGGTGGTCGGTGTTCATGGGTGGTCTCGATATTGAAGGGGATGGTGGAGCGGGCCGGCACGGACGTTGATGTTGTCCCGCAGCGCACGTCTTGGGAGCGGATCGAACAGGCTCAGGGAGCCAGCGTGCGACATTCTGGGAGTAACCGGGGACGGTCTGCGCCAGCGTGCGTTCGTTGCCAGGGACTGGATCGCCGCTCAGGGGCTCGCGCGTGACCGTGAGGTCTTCGGGGCGCCAGGCCATCCACCTGCCCCGGGAGGGTATTCCCTCCTCCGTGTTCATCCGGCCGTTCTCCGACCTTCCCTTACCCCTATCACCGATTGCCGATTGAGTCAAGATTGGCAATTGACTTGCGCGAACGGATGACGCAGCCGACCGATTCGGTAGTCCGGCTGATGCTGTTATTCCAGCGTAGCTGGAGCCCGATCGGGATGAGCCACGCCGTCGGCCGTTCGGGCTCGCGGGAAGGTGGTCATCGCTGCGCTCGCAACAACAACAACTGCATCTACGCGGCCAATGCGGAGCTCGCCTTCCGTCTGGATCTGATGATCCTCCGGCTGATGTCTCGGCAGAGGTTGAGGCTGACGGCACGGTGGTTTCGCTCGGGCGTCTTCGCCATCAGCGCATCCACCGCGTCGAGGTGGACCACCAGGTCGTCGGCGATGTGGGGAGCGGCGGACACCAGGATATCAACCCACGCAGCGGTGAAAGTGACATGCCGGCCGCGATAGCCAACCTTGGTGAAGGGCGGCGGGTTGTCGTTCGCCGGCGCAACGTCCTGTGTGTTTCCTGGGCCGGATGTGGGCTGCAAGGGGTCTAAGGGGATACGGTGGCCGCTAATTCGTCCAAAGGGCGTGACGGAAACGATGGCCTCGCAATCGTCCAGGATGGGGATTTCCGGCTCTCCCACAGGCGCCAGCCGCTCGGCCTTGCGCTCCGCGTACCAATCGGTCCGGCTCATGCCGAGGGCCTTCCACGGAGCTCTCGCCTTCAAGGACTCCGATCGGGGCGTGTATCCCGGCTTGGTCGCGCGCCTGGCTGCGTCTGCCAGTTGCCGCTTGGCCTTCCGGTCGGCGGTTCGGATCTCGTCCGTTCGTGATGCAGCGGGGATGCAGCGCAGTCCGAAGCGCAACGGCTCGTAGTCGGCGACGGCGAGCAACTGCGACAACTGGTCGGTGGCGAGGTTGGGGTACTCACGGTTCGCCACCTTCGTCCAGCACTGGCGGATGAATTCCTCGCCGCGCTCCTCGAGGAGGATGGGCGTCCAGTCGCGCGCCCAGGCCACGGCGTAGCGCCAGGTTCTCGCACGAGGCATCAACTCCGGGATCGCGGCCATTAGGTAGCGTTCGGCGTCGGCGGTGCGGCAGGGGCCATCGTATCGACCGGAGATCAGCTTGTGGATGTCCGAGAGCCGGAGCGATGGCTTTTGGCGATTCGATGATTTCGTGCTATTATCCAAAGTGTTGACTTCGAGATTTGCGGGACGGTTTTCAGACGTTCCCTGAGGTTGATAGTTGTTGTTGCCGGAAGCCCCGTTCCTTGACCTTCGCCGGTATGGGGGAGCGGGGCTTTTGCGCGAAAAAGGGGATTCAATACCTCTATTTTCCCGATTTATTTGATGGATCTTGCGTAGGAGAACGCCCCCTTTTCCGAGGAATAGGGGCGGTCCTTTTTATTGAGCGCACCGCGCATCCGGTCAGACCTTGTGCTTTCCGATCCGCCATGTACTTTTGCCATGAGGCTCGGTCGCCCGTGGGTCATGACCCGGTGGACTGCAGCGTCGGTGATACTGAGCCCTACGGAGGTACTTGGCGCAGCCGCTAAGGTGTCTTTCGGGTGGCCAGTGCTGGAATGCACCCGGCCGGGTCTCAAATCGTCTTCCGCTCCTTACGTGTACTCCGGCTCCATGTCGTGAGCCCGGTTGCCCCAGGCTTCGGTCACGTGCCGCTGCAGATGGCTGGCCATCTCTTGGGGAGACTGATTTCCGGCGTGGATCGTGATGTTCACCGCCGGCGCATTGCTGCCCCCGCCGTTCACTCCACCACCCCCGCGAGACGATGATCCCGACTCCGGAGCCGGAGGCCTTGGCGTCATCGGCGGCGCCGGCCTGGCGGCTTTCGTCGCGAGCTCGTCAGCGGTGAGCTTGGGCCGCAACGTCATCGGTACCCGCGCCGCGATATCCGGGGCTGAGATCGGTCGATCCGTACCCTGAGGGACTGCCGGCGCGGTGAACCCCCTAGCCGCCTCCTGTGCCTGCGGAGACGCCGCAATCGACGGTGCCGGTTTCGGCTGGGTCGAGCGCCGCACCGCGAGCTTTGAGGCGTCTTCCCACTCGGCCTTCACCGAGTCGGAGGTGTTGCCGGAGATGCTCTCGAGCTCGAGCCGTCCGTTGCGCATCCGCCGCCGGCCGGTCGCGAGACCGACATGGCCGCCAGCACCGTCTACACCGCGCCCACGATGCTCAACGAGAACGTCGCCCTTTTCAGCAACCTCGGCCGAGACCGCTTTGCCCCATCTCAAAAACGAGTTGGCGATGTTCGAGCCGCTGCCGCCCTGTCCGACCGCCTTCAAGCTGGCGTTGACGAACGAGGCGCACCACGCATTCGCACTCCCGGCCGGATCGTGGCCGAGGAACTGTCCGAGCTCGCGACGGTCGCGGTGCTCATTCTTCCCGATGTAGCGGGCAGCCACATCGGCCGCGCCGGCACTCGAGCTATCGCCACCTGCTGCCGTAGGAGCGTTCGGGGTGACGGTGCCCAGGTTGCCCGAGCGCATCGCCTCCCGTGCTGTGGCGAGCTCGCCCGGATGGTGCTTGAAGCCCTCCCAGGCGCCGAGACCTTGCTTGCGCGCGATCCAGGTGGCCATCCGCTTCTGGGTCTCGCCGTCGAACTTCGTGGTCGCCGGGTCGAGCCCAAGGGCCTTTGCCGCGTCCATCATGGTCGAGCCGGTGATCTGAAAAGCGCCCGAAGCGGAGCTCGTCTTCTCCCAGGGCGTACCCTTGGCCAACTGCGCCCGTCGCATCTGGAGCCCGAAGGCCTTCACCTCGTCGAGCGACATATCGGTGAGCGGCTTATCGGGGCGGCCCCACTTTCCGTAGCTCAGGACGGTGTTGAAGCCGTCCTTGGTGGTGCCCTCGGCGCGCATGATGGCCCCGAAGAGACCGTCACCCACGGCGCCCGTGCCGAACCCGTTGCCGGTGCCGGCCTTGCCGCCAAACCAGGTGGGGACGCGAAGTGCAATCTTAGCAGAAGCGTCGCCGCCGGTCGAGGAGGAGAAGACGGCGGTGGCGTCCCCGGCACTCCCGAACGCTGCGGAAGGCGCGGTCGAGGGCGTCGTGAGCGACGACGACAAGCCCTTGCTCCCGAAGGTTGCGAGGGTGCGGTTCAAACGCTCTACGCCGCCCCCCAGGTCATCCATCACGCGGAAGGTCGCCGGAACCAGGAGGCCGCGCCATGCCCTGTCCGCTGCGGTCTTCTCGGCCGTCGCGGGCCTGCCGGCGACCGGAGCCTCGACAACCAGGCGGCCCATGATCCGCTCGAGGAAGGCCTCGCCGATCACGTGGCCGGCGCTGGCGAGCGACACCACGGCGAGGTCGACGCGGCCATGCTGATCTGCCGGACGATCGTCGCCATCCACCTGCAGGGAGGCGGGCTGGATCAAAGATCGCACTGCGGCCGGATCGATGCCGAACGACTGCTTTTCGACGGTCGCCTTGGCCGGGGGATCGCGCCAGGTCGTGGCTGGAGCCGGCGGAGCTCCGCGAAACCAGTCCAACACCCGGTCCATCACGCCCCTGTCGGCGCCGATCTCAGGCTTCCGGGTCGAGGGTGCCTTCGCCGGGTCGGGGGCAAAGTTGGGGTCGAGGAAGCGGAGGACGCCGTTCACCAGGCCGCCCTGCTTCCACTCGGCGAGCGCATCGCGGATGCCCTGGACCATGGAGGCGAAGAGCCCCTTGGTCGCGTTGAGCATGAGAGTCGTGATCTCCCCGCGCCGGGTGCCGAGCTCCGCGACGATGGCGAGGCCCAGGCCGCCGACGAGACCGCCAACAAGGCGTGAGGCAATGAGGCCTAGGCCGCCCACCGTGCGCCCTGCCGAGGCGCTGGCGAGACTGACGACCTTCATCATTCCCCACGCTGTGAGCGCGGCGCTGCCCAGGGCGACGACGGCCGAGCCGATGCCGCTCAAGACGGAGATGGCAGGCGAGGCGATGAGGAGGGCGGCCGAGAATGCACCGATGCGAGCGGTCCACCTGGCGAGGGTTTCAGGGTCTCCCGATCCGCCGGACAGCATCTTCGCGGCGCCTGCAACCAGCTCAGCGATGTCGCGGATGCCGGCCCCGAAACCTCGAGCGGTCGCCTTCCATGCTTCGATGGACCCAGCCGCACCCTTGCCGGGCTCACCCAGTACACGGCGGAGGAGGTCCGGGAGATCGCGGAAGCCCAAACCGTTGAGGAGTCCTTCGACGGAGGCCTTGAAGCGGGCAGCGAGGCCGCCGTTGCGCAGTTGAGCGGACCACCCGAGAAAGTAATCGCCGGCTTGGCGAGCCATTGGCGAGATGACTTTCCCAAGTTCGCCGAGGATATTCAGAAATCCACTTCTGAACTGCTTGAACACAAAGCTCAGTTTTGTTCGGTGAAGCTCCCAAACCTTTCCAATAGCGTCGAACTTCTTTGCTTCTTCGGAAAGCTTAACTGCTTCCTTATATGTTTCCGCGCCTTTAACTATTCTTCCTCCCTCGCCGAGAAATTCTTTTTGGAAGAAGTAATTGAGCGCCTTGTCCTGTTGTTTTGGGTTTCTGATCTTGTTGAAGCGATCGAAGAAGTCTGGAAGGAAGGCGTCAGGATCTGCTCTGCGCTTCGTTTCCATGTTCTCAGCCGTCCCGTACCCCAAGGCGCGGACGAAATCTCGAGCGGCGTCGCCCTCATCACCGCGCTTTTTGGCGATGCGGGGCGTCTGCATGAGCCTGCTGGCGACATGATCCATGAGCCGGCCGCTGGTGCCGGCCTGGTTGCCGAGCGACGTGGAGGCCGATCCGAACGCCAATCCGCTCTCCTGGCTCATTCCAAGGACTTGGGCGCCACCCGCGCCGCGCTGCAGGTACGAGAGGAGCTTCTCAGGCGTCGTGCTCTGGTTTGCGGCAAGATGTTGGATGGTATTGGCGACGGACTTGAGCTTGCCAGCGTCGAATTTGTCACCTTTGCTGGTGAGGATCGAGTTGACCGTTCCGAGAATGTCGGCGACTTGCTCGAAGGGCACTTCCCATACGGCCGAGGTTTGCGTCGTCAATTCTGCGACGGCCTTCGCTCCGGCGGCGGGGATGCCCAGCTTCACGGAGTCCGTCCAGGCGGTGAGCAACTTCGCGCTCTCCACGCCCAACTGTTCGGCGAGCGGCGAGGCCCAGTTGTCTCGTAGATCGCGGGCGGCCTCTTGGCTCAGGTCGGCATATGCCCTGGTGTTGATTTCGGCTGCATCGATGGCGCTCTCGGAAGTAAGGATCTTGCGGGTTGCTGCACCGGCTGCGGCTGAGCCTGCGAGGGCGGCTACACCTACGGGCCTGGTTGTGTCACGGATCGCGTCGCGCCCGTGGCCCCATGCGTCCCGGCCGCGCCCGACGGTCTCCTTGCGGGCTCGTTCTCGTTCGGCGGTGGTCTGGCGATCCATCCGGTTGCGGAGTTGGAACCGCCAACGGTCCCCAGCGATCTGCCGGCGGAGGGTCGAAGCGGCGTCACGTTCGGCGGCGTCGGCGGCGCGCCTGTTGGCCCGATCGATGGCTCCGATCTCGGCGAGACGCTGACGGGTCGCTTTGGCAGCGGCGGCCTGGCGCTCGCGAAAAGCGCGGATTGCCGCGGACTCGAACTGCCGGCGCTGGCGGTCCTCCGCAGCGGCCTGGGTGGTGCGCTGGCGGGCGAGACGGGCTTCGGCGGTGAAGCGGGTCTTCAGGGCGTCGGCGGCCTTTGGGTCGAGCCGGAAGGGGTTGGCGGCCTTCGGGGCGATGTTGGCCCTGGTGGCGGTCTTCAAGCCGGGCACGTTGAGCTTGGCCAGCTTGGCGACGGACTTCCCGAGGAGGTCCACTTCGGCACGGAGGGCGCGGACGACGGCGCTGGCCTGGTCCTCGGCCTTCAAAGTCAATTTGACGTCAGTTTCGATAGACATAGTTTTTCTTTCTTCGCCGGTCGTTTGGTGCCGGCGTTGGGTTGGAGAAGTGTTGAATCAGGTAACCGAAATAAAAAGAGGTACCTGTTATGGTCGAGGTCGCCCCAATAAAAATGCTTTTGGAGCTCGCGGAAATATAGGTCCCAATCTTAGGCCGGGGGTATGTTCGGATAAAAAAACCGACTACTGTAATATATCTTCGTGATCGAATGCGAAGCTTGCGCAGGAGCGGATGGTGGGCGGACGCGAGTATGCGAACAAGCACGGCAACGCCGCCCTGATGGTCGAGGCTGTCACGATGATGATTGCCGGCCTGGCGCAGCGAGCCGAGGCCGAGGGGGCGCGAGACGTGAGCCTGGTGGCACGCGATGCCGAGGCCGCCCTCTACGCCCTGCTGGATACGCTCGCATGGTCGGAGCGCGAGAAGCTGCCGGATCCAGGCGGCGACTGACTCGCAAACCTATGGTATCGCTGTATTTTCCAAGTTAGCGAGCGGGGGCGCGGGACATGACGAGGACAGGCGAGAACGTACTCAAGGTCCTAGATCGCTTCATCGTTCAAGGCGAAGGACGACGCATCTCCCAGCTTCTGCTCATCGCCGGGCTGTTTGCAGGCGGGAAGCCTACTGCCGAGGCTGAAAACGACTTAGGAAAGATCCAGACGCTGCTGAGAGAAATGCGCGAGCAACGGCGCATCCAGGGATTGATGCAAACTTCCCGACGAACCTGAAGCTCGCTCTATCGATCGAAGTGTCGCATCGAACGGCTGTCCCTTCCTGCGTTCTGGCGGGCGCTGTCGGCGCGGCGTGCTTGGTCGCGCTGTAGAACCTCAAGCTGGCGCAGGGTCTCGGCCTGGCGCTCTTGCGCGCGGGTCTGGTCGTTGATGGCGTTGCGGAGCCGAACCGCCTCGGCGTCCTGTGCCTGTGCCCTCGCAGCGGTGGCGACCAGGATGGCGGCAAGGATGGATGCGGCGCTGGTCATCATGGTGACCAACGTAACGCGGCGTCACGCGAAGGCCAGGGCGAACTTGGCCACGGCCGAGGCCTCCGAAGGTGCTCAAGATCCTGCGCCGGTCGAGTAGGCTCGAGGCGCTCGAGCTCCTCTGCGGCGGGCTCCAGGGCGGCCGAGTCGGTCTCAGCCTGTAGCAACAGGGCATTCATCGCAGCGGCGCGGGGGCCGGCTAGGAGTCGGGCGATGGCGCGGAGGGATCGGAGTCGGGCGAGGAGCTCGGCCGGGTCGAGGCCCGGTGTCCATGGCCCGTACTGACGTGAAGGGTGCATTTCATCCTTCTGGTGAGGGGTGATGTCGCTGTGTCGGGTTTGATGCGACCGCGCTGGAGTTGTCAGGCTTCAAATTACCGTTTCTCCGACGATAGATTTCCAGACACGTTTTCCCGACACATCGCTCGAAGGAAGCGCCGGAAAATTGGGTGTCGGATTTCACTGTCAGGAATAGGATCGTTTTTCCGACACCGATAGAGGTATGCGTTCAGCGCGCTGCCATGCCGTGGGCGGCTCTAATGCGAGAAGATCGCCAACCGTCTGGACGACCGCCCTTGTCCGTCGACCTCCGTCAGGCCGCTACGCATCGCGCGGGAATAAGTACGGAAGAGACGGCGCTGCCTCTCTTTCCAAGCGCAGCGACAAAACGAGGACGACCGATGTTTAACAGCTTGAAGACGTGGTGGGCGGGAACATACATCCCGGCGGGCATTCCCTCCGCCGACGACATCTGCATCATGCCGCCGTACATGAAGCGCCCCTGGCCAGCCGTTGCGGTCGAGGCGCTGGCGCGGCTGCTAACACCCCCTCGCAGACCCTGACAGCCACAGGCTTACCCGGCGATCCGGCGCCCTCGGCAACAAACGAACCTGGCGGAGGCATCGGCCAAGGGCGCCAAGGTTCAGCGAGGTGAGGCGGACGCCTTCGCGGCCAACATCCTGCCGCTCATCACCAACATCCGCGCGGCGGGCGCCACTTCGCTCCGCGCCGTCGCGGCCGAGCTCAACGCTCGCAGGGTCGAGACCGCGCGCGGCGGCGAGTGGACGGCGGTCCAGGTGGATCGGATCCTGAAGAGGGCCGCGTGATGGACCAGGTGACTCAAAAGCTTCTGGAAGCCCTACGGGATGCCATCCAGGTGTATTCGGATGCTGCCGATGAGTTTGCCCTCATGGCCGAGCTCGCCGAGCGAGAGGGGCTGGAAGGTCATGCGGCTGCCATCCGCCTCATTGCTCGAAGTCAGCGGGTTAAGGCCCTGGAATTCCAGGGCCAACTTGCGGGAGCGAGGGTGGAGTACGGCGCGATCTGATTGAAGCGTTGCCCTCAACGCCAGCAACATCCCCACGGCGCGAGGCAGCAAGTGGGCGCCCGTCCAGGTTGATCGCATCCTCAAGCGGGCAGCGTGAGTCGCCAAAGGCTAAGCGCATGAGGGCAACTCACAGATCCCGATATCCACAGACATCGGGCCTCCACCACATCTGGTGTTCAATGGGGAGGAGAACAGCAAGTTGTTGACGTGAAGGGCAGTTCGACCCCTTATCAATCCCACGCGGGAGCGCACCGATTCGCTAATGGCGAGGTGTGCCCGTGATTCCCGACAAGTCCCGACCTAAGCCGCCAATTGTCCGGCCGCCTCCCCACGAGGGCAACAAGCTCCGGGTCCGCTGGCACGGGTTCGAGGTGGACGCCTCCGGCACGTTGAGTGTCGTCGTCGGCTTCGTCCTGGCGCTCGCCGTCCTTGTCCTGGTTCCGGTGATTGTCCGCGTCGCGGCTATGCCGTGATACCGCCCGCCCTGGTCTCGGATGCCTCAAGAGCCTCGATTGCCTGCGCAATACGCTCGGGGAAGTCGCCCTCGAGGAGAGGGAAGGCATCCGCCATCGCGTAGTCGACGCCAATCTTGAACGGGGTCGAGGGACGCTTTCCGGACCGGGGTGCCCAGATGAGGAAACGGTTGCGGGTGTAGATCATGTCAAGCTCACGGTATCGGTGCGCTGACGGGCGGCCCTTCCACCCATGTTAAGGCTCAATTCTCACCAATACGGATGGTTTCGCCGCACCGTTGCGTATGTATGACATGCAACCAAGAATTCCAGCTTGACCATGGGCGGATGCCGGATATCTGTTCTCGTCATGTTCTCATGGCGTGGTCGGAATGCGCTTTCCCCGGACCATCGCTGAATTCCCCTACGTCACGCTGACGTTGAGGTGCAGCCTGTGCCCATGGAGGCGCGGCCGCTACCGCCTGGTGCGTCTCGCCGAGAGGTTCGGCGCCGATGCCGACCTGGACCTGGTGCGCAGCGAGCTCGCCAAGCCGTGTCCTCGCCTTGAGCACAAAGGGTCAGGCATGAGGCCAAGTTGTCGGGTCGAGCTCTGGGACTTTCACCGGCACCCATACCGACCAGCGGACCTGCCTCCAACTTAGCGGTACGCCTTCGCCTGAGGCGTCGAAGGGCTCACAGGCCTTGCTCACCCTTAAGAGTGAGAAGATCCGCTAGAAACTGGTCCCGCATCTGCATCGTATAGATACGAGTGATCCGGCCCTGGTTCTGCCGTGAGACGAGTTTCGCGAGATCCGACATCCGCGCCTTCCACGTCATGCCATCGGTGACGAACAGAAGTGCTGTGTCGTGGCGTTTCGCCTCGATGATCGCATCCATGTCGCCGATGATGTCGGTCATCTTCGAGCCGGTGGCGCCATAGGCCTTGGACTCGATGATGATGCGCGGCTCGCTCTTGTTGGGAATGGCGATGTCGCACTTCGCCTGATTCCCGCGGGGGCCAGTGAAGGTGCAGCGCACATCGTAGGTGTTGCCGAAGACCT
>NZ_JBTXKX010000009.1:0-32676 GCF_054817925.1 Methylobacterium sp. CM6247
CGCTGATTACGTGATTGTGGACGCTCCTGGCGCTCTCGGCGGAGCCTTCGGGGCGACGGTCGCAACGATCGAGTTGGCCTTGGTGCCTGCCGGCGCGACGGTGTTGGATGTGCGCGGTGCCGCTGAAACGGTCGGTATCATTCGGCGGCATCGCAAGGCGGCAGGCCGGCAGCGCCCCGATATCATGTTGGTGCCAAGCCGGATCGATCGCCGTACAGGCGCGGGTAGGGATGCCATGGGGACGCTGGCGGGCCTCACGGAGCCCGTGGCGCCCGCGATCTCATATCGGGCTGTAGTGGCGGACAGCCTCGCTACAGGCGAGGCCGTGGGCGCGGATACGCCATCAGGACAGGAATTTGCGGCATTGGCCGATGCCGTGCTGACACGCCTAGGAGACAAGGAATGAGCAAGCGATCCACGGCTGCGGAAGGCATTGCGAGGCAAGCAGCGAAGTTTGCGCTGGACAACGACGCGGAGACCACATCAGAGCTGGAAACCAGGTCTGAAGAGGCGTCGCCGCCCTCTACGAAGAAGCTCGACGGACGCACATTGCAGGCGACGGGGCGTACTCATCAGTTTGCTACCCGGATCAAGGCTGAGACGCATCAGAAGATGTTAGAGATCGTTCAACGGGAGAAAGCAGAGGGTCAGCATCGGTTCACCCTTGCTGAGCTGATTGAGCTGGCAGTGGATGCCTATGAAAGCAACAGAAAGAACAGACATTAACTAATCCGCAAATTATCAGGGAAGCACAAATGGAACGCCTTTCATATTCGGATTTCAAAAAGCTTTTTTTGATTGAAATTGCCTTGACTTCAGAAGGGGACACGAGCAAATCATTTAATCCTGGAAAAATTGCATCAAATATTGAAGGAAAATTTCCTAACAGTTGGATAAAGGAAGCCGAACAGGATCTAAAACTTAGTCAGTACTGTGATGGAAGGACATGGTTGAATGGGTCAACCGTTAGCATTACAGGAAGAGGTCTTGAAGAAGTAGAAGATTATCTAGCCCAGTTTGGCTTTGGCGAATTAAATGAAGAAATCTCTAAACGTGATGCTGAAGCGCAGAAATCAAATGAAGAAACATCTGAGCATGAAGAAAACGCCTATATAATAAAAATTGATAGAACTGATGAAAAATTCAAGCAAATTGATGCTCAAGTCGCAAATATAATCAAAGAACTTAAAAATAATAATTCTGTCATGTCTGAATATGGCGCCATTGGAAGTCAGAGAATTGCCGAAATAGAGGCTGGAAGAGTATTAATGCAGGCAGAACAAGTAAATATAAATTTATTAGAAAGGGTTTTAGTTGACTCGCTTAAATGGTTTATGCAAAAAATTAAAGACGAAGGCGTTAAAACAATCATAAATCAAGCAATTCTGGCGCTACTATTACATTTTTCTTTAAAAACTTGAATGCTTGAGCAGAGCTTGTAGCCATTGAATTTATACTAAATCCTCGGGTAATATTATGTGTAGATCTGCGGCATTTTAGATAACAATAGCCTTTTTCTTTTTTATTTTAGGTCAAACCAAACGTTATATACTTCTGATTTACGCTCACATGTTATGAAAAACACAGGATTGCTCGGAGAACCCTTTGATCCTGACTTAGTTACGAGCCCATTAAAACTTCCACAGTCAGCATTTTCCTTAATCAAGTTATTTATCTTACTGACTATTTTAGCTTTAAATTTATTTGTGTCTGTATCCCAAATTATATCCTTCTCACCAAAGACTCTCTGGCCTGAGGAGTTACGCTTTATCTCTCCAAGATATTTCGTTGGCGCCCACCCAACTACTTCGCTAAGCCAATCGGGAGTTACTATTTGTACTTGACTCCATTCTTCAGTCTTACATAATTCTTTCACAGTAGTTGAAATATCTATCCCATGAAAGTGATCTTTCTTAAGTATATTTGTTGCTTTAGAATTTAATATCCGGCCAGCGTTCTGATCAGGCTTCGATCGCAATTCATATGTGTTGTTAACAGAGAGGACTTTATCCGAACCTTCAGCATAGCCGGAACACTTTGAAGTGATAGGAACAGATTTATTTTTTTCTATATTATCACTGTTCTCAAATTTATTGTCTGGTGATCTAGAAAATACAACTACGGAGCCTATAAAAAGCGCTATTATGCAAATAATAAGTATGTTAGTTGTCATACCACTATTATTTTTCTGTTCCATGAATAATATTCCTATTCGACTATCTATGATAATTACTCATTAAGTATATCGTGGGACTTCAGTTTAGTCCCTGCGCTTTGAAGCTGCTGCGCATCTTCTCAAAGCCGGCTAGAACCTCTGAGCAGGGTGGGGCGCCACGACCATCCTTTTGTAGATCGCCGCCCTGCGTGAAGGCATAGTTCCCTGCCTCATCGGCAGCCGCACTCTTACTGGTAAAGACAGCGACCATCGATGCGGTCGCGTTCATCGCCTTCAGAATCTCATTCTCAGGTGCTCCGCATACGAGAGCCTGCCCAATCATTGCACGCATCATGATCGCAGCTTGAGCTTGCTGGCTCGTTCCAACGGGGATGCGCGCAACGATGCGTGACGCGGTTTCGGCTCTATGATCTCGCGTCAACTCTGGGATGACGATTGCTAGAACAAAGAGCGCGACCAGAAGCCCGGCGAGCACCAAGACCGAGATTCGGATGAATCGCATCATTTTATATCCGCTTCCCTCTGTTGGGCGAACCTCAGCATCGGGCACGACACCTCACGGGTCTGCCATTCTCGTTCCCGGCTGCCCTTCGAATGGGTTGTAGAGGCCGCTGACGGTCTTTGTCTAAGCTCTGAGTATTCGTGCTGGTCGAGAATTTGACCCCACCCCTTGGGGCTGTAGCAGCACGGGTCAGCCGCATCCACGCGAGCCACTCCCGGCTCTCGATCTGCACGACGTTGGAGAGGTTACGCCATGCCGAGGCGCGACGCTCACGAATAGCGAGCAGACCCAGTTCGCGAGCGCGGCGTAGAGCAGCCTTCACAGTGGACCGGGACACGCCTGCGACAGCGGCAATGGCCTCGATGTGCAAGCGGCAGTCCCCCCGCTTCCCTACCTCCACCGTGACGACGGCGAGGACAGCGGTTTCGGCAAGGGTGAACTGAGCAGCGAGCTGAGGCGGGAGCCGGCCGGCAGCGGCCCAACGGCGCCGACGCTCCATGCTCGCATCCGATCGAGGCCGAGAGCCAACCCTTGCGCGGGGAGCATGACCTGGCGTGACCATGCTGGCCTTGGCCCGCGCATCGATCATAGCTGAGAGCGCCTCGGCTTCTGCCTCTGTGACGCTACCGGCAGCGAAGGCCGACCAGAGCAGCCGGTTGATCTCGGGCAACCCTTCGCGCGGCGCGGCCTCGACGGCCTGCCGTATCTGTTGTGCAAACACGTTTCGCCCCTCATGGGGCCGCTTCAGACAAAGCGATATCGTCGGGAAAACTCGCGTTTTCCCTTGACGGCTCATGGCCGCTTATGCGATTTTGAGGACTGCAACGTGCCTCAAAAACACATCGATTTCAGAGAGCCCTCCGATCCTTGCCGGGATTTGGGGGCTCTCTCTCGTTTTGGGCGTCAGCGGCTCGTTACGTTGATCTCCAGGCGCACCTGCGCCGAATTGTTAACCGTGGCGGGTTGAGCCGAGTCGGTCAACCTCAGACACGCTACCTTCGCGTCAAGCGAAAGTCTTATGGCAGCCTGAGGCAGTTTCTCAGCGAACGAGCGCATCAGGGATCGGCTCGCAGGTCGCCCACTCGACGCGGGACTCGAAGCCGTAATGCTGCACGATGCACAGGCCCAGGTCCGGATGCATTCCGACCGTCATGTCCTCGACGCCTTTGACGAAGCGAGCCTTCACGTCGAGCGCCGGCCACAAACTGGCGTGTTCATCCATCTCAAGAAACTGCACGTACATAACTGCTCTAACAGGAAAGATAGCAGCTAGATAGTAGCATCATATGCTGCTTGGTCTCCCTCTCATTCACAGGGTAGAAAAGCAAGCGATGTAAATCAAGTTTCTCGTTTAAGATCAGTCAGTTGTGACTGATCTTGTCTTCGCGAAGCCGGGTCCGAAGACGCTCATGCAGCTCTCGCGCTGCCGCTTTCAGACTTCCCGTGCCCGCGATGACACTCTGTCCGACCACCTTCCGAGCTGCCGCAAGGTTGCGCTCGCCGTACCGGCTCCATCCGTCACTGTCCCATACAAGGCCGAGATGGGCCTGCTTCTCCGCATGACCGGCCTTCCACTCTCCACCAGCCTTTCGGCACGCCCGCCCAATGGCTTCGAGGTGGTCGTCATTCGCCGCGATCATGCCGTGGAGATGCGGACGGCCGGTGCGTGTCACGTCCACCCCGAACACAAACGGCAGAGGATGCCCTACCGCGGCAACGATCTCTCGGTGCAGCCTCTTCTGCATCCAAGGCGCAAAGCCGCTGTGCGACGAAGCTAGGCCACGGGAGACCACATCCGGAGACAGGTTGAGGGTGAAGGCGCGTGCCGTCCCGTGATCTCCGAGCGCGACAGCCCGATTGCAGGCCGTCAGCTTCCCCGTGTCGCCGGTCCTCTTCCAGTCCGGAGGCAGGCGGGTGTCACGGGCGTCCTGCGCCTCTCTGCGCTTCGTCGCCTTGGACTTCGGGTGCGGGTTGTCGTTGCAGGCGCTTGGGTGGTCGTCGTTGTCAGGCAGGGGGAGAGAGGATGAGGGCGGGAGGGGGTTACTACTGAAGTCCCCTCGACGTGCAGCTACCTCCTGCCGGAAGTAAGGCGCTGTGCGATCACGGTTTCTCCGGTCGCGGGAGGCTGAAGTGCGGGGCCGGAAATTTTCCGTTTGGCCCACTTTCGACGGTGCGCGCCTCAGCACATGCGCGGGCAACTCAAGCTCGATTACATCGCTGTCGTCGTTGCCGGCAGCGGGATGTGAGAAGGCGTCACGCAAGCGCGTGCGACCCTCAATCACAGCATTCATATAGTCGTTGATGGTGGGATGATGACCTAATCGCCGAATATAAGCGATTTTCTCTTGCACCAACTCTTGCAGCTTCGGCCGCATGATCTTATACTAATCCTTAGTGATGACTTGTGGCATTGTCATTTCTCCGATCTCTACGAGGGCTACCCATTGTGACGGTGGGTAGCCCTCATCGTTTAGAGGCTCAATCGATCTGCCGCCTTGGTGATCTGACGGGCGAAGTCGCGAGCCATGCCGGCGGTCATGCTGAACTGCTCATCGATCTCCATCTCATCACAGACCAGCTTGCCGACGATGCCCCGCCCCTTCCGAGCGACAATCAGACGGTACGCATCGCCTTCGTTAAGCTTCACGACGTTGCCCCGCCCGTCCTTCATGCCGTTGGCCGCGTGCAAGAACAGCTCGGCGACCACACGGGCGTAAGTGGGATGAAGCGCAGGCAGGCCGGCATTGCCGATCACGAGGCAGACGTTCCCGTGCCCGGTATGGACCTCAAAGCCCGGCAGCGCGTCAGGCAGGCGCCCCGCCTTGATCTCTTCGTGGATCAGATGCTCGACGGCCTCGGTGACCGTGCATTCGCGCGTGGTCGCGATCGCGCGAAGCTGAAGGGCACGAGCCTCAGGTATCTTAATGAGGGTAGTAGGTGCAGACACAACGAACTCCTAAATGACCAATGGCGATTTCAAATAGTATACCATTAGCTCATTTTTGGAACAAGAGTAGAACAAATGAAATTCGTAAAGTCCGCAGCCTTGGCAATCGCCTTTCTATCATTTGTTAGTCAAGCAAATGCTTTAAGCCGCGAAGAGCATATAAAAATACGCCTCAAGCATTGCGAGAGATATCTCGACGTTGAAGCCGATCAATTAGCAAGTTATGGCATATCTATACCAAGGACTAACTACTGTTTTTGCGTAGCTAAAGGCTAAGTTGACAGACTATCAGTAAATCTTTTAGACATATTACAGTTTGAAACAGTTGACGAATACGCGGAATTTAGAAAACTGACTCCGGCTGAGGTAAAGCCAACACTTGAGAAAGCGTATTCACTTACGAGGGACACACGACGTGCAGCAAAGAAGTATTGTGTCGACCTTTTAGGAACATCTGAACCTAGCAGATAGCGGTGTCGGCCGCGCGCCTGAGGAGGCTCAAGAGGCGCGGCCGACGCTCGACCGTTACAGGCCACGATCCGAGTGGGCCTAACCGCTGGCGCTTGCCCGACAGCGATCTAAGACCATGTTAGCGAAAGCAGCACCCTCAGTCAGCCATCTCATCGAGAAGTGCCTGAAGGTCGTCGTCCACGGGCTGCGGCTTTACAGAAGCATCACGAAGCCTTGCAACAACGGCGGCAGCAGCGGCAGCGCGCTCCTTCGCGTGCAGGGCGTACTGTTCGTCTTCCCACTTATAAAAATCCTCTAAAGTAGGTGCAGTACCTTCAACAACGTCGATAGGAACGCGACGAAGACGTCGTACTGATGAACCGTACATATGCCTTACTCGATAAATGGCAAGCGTACGATTTTCGTCTTCAATCTTGATATAGTGAGACCATCCGCAGCATCCAGAACCGTAGAGGTGATCTGATAATAACACGTAGTGCTTCGTCTTCGAGAGGACAGGAGTTTCATCACCTCCTGACTCGGCCCAATTTAAAAGTGCCTTGCCCTCAATTAACTGCCGAGCACCGTCCCGGCGAGCTTGTCGGTTGTATGCCATTGCGATCCGCTCCTGACTGTTAGGCCAGGACGGCGATCGCCCTAGCTCAGGGGCTATAGCGATTTTGGGTCGGCGTTTACGTCGAATGCCGCCAAAAAATTTTCACCCATTTGGACGGATTAGTGAATAAATCTGACGTTTGGTCCCCAGCCGCTTCCATGTTTGCGCGCTGGCAATGAAAGGCGCACGGTAAACTATCGCTGGCTTCGATCCCTGGCAGCCAGTGCCCGAGAGATGTGTGGGCTCCCGCCTCTCCAGCGCGTGGAGTGTGCCTATGGCACGCTACTTCTTCGATATTCACGACGGTGGCCTGCATCAGTTCGATGACCACGGCAGCGAGTTCGCCACCTTAGACGAGGTGCGCCAGCAGGCGATGCGACTGCTTCCCGACATTGCACGAGACCACGCGCTGCATGATGGCGACCGGCTCGCCTACACCGTGGTCGTGTGCGACGAGGATCACCATCCGGTCTATTCGGCGACCCTGTCGCTTGTAGGGGGCTGGCTGATCCGCTGAAGCCTGCCGCTAGCAAGGCGCTCTAAGTGTCAGGTTTTACCCTTAGCCCTGTGGCGATGCCCCTAAGAGCGTCGGGACCGCTATGCCACTCACATCGCTCGGAGGCGAATTTCAACTCTCTCCGCTCGAAGAATGATGAGCGTTTTTACGGAAGCCTGAGCGGTCGCCAAGATTTCAGCGAGCCCGGCGGCATCAGCAGTCAGTCCCGCAATAATGGCCGCATGGCCAGCCGCCGCTAATTCGTGTTCGGCAATCATACGATCCAAGACGTAGAGCCGGTTCTCAACGGGAAATCTCATTACTGACTCCTCACTGCTGGCCTTGGATACGTTCCTCTTAATCAACCGTCAGATACGGCATCCATTTTTGACCAAGCTTAACCGTTAGCAGGTTCCTTCGTGGAGCGGTGTAAAATTTCGGGGCGGGTACCACCGGCTTATGTTGCCGGAATGCCACGAGGGGGTGGGGGTGTCGCCGATTAGTAACAGCAGCAATATTGTCGCTTATTAGCTGCAATCTGGCTCGTTTCTTGTCGTTCAATCCATGGCGGCTGTCACTCTTGCAACCTGAGTCGCACTCCACGCTCCACCCCTCGCTGTCTTAATCCCGCGCGCCGTCAGCGCCTTGGCGATCCCTTCGAGAGTGCTGATCCCAGCGTTGCGTATCTCCTCTATCGCAGGACGGACGTTCGCCTTCCGCGCCTCTGCCTGCTCTGAGTAGGCAGCGCGCGCTACGCCGTGGTGCTCGCCTCCCCCGATGCGTTTGCCGCGCTTCTTCGCCTCTGCCAGCGCAGCCTTTGTACGAGCCGAGATCATGCTAGCCTCGTGCTCTGCGACAGCGGCGAGGATGTGTAATGTGAGGCGATTAGCCTGCGGGAAGTCGCAGGCAACGAACTCCACGCCACCATCCATCATGCTCGCGATGAAGCTGACGTTGCGCGCGAGGCGATCGAGCTTGGCGATCACCAGCACGGCCTTGTGCTTCTTAGCGCAGGCCAGCGCAGCAGCGAGCTGAGGCCGATCGTTGCGCTTGCCGCTCTCGATCTCGGTGAACTCGCCGACGATCTCAGCACCCCGCACATGCGCCGCGACTGCCGCGCGCTGTGCGTCGAGGCCAAGGCCAGATGCACCTTGCTTCTGAGTGCTAACGCGGAAGTAGGAGACAAATCTCATGTCGCTGTGCCTGCCAGGGTGACAAACACAATCTGCATCGGACGTTGAAGAATGTAAATCGCTATCTTGCTGCTAGACGACAGCTATCAATCAGCTTTCGTATGTCCCGAGGACGGCAGCGGCGTGAGCATCGATCAGGCGAGCGTCACGCTTCGTCACATCACGGCTCTTCGACGCCATGCCGAGCTTGATGAGGGTGGCACCAAGGGCAGCAGCGTTTCGCCGGTAGTTCTCCTGATCGATCTCATCGCCCTTCATGACCACGGCCTCGTCCCGCTCGCAGAGATAGGCGAGGGTCGCGGCGCGGCGCAGCATCATGGCCTCGGACGGGCTGACATGATCGCCCATCTGCATCGCAAGATCAGCAAGAGACGATCGCCAGCGGCGTGCAGTGATGCTACGCTGATCTACACGCTCACCATCAATCACTAAGTCAGATGCACCGACAATCTCAGCGATATCCTTTTTCGTTACGCGATTTTTAGTTGTCATAATTTCATCCTAGTTTTTCATAAGTCATTGTATCATGAGGATAATTTTTGATGAATTTATCTTTGCCATGTTGAGCGACGTCTAAGGGTGCAACTAATCATTATAGGCTAGAAAATATGGGCAATCATGTGGGACATACACCAAAAGATAAAGATGCAGAGATAGAAAAGCTTCAAAAAGAAAACGCTACCCTTCTGATTAAGATCGATAATTTAAATCGGCATCTAACTGCTCTGCGGACCCGATTAAAAAGCGTCACGGGAAATGAGGGTGAAGATCTCTTGGCCGGCCTATTGATAGGCGACCTGACTGTAGGAAACAAATCTTTTGATTTTATAGGAAATGATGGATTGAAATATGAAATAAAGACATCAAAACTTGGGGTACCGATGATAGGCGCCAATACTAAGCGATGGACATGGTCTAAAATATTTGGGATGAGTCGTAAGAAAGAATTCGATTGGATTGTTCTTGTTGGAGAAAAAGACGAAAGATTTGCTGATCATTACACCGACAAGGAATCTGACGTTGTTTGTTTCATTATTTCATATGAAACAGCTATAGAGCTGATAGATAAAAACAATACAATTCAACTCACATCGAACCCAAACACAGCCTCTAAGTCAAAATCAAGCGTCTTGTTTACAAACGGACAAATGAGTAGGAAAGAGATATTAGATAAGTTTTCTTGAACGCAAATGATTTTCTATACTAATTTAGGCCCTGTCTTAGCTCAACTCTGCATCGGCAGTTAATCTCCAAGGGCGGATGCAGACGCGGGCCAAAAGAGGTGACGAATGGCTCATCAATCCCCACGCCGTTCGGGTTGAGGGCGGACACCTCGCGGTGGGCGTGGCGAACCTTTTCGTCTCCCACGTCATGCCAGTAGCGACGCCATTCGGAGCCAAGATCACGGTTCTCCACGGCCTGACGCCACGATGAGTGTTCGCCCGCGTTCGTGGCTGTGACGGCACCGGAGGTAGCAATCGAGCCCGCACGAACCTTCAGCAGGGTCCGACGCTGATGGGCCACGAGGGCGTCCACCTGGTTCTGATCGAGGGTGCCGCTTGCTGCTTCGATCACGCTCCGCTGTGAGGCGTTGAGGTAGCGCAGGACGTGGGCCGGAAGCTCTGCGACAACCAGCAGCTCGCGGCGGAAGCCGATACGGCTCAACGGCTGTGGCTGACGTGCCATGGTGTTCTCTAACGCAGCCCGGAACGCCGTCAGGTTCGCACCCTGTGTGGGACTGAGACCGATGATCTCGCGCACAAGGATCGCCTTGTCGCCGGCCTGTGCAGGTACGCCGCCGATCAGCACGGTGCCGGCGATGGCAGCGGACAGCATCGTGGTCCGGAACGCGGCCTGTGCCATGGCCTTTGCCGTGTCGCTCACGATGGAGCGCATGAAGCCAGCGACGGCAGAAGATCGAGCGGCGACGGCCGTAGACGCCATGGGATCGAAGGTTAGCCCTAGGCGATCGGCTGCGAGGATGCCCGACTGAGCGAAGGCACGCGCAAAAATGTCCTGCACCGGGCGCAGGCGATCGGCGACGTAGGCCCCTAGAACCTCCTCATCCCCGCGTTCGATCGCTCCGATGAGGGACGGCACGTCCATGTTGGTGCTGATGTCCTCGATCGCGTCGAGGAAGGCGGTTTCGATCTCAAGCTCGATCTCGTCCGCGAGCATGACGATAGGATCGCTCACAGCACCACCTCAAGCGAGTGAGCAGAGTCCGACAGGAAGGGTGCAAGGTGCTGCCGCACAGCGAAGGGCACCGGGTCGGGCGACGCTGCGCGATAGCTGATCTGAAGGTCGCCGACGCGCTTCTGTGAGACAGCAGGCGCGGGCTCGGTCGCGCTCGGCTTCGTCAGGAGATGGAGGGCGAATTCGCAGGTCGCTGCCTTCACCGCGTCTGGAACGGCATCAGGGGATGGGATGCGCCCTTCGCGATCACGGACCCGGATGCGAGGCCATGCAAGGCGCTGCTCTCGACTGGCGATCATGCCATTGAAGCCCAGGCGATCCAGGGAAGCGGTAGCAGCGAGGAGCGCGTTCACACGATGCTGCGAGCTAGCTGCTTCCCAGCCGCTAGAATTAAGGCACTCAGAGAAGTAGGCATCCGCCTCGTCTAGAGCGACGTAGGCGTTCGTGCCGATGATGAGGGGCATGGATCAGCCGAAAAATACGTGGGCGTGAGAGGGGCCGGCTTCGTCTGTCAGCAGCTCGGCAGTGAGGATCGGAGGCGTCGTTCCGTCCGGAAGCGTCAGGGCATCCTGAAGCCCAATCATGGGTGTGCCTGCGATCCAGACTTCACCGCGGGAAACGACGCCCTCGCCGTTCGCTCCACGTACCAGACGGGCGCGATAGAGGACGCGAGCGCGATAGGGCGTCGCTGGTCCAGAGATCGGCTCACCCTGTCGGTTGAAGCCTGCCGCCGGGGCATGATGCACGGTGGCGCTGAAGAGGTCGGCAAGGTCGTTGAGCATCGCGGAAGCCTTTGGGACGTGCCAGTGGCACGCCCCGGATCAGGAGAGGTTTAGGCTGCCTTCACGCCCTTCAGGCGAGCGACGGCGCGTGGGTGCTTGATGGCAAGGCCGCTGTACCATTCGGTACGGGTCCGATAGGCCGGCTTGGCTTCGATCTCGCCCAGGTCGCGGACGCTGATCGGGGCGGTCTGGATGCCCTGAAGAGCGTCGGGACCGAACCGGACGGCGTAGAGCGAGGTGGTGTTGACCGCCGTGCCGTGCGTCTCGGTGAAGGGCAGGATGTCGTTGCCGTCCGCGCCTTCCTCAATCGGGAGGAGGGGCACGCCGTTATGCGTGATCGCCGGCCGTCCGAAGTTCTCCACCATGATCGTCTCGGCCGTGTTGCCCCCGGCCGTGCGGAGCAGAGCGCGGTAGTCGCGAATGAGCCGCTTGTTGAGGAAGATCGCCGACGTGGCGCCCGACACAGCGTCAGTCAGCTCGTCCAGCATGGCGAAGCTCAGGGTGCTGCCGTTGGTGCCAGCCGAGATGACCTGATCGCCCGTCACCCGCACGTTGAGGCCGTCGAACGCCTTAGCGTTGTCGTTGGTGTCGCCGTGGAAGAAGGTCTTGAGCCATTCGAGCGTGAGGGCCTTGGCCTTCATGCTGTCGTGGACGGCGCGGGTGTCGTTGTTACCGGTCCCCATGGCGATCTGCGCCACGTCATAGTCGCTGTCGCCACCGATGATCGTCAGCTTCTCGGTGAGCGGGTTCACGATGCCGGTGGACTCGACGTAGCCCTCGTTAAAGCCACGGAAGGCGATGCCGGGAAGCGCGGCCTCACGGTTGTAGGTATAGGCGTTGCCAGCGATGTTCATGAACGGCAGCAAGGCCAGAACGGGGTTGTTCTCGGCGAAAATCTGAACGACGCCAGACGCCAAAGGCGTCGGGTTGAGCTTCGCCCATTCGGTGATCGTCAGCATGATGGTGTTCCTTACTTGCGGTAGCCGGCCGCCATGCGGGCGACGGGCGGGAGGGATGAGAAGTCGATGGTGATCGGGGTGACGGTCGGCTTGCCCTGGTCGGTGGTCGGGACCACAACAGGGGCAGGCGGCGTGGTCTTCAGCGCCTCGATCTCCGCGCGCATGGCGGTGACCGTGGCGATCAGCTCGGCCACAGGATTGGGAGTGACCGGCGGCACGGGAGCCGGGACTGGCTCGGGTGCGGTGATGGGCGCAGGGTCGGCAGGCGTGGTCATGATCGGTCCTAAAGAGGCTGGAGAAGTTCGGCGGTTTCGTCCTTCCGACGCCGCAGCTCGCGCATCGCGTCCTCGCGGGTCGGGAAGCCGTCAGGATTTTCGGAGCGCAGCACGTCGGCCGGCGACCACACGCCCATGTCGAGGCGGGCGCGGGCGTTGGTCAGGCGTTCGGTCTCACTGATCGGGTCCTGAAGCTCGGCGAAGTCCACGCTCAGCGTCGCGTCGGCCGGGATGGTGCCAGGGGCGTGCGTGTTCACGACGACCTTCAGCACCTCCCAAAGGCGAGCCTCATAGGTCCGCCATAGGGCGATATCGTCCAGGCGAGCTTCCTTGAGATCGATCTGCTCGACGTGCTTGGCCGCGCCGCTCTCAGAGCTGCGATCGAGATCGAACACGTCGGCCGACACATCGTTAGCGCCGGCCGTCTGCCGCATCAGGAATTCGATAGCCTGAAGGATGTCCTTGATCGGGGCATTCGGGGTGGCGAAGCCGAAGCTCCCGCCTTCCGGAAGGCTGATGACGCGCTCGGGGCCGATGCGCATGGCGTCTGGGGAGCTGACGCCCGACGCCCACGGCTGTCCGTGGGCCTGCATCTCGACAGCACGCCAGAGGTTCGACAGAGCGACGTTGATCGCCTCCTGCGCCTCGATCAGGTCGTCCCCGCCGGGGAGCCAAAAGGCGTCGTCGGGATAGCGATCGAACAGGGGTACGAATGGCACCACGCCATACGGGTTCACGCTGCCGGGGTTGCCCTCGACGTAAAGGGGCACGCCCCGGTAATCGCGATGGAAGTAGCTGGTGCGGGTCCAGTCGGAATAGGTGGTGTCAGCCTCGCGTGCGGCGCGATGGGTGACGATGATCCGCTCCGGGTTCTCCGGATCGGGTGCCATCACGTCGAGGATGTTCGGAGTGACGACGGCAAGGGTAGCGCGGGTGCCGTTCCAGCCGACGCGGAGGGCACACGTCTTAAGGAGCTTGGTAAGGCGCGAGGCGCGCTTCAGGATCACGTCGGCATTGATGGCCCGGTAGAGGGCGTCACCGGCTTCCTGATCGAGGCCGTGAAAAGTGCGGCGCGGCTGAAGCCGGTAGAGATTGGCGCGCTTGTTGACGATCTTTTTGACGACGTTGACCTGAAAGACGCGAAAGGTCTCAGGGCGTGACCACTTCTGAGCGATCAGCGCCAACGTGTCGTCGGACTGCTGATCGGCATAGAAGCGCATCCACTTGTCGGCCCGCTGCTTACGCGCGGACGACGCATGGATGAGGTTCATCACGGGATCGTTGCTGGAAAATCGGCCGAACACGTCTTGTCACTATCTAGCAGCTACCTGTCATAATTCTAACAGCTATATAGGAACAAACAAGCAACTTCTGGATCGCTTACCGCCTGCTCTGCTACAAATCTCTCTCACTGAGCGCAAACAAAAGGGCACCCCGTTACCGAGGTGCCCTTCCGTTTAAAACAGTCGAGAGAAGAGCATCACAATCGAAGCCACTTGATGCAAGCTGCATCCGAGTGCCAGACGGTAAGACTTTCCGCTCGGCTGACTGGCTTCGAGGTAGAAAAACACGCTCATGCGAGTTTCCTATCTCTATGTGCGAGGGTCCCTTACGGTAGTCGCCTTCGCACCCTAGGCCAGCGTTGAGGATTTTTTTTCCTGTAGTCCGGTCGGTGATCCTCAAACACGCTGCGACTAGTTCTTCGGCCACACTCAGAAGCACGGCCATACTGGATATCTAGGAACGCATATGGGACGTTCAAGAGACGGCGGAGCGCACGATGCAAAGTTTTTGCTATCATCGCGGCATTGTATGCGCGCCGACGTTCACGACCTTGCCGGCCACGAATTCTTCAAACCCTACAGGCGCTAGCGGACCTCGCCCAAGGTAGCCGCGATAGAGAGTGCGAGCTGCGAGCATGGACCGGCATGAGCCGGCGCAAGGCGGTACTAGCTCGCCGCCATTGAGAATGCAGAGAGCAGGCGCAGGACCGGCGCCATAACAGTGGATGCCCTGAAGCTCGTAGGGGTTCAGCTCTACGTCCCGCAGCGCGTAGACAGCCCACAGGAGGCTGTAGACGTGATCGTCGTGGTAGCCCTTCGCTGCCTCAAAGCGCGGCGTTCCGGAGGCTCCTAGCTGGTATTCGAGCATCCCCATCTCACCGAGCAAGGCGCCGAACTGCGGAGCGATATGCAGGCGTCCCTCAGCGGCAGCGTTGTAGAGAGCCGTGAAAGCGTTGGCCTGCCTGTCTGCTGTCGGGCTGATGACCTCGTGATTGAACGTCTGGTCGGAACACCAAGCTGCGATGTCCTGGCTGTTGTAGTGCTCGATCGCAGCGCGGCTCATGCCATGGTCGGTGCGGTAGCGCGTGAGAGCGCGTCGGATGCCTGCTGCCGAGCTGAAGGCGATCTTGTCGCTAGCTAGCACGTAGTAGTGCGCATCCTCGCCAATCAGCACCTTCAGAACGCACGTTGCGACCGTGGCGTCGCCATGAAGGCTGAAGCCATAAGCGCGATCGAGGCCGGCGCCGACGATGTGAGCTGCACCACCCGTGATGCTCACTACGTCAGGCCGGTAGCTGTCCCGGCATCTGTCGAGGATGGGAGGTGGGAAGAGGCTGGTCGTAGAGCTGCCCCATAGGTTGAGATGCTGTTGTGAGAACTCGGCCGGGAGCATCTGAGCAGCACGGCTTCGGAGCCCCTTCACGGAAATCCAGTGAGGCGCCCGAGCGCAGGCGTCTTCAAGGTCGCGGTAGGCGATGTGGCTGTAGTAGAGCGCCGGGTCTGCGCCCCGCTCGTGGAGCCCGTAAAGGCCATAGAGCGGCGAGCTGCGCGATCCCACGGTGCTATCGACCAGCACCAAGCCGTCGTCGGTGTCGATCGTGGCAGAGGCGAGCGCCTGATAGGCTGCGTCAGAGGTAGCAGCGTGCAGTTCTGATACCTGCGCGATCGAGAGCTTCTTGCCGAACAAGGCGGCAGGGTTCGATGGGAACCCTGCGATGACATTGCTGAGTGCGGGATACTCGATCCGGTCAGCGGCGATCGTGATCTTGCCGGCTTTCACAAGCTCGGCCGCATAGGGCGTCTCGCGCAACACGTCCCGGACGATCTTGAAGGCGGTATCGACAGTCTGCTTCTCGGAGTTAGCGACCATCGCTACGTTTTGCGTGTTCCGGGACATGAAACGCCACGCGATGATGAGTGCGGCGGCGAGCGTCTTGCCATGGCGGCGAGGCCAACAGAGCACGATGGTGCGATAATCGCCGTCGAGCGCCTTGGTCAGCTCGATCCGCTCCAGAGGACCGGGCACATAGGGCTCAAAGCCGCCCTTGGACGATGGGACCATGGGGCGAACGTCATCAAGCCATTGGAAGAAGCCCTTTGAACCGCTCCTCCAGAGCCTCACATCGATTTTCGGTAGCGCCGGCATTTCTCAATCGCTTGTTAAATCTAGCCGCATTATAGCAGAGACTTAGACAAGCGAATCACTGAAAGCGTGGTGATGGCCCGTATCATCGGCATGACCTCCACTAAGGGAGGCGTCGGGAAGACCACGACAGCATTGAACCTTGCGGCGGAGTTGGCCCGGCGGGGCTCTAAGGTCGTGGTGATCGATGCCGATCCGGCAGGCCATTCCTCTGCTCTGGCAGAGGAGGGACGGTTCCCCTTCACGGTCCAGGCGCTTCTCCTCGAAGAAGTGGACGCCAAGAGCGTTGCGGCATGGGCGAAGGCCGTTCGTGGCGCTGACGCTGATTACGTGATTGTGGACGCTCCTGGCGCTCTCGGCGGAGCCTTCGGGGCGACGGTCGCAACGATCGAGTTGGCCTTGGTGCCTGCCGGCGCGACGGTGTTGGATGTGCGCGGTGCCGCTGAAACGGTCGGTATCATTCGGCGGCATCGCAAGGCGGCAGGCCGGCAGCGCCCCGATATCATGTTGGTGCCAAGCCGGATCGATCGCCGTACAGGCGCGGGTAGGGATGCCATGGGGACGCTGGCGGGCCTCACGGAGCCCGTGGCGCCCGCGATCTCATATCGGGCTGTAGTGGCGGACAGCCTCGCTACAGGCGAGGCCGTGGGCGCGGATACGCCATCAGGACAGGAATTTGCGGCATTGGCCGATGCCGTGCTGACACGCCTAGGAGACAAGGAATGAGCAAGCGATCCACGGCTGCGGAAGGCATTGCGAGGCAAGCAGCGAAGTTTGCGCTGGACAACGACGCGGAGACCACATCAGAGCTGGAAACCAGGTCTGAAGAGGCGTCGCCGCCCTCTACGAAGAAGCTCGACGGACGCACATTGCAGGCGACGGGGCGTACTCATCAGTTTGCTACCCGGATCAAGGCTGAGACGCATCAGAAGATGTTAGAGATCGTTCAACGGGAGAAAGCAGAGGGTCAGCATCGGTTCACCCTTGCTGAGCTGATTGAGCTGGCAGTGGATGCCTATGAAAGCAACAGAAAGAACAGACATTAACTAATCCGCAAATTATCAGGGAAGCACAAATGGAACGCCTTTCATATTCGGATTTCAAAAAGCTTTTTTTGATTGAAATTGCCTTGACTTCAGAAGGGGACACGAGCAAATCATTTAATCCTGGAAAAATTGCATCAAATATTGAAGGAAAATTTCCTAACAGTTGGATAAAGGAAGCCGAACAGGATCTAAAACTTAGTCAGTACTGTGATGGAAGGACATGGTTGAATGGGTCAACCGTTAGCATTACAGGAAGAGGTCTTGAAGAAGTAGAAGATTATCTAGCCCAGTTTGGCTTTGGCGAATTAAATGAAGAAATCTCTAAACGTGATGCTGAAGCGCAGAAATCAAATGAAGAAACATCTGAGCATGAAGAAAACGCCTATATAATAAAAATTGATAGAACTGATGAAAAATTCAAGCAAATTGATGCTCAAGTCGCAAATATAATCAAAGAACTTAAAAATAATAATTCTGTCATGTCTGAATATGGCGCCATTGGAAGTCAGAGAATTGCCGAAATAGAGGCTGGAAGAGTATTAATGCAGGCAGAACAAGTAAATATAAATTTATTAGAAAGGGTTTTAGTTGACTCGCTTAAATGGTTTATGCAAAAAATTAAAGACGAAGGCGTTAAAACAATCATAAATCAAGCAATTCTGGCGCTACTATTACATTTTTCTTTAAAAACTTGAATGCTTGAGCAGAGCTTGTAGCCATTGAATTTATACTAAATCCTCGGGTAATATTATGTGTAGATCTGCGGCATTTTAGATAACAATAGCCTTTTTCTTTTTTATTTTAGGTCAAACCAAACGTTATATACTTCTGATTTACGCTCACATGTTATGAAAAACACAGGATTGCTCGGAGAACCCTTTGATCCTGACTTAGTTACGAGCCCATTAAAACTTCCACAGTCAGCATTTTCCTTAATCAAGTTATTTATCTTACTGACTATTTTAGCTTTAAATTTATTTGTGTCTGTATCCCAAATTATATCCTTCTCACCAAAGACTCTCTGGCCTGAGGAGTTACGCTTTATCTCTCCAAGATATTTCGTTGGCGCCCACCCAACTACTTCGCTAAGCCAATCGGGAGTTACTATTTGTACTTGACTCCATTCTTCAGTCTTACATAATTCTTTCACAGTAGTTGAAATATCTATCCCATGAAAGTGATCTTTCTTAAGTATATTTGTTGCTTTAGAATTTAATATCCGGCCAGCGTTCTGATCAGGCTTCGATCGCAATTCATATGTGTTGTTAACAGAGAGGACTTTATCCGAACCTTCAGCATAGCCGGAACACTTTGAAGTGATAGGAACAGATTTATTTTTTTCTATATTATCACTGTTCTCAAATTTATTGTCTGGTGATCTAGAAAATACAACTACGGAGCCTATAAAAAGCGCTATTATGCAAATAATAAGTATGTTAGTTGTCATACCACTATTATTTTTCTGTTCCATGAATAATATTCCTATTCGACTATCTATGATAATTACTCATTAAGTATATCGTGGGACTTCAGTTTAGTCCCTGCGCTTTGAAGCTGCTGCGCATCTTCTCAAAGCCGGCTAGAACCTCTGAGCAGGGTGGGGCGCCACGACCATCCTTTTGTAGATCGCCGCCCTGCGTGAAGGCATAGTTCCCTGCCTCATCGGCAGCCGCACTCTTACTGGTAAAGACAGCGACCATCGATGCGGTCGCGTTCATCGCCTTCAGAATCTCATTCTCAGGTGCTCCGCATACGAGAGCCTGCCCAATCATTGCACGCATCATGATCGCAGCTTGAGCTTGCTGGCTCGTTCCAACGGGGATGCGCGCAACGATGCGTGACGCGGTTTCGGCTCTATGATCTCGCGTCAACTCTGGGATGACGATTGCTAGAACAAAGAGCGCGACCAGAAGCCCGGCGAGCACCAAGACCGAGATTCGGATGAATCGCATCATTTTATATCCGCTTCCCTCTGTTGGGCGAACCTCAGCATCGGGCACGACACCTCACGGGTCTGCCATTCTCGTTCCCGGCTGCCCTTCGAATGGGTTGTAGAGGCCGCTGACGGTCTTTGTCTAAGCTCTGAGTATTCGTGCTGGTCGAGAATTTGACCCCACCCCTTGGGGCTGTAGCAGCACGGGTCAGCCGCATCCACGCGAGCCACTCCCGGCTCTCGATCTGCACGACGTTGGAGAGGTTACGCCATGCCGAGGCGCGACGCTCACGAATAGCGAGCAGACCCAGTTCGCGAGCGCGGCGTAGAGCAGCCTTCACAGTGGACCGGGACACGCCTGCGACAGCGGCAATGGCCTCGATGTGCAAGCGGCAGTCCCCCCGCTTCCCTACCTCCACCGTGACGACGGCGAGGACAGCGGTTTCGGCAAGGGTGAACTGAGCAGCGAGCTGAGGCGGGAGCCGGCCGGCAGCGGCCCAACGGCGCCGACGCTCCATGCTCGCATCCGATCGAGGCCGAGAGCCAACCCTTGCGCGGGGAGCATGACCTGGCGTGACCATGCTGGCCTTGGCCCGCGCATCGATCATAGCTGAGAGCGCCTCGGCTTCTGCCTCTGTGACGCTACCGGCAGCGAAGGCCGACCAGAGCAGCCGGTTGATCTCGGGCAACCCTTCGCGCGGCGCGGCCTCGACGGCCTGCCGTATCTGTTGTGCAAACACGTTTCGCCCCTCATGGGGCCGCTTCAGACAAAGCGATATCGTCGGGAAAACTCGCGTTTTCCCTTGACGGCTCATGGCCGCTTATGCGATTTTGAGGACTGCAACGTGCCTCAAAAACACATCGATTTCAGAGAGCCCTCCGATCCTTGCCGGGATTTGGGGGCTCTCTCTCGTTTTGGGCGTCAGCGGCTCGTTACGTTGATCTCCAGGCGCACCTGCGCCGAATTGTTAACCGTGGCGGGTTGAGCCGAGTCGGTCAACCTCAGACACGCTACCTTCGCGTCAAGCGAAAGTCTTATGGCAGCCTGAGGCAGTTTCTCAGCGAACGAGCGCATCAGGGATCGGCTCGCAGGTCGCCCACTCGACGCGGGACTCGAAGCCGTAATGCTGCACGATGCACAGGCCCAGGTCCGGATGCATTCCGACCGTCATGTCCTCGACGCCTTTGACGAAGCGAGCCTTCACGTCGAGCGCCGGCCACAAACTGGCGTGTTCATCCATCTCAAGAAACTGCACGTACATAACTGCTCTAACAGGAAAGATAGCAGCTAGATAGTAGCATCATATGCTGCTTGGTCTCCCTCTCATTCACAGGGTAGAAAAGCAAGCGATGTAAATCAAGTTTCTCGTTTAAGATCAGTCAGTTGTGACTGATCTTGTCTTCGCGAAGCCGGGTCCGAAGACGCTCATGCAGCTCTCGCGCTGCCGCTTTCAGACTTCCCGTGCCCGCGATGACACTCTGTCCGACCACCTTCCGAGCTGCCGCAAGGTTGCGCTCGCCGTACCGGCTCCATCCGTCACTGTCCCATACAAGGCCGAGATGGGCCTGCTTCTCCGCATGACCGGCCTTCCACTCTCCACCAGCCTTTCGGCACGCCCGCCCAATGGCTTCGAGGTGGTCGTCATTCGCCGCGATCATGCCGTGGAGATGCGGACGGCCGGTGCGTGTCACGTCCACCCCGAACACAAACGGCAGAGGATGCCCTACCGCGGCAACGATCTCTCGGTGCAGCCTCTTCTGCATCCAAGGCGCAAAGCCGCTGTGCGACGAAGCTAGGCCACGGGAGACCACATCCGGAGACAGGTTGAGGGTGAAGGCGCGTGCCGTCCCGTGATCTCCGAGCGCGACAGCCCGATTGCAGGCCGTCAGCTTCCCCGTGTCGCCGGTCCTCTTCCAGTCCGGAGGCAGGCGGGTGTCACGGGCGTCCTGCGCCTCTCTGCGCTTCGTCGCCTTGGACTTCGGGTGCGGGTTGTCGTTGCAGGCGCTTGGGTGGTCGTCGTTGTCAGGCAGGGGGAGAGAGGATGAGGGCGGGAGGGGGTTACTACTGAAGTCCCCTCGACGTGCAGCTACCTCCTGCCGGAAGTAAGGCGCTGTGCGATCACGGTTTCTCCGGTCGCGGGAGGCTGAAGTGCGGGGCCGGAAATTTTCCGTTTGGCCCACTTTCGACGGTGCGCGCCTCAGCACATGCGCGGGCAACTCAAGCTCGATTACATCGCTGTCGTCGTTGCCGGCAGCGGGATGTGAGAAGGCGTCACGCAAGCGCGTGCGACCCTCAATCACAGCATTCATATAGTCGTTGATGGTGGGATGATGACCTAATCGCCGAATATAAGCGATTTTCTCTTGCACCAACTCTTGCAGCTTCGGCCGCATGATCTTATACTAATCCTTAGTGATGACTTGTGGCATTGTCATTTCTCCGATCTCTACGAGGGCTACCCATTGTGACGGTGGGTAGCCCTCATCGTTTAGAGGCTCAATCGATCTGCCGCCTTGGTGATCTGACGGGCGAAGTCGCGAGCCATGCCGGCGGTCATGCTGAACTGCTCATCGATCTCCATCTCATCACAGACCAGCTTGCCGACGATGCCCCGCCCCTTCCGAGCGACAATCAGACGGTACGCATCGCCTTCGTTAAGCTTCACGACGTTGCCCCGCCCGTCCTTCATGCCGTTGGCCGCGTGCAAGAACAGCTCGGCGACCACACGGGCGTAAGTGGGATGAAGCGCAGGCAGGCCGGCATTGCCGATCACGAGGCAGACGTTCCCGTGCCCGGTATGGACCTCAAAGCCCGGCAGCGCGTCAGGCAGGCGCCCCGCCTTGATCTCTTCGTGGATCAGATGCTCGACGGCCTCGGTGACCGTGCATTCGCGCGTGGTCGCGATCGCGCGAAGCTGAAGGGCACGAGCCTCAGGTATCTTAATGAGGGTAGTAGGTGCAGACACAACGAACTCCTAAATGACCAATGGCGATTTCAAATAGTATACCATTAGCTCATTTTTGGAACAAGAGTAGAACAAATGAAATTCGTAAAGTCCGCAGCCTTGGCAATCGCCTTTCTATCATTTGTTAGTCAAGCAAATGCTTTAAGCCGCGAAGAGCATATAAAAATACGCCTCAAGCATTGCGAGAGATATCTCGACGTTGAAGCCGATCAATTAGCAAGTTATGGCATATCTATACCAAGGACTAACTACTGTTTTTGCGTAGCTAAAGGCTAAGTTGACAGACTATCAGTAAATCTTTTAGACATATTACAGTTTGAAACAGTTGACGAATACGCGGAATTTAGAAAACTGACTCCGGCTGAGGTAAAGCCAACACTTGAGAAAGCGTATTCACTTACGAGGGACACACGACGTGCAGCAAAGAAGTATTGTGTCGACCTTTTAGGAACATCTGAACCTAGCAGATAGCGGTGTCGGCCGCGCGCCTGAGGAGGCTCAAGAGGCGCGGCCGACGCTCGACCGTTACAGGCCACGATCCGAGTGGGCCTAACCGCTGGCGCTTGCCCGACAGCGATCTAAGACCATGTTAGCGAAAGCAGCACCCTCAGTCAGCCATCTCATCGAGAAGTGCCTGAAGGTCGTCGTCCACGGGCTGCGGCTTTACAGAAGCATCACGAAGCCTTGCAACAACGGCGGCAGCAGCGGCAGCGCGCTCCTTCGCGTGCAGGGCGTACTGTTCGTCTTCCCACTTATAAAAATCCTCTAAAGTAGGTGCAGTACCTTCAACAACGTCGATAGGAACGCGACGAAGACGTCGTACTGATGAACCGTACATATGCCTTACTCGATAAATGGCAAGCGTACGATTTTCGTCTTCAATCTTGATATAGTGAGACCATCCGCAGCATCCAGAACCGTAGAGGTGATCTGATAATAACACGTAGTGCTTCGTCTTCGAGAGGACAGGAGTTTCATCACCTCCTGACTCGGCCCAATTTAAAAGTGCCTTGCCCTCAATTAACTGCCGAGCACCGTCCCGGCGAGCTTGTCGGTTGTATGCCATTGCGATCCGCTCCTGACTGTTAGGCCAGGACGGCGATCGCCCTAGCTCAGGGGCTATAGCGATTTTGGGTCGGCGTTTACGTCGAATGCCGCCAAAAAATTTTCACCCATTTGGACGGATTAGTGAATAAATCTGACGTTTGGTCCCCAGCCGCTTCCATGTTTGCGCGCTGGCAATGAAAGGCGCACGGTAAACTATCGCTGGCTTCGATCCCTGGCAGCCAGTGCCCGAGAGATGTGTGGGCTCCCGCCTCTCCAGCGCGTGGAGTGTGCCTATGGCACGCTACTTCTTCGATATTCACGACGGTGGCCTGCATCAGTTCGATGACCACGGCAGCGAGTTCGCCACCTTAGACGAGGTGCGCCAGCAGGCGATGCGACTGCTTCCCGACATTGCACGAGACCACGCGCTGCATGATGGCGACCGGCTCGCCTACACCGTGGTCGTGTGCGACGAGGATCACCATCCGGTCTATTCGGCGACCCTGTCGCTTGTAGGGGGCTGGCTGATCCGCTGAAGCCTGCCGCTAGCAAGGCGCTCTAAGTGTCAGGTTTTACCCTTAGCCCTGTGGCGATGCCCCTAAGAGCGTCGGGACCGCTATGCCACTCACATCGCTCGGAGGCGAATTTCAACTCTCTCCGCTCGAAGAATGATGAGCGTTTTTACGGAAGCCTGAGCGGTCGCCAAGATTTCAGCGAGCCCGGCGGCATCAGCAGTCAGTCCCGCAATAATGGCCGCATGGCCAGCCGCCGCTAATTCGTGTTCGGCAATCATACGATCCAAGACGTAGAGCCGGTTCTCAACGGGAAATCTCATTACTGACTCCTCACTGCTGGCCTTGGATACGTTCCTCTTAATCAACCGTCAGATACGGCATCCATTTTTGACCAAGCTTAACCGTTAGCAGGTTCCTTCGTGGAGCGGTGTAAAATTTCGGGGCGGGTACCACCGGCTTATGTTGCCGGAATGCCACGAGGGGGTGGGGGTGTCGCCGATTAGTAACAGCAGCAATATTGTCGCTTATTAGCTGCAATCTGGCTCGTTTCTTGTCGTTCAATCCATGGCGGCTGTCACTCTTGCAACCTGAGTCGCACTCCACGCTCCACCCCTCGCTGTCTTAATCCCGCGCGCCGTCAGCGCCTTGGCGATCCCTTCGAGAGTGCTGATCCCAGCGTTGCGTATCTCCTCTATCGCAGGACGGACGTTCGCCTTCCGCGCCTCTGCCTGCTCTGAGTAGGCAGCGCGCGCTACGCCGTGGTGCTCGCCTCCCCCGATGCGTTTGCCGCGCTTCTTCGCCTCTGCCAGCGCAGCCTTTGTACGAGCCGAGATCATGCTAGCCTCGTGCTCTGCGACAGCGGCGAGGATGTGTAATGTGAGGCGATTAGCCTGCGGGAAGTCGCAGGCAACGAACTCCACGCCACCATCCATCATGCTCGCGATGAAGCTGACGTTGCGCGCGAGGCGATCGAGCTTGGCGATCACCAGCACGGCCTTGTGCTTCTTAGCGCAGGCCAGCGCAGCAGCGAGCTGAGGCCGATCGTTGCGCTTGCCGCTCTCGATCTCGGTGAACTCGCCGACGATCTCAGCACCCCGCACATGCGCCGCGACTGCCGCGCGCTGTGCGTCGAGGCCAAGGCCAGATGCACCTTGCTTCTGAGTGCTAACGCGGAAGTAGGAGACAAATCTCATGTCGCTGTGCCTGCCAGGGTGACAAACACAATCTGCATCGGACGTTGAAGAATGTAAATCGCTATCTTGCTGCTAGACGACAGCTATCAATCAGCTTTCGTATGTCCCGAGGACGGCAGCGGCGTGAGCATCGATCAGGCGAGCGTCACGCTTCGTCACATCACGGCTCTTCGACGCCATGCCGAGCTTGATGAGGGTGGCACCAAGGGCAGCAGCGTTTCGCCGGTAGTTCTCCTGATCGATCTCATCGCCCTTCATGACCACGGCCTCGTCCCGCTCGCAGAGATAGGCGAGGGTCGCGGCGCGGCGCAGCATCATGGCCTCGGACGGGCTGACATGATCGCCCATCTGCATCGCAAGATCAGCAAGAGACGATCGCCAGCGGCGTGCAGTGATGCTACGCTGATCTACACGCTCACCATCAATCACTAAGTCAGATGCACCGACAATCTCAGCGATATCCTTTTTCGTTACGCGATTTTTAGTTGTCATAATTTCATCCTAGTTTTTCATAAGTCATTGTATCATGAGGATAATTTTTGATGAATTTATCTTTGCCATGTTGAGCGACGTCTAAGGGTGCAACTAATCATTATAGGCTAGAAAATATGGGCAATCATGTGGGACATACACCAAAAGATAAAGATGCAGAGATAGAAAAGCTTCAAAAAGAAAACGCTACCCTTCTGATTAAGATCGATAATTTAAATCGGCATCTAACTGCTCTGCGGACCCGATTAAAAAGCGTCACGGGAAATGAGGGTGAAGATCTCTTGGCCGGCCTATTGATAGGCGACCTGACTGTAGGAAACAAATCTTTTGATTTTATAGGAAATGATGGATTGAAATATGAAATAAAGACATCAAAACTTGGGGTACCGATGATAGGCGCCAATACTAAGCGATGGACATGGTCTAAAATATTTGGGATGAGTCGTAAGAAAGAATTCGATTGGATTGTTCTTGTTGGAGAAAAAGACGAAAGATTTGCTGATCATTACACCGACAAGGAATCTGACGTTGTTTGTTTCATTATTTCATATGAAACAGCTATAGAGCTGATAGATAAAAACAATACAATTCAACTCACATCGAACCCAAACACAGCCTCTAAGTCAAAATCAAGCGTCTTGTTTACAAACGGACAAATGAGTAGGAAAGAGATATTAGATAAGTTTTCTTGAACGCAAATGATTTTCTATACTAATTTAGGCCCTGTCTTAGCTCAACTCTGCATCGGCAGTTAATCTCCAAGGGCGGATGCAGACGCGGGCCAAAAGAGGTGACGAATGGCTCATCAATCCCCACGCCGTTCGGGTTGAGGGCGGACACCTCGCGGTGGGCGTGGCGAACCTTTTCGTCTCCCACGTCATGCCAGTAGCGACGCCATTCGGAGCCAAGATCACGGTTCTCCACGGCCTGACGCCACGATGAGTGTTCGCCCGCGTTCGTGGCTGTGACGGCACCGGAGGTAGCAATCGAGCCCGCACGAACCTTCAGCAGGGTCCGACGCTGATGGGCCACGAGGGCGTCCACCTGGTTCTGATCGAGGGTGCCGCTTGCTGCTTCGATCACGCTCCGCTGTGAGGCGTTGAGGTAGCGCAGGACGTGGGCCGGAAGCTCTGCGACAACCAGCAGCTCGCGGCGGAAGCCGATACGGCTCAACGGCTGTGGCTGACGTGCCATGGTGTTCTCTAACGCAGCCCGGAACGCCGTCAGGTTCGCACCCTGTGTGGGACTGAGACCGATGATCTCGCGCACAAGGATCGCCTTGTCGCCGGCCTGTGCAGGTACGCCGCCGATCAGCACGGTGCCGGCGATGGCAGCGGACAGCATCGTGGTCCGGAACGCGGCCTGTGCCATGGCCTTTGCCGTGTCGCTCACGATGGAGCGCATGAAGCCAGCGACGGCAGAAGATCGAGCGGCGACGGCCGTAGACGCCATGGGATCGAAGGTTAGCCCTAGGCGATCGGCTGCGAGGATGCCCGACTGAGCGAAGGCACGCGCAAAAATGTCCTGCACCGGGCGCAGGCGATCGGCGACGTAGGCCCCTAGAACCTCCTCATCCCCGCGTTCGATCGCTCCGATGAGGGACGGCACGTCCATGTTGGTGCTGATGTCCTCGATCGCGTCGAGGAAGGCGGTTTCGATCTCAAGCTCGATCTCGTCCGCGAGCATGACGATAGGATCGCTCACAGCACCACCTCAAGCGAGTGAGCAGAGTCCGACAGGAAGGGTGCAAGGTGCTGCCGCACAGCGAAGGGCACCGGGTCGGGCGACGCTGCGCGATAGCTGATCTGAAGGTCGCCGACGCGCTTCTGTGAGACAGCAGGCGCGGGCTCGGTCGCGCTCGGCTTCGTCAGGAGATGGAGGGCGAATTCGCAGGTCGCTGCCTTCACCGCGTCTGGAACGGCATCAGGGGATGGGATGCGCCCTTCGCGATCACGGACCCGGATGCGAGGCCATGCAAGGCGCTGCTCTCGACTGGCGATCATGCCATTGAAGCCCAGGCGATCCAGGGAAGCGGTAGCAGCGAGGAGCGCGTTCACACGATGCTGCGAGCTAGCTGCTTCCCAGCCGCTAGAATTAAGGCACTCAGAGAAGTAGGCATCCGCCTCGTCTAGAGCGACGTAGGCGTTCGTGCCGATGATGAGGGGCATGGATCAGCCGAAAAATACGTGGGCGTGAGAGGGGCCGGCTTCGTCTGTCAGCAGCTCGGCAGTGAGGATCGGAGGCGTCGTTCCGTCCGGAAGCGTCAGGGCATCCTGAAGCCCAATCATGGGTGTGCCTGCGATCCAGACTTCACCGCGGGAAACGACGCCCTCGCCGTTCGCTCCACGTACCAGACGGGCGCGATAGAGGACGCGAGCGCGATAGGGCGTCGCTGGTCCAGAGATCGGCTCACCCTGTCGGTTGAAGCCTGCCGCCGGGGCATGATGCACGGTGGCGCTGAAGAGGTCGGCAAGGTCGTTGAGCATCGCGGAAGCCTTTGGGACGTGCCAGTGGCACGCCCCGGATCAGGAGAGGTTTAGGCTGCCTTCACGCCCTTCAGGCGAGCGACGGCGCGTGGGTGCTTGATGGCAAGGCCGCTGTACCATTCGGTACGGGTCCGATAGGCCGGCTTGGCTTCGATCTCGCCCAGGTCGCGGACGCTGATCGGGGCGGTCTGGATGCCCTGAAGAGCGTCGGGACCGAACCGGACGGCGTAGAGCGAGGTGGTGTTGACCGCCGTGCCGTGCGTCTCGGTGAAGGGCAGGATGTCGTTGCCGTCCGCGCCTTCCTCAATCGGGAGGAGGGGCACGCCGTTATGCGTGATCGCCGGCCGTCCGAAGTTCTCCACCATGATCGTCTCGGCCGTGTTGCCCCCGGCCGTGCGGAGCAGAGCGCGGTAGTCGCGAATGAGCCGCTTGTTGAGGAAGATCGCCGACGTGGCGCCCGACACAGCGTCAGTCAGCTCGTCCAGCATGGCGAAGCTCAGGGTGCTGCCGTTGGTGCCAGCCGAGATGACCTGATCGCCCGTCACCCGCACGTTGAGGCCGTCGAACGCCTTAGCGTTGTCGTTGGTGTCGCCGTGGAAGAAGGTCTTGAGCCATTCGAGCGTGAGGGCCTTGGCCTTCATGCTGTCGTGGACGGCGCGGGTGTCGTTGTTACCGGTCCCCATGGCGATCTGCGCCACGTCATAGTCGCTGTCGCCACCGATGATCGTCAGCTTCTCGGTGAGCGGGTTCACGATGCCGGTGGACTCGACGTAGCCCTCGTTAAAGCCACGGAAGGCGATGCCGGGAAGCGCGGCCTCACGGTTGTAGGTATAGGCGTTGCCAGCGATGTTCATGAACGGCAGCAAGGCCAGAACGGGGTTGTTCTCGGCGAAAATCTGAACGACGCCAGACGCCAAAGGCGTCGGGTTGAGCTTCGCCCATTCGGTGATCGTCAGCATGATGGTGTTCCTTACTTGCGGTAGCCGGCCGCCATGCGGGCGACGGGCGGGAGGGATGAGAAGTCGATGGTGATCGGGGTGACGGTCGGCTTGCCCTGGTCGGTGGTCGGGACCACAACAGGGGCAGGCGGCGTGGTCTTCAGCGCCTCGATCTCCGCGCGCATGGCGGTGACCGTGGCGATCAGCTCGGCCACAGGATTGGGAGTGACCGGCGGCACGGGAGCCGGGACTGGCTCGGGTGCGGTGATGGGCGCAGGGTCGGCAGGCGTGGTCATGATCGGTCCTAAAGAGGCTGGAGAAGTTCGGCGGTTTCGTCCTTCCGACGCCGCAGCTCGCGCATCGCGTCCTCGCGGGTCGGGAAGCCGTCAGGATTTTCGGAGCGCAGCACGTCGGCCGGCGACCACACGCCCATGTCGAGGCGGGCGCGGGCGTTGGTCAGGCGTTCGGTCTCACTGATCGGGTCCTGAAGCTCGGCGAAGTCCACGCTCAGCGTCGCGTCGGCCGGGATGGTGCCAGGGGCGTGCGTGTTCACGACGACCTTCAGCACCTCCCAAAGGCGAGCCTCATAGGTCCGCCATAGGGCGATATCGTCCAGGCGAGCTTCCTTGAGATCGATCTGCTCGACGTGCTTGGCCGCGCCGCTCTCAGAGCTGCGATCGAGATCGAACACGTCGGCCGACACATCGTTAGCGCCGGCCGTCTGCCGCATCAGGAATTCGATAGCCTGAAGGATGTCCTTGATCGGGGCATTCGGGGTGGCGAAGCCGAAGCTCCCGCCTTCCGGAAGGCTGATGACGCGCTCGGGGCCGATGCGCATGGCGTCTGGGGAGCTGACGCCCGACGCCCACGGCTGTCCGTGGGCCTGCATCTCGACAGCACGCCAGAGGTTCGACAGAGCGACGTTGATCGCCTCCTGCGCCTCGATCAGGTCGTCCCCGCCGGGGAGCCAAAAGGCGTCGTCGGGATAGCGATCGAACAGGGGTACGAATGGCACCACGCCATACGGGTTCACGCTGCCGGGGTTGCCCTCGACGTAAAGGGGCACGCCCCGGTAATCGCGATGGAAGTAGCTGGTGCGGGTCCAGTCGGAATAGGTGGTGTCAGCCTCGCGTGCGGCGCGATGGGTGACGATGATCCGCTCCGGGTTCTCCGGATCGGGTGCCATCACGTCGAGGATGTTCGGAGTGACGACGGCAAGGGTAGCGCGGGTGCCGTTCCAGCCGACGCGGAGGGCACACGTCTTAAGGAGCTTGGTAAGGCGCGAGGCGCGCTTCAGGATCACGTCGGCATTGATGGCCCGGTAGAGGGCGTCACCGGCTTCCTGATCGAGGCCGTGAAAAGTGCGGCGCGGCTGAAGCCGGTAGAGATTGGCGCGCTTGTTGACGATCTTTTTGACGACGTTGACCTGAAAGACGCGAAAGGTCTCAGGGCGTGACCACTTCTGAGCGATCAGCGCCAACGTGTCGTCGGACTGCTGATCGGCATAGAAGCGCATCCACTTGTCGGCCCGCTGCTTACGCGCGGACGACGCATGGATGAGGTTCATCACGGGATCGTTGCTGGAAAATCGGCCGAACACGTCTTGTCACTATCTAGCAGCTACCTGTCATAATTCTAACAGCTATATAGGAACAAACAAGCAACTTCTGGATCGCTTACCGCCTGCTCTGCTACAAATCTCTCTCACTGAGCGCAAACAAAAGGGCACCCCGTTACCGAGGTGCCCTTCCGTTTAAAACAGTCGAGAGAAGAGCATCACAATCGAAGCCACTTGATGCAAGCTGCATCCGAGTGCCAGACGGTAAGACTTTCCGCTCGGCTGACTGGCTTCGAGGTAGAAAAACACGCTCATGCGAGTTTCCTATCTCTATGTGCGAGGGTCCCTTACGGTAGTCGCCTTCGCACCCTAGGCCAGCGTTGAGGATTTTTTTTCCTGTAGTCCGGTCGGTGATCCTCAAACACGCTGCGACTAGTTCTTCGGCCACACTCAGAAGCACGGCCATACTGGATATCTAGGAACGCATATGGGACGTTCAAGAGACGGCGGAGCGCACGATGCAAAGTTTTTGCTATCATCGCGGCATTGTATGCGCGCCGACGTTCACGACCTTGCCGGCCACGAATTCTTCAAACCCTACAGGCGCTAGCGGACCTCGCCCAAGGTAGCCGCGATAGAGAGTGCGAGCTGCGAGCATGGACCGGCATGAGCCGGCGCAAGGCGGTACTAGCTCGCCGCCATTGAGAATGCAGAGAGCAGGCGCAGGACCGGCGCCATAACAGTGGATGCCCTGAAGCTCGTAGGGGTTCAGCTCTACGTCCCGCAGCGCGTAGACAGCCCACAGGAGGCTGTAGACGTGATCGTCGTGGTAGCCCTTCGCTGCCTCAAAGCGCGGCGTTCCGGAGGCTCCTAGCTGGTATTCGAGCATCCCCATCTCACCGAGCAAGGCGCCGAACTGCGGAGCGATATGCAGGCGTCCCTCAGCGGCAGCGTTGTAGAGAGCCGTGAAAGCGTTGGCCTGCCTGTCTGCTGTCGGGCTGATGACCTCGTGATTGAACGTCTGGTCGGAACACCAAGCTGCGATGTCCTGGCTGTTGTAGTGCTCGATCGCAGCGCGGCTCATGCCATGGTCGGTGCGGTAGCGCGTGAGAGCGCGTCGGATGCCTGCTGCCGAGCTGAAGGCGATCTTGTCGCTAGCTAGCACGTAGTAGTGCGCATCCTCGCCAATCAGCACCTTCAGAACGCACGTTGCGACCGTGGCGTCGCCATGAAGGCTGAAGCCATAAGCGCGATCGAGGCCGGCGCCGACGATGTGAGCTGCACCACCCGTGATGCTCACTACGTCAGGCCGGTAGCTGTCCCGGCATCTGTCGAGGATGGGAGGTGGGAAGAGGCTGGTCGTAGAGCTGCCCCATAGGTTGAGATGCTGTTGTGAGAACTCGGCCGGGAGCATCTGAGCAGCACGGCTTCGGAGCCCCTTCACGGAAATCCAGTGAGGCGCCCGAGCGCAGGCGTCTTCAAGGTCGCGGTAGGCGATGTGGCTGTAGTAGAGCGCCGGGTCTGCGCCCCGCTCGTGGAGCCCGTAAAGGCCATAGAGCGGCGAGCTGCGCGATCCCACGGTGCTATCGACCAGCACCAAGCCGTCGTCGGTGTCGATCGTGGCAGAGGCGAGCGCCTGATAGGCTGCGTCAGAGGTAGCAGCGTGCAGTTCTGATACCTGCGCGATCGAGAGCTTCTTGCCGAACAAGGCGGCAGGGTTCGATGGGAACCCTGCGATGACATTGCTGAGTGCGGGATACTCGATCCGGTCAGCGGCGATCGTGATCTTGCCGGCTTTCACAAGCTCGGCCGCATAGGGCGTCTCGCGCAACACGTCCCGGACGATCTTGAAGGCGGTATCGACAGTCTGCTTCTCGGAGTTAGCGACCATCGCTACGTTTTGCGTGTTCCGGGACATGAAACGCCACGCGATGATGAGTGCGGCGGCGAGCGTCTTGCCATGGCGGCGAGGCCAACAGAGCACGATGGTGCGATAATCGCCGTCGAGCGCCTTGGTCAGCTCGATCCGCTCCAGAGGACCGGGCACATAGGGCTCAAAGCCGCCCTTGGACGATGGGACCATGGGGCGAACGTCATCAAGCCATTGGAAGAAGCCCTTTGAACCGCTCCTCCAGAGCCTCACATCGATTTTCGGTAGCGCCGGCATTTCTCAATCGCTTGTTAAATCTAGCCGCATTATAGCAGAGACTTAGACAAGCGAATCACTGAAAGCGTGGTGATGGCCCGTATCATCGGCATGACCTCCACTAAGGGAGGCGTCGGGAAGACCACGACAGCATTGAACCTTGCGGCGGAGTTGGCCCGGCGGGGCTCTAAGGTCGTGGTGATCGATGCCGATCCGGCAGGCCATTCCTCTGCTCTGGCAGAGGAGGGACGGTTCCCCTTCACGGTCCAGGCGCTTCTCCTCGAAGAAGTGGACGCCAAGAGCGTTGCGGCATGGGCGAAGGCCGTTCGTGGCGCTGA
>NZ_JBTXKX010000004.1:0-14330 GCF_054817925.1 Methylobacterium sp. CM6247
TCCACCCACCGAACAACCAGTACATCACCTCGGCGGAGCATATCGAAGAGACGGCGACCTTGCGGACGATCCGCCAGACGTGTGGTCACGCCCGATACACCGTCATCGGCCACGACCTTATCAATCTTGAACCCAGCGGCCTCGGCCTGCGTCCGCTGGTGAGCAACGGTCTGATCGAGGGTTGAAACGCGCGCATAGAGAACAGTGGTCATCGGACTCAATCATGTCTGTTGAGATGGTGTCCACATAAATGTATGTCCGTATCCTAAAAGCAACCCTAACGGACAGAATTTTCGCTCCTCCTCTATTGTCCGCAGGGGCATACTCCAACGGACGGAGTGGCTCATGCTCAGAGCGCATAACCGTTCCATGAGAGCCTCGGATGAGTGATCAACGTCGCCACCGTCTTGACGAAGGCACAGTTTTCGATCACTAGGCGACTTACTCGCTGCCCCAGGGGTAGCTCGCTTCCGATCCTGCTTCATGCAGTGTAATTGGTCGCCCCAATACCAAGACCCCACCCCTACCGTACTGCCTCAGTAGCATCCCGTCCGTCTCTTATCAGGAGACGGCGTCCGGTGTTTTGATGAAGCATTTATCATCCGATTGACGGATCAGAAGACCCAAGGCGTCAAGTCAGCTTTCGGCTGTCTTCGTCGCTCTTAAGTCATACGGTTGCTATTGGCCTCTGACTGATTGGATCACCGATCCCATCGGCTGGGTGAACTAAGGCGAAACTGTGGAGGCATATAAATAAAACTGTCTGACAAAAGGAGAAGACCATCGGCAATAGATTACAAAGCAGTTGGGCGAACGAGATCGGAAGGCATGGATTTACACATGCACTCACCCTCACGTACCCAAACAATAACCAAATGGGACCGCGCGGATCGTTTGAACAGCATTGTGTCAACCAGACACGACGATTTTTCAAGTACCTGAACTTTCGGGTGTTTGGCGATAAGGCAGGAACCGATCCGTCGAAGCGATTGAAACATATCGTATTCTTCGAAGACAGAACCAAGTCTGGTGACCCAACACATTTTCATGCACACGCCTTGGTTTTGATCCCAAACAATCGACTTGAAAGGTTTGAAGCTGTTCATTCGAAGATTTGGAACAAGTTGTTCCCAAGTTCTCGAAAGGAAGGCATCTTCAAACAAGATGTTACCGACATCCATCGGCTATCGGACTACATCTCCAAACAGTCACGAAACGAGTACGAAATCCTTGTAGACTTCCCGTGAGGGCGCGCCTTTCCGAAAAGCGGAGGGCGTTGATTGATAGGACAAGTATTCACTCAAACCACTATCGGGGGCTTGGTATCAACCCGAGCCCTTTGGATTAACATGACCAAATGAAAGGAAACAAGTGGAAGACACAACAGACAAAACACCAACCAAACGAAGCAAGATCATCGCAGTCAGGCTGACAGATCACGAAACTGACACTCTTCGATCAAGTTTCAACGAACAGATGCCAACGATTTCAAAGGTAATTCGTCAAATGATCATGACCTACCAATCCATCAACCAATCACAGGAGAACAAGAAATGTCCGGAAAAACGCCTACCTCTCGCTTGAAGAACGAAGTCAAAGCCGTACTAACTGATGCGCTCACATATCATGAGTATCTGTCAGAGGATATTCTTGATCCCGATGCTGCAATGTATTCCATTGTGACGTCACGAGAACTTTATGCCGGTCTCGCCGATATCGATAAATTCTTTGACGACAGCGGACAGACCTTTGCCGATGAAGCTTCCTCCGGTGCCATTCGGAGTACGTTGTACAGGTTCGTCAACGATCTGATCGGCACGGGTTTTCCGCTGATGCGAAGCCGCGCCAGCGGTCTCCTCACCCAGATCGAGGCAGCATTTGGTTCAGAAGGAGCGGCAGCATGATCCGGTTCCTCGACTTCCTCGATGGCGTACCTTCCATGAACAAGCCTGCGCCTTCGCCGAGTTTGGCGGAATCCCTCAGCGTGACGCCTTTCTCGAAAACCGACACGGCGGTCATCCCAGCCACGAGGATCGGCCGGAAACCTCAGACGATGGCGGATGCCTTCGAACGAGAGAAGAAGGCCCCTGTCCCGTCACCGGCTCCAGTCACGCCATCTCGACGTCGGACAACCACCTTCCGCGACGTTTTTTCCAAGGCCGGTGTTCAAATCTAGACAGCAGACCGCTCCTACGACCTCGCCGAATGCCTCATGTTCCGGCGAGGTCTTCCCTGAGTTTTGAAATTTCAGTTTATACAAATAAGTCTCGTGCAACGAGTTTGACATTTCAAGATTTTTTCATATAAACTATGCAAGTATCAGTCCACTTTGAAGAGTATTAGTTATGGCCTTGATCAACGGAACCAATAAAGACGACGAAATTATCGCAAAGAATCAAATAAATGCTGACTATAAGAAATATTATTACAGTGGACCTGACATCTCTGGAAGAGTAAATACAAAGGGTGGTATATTTGGACTTGACGGAAGTGACAATATATTTGGCGGTAACAGTACTGACTACATCATAGGCGGGAATGGGGACGATTTTATATACGGATTATCTGGAGACGATGCAATCGTCAAACTAGATATACCAGCAAAGTTCAACGGAACTGTTGTATATGGTCTGAATGAAAACGCTTCCATCAACGGTGGTCTATATGGCGGTATTGGAGCCGACTTGATCGACGGCGGCAGCGGCATTGATCTATTATATGGTGGCAATGGCAACGATACCCTGATCGGTGGAGATCACTCTGATCGATATTTTTCTGATGTTCGTTCAGACACCAAGAAGGGTATTCACAAACTAACAACAAATTCCATCTCAGCAGGTCTGTATGGAGAAGATGGGAATGATAGATTGAATGGTGGTCAGGGGTCTGACTTACTTGACGGCGGCGCGGGGAACGATGTTCTAATTGGCGGAGCCGACGACGACAACACAACAATGTTCTTCACTTCTACAAAAGATATGAATGGCATAGGAAGTTCTGTCTCCGTCTATAGCAGGGGTGGCCTTTTCGGTGGCGATGGGAATGACAGACTCGATGGAGGCGCAGGTCGTGATCTGTTGTACGGTGGCAATGGTAATGACACGCTGAAAGGCGGATCGGGCGACGACAAAGGTTTCGCTGATAAAGGTTCCAACTCGTCTTATACATTTGAAGCAGGTCTATACGGCGGTGAAGGGGATGATAGAATCGATGGTGGGTCTGGTGATGATCTACTGTCAGGCGAAAACGGCAATGATATATTGATCGGAGGTATCGGCTTCGATGATTTAAGAGGCGGGAAAGGTGCTGACACCTTCCTGTTCAATAACGTTGCAGACAGCACAGCGAAGATTTCCGGCAGAGACGTAATTCGAGACTTCAATAGGACTCAAGGCGACAAGATCGACCTTCGACCTATAGACTCAATATCAGGCACTTCGGGAGATCAGTTATTCAAGTTCATTGGCGGCTCGAACTTTCATCATGTGGCCGGTGAACTGAATGCGATATCAAAAAGCGGAAATATCCTGATCAGCGGGGATACAAACGGTGACGGAACTGCTGACTTCTCGATAACTTTGAAGGGAAGCTTTGCTATCCAGGCAGCAGATTTTTTCCTCTGACGGCATAACCCCGCCATCAACTCGCACTGTCGTTGACGGTGCGAGTCCTGCCTATTCATCTTGAAGAGCGATTGAATCGCCTCTCCTCATAGTTGGAGGGGCACTCTCGCATTTGAGCGAGGCTCTGTCGGATTTCCGCTCCTCTCCGTCCGGCGGCTTCTTCCTTTTTCGTCCGATATGTTGCCCGCACGGCAGGTTCTATGAGTCTGGGTATTCGTGCCATGCACCAATTTGCACCCACCTCCCCGTCCTCTGGATAGCCATGTTGACCATTCCGGCGAGACGATCCGGACAACGTTAGGCATATTCCGCCACATGGCGACACGCCGTTCTTCCACAGAGATCAGCCCCAGGCGTTTGGCCTCCCTCAACGCGTTTCGGACAGAGGTCTCGCTGATACCGGCCTTGCCTGCGATGGCTCCAACACACAGGCGACAGTCTCCGGTCCACCGGACCTCATCGGCGACCACGGCCAGAGCAGCTTGTTCGGCGATGGTGAAGCGGGCGGCGATGGCACTGGGCATCGCTCCCGACGCCGCCCAACGGCGACGCCGTTCAATTGATGCCGGAGACCGTGGTCGAGACCCGACGTTTTTCCGTCGGGTCGGTGAGGGCGCGGGGATCACTCTCCGAGCTTCGATTAGCCCAGATAGAGACGCCGCCTCGCCTTCGGTGATGTAGCCTTCCCCAAAGGCGCGCCACATCACCGCCGTTACCTCAGGCAGCTTCATGCGCGGCGCGGCCTGGATGGCCTGCCGTAGTTCAAATTCGAACACGTATCGCCCCATCGTGGGGCCGTTCGGACAAGGCGAGATCGTCGAGAGAACTTGCGTTCTCCCTTGACGGCTTGGGACCGCTCATGAGATTGTGGAAGCAGTTCGGGGCTTCCACGCACCCATCGATTTCAGAGGCTCGATCCTGCCAGGGATCGGGCCTCTCTCGTTTTGACCTAGCGGCTTATCGTTGCAGTGATCCTCAGGCGCGGCTGCGCCAATCATTAACCCTGAACATCACGGGCGAGTCGGTCAAGCCGGTAGAGGTTGACCCCCAACATCATGCCAAGGGCAACCTCACATAGCCACATTCCTATGTGGCTATGTGATTACACATCATCGACGGTCTTGTTTCCGTAGTGCCCACGTGCTTGCAGCATCATGAGCAGGCCCTCCCGGTAGAGGCGCTGGGCGCTGATCCGTTCCTCGTATGCGATCTGTCGGATGAGGTCCAAAGTCTCAGGACTGGCATAGAGTGACCTATGCGCCATCCCCGCATTCTCCTCCGCCTGAACCTTGGGTCGGACTTTCCGTGCTCGTGGGATCGGTGATGCTGCCGTAGGTATCGCCTCTGTCGCCTGAGCGGTTGAAGGCGTCACGGACACTGCATCAGGGACCTCATCGTCACGTAACTGCATAGTCACATCATCATGTGAGTGCATAGCTGCCTTATCGTGTGACGGTGCAGCCGGTACCATTCCTGACAGCGACGGACGTTTGGTTTTGCTCACGATCTCGGCTCCTTCATACGGTCTTTCACCCATGACCAGAGCGCTCTGATCTCCAAAGCGGCCTTACCACTGGGGGCGATCTCGGTGACGCCAAGGCCCATCGCGGCTGCATCACGGAAGTCCGTCCGGTCGGCCAGTGGAGGAGCAACAGCCCCACCGACTTCTAGCGCCGCGATGGCGTCAGCCGTTCGAGCTTGAGTGACCGGGTTCGTCGCATTGAGAATGAAGGCGAAGTCTTTCCCGAACTGCCGAATCCGGTTCACGGTTGGTCCAGCCGCTCGTAGATCAATCGCCGACGGTCTCACCGGGACTAGGCACAAATCTGCGTGACGTAGAGCGGTGTCCACCTCCTCACCGAACGTCCCGGCAGTATCCAAGATGATCAGCGAGACCGCTGGTACCTTCCTGGTAGCGGTGATCCACGCCTTCAGGTCGCTGGGAGGCACGGAACGAAAGATGATGTCGGTGGCTTCTCGGGCCTTCCCCCATTCGGCGAGTGATCCTTGAGGGTCTAGATCGACCACAACAACACGCTCCCCGTCCTGACGAGCAGCGACAGCCAAGGATGCGGCGATAGTCGTTTTTCCGCTCCCACCCTTCTGGCTAGCTAGGACAAGAACGCGCACAGAAGCCCCGCATAGTTATGTGATCGTGTAGCTATGCCATCGTGTAATCACATACGCTAGAGGTGAACACCATCCAGATTCTCATGTGATGACATAATCACATAACAGTGTGGTCTAACATGGAGGTGGCGCTCTCGAAGGCTGCGTCACAGAAAAATCCGCCGTGACGGAACATATGAGGAACCGATCAGCGACCAGCAAGTTAGGAAATTGATCCGGGAACACACCATCCCTAGTATATAGACCCCGTTCTTGTGCAAAATGTGGATCGTTGGGAGGAAGAAAAGTGCCTCGTACGTCTCACTTCATCAGGGTCCGAACGGCATCGAACTTTCACCATGCGATCAGGATCGCTGACGCCATCGGCCTTCCCCTGAACACCTTCGTGACACTCAACTACAGCATGACCGACTGCCCCATCGAAGAGGTCAGCGCAGCGTTCGCTCACCTTCGGAACACCCGGTACAGCCACTGGGCTCGCCGTCCCGGAACACGAAGCGGAGCCGAACCCTACCAACCGACCCATGTCTGGGTCCTCGAAGCTGGCGGCGGCGTGACAGCCGCACATTGGCTTCTACATGTCCCGTCAGAAAGACGTGCAGAGTTCAAGCGGAAGCTCTCCAAGTGGCTCCAGGATACCACCGGCCCAATTCCGTACGAGAACACGATCCAGGTAAAAAACGCTCGGACCCCAAAAGGCGCTGGCCGATACATGCTGAAAGGCATGGATGAAGCACACGCCCACCGATACGGCATCGATCATGTGGCTCAAGGCGAAGTCCACGGCCGGAGAAGCGGGTATTCACTGAACCTCGGCCCTACTGCCAAGCGTAAGCTTCGGGAGGAAGGCCGGTACAGAAAAGCTCGCTCGTGGCGTCCCCTCCCACCAGGCTCAATACCGGCTCGGCCTGAGGAAGTCCGTCTGTAACGCCGCCAGCTTCGAGGACCCAGACATGGGTCGGTTGGTAGGGTGGATCAGACCGTAGCGGGCCTATGCAGCCCATCGCGCGAGAGCAGCTTCGGCCTCTACCCGGTTGTTGCGGATGCGGTAGATTGTGCCGCGCGAGATACCGGTGGCCTTGGCGATTCCCTGGACGGTGTCGCCCCTGTTGAGCATTGCTATGACCGTATCGAGCTTCGACCGATCATACGACGGCTTCCGACCAAGATAAGCGTCGTCACGGCCCTTGGCGTGCGCGATGCCAGCTTTCTGGGCCTCCCGAGTGGCTTCAGCCTGAGCCTGGGACATTGCCGCCATGAAGCCGATCAAGGCGTCTCTGACAGCCTTGAGCATGGGGTCAGTGGTGGCACCATCGAAGACCATCGAGTTTATGACCGTCTTCACGATGACGCCCTGGTGCATCATCTCCCGGATGGTTTCGGTGACGTCGGCATAATCTCGCCCGAGGCGGTCCACCCACCGAACAACCAGTACATCACCTCGGCGGAGCATATCGAAGAGACGGCGACCTTGCGGACGATCCGCCAGACGTGTGGTCACGCCCGATACACCGTCATCGGCCACGACCTTATCAATCTTGAACCCAGCGGCCTCGGCCTGCGTCCGCTGGTGAGCAACGGTCTGATCGAGGGTTGAAACGCGCGCATAGAGAACAGTGGTCATCGGACTCAATCATGTCTGTTGAGATGGTGTCCACATAAATGTATGTCCGTATCCTAAAAGCAACCCTAACGGACAGAATTTTCGCTCCTCCTCTATTGTCCGCAGGGGCATACTCCAACGGACGGAGTGGCTCATGCTCAGAGCGCATAACCGTTCCATGAGAGCCTCGGATGAGTGATCAACGTCGCCACCGTCTTGACGAAGGCACAGTTTTCGATCACTAGGCGACTTACTCGCTGCCCCAGGGGTAGCTCGCTTCCGATCCTGCTTCATGCAGTGTAATTGGTCGCCCCAATACCAAGACCCCACCCCTACCGTACTGCCTCAGTAGCATCCCGTCCGTCTCTTATCAGGAGACGGCGTCCGGTGTTTTGATGAAGCATTTATCATCCGATTGACGGATCAGAAGACCCAAGGCGTCAAGTCAGCTTTCGGCTGTCTTCGTCGCTCTTAAGTCATACGGTTGCTATTGGCCTCTGACTGATTGGATCACCGATCCCATCGGCTGGGTGAACTAAGGCGAAACTGTGGAGGCATATAAATAAAACTGTCTGACAAAAGGAGAAGACCATCGGCAATAGATTACAAAGCAGTTGGGCGAACGAGATCGGAAGGCATGGATTTACACATGCACTCACCCTCACGTACCCAAACAATAACCAAATGGGACCGCGCGGATCGTTTGAACAGCATTGTGTCAACCAGACACGACGATTTTTCAAGTACCTGAACTTTCGGGTGTTTGGCGATAAGGCAGGAACCGATCCGTCGAAGCGATTGAAACATATCGTATTCTTCGAAGACAGAACCAAGTCTGGTGACCCAACACATTTTCATGCACACGCCTTGGTTTTGATCCCAAACAATCGACTTGAAAGGTTTGAAGCTGTTCATTCGAAGATTTGGAACAAGTTGTTCCCAAGTTCTCGAAAGGAAGGCATCTTCAAACAAGATGTTACCGACATCCATCGGCTATCGGACTACATCTCCAAACAGTCACGAAACGAGTACGAAATCCTTGTAGACTTCCCGTGAGGGCGCGCCTTTCCGAAAAGCGGAGGGCGTTGATTGATAGGACAAGTATTCACTCAAACCACTATCGGGGGCTTGGTATCAACCCGAGCCCTTTGGATTAACATGACCAAATGAAAGGAAACAAGTGGAAGACACAACAGACAAAACACCAACCAAACGAAGCAAGATCATCGCAGTCAGGCTGACAGATCACGAAACTGACACTCTTCGATCAAGTTTCAACGAACAGATGCCAACGATTTCAAAGGTAATTCGTCAAATGATCATGACCTACCAATCCATCAACCAATCACAGGAGAACAAGAAATGTCCGGAAAAACGCCTACCTCTCGCTTGAAGAACGAAGTCAAAGCCGTACTAACTGATGCGCTCACATATCATGAGTATCTGTCAGAGGATATTCTTGATCCCGATGCTGCAATGTATTCCATTGTGACGTCACGAGAACTTTATGCCGGTCTCGCCGATATCGATAAATTCTTTGACGACAGCGGACAGACCTTTGCCGATGAAGCTTCCTCCGGTGCCATTCGGAGTACGTTGTACAGGTTCGTCAACGATCTGATCGGCACGGGTTTTCCGCTGATGCGAAGCCGCGCCAGCGGTCTCCTCACCCAGATCGAGGCAGCATTTGGTTCAGAAGGAGCGGCAGCATGATCCGGTTCCTCGACTTCCTCGATGGCGTACCTTCCATGAACAAGCCTGCGCCTTCGCCGAGTTTGGCGGAATCCCTCAGCGTGACGCCTTTCTCGAAAACCGACACGGCGGTCATCCCAGCCACGAGGATCGGCCGGAAACCTCAGACGATGGCGGATGCCTTCGAACGAGAGAAGAAGGCCCCTGTCCCGTCACCGGCTCCAGTCACGCCATCTCGACGTCGGACAACCACCTTCCGCGACGTTTTTTCCAAGGCCGGTGTTCAAATCTAGACAGCAGACCGCTCCTACGACCTCGCCGAATGCCTCATGTTCCGGCGAGGTCTTCCCTGAGTTTTGAAATTTCAGTTTATACAAATAAGTCTCGTGCAACGAGTTTGACATTTCAAGATTTTTTCATATAAACTATGCAAGTATCAGTCCACTTTGAAGAGTATTAGTTATGGCCTTGATCAACGGAACCAATAAAGACGACGAAATTATCGCAAAGAATCAAATAAATGCTGACTATAAGAAATATTATTACAGTGGACCTGACATCTCTGGAAGAGTAAATACAAAGGGTGGTATATTTGGACTTGACGGAAGTGACAATATATTTGGCGGTAACAGTACTGACTACATCATAGGCGGGAATGGGGACGATTTTATATACGGATTATCTGGAGACGATGCAATCGTCAAACTAGATATACCAGCAAAGTTCAACGGAACTGTTGTATATGGTCTGAATGAAAACGCTTCCATCAACGGTGGTCTATATGGCGGTATTGGAGCCGACTTGATCGACGGCGGCAGCGGCATTGATCTATTATATGGTGGCAATGGCAACGATACCCTGATCGGTGGAGATCACTCTGATCGATATTTTTCTGATGTTCGTTCAGACACCAAGAAGGGTATTCACAAACTAACAACAAATTCCATCTCAGCAGGTCTGTATGGAGAAGATGGGAATGATAGATTGAATGGTGGTCAGGGGTCTGACTTACTTGACGGCGGCGCGGGGAACGATGTTCTAATTGGCGGAGCCGACGACGACAACACAACAATGTTCTTCACTTCTACAAAAGATATGAATGGCATAGGAAGTTCTGTCTCCGTCTATAGCAGGGGTGGCCTTTTCGGTGGCGATGGGAATGACAGACTCGATGGAGGCGCAGGTCGTGATCTGTTGTACGGTGGCAATGGTAATGACACGCTGAAAGGCGGATCGGGCGACGACAAAGGTTTCGCTGATAAAGGTTCCAACTCGTCTTATACATTTGAAGCAGGTCTATACGGCGGTGAAGGGGATGATAGAATCGATGGTGGGTCTGGTGATGATCTACTGTCAGGCGAAAACGGCAATGATATATTGATCGGAGGTATCGGCTTCGATGATTTAAGAGGCGGGAAAGGTGCTGACACCTTCCTGTTCAATAACGTTGCAGACAGCACAGCGAAGATTTCCGGCAGAGACGTAATTCGAGACTTCAATAGGACTCAAGGCGACAAGATCGACCTTCGACCTATAGACTCAATATCAGGCACTTCGGGAGATCAGTTATTCAAGTTCATTGGCGGCTCGAACTTTCATCATGTGGCCGGTGAACTGAATGCGATATCAAAAAGCGGAAATATCCTGATCAGCGGGGATACAAACGGTGACGGAACTGCTGACTTCTCGATAACTTTGAAGGGAAGCTTTGCTATCCAGGCAGCAGATTTTTTCCTCTGACGGCATAACCCCGCCATCAACTCGCACTGTCGTTGACGGTGCGAGTCCTGCCTATTCATCTTGAAGAGCGATTGAATCGCCTCTCCTCATAGTTGGAGGGGCACTCTCGCATTTGAGCGAGGCTCTGTCGGATTTCCGCTCCTCTCCGTCCGGCGGCTTCTTCCTTTTTCGTCCGATATGTTGCCCGCACGGCAGGTTCTATGAGTCTGGGTATTCGTGCCATGCACCAATTTGCACCCACCTCCCCGTCCTCTGGATAGCCATGTTGACCATTCCGGCGAGACGATCCGGACAACGTTAGGCATATTCCGCCACATGGCGACACGCCGTTCTTCCACAGAGATCAGCCCCAGGCGTTTGGCCTCCCTCAACGCGTTTCGGACAGAGGTCTCGCTGATACCGGCCTTGCCTGCGATGGCTCCAACACACAGGCGACAGTCTCCGGTCCACCGGACCTCATCGGCGACCACGGCCAGAGCAGCTTGTTCGGCGATGGTGAAGCGGGCGGCGATGGCACTGGGCATCGCTCCCGACGCCGCCCAACGGCGACGCCGTTCAATTGATGCCGGAGACCGTGGTCGAGACCCGACGTTTTTCCGTCGGGTCGGTGAGGGCGCGGGGATCACTCTCCGAGCTTCGATTAGCCCAGATAGAGACGCCGCCTCGCCTTCGGTGATGTAGCCTTCCCCAAAGGCGCGCCACATCACCGCCGTTACCTCAGGCAGCTTCATGCGCGGCGCGGCCTGGATGGCCTGCCGTAGTTCAAATTCGAACACGTATCGCCCCATCGTGGGGCCGTTCGGACAAGGCGAGATCGTCGAGAGAACTTGCGTTCTCCCTTGACGGCTTGGGACCGCTCATGAGATTGTGGAAGCAGTTCGGGGCTTCCACGCACCCATCGATTTCAGAGGCTCGATCCTGCCAGGGATCGGGCCTCTCTCGTTTTGACCTAGCGGCTTATCGTTGCAGTGATCCTCAGGCGCGGCTGCGCCAATCATTAACCCTGAACATCACGGGCGAGTCGGTCAAGCCGGTAGAGGTTGACCCCCAACATCATGCCAAGGGCAACCTCACATAGCCACATTCCTATGTGGCTATGTGATTACACATCATCGACGGTCTTGTTTCCGTAGTGCCCACGTGCTTGCAGCATCATGAGCAGGCCCTCCCGGTAGAGGCGCTGGGCGCTGATCCGTTCCTCGTATGCGATCTGTCGGATGAGGTCCAAAGTCTCAGGACTGGCATAGAGTGACCTATGCGCCATCCCCGCATTCTCCTCCGCCTGAACCTTGGGTCGGACTTTCCGTGCTCGTGGGATCGGTGATGCTGCCGTAGGTATCGCCTCTGTCGCCTGAGCGGTTGAAGGCGTCACGGACACTGCATCAGGGACCTCATCGTCACGTAACTGCATAGTCACATCATCATGTGAGTGCATAGCTGCCTTATCGTGTGACGGTGCAGCCGGTACCATTCCTGACAGCGACGGACGTTTGGTTTTGCTCACGATCTCGGCTCCTTCATACGGTCTTTCACCCATGACCAGAGCGCTCTGATCTCCAAAGCGGCCTTACCACTGGGGGCGATCTCGGTGACGCCAAGGCCCATCGCGGCTGCATCACGGAAGTCCGTCCGGTCGGCCAGTGGAGGAGCAACAGCCCCACCGACTTCTAGCGCCGCGATGGCGTCAGCCGTTCGAGCTTGAGTGACCGGGTTCGTCGCATTGAGAATGAAGGCGAAGTCTTTCCCGAACTGCCGAATCCGGTTCACGGTTGGTCCAGCCGCTCGTAGATCAATCGCCGACGGTCTCACCGGGACTAGGCACAAATCTGCGTGACGTAGAGCGGTGTCCACCTCCTCACCGAACGTCCCGGCAGTATCCAAGATGATCAGCGAGACCGCTGGTACCTTCCTGGTAGCGGTGATCCACGCCTTCAGGTCGCTGGGAGGCACGGAACGAAAGATGATGTCGGTGGCTTCTCGGGCCTTCCCCCATTCGGCGAGTGATCCTTGAGGGTCTAGATCGACCACAACAACACGCTCCCCGTCCTGACGAGCAGCGACAGCCAAGGATGCGGCGATAGTCGTTTTTCCGCTCCCACCCTTCTGGCTAGCTAGGACAAGAACGCGCACAGAAGCCCCGCATAGTTATGTGATCGTGTAGCTATGCCATCGTGTAATCACATACGCTAGAGGTGAACACCATCCAGATTCTCATGTGATGACATAATCACATAACAGTGTGGTCTAACATGGAGGTGGCGCTCTCGAAGGCTGCGTCACAGAAAAATCCGCCGTGACGGAACATATGAGGAACCGATCAGCGACCAGCAAGTTAGGAAATTGATCCGGGAACACACCATCCCTAGTATATAGACCCCGTTCTTGTGCAAAATGTGGATCGTTGGGAGGAAGAAAAGTGCCTCGTACGTCTCACTTCATCAGGGTCCGAACGGCATCGAACTTTCACCATGCGATCAGGATCGCTGACGCCATCGGCCTTCCCCTGAACACCTTCGTGACACTCAACTACAGCATGACCGACTGCCCCATCGAAGAGGTCAGCGCAGCGTTCGCTCACCTTCGGAACACCCGGTACAGCCACTGGGCTCGCCGTCCCGGAACACGAAGCGGAGCCGAACCCTACCAACCGACCCATGTCTGGGTCCTCGAAGCTGGCGGCGGCGTGACAGCCGCACATTGGCTTCTACATGTCCCGTCAGAAAGACGTGCAGAGTTCAAGCGGAAGCTCTCCAAGTGGCTCCAGGATACCACCGGCCCAATTCCGTACGAGAACACGATCCAGGTAAAAAACGCTCGGACCCCAAAAGGCGCTGGCCGATACATGCTGAAAGGCATGGATGAAGCACACGCCCACCGATACGGCATCGATCATGTGGCTCAAGGCGAAGTCCACGGCCGGAGAAGCGGGTATTCACTGAACCTCGGCCCTACTGCCAAGCGTAAGCTTCGGGAGGAAGGCCGGTACAGAAAAGCTCGCTCGTGGCGTCCCCTCCCACCAGGCTCAATACCGGCTCGGCCTGAGGAAGTCCGTCTGTAACGCCGCCAGCTTCGAGGACCCAGACATGGGTCGGTTGGTAGGGTGGATCAGACCGTAGCGGGCCTATGCAGCCCATCGCGCGAGAGCAGCTTCGGCCTCTACCCGGTTGTTGCGGATGCGGTAGATTGTGCCGCGCGAGATACCGGTGGCCTTGGCGATTCCCTGGACGGTGTCGCCCCTGTTGAGCATTGCTATGACCGTATCGAGCTTCGACCGATCATACGACGGCTTCCGACCAAGATAAGCGTCGTCACGGCCCTTGGCGTGCGCGATGCCAGCTTTCTGGGCCTCCCGAGTGGCTTCAGCCTGAGCCTGGGACATTGCCGCCATGAAGCCGATCAAGGCGTCTCTGACAGCCTTGAGCATGGGGTCAGTGGTGGCACCATCGAAGACCATCGAGTTTATGACCGTCTTCACGATGACGCCCTGGTGCATCATCTCCCGGATGGTTTCGGTGACGTCGGCATAATCTCGCCCGAGGCGG
>NZ_JBTXKX010000005.1:0-40476 GCF_054817925.1 Methylobacterium sp. CM6247
AGGCTTCCCTGAAGACGCTCACTATCCTTCGAGCGGAGAGAGCCGGTCTCCGCCTGCGGGCGGAGGGGTGACAACGATAGCGAAGACTTTCACCGATCCTCTGATCCTCAGTCTCCAGCGGGCCCTCGACGAAGCCCAGCAGCGCCAAGATACACAGATCGCTGTGATTGCTTCCCTTGCCGGCCAGGAGAAGGAGCAGGCCGAGGCGCGGCAGGTGCTCCGTCTGATCGAGACGACCCTCCTTCAGGCCCAGCAGAGCCACGCCATCGTGAAATTCCTCGCGGAGCCCGAATGAACGGCCTCGCTGTCTCGGTCCTCGATTAGCGCGGCCCGGCAGTCCCGGCGAAACGCGACTTCCTCAGCGGTGAAGCGCTCATGCCGATAGGCTTCGTTTCGCTCACCCTTGGGAATGCCGCGCATCCGGCTTCCTTGTTTGAACATTGTTCAATACAATGTGTTTCCCGTATTGGTGGGCGTTCAAGACGAAGCATGACGACGAGGAAACCCGGCTTTCAACCTGGCAAGAGTGGCAACCCCGCCGGCCGCCCGAAAGGCAGCCGCAGCAAGTCAGCGCTGGCCCTGGAGGCCATCCTGGAGGGCGATGCCAAGAGCATCGTCCGGAAGGCCATCGAGCTCGCTACAGACGGCGACACGCAGGCTCTCCGGATGTGCCTGGATCGCCTCATGCCGGCCAGGAAGGACCGCCCGGTGCAGTTCGACCTCCCCGTGATCGAAACCACTGCTGACCTCCCCAAGGCCACGCATGCCCTGTTACAGGCCGTTGCCACCGGCGAGCTCACACCGTCCGAGGCCGCCGACATCTCGAAATCCGTCGATGCTCATGTCCGCGCCATCGAAGCGACCGACCTGCACGAGCGCCTTGCCCGCCTGGAGGAGATGACCCAGCCATGATCGCGAAAGTGATCGATCTGCGTCTCCGCAAGCTGGAAAAGGCGAGGAAGGCCAACCGCTTCGAGAACATGTCGGAGGAGCAGCTGAACGAGGAGATCAACCTCTACCTCGGCGAGGTTTGCGAGCCCTACGGCACCGTGAACGCCACGGCGGAGGCCCTGAAGGCGTCGTCCGACCGCCTGGACCAAGAGGTCGCCGGGCACCTCGAATGGTACATCGGCTATGTGGGCGAGGAGCGGGCTGCTGGGCGGATGGGGTGACGGACCAAGGTAGCGCCACGTCGCCAAAAGCCGGGCGACAGCTTCGGACGGCGTTCGGGACCTCTATTGGCGAGGGCGGGATGCCGGAGGCCGAATGATCCGCTCGGTATGTCACGGAGCATTGGCCGCACCAGCCCCAACGGCGCCGCCTGCTTCGGCCTTGGATGAGCGTACGCTAGGGGGCACCATTTGCTGTGTTGCGTCTGTCGACGTGGGCCAGACGCTGCTCAATCCAATCCTGAGCTTCATCAAGTGAGCCGAATGTAGGCGGGCATTGGTGGTCAACCGGGCCAAAGCCCGCTTCGAGAAACCACCGGCCCGCGTCCTCTTCGTGGTGTTCGCAAAGTTGAACAAGCACCGCCACGAGGAAGCCGTCCGCGAAGACTAGCTGACTTGCTGTGTCGTTGCTTCCTGTTCTGACTTGCACGGGTTGAAGCCGCAGGCTCATGCGGCACTCGGTTGGTTCAGGTGCAGGTAGTTGGGCGTGAAGCCCGCCAGTTGCTTAAGCTCGACCACATTAAGTATCCTCAGGGTCCCACCCTTTAGATCAATGAGGCCCTGGCGCCTGAGTTCCTGAAGCGACCGGTTCACATGCACGGGGGTGATACCTGTCGTATCAGCCAGCTCACTTTGCGTAATAGGCAACTCATAGCTGTCATCGATAGCCAGCCCGACAACCTGAAGGCGTGCCAGTAGCTCGGAAAATAGATGGGCCAGCCGTTCGATTGATGAACGCCGACCAACGTTCAGCAGCCATTCGCGCAAGGTAGCTTCGTCTACGAGGGTGCTCATGCGCATTGCACGGGCAACCTGGGGGTGGCTCTGCCCAATGCGTTCGAGCGTATCAGGATCGATCCACATCACCGTGCAGGCTGAGAAGGTGCCGATGCTATGGTCTGCCTTGTCCAAGTAGCCCCCATCGAGGTCGCCCATATCGCCCGGCACAAGGTAGGCTACGATCTGGCGAGTGCCGTCTCTGCGCTGCTTGTAGCGGTAGGCCATTCCTTCCAGGACCAGGAGAATGCCTCTAGGCTTATCTCCTTCACGGATGAGGTCAGTGCGAGCGGAGACTCTCTCCACCGGCCTGCTGATCCCTTCCAGCGCAGCGCGGTCGGATTCCGACAGAGGAGTGAAACCCTCCACCTTGCGGATGAGGGGTTCCAGTGCATCAAGGTTTGGGGTCATTCCGCTGATCGACGGTACGTGTGGAAGCTGCGTTTCTCGGCAAAGAACGGTCAAGTCGTGGAAAAGTGCCCGGTGAAGCCTGTGCCTGCGTCATCCAGGCAGCCACCTGCAATAGCGGTTGGTAGGATCGAACGTGACCCAGCCCGTGCCGGGCAGGTAGACCTTTGCCCGGTCGTGGGCGGACGGGCAGCCTATGGGCCACTGTTGCGACGGGACCAATAGGCGACGCAGACGCATCAAGCCTATCGGAAGCCATCGAAATGCGTAGGGTGTTGTTCAACGGCGCTCCGGCGGCGGCTGGCCGGGGCTTCCTCCCTGGGAGGGGGTTGCCTCCGCGAAAGCACCAGCGGCCCCCTGAGCTTCGGTGAGCCGCCAAGCGGAAGAGATCGCGTGAGCAGCTGCTACGCTCCGGCATAACCGCGTGTATGCGTGCCTTCACTACCGTCGGTTAGGATCGTGCCAATATGCGGCTCTGGCGTGCATCGATTTGATGGGCGATGAAGCGGCCAAACGGAGCGTGAACCTTGCTGCGGCGTCGCCGGGCGAACGTCCCATAGATGCACTCCAGCGCGAGGACACGTTCGCTCGGTGTGGAGCAGGATGCTTCTAGCGCATCGATCGCAGCCTCGACTTTTATGACTAATATGGAGTCGGTCATCTCGGAGGCGGTGTCGATCGCGCGGACGCAGATGCTGACTGGTCTCATCCGCACGGTATCGCACGTTCCTGCGGGTTCCCCTAAGCGAGAGACATTCGCGTGATCGCATGTGTGGAACACTTTTGACGTCTGCGTTCGACCTATAATACCGTAATCCGTGCGCACCTCCTTAGGGTATGGTCTGCCTGCTCTCGGACATGGCCGGAGAAAAATCAGTGCTGGAATGGCTTCGTCGAACCATGACCGGGCAGATCACCGGCGAAATGCACGAGATCGAGGAGCGTCTCTTGCGGCAGCTGCAACTTGTTGAAGGGCGGCTCGCTCAGAACGAACAAGTGCTCACTCGACATGGTCTTCAGATAGCAAGGGTCGAGGGGCGCATGTCAGTCCCAATCTCAAGTGTTCCAGCTTCGCTTAGGTGCGATCAGGGCGATGGCACAGATACTGGAGCGCAACGGCCGGGCTTCTGAACCAACCATGTCACCTTAGTCAGACGTCAGACCAAATCATCGCAAAATTCTTTTCGATTTAGTTTGACGTTCATTTGGAAGAGGATCATGGTCCGGACCAATCCAAAACTTTCTCTAAAGTATTGGATTATATAAAATACAATAAACATTTTATGAGAGCGTCCCCAATGTGTATTTCATCGGTCGGCGGGACGTTGCCCTAAACCGGTCGTGTCTTCGATGCCGGCTGCTTCAGTCCTTCGGAGGTTGTCATGGCCCGAACTATTTCCATATTTATCCTAGCGATCGTTGTGAGCGCTGCGGCAACACCAACGCTTGCTCGGACGATCTCTCAGAATTGGTCGGGTCGCGGACCCATCCTGCCGCCTCGCCCAGTCTTAGTGGACGACGATCTGACCACGGGATCCATTCGCCTCAGCCCGTACGGCAGCTTTGATCGGGCAGAGTCCTCACCCAGAGCCGTCAGTTCGGCCCAGGGGGGCAACTCGGAACAGACTGCTCAGCCCAATCCGAACTACGGCCAAAATTCCGGTGGGCCAGGGCTGTAGCTTCTGCCGTCTGGCTTGCAAAATCTTAGCATCAAGAGCGCCGAGTCTATCTATGGGGTGCCTTAGATTGAGCATGGGAGGCCCGATCGCCAGACGATTGTAATGTCGAACACACAATGTCTGCTACTGCAGATCTTTGTCTGTATGATTGGGCCTGAAAATGCTTACGGCGGGGCGAAAGTCTCGCTGTTTGTATTTTATTGGAGTAGCACTAATTCATCACTGCTATCGACTGGAGTAGGTCCATGACCCGCCTCGAAGCTAAACGCCTAGAGATCTCAGAGTTGATCGCGAACGAGCTGGGCTTCGATTACATTGACGGAATGGATGCGGCAGACCGTGACATGGTCGATCAGCAGACCGATGAGGCTATTGAGGGCTGTGATGAATATTTTGCATCCCCTGCTGACGGCGAGCATTCGAATATTCGCCTGAGACAGCTACTCAAGCAACATGTCGTGCTATCTAAAACGTACTTGGATAGAAATAATAAATAATACGTTGAAATCTGTATGGTGATATAACCTGTAGATCTGCGGCGGCGATCTCCAATATTGTCTAATTTTCTGCTTAAAATAGTCGAGAAATGCGAAGCCGGACCTGCACTGCGCGTCGAAGAGGTATCTTGGCATGGCGTCCTTCGCTCCTGCCCCCCTCCCGAGACGCTCAGGCTGTTGTTTTCCCTGTGGCCTCCTTGACCGAAGCTCGCCAAGTAGCCCGCTGTCACCCTGCTTGCTCGTTGTGGGGGTCCTCAGGCCGTCGCTATGTAGTCCTGCATGGCCTGCTGCTCGGCCTTCATGATTGGAAGGCAGCTTTTGACGACGTCGCCGATCGAGACGACGCCGACGAGCTTGCCATGCTCGCAGATGGGCATGTAGCGAAAACGGCCGTCCGTCATCAGCCTCATGATCTCTTTACTGGTGGTCTCGGGCTGACAGGTAGCCACCCTGTGAGTCATGTGGCTGGAAATCGGGGTGCTGAGTGCAGTGCTACCCTGGCGTGCCAAGGCGCGCATGATCTCCCGCTCTGAAATAATGCCGAATAGGGTCCCAGCCTCGTCGATGACGATTAGGGCGCCGATGCTCTTGTCAACCAGGAGATGGATGGCTTCAGCGAGGGTGCGCTCGGGCTGCACCGTGACGACGGGGGAGGGCTTCTCGGCAAGGATGTGAGCGACGGTCATGGATGTCCCTCCCTGGAGACACATATACGCGATTGGGCCCCCGCACCCCCATTGGCGACCAGCCAGGGCTGACCCGGCTCGTTCCGACCTATAACACGTAATGCGCAATCAGTCCGCGCGTCAAAGCTTGGTCCATTTCTGAGGACCTAATGGCCGTACGCAATTGTGTAAGCACGGGTTCGCGGTAGAAAATAATTATCGATGCGATTTGATATAAATCACCCACAGATTGCATTATGATAAGCAAAGTATTTTGTAGTTTTTACTCGTATGAGTTGCTAATTTATTTGACAAGGCCCAAGCCAAAATCGCGGTTCTGTTAAATTTCTTTCAGCCGTATCAACGTGGTCTGATACGCCGATCTGGCATGTCGCGTCCTGCGTTTTGATATGCTGATGGGAGGCGATGCCGTGAAGCCATCCGATGCCATCACGGCCCCCGGCGCATCGACGCCCGACCTTACATCCTGTGACCGCGAGCCGATCCATAACCTCGGGGCGGTCCAGCCGTTTGGCTTCCTCCTTGTGGTCTCAACCGACTGGATCGTCGTGCGGGCCTCCGAGAACGTTGAGGAGTGGCTGGGGCAACCGGCGGAGGCTCTGCTCGGCCGGCCTATCGTCGAGGTCTTCGAAGCTGAAGCCGTCCACCATATCCGCGGAAAGCTCCAGTCCCTCCGCGGGGCCGGTCAGGTCGAACGGATCTTCGGTCTCAACCTCCTAGAGGATGGCCCCCGCTTCGACGTCGCCCTTCACATCAGCGACGAGCGCATCGTCATTGAGGCCGAGCCGAGCGTCGTGGGTGGGGCCGATGCGGTCGACCTCGTGCGTACCCTCGTTGGGCGCCTCCAGCAGACGAGTGGGTTCGATGACCTATGTAAGGAGGCCGCCCGTCAGATGCGGGCGTTGACAGGCTTCGAGCGCGTGATGGTCTATCGCTTCGATCGCGACGGCGCGGGCGAGGTCATCGCAGAGGCTGCGCGTGCCGGTCTCGAACCCTATCTTGGCCTGCGCTACCCGGCCTCAGACATCCCCAAGCAAGCTCGGGCACTCTACGAGCGGAACTGGCTCCGCCTCATCGCTGACGTCGATGCCAAGCCGTCCGCCATCGTGCCCCAGCTCAATCCGGAGGGCCAGCCACTCGACCTGACGATGAGCGTGCTGCGTTCGGTCTCGCCCATTCATCTCGAATACCTGCACAACATGGGCGTGGCCGCCTCGCTGTCGGTCTCCATCCTTCGCGGCGGCAAGCTCTGGGGCCTGTTCGCCTGCCATCACTGCGTGCCGAACCATCTCTCCTTCGAACGGCGGAGCGGCATCGAACTGTTCGGGCAGATGTTCTCCTGGATCATGGAGAGCCGCGAGCGCGAGGTCGATATCGCCTACGAGGCTCGGGCGCGCGACGTGCACAATCGACTTATGAGCCTGCTCGCCCCCGACCGTACAGGCTTCGAAGGGCTCAAGGGCCTGCTCAATGAACTCCGGGGCATCGTCCAGTGCGACGGCATCGGGATGTCGGTCGAAGGCCAAGTCACCCTGAAAGGGGTCACCCCGACACAGGAGGAAATGGTCGGTGTTGTCCGGTACCTCAACCAGATCGCCTCGAGCCGTCCCTTCTCGACGAACGAGTTCGGGAAGCTGCATGCGCCGGCCTGGGACTTCGCCGACCGGGTGGCGGGGCTTCTCGTCATCCCGATCTCGCGGACGCCGCGGGACTACCTGATCTTCTTCCGGCGCGAGGTCGCCCGTACTGTCACCTGGGCCGGCAATCCGCACAAGGCGGTCACGGCGGGCCCCCATGGCTCGCGACTGAATCCGAGGACAAGCTTCGCGGCTTGGAGCGAGACTGTCCGTGGGCAATCGACCCCGTGGACCGACGCGGACCTGCGCATCGCCGAGTCCCTGCGCGTCACCCTGCTGGAGATGCTGCTGCGCCTGAACGACACCGCAGATAGGGAACGCAAGGGCGCGCAGGAGCACCAGGAACTCCTGATCGCCGAGTTGAACCACCGGGTGCGCAACATCCTCAATTTGATTCGCGCGCTGATGACCCAGAGTCGGTCCGAATTCGAGACGGTCGAGGATTTCACCAACGTGATCGGCGGCCGCATCCAGGCGCTCGCCAGGGCGCACGATCAGATCACCGCGACGAACTGGGGGCCCGGCTCGCTGCACGACCTCATCCATCTGGAGGCTGGTGCCTACCTCGGCGTGAAGGCGGGCCGGGTACGCATCGACGGAGGCGACGTGCTGCTCGAACCCCAGGCGTTCTCGACGATGGCCCTCGTCGTCCACGAGATGATGACGAACTCCGCCAAGTACGGCGCGCTCGCCGATAGCCGTGGCACGATCACCGTCGATCTGACCGTCGATGACGCACACCTCGTCCTCGACTGGAGCGAGATGGGGGGCCCGGCGGTCAAGGCTCCGACGCGTCGGGGCTTCGGGACCACGATCATCGAACGCTCGATTCCTTACGAACTGAAAGGCGAGGCCGAGATCCGATACGAGCTTACAGGTGTACGGGCCCGCTTCACCGTCCCGCTGCGCTTCGTCAGCCCCGCTCCGGTGGCAGAGGCTCGTTCGGTTGCTCCGGCGGATGACTGTCCCGCACCGCCGTGTGTCCTGTCCGGCGTAGTGCTTCTAGTCGAGGACAACATCATCATCGCCTTGGAAGGCGAGGAAATGTTGCTGCAACTCGGAGCGGAGGCGGTCGAGATGGCTTCATCCGTCAAGGAGGCGCTCCGCATCATCGCGGCAAGCCCCCCGGACTTCGCGGTGCTGGACGTCAACCTCGGCACCGAGACGAGCCTGCCCGTCGCGGAGCAGTTACAGGCGCTAAACGTACCCTTCGTGTTTGCCACCGGTTACGGTGAGAGCTTTGTCATCCCCCCGGCGTTGGGCTTCGTACCGGTGGTGAAGAAGCCCTTTGACGTCAAAGCCCTGCGGTCGGCGTTCTCGAACTGACACTCAAGAGACGGGAGCCAACGCAGCTCCATTCCTTGTAAGCCTGCGATTTCCTCGGCATCAGGTAGTGTCTCAGTTTAAAATGTATGATCGAACGGTTGAGCGTTCTGCTCCCACTCCGATTCCTCGCGCGAGATCTCCGGCTGGCGTATGCTTGGCGCCAAGCAGGGAGATGGCCAATGAAAAATCAGAGTGCGATAGACGCTCTTGCTCTACAGCATCAACGTCTGACCGGAATGCTTCGCAACTTGGACGGTGGGATCTGGTGGTCGTCAGACGCAGCGGCCGATCTCAATGCTGATAAAATTAAGGCTCAAGCGGATCTGATTGGCTTGGCTTTGGACGAACTGAGCGGCCTCATCAAAAAGAACAGTTCATAAACTGCAACTTTCATTTTCTATTTGTCTTGGGAATTTTATATTTACCAAATAGATTGAGCTTATCTTCATAGCTCATTAAGACTATACCACCACAAAACTGGCACTTATAAGAAAGTATTGGCTTAAAACTCTTCCCAAATCTTTGGTGGTTATTGCCGCAGAAACGGCAGGTGTGGGTCATAAGTACATCATTGAGTCCTGGAGAAAGCGACATGCAATATGCATTGCCTGATCTGGTCAAGAATGGATAGAGAAATTTTCATTCCATAAAAATGGAATTACAAAAACCGAACGGTTCAATCTAATTCAATGGCAGCTTTTACCTGATTCTCAAACACGGCAGTTGTCGTGACTGCTACGCGTGCCCGACTTCTAGCGAGACTGACGACACCCAAGTCACGTGCGGCGGTCTGTAAAGCCGTCCGCTGTTCTAGAGAGATTTTCAAATTGAGACACTCCTCAAACACCCTTCCAATACCAACGTCCGAAAAACGAGGATATTTCCGACATTGAACACTGGCTGAGTGCGTCCCCTAGCGATCCTTAGACCTCTCGATCAGGCCCCTGAACGTCACGGATACATGCCAACAGCTCGGGCAACTAACTGGTCGTCGTTAGACAGAGATTACGTCTTGTCCGGCTCGGTCGAGGGAGCGGCAATGGCGCCCACGCCGTGGCCCAGGCCCCTATGGGGCGGTACGCCGCTCGGCACTACGGGAGCGGCCGAAGGCTTGTCCCGCACCTGTACGAGGCCGGATTCCACCTCTTGGACGAGATCCGCAAACTTGTACGGCTTACGGAGCAAGCGCGTACCCGGCGGTAACTCGTTCTGAAGTTCAGCTCCGGCTCCTGAGGTGACAATGATGGCAACACTTGGCCAACGGTGGCGAACGAGGTAGGCGAGGGCAACACCATCGCCCACAATGCTGCGCCCCGTAATCAGCATGTGCACGGTGGCTGGTCCTTGAAGCACCGCCAATGCCTCGGTGGCGTCGCGGACCTCTATGACTTGATAATCAAGATCCTCCAGGATGTCGGCGATGGCCATACGGACGACCGGGTCGTTCTCTGCGATGAGGATAGCTAAAGGCCTGCTGTCAGACACAGACGTGCTCCGCGAAATCAGGGCGGGAGCGCTCGCTACTCTCAGGCACCGGCGGCCGGGACCGAGGCCAGTGATGGTTCCTTATGGGCCCATTATCTGCCGGGCGCGATGGCCCTGGGTTGTGGCAGCTCGCCACCCAAGGGGAGCCTCCCCCTCGTAAGGCCGCTTTCCACCCGAACAAGACGAACGTCCTATCAACGGATGTGTCAGATATTCGTTCGTTTTCCCGACATCGAGTGAGCGTGCTTCGTCAGCCGGTTAAAACGGCCCCGTTTCTGTCGGGAAAATATGACTGGTTTTCTATTGCCAGATAAACGTGCTTGAATCACTATCCCGACATGCTCGTCGGATATGCCCGCGTCTCCACCCTCGATCAAAACCTCGACCTTCAGCGTGATGCGCTGACCAAGGCCGGGTGCGAACGGCTGTTCGAGGAGAAGAAGTCGGGAAAGGCCGGTACCAAGCGGCCTGAGTTCGATGCGGCCCTCGCCTACCTCCGCCCGACCGACGTATTGGTGGTCTGGAAGCTCGATCGGCTCGGCCGCTCGCTCATCGAGATGATGCGCACGATCGACAGCCTCCGCACGAAGGAGATCCACTTTCGCAGCCTTACCGAGCAGTTTGATAGCGACACCGCTCATGGTCGCTTCGCCTTGCAGATGCACGGCGCCATGGCTGAGTACTTTCTCGACCTGAACCGTGAGCGCACGATGGAAGGGCTGAAGGCGGCCCTGGCCCGCGGCCGGAAGGGTGGCCGACCGAAAAAACTCACTGAGGCTGACATCGAGGTAGGTCGCGCCCTGCTGCAATCCGGTACGATCTCGATCGCCGCCATCGCCCAGCGCCTCGGGGTCAGCCGGGATACCTTCTACAGCTACTTCCCCCAAGCCCGGGCACGCAGCCAAGCTGCCGCTGTAGCCAGGGAGATCTGACCGCGATGCCGATCCGGCGCGAGCACCGCTTCTACTACCCGATCGACTGGCCGCAGCTCTCCGCCGTGATCCGCTTCCGGCGGGCGGGAGGCGCTTGTGAGGGATGCGGACGGCCGCACGGGCAGACGATCTACCATTTGAGCGATGGACGCTGGTGGGATGCCTCGACCGGCTGTTGGCGTGACGGAAGGGGGCACACTCTCCAAAGCCTCCCGAGCTTCGAGGACCTTGGACGCCTGCGCCCGACCAGGGTGGTGCTCGCGACCGCGCATCGCGATCACGACACCGGCAACAACACGGACAAGAACCTCGCGGCCTTCTGTCAGCGGTGCCACATGAACCATGACCGGCCGGAGCACCAACGTCGTCGATGGCGGACCCTTTTCCGGCGCAAGGCCTCCGGCGACCTGTTCCGAGGTTCGTACTAGCCAACGCCTTCGGCAGCCTGCCGCATGACGCGGAGCCACTCGCTTGACCCTTGATCCGTCGCTGCAGATGCGGTTGTACTGCACTCAGGGCGATATATGACATCCCTGGGTAATATATCATCTAATTCCGTTGCGTCTTTTTAGGACTTACTTTTGTAATATTTGCTTTTACAAATAGTTATGAGTTTAATATATTCAATAACGCGCAACATTGATGAAAGATTGCTCTTTGCTATGAAGAACAAGTATCCATGGGAAGATGGCCCTTTTACGCTCCTGCTGCGAGAGAGAATAGATAAGTTGTCTGCAACTAAGACTCAACGCGAAATCGCTGCGGATATTGGCTACAGCAAACCAAACATACTGTCGATGTATAAACGTGGCGAGGCAAAGGTGCCGCTTGAACGTTTGCCCGAATTTTCGCGAGCGTTGGGCGTAGATGTTGGTCTGATGCTTCGTCTTTGGCTAGAACAGACATGGCCAAATGACAAAAGCGAAATTTCAAGGATTGTTTCAGATCGCATAGTGACCGCGAATGAGCGCGCACTGTTGAAGCTAATTCGTACATACCTGGGTGAAGACGATCCCGAGATCAGCCTGGATCTGCTTGAACGGCTGCGCCGCGGTTTCGCTGAATAACGATCATTCGAAGCGGGAGCAGCCGCCGCGCTGCCTTGGACGCAACTCGCCCTGCTGGCGGAGGGCATGGACAGGCATGCCCTCCATGCGCAAGGACCGGTCTCTCATCTGCCTACACGTATAGCGCTCCCAGGCCGGACTCTCGTCCATCGCCTTTCGACGTTCAACGATCGCCTGCCGCTCTACCATCAAGCCGGTGCCAGCGACGACACAGCATTAAGGGAATCGTCATATTTGGAAAGCGCGAAAGCGCAGATGACCCCGTTTTGGAGCGACCGCTGATTTAATGACGGCCATCGACCGCATTCCCGCGTGCAGCCCGCTATAAATAACGGTGCTGGCAATCCCGCTATCACTCGAAGCAAGCAGGTACAACCTATGACCGTTAATCTCGTCGATTATGCACTCGCTGCTCACTACCGCGGAGGCCACGAAGGCGACCCATGCCGGATGCGGTGCGATGTTTGGGACCGTGAACGCCCAGGTAAGCCTACGCCGAAGACCTATATCAGTCTTGCTGATCAACAGCGCCTTATCGCGGTCTACCGCCTCCGGAAAAATGGACGCTTGTTCCGCATGAAGCGTTGGCCCGCTGCGATACGGCATGACTTTGATCCAGGACGCGAAGGCGCATCCCGCCTTTTGATCGAGCTGATGAAGTTGGCTTCATAGTAGACGGTCACTTCCGACCCTATCCACGTGATCCGCAACAACAAACAAGTAAAGGAAAAGGCTGTGGGGAGTGCAGTCCTGGTAGCCTCTCAGGAGATGTTGATGCAAGGTCAAGACGATACCGCTGACGCTCGCCCCGAGCAAGCACCAGCCGGTCCACGCTACGAAGAAGATCCTAGAACGGGCGGTTACGTCCTCGCCTCCATCATGGAGAAGCGGAGGGCGCGAAACCGTGCCCGCAACACGCCGACGCAGGCTCGCCTACGTGCCGAGAAGCGGGCCAAGGAAGAACAAGAGATTGCTGCGCTCTTGAGTACGATGGTACCAGTCGAGCTACCCTCGGAACTCCGCGAAGGCCATCGCCGCGATCTTCGCGCGCTGCAAGCATGGCTTGCGCTTGACGGTCCGCGTCAGCGTCAGCTTCGCAAGCACGCAAGCCGGATTAATGCCTGTCGCATCGCCCTTCAACGGGAACGCGCCATTCGCGACGGATCCGGGATCGAGCCCACGCCAGCCGATCTAGTGCGTGTAATGGCGAAAATCCTCAAGCGGGACGTAGACCGCCACGAGGCCCGAAAGGTTCTCAAGCAGGTGCTGAGTCTCGAGGATGAGGACGGCCCGTGGCCGGAGAGTGGTGACAGTGAGCGCGGCACCTTCTCGGGAGGCGACATTGATGACAGCGAGCGCGTCACCCTCTCAGAACCGGAACAAGTCATTGATAGAAAGGATGAAATACACCAAGCCGGGATGAATTGAAAGTAGAGGGTGCCGCGCTTGATGTCACCACCGCACAGTTCTTATATAAGGTACTAGGAGAAGAGATTATCTTAAGAACTGTGCGGTGGTGACATCAAGCGCGCCACCCTGTTCTAGAATTGCAGCCGCCACCGGTTATGTCTTAGGGTTTCATTGAAGGGACATCTCGGCTCGTGCTAGCCGCGATTTCAACTAGAGCAATTCCTTCTGCCTCAACCTCCGGCTTCGTCTAACAGGATGTGGCTCTAGAATCGCCACAGAAGCACGTGGAGGGGCATCGAAAGGCTTTCAGCTTCCGTGGTGCCAAAAAATCTTTGCGGCCGCTGACGGTGCCTCTGGGGCAATTTCCGAGGCCGTCATCCTAAGTCGCGATCGATGTGCCCTGAACGAGGCGTGGATACCTGCAATAAGGTTTGACTTATTGTGCAGCAAAAACAACGACTTAGCAATTCCGTACACCTGGTGCTAAGTTCGGTTCACGGTTAGGGCGAGAGGGCGAAGCAAGACGAAATTTTGGCTGCAACACACAGAAGCTGTCAGAGGCGGTCTAGGAGCTCCGTGAGGCAGGTTTGAAGGCCGCGGGGCGGATCGCGCTGCCGGCCTCAACGGAAGGGGCCTCCTGACGCCTCGTGGCGAGCCCTGGAGCGCATCGATCGTCCGGCGCCCTCTCGCTGGTATCGGTGCGATCCAAGCGGCAGCTGCCGCCGAGCAGGCTCGCTATCGGACGAACCCGATCTGGAGTGCGTTCTGACCCGTCTCCGGCGCACTCCGTGGCGATATCGCTAAATCGCCACGCCGCTGAACCCGCTCTTTCCACCGGACCCAGCATCAACGGCTGCGGGCGGTCCTGTTAGGGAGGTTCACGGGCCTCTGGCCGAGAGCCATGTCGCATGCGAACGTTGCCGCATGTCGCTGTCACAAGTTCAGATCATCCGCTCGTTGGCCGAGGCGCTAGCGTGGTTCGAGAAGGAACTCGCTTGGAACGTCAAGCCAGCCGAGCTTCGACACCTGACGGGCCGGATCGGTGAGCTCTACGCCGCCATGATCACACGCGGTCAGATGGCGCTGAGCGTGAACCAGCACGGCTATGACGTCGTCAGCGCCGAGGGTCAGCGCGTCTCCGTCAAGACGATCACCTCATCCACGCACGTGTCCTTCAACAAGGCCACCCTACACCAAGCGAGCCATGTGATGATCCTCCGGCTCAACGTCTCCGAGGGCGAAGCCTCTATCGAAGAGCTCTACCGAGGAAGCGTCGAGGATCTGGCGCCGCTCTGTCAGGACACCGGCAGTGCCCTGCGATACATCATCAAGAAGCCAGCGTCGGAACCCCTCCCTCTCGATGGACTGGAGATTACCGGCACCGCCGTGGTCGGGTCTTGGCGCGTCACCCAGTACGAGAACGGGTCTATCGCCGTAGACACGGACGGGATCCGTGAGCCCATCGCCAAGCCGGTCCTGCGCCAGATCGCGGCCACGCGGGGTATTAGCCCGCTCAATGGCGCCGGCAACCCAATGAATACGAGGCAGCTCGGCGCCGCCATCATCGCATCAGCGGGTTCGGCCGATCGGTTCGCATGGAATGACGATGACGTCGTAATGCGCGATGAGGACGGCAACGAAATTACGCCTCGCCAAGCCAAAGAGCTGCAGCTCATTCGTCTCCGGTCGGAGGTAGAGGAGGATATCCCGGACGACACAACACCTTGAGTAGCGCCAGCCTGCTTATAGTCAGGGGATGGCTGTCAGGGACACGAAGTCCCAGGGAGTGATGTCAAGCTCGAGGACCTTGCACCTTGGGTCGGCCAGCATCCGGATCATGCCCTTGGATCCCCAACGAAGACCAATCCCGTAGCGATCTCGCTAAATCGCCACATAGGCTCGCTGGCTGGCAGGAGCGATAAATAGCTACGTTGAACGCCGCGTCTCGTGAATGCCGCCACGGGCCAAATTTGGCGATCGAGCCGCTCGCATGAGGAGCGGCTTAGAAGAGGTCGATGCTAGGTGCTGAATCCGCCATAACTGCCTTCGTGGCGCCGACCTTCTAAACAGATGGGCCGGACAGTCGGACGAGCTGCGCGGCGAGAGTCTCTAACCGACCGCGCCAAGCCAAAGGCTCGAGCCAGCGCAGAGGGATAGATGAGGCGCCGAACACAGCGCCGGCGATCTGACCGGTGACTGCACCGACGGTATCTGCGTCGCCCGCGAGATTGACGGCGAGCACCAGTGCCTCCTCGAAGCTCGCGGCCTGGTTCGTGCACCAGAGCGCTGCCTCCAGGGTGTCGATCACGTAGCCCGAAGACTTGATCTGCGTTCGCGCTTTGCCGCGCCAAGTGCCTGCGGCGATGTCCTGGACTCGAGCTGCACCGTTCCACGGACGGGGCTGGAGGGCGTCCTTACCGGCCCCCTGGATCGCTTCGCGCAGGATCCGCACGAACAGGTCGCAGGACTCGATCGCCTCGGCGGCGGCGTGAGTGGTACGGCTCTGGTCCCGGGCGATCCGCGCTGCGAGGGTGTTGTCCTCGAGCGCCCGCAGCGCCACGGGTGCAAGCCGCATCAGCGAGCCGTTGCCGGCGCGGTCGGGGGCTGTCGAGCCTGCGAATGGGTCGCCGGTCCGTTGGAAGCCGCCCAGCGAGTTCCGGGTCACGATGCCGATGTCGAAGCATGTGCCGGTGCAGGAATACTCGCCCCGCTTGGCCCATGCGACGAAGCGAGTCATGAGGTCGGTGGCATCGAAGTCCGGGTATGCGATCAGGCTCTCGGCCAACGCGAGTGCCATGCTGGTGTCGTCGGTCCACTGACCGGGTTCCAGTTCGAAGGGGCCGCCGCCGAGCATCTCGGTATGCAGGGGGTGGACGTCGCGGGGCTCAAATTCGAGGGTTGTTCCAAGGGCGTCGCCGACGGCGAGACCCAGTAGAGCACCGCGAGCACGGTCTTCGATCGATGGGGACATGCTGATCGCTTTTGCACGGAGGATGTGGCGCGAGATCTTCGGGTCAGAGCGTCCAAGTGGTCTACGGCTTGGCCGGGCTGTTCGTGGATGGGATCCGTTCCGCCAGCATCTCGACAACCTCGTCCCAGGTGAAGGCTCGACTGAGATGGTCCGGATTGAAGGTCTGGAGCGGCGCCTCATGGTAGGCACGGTGCGTTTGGCCGCTGAACCGACGGACTTGGTGACTCATCGGGTGTTCCGTCGGCCAACTGGTCTGATAGTGCGGGGATTGGCCGATGCCGATTAGGCCGAAACGGACCCTACGATTCTCCTTACCAGGCACCCATTCCATGTTGCGCATCACGTCGCGGAAATAGTCCGGATCCCGAGCACACTCTAGGATCCCACCCAAGGCTCCTGTAGCGATTGAGCGAAATCGCTACAGGAGCCTTGCTGAGCGGCCAGAACATCTTCCGCCACGCCAAAGGCGACGAAAGGCATTAATGCCGCCACGCACGTTCTGGGACGATCTGAGCGATGTCTGGCTCTGTTGCCCTTCCGTCGGGTCCTATGTGGCTCAGATGCCTGCTCGGATACGGTCAACGAACGATTGCCAGATGGCGAATAGCTTTTCTTTTGCGGCCGGTTCCTGCAGCAGGGCCAACGGCACATACGGCTCACCATCGATCGCTCGTTCACCGTAGCGTTGACCGAAGGTGCTTGCGAGCGCCTCCAAGATCTCACGGCGGTTCTCTATCTGGTCGAAAGGGGCTGTGGTCAGGACGTAGCAAAGCGCCGTCGACACTCGGCCGTTCGCCTTGATCACAGACGGCCAGCAGTGACCTCGCTCATGCGTTAGCTTCACGATGAGCGACGGGCGCTGTGCGCTTGTGACGACAAACTCGCCGCCTTGAGCGACCCACCAATCATAAACTGCTCGCGCGGCTGCGGCCTCCCCGGCCCCTCGATCTGTTGCAAACTGTGTGAACCACTCCTCGTGAGTGATCTGTGGACGAGGCCCAGACACCGACGCTGTTGAACTCGATCCTTTGCGTCGTTCGGCTTCTGCGGTGCGCCCGATAAGCCGCGGCACCAATGTGCGAAGTCCTTGTCCGGTGTAATGTTTGAGCTCGAGGGCGATGACCTCGGCAGGGCTCATTTGCGCATTTAGGAATTCGACGATCCGCTTCAGCTCCGGGTAGATCACGTCTGCCACGAAAACCATGCGGATCCGGCCCGCCCGGAGGTTTACGTCAACACCACGCCAGAACTCCTCGAGGTTGGCATCCGGACTCCCGAGATGTTCACGAAGCGCCTCATCGGGGTCCCGTTCACTCGCTGCACAGGTCCGCTCGTACTGCTGCCGAAGGGCATCTACGGGCCAGTACACGACTCCATTTGCCGCGTAGTCGAGCATCTGGGCCACCACCTCCCGTCGGCCGCGAGTGTCACTCGCACGCTTGACCTCGATCAGTGTCGGCACGCAGTCCTGATCGACGAAAAGGTGATCGAGAGACCAGCGTCCAGAGCCACCTTCCTCACCTGGTACGCCTTGTTCACGTGCGATCAACAGCCAGCGGCGTGGGTTCACGGGATCGACAGCATCACCGGCGAGTAGGCTTGGGTGGTTTGCGAGGAGCTGCTGAAGGAGGGCCTCGCTCTCAAAGGCGCTGGACCGCATTTCCACGAGGCTGTTGTCGTCACGAATGATGTAGATGCCGTCGCTCATAGCCAATCCCGGGTCAGATCCGGAATGGGCTATAGCACCTACTGAGAGACGACACTTCCCAACTAGAACGATCTCGCCAGGTAGCCTCAGAGGCTCATAGAGCGGCAGGGCGCAATTTTGGCTCCTTCCCATTCAGAGCTTTATGGATGCCGCCACGCGCCAAATCTCGCGATTTATGGCGGCATCCGTAGCGCTTTCGCGCAATCGCTGAGCGCTCGCGTGGTGCTCAGAGTTAAGCGGTCAGGCTTACGCGGCGATCCCGTCCAGCTCTGCAAGCGTCCGTTCCAGATCCTCTAGATCGATGTCATCGTTGAAAGGACCAGTCGGCATAGTTGGTACCGTCCTAGGCTGTAGCTTCTCCATAAGCCGTGCCATGCGCTCGCGCGCTCGCCGTTGCCGGCGCGCTTTGTTGGCCTTTACGCGCCGGCAGGTCGCCCGCCACTGGGGATCGAGATCCAGACCGATAAGCCAATAAGGCCACGCTTCCAGACGTTCCAGGCGTCCATCCACAGTGAGGCGGTAGACCGCTGCCAGGCCCTCGTAGTCGGCCAGACAGGCGAACCAACGGATCGTACCGTCAGCCAGTTGCTCCCAGGCCATTGAGCTGCACTCGGGGACGGGATTGCGCTTAGTAGAGGCATGATCTGCCAGTTGCGCCCGGTAGTAGACGCCAAAAGCCAGAGCCAAATCCTCATCACCTCGAAACTCGCAGGCGATGATCCGGGCGCGCTCGCGGTTAGTCAGCCGTGCGAGCTTATGATTCCGGAGTGTGTTGTCGTTATGCATGGTTGGTTGTCCTCACCGTCATGTGCGGACCTCCCGAGTAGGCAGACGTCTGACGGAAAAGCGAAAGAATTTTTAGGGAAAGTTTAGGACGCGCTCGGGTAGCCCCTCACGAATGGCCGTGAAGGTCTCTGCCATTGTTATAGCGGCCAGCACGCGGGAATGCGTTTGCTCAACGGATTGATGGTCACGGAGCGAAGTCCCAGTGCTCAGTGCAAAGCTCGAGGACCTCGCATGCTGGTTCGGCCAAGATCCGGAACATGCCCTTGGGTCCTCAGCTAACGCCGGCCTAATAGCAATCTCACGAAATCGCTACAGGAGCATCAAGGAGAGGCAGGAGCGTATTCAGCTGGGAGTAAGCCCCCGAGCACTAAGACGCCGTCTTGCGCCAAATCTGGCGATCTGAGGCAGTATCTGTAGCGTAAGCGCTCTATCGCTACGTTCGATCGGCCTCATGTGTTGGAGAAGCTCTTGGCTTCACGAGCTTGCCCATGGCCCTCATCGACCTCAGAGAGGTAGCGGTCGAATGCCACTTGCATTGCGCATCGGCACCTCGAACAGGAAGGGCGGCGCGAATTTGAGAAGCGACTGGATCTCGGGCCACCGCCACATCAGGAATGAGGCTTGCTGGTTGATCGGCGTTTTTTGATAGGCGGGAGCGAGGACGATCCCCTTCAAACCCGCCTTCCGGAAGGCGGCTCGCTCGGCCTTGTTTTTTTGGATCCGACCATCCCCGGTGATCGTGAGCCAATCGTCGCCCGAGCTAGCGAGAAACTCGATCCACTCGAAGTCGGACGCATGACGCCCGCATGGCAGATCGCGGATATGATCAGCCCGCTGCCCAAGATGCTTCAGGTAGCCGTTGACCGTTTCGGCAAGCACTGGAGAGGTGCAATTGTCGAAGAAAACCCGCGTGCTCAAGCGGCCTGCCGCATGTCCATTTCGCGCCGGAACGCGACTGCCCGCTTGACGGCACGCACTGGCACATCCCACGCTCGAGCTGCTGCTTCGGGTGAGCCTTCGGCCTCGGCCGCGGTCGCCAAAGCTTCAACAGGAACTGAGGTTTCGGCTTCGATTGGTTGCCCAAAGGACCGAGCCGGATCGATCACGACCGATCGGCTTCGCCCAAGTGGCCACCAGCGGGAGGGAACGCCAGCCTCGTCGTAGTCGAGGTGCACCAGGCTGCGCTCAAGGATCTCCCGGAATGCGAACTGCTTCTTAAAGAGGTCTATGAGCTTGGTCTGGCCGTCCTCTTCCGCGACCTGCAGAAAGACCGTGCGCCCATCGCTTCGGAATTGAGCTGTCGAGAGTGGACGCTCATCGTGAACGATGTCGCGGGCAAGATCGATGGCCTGTCGCACACGTTGTGGACTGAGCCCTCGCGCAATGAAGGCGGCTGCAACTCGCACCTCTTGAAGGTCGCGGAAGCCGAGAGCAAAGCCCTCATCACCAAGGTCGACCTGCGGGTTCCACAGGGCCTCGTAGCGTTTACCGTTCGCCTCGTGGCCACGCAGCCATCGAGCGATCTTTGCAGGCGAGATCTGAAGCAGACGGCCGGCCTCCACGGGCGTGTAGAGCCCGATGCCGACCAGATTGTTCTCCAGGTGTTTCACGCCATGCTCCACGACCGAAGTCGTTGTTCCTCGCAGTGGCCGCCGTCAAGTAGGTACACTCTCGTTGAGCAGGCATACGATAGCGCCAAGGGGTTGGCTTGCGAAACGATGGCGCGTCAGGATCATCACGGTACGAGAATGCCGCCATGCGTCCTCTCTGGCGATCCTTGGCAACAGGGATCAGGACACAAACCACGATTGTAGCTCATTCGCTAAATCGTCCCGCAGGTGAGAGAACGGGTTGAGATACCGAGCTCCTGATACGGCACGAAATACGTTGTCGGTGGGTGCGATACCGAGAAGGACAGCCAGATCCATCTGCTCTCGGCGATTGCGCGGTTTTCCCCTGGGGCTTGCTGCGAATTCGCAGGGTGGATCAGATGGCAAACGGCGCAGCAGGCCGCATAAACCACTACGGGCGCTAGCAGATCCTGCCGATAAGCCTCTTAGGCGGTCCGGTGCGCTGGGTTGAAAAGGAGCGGAAACGCATCGTCTCTGGTCAACAAGGATCAGGCTCAAAGCGATGCGCCAATTTCAGTTGGTCAAAAAGACTCAAGCCGACTGCCGGTCAAAAAGCTCGAAATTTTACTTTTTGCTACGATCAGCACGTTGATCAAGTTCGAGGGCAAGCATCAAGGGAGCAGAGCATTCAGCAGCCCACTGGCTCCCAGGTCGGCGACGATCTGGTTGAGGCCTTCCAGGAGATGGCCGCCTACCTGCGTGGCGAGGTCGAGGCTCAGAGCTACGAGATGCAGGACGATCTCATCACCCCTGAGCGGGTGAAGGCGATCCGGCGAACGGTGGCTGCATCGACCAAGGAGTTTGAGCAGCGGTTCCGCATCTCGGCGCGGACGATGGAGCCCTACGAGCAGGGGCGTCGCCGACCTGACGCGGCGATGCAAGCGCTCCTACGTGTCATCGAGCGTGAGCCAGATGCCGTGCGTCGAGCACTCGGATCTTAGATCGTTGTTGGTGTTGCGCTATCCGGCGCCATCTCTGTCGATGATGATGACGAGCCGGGAAAATTCAGCGATGAGCCTCCGTGACCTCCTTGCGCCTTTGGTAGCTTTTCAGGAGCTTGAGCACCTTACGGGCCAGCGCTTCTCCGAGTCCGAGCTTGCGAAGATGCAGGAGTTTGCGCGGGCTAAGGGGCAGACGTTGGAAGAGGCACTTGATGGCTTTCTCACCGCCTTGCGTAATATCAGCCAGGACGATCTCACAAAGGTTGCAGAGCGACTCGGGGCCGACCGCCGGGGTTCCCTTAACTGAAAGTAAGGTCCGACGACGCCTCCAAGGCTGCCCGCTCCTGCATGGGAAGCTCAAAGCAGACCGAAGATCACGACAGGCGACGCTGAGAGGCGAGTGGCGATTCAGCGTCGGCCGGGCTGCGTCGAACACCACGGATGCCGTTGCGTGCCAACGTGGTGCATCGTCCGGTACTTCCTGATCCGTAAAAGAGAAAGGCTTCCACGTGCTATTCGGAGGGCCTACTTTTCCGATCCTTCGTCTTTTTGGTTCGTGTTGTTAGTCGAATTAGGCCTTGCCATCCCTGAGAGCTGCAAGGATCTCGGGAAGTCGATTAAGCAGCGCAGTGCCAAGTTCTGGCTCCAGCTTCTCATCGATCGATAGAATGAACCGACCACCACTGCGCTCGACGCGCGCGACCCTGCGGCCTTGCTCATCCATCCAGACCTCCGGTTTAACCTTCGCCGCCGCTTCGGGTCTGAAAGCTTCCAGCATCGCAACGAAGCGCTCGTTGGTCGGCTTGGCCTGAAAAGCGGGATCTCCAATAAGCTTGCTGATCTCACAAGCCCTAGCGGATTTAATTTGATCGGCCAGGAGCATCCAACGCGGCCGTCCAGCGGCTGGGGCAGGGCCGATCGCCTGTACGACGTCCTCGGGCACAGTCTTGGCCACAGCGATCAAAGTCGAGAGATCCCCCTTTCCAATACCCATGGCCGATATAATGGTCTCGCGTCGGAATCCGTGCCTCTCCAACCGCAGCGCGAAGAACGCCCGCTCGATGTAGCTGAGGTCGCGGCGCTCTAGGTTTTCCTTACCCTGAGCCACGACGAGTTCGTCATCGGAGAGGGACCGCACCACAGCTCGGACCGGGCGGCCGAGGATCAGCGCAGCGGAGGTGCGCCTACGCCCGTATGCAATCTGGAAGCGGCCAAGGACTCCTGGGTTTGGCCTGACCAGAACAGGGACCTGCTGCCCGCTCCCGCGGATGCTCTCCACGAGGCCTGCAAGTGTTGGATCGTTGGTATCTGTAACCCGGTCGGCAATGAACGAGTCATCGATCAATTCGGGATCAAGATCGACGATCACCGACCCCGCCTCAATCTCGGCGGCTGCGTCAGCTCGGGCCGCGAGATTGCGAAGGGTAGAACCCATCATTCGCACCGCACCTGCGCGGCGCCCCTCCGGGGCAGAGGGGGATGAGTTTGCAGCTACAAACTCGGTCTCCTCAGGAATCGAGTTTGCAGCTGCAAACTTCTCGGGATTGGGTAGCTGCTTCGTTCCGAATAGGGCATCAAGACTTGTCTTACGGCTCATGCCCGGCCCCATGCCTTCCGCACAAGTCCCTCAATTTCACCGTTGACCGCCTCCAACGCTTCGAGCGCACGGTCATATGTCGAGCGAGTGATCCCCTCTCGACCTATCTCGTAGAGGGTCTGCTTCGAGAGCCCCGCATCTGACACGGCGGATGACTTTAGCATCGGCGCCGTCAGTACCGCGTCGTCGAACAAGGTGCGTAGCATCCCGACAATCCGGGTCTGTGGGGCGTCCTGCTGCTCATACCGAGTCACCAGATAGCGCAGCCAATCGTACTGCAGATTGCCCCCAGCCTCCGAAACCACGCCGAGTAGATCCTCGGTCATCGCGAGGAACTGACTCATCGAGGCGACGTCCAGCATCTGTGGATGGACGGTAATAAGGAGGGCCGTCGAGGCACAAAGCGCCGATAAAGTAAGGTATCCGAGTTGTGGTGGGCAATCAATTACAACCACATCATAGCTTGCCTCAATCGACTCGATCGCTTGCGCAACCCGATCAAAGAACAGAGGCTCGCCGGCCCGCCGCTTGTTGAGGGCGCGCGGCGTCTCGTGCTCAAACTCCATCAGCTCAAGGTTGGCTGGTACCAGGTCCAGACCGCTGAAGTAGGTCCTGCGGATCACGTCTCCGAGGGGCCGGCGCGCATCATCGTAGCGGATGGTCCCGTAGAGCGTCTCGTCAGTGTCAACGTCGAGCTCCGGTTGAACGCCGAGGAGTGCCGACAGACTAGCTTGAGGGTCGAGGTCGATCGCCAGGACACGGTATCCCCGGAGGGCCAGAGATTGTGCCAGATGGGCCGTTGTAGTGGTCTTCCCCGACCCGCCTTTGAAGTTTGCGACGGCGATGACTTGCAGATGTTCACCCTCTTGGCGATGCGGCTGGTAGCGCCGTCCCCCGCGGGTATTCTCGTCGAGGTAAGCGCGCAGGCCGTGAATGTCTGCGAGGGTGTAAGACCGCCGTCCGTTCGACGAAACCTCGGGCTGAGGTCCGAGGCCCTCCGTCGCGAGCTGCTGGAGGCGAGAGACGGTGACACCGATGATGCGAGCAGCTTCGGTCGACGAGAAGCGGCGCAGGGTCTTGGCCGACGTAGGCGGGAACAGGCCCGACGAAATCGCCTGGAGCTGTTCACGCAGTACAGCCGCGTGCCCCCCGATCATCACAGCTGGCGATACGGTCGGCTGAGGAGAAGGCGATTTGATCACTGCCTGCTGGTTCCGCATTCCGCGTTTTGCTTGTAGAAAAATCGACAAATTCGCATAACAACAGCAAATTATCCGAATTACGTATGCTTCGCAAGCCGGTATCAAAACGTGGAGCTGGCAAACCCGCCCAAATTTGGCTGGGCACGTTCGCGTCCGCAGATTGGGCTCGTTGCAACAGCTTGAAGCCAGTCAACGGCTGCCCCAGCGGTCAAAGCGTTCCAGTCATCCATCTGGCGCAAGTGCCAGGAAGCCGCTGAGGCCGGCGGGACGGAAGCGATGATGACAACATCGGCGGCCGGCTCCAATGCGGCTGGGTCGGCGTGGGCTTGGAGGAGAAAGGCGTTCATTGCGGCAGCGCGAGGGCCAGCGATGAGACGGAAGATTGCCCTGGAAGCACGGACGCGAGCGCGGAACGTGGCCGGGTCTGGGGCAACAGGTCTGCCGGCCCGACCTTGGGGGGGGCCCATAGAAGAGCCCAGTTTTTATAATGCGAATGGGGGTGGCCGAAGGAAAAGGCGCTCGGACTCGTGTGCCCTATAGCGCCATTTTCGAGAGCGGAGAGGGGCCAGCATCCGGTCCCAAAAGCGGAAGATGCCACCTGAGTAATCATCTCAGCACTTCACTCGGACAAGCTGCAGATAGCTGCGCCGTTGCCTGAGCCAGGCTCGGCTCAGGAACAGCCCACCCCCTGTTGAAGCCGTAACAGGGAGTGAAACCGATGGTCGATGTGTCTCAGATCAAGGAACACGCTGACGTGGTTGGATCGGATGGTGCTCACGTGGGCACTGTCGATCACGTCGATAAGGGCGAGATCAAGCTGACGAAGAAGGACCCGCCGGCCGAGGGGCTGCCCCACTTCATCCCCGTGGATTTCGTCCAGGCTGTCGAGGGCGACACCGTTCGCCTCGACCGGCCGGCCGAGGAGGTCAAGCGGGAGTGGTCGACGTCCTGAATCCTGCAAGCTTCGAACCGAAGGAGAAATGCTTTGACCTCACGAGACGACGTTGCACCAAGCGAACCCAGGACCCCGCCACCGGCTCACCCCGTGGAAAGAGCCAAGGAGCCGGCCGAACTCGCTGACGCCGGTCCAACAGGGCCACGCTCGGTAGAGCCTTCCGTGGATAAGGGGCCTCGACGGGAGGATATGACGATCATTCCCCGAGTAACCACCCAACCAACGAGAAGGGTGGTTACGGCGCAGGGTAAGGGCAGAGCGCCTTCGTGGTCTTACAATCAGTTTCATAGTTTGAGTGCCATGAGGCTCTCTCACGGATAACGTCACCAGAACTTGTTTTTCCGCACTTCATAGAGAGCGCTATGGTGGACAGTAACCAGCCTAAACCCGGTGACGAAGCTTCACCTGGCACCCCTGGAACGGGCGAAAACTTATGCCAGAAGTGCAGTGGCACCGGGAAAACTGGCTCAGACTCATGTCCTGACTGCAACGGAACTGGGAAGATTATAAGCGGGATCGGCGGTGGTTAAATTTTCAGCCACCCAACTTGAAACCCGCCAAGTTATAGATTGGCGGGTTTCAAGGCTCTGGGCTGCGATATCAATCAGCCAATTTTAGTTTTATAGACCTCCGTTGCCACCGCTACCGCCACCCGCACTGCCGTTTGGCACCGAGCGCGAGGGCTGATTGGCATTGCCACCAGCAGCGGAGTCGCTGGTAGCCGTTTCGGCACCAGTCGCGCCGCGAGAGACTATCACATCACGGTCATTGCCGGTCGTGTTCGGCTGGTTCTCAATCACAACTCCTGATGTGCCCGGCTGGCTTGGTGCTACGCCCTGGGCGAGTGCAGGGACGGTGAAAAGCAAAGCAGCAGAAGCGAAAAGTAATGTTTTCATTGGGTCCACCTGATCGGGCGAGAAAACGCCTTGTGATTGGGTAACCAAGCGTGCCCAATATGGTTTCCCACGAAGGAATTGCGCAGTCTTGAGGGGCAAAACTGCTTATGCTCACCCCATGCCTCGCCTGTCCTGCCAGAAACTTCTCAAATGCTATGCCCAGGGCCGCGGTGGGCCTTGTCGCCCTTGTGATGCCGTCGCGATTGCTCAACGCGCCGTAGAGCTACGTGAGCGCATTCTTGCCAACCGGGCCGAAGGCCGGTCACCGTATGCACCTCGTGACGACAAGCATCAGACAGATTGCGACGGAACGTACTGAAGGCTTTCGACATAGAATAAGCGGCTACAGAACTGTCGTCCCCAGGATCACGATGTTTCTCGGCGAAACGATCTTCACCCGCATAATTTCGACAGGACAGGCCCTGGAGTAGCTGGGTTTGTGATCCAGCATCGTCCCATTGCGGGCTGCATGCCGCCTGGCAGGTTCTTTTTTCGCTAACCGCCTCGGCTCATCCTACCAGCGAGCCAGGTTGCGTATCGGCTCCTGTCGTGTGGACACGACACGATCACCCCGCCGGCCCCGTGAGCAGATCGGGGCGGCGGGGCTGCCTCACCTCCTACTACTGCAAATTGCCTGATGAGGAATGCGACCTCGCCTGTTGAGGGCAGCGGTCATGCGTAGTCTCCCTGGTGGTTAAGAAAAAGCTACGACCCCACGGTTCGGCCGTTCGCACCGCTTGGGGGCACCGATGCAGCACAACGATCTGTTGCCTGACAAATTCGCGCCAAGGGCTACTCGGGCCAACTTGGTGAGCATCGAGGCAGCAGGGTTGGGCCTGACGATTTTCGGCGCCGTGTCCCTCTTCGGGATGCTTTTCGACTGAGCCTGCGCGGAATTCGAGATGCTGCACTTCGACAACAGGCATTTGCCGGAGCCGGACGAGCACTTTGCTAACGGATTTGCGCAGGACGCGATCCTGGCAGGCTTCGTCGTCCTAGAGGCCGTTTGGCTAGGGCTGACGCTGTTTTGCGCCGTGCATCTCGGCTGCGCGCTGATGTCTTGAGCCTGCGCGGCGACCGGCCGGCTCGGGAGGGCTGTTCGACTGGCCGGGACTGAAGTTCGAATCGGTACTTTAATGCCGAACAACGGAGGCAAACATGCTGCCCGCTTTCGCTTTTGGGTTGGTGGTTGGATTATCCTTCCTGATTGAACCTCAGGTCGGAGCGGCGTCGCTTATCGCGGCCCTGATAATCGGGTTGCTGCTTGGGCCATTTAATTTCGTGGTCGAATGGTTTTTCGGGCGCGTGCTAGACGAATGAATGGGCTTGGTTGGATGGCGACCGGGCCGCCGACTCGGGAGGGCGGAAAGTCAGTGCGCCCTAGACGCAGGTAAAAGACGAAGGCTGGAACCCGTGGCTAAATCATCGGGTCACTTGGCTGGTTCTCCGACAACGGCCAAGCGGCAGCGGGTCGGGGATTTGATGTCCCTCCGGTTCTCGACCCGCTTTTTCTCCTCCCCGCATGCCTTAGGGTCCGGCTCGGGGACGTGTTGCTACGTCATCGCCTAATTGCTACTGCCGCCGCGTTGCCTCGTGCGCTCCCTCAACAAGCAAGCGAGGCGGCAGCGGGTCGGGCGTTCGCGCCGGGCGCCCGGCCCGCTCTTTTGCTTGGAGCTGCTGACAGCCTTGGGTCACGCTATAGCGGCAGCCTTGCGTGGCCGACCTGCACGCTTCTTCTCGGGAGCGGGTGCGTCTGACAACACCTCATCCTGCGGTGCTTTTGCGGCTACAGCCTTCGAGGCACCCTTGCGCACCTGCCCAAGGCCAAGAGATAGGGCGAGTTGCGAGCGCTGCGCCGAGTAACTGGCTGAGGTCATCGGGTAGTCGGCAGGTAGGCCATGCTTCGCACGGTATGCTTCAGGGCTCAGTCCGCGTAGCGTCAGGTGACGCCGCAGCGTCTTGTAGGGCTTGCCATCCTCGAAGCTGATGAGATGGTCCGGCGTGATCGACTTTCTGATCTGAGCCGGCGTCGCCTTCTCGATTTTATCTGCCTCCGGCGCGCTAGATCCACCGCTGGTAAGGCCGCTGATGGCGGCATGCACGCTGCTCAGCAGTTCGGCCAAAGATCCTACTGGAACCGGGTTGTTGGAGACGTAGGCAGCAACGATCTCAGCCGTAAGCTCGATGTGGCTGGTCTGCAATTCAATGGTCTGATCGGTCATATCGTTCTTTCTGTTAGGGGAATGGAATCCCTATAGAGCAATTTTGGAACCGTTCTCAACAGACTTGTCATCGAACAGCAAAATAGATTGGTGATATAACCGCTCTTCGAAGCGAGCCCTGCCGATCCGGACCGTATAGCGATAGGCCAGAGATGACTGCCGAACTTCCACCCTGGCGCGAGATCACTACGGACGACTATGCGCCCGCATTTTCACGAACCTGAGGTGGTCGGAAGCGTGGATCGCCTCTTCGGAGACCCTCAGGCTCTTATTGGCTCGTCAGCGTAAAAGAGAGTTCCGCCTCCGCCTGATCCTTCGGGAGGGCGTCGATCTGAGGTGGGGCCCAACCGCAGACCCGAACTGGCGGTGGGATTATACCCACGGTCCAAACCTCGCCCTCGACGCCGCTGAAATCTGGATCGAGCGGGCCGATGGCCGGCGCAGGCAGGTGGATACAATGACCATGCGGCCCCACCCTTGGTAAGGGTCTAGCGTGAGCCGTCGGCCCATGTCACGGAAGAGCCAGGCTTATTGCTCTCCATAACATTGAGAAGGTCGAGGATCTCGTCGGCCTCATTGAGCAGGAGCAAGAACATTCGAACGCCCCGGAATATCGCCGGCTGCTGTGTTATTATGTTATAGATTGTCCAGCCGCCTCGCTCGAAACGGATGTCGTATTCAATGATGTCATCATTGAGCGTGATGACGCTACCGGTGAGCATGGTTGCACCCTCCCCGTGATTCGAGGAAGCTTAGCACGGCATTCCTGCGGTTGCGTACGCCCCCACTCCTTCCATTCGGGCGTCAGCTTGCGCTCGTGCCGCTTTGCAAACGAAAAATTCGCCACGGCGTGAGCCGGGCGGGGTCGTGGCAATCCAATTCGCTTAATCAGCCAGGTCGCACCTTAGGCGGATCACCGATGGTGGCGCATCATCCGGTGCCGCACGATCTGGCGGTGCATGATGCGACGCTTCACTATCCGACGCTCCATCCGGACGTTCGTGACGATATCGGCGGGAGCAATGACGATTGAGGAAGGTCCAACAGGTGCAGCTGAAGCTGGTGCGGCTAAGGAGAATGCTCCGAGTGCCGTGAGCAGGGCAGTGGCGATGATGGACTTGCGCAATGCGGCTTCCTTTCGTTCCACCAGAAGGCGGCGGTCTCACCGGTCGGATGACCGGATAGGCCTCTGATAAGGCATTGCCTCGCCGATGGCTTCTTCAGAAACTGTTAGACTCCGCGCCAGCGTGAGTCGGACGGAGTCTGTTTGCTGGTGCTCAGAAGCCTGTCCACCGTGTCAGGTGCCGAGAAGGCAGCGACGCAGCCCCCGGCTCTCACCAACCTCTCGTCCCGCCCCACCCCTGACCTCCGCCAACTCCCGCCGCAGCGCTTCCACCTCGGCGTGAAGCTCGCCGGCATCCACAGCCAGCTCGACGCACCGGTCCTGAACCTCCGCGAGTTGAGCGCGCAACTCGGCGTTCTCGGTCGCCAGGGTGAGCAAAAGCAGAGCGTCGGAAACGGCTGACCTCCCATGGATCGAGCAGGCCGTGGGCGTCGCCGATGAGGGTTAGCGTTGACTTAACCCTCCCGCCCGGCCGACATGGCACCGTGCCCGCCTCTCGCTCCAAGCGAGTCGTGAGCCGACCACCGTTGAGGATGACAGCCGCGAGAAAGACTTAAGCCCCCAACGCGAAACGGCCCCACCCCGGCAAGGGTGAGACCGTTTAAAATCGCAAGGCTTTTGAGGCCCAATCACTTCCCCTCATCAGCCACAGCTCCCGCCGGGAGTCAATCGGGAACATGCTTCTCGAAGCGATGGCGCTTGGCCTTTTGAAAGGTGCCCCCCGACAGGGAGCGCCCCGCTTTGACGCGGCCCAAGCAGGGCTGTGAACGATGTTCGCTGACGAAATCCGGCGCTCGGTAGAGGCGGCGCCGAGATCCAGGCTGCCAGATGTGGCAGCCGTGATGTGGCGTGCCTACGGGGCCGGTCAGATCAGCGAGACGGAGGCCGAGGCCCTGTCCGCCCTGATCGAGGCTCGGAAGGCTCTGCCAGCCACGCCAGCGGCCCCCAGGAGGCCCATGGGCTCGCGGCCACGCTCAGATGCCAGCATGGAGCGCCGACGCCGCTGGGCGGCCTCTGGTAGGCTTCCGCCGGGCATCGCGGCCCGGTTCACGCTGGCCGAGACCGCCGTTCTCGCCATCGTGTCGGCCGAGACCGCGCGCCGAGGCGATTGCCGGATGTACGTCGATCACATCGCGGCGGTCGCGGGCGTGTCCCGATCCACCGTGAAGACCGCCATCCGGCAAGCCAGGATGCTCGGCCTCATCACCGTCGAGGAGCGACCGCAGACCGCTTTCCGCAACCTCTCGAACGTCGTCCGGATCGTGTCGAAGGAATGGACCGCGTGGCTGCGTCTCGCTCGCTCTGGCAGCATAGGGGTCAAATCCTCGACCGGCACGAATACTCAGGGTCTAGAACTACGGGGAAAGCAGCCAGCGGAAACACAGAAAAGGCTGCCGGGGACCGGCGGTTGGCCGCGACCAGAGAGACCGCAAAGGAATCGACGCGAGCGGCAGATGGCGTGAGGCCATGCGGTAGGGGAATACGGGTGTTCGATAGGGCGGACAGCCATCTCGGCGTTGCCGGGTAGGGGTCAATGTCCTGGCATCACGGACTGAAAGCGTCGCATCCACCATTGGCGGTTCGCGACGAAGTCCGTCGTTCCCTCGGCGTAGGTCGAACCAGGGCGCAGGCCGGCAGCCTCACAAGTCTCGCTCGGCATGATGCTGTGATCGTGTGCGAGCGCGATGGTGACGCTCACCATGGCCGCGAGCAGGTTGGTCGGGTCGGCGTCTTCGATCGCCTCTTCGTGCGGATAGCCAGCCAGTACGCGATAGGCGCGCTCGATCTCCCGCAGGTCGTTGGCTTCGATGCTGGTGGTGATGTCTGCGAGCTTCATGGTGATCTCCTGAGGATTGACCCGGCCACCGGCGGCGACCGGATTTGTTAGGGCTACGCGCGAGCCGACACGAACTGAGCGAGGGGTAAGGGCACCATTGCCTCGGGTGGGACGGGCTTGCCAAACCGTTGGGCGAGGATGGTGAGGCCGGCGCCATGTGGCGATGCTGTTGGTGGAACATTCAGCGATAGGGGCTGGTTCATGGTCAAATCCCCCAGTTAGTGAATGCAAAGCCGCCAATAACATTGATTAATTACCCACTGAACAGGCAGGATCATGCTCGAAGATGTTGCGCTTTACTCCTTGATGAGTTCTCTTACGCTCACGGCAACGTATGTTTATTGGATTATGGGACAGGAGGAGGAAGGGCTCCGCACCCGCGCCTAGTGATCTCAGCAATTTCGTGGTGGCATCCTCACGAGAGAGTGCCTTCCGCTCAGAATTGAGCGAAAGGCGTTCGTGAGGTCTGGCCGGACTCGGCCCATAGCAGGCCCTGGGAAGGTCCGCTTCCCGGCCGCTTGGTGGACGATGACCTATGACCGGAACGGCTGGAACTTTGCACGCTCGCAAGCCCTACAGGGGCAATTCTCTACGCTCCCTCGTCGTCCTCATCGTCTGGAACTGAGTCGCTGAATGGGATTGTCAGCACTCGCTGGCAGTCCTCGTCCTCGATCTCATAGGAGCACACGAACCAGTCGCGCACCGCATCCGTGCGCGATCTGGCGATGAGGTCCCACGCGCAATGCAGAGCATGCATCCGTACAGCATCGAGATTGGGAAGCTCGTCCCCTTCCGGATCGACTGCGAGCATGTCGGGACGACGACCGTAGCGGAGGTTGAAGAAATAGCGTGGCATCAGCCTCCCCCGATCAGACGAGCATACTCCGCCTCTGCAGCCCCGTAGCTGTCACCCGCCACCTGCTCCAGAAGCTCGCGGCTCGTAACGGTGATGCGCCCGCGCCGTCCACGGATGCGGCCTGCTCCCTCCAGCAGTTGAAGCGCCAGCGTTACGCCCGTGCGTTGCACGCCCAGCATCATCGCCAGGAACTCGTGCTTGAGCGGCAGGTCATCGCCGTTCACCCGGTCGTGGCACATCAGTAGCCATCGGGCCAAGCGCAGTTCCGTCGTGTAGGTCGCATTGACGTAGGCCGTCTGCCGGACCTGGACGATCTCCGTCTGAACGTAGCGCAGAAGTAACTTGCGCATCGACGGGCTCTCGTCGAACGCCGCGCGTATGGCCTCGGCACTGATGCGCAGCCCGGCGCCGGCCACCTGCATGAAGTTGTCGTGCGGAATACGATCGCTCCCGAGCAACACCGGTACAGCTCCCGACAACCCTTCCCAGCCGGCTAAGCCAACCTCGACATGCCCGTCATCACCCTTAGCGGTGATTGAAGAGATGCCACTCTCCAAGAAGTAAAGGTGACTGACTGGAACGTCGGGCTCGATTATCGCCTGCTTGAGGGGCAGCTCGACGAGCTGAAGATGCGGTTGCAGAGACTCAAAGTCCTCGGACGTCATTGCGATCAATAGGCGATTGCGAACGTCGGATCGTTGAATACTAGCCATGGTTCTTGTCTCCGTATCGGAGCAAGAGCGCGCAGCGTCTCCCAGTTACATGCGCTCGATGATCGTGCATGCAATAATTTAAATGTAAGCCGAAAGAATAACGAGTGCAAACAGACCGTCGAAACCGAGCTGAATGTCCGATTTCGCACATACGATGAAAGTCTGGTTTTACACCGGAGTACGATAATACATAAATTATTATTTACTCCCATCTAAAATCAGCGCCATTGGATCTGGCTGATGCAATTCCGCGAGCAGCGAAGACGTATTAGAAGGCGCTCGCATCAATGGGGCATAGCCCTCACACTGTCATGCTGGTTGAGGGCGATACCCTCGTTGCCCTTGACCTGATCGATGCATTGGAGAAGGCAGGATTCCAGGTGCTGGGTCCCTTTATGAAAGAAGCAGACGCTTTGCGCTCGCTTGAGAAGGAGTCCCCTACTCTCGCAATCCTGGATCCTCTCCTGAAGGAGGGGCTCTGCGTCGATCTGGCTGGCAAATTGCGCAGTCGTGGTATCCCCTTCCTAGTTCATTCCGGCCTCCAGGAGCATCAGCCCCCCGCAAGTGGTTTCCGGGGGGTGCCGTGGTACAACAAGCCAGCCTTACCCTCCGATGTGGTTCACTCGGCAAAGGAGCTGGCGTTATCCCTTACAACATATGCCCGGGACCCAAAGGGCCCCGATCTCATTCCGGCCTCGCAGGGGGGGATTTCGACCGGCCTCTCAGACAATCCATTCATCCGCAAGTTGGAGAGCCTCGCCCCCTTGTCGGACGCGGACCGGACGATGTTGGAGCGGATCAGCGGGAAACCCTGCTCCGTCCCCGCGCATACCGATCTCGTGCGCGAGGGCGACAAGCCCGATGGGGTGTTCCTCGTCATGGAAGGCTTCGTCTGCCGCCAAAAGCACCAGTCGAACGGTCTGAGCCAGATCATGGCCTACCTGCTGCCGGGCGATTTCTGCGACCTCGATGTGGCTCTGCTGGATGAGATGGATCACACTCTTACCACCGTCTCGTCTTGCCAGATTGTTCACCTCACACCTGAGACGATTGCGGAGCTGATGCACTACCCCGGGATCGCCCGGGCTTTGCGCATGACCACGCTCGTGGACGAGGCGACATTGCGAGAATGGCTCGTCAACATCGGTTGCCGTTCCGCTCTATCACGAATGGCGCATCTGTTTTGCGAGCTTCTGACGCGCATGAAGGCTGTTGGGCATGCCGTCGAGGACAGCTGCATCCTGCCGCTGACACAGGCCGCTCTGGGCAATACAACCGGGATTACGACGGTTCACGTGAACCGCACATTGCAGGCGATGCGAGAGCAGGGGCTGATCACCTTCAAAAAAGGGCGCCTGACGGTCTTGGACCTTCCGCGACTGAAGAAGATTGCCACGTTCAGGCCGAACTATCTGCACCTCGGACGCCGCTTCGCTGCGTGATGCAGCCTATCAAATGCCCCAAGTTGCAGCGGAAGTCCTGTAAAGCTTAGCGAACGTCCGCTTCGGGGCGAAAGACCAGGGTCCGCTCCCCACCAATAGCAGACGTTCGGAATGGGCGCAGGCGTCAGATCTTCTATTACTAGCGCCGCCGATTCATCAGATCCCAGAACCGCTGCGCACCGAACGGCTTGCCCGATCCCGCCCCGACCGGATGAACCATGTCCACCTGAAGCCGGCCTCGTTGCGGTAGCGGCTTCGGCGCCGACTGGCCGGGATCACTGTCCGCGATGGACGGCAGGCCGGCTAGGATGGCTCGGATCTACATCGACACCCGCGACGACGATGACGGCCGGGTGCTCGTCGCCAAGGCCCGCAGCCTCAAGAGCGTCCCGAAGCAGTGGCGCAAGCCGACGCTCATCCTCGACGCCACCCTCCCCAGCCTCGAAATTCTGCAGGCGTTCTACCCGGAGGTAGAGCCCGCCCCCGCGATCGAGGCCGCGATGCCTTACGTCCGCGTGCGCCAGGTCATCGACTCCCCGACATCAGGCCGGAAGCTGAAACCCGACGAGGATGGGGGAGCCGGCCGAAACCTGCGGGCGATCCGTCGCGAGATCCTGCGGCGGTTCCTCGCCCTCGGCCGCGCCCCGGTTCTCGTCATCGCGGCGAAGAACAGGACCGTGAGCGATACCGCCCCGTCGGGGTCCACGAAGCTGGCTCAGTAGGTTGTGCAATCTATCTCGGAAGGCGCAGCCAAACCCTCCGCTCCTGTGGTCGACCACATACGCTCTTGGCTAAGAATTGTTGCGCTGCATCCTGGTCTCGCGACCTTTTGCCCCCGGAGGGCATCCGGCGGTCTGCCCCCGTGAGGCACGGAGGTTGCAGCATCGCCTCCTGGATTGGTCCGGAGGGGTCGATGGCTGTAGCAGACTTGAATAAGCCGTTCTGGTTTGGCTTCGAGGCCTTCAACGAGGGCCAGAGCTTGGACGATTGCCCTTACGCATGGGGGTCAAACGACAGCGATATGTGGTTCGAGGGCTTCCATCTCGCCAGCAATCTTGTTGGGGGCTCGCGAAGCCAAGCGAACGCTCGAGCGCACCCAGACGCTTGAGGGCAGCCGAACCGCCCCTCAATCCACCCCACGCTCCGATCAGATCCTGCCGTGCTCCGCCATTATCGCTGCAAGCCGGCCCTCGAGCTCGAGCACCTTGATCCTGTGGCCTCGAACAAGGAGGCGGATGGCAGTCGCATGAGTTTCTAGCCCCTCTCGATCGGCGACCTCGGCCATGAAGGCGAACTCATCGGCGGCATCCGAATGCACCTGGACGGCATCCCGTAGGGCTTCCAGAAGCTTTTGAGTCATCTGGTCCATCACGCGGCCCACCGGGCAAGGGCGGCCTCAGCCTGGGACCGGTTGTCGCGGATGCGGTAGACCGTGCCGCGCGAGATCCCCGTGGCCTTGTGGATTGCAGCGACGGCCTCGCCCCGGTTGAGGGCATCCACCACGGAGTCGAACTGCTTGCGAGTGTAGCTGGGCTTCCGGCCGAGATAGGCGTCGTCGCGGCCCTTGGCATGCTCGATGCCGGCTTTCTGCGCTTCCTTTGTCGCCTCGGCCTGCGCCTGGGCCGTGGCGGCCATGAACGAGATCAGCGCATCCCGCACGGCCATCAGCATTGGGTCCGTGGTAGCGCCGTCGAAGACCATGTCGTTGATGACCGTCTTTACGATTACGCCCCGGCGCATGAATTCGCGAATGGTCTCAGTCACGTCTGCGTAGTTGCGGCCGAGGCGATCCACCCACCGGACCACTAGCACGTCGCCCCGGCGCAGCATGTCGAAGAGCCGGCGACCCTGGGGGCGATCCGCGAGCGCGCTGGAGACACCGGACACGCCCTCGTCAGCCACCACCACGTCGATCTTGAAACCGGCGGCCTTGGCCTGCTTGGCCTGGTGCGCGGCGGTTTGCTCATCAGTGGACACACGGGCGTAGAAAACGGTCTGCATCTGGCCGGCTCCATGTCCACAAGGACTATGTCCACAAGGCGAAAGCAACCCTTGCGGACGCATTTCCCATCCCCTCCCAGGAATCCCCTGGGGTATTCCCTTACGGACAGGATTCCTTTCCAGAAACTGAACCATGCACGCTTCCCGACAATTCGGGCCGTGGGCGCCCAGCCTCGACGCCGCCGAGCTCCGCGCCCGGCTCCGCAGCCTCCGCGCCATCGCCCGCCTCCTCGCCGGTCTCCGCGCCGAGGCAATGAACACCCTCCTCCGCCAGGCCGAGACCGATCTGGCCGCTCTAGTGCCCGCCGCCGATGAACTCGACCGTCTCGTCCCCTCGACCGGCGCAGGATCCTGAGCACCTTCGAAAATCTTACCCGTGGCCAAGTTCGCCCTGGCCTTCGCGTGACGCCGCGTTACGTTGGTCCCCATGATGACCAGCGCCGCATCCATCCTCGCTGCGATCTTGGTAGCCGTCGCTGCCAAGGCACAGGCACAGGACGCCGAGACGGTTCGCTTGCGCAACGCCATCAACGATCAGACCAGAGCACAAGAACGCCAAGCCGAAACCCTGCGCCAGCTTGAGGTGCTACAGCGCGACCAAGCACGCCGCGCCGACAGTGCCCGTCAGAACGCCGAGCGCGACAGCCGCTCGATGCGCCGTTTCGATCAACGCTAGAGCCTTACGAGTCCGGCATTGGCATCTCCTCAATGCGCCGCTGTTCCCGCATGCCTCTCAGGAGGCTGTGGAGTTTTCGCAAATCATCCTCGGCTTCAGTCGCGTCTTCGTTGGCCGCGTGCATGCGCGAAATGCGGATCATTTGTTCAATGCGTCGCCCCTCCGCCTGCGAGATCAGTCTATCCAGGATCTCGAGTACTTGCCCCCCCGTCCTCGGCATGACCTCCGCGCTCCCCTCTGGTGCTCATCCCCGAAGACACCACCAGTGGTCGGCAACGAATACAATGCAATCACATCGTTGAAAAACTTGAGGTTTTTGATCTCGCGCCTCGGCCTGCTGTGCCAAGCCTGAAATCAACCGTAAGGCCTCAGACCCCAAGACAGCAGCTGGCCGCCGCCTGAGACCTAAGCCGGACTCAATGCGTAGCCTCGTCCTTTGCTGGAGCTGGCGGGCTAAGCCCCGGTGGTATCGGGCGAGGTCTGATAGAAAGCAGCTACTTCTCGCATCAGATCGCGCCTTTGCTCAACCATCAGATCGGGCAGAATGTCGTGTTCGTGCTGGTCCGTAACCGACAGCAATCTGATGTTCGGGTAAGCGCCTTCAAAAACGACGAGGACCTCCGAATGCGAAAAGGCGTCATTCGGATCTAAGCAATAATGGCTAGCCATTGTGCGCCCCCTTGATCCCCCAATTTAGCGGGAGATCATCCTTAGGGTCACTTGGTCATAGTACATAGTAAAATGTTAAAAAAAGATTGCATGGATATTAAGTACTAGAAACCGCTGCTCAGACCGGCGAAGGCCCTCCCCCGCATTCAACGCCGGCACACCCTATTAGTGCATTTGCTTTATAAGGCCGGAAATCAGCAGCCGGCGTCGGCCGGAGATCATCCAGTACTATCAAGCTTGGACCGACGACCGCGCCGCGAACAGGTCCGATCCGTAGCGTCTGCACTCAGTCACTAAGATCGAAAACGAATGTGTCCGATGGATCCCACAAATAACAACGGCGAGGCTTTCACCTCGCCGCGGGATCAACCGAGTCTTTCCGTCTTCAGAGGCCCATCATGGCCCTAGCGGAGCCAACGGCTGTTGCGAGAAGGCCGAAGGCGAACACGCCGATCATCGCGTAGCTGAAACCCTTCATCTGCATGATCGAAGCCCTATCAACCGATTAGCAGCGGTTCCCGCCCGAGGTCTGGCCGTACTGCTGAACGGGAAAGTTCTGCTGGTTGGCGTTGCCCTCGGCGGCCGAGCTCATCGGGCAGTTGGCCGGATTACGCGAGAAAGCGCTGTCGCGGGCACCAATCGAGCCCGTAGCATCGACCTCATACGCGTTGAACGAGGTGTAGCGGGACGGACGCTCGAAAGCCATCGCGGACGAGATCGGAGCAACGCCAAGAACAAGAGCGGTGGCGATGGCGGCGATACGGGTCTTCATGTGGATGACTTAGCTCCTTTGCGCTACAGTCCTGAGATCAGGTCTGTTTGTTGCTGTCTGAAACTAAGATAGGGTGTCGATCTAATTCTTGACGTGCCGACGCACACCCGAAGGCGCGGATTAACTCGACTGGAGCGAAGGCCATGACCCCAAGCGAACAAGCCGCCTACGCCCGAGGCGTGCAGGAAGCCCGAGAGATGGCCCTTATTGCTGCCGTCACCATCGAGGCCCGCGACGATCACCGCGAAGCCATCATCACCGAGGCGTGGACTGACCTCGCAGGGTGGCGGTTGTGAGCGGCAACGCGCATGTCGGAGCGTCGCCCTCAATCGTCATGCGCCAGTAAGGCGCTTCGTGTTCTCGGCGACGTGTTCGCGATAGCGTGCGATCACGGCATCGGGTGAGGCGCCAACCATCAAACTGCTGACAGCCTCAATCGAGGCACTGATCTTTTCGGCGATCATCTGCTGAGCCTCCGCGTGCGCTGACGGTCCGCCCCGAGCCAGCTTTACGAAGCGAAGCTCAATGACCTTCTGGGCTTCGAGGGCCAGCATGGCAAAGGCGAAGGGATCGTACATGTCGGGCTCCGTGCCGCGAGGGAGTGAAGCCAAAGCGACTGTGACACGAGAAAGGGCGGCCAAAGTGGCCGCCCTGTGGTTGGCATCGATCTGATGTCTGCAGCCGATCTCAGCGTGCCTGAGCGACGCTGGAGAAGGTCTTGCTGGCCTCTTCGATGGCACGCGCCGAGGTATCGCTGATCGCCTTGCTGTCCTGCACCATGTGCTGCAGGCCCTCACGCATCAGATCGCTCTGAATGGCGGTGAACTCCTGAATCGACTTGGCTTGGGTCAGCTTGTTGATGCCGTCCAGATTGCGCCGGAACTGCTTCTGACCGAGATCGAGCAGGTTGCGGGAGGCATCCTGGAACGCCTGGCTGAGGACCGTGCCGCACCGGGTCACGGCTTCCATGTTCTGCTTCGACTGCTGAGCCAGACGCTCGCTGTCCGCGCCAGAGAAGCCGATCGACTTCGAGAAGCGATCGGCGGCCTCGCGGACGTGCTGGGAAGCGGTCTCGATGCTGTTCTGCATCACCTGCTTGGTGGTCTCGGTCGCCTTCTCGCGCGCATCGTTCATCTGGTTGACGCCGTTGCGGGCAGCATCGGCGAACTGCTTGCCCTGCGCGTTGGTCTTGTCAGCAGCTTTGTCGAAATGAACCTTGGCAGCCTCAGCGGTCCGGGCATCCTGGTTGGTCTGCTTGCCGGCGTCGGTGTTCTGACCATTCGACATTGGGGCTTCCCTCCAAATAATATTCAAAATTCACCGCAACAAAATAGGTAATTTGGCCTATCAAACTTCGGCGGCAAAGCAGTTGCGTATAACTGCTGCACTGCAGCTAAATAAACGTCTGAAATATTATTGCAATCCCTCTTCTGAATATTTCAGACAAACTGACTTTTGAAAGTTTCTCTGAGGCGCCATGATAGATAGGCAAGCGCCTATGCGCATTGCAAAATGTGGTGGCGCACTTCAGCCATTTGAAATCTGGTCCGGAGAGGGATTCGCATACAGGAGATTGTACCTCCTTCAACCAGATAGGACCTGACCGGAAATCTATCGCCCGGAAAACGGTGGCGCTCAATCATGACAGATCGAGCCAACCCTCACCGTTTGACCGGCATCCGGTAGGTCCTTGGCGCTCCCAGGCCCTACGATATGCTCATGCGGTACCTACGAACCGTGGGAGCTAGCCAATGACGTTGGAAATCCCAGACACAGCCAAGCCGGGCGACATTCTCACGCCGGACGGCAAGATCCTGTGCCGTGACGGCGAGCTTCATGAGTTCGGTTATTTTGCGGTGAGCTATGAGCAGGCGCAGGCGGCGCGGGCCTATGGTTGGGGCTGCCGGGCCGGAGTTTTCCTTGAAGCGGAGCATTCTGACGAGAAAAGCTGGGCTTACGCGGAAGAAGAACGGCTCTACGCGATCGAAAATGGCGAAGATCTGCCCTTGGTGCGGATCTACCGAGAGGCGTCAGTTTGCCCGCTCGATATAGCTCCTTCCTGCCCAATCACAGCGGGTAGGTAGGCGTCTGCCTGATAGGGTGGATGCAGCGGATCCAGTGGCCTGCGCTAGTCGAGGGGCAGCACGACCGAAGGCATTGATCCGTTGGGTAGCTCAAAGCGACAGCCGTTTGTTCGCGAGTATCTCGGCTCTAAACAATGATAATGGAAAGAGTATCCGGGGTTAGCGGGGGCGAGCAAATCATGAGGATTCCTGTCGAGAACCGGCTCTACGTCCTGGATCGCTTGATCGCGGACCACGAAGCGGCAGCGGTCGCTCAGGCCCACGTCATCGCCGGGATCATTGAGGGCTCTGCGGGGCTCGGTGACGCTGTCAGAACCGCTC
>NZ_JBTXKX010000006.1:0-45667 GCF_054817925.1 Methylobacterium sp. CM6247
GCGCGTCACGGTCGAGGCCGGCGGGCAGGCAGTGGTCGGTGCGGTTAGCGTTCGATCGCCTGGGGGAGGGGCTCCTGATAAAATCTGAGGGCAACCCCATGCACGGGCCGATGCACCTTTCGCCGAGGTGCGGAGCGAGGACACGCAGCGGAAGTCCCTGCTGTTCCCCCGCAATGCCGAATGGCCGCTGCCGCATGCACGGTGGCGCTTCTCCCGGTGCACCGAAGGGTCCGCGCAATGGTATGTATCGACACGGGCGCTACACAGCCGAAGCAGTAGAAACTCGTCGCGAACTCAGCGAGTGGCTTCGTCTGATGCGGCAGGCTGCCGAAGGCGTTGGCTAATACGAGCCTCGGAACAGGTCGCCGGAGGCCTTGCGCCGGAAAAGGGTTCGCCATCGACGACGTTGGTGCTCCGGCCGGTCATGGTTCATGTGGCACCGTTGACAGAAGGCCGCGAGGTTCTTGTCCGTGTTGTTGCCGGTGTCGTGGTCGCGATGCGCGGTCGCGAGCACCACCCTGGTCGGGCGCAGGCGTCCAAGGTCCTCGAAGCTCGGGAGGCTTTGGAGAGTGTGCCCCCTTCCGTCACGCCAACAGCCGGTCGAGGCATCCCACCAGCGTCCGTCGCCCAAATGGTAGATCGTCTGCCCGTGCGGCCGTCCGCATCCCTCACAGGCACCTCCTGCCCGTCGGAAGCGGATCACGGCGGAGAGCTGCGGCCAGTCGATCGGGTAGTAGAAGCGGTGCTCACGCCGGATCGGCATCGCGATCAGGTCTCCCTGGCTGCGGCGGCAGCTTGGCTGCGTGCCCGGGCTTGGGGGAAGTAGCTGTAGAAGGTATCCCGGCTGACCCCGAGGCGCTGGGCGATCGCCGCGATCGAGATCGTACCGGATTGCAGCAGGGCGCGCCCGACTTCGAGATCGGCATCGGTGAGCTTCTTCGGTCGGCCACCCTTCCGGCCGCGGGCCAGGGCCGCCTTCAGCCCTTCCATCGTGCGCTCACGGTTCAGGTCGAGAAAGTACTCAGCCATGGCGCCGTGCATCTGCAAGGCGAAGCGACCATGAGCGGTGTCGCTATCAAACTGCTCGGTAAGGCTGCGAAAGTGGATCTCCTTCGTGCGGAGGCTGTCGATCGTGCGCATCATCTCGACCAGCGAGCGACCGAGCCGATCGAGTTTCCATACCACCAACACGTCGGTCGGGCGTAGGTAGGCGAGGGCCGCATCGAACTCAGGCCGCTTCGTACCGGCTTTACCCGACTTCTTCTCCTCGAATAGCCGTTCGCACCCGGCCTTTGTCAGCGCATCACGCTGGAGGTCCAGGTTTTGATCGAGGGTTGAGACACGGGCATATCCGACGAGCATGTCGGGATAGTGATTCAAGCACGTTTAATCCGCAATAGAAAACCAGTCATATTTTCCCGACAGGAACGGGGCCGTTTTGGCCCGTGTCCCAAGCGCATCCATCGTTCGTCGGGAAAACGAACGGATAGCTGACACCGCCAAGCTATGCGCTGCCTGGCGCGAACACGAGAGCGATGCCGATGGCGTGGACGAGGAGCGGGATCAGGACGGCCAGGAAGTAAGCCCCGGCATCACCCAGCAGGGCGAATCCGAGCAAGCTCGCCGAGACCAACAGGCTCGCTGTGACGAGCAAAGCACGGGTTCCGAACCACTCGATCAATCGCGGCACGAATTGGCTGATACCGACCACCGTGGCCGTCAGGGGCAGGCAGGCGAGCCCAGCGATGAGCGGCGTGTATGGAAGCGGGATTCCGAGCGTTTAAGCCAAGTTTTGCCAGATAATTCATATTTATGGCAATATAGATACTTTCAGGAGTAGTGATACAAGCTCAGATTGGCGTCTAGTTTTTGTTTTACCATAGATTGAGGCTAAATGTGTTCGAACTGTCCACAAAGAAATATTTCTTATGTTTGCTATTTCAATAGGCGTTTTCCCGTCAATTATTAGTAGCGATATTTTTGCTTCTGCTGAAGTAAGATTAAATGTCTTTTGCAAGACTTCAGCATTAGGTTCCGGAGATTTTTCCATGTCTAGTAAGACTAGAACAGCACTTATATACGCGTCTCTATGCTTTCCGGTAGGAATACAATAAAGAGCAATTGGTTTACTGTCTTTACGGGGAATAATAACCCAAGATTCAGAGTCAATTCTAAATCTATGACTACTTCTCGCCATCAATTCTTTGACGCCGTCTCGCAGCTCAATTTCATTAGTAATGCTACTGCCACTAAAATCACTAAGAATTATTTTTGCAAGCTTATTTGAGTCAGTAACATGCCCTGCTTTATCAATAGTAATAGCTCCACAGCCAATGCGTTCTAATATACGAAGTAGAGGGCTTTCTAGCGACATAAATAAATGACAATATCTATAGAACGCTTAAATTATAAAAGCGAGTAACAGTTGGTTTTAAGTTTGATTCACTTCCATCTGGGCTGTGATCCATGATTTAGCAGCTTCTAAAGAAGAAAACATCAAGCCTTGTTGATCGCACAGGCCAAAGCCTTTATCTAAATACCATTCAGTATATTCCGGGTCTTTATCAAATTCAGATGAGCGTATTAAAATAGCTACTATCCTTCCAGAAAACATTCCAAGGCATGCATACTCTTCGCATTCTGGATCCCCAAGAAGAGTGGGTTTAAAGTAAACTTGAGGGTCCATAGCTCAATAACCTGTATGTATGCGTGATTTAATTTTGATAAAACTCATCCTGTGCATCAAAAGGAGTTTTTTGAATCATAACATGTATATTTTAGTTATCACCATACCTCATACGAGGGATAGGAAAAAAAATATTAAAATTTCTGCATTATCCCTCATATGAGGGATGTATCTAGAGGTACATTCAGGTACTAACCGCTTCCAATCAGTTTTTGATGGTAGGTCAGCAAAACAATTTAGCATTAGTAAATGCTTGTCTTCTTAGGCACACAAATTGTATTTCTGATCGTCATCACTTTAAATCGATGTGCTTAAAGCTAATAACTTAGAGCATAACTGAGTTAAATTTTCGGGGGAAGTGTCATGGCTACTGTGATCGTTGATCTGGCTTCGACGGAATTCAGCAACACCAGCCCGATATCCGAGGTAACGTTCATCCTGAGTGCAGCCTCATCTTCTTTCGATAAAGACGATGTTACGGTTGAGGGCGGCATACTTAGCGATCTGACTACCAGCGATGATATAACATACAGTGGTACTTTCACTGTCGCGCCGGACTCCAACATTGCGGTCTCGATTTCGGTAGCTGCTGGGGCCGCAGATGGCTTTATTGAAGCCGCCTCCAATACTGAGCGCGCTTCGGTCGACACCGTCAACCCGACGGCGACGGTCGCGATCGTCGACGACAGCTTCAACGATGCCAACCTTACCTCGACGGTGAGCCTTACCTTCTCGGAGGAGGTCGATCCGGCTTCGCTCACGTTCACCGCTACCGGCGGTAGCGTGAATGCGTCGACGCTGGTCGTCGCTGCTGACGGGCGCTCGGCCACGATCGTATTCACCGCGGATCAGGACAGCACGGACGACGCCACGGTCAGCCTTGCAGGGTTCACCGATCTGGCTGGCAATGCCGGCGAAGCTGTCACCTCCGATCCGATCTCGGTCGACACCGTCAACCCGACGGCGACGGTCGCGATCGTCGACGACAGCTTCAACGATGCCAACCTTACCTCGACGGTGAGCCTCACCTTCTCGGAGGAGGTCGATCCGGCTTCGCTCACGTTCACCGCTACCGGCGGTAGCGTGAATGCGTCGACGCTGGTCGTCGCTGCTGACGGGCGCTCGGCCACGATCGTATTCACCGCGGATCAGGACAGCACGGACGACGCCACGGTCAGCCTTGCAGGGTTCACCGATCTGGCTGGCAATGCCGGCGAAGCTGTCACCTCCGATCCGATCTCGGTCGACACCGTCAACCCGACGGCGACGGTCGCGATCGTCGACGACAGCTTCAACGACGCCAACCTTACCTCGACGGTGAGCCTTACCTTCTCGGAGGAGGTCGATCCGGCTTCGCTCACGTTCACCGCTACCGGCGGTAGCGTGAATGCGTCGACGCTGGTCGTCGCTGCTGACGGGCGCTCGGCCACGATCGTATTCACCGCGGATCAGGACAGCACGGACGACGCCACGGTCAGCCTTGCAGGGTTCACCGATCTGGCTGGCAATGCCGGCGAAGCTGTCACCTCCGATCCGGTCTCGGTCGACACCGTCAACCCGACAGTTTCTCTGTTGGCGATCTCAACAGATACTGGTGCGAGCAATTCAGACGAAATCACACGTGACCCTACCCTGTCAGTCAGCGGCATAGTCGAGGTGGGCTCTACCGTCTCCGTGGCAGTGCTCAACGCGAACGGTAATCCCGTACTTGTAGGGGGGACTCCACTGACCCTGGCTGCCACGGTTACCAATGGCGCCTTCACCACGGAGAGCAGCCCCGCCCTGGCGGACGGCACCTATATCTTCCGTGCCACTGCTACGGATGCCGTTGGTAACACCAGCGTGAGCGATCTCAAGCCTGTGCGGGTAGACACCACTACGCCAGCCCCGACGGTTGGTCTCGCGGGCGCCTCCGATACTGGCGTTAGTGCAAGTGACCAAATCACCAAAACCACTACGCCTGCCTTCACAGGAACAGCCGAAGCTGGTGCCACTGTCCAGATCTTCTTGAACGGAAGTGAAATCGGCACGGCGGTTGCGGATTCAAACAACACTTACACTTTGGCGTTTGCTGACACAGATCTGAACGGCACCGCTCTGACAAATGGCAGCTACACGCTTACGGCCATTGCTACGGATGTCGCGGGTAACGTGAAGCTGAGCACAGCTTCCACGAGCTTCTCGGTCGACACCGTCACCCCGACGGCGACGGTCGCGATCGTCGACGACAGCTTCAACGACGCCAACCGTACCTCGACGGTGAGCCTTACCTTCTCGGAGGAGGTCGATCCGGCTTCGCTCACGTTCACCGCTACCGGCGGTAGCGTGAATGCGTCGACGCTGGTCGTCGCTGCTGACGGGCGCTCGGCCACGATCGTATTCACCGCGGATCAGGACAGCACGGACGACGCCACGGTCAGCCTTGCAGGGTTCACCGATCTGGCTGGCAATGCCGGCGAAGCTGTCACCTCCGATCCGGTCTCGGTCGACACCGTCAACCCGACGGCGACGGTCGCGATCGTCGACGACAGCTTCAACGACGCCAACCTTACCTCGACGGTGAGCCTCACCTTCTCGGAGGAGGTCGATCCGGCTTCGCTCACGTTCACCGCTACCGGCGGTAGCGTGAATGCGTCGACGCTGGTCGTCGCTGCTGACGGGCGCTCGGCCACGATCGTATTCACCGCGGATCAGGACAGCACGGACGACGCCACGGTCAGCCTTGCAGGGTTCACCGATCTGGCTGGCAATGCCGGCGAAGCTGTCACCTCCGATCCGATCTCGGTCGACACCGTCAACCCGACGGCGACGGTCGCGATCGTCGACGACAGCTTCAACGATGCCAACCGTACCTCGACGGTGAGCCTCACCTTCTCGGAGGAGGTCGATCCGGCTTCGCTCACGTTCACCGCTACCGGCGGTAGCGTGAATGCGTCGACGCTGGTCGTCGCTGCTGACGGGCGCTCGGCCACGATCGTATTCACCGCGGATCAGGACAGCACGGACGACGCCACGGTCAGCCTTGCAGGGTTCACCGATCTGGCTGGCAATGCCGGCGAAGCTGTCACCTCCGATCCGATCTCGGTCGACACCGTCAACCCGACGGCGACGGTCGCGATCGTCGACGACAGCTTCAACGACGCCAACCTTACCTCGACGGTGAGCCTCACCTTCTCGGAGGAGGTCGATCCGGCTTCGCTCACGTTCACCGCTACCGGCGGTAGCGTGAATGCGTCGACGCTGGTCGTCGCTGCTGACGGGCGCTCGGCCACGATCGTATTCACCGCGGATCAGGACAGCACGGACGACGCCACGGTCAGCCTTGCAGGGTTCACCGATCTGGCTGGCAATGCCGGCGAAGCTGTCACCTCCGATCCGATCTCGGTCGACACCGTCACCCCGACGGCGACGGTCGCGATCGTCGACGACAGCTTCAACGATGCCAACCTTACCTCGACGGTGAGCCTCACCTTCTCGGAGGAGGTCGATCCGGCTTCGCTCACGTTCACCGCTACCGGCGGTAGCGTGAATGCGTCGACGCTGGTCGTCGCTGCTGACGGGCGCTCGGCCACGATCGTATTCACCGCGGATCAGGACAGCACGGACGACGCCACGGTCAGCCTTGCAGGGTTCACCGATCTGGCTGGCAATGCCGGCGAAGCTGTCACCTCCGATCCGGTCTCGGTCGACACCGTCAACCCGACAGTTTCTCTGTTGGCGATCTCAACAGATACCGGTGCGAGCAATTCAGACGAAATCACACGTGACCCTACCCTGTCAGTCAGCGGCATAGTCGAGGTGGGCTCTACCGTCTCCGTGGCAGTGCTCAACGCGAACGGTAATCCCGTACTTGTAGGGGGGACTCCACTGACCCTGGCTGCCACGGTTACCAATGGCGCCTTCACCACGGAGAGCAGCCCCGCCCTGGCGGACGGCACCTATATCTTCCGTGCCACTGCTACGGATGCCGTTGGTAACACCAGCGTGAGCGATCTCAAGCCTGTGCGGGTAGACACCACTACGCCAGCCCCGACGGTTGGTCTCGCGGGCGCCTCCGATACTGGCGTTAGTGCAAGTGACCAAATCACCAAAACCACTACGCCTGCCTTCACAGGAACAGCCGAAGCTGGTGCCACTGTCCAGATCTTCTTGAACGGAAGTGAAATCGGCACGGCGGTTGCGGATTCAAACAACACTTACACTTTGGCGTTTGCTGACACAGATCTGAACGGCACCGCTCTGACAAATGGCAGCTACACGCTTACGGCCGCTGCTACGGATGTCGCGGGTAACGTGAAGCTGAGCACAGCTTCCACGAGCTTCTCGGTCGACACCGTCAACCCGACGGCGACGGTCGCGATCGTCGACGACAGCTTCAACGACGCCAACCTTACCTCGACGGTGAGCCTCACCTTCTCGGAGGAGGTCGATCCGGCTTCGCTCACGTTCACCGCTACCGGCGGTAGCGTGAATGCGTCGACGCTGGTCGTCGCTGCTGACGGGCGCTCGGCCACGATCGTATTCACCGCGGATCAGGACAGCACGGACGACGCCACGGTCAGCCTTGCAGGGTTCACCGATCTGGCTGGCAATGCCGGCGAAGCTGTCACCTCCGATCCGATCTCGGTCGACACCGTCAACCCGACGGCGACGGTCGCGATCGTCGACGACAGCTTCAACGATGCCAACCTTACCTCGACGGTGAGCCTTACCTTCTCGGAGGAGGTCGATCCGGCTTCGCTCACGTTCACCGCTACCGGCGGTAGCGTGAATGCGTCGACGCTGGTCGTCGCTGCTGACGGGCGCTCGGCCACGATCGTATTCACCGCGGATCAGGACAGCACGGACGACGCCACGGTCAGCCTTGCAGGGTTCACCGATCTGGCTGGCAATGCCGGCGAAGCTGTCACCTCCGATCCGATCTCGGTCGACACCGTCAACCCGACGGCGACGGTCGCGATCGTCGACGACAGCTTCAACGATGCCAACCTTACCTCGACGGTGAGCCTCACCTTCTCGGAGGAGGTCGATCCGGCTTCGCTCACGTTCACCGCTACCGGCGGTAGCGTGAATGCGTCGACGCTGGTCGTCGCTGCTGACGGGCGCTCGGCCACGATCGTATTCACCGCGGATCAGGACAGCACGGACGACGCCACGGTCAGCCTTGCAGGGTTCACCGATCTGGCTGGCAATGCCGGCGAAGCTGTCACCTCCGATCCGATCTCGGTCGACACCGTCACCCCGACGGCGACGGTCGCGATCGTCGACGACAGCTTCAACGACGCCAACCTTACCTCGACGGTGAGCCTTACCTTCTCGGAGGAGGTCGATCCGGCTTCGCTCACGTTCACCGCTACCGGCGGTAGCGTGAATGCGTCGACGCTGGTCGTCGCTGCTGACGGGCGCTCGGCCACGATCGTATTCACCGCGGATCAGGACAGCACGGACGACGCCACGGTCAGCCTTGCAGGGTTCACCGATCTGGCTGGCAATGCCGGCGAAGCTGTCACCTCCGATCCGATCTCGGTCGACACCGTCAACCCGACGGCGACGGTCGCGATCGTCGACGACAGCTTCAACGACGCCAACCTTACCTCGACGGTGAGCCTCACCTTCTCGGAGGAGGTCGATCCGGCTTCGCTCACGTTCACCGCTACCGGCGGTAGCGTGAATGCGTCGACGCTGGTCGTCGCTGCTGACGGGCGCTCGGCCACGATCGTATTCACCGCGGATCAGGACAGCACGGACGACGCCACGGTCAGCCTTGCAGGGTTCACCGATCTGGCTGGCAATGCCGGCGAAGCTGTCACCTCCGATCCGATCTCGGTCGACACCGTCAACCCGACGGCGACGGTCGCGATCGTCGACGACAGCTTCAACGATGCCAACCGTACCTCGACGGTGAGCCTCACCTTCTCGGAGGAGGTCGATCCGGCTTCGCTCACGTTCACCGCTACCGGCGGTAGCGTGAATGCGTCGACGCTGGTCGTCGCTGCTGACGGGCGCTCGGCCACGATCGTATTCACCGCGGATCAGGACAGCACGGACGACGCCACGGTCAGCCTTGCAGGGTTCACCGATCTGGCTGGCAATGCCGGCGAAGCTGTCACCTCCGATCCGATCTCGGTCGACACCGTCAACCCGACGGCGACGGTCGCGATCGTCGACGACAGCTTCAACGACGCCAACCTTACCTCGACGGTGAGCCTCACCTTCTCGGAGGAGGTCGATCCGGCTTCGCTCACGTTCACCGCTACCGGCGGTAGCGTGAATGCGTCGACGCTGGTCGTCGCTGCTGACGGGCGCTCGGCCACGATCGTATTCACCGCGGATCAGGACAGCACGGACGACGCCACGGTCAGCCTTGCAGGGTTCACCGATCTGGCTGGCAATGCCGGCGAAGCTGTCACCTCCGATCCGATCTCGGTCGACACCGTCACCCCGACGGCGACGGTCGCGATCGTCGACGACAGCTTCAACGATGCCAACCTTACCTCGACGGTGAGCCTTACCTTCTCGGAGGAGGTCGATCCGGCTTCGCTCACGTTCACCGCTACCGGCGGTAGCGTGAATGCGTCGACGCTGGTCGTCGCTGCTGACGGGCGCTCGGCCACGATCGTATTCACCGCGGATCAGGACAGCACGGACGACGCCACGGTCAGCCTTGCAGGGTTCACCGATCTGGCTGGCAATGCCGGCGAAGCTGTCACCTCCGATCCGATCTCGGTCGACACCGTCAACCCGACGGCGACGGTCGCGATCGTCGACGACAGCTTCAACGATGCCAACCGTACCTCGACGGTGAGCCTTACCTTCTCGGAGGAGGTCGATCCGGCTTCGCTCACGTTCACCGCTACCGGCGGTAGCGTGAATGCGTCGACGCTGGTCGTCGCTGCTGACGGGCGCTCGGCCACGATCGTATTCACCGCGGATCAGGACAGCACGGACGACGCCACGGTCAGCCTTGCAGGGTTCACCGATCTGGCTGGCAATGCCGGCGAAGCTGTCACCTCCGATCCGGTCTCGGTCGACACCGTCAACCCAATCTTTGGCCTACTATCGATTTCGTCTGATCTGGGACAAAGTTCCATTGATTACATTACGCGCGATAGCACTCTTTCCGTAAGAGGATCAGTCAGTAATGTAGATATCGGTGCGAGCGTCAGTGTTGTCGTGATGAATGGTAACATCCCTGTTGCTAATTTAAGCGGTAAAGTTGGAGCGGATGGAAGCTTTGTAACGAACACTAGTGGTGTACTTTCTGCTGAGGGTCTGGCGGGTACAAAGTACACATTCATAGCTTCGGTGGCAGACTCAGTTGGTAATGAGACCACAAAGAGCTTCGACGTGACGGTTGATCGTGCAACAGTTGGAGCCAGCGTCGGACTGGCGACGGGTTCCAACAGCGGCGCTACCAATGACGGGATCACCAACGACACGACGCCGGACTTCTCCGGTTTGGCAGAGGCTGGTGCAACGGTTGACGTGTTCCTGGATGGTGATCTCATTGGGACGACGGTCGCCAACAGCAACGGCAACTACACACTGAGCTTTGGTGATACGAGCTTGGTTCCGCTGAGCGACGGCACCTACACGCTGACCACCACCTCGACCGATGTTGCAGGAAACATCAAGTCGAGCACGCAAGGTACGCCCTTCACCATTGATACCAAGGTGCCGACTGCGACGATCACGTTGAGCGACAGCGCGCTGATCGCTGGTGAAACGACCCTGGTCACGATCACCTTCTCGGAGGCGGTCGCTGGCTTCGAACTCAAGGATCTGACCAGCGGCAACGGCGAGCTGACCGAGCTGAGCATCGCCAGCGTCGATCCGATCACGGGAGAGGTAACTTACACCGCGACACTGACCCCAGCTGTGAACTCGGAGGACGCCATCAACGTCGTCAGCCTGTCCACGGACTACATCGACTTGGCCGGCAACACCGGCACCGTGGCGACCAGCGCCCACTACACCGTCGATACCAAGATACCCACAGTGGCTTCTGTGGCTGTATCTGGGCCTGGTATCACAGATGGCTCAGGAACGTTGGTTACTGGCCAAACAGTGTCCTTCGCTTTCGATATATCGGAGGCAGTACGCGTAGCCGGCATTGCTGGTTTGGTATTAAACCTCAGCAACGGAGCTACCGCGAGCTACAACCAGGTTGCGTCAACTTCGACAATTCTTGTTTTTGATTACACAGTACTAGTCGATCAGGTTGCCAGTGATCTTGGTATAGAAAGTGTTTCTGCCAATGGAGCTGTGATTACCGATCTAAATGGCAACACGTTCGACGTTAATGGATTTGTTGTAAATCCTGCCGGTACTCTGAAGGTGGATGGATATACTGGAACGCAAAGAGGCGAGACTTTCAGTGGTACTGCGGGGGCCGAAACCTTCGCTGGGCTGGGCGGTAATGATACTTACCTGGTGAATAACTTTGGCGACCAAGTCATTGAGGCGCTTAATGAAGGCACCGATACGGTACGGGCCAGCGTAAGTTATGCCCTCATGGCAGGCCAAGAGATCGAGGTGCTGCGTGGCTTAGGAACGGTCGGTCTTGAACTGGTAGGCAATGAGTTTGCCAACAGGATCGTTGGAACATCCGGGAATGACGTCCTCAACGGTAACTCTGGGGCAGACTCGCTGTTCGGCAATCTTGGCGACGATGACTATTATGTCGATAACGTGAACGATGTGGTGATCGAAGCCCTTGGTGAAGGTAACGACACGGTCCATGCATCTGTCAGTTATACCCTGAAGGCCGGACAGGAGATCGAAACTCTGCAAGGCTCGGGTTCGACAGGTCTGACGCTCACTGGAAACCAGTTTGCCAACCGGATCCTTGGAACTAATGGTGGAGATGTCCTTGACGGTAAGGCAGGAGCGGATGCGTTGTTCGGTGGTCTTGGCAACGATAGTTACTATGTTGACAACAGAAACGATCAGGTAATCGAGGCGACAGGTGCCGGTAACGACACAGTCTACACCAGAGTCAACTACGCTCTGGGCGCTGGCCAGGAGATAGAGACCTTGTCAGTCATAGGCTCCAAGGGCCTCACCCTGACTGGAAACGAACTTGCCAACACAATCGTTGGAGGCGCTGGAAAAGACGTGCTGATCGGCGGCCTTGCTCGAGATGTGCTGACGGGAGGTGCTGGAAACGATACCTTCACCTTCCAGACGCTAAACGATACTGCTACTGGAGCCGCGACACGCGACATCATCCTGGACTTCAAGGTTGGGGACCACATTGATCTGTTTGCGATCGATGCCAACTCGCAAGTCTCTGGTAACCAGTCGTTCTCGTTCATCGGCGCTGGCGCTTTCACCAAGGAGGCGGGACAGCTTCACGCAACCCAATCCGGTGGCACGACCATCGTCGAGGGTGACGTGGATGGAAACGGAAAGGCCGACTTCCAGATCGTTCTCAGGAACGTGGTCGACGCCCTTCACACAAACGACTTCCTGCTCTAGTCGTAGCGACTAATACGAACGATTGACTTCAGCTCAGACGAAAGAAGCTGAAGAGAAAGCAAGATAAAACGATAGGCGCAGAGCAGGTGGTGGACAATTCACCATTCGCTCTGCGCCATTTTTAATAGGCATACTGAATGTACCCTGGAGCCCTAGGGCTCTTCGTGAGTAAAAATTTACGAATATGAAGACCGTATCCACTCGGCTTTCAGGGTTTGTTGCCCACCTAAAATCCAAAGCCGCCCTCGAGCAGCCTATTATGCTCACGGACGGTTCACGTGCCGGCGAAGCCAAAGCCTTTGCGCAGTCACATCCTGCATGAGTAGCCACCACGACTAAAATGGCCTACCGCGCGTGGCCAGTGCGGCCGGGTTGCCATACCCCATAGGCAGGACAGTAAGCGTCCCGTCATCATGAAGTGACGACCAGCCTTTTGCGTAGGTTTCAAGAGCATAGGGTTAGCCGGAATCAAGCTTCTTGGCCGGAACCAGATGTGAGCGAGGGAATCTGGTCACATTGAACCGAGTGTCATATTGAGTACGGAGGGGGTTGGTGTATATTGCATATCTAGCATATCTTATATATGCGAACTCATAATGCCGGCTCGGCTTATAGACCTTGCTAATAACATTAAGGAATAATCTATGCATTTTGATTTTAATCGATTTGGAAAACCTATAGTATTCTCTTTGCTATGTTTTATTTGCGTTTTTTATTTAAGCGGAAACTTAGTGGTGGCGTTGGCTGTTAGTTCGGTTCCGTTCTTGTTAGGATATCTGGATATATTTCCCAAATTCGGATATGTATTGACAGTGTTTATATTTCTTTTTACCGTTATTGTTATAGTAACACCAGATTATATCAAATCATCAATATCTTATAATGTTGGTAATATAATTGAGCAAATAAAGGTTGAATTCAAAGGACGTTAGGGGTAAATCCTATTTCCCTACGGGCAATCCGTTGCAGTAACCTACTACCCCGAGACGCACGCCCGCAGCCGCACGGCCCGCGGGCGTTGCTGTTTCTACGGCACGTGACAGAGATGCGATCATTCCGCCATTTACCCAACCTTGTCCATATAATCGGCATTGTGCCTTCGGAACCGGAGGCCACCCATGATCCTGTTCGCCCTTGCCGTGAAGCTTAAGTAGCTCGCCATGGCTGATTTCAAGGGCCGACACTACAAGCGGCTGTGATCATCCAGGCTGTCTCCGACAGACCGTGACGGAGCGTCCGTACTTGTCGGTGTCGCGAGGATCGCAGGAGGCGGGTGTGGAGCCGATCCGGTCGGCTAGGGCGTCTCTGCAAAGGGTTCACAGGCTGGGTGACGGTCCCCATGTTGTCGGGATGCGACGCTACGAACTGACTGATGCGCAGTGGGAGCAGATCGCCCCGTTGCTGCCTCCGCAGAAGCCGCGCACGGGCCAGCCAGCGGAGGATCACCGTCAGGTCCTGGACGGTATGCTTTGGATCCGGCGCACGGGTGCGCCCTGGGCTGATCTACCGGCCCGCTATGGTGCTGCCGGGACCGTGTCGAGCCGGTTCTATCGCTGGCGGCAGGCCGGCGTGTTCGACCGGGTGCTGCGGCGCCTGCAGGCGCAAGCCGATGCCCGAGGCGACCTCGACTGGGACCTGCACTTCGTGTGCGTACCGCTCAGCGTGAGATGGACGATCCTCCCCGCCGACCTCGTGATCAGATCGAGGCGGCGGGGCAGCTTCCCCCGTCGCACTCCCATCCCTGCACGTCCGGCCTATCTCGCCGTGGTCGCCACACGAGGGACCAGCATGAGCACCGAACGCGCCGAGGGATACATTGAGGCTTTGGCTGACATGAGAGCGACGATCCCGCGGCGGACCTATGAGCTCGACATCACGAACGACGGCAAGCTCGAACTCTTCAATCTGCTGTCGATGTTGGACGATATGCTGAAGGGCGGGACGCCTCCCGAGGAACACGACAACGATGCGCCGGAGCCGCTGAGTGGCAGCTTCTGAGTGACCTTATGGAGCAAATTCACCAAGCCCTAGGGCGAGGCGCGGATTAGCTAACGCCATACAAAATTGGCTGCCTGCGTTCGAATTACTGTCCGAAGCCCACTGCCCTCGTTTGGCTGCGATCATCTGTGATGTAGGCGCGCGATCAGGAGATGGATAAAAAGTGCGCAGCGTGCTGTTGGCAGTCGTAATCGTAGCAGTTGGAGGGGTTGCTACTCACGCATCCCCGCGTGCTGCCCATCCTCAGCCGACAATGTCCACGACACTGGATCCCATCGAAGTCGAAGGATTGAAGAGCCCTGACGGCGGCTTGGAAACATCGCGAGCCGGCGCGCAGGCTCAACAAGACGCATTTGATCGGCGCATCGCTCGTAGCAGTAAGCGGGCCATTGGCTCGATCTGCTTGGGCTGCACTGGTAGCGTAGCTACAGCTAAGGCGCGCCCTTCAAGAGCGAGGCCGATGGTGGCGAGTGCCGAGGCCGGCGCGGATGATGAGCCAATTGTTGACAAAGCGGACCAAGCCCCACTTGATTAAGCGCCTCTTGTTCTACGGGTAGCGGTTTGGTGAATTTGCTCCATAAGGCCGCTATTTTTTATCTATCAATTTTGTACGATCCGACCTACGCTTATTGAGTTTTATCGTAAGTTCTTCAATGAAAGTCTGCTTAGGGCTGCTCATCATTGTCTCTTTATCGATCATGCGCTCCAGCCTCGCAATATCTCCATCTATTTTACGCAGTTTTCGCCCCGGCCATCCAGCAAAAATAATATCTGATGCAGTATTCATTAGACGATCTATTGCTCTCTGCATTATGGATAGCATTAAATTCCCCAGATCGTTATCCCGCTTCGGTTTGTATGGGCGGTTTCGTGCCGATGCAAGGTTGCATTGGTATTATCTTGCGAGTTTTGACGAACTGTCTGGTTAGGGACCAACCAGGCCGGGCTATAATAATAAGATGCGGGAAACCTTAGAAAGGCGCCGAGCCGCGAACCCGTATGTCGCAGCGATCATGATCTCGACCGCGTTCGGTTACATCGGCTTGCTGCTTGTAGGGGTCATCTACGAGATCCCCTGGCTTCTTGCTGCCCTGGTGCTGCTCGCCGTTTATGGGTTTGCGCTCCGAGGGTGATTGGCTCACAAACGAAAAACCCGCCTCGGCGTGAGCCGGGCGGATGAGGATAGATTTGGCCAGTTCGACCGGGAGTTAGGCTGGTTCAGTTGTAGTGGCACCTCCATTCCTCGATGCGCTCGCGGGCATCAGCCAGCGACAGGAACCACGAGACGTTCAGGCATTCCGTCCGCAGGCGGTCGTTGAACGACTCGATTGTTGCCATTGTCGGTCGGTCTTCCTAGTCGTGAGAAGTCGATCTCGACTCCGTTCAGGTAGACGCACTGATCGAGCATGCAGCCAGCGAAATCAGGTCCGTTGTCCACCCGTAGGCTTTTCGGTCGACCTCGAAGCCTGACCAAGGCATCCAGCGCTTCGGTCACTTGGAAAGCGCGGAAGTTGGCTCTCGGCATGAGTGGAGAGCCTCTCGCGTGTGGCAATCAACGACGGCCAAGATCCGGAACAGACGTCCGTCGAAGAGGCGATCGGACATGAAGTCCATCGCCCAAACTTCGTTGGGTCCGCCGATTGCCGGTCGCCCCTGGCGATAGCGCCAAGCGCGCTTACGCTTTGGCAGCTTGGACCGGATCGACAGCCCTTCGTCACAGTAGATCCGGTAGGTGCGCTTGTGGTTCACCTCCCCGCCCTCTCCCCGAAGCAGGATATGCAGCCGCCGGTAGCCGTAGCGAACCCGCGCGGCGGCCAGCCCCTTGAGCCGCATGCGTAGACCTCGTCCACCGTTGCACCATTCTCCGCCTGCCGCAGGGCGAAGGCGATCTGTTCATTCGTGAAGCATTTGCGAGGGCTGGCATCCACCCTCCTTCAGGGTTCAGGATGCCCGAAAAATCGCGCTCAGCGTGGACCAGTTTGGCGGGTCAGGGTCTCCACCGACGTGCCTCCCCAAGGTTGTACGTGCGCCCAGAGCATAGCTTAACAGTGTCAGCTATCCGACCGTTTTCCCGACGAGCTATGGATGCGTCTGGGATGCACGTAGAAACAGCCCCGTTTCTGTCGGGAAAATATGACTGATTTTCTATTGCCAGATAAACGTGATTGAATCAGTATCCCGACATATTTTCTGTAAGCCGAGGTTCGCTAGCGCGGCGATCACACATTTCAAGAATGTCGCGAACGGCTACGCTTCGTTATCCCCATGAGATGCGAGGCGGTGAACAGACCGGAATGACGACAGCGATTGAAGCTCAGAACAATGCCACGAAGGCGATCCGACAACAGCGCTTTTGGCGAAGCTATGGCTCCGCTCTCCATCAGAGTGGCCTCGCCAGAGGTCGCCCTAACCTCGTAATAAGCCCCAAAGAGCCCCCGCCCCTGCCACCGCGAGGACTGACGGCTCGTGAGTTGATCCGCATGGCGCGGGCCGCACGGAAGACGACGGATGGAGTGTCGTAGCTCTTAGTTTAACGAAAGTGCTTCGCGATCCCCGCCAATCCCTGTTCGTAGACGCCCCCAATGTTGGCCTTCGCCTCCGCGTCGTTCATCCCAGCTGCGTCAAAGGTACGGAAGCGGATCACCGCCGAGAGCTGGGGCCAGTCGATGGGGTAGAAGAAGCGATGCTCGCGCCGGATCGGCATCCTATTAACTCGTCGATGGCACAAGGCTTCGCGCCTATCGTACAGCTCCGTCCTGCTACCTTACGGCACATCCGGCAAGCTCGCTCCAGCGCGTTCCCCCGTGGACAGTGATATGGGAGAGACGGGCATGGCGCGGGTAGCAGTCGTGACAGGAGGCAGTGCCGGCATCGGTCTGGCCACCGCGGAAGCTCTAGCCCGCAAGGGGTGGTCGGTTGCGATCGTGGCCCGCGACCCCGAACGATTAGAGGGAGCCGCCGACCTTCTGCAACGCTACGGCGGCAGGGTACTGACGATTCGTGCTGATGTCGCGGACGCGGCCGCGGTCGATGCTGCTGCTGATCAGGTTGAGCGGGATCTTGGGCCCATCGCAGCATGGGTCAACAATGCCATGTCGACCGTGGTGGCCCCGGCCGACCAGATTACCGCCGCTGAGTACACCCGCGTCACCGCCACGACCTATCTCAGTCAGGTCCACGGTACCCTCGCCGCGTTGCGCCACATGAAACCGCGTGGCCGGGGTGCGATCATCCAGGTCTCTTCTGGCCTCGCCATCCGTGCGGCCCCGCTCCAAGCCGCCTATTGCGGCGCCAAATTCGCTGTTAGCGGCTTCACCGACGCCTTGCGTTCCGAGCTGATCGCCGATCGCGTCGCAGTCTCTCTGTCCGTCGTTTATCTGCCCGCAGTGAACACCCCGCAATTCGGCTGGTCACGGAACCACACCAGGCGTCAGCAGGTCGCCCCGGACCCCGTCTTCGATCCTCGCCTTTGCGCCGACGCAATCATCCACGCGATCGAGCACCCGTCCCGCGAGGTCTGGGTTGGGCGCAGCACGCTAATGATGACCTTCGCCCAGGCCGTGGCCCCGAGCTACGCGGATAAGAAAGCGAGCGAAATGCGCGACGCCCAACTCGGCGAACCGATCCCCGAAAGGATCGGCAATCTTGATGCGCCAGTGCCGGGGCCCGCCGCAATCGATGGACGCGCGACGGACCGGGTCGTTTCGACGCGAACCGAGTTCTTCACCAGCCGACAGCGGGACGCCTTTCTGCTGGCCGCGACAGGCGGAGTGATTGCTTTGTCGGCACTTCTGCCACGGCTGGGTCGGTTTCGGCGGTAGAAACAGCAGTACATGCCGACCCATCATCCAGGCGATCTAATGCGCCGCCAGCTTGATGGAAATGAATGCTGCCGGGCACTGTGCGTGCGAATGAGGAACCGATCCTGAGGTTTTTGTATGTGGTTCCTAACACTACTTTGGCAGACTGAGGGAACGATGTAGGATTCTTGCGGATTCGCATGCCACGGCGATGTTCGTGGGTGATCGCGATGTTAGGTGCTGGCAGGTGGCGTGACGATCTGGAGAAGTGGCTGCAGCCGTTCCTGGCGGGCCTGTCGCATCCGGCGCGTCGGGCGATGTGCCCTCTCTACGTGGCGGGGCTGATCGGCTTGGGCGACCGCAAGAGCGTCCAGCCGATGGCGGCGCGGGCTGATGGGGTCCCCTACGATCGGTTGCACCACTTTATCGCGGCCGGGATCTGGGATGAAGCGCCGCTGCAGCAGGCGCTTCTGCGCGAGGCCGATCGCCTGGTCGGCGGTTCGGATGCGATCCTCGTCGTCGACGACACCGCCTTGCCGAAGAAGGGGAATCGCTCTGTCGGGGTCGCGCCGCAATACGCCACGACGCTGGGCAAGACCGCCAACTGCCAGACGCTGGTCTCGCTTACGCTGGCGCGTGGCGAGGTGCCCGTGGCTGTGGGACTGCGACTGTTCCTGCCCGAGATCTGGACGGGGGACCCGGACCGGATGGCCCGGGCCGGCGTGCCCGAGGACCGGCGCGCGGCTCGCACCAAGCTGGAGATCGCGGTTGCGGAGATCGACCGGGTCCGAGCGGGTGGCGTGCGCTTCGGCTGCGTGCTGGCGGATGCGGGTTACGGCTGCTCCGCCCCGTTCCGGCAGGCCCTGAGCGAGCGCGGCTTGAGATGGGCCGTCGGGATCTCGGGACGCAGCAAGGTCTACCCGGCCGACGTGGCGATGATCTTCCCCGTCGCGGGGCGGGGGCGACCCCGCCAGCATCACGTGCCGGATCAGGTCTCGGTCTCGGCCGAGACGATCCTGGCAGATATGACCGGCCGATCCGTGACGTGGCGACACGGCACCAAAGGGCGGCTGCGAGCTCGCTTCTGTGGGCTGCGCGTCCGGATGGCCGATGGGCCGACGCAGCGGATCGGCACACAAGGCAACCAGCACCTGCCCGGGGAAGCTGTCTGGCTGGCGCGTGAAGAGCGTGGCTCGGGCGAGCGCAAGTTCTATCTCTCGAACCTGCCGGCCGATGCGACCCTCAAGCAGCTCGCCGCCACGATCAAGGCACGCTGGATCTGCGAGCAGGCGCATCAGCAGATGAAGGAGGAGCTCGGCCTGGACCACTTCGAGGGCCGCTCGTGGACCGGGCTGCACCGACACGCGCTGATGACGATGATCGCCTACGCCTTCCTTCAGTCCCGACGCCTCGCCGCGGCGGGGCGGAAAAAAAATCGCCTGCCCACCGCCCCAGCCCTCGATGCCGGCGATCCGCCAAGCCATCCTGGATCACCTCAGCCAGCCACCACCGCGGCGATGCCCGCACTGTGATGCCGTACTCCACCGGCCTCCCTGAAATCAGTCTGCCAAAGTAGTGCTAACGCTGCGCTACCGTAAGCCCATGGGACGCAGCTGTTCCAAACTCAGAGGCTTCAAGAATCATTAGGGCTTTGCCCTTCTTGAAAGCCATATGGGCTTTCTTCTCGCTCAATAAACTTTGAATTTCCAAGATCTGAGGAGCGAACGAGGGCATCTTCTGCAAGATCTGAACGGCGAGCTTCGACAGCTCGTTAAGCTCATCGAACGGGTTTTCTTTGAGAACGACCTGTTGTAAAACGAAAGTAAGCCTGGAGCATGAAGAGTTGACGTCTCCCTCGGTTATCATTTCGCTTTCACGAAGAATACGACAATGGTTTTTTATGACTAAGCTTGTGGCAGAGCCTGAATTGCAGATCTCGGCTCCGTTAATATACACAGTTTCACCGGGTCTGATCGTCAGCTTTAATGCCATTGTCCGACTCCTTTTGAGCCCTTCGATGAAGGTTCTTTCGTCAAGCGGTCGCAATAGTTATCTATATTATTTGAGTTAATTATTAATTAACCATACCATCGGAAAGCGAGCCCGCCGTAAAACTTGGCGCATTGGTTTAATCCCAGGTTAGGAAGTCCAGTCCTCTGGTGACGTGCCTTCGAAATTAGAGGGTTCTCAGATCCAAAGGATCAAAATCAATGTCTTCCGGCATCACCCTTACCGCTGCGACCCGTCAGAACCTGCTCTCGCTGCAAGGTACCGCTGATCTTCTCTCCAGCACGCAGAACCGCCTTTCCACGGGTAAGAAGGTCAACTCGGCCCTCGACAGCCCCGTGAATTTCTTCACCTCGCAGGCGCTCAGCAACCGTTCATCCGATCTTGGCGGCCTGCTTGACGGCATCTCGAACGGCGTCCAGACGATCCAGGCTGCCAACCAGGGCATTACCTCGATCCAGAAGCTGGTCGACTCGGCTAAATCGACCGCCAATCAGGCGCTCGCAACCAAATCGACAGCCGTTGGTGGTAGTGCTGCTGCAGCTACGTTCACCACCGCCGTATCTCTTACCTCGTCTCTGGGCATCGGCGAAGGTGGTACTGGCGCAGCAGAAGACGGGACTCATGATTTTTCCGGAACTCACAGCTCCGTCTTCACGATCACTGACGGAAACGACCAGACGACAACTGTTACCCTTGATGCAGCAGCTTTTGGCAGCAGTGTTGACGATCTAAAGAAGGTTTCCGCTGGCGATATTCTGACGCAGATCAACTCCCAGCTTACGGCTGCGAGTGGCGGCGGTGCACAAGCGAAGGCAGCGCTTACGGAAGACGGAAAACTGTCTTTCACGTCAACCGCTACCGGGGCCGATGCCAAGTTGACCATCGAGGGAACTGATGGCGACACTGACATTGGCTTCAAGGCATCGTCATCAACTTATATCACGGCCGCAACTTCCTATGGTATTGATGCTACCGATGGATCGGCAAAAGCGAAGGCGACGGGTACGGCGGTTTCTGCCCTTAGCGATGCCAATGCGGGCGTGGTCGGTACTAGCGCCGGTCTGACGGTTCAGCTTGGTGATGGTGCGGTGAAAGCCTTGAGCTTCACTGGAGCAACCGGCGTCAAGGGAGATGACTTCGTCGATCAAATCAACGAGCAGATTCAGGCCGACGTTGGTTTGAAGGGAAAGTTGGTGGCAAGCTTTAACGATACTACCGGTCAGATTTCAATTCGTACGACCGCTAGTGGTGCCGATCAGAAGGTTACCGTAAAGTCTACAGGTTCAGTAGACATCGGTTTCGGAACAGCTTCCAATGGTGTGCCAAGCACTGGCGTTTCCGCTACAGGTACGAGCTCGACTTCAGCTAATGGCACCAATGCTCGAGGTGCTCTTGCTAAGCAGTTTAATGAACTTCTGACGCAGATTAGCCAGCAAGCCCAGGACTCCAGCTATAACGGTGTCAACCTGCTTTATCGCTCTGGATCGGATGAGAAAGAAAATACACTTCATTTGTCCTTCAACGAGAAGGACACAAGTTCTCTTGACATCAAGGGTGTGAAGTTTGATGCCAAGGGGCTGGGTATAACGGATGTTACTGGTGGTTTCTCCAGTGATGACGACATCAAGGCGGCTTTGACGCAGCTTACCAACGCTTCAGCGACACTTAGAACGCAGGCGTCGACGTTCGGCTCTAACTTAACGGTTGTACAGAACCGTCAGGATTTCTCGAAGAACCTGATCAACATCCTCGACACTGGCTCGGCCAACCTGACGAACGCGGACCTTAACGAGGAAGCCGCCAACTCCCAGGCTCTGTCGACCCGCCAGTCGATCGGCATCTCGGCCCTCTCGCTCGCCAACACGGCGCAGCAGGGCATCCTGCAGCTTCTCCGCTAAGCGGATCAGCCGTCACGACAATGAGCGGCCGGGGGAAACCCCGGCCGTTTTCGTTTGAGCTTACAAGAACCCCCTCCCCGCATGCCCCTTGAAGGCGCTCGCCCGGCGAATGTAGCCAACCACCGTTCTTGGGTCGCGGTGGCCAGACACATCCATGATGCGGGTCATGTCGGCGCCGCGGTCGGCTGCCGTCGTGATGAAGCCAGCATGTAGTGAGTGCCCGCCGAACAACGCCGGGTCGAAGCTGGCCAGCTCGGCGTAGTGCTCCACCGGATCCCCGATGCTCTGATCCGTGAGGCGTAGGGCCCCCCGCACCCTCCCCGACCGTGAGACTGGCCGGAATACTGGACCTTCCATGATCCCGGCCGCATCGAGCCAGTCGCGTACCAGGGCAACCGGCCGGATGAACCGCCCGTGCGGAATCGCCTTCTCGACTCCCTTACCTTCCTGATCCGTCTTCGACCGACGCACCATGACCCGTAGGCCCTCTGCATCCTCGCGCAGATCGGCGACATCGAGTGCGGCGAGCTCCGACCGGCGAAACGCGCCAGCGAAGCCCAGAGCCAGCAGCGCCTTATCCCGCTTGCCGGCCAGCCCAGGCGGGACGTGCTGCATTATAGCGGTGATGACCTCGGCCGTAGCCGGAGACTTCTGCGTCGGCCTCACTCCGACCCGACGCCGTATTCCTTTCACTGCCGCGTGGATGCCCTCGTCGTTTGTCAGGTCCGCGAGCCCGGCGAGCTTAGGGGCTTATCTAATCGCGGCAAGGCGCCGGCCAATGGTCGACACCGCCCTCCCCGCCTCGGCCTCATGCACCAGGAACTCGGCAATGGCGTGGGCCGATGCCGGCATCGACTGAAAACCCTACTGCGAGCACCACGCCCCGAACGCAGCGGCGTCACCGCGATAGGCCCGCACGGTGGCGTCGGCCTTCGAGGCGCGCTGGTACGCCTGGACGATCGGCGACACGATGACCGGCAACTCGGTCCCAGGAATGCTTGTTTGAGGAATAACCCGAGGCAGGGTCATAAATCGCAGCCCGCAATCAAAGTTTTGCCAGGAGAACCGGGCGCTTTCCATCCGTCCTTCAGAGAGAACCGCTCGGAAACATTGGTGCGCGGCACCTCAACCAGGAAGGCTGCCTCTCGACTGCCCGCCAACTTATTCGTAAGCCGCGCAAACTCGGTACGATTGCCGCGGGCATCGAGTTCGGCGAGACCCTGCGCATCAACTTGGAAATGGAATGCCTCCTCGCCAACGATGACCTGGATGGCTTCAGGTCTAGCCAATCCACCACGCTTAGGGTCGTACTGAAGCACTGGCTTCTGTGGGTCAGTGCCCGTGACGCACATGATCCTGAAGTAAGATCCGCCTTCGTTCTGCGCCCCCGCGACGACGGTGCCCTGCATCCCGCTCGCTGTGAACCAGCGGAACTCGACCTTGGCCTGTGCAGGGGCAAAGCCAAGCAGGAGACCGGTGAGCGCTATCCCCCAAAGTCTATGCATTATGCTTCGCTCAAAACTTCCGAGAAGAACCGTTATCGGAAGTTAGTCGAACCAAAGTCCTGTGCAAGCCGGAAATACGGTTTGCCTGCAAACCTGCATCCCGGATTTTCGTATCGACGGAAACGCGCTTTTCCGTTCGTCAGTGTTGCCTTAACTACGGCAATGAAGGATGCCGCGAAGCCTCGACGTAGGAACCCCGGAATGCATGTGATCCTCGTGGCGACGCAGAAGGGCGGTTCGGGCAAGTCCACCCTCGCCGCTCACTTCGGCGCGCTCGCACAGTTCGCCGGCCCCACGCTCCTCATCGACGCGGACCCGCAGGGCTCCCTGTCGTTCTGGTACAAGCGCCGCGAAGCCGAGACCCCCTTGCTGGCGAAGGCAGACGGCAACACCATCGCCGCCACCCTGGACGCAGCTGAGGCAGACGGGATCGAGTGGGCCGTGATCGACAGCCCACCCCACAACGCCGCGCTCACCGCCTCGATGATGTCCCGCGCCACCGTGACCGTCGTTCCCGTCCGGCCAGGTCCCTTCGACCTCGATGCAGTCGCCGCGACGCTGGCGATGGCACGGAGCCTCAAAGCCCCCATCGCCTGCATTATCAACGCCGCCCCGCCGATTACCCGGGGAGAGACGGAGACCACGATCGTCGCCGAGGCTCGCGCCATCCTTATCGGAATGGGCGCCCCGGTCCTGCCCGGCCAGGTGTCCCAGCGCGCCAGCCTGTCTCACGCCCTCATTAGCGGCCAGAGCGTCAACGAGTACGATCCGGAGAGCCGAGCCGCCGCCGAGATTGGCACCATGTGGTCTGCCGTCTCCTCCCTCGCCCGCGAGTTCCCGCACCGGACGTAGGGCAGTCGCCAAGTTGGTAAGTCCTCCGGCAATCCCGCATCCCTTCACACCGCTAACCCTGAAAGCCGCGATCCATGGCACCTCCGAAGCGTCCCGCCCTCTCATCCATAGTCGAGCAGAAGTCCCGTCCAGCCGAACCCCAGGCTGAGGTACCGGCTGCCGCCTCGCGTGACGTGGCTCCGGCACCTACGATCCCGAACGACCTCAAGACGATGCAGGTTCGCGTCAACCGCGCCGGCTGGCTGGAGATGACCCGCCTCGCCCAGGATCTTGACAAGCCGCTTGAGACACTGATGGTCGAGGCATTCAACGACATACTCGTGAAGCACAGCAAGCCGCCCGTAGCTGAGCGCCGGCAGCCGATCAAAAAGTGAGCGACGTTCCGGGCTGGAACATCCCTCGGTCACTGCAACGCGGAAGCCCGGCACCCTTAAGAGCAGGAGGGTCGGGCTTGCAGATTGCAGCGATGCAGGGCTTCAGCGAACGCGGCGACGTGCCTTGCACACGGCCTGTGATGCTTCCAGATCCGCGCAGGCTTTGAGCCCTCGCGTCAGCCAGGTGGGGGCGGCCTCTACGTCCCCGCGAACCCGAGCCCATCTGAGACCGGCTGTCACCCGGCGCAGCCGCCAGAGGTTGAAGCGCAAGAAGGATGGCCGGGATCGAGGGCAGGGCCTCGGAGCGGCGAGCGGCAACCATCACAGCGCCACCACGTAGACCGCAACTAGCACAGCGGCAGTGATAACGTTGCCCCGGCCCGCCTAATGGCCAGCCCGCTTCAGGAGGTTGCAGCGCCAGCGGCGAGCCCGGCCGAGGAACCGGGCGATGTCGGCGCGACCAAGGGACAGGCTTCATCCGGACTCGGCTCACACCGAGGACCAGCCGGGCCTTCGCCTTTGAGGCGGTCGGGCGCTCGCGCAGGGTAGGCTTGGCAGGAACGCGGTGGACGAAGCGGGCGAGGGGATTGCGCATTGCATGAACTACGGCTTGCAGGCTTGCAGTGAAAGCGGAAAAAAGGATTTCGGTTCAGGCGAGGGTGGCGAGACCGACGAGGGCCATTCCGCCAAAGACGATGACCTGGGCCGCAGCCACTTCGACGCCCGACATGAGGGCACGCAGGAGAGGGGCGAACTGGGAGTACGGCGGCATCATCGGCAGGAAGTCGAGATACACCTCATAGTTCGAGAGAGGCAGGCGTCTCTGCATATCGAGTTTGAAATTTTCTCCGGCTGTCATGATCGCGGGACCATTCCTGACGTGACACGTTCCACCTCCAACAAACTTAGGATGGAACGACTATGAAGGCTGGCTTCCAGACACTATCATCCCTGGCAGGAGCGCTACTGAGTGCGACAGCCGCGTACGCTGAGCCTCCAAAGGCAGCAGTTTTCGATTTCCAGCTTGCCAATCTCGGCATCCAAGGTCCAACCGAAGCCGATAGGGCACGTCTTCGACCCTTAAGTGATCTATTGCGCACTCTTCTAAAAGACAGCGGCCGTTACATCATCGTATCAACCGATCCTGTGAAGGAAGAAGTCACCAAGGGGTCGGACTTACGGCACTGTAACGGGTGCGCTGAAGAATATGCTAAGAAACTTGGAGCCGATGTTGCTATCACTGGTGAGATTCAGAAGGTCTCAAACCTCATACTGAATATCAACGTTTATGTAAAAGACCTCAAAAGCGACAAGCCTGAACAGGCATACAGCGTGGATATTCGAGGAGACAACGATGTTTCGTTTGATCGAGGCATCAAGTACCTTGTAAAAAACAATCTTCCTCAGTCCGAAGTTTCCACGTCTATCGCGCCCGATACGCACGGCATGATAGCGATCTCAAACGCTGCAGATATCAAGTGGCAGCCGGCTCCCAATGACCTGCCAAAGGGTATCGAAATTAGTTTACTCGACGGTGATCCAGCTAAGTCGGGACCGTTCTTGTTGCGGCTGAAGATCCCGGCTAATACGACTATTGCTCCGCATACCCACTCAACCGCAGAAACGGTGACAATCTTATCGGGATCTCTCGTCCACGATATGGGAAGCACAATAGATAAGGGACGTGGAAAGATGTTGGGAACAGGGGGGGTCGTGTCCTTGCCGGCGGATATGGCTCATTCATTATGGTCAACCGAAGAACCAGTTGTGATTCAAGTAAGCGGAACGGGACCGTTTGGATTGAACTACACTAATCCGGCCGATGATCCGAGCAAGTCTAGCGGCGTAGTCCGTTGATGCGAATTAAAAACTTAAGCTACGGTTAGTTAACCGCCTCCGCCCATCCTCCGGTCTAGCCAAGTTGCGTACCGGCTCAGCGTGAGAATGGACGATCCACCCCGCCACCTCGTGAGCAGATCGGGGCGGCGGGGCAGCTATGGCGTTAGGGATCCGCTAACGATCCAGGTTCATCCTGAGAACCATGTCAAAGCGCACTGTAAGAGCCGCGAGAGGCGTTCTCTGGCTGGCATCACTAGCTCTATGCTGCATCTGCGCAGTTCAGCTTATGAAGATCCCGAAGACCGCCCCACAGCCGGCTGACCATGCCTCGCTAAGCCGTGACCCAGAAACAACGGGATCGGTGGATCCGCGACCTGTGGAGGTGTGCAGGCCGAGCGTTTGTTAATGACTCCTTACATGGTGTTAAGGCCGATCACCAATCGTTAACCATGGCCTTCCATTGATGCCTTTTGCTCAATCGGCAGGTGTCATCGTGTTCCAGGCTCGTTCCATCGGTATTAAGGATTTCGACCACGGTTGCCCCATTTCCGAGGACAAGCTTGGGAGGATCTACCGCGCTCACGCCGACGCCATCCCTGACTTGGTGGCGGGAATCCCCGAACATACACGGGCTCGATTGGCTGCCTTCCTCTACGCTCGAACCCATACCCGGGAACTTGGGATACGGATCGCAGCAACCTGCCATCAGGCTACGTTACACCATGTTGCTGGCGAGCTTGGAAAGGCGATCCATAGGCAGTCCCGTCAAGGGTACCGCGACGGAAGCTACGGCAACGTACACCGTGCTACGCAGAGAGGCGTGAACCTGGCTGGATCACGGATATCGAGCAGCCAACGTATCTGACCTTAAGGGGTGGATAGCGCTCAGTGACAAGCCACAGTCCCCAGCCCTCAAGATTGAACCGAACACCCCGCCACTAGCTCGCCCCGTCGAAAAGGCCGTGGAGCCTATCTCGGATAAGGGGCCTTCGACCGGAAGACATGACGATCATTCCCCAAGCAGCCACCCTACCAATAAGAACGGTGGTTTTGGCGCGAAATAGCACCTGCTCTTCAACCTTGTCTCGCAAATAGCCCCGCGGCTATTGGCGTCGCGGGGCTTCCTCCGGCAAGGGGCTGGACCGGACCAACTATCAGCAGTTGTCGCTGCCGGGCTTCACCACCTGGCCCTCGGCCGGCTTCTTCTCCCCGGCAGCCGGCTGGGTATTCGAGCCGACATTGTTCATGGCGCCGACCGTGCCGGGCGACTCAGCCTTCGCGCCAGGGGTCACTTTGGCATCGGAGCCGCCGTCAACCTTCGAGCTCTTTTCAGCGGCAGCTTGCTTGTCCTGGCTGTTGGATGTCGTCCCGACGGCGCAGGGAGCTGCGATCGTGGTGGCGGCCGTGAGCGTCAGTATGGCCGTGGCAGCGGTAAGCGAACGAATTAGCGTCATGTTTCCTCCTGGATCGTTGTCCAGGTGACCAACAATGTGGCGTGTTTGCACGTTCCCCTACCACAACCATGAATGTCGCTTGCGCATGAGGGCGGCGGGGCTGAGGTCGTCTCCCCTTATTTGCCCTGGTTGGGCTCAGGATGGCCTAGCGGCCGTCCATGGAAGCCCATTAAGCTGCTGCGGGAGTCTTACCGAGGCCGACCGGCCTTCTTGGGCTTCTCAGGAGCCGCAGCGGCCTCTTCAACGACTGTCTTTTCCGGCGCGGCGGGCTTCGCCTTTCCCGTATCCTTGCGCACCTGCCCAAGGCCAAGGGACCGGGCAAGCTCCGAGGGCTGCGCCGAGTAGCTAGCGGAGGTCATCGGGTCGTCGGAAGGCAGACCATGCTTCGCACGGTAAGCCTCAGGGTGGTGCTTTGCGCCTGGCCTCGGCTTCGTATGGAGGTGCCCTAATGACCGGCGACATCTTCGAGGCGTCCGGCTTGCCAGCTTTACTCCCGATCCCTCCGAAGCCCCTGAAGAAAGCTCGCAAGCCATCACCGGCCGCGCTCACCGCAGCGGGACGCGTGGGAGGCCTCCCGCTCTCGGCCAACCGTGCGGGATCGCGTCGGCATGGGCTGGGACCTCACGTAGATACCTCCCGAACACCCTTCTGAGCGTTAGCCCAACAGTGCAAAGGGGTTTTTGCCCAAGAACGCAGTCGGGTTTACGATTTCTTGACTATTCGGGCTCTAGCTCAATCGGGTGCACGGGCACTCGCGTTGATGGGGACTAGGGCAATGGCTGTTGTGAGCGTTTGCTCCACCAAGGGGGGCGTCGGGAAGACGACGCTCGTCATCTGCCTTGCTGATGCGTTTGCGCGGCAGGGCGGCTCTGTGGCGATCATTGATGCCGACCCGAACGGACATGTAGCGTCCTGGCGTGAAAGGGCCGCAGAGGATTGCACCGTTGATGTGATCTCTGGTGTGACCGAGAAGGCGATCCTTGATCGCATTTCAGAGGCGGCCTCACACTACTCCGTCGTGCTGGTCGACCTTGAAGGCGCAGCCTCGCAGGCGGTGACCTACGCTATTGCCGAGAGCGACCTTGTGCTGATCCCAACCAAGGTCTCTGGCATGGACCTTCAAGAGGTCTTCCGAACCTATGAGGTCGTCCAGCGCGCGGAGCGCATGCTTCGCCGGCCGATCCCGGCTCGTGTGGTCCTCACGCAGATGTCCCCGCTTCAAAGCCGTGTGGCTCAACATGCCCGGCAGGAAATTCAGGGTGCGAGCATTCCGGTGCTATGCACTGAGATCATCCAACGCGCAGCCTACCAGTCCATCCATTTCACTGGAGCAACTCCTGCTGGCCCCGATGGCGACCAGAAGGCATTGAACGAGGTGCGGTGCGTCCTGGACGAGTTGCTCACTACTCTGGCTGACCAGCAGCGGGCCGCGTGATGAACAAACCTGCTTTCATGCCTTCGCCTCGGCCGCGCCCGCGCACTAGCCCTGAGGACGCGCAACAGCTCGCCGCTGCAACAAGCGACTTGGGTTTCACCCGGGCTTCGAACGCTCCAGAAGATCTGCCGGCTCTGCCAGCTTCTTCTCTCGCGCCAGTACCAGCAATTGCCCAAGCACCCAAATCCCCCATTGCCCCTTCTAAGGGAGCGGCCCTCAAATTTGAGGTGCCGGATGAGGTGTGGACCGCATTGCGCCAGGAAGCGCTGAACCGTCGCGTGACGGTCAAGTACCTCGTCCTCGAAGCGTTGGCGGCCAAAGGCTACAGCGTCGACCTTTCGGCCGTTCCAGAGGACGGAAGGCGCCTGCGATAACCGAAACAGGGAAAGGGCCTCACGTATGATCACGGCAACTTTCATCGGAGTGCTAACTGCGGCAGCAATGGCTGCGGTAGCCGGAGCACTCAGCGATCCGAGTCAACCATGAGCCAGAGACGCCGGGGACACCGTGACTTCGATGCGCTGACCGAAGCCCAGCTCATCGCCGGGCAGACGGCGTCACGGCGCGTCTGCCTCAAGCCAACGGCGGTACGAAGCCTCGCCGAACTCTTAGACGCAATCGACCATGTGGCTGAGGCTGCAACCGGAAACCCGAGCTTTCTGCACCTCAAGCCAGGGTCCCAATCTGTCGCCCGGGACCTACCGGAGCGCCAGGCCAGATTGACCCTCGTTCGTTCGGAGCCACTTCCCGTGATGGACGTGTTCGATCCCGCGCGTGCAAAGCGCGAGCGCTCCTAAGTGAGCGACGAGCAAACCGCCGATGCTCTCGGTATCGCTATCGAAAACGTCGAGCTGCGGGCCCAGCTCGCAGAGGCACAGGATCAGTGCATTGAGCTGGCCGTGGATGCCGGCGAGCTTCAGGTCGAGATAGACCGGCTACGTGCCCGGCTCGCCGTAGTCGAGCGCGACCGCAACAGGTGGCGGGCGCAGGCTGAGCACCGCCGCGCGGGCTGACGATTGATCACGGCAGATCGATTGCCGCTATTCGGATTGCGCTGCGATTAGAACCTATCACCGCCAGGGCCCAGGAGCCGCTCAATCACAGCAAGCCCATCCTTGGTGGCTTTCTCCTCAGATGGATAGCGCCGGTCTGCCCGCTGGTAGACCTTCCCGTTGCGCCGGATGATCCAGAGGTGCTGCCCTTCGGATCCTGGTGCAGGTTGGACCTCCAAGCTGTATGGGTACGTCGCGGGGGAAATCTCTGTCATGGCCGGAATCGTTCGAAAGGCTCCGAGCCGTCGCTGTTACACGCGGCGCCATGGAAGCTGCAACATCGCCGATTAGTGCCACAAAAACCGGAGAAGACGATACGCTGCCCCGTCTACGGTCTCGCCTTCATCCTGGCTTTGGCTCCGGCCTCTGCGGCCGAGCCGATCACCGGCCGGGCCTCGGCGATCGACGGCGATACCCTCCTGCACGAACACCGGGAGATCGCCGCCATCGCGATCACCTACGGCATGTTTCTGAGTGGGTCCTTGCTCTCGCTGTCGAACAGCTCACCCGGCGCGGCGCCAGCGTCCGTATTCTGACCCGCGATCCCGCCAAGGCCAGCTTCTCGGAAGGTGTCAAGCCGGAAGGTGTCAAGGTTGCAAAGGGCGACCTCCTCGACATCGAAGCGCTGCGCAACGCCTTTGCCGGTGTCAGCACGCTGTTCCTGCTGAATGCCGTGACAGGCAACGAGTTCACCCAGGCGATCGTCACTCTGCCGACCTGAACTTGTGCGCCCTATAAAAGGGACCGAGTTTTTTAATGGGAATGGGGGCGGCCGAAGGGAAACGCGCTCAGACTCGTGCGCTCTAAAAGCCCATTTTCGAGAACCGGGGAGGGGCTTGCATCCGGTTCCGTGCGAGAATGACATGGGGCGATTAGGCGGGCTCATTGCCCCGCCCCGCCGTAAGGCACGTCCTAGAGCTGTTGCACTGAATGGTACATCCCGCTTGACCTAGATGTTGCAGTGGGCGATACATGTATCAACGGGTGCAACACGGGCGGTGCGATGATCCGCAGCTTCCATGACCGGATGACGGAGGCGGTGTTTCAGGGCCGCTGCCCGAAAGGCTTCCCGGCCGACCTCTTCAAGGTTGCCCGACGCAAGCTCCGCGCTTTGCACAACGCCGTCGACCTGAAGGACCTGAAGTCACCGCCCGCGAACAAGCTCCACGCCCTGATCGGAGATCGCGCCGGGCAGCACGCAATCGCCGTCAACGACCAGTTCCGCATCGTCTTCGTTTGGACTGACGCAGGACCGGAACGGGTCGAGTTCTGTGACTACCACTAGCCAAGGGGGGCTCTGCCATGTCCGACATGATCAGCATCACGACCCTTCGTCAGGCCTTCGAGGCCGGAGGGGATGTCGAGCGCCTTCCGCCGCTCCATCCTGGGGAAGTCCTACGGGAGGAGTTCATGGTGCCACTCAGGCTGAGCGCAGGCGCAGTCGCTAAGGCACTCGGCCTTCCTCGCTCTCGCATCGAGCGCATCGCCAAGGAGGAGATCGGCATCAGCACCGACACCGCCCTCCGGCTGGCTCGGTACTTCGGTACATCGCACCAGTTCTGGCTCAACCTTCAGGCCGATTTCGAGAGCGAGACCCTGCTTTCAGAGATCGGCCCGGAACTGGATCGCATCGAGCCGCTGCCGGCCGTAGCGGCCTAGCGCCGGTTACAGAGGAACGCCTCGACCCCCCTCCCGTTGAGGTCGGAACAGGGAGTGAAACCGATGGTCGATGTGTCTCAGATCAAGGAACACGCTGACGTGGTCGGATCGGATGGCGTCCATGTGGGTACCGTCGATCATGTCGACCACGGTGAGATCAAGCTGACGAAGAAGGACCCGGCGGCTGAAGGGCTCCACCACTTCATTCCCATGGATTTCGTCCGAGCTGTCGAGGGCAACACGGTTCGCCTCGACCGCCCTGCGGAGGAGGTCAAGTGGGAGTGGTCGACGTCTTGAACCCTGCAAGCTTCGAACTGAAGGAGAAATGCCTTGGCCTCACATGACGACGTTGCACCAAGCGACCCCAGAACCCCGCCACCGGCTCGTCCTATTGACAAGGCCAAGGAGCCGGCCGGTCTTGCCGACGCTGGTCCAACGGGGCCACTCTCGGTAGAGCCTTCCGCGGACAGGGGGCCTTCGACAGGGGGATATGATGACCATTCCCCGAGCAACCACCCAACCAACAAGAAGGGTGGTTACGGCGCAGGGTAAGGGCAGAGCGCCTTCATGGTCTTGCAATCAGTTTCATAGTTTGAGTGCCATGAGGCTATCTCACGGATCACGTCACCAGAACCTGTTTTTCTGCACTCCATGGAGAGCGCTATGGTCGACAGTAACCAGACTAAACCCGGGGACGAAGCTTCACCCGGCACGCCTGGAACGGGCGAAAATTTATGCCAAAGGTGCAGCGGCGCCGGAAAAACTGGCTCAGACCCATGTCCTGACTGTAACGGAACTGGGAAAGTTATAACCGGGATTGGCGGTAGTTAGATTTTTTGCCGCCCAAATAGAAACCCGCTCTGATCGAGCATCGTCCCATTGCGGGCTGCATGCCGCCCGGCACGCTCTTTTTTCGCTAACGGGCCCAGGCCATTCTCCCCGTCGAGCCAAGTTGTGTACCGGCTCAGTGAAATGGACGATTTTCCCCGCCGGCTCCGTGATCAGATCGGAGCGGCGGGGCAGCTGCTATCAAGCGGTGAGGCGCTGTCCCTGACGTTTGCTCAGTTCGAAGGCCTGCAGATCGAGAGCAAGATCAATGACCTGCGTGCTCTTGAGGCGAGTGGGCTCAATAGCGCCGCCAATCCCGTGCTGCAGATAGACCTCTTGCGCCTCAGGCGTACGCATCGCCCCACCCATCGTCCAATTCGGGAAAAGTCGCGCTTCAACGTCGCGCACATTCATAATCGTTGCGGAGCTGTGTCGACTATCTCGCGCAATCCGATTGTAGGTGTCCGTTACCTTGAGCTTTTCGCCCTCTAATATCTGTACGAACCAAGTCTTATCAAATATCAGGAATCCTGTGATACCGTCCCTGCTATTGTTCCGTTGAGACGTAGAAACAATTTCGCGTAAGTTTGTGAGCATAGCACGGTCGCCACCTTCTACAATGTTGCGGCTATAATAGACGAGCTGATGTACCACAATAAAATACTCCCCTTTATGATGCTCATTATAGAAAGTAATCACTATGCATTATACGCATAGATTCTATCCGCTTGGCATCGCGTCGTGAACGTTCTGCTCGATGAAACACTAACGAGTCCTGAAATTGTTCTTGGATTTGATTGTTAAGAATTTGTGGCTCAATCGAACCTTAACAAAGTCGGACTGTGAGGCAGGTGCTTGGCCCGAGCCTCAGTGCCGCGTGTGACCCACATGTCCTGGCGCGGCCGGTCCCTGTCACCTATCCCGTCCGGCCCATCACAGTCGCCGGGCCTCATGTCAGCATCCCCAGCCTTCAAGATCGAACCCGGCAGCCCCCAGGCTTGGCGCGAATCCTTCCTGGCCATGAAGCCGAGCGTCGTCCCATGCCCCGGCCTGACCGCGCAGAGCTGGCAAGCCGTTCACGCTGCGTCCCTGGACTTCCTCGACAAGCACGCCGACGAAGCTGGCCGGCTGGGCTGGACGACGCTGCAGCTTTTTGGCGTGCATCCCGATCTCGGCGTGATCCGTTCCGACTTCTGCGGAGCCATGGTTCTGAGCGGTGACCTCGTGTCTGAAGCCCACGCGGATTTCATTCGGTTCGAGCGGACGCGGTACTTTCGAAACGTGCCGGGACGTCCGAAGGGTGCAGTGCCGATCTGGGCGGCGAAGCGGTAGGCGCCCCAAGGGCCTGCCCTATTTCCTCGCGGTCGCCGCCAGGAACCCGACCATGAGCACCGAACGCGCCGAGGGCTACCGTGAGGCTTTGTCGAGCATCAAAAGTACGATCCAGCGCAGGTTAAGCGAGGGCAGAGTGCTGGAGGAGGGGAAGCTCGAATTGTCGAACCTCCTGATCATGGTAGACGACATGCTCCGGCCCAACCGGACGGTTCCCGAAGCGGGAAGCGATGCACCAGAGCCGCTGAGGGGCAGCTTCTGAGGACCAATCATTGCCTTGGTGAAGGCATGTTCGTTAAAGCGATGTAGATCGCCGACCTACATCGCTAATCTCGGCGCTCAGGCCGCAGCAGCCTTGCGCGGCCGACCAGCCTTGTTGGGCTTCTTAGGAGCCGCAGCGGCCTCTTCAACGACTGTCTTTTCCGGTGCGGCGGGCTTCGCCTTTCCCGTATCCTTGCGCACCTGTCCGAGGCCAAGGGACCGAGCAAGCTCCGAGCGCTGCGCCGAGTAGCTGGCTGAAGTCATGGGATAGTCGACGTGTAGGCCATGCTTCGCACGGTAAGCCTCAGGGCTCAGCCCGCGGAGCGTCAGATGCCTGCGCAGCGTCTTGTAGGGTTTGCCGTCTTCGAAGCTGATGAGGTGGTCTGGCGTGATCGACTTTTTGATCTGAGCCGGCGTCGCCTTCTCGATCTTGTCCACCTCCGGCGCGCTAGATCCACCGCTGGTAAGGCCGCTGATGGCGGCGTGCACGCTGCTCAGCAAGTCGGCCAGTGATCCTACTGGAACCGAGTTGTTGGAGACGTAGGCAGCGACGATGTCAGCCGTAAGCTCGATATGGCTGGTCGGCAATTCAGTGGTCTGATCGGTCATAACGTCTTTCTCTGAGGCTCGGTGAGTGCCCTATAGAGCAGTTTTTGGCACGCCCTCAATAGACTTAGTAACGGATAAAAAATAGATTGACCGAATATGGTGTCTTCGAAGCGAGTCCTGCCGATCCGGGCCGTGAATCGATAGACCTTACATGAATGACGAACTCCCGCCCTGGCGCGAGATCACTACCGACGACTATGCGCCCTGCATCTTTACAGACCTCGGGTCATCGGAAGCGTGGATCGCCTCCTCTGAGGTTCTCAGGCTCTTATTGGCCCGCCAGAATGAGGGGGAATTTCGCCTGCGCCTGATCCTTCGGGAGGGCGTCGATCTTAGATGGGGCCCAACCGCAGATCCGAACTGGCGATGGGATTATGCCCACGGTCCAGAGCTCGCCCTCGACGCCGCTGAAATTTGGATCGAGCGGACCGATGGCCGACGCAAGCGGGTGGATCAGATGGAGACGCGGCCGCAGCCTTGGTGAGGCCTAACGCGATCCATCGGCCCCGGTCACGGACGACCCCGGCGAGGCGCGCTCCATGGCGTTGAAGAGGTCCACGAGGTCGTCGGCATCGTCGAGCTGTTCATCGTCAGCACGCTGACGGAGCGAATTAGCGGCCGCATCGTGTACCGGCCGTCTGAGCCCCGCGGCAGCATCTTCGAAGTCACCCTCGACGGAATGCATCCTTCAGCCTGATCGAGCATGTCGTTCCGCCAACTCCCGCCGCAGCGCCTCGACCCCGGCGTGAAATTCACGTCAATGACATCAGGAGTCCCAGTTAGTTGCGAGGTGCCCGCCACCTCGCCGCCTTCGCCTCGTTCTCTGAGCTGAACATAGGCTCGCTGTTCTTCTTGCTGATCCGAGTCCGGTCGTAGTCGACCCCTTTATGCCACACCGTAGCCCACCGGCGTCGGCCTAGATGGTCAGTCCAGAGGCAGGACTGAGAACACCATGTGGTATCTGTACGGCATTGTCCTGTTGGCGGGCGTCGCTAACGCCATTCAAGCGGGTCAGAATGGGGCCTTATCGAAAGGGTTTGAGGGATCCTTGACCGCTGGCCTTGTCGTGGTGGCGGGCACAGCAACCTGCATCCTCGTCGTGGGCCTACTCTCGGGAAAGCTGATATGGCCAACCATCGCACAAGTGCTGGTCGTACCGTGGTGGGCTTGGTTCGGCGGCGTTCTGGGCGGCGGCATCATCCTGGCACAGTTCATCGTGGCTAGGCAGATTGGTGCAGCTCCATTCCTGGGAATGCTCGTGACAGCGGGTGTCGTCACCTCGATCCTGCTCGATCATTTCGGCTGGATAGGCTTCGAGCGTCACCCGGCAACGATCTGGCGGATCTTCGGCGGCTTGCTGATGATCGGCGGTGTTGCCCTCGTAGCGATGCTCTAGAACCTCCACGCATCCCTTCCAGCCCGCATCTCAGCCAATTCCCGCCGCAGCGCCTCCACCTCAGCGTGAAGCTCGCCAGCATCTACCGCCAACTCGACGCACTGGTCCTGGACCTCCGCGAGTTGGGCGCGCAGCTCGGCATTCTCGGTCGCCAGGGCGAGCAGGAGCAGGGTGTTGGAAACGGCTGGCCTTCCCTGGATCGAACAGACCGTGGGCGTCGCCGATGAGGGTTAGCGTTGACTTAACTGCCCCGCCCGGCCGACATGCCATGTCCGGCCGCGTATCGCTCGCGCGAGTCGTGAGCCGGCATCAGGAGAGATCACCGCCGCGAGATAGACCCTGAAACGACTACGGCCCCCCTGTCGCCAAACAGGAGGGCCGCGAAATCGATGGGCCTGTGAGGCCGCTTCCAATCCCTCACAAGCCATAAGACCCCCTTGGGAGTCAAGCGGGAACGCCAATTCCCGCATCGAGAAGTCGTGCCTTGTGCCTGCCGCGGCCCGAGAGGGTTGGGGACGATGTTTCACGCCACCATGGCTGCCGCGATCGACGGCGCGCGGACGCTTGCGCAGATGGATGAGCTATCGCGCCAGGTCTGGCAGGGACACGGGGTAGGGGCTTTGGCCGACGAGGAGGCCCAGGCGCTCGCCGAACGGCTCCACGGGCGGCGTAGCGCCATCCGGGAGGGCATCGTGCCTGTCGGCATCCCTGCCGGCCGCGTGAGCCTATTCCCACCCCGCAGGAGCGTCACCAGCCCCGATAAGGCCATGTCGAGGGATAGGCGCCGCCTGCTGGCCTGCTCCGGCCCCATGCCGCCTGCCTTGGCCTCGCGGTTCACCACCGGCCAGCTCGCGGTCCTACGCATCGTCGCCGACGAGGTAGCCGCCAAGGGCGTGTGCGGTCTCTGCATCGACGCCATCGCCGCCAGGGCCGGAGTCTGCCGTCGCCTCGCCCAAGGCGCCATCCGTCTCGCCGAGGGCGACGGGTTGCTGACGATCGAAGAGCGCCGCCACGAGGGCAGGAAGAACAGCCCGAACCTCGTCCGCGTCATCAGCCGCGAGTGGCAAGCCTGGATGCGTCGCGCCGGAAGAGCGAAGGCAGAGGGGATAGGGTGCAAAGCGATTCACCCCACGGATACAGGGGTTCTAATTTCGGGAAAAACTGAGGCCAGCACCACCCTAAGAAAGCTGCCGGAACGGCAGGGTCGCCTTCACGCCAGCGGCTCACGAGGGCCGTCGCGGGTGGCGAAGGCCATGCGGTGACGGCATGCGGGCGTTCGACAAGACGGACGATGCCATTCGGCTCATCCCCTTATGTGAATCAGCTTTCGGCTGGCTGCCGGAGGGCGGGATCAAACCTCGTTCAGCGCCGGTTTATTTCCTGCTGGCCGAACAGTCAGGCGGGCACACCCAGCTCGGGAGAGGGACAATGGCAGGCGATAAGCAGAAACGGTCTCAGGTCGATGCGACGCCCGAAGCTGGATCCACAGCACTCAAGCCGCCAAAGCCGGACGAGCATCCGAAAGCCGCCGAAACCGAAGCACAGCCTGATAAGCCAGTGCCCAATCAGGACGATGTTCTGTAGGGGCGGACGAGGACGTCAACCGTGTCTTTTCCTCAGCGATCGCCTTCAGCCGTTAGCCAGGAAGGGCGTCACGCCCGTGATCGTGGCGACCCAAGCAGCGCCAATCCTTACCCCCCAGACACCGAGGAGCATGCCACCTGGAAACGGGGCTGGGAAATGCCCGACAGAGAGATTGGGCAGGAGAAAGCCAAGGGCGATCAGGAGTGAGAGTTTAGCCCATCACCTGTCAAATTAATCTGGATAGTTTCTTCCGCGCCTTGGGTTTGCCCCGCCCTTAAGCCCACCACTGTACGAACGAGCTGCAGCACGTCGCGGCGCAGTTGATCGCTCTCGATCGCGGCATAGGCACGAAGCAGATCGACAGCGCCGGCCTCGCGGAGGAAGCCGAAGGCATCGCTGTGCTCCTCGGCTTCATGATCGCCGAACAGGGTAGACATCGGCACTTCGAGGAACTGAGCAATCTGCTGCAGCCGGCCGCTGCTGATGCGGTTCGCTCCTTTTTCGTACTTCTGGATCTGCTGAAACGTGACGCCGACGTGCTGGCCTAGCTCAGTCTGCGACAATCCCTTCTCCTTTCGCAGCGTTGCGATGCGTAGGCCGACGGTACGATCAACGTCTGTCGCGGATTTTACAGTCACAGTGGCTACCCGCTATATTAAGTAATGATTAAGTATGATAACATTCTAAATGAGAGCCAATGCGTATTTATCTTCGCAACATAGCGAATCGGCACTCGGCTGATACGCTGTAAATCCGCAGTGTTGCAAGATCGCACTATCGCTGCTGACGCTTTCGAGGCTCTGTGTCGTTCAAATTCATCGCACGGGCCAACGACTCCCATGTTCAAGAAGCTTCTCCTCGCCACCGCGGCCACCGCTCTCCTGGCTGGCGCCGCTTCGGCCGCCGACCTTCCGCGTCGCGCCGCTCCCCCGATCTTCGTTCCCGTGCCGGTGTTCACCTGGACGGGCGCCTATTTCGGTATCAACGCCGGCTACGGCTTCGACGCCGGCAGCAACAGCGACCGCTACGCCCTGCCGGGTGGTTCGGTGCTGAACTCCTTCACCCGTACCCCGGTGGTCGTGTCCACCAATGGCGGCAACGACCTCGAAGGCTTCGTCGGCGGTGGTCAGGTCGGCTACAACTACCAGTTCACCCCGGGTTCGGGCGTGGTCGTCGGTCTTGAGGCGGACGCCCAGTACACCGACTTCGGCAACAAGAGCCGCACCGTGACCGGCACCATCAGCCCCGTCGCCGGCGCTCTCAACAGCCCCGTCGGTGTCCGCGTCCCGGGCAACGAGATGAACTTCTTCGGTACCGTCCGCGGTCGTCTCGGCTACGCGTTCGATCGTGTCCTGTTCTACGGCACCGGCGGCTTTGCCTACGGCGACGGTGGCACGGGTGGCGACGACTTCCGCACCGGCTACACCGCTGGTGGTGGTATCGAGTACGCGATGCCCACCGACTCGTTCTTCAACTTCTTCAGGTCGTCGGCTGTGACGCTGAAGGTCGAAGGCCTGTACGTGAACCTCGAGAACGAAGGCCGGGCCGGCAATCGCTCGGTGTTCAACCCAGCCACCAACGTTCTTACGCTCAGCCGTTCGGTCACGGCTCGCGAGAGCGAGTTCGCCGTCGTCCGCGCCGGCCTGAACTACAAGTTCGGATCTTACTAAGGCGCTTCGCCTTATATCCTCTGACTGAGCATCCCCAGTCCGATCCAGCCGGCCGCTCGGCCAACAGACGCCCTAGGAGCCTCTCCTGGGGCGTTTTCGTATGGGCATCAATCCTGGTCATGCCGATGAGTGGATGTGGCTGGCCAGTAGGGCGGACGCGCGCATCGCGATGGCTTGGGTTGGCTCGCACACACTCTCGCCGAACTTCAGGAGGATCGTGGCTGCGGTGCGGGGCCCATGTCGTCGCACGCCGGAGTGAGCACGTCTATGATCAAAATCCTGACGGCGATCCTGTCGGTCATCGTGGTCCTGGCGCTGGGCGCCTGCCTCACGGTTGTGACGCTTCCGTTCCGAGCCGTGCGCAGCCTGGTGCGCAGCCGAGCCGTGCCTGCATAGAGAAGCGAGTCTTTCTCCCGCACCTTAACGGTTTGTTGCCGACGTCCGGTTAGGAAGTCTCAATCTTTTGAGGGCTTTCCCATGCGTGTGCTGCTGATTGAGGACGACGCTTCGATCGCAGCGAGCATCGAACTGATGCTCAAGTCGGAGAGCTTCAACACCTACACGACGGATCTCGGCGAGGAAGGTATCGACCTCGGCAAGCTCTACGACTACGACATCATCCTTCTCGACCTCACCCTCCCCGACATGTCGGGCTACGAGGTGCTCCGCCATCTGCGTGTGGCGAAGGTCAAGACGCCGATCCTGATCCTCTCCGGCATGGCCAGCATCGAGGACAAGGTGAAGGGCCTCGGCTTCGGAGCCGACGATTACCTCACCAAGCCCTTCCACAAGGACGAGCTGGTCGCCCGCATCCATGCGATCGTCCGCCGCTCGAAGGGCCATGCCCAGTCGGTCATCACCACCGGCGACCTGACCGTGAACCTCGACGAGAAGATGGTGGCCATTGCTGGCAACCGAGTGAACCTCACCGGCAAGGAGTACCAGATCCTGGAGCTCCTCTCGCTGCGGAAGGGCACGACCCTCACCAAAGAGATGTTCCTCAACCACCTCTACGGTGGCATGGACGAGCCCGAGCTCAAGATCATCGACGTCTTCATCTGCAAGCTGCGCAAGAAGCTCGCGAACGCCTCGTCCGGCAAGAACTACATCGAGACCGTCTGGGGACGCGGCTACGTGCTGCGCGATGGCGTAGCCGAGATGCAGGCCTTGGCCGGTTAGAGGATGTCACACCCGCTTCGATAGCAGCGCAAGGAAGCTTTGAGCTGTAAGAGGGCGGGGCATTCCAGCCCCGATGGGGTTGATCATATCAACCGCAAGTCGGCCCTGTTGCGGTAGTGGCTTGGGTGCTGACTTCCCCGTGTCGCTGTCCCTAATCGGTAGCTGCTAGGATCGTCTCGGCATGGTGCACGAACGTGTTAGCGTTCGCGGAGCGGGTTTAAAGGGTTCATGCGCACTCCATACCACGCCTCGCGGGGGCATCAGCGCGTCTTAGCCACGATCCAGTCGATGATCGCGTCGGCGACCGCCCCGTTGTTTGCCTCCAGCATCATCATATGCCCGTTGCCATGAATGCCATGTTCGGCGAGTGCGAGACGATCGGGCTTCGCGCCGGCTTGGGCCAGAAAGGCACTCGTGCAGTCGTCCATTGTCGCCCGGAACGATGCTTCCCCGGTAACGATGACAGCTGGCACCTTCGCTAGGTTCGGGAGTTGCCGCGCCGGCTCGGCTTGAAGCCAGCAGCGGATCTGGTCGGGTCGAACTGGCTGATCAGCTTGCACGACTGTCAAGTCGGCCGGGGAGTTCGCGGGCGGCTCGAAGTGAAGTGGCACACGAGTGATGCCGTAGGGCCGAGCGCGAGTCTCGCCAACCCGTTCGTACCAATCAGAGCCGCCCTTGAACTTGATGTCGAAAAAGGTCGGCCCATTCGGCTCAACGGCGACGTGCGCCTTAACAAGATCCGGCCGTTGGTCAGAAACGGCCCAGCCGAACACTCCCGCCTGCGAGTGAGTTAGAACGACCGAGGGACCGATCTTCTCCAACAGCGTGATGAGAGCCGGGTTGACTAGTTCCTCGCTCTTCCGCCCATTCGCGATGTACGGCACCTGTGAGAGGTAGAACTGGTCAAAGGCGGCATTACCCTTCACGCCGGGGCCGCCGGGCCATTGGGTATGGAGCTTGGCCTGCGGGAAGAGTTCGAACCGCTCCTGACCGGTGAAGATGCTTTCCAAGTCGCTCGGCGCGAGTCGAGCGTAGGGACCGTAAACCTCCGGGTTGTCGCCCGAACGGCCCCGGCCGACCTGATCGACGACGTAAACGGCAAAGCCGCGCTCGACGAAGTGATCCACCCATCCGCGCCGGCCATCGGGAGTACCGAGGAAATTAACCCCGGTTTGGGCTGTGCCATGCACCAGTAGAACAGGATAGGGCTGAGCGACCTTGGCCGGGGCGTGGAACTGGACAAACATCTGCCCAGTGGCGAGCTCTTTCCCGTCGACGGTCTCATAGCGACCGCCGACGAAGAAGTAGCCCTCGCGCTGGGCCGGTTTGAAGGCGGCAGGCACATCAGGAATGACGGGAGCAGGCTCGGCAAGCGCCGTCACTGCGAGCCCAAACAGTGCGCAAGCCCCAAGCAGCGCTAGCGTCCGCATCGACATCCTCCCACAGACGTCTCGTGCGCCCTGTCGTGTATATCGGCGCGGAACGAGCTGGGTGTCTATGTTCGACTGGAAGTGCGGTTCCACCGGTCCCACGCGCCACCAGGCTACTTTGCAACATCATAGGGTTGCTGTGGCTCTCCGTGTCGGAAGCCGGCAGTCTCACGAACAGCGCATTGCACGTTAGAAATGATTGGGTCGAGCGGGCCGACATCCTCACCATCATTGTCACCCTCCGGCAGGGCCGCGGGCCTCGGCATCGCCGAGCCGTGCTTCTGCCAGGTGACCAGTTTGGGCGTGGCTGGCGCCGTGGGCTCATGCACCGGGGTGTTACCGGTAACGGCTCGGATAGGACGGTGGGTAACACCTCTCCGATAGCTCGCCGGGCGCTGACCCGGGTTCCATTCCGACGCCTCGACGTCGATCAAACCTACATCAGAAACTACCAGTAAGCCCTTCTGTTTCCATCCATTTACGGATTTTTTGGACACCCCGCGCCGCCGGGCGAAGTCGGCTTGGATGAGGAACTTTGGTCCGCTCGCGTCGCTCATCCCGGCTGTTACCTGTTACCCTGTTACCGGGTTTTTGAACCCTGGCGCTAGGAACATTGCGACCCCCGACCACCCGTATAGGCGTTGGGATGCCAGGGTCCCCGCCGATGGCCGGCCGTAGCGGGAGAACTTGATATTAGTGAACGCCAAGGAGGTCTCTGAGGCGTAACGTTGTCTAAGAACTAGCATTCGCAAGGCGAGGCGATATTCGATGAGGAAGGAAGTGGCAGATGACACGGTTCTTCGAGGAACGTGAACGCGCAGCTGAAATGCTTTTTGTTCGCAGTGAAGAAGCGCGGTTCCGAGTTCATGCTCAGGGAGTTCAATCCCTTGCGAACTATGCGGCTCAAGCGCTCGGCGTCGATCACCAAAGCGCAGTCGCTTACGCTGACGAGTTGATGTCTTCGGTGATCCATGGAGCTAAGGACAATGAGTTGATTGAGCGGGTCAGGGCTGATCTGGAGGCAAACGGTGTTGCTGCCAACACAGCTGTTCTCGCTCAGCAACTGAAGCAACCGCCAACTCAGAGGGCCTACGACGTTCATCGGGTGTGAGGCGGGGCGCTCGGCTCTCACCCATGACATTAATGCTTTTTCGATCCGAGAACCTCCAGGTTATGAGCTTGGCGCGCTACTGGACCGCGCTATGCCACGTGGAACGTGCTCTGCCTTCCGACCCGTCGCCTGCTCTCAACGTCTGATCGCCATGAAGACGGATTTGAGCTCGATCGCGTCGCAGACGCCGCCAGTCTCCTCGTCCCCGATCATAGTTGCTCCCACCTCTACGAAGGGGTCGTAAACGCTCTCGCCTGCGTGACCACCCGTATAGAGATCGATCTCCAGGATCACTGCTTTCTAGGACGAACATCCCATCGTGGCTTGCGCGCGGTCGGGAGGCCAGCAGCATTCTGCCAGAACTGCCACATGATCTCTAATCGGTTCGAGCATCAGCGGAAACGCTGGCAGACTCTGTTCCGCAGGAAGGCCATGGGTGACTTGTTTCGCGGGACCTACTGCTAAGACGCCAAAGCCCCCTGCTGGAACCCCGGCTCGCTTACAGGGCTAGCTTGTGCGAGCTTGACGTTATGTTGGGGCCTGAGAGCGGTTGAGTCTGCAATGCCGGTTACGAAGCGTCAGCTTGCAGCGTCACTCCTCAGCGCCTCGCATATCGAAGCCCGGGACACGATGGCTGGCTTCGTTCTGGAGGAAGCAGCCAAGTTTCTGGATGCACCGTTTGCGAACACCAGCGTGGCTGTCGTGCGACAGGTTTGGGGTGCGCGGGGTATGGAGTTTCGGGCTATGGAGATCGAGGTCGCGGGGTTGCCCGATCTTCTCCGTGCCCTGAAATCCCTTCCCTCAGACACGCCGCTGGTACAGGAAATTCTGCGCTCAGGACCTCATACCCTGTACGTGTTTCACCATGGGGATGGATGCCAGATCGTTGGCGCCATCCTTCATGGCAGAGCGAATGTCCCGCTTCCCGACCTGACAGTGCGTAAGCTTAAAGGTGGAAGCCGTCGGGCTCGGCGTGCGATGGAGTCAAAGCAGCTCGATCTCTTCACCGCGGCCTTCGCTTAACGCGCCGCGGAACGTTCGAGGCGAACGATCGACCATTTCTCCGGAAGCCATCGCCCCGTCGGCACATTGCCTCAGAGTTGGCATGTCCCCTGAGGGAGACGTTCTCTCATTTCCAATTCGGGAACGGCAGCTGCTCCAACCATTCCGATGGCTCGACTAGGCTAAAAAACTTATCCTCCTGAAATCGTACCTGATATCGGTTTTTAGGCTTGTATGAACCATCAGCCTTCTTGATATTCCTAAATCGATACCATAGCCCGCTCCCTTATGGAGCCGTGGGCCGGGTGACTAGCCAGGTCAGTTCCGGGTCCCCGCGATACGCCGGACGGCACCGGCAACAAGCGGCTGAGTGAAGCCGCAGGAGTGGGAATGAACCCACAGACAACCGGTCAGCAGGTCGATGTGCTGACTGGTTCGCTCCGCGTCAGACCTCGCAGGAGGTGAAGCGGCGAGTAAAGGCCGACCGCCTGACCCCGGCCTCCCCGACAGGGTTTCGTCCATCGATCTATGTAACCAGTACGGCAGGCTCCGGCACGTCAGGTTACAAGTTTCGTCGATCGCAGGCGAAGCTATGCCTCCCACCCAGCCCACCATCACATCAGGGACGCCAATTTACAGATACGGATAGGAGATCATCTCATGCCGTCACCTCGAAGGAAGGTTGCTCTCGCCTCCTCTCGACCACCTGCAGTGACAGAGCCGTACAAACCGACTCCCGCTGAAAAAGCCGCTCTTACTCGATACGTTGCTCGCGGCGCTCAAAGGCCACCTGCTCGCATCCGCGTCGCCAAAGGGAAGGCTGGCATCTCCACTGGTCCGGACCATCCCGATCTCGGCACGGGAACGGTCAACCTTCTGAACGCGCTCGGCACGGCCAGCCTTCCGTTCATGAATGGCTTGCTGAGCCAAATCACCAATGTTGCGAGCCAGGGGCGGGAGCCCGATGAGGCGGGGATCAATTTCGTGCTTTCGGTCGTCGATGGGATCGAACCGCGGGATGAAGTCGAGGCTATGCTCGCCGTGCAGATGGCCGCGGTGCACCTGGCGACCATGACATTCGCGCGGCGCTTGGCACACGTAGATAACTTTCCTCAACAGGAGGGTGCCGAGCGAGCGTTCAATAAACTGGCCCGAACCTTCACGACTCAGATTGAGGCGTTGAAACGATACCGTAGCGATGGCAAACAGACGGTCAGGGTCGA